>DDFG01000003.1 GCA_002337055.1 Betaproteobacteria bacterium UBA1934 | reverse complement strand
GCTCAGCCCGGTAGAGCACTGCGTTCGGGACGCAGGGGTCGCATGTTCGAATCATGTCACTCCGACCAAAAAAAATACTGAAAAGGCCACCGTCGTGTGGCCTTTTTTGTTTTTGATTCAATGGTTTACAAGCCCTGCAGGCCAGACCCCTGCGTAACGCTGCCACATTAATTTTCTTTTGTGCGGCAGCGGTGCGGCACGAAAACGGCCACTTTTGTTGCCGCGTGCCGCGCGCAGATAAAACCCCCTTCCTACACGGAGCTCCCATAACCAAATTGGAGCTCACATGGCCACGATTGAAAACCGCTCTCCCTGGGCGGTCTCTGTTTCCCGCAAATCCGACTTCTACCGGGAATTTCGCTGTACGGAGCTGGGCAAGGCGCAAACATACGCGGCCGGCCTGCAGGCGGATGGACACAAGGTCAAACTGGAACAGCTCGAGAACTCCTGGCAGGTTCGGGCACGGGACAAGGGCTTTCCCAAGTTTTGCGCCACATTCGATACCTATGAGGAAGCCGAAAAGACACTCAAGCAATTGGAGGCCAAGCGGGCCCTGAAGGTCTTTCGGGATTATGGCGCTGCTTTGAAGCACACGGCAGCCCAACTCATTGCGCGCTACATGGAGGAGGTCTGCCCGAGTCACAAGGGCAGTGATGTCGAGCTCACACGCTTGCGTCGCTTGATACGAGAGGAGGAGTTTGTTGATAAGCCCCTCGCCTCGCTTTGCACTGAAGACTTGCAGGATTACATCACTGACCGCCTGACTGAGGTTGCCCCATCGACCGTCGACCGGGAGGTCGACCTGATTCGCCAAGTGCTGCGTTATGCCGCCGATGTCTGGAAGATTGAGCCTTCGGAGGACCCGTTCGATGGCCTGCGTCGCCCCAAGTATTTCAATGAGCGTGACCGTCGTTTGAAACCCAGTGAGGAGGCCGAAATTCTGAAAGCGGCTCGGCAAGATGCCAATCCCTTTATTGCGCCTCTGATTGAATTTGGCCTTGCTACGGCGATGCGACGCGGCGAAATTTTGTCGCTGACTTGGGACAATGTGGACTTTGAGCGACGGGCAGCACTGCTTCCGAAGACCAAAAACGGTCGAGCACGCACGGTACCGCTTTCGGCCAAAGCCATGGACATCCTGAACGCCATGCCACGTGATAGTGAGAAGGTTTTTCCGATTACGGCTAACGCGCTCAAGATTGCCTATTTCCGTCGCGTTTTACCGGCATCGAAGGTTCAAGACTTTCACTTTCATGACCTGCGCCATGAGGCTATTAGCCGTCTTGCCGAGAGCGGCCAATTCACCATGATTGATTTGCAGGCCATCTCCGGTCACCGGGACGTTCGCATGCTGCTGCGCTACTCCCATCTGTGCACACAGAAGCTGGCGGAAAAAATGGACGAAGTGGCTGGCACGATGGTTGAGAAAATTCACCATGGTCGCAAGCGTCGGGTATTTCAGCCTGTACAGCAAACCTCGGCATCAAAGACCAAAGTGGTCCAGCCAGCTGAACCAGCCCCCGTACCAATGCCGTGCCGTCCTGTGTTCAGGATAATCCAGGGCGGTTCAGGCGCCCCGGAATCGAGAGATGAGCAACGCCAACTGGGTTGAACATCGTCATGCCACAGCCGCTCCCCCGTCGGGAGCGGTTTTTGTTTCTCGGGCTAGGATGGAAAGGCGGACGCCCTGATTTTTCAGGCGTTGCACATAACGCAGAGGTTTTCCCCCGGATGGCTTTTCTCCAAAGCGGCGGGCCCACTCCGCGGCATACAAGTGCAGCAACCTCTTGCCCTGCACTCTAACCCCGGAAAAACCGGGGAGACGATAAAGGCTGTCCAGCGCCGATTCATAGTCGAACGGGTTCTGGTGCCTAATTGCATGGATGATTCGGTGCCGCCAGTCATCGTACGCCTGCTGCTGCAGGCGCCAGCTCCAGGCCGGCTTCACCTGACCGGGACGGGCAATTTGCAGGAGTTCGTAGTCTCCCCACCGCAGCCGGCTCTCCCGAATCCGGGCATCCTGCAACTTTTCTACCGTATGCGCCGGGCTGTCGCCCGCAGTGACCAGCAGCACCCAGCGAATCTTGTCCGCATGCGGTAATCCATCGGACGTATGCGGACAGTAGAGAATCAGGGTCGCGCCAGCGACCCCGTGCGACTTGTCTGTGGCCCGCTGGTTGCGGGTCCGGCCAATGCCATAAAGGCGGTCGAACTTGTGCACCAAGGCCCTCGCCCTGGCCATGGGGACCTCGCCCGAGGTCCAAAAGACATGTCCTGAGCGGACATAGTCGGCAATGCGCTGCATTGCTACAGCCTGGTTCGTTAGAACCAGCGGGTCGTATCTCATGAAAAGACTCCTTTGTGCGTCAGCACAAACAAGGGCCGCCAGCATTGGCGGGCCTTTCCACGTATAGCGACGCGCTAGCAAGTCACGAACAAAAAAGATTCCAAAGTTTTTACAGGGCGACTTCGCCCCATCGAAAAAAGCCAAGCCCCGCCGAGCGCATGCTGGGCGGGGCCGAAGTTTCTGCCACTGACTTGCGAAGTCCAGTGGATGGCCTTCGTTTTTGCACCGGCTCACATGTTTCTCAACGCCCACTCCATGGCCATGACGTAGGCCTTGTTGATTTGCAGACGGTAGCCATGCGCTCCGTCGCTGTAATAGACACGACTCACCCCGGAACAATGACGGGCCAGGTAACGCTTGCAGGACACGGATTGCCACAACTCCTTGAGTTCGACTCGGTCCGGAATGCTGCGTGCGTTGAATGGCACACCAACCACACGGCAAGCCGTCGGGGTCAGTAGTTCGTCTGCATTGCCGACCGCAGTCAGCATCTCGGCCAGGATGAACTCGGCGAGTTCCGTGGCGCGGGCGACATCGGCCTTGAATTGTGCGTTCGGCTTCAACTCCAGCGCCTGGAAAGCCTCAAGCGTGCGAATGCCGCCTTGTGATTCGAGAACCTCGCACAGCTGTTTCCCCAAGTAGGTCGTGTGCTCGATGGTGAGGCTTGGGAAGGGGTTACGAGATTGGCGCTGGATGAGCTGCTCACGGGCATTGTCGAGCCAGTTCGCGAGTTGGGTAGAAACGATGGTGGTCATGGGGCACTCCTTGGATTTCAATGTTGGAATCCAGTAAAGCGAGGCGTTTTATATTTTTGCCCGCATACGGAAAAAAATTTCCGGCAGACGGAGAGCGGCCGTCTGAAGTGTTCAGTGACTGATAGGCGGGCGCGCTTCCCCCCTTCGTGGGAGCGGTCGCTATACCAATTTCCAGGACAACCATTGGAGATTGGTATGAAGAACCCCCGGATTCGGACCGAGAGCTTTGCCGGCGAATTGCTGCAGCCCGCCACGTTTCGCGCGTTCAAACGCTTTTTTGACCTGCATTACCCCGATGAATCGCAACAGGCGGGCTTGTTGGTCGGCGTCGGCCCGCGCTTCTGGAAGCAACTCTCTCAGGAGGAGTTGCCGATGGAGGAGTACGTCATCACAGGTTTCGTCTCGCCAAAAGGGCGTCGAGTACTTGTGCTGATACTCCAACTCGGGGACGCTCAGTGCCGTTTGCTGCTTGATATTGAAGCGCCATCTGTGCGCCAGATGCTGGAAACGGCCCGTGAGACGGCTTGTCTGCGTGTCTTGTTCCATCGGGGCACTGCACGCTCAGCGATGCTGTTTGATTTTCAGCTGCCGGTGGAGGCCCTGGATAGGGTCCTCAACCTGCAGATAACCGAGCCGCCCTACTTGGATTGGCGCGACCAAGCCGAGGACATGTTCATGCTCAGAGCGTTTCTTGAGACCGACAGCGACCGGCTGCGTGTTCCCGACGGGCAACCTGTCCGGGAAATTACGGTGACAGAGTTCGTCTCATCTGTGTGTGACGAGGAATACGTGCTCGACGCATTGAGCGCATGATTCATTAAGCGGGCCTTTGGGGCCCGCTTTTTTGTGCTTAGTCGGTGCTGCCGGTTTGACGATAAACATCCGTCGTGTAGCGGTTATAGGCCATCCCCTGGCTCCGAGGGATATAGATGAAATCGTGCGGGTTGCCGAGCGTCAGCAATTCATCGGGATAGACGTGGGTCGAGAATATCTCGAAGCTGCGCTGCAGGTAGCTCCTTCCATGCTCATACGCCTGGCTTTTCAGCTCGGTCACATAGGCCCCCGGCAAGATGGCGCCGTATTGCGCGCCACAGGAACTGTCACAGGCCCGAAAGACCTTTAGCGAGCGATTGGTCGGTGGCAGTCGGTCTATCCTGACCTTCAGAAGTGACATAGCTGCGTCAATCCGTCGTTCCGGGTCATGCAGGTAGCCCGCCAAAGTCTCGAATCCCTCTGTGGTGTCGACTTCTCCTTGCTCCCGCAGGTCGAAAGCCTCCTTTGGAAAGAGCGACGACATGGTCGATTTGGCTGGGCGAATGAATTCCAGCTGTCGGAGCTCCTCCATGGAAAGGATGGGTGTCGGGCAGTCAGCGCGCTGCGGGATGGAATTGGTGAACAGGCGCTGGCTGAATTGGCTTTGCATGATTGACCTCGCGGTTTGATGGAAGGAACCGCGTGTAGCCAACCTGTTTATATTTTCTATCCGCATACGGTCGAAATTTTTCGGTATGCGGATGAACCTGTGCCGTCTGTTACCGGTGTTACCTTTATCCGGCAACACAGAGTTCATTTCAATGTTCTGAGCGACGCCAATCGACCCGTTGCTGTCGTTCAAGTATGAGACTTACTTAGTCTGCTTCCTGACCAACAGCCGCCACACCCTTTTCTCATTCAAACCGGTAATGCGGTAGAGGACTTCACTTCTCGCAGGGAAAGGTTCGACCGAATCGACGTCACTCCAGGCAACCTGCGTAGCTGCTCTCGAACGAATACACCATAGGCATCCAAGTCGCTGGCTACGATTTGCAGCATGTAGTCGCAATCACCGGTGACGTTATGGCAAGACAGAATCTCGGGCATGCAGGCCACGAGCTTCTCAAATTGCAACGGCGCTTCGCCGGCATGATTGCCCAAGGTAACCTGGACAAACGCCACAACGCCATAGCCAAGCTTCTTCCGGCTCAGGTTGGCTTGGTAGCCCTCAATGAACCCATCGGTCTCGAGGCGTTTGAGCCGTCGCCAGCAGGGAGTTTCACTCAGAGACAGTTTCTCGGATAGCTTGGCATTGGATAGCCGGCCGTCGGCTTGCAGCTCCCGCAATATTGCCAAGTCAGTCTGGTCAAGATGGTTAATGAGTGGGTTCATGTCGTAGATGGCTATTTCAAGAAAGAATCCACTAGATTTTATAGATTTTTACGAAGAGAAAGCGGCAATATTTCAGGCTGCACATGGGACCATATTCCTTCCTTAACAGCCTCACGAGCACTTCGATGATTGCCTTGCCTGACATGCTGGTATATGTCGCCGCGCTGACTGCTGTCTATCTTCTGCCTGGGCCTGACATGGCGTTGGTCCTCTCCACATCGGCATTCAGAGGGCCAAGGAACGGCTTGATGGTCGCTGTTGGATTGGCCATTTCACGAACAGTCCATGTCACGCTATCCGCTCTTGGCTTGGCGGCGCTATTTCACACGCATCCCGTTTTGTTCGATGTCGCTCGTTGGTTTGGCGCTGCATACCTGTTGGTTCTTGCATGGAAGATGCTGCGAGCTGGCGAGACAGAGGGATTGGAGGGGGTCAATGTCACCGGTAGGGGCTGGGAGGCCATTCGCAGTGGGGTGATGACCAATTTGTTCAACCCGAAAGCGTTGATGTTTTGTGCGCTGTTGCTGCCGCAGTTCATCTCCACGCAGTACGACCTGACAGCGCAGTATCTGACGCTTGGCGCCATCCTGGTTGGGCTTGGTTTTGCGTTCGATGTGCTCTACGCCCTCACGGCTTCGCGCCTCGCAAAGCGCTTTTCGGGTTCCGGCGCTATGCAAAAAGCCACGAAGCTTTTGTTCTCGACCGTCTTTGGGTTTTCAGCAATTCGCTTGGCAATCGGCGGCAACTGAATTGAAGTGGCATGGGCGTATTGAGTTCGGAGCCGATGCCCCATTTGGCTGGCTTGGAGCTCAGTTATTCCGTGTTCCTCGGTGCACTCGATGTACGAGAAGTCACTGCCAGCAGTATCCGCAGCGCGGCCATAAAGCCGAACGACACCAACAAGACTGTGACCCATGACCACTCCGGGAACAGGTAAGACGTTGTCGCCGCCAGAATCAAGAAAATGAGTACAAAGAACATGTCCTGTGTCCTGATGAATGGATGGATGAACAGCTGAGCTGTCGGATTTCAGGCTAGGCAGCCCCGAGTCCTTGCTCTTCAAAGGTCTTGCCATCCCGAATGTGATAGATGCGTTTGAAAGTGGGGATGATTTTCTCGTCGTGGGTGACCACGATGATGGCAGTACGAAACTGCTGGGCCATGTCGTTGAGAATGCGCACAACGCTGAGCGCCCGTTCGCTATCCAGTGGTGCCGTCGGTTCATCTGCCAGAATCACCGGCGGTTGATTGGCCAAGGCGCGAGCAATCGCCACACGTTGCTGCTCGCCACCGGAGAGCTGTGAGGGATTCGCCTTGGCACGGTGACCGACATCCAGCGCATCCAGTAATTCATTCGCCCGCTTGCGCGCTTCGCCATTCGGCTTGCCGGCGAGCATCGGCAACAAGGCCACATTGTCGGTGACGTCCAGAAATGGAATCAGGTAGGGCGCCTGAAACACAAAGCCAATCCGGTCGCGGCGCAGGGCTCTGAGGTCGGGAATTTTCCAGCCATCCTCGAAAATCACCTCGTCACCCAGGGTCATCCGGCCGGCGGTTGGTTCGATGACGGCCCCCAGACATTTCAGCAGGGTACTTTTTCCCGAACCCGACGGGCCAATCAGACCCACCACCTCTCCCGGTGCCACGGTCATATTGACGTCTTTCAGGGCATCGACCGCAGTATCGCCTTCGCCATAGCGTTTGCGCAGACCCTCGATGTGAATTCCAAAGCCCTTCACATTAGCCTCCGATGGCCGTAGCCGGGTCGACACGCAAGGCGACACGGATGGCTAGCGTGCTGGCCAAGGCGCAGATGACCATCACCACAATGAATCCCCGTACTGCGTCGCCCGGTTCGAGCAGGACGAATTTCGGAAAAAACGGCGCCCAGAGAGTAGCGGCGGTCTTGCCGACGATGAAACCAATGAGGCCCAGCCCCATGGCCTGCTGCAAAATCATCCCGGCAATCGTCCGATTGCGAGTGCCGATGAGCTTAAGAACGGCTATCTCACGTATCTTTCCCAGGGTCATGGTGTAGATGATGAAGGCGACGATGGCGGCGCTGACGATGGCCAGGATGACCAGGAACATGCCGATTTGTTTGGCCGAAGTGGCAATCAGCTTGGAGACCAGAATCTCTTCCATCTGGGCACGGGTAAAAGCTTGCAGATGCTTCCAGCGGCGAATCTCACTTGCCACCTGTTCAGACTCGCTGCCAGGGGCAATCTGAACAAGTACCGCATTGACGTTGTGATTGGAATTCTGCGAAGCCAGGATGGCATCGAGCAGGCCCGGCACGCCCGGTCGGTTCAGGCTTGGATTGGCGGTTGTACGGGCCCGCTCATTGAGAATGGCATCGTTGTCCTTGAGAAACTGCGCTTCCTGCGCATCCTTGAGCGGGATGAAAACCATCGGGTCGCCGCCGGATGACACCATCCGCCGGGTGAGGCCAACTACGCGATAGTCGTGGCGGCGAATACGTATCGTGTCGCCCAATTGAAAACCCGTCTTCACATCGACGACCGCCTCGTAATGGCTGCGCGTGATGTGCCGGCCGGCAACCAGGTATCCAGGCTCGCCGGGTTGCCCGGGTTCGAAGCCGACCACCATGGCCCGCACATCGGTGTTGCCGAGGCGGACCTGCATCGTTAAATAGGTGACATTGGCCGCACGCGAAACCCCTGGCAGCGCCAGCAAGGCCCGATAAACGTCATCACGCAGACTCGACGATTCGGCGTAAGGCCCCTGGGTCTCTTGTTGCACCACCCAGATGTCGGCACCACTGTTGTTGAGCAGCGCCTTGGCGTCGTCGACCATGCCCCGATAAATGCCGGCCATGCTCAACGTCACGCCAATCAACAAACCCAGGCCGATGCCGGTCAGGACGAACTTTGACCAGGAGTGCAGGATGTCCCGCCCGGCCAGGCTAATCACTTGGGTTTCCCCACGAGTTGGCTGACCACCTTGATGCTAGCGCTCTCGTTGAGGTCGCGCTCGCTGTGAATGACCACCTCGTCACCCGCAGCCAGCCCATCGAGAATCTGCACGGTTCCATCAAGACTGGTGTCGCCCAGCTTCACCAGAGTCAGGCTAGGCTTGCCTTCCTTGAGCTTCCACACGCCGCTGCCTTGGGGCATCTGTTTGATGGCGGCGTTCGGGAGCAGCAGTCCGGATTGAGTTGCCCCGGTCTTCACGGTGACTTCGGTCATCTCGCCAACGCTCAGTCCCTCGGGGATGCGCTCGAACGCGATTTGAGCGATGCGCTCCTCCGTGACGCTGTCACTCACCGGCTCGATACGCGCCACCTTGCCGGGATGGTGGGTCGAGGCATTGCTGCGCAACACAATATCCGCCGTTTGCCCTACGGCCAGGCCGCGCGAGCGCCCCTGGTCGAGGCGTGCCTTGACCCAGAGACTGTCAGGCTCAACCAAACGGAGGACCGCCTGGCCGGCAATCACCGTCGAACCGGGTTCCGCATCGCGGCTCGTCACCAGGCCATCCCGCGGGGCCAGCAGACGCAGGTTGCCGCGTTGTTGGCGGATGCCGTCCTGGTCGGCCTTCAGCCGTAGTTGCTCCTGGCGAGCCCCTTGCAGGTTCGCTTCGCTGGCCTCAACCGCTGCCTGGGCCGAATCCAGTTCCTGCTGTTTGCCTTCCACAGCACTGGCGCTGACGAAATTCTTTCCGCCCAGGTCACGATAGCGTCTGGCATTGAGTTCGGCGAGTTGCCGTCTGGCCAAAGCATCCTTGCGTTGTGCTTCGGCGGCGGTGACGGCACTGGCCGCCCGGGCATATGCGGCTTCCGTTGAACGTAGGCGCTCATCCAGGTCAACGGAGTCGATTTCCACCAGCAACTGTCCAGCCTTGACCGTCTCACCCACGTCCGCATGCACGGCTTTGACACGTCCAGCAGCCGTTGGCCCGATGAAATAACTACGTCGAGCTTCTACAGTACCGATGCCAAATATCGCTGGGGACAACGAGCCGGCTTCGACTCGGAGTGTGGTTACCTGGATGGGAGATAAGGGCCCGGAGCGGGCGACAACCACGCCAAATCCGAGGATGAGCATGGCGGCAAAAATCCCGAGTCCAAGCTTACGGCTGATGAACTGGCCGGGTTTCATGATTTGCCTCCTAGGCTGGCAAGGTAGAGGCGTAGAACGCCAAGTACCGGCACTTCGGCATCAGATGAGGCTCCCCCGAGCATGGACTGCATCACCAGACCTTGGATGGCGCCGAGAAATAGCGCAGAGGCAGCCTCGGTATCCACATCGGGGCTTATTAACTGGGCAGCCTTGGCTTTACCCAAGGTTTCAGCCAACATCTGCCGATAGCGTCGCATGATTTGTTGAACGCGCTGCCGCACTGGAGAGCTGTCCGGCTGCTGAAGTTCGGCAAAGACCAGGCGCGGAACACCGGGAAATTCTCGAATGAATCTCACATGCGCCAGGAACATCGCTTCCAGGCCACTCACGACATCGGGGGCCGATGCTTGTGCATCCCCGAGTCTGGTCATCAGTTGCGTCTCTACCCAGTCGATGACGGCCAGTCGAATTGCCTCCTTGTTCGAGAAGTGGCGGAACAGCGCACCCTGCGTCACGTTCATCGCCTTGGCAATATCGGTCGTCGTGACATCGGCGGGGTTTCGCTCGGCAGCCAAGGCCACCACGGTGGCGATGATTTCAGCCTGGCGGGACTCGGTTGATTGGCGAGGGTTAAGGGACATGGTCGTTTGTATGTAATAAGTTACTTACAAGTATAGGCAATAAATTTTAGATTTGTCTAATATTCCATCTGCCAATTGCAACGGTTTGTTTCGGCTCCTGATTTCTGCGTCATAGCAGCTATAACTGAAGTGACGGGATGGACAAACACCTCGCCACTTTCATCAGAGGTTTTTCACAGCATGGATGAATCAGTTTTTTGGGAGAGAAAAATGACCAAGAACACCTTGAAAATTACCCTGTCTGCGATTGCGCTGGGTTTGATGGCTTCTACTGCTTCTTTTGCCTCGGATGCCCCGATTTACGGCAGCCAGTTGATGACCAATCAGGAACGCATTGAGCATCGCAACAAGTTGCGGGCGGCCAAAACCGCAGAAGAGCGGGAGCAAGTCCGGTTGCAGCACCATGAGCAGATGCAATTGCGTGCCAAGGAAAAAGGCGTGACCTTGCCAGATATGCCGCCTGCTCAAGGAGGCGGACAAGGTCGCGGCATGGGACCGGGCGGTGGTATGGGCGGTGGTATGGGCGGCGGTATGGGTGGAATGGGTCCCGGTGGTGGTATGGGCCCAGGGCGGAACCGCTAAGCGTTAAATACGGGCATCGGTGGCAACCGGTGCCCTTTGTTTTTCATCTCTAAACCATCGGCCGCTGCGCCAGCAAACCAAAGTGGTAGGGGGCACTCGGCCCCAGGTCCACATGGACCACGGAGTCAAACCCAGTCTCGGCTAGCCCAGACGCATGTTGTTCGGCTTGCGGCCAAATCCCCATGGATTCATTGCTTTAAATTAGAATATGCTAATGGATGTTGCCTACGGCTTTCGCCGTCTTTCTTAATTGAATGGAGTATTGGATGTTCAAGCCTGCACATGAATTGGTTCAAGAGGCCAAAAAATCGGTCCGTGAATGCCCGGCCACCGAGATTCACAGCAAATTGGCTGCCCCAGGCACCTTGCTCATCGACGTTCGGGAGCCTGATGAACATCGCCAAGGCCATATTGCCGGTTCGGTGAATATCCCCCGCGGTATGCTTGAATTCAAGATTTCAAACGAACCGTCTTTGCAAAATGTGACGCGGCCCGTCATCGTGTATTGCAAGACCAGCGGCCGCGCCGCCTTGTCGGCTGTCGCTCTGCAGAGCATGGGTTTCCAGAATGTTCTTTCCTTGGCTGGCGGTTTCGATAGCTGGACCGCCGAAGGCTTGGCAGTGGTCAAGCCCCGCGATATTTCCTTTGAGTGAGCAAGAATGAGTTTCTGGGACCAGAATTACGCGGTTGAGGGGTACAAATACGGCCTTTCCCCGAACGCATTTCTTGTCGAACAAGCCTCGAGATTTCCGAGGGGCGCAAAGATATTGTTGCCGGGCGATGGCGAAGGACGAAATGGCGTTTGGCTGGCCGAGCAAGGCCACCGGGTGACTTCCGTTGATAGCTCGAAAGTCGGACTTGAAAAGGCGCTGGCTCTGGCGAGCAAGCAAAATGTTTCGCTACAAACCTGTCACGCAGACTTGGCAGAATGGTCTCCTGCGCCAGATAGCTTCGATGTCGTGGTTCTGGTTTATTTGCATCTGCCGACAGCCATCCGTACCGATGTGCACCGTCGCTTGGCGCAATCGCTCAGGCCTGGCGGCCGGTTCATCCTGGAAGCCTTTCATCCGCAGCAATTGAGCTTCAGCAGCGGCGGCCCCAAAGACCCGGAGATGTTGTACCGTCCCGCTGACCTTCAGTCAGACCTTGCGGGGCTAATTGACGTGGTTTTTGCCTGGGAAGGAGAAACCTGTCTCGACGAAGGGCCTGGGCACCAGGGGCCGGCATATGTGACACGTATCATTGGACAGAAGAAAGCCATCGTCTAAGTCCCCTTCCAGGTGTGATGGCATGCCACAACTCCAAGGAGAAAGAATGCCAAGCTGGTCGATATTGGTCCTCATTGGACTAACGGGGGGTATTGCCGCCGGAGTGTTCGGCATTGGCGGCGGTATCATCGTAGTGCCAGCTCTGTTCTACTGGGCCGGGTTTTCCCAACATATGGCGACCGGCACAACAGTGGCCGTGTTGCTGCCACCGATTGGCCTTGCTGCCGCACTTGAGTATTACCGTCATGGCAACGTCGATGTTCGCGCCGCTGTGATTTTGGCCGCGACTATGTTTGTTGGCGCTTGGCTTGGCGCCGTTTTTTCCAATGGAATCAACGAGCACTATCTTCAATTGGCATTTGGCGTATTCATTTGCGCCCTGGGTCTCTATATCTCTCTGGGAGCGATTCGGCATCTGGGATGGTTTTAGGCCTGGAACCAACCTTCAACCTTCTCCCTTTGAGGTACTCCTCCCGCATGGACGACCCTGCCATCGATAACGACGCCAGGCGTGGACATTACGCCATAGCTCATGATGGCCTGTAGGTCCTCGACCTTCTCCAGGGCAATTTGGGCACCATGTTCCTTGGCGACTGTTTCAATCAAGGCGATGGTATTCCGGCAGTTGGCGCAACCGGTACCCAAGACTTTGACGGTTTTCATTTAATGGCTCCCTTCAGGTTACAAGACGAGGTTGAAGACGTAGCCCACCAGCAGGATGCCGGTGGCCACCACACCCGCGAAGGTCGCAATCAGCCGGGGCTTGAGAACCTTGCGCAGAATAATCATCTCCGGTGCTGAGAGGGCAATCACCGCCATCATGAAGGCGAGCACGGTGCCGAGCGCCGCTCCCTTGCCCAGCAAGGCTTCGACGATGGGAATGATGCCGGCCGCGTTGGTGTACATCGGCACGCCGAGCAGCACCGCAGCCGGTACGGCCCACCAGACATCCTTGCCCATGAAGGAGGCCATGAAGTCTTCGGGGACGTAACCATGGATACCAGCCCCCAGCCCAATCCCGGCCAGGATGTAGGGCCATACCTTGCCGACGATGTTTTTCACATGGTCTCGACCGGCTTCAAAGCGAGTAATCCAATCCACGCTCTCCGTCACATAGGTGGCTGTCTGGCCGTTCTGAATCTGCTGGACCCACTCTTCCAGGAATTTTTCCATCCGCAACTGGCCGATGACCAGACCGGACACGATGGCGACTGACAGCCCCAATCCCAGATAAAGTGCTGCGACTTTCCAGCCGAACATCCCGAAGAGCAGAACCAGCGCCACCTCATTGACCATCGGGGCCGAGATGAGGAACGAGAAGGTAACCCCCAAGGGAACGCCGGCCGATAGGAAGCCGATGAATAGCGGCACTGCTGAGCAGGAGCAGAAGGGCGTCACGATGCCCAGCGAGGCTGCCAGAACGTTGCCTACTCCAACGCGTTTTCCCGCTAGTAGGGCGCGTGTACGTTCCGGGGCAAAAAAGGTCTGGATGATACCCATGAGGAAGACAATACCGGTCAGGAGCAGCAGGACCTTGGGTGTGTCGTAGAAGAAGAAATGCAGCGCTTCGCCTGACGCGGTCTGCCGGGTCAAGCCTATGGATGCCAGAATGAAATCGGCGAATTCAGTCAGATGGCTGTAGGCGGCCAGCCACAACAGCGTCACAGCACCGATGCTCAGCAGCCAGCGTAATGTTAGGGTGGCTTTAGCTTCCAGCGTAGGTTGCATATCCATGGGGCGCTCCTCGAATGTCTCTCTCACTTTAGAAGACGAACGAAGGTGCCAAAAGATGCAGCGACGCCGAAATTAATTGCCGACAGCAGACCTCGGCACGAAGCAGCAGACATGGCCGGCCTCGTCGAACTGCACTTGGCAGGCAGTGACAAGTTGCTCACGCAAACGCCGACGGGCTCGCTGAACCCGGGATTTCGCTGCAGGCAGCGTCATGCCTAAACGGTCGGCCAGGGCTTGCTGGGACAGTCCTTCGATGTCGCACAGGGTGATGGCCTCTCGGTCCTCCGGGGATAGTTCTGAAAGTACGCGTGGAAGACATTGGGAAAGCATGTCCACCGGAGCGACCTCATCGGTAACTTCGACCAACCCGAGCTCGTCATCCAGCGGTATTTCGTCCCTGGTCAGTCGGTACCGGTCAATCAGCAGATTCCTCGCCACCTGGAATAACCAGGCACGCCGATTGTTGATGCCACACAAACCATTTTCCAGGCGTGTGGCTCGGAGGAAGACTTCCTGCACCAAATCGTGCGCTGCCTGGGTATCCGACACCCGGGAAGCGACGAAATGCAACAGCTCTTGATGGCAGGTCTCCCATGCGTCGAGGATACATTTCATATTGGATTACACAGTACATCAAGTTGGAGTAGATGCAGAGTGCGGGAAGTGTCATGCATCGCAGCGCCAGTCGTTTTGCTGCTTCGACTAAAGATGCCTCGGTAACTGGTGAAGTCAAACCCGCAGTTGGTGCGCGGGCAGAAATCATGGGAGCTTGCGTAGCCTGCCATACAGGCTATCGGCTCCAATAGTCCGTAACCAGCATAAAAGCAGCCATTTCAAAAAATTTTCTGATTGGCTGCTCTTGGCCGGTTGCCGACCTACGTTCAAGCTAATGCTCCGCTCCGATTACCCTGATGCCTTCGGTGGGCAGTTTCGGCGCTGAAACTTGGACATGGCTACCCCTGCTATGAATGAGTACCGAGCATGTAGGTGTCGCCGTTGATGCCGAAAGCAAACAACCCACCATCCAAAGCGTACGGGACTTCACCGGGTTGAATTAAACCTCGCGCGAGGAGTTCCGCGAACAGAGCCGCTGAGATTGGCTAAAGTCCATGTTGCAGGCACCACGCCTCGTACATCAACCACGTTTCATCATCCATCGCCATCACAAAGCAGCGCAGCTCTTGAATGGTTTGAACGATTTCCAGATGTCTCTGCTGCTTCGTGCCCATAGTTGTTACCTCCGTTACGGTTTTGATTGGTAACAGATGTAGCGAGAGCATTTATCCGTTGAGGCTCTTTCGTCCGTGGTTGCTACACATGGTTCCAGGACAACCATGAAAGGACAACGATGGACGCATTAATCGAAAAGCAGCTCCGAGATGCCGGAATTTTCTCTGGTGCCATCATGAATGACCACGAGTACCGTACCTTCCTGAGTCGATGCGGTGCGACTGGAGATGCTGAGATGACCGGTGGATTCACCGTCCTGGTTGGTGCCACCCAGGACTTTGTCGCCGGCGTCAAAGCTCAAAATCGAGTGGCTCGGAGGATAACGGTTTTCCCATCGCCTGCCTCACGGCAGATGCTGACCTTCGCACTTCAGTTGGGCACATCTCAATGCCGGGTGCTCTTTGACCTCGAAGCACCGAGCACCAGACGAATGCTCGAATCGATAGCCCTGTTCGGGGTGTTGAGGTTTGTTTTTGCCACTACCGAGCAGCCGAAGGGCCAAATTTCGGATGGGGTAGAGATTTCCCTGGATATTGGGAGCACAGCTGCAGCTGATATTTTGAAATTGCCAATTGGGGCCTGCACTGCAAAAAACGACCATGATTATGTTGTCGATATGGCGTTGATGGCATGCCGTTTGTACCAAGACCGAGGACTGCTTCTCATCAAGGGGCAGCCCACACCGGAAATCGTGACTCTGACCGATTTCATGGTCAGGCATTCTTCCAAAGAGGTGGAAATCGGCCGCACAGTCCATTAATTCATCAACAGGTCAGGTCTTTCTGACATTTCACACGCAGCCCCAGCCGTTGGGCTGCGTTTTTTGCATCAACGGGCCATCGCTGACGGAATGCAGTCCCATTCCGTCGTGTAGCGCGGCGAGAGGTTGCCTCGGCGCATCTGCCAGGACTTGGCGACGCCCTCGGCCGCCAAACGTAGCGTTCCCCGGCCATACCGAGCATTGATGCTGTCCAGTGCCTGCATCAGATGGGCATTGCGGCTTTGGGCTACCTCACCGGACGCAAATAGCGAGAGCTGCTGGTTCGCGCGCGGCGTGATGTCTAGAAGGGTAATGCCGGCTTTGTGGTAACCGAACCCCGGCCGGTAAATGCGCCGAAGCACTCGCAAAGCCCAGTGCGTGAGGATACGGGTATCCGCCGATGCCTCAGGCAGTGGCACCGTGACAGCGCGTTGATACTGGGGCACTTCCGGTTTGAAGGGGTTGGTGCGGATATAGACCTGGAGCGCGCCAGCCAGCGAGTCCTGGGCGCGCAGCTTCTCCGCCGCCCGGGCGACATAACTTGCAACCGCTTCCTCCAGTTCTTCGAGGTCATAGATGAGCGTTCCGAATGAGCGGCTGCTCATGATTTGCTGCTTCTCCGGGGCAACATCCTCCAGGTCGAGGCAGGTGACTCCCTGCAGTTCCCGAACGGTCCGTTCCAGGACCACCGAGAATCTGGCACGGATAGTCTCAGCATCCGCATCCCTCAGCTGCTGGACGCTGTGGATACCCATCGCTTCCAACCTCTGGGAAATCTTGCGCCCAACACCCCAGACTTCTCTGACCTCAATCTTGGAGAACAGCCCGGTCTGTTCTGTGGTCGCGATAGTAGTCAGGTCGCAAACACCATCGCCCCCAGCCAGGCCTTTCTTTGCGCAATGGTTCGCCAGCTTGGCTAGCGTCTTCGTGGGGCCGATGCCCACGCAGACTGCGAGACCCAGCCACTCGGCAACACGGTGCCGCATTTGCGCGCCATAGGCTTCGTAGCCCACCCGCTCAAAGCCGGAAAGCTCGAGAAAGCTCTCATCGATGCTGTAGACCTCGATGTTCGGAGTGAATCCCGAGAGTATTTCCACGACACGGTTGCTGATATCAGCGTAGAGCGCGTAATTCGAGCTGAAAGCGACGATGCCGTAACGCCGGGCCTCGTCTTTGAGTTTGAACCAGGGGGCACCCATCGGGATGCCGAGAGCCTTCGCCTCCGCAGAGCGTGCCACGACGCAGCCATCGTTGTTGGAGAGCACGACGACCGGCCGATGGCGCAGCTGCGGGTCGAACAGCTTCTCGCAGGACGCGTAGAAATTGTTGGCATCGACGAGCGCGAAGACAGGCATGCCGGTCAGGCGCCAAAGCGCTTGAATTTGCCGGTGACGACGCCCCACACTACCAACTCCATGCCCTCCCGAATTTCCAGGGCGGGGTAGTGGGGGTTTTCTGCCAACAAGGCAGTACGGCCATTCCGCTGATAGAGCCGCTTCACCAACCGTTGGCCATCCACGAACGCAATCACGATGTGGCCATGGCGGGGTCGGATGCTTTTGTCGACAACGAGAATGTCACCGTCGAATATCTCGGCGCCTTGCATCGAATCACCCTCTACTGAGAAGAAGAAGGTCGACACCGGGTTACGGACCAGGTATTCGTTAATGTCGAGGCGTTTGTCCTCATAGTCGGCTGCTGGACTGGGAAAGCCGGCCGAAACCCTTACCTGGTCGAGCGGTAACTCGAGGCGAGGGGCACCCGCCAGCGGCACGAAGACCCCAGAACATGGGCCAGCTTGTAATGCGACTTTAGGCATGTGCCGGCTGCTCGGCGAAATGCTCTTCCAAGGTGTGATACTCAGTGGATTCATCTGACTCTGAAACCAGCACCGACGAGCAATCCGGACAAATCAGGCTGCGGTGACCAGCAATCATGACTTGCTCCAAGTCGTTAGTGGAGAGCGGGGTGTGGCAGTGTGGGCAGACGATGCGAATCATGGTCTCCTCCTTCAAGACGTGTACTGTAATTTTATACAGCAATTCGACGAGGGCAATACTGTATGCAAATGGCAATGGCTGCGGATAGGGCGAAATCCCAGGACACATCTTCGTCACAGACCGGTACATCGCCTTACGTTTCACATGACATCCACCTCGAAGTGAGCGCGTTATTCGGCACATGGCGCTGCAAAAGGTTGTCAGCACCTGAAAACGAACAAACAACCTGCTCATTTAGGAGATTCAAAATGCAAGTTTCCAAAATCCTCGTTGCCCTGACTGTTGCTGCTGGTTTTGCTTCCGCTTCTTTCGCTCAAGGCGCCGCAACCCCGGCGCCGCAAACGTCCCCGGCAGCAAAGGTGACCGCACCGGCGCCTGCTGCGGTGGAGAAGAAGGTCGAAGCCCCGAAGGCTGCTGAGCCGGCCAAGGTCGAAGCTGCGAAGACGGAAGCTCCCAAGGCTGATGCGGGCAAGCCGGTTGAAAAGCATGCCAAGCACAAAGCCGAGAAGCACGAGAAGCATGAAAAGGCTGAGGCCAAGACAGAGGCCAAGCCGGTTGCCCTGGCGCCGACTGCTAAGTAATCCAGCCGCACCCCGAAACCCCTCGGCGTCCAAACCCGAGGGGTTTTGCTATTCTGTGGCACATGTGTTCTCACTACGACCCGCAAACTGACCCCGTCCGACTCCGCGCCCATTTCGGAGTCGATGACCTGCCGCTGGGGCTAAAACCTAGCCTGTGGCCGGGCTACCACGGGCCGTTCGTGAGCAAGCATGAGTTCGCCGACGTCGGTGACGATGCTGTCCCACTCCGTGAGCTGCTGGTCGGGTCTTTCGGCCTGATTCCTCACTGGTCAAAAGATGCGACGATTGCCCGGCGTACCTACAACGCTCGGTCTGAAACAGTTCACGAGAAACCCAGCTATCGAGATGCCTGGAGGCTCGGGCGCCACTGCATCATTCCGGCCGAGGCCATCTATGAGCCCGACTGGCGCTCGGGCAAGGCCATCCAGACGCGCATCACGCGTGCTGATGGAAAACCGATGGGTATCGCCGGACTCTGGGCAGCTTGGAAGAACCCGGCCGGGGAAGTGACCCACAGCTACACGATGCTGACCATCAATGCCGATGACCATTCCTTCATGCGGCAATTTCACAAGCCGGATGATGAGAAGCGAATGGTCGTGATTCTTGAAGAGACTGACTACGATGCTTGGCTGATGGCGCCGGCGGCCGAGAGCTTTGATTTCTTGCGACAGTACCCGGCCGAGCATCTCAAAGCTCAGCATCCCCAACTAGGCTTGGCGCTATAAACGTTGTTTCTGAGCTCTCCCTATACTGCTCGACACACGTGTACTGCCAACACGGGGGAAACAGCCACCACAGGACCGTGCGCGGTTGCCAACCCCGCGCAACACGACATCTCCGAGCCGGATGGCTCGTTACACCCGACTGCCAATCGGGTCAGACTGCGGAAGCCGCGTGCATTTAATCATGCTGGCGCGGCAAGCAACGGGGCGCTGGTGGCTGTAATGCCACCTTCGACCCCACTCCATAGGACAAGTTTGGGCGACACGGACGCGGACGCGCGGAGGAAATGCCGCGATGTTCCTGACGATGGGAGTGCAGGTAACCATTCCTGCCCAAGGGGTGCCGGCGACGGTACAACTTGTGACGAGCTGCGGGCTGCTGAGATTGCTGAGAGGCAATAGGGGTGCAAGGGAGAACTGGCGCACCCGGGCGCGTGTGGCGCAAGCCGCAAGCCTCGCTGTATAGCTTAAGCAGATTAGGCATCCCCAGAGGATGCTTTCGGAGTGTGATGCGCGTAGCCGACCTCTGGTCGGCCAAGCCGGTGGTATTGAAGTCTTTCAACAGTAAGCGAGCCGTTTTGGAATCTTGGGCCGCCGAAAACCCTCTCGGGTGAGGAGGAAAACTCCAGAAAATTTGAAGGATGGAGCCAGCGCGCTAAACACCAACCCCGTCGCATAACGTGGGAACCGGCGACCCGGGAATGGTTGGCACCGTTCATAACCGGAGCCGGGGGAGACCAGGCAAGTAGAGTTCGAAACGAAGGGCAGACCGGCTGGTTGTCCCGAGGAGTATCGAAAGCCTGGAGCAGTCGAAAGAGATGTCTTATCGCCTTGGCAGGCGATGTTGTGTTTTCAATATCCGGGAACGGCTTGAATCCCGTTCCCGACCAGGTGGCACTGGTATTCGATAGGCAGTAGAGCGGTGTCGGCAGGACATGCTGAGCCATTTTCAGGTACCCCGCTGGCAACGGCGGGGTTTTTTGCATTGCAGGATTTCAGTGCTGAAATGCGAAATCGCGTTTCGGAGACCTACGAATTGCATCGATTTGACTGGCTCCAATCGACCCAATTCGGACGTTGGTGTCGTGGGGGTGCAAGTCAGCATTCAGCAGCAACCGGTCTATTGCTTTGAGTAACTGTAATTACAGCCTCCTTGGTGGGTAAATTAACCAGTGCGGCAGTGATGGCCTACGCGATGTCGGCGTACCACATCGCTGAGAAGTCTCCGAAACGGGTCTTCGTGCTGCAAGGCCCGCGAACCGTACATTACTGCCAGGACATACTTGCTGCGATAACGAGGCACGCATGAGCCTGCGTACAGACTGCCGAATACGTTCGCTAGTCCGATGATGGCGAGTGACCGGCTGGCTATACAGGGGATAACGATGGGCTGAGGTCGTCGCTTTGTATCTTGATACTAGACTAACGAACAGCCGTCCGGATAACATGTCAAAGTGCATGATGATGTCACTTACGTTAAATGCCTCATTGCAGCATGACAAACAATGGAATATTTAGAAAGACTGCGCCAACGACTCGCAGAAAAAAAGAACCCTTTACATTCAAATCGAACATTTGATATACCAGACACAAAGAACCTGTCTATTCCGAACGATAAACTCAACACAAGAGGGATGATAATGGCTACACCGGATGACTTTTCCAAAGTAATTGATAATTGCCTCGAAAAACTAGAGGTAGATAAGAACATTAAAGACACGATAAAAAAAACAATCGTGATGAATTTTGACGAGCACTTAGCAACGTCTAAACTTAAAGAGCGACTTCAACTTCTCTTTGAATATGAGAAAAATTACCTAACGCTCATCAAGGAATTCAAAGAAGAAATAAAATTTGTCGGCTCGCTTCAAGAGGATTTGCGCAAAGAAAGAGCAAAGTTTTTCTCCGATACCTTGCAAGAGGTTTCCGCAGCTCTGAAAGATTCGCAAGTTTCTAGTGATGTTGCTAGTCAGTGGATACAAGAATTGGTTAATAGCTACACCAAAAGCCTAGACGTAAGCTCCGGATTGATTGAAGAGCATACATTTGACACAATCGGAGATATTCGTAGGCAAGCTAAAGGCGAGATAAGCTCAGTCACCAAAAACGAGGCAAATGAATAAAAACAGCTTATTAAAAACGCTGGCCTTCTTGAAGAAAGGGCGCGGGGCTATTGTCTCTGATTACTGTAGGGAAGAGCCTCGCTTATTCAGGCCCATGTTTTTACATAAGTCGAACTCAAGCGATATGAATATCGCTGTAGATAAATACATGTTCAGCTGGCTCGCTCAACATCCATCGTACTATAAAGAAATTATTGAAAACACAAAGGCTGAAAGGTCTGACTCGCCAGATGTGGACGTTGATATATTTGTTAGTGCCTACAGAAAGCTTTGTGAAAAATTCGTTGTCGACGATGGCTGCCGCGGAAACGAATGTAGTTCGATATTAGAAAACGCTGTAAAGGAATCAATAAATTACCTAGATGCACTGCTCGCGGTTAGCAAGACGGCAGACGACCGTTTAGAACGGTTGCGCTACCAAGGCGAAAAATCAAAGCATCTATTTGACAGAGCGTTAGAGGCACTTAAAGAGGAAAAAAATGGCCTTTTTTGACATGTTTGATAAGCTTGACGACATTATTTATGAGCCAATCAAATTAATGACTGATTGGGCGAGGGAGCCGTTGAAAAGTCGTGAACATCGTCGCCAAGTTGAACGCGAACAACACGCAATCCAGGCGGAATCGGAAGCTAGGATGAAAGAAGCATCCCACACCGCCAGCATTGAGATGAAGCAAAGAAGCCTCGATGCTGATTTGGAGATTAAGCGAAAAACTGAAGTTCATCGAATCTTGGCAGAAATTGACGAACTTCGAAAAGACAAAGAATTTCAACGTATGAAAGCTGTTTCCGACGCGATAATGCAATACCAAGAGCACCTAACCAGATTAAATGTTGCCGCCATTAGTGCCATTGGTAGTATGCAGTTAGATTTGCGTGAGAAAGCTCAAAACCTTGTTTATGAAAAAACAATTAAATACAAAGAGCTACAAGACGGCGCTCACGCTCAAGCTTTTGACGAGATAATGAAAATTGAAAATAATTTTTCGGGTAATGAAGCTGCAAAATCAATATTATATAAATCTGTAGATATACGACTGGCCAATATAATTTCAACCGCTCAAAACTTCCTGCTTGAATTGAATAATGACATCGCAGTTCTAAACAAGAGCATCAACCTTCTTACTGAACGAGGTCAGACATTTATTCAAGAGCACCTTGGACAATTTCATGTGGTGACAAATGGAAGCCTTCTTGAGAATGGCTCTAGGCATCAGGCTCTAATCGATGAGCAACGCGACTAATTGAACCTAGGGATTGTCTGAACAAGTCCGATTTTTGAGTTCAGATGGCTCGTAACCCATTGATTCATTCAGGTTGGAATTTTTTGGGCAGGACTTGTGCAGCCAATTCCTAGACTATGGCATTCTGGAGCGTCATAAGGAGAGGTAATGCCTATCCGACTCAAGCATGGTTTTTCCAGCGAAACTAAAGGCAAGCCCCTGCAAATGCGTACGGCCAATCTTCAAACCCTGTCTCGTAAAGCCATTGTATCGGCAAGGAATAACTCCTGGAGGCCTCATAGTACTCAAGCGTCGCCAGTGTTCGGTCCAACGGGCGGTAGTTATATGAGTATCTTCCTAGCAACGAGCATGCTGCAGATACTGACTCTTCATTGAATTTCTGAAATAGTTGGCAAGGTAGCGTTCGGGCCGGTCTGGATTGTTTAGCGGCCAGCGGCGATGGCACTGGCGATAGTCCGCTTGTGGCCGGTAGCTGCCTGATTGCGTCTGGTCACTAGGGCGATATTCGGTGGTCAGTTGCGATGAGCTTGGGGGGTAACTCATTAGAGGTTTCGCACAGAAAGTCTGAAGTCGCGGGGGCGCCGGTCAGTTTCAGCGCCGAAACCGGCCGCATACCGCTGGCCGCAGTCGCTATACCTGTTGGCGAATAACCGCCGACCGCCAAAGGGAGACCGACTATGCAAATCCGCCAACGCGGCAAGACTCTGACACTTGTACGAACCGTCTACGACCCTAGCCCAGAATACAAACGGGGGCGCTCCATCACGTTGGGGCGTCTCAGCATTACCGACCGAGAGGCTTCTCCTGAACTACTCGCCAGGCTGACCGACAAGGAGCGTGAGCAACTGGAATACATGCTTTCACGGCAGCGCCAGGTGCTCGATACCGAGGCTCGAGAGCGCGCGGCAAAACGGCTTGCGTACTACATTCGACTGGCGACCGAGTTTTACCTCAGCGCTCCGAAGAAGTCGCCAGAGCTGACGGCGATGGCTCGAGATGCACGTGACCAATGGAGCAAATTGTTGGCGGCGATGGTCGATGCCGGCGTAGGCCGCACCCGAAAACGCCGAATCAAAACCAGCGGCTGACCCAGTTCATTTCTGGTGCCTATACGAAGAGCAGGACCTTCCCTGTTCAGGTCATTTGAGTGAGGCAACCATGAATGAAAAACACGAGTCACAAGTCGATTCCGAAAGCGTTCAACCCGAGGCCAAAGCAGATTCCCCAAAGAAAACTGGTGGGCGAAGAACTGGCTGGACTGGCCTACTGGCCGACGAATTTCTTGGTCCGGGCGGGGCGCTTACGGCGTTGCTACTGAAGGCCGCCAACATCCGCGGCCATCAGCTTGGAGAGATGGCACGCGCGCTGGGGGTCACCTACGGCTATATCGCTCAACTGAGGTATGGCCACCGAGACACCCAGCACATCAGCCGAGACTTTGCGATGGCGGTGGCACGCTATCTGTCGGAAGCCTTTGGCAAGCCAGTTCCCCCTATTCTCGTCATGCTTGTCGCTGGCCGCATCCGTATCGAAGATTGGCTACCTGCTGGCGAGGCTGGAAGCGAGCAAATTAGGCGCGGTCTCGAGCGGTTGGCCAGCGACCCGATGGTCGGGGGAATGATGCCGAAGTTGGTTTGGGAGGCTGACCCCGAGGTCCAGCAATTCCTGCTGTCGTTGTATGCCGAAGTGTCTTCCGACGGAAGCCTAGGGGGAAACCGACTCCCTGGCTTGTTGGAGGAATTGCTGAACGCGGCCGTTGTTCTTGATGATGTAGAGCAGCGAGTATCTGAAATAGCCAAGGCTGCTTAGCGGCATCAGCCGTTCGCTAGTTTCTTGAATAGTGTTCCTCTTCCCGCAGTGGCCACGTGCTGCTGCGGGTTTTTTCTATCCGTCGTAACCGGTAACGAAGGTAACAGCACCTGCTGCGGCGCTCGCTATACGAGGTTCCAAGGACATTATTGAGGAACCTGACATGCATCATCACATTGACCCCGTTGTTGAACTGCACTCCGGCACGGTGCTGTTTCCCCATCCATTGGCGGATATGGAGAACCCCCTGGGCACTCGACCCTGTGTTTTGGCCACGCACAGCCCAGTATTTTTGGAGGCTCTTGAACGCCAAGGAGAATCGGCACATCTTGCGATTCATCCAGTCAGCTCTCACTCGGGACAGACCTTTTTGCTAGTTTTCATTCAGATTCGGGACGTGCTCGGTGTGACGGTTGCGAATCTAGCCGAGCCTGCTGTTCAGGCGTGCCTGGAAGGTGGTATGGGGGAGGAGTCGGTAACCTTCCATTTCAATGCGAAATGGGGCTACCCGACACTCTCATTGCCGGTGGAATGCCCGCGAGAGCATTTGCGGGCGTGGGTAACTCACGGCAAGAAGCTAAAGGGCTTTGCTTATGAGCAACGCTTGGCTGATTTGACGCGCAGCGTCGACTGGCTGAAACATCACGCCGTGATGCTCAAGGCGCCAACCACGAAAGAGGTGAGGCATCTCTCAATTTGCGGAATCATCTCATCCAGGAAAGACTGATTGATTCGGACGGGCCACCTGGCCCGTTCTCTTGGCGGTTTTACGGCTGTGGGATGAGGGGCGCGGTTGCGAAGCCACTTTCAGCGCTGAAATCGGGTCGCTAGCAGTTGGCCAGCTTTTCATCGAGATACGTCGGGCTCAACGTTTTTGGCTTATTGAGGGGGCTCCAGGGCGTTTTGTCGGGAAAGGACTAGAACCGCCAAGGTGACCCTGACGAGCTGTTCTCGACCAGAAGTCTTTTCCTTTGAGCGAGGCCAGGAGCCTTTCAAAAATTTCCCCAATCAAAAATCAGCTGCCTCGAGAGGGTTGCCGAGGGCGTGCTCGGGGTGATGAGTGTTTAGAGAAGCGTTTACGGTCGTCGTAACACACTAATTTGCAATGGTTTTTTTGGTTTTTTCTTGTATGCTGTTCCGCCAGAGCCATGTAGGCGAAACAGCATACAAGTGTTTTTTTGTAGGCTAATCCGCCTCGGTTTTTGTAGGCTCTATCGCCTACGAAATTTGCTTAGGGGGGCCTACGTCGACTGTCTCCTCCGAGTCTCTAGTGTTCTTGAATACGTACAACGTCTGGTTTTTTACCTGCCATGAGTACGGCGTGAGTTCGGCGATTTTCTTCATCGTTTTGCGAATGAGCCGAGCGAGTTCGTATGGGTTGCTCAGTGAACTGCCGCTCAGGCTTCGCAGTGTTTCGAATGAGAAGGGAATCTTGCAGTTGTTCGCGCAAATCTGCCCAAACAACCACGACGGAAAGCCGGTTGGAAGCTGGGCTCTGGCTTTGCGATTCACGAAAATGGGGCTCTCAAAGGCCGAAAGCATTGAGACTGGCAGTCTCACTTCCCAGGACGTAGAGGAGTCGTATTTGACCTGCCAGACCAGGCCCGTTTTCCACCGAGGAATGTTTTCCTTATCGAAATACTGGACTGTAGCTCCGACCATGCGATTGAGTGAGGCTTCAAGTCGTTCAGGATTGGAGTCCTTTTCTCTTTTTGACCATCCCATTTCGACGCATGCTGCTTTGGGATTGAGTGTCACGGGGCAATCTGCGACCTTTCCTTGTGCCAGCCCAAGTAAGTAGAGCAGGACAGTTTCATCTTCTTGACGTAGTTCGGGGCCTTCGTAGTAAAGAAAGCCTCCGCTCGAGACGGGGAAAAAGTCGACCACATGTGCATGTCGAGGCGTCTGTGGGCCCGCTGCGTTGAACAGCGAACAGTGAAGAAATCTGGGCGGCATCGGCACATCCCGCGGCGCATATTTTGCCCTGGGAAAGCGGGTTTCCGTTTCGGCCTCAAACTTCCTCTCATCAAAGCATTTCTTCCGTTCCGCCTCACCGTTTGAAATGGCGATAAAGGTCGCATCATCCATGGTTACCCCTCTCCGCGATGGGGGGGAACGTCACCTGGCACCTGAATTACCCACTGGTCAAGCCAGGCTTCCACATCCTCCATCCGCCACCGCAGCAGGCGAGTGCCGGGGATGTGTAGACGTGGAGGGACTGCTATGGGGTTGCGCTTCAGGTCTTTTTTGATGGTGTCAGGGCTTCGGCCGAGATAGTCGGCCAACTCGTTCCGGTCGAGCAGTTTGCTCATGTTGGGCTCCTTGAGTAGGAGCACGGCGACATTGGGTCGCTACGTGCCGCCACGTGGAATTACGTGGCGGTTCGTGTAGTGAGGGGTTTTATCCTTGGTTGGAGTAAATGTTCACCTCAGCCAAGGCCTTGCCGGAGGCCTGCACTCACGCCCTCCCCAATGGTTGGCGTTCTTCCCGGGCGACTCGTCCTGGTCTCGCCTTCGGCCTGAGCCGGTGGCCACACTCAAGACCGCAGGCGCCGGCTTAACCGTCGACCTTAGCCGCCACGGGCGGCTGGTTGAGCCACTCCCTTTGGCACTTTGCGTACACAACCCGAATTTCGGTCGTTGTTACAACTTGTTACAAAAAAGTCAGTCTGGCTGCCTGTTATTTAGGCAAAAACAGCCATTTTTGTGCACTGGTGGCGCTATACGGTTATGTAGTCGGTTGACTACATAATCAACCCCACAAGGAGCTTCACATGCAACAGACCACACTCTCCATCACCGGCGCCCCGAATATTCGCTTCAAGGGTGAGTTGATTGCCAGCAGCAAAAGCTCATCGGACCAATGCCACCCAAATTATAGCGGTACCACCGGTATCGCTACCACGCTCCGGTTGTACCGCACAGCCACTGGCAAGTGCGTGTGCCACATAGCGCGCTACACCCAGTGGCTGGGCGAATCTGATGTTTTTAGCGGCGCCGTGTGCGAGAGCGAAGCGGAGGTTATCAATTTCTTTGGCCAAGGATGGCAAGCTCGAGAAGTGTACGACGAAGCAGAAATCGACAATGTGATTGACATCGATTGAGCTGCTCAAAATGCCCATACGGGCCGCCTTCGGGCGGCTTTTATCAAGGAGACTTGAATGTTCTCGAGCCATCCGTGCGTTGTCTCTGTGAGCCTCACTACCGCATCCTTCCTGATGCATCTACCCAACAAATCCATAGCCATCCGCGACGCGATTGCAGTAGAACTAGCACACCACCCAAACCTGCCCCAGCGTTCGCAACTTCCAATGGAGGGGCGTGTGCGGTTGACGGTCCGCTTGGACCCGTCGACCGAGCAGGCCCTGGCACACTACGCCCAGTATGGGCTGCGCCGTGCTTTCGTGTCCAGAGCGCTCGAGCGAGCGTTTGGTGGCTGATAATGCAATGGACTTGACAAACACCGTATATCGCATGATGCCTTTGTCGTTTTTTTCGACAGGCTGCTAGGCCGCATCTGGTTCTGCAGTTAGATAGTTTGACTCTTGATGAGTCCTAAAAATGCTTGATTAACTGGTTGAGTCAGTTCGACATTCAAACCTTGAATGTTGCTGCTCCTCGGGAAAGCAATCGGCCTGACATATACGCGGCAACTTTGGACTTATTGGGGAAATTCTGAGCGACTGACAATAGTGATTTGCTGTGGCTCATTCCGTGAGCTACTTGGCTATTAACCTGTCGTCACCGATACAAGGAGACGACGATGCACAAGAACCTAACCATTCGCTTGCAGGCTTTGTTTGACTTGCTCTGTGGAAGCGTTTCGCCATACCAGCCCTTGCCCGATGCCTATTTCCATCAAACTGACTGGTCATCGGCAACTCGAACTCTTCAGATGCCCGCTGCATGGCGCCGCCAGGCACGGGTAAGCTGATGTGTTCGGGCCTATTCTGCTGCCAATGAAATCCGTCTATCTCGCCGGCCCTGATGTTTTCTACCTCGACGCCGAGCGCTTGGCTGACGAGCACAAAGCCCTTTGTCGCAGGTACGGCTTCGAGCCTTTACATCCAATCGACCAGCCGACATTGAAGTCGTGGCATATTTTCACGACCAACATCGAGTTGTTGAGTCGAGCGGATGCAGTGGTGGCGAACCTCAATGCATTCCGTGGTGCAGAGGTCGACTCAGGAACGGCATTCGAAGTTGGCTTTGCCGTTGCCCGTGGAATTCCCGTCGTAGGGTATATCGAAAGTTCCGAATGCCTGAAGGACAGAGTGGGGCGCTTGTTCGGGCCTCTTGGTCAGCACGGCGGTGTGTGGCGAGACCGTGATGGCAATCTCGTTGAGAATTTCGAGCATCCGGTCAATTTGATGTTGGCTGAGTCTTGCGTGATTGTTGTCGGAGGCCTGGATGACGCACTCCAAGCGCTCATGTCTGCCAAGAACATTCCCGAGCAATTGGCCTCACTTCGTCGATTGAGGGGGCGTCTCCCTGCAGACTATCGTGACGGTCGAGATGAGCGGTAGGGCATCGACAAAATCTAACCTATGGCTCATTCAGTGAGCTAGTCGGCTTGGAGAATACATGGCACTAACTCGAAAAGGAGGTTTTCCTCACGTTGCTTGAGATGTTTGGCGAGGCCGCACAAACCAACCAAAGTGGCCGCATCATCTGCTGTCGCCGGCTTATCGGACACCAGTGCCCAATAGCCAGCCATCAGCGGACCCACGGTATCAGCCAGACGGGCGTCACCACCGCGCAGTTGAATTGTTTCGCGAATGGTCTCCAGCGATGCCTGAAGCACACTCCACCTACGAACGGCTAAAGCTGCAAGGCGCGGACCAATAGCCCGCGCTTCCCTTTCGCTAATCCGGGTTGCCTCAGCACCAGGCTTGCGACCCTTCGCTTCAACGATAACCCAGCGGCTCAGGTCAGCAGCTTGAAATTTGCCCGGAACAATTCCCGCAGCGAGGAACGGTGCGTAGAACCGATAGCTCTTCGCTGTCCCCGTGGGGGAGCCCCGAACAATCCCATGGTCGTCTTCTGGCAAGCTATAAGAAATTCGCGCGATTTCGAGCGTCTCCGCCCAACCGCGATTGGCGTGGTCCGCCTCAAATTCGTCCAGAATGACAGCGCGGGGCGTGTTCATCAGGGACTGATAGAGACCCGCCATACGCTGCGGCCCGCTCGACTTGAAAGCCAAGGGGCCCAGAAGAT
Organism: Betaproteobacteria bacterium UBA1934; assembly: GCA_002337055.1. Lineage (GTDB taxonomy): Bacteria > Pseudomonadota > Gammaproteobacteria > Burkholderiales > Rhodocyclaceae > UBA1934. Next base: position 106,610 of record DDFG01000003.1, on the reverse strand, counting down.
AGTTCATCGTGTCAAGAATGGTGGTCTTGCCAATACCTGCCGGCCCGGTGAAGTAAATATGCGGACGACGTTCGAGCGCCGTCGGCATCAATGCACACACAAACCAGCCGAGTAGCATTTCGGGCACCATCTCTCCCTGCCATTCGTAGCTGTTAAACGAAGCCATTACACGGTCAATGTCTTCCTGAGTGGCAATTTCAGTTTCAGCGTTGAAACCGACACCGCCGCATTTCGGATAAACCTTGCCGTCGATGAACCCCCGTTTGATTTCGACTCCATCGTTACGCCACAGCGTATCCCCGTTGATGTAGAGGGACCCACCGTCCTGGCTTGCCCAGACCCCGAGCTTGCGCTCCTGGGTTTCGACAAACATGCCTGCGGCCTGGCAGTCCCTGATAACCTGGGTCGCCAGCGCTTTGTGGTTGAAGAACATTTCCTCCTTCACAGGATGGAATTCGGTCCAGTTCTTCTCGCACCAGTCGGCACCACAGATGGTCTTCAGATTCATCTCATTCATATGAGTGGGACGAATGCCGACGACACGTTCCTGGATGCGCGAATAGACATACGAGCAGTTCCCGTTGTAACCGAGGGCAATGTAGCCACCCTCCTGGTTGTCACAGGAAGCGTTGAGGGGCATGCCGTCCAGACCGATAACGTTGGTGTTGTTCATGGTTTTTTCCTTTCAATAGGCCGTGGTTTGAACCACGGCTGCATCAAGACAAATGAAGTAAAACCGCACGAATGCGGGACCCATTCGAGGTCGGCCGGATGGCACGAAACGATGCAGAAAGGGGACATGGGCTGACTGGCTTGCGCCAGCCAGCACCATCGCTGGCACACCCCACGATGAAGCATGGAGTGTTGATTTTTGACTGTTAAAGAACGAAGGCACCAAAACCCAATGGCCTGCCCGCAGGCAAGCCAGAAAAGCTTCGTTCAAAAGGGGAGTAACTGCGCGAATGCGCTGGAGAACGTGCAACTCAGCCACCCTCGGCCTGGCCGGTCGGGTCTGTAGCTTTGCGTCCGGAGGTTACGCCCCGTTTGCCCTTTTACAGTTGCTAATTATATCTCAAGTGTAAAAAGTACCATCGTCTAGCGGCCAGACTTGCGTGGCCTTCCTCGGCGCCCAGAGGTAGAGGTATTCAAGGAGACACTCTGCACTTCCAGTGCTAAATCCGGAGATGGAGTGCAGCCCAGTTTTAGGTTGAGCCATGAGAAAAAAACATCGGGGTGCCAGTAGGCTTTGCGGCCGATGTAATAGTGAGTTGGAAGCGTTCCATCGGCCATCATATTGTCTATAGTTCGAGGACTGACTGACAAAATTTCGGCTGCTTTGACCTTCGTGATTGGGGTATATTCCGTCACTGTTGGCTCCTCGTAATGGGTACGAGGAGTGAAGCGATGCTAGTTTATTCGCAGGCTTTTTGATTTTTGGTCATATGACAATCGTGATTTTTGTGCGGCAATTGTGCGGCACGGCGACACGAAAAATGATGCGTTTTGTTGCGTGCTCTTGCGTTCTGTTGCAGAATAAACCCTTGTTCTATATGTAAAAACCCTGGGCTCTCCTGGTGGGGATGGGGCAGGGAAAGGCCTTCGGGACGCAGGGGTCGCATGTTCGAATCATGTCACTCCGACCAAAATTCTCGCTGAAAGCCCTGTTTTTAGAGGGCTTTTTTGCTATCTGGAATCGCGCGCTTACAACTGACTAATCACTTTGCCGTGGGTTCAGGGTGATAACAGGGTGACCGGCAAGAGACGTCGATCCGATAACGACACAGCCTCTCCTGCCAGAAGGCTGAATATTCGATGCTTTCGAGGACACCGCCCTGACGCCCGATCACCGCACGGGATGCCAAGTTGGTTTCGCCCGTAACCAGCAGAACGCGGCCGATTTCCTTGGTGTGGGCTTCAGCCAAGGCAACGCTGAGCGCAAGGTGACCGAGCCCCTTGCGGCGAAAACTCGGCGAGATATCGCAACCAATGTGTCCGCCTTCATTGAATAGAAACGGGTTGTCGATGCGGTGCCGCAAGCGCGTGCAACCTACAATGTGCCCCTCGGGGGAGCGCAGCCAGCGATGTGAGCAGGGCACCCACCCGGCGGGCAGGTTGAGACCATTTTCCTGGCCGTGTAGAAATTGCACATATGCATCGAAGCCTTCGCGGGCATCGGCATAGGCCTCCGCATTCGAGGGATCGTTCTGCTCGAAATCGGTCAACATCGCGAGAAAGGCGGCGTGTTCGCGGATGGTTGGTTTAATCCCTTGTGCAGACGGTTGCATGTTGTTCATTGTCGTCCAAGGATTGGCTGTCGTCCCGGCCACGCCAGTCTGACCAGTGCCATCCCGACCAGCAGCGGGTCGAAGAGTGCGTCCCAGAGATTGGCGTAGAGGCCGCCGGCATAGGTGAACAGGGCAGCCGCCAGCAGTGTCAGCCAGATGGTCTTGTCGCTGTACCACAGCCACATCCCGATCGGGAACAGCGCAGCGACGAGCAACGGGCCACGGTAGCCGATGCCGTAAACATCGAATTGACCCAGGCCCAGCGCCAGCGCATAGAACTCGACGGCGAGCAGGACGAAGGCGAGCAGCACGGGTTTTTCCAAGCTCCTTGGCGGCTGACCGAGCACGGTCAGCAGGGCCAGTCCCGCGAGCGGCATTGAGGGCGTGCCCAACAGCGCGTGCAACCATTGGGCAGCGCTGTCGCCGCCCGGAAGCGGCAGCAGCGCGGCGAGCGCGACCAGCGTCGCGTTGATGCGCCGGTTGCGGGGCGGGGCCGGCCAACTGGCGGCGATCGCAGCCGGAAGCAGCGCGCAGGCGAGATAGCCGAACCAGGCAGTCATGCGTCACCTCCCAGCAGCCAGGCTTCGCTGAACACAGCGTGCCGGATCGCCTGCCGCTGCCAGGTGTAGGCAAGATGGATCGAACCATCGGTCGCCTGGATCAGAGCGGGATACGAAAATTCGCCGTCCGCCGCCTGCTCGACGCGGCGTGCGTGCCGCCAATGTCGTCCTTGATCATCGGAGAGCCACAGGTCGAGAATGCGCCGTCCGGCGCCCGGGTTGGCGGCGAGCACGAGACGGCCGCTGGCTAGCCGCAGCAAGGCGAGCGAGGCGTCGGGATTGGTCAGTTCAAGCGCTTCATCGGTTTGCCAGCGCTGGCCACCGTCGGCGGTACGGGCGACGCGGATATGTCCAGGCGCTGGCCCGGCATCGCGCAACAAGGCCAGGGCTTCAGTGGCGCTCAACGCCACGGCTGTGGGCTGGATCGCCGCGCCCTCTTGCGGCAGGCGCACCTTGTCGAGCAATCGGCCATCGGCGTCGAGACGCAGCCATTCGCCCTGTTTGGCGAGTAACTCGTGGTAAGCCGGCAGCGCCAGACCGCCATCGGCGAGCGCCAGCGGCGGTGTCCGCACCAGGGTGCTGATATTGAGGAAGGGCGACGTCGTGAGACGCTCGGGCGACGACCAGTGCTGGCCGCCGTCGGTCGATTCAAGGTGGTTGAGCGAACTCGTCGCCCATCCGCCGATGCCGGTGCTCACCACCCACAGATGCAGACGGTCGTTTTGCCGCGCCAGTACCGGATTGCCCAGTCGACGCACATGCTGTCGCGTTGCCCCGGACAGGCGGGCACGGTCGAGGATCACGCGCGGCGCGCTCCACTGGCCGCCTTCCCAGGTGGATAGCCAGATTGCCACATCCGCAGCGCCTTCCCGACTGCCGCCGAACCAGGCGCAGGCGATGCGACCGTCGGCGAGTTCGACCAGGCTGGCGGCGTGCGCGCTGGCGGTCGGCGCCGGTAAATTGCCGCTGGCGAAATGCGCGGGGTGGGTATCCGCGCGCGGTGCGGGCGGCGGTACGAACTGCGGCGGTGCCGGCGGCAGCGCGCGCCAGAAAGCAGCGGCGAGCGCGGCGACAAAAAGATAGAGCGGCAGGCGGGGAAAGAGCTTCACGGTCGGAGGATCTCGAACCAGACGATGCGGGTGGTCAGCAGTGCCAGATCGCGGCTCTGCCACGCGCGCAGCCAGTCGTCGCGGGTGGCGCCCTCGCGCGCGAAGCGCAGACCCGAACCGTGGCTGGCCAACGCACGATATTCGCCCATCGGTCGGGCCTGATAGCCGGCTTCACCGGCCAGGCGGGCCAGTTCTGGCGCCAGCGCCTCTTCGCAGAACACCAGTGCGTGTTGGGCGGCGAGGGCGGGCATCGCGGCGGCATCCAGCTTTTGCAGCCGATGCGAATGGCCGCTCAGGATCGGCAACAGCGCCGGTTGCGGCCCGTGAAAGAACACGATGGTGCGCTGGCGACCGAGTTCGACGACGGGCTCGGGCATCGCATTGATACCGAGCGCCGGAAACACCCCCGCCATCAGCGCCGCTGCGTAGATCGCCGGGGCGGCCAGTCGATGTACGATGCGACGATACCCTCCTCCCCAAGCCCAGACGAGGTACACGGCTGGGGCGACCAGCCAGGGCCACCCGCCGAGCCCGAAATGGAAGGCAAAGGCGGCCAGGGCGCCGCCGAACAGCAGCGCCACTGCCATCCCGAGCCGATAGGGCCACCGCGTCTCCAGACGAGGCAGGGCAAGGGCCACGAATAGCGACATTGGCACCAGCGAGCCGATCAGGTAGCGATCGAAACTCTTTAGGAACAGAAAAGGCAGCACACTGGCCGCGAACCAGAGCGCCAGGGCACGCGGTAAACCCGAGTCGTGACGCCTCTGCCAGGCGGCGGCGACGAAGATGAACATCCAGGGCAAGCCAATGTTGAACAGCCCGGCCAGAATTTCGGGCGTGAACGAGAAGAACTGCCGCGATTCGACTTCGTCGGCAAAAGCGAGTTGCGCCGCTTCCGGGTACAGCAGGCGAACGACCACGAACCAGGGCAAGGCCAGGACCAGGAACAATGCGAAATGCAGCAGCAAGACAGGAAGGCGGGCGTGCATTTCGCTGAGCGCCCAGAGCCGGGTTGCGAGCAGGGCCAGCACGCCGGTGCCCGCCAGCAACAGGGAGACCGGGCCCTTGGTGAGGAACCCGGCAGCGAGCAGCAGCGTGGCCAACGTCAACCAGCGCGTTTGTGCGCGTTCGCGCCAGACCAGCAGCGCCCACAGGGCAGAGGCGGAAAATGCCGCGGTGGGCACGTCGAGCATCAGGCGCCGCCCTTCGGTGTGCAGGCCCAGGCAGCCGAGCAGAACCAGGGCGGCAATCAGGCCGGTGCGGGCATCGGCAAGACGGCGACCGATGGCGGCCGTGGCCACGGCCAGCAGGGCGGCAAAGAGCACCGCGATGGCGCGACCGGCGATCAGCGAGGGGCCGAATATCTCGAAACTGGTGCGGCCGATCCAGTACAGCATCGGCGGTTTCTTGATGCGCGGCGCGCCGTCGAGGAAGGGCACTAGCCAGTGGTCGCCCGCCATCATTTCCATCGGCGTGCGCAAGCTGAGAAAAAACTCGTCCTTTCCGGTCAGGCCGGTCGCTTCCCAAATGCCGGGAAGCAGCACCAGCGCCGCGAGCAAGGCGACGATCAGCGGGAGGGTGCACGCGAAAGGCGGCGTGGAGGTGGATGGCATGCGCGCATTCTAAACGCTGCGTGGCGCGCGCGTGCGCAGGATGTGGGGCGTCCGCCCGGCACCCGGGCGGACGGGAGCTTCCTGGCCCCTCAGGCGGCGGTGGAAATCGCCGTGCTGGCGGTGCTGACCGTGCTCGATTGCCCGTTGCCGGCGATGCCGTAGGCGTGGATCAGGGCCATGATCTGCTTCATCAGCTTTTTCTCGGCGAGGACACTCTCCGATGACGAGGTGGATGACGTCGACGAGCTGGATGAGGTACTCTCCGTGCTGCCGGTCGTGCTCGTACTGCTGCCGCTGGTCGAGGCCGTTTGCGTCTTCTGGTCGTAGGCCATCGCCTCCTTGAAACTGACCTTGCCATCGCCGTCGGTATCGGCCGCCTCGAAGTTCTGGACGATGTTGCTGATCAACGTCGAACGCTGGCTGTCGCTGCTGCCAATCTCGTTCAACTGGCTGCTCAGTTCGTCCTTCGTGAAACCGCTATCCTTGTCCCCACCCTGCGGCGGTGGGGGTGGCATCTGGCCGGCGCCTCCCATGCCTTGCATGCCGCCCTGCGCCCGCATCTGGTGAAATTGCGTATCGAGTTGGTCGGCCAGTTTCTTCAGCGTGCTGGACATTTCATCCTGGGTGACCTTGCCGTCGCTATCGCTGTCAAGCTTGGCGAAGAGTTCATCAACATTGGTATCGCTGCTGCCCGTGGCGCTCTGGAGGGCGCTTTGCAGATCAGTTTTCTCCAAATAGCCCTGGTTTTTGGTATCCAGCTTCGAGAACAGCTTGCTGACCATCTGGGTCGGATCGGGACGTTGCATCCATTGACTGGTGCTGCCGATGGTGTTGCTCATAAAAGTCTCCTTCAATAAAAAATGAACGATTGCGCGCAGGGGCTGTTGAGCAAGTTATCGGCCACAGGGTGCTGAAATTTTGCGGCTTTCGTGTAAAAGGAGGTAAAGCCTAGTTAAGAAAATATGCCAATAAAATTTATCGGGAGGCTTTGCCGGTCTTTTCGGGAGCGCGGTCGCAGGCCATTTGCCGGTCGGCAAATTTTGCCGGGTGATGCGGCAAATCCCTCATTTCAAAGTGTTTTTTCTTTTCGTCGGCCAATTGTTTGCGCTGCTCCGGCGTCAACACAGCCTCAATCTGACGTTGCTGACGTATGCGCAACACATGCAGTTCGGTCATGGCCTGACCCAGTCTGGCGGATACTGCTCGGACCGCCGCCTCGTCGAAAGCATCGGCGGCCGACAGCCTGTGCAATTCTTCCGCCGCTTGCCGTGCGATTTTCATCTGGTCGCGCATGACGGGTGCGCCGGCGTGCTGGATTTCGAATACCTTGTCCTGCTGTGCTTCGCTGAGACGAAGTTCCGGCGGCAACGGGTGCGCCATGAAGAGATGGGGTGGCATCGGCGGGTGTGGGAACATCGCCGGCATGCCCGGCGCGCCGTGGGGAGCCATGGCTCCCGGCATCGGCATGCCGGTGGGCGGCGGCATTTGTTGGGCACTGGCGACCGTGCACAGGCTAGTGGCGAACAGGGCGGCGACGAGTTGGAAACGTCTTTTCATGGGGATCTCCGGTTGATATGAATGACCTGGCCATTTTCCGCATTTCACGGGTAAAGTGCGGTAAAGCGTGGGTAAAAGACTGTAAAGATCGGCGAGCCAGCGGCTTGAGCCATTAAGATGCCGGTTTGTGAACCCTGTACCGTCCATGAACGAAATCCTGCTGATCGACGACGATGTCGAGTTGCTGGCGATGCTGCGCGAATACCTCGAGCGCGAGGGTTTCGCGGTCGGCCTCGCGTACGACGGGGAGAGCGGCGCCCGGCTGGCATTGACCGGCCGCTTTGCGCTGGTAGTGCTTGACGTGATGATGCCGCGCCTGAACGGCATCGACACCCTGCGCCGCATTCGCGCCGGCAGTCCGGTGCCGGTGTTGATGCTGACGGCACGCGGCGACGATGCCGACCGTATCATCGGTCTCGAACTGGGGGCCGACGACTATGTCCCCAAACCTTGCACGCCGCGCGAACTGACCGCCCGTATTCGCGCCATTTTGCGCCGTTTGCAGGGCGCGCCGGTGGCGGACGATGGCGATCCGACCCTGCGGGCCGGCCCGCTGACGCTCTGGCCAGCCTCTCGCCGCGCAGAGTGGAGCGGCGAGCCGCTGGAATTGACCAGCACCGAATTCAATCTGCTCGAGACGCTGATTTGTAGCGCCGGTCGGCCGGTCAGCAAGGAGATGTTGTCGGAGCGCGGTCTGGGGCGGCCGCTGACGCGTTTCGACCGCAGTGTGGATGTTCATATCAGCAGCCTGCGGCACAAGCTGGGCAAATTGCGTGACGGTCGTTCCTGCATTCAGACCGTTTACCGTCAAGGCTACCAGTTGATCAGGGATTGATGGAATGGGCCGCCTGTTCTGGAAATTCTTTGCATTCATCTGGCTGGCTCAACTGAGTGCCATTGCAGCGATTTCGACCGTGTTCTGGTTCGAGCGCCAGCAGGACATGGCCCGCTGGCAGGCCTGGCAGGCTACGCATGGTCAGGGAGCGCCCAGTCGTGAACCGGGTATCGGGGCGAGGCCACCGGGCGCAGAGCCGCCGCCACCGGACGAACGCGGGTTGCGTCTGCCTCCTGGCGAGCCGAGGCTGGACGCCGGTCCGCCTGGCCCGCCGCCCGATCGTGGCCCGCCGCATGGTGGCGGCGGTCGTAGCGGGCCGCGCCACCCGGTGCCCGTCGTTCCGTTGGTGGCGACCCTGTTTGCCAGTCTGATTTTTGCGGCGCTGCTGGCTTGGTATTTTGCCCGCCCCATCCGCACGCTGCGGCGCGCCTTGGCGGCGGTGACGGCGGGTGATCTGGCGGTGCGCGTGGGGGGAGAGATTGGGCGGCGCGACGAATTGGCCGATCTGGGATGCGAATTCGACCGCATGGCGGCACAACTGCAAAGGCTGATGGAGGGCCAACGGCGCTTGCTGCACGATGTGTCGCACGAACTGCGTTCGCCACTGGCACGGCTGCATGCTGCCGTAGGCCTGCTGCGGCAACGGCCGGATTCGCTCGAGGAAATCGCCGATCGCATCGAGCGAGAAGGGGGGCGGATGGACGCCCTGGTGGGCGAGTTGCTGACGCTTTCCCGTTTGGATGGCACGGGCTCAGTCAACGAGCGCATCGAGATACCGCTGGCCGACATGCTCGCCGAAATTGTCGATGACGCCCGTTTTGAGGCGTCGGAGCGGGAAATCGCCCTGGCGACAGTTGACGTGAATGTGCCGGGATCGCCCGATCTGCTGCGCCGGGCCATCGAGAACATTCTCCGCAATGCACTGGCCCATACGCCCGCAGGTTCGCCGATTCAGGTGAGGCTGGCGGCCGGGGAAGGAGGTTGGGCGGTCGTGCAGGTGGACGACGCCGGCCCGGGCGTGCCGCCCGAAGAACTGGCGGCAATTTTCGAGCCATTTCATCGCCTGACGCAGAGTGCCTCGACACCGGGCAATGGGCTTGGATTGGCCATTGCGCAGCGGGTAGTGACCTTGCATGGCGGCCAGATTGCGGCCAGCAATCGCGAGCCGACTGGCTTGCGTGTCGAAATTCGCCTGCCGGGAAGTGGGGCGTAATGGTTCGTTAGCCGGGTGAGCCGGTGACGCTGGTGCTCGTGCCGGTGACAACCCCGGCCTCGTCGAAGTGGACGTTGAAGAAGGTTTCGCGGTTGTTTTCCGATTGCGTCTTCCAGTCCCAGACCACTTCCTTTTTCAGCGGGAAGGGGATGATCTGGGCGGGCTTGCCGAGCAGGCGGCGGATGTCTTCCTGATGCATGCCCGGCTGCACCTTGGCGAAGTTGGCCGGCGTCAGTACCTGCCGGATTTCGCGCAAGACATTGTCGGGGCCGATGACCAGCATGTAGTTGTTCGTGCCTTCTGGCGTCCGCGCGTATTCCCAGATTCGGCTGCCGTCCTTTTCCTGCCATTCCATAGAAGGGGCGCCCATGCGGTCGCGCACTTCGTAGCCGGTCGATACGCCGGGTTTCAGTTCTTTCAGGTTGATGGCGTCGCAGGCCGGCAGCAGCGCGGCGAGCAAGCCGCCGGAAAGCGCAACGACAAGTTTCTTGAGCATGGCGACGACCCCTGGTGACAATGGGGTTACCATACGCCAAACGGATGAAAAAATACATTGCTGGGGCGGCTGCGGTGGGCCGGGGTAAAATGCGCGCCATGTCCGAACCGCGCTTTATCCATCTCCGCCTGCATTCCGAGTTTTCGGTCACAGACGGCATCGTCCGCGTCGGCGACGCCGTCAAGCGAGCCGCCGCCGACAGCATGCCGGCGCTGGCACTGACCGATCTCGGCAATTTGTTCGGGTTGGTCAAATTTTATTCCGGTGCCCGTGGCAAAGGCGTCAAGCCGATTGCCGGTGCCGATGTCTGGCTCGCGAATCCGGAATCGCCGGAAGATCCCTTCCGGTTGCTGTTGCTGGCGCGGAACAAGGCGGGTTACCTGCAATTGTGCGAGTTGCTGTCGCGCGCCTATCTGGTACCGGATCGCCGCGACAAGGCCGAGATTCGCCGCGAGTGGCTGCGCGAGATCGGTTGCGACGGGCTGATCGCCTTGTCCGGCGCTGCCGCCGGTGATGTCGGCGAGGCGCTCGAAGCCGGCAATCACAAGTTGGCGAAGGAACGGGCGCAAGGGTGGGCCCGGCTGTTTCCCGGTGCCTATTACCTGGAAGTGCAGCGTTACGGCCAACCGCATCAGGAGGCGCAAGTCCACGCGATGGCCGATCTGGCCGGCGAACTTGGTTTGCCGCTGGTAGCGACGCATCCGATCCAGTTTCTCGACCGCGACGACTTTCTCGCCCACGAAGCGCGCGTCTGTATCGCCGAAGGGTACGTGCTCGGCGATGCGCGGCGGCCGCGCCCCTACACCGAGGAGCAGTATTTCAAGAGCCACGCCGAAATGGCCGAACTGTTCGCCGATCTGCCCGAGGCGCTGGAAAACGCCGTTGAAATCGCCAAGCGCTGCAACATCGAGCTGACGCTGGGCAAGAATTTCCTGCCGGATTTCCCGACGCCGGAGGGCATGAGCATCAGCGATTTCCTGGTGCATGAGGCCGAGGTCGGGCTGGAAAAACGTCTGGAACAGCTTTATCCCGACCCGGCGGTGCGTGCCGAGCGGCGGCCGGAATACGACGCGCGGCTGGTGTTCGAGTGCAACACCATCGTTCAGATGGGGTTCCCTGGCTACTTCCTGATCGTGGCCGACTTCATCAACTGGGCCAAGAACAACGGCGTGCCGGTGGGGCCGGGGCGGGGTTCCGGTGCAGGTTCGCTGGTCGCCTACAGCCTCGGCATCACTGATCTCGATCCGCTTGCCTACGCCCTGCTGTTCGAGCGCTTCCTGAACCCGGAGCGGGTGTCGATGCCCGACTTCGACGTCGACTTCTGCCAGGACAACCGCTGGCGCGTCATCGAATACGTACGCGAACGTTATGGCGCGCAGGCGGTGAGCCAGATCGCGACCTTCGGCACGATGTCGTCCAAGGCGGTGATTCGCGATGTCGGGCGCGTGCTCGACCTGCCTTATTCGCTCTGCGACCGGCTCTCCAAGCTGATACCGGTGGTGCAGAACAAGCCGGTGTCGCTTTCCGAGGCGATGGAAACCGAACCGGCGATCAAGGAGATGATGCGCGACGAACAGGACGGCGAATCGATCCGCGAACTGTTCGATCTGGCGCAGAAGCTGGAAGACCTGACCCGCAACGTCGGCATGCATGCCGGCGGCGTGCTGATCGCGCCGGGCCGCATCACGGATTTCTGCCCGATTTACCAGGCCACCGGCAGCGACGCCTCGCCGGTGTCGCAGTTCGACAAGGACGATGTCGAAAAAGCCGGCCTGGTGAAATTCGACTTTTTGGGCCTGCGCAACCTGACCATCATCCAGCTCGCGCTGGAATACGTCGAGCGCCTGACGGGTGAGAAACTCGACCTGATGAGTCTGGGTTTCAACGACCCTGCCGCCTACCAGATTTTGAAGGATGCCAACACGACGGCGATCTTCCAGGTGGAATCGGAGGGCATGAAGAAGCTGCTGAAAAAGCTCTCGCCCGATCGCTTTGAAGACATCATCGCCGTGCTGGCGCTCTATCGCCCGGGGCCCTTGGGTTCGGGCATGGTGGACGACTTCATCCTGCGCAAGAAGGGCCAGCAGAAGATCGACTATTTCCACCCCGACCTGACCGCGTGTCTGTCGCCGACCTATGGCGTCATCGTGTATCAGGAACAGGTGATGCAGATTTCGCAGATCATCGGCGGCTATACGCTGGGCGGCGCCGACATGCTGCGTCGGGCGATGGGCAAGAAGAAGCCCGAGGAAATGGCCAAGCACCGCGAGACCATCGCCGAGGGTGCAGCGAAACAGGGCTACGACCCGAAACTGGCCGAGCAGTTGTTCGACCTGATGACCAAGTTTGCGGAATACGGCTTCAACAAGTCGCACACTGCCGCCTACGCCGTCGTCACCTATCACACCGCCTGGCTCAAGGCGCACCATTGCGCGGCCTTCATGGCGGCGACGCTGTCGTCGGACATGGACAACACCGACACGGTGAAGGTTTTCTACGACGACGCCATCGCCAACAAGGTCAAGGTGCTGGGGCCGGACGTCAACGCCTCCGCCTACAAGTTCGAGCCGGTCGACCGCGGTACCATTCGCTACGGACTGGGAGCCATCAAGGGCACCGGTCAGCAGGCGGTTGAATGCATCCTGGCGGCGCGGGAGAGCGGTGGGCCGTTCAGGGATCTGTTCGATTTCTGCAAGCGGGTCGACAAGCGCATGGTCAATCGTCGCACCATCGAGGCGCTGATCCGAGCCGGTGCCTTCGACGCGCTGGATTCAGATCGCGCCAAGCTGCTCGCGTCCGTCGGTATCGCCATGGAATACGCCGAGCAGGCGGAAAGAAACGCCATGCAGGTCAGCCTGTTCGACATGGGCGATGGGGTCGAGGAACACGCGCCCGACTACGTGACGACCAAGCCGTGGAGCGAGAAGGAACAACTGATGCAGGAGAAGACCGCGCTCGGCTTCTTCTTCTCCGGCCACCCCTACAACGCCAGCAAGAAGGAATTGTCGCGCTTCGTTCGCCGCTCGCTGGCGCAACTCGAACCGGCCAAGGACAAAACGGCGCTGGCCGGCCTCGTCGTGGGGGTACGCACGCAGATGACCCGGCGCGGCAAGATGCTCTTCGTGCAACTCGACGACGGCACGGCCATGGTCGAGGTTTCGGTGTTCAACGAGCTGTTCGAAGCCGAGCGCCACAAGATCGTCACCGACGAGGTGCTGGTGGTTGAGGGCAAGGTCAGCTACGACGATTTTTCGGGCGGCAACCGCGTCGTCGCCGATACGCTGATGACCCTGGGCGAAGCCCGCGCCCGTTTCGCCAAGCACCTCCTGCTCAATATGAACGGGCAGGCAGACGCGCGCCGGCTGAAGGCGCTGCTGGCGCCCTTTGCACCCGGGCCGGCGGCAGTGCGGGTGCGCTACCAAAACGCCAACGCCCGCTGCGAGATCGTCCTCGGCGACGCCCTGCGCGTGCGGCTCGAAGACGCCCTCCTAAACGAGCTTGGTGCGTGGCTGAAGCCTGAAAACGTCGAGATCGTATATTCGTAAGCGCTGTCAGTTCAACAGTTCATGCTTGAAGCCGATGCGCACGGCACCCCAGTGGCGGCCATTGATGAAGATCGGCATCGAGAGGTCATTCAGCACTTCGCCGGTGTCGCGCACGTAGGTCTGGAAAAGCGACGGTTTCTGGTTTTGCGCCAGACGCAGGCCGACCGGGTCGTTGAAGATGCGTTTGTGACGGCATTTCGCCAGATCGACTGACGGATCGCCGGTCGGTGCCTGGGAAACGGCGCTGTTGTGGGCGGGCGCGTAACCTCGATTGTCGACCGCAAGCGAGTAATTGAGGCCGGGTAGGTCGCGCAAGACGTCGTCGTAGAGCGCCGTGAGCGTCTGATCGCAAGCGGAATCGTAGCTCGTGGTGAAGCGCGGCGGATTGGAGCGCGGAATATCGCGGTATTGCTGGTCGAATACGTCGACGCCCCGATCCGCCAGCCCTTGCAGTACCTTGGTAACGCGATCCCTGAATGTGCCGCATTTGTCCTGCAGCGTGTCGAACATGCTGTTGCCGGTGCGAAATTCGGCCAGCGTGCCTTGCAGGTTTTCGGTGGAATCGCGCAGGGTCGCGGCATATTGTTCGCATTGCCCAACCTTGCCCGAGATGGACACAGCATGGTCGCGGATCGAGACGACCTCACTGTGGATGGTCTCGTTCTCACTGCGCAATTGCGACATTGCCTCGGTAATTTCGGCGAGTTGTTGATGTGTCTGCCGAAACGCGCCGACCATGGCGTCCAGATCGCGCGCCGAGGCGTCGACGTACTGGCTCGCCTCACCGACATCACTGACGATGGCCCGGGTCTTGTCAGCGGTTTCGGAGACGAGCTGGATCATCGATTGCGTGTTCTGGCTGATGCCCTGAGTCGCCGACTTGACCTTTTCGGCCAGTTTTCGCACTTCGTCGGCGACGACTGCGAAGCCGCGACCCGCCTCACCCGCCCGTGCCGCTTCGATGGCGGCGTTGAGCGCCAGCAGGTTGGTCTGGTCGGAGATTTCGTTGATCAACGAAATGATCTCGTTGATCTTCATCGAACTGGCGTGCAGGGCCTGCACCGTGTCGGAGAAATGGTCCAGGTGCTGGGTGGCCGACTGCATGGTCGTGGCGACGGTCTGCATCTGCGTCAGCGAGCGTTGTGCGACCTGCAAATTGTCCCGGGTCGATTCGCCGATCGCCTCGGCGTTGTGACCCACCGCGAACACGGCGGCATTGACTCGTTCGCTGGCCGCAAATACGGCCTGCGCCTGCTTTTCCTGCTCCCGCACGGCATGTCCGGTGAGCTGTACCAATTGATTGGTGCGTGCCGCGTCGGTGGCGATCAATACGCTGCGCTGGCGTGCCATGGCAACCAGATCGCGGACCTTGCCAAGCAGGCGGGAGAGATGCGTACCGAGCGGACCTTGCCCAGTTGGCAGCGCCAGGTTCAGGTCGGAAGTGCCGGTGGACATATCCGCCAGGGCGCTGGATAGCGCATCCGGCGTTTCGCCCTGCCGACCGAGCCACCACGCCAAGCCCAGGCCGATGACGACCATGCAGCCCGCTGCGATCCAGAGACCCCAGGCGATTCCCGCCAAAGCCGCCATGGCCGCCACTTGCAACGCTGTGGCAACCGCAATGCCGATCCACGTCCCTCGCATATCTCCTCCGCTGTGCTTATTTTTGGGAAGCCATTAGCATATACCGTCGCCGATGGCCTGTGGCGTTTCGACCGCGTGCAGGGCGAGGAAGTTCGCAATGGGGCGAATCTTGGCATTCGCGGCATCATCTTCCATCGTGAGACCGCCGGAGTTGGCCCGAATGGAGATGTTGGCCAGAGCAATTCAGGGAAGGGTCGCGATTTGCTCGAAGCCGTCGACCAACAGATCACCTTGCCAAGGGGTGGTCACCACGGATTCGACAATGGCGTGACGCGGTCCATGCTGGGCCCATGCGACCAATTCGGCAAGGGCATCCTCGGGGCCCCGCGCAACCGCTTCGACCGAACCGTCGCCCCGGTTGCGAACCCAACCAGTCAAGCCCAGGCGAGACCCGGTACGCTGCATCGAAATGCGGTAGCCCACGCCCTGGACAGTGCCGCGGATGGTGAGATGCAGTGCCTGATACATGTCAGATCTTCGGTGTTGAGTGAGGAGGATTTTTGCGCAACAACTTGACGAGCGCCCAAGCCGTCACGGCGGAGCCGCCGGCACAAGCCGCCCACGCTTCCGCAGCGTTGCCCGGAAACCCGGCTATCAAGGTGCCCTTGCCAAAAACGAGACCGCCGGCGCCAGCTGCCAGCACAAACAGCCCCCATGCTGCCGCGAGTATGAGAAGGATTGGCGAGAATCGATGGTGTAGAGACAAGACGGAAGCTCTCCGGGCATTTACGGGCGATGTGCGTATTGTGCAACACCTTCGACAAGCCGAGACGGTACCGATGTGGCATGCGACAAACAATCGCCCGGGTCAAGCGAATTATTTGTTATTGGGCGTTGACTTATTGACAGCTTGTGGTGTTGCGAATGGTTACTTTACGCATTGCTGCGTCGCACCATCATGGCTTTGGCGAGACTCACAATAGTTGTTTATAATCAATATGTTGCTTGATTGCCCAAGATATTGGCAGAGTGTCTTTTTTCCTTATCCGGCGAGGGGTTAGCAGTCAGGCGCAGGGATAATCCACAAAGTTATCCACAGATTCTGTGGGTTATTGTAAAAGCGCTTTTTCGATGACGGATTGGTGACGGAAGTTAAAGCAGTACTTTAAGAGTGACGCCGTGAAAAAAGCGGTGGGGCGCTGACCGACGCCCCGCTTTTTGCTATTTCACTTTCATACCCGGCATCGCGCCGGCATCCGGCGAGAGCAGGAAAATGCCGGGCGTTGTGCCATTCGCGTCGGAGGCGGCCAGCACCATGCCCTCGGAGAGTCCGAATTTCATCTTGCGGGGCGCCAGGTTAGCCACCATGACCGTCAGGCGACCGATCAGGGCGGCCGGATCGTACGCCGACTTGATACCGGCAAATACCGTTCGGGTTTCGTTGCCAAGATCGAGGGTGAGCCTGATCAGTTTGTCGGCGCCTTCAACCGGTTCTGCATTGGCGATGCGTGCGACGCGGAGGTCAACCTTGGCGAAATCGTCGATACTGCACACCGGTGTCGGCGCGTCGACGGGCGCGGGCGCGGCAATCGGCGTCGTCGGCACGGGGGCGGTAGCCGCGGGGGCCAGATTGCTCTTGTTGGCTTCGACCAACTGATCGATCAGCTTCATTTCCACGCGGGTCATCAGATGGCGGTAGGGTTGGATGGCGTGGCCGGCGGCGAGCAATCCACCGGTGTCTTCCCACTTCAGGGGCGCGATATTGAGGAAACTCTCGACCTGCCCTGTCAGGGCGGGAAGTACCGGCTTCAGCAGTACCGTCAGCAGGCGGAAGAGGTTGAGCGCGTTGGTGCAGGCTGCGTGCAGTTCGATGTCCCTGCCTTCCTGTTTGGCCAGTTCCCAGGGCTTGACGCTGTCGACGTACTGGTTGGCCGCATCGGTCAGCGCCATGATTTCGCGGATGGCTTTGCCGAATTCGCGCGCCTCGTAGTATTCCGCGATCTGTGGCGCGGCGGTCATGATGGCCTGGATCGCCGGCAGGTCGGCGTCGGCTGGCGCCAGTTGGCCGTTGAAGCGTTTGGCGATGAAACCGGCCGCGCGACTGGCGATGTTGACGTACTTGCCGACCAGATCGGAATTGACGCGGGCAGCGAAATCCTCGAGGTTGAGGTCGATATCCTCCATGGTCGCGCCCAGCTTGGCGGCGTAGTAATAGCGCAGCCACTCAGGATTCAGGCCGGTTTTCAGGTAGCTGTCGGCGGTGATGAAAGTGCCGCGCGATTTGGACATCTTGGTGCCGTTCACGGTCAGGAAGCCGTGCGCAAAGATACGGGTCGGCGTGCGATAACCGGCATGGGCGAGTTCGGCGGGCCAGAACAGCGCATGGAAATAGAGAATGTCCTTGCCGATAAAGTGATACAGCTCGGTGCCGGCGGCGGCCGCGGCCTGCGCGTCGGTATAAGCGGCGAGGTCGATGGCGACGCCCTCTCCGGTTTTCTTGGCGACGAAATTCTTGAAGCTGCCGAAGTAGCCGATCGGAGCGTCCATCCAGACGTAGAAGAACTTGCCGGGGGCGTCCGGGATTTCAAAGCCGAAATAGGGCGCGTCACGCGAAATATCCCAGTCAGTCAGCTTGTTTTCGCCCTCCGCACCGAGCCATTCCTGCATCTTGTTGGCGGCTTCCGCTTGCAGGCGCCCTTCTTCACGGGTGTAGGCGCGCAGGAAAGATTGGCAGCGCGGGTCGGAGAGTTTGAAGAAATAGTGCTCGGAATTGCGCAGTTCGGGCTTGGCGCCAGAGACGGCGGAATACGGGTTCTTCAACTCGGTCGGCGCGTAGGCGGCGCCGCAGGCTTCGCAGTTGTCGCCGTATTGGTCCTTGGCGCCGCATTTCGGGCATTCGCCTTTGATGAAACGGTCGGGCAGGAACATCTGCTTGACCGGGTCGTAATACTGTTCGATCGACCGCGTCTCGATCAGTCCGGCGCTCTTCAGTTTGGCGTAGATGTCGTTCGCGAAGAATTGTGTTTCCGGCGAATGGGTAGTGTGGAAATTGTCGAACGCGACATGAAAGCCGGAAAAATCGCGTGTGTGTTCGTCGTAGGCACGCGCGATCAATTGCTCCGGGGTCAGGCCCGCCTTTTCGGCATTGAGCATGATCGGCGTGCCGTGCGTATCGTCGGCGCAGACATACCAGCACTCGTGGCCGCACATCTTCTGGAAGCGAACCCAGATGTCCGTTTGGATGTACTCGACCAGGTGACCGAGGTGAATCGGGCCGTTGGCGTATGGTAGGGCGGAGGTGACAAGGATCTGGCGCGGCATGGCAGGCGACTTCATGAAAATAATCAGTCTGCCATTGTACCCGAGCGGGGCGGACGTTCAGTCGTGGCGGGTGTTGCCAATGTCGGCGAAGCGGATCAACTCGTAGTCGGCGCCTTTGGCTTCCAGGGCCACCGCCTCGGCGGGACGAAAACGTCCACGCACCGAGACGTCGATGCGCTGAGCGGCCGAAAAGGTGCCGGGCGGGGCGAGGAGCAATCGCTCCTCGAAGGAAAGCATGACAGCGTCACGCCAGCCCCGGCCGGACGTCTCTTGCGTTTGTTGCGTCCACAAGCCGACTTCGTCAGCCTGTGTGGCGCGGACCTGCGAGCAATACGGGGTGCCGCCGAAGGTGGTCAGGCCGGCGTTGGGGGTGCCGTGGCTGGCGCCCAGGCGGCGGATTATGCCTATGCGCCAGTCGAGGTCATCGGGTCGACGCCAGGCGACCAAGGTGCCGATGGCGTGCCAGTGGCGGCGCGCGAAGCAGCGCACGCCCATGCCGACGGTACTGGCGTCGATCACTTCCCAGTGATCCATCATCTGGCGGTCACCTGCGGTTTCTAGCAGTTGCAGGATCTCCATCGGCGTCTTGGGGGGCGGCGGCACATCCTTGACGATGGCTTCGTGCCCCTTGTGTCGCAGATGGATGGATTTGATATAGCCTTCGTAATCGAGACTGCGCCCGGAGCGCGCGAACTCGGAGGCGGCGATCATCCGTCGGGCCAGTGCCAGTCCGTTGACGACCTGAATCTTGCCGCTGACTGGGGTGCGCGGGTGCTTGCGCGAAGGTGGCGCATTCGACCAGTGCGTGATGATGGTGGCAAGCAGTTCCAGCAACTGCTCGACAACCAGTCCGGCCGATTCAAGCCAGGGCGGCACCTGGCGCGTGGTCATCATGGCCGCGCGCAGCTGCATCATTTGCTGATAGCCTGTACCCGGGCCGACGCAACGCAGGCCGGCGGCTACGGGTTTATCCGACTGAAGACGCTGCGGACCGGCATTGCCGTCCGGGTCGATGGCAAACAGCGACAGGTGGGTGGCGGTGTCGGTATATTGCGCGCGGCTGACCACCCAGCGTACCAGGCGATCGGCGACCTCGATGGCGCTGATGCTCAGGTTGGCGATGGGCAGGGTTTCCAGCATCAGGCCGGCGAGATATTCCAGCCATACGCTGTTGCCGTTGTCGTGCTGCGGGTAGGTGCGCTGCTCGATATACAGAATGCCCAGCGCACGTGCACTCCGGACAATTTCGTGTGCCTGCGACCACCAGTGATCGGCCAACGGACGGTATCCGAGGCGAGCCAGCTTTTTCAGTTGCACCCAAGCGTGCATGGCACGCAGGGCGAATCGAGTCAGTTGTTTCTTGTCCTGAGCGTGCGCGGGATCGGCTGCCAGTCGCTGCACGACGAGCAAGCAACAAGCGAAACTGTTGGTGTAATAGGCTTCTAGCGGGCGCGTGGGCAGTGCGAACTGCCTCTCCTTGCCGGCATCCAGCCAGACATCCTCCCAGCACATTGCCAGGGCTGGCTGCGCGAATTCATCGAGCCGCCCGACCGCACGTGCCATCTGACCAGGATCAAGTTGCTGGGAGAGTTGCTCGGGATTGCCCAGCCATTCTTCGAGTGCCTGAAGTGTTCGCGGTGCGTTGAACGTAGGTTGCTCAGCCAGCCATGCAGCGATATCGCCATCTGTCGCGAGCGGATGCGTAGGTTCGCCATTGCTGGGCTTGAGGCGGGAAGTAATCCAGTCAAACATGCCTCATTATATCGACTGAGCAGGCACAATTTGTGCGTTGGTCAGTTCCCGTCCGCCACGCTATGGGGGGTTTTGGTACACTTCCGGTTGTCCGTGGCCTTTTGGAGCAGCCGCTCCCGCCGGGGTCGCAATCTTTCGTCTCTGGAGAAAGCATGATGGCGTTGACCGTCGAAGCCGTAAGTGCAGTACTGAAAACCCTGATTGATCCCAATACCCAGAAAGACTATGTGGCCTCGCGCTCGGTCAAGAAGACCGCAGTGGAAGGTGGCAGTATTGTGGTCGATATCGAACTAGGCTATCCGGCGCGCTCCCAGCTCGAACCGGTTCGTCAGCAAATCGTGACAGCCTTGTCGTCATTGCCGGGCGCAACGTCGGTTACCGTCAATGTCACGGCGAAAATCGTCGCGCACGCCGTGCAGCGCGGCGTCAAACTGCTGCCGGGGGTCAAGAATATTATTGCAGTGGCTTCGGGTAAGGGTGGGGTGGGAAAGAGCACGACTGCGGCTAATCTGGCGCTTGCGCTGGTGCAGGAAGGCGCTTCCGTCGGCATTCTCGACGCCGACATCTATGGGCCATCGCAGCCGCAAATGCTCGGCATTGCCGACGGACAACCGGAATCGGAAGACGGCAAGACCATGGAACCCTTGATGGCGCATGGTTTGCAGGTCATGTCAGTGGGATTTCTGGTTGATGTCGAGACACCCATGGTCTGGCGCGGCCCCATGGTTGTGCAGGCACTTGATCAGTTGTTGAATCAGACCCGGTGGCGCGACCTCGACTATCTGGTGGTTGACCTGCCGCCGGGTACTGGCGATACGCAATTGTCGTTGTCGCAAAAGGTACCGGTTACCGGGGCAGTAATCGTGACAACTCCACAGGACATTGCCCTGATCGACGCTCGTAAGGGGCTGAAAATGTTCGAGAAAGTGGGGGTTCCTATCATCGGGATCATCGAAAACATGAGTATCCACGTGTGCTCACAGTGTGGTCATGCCGAGCACATTTTCGGGCGAGGCGGCGGCGAGCAGATGTGTAGCGACTATGGGGTCGAATTCCTGGGGGCCTTGCCGCTCGAATTGGCTATCCGTGAAATGGCGGATAGGGGCGCGCCTACCGTGGTGGGGGCGCCCGGTTCACAGGCCGCCGAGATTTTTCGTGCGATCGCGAGGCGAGTGGCGGTCAAGATCGCGGAAAAGTCAAAAGATATGTCATCGAAATTCCCCAATATAGTGATTGAGAATACCTGAAAGCCTCTATTGATCTGAATTTCCAGAAGGGGGTCGCTATTTATAGCGATGGGTACGGCATCATCCTTCCGGCATAATCGGCACATCTACTTGTCTGTTCGGCAGGTTGAGAGACGAGGTGAGGACCCCTATGCCGTTCCGTGCACTGTGTATTGAGCCGTCCGCCTCCCTGCGCGACGTGTTGGCCAAAGTGCTACGCGATGCGGGCTGGGAGGCGGATCTCTGTGCCGACCTCGCCGACATGACTTTGGTGCGGCACCGCCACATGTTCAATCTGGTAATTACGGCCGCGCAGCTCCCCTCCGGCACCTATGCCGAGGTATTGGAGCGTTTTCGCGACGGCGCGATCAGCGGTGCATTCCCCGTCATCCTGCTGACCAGTGACATCGATGCCAAGACCGTCTCTACGGCCTTGATAAAAGGTGTCACGGAGGTGTTCGCCAAATCCGATCTGCCGGCCTTGCGCGCTTATCTCGATACTCTGGGTGCTTCTGCCACGGGCCAGTTCAATGGCCTGCGAGCTCTCGTGCTTGAAGACGATGTCAGCATGGGGCTTTATCTCGGGCAGGTACTGGGCGGTCTGGGCATGAACGTCGAGCGTCATACCCGCCTGGAGAGCGCGCTCGCGGCTGTGGCAAACGCGCCTTACGATCTTGTGATTACGGATATCGTCTTGGGGGGCGGTGCCTCCGGCAATCATTTCGTTCGCTTACTCCGCAACTCGGGTAATGCGGGGCGAAACGTGCCGGTTATCGCCGTCTCCGGCTTCGGCGACCCCGTGCGCCGTCTCGACGCGCTGAGAGCGGGGGCCAATATCTATCTCAGCAAGCCCTTTGACGAAGAGGAACTGGTTCTCGTGATCTTGCGGCTGTTGGGCGAAGACGTGCTCGCCGACGGGTCATCGGTGGAGGAAGAAGGGCGCCGCTACGAACTTTCCAAGCGCGAACTGGCGATCTGCAAGCTTGTCGCCTCGGGGTTGTCGGATAAACGCATCGCTGAACAACTAGGCATAAGTTATTGGACGGTGCGCACGCACATGGCGAGCATGTTCCGCAAGTGCGGCGTGATGAACCGTATCGAACTGGCCAACCTGTTCCGACGCGGCGAGGAACGCGAACCTGTCGTACGCACGGAAGGCGCCAGCCTTGCTCAGTGCATTGTCGGGCACTTTGCCGACGCCGTGCTGGTGACTGACCGCAAGCGTCGGATTGTCTACATCAATCAAGCCTTTAGCCGGATTACGGGATACGACGAAGATGAAGTGCTCGGTCGCTCACCGCGCATCCTCAGTTCGGTTCGGCATTCGCCACGCTTTGTCCTCGACATGTTGCGACAAGTAGGCGAAAACGGTGCCTGGAGTGGTGAACTCTGGAATCGGAAGAAAAATGGAGCGCTCTTCCTGGCGTGGCTGGATATCCGTGAACTGCCGCCGGGTTCGCCCATGGGCGCCGGCTATGTTGCCGTGATCTCCGACGTCAGCGAACGCCATGCCGAGTATCAGCGTACGCGACACTACGTCCTGCACGATGTGCTGACTGGCGCCGGCAACCGAACCATGCTGGAACACCAGTGGGGTCGCGAAGTGGCCCGGGTAAAGCGAAACGGCCATAAGCTTGGCGTCCTGTTTGTCGATCTCGACCGTTTTCGGCTGTTGAACGATACTTTGGGCAACGAAGCAGGGGATCAACTGCTGGTCGCCGTGGCGGCGCGGATGCGCGAATGCATGCGCGATCAGGATACCCTCATTCGTTACGGCCCCGATGAATTCGTCGTGCTGCTACCCGACCTCGCCGACCGTTCGCGCGTACTGGGGCTGGCAGAAAAACTGCGCGAAACCTTGTATGCCCCCATTGACGTGGCTGGTGTCATTTGCCGCCTGACGGTCAGTATCGGGATCAGCGTTTACCCCGACGATGGTCGGGAGTTAGGTCTGGTGGTCGAACAGGCCGGCCAGGCCAAGCGGCGTGCACAGGAAGCTGGCGGCAATACCATCCGTAGCTTCGGAGGGAATGAGGCCCAGGCGGGGCGGTCATCATCCTACTCGGAACCGAGGCTCGAACTGCCGGATATTGATCTGCGGTTTCACCCGCGCGTCGAGCTCGCCAGCGGCCGCATCATGGGTGCCGAGGCCTGCCTGCATTGGCACGACCCCGAGCGGCAGCGTCGACAAGGCGGTCAGGGCTTCGACCCGGCCGTTCACTATGAACATTCGCCCGAAGTGTTCGAGTGGCTGCTGAACGGCACTTGTGTCAGCCTGCGGCGTTTGCAGGCGCAGCACCCTGAGCGCTTCGGCATGACGCTCAAGGTTCCCGCCATGCAACTGGCGCGGCGAGACTTTGCGGTGGACGTGGCTGCCGCGCTGGCGCGCAATGGCGTCCCAGCCGAACGGCTGCAATTGTCGGTTGCCGAAACGACCTGGCTACGGGAGCCTCAGCGTGTGCGCGAGGTGCTCGCGCAATTGCGCGGCATGCGCGTGTCGGTGGCGCTGGATGGTTTCGGCAGTGGCGGCTCCTGTCTGGGTGCTTTTCGCGAGTTGCCGTGCGACACTATTCAGCTGGATCGCAGCCTCGTCACCACGCTGGATGCCGACCGCTTCAGTCGCGTGATTGGTGAGGGCGTGATCAGGATGGCCCAGGATTTCGGCCTGAACGTCACCGCTGACGGCGTGGAAAGCGCAGCTCATGTCGATGTGTTGCTCGAAATCGGCTGCCAACTCACCCAGGGGCCGCTCTTCGGCGAGCCGCTGTCGGAAACCGAATTGCTGTCGCGCCTCGCCTTGGTGTGACGTCCGCGCGCTACGTTGACCGATCAATCGATTGACGCGACTTCGTCGCCCAAGACGAGTAAAATCCGCGCTTTCTTTCCCCGACCCGCCGGATTCGCAAATGGCCATCAAATCAGATAAATGGATACGCCGCATGGCGCAGCAGCACGGCATGATCGAGCCGTTTTCGCCGGAACTGGTGCGTGAGGTGAACGGCCACAAGATCGTCTCATACGGGACATCGAGCTACGGCTACGATATTCGCTGCGCACGCGAATTTCGGGTGTTTACCAACATCAACTCGACCATTGTCGACCCCAAGGCTTTCGATCCGAAGTCCTTCGTCGAGATCGAGGGCGATCATTGCATCATTCCGCCCAATTCGTTTGCCTTGGCGCGGACGGTGGAGTACTTCCGCATTCCGCGCAGTGTCCTGACTGTCTGTCTGGGCAAGAGCACCTACGCGCGCTGCGGCATCATCGTCAATGTCACGCCGTTTGAACCCGAGTGGGAAGGCTATGTGACGCTGGAATTCTCGAACACCACGCCGCTGCCCGCCAAAATTTACGCGGGGGAAGGTTGTGCCCAGGTGCTGTTCTTTGAATCCGACGAGGAATGCGAAACTTCCTACAAGGATAGGGGCGGCAAGTACCAAGGACAGGTTGGCGTAACGCTGCCCAAGATCTGACGGATCGGCGAAAAATGAAGAGTGAAACAATGCGGGCATGTTGATCCGCCATACTGTTTCACCTTTCGGTTTTCGCCTTTTACCTTTTACCTTTCATTTCTCTTCCAGACCATGCGCTTCCACTTTCCGGTCATCATCATTGACGAAGATTTTCGCTCCGAGAACGCCTCCGGTCTCGGGATTCGCGCGTTGGCGGATGCAATCCAGCAAGAGGGCATGGAAGTGCTCGGCGTCACCAGTTACGGCGACCTGACTTCGTTTGCGCAACAGCAAAGCCGTGCATCGTGTTTCATTCTCTCGATCGACGACGAGGAACTGGTCATCGAGCCGGAAGAGACCATCGCGGAATTGCGCGCATTTGTCGCTGAAATCCGTCATCGCAACAGCGACATTCCGATCTTTCTGCACGGCGAGACGCGCACTTCGCGCCACATTCCCAACGATGTGCTGCGCGAGTTGCACGGCTTTATTCACATGTTCGAAGACACGCCGGAATTCATCGCCCGCTACGTCGTGCGCGAGGCGCGTGCCTATGTCGAATCGTTGCCGCCGCCGTTTTTCCGCGCGCTGACGCACTACGCGGCGGATGGCTCGTACTCATGGCACTGCCCCGGCCATTCCGGCGGCGTGGCCTTCCTGAAATCGCCAGTCGGCCAGATGTTTCACCAGTTTTTTGGCGAGAACATGCTGCGGGCGGATGTCTGCAATGCCGTCGAGGAACTGGGGCAACTGCTTGATCACACCGGCCCGGTGGCGGCCTCGGAACGCAATGCGGCGCGGATCTTCAACTGTGACCATCTCTATTTCGTCACCAACGGCACGTCGACGTCAAACAAGATCGTCTGGCATTCCACGGTGGCGCCGGGCGACATCGTGGTGGTGGACCGCAACTGCCACAAGTCCATTCTGCACGCGATCATGATGACCGGCGCCATCCCGGTTTTCCTGATGCCGACCCGCAACAATTACGGGATCATCGGCCCGATTCCACGCGCCGAGTTCGCCTGGGAGAACATCCGCAAAAAGATCGCCGCCCACCCCTTTGCCAAGGACGCCAAGGGCCCTCCGCGTGTGCTGACCATCACCCAGAGCACCTACGATGGCGTGCTGTACAACGTCGAGGCGATCAAGGAAGAACTAGACGGCAAGATCGACACGCTGCATTTTGACGAAGCTTGGTTGCCGCACGCCGCGTTTCACGATTTTTACGGCGACTACCACGCCATCGGCGCCGACCGGCCCCGCTGCCAGAGCTCGATGGTGTTTGCCACGCAATCGACGCACAAGCTGCTCGCCGGCCTCTCACAAGCCTCACAAATTCTGGTGCAGGATGCGGTCAACAGTCAGCTCGACCGCGATGCCTTCAATGAGGCTTACCTGATGCACACCTCGACGTCGCCGCAGTACGCGATCATCGCCTCGTGCGATGTTGCGGCGGCGATGATGGAAGAGCCGGCCGGCACCGCACTGGTCGAAGAGTCGCTGACCGAAGCGCTCGACTTCCGCCGCGCCATGCGCAAGGTCGACGAGGAATGGGGCGCCAACTGGTGGTTCAAGGTCTGGGGTCCGGACGATCTTTCCGAAGAAGGCCTGGAGGAACGCGAGGCCTGGATGCTCAAGGCAGGCGACCGCTGGCACGGTTTCGGCGATCTCGCCGAAGGCTTCAACATGCTCGACCCGATCAAGGCCACGGTCATCACGCCTGGACTCGACGTTGACGGCGATTTTGCCGACGACATCGGCATTCCGGCGGCCATCGTGACCAAGTACCTTGCCGAACATGGCGTTATAGTCGAAAAGTGCGGCCTGTACAGCTTTTTCATCATGTTCACCATCGGGATCACCAAGGGGCGATGGAACACGCTGGTGACGGCGTTGCAGCAGTTCAAGGACGATTACGACAAGAACCAGCCGTTGTGGAAAGTGTTGCCCGAGTTCGTCGCCAAGCATCCGCGATACGAACGGGTGGGGCTCAAGGACCTGTGCAGCCAGATTCACGGCTACTACAAACAGAACGATGTGGCGCGCCTGACGACGGAAATGTACCTTTCCAACATGGAACCGGCGATGCGGCCGAGCGAGGCGTTTGCGAAGATGGCCCACCGCGAGATCGAACGTGTCGCCATCGACGAACTGGAAGGCCGTGTCACAGCCATGCTGGTGACGCCTTATCCGCCGGGCATTCCCTTGCTGATTCCCGGCGAGCGTTTCAATCGCACCATCGTTCGTTATTTGCAATTCGCCCGCGAATTCAACGGTCGGTTCCCGGGCTTCGAGACGGACATCCACGGCATGGTCAAGGGCGCCGACGGCCGTTATTTCGTCGATTGCGTGGCGTGTGTGCGATAGAACATCTGTGGTGACCGACCTTGTTGGTTCGGTCGCCGGCTATCGCACCGGCTCGAAGCGGCCATGGCGGACTTCGGCGAGATAAACCTGTCGTATCGCGTCGCCAGCGTCGTCAAAACGAATGTCGTCCTGCACGCCGTGGAACGCGCGAATTCGCAGCAAGGTCTCTTTCAGATGCGCTGGATGCGCGTCTTGCATGAGTGCATCCATCACGACATTGGTGGCATCGTAGCCCGCCACCGCCGCAATGCCCGGTTCGCCACCAAAGCGTTGGGTAAACGCCCGCGAAAAAGCGAGATAACGCTCGGAGCGATCCCCTAGATTGTAGTATTGATCGATTTGCAGGCCTTCCACCGCCTCGCCGCCCAATTCAAGCAAACGCTCCGAACTGCTCCAGTCTCCAGCGACCAGGGCAATGCCGGGTGCATCTTGGCGCAGCTTGCGTGAGAGCAAAGCGGTGTCGGTGGCGTTGGCGGCGATGGCGACGAACGCCGGGCGCGACGCCAGGGCCTGCTCGGCGAGTTGCTTGTAGTTGCGCGTTTCGAGCGAGTTGAACCGCACCACGCTAACGATTTTGCCGCCCTCTTCAGCGTACGAGCCACTGAATTCTTGCAGCCAGTTTTCGGTATATTCCCGATTGGCAACATCGACCAGCGCGACCGCCTGCCCTGTCCCGAACCGCCTGGCAGCGACCTTGGCGTTGCCGCGAGCATATACTCGAGTGGAACTGACGACCCGGAAGAAATTGTCGTCCTGACCGGCCAGGCCCGACGATGTGGCCGTACCCGCCACGGCGATCAGCCCGGTTTCCCGCAGCGACGGCAGAATGGCTACGCCCATCGCACTGGTCATCGGGCCGATAATGGCAGCAACTTTTTGCCCCGCCAATTCATGCACGATCGCGCCTATTTTGTCGGCATCCTGCTCGTCGTCGCGTACCAGCAATTCGATGGGGTGGCCATTGATACCGCCCGCACGGTTGCGCTGTTCGATGGCGAGTAACGCGCCATTGCGCCCGTTGCCGCCTAGATCGGCGAAACGACCCGATATGCCGCCGACGAAGCCCACGCGAATCGGATCGCGGGGCGCGCAACCCAGAACGGTCAGGCAGGCGAGGCAGACGAGAATGAAACGTTTCAACGGGATCTCCCCGGAAAAACTATCAGTATAGACGGCTCAATCGCTTCGGCGGAGCGCGCTCACACATGTGCGACGGCCATTGCGGCCATGACGGCGCCAATCGTCGCCGCGATGTAGGTGGCGATGTTCAGCCAGCGCCGCCGGGTCAGCAGTGTGATGGCGGCGAGCGAGATGGCGATCTGGATCGCGGTCATCGCTTGTGCCCAGCGGTGATGCAAATGCAGCGCGGCTTCGCTCAGTTCGTCGAAAGCCTTGACCTCGGCCTCCAGCTTTTCGGCTTTGTCCTTGATATCGGCTTTTTCCGCCTTGTAGCGCTCGATGTCCTTCTCGTAGCGGGCTTTCTTGTCGCCCTCGTTGAGCGCGGCCGCGAGTTCGGCGAGATTCTGCTTGTTGCTCTTGGCTTGGTAGTAATTCCATTGATTCGAGGCCTCTGTCTTCTTGATCGCGGCATTGTTCTTGTGCAGCATCGCATCGTTCTGCGTGGCGCCGCCTTGATAGCTGAACAGTGCGCCCACCGTCGAAAGTACGGCGGTCATGACCGCGATGCGCGAGGCAAAGTCGTCGCTGTGGTGGGCGGCATGTTCGACGGCGTGGTCGTGCGGGCCATGGACGTGAAAATGTCCTTCGGACATACGAGTCTCCTGATTATTGTCAGCGTATGCGCTGGTAGGTCACAAAAGCGTAGCCCAGCCCGGTTGCCGTCACATGACGTTCACGCGCTGTCTGCCGCCACTCCGCGGATGAGAAGGCGGGAAAGAAGGCATCGGCGAGCGGCGCGTCCTCGACTTCGGTGAGGATCAGGCGCTCGGCGAGTGGCAGGCATTGGGCGTAAAGATCGGCGCCTCCGATCACGAAAACGATTTCTTCGTTGGCGGCCAGCGCCAGCGCGTCGGCCAGGGAGGGGACACGCTCGGCGCCGGTTGGCGTGAAGTCGGCACTCCGGCTCAGGACCAGATTGCGCCGACCGGGCAACGGGCGGAACCTGGGCGGCAGGGATTCCCAGGTCTTGCGGCCCATGAGCACCGGGTATCCGCTGGTCACGGCCTTGAAATGGGCGAGATCCTCCGGCAGATGCCAGAGCAGATGATTGTCGAGCCCAATGGCGCGGTTGGCGCCGACGGCGGCGATCAGGGTGAGCGGTGGCATGGCGTCATTCTACCTTTCGGATATCGCCAAGCGATACAGCGCCAGATAGTCGTCCGCAACGGTCTTCCATGAATGGTCGCAGCGCATTCCATTCTGTTGCAGGCGCCGCCAGTCGCCTCGCCGCATCCAGACGGCCGCTGCCCGCAGGATCGTTTGCCAGAGCGCTTCAGGATCGGCATCTTGAAAAACGAAGCCGTTGCCGCTGCCGTCCGCCAGGGTGGACGGAGTGCAGTCGATCACGGTATCGGCGAGCCCGCCCGTTGCGCGCACAATGGGTGGCGTGCCGTAGGCCAGGCTATAGAGCTGATTCAGGCCGCAGGGCTCAAAGCGAGAGGGCATCAAGAAGGCATCCGCACCCGCCTCAATTCTGTGCGCAAGGGTTTCGTCAAACCCGATCACGGTTGCAACGCGGCTCGGGTGTCGCGCTGCCAGCTCGGTGAATCCTGCTTCCAGAAGCGGGTCGCCGGTACCCAGCACAACCAGTTGCGCAGGCAATTCCGCCAGCCGGTCACCCAGAATGAGCACCCAGTCCAGGCCCTTCTGGGCTGTCAGGCGCGACACCACGCCAAAAAGCGGCAAGGTGGGATCGGTCGCCAGACCGAGCGACTGCTGTAGCGCGGCTTTGTTCAGGCGTTTGGTGCCCAGGCGATTGGCGGCGTAGGGCGCGGTAAGCGCCGGGTCGGTGGCGGGATTCCAAACCGCACGGTCGATGCCGTTCAGAATGCCCGACAAGGCAGCGCGCCTGAAACTCAGCAGCGCCTCGAAGCCGTAACCGAGCGATGTTTCGGCAATTTCACGGGCGTAGCTCGGGCTGACGGTCGATAAGCGGGTGGCGAACTGCAATCCCGCCTTGAGAAAGGAAAAGTGGCCGTGGTATTCGACACCGTCGAAGCGCCAGGCACTTTCCGGCAGCCGCAGGGCAAACATCAACTCACGGTCGAAACAGCCCTGGAAGGCGACGTTGTGGATGGTCAGTAGGCTGGCCGCGCCGCCTTCGAAATGAAGATAGGCGGCGGCCAGCGCTGTCTGCCAGTCGTTCAGATGCAGCAGATCGGGCTGCCATGCCAGTGGCGACCAGGGTTGACTCAGTGTGGCGGCGATCCGTGACAACAGCCCGAAACGCAGGCCGTTGTCCGGCCAGTCGCGCCCTTCCGGCGTCAGATAGGGGTGACCGGCCCGTCCGAATAACTCCGGGCATTCGATCAGCCACATCGCCAGCCCGTCGGCATCGGCCTCCAATATGCTGCAGGGCGGCAGGCCGGGCGCCAGCGCCGGCAGGGCGGCGATCGGTGTGGCGTTGGGGAAAGCCTCCCGCATCGCAGGGTAGAGCGGCGCCAGCACGCGAACGTCAACCCCGCGCCGGCTCAGGGCTGCCGGCAAGGCGGCGGCGACATCACCCAAACCGCCTGTCTTGACCCAGGGGGCGATTTCAGAAACGGCGAAAAGAACGCGCATAGTTGAAGTTTGAGTGTCCGAATGCGCCGATTTTACGCAATTGGCGGTGAGGCGACCGATGATGTTGATCTGCGCCCAATCTCGGCGATCAACCCACGGGTGGAACTGTCGAATCCGTCGGCGGCGCGTTCGCCTTCCAGGCAGGGTGTGATGCGGCCAGCAAGTTGCTTGCCGAGTTCGACACCCCATTGGTCGTAGGCATCCAGGTTCCACAACACGCCCAGGCAGAATACTTTATGTTCATAGAGCGCGATCAACTGGCCGAGGGTGAAAGGGTCGAGTCGGTCGATCAGCAGCGTGGTTGAAGGCTGGTTACCGGGGAACACCTTGTAAGCGACCAGCGCCTCCGGCGTCCCGGCGACGCGGGCCTCGTCGGCGGTCTGCCCGAAAGCCAGCGCGGCGGATTGGGCAAGGCAGTTGGCCAGCAAGGCGAGGTGGTGTCCGGTGAGCGGAAAATCGGCCTGCTTCAGGGCGATGAAATCGCAGGGGATCAGCCGCCCGCCCTGATGCAGCAGTTGATAAAAGGAATGCTGGCCGTTGGTGCCGGCGGCGCCCCAGAGGACCGGTCCGGTGGCGTATCCGGTGGGCGAGCCGGCGCGATCGACTTGTTTGCCGAGGCTTTCCATCTCCATTTGCTGGAGATGGGCGGGCAGCAGTTCCAGCGATTGGCTGTAAGGGAGCACTGCGTGGGTTTCGGCACCCAGGAAGTCGGTGTTCCACAATTCGATCAGCGCGAGCGCCACAGGCAGGTTGGCGGCGGTGGGGGCCGTGCGGAAGTGCGTGTCCATGGCGCGGGCGCCGGCAAGGAGTGCCTCGAACCGGTCGAAACCGACCGCCAACGCGATGGGCAGGCCGATTGCCGACCATAGCGAAAAGCGGCCGCCTACCCAATCCCAGAACTCGAAGACGTTGTCGTCAGCGATGCCGAAGCGCGCGGTGGCTTCGAGATTTGTCGATACCGCCACGAAGTGCCGGGCCACGGCCGAGTCGCCCGATGCGCCGATCGACGCGAGCAGCCACTGGCGCGCGGATCGGGCGTTGGTCATGGTTTCCAGCGTGGTGAAAGTCTTGCTGGCTACGACGAACAGCGTGGTATGGGGATCGAGATGAGTGAGGGTATGTGCGAGATCGGCGCCGTCGACGTTGGCGACAAAATGTACGTTGAGATCAGGACGATGCCAGGCGGCCAGCGCGCGGGTTGCCATGCGCGGCCCGAGGTCGGAGCCGCCGATGCCGATATTGACGATGTCGGTGATGCGCTCGCCGGAATGGCCGCGCCACTCGCCGGTGTGAATGCGCTGGCAGAAGAGTTGCAGCCGATTGAGCACCTCGTGCACCTTGGGTACGACGTTGGCGCCGGCGGTGGGCCAGCACTCGTCGGATGCCGCGCGCAGCGCCATGTGTTGCACGGCGCGCCCTTCGGTGTGGTTGATCGCTTCGCCAGCCAGCATGCGGTCTCGCCAGCCGGCGATATCCGCCTGTTCGGCGAGCGCGACGAGCGCTTGCCAGGCAGGCAGATCGAGGCGCTGTTTGGAGAAGTCGAGCAGCCAGTTGTCCTGGCGAAGCGACAAACGGTCGAAACGCGTCGGGTCGGCGTCGAACAGGTCGCGCAGGTGCGCGTGGCGGAGCGTTTCGGCCTGGCGGGCAACGGCCAGCCAGGCGGGGTGGTCGGTCAGATTCATAGCCACAGCATCAGTCCGGTTTCAAACTTGTGGGTCAGGAGCGGATTGAACGGATAGGCGCGGATTCGGTATTCCAGCTTGCCGCACTGTTCCGGCGTCAGGTCGAGCGCGAAGATCAGCGCGCCATCGCCGGTCTGGCCGGCATGGACAAAGCTGTAATGGCGTTCCCGGCTGCTGCCCCTACCGTTCGCCGGGCGCCCGAAAATCGCTTCTACCGCGATATCTTGTGGCGCCAGGCCGTTGGCGTACACCGCGATCTCGATTCGGATCGACTCGCCAAACGCCATGCGCGGGCGGGGTGGGTCGAGCCGGGACAGGCGAACGCCCGGCCAGGCGCGCTGCACCTGCGCCTTCCAGGTGGCCACCGTGCGGGCCGGGCCATAGTTGTCGGCCCCGTACAGGCGCGCCTGCAACGTGGCGGCGGCATAGAAACGATCGGCGTATTCGCCGACCATGCGCATGACGTTGAAACGCGGCGCCACGCTGATGATCGAGCGTTTGGCCAGGGCGACCCATTCCGGCGAAAAACCGCTGGGGCCGGTGCGGTAGTAGGTGGGAATGACCTGATCCTGGAGGATTTCGTAGAGCGTGCGGGCTTCTTCCGCGTCGCGCTGGGCTTCGCTCATATGTGCAGGCGCGGGCTTGATCGCCCAGCCGTTGGGTTTTTCGGGGTCGTAACCTTCGCCCCACCAGCCATCGAGCACCGAGAGGTTGATGGCACCATTCATCGCCGCTTTCATCCCCGAGGTGCCAGAGGCTTCGAGCGGGTAAATGGGGTTGTTGAGCCAGACATCGACGCCGGCCACCAAGCGGCGCGAGAGGTGGAGGTCGTAGCCTTCGACCAGCAGCACATGGCCTTCGAATTCCGGCATGTTGCCGATTTCGGCGATGCGCCGAATCAGCGCCTGGCCAGGCTGATCGGCCGGGTGTGCCTTGCCGGCAAAGATGAAGATGACCGGTCGTTCGGGATCGGAGACGAGTTGCCGCAGCCAGTCGAGGTTCTGGAAGAGCAGGGCGGCGCGCTTGTAGGTGGCGAAACGGCGCGCGAAACCGATGGTGAGCGCGTGCGGCCGGGCGGGGTCGGCATAGCGCAGAATGCGGTCCAGGTGCGCCGCGGACCCCTGTGTGCGTGTCTGCTGCTCGCGTAGGCGGTCGCGGACGAGGTGCAGCATCTGCGCCTTGAGCATCTGCCGGATGCTCCAGAAGGTCTGGTCGGGAATGTGGGAGATGCCTTCCCAGAAAGCCGGATCGTTCTGCCTTTGCTGCCAGCCGATGCCGATGTGCCGCTCAAAGGTCTCGTGCCACTCGGTGGCGAGAAAGGTTGAAAGGTGAACGCCGTTGGTCACATAACTCATTGGGTTTTCGGCCGGCTCGATCTGCGGCCACATGTGCGAGCAGATGCGCGACGACACCTCGCCGTGGATGCGCGACACGCCGTTCTGATAGCGCGAACCGCGAATCGCCAGCGCTGTCATGTTGAATTCCTTCTGGCCCGGCTCGGCGCCCAGCGCCAGCAATTGCTCGGGCGGAACGCCCAGCTCGGTGCACCATTCGGCGAAATACTGGCGGATCATTTCTTCGCTGAAATGGTCGTGTCCTGCGGGGACTGGCGTGTGCGTCGTGAAGACCACGGCCGCCGCCACGGCCTCCAGTGCGGTGGCGAAATCGAGCCCGTCGCGCATCAGGCCGCGAATGCGTTCGAGCACTAGGAACGCCGCGTGGCCTTCGTTGATGTGCCAGACCGTGGGTTTCAGGCCGATGGTAGCGAGTGCCTGGACGCCGCCGACGCCAAGCAGGATTTCCTGCTCGATGCGGGTGGTCTTGTCGCCACCATAGAGACGATGGGTGATGTCGCGATCGTGCGCCGAGTTCGATGCCAGATGCGTGTCGAGCAGAATCAGGCGGACGTGGCCGACGCGCACCTCCCACAATTTGACTTCTACCTGACGACCCGGCAGCGCTACGTAGATATGCATTTCGCGACCATCTGGCGCGACGACTGGGGATACTGGCAGGTCGTCGAAATCGGAGTCGAAATAGGTCGGCGTCTGGCCGCCCACGGCGTCAATCTGCTGGTGAAAATAACCCTGCCGGTAGAGCAGGCCGACCCCGACGAAGGGCAGGCCCATGTCGGACGCCGCCTTGCAGTGATCGCCAGCAAGAATGCCAAGGCCGCCGGAATAGATCGGCAGGCTTTCGTGAAAACCGAACTCGGCACAGAAATAGGCGATCAGGTCGTCTGCCTGAAATTGCTGGGCGTGCGCGTAGGCTGATGGCGGCATGTCGTGATAGCTGTCGTAGGCAGACAGCACCCGGTTCAATCGGCCGAGAAAGATCGCGTCATCGGCGGCGGCCTCGAGGCGTTTTTGGTCGATGCGCTTCAGGAAGGCCTTGGGGTTGTGGCTCACCGCTTGCCAGAGCGGACGCGACAGGCTCGAGAAAAGTGCACGGGTTGGGCGATCCCAGCTATACCAGAGGTTGTTCGCCAACTCTTCGATGCGGGCCAGTCGGGCCGGGATGGTAGGGTTGACTTCGAGCGGGTAGAGCGTGCCGGGCATTACGGTCTCCACGAAAGGTTGGGTCACTGATATTGTAATGTAAGGGTCCGCCATCGGCTGGGCGTGCGGGCGCGAGTTTGGTTCGACGGTTTGTGGTTTTGGACACTACAATGAGTAAGATATCGCTCAAAATGAATGACGATGACCAAATCTGCATTCCAACCGCACGGACAATTTGAATACGCCGTACGGGGACGCGTTCTCCATCTACGCGCGCGCGGCCCCTGGAACAGGGAGTTGATCGAGCAATATAAGGCTGATCTTGCCCAGAAGATGGCGCCGTTGTTTGGTGCACCTTGGGGAGTGCTGGCGACGGTTGTCGAGGAAGGCATTCACACGCCCGAGTCGCTCGAATCGATGGTCGAGGGCATTCGTGCACACCGCAAACTTGGACGCTGCGGAACAGCCGTTGTGTTTGAGCGTGTCTATGGCGAATCTCTGGTTCGCAACATGCTCGAACGCATGTATCGGCAAGCAGGCGAGCCGGTCGCCTTTTTCCATGATTCCGATGAGGCCCTTATCTGGCTACTGGCACGCATTGAAGCTGTATTGCCGTAGATCAGGGGGTATTCACTACCGCCACCCATTTTGGGGCGTTGTAATTGAGCAATGTGGCGAATTTTGTGGCTGGCTTTGATCTGCGTCGGCAATAAGACAGAGGTAATATGATAGGCTGAATCCATCCAGCCAATCTGCCAATATAGCCTGTCGATGAAGAAGAACCTGCCTGTCAGCCAAGTCGAACGTCCTTTCCCCGTTGGAAAATACATCGTGTCACGCACCGACCTCAAGGGCGTGATTACCTACGCCAACGATGCCTTTGTTGAGATCAGTGGTTTCACACGGCAAGAAACCATAGGGCAGAGTCACAATCTCGTTCGCCATCCGGACATGCCGTCAGCTGCGTTTGCCGATTTGTGGCGGACGGTCAAGGCAGGCAGTCCCTGGCGGGGCATTGTCAAAAATCGCTGCAAGAACGGCGATCATTATTGGGTCGAAGCTTTGGTCGTGCCGGTGCGGCAGAATGATCAGACCATCGGCTACATGTCGGTCCGTACGCCGCCCAGTCGGCAGGAAATCGGCGAGGCCGAGGCATTGTATGCGCGTCTCAACGCGGGCGATGCACGCCTGCCGAAAACAGGGTGGTGGGTGCGCCAATCACTGCGTGGCAAGCTGACCGGGCTGGTCGCCGTGATGCTGCTGTTCCAGTTGCTGGGCGCGGCGGGCGCGGGCTTCGGTGGCGCCATCGGTCTGTCGTCCGGCTTGGCAGGAGGCGTTCTGGCTGTTTGCACGGCTCTGGGTGTAGTGGTGGGCGGTTTGTTGATTGCGCTACAGAACCGCAATCTTGATCACCTTCAGCGTATTACGGTCTGTCTCGACCGGATCGGCCAAGGCGATCTGACTGAACGTATTCCGCTGCAACGGACCGATGAACTTGGCCAGCTGAACAATGCGCTGATCACCATGCAGACGCATATCAAAGCCATGATGGCCGAAGTCGGTGAAGTCGCCCGTGAGGTTAGTGAGGGCGCCGCACTGGTCAACCGCGAGATGACGGAAACCTACCGGGTGTCGACAGCGCAGGCAGAATCGGCCAATCGTATCGCGGCGGCGGTTGAGCAACTGGCAGTGTCTGTCGAAGAGGTGGCGAGTTCTTCGAAATTGGCAGCTGAGGCGGCGCTCGCATCGCGTTCGCTGGTCAATAATGCGTCATCTAGCATGGGCGAGAGCCGTGTCGCTACGCGCAACGTAGTCGATACGGTTCGACAGGCCGAGACGACCATGGCCGAGCTGTTTAAATCCATCTTCGCCATCGGTCAGGTGACCAGTGCCATTGCGGGGATTTCGGAGCAAACCAACCTGCTGGCGCTCAATGCGGCCATTGAAGCGGCACGTGCCGGCGAATCCGGCCGGGGTTTTGCGGTGGTCGCGGATGAAGTTCGAAAGCTGGCCGAGCGTGCCAGCCTGCAAACGCGGGAAATCACGGCTTCGGTTTCCGAGATACAGGCAAAGACCCAGACTGCGGTGGCCGGCATGGAAGCGGCGGGTAGTCATGTCGCGCGTACCGACGAGGCGATGGTCAAAGCCGAGACCGAACTGAGCGAGGTAGCCGAGCAGGGTCAGAGCGTCGTCGACATGTCGCACCAGATTGCCGAATCGACGGGGCAACAGTCGCGCGTCGGTGAGGAGATCGCGGGTCAGGTCGAGGGTATTGTTGGAGCTATCGATCAGACCAGCAAAGCTATCGCCGCTGTCAATGAGCGGGCAAGTGCGATGCTGGACGTGGCGCGACAGTTGCGCGAGCTGGTTGGTTATTTCCGTTACATTCGGTGAGAGCCGTCTTGTCTGGGAACCTCAGCTCGCGCGGCGCATGGTGCCGCCGACTTCAGCGTCGCGGCCGCCGCGGCTGATTGGTTCCTCCAGGCGTCGGGGCGCCGGCAGATCAAGCAGACCGTACAGCGCTCGCAGATTGTCCCTGAATAGTCGGTCAAAACAGGCCACAGAGTGTGGCGAATTGTCACCGCCAAACCACCAGAACCAGTCTGAGCTTTCGCAAATCGACAGGCGCTCCAGAATGGCTGTTCGGCGGTTTTCGGCCAGGTTGGGCTGGGCGAGGACGCGGTCGGCTGACGATTTGGCTTCGCATAGAAGATCCCATGCGCGATTTTTGTCGGGATGTCCGACCCAGGTCGAAAACGTGCCGAACACCCAGCTTCCCGCCGTGAAACGGTTCATAGGCAAGCGCTGAGCGGCGTGCGCGGTCGCGCATTCCGACAGAGTCAGCGTGCGGATGCGCGCATGAGTGGCCAGCAGGGTGTAGAGATCATCAAAGAAATACCAGCCGTTGTAGGGATAATATTCCCAGGCGTTTTCGCCATCGAGAAAGACGGGAACGAGGGCGCCGGGCGACTGTACGGCCATGCTTTCGAGTTCTGCAATCAAATGGCGCGCGGCATCGCGGCCGTGCCAACGGGAATATTCAAATCCGATCAGGTCGGAGAGTTTTTCGTCGCGGAAAAAGAGGGTCAGCGTACCGTCAGGGGAACGCCATGGACGGTGCGGGGACGCTTCGGAGCCTAGCGAGTTCCTGAGCACGCTCTGGCTGGTCGCGGCCCAGGTAAAACCTACCTCGCCGATCTGGCCCAGAAATGCCGTCGATAAGGCGCCTTCGGCTGGCCACAATCCAGCAGGCGGTTGGCCGAAACGGCGCGTGTGGCTTTCCCGCGCCTGTTCGAGGTGGGCAGCGACGCGCGTGCGTCCGCCCGGGTAGTTTGGCGCGCTGGGTAGCCGGCAATCGGGCCAGGCTTCACGGGCGCTTTCAAAATCGAGCATCAGCGGCGCCAACGGATGGTGCGATGGGGTGCAACTGAGTTCGATCTGCCGTTGGGCGGCGAGGTCGCGGTAGCGCGGCACGATGCCGCGTACTACCTCGCCTAATGTGGCGAGTAGCATTCTTCTGTCATCCGCGTCGAAACCTTCACCCTGTGCCATCAGGCGACGCAGAGCCTGGCTGTCGCGGCGCAGGGTTTCGCCGGTCCAGGCAAGCAGCATCCAGCAGGCCAGGTCGCTGAAATAGGCATCGCCCAGATAAGCCTCGCAAGCGCGTCCGCATTGCTGCATGAAGTCGCGGATATCCCGCAAACGACGGTAGGGCGCAAAAGGTTCAATCAGCGTCGCGGCGTGGCCGCGAAACGCCATGTCGAGCAGCCAGGCGCGCTCCGTGGCATCGGCCCGCCCGCTGGCTGTGACGGCGAGCAGTGGATCGCGCCAGATCTGGCGGTCGAACTGGTCGGCGTAATCTTCGATCTGGTCGAGCAGCACCGGCACGAAATTCACGGTACAGCGGATGTGCGGATGCCGTTCGAGATGTCCAGCCATGTCGGCGTAGTCCTTGATGCTGTGAAGCAGCACCCAGGGCAACACGAACAGGCCGGTCTCGGGATGCCGGTAATCCGGCTGATGCATGTGCCAGAGAAAGGCCAGGTCAACCGATTGGGTGACGTCGGCGGGTTTTGAGGTGGCCTCGCTCATGCTTCGCTGGCTCCTTGGCCCAGCATTTCCGGCGTCACCAGTGTAATGCCGCGTGGGCTGACGTAAAAGCGTTTACGGTCGGCTTCCGGATCGACACCGATCTGCATGCCGGGCGGAATGACACAGCGTTTGTCGATGACGCAGCGCTTCAAGACGGCGTGCCGCCCGATGTCGACTTGCGGTAGCACGACGCAATCCTCGACTTCGGCCCAGCTATGCACATGCACGCTGGAAAATAGCATCGAACGCCGGAGACGCGCGCCGGAGACGATACAGCCACCGGAAACCACCGAATCCACCGCATAGCCACGGCGCTCGTCGTCGTCAAATACAAACTTGGCCGGCGGTAGCTGTTCCTGCCACGTCCAGATCGGCCAGTTGCGGTCGTACAGGTTGAGTTCCGGCGTAACCTGCGTGAGATCCATGTTGGCTTCCCAGTAGGCGTCGATGGTGCCGACATCCCGCCAATACGGCACTTGCTGTTCGTTCATGCCGACGCAGGAATCGGCAAAGCGATGTGCAAAAACACGGTAGCGGGGAACGATGTGCGGAATGATGTCCTTGCCGAAATCGTGCGACGACTTGGGTTCGTCCGCGTCGCGCTGCAACTGCTCGAAGAGGAAGCGGGCATTGAAGATGTACACGCCCATCGAGGCCAGCGCGCGGTCCGGTTGGCCGGGCATCGGCGGTGGCTCCTTGGGCTTTTCGACGAAGGCGATGACACGCTGCTCTTCATTGACATGCATGACCCCGAATTCCCTGGCATCCTCGATCGGCACATCGATGCAGGCGACGGTCATGTCGGCCTGGTGGCGAACATGGGCGGCTAGCATGCGACCGTAGTCCATCTTGTAGATATGGTCGCCGGCGACGACGAGGATGTGTTCGGGTTGGTAACGGCGAAGAAAATGCATATTCTGATAGACTGCATCAGCCGTTCCCTGGTACCACTTTTCCTCGTCGAGTTGTTGCTGGGCGGGCAGAAGTTGGATGAATTCGTCAAAGCGCCCGTCGAGAAAACTCCATCCGCGCTGAATGTGGCGGATCAGGCTGTGTGCCTTGTACTGCGTGGCGACGCCTATTTTTCGGATGCCGGAATTGACGCAGTTCGAGAGCGTAAAATCAATGATGCGGAACTTGCCGGCGAAAGGCACGGCGGGTTTGGAGCGATAGTCCGTCAACTGCTTCAGCCGGGTGCCGCGTCCGCCGGCCAGAATGATGGCAAAAGTGCCGCGCGTAAGCTGGCTGATGAAACGATCATTATCGTGATGTTCCTGCGATACCGCAGCGGGTGACGACGAAGTGTTGGGATGGGCGGCGGACATGGTGCGCTCCTAGGAGGGAAATGTCATGCAAGATGATAGAACGCTAGCGCAAGACCTGTATCTTTTCAACGAAGGCAGGCACACCCAAGCGTGGCGACTGCTTGGCGCCGAAGCCGATGCTGACGGCACGGTCTTTCGGGTCTGGGCACCGAATGCCTCGGTGGTATCGGTCATCGGAGAGTTCAACGATTGGCGGCATGGAGTGGACAACCTGCGCTCGCTCGGTGCTTCGGGCATCTGGGAAGCCCGGGTAACCGGTGCGCAGCCCGGTCAATTGTACCGGTTTGCACTGGTCAACCGCGATAGCGGCGAGGTACTGGAAAAATGCGACCCCTATGCGCGTGCGTTCGAGCAGCGTCCAGGGACGGCGGGGCGCATTGTGGCGCCTTCCGCACATTGCTGGCAAGACGGGGTCTGGATGGAGCGCCGCGCCAACCGGGACTGGTTGCATGCGCCGATCAATATCTACGAAGTGCATGCAGGCTCGTGGATGCGCCATCCTGACGGTCGTTTCTACCACTGGGGCGACCTGGCCGATCGACTGATACCGTATGCCCTCGATCAGGGCTACACACATCTTGAGTTGATGCCGGTGACCGAGCATCCGCTCGACGAGTCATGGGGCTACCAGACCACCGGCTATTTCGCGCCGACCGCGCGGCACGGCAGTCCGGACGAACTGAGGGCCTTTATCGAAGCCTGCCACTGTGCCGGATTGGGCGTCTTTCTCGACTGGGTGCCTGGCCATTTTCCACAGGACGACTGGGCTCTTGCCCGCTATGACGGTTCGGCCCTGTATGAACATGCCGATCCACGCCTGGGGCTCCACGCCGACTGGGGCACCCATATCTTCAACTACGGGCGGCACGAGGTCAGGAGTTTTCTGCTGTCGTCGGCGTTCTACTGGCTTTCCGAATTTCACTTCGACGGGTTGCGTGTCGATGCCGTGGCCTCGATGCTGTATCTCGATTATTCGCGCAAAGAAGGCGAATGGTTGCCCAACCGGCATGGTGGGCGCGAAAATCTCGAAGCCATCGAATTTCTGAAGGAGTTGAACGTACTGGTGCATGGCGCCTGTCCGGGCGCGTTGACCATTGCCGAGGAATCTACCGCGTGGCCGGCGGTTTCGCGACCCACCTATCTGGGCGGTCTGGGGTTTTCGTTGAAGTGGAACATGGGGTGGATGAATGACAGTCTGGCTTATTTCCGGCGCGATCCTATCCACCGCACCTGGCATCACGATGAACTGACGTTCGGTCAGATGTATGCGTATTCAGAAAATTTCACCTTGCCGCTCTCGCATGACGAGGTTGTTCATGGGAAGGGTTCTTTGATCGGCAAAATGCCAGGCGACGACTGGCAGCGTTTTGCCAACCTCCGTCTCTTGTTGGCCTGGCAGGCCTTGTCGCCCGGCAAGAAATTGATGTTCATGGGGGGGGAACTGGGTCAATGGCGGGAATGGGCGGAGAAACGCGAACTGGACTGGGGGCTGCTGGCCGACAGCAGACATGCCGGCATCCAGCGCCTGTCGCGCGATCTCAACCGTTTGTACCGCGACGAGCCGGCGATGCATGAACTCGATTGCGAGGCGTATGGCTTTCAGTGGATAGACTGTCACGACAACGCTCATTCCGTGCTGTCCTGGATCCGCCTCGGGCAGGACGGTCGCTATGTGGTGGTGGCCATGAATTTCACGCCGGTGGTGCGCCGTGCCTATCGTCTGGGGGTACCGCACGCGGGACGTTATGTCGAGGTACTGAATAGCGATTCCACCTTCTACGGGGGGGGCGATGTCGGCAACGGTGGCGGGTTGGAGGCGGTCGCCTCGCCCTGGATGGGGCGACCGGCCTGTGTTGAAGTCACGCTGCCGCCATTGGCGGCAGTGGTATTACGGCGCGATTGAACGCAGTCGCGCGGCGCTGGGAGACGTGGCAAAAGCGCGGCTGACCTATTTGAGTTTGCTGGGTACTGCCTTGCTTTTCTTTTTTAGCAAGGGTTCGGTATTGACCATGCGCTTGATCGGCGAAATGGCGCCGATTTCAAGGGCTCGCCCGACCGCCTGCGCGCGGGTCTTGACGTTCAGTTTGCTCATCGCCTGGTCGACGTGGTATTTCACCGTCTCTTCGTTGATGTCGAGGATCTTGGAGATTTCCCAGTTCGTTTTGCCGTGATATATCCATTGGAGGATATCGCGTTGGCGTTTGCTGATCAGAGCCTGGATGCCTCCGGCAAAGGCGTCTTCGTTTCCCTCGCTCTCAAGCGCTCGGGCGAGCGCAATGCTCAGGCTGGGTGTCACCAGTTCAAGCATTTCAGCCTGTTCCGGACCGGTTTCGCTGGAGAGCCTAGCGAACACGAAATATTGGCCGACCACGCCCAGGCGATCCAGCGTGGCATGGCCAATAATGTTGCGCAAGTCGTACCGGTTGAACAATTCCACCCACTCGGCGGGAAATGCCGCGTTGTCGCGGCCGCTCTCGAACCACACAGGTTTCTGCGTTTCTCGCCAGCGGGCCATTAACGGGCTGTCGATGCCACCCGTGGGGTTGCGCAGATCGAAAAAATACTCGATCGGAAAATGATGCGAGTAGTAGCGATACCCATACGACCCGCTCTCGGACCAGAATCCGGTGCCGCAGACCATGACTTCGTAGCCGAGCAGGGTTTTGAGCGGGCCGTCGATGATCGCATCGAGTTGCTCGACGGAATCGGCCTGCGTTGCCAGGCGGATGATGTCCAGCAACAGGCTGCGTCTGTTATCCAGAAAACCC
Organism: Betaproteobacteria bacterium UBA1934; assembly: GCA_002337055.1. Lineage (GTDB taxonomy): Bacteria > Pseudomonadota > Gammaproteobacteria > Burkholderiales > Rhodocyclaceae > UBA1934. Next base: position 63,586 of record DDFG01000003.1, on the reverse strand, counting down.
ATGGTGGCCCTATTCCCATTTGGTGCCGGTGTAATACACCGGTTTCCCATGAATTTTAGCCTATGGCACCGGCGTAGGGCGCCATTGGCACATAAAAGAAACGGCGCCCCGCAGGGCGCCGTGGTGATTTGCGCGAAAGCGCTGCTCGATCAGTAAGTGGCTTTCGGACCGTAGGTGTAATCCGCCGCGCAATCGAGACCGGTACAGGTCGTCAGCAACATGCGCTGGATGATTGCGCCAGTATTGGTCTTGGAGCGGAAGTGGCCAACGCCGTTGGTGGTGTCGCCGCCACCGACGTTGTAGGGCATGCCATCGGACCAGTTCCAGTCAACTTGCGTGGTGTTTGAACCTGCCCCGACGTTGATCTGGGCCTTGACGTTGCTCGTGGTGCTCGAGAACTTGGCGGTCTGGTCGCAGCCGGCCCAGAACGATGCCGTGGCGCAGCCAACTTGATCCTTGAAGCCAGCCGAAAGGGTGTAGAAAGACACGCCGGTGTGCTTCTGCGGCATTTCGCGCAGCGATTGGCTGGTGCCGGTACCGGTCCAGGCGTTGCTGATCCAGAGGCCGTAATACCAGCCTTCGGGGAAGAACCCGAAGATGTAGCTGTCGTAGTAGTTCTGCGAACCGCAGGTGGGGGCCGCCGCGTTGGCGTAACCAGTGTAGTAGCAGCTATAGAGGCCGCGCACCCCGCCACCGATATTGACGAACTTGCGCACGCTGCTCCAGTTGCCGTAATACTGGAGCGTCGCCAGACCCATCGAAACACCCATCGAATGTGCGACGATATCGACCTGAGTTTTGCCGGTGTAGGTCTTTACCTTGTCAATGAAGGCCTTGATGATGGCGTACTTGCTACTGGAATGATAGTTGTACTGCGCTGAACTCTGTTCGCTCGACGAGAGGTAGGTAACGCCGAAGATCTCGCAGTCGTTATAGCCACGCGCCTTGAGTTCGGCATAGACGGAACGCGGTGGCGTCGTGTAACCGGCCACGTTGCCTGGGGGCATGTCAAAGCTGATGGCGTTGTCGCCATTGCCGTGGATGAAGATGACCGGTGTTTTTGTGGCGGTGCATGATCCGCCGCCAAAGCCGCCGTAACCCACGCCAGGGGCAAAGGTGCCGCCATACTGGGTTTGGGTACCCTGGCAGACGTAGCCGCTATTAGCGCCGCAGGTCAGCGCCTGAGCAGCGCCCGACCAGAGCACGGCTGCGGCCAGTGAGCCGGCGCAGAGCGCGATCTTGCGCAGTTTCAAAAATTGTTCGATTGCCATGTTGTTCTCCTCGTGACGGCGATGCCTCGCATCGCGCATGAGGCTCATTGAAACAAAGGCTGCCTGCGCTGTATCTTAGGGAAAACCCTGATGCCGCAGTACGTTCGGAAGGTTCGCACCCCGCTATTTTTCGTGCCATGCCGGCATTTGGCATGTTGCAGACGGGCGTCGCGTGGTTAAGGAATTGAATCGATTAATTAATTTGGCAGCGGAAGCGGCGTGATGCGCTTTGCGGGTTTTCGTGGAAGCTGTTTGGCGCGGAGGGTCATCCTCCCCGTTTGGGGAGGGGGGGTTCATCCGGTTCGCCGTACGGATCGACGTGTGTCATGACGTCCAGCACAGGCAATGCCGCCATGACGCGGCGCCGTGCGGCCACTGTGATGGCATGGCTGGCGCGCACGTTGAGTTCGGGGTCGACCTCGATATGGACGTCGACCAGGATCATGTCGCCCATTTTTCGCGTTTTCAAATCATGCACGCCGAGCACGCCCGGCGTCTCGGCGACGAGGCTGCGAATGCGCTCGACCTGTTCGTCGGAGGCTGCGCGATCCATCAGGTCGTGCAGAGCGTCCCAGGCAAACTGCCAGCCCATCTTGCCGACCATGAAGCCAACGATCAACGCGGCGATCGGGTCGAGAATGGTTAAACCGGAAAGACTGCCCACGATGCCGATGGCGACCACTAGCGATGAAGCGGCATCTGAACGTGCGTGCCAGGCATTGGCGACCAGCATGGTCGAACGTACCCGTTCGGCGACCGCGAGCATGTAGCGGAACAACGCTTCCTTCGCCGCCAGCGCTGCCAGTGCCACCCAAAGCGCAGCCATCTGCACCGGTACGATCTGACCGGCATTCTGTAATTTGCCGGCGGCAGCCCAGAGCATGCCGACGCCAACTGCCAACAGCAGTCCTCCCAGTACCAGCGAGGCGGCGGTTTCATAACGCTGGTGGCCATAGTGATGGTCTTCGTCGGCATCCTTGGCGCTGTGGCGGTTTGCGATCAGTACGACAAAGTCGGCGACCAGATCGGAGAGCGAGTGGATGCCGTCCGCGATCAGGCCTTGCGAATGGGTCAATATCCCGGCAATGACCTGGGCGAGCGTCAGCACCAGATTGACGGCCACGCTGATCAGCGTGGTTCGTGCCGCTGCCGTTTGCCGTTCCGGCGTGTTCAGGGCGCGACTATCCTGATCCGACGGCTGAAAATCCATCAGACGGCCACCGGCGCGGGAATATGGGGGTGCGGGTCGTAGCCGTCGAGCCGGAAATCCTCGAATCGGAACCTGAACAGATCGTCGATATCGGGATTGATCCACAGTTGCGGGAGCGGGCGCGGCGTGCGCGAAAGCTGTAACCGAGCCTGTTCGAAGTGGTTGCTGTACAGATGGGCGTCACCCAGGGTGTGCACGAAATCGCCCGGCTGATAGCCGCAAACCTGCGCCAGCATCAGCGTCAGCAGCGCGTAGGAGGCAATATTGAACGGGACGCCGAGAAAGATGTCCGCGCTGCGCTGGTATAGCTGGCATGAGAGGCGGTTGCCGGCGACGTAGAACTGGAATAGGCAATGACAAGGCGGCAGCGCCATGCGGTCGACATCGGCCGGATTCCAGGCCGAGACGATGTGTCGGCGCGAATCGGGATTGCGTTTGAGCGCTTCGAGCAATTGGGTGATCTGGTCGATCTCGCCGCCGTCGCGCGCTGGCCAGTGGCGCCACTGATGACCATAGACCGGGCCAAGATCGCCTTTTTCATCGGCCCATTCATTCCAGATCGACACGCCGTTCTGCTTCAGATACGCAATATTGGTGTCGCCTTGTAGAAACCACAGCAACTCGTGGATGATCGATTTGAGATGCAGCTTCTTGGTGGTCAGCGCCGGAAAACCCTGTGTCAGATCGAATCGCATTTGCCAGCCGAACACCGAGCGGGTGCCGGTGCCGGTGCGGTCGGATTTGTCGTGTCCATGTTCGAGCACATGGCGCATCAGTTCAAGGTAGGCTTGCATGGCAGCGGATAGGTGCGAAAAACAGACATTTTACCGTTCCCGGCGAGCTCGTGCCCGGGTGAAGGGACGGATTGTCGTCGTGGTATGCGAATTCAATGATATAAATCGCCGATAATCATAGTAGATAATCTGACGGGAGCAGCACGATGCTTGGCAGCGTAAGCAATTTGTTCGGACCGAAGATCGATCACCCGCTGGCTGATCCCAAGGAATTTCGGCGCATTGTCAGCGAGTTACCCATCGACAATGCCTTCAAGGCGCTGGACGAGGTGCTGGGCTGGTTCGAATCGCTGGAGTCGGCGAGTGACTTTCCAGAAGATGCGCTGTTCGAGGTAATTCGCCAGCTTGAGGAATCGGCGCAGCAGCATGTGCGGCGCCTTTCGCGCGATTATCTGCACGCGCCGCGTCTCTCCAAAACCGAAGAAAAGCGGATGTGGACCATTATCCACGGATTCTGGCGTCTCGTTGCCAAGCTCTACGTCCGCTGTCTGGAGCGCGCCGCCACGGGGGGCAAGGACAAGGTCGGCGAACGTTTGCAGGCCGCGTTGCCTCTGCTGACCGTACGCCTGATCGCGGCGCTGGGTAGTGTCGTGAAGTGGGAACAGTTCCGATACGGCCCGATGCGCGCCGATGTCTGGCAGCAACTCGGCCGTGCCTACCTCGTCGCCGAAGGAGGCGGGTTTGCTGATCGCGCCATGAAGCGTTATCCGCACGCCAGCGAAACCACCAGCGCCAGCCGCGAATATCTCAAGGTGTTGGTTTTTCATTCCGCTTCGATGGATAGTCTGTTGCCGCTCGAAATCGAGTTGGGCGAGCGTCTGATCGGACATTTTTTGCCGAATTTCGTGTTCTCGGCGCGGGGAATCGAAACCAGTGTCTACTGGGTAGACCCGGCCACCGATCAGCCGCCGGTCAGGTTGGCGCGCATGCCCAGGCAATCCCCGACCTTGCGGTTTTTTCAGCCGGGCTCGGCGCGCGGCGAGGTCGATAACTTGCTGCACGAACTCGAACGTGGTGCTGAAGTGCCGGCCGATCTCGATCTGGGCGGACAGTTCGCGCCACGGACCCTCCTGCCGGTGCTCCGGCACCTAGCTCAATATTGGGACGCGGTGCCTCCTCAACGGCGTCACCAACGTCACCACGTCAAACACCGCATGGGTGTGCTGCATGGTCTAGTGAATGCCTTTGTCGTATTTTCCAGCGAATTCGGCACCCGCCCGCCAGGTTTGCCTATTGAAAGCTGGGTTGTGGAAAACGTCAGCCGCGGCGGTTTCGGCGCCCTGGTGCCTGATCAGCGGGCAGACTGGCTGAAGATCGGCGCGCTGATCGCCTTACAGCCCGATGGCGGCGACAACTGGCTGCTTGGCATCGTCCGCCGCTATCGCCGCCATTCCGAGAGCGAGGCTCGGGTTGGCATCGAATCGCTGGCGCTTCGCGTGCTCTCCGTCGAACTCAAGGCACGCACGGCGTCTTCCTACGCCGCGGCGTCGGGCACGCCGGCGCTGTGGCTGGTCGATGGCAACGAGACGGGCGAAGCCCGCCTCGTACTGCCGCCCGCCACTTTCGATATCCGCGAAAATCAAGAGTTCACCCATCAGAGCCAACGGTATTGGCTGACGCCGGTGGCACTGATTGAGCACACGATGGACTACGAGGTTGCCCGCTACCGTCTGAGCCGTCCTGCCGAGTAAATCAGGTCGGTCTTTGCGCCGATTTTGGGCGAAACGCCTGGACGATGGCCGGATCGGTCTCGATATAGGGGCCGCCGATCAGATCCAGGCAGTAGGGAATGGCGGCGAAAACGCCCGGCACGAGGATGGCGCCGTCGGCGTCCCGCGCGCCTTCCAGTGTCTCCCGAATCGCCTTGGGCTGGCCCGGCAGGTTCAGGATCAGGGCCTGTTTGCGGATCACGCCCACTTGCCTGGAAAGAATCGCGGTGGGCACGAAGCGGAGACTGATCTGCCGCATCTGTTCGCCAAAACCGGGCATGACCTTGTCGGCGACGGCCAGCGTGGCTTCGGGGGTCACATCGCGCTGCGCCGGGCCGGTGCCGCCGGTGGTCAGCACGAGGTGGCAGCCGCCGACATCGACCATTTCGATCAGCGTCGATTCGATCAACGGCTGTTCATCCGGAATCAGGCGCGTCTCCGCCGTCCATGGCGAAGCGAGCGCGGCGGCGAGCCACTCGCGCAGCGCCGGCAAGCCGCGATCTTCGTAAACACCCGTACTGGCGCGGTCGCTGATCGACACCAAGCCGACGCGCAAATTGTCATTCGTCATCGGGGGCCTTCTTGGCGGGCGCGTGGTCACTGCTTTCGAGTGCTTTCAGGGCCTGGAACAGGGCGCGGTAATTGCGAGGTGGCCGCGCGGCTTCCTTCTCCTTCAGGGTGTTGCGCCGCAAGGTCCGCAACTGTCCCAGATCGGCCTCCGGCCAGGTTTCGGCGATCCGCTGGAGAGTGCTTTCGTCGGCCAGCAACTCCTCACGCAAGCGTTCGAGGCGGTGCAGACGCGCCGTTTCGGCGGCCGATTCCCCGCGCAGCAGGGCCAGTCCGGCGGCGATGGGCTCGGGGTCGAGTCCGCGCATGAGTTTGCCGATGTACTGCAATTGCCGGCGTTTTGCTTCGTGCTTGGTGAAACGGTGCCATTCCAGCACGGCTTCGTACAACTCTTCGGGCAGGCCGATGCGCTTCATCTGGTCGCGCGAGAGTTCGAGGAGTTCGGCGCCGAGGGACTGCAAATCCTGCATGGCCTGTTTCTGGCGGGTCTTGGAGACGACCGGCGTCTCTTCTTCGGGGAGGGCTTTGCGACGCATGTTGGCGGGCGTGACGGGAGGGGGCTGATATCATAACGGCTTTTGTCTCCACCTGCCCTCATGTCGACTTCTCACGCCCGCTTCGCCTATCCGTTCGAGACCCTGCAACAGCTTGCTGCGGATGTGCTCGAACATGCCCGCGCCAAGGGCGCCACCGCGTGTGAGGTCGATGTTTCCGAGGGCTTCGGGCAGTCGGTCACCGTGCGCTGCGGCGAGGTTGAAACGATTGAATACAACCGCGACAAGGGCATCGGCGTAACGCTCTACAGCGGCCAGCGCAAGGGCTACGCCAGCACTTCCGACTTCTCGCCGGCGGCGCTGCGCGATACGGTCGAGGCGGCGCTGAACATTGCCCGTTTTACCGCCGAAGACGATTGTGCCGGCCTCCCCGAAGCCGACTTACTGGCCCGCGATCTGCCCGAGCTCGACCTCTACCATCCTTGGGCGATTTCGGTGGAAGACGCCATTCGCCTGGCCGGGCAGTGCGAGCAGGCCGCCTTCGATGTCAGCCCGCAAATTGGCAATTCGGAAGGCGCCAGCGTCTCCAGCCAAGAGGCGCAATTTATCTCGGCGAACAGTCTGGGATTCATGGGCGGTTACCCAACTTCTCGTCACTATCTCAGTTGCGCCGTCATTGCGGGCGAGCAGGACGCGATGCAGCGCGACGACTGGTATACGACTCGGCGCAACCCGCAGGCGCTTGACGCCGCTGAAGACGTAGGGCGGATGGCGGCACGCCGCGCATTGGCGCGACTGGGTGGGCGACGAGTGCAAACCGGTGTCTTTCCGGTGATGTTTGAAGCACCTGTCGCTGCGGCGCTGCTCGGCAATTTCGTGCATGCGGTTAGCGGCGGCGCGCTGTATCGCAAATCCTCCTTCTTGCAGGATTCGCTGGGGAAGCAGATTTTTCCGGAATTCGTTCGCATCCGTGAGCAGCCGCATGAACGGCAAGGGCTGGCCAGTTCCGCTTTCGACAACGAGTGCGTGGCGACACGAGCGCGCGATGTTGTGGTTGATGGCGTGCTTCAGGGCTATTTCCTGAACGTCTACACGGGACGCAAGCTGGGTTTGCCCACCACCGGCAATGCCGGCGGCAGCCACAATCTGCTGATCGAACCGGGCGAACACGATTTTGCGGGTATGTTGAAACTGATGGGGCGCGGCCTGCTGGTCACCGAATTGCTCGGGCAGGGCGTGAATTACGTCACAGGCGACTATTCGCGTGGCGTGGCGGGATTCTGGGTCGAGAACGGCGAAATTCGACACGCCGTCGAAGAGATCACGATTGCAGGCAATCTACGCGATATGTTGCGAGACATCGTGGCGGTCGGCAACGATGTCCTGGTGCGCGGCTCGAAACAGACAGGTTCCATCCTGCTCGACCGCATGACCATCGGCGGCGAATAATCTGCGCCAATAAAAAAGGACCGGCGAACCGGTCCTTGCTGGGCTGAGTGGAAGCGGGGAGGGGGAGAGGGGAAAGTACCGCTTCCTCAGCGTCAGTCGGTCAGCCGAGGAAGGCGGCGATCATCGCCACTTCTTCGAGGTTAAGCGCGTAAGGTTGAACCTTGGTCCAGCAGGTTGCCATGATGATCTCCGTTCCAGATAGTCGGCGGGATTGCCATGGACTTCATTCTAGACTTGTTAATGTTGCAGTGCACAATAGTCGTTGTGCGGTTTTGTAACGGCGTTTGACGGTGGCTACGCGGTGGCGTTGACTAGCGTACCGGTCAGTTGCCCTTCGCTGTTGACGACTGGCGGTGCGGCCGGGGATGATGGTGCGACCACTTGCTGAATTTGCTGGCGAATCTCCTGATACCCGGCTTGCAGGTGGTGCAGAGAACGCAATTCCGCAACACCCTGGCGCGCACTGCCTGCTTCCTGCTGGGCTTGATCCGAGCGTACCTGCCATTGGCGGGCGTATTCCTGTTCATGATCGGCTTGAGCCTGGGCGTCCTGCGCCTTGACGCGTAACGCACGCGCCTTCTGCTCGGCCAGATCTGCCGCGCGCTGGGCCTGTTGTACCTGCAACTGGGGCGAAAATGTGCTCGCGAGAGCCCCGCCGACTGGCATGCCTGCCTCGCTTCAGGCAGTGACGTTGATTCGGCTACCGGTCGTTTGTCCTTCAGCGTTGACCACCGGTTTTGGGGTTTCCTGTTTCGGCGGCTCTACACGCTGTTCCTTAGGCGGTTCTGCCGAGCGCTGAGTGGCTTGTTGGCTAGCGCGGGCATCGCGGGCCTGCTGGGCGGCGATGTTGGCGAGCAGCGGATTATTGCTGGACTGGTTGACGGATTCGACGGCCATAGTGCTCTCCTTTGACGTCTACTTTAACGACTTTACACCAATCTATGGCGTTTGCCATCTTTTCTCGGCGACCACGCTGACCGCTCCGCGTCCGCGCGAGTGTCAAGGGTGGGCCGTCCTTCATGCCCTGTGCCACGGCGGTGCGGGCGTTGGCGGGGGGGCGCGTCGCTCGTGTTATAATTCCTCCCTTTTCAAAGACTTGAGGCCGGCCCATGTTTTCCGCAAAAGACACCTTGGCAAGAATCGACGCCGAACTGTGGCAGCATATCGAGGCGGAAAATCGCCGTCAGGAAGAGCACATCGAACTGATCGCTTCGGAAAACTATGTCAGCCAGGCGGTGATGCAGGCCCAAGGGTCGCAACTCACCAATAAATACGCCGAAGGCTACCCAGGCAAGCGCTATTACGGCGGTTGCGAACATGTCGACGTGGTTGAGCAGATTGCTATCGACCGTCTGAAGGCCCTGTTTGGCGCCGAGGCCGCCAATGTGCAGCCCAATTCCGGTTCGCAGGCCAACCAGGCGGTGCTGATGGCCTTTGCCAAGCCCGGCGACACGATCATGGGCATGAGCTTGGCCGAAGGCGGGCACCTGACCCACGGCATGCCGCTCAATATGTCCGGAAAATGGTTCAATGTTGTCTCCTATGGTCTGAACGATAAGGAAGAAATCGACTACGGCAAGATGGAAGCGCTGGCGCGCGAGCACAAGCCGCGCATCATCGTCGCCGGTGCTTCGGCGTATGCCCTGCGCATCGACTGGGAACGCTTCGCCAAGGTGGCCAAGGAAGTCGGCGCCATTTTCTGGGTGGATATGGCGCACTACGCGGGCCTCGTCGCGGCGGGCTTTTATCCGAATCCGGTGCCGCACGCCGATGTGGTGACCTCGACCACCCACAAGACACTGCGCGGCCCGCGCGGCGGCATCATCCTGATGAAGGCGGCCCACGAAAAGGCGATCAATTCAGCCATTTTCCCCGGTTTGCAGGGCGGCCCGCTGATGCATGTCATCGCCGGCAAGGCGGTGGCCTTCAAGGAAGCGGCGACGCCGGAATTCAAGGCGTATCAGGAGCAGGTGATCGCCAATGCCCGAGTCATGGCCCGCACGCTGTCCGAAGAGCGCGGCCTGCGCATCGTCTCCAGCCGCACTGAAAGCCATGTTTTCCTGCTCGACCTGCGCGCCAAGAACATTACCGGTAAGGATGCGGAAGCGGCGCTGGGCAAGGCGCACATCACTGTCAACAAGAACTCGATTCCGAACGATCCGCAAAAACCGTTCGTCACCTCCGGCATCCGTATCGGTTCGCCGGCCATGACCACGCGCGGATTCACCGAAATCGAGGCGGAACGCGTCGCACACCTGATCGCCGATGTGCTCGATGCGCCGAACGACGAAGCCGTGCTGGCGCGCGTCCGCGAAGACGTGGCCGCGCTGTGCAAGAAGTTTCCGGTTTATGGGAACTGATCGCGCATGAAGTGCCCTTTCTGCGGCGCCGACGATACTGCGGTCGTTGATACCCGAATCAACGACGAAGGCGATATCGTCCGTCGCCGCAGAAGCTGCAAAGTCTGCGACAAGCGTTTCACCACCTACGAGCGGGCCGAAATCCGCTTGCCGCAGGTGGTCAAGAAGAACGGCTCGCGCACCGAATACAACCGGGACAAACTGCGGGCCAGTCTGGAACTTGCTTTGCGCAAGCGTCCCGTGTCTACCGAGGCCGTAGATGCTGCCATTTCCGGCATTGAAGAAAAACTGATGTTGCTCGGCGAACGCGAGGTGTCGACGCAACAGGTGGGCGAACTGGTCATGCGTGAGCTGAAGCGTCTGGACAAGGTGGCCTACATCCGCTTTGCGTCTGTTTACCGCAATTTCGAGGATGTCGACGCCTTCTCCAAGGCGATCCGCGAAGTGTCTCCCCGCAAGAAGTGATGTTCTCCGCCGCCGACCACGCGTACATGGCGCGAGCCTTGCGGCTGGCCGAGCGCGGCATGTTAACGGCGACGCCGAATCCGCGCGTCGGTTGTTTGCTAGAGAGGGATGGCGTTGTGGTGGGCGAAGGCTGGCACGAACGCGCTGGCGGCCCTCACGCCGAGGCCCATGCGCTGGCCAAGGCGGGGGCGCGGGCGCGGGGGGCGACTGCTTATGTCACGCTCGAGCCCTGCAGCCATCAGGGCCGTACGCCGCCCTGCGCGGACGCGCTGATTGCGGCTGGCGTCGCCCGGGTGGTGGCTGCGATGGGCGACCCCAATCCGCTGGTGGCCGGGCGCGGACTGGCGCGCCTGCGCGCCGCCGGTATCGAGACTGCGTGCGGTCTATGCGAAGATGCGGCGCGCGAACTCAATATCGGTTTCGTCTCGCGGATGACGCGCGGGCGGCCGTGGCTGCGGCTCAAAGCGGCCGCGAGCCTGGATGGCAAGACCGCCCTCAATAACGGTCGGAGTCAGTGGATCACCGGTGCCGACGCGCGTCGGGATGGACACCGCTGGCGGGCCCGCGCCTGCGCCTTGCTCACGGGCATCGGCACGGTCAAAGATGACGATCCGCAACTCAATGTCCGCGACATCGAAACACCGCGGCAACCGCTGAAAGTGGTTGTCGATAGCCGCCTGGATATATCACTCGCGGCGCGCGTACTTGAGGGGGCGCCGCTGCTCGTTGCCACCGCTCGCGAGGATGCGGATAAGGCAGCTGCACTTTCCGAGCGGGGGGCGGAAGTGTTGTATCTACCCAATTCTGCCGGCAAGGTTGATTTGCCCGCGCTACTGACCGAACTGGGGCGGCGCGGCATCAACGAAATACATGCCGAAGCCGGCTGCAAACTCAACGGTTCGCTGGTCGCGGCGGGGCTAGTTGATGAGTACCTGCTATATCTGGCGCCCTGCCTGATCGGGCACGACGCTCTCGGTCTGTTCGGTCTGCCCGAGTTGGGCGATCTGGGCGAGCGGCGCATGCTGCAAATACAGGATCTGCGCCAGATCGGCCCGGATATCCGTCTGCTGGCGCGTCCCAGGGTGGACTGACTCGCCACCGGAACAGGGCGCTTCATTCGAACAGCGCGTCGATGTCGAAGTCGGCTTCTGTAGTCGATTCAACGGCGACCGGCGCGGCAATCGCGCCGCTGACGATCAATTGTTCGTAGCCATTGACTTGGTTGCGGCCATTTTTCTTGCCGAAATACAAAGCCTCGTCAGCGCGACCGAGCACGTCGGTCGGAACATCGGCGCCGCCAGCGCGCGTAAAGCCGATGCTGCATGTTACCTGCCCCACCTGAGGAAACTCGTGGCTTTCGACAGCCTGCCGAAAACGGTCAAAGCCGCGTGTGGCGTGGTCAGGGCCGTCGGCGTTCAGAATCACCACGAACTCCTCGCCGCCGAACCGGAACAGGCGGTCCTCGCTCCGGAAGGTTTTGCGCATTAGGTCGCCGATGCGAAGCAGCACTTCGTCGCCGAACAAATGCCCGAATGTGTCGTTGATACGTTTGAAATGGTCGATGTCGATGACGCACAGCCAGGCTTCGCCTGATTCCGCCGTGCGTCGTTCCAACGCCGGATCATCGTGCGAGTCCCCGTGCGTCAGCAGACGGTCAAAGGTTTCATCGAAGGTTTTACGGTTGAGCAGGCGGGTCAGCGAGTCGAGCTCGCTGTAGTCCAGCAGGCGGAGCTGGTTGCCATAAACGCGCGCAAGGCAAAGCAGGGTCTCGTGCTCTAACGCATATCGAGCTGTTGTCGTCGAGAAGGCGAGAAAAGTGCGTGTTTCGCCCAGTTCCGAGGCATGCAGGGGCACGATGCCGTAGGTTCGGTCGGCGAGGATGCAGGTAGTTGCAATGTTGGGCGACAAGAGCTTGTCTCGCAGCAATTGAATCCATGACTCTTCTAAAGCCAACGAAACGCCAGGACCGGTGTAAATCAAAATTTCCGCCGTCTGGTCGCGTTCCTGACAGAAAAAGGCGATATCGGCCTCATGCCCGAATATTTGCCCGGTCGCCCGTACCAGCAGCCGCGCCAGTTGCCGTCTGTCGCGGCTGGCTCCGAGGGCTTCGATGGCGGCAAGAATGGCGTGCAAGTAGATATCCAGTTTTCGGAAAGCAGGTGATGATTATCGCGAAGATTTATCCCAACGGCTATGCCATCAGGTTGGTATTTTGTGAAATGTCCTGACGCACAGTGGCTTACGCGTTGTTTTCGAACACGCCTAGTTCGCGGTTCTTGCGCACGGCGTTCCAGCGGAAGCTTTGCCCATTCATGACGATATAAACGCCGGGCGGCAACAGTTGTGTTGCTAGTACGGCAGCGCCCAGATTGAACAGCGCATCGCTGCCCTGTACGGAATACGGCACCATGGCACCGGTCAGCACGATGCGCTTGCCGGCGAGCGTCGGTGTCCCTTCTACCTGCGCTCGCCCGAGCACGGCGGCGGTTTCGGTCATGGTGTCGGTACCGTGGGTGATAACGATGGCTTCTTCGCTGGCGGCCTCGCAGGCGGCGAGAATGTGCCGTCGATTCTCGTCCTGCATGTCGAGGCTGTCGATCAGCTGGTTCAGTTCGAGTTCGATCGGCAAAGTGCATCGAACCTGTTCGATGATGTCCGGCAAATGGCTGTCCTGAAAGGTCAGGTGACCGCGAATCGGATCGTAGCGCTTGTCGAAGGTGCCGCCGGTAATCAGGATGCGCAGTCGCATGTCAGTTCTCCGCAAGTAGTGCCATGACCAGCACGTCGTGGTCGACCCCGTCGATCCGGTGGGCGCGGCGCAGCCGTCCTTCAAGGACGAAACCGCAGCGCTCGTAGAGAGCGATGGCATTGGAGTTGTCGGCGCGCACACTGAGTTCGATGCGGCCCAGACGGTTGGTCCAGGCCTTGTCGATCGCCGCCTGCATCAATTGCCGTCCAAGCCCCATATGGCGGGCCTCCGGAACGAGCGCGATGCCCAGCGTCCCGATATGCGCCCGGGCCTGACCGAACTGTGGGGCGATATCCACCCAGCCGAGTACCGTGTCGCCCTTCACCGCGACGAAGTGCGGGTCGTCGCGGCGTTTCAGGTCCCGGTAGAAAGCCAGCGAATCGGGCAGCGGGGGTGCGGCAGTGAGCGAAAGAAATTGCCGCTCCGCCGCCACTCTGCCCAGCGCGCTATGCAGGCTGTAGAAGTGTGCCTCGTCGGGAACCTGGATGCGGACGTCGGTCATTATTTTAAGCTACCGGTTTGTCTCAGTGCTGCCAACAGAACGAAGGTATGCACTATTGAAATGAATAGGAAAGGTCGTAACTTTGCCGACCCGCAGCAGCTTATTCGCTAGAAGATCAATTTTTTGACCTCGTATGCTTCCGGATGCCGAAAGAATTTTCAGTTTCGGCTTTCCTGACAAGCATTGCGGGATCTCAAAGGAAGCTTCATCTTGGTTGTCGGTGGCGTTGATACCGAGACGTTCCAGACGTATCGCTTCGAGCGCGCTTTGTTGCCCTTTGGACTTGATTTCAATAAGCAACTCAATGTCAGTGATTGCAAATTCAGAATTGTTCCAAACAAGCCAAAATCTATCGGCGCAACCACCACCTCCTGCATAGAAATGTTGGAGGTGGCTGACTTGAAGGTATGAAGCAGCTTGCGCCGAAGTCGCTACGATGAAGAACGCAATTGCTGAAAGCCGGCGTAGGGCTTTGACTGCCATCGCTTGCCTTAGCGTTTCAGGTGCTGCTCGAAGAAGCGCAACATGTGGCCCCATTCCATCGCCTGGTTGTCGCGCTTTGCGGCGCCATGGCCTTCGTCGGCGAAAATCATCAACTCGACCGGCGTGCCGCGTGCCTTGGCGGCTTCGTACATCTGCACGGCCTCGCCGACTGGCACGCGCGGGTCGGTGGCACCCTGGATGATCATCAGCGGGGCCTTGAGACGGTCGATATAGGTGACCGGGGAGAGTTGCGCCAGCATTTCGGATTGCGTTTCCGGATCGCCATACTCGCTGATTCGCAAGGCGCGACGATACGGGGCGGTGTTTTTCAGGAAGGTATTGAGATTAGAAATCCCCACCACCGACACACCGGCATCGTAAGCGCCGGCAAAGCGCGTCATCGCCATCAGCGTGCTGTAGCCGCCATAGCTGCCCCCAAAGACACCGAGCCTCGGCGCGACGCCATTCTTGGCCCAGTTCTGTTTGATCCAGGTTGCGGCGTCCTCAATATCGGTGATCACGTCCAGCCGACGCGCGCCGTTGTCGGCGTCGCGCCAGCGCCGGCCGTAGCCTTCCGAGCCGCGCACATTGGGGTCGGCGACGATGAAGCCGGCGTCGATGAAGAGTTGCCAGATCGGGCTGAAGCCTGCGCGGCTCTGGCCCTCGGGGCCACCGTGGAAATGCACGAGCACCGGGCAGACCTGCGTGTCGCAGCCTGGCGGACGGCGGACGAACATCGGGATTTTGGTGCCGTCGCGGGCGACGTAGTGCTCCAGACTCGCGACCGCGAAGCGTTTGCTGTCTTCCTCAGGCATCGAGCCGACGACCCATTGCGTCAGCTTGTTGGTCTGCCAGTCCCAGACATAGGTGGCGCGACGGGCCTTGACGGTGGCCAGCGTCACGTAGCGGCCATCCTGTGAAGTGGTGCCGAAGGTCTGGTGGTCGGCATCGCGCGGCCATTGCACCGGCAGCACCTTGAGGGTAGTGGCGTCCAGCGCCGTACTGCGCGTATATCCCGCCTCGTTCACCGCGTAATACAGGCGTTTTTTGGCGGGATCGAGCGAAAAGCCGGAAACATCCCAGTTCAGTTCCGGGGTAACCGGATCGAACTTGCCATCGCGCCAACGGTAGAGCCGGCGGAAATCGCCGAACTTGGGCGTCAGCACAAATAGCTCGCCCGGGCGCGGGCCAAAGGCGGCGGCGTATTCGAACTTTTCATTCTGGCCGAAGAGTGGCGTGCTCTGCTGCGTCGCCGGGTCGTAGAGCACGTATTCGCGCGCTTGCGAGTCGATCAGGCGCACCAGCAGCAGCTTGCCGTCGTCGGCGTGGTCGGCGATGCGCCAGAGGCCGGGCTGGTCGAAGACGGCAGTCTTGGTGCCGCTGGCAATATCGTAACGGAATACGGTGTAGTGGTTGGGCGCCTTTTCGTTGGCGACGAAATAGAGGGCTTGACTGTCGCGGCTGACGAAGCCGAAGAACGTCTGCACTTTGGGCAGATGCTGGACGAGTTTGAGCGGGCCCCCCTCGACGGGTTGCAGGTAGAGCCCCGGATACTCCTCGCCCTTGCGGTCGCGCGAGAGCACGAGCCATTTGCCATCGGGCGTGACGGCCAGCGGCAGGGTGCGATCCTCGCCGCCGGTCATTTGCACCGGAAAGCGTTCCGGACCATCGACACGCCAGATCTGGTCGGTGCCGGTGACGCGCCAGGTGAAGAAAAGGCGCTTGCCGTCGGGCGCCAGCACGCCGGAGCTGGGCGAACGCAGGTCGAGCAGGCTTTGTATGCGGCGCGAGATGGGGTCAGGCAGCGGCGCAGCGCGGAATTGTTCCAGCGTGGCGGGCGAGAGCGAATCGGCGCCATGTCCGCTGTAGCCGGCAGATTGGGCGAAACTCGGCGCGGTCAGCGTGATCAGTGGCAGGCACAGCGCGGCGACAAGGCGGTGAGGAGTGTTCATGAAAGTTCTCTTGAGGATGCGAATTCAGGAAGTTAGGGGGCGCACGCCGTGCAGCCCGGATCGCGGCCGACACGGATGCTGCGCCATTGCATGGAGAGTGCGTCGAGCAGCCAGAGCCGGCCGCACAGCGAGTCGCCGATGCCCGCTACCAGCTTGAGCGCCTCGGCGGCCTGCGCGCAACCGATCAGGCCGGTTAGCGGTGCAAATACGCCCATCACGGCGCAACGGGTTTCGACCACGTCTTCGCCTTCGGGAAACAGGCAGTGGTAGCAGGGCGAATCCGCGCGGCGCGGGTCGAACACGCTGAGCTGGCCGTCAAAACCGATGGCGGCCCCGGAAACCAACGGCTTGCGCTGGCGCAGGCAGGCGCGGTTGATGGCGTGCCGGGTGGCAAAGTTGTCGGTGCAGTCGAGCACTACGTTGGCGGCGGCGACTGCGGCTTCCAGCGCTTCGCCGCTGAGGCGGCTGGCGAGCGGGACCACTCGGGTTTCGGGATTGACGGCGGCCAGCGCGGCGCGGCCGGATTCCACCTTGAGCTGGCCCACGCGTTCCTGAGTGTGCAGGATCTGGCGCTGGAGATTGGTGAGATCGACGGTGTCGCCATCCGCCAGCGTCAGCGTGCCGATGCCCGCCGAGGCGAGATAGAGCGCGGCCGGCGAACCCAGGCCGCCGGCGCCGACGACCAGGGCGTGCCCGGCCAGCAGCTTTTCCTGACCCTCGACGCCAAGCGCGTCGAGCAGCACATGCCGGCTGTAGCGAAGCAGTTGCTGGTCGTCCACCTACTTGTAATCCCGCCATTCCGGCGGCGTGTCGTCGTGGTCGCCGTGCGGTTGCTTTTCCCAGGCCTGAACGTAGCCTTCCTGCTGGGAGCGTTTCAGGCGTTTTTCGGGGGCGCCGAGGTTGTGCAACTGCGTCTCTTCCACATAATGGATCAGTGCGCGGCGCAGCTTGTTCAACAAGGCGTTGTCGAGATGGTAGCCATGATCGAGGAGGTGTTCCTCGATCTCCTGTAGCGTGTGATCGGTGAGTTGATACTCGACCCCGACGGCGTGTTTCTCGCGGTACGCCTGCACGGCCAGTTCCTCCAGCCGTTGCAGGTCGTCGGCCGCGCCGGGCGCCTGATCCGGCGGAAACTTGGCGAAGATGATTTCGCGCTGTTTCCGCAGTTCGTCCGAGGTCATGGTGAACCTTACTGGGCCTTGGCCTGGATGATGTTGACGCCCTTCAGCAGGTTCAACGCCTGCTGGAACTGGTAATCCTGCTTGCTGGCATACTCCAGTCGCACGAAGGGAACATCGTCGGCATCGTCGTCGCGGCCGCCATCTTTGCCCTTGCCGGGTTTGCCGGGGGTTTTGGCGGTCGGCTTGGGGGTTTCCTTGGCGTCCTTGGCAGCCTCTTTGTCGCGGTCGTTGGTCAGGTGACGTTCAAGATCCGCTTCGCGCAGCTGAAAGCCCGTGTTGTGGCCATTGGCGCTTTCCTCGACAAGGATGTCCGGCGTGATGCCCTTGGCCTGAATGGAACGGCCACTGGGCGTGTAATAGCGTGCCGTGGTCAGCTTGATGGCCGTCTCGCCCGGCAGCGGGAGCACGGTCTGCACCGAACCCTTGCCGAAGGTCTGGGTGCCCATGACGACGGCGCGCTTGTGATCCTGCAAGGCACCGGCGACGATTTCCGAGGCAGAGGCCGAGCCGCCATTGACCAGCACCACGATGGGCACCGTTTTGGCGATGGCGGGCAGATCCTTCAACATGTCTTCGCCGCGGCTGCCGCGCTGATAGTCGCTGGCGCGGGAGAGAAATTCCTGCTTGGCGTCGGGCACTCGACCATCGGTTGAGACAACCTTGACGTTGGCCGGCAGAAAGGCGGAAGAAACGCCGATGGCGCCGTTCAGCAGACCGCCCGGGTCATTGCGAAGATCAAGCACCAGGCCTTTCAGCGGGCCCTGTTTGCTCAGGTCGGTAAGATGCTTGACCACGGAGGGCACCGTGTTTTCCTGAAACTGGGTGACGCGCAGCCAGGCGTAGCCGGGTTCGACCAGCTTGGATTTGACGCTCGCCACCTTGATGACTTCGCGGGTCAACGTCAGGTCGATGGGTTTGGGTTCGTTCTTGCGAAGGATCGAAATTTTGATCTTGGTGCCTGGCTTGCCGCGCATTTTTTTGACCGCTTCGGTCAGCGTCAGGCCCTTGACCGGCGTGTCGTCGAGCTTGAAGATCAGGTCGCCCGCCTTGACCCCCGCGCGGAAAGCGGGCGTGTCCTCGATGGGCGAAACGACCTTGACGAGGCCGTCTTCCTGGCCGACCTCGATGCCCAGTCCGCCAAACTCGCCCTGGGTGGTCGTCTGCAAGTCCTTGAAGGCGTCGCTATCGAGGTAGGTCGAATGCGGATCAAGGTTGGAGAGCATGCCCGAGATCGCGTTGGCGATCATCTTCTTGTCTTCGACCGGCTCGACGTAGCCCTGTTTGATGGCGTTATACACTTCGGCGAAGGTCCGCAATTCCTCGATAGGCAGGCCGGGTTTCACCTTTTCCTTGTCGGCGAAGGCCGGCAGGTGCAGGCTGATCAGGGCGCCGGCGATGAAACCGCCGATAGTCAGGGAGATTTGTCGTGTTTTGGTCATTTGATGCTGGCCCATTTGAGGGGATCCAAGGTTTGTCCTTGATGACGGAGTTCAAAGTATAAACCGGTTTCCGGGTTGCCCCCGCTGTTGCCGACGCTGGCCACCGACTCGCCGCCCTTGACGGCATCGCCGACCTGCTTCAGCAGCGAGTCGTTGTTGCCGTAGATCGACAGGTAGGCATCGCCATGGTCGATAATCAACAGGTTGCCGAAACCGCGCATCCATTCTGCGAACACCACGCGACCCTGGGCGACCGCTTTGACCTCGCTGCCCTCGGCTGCGCGGATGAAGACGCCTTTCCAGCTGCCCCCGCCTTCGCGGGCCGCACCGTAACGTCCGACGACCGCACCGCGCACGGGTAGCCGCAGTTGGCCCTTTTGTTGCGCGAACAGGCCATTGCCCGGCGTGGGCAAGTACCGGTTTTCCGCTTCGACAGGCTGGGCTTGCACAGGTTCGCGGCCTTTGACGGGTTTTTCGGGCGTGGCGAGCTTTTCGCCCGGTTTTTCAACGGGTTTCTCGGCCGCTTTTTCGGCGGCTTTGGCGCGCGCTGCCAGCAGTTTGGAGAGGCGGTCGACCAGCTGAGTCAGGCGTTTTTCGTCCTGTTGCAAATGGCCGATTTCCTTTCGTTGTCCCGCCAGTTTGGACGAGACCTCGGCCAGCACTTGCTGACGCTGTGAGCGTTGTTTTTGCAGTTCGGCGTGCCGCTGCTTCTGCTCGGCTTCTACCTCGGCGAGTTCTTCCACCTCGTCGCGGGTTTGCGCGGCAAGGGTTTTTTTGCGATCCAGCGTGGCGTGGATCTCACCCAGCAGTTCGGCGCGCGCTCTTCCGATCAGCGACAGATACACCATGTCGCGGGCGAGCTGATTGGGGTCGCCGCCGTTCAGCAACAATTGCAGGGCATCGGGCGAGCCGCGCATGTATTGCCTGCGCAGCAGTTTTTCGAGCTGACTCTGCTGTTGGAGCAGGCCGGCTTCCAGCTCCTGCGATTGCTTTTGCAGATTGTTCAGAGAGGTTTGAAGCTGTCCGCGCTGTCCGGCGAGTTGGTGCAATTCGCGCTGAAGGCCCGAAATCTCGCGCTCGGATTCGCGCAGGCGGTCGCTGGCGTGCGCCTTGTGGCTCTCACCGGCGGCGACCTCCTTGCGGAGTGCCTCGATGCGTTCGCGCAGGTCTTTCAGGTCCGCCTGTCGGCCGGCGATCTCCGGCGTGTCTGCGGGTGCGCGCGGTTTGGTACGAGCGTGCGCGGCGCTCAGGCATACGGCGGCGCCAAGCAGCGCCGCCGCGAGCCACGCGCGCGAACGCACTGCCCTACTTGCTCTTGGCCTGGTTGGCAACAGCTTCTGCCGCCTTCTTTGCCGCTTCCTGGTCGCCCAGGTAGTAGCTCCTGATCGGCTTCAAGTCGGCGTCCAGTTCGTAAACCAGAGGGATGCCGGTCGGGATGTTGAGTTCGACAATCTTGTCATCCGAAATCTTGTCCAGATACTTGACCAGGGCGCGGATGCTGTTGCCGTGAGCGGCGATGACGATACTCTTGCCGGCCTTGATTTCGGGTGCGATGGTGTCTTCCCAGAACGGCAGCACGCGGGCGACCGTGTCCTTCAGGCATTCGGTGCAGGGCAGGGCCGAGGGCGCGATGCCGGCGTAGCGAGCGTCGAAGCGGGGGTGGCGCTCGTCGGTCAGTTCGAGCGACGGCGGCGGCACGTCGTAGCTGCGGCGCCATTGCAGGATCTGCGCTTCGCCGAACTGAGCGGCCATGTCGCTCTTGTTGAGTCCCTGCAGGCCGCCATAATGGCGTTCGTTCAGACGCCAGGAACGCTGCACGGGAATCCACAAGCGATCCATTTCGTCGAGCGCGACGAAGAGCGTGCGGATGGCGCGCTTCAGCACGGACGAAAAGGCGAGATCGAACGCGAAACCCGACTCCTTCATCAGTTTGCCGGCGGCATGGGCTTCTTCCAGGCCTTTTTCGGTGAGGTCGACGTCGGTCCAGCCGGTGAAGCGGTTTTCCTTGTTCCAGGTGGATTCGCCGTGGCGCAGCAATACGATCTTGTACATGGTGTGGGAAAGAGGTGTGTGGGAGGAAAGTTTGTATTTTATAATGATCCGTTCAACATTGCAGAGTCACCCCGCATGGTCGAAGGAGCACCCTTGGAATCCTTGATAAGCCTGATTGACAAGCAGGAGCACATCGAAACGGCTGCCCGCGCGCTGAAGTCGATCGCTCACCCCTTGCGCCTGAAAATTCTCTGTGTGCTGGGCGATCAGGAGGTGTGCGTGCAAGACATTGTCGATGCCGTGGGCACTTCGCAAAGCAATATTTCGCAGCATCTGGCGATCCTGCGCGACAAGGGGGTGCTCTTGACCCGCAAGGACGCCAATCGCGTTTATTATCGCGTCGGCGATCAGCGCACCTTGCAGCTCATCGGCATGATGCGCGAGGTTTTTTGCGGCGTGCCGCGTTCCTACTGATTTTCCGGAAAGTACCCGATGTTTTTTGTTGAATTCCTGCAACAGAATATTTTGCTTGTCGCCATTGCCGTGGTCAGCGGTATCGGTCTGGTCTGGCCCATCCTGCGCCCTACAGGTGCCAAGACGGTCAGCCCCAACGAAGCGACCATGCTGATCAACCGCGAGGACGCCACCATCCTCGACGTGCGCGAAACCAATGAATTCGCCACGGGGCATCTGCCCGAGGCGCGCAATATTCCGCTGGGCAAACTGAAGGATCGCCTAGGCGAAATCGAAAATTTCAAGGAGCGGCCGCTGATTCTCTGCTGCGCCTCTGGCGTGCGTTCGGCCAATGCCTGCGGAGAATTGAAGAAGCTCGGTTTCGCCAAACTGTTCAATCTTGCCGGAGGCGTCGATGCCTGGCGCGGCGCCGGTCTTCCGATCAGGAAGGGGGTGCGCTGATGGCCGCTGTCCGCATGTATACCACCGCAGTCTGCCCCTATTGCATTCGTGCCAAGCAATTGTTGAATGCGCGTGGCGTGACCGAAATTGAAGAAATTCGCGTCGATCTTCAGCCTGAAAAGCGGGAAGAGATGATGCAGAAGACGCAGCGTCGTACCGTTCCGCAGATTTACATCGGCGAAACGCACGTCGGCGGATGCGACGACCTTTACGCCCTCGACGCGGCCGGCAAACTGATGCCGCTGCTCGCCGGGAATTCCTGATTTTCTTACCTGAAAGCGACACATGGAACAGCAACAGCAGCAACCGCAAGGCCCGGTTTTCGGCATCGAGAAGCTCTACGTCAAGGATCTCTCGCTGGAAGTGCCGAACGCGCCGCACATTTTCCTGGAACAGGAACAGCCGCAACTCGAAGTGCAACTGAATACCGAAGGCAAGCCGCTGGGCGAGGGCGCCTACGAAGTCGTGCTGACCGTGACGGTTACCGCCAAGATCGGCGACAAGACGGTGTTCCTGGTGGAAGTCGGCCAGGGCGGCGTGTTCCGCATCCTGAATGTGCCGGACGAACAAATGGAGCCGCTGATCGCCGTGGCCTGCCCGAACATCCTCTTCCCCTATGCCCGCGAGGCCGTCTCCGACGCCATCACCCGCGCCGGCATGCAGCCGGTAGTGTTGCAGCCGGTCAACTTCGAAGGCCTGTACATGCAGCGTTTGCAGGAACAGCAAGCCGC
Source organism: Betaproteobacteria bacterium UBA1934 (assembly GCA_002337055.1). Lineage (GTDB taxonomy): Bacteria > Pseudomonadota > Gammaproteobacteria > Burkholderiales > Rhodocyclaceae > UBA1934. The sequence goes on along the minus strand of DDFG01000003.1, from coordinate 41,323 downwards.
CGCCCAGGGCGCGCCGGCCGAGGCGCCGCTCCAGTGAGCGCCACTGGCCGCCTGATTCCGGCGCTGCTGGCGGCGCTGGTCGCCGCGCCGGTCTGGGCGCTCGACTACCGTTCGGTCGAGGCCCCGGCGGCCATCTTGTACGACACGCCGTCGAACAAGGGCAAAAAGCTCTACATCGTCCGTCAGACCATGCCGCTTGAGGTCGTTGTGCGGCTGGAAGGCTGGTTCAAGGTGCGCGATGCCGAAGGCACGCTGGCCTGGATCGAAAGCAAGGCCGTGAGCGAGAAGCGCCATGTCGTGGTGACGGCGCCACGCGCCGTGATTCGCAAAGAGGCGAAGGACGACGCCGTCGTGGCGTTCGAGGCCGACAAGTGGGTGGCGCTCGAACTGGTCGAGGCCGGGCCTTCCGGTTGGGTGCATGTCCGGCACCGCGACGGCGCGAGCGGATTCGTCAAGGCAACGCAGGTCTGGGGATTGTGAAGCTCACTATTATTGCGGCGGGTGCCTGGGGTACCGCCCTTGCCATCGCGTTCAGCCGGCGCCACGAGGTCACTCTGTGGACGCATGAAACCGATGTGGCAGCCGACATGCGCGGCAATAGGGTCAATTTGCGTTACCTGCCCGGGCATCGCATTCCCGACAATATTCGCGTCTCAACCGATTTCAGCAGTGCGGTGCTGGGCGCCAGCATGCTGATTGTGGCCACCCCTATTTCGGGGTTGCGTCCGACGCTCAAGGTGGTGCGGGCTGCCGCCCGGAATGTGCCGCTGCTCTGGGTCTGCAAGGGCTTCGAGACCGGCAGCGGTTTGCTGCCGCATCAGATCGTGGGTGAGATGCTGCCGGGCGACGCCGTTTTCGGCGCGCTCTCTGGCCCCAGTTTCGCGGAAGAAGTGGCCTCCGGCCAACCGACCGCCGTGGCACTGGCAGCCAATCGTCTAGACGATGCGCGCGAAATGGCCCGCGAACTGCACGGCAATCGCCTGCGTATCTACCCCAACGACGATCTGATCGGTGTGGAGGTGGGTGGGGCCGTCAAGAACGTTCTGGCCATTGCCACGGGCGTTTGCGATGGTCTTGGGCTCGGGCTGAACGCGCGGGCCGCCCTGATGACGCGAGGTCTGGCCGAAATCGCGCGGCTTGGCCAGGCGCTGGGCGCCAAACGCGAAACCTTCATGGGGTTGGCGGGGCTGGGCGATCTGCTGCTGACCTGTACCGGTGATCTTTCGCGCAATCGTCGCGTTGGGCTCGCGCTGGCCGGCGGACGCAGCCTGACGCATGTGCTGGAAGAACTCGGGCATGTGGCTGAAGGTGTCTACACGGCCCGCGAAGTCGAACGCCTGTCGACTCGGCTTGGCGTCGAAATGCCGATTGCTGGTGCCGTTTCGGCGTTGCTTGACGGCAAAATCAATGCGGCCGAAGCGGTCGAATTGCTGATGGGACGCGATCAGCGGGAAGAGTAAATCCGGCCGGCGCCGAATTCGCATCTCCACGTTTAAATCTCGCTCACCCTCCCGCCGCGGCGCCCGCGAAACCGTTCTGGCGCCACGCTTCATATACGGTTACCGCGACCGCGTTGGAAAGATTGAGGCTGCGCTGGCCGGCCAGCATTGGCAGTCGACAGCGCCGTTCCGGCGCGAATTCTTCCAGAATGTCGGGCGGGAGGCCCCGGGTTTCGCAGCCAAACACGAATACGTCGCCCGCTTGCAAAGCCGCCTGGTGTGGGGGCGACAGCGCCTTGGTGGTCATGGCGAACATCCGCCTGCCCTCGAATACGCCTCGGCATGCCACCCAGTCCGGGTGCCGTCGCACGGTGGCGAATTCGTGATAGTCCAGCCCGGCGCGGCGCAAGGCGCGGTCTGAAAAATCGAAACCAAGCGGTTCGACCAAATGCAGTTCGCATCCGGTGTTGGCGCACAGGCGGATAATGTTGCCGGTATTGGGCGGGATTTCCGGTTGAAACAGAACAACGCCAAACACTTGCCAGCCCCCCAAAAAAGGAATAACTTCAACTAAATTTGCCAATTCAATCCGTTAATGCGGATTCTTCAGGTTATTTGGAGTTTGGGATGCCCCCACCGCAAAAAGTTCGCCTTGGCGACTTGCTGATTCAACAGGGTTTGTTGAGCGAAAGCCAGCTCAAACTGGCGCTCGAAGAACAAAAACTGACCGGGCGCAAACTCGGGCGCATTTTCGTCGAAAGTGGCTATGTCACGGAAGAGGGGATTTCGCAGGCGCTGGCCCGTCAGCTCCGCATTCCTTTTATCGATCTCAAGCAGTTCAATCCCAAACCGGATTTGATCAAACTATTGCCGGAAGCCTCCGCCCGGCGTTTTCGTGCGCTGGTACTGGGGCAACTTGATGACGGACGCTTGCAGGTCGGTCTTTCTGATCCGACCGATTTGCAGGCTTACGATGAAATCACGCGCGTCACGCGGCGCGAAATCGATCTCGCGGTGGTCACCGAGAGCCAGTTGCTGTCCACCATCGACCGCGTCTATCACCGCGCCGAGCAGATCACCGGGCTGGCCAAGGAACTGACCGCCGAACTGGGCGACATTCCCATCGAGTTCGGCGAGTTGCTGGGCCTGACGCCGGGTGCCGAAGATGCGCCGGTGGTCAAGCTCTTGCAGACGGTGTTCGAGGAAGCCATGCGGGTGCGTGCTTCCGATATCCATTTCGAGCCGCAGGAACGTTCGCTGCGCATTCGTTTCCGGATCGACGGCGTGCTGCATGTGCAAACCGAAGCAGATGCCAAGATCGCCACCGCCGTCGCGCTGCGTCTTAAGCTTATGTCCGGCCTCGACATCTCCGAAAAGCGCTTGCCGCAGGATGGCCGCTTCAACATCAAGGTGCGCAATGCGCCGGTCGATGTGCGGATTTCGACGCTGCCCACGCAGTACGGCGAATCGGTGGTCATGCGTTTGCTCAACCAGAATACCGGTCTGCTGTCGGTGGAAAAGATTGGTATGCCGTCGCGTGTGCTGGAGCGTTTCCGCCACTCGCTGAAACGCCCGTCGGGTATGGTGCTGGTGACCGGGCCGACCGGCTCCGGCAAAACCACAACGCTGTATGCCGCGCTGAACGAACTGAACAGTACCGAAAAGAAACTGATCACCGTTGAAGACCCGGTCGAATACCGTCTGCCCGGCCTGAACCAGGTGCAGGTGCACGAGAAAATCGATCTTTCCTTTTCGCGAGTGTTGCGTACCGTGCTGCGGCAGGACCCGGATATTGTGCTGGTCGGTGAAATGCGCGACCAGGAAACCTCCGAAATCGGCATGCGCGCGGCGATGACCGGTCACCTGGTGCTCTCCACGCTGCACACCAACGATGTCATCTCCACGCCGATCCGCCTGCTCGACATGGGGGTGCCGCGCTACATGGTCGCGCTGTCGGTGCACATGATCGTCGCCCAGCGGCTGGTACGCATGATCTGCGACAACTGCCGCGAACCCTACACGCCGACGCCCGCTGAACACGAATGGCTGCGCTACGAGCTGGGCGACCAGGTCGATGCGCATCGTGCGGCCTTCCAGCACGGGCGGGGCTGTGCGCATTGCGCCAATACCGGCTTCCAGGGACGCTCGGGTGTTTATGAGTACCTCGAAATGAGCGATGCGGTGGTCGAGGCTCTGAATCACGGCGATCCCGGCGTGTTCATGCAGGCGGCGCGCCAGCAGATGGCGGGCGAAACCCTGCGACGCGACGCGGTGCGCAATGTGCTGGCGGGCAAGACGACGGTCTCCGAAGCCATGCGCATCAGCAACCAGTTCGAGGACTGAGGCCGCGCCATGCCGAATTTCGCCTACCGGGGTCGCGATGCGGGCGGCCAGTTGCAGGAAGGCATCCTGGAAGGTGTCGATGCGGCGGTGATTGCCGACAACCTGCTGGCGCGCGGCATTGTGCCGATCGATATCAGCGAGACCCAGAAGGCGCCGGCCCGAAAGACGTCATCGGGATGGTTCAAGCCCAAGGTCCGACACGTCGACATTTTGCTGTTCTCACGCCAGCTTCACACACTGCTGAAAGCCGGCGTGCCGATCATGCGGGCGCTGACCGGATTGCAGGAATCCGCCATCAATCCGGCGATGAAGGATGTCATCCGCGACGTCCGCGAAAGTCTCGAAAGCGGCCGTGAATTGTCGGTCTCCTTCGCGCGGCATCCCGAAGTGTTCTCCCAGTTTTATGTCTCGATGGTGCGGGTGGGAGAAGCCACAGGCATGTTGGAGGAGGTTTTCCTGCGCCTGTTCGAACACCTTGAGTTCGAGAGATTCATGCGCGAACAGGTGAAAACGGCGCTGCGCTACCCGATGTTCGTCGTGGCCGCTATGCTGATTGCCATCGTCATCATCAACCTTTTCGTGATTCCGGCCTTTGCCAAGGTGTTCAAGGGATTTGGTGCCGAATTGCCGCTGATGACCCGCATCCTGCTGGAGACTTCGGAGTTTTTCGTCAATTACTGGCCGTGGATGCTGGCGATCGTGGTTGGCGCCGTATTTGCCTTCCGCGCTTGGGTGGCGACGCCCGCCGGACGCTATCAGTGGGAAGGTATCGCCCTGCGCATTCCGATTGCTGGCAAGATTGTGCATAAGGCCGCGCTGGCCCGTTTTTCGCGCAGTTTCGCGCTGGGCATGCGCAGCGGGGTGCCGGTGATGCAGGCATTGAGCAATTCGGCGCAGACGGTCGATAACAGCTTCATCGGGCAAAAGATCGATGCCATGCGCGAAAGCGTCGAGCGTGGCGAAAGCGTTTTGCGGGCGGGGATTTCGGCACGCATCTTTACGCCGGTCGTGTTGCAGATGGTTGCCGTCGGCGAGGAATCGGGCGCATTGGATGACATGATGGAAGAGGTCGGGCAAATGTACCAGCGCGAGGTCGAATACGAGCTGAAGACCTTGGGTGCGCAGATCGAGCCCATCCTCATCGTCAGTCTGGGTGTGCTGGTGCTGATCCTGGCGCTGGGAGTTTTCCTGCCGATGTGGGACCTGGGCAAAGTGGCGCTGAAGCGATAGTGGAGCACGCCCGTTCGCTGCCGGATCGCTATATCGGATCGCGCTGGTTGCCGGGCGTGAGTGCTGTCGTGTTGATCTGCCTGTTTTCGCTTTGGCTGACCGATGCTTTGCTGGACGCCGAAGAGCTGGCGGAAAAGTCTCTGGTCGAATCGACAATACGCAATATGCGGATTGGGTTGATGATGGCGCAGGCCGAACGCACCCTGCGCGGAGAACGGCCTGACCCGGTCACCTGGCGGGGAAAGAACCCTGTTGATGGCCTCGAAAGTCCGCCGGCGGGCTACGCCGGGGCGTGCGTGGATCAGGGGATCGAGGGCGAGGTTCCGGGCAGTTGGTGCTTCGACACAACCAAAGGCGAGCTTGTCTACTGTGTACGTCATCACCGCTATCTCAAGATGGAGAACACGGCACCCGGCATCAAGGCGCCCAGGCTGCGCTGGCGCATCGTGAGTGAGCAGGAAATGGCAACAAACACGCAATACAGTGGTGTGCGTGTGCAATTGCTCACGCCGTACCATTGGCAGTTGGAGTAAGATTCGGCCCAAATGGCTCAAGAGAGCGTGCCAGATTGCCGATAACAAACGGGATTATCCGAACAGTGGGGAAAGTAAGAACATGAACAAAGCGAAAAAAACGAGCCGGGGTTTCACCCTGATCGAACTGATCGTCGTCATCACCATTCTGGGCATTCTGGCCGCCGTCGCGCTGCCCAAATTTGCGCAAATGCAGGCCGATGCCCGCATCGCCAAGATGAACGGCGCCCTCGGCGCAATCAAGGCAGCCGCCGCATTGGCGCACGCCCAGTTGATCACGCGCGGTAGCCAGGCCGGTTACACCGGAAACCCTACCGGCAACCAGGATGTGAATATGGAAGGTGTTGACGTCGTGTTTGTCAACGGCTATCCCAGTGCCGCGACCATCAACCTGGTCGCCGGGGTGTTGACGCCCGACTATACGGTCACCATTGCCGCACCTGTCGTGACCATCACGCCCGACGCCAATCACGCCTCCTGCTCGATTACGTATACAGAGGCAACGGGCGCCAATACTTTGCCGGCAAATAGCGGCCCGACCAATCTGACGGTCGCCAACTGCAGCTGATTTTTTCCAGGAGACTTTAATGAAACAACAGGGTTTTACGCTGATCGAACTGATCGTTGTGATCGTCATTCTCGGCATTCTGGCCGCGACGGCGCTGCCGAAGTTCGTTGACATGAGTGGCGATGCCAGAAAAGCGGCTGCACAGGGTGTTGCCGGTGCGCTGAACTCGGGTAGTAACATTAACTATGCTGCCGCGATGGCCAAAGGACAGGTTCAGGGTAAGGCGCTGGCCTCGGCAACCGCAATTGGCGCGCCCGTGATCGATACATCTGGCGGCTGTACCAATACCGTAGCTGGCAATTTGATGCAGGCGGGTGTCAGTTTTGCCGCGAGTGGCGCGGGAACCTATGCGCTTTCGACGGTTTCCGGAACACTTACAAATGTTGGCGACACGGTGACTTGTAAAGTTACCAACAATGACGATACGACGATTTCTGCTAACTTCGTTCTGGTTGGCACCAAGTAGGTAGTTCTTGAATTGAGGTCAACGCCGCCTGCGGGCGGCTTTTTTTTGCCTCGGGGTTTTGAGGCTTGCGGGCTCAGAACTCTATAAAGCTGCTGACCTGCCGCTCTATATATCCTACACTCCCCACAGCGCTGCCGCTGCTACTGGCAGTGACGGTGACGCGGAAGATTCTGCGGGCGTCGACACCTTCCGTGTAGTTATTGACTTCACATTGCACGTTGATGGCAAAACCTTCGAGTGAGAACCCGGCGACGGCGGGGGTGCAATCGGCCGCGCCGTTCAAGCGGGCGATCGCCCACTGCATGCCGCTGCGTGCCGCTGCCAATGCGCGCGAACCTTGAATGTCCTGGCTTGAGGTGATTTGCTGGCCGCTGCTGAAGGTGAGCATGAAGGCACCCAGCGCAACAAACACCAGCAGCACGAAGATCGCGGAAATCATGGCGAATCCGCGCGGTTTTCGGAAAGGCGGGCGGGGTGGCTTCATGGCGTATTGTCCACATGAACCTGGTGGTAAAGTCTGACGCTCTCGCCGCTGGGGGTATCCTTGATTTCCAGCATGATCGACACGAGGCCGTATCGACTCAGCGCACCGGTGCCTGATCCGGGGGGCTCATAAACGATGTTGCAGGTGCTGATGTTGCTGGCTAGCAGCGCTTCGGTGGCGAGGCTGGTCATTTCGCCGCAATTCGCTTTGACGGGCCACGGGCCAGTCAATGTCCGCGAATAGCGGTAGAGCGCGTTGTTCTTGCAATAGTAGGCGACGACGTGTTCATTGGCCGGAATGACGAAAAAGCGGTTACCGGGTGATTCGGCGGGAAAAGCCTTGAGGTTGAAAGGCGTGGTGGCGGTCGTCGAGAGCGTGATGCGCGAGGAACCGACCAATGCGCCGGTGCTGTAATCAGTCACACTCGCCACCTTGACGGCATTGTCGCCAATATAAGCGTTGTGACCAACCGTGCCATCGTTGTAGATGGCGATCACGTCGTTTGCGGCGATGCGCTGCGAGGCAGGGAGAATGCTGCCGTTCGGCCACAACATGTCGAAACTACCGTCGCTGATCGTGAAATCGAGTGGGTCGCCGTTGCCGCCACCGTCCGCAGCGGTGCGGTAACGGCCGCCCAGCTTGGTGGGCATGAATTCGATGCACTGCGAGGCGCCCGGCGGGCTGCGCACGGTGTTGGGCAGCGCCCGGTGGATGTCGCGCGACATCCGTCGCACGGCGGTGTCGGCGATATCCGTCAGTTCGGCCCGTCGCGCTGCATCGAAATAAGCGTCGACCGGTGTGCGCAAAATCGCACCCACCATGGCAGCCAGAATGCCGGTGATTACGATGACGATCAGCGCCTCCACCAGCGTGAAGCCGTTGTTCGTTCGGATGGGCGAGGGCGTGTTGGCCATGATCAGTAATTGGCCCGGTAACCGCGCAACTGGATGGTTTCGCCGCCGCCAGTAACGGTGACGACGATGCGCTTCAGCGTCAGGCCATTTACCGAGGCGGGGGTGACGGTGACGGTGGCCTGATAGCTGGCCAGTGCGGCGATGCTCGTACCGCCAAGCGTTGAATCGCCCCGGATGACTGCGCTGGCGGGGCTGCCACTGAAGCAGGCGTAGTCATCCACGCCGATATAGGCCGGTCGGTTGGCACATGGTGCGGTGTCGGCAGCGGCGAGTTTGTCGGCGTAGCTCTTGGTCAGCACTTCTTCCAGCACCGATTCGGCGAACGAGATGGCTTGTTTGCGGATCATCGGATCGGCGCTGCCGCGCACGGTCACGTTCATCACCGAAAGAATGCCGACCAGGCCGACCCCGATGACGACGATGAAGATGATCAGCTCGATCAGCGTCAATCCGGTCTGCCGGGGGCAGGAGGCGGCGGTGTCAATAGACATAGCCCGTCACCTTGTCGACATTGATCGGGGCCGACGCACCGGCGATGGTGATGAGGACGTTGGCGGCGGTCTGGTCGGTGCCGCCCTCGGGCAGATAACGAAAGCCGGTCACATTGGCGGTCAGGCCGCTGCCCGCGCGCGGGTTGGGGTTGGGCAGCGCGAGCGCGGTGTCGCAGGTGAGCGAATCGGCGGCGCTGGCAATGCTGACGGTTACCGCAGTGGCCGCGAGCGAGACGCATACCGTGCGCCGCTGGGCAATGGCGCTCTTTTGAGCGTAACGCAGGATCGACAGGCTCTGGTCGCGGAATCCGCGGCTCTCGAAGGTGGATTGGTCGAACAGGTGAGGCAGGGCGGTGAACGCCAGAATGCCGATCAGGATCAATACCGTGATCATTTCGATCAGCGTAAACCCGTTTGGGCGCGTCGCTCGCCGGAATCGGTGGAGTTTGGTAGGGGTCAATGGTTTTCCCGAATATAGATCGGGCCCTTTTTCGCGCTTTCGCCAAAGATGCCGAAGGTGGCGCGCGCCACCGGGTCGCGATCGAAGGTCGTCGCGCAGGTGGCGCGACCGCGCAACCACGGCGCCAGGGCGGGTGTGCCGGCAGGGTAGCTGGGTGTCCATCCCGGGCACATGTTTAGGGTCGCACCCAACTTCGCGACCACGTCTACGCTGCCCGAGACGTTGGGCGCGGCGATGGTGATGCTGCCTCCGCCGGCTGCGCTGGCGACGTTGATCGCAGTCACTGGGATATTGGCCGGCGTCAGCAGCACGTGGTTGCCGATGCCGAAATTGGCAGCAGTGAGAGCGGTGCAAGTATCTTGCGCATTGATGACGAACGCCTGGCCGTTCCAGTACTGCAACTGGAAGGGCAACACCAGATTCTTGCCGACCGGCCCGTAGGCATTGCCGATCCACAGCCTGCCGATGCGAATCTGCTGAGTGCCTTCGCTGCCAAGCGACGAGGAGACCGCATCGGCATCCGTGGCGCGCGGCTTGACCGTACCGGGCGGCGAGTTGCCAGCGGATCGGTCGAAGGTGAAGGTGACGTCGGTGGAGGCGGTGGTCCCGGCGGCAAATGCGGTGCTGGGGAGGTTGGCGGGCGCCAGCGTGCCCGGCGAAACAGCATTGGCGTCCGTCAGGGTAATGGCCTTGGCGAAATTGTCGGCGTAGTTCTGCGTCACCGCGCCACTTAGATTGCGTGCCGACAGCACCATCTTGAAAGCCTGGCCCGAATAGGTGAAGTTGCCGCCGGCATTGGTGCAGGCGGGTGTCAGCACACTGTCGAAGTGATGGGGGATGAAGCGGCCGAGATAAGTTGTGGCGGCCTGATTGGCAATCACGCAGCCATATCGTCCGGTGGCGTCGGCGACATTACTATAGGAGTTGGCGATACAGTCGCCGTTGCCGACATCGCCCGACCAACCCGTCCACGAGGTGTCATACAGGCCGGCGGCGGCAAGCCGGAAATAGCCGACTTCGTCGTAAGTCAGGTTATCCGCCTGGGCGCCATCGCCGGTGGCCGACACGGCCGGCGTGGCAAACCAGCCCAACAAGGTGCCCGGCAGCGTGCCCGGGCGGCCATTTGCCGGCTTGCCGGGCCACTCGACTTTGCCGGCGTCGACATTGGGAGCGGTGTCATAGCCCGCCGTCGCCGTGTTGGCGACAATGGTGAAGGCATTGCCGGCAATCGTGGTCGGTGTCGCGGTAGCGTTGCTGCCGTTTGCGGCATCCGCGCTTGTAGGCAGCACCGGGGTGAACGACGCGGGCCGGATGGCGAAGGCATCGGTGGCGCAGACCGTGGTCGCCGTGCCGCAATTGGCGGCGGAGCACACGAATTGAACCCGGACATCGCGGTAGGCCGTGCCCACCGCCGGTACCGCCACGGTGGCGCGTCCCGCGGCGAAGGTGGGCGTGCCGATGGCAATGGTCGCATTCTGCGCGGTCGGGCAATTGGTGGTGGTGTTGAGGGTTGGCGGGTTGGTGTTGGCGAGCAGGTTGATCGTCACGGGTTTGCTGAAAGTCGCATCGAGCGTGCCGCCCGGTGTTAACGCCACCAGGTTCAAATTAAAACCGTTCGGTGCCAGCTTGGTATAGAGCTGAGCGTAACCGTTGGACGCGGCCGTAGGCGTGCATGCGGCTTCGCAGGCGTTGAATTTGCCGGTACCGCAGGCGGTGACCGTTAGCGGCGCGTTTTCGCCAATACCGTACACGCCATCCGAGACGCTCACTGTGACGGGCGAAGCAGAGGCGGTGCGGGTCAGCGCCAGAACCACTTGTGGTTCCGCTACAAAGTTGTAGGTTGCGGTGCCGTTTGGACCCGGCGTTAAGGTGCCGCGCCCGTTCAACAGGGACCAGGTGCCAGTATTGTCGGATGTGCTGACGGTGATGCTGGTGCTGGTGGTGAACGGAAGATGTTCCTTGGTGTGTGCGGTGATCGTCACTTGAGGCGGCTGACACGCCGGCGCCGAACCGGCGGTGGAGATCGAGTAGTGATGCATGCAAACGGTGTTGACCTGATTCATCACCTGGGTGATTTTGGCCAACGGCGCTGCGTAGTTGTACACATTCACCTCATCAAGCACACCGTTCAGCGAGTTTGAGGTACCGTTCTGACCGACCAATCCGGCGCGGTTGCCACCCAGATACAGTGTGCCGATCTGCGGCGACAAGGTTGTGGTGGTGGAGGTAAAGGCGGTCTGCGCCTGCTGCACGCCGTCGACATAGATGGTCAGTTTGTCGTTATTGGCGGTGGCAAGATTGTTGAGATTCCACGTCACCGCGATGTGCTTCCAGGTGTTGGCGGCGACCGTCAACGCCGGCGTCTCGACGACGCGCAGCGCGCCGGTGTTGTCGGTAACGATGAAGCGCAGCTTGCCGGCATTGGCATCGGTTCCGCCGCGGCGGACCATGAAGAACCACTGCCCGTTCACCGTGGTGGCGTCGAAAAGTTGAGCATCCTGAGTGCCGCCGCCGGACCAGGCGGTGTTGGATTTGTACCAGAATGCGATCATGCCCGCGTTGCCGATATTGGCCATGGTGGTGCCGGTGTCAATGGCGTTGTTACCCGTGCCGGAAATGGCTGCGCCCCGGCAGACCTTGCCATCAGTGGTGGGTTGAGTCGTGCCGACCGGCGAGCCGTGCCGACCGGACGCGCTGGAGTCGATCACCTGGCCGGCGCCCGACCAACTGCTCTGTTCCATCCGGTATTCGATCACCGGCCGGGGGGTGTAATAGCGGATAGCCGTGTTCTGCTGGGGGTAGCCTACCGACGGTGCCTCGTAGTCGGTTGTCGACACCTGCCAGCCGACCTGCCCGGTCAACGCGCCGGGGCCAGGAATGTCGGTGCCGTATTGATAGATGAACTCGCCGTTTTCCTGAAGAATGACCTGAATGTTGTAGTTGCCGGTGGTGGTACTCGTGGCCGTCCATTCGGGCACGTTGTTCCAGGTGACAACGAATTGCCGGTTGGGTGCCGAGCCTAGCGTCTTGTAGCTGATGTAGCAGGCATTGGTGCCGGATCGGCGCACGCAACTGGTGACGTAGGCGGTCGTTTCGGACTGCAGCGTGGGGTCGAGGTCGTTGCCGAAAATGCGCAAGGTGTAATTCAACCCGGCGTTCGGAATCGGAATCTGGGTGACCGGGCTGCCGAAACCGCAGGTGGTGTTGTCATAGGCAGGGGCCGTGTTGACGAACTGGAGCCGGCCGTTGGTCATGATCCGGACTTTGTCGAAAGTGCGATCGCCAAAGAAAAAATTGAACCCGAGTGGGATGGCGTCGCTGATCGTGTCGTCGATAACGGGTGGTGTCGTGCCGCAGGCAGATGTTCCGACCGTGCCGTTGAACTTGTAGGGGAGGGTGTTGTAGCCCACCTTCGGGTGCGTCGACGCGTCTATCCAGCTAAAGGTGGTAGCCGTGTTGGCATAGGTGGCGGCGCCTGCGGACGGACAGATGCTCATGCTGGCAATGAGGGTCAGTCCGGCCATCAGGCGTTGGAAAAAGACCCGTTTCCCCGACATGCGCTCTCCAGACTTGAAAATACTCAAAATTCGTTCGTGTGGCATCGGGTGTTGAGCCTCTTGCCTGCACCAGGGCAATGGTAGATTGCCCCTCCCGACAGGCCCCAAGGATACGCTGCCACCTGCCCGTGGGCAAGGTTGCAAAGCGCCTTGGGGAGTGAATCTGCGCGTTTGCAACCGTGCTTTCGACGGGCGAGTTGGCATTCTTCGACAAGGTCGTGCAAAGAACCCCGAATGTCGCCATATTCGCCTTGAAATTTAGGGTCTTGGCGATTATTCTTGAGCCACTTTGAAATTGACGGGGCAGAATGCTTTCGTTCTTGCAAACAAGAAGAAAAAAGGGCTGGTTGTCGGTGATTCGGCGGGGGGGGCGTTTCGATCTGGCCCATGCCGTGCGAGAAACGGGAAGGCGCCCTGCCATCGAGCTTTGCGAATCCTTCCGGATTGAGCGCGACGAGCTTGACGCCTTGCAGCGCCTGTACGTCGCGCGCAAGCTCGGCGCGTATCAGGTGACGACCTTGCTGGGCGACGACGAATACCGCTTGTTGCAAGTCGAAGCGCCGAATGTGCCCGAAGACGAGCGCGCGCAGGCGTTGCGTTGGCGCTTGAAGGATCTGGTCGACTTTCCGGTGGCGGGCGCGGCGCTCGGTGTGCTCGAAATTCCGCTTGAAGGTGCCGCGACGGGCCGCCAGTCGAATGTCTTTGCCGCGGTCGCGCCAGAATCGAGAGTTGGTCCGAAACAGGGGCTGTTCCATCGCGCCAAACTCGATCTGGCGGCGATTGAAATCCCGGAAACCGCGATGCGCAACGTGGCCACGTTGTTTGAAGAACCCAATCGTGGCCTGGCCTTTCTGTCTCTGTCGGAAAACGACAGCATGTTGCTGATCACCTATCGCGGTGAACTCTATTTCTCTCGACGTATCGAAGTTTCGGCGGTGCAGCTGGCCGAGGCGGATGGCGAGCGCCGCCAGCAAATGCTCGAACGTCTGGCCCTTGAACTTCAGCGCACATTCGACAATTTCGACCGGCAATACGGGTTTATCTCCGTATCACGCCTGATAATCGCGGTCGAGCGTGCGGTGCCCGAGTTGCTCCCGTCGCTGGCGGATAATCTGTATCTGCCGGTGCAGGCGATGGACCTAGGTGGCGTCATTGAATTCGCCAACGTGCCCGAGTTGCGCGCGCCCGAAAGGCAGGCGCAATGCCTGCTGGCAATTGGTGCGGCGCTGAGGGCGGAGACATGAGCCAGCAGATCAATCTCTTCCTGCCCGCGCTCCAGCCCCGGCGCGACTGGTTGTCGTTTAACGCGGTAGCAGCGTGGTCGGTGTTGCTGATCGTGCTGTGCCTGGGACTCTGGGTGGCGCTGGCGCAGCGTGTGGCGAATTTGGCGGCCGAGGACGCCGCCGTTCAGACGGAACTGAAAGCGGCGCAGGCCGATCTGGGTGCCAAGACCGTGGCGCTGGCGGGGCGCAAACCCGATGCAGCCCTGTTGGTGCAAATCGCGACGGCGGAATCCGAGTTGAAGTTGCGCGAAGAAGCCCTGCGCGTGATCGAGAGCGGCCAAGCGGGTAACGATGCGGGGTTTTCGGCCAGTCTGCGCGCGCTGTCGCAACAGACCGTGCCTGGCGTGTGGCTGACCGGGTTTGTCCTGCATCCGTCCGAACTCGAGTTACGCGGACGTCTGACCGACCCTGCCCTGTTGCCGCTCTATATCCGCCGTTTGAATAGCGAGAGCGCTTTCCGCGACCGTCGTTTTGCCGAACTTGACGTTCAGCGGGGCGAATTGCCGCGCGGCGAGAATGCGCCGCGTGATGCCGCGCCGGTCCGTGCCGGGTTTGTCGATTTTGCGCTGCGGGCGCAACCCGACAAGGGCGCGACTGGAGAGAAGCCGCGATGAGCCAAGCCCCCGCGTTCTGGCGCCAGATCGCCGCGCGCTACCAGGCACTGACCCTCCGCGAAAGGCGGGTAGTGGCGCTGCTGGCGATTCTGGGGCCGGCGCTGCTGCTCTACACGCTGGTGCTCGATCCCGCATTCAAGCGACAACAGGCGCTCAAGGCGAGTCTGGCGTCGGGTACCCAGCAGATAGTCGATCTGAAACGCCAGACGGCGGTGATCGACGAACAGTTGCGGCTCGACCCCGATGCCGATTCCAAGGCGCAGCTTGCCCGCCTGCGTGAGGCACTGGGCGGCGCCGACGGGCGTTTGAAAAAGCTGGAAGACAGCATGATTCCGCCCAACCAGATGAACGCGACGCTGGAGCGCATTCTGGCGCGGATTCCCAACCTGCAGTTGGTGAGTCTGAAAACCCTGCCGCCGGAAAGCGTGCTGGCACCGCCCAAGACTGACGCCAAGGAAGCCGGCGATGGTCAGAAACCCGCCATCGCCCGGCCTTTCGACCTCTATCGGCACGGCATCGAAATTCGCCTCGAGGGCAGTTACGCCGATCTCCATGCGTACGTTTCGCATTTGGAGCACGAGCAGAAGAAACTGCTGTGGGGCCGGCTACAGTTTGAAGTGAAGAAGCACCCGACCATCGGCATGACCTTGCTCATATACACCCTGAGTTCGGATAAGGCGTGGTTGTCGATATGAAAAATTGGCCCTTCCTCTTTCTCTTCGCCAGTGGTCTGGCCTGCGCCCAGACCCTGAACGATCCGACTCAACCGCCCGCCGCCTTTGCCGCGCCGACTGGTGCCAGCGCGCCCATTTCGAGCGAGGGTGGCCTGCGGTTGCAATCGGTGATGTTGCCGCGAGGAGGGCGCCCGGTCGCTGTGATCGGCGGGCAAAGCGTGCGTCTGGGCGAGAAGCTTGGCACGGCGCGGCTGGTGGCGGTCAATGAAAAGGAAGCGGTGCTCAAGGGGCCGGAGGGCGTGCAGCGCCTCTTCCTCACGCCGGGGGTTGAAAAAACGGGAACTCGCGTCGAAACCCCTTCAGGGCGTTCGGCGAAGAAAAAGGATAAGCGATGAAAAGATTTTCACTGCTCTGCGCGGTCTTCATGCTGGCAGCGTGCCAGGGGCCGACGGTGCGTCCGGGCGACACGCATGATCGCATCTCGCAGGAACTGAAGGATGCCGCCGCGCAGAAGAAGCGGAATGCCGCGAACGAAGCGGCCATCGGCCAGGCGATGCTGCCGGTGCTGCCTTCCGAAGTGCCGCAGCCGCAGCCGAAAGCCGACGCGCGCTTCGATCTGGCGGTGAATAATGCCGCCGCCAGCCAGGTATTCATGGCGCTGGTGGCCGGCACACCCTACAGCATGTTGTTCTCGCCGGAACTGACCGGCAATCTGACGCTGAACCTGAAAGGCGTGACCGTGCGCGAGGCGCTGGAAACCATCCGCGAACTGTACGGCTACGAGTTCAAGATTCAGGGATCACGCATTTTCATTCAACCGAACACCCTGCAAACACGGATGTTCCAGATAAACTATCTGGCCAACCGCCGTCAAGGCCGCACCGATGTTCGTGTGACCTCCAGTTCGCCCTCGGCGACCCAGCCAGCCAATGGCGCCGCGCAGCCGGGGACGACACCCAACGCGCCGCCGCCGACATCGCAGGCGGATCAAGGTGGTCAGGCCAGCGCCAGCAGCCGCGTGATGACGCTGTCGGACAGCGATTTCTGGAAGGAGCTGAACACCGCGCTGGGCACCATCGTTGGCGACAAGGACGGACGTGCCGTCATCATCAATCCAGTGTCCGGGGTAGTGCTGGTCAAGGCGATGCCGGGCGAGATGCGCAATGTCGAAAACTACCTGAAAGCGACCCAGCTGATTGCCGAGCGGCAGGTGATGCTGGAGGCCAAGATTCTTGAAGTCCAGCTGAAAGAGGATTTCCAGACCGGCATCAACTGGGCGAAATTCCGCGGCGTTAACAAGGGATGGTCGGCCGCCTCGATGGCGCCGGGCACGACGCTGGGGACGACCAATCCGCTGGTCGCCAATGCCAACGGCGAAGGCAGCACGACGGCGACCGTGACGCCGGGCCGCTGGGGTAACATTGCCACGACCGCGCTGGGCAAGGGCTTCTTCGGGTTTGCCTTTCAATCCGAGGATTTTGTCGCGATGATGAATTTCCTCGAAACCCAGGGCAATGTGCAGGTGCTTTCGAGCCCGCGCGTGGCGGCGGTCAATAACCAGAAGGCGGTGCTGAAGGTCGGCACGGACGACTATTTCGTCACCAACGTCAGCACCACCACGACGACCTCCGGCAGCGGCAGCAACGTCGTGTCGCCGTCGATCACGCTGCAACCCTTCTTCTCGGGCGTCGCGCTGGACGTGATGCCGCAGATCAGCGAAGACGGGCATGTGATTCTGCATATCCATCCCTCGGTCAGTCAGGTGCAGGAAAAGACCAAGATCGTCAATTTGGGTACCCTCGGTACTTACACCTTGCCGCTCGCCTCCTCCAGCGTGTCCGAAACCGACAGCGTGGTGCGCGTACAGGATGGCAACATCGTCGCCATCGGTGGCCTGATGAGCCAGTCGCAATCGGTGGATAGCGCCGGATTACCCTTCCTGCACCGTATCGGCGTGGTTGGCAATCTGTTCGGGCAAAAGGGCGATACTTTTGCCAAGCGCGAACTCGTCATTCTGCTCAAGCCAACGGTCGTGCAGGGTGATAACTGGCGCCAGGATCTGCTTGAGAGCGAAACGCGTATCGAAGCCATGCGGGTATGGCCCAAGGTGCAGCCGGGTACCACGATGTCGACGGATTGACGTGTACCTGGCGTATTTCGGCCTGAGCGAATTCCCGTTCGGCATAACCCCTGATACCAGCTTCACCTTTCTGACGCGCGGGCATCAGGAGGCGCTCAACACGCTGATTCTGGCGCTCGACGGTGGAGAGGGCTTCGTCAAGATCACCGGCGAGGTGGGCACCGGCAAATCGCATCTTTGTCGACGCCTGCTCAAACTGCAACCGGAAGGCACCTGCTCGGCCTATATTCCCAACCCGCGCATTTCGCCAGGTACCCTGATGTTGGCGCTGGCGGAAGAAATCGGCTTGCGTCCGACGCTGCCGTTGGACGATTATCACCTGATGCAGGAAATCAACCGGGCACTGCTGGCCAACGCCAGCGAAGCGCGGCGGGTGCTGGTCTGCATCGACGAGGCGCAGGCAATGCCGCTCGACACGCTCGAAGCCCTGCGCCTGCTCTCGAATCTGGAAACCGAAAAGCGCAAGTTGTTGCAGATCGTGCTCTTCGGGCAACCCGAACTCGATGTCAAGCTGGCCGAACCGTCGGTGCGGCAACTACTGCAACGGATTGCTTTTTCGTATCGTCTGGTGGGCATCGAGCGGGCCGAAATCGATAATTACCTCGCGCACCGTTTGCGCGTCGCCGGTTATCGCGGAGAAGCGGTGTTTTTGCCGCGCGCGGCGCGGGCGCTGCATCATGCCTCGCAGGGCAGGCCGCGTCTGGTCAACATCCTGGCGCACAAGGCGCTGCTCGCGGTGTTTGGCGAGGGGCGGCAGCAGGTCGCTGTGCGCCACGTCCGCTGCGCAGTGCTCGATACCGAGGGCGCGCGCGCCCTGAAATGGTGGTGGCGATGAGTCTATTGAACGACATGCTGCGCGATCTCGATGCGCGTCGTGCCGACAGCGCGGCTGGCGTTGATCTGCGGCGAGAGATCAGAATCCTCCCGGCGACTCGCTCTTCACCGCGCCCGCTTCTTTGGCTAGGCGTTGTGGCGGGTGTGGGGATTGCCGTGGCGGTCGTATGGGGCTTGTCTTTCAGCGAGCGCGAGGCGCCCGCGGTATCCGCGGTAGCGAGCGTACCTCCTGCCCCGGTTGCGACACCCGAGCCAGCGCCAGTGACCGTGCCCAGCGCGCCCAATGACACGCCGACCAAACAGACCGAAGTGCCGACGACGAAAACCGCGCTGCAACTCGATCTCTTGTTGCGCGAACCGCCGGCAGAAGTCGTGCCCAGGCGAGCCGAAGCGGCCAGTATCCAGCCAAACCAGACCGCGCTGCTGAAGAACGCCGCAAAGAACGACACACCGCCCACGGCGATTGCTGTCCCAAAAAGCGATCCAGCGTCAGGCAAATCTGGCAAAGAAATGAAGCCGACGCTGGCGGAAGCCAAGGCTGGCGCTGGCGTCGTCGAGAAAAGGCTGGTACTGGCCACCCCGCGTGATCGGGCCGAGGCGGAATGGCAGAGTGCCCAGACGCATTTGGCGCAGAACCGCGTCGTCGAAGCAGCCGAGGCGCTGCGCGCCGCGCTGAGGCATGATCCCGGCCACACGCCGTCGCGTCAGCTTCTGTTGAAAATTTTGCTGGAAGGCCGTCGCCACGACGAGGCTATTGTAGTGTTGCAGGACGGGTTGGAGATACAACCAGCGCAGACAGGCTGGGCCATGACCTTGGCGCGTCTCTGGGTCGATCGTAACGACCTCGCCGCCGCCGAGCGTGTGTTGGCGCGCAGTTGGCCGCATGCAGGGGGGAATGCCGCCTATGCGGGCGCCTACGCGCATGTGCGCAGTCGTCTTGGGCACCTCCGCGAGGCCATCGATTTGTATCATGCCGCGATCCAGAACGCGCCGACGGAGGGGCGCTGGTGGTTTGGGTTGGCCAGCACGCTGGAGAGCGCGGGTCGTGGCGGAGAAGCGCGCGATGCCTATCGGCAGGCGCGCAACTGCGGCAATTTGCCCGCCGAGTTAGCAGCTATCGCGGAGCAGCGGCTGGAACGATAGCCGGAAAATCGGCCACCAGGCCAGCCAATGCCGGTTCCGACGCGGCGCGGGAGCGCCAGCGCGGCAGCAAGGCCTCGGCCTCGGCCGGATAGGCGGCGACCGCCCTTCGCAAGCTGATCCGCGCACCTTCGACATCGCCCGCCAGCGCCTGGAGATGGGCGCATTTGAACACGATCAGGCGTGTCGCCGAAAAAGGTATGGCGCGGTCGCATAGCGCCTGCTTTTCGGCCAGCCCGACAGGTGAGTCCTCCTGTCCGGCAGCGTCGACCAGATCCAGATAGGGGCGGAACGGCGAGCCCGCCAGTTTCGCCACTTCCGCCTGAAAACGAAGCTGCCGGGCGGGTTCGTCCTGGCCGGGCAGACGGCCGTTGACGGCGTCTTCCAACCGACTGTAATCCAGACCGAGCGACATCAGCGCCACTGCCCCGAACGCCAAGGCGGCCGCCATGCCGGTGCGGGCGCCGGCGGGCCAGCGCAGCGAGAACGAACGGGTCGAGACCGCGCCAGCCAGCAGCGCCGTTGGCCCGAGAAAGAAGGTGTACCACAGTGGGTATTCCAGGCTGCTGTGTACCGCCGCGATCAGCAGGCAGGCTGCGCAGAACAGATGTGCCGCCTGCCACCGACCGGTCAGCAAAGGCGCTGCCCAGCGCCACGCGCAGATAGCCAGCAGTAGCACGGCGGGCAACCCGGCTTCGGCCCATAGCTGCAAGACCAGGTTGTGGGCGTGTTCGGGCACCGCCAGCAGGCGGGTCGGCATTAGGTCGAGCACATGTTGATAAAAGTGCCAGGTATATTGGCCGATACCGCTGCCTAGCCAGGGATGCTCGCGGCCGATCAACCAGGCCGCCTTCCACAGGGCGGGCCGCATCGGGTCGCCGCCGCTGGCCAGCAGGCGGGAGCCGGCGCTGGTGCCGACCAGTTCGAGCAGTTCCGATATGAACCCGGCGCTGAACAGGCCCTGTACCGCAAAGGTGCCGGCGAGAACCGCCAGTGCGCCGTTGCGAAAACGACGGATCTCGGCCTGCTCGGGCCAGCGCCAGACTGCCCAGGTGGCGAGCGCGGCATAGCCAAGGGCGTATAGCCAGGTCGAACGGGAGCCGGAAAAGAGCGAAAACACGATCAACACGCCGAGCGAGCCCACCGCGCCCGCGCGCGGCAAGTGGTTGCCGGCGCGCAAATAGAGGGCCGCGGCGATGCCCAGCCAGAGGTAGTGATTGAAACTGTTGTTCTGCGCCAGATTACCGCGGACGCCGTTGTCCGGCAGGTGAGGAAATATCCATGGCATGCCGACGCCACCGTATAACTGAAGCACGCCGGTTGCGGCTTCGGCGAGGGCGCCCGGCAGCAGCGCGGCGGCGATCCAGACAGTCAACCGCGTGAGGCCGAGACGGCGGGCGAGTTGGCGGCCGAGCACGAGCAATACCGTCGCCCAGAGCAGATAAAGTGCAAACAGGTATAACCGTGATGCTGACGCGGTCGGCAGGAACAGGGCTTGCAGCGCGACGATCAGCAGGAGACCGAGCGGCAGGGCAACCAGTTCGGGCGCTTCGAGGCGATCATTCGACGTCCGCCCGATCAGGCAGGCCGAAGCGGCCAGCCCGAAGGCCGCCGCCCACCATTCCTGAAAGAAGGCGGTAAGCGGATAGTAGTGATGGGCCATCAGGAACGGCGCGGTCAGCATCAGGCCGAGCGCGGCCAGCGCGAACGCGGTCCAGTCGTCGGGAAGCGGGGCGAATCGCATGGAGGGCGATTATCCCGTAATTCGGGCGGTTCGCGGGTTCACTTGTGCGGCGTGCGGGCCACGACCGCGACATCGACGCGCGATGCGCCGTGCAGAAGCAGCACGCGTGCGCATTCGGAGAGCGTCGCGCCGGTGGTGAGCACGTCGTCGATCAGCAGCACCGTTTGATCCTTGAAATCAGCGCCTGTCCAAAACGCATTGCGGACATTGGCGGCCCGCGCCGGCAAGGGCAGATCGGCCTGGGGCGTCGTGGCGACGTTGCGCTTCAGCGCGTCGGGAGCGAGCGGTATATGGTGATATCTGGCCAGCGGACGTGCGATTTCGAGCGCCTGATTAAAGCCGCGCTCGCGCAGTCGTCCAGGATGTAAGGGAACGGGCGCGATCAAGTCATAGCGGCCGATGGGCAGAGCGGCGATGAGCAATTGCCCGAAATAGCTCGCAATACCCGGGTCGTGGCCATACTTGCAGCGCTGGATCAGGCGATCGACCGGAAAAGCGTAAGAGTAAGGGGCCATGGCCCGCGCGAACGCAGGTGGATGACGCAGACACCGTCCGCACAGCGAGCCGGTGGGATTGGGGTCGGCGCACTGCGGGCAACTCGGGCCGGGGCGTGGCAGTTCGCGTTCGCAGGCCGGGCACAACGTCGCCCCGGCGTCGGCGCCACAGAGCAGGCAACGGCCGGACAGGCAGGCGTCGACACATTCGCGCGCAGCTTTGCGCCAGGAATCGGGTACAATACCAGACATATTTTGTCTACATTTTCCTTCCAAATCAGAGGCTCTTTCAGGCCCGTCTCACTTACACGAGGTTGCACGACATGTCCGTTTCCGCTTTGGCCGCCGTTTCCGATCAACCCGCCGCGTTGGCATCGCCGCAATGGACGGTCGAGGCGGTCATGGCGCTCTTCGACCTGCCGCTGATGGATCTGCTCTGGCGTGCCCAGGAAGTGCATCGTCGCCATTTCGATGCCAACGCCATTCAACGCTCTGCGCTCTTTTCCGTCAAGACTGGCGGCTGTTCGGAGAACTGCGGTTATTGCTCGCAGTCTGCCAAGCATGGTCAGGCGCCGCGCGAGCGGCTGAAGCCGGTGGAAGAGGTGGTCGCCGCAGCGCAAAAGGCCAAGGACGGTGGAGCTACCCGCTTTTGCATGGGCGCCGCCTGGCGTGGCCCGAAGGATGGTGATCTGGACCGAGTCGCGGAAATGGTGCGGCAGGTCAAGGCCATGGGCCTGGAAACCTGCGTCACCCTCGGCATGTTGAGCGAACCGCAAACCGTGCGCCTGAAGGCGGCGGGGCTCGATTACTATAATCACAATCTCGATACCGATGCCGAGTATTACGAGAGCGTGGTCACCACGCACAGCTATCAGGATCGGCTGGATACCATCGAGCGCGTGCAGGATGCTGGCATCAAGGTCTGCTCGGGCGGCATCGTGGGTATGGGCGAAACGCGTCGCAACCGGGCAGGATTGATCTCCCAGCTCGCGTCACTGGCCACACCGCCGCAATCGGTGCCGATCAACCATCTGGTGCCGATTCCCGGTACGCCGATGGAAAACGCGCCCAGGCTCGACCCGTTCGAATTTGTCCGCACCATCGCGGCGGCGCGTATCACCATGCCGACCTCGTGGGTACGCCTTTCCGCCGGTCGCGGTGAAATGTCGGACGAATTGCAGGCAATGTGTTTCCTGGCTGGTGCCAATTCCATCTTCTACGGCGACCACCTGCTGACCACCGAAAACCCCGAATTCGCGCGCGATGACGTGCTGTTCGGTCGCCTGGGCCTGCGGGGTATCTGACTGTGCTGGCAGCCGACTGTCGGCGTGTTCGGCAGTCATTCTCGGCGGCGGCGGCAAGTTATGACCGCCACGATTTTCTGGTGCGCGAGATTGACCGGCGAATGCAGGCCCGGCTCGATCTGGTCAAAATCGACCCCAGGCTGATTGTCGATTTGGGATGCAGCCGCGCCGCCAGCGCTGCGGGTCTGCGCCATCGTTACCCGGAAGCGCGCTGGCTGGGCGTTGATTTCAGCCTGCCGATGCTGCAACACACCGACGCGGGCGGCGCGGGCTGGCGGCGTTGGTTGCCTGGTTCGATGCGGCGCGGTCCCCTTCTTGTCTGCGCCGATGTCACCGGACTCCCCTTGCGCAATGGCTCGGCCGGACTGGTCTGGTCTAACCTGCTGTTGCATTGGCTAGGTGATCCGCTCGCGGCACTCGCGGAAGCACATCGCCTCCTGGAGGTCGGTGGGCTGCTGATGTTCGCAACCTTAGGGCCCGATACCCTCAAGGAACTACGTGCGGTTTTTGGCGACAATGCGCCTCACGTGCAGCGCTTTACCGACATGCATGACCTTGGGGATATGTTGGTTCATTGCGGCTTTGCAGATCCGGTGATGGATATGGAGGTGCTGACGCTGACGTACGAAAGCTTTCCGGCCATGCTGGCGGAATTGCGTGCGGCCGGCAGTGTATGTGCCCAACCCGAGCGGCGACGCGGATTGATGGGTCGTGCGGCCTGGCAGCGCGTACTGGTGGCTGCCGAAACCGCGATGCGGGACGGACGGTGGCCAGCGACAGTCGAAATTGTTTACGGTCACGCCTGGAGGGCGGCGCCACGGATCGTGGCGGATGGGCGCGCCATTGTTCGCCTGCAACCCAAGCCGGTTGCCTGACGGGGATCAGGCGGCGAGCGCGCTCCGCACGTCGAGAATGTCTTCTTCCGCCTCTTGCAGCAGCGAAGCATAGCGTTCGCGCGCGGCATTGGCGTATGGGTTTTCGTCGCTGAGCACGCCACCCGACATCCACTCGAAGTTGCCACCGCCCGCCAGCAAGTTGGCGAAGTAAAGTACGTCGGTCAGCGTGCAGGGATTGTCGACTTCGCGCAGGGTCTCGTGATCGTGCACCGCTTCGATGATGCGTTCGGGCAGGCCAAGTATGTGCAGCAGACTCTCTCCGATGCTGTCGTGCCAGCCGACGATCAGCTCCAGAACCGCTGATTCGTCAGTGCGGTAAAGTTCGTAATCCGCTGCCCGGTAGAGCAGGTAGAAAATCCCGATGTCGTGAACCAGCCCGGTCAGCAGGGCCTCGTCCGGGCCGATACGCCCCACGCGTCGGGCCAGCACACGACAGATCGCGGCGACGTTCAGTGTATGGTCCCAGGCCATTTTCGCCAACGACTCAAAATTGGCAATCTTCTTCGATCGGGTAATCTGGTCAATCGCCACGGCCAGCGATGTGGTCCGAACCGACTCAAACCCCAGGCGACCAATGGCCGCCTTCAGATCCGTTACCGTCTTACCGGTGGGGTTGTAGATCACCGAATTGGCCAAGCGCAGCAACTTGCTCGCAATCAACGGTTCCAGGGCGACGGCCTTGGCCACCTGATCGAGCGAGACGTCCGGATTCTTCAAGGTATTGCGGATCATCATCGCCGCATCGAGGCTGGTCGGAAAATTGACCTCCTCGGAAAGATCGCGTGCGATGTCGTCGAGAATCGGAAAGTGGATGCTGTTGTCGGACATGATTACCCCGAAATGTAACGCTCCAGATGGGCGATCGTGATTTTCTGGCTGGCGATGATTTCCTTGACCAGGTCACCGATGGAAATGACGCCGATGATGTGTCCCTCGTCAATCACTGGCAGATGACGGAAGCGCTTGTCGCTCATCAGCGCCATGCATTCATCCAGACTGTGTTGCAAGGTGACGCAGGCCACGCGGTCGCTCATCGCCTCGCGCACCAGGGTTTCTTTCGACGACTTGCCGAGTAGGATCAGGCGGCGCGCATAGTCTCGTTCCGAGAAAATGCCGACCAGTTGTTCGCCATCCATAACCAGCACGGCGCCGACATTGTGGGTGGCCATTACTTCCAGCGCGTGAAAGACCGATTCGTGGGGTGAAACCACGGCCAGGGGCGCCGTCTTTTCAGCAAGCAGCTGTTTAAGGGTTTTCATTGTATGTCTCTTCCGTCTCTGTGGGAGATGGCAGTCTATCCCGGCAAGGCGTAAGTGCCAAGGGTGGCCGTCCATCCGAATTTCGAGTGCCGCATGCCTGCCGGTTCGTGATGCTGAGCGCGATGAGGGAGCAATTGCGTTGGCATGTGCAAAGTGTCGAATGTTTTTACAGCTTAACAGGGAATATTTTGTAACTCACTGATAAATAGCGAATTGACAATAGGCACGATATGTGCATATTAACTCAAGTCTCAACCAGGAGGGCTCATCATGAATCTCAAACAATTTGTCGCTGCCGCTGTGCTGGCTTCGGTTGGCACCTTGGCGCAGGCAGCTCTAATTACCAACGGCTTTACATTTGCGGTTGCCAGTGGCAGTAACACTGCGATCGGAACCCATTTTCACTCCAATACTGGTGGTGCTTTCGGCAATCCGGCAGGCAAGGCGGAAGTTGGGCGGTACTTCACCGAGGGCGTACGCGGCTTGTCGGAATACAGTCTGACAGGTCTGACCAACTCGGCCAGCGCCTATGTGACATTCAACACGTACAAAGCGGGCGGCTTGTTCGCCGGTTCTAATGATTTCCCATTCACGGGCACCATCAAGGTCGATGTTTACCAGGGCAATAACACGGAGGACATCTCAGACTACCAAGCGCCATCTCTCGGCAATGTCTTCACGTTCTCGACGGCCGGACTGGCTGTCGGCGATATCCTGAGTTTTGATATCACGTCCTATTTCAACGCAGCGGTTACAGCCGGCTGGAGCTCGCTGGGCATTCGCCTGATCGCTGATCCGCTGAACGACCGTGGCGCATGGACATTCGACTCGTTCAGGCTGACCAATAGCAACGATTGCCGGCCGGGCAATCCCGCGTGCGGCGGTCAAGTTTCAGAACCGGAATCGCTCGCCTTGCTGGGCGTGGCCATGCTTTCGGCAATAGTGGCTTTGCGCAGGCGTCGTCAAGCCTGACTCGAGAGTATCCCGTAAAGCAAAAGACCGCCGAAGGGCGGTCTTTTGCTTTGAATATGTTTCAGGTGGTGCCTACGCGAGTCATCCAAAGTCGTTTTATCTAAGCATTAGCGCAGCGCGGCAGCGTAGTCAGCGACAGCGCGAATCTCCGCGTCGTTCATCTTGGCAGCAATTGTTTGCATCATGCGTTCAGGATCGTTGGCGCGTTCGCCCTGCCGGAAGGCCTTGAGCTGCGCTTCAAGGTATTCAGGAAACTGGCCGGCCAGGCGCGGATACTGTGCCGGTACCCCGGCACCTGCCGGGCCATGACAGCCGGCACAAGCGGGAATGCCTTTCTTGAGATCGCCCTGACGCCAGATGCGTTGCCCGGCGGCAATCTGGTTCATGTCCTTCGGTGAGGCCGGGACCTGTTTCTGCGTGCTGTACCATGCGGAAACGTCGCGCACATCGCCTTCGGTCAGTGGTGCGGCCATGCCGGCCATGATGGGGTTGTTGCGGACAGCCGGTTTGCCGTCAATCGATTTGAAATTGTTCAACTGCTTAAGCAGGTAGTCCTCGATCTGGCCCGCCAGTTTCGGCTGGGTAGGCGTAGCGGCGATGCCGTTTCCATCAACCATGTGGCAGGCGACGCAGATTTTCTCTGCCACCAACTTGCCCTTCATCGGGTCGCCCTTGGCGGTTGGCTGGTCGCTGGCGTGTGCCGCGCAACCGGTTGCAATCATCATGGCCAGCAGCATCTTTTGAACCATTCTTCGGACTCCTTGTGCGCTTGTCGGGCTTTTTCGGGTTGGGGTTGCCCGGTTTGTCGGTTATAAACCTGATATTCTATATTAGTTCGCTGCGTTATTCGCGGCAGAAAGAATCATGTCATGCCATTACTGCAAAAAGCTGTTTTTCATACCACGGTCGCCCAACTGCGCGATCTGCCGCAGGATTCGGAATACGAAATCGCCTTTGCGGGGCGTTCCAATGCCGGCAAATCGTCTGCGATCAACACGCTCGCGGGGCGGGTTCGCCTGGCTTATGTCAGCAAGACGCCGGGGCGCACGCAACATCTCAACTATTTCAGCCTGGGGCCCGGTCGCTATCTGGTCGATCTGCCAGGCTATGGTTACGCCAAGGCGCCGGTGGCAATTCGCACCCAATGGGAGGGGCTGATCGGGCCGTATCTGCAAAAGCGGACGTCCCTCTGCGGGCTGGTGGTGATCATGGATTCGCGTCACCCGATGACGGATCTGGACAAGGGCCTGATCCATTGGTTTCTTCCGACCGGGCGGCCGATACATGTTCTGCTGTCCAAGTCGGATAAATTGACACGCCAGCAATCGCTGGAAACCCTGCGCAAGGTGCGCGCGGAACTGGCGGAGATGGGCGAGCAGTTGAGTGTGCAACTGTTTTCCAGCCTCAAAAAGACGGGCATTGAAGAGGCTGAGGTGGTCCTGGGTCGCTGGCTTGCGCTGGAGGTTGCGGTGCGACCGATCGCCTTGCCCAATAAAGAAGCCCCCGGATATGCGGGGTCCGGGGGCCGAAAAATGCCTTAGCTTGTAAGGCCCCGCTCAGGGAGGTGAAGCGGGGGATGGCAGAGGCCACCCAAGCTTATGACCTGGGTGTCCAAGGACAGGTTCCCTAAGCGAAGTGAAATGTTCGACAAAATGACGTGGAGAGCAGAATGACGATGTTTGGTCAATTTCCTGAAACCCGCCTGCGCCGGATGCGGCGTGACGATTTCTCGCGGCGCCTGATGCGGGAATCGGTGTTGACCGCCGATGACCTGATTTACCCGGTGTTCGTGCTCGACGGCCATGGTCGGGAAGAAGCGGTAGCCTCGATGCCCGGCGTTGTGCGTCAGTCGCTGGATGGATTGATGAAAACCGCCGAGCGGGCGGTGGCCTTGGGGGTGCCGGCGCTGGCGCTGTTTCCGGTGATCGATACCCGTCTGAAGTCGGCCACGGCCGAAGAGGCTTGGAATCCGGAAGGGCTCGTGCCGCGCACGGTGCAGGCGCTCAAGCAGGCATTTCCGAGCTTGGGCGTGATCACCGATGTGGCGCTCGATCCCTACACCAGTCATGGCCAGGATGGGTTGATCGACGAAGCAGGCTATGTATTGAACGATGAAACACTGGTCGCACTGGCGAACCAGGCTTGCTGTCACGCCGAGGCCGGGGCGGATGTCGTGGCGCCGTCGGACATGATGGATGGCCGCATTGGCCGTATCCGCGCCGAACTGGACGCGACTGGTTGTATTTACACCCGCATTCTTGCCTATTCCGCCAAGTACGCATCGAGCTTTTACGGGCCGTTTCGCGATGCGGTCGGGTCGGCGGGCAATCTCGGCAAGGGTAACAAGTACACCTACCAGATGGATCCGGCTAACGGCGACGAGGCCTTGCGCGAAGTCGCGCTCGATTTGCAGGAAGGCGCCGACATGGTCATGATCAAGCCGGGTATGCCCTATCTGGATATCGTCCGTCGCGTCAAAGATGCTTTCAAGGCGCCGACCTACGCCTATCAGGTCAGCGGTGAGTACGCGATGCTGAAGGCTGCCGCGCAAAACGGGTGGCTTGACGAACGCGCCTGCGTGCTGGAAAGCCTGCTGGCTTTCAAGCGGGCCGGCGCCGACGGTGTATTGACTTATTTTGCGCTGGAGGCCGCTACCTGGCTGAAAGAGGGTTGATCGACCTCAGTCCCTGGCAGTCAAGATCATCACTGTCAGCAAGGACCATTGCTGGCGCCATTGTGCCAGCGGTTCGCGGCTGAAGCCGCTGCGCGCATACTGTTCCCAGCGGCCGACGATATAGCAGCGCAGCAAGTTGGCGATGGCCACGACATCGGCTTCCGGTGCCACCTTGCCTTCGGTTGCCGCTACGCGCAGCGCCTGTTTCAGGGCGGCCTCGAGCTTGTCGAGCAGGGTGTTGATACGCCCTTGCAAACGTTCGTTTTCATTGACCAGCGCATCGCCGATGAGTACACGGGTCATCCCCCTATTTTTTTGAGCGAAACCGAGCAGCAGACTAAGGATGTGCTCGATCTGGGCGGGACCTGCCGGCACGTCGCGAGTGATCTGGTTGATAACGCCAAATAGGCTCTGCTCGATGAACTCGATCAGTCCTTCGAACATCTGGGCTTTGCTGGCAAAGTGGCGATACAGCGCCGCTTCCGAGCAATCCAGCCGGGCGGCCAGCGCGGCGGTAGTGATTTTTTCGCCCTTCGGCCTTTCCAGCATTTCCGCCAGTGTTTGCAGGATGTTCAGGCGGCGTTCGCCCGGTTGCACAGCCATGGTTGTTTCCCCCTAGGAAAGCGGCAATTATAGCTGCCCCAGCCGTTTCGGGAGTTCGCCCACGTGGCGAATCTGCACGTCGACATAGGGCGATCGTCGCGATCCGGCGCTGACCCACACCGTCTTCATGCCCAGTTTCTTGGCGCTGACCAGATTGATCAGACTGTCTTCCACCATCACGCATCGACGAGGGTCGAGTTTCTCGGCGCCGAGCAAGGCTCGGAAGCCTGCCAGCATGGGTTTGGGCCGAAAACCCAGGTTATCGATCGCGTAGACGGCGTTGAACAGCGGCGCCAGGCGGGTGAGCGCGAGCACCGCATCGGTGTAGTGACGAGGGGCGTTTGAGAACAGGATCTTGCGGCCAGGTAGGCGACGCAAGCTGGCCCGTACCGCACGGTCGAAAACCAGCATGCGCGGCAGATCGGGAAACTGGTGGGTTTCGTGCAGAAAGTGGCGTGGGTCGGTGGCGTGATGTCGCATCAAGCCGAGCAAGGTGGCGCCATAGCGCGTCCAGTAATGTTGGCGCAGACAGGTGGCTTCGTCGGCAGATAGCCCCAGATGGCGCTCGATGTATTGGCGCATCGAGCGATTGATGTGCGGAAAAATGTGCGGATTGGCGTTATGCAGCGTGTTGTCGAGATCGAACAACCAGGTGCGGGGCGGGTTCATCGACGGGCCGACTGCACGGCTGGATAGGTCCATTGTTTATCCCAAGCACCCTTGACCATATTCGGGTATTCCGGTTGGCCGAGGCTGCCGTTATAGCGGCCTAGCGCCCGGAAGAGGTCGCCCTTCTCGATATCCAGATAGTGCCTCAGGATCGTGCAGCCGTAACGCAGATTGGTGCGCAGGTGAAAGAGGTTGTCGGAAGGCAGCCCGATCAGCCTGACCCAGAACGGCATCACTTGCATGTATCCGCGAGCCCCTGCGGTAGAGACCGCATACTTGCGAAAGCCAGACTCGACCTGCATCAGCCCAAGCACCAGCTGCGGATCGAGCCCGGCCCGCGTGGCTTCGTAATGAACGGCCCGTAGCAGTTCCAGCCGGTATTCCTGTGCCGGTATGCGCTTTTCCAGTCGGCGCGACATTTCGGTCAGCCAATCGACGGCCTCCAGCGAATTCTTGAAGGACGTAGCTTGCGGACGCGCATCCGACACCGATTTATGCAGAGCCGCCTGCACGCTCGCCGAAAGCGGCTCGTATTTTTGCGCACCGGCCTCGGCAGCCGAAGCCGCGAGGCAAAGCGCGAAACAAACAAGAAGCCGCATCGGCGGTCTCAAGCGGCGAGTTGCGTTTGCACGAAGGCCAGCACATCGTCCTGCGCGATCATAACCGGTTCGGCCGCGGTGCGGCTTTTGTACTCGATCTCCCCGGCGGCGAGACCCCGCTCGCCCACCACCAGCCGATGCGGCACCCCGATCAGTTCCATATCCGCAAACATCACGCCGGGGCGCTCGTTGCGATCATCAAGCACCACGTCGACCCCCGCGCTCTTTAGGTCCGCGTACAGGCGGTCGGTGGTTGCCTTGACGGCCTCGCTCTTGAAGTAGCCCATAGGTACGATGCAAACCTCGAAGGGGGCGATGGCCTTAGGAAAAACGATACCGCGCTCGTCATTGCCCTGTTCGATGGCCGCGCCGACGATACGGGTGACGCCGATGCCGTAGCAACCCATTTCCATGACCTGGTTCTTGCCCTGTTCGTCCAGGTAGCAGCATTGCAGCGCTTCGGCATACTTCCGGCGCAGTTGGAAAATGTGACCGACTTCGATGCCGCGGCACAGTTCCAGTGTGCCCTTGCCGTCTGGCGAAGCGTCGCCGGCAACGACATTGCGCAGGTCGGCGACTTCCGGTTCAGGCAGGTCGCGGCCGAAATTGGCGCCGGTCAGGTGGAATCCTTCCTCGTTGGCGCCACAGACAAAATCGCTCATTGCGGCGACGATGCGGTCGGCAACGACGCGAACCTTACCGGCGTTGACTCCGACCGGGCCGATGTAGCCGGGTTTGCACCCGAGATATTCGACGATTTCGGATTCGGTGGCGAAGCGGAAGGGCGACAGCCCGGTCACCTTGCTGGCCTTGATTTCGTTCAGCTCGTGATCGCCGCGCAGGAGCAGCAGCGAGAAACGCTTGCGAGCCTCTTCCTCATTAACAATGGCGATGGCCTTGACCGTCCGCGTCAGCGGAAGGCCGAGCAATTCCGCGACATCGGCGCAGGCGGTCTTGCCCGGTGTCGGCACCTTGTTCAGCGTTTGGCTGGCGTTGGCGCGCGGGTTGGCCGGTGTAACGCCTTCGGCGAGCTCGACGTTGGCGGCGTAATCCGAATCCGGGCAGAAGGCGATGGCATCTTCGCCCGAATCAGCAAGCACATGGAATTCATGCGAGCCAGTGCCGCCGATCGAGCCGGTGTCGGCGGCGACGGCGCGGAAGCGGAGGCCGAGCCGCGTGAAGATGCGGCTGTAGGTGGCGTACATGTTGGCATACTCGCGTTGCAGATCCTCGAACGAAGTGTGGAACGAGTAACCGTCTTTCATCAGGAATTCACGGCCTCGCATGACGCCGAACCGCGGACGGATCTCGTCGCGGAATTTGGTCTGGATCTGGTACAGGTGCAGTGGCAACTGGCGGTAGCTCTTGACGTCGCGGCGCACCACGTCAGTGATGACTTCCTCGTGCGTCGGGCCGATGACGAAATCCCGCTGATGGCGGTCCTTGAAACGCAGCAATTCGGGGCCGTACTGCTCCCAGCGGCCGGATTCCTGCCACAACTCTGCGGGTTGTACCGCCGGCATCAGCAGTTCGAGCGCACCGGCGCGATTCATCTCTTCGCGGATGATGTTTTCGACCTTGCGCAATACCTTGAGACCAAGCGGCATCCAGGTGTAGATACCGGCCGCGGCGCGCTTGATCAGACCGGCGCGCAGCATGAGTTTCTGGCTGATGACCTCGGCGTCGGCCGGGGCTTCCTTGAGGGTGGTGAAGAAGAACTGCGAAGTACGCATGGAATGCCCTGATTTCGTTGCAAAACCGAGATTTTACACGGGCTTGCACTTTTGCATGCGGGCGGGCTTTGTGAAAGAATGGCGGTAACTGAATATTTGCAGGACTCATCATCATGCTCGACCGTGAAGGCTACCGCCCGAACGTCGGCATCATCCTTTGTAACGCGAAGAACGAGGTATTCTGGGGCAAGCGCATCCGCGAACATTCCTGGCAGTTTCCGCAAGGCGGCATCAAGCGTGGCGAATCGCCGGTTCAGGCGATGTTCCGTGAGCTGCACGAGGAAGTCGGGCTCAAACCGGAACACGTGCGTATCCTCGGGCGAACCAAGGGCTGGTTGCGCTACGAAGTGCCGATGCAGTGGATCAAGCGCGAGTGGCGCGGGTCCTACAAGGGGCAAAAGCAGATCTGGTTTCTGTTGCGGCTGGTCGGCCGCGACAGCGATGTCAGCTTGCGCGCCACTGACAAGCCTGAATTCGATGCCTGGCGCTGGAATGATTACTGGGTGCCGCTCGAGAATGTCATCGAATTCAAACGAGGTGTCTATCAACTGGCGCTAAACGAACTGGCCCGTTTTATCGACAGCGACCGCCGCCCCCGCAAGAAGCCGTTCAAGCGCGTGGTCGGCGAGGAGTCGCCTGCCGTCGAAACCGATGAATTTTAAGAGGCAAAACATGATTAAACGCTGTCTGGTACTTTCCCTGTTGGCAGCCAGCGGCCTCGCCCAGGCCCAGTTCTATGGCCACCAGGCGCCGACCAACCATGTCGCGAAGGAGGTGGCTGCCGAACAGGATGCGGAGGAGGCGCCGGTCGCGCTGCCGCTGCCACCTGTCGAAACCGCGTTGATTCCCTTTTTTGTGAGTGCGGCCAGTCCGCATAAATTCCTGATTGACGGCAATTCACTGGCAATTGAACAGGAAGGCGTGATTCGTTACACGTTGGTTATTCTGACAGCCAGTGGTGCGCAAAACATCAGCCACGAAGGCATTCGCTGTTCCACTGCCGAGCGACGTACCTACGCTTTTGGCAAAAGCAACGGTGAATGGACGCGGGCACGTTCGGCGGAATGGCTCAAGATTCGTGAGGCGCAGGTCAATCGGCAACATGCTGCGCTATACCAGGAGTATTTTTGTCCGGGCGGTGTGATCGTCTCGTCTATCGACGAGGCGCGTAGATTGCTGCGCACTGGGGGAGACAAGGTTGGTGGCACCCCCGGTCGATAAAGTCATCGCAGAGTTTGACCGGGCGCTGCGCACCGTTTTTTCGTCGGCACGCAGTGCGCGGCCGATTCCCGGCGAGGCCGTCGCGGAATCTCAGTTATCGGAAGAAGAAAGACGTCATGCCTGCGGCCTGATGCGGGTCAATCATTGTGGCGAGATATGTGCGCAGGCGCTCTATCAGGGTCAGGCACTGACCGCGAAGCGCGCTGAAATTCGCGAGGCGCTGAGGCAGGCAGGAGAGGAGGAGACCGAACATCTGGCCTGGACCGAGGGGCGTATCCGCGAATTGGGCGGGCAGAAAAGTCTGCTGAACCCGGCGTGGTATGCCGGTGCATTGGCGTTGGGTAGTTTGGCAGGCGTGTTGGGCGAGCGCTGGAATCTGGGGTTTCTCGCGGAAACCGAGCGGCAGGTCGGCGCCCATTTGCAAGATCACTTGGCGCGGTTTCCCGCGCAGGACGAAAAATCGCGGCACATCATCGAGCAGATGATGGTGGATGAAGCCTCGCACGCGGCAACAGCGGAGCGGCTGGGTGCTGCGGAGTTGCCCTGGCCGATCAAGAGGGCAATGAAACTGGCCGCACGGCTGATGACCGGAACGGCCTACCATCTTTAGGCGGCTCTCAAGGCGGGCCTTACTCAACGCCAATGCCGTCCTCGACAATCTCAAAGTCGTGGGTCAGTTCCGCAGTCTTGCCCAGCATGATCGACGCGGAGCAATATTTCTCGCTCGATAGTTCGATAGCGCGCGCCACAACTTCCGGTTTGAGGTGGTGACCTTTGACCTTGAAATGGAAGTGAATGCGGGTAAAGACCTTGGGGTCGGCGGCGGCGCGTTCGGCGCTCAGGCTGACATCGCAGCCGGATACCGCGTGCCGTCCGCGCTTGAGGATCAATACGACGTCAAAGGCAGTGCAGCCGCCTGCTCCCGCTAGAACCAGTTCCATCGGCCGCGCCGCGAGGTTGCGTCCGCCGGCTTCGGGGGTGCCATCCATGTTGACGACGTGGCCACTACCCGTTTCAGCGACAAACGACATCCCGTTGTCGGTTCCCAACCATTTCACCGTGCATTCCATTGCAATCTCCTTGAACTGTCATGAATTCTAATGCAAGCACGCGCGTCTGGAATCGCCCGCGAATTGATGCAATGCACAATAGCTGTGCGCAAAATTTGTTGCGGAAGGGTTGCCATTAATTAATTATGAGGTAATTAGATTGTGAAACAATAACAAATTTATATAAAAATCAATTAATTAAAATGTGTATAAAAATTCAATTACTGCATTTAACATTACTTTGTCGCGATGCAAAAAAAGCTTGTGCAAAGTGATTGGAGCGTGCAGAATGCGAAGCGTACGAACTGCCGAGGCGTCAGGATTGCTTCGACTGTTCAGGTTTGTCTCCTCCACCCTCCTCCTTTGGTGTGGATTTAAGCGCGACTCGCTTGAGTCGCGTTTTTTTTGCTCGCGATGTCAATGGACAATTGACAGCGGCGGCGCGATCGAATAGAATCCGCGCCTTTCTGTAATCAGGCACCCTAAGGACGGCGCAGATGAAAACTTTTTCCGCCAAACCACATGAGGTGACGCGTGAGTGGTTCGTGGTGGATGGCACCGACAAAGTGCTCGGCCGCCTCGCTACCGAAATCGCCCGTCGTCTTCGCGGTAAACATAAGGCTATCTATACTCCCCACGTTGATACCGGCGATTTCATCGTCGTGACCAACGTCGACAAGATTGTCGTCACCGGCAACAAGGCTGAAGACAAGAAGTACTACCGCCATTCCGGTTACCCGGGCGGTATTACCGAAACCAATTTTAAGAAGATGCAGCAACGCTTCCCGGGTCGTGCTCTGGAGACGGCTGTCAAGGGCATGCTGCCGAAAGGTCCGCTCGGCTATGCCATGCTGAAGAAACTCAAATGCTATGCCGGCAACGCGCATCCGCACACTGCCCAGCAGCCCAAGGCGCTGGATATCTAAGGGGTCATCGAATGGCTGAAAACTATTACTATGGCACCGGCCGCCGCAAGAGCGCGGTTGCTCGTGTGTTCATGAAGCGCGGCACAGGCAGCATCGTCGTTAACGGCAAGCCGCTCGACGTGTTTTTCTCCCGCGAAACCGGCCGCATGGTCGTTCGCCAGCCGCTCGCGCTGGTCGATCAGCTGCAGGGCTTCGACATCAAGGTCAACGTGGTGGGTGGCGGCGAATCCGGTCAGGCCGGCGCAGTGCGTCACGGCATCACTCGTGCACTCATCGAGTACGATGCGGCGCTGAAGGGTGCGCTCTCCAACGCCGGCTTCGTGACGCGCGATGCTCGTGAGGTGGAACGTAAGAAGGTCGGTCTGCACAAGGCGCGTCGCCGCAAGCAGTTCTCCAAGCGCTAATCGCGTCGGGCAGAAACCTGCAGACTTCGAAAGCCGCCTATGGGCGGCTTTCGCGTTTTCGGGCTGCGCGGTTTATCATAGCGCTCCACTTCGGGAGGCATTCATGATCAAGGTAGGTATCGTTGGCGGCACCGGTTACGCCGGAGTCGAACTGCTGCGTTTGCTGACGCAGCACCCGCATGTCGAGATCACGACAGTGGCGTCACGCAGCGACATCGGCGTGCCGGTTGCGGAGATGTTCCCCAATCTCCGGGGGCGTACGTCTCTGCGCGTGGAAGAGGCGGGTTCCGAAAACCTGCTCAAGTGCGACGTAGTGTTTTTCGCCACCCCCAACGGGGTGGCTATGCAGCAAGCGCCTCAACTGTTGGCGGCAGGTGTTCGCGTGATCGATCTGGCGGCCGATTTCCGGATCAAGGATGTGGCGGACTGGGAACGTTGGTATGGCATGAAACACGCCTGTCCGGAATGGGTTGAGCAGGCGGTGTATGGTTTGCCGGAAGTCAATCGGGAGGCGATCCGTGCAGCGCGTCTGATCGCCAACCCGGGATGCTACCCGACGGCGGTGCAATTGGGTTTCTTGCCCTTGGTTGAAGCCGGCGTGGTGAATCTGGACCATTTGGTGGCGGATGCAAAATCGGGTGTGTCGGGCGCAGGTCGTAAGCCGGAGACCCACATCTT
The DNA here is from genome assembly GCA_002337055.1 of Betaproteobacteria bacterium UBA1934. Lineage (GTDB taxonomy): Bacteria > Pseudomonadota > Gammaproteobacteria > Burkholderiales > Rhodocyclaceae > UBA1934. The sequence goes on along the minus strand of DDFG01000003.1, from coordinate 4,928 downwards.
GTTCTCCGAAGCGGCAGACAATTTCAAGGCCTACGGCGTTGGCGGGCATCGTCATCTGCCCGAGATTCGGCAGGGTTTGGCGATGCGGGCCGGCGCGGCGGTGGGATTGACTTTCGTGCCCCATCTGGTGCCGATGATTCGCGGCATCCATGCCACGCTCTACGCGCGCCTGACTGCCGATGTGGATTTGCAGGCGCTGTTTGAGCGCCGCTACGCCAATGAACCTTTTGTGGATGTCTTGCCAGCGGGCGCCATACCGGAGACGCGCAGCGTGCGTACCGTCAATCTGTGCAGAATGGCCGTACACCGACCCCAGGACGGTGATACCGTTGTAGTCCTGTCGGTGATCGACAATCTGGTGAAAGGGGCGTCAGGGCAGGCAATCCAGAACATGAACATCATGTTTGGGATAGAAGAAACGGCTGGTTTATGCCAGGTCCCGCCATTACCCTGAAGCTCAAGCGATTTCGCCAGCGCTTCGGGCCGGCGGCACCCCGTGTCAGAGTGCAAACGCACTTCGGTTGGCATTGGTATGCGTTAGGGGTTGCCCTTTTGGTTGTCCTTGTGGCCAGTATTGTGTGGTCTGTGGCCCAGCACGGCGAAGTGGCGGAATTGCGTGCCGATATCGGCACGTTGCGACAGCAAAACGCTGATCTGGGTGCGGAACTTGAGCAATTGCGCGCGCGTGCGGGCGCGGAACAGAGCGCGGTCAACATGGAGCGCTCGGCGCAACAGCAGTTGCTCACCAGGATGAAATTGCTGGAGCAGGAGAACGCGGCACTGAAAGAAGATGTCGCACTCTTTGAGCGTCTGGTGCCAAGCGACGGTGCCGAAGCCACTGTCCGGATCGAGAAATTGAGCGTAGTGGCGGCCACCGAGCCGGATCGCTATCGTTACCGATTGCTCATTGGCTATCAACCAGGCAAACAAGAACGCGAGTTCAAAGGCCAGTTGGAATTACACATGGTGCTGATGCAGGCGGGCAGGGAAATCAGGATAGCCCTGCCTGGCAGTGACGATAACCGCCTGGACTATCAGATCGAGGTCCGCCATTTTTTACGCAAGGAAGGTGGATTCACGCTGCCGACCGGTACCAAACTGAAAAGCGTGGAGGCGCGGCTGGTTCAGGCAGGAACAACCCGGGCGAGCCAGATTGCTCCATTGTGAGCGCACGACAGGCGGAGGAATGACGATGTGGAAGAAACGCAGCGAGAATAAGCCGCAAGGCCGAATCGACAGCCTCATCGGCGCGGGAACGCGGATCGAAGGCAATATCCGGTTTTCAGGCGGATTGCGTATCGACGGTGAGGTCAAAGGCAATGTCGAAGCGGTTGACGGTCCGACCTCGATCCTGGTGCTCAGCGAGAATGCTCTGATCGAAGGGCAGGTGACGGTTGCGCATTTCGTGGCCAATGGCGCCGTTCAGGGGGCAGTCACCGTCAGCGACACACTGGAACTTCAGTCGCGAGCCAGGATCGTTGGTGACGTTGAATATACGCTGATCGAGATGCATCAAGGCGCCGTGATCGATGGGCGTTTGGTGCATCGCGGCAAATCAGTTGAACTAAAGCTTGCTGCTTCAAACTAATACAATTGACCCGCGCGCCTTGCCGACGGATACTGCGCGCGTTTGAATAGGAGTAGATCATGAATGCCGTTGCCGAAGCCCCCATCCTTTTCACCGATAGCGCCGCCACCAAGGTCAAGGAACTGATCGACGAAGAGGGCAATCCCGACCTGAAGTTACGCGTCTTTGTCACCGGCGGTGGCTGCTCCGGTTTTCAGTACGGATTCACCTTTGACGAAGAGGTCGCGGATGACGATACCTCGCTCGTGAAGAATGGGGTGACCTTGCTGATCGATCCGATGAGCTTCCAGTATCTGGTGGGTGCCGAAATCGATTTTACCGAAGGCTTGGAGGGATCGCAGTTCGTCATTCGCAACCCGAATGCCACGTCCACCTGCGGTTGTGGATCGTCGTTTTCTGTTTGATTGCCTTGGGCAAAAAAAGGGCGACCAACAGGTCGCCCTTTTTTATACTTTCTTTGGCTCAATCGATGGTGGCAAGGCGCAAACTTCCGGCTAAACCGAGACGTTCAATCTGTTGCCCGGCAAGCCTTCTGAAATGGGCGAGCTGCGCTGTGGTGAGCGGTTCTGCGGGCGGGAGGACGACCGCTAGCGGATTGACCTGATGACCATTCACGCGGAATTCGTAATGCAGGTGCGGCCCGGTGGCCAGGCCTGTGCTGCCAACATAGCCAAGGGTATCGCCTTGAGCGATGCGACTTCCCGTTTTCAATCCGGCAGCGAAGCGCTGCAGGTGCCCATATGCAGTTGAATAGCTGCTGGCGTGACGCACGACAACGAGGTTTCCGTAGCCACCCGAGCGACCCGCAAACTCGATGACTCCGTCTCCAGTTGCGCGCACTTTTGTTCCCGAGGGGGCACCGTAATCAACTCCCTTGTGCGCGCGCCAGCTCTGAAGCACGGGGTGGAGCCGCATCGCAAAACCGGATGTGACGCGTGAGAATTCCAGCGGCGAGCGAAGAAATGCTTTGCGGAGGCTCTTGCCATCCGGCGTGTAGTAACCTCCGCGACCGTCCTGATCAAAATAAACGGCGCGTAGTTGGCGTCCGTTATTGACGAATTCGGCCGATAACACCTTTCCCGATCGGGCGGGCTGACCACGCAGGTAATGCATTTCGTAGATGACCGAGAAGCGGTCGCCCTTGCGTAAATCGCGGTAAAAATCGATGTCGCCGCCGAAGATTTCGGCCAGTTGGCTGGCAATGGCATCGGGGATATCGTTGCCATCGGTTGCGGCAAACAGCGATTGCCGGATCTCGGCGGACTTCACCACGGTATGCGTTTCATATTGCAAAGGCTGCTCGGAAGCCATCAGGCGCCCGGATCGGCGTTCCACAAGCAATGCGGAATCCTTGCCATTGAGCGGAAATATCAACTGGTGCAGTTCGCCTTCTGTAGTGGTGCGGGCCACGACGGTCTTGCCGGGCGCCAATTGTCTTTGCATGATACGGGCGCTGGCGTCGTCGCGGATGAACTGAAACGCACTAGCGTCCTGTACGCCGAGGCGGGCGAGAAGCGTACCCAGCGTGTCGCCGCGCTGCACGCGTTCTTCACGGAGCAAAAGCATGCCGCTCGAATCGATGAGGTGTGAGTCGGTGAGCGCGAGTCTTTCGACCTCGGTACGTACCTTCACGTCGGGATCGTCGGGATTCGCCGGAATGGTGGCGATGGCGGCCGCCATTCCGAGTGCCGCGATGCCGGTCGCTGTGGCGTAAGCCCAGCGACGCTGCTTGAGACGTTCAATCAGTGGTTGCGCTAGAATGCCGCTCTTTCGCATTGGATGGACGGTGTGGTCGGAAATCGGGGCAGTTTACCAGAGTTTCCAAGGGTCACCGGCGCATGAAAAAGGGGTCGAAATGATAGACTTAATGCAGAGCATGGAACTGATCAAGCGTGGCGCAGACGAGTTGCTGGTGGAGGCCGAACTGGTCGAGAAGCTTCGTAGCGGCAGGCCGCTCAGGATCAAGGCGGGATTCGACCCGACGGCTCCCGACCTGCATCTCGGGCATACCGTGCTGATCAATAAGCTACGGCATTTTCAGGAACTCGGTCATCACATCATGTTCCTGATTGGCGACTTTACCGGCATGATCGGTGACCCCACCGGCAAAAATGTGACCCGCCCGCCGCTCTCGCGCGAGCAGATCTTAGAAAACGCCAAAACCTATAAAGAACAGGTTTTCAAGATACTGAACCCGGAGAAAACAGAAATCTGTTTGAACTCCACATGGTTCGACACGCTTGGCGCCGCCGGCATGATCAAGCTGGCAGCGCAGCATACGGTAGCGCGCATGCTCGAACGCGACGACTTCGCAAAGCGCTATGGCAATGGTCTGCCGATTGCCATTCATGAATTCCTTTACCCGCTCTGCCAGGGCTACGACTCAGTTGCTATGCGTTCCGATGTCGAACTGGGCGGAACCGATCAGAAATTTAATCTGCTTGTAGGGAGAGAATTGCAGAAGCACTACGGCCAGTCACCCCAGGTCATTTTGACCATGCCGTTGCTGGAAGGGCTAGATGGCGTGCAAAAGATGTCCAAATCCCTCGGTAACTACGTGGGGATCAATGAACCTGCCCAAGAGATTTTCGGCAAGATCATGTCCGTATCGGACGAATTGATGTGGCGCTATTACGAACTGCTCTCGTTCAAACCCAACTGCGAAATCGAGCGCTACAAGAAAGAAGCCGCGGAGGGCAGAAACCCGCGCGATATTAAAGTGCTTCTGGCGCAAGAATTGGTTGAGCGCTTCCATTCCCGTCAAGCCGCCGAATCGGCGCTGGCCGATTTCGAGGCCCGCTTTCGCCAGGGGGCCATGCCCGACGAAATGCCCGAGTATCAGCTTTCCACCGACAGCCCGGACGGCATCCCCGTCATTCAGGCACTGAAGCAATGCGGTCTGACGGGATCTACCTCCGAAGCTATCCGCATGGTCGAGCAGGGTGGCGTCAAGGTTGATGGCGAAAAAGTCGCCGACAAAGGAGCGCTGCTGAAGGCCGGCGAGACGAAAGTGCTGCAAGTGGGAAAGCGGAAGTTTGCAAGAATTTCCATAACGGCCTGATTGCACGAGACTATCCCGTCCGAAATCGTCATTTCTGAATGAAAATAGTGAAAGTGAGTTGACGCGCGACTGGGCGGCTGTATAATGCACGGCTCACTGTTCATTCAGTGAGTCGCAAGTTCGATGTGGCCGAAACGAAATTTGTCTCGGTTCCCGCCCCCGGCGGTGCGTGGAAAAATTGTTAAAAGATGTTTTGCAAAAAACGCTTGACACAAAAATCCAGGTCTGTAGAATGCGCGCTTCGCTGTTTTGAACGGCGCCGAATCGAAGATTAAGTTT
>DDFG01000002.1 GCA_002337055.1 Betaproteobacteria bacterium UBA1934 | reverse complement strand
AGTTACGCGGGCTTCGCCTTTTTTAAATGTCGCTTTTACACACCGAACTCACTACAGCAATACCTGTCTGATCACACGGTTGTCCCAGACACGTGTATGCGAGGAAAACTATAATGAAAACGGCGATAGTGGGTGGTGGCTGTTTCTGGTGCCTCGAAGCCATATTTCAGCGGTTACGCGGCGTAAGCGAAGTGCGTCCGGGGTATTGTGGTGGTCACCTGGATGCTCCGAACTATGCCGTTGTGTGTGCCGGCGATAGTGGACATGCCGAGGTCGTGGAAATCACCTACGATGCCGAAGTCATTCCATATGCGACTCTGCTGTCGGTCTTTTTTTCCATTCACGATCCGACAACGTCCGATCGGCAAGGTGCGGACATCGGCAGCCAGTATCGTTCTGTCATCGTGGCGAACGACGAGGAAGAGTACTGGGTCGCACAAGGCGCGATCCTGCATGCCCAGATCGAGTGGGGCGCGCCCATTGTGACTGAGATACTGCGCACAACGCCATTTTTTCCTGCTGAGTCCTATCATCACCGCTACTACGACAATCATGCCGATGCGGGATACTGCGCCTTTGTGATTGCTCCCAAATTGGCGAAGGCAGCGGCACGGTTTGGCGCGTTATTGCATACGCCGTTAAGCACATGAAGCGGCCGAGCCGATAAAGGCCAGTAGATCACGAACGAAACGCTCCCTTTGCCACATGTGGGGCGAATGATCCTCGCCTTCATAGATATGCAGGATTGAGTCCCGAATGGATTTGGTGACATAGTGCGCCGTCTCGGGGAGATAGAAATTGCTCTGGCTGCCGTAAATCAATAAGGTCGGTCGCTGGATTTCAGGGAGCACGTCCCGGTAATCCGCCGCCGTCAGGCTACGCCAGCAATCAATCAGCGGACCCGGTGGCAAAGCCTGAAACTGTGCGCGGGTATTTTGCCAGACCGACGTATTGGCCAGATACTCATTGCGCGCACGTTCGTTCAGGCCGAAGGCAATCAGCTTGAGGACGGATTCGGCAAAGTCATCGTGCAGGGCGAGCAAAAAGCCCTCGGCACGGCGCGTGTCGAAATCGCCATAGATGCCGAGGGTCCAGTCATCATCGGTCAATAATTTAGGGGATTGGTCGATGAAGCACAGCTTGGCAACGCGCTCGCTCCCAAAATCACGCAGGTATTGCCAGAGCGTCAGGGCGCCCATCGAGTGTCCGACGAGGGTGACATGATCGAGTTCGAAATGATCGAGCATGTTGCGCAGGTCTGCCGCCATCCGCGTGACGGTGACGGTGTGGGCCGTGTGCAGCGCGTGACCGCCATGGCCGCGGGCATCCCAGCGGTAGATGCGATGGTGCGGACTCAGTTTACGGATGAATGGTGCCCATTCGAGATGGCTGGCGGTCCAGCCGTGCAGCATAACGATTGGCGACCCCTCGCCGGAAACCTGAACGTGAATCTTTTCGCCGTCGTCGGCCAGAAAGTGGTGCATGGCGATCACAATGCCTGAACGAAGTCGGCAAGTATAATCTCCAGCTTCAAAACGGGAGGCACTATCTATGTACGACAGTCGTGATTATGGTCACGGAATCTATCTATTCGACGCCGAATATGTGCGACCCTGCCTCGCCGGGGCCTACCTGATCGTGCACCACGGGCGAGCCGCTTTTTTTGACACCGGCACCAATCACAGCTTGCCCAACGCGCTCGATTGTCTGCAACGGGTCGGGTTGACGCCGGCGGCGGTCGATTATGTGATCGCCAGTCATGTTCACCTCGACCATGCCGGCGGCGCGGGCGCGATGATGCGGCAGTTTCCTCAGGCTCGCCTGGTGGTGCATCCGCGCGGCGCCCGTCATCTGGCCGAGCCGGCACGGCTGGTGGCCGGCGTGACGGCGGTTTATGGCGCCGATTATGTTGCCCAGATGTATGGCGACATTTTGGCGGTGCCTCCCGACCGTATCCTTGAAGCTTCGCACGGTACCCGGTTCGATCTGGCAGGGCGAGAGTTGCTGTGCCTCGATACGCCGGGCCACGCCCGTCACCACATCTGCGTGGTCGACCCATTCAGCAAGGGCATTTTCGCGGGCGACATGTTCGGATTGAACTACCCGAACATGCACATTGCCGGCGAGCCGTTTATTTTTCCGACTACCACGCCTACCCAGTTTGACCCCGACGCCACGCGTCAGACGCTGGATATGCTGATGGAGTGCGAGCCTGAAGCGATTTATCTCACCCATTACGGGCGGATCGGCGATCCGGTGAAGCAGCGCAAGATTTTGCAGTGCCGTCTCGATGCTCATCAGGACATCGCCCTGCAAAATCGGGACGCCGGTCCGGCGCGGCAGGGTCGGATCAAGGCGGCGCTCACCGAATTCCTGCTGGCGGAAAGGCGCGCGGCAGGCTGTTCGCTCAGCCGCGATTCGCTGTTGGCATGGTGGGAAGGCGACCTCGAACTGAACGCTCAGGGGCTGGTTTGCTGGCTTGACAGCCTGGAGGAGGCTTAACTATCGGCAATCGTGCGTAAGGCATGCGCGGCAGCGGCCAGGCCGAAGGCGGCCGTCACGCAGACAGACGATCCAAATCCGGCGCAGTTCAGACCTGCCGGCCCGCTCGGCAGATCGCATGACTGGTCGGGGTCGGGATAGCGCAGCGGTTCGTCCGAATAGATTGCCGTCACGCCGAATTTCTCGCGCGGTTGGCGGCTGAAACCATACTCGCGCCTGAGTAGCGAGCGAACCTTGGACAACAGCGGATCCTGCTCCGTACGCGCCAGATCGACAGCATGAATGCGGGTGGGATCGAACTGCCCCCCAGCCGCTCCCGCCGTCACGATGGGCGTGCCCAATTGGCGGCAATGCGCAATCATCGCCGCCTTGGTTTTGACTTGGTCGATGGCGTCGATCACGTAATCGAATCCGTGCGGTAACAGATCGCCGAGATTTTCGGGCGTGACGAAATCCTCAATGACATGTACAAGACAGTTCGGGTTGATTGCCCGGGCACGCGCGGCCATAGCCTCGACCTTCGCTTTGCCGTATTCGTCGCCGAGTGCGTGCAATTGCCGATTGGTGTTGGATTCGGCAATCATGTCGAGATCAATCAGCGTGAGCGCGCCGACGCCCGTTCGCACCAGGGCCTCGGCGCACCACGATCCCACGCCGCCAAGACCGACGATACACAGATGCGCCGCGCGCAAACGTGCCGCACCCACTTCGCCATAGAGACGGGCGACACCGCCAAAACGCCGATCACTATCCGCTTCCGACATCAGGCTTCGATGCTGCGGCGGATTACCGCGTTGAACGGTGCGATCCACTCCGGCGCGAACTGGTTGTCGCAAGCATTAACCTCGGCAATCGCGCGCAGCACCGATCGGTTCCGGCCACGGTGAATATGTTTGAGCATGACCGACTCAAAAGCGTCAACAATGGCCAGAATCTTGGCGCCCGCGCAAATCTCGGCCATCTTCAGGCCGTTCGGATAGCCGCCCCCATCCGGCATTTCATGATGTTGGGCAACCATTTCGGCCGCACCCTGCCAACCAGGCATGCGCTGCAACCACCCGGCGGCATAACCGGGGTGATTACGCAAAGCCAGCTTCTCGTCATCGGTTAGGCGACCCACCTTGAGCCACAGGGTTTCGGGCAGAAACATCATGCCAACGTCGTGCAGATAGATCGCCGCCTCGAGTTGTAGCGGATCCACGAGGTTTCCCGCCGTGCGATTTGTTTCCAGCGCCAGTCGGAGAATGCGCATCGTGCGCCCGCGAAAGAGCGGCGAGCGGGCTTCGAACTGATGCGCCAAGGTGCGGAAAAACTGTAGATCAGCCGATGCTTCGGCACGAATCTCCGTCGTATCCGACATTCGGCTCGCCTGCGCGGCCTCACCGCCGACTGGAGAAAACCCGGTGACTCTTTCGATCAGTTCTCGCGCAAGATCATCTATGGTTTCAGTCGAACCTTCGGCCATCTTGTCGAGTTCTTCAAGTAGGGCGGTCAGGTGCAGGTGGTCGATAGTCTTCCGATGCAGCAGGGCTTCGGTGGCCAGTTCCAGACGGTCGATAGCGAGCAGTATCGTTTCGGCCAGCAAGTCCGAGAAAGGCAGATCGCCAGCGCGAAAACGCGACATCAACGATTCGATCGGATGCGCAATCCTGACCGCCAGTTCAAACTTGCACAGTGCTGCATCACCCTTGATATTGTGTATGCCACGGAAGAGGTCGGCCGTTACCTCGCGGTCGCCGGGCGATTTTTTGAGTCGCGCAACATCGCGTTCGATCTGAGGTGCGCGATCGATCAACGCATCGGCGAACTCCTCCAGCGCATCTCTGTCCTGCATCACCGAAGCGACCAACGCACGCACGTCTACCATGGTTCCCCCTGTTACAACCCTATTGTTGATATCCGGAGAGTGTAGCCCAAAGCCTGCCCAAAGGCAGTAGTCGCCATGACGGTGATTGCTTGACGCTCTCGCCGCTCGCGCCTAACATTCGCGGCTCAAAAGCAGTTCCACGACGGTGACCCCAAACATGTTCCAAGACCTGATTGCCCACGACATGCGGGCGGTCGATGCCATCATCCGGCAGCGCCTGAATTCCGATGTTGTGCTGGTGCGCCAGGTGGCCGAGTACATCATCAACAGCGGCGGAAAGAGAATGAGACCCGCGCTGGTTCTGCTGGCGGCCGGCGCTGCCGGTTACGGCGGTACCACGCACCATGACCTGGCCGCCGTGGTTGAATTCATTCACACCGCTACCCTGCTTCATGATGATGTGGTGGATGAATCCGAATTGCGGCGTGGGAGGCAAACCGCCAATGCACTGTTCGGCAATGCCGCCAGCGTGCTGGTTGGCGACTTCCTCTATTCACGTGCCTTCCAGATGATGGTCGATGTTGATGACATGCGCGTCATGCGCGTGCTGGCCGATGCCACGAATGTCATCGCCGAAGGCGAAGTGTTGCAATTGATGAACTGCCACGATGCGGATGTCGACGAAACTCGTTACTTGCAGGTGATTCGCTACAAAACCGCCAAACTGTTCGAGGCGGCGGCTCGTCTGGGCGGCATTCTCTCGGGGCGTGGGCTCACCATCGAAACCGCGCTGGCGGCCTTCGGCATGCATCTGGGTACCGCCTTTCAGATTGTCGACGACGTGCTCGACTATTCGGGTGAAGAGGCGGAAACCGGCAAGCATTTGGGTGACGACCTGGCCGAAGGCAAACCGACCTTGCCGCTCATTTACGTGATGCGCCACGGGCAGCCCGAAGAGGCAGCGTTGGTTCGTCATGCCATTGAGACCGGTGGCCGCGACCGTTTTGCCGAAGTGCTGGCTGCCGTCCGCGCTTCAGGTGCGCTGAGTCAAGCCAGACGCGCTGCCGAAAACGAAGCCGCGATGGCGCGCGATGCGATTGCGTGTCTGGAGGATAGCAATTACAAAAAAGCTCTGATAGAATTGACAGTCTTGGCTGTTGAACGAAATCGCTGATTTCATTGACGCCATCGGAGTGTAGCTCAGCCCGGTAGAGCACTGCGTTCGGGACGCAGGGG
>DDFG01000006.1 GCA_002337055.1 Betaproteobacteria bacterium UBA1934 | reverse complement strand
AAACTTAATCTTCGATTCGGCGCCGCTTCGTTTGCAGCGAGGTGCGAATTATACGCAGCTTTTTTTCTTCGTCAAGCACCCAAAAAATATTTTTTGGCACTTGGTTGCGGGGGCAGGATTTGAACCTGCGACCTTCGGGTTATGAGCCCGACGAGCTGCCAGACTGCTCCACCCCGCGTCCGTCAAAGAAGCGGAATTATGCAGCCTTTTCCCCCTCCCGTCAACTCCTTGCCGCAACCTCTTTTTGAACCCGAGAAAGCTAACGGCCTGGAGAAGGGGCCGAATTATCCACTACTTAGCCAGCCAACGCAAGAGGGGGTCCCATTGCTCGACGTCTCGCCGATGGCGAGCGCGGGGTGGATCAAAGACGGTCATCCCTGCCGCCGCGGCATTGACGTAGTTTTGGGTATGCCGGAGATAGGCGACGATGGGGATATCGAAGTGCTTAAGAAACTCTTCAAGCATGCTGGCTGCACGCGTTCTCGGATCAACTCGCATGGCCACGATACCGATACTGTTCTTACGCCCCCGCAGATCATTGCGTATGGAATTGAGAAAATCCTCGGTCGCCGCCATATCAAACACTGAGGGCACCAGCGGGATGATGACTTTTTGAACCTGACGCAAATAGTCGTTGAGTTTGTAACCTTGCAGCCCGGCGGGGGCATCCATCACGACCCAATCGACGTCCTGCGGCAAACTCAGCAGCACCTGCCCGCCGGCGTAGTAACCTGCCACCGGCGGCAGAGCGGGGTCCCGAAACGCCATCCATCGCAGCGCCGATTGTTGGCGATCCAGATCGCACAGCGTGACCTTGCGGCCTTCATTGGCGAAGTACCCCGCCAGATTTGTTGACAAGGTCGTCTTACCCGCACCGCCCTTAGGATTGGCTACCAATACTGCACGCATCTTTGCCTCCCGATTCACTAATCCGCATATTATATGCAGCGACCACATGAATGCGATCGCAATGTGGGAACGGCGACACTGAAGCCGTCGCGTTTTCCGGATCGTTCGGTGGCATGTGTAGAATACTCGCTGGAGTCCCGAAAGCGGGCCGCGAAGCCGTCACTCGCGATCTCACGCAAAGCCGCGTTTGGGAAATTGACCTGGAACCAAGCGGAAGGATCGATGTGGGAGCCGGCATGACCAAGGTTTCTCGAGAGCGCCAAGGCATTCAATCCATTGAGGTAGGTTACCGCCTGCTTCATTGCCTTGCCCTTGCACGACGTCCGATGATGCTGCGCGACATCGCTACCGCGGCCGACATGCCCGCCGCCAAGGCCCATCGCTACCTGGTCAGCTTCATGCGCACCGGTCTGGTCGAGCAGGATCCCGCCTCCGGGCGTTACGATCTGGGTGGATTTGCGCTGGAACTCGGCCTCTCGATGCTGGGACGTCTCGACCCAATCCGTTTTGCCGCACCTTACCTGGAAGCGCTGTCCGAAAAAATCCATCAGAGCGTGGCCCTGGCGGTTTGGGGAAACCGGGGTGCGACGATTGTCCGCATCATCGAAACAGGCGACCACATTGCCATCAATTTACGCGCCGGAAACGTATTGCCGACGACTAAATCCGCCACCGGTCACCTCTTCGCGGCCTATCTCCGATCCGCCAGCCTGCGCCAGATCGTACAGGATGAGTTGCACGAAACGGCGACCGAAACCAAGGTTGCGGTTACCACTTTGCGCAGACAGCTGGAACAAACCCTGACCGAAATCCGTAAGCGCGGGTTCGCCCGTGCGGTTGGCGCGCTGACGGCAGGCATCAACGGATTTAGCGCGCCAGTATTCGATCACACCGGCACCATCGTGGCCGCGATCACTTCGCTGGGCTCAACCGGCGAATTCAATGTGGAGTGGGACAGCATGTACGCCAAGGCGACCAAGGATGCCGCGCTGGCGCTGTCGCGCCGTCTGGGCTACGGCGCGCTCGCCGAAGGCGGCGAAGCGACTGGTGCCCCCGCTCGGAATCGAACCAAGACCTGATGCTTACAAGGCAACTGCACGACCTTCATGCTACGAGGGCCTACTGGAAGTAGGGTGTGCATTATAGCCTGCACTTTGAAAGAAACGAACCATGAGTACGCTGACCAACCCTTCCGAAATTGCCCGCGAGGCGCTTCGCCAGTTGGCAGGGCGTCGCATGCCGCCGACTCCCGACAACTATCGTACCCTATACCATGAAATCTCGGGCACCCGGGACGACGGTGGCGCCTTCCCCGAGAAGCACCTTAAAGCCCTGGCGGCTTCGCTCCCCAAAAGCTCACCAGATCAGTTGCGATTGGCGCGGGAACTGGAAACCGCCGTCAAGAGCGCTGACTGGGAGGGCTATCGCAAACACCTGAGCGAGTTTGTTTCCTCCCTCGCCGACGCCCAAAAACTCGCCTGGGCGGACCTGATCAACGATCTGCTCAAACAGTGGGATGCCAAGCAATCCGGCATCACGCCGGCCAAGAAGCGCGAGTCGCTGGATCATGTCCTAACCAGTGCAGGCGCGAATCCAGAAACGCTCTTCACGCGGCTTCAGAGCCTGCTCCGTACCTGGTCGCAGGGCAAGGAGGCGGATATGGCCTTCGAGGGTGACATCGCCCCGTCGATCGAACCCGCCGCCGAACCGGAAATGTCGCTGGAGGTGACGCAAAAGGGTGGCGAACTGCTACCGGAACTGCGCGAACTATTCGCCTACACACTGGAAACGGCGATTGCCACGCAATTGATCGAGGCACCCCAACTCGCGCAGGACGCGCGCCAACTGGCCACAGATATTCGCCAGGCGGCGACGCGCGAAACCTTGCAAAAGTTTCTGGAAAGGTTGAAGCGTTTTTCCTTCAAACTCGAACTGCTGGCCGAAGACCAGGCGGAGTTGCGGCGCAGCCTGCTTAGTCTGCTCAGCCTCCTGGTCGAAAACATGAGCGAGCTGGTCATGGACGACCGCTGGCTGCGCGGCCAGATTGAAGTCGTGCGCGACATCATCGGCAAGCCTTTGTCGCAACGCGCAATCGACGATGCCGAACGCCGTCTGAAGGAAGTGTTGTTCAAGCAGAGTCAGCTCAAGCACAGCTTGCAGGAGGCCAAGGAAGCCCTGAAGACAATGCTCGCCGGTTTTGTCGATCATCTCGCCGACTTCGCTGACGCGACCTCCGGCTATCACGACAAGATCGAAGCCTGCGCCGAGAAAATCAGCAGCGCCAACGATATCGGCGAGCTCGAAAACGTGCTGGCCGAAGTCATGCGCGAAACCCGCACGATCCAGATCAACGCCCAGCGCTCTCGCGACGACCTGCGAGCAACCCAGCAGCGGGTAACGGAACGGGAAGCCCGCATCCGCGAACTCGAATCGGAACTGGAAAAAACCAGCGAACTGGTGCGTTATGACCAATTGACCGGCCTCCTGAACCGGCGCGGACTGGATGAGATGTTCGCCAAGGAGACCGCGCGCGCGGCCCGCCACGAAACGCTGTTCTGCGTCGCCATGCTTGACCTCGACAACTTCAAGAAACTCAACGACAACCTGGGTCACGCGGCTGGCGACGAAGCCTTGATTCACCTGGCAGCGGTCTGCCGTGAAGCGCTCCGCCCCCAGGATACCGTCGCACGGTATGGCGGCGAGGAATTCATCATCCTGCTGCCTGAAACCGGCCTCACCGAAGCTGTGACCGCACTGACGCGGTTACAGCGCGAACTGACCCGTCGCTTTTTCCTGCACAACAACGAAAAGGTGCTGATCACCTTCAGTGCCGGCGTCACCGAGATGCTCCCTGACGACAGCCAGGGCAGCGTCGTCAAACGCGCCGATGAAGCCATGTACAAGGCCAAGCAGAGCGGTAAGAACCGGGTCGAAACTGCATGAACCCGCCTTCTCTTCGTCCGGCAATAATTGCCGCTTCGTCATGAACCCGCCCAGAATCGTCGTCTCGTCAATCTCGTTCAGCCGGCACGCCGGCCTGCGGCACGAACTGCTCGAACATTTTCCCGATGCCCGCTTCTGTACCGGCGAGCGCATTCTCGCCGGTGATGAACTGACCGAGCTCCTCCGGGGGGCCGAAGGCGCCATCGTCGGCATGGAAATCGTAGACGACGCGTTGCTCGCCACGCTCCCGGACCTGCAAATCGTCTCCAAGTATGGCGTCGGCCTCGACAACATCGACCAGGCAGCCTGTGATCGTCGTGGCGTCGTCATCGGCTGGACTGGCGGCGTCAACGCGCGCTCCGTGGCCGAGATGACGTTATGCTTCATGCTCGGCCTCTGCCACAACATGTTCAAGACCGCGTCAATGCTGCGCCAGGGCGAATGGCTGAAGCGTGGTGGCACGTTACTCGGCGGCCGCACTGTCGGGATCATCGGCCTCGGTCACATCGGGCAAGACCTCGTGCGTCTGCTCGCACCCCTGGGTTGTCGGATATTGGCAAACGACATCGCCGATCGCAGTGCCTTTTGCAGCGACTGGCAGGTGGAGACAGCAGACAAGCTCTCGCTGTATGCCACCTCCGACATCGTCACCCTGCATGTGCCGCTGACGCCGCTGACGCGCAAGCTGATTGACGAACAGACACTTGCCCGGTTCCGTCCCGGCGCGATGCTGATCAACACCTCGCGCGGTCCGGTCGTCGACCAGGCCGCCTTGCACGCCGCTCTTGAAAGCGGTCATCTGGGCGGCGCCGCGCTGGACGTTTTCGACCCGGAACCTCCCACAGACCGAAGCTTCCTGAACCTGCCCACCCTGGTCACGACGCCGCATATCGGGGGCAACGCCGAAGAAGCAGTGCTCGCCATGGGACGCTCGGCGATCCGGCATCTGATGTCGCACTTCTCCACGGGCTGAACGCAACTTGGCACCAAAATTGCTGCTATCAAGTGTTGGCACAACCAGAACGTAATAGGGAGCAAATACCGTTTTCAACCCACCCGCGACCGACTCCGGCAGAGAGCGGCGAGGGCAGACTGCAAGGAATCCGCCCCATGAACGTCCTCTTTGTTTACCCCGAGCACTATCTCAATATTGGCATCCCCGGCGGCATTGCCATTTTGTCCGCCATCCTCAAGCAGCACGGCCATCAGGTAAGGGTCTTCGACACCTGTTTCCTCAAGACCGAGCCGGACGGCCCTGATGCCAGTGCGCTGCACGTCGCCACCCATGGTGGCACCAAGGATTACGACAAGGCCGGCGTCCAGGTTTTCCGCAAAACCGCATACACAATTGAGGATCTGGTCCGCAATGACCCAGTGGTGACCCATGCCGCCGAATTCCAGAAAATGATCGATGCCTTCCAGCCCGACCTGATCGCGCTGTCGGTGATGACCTCGACTTTCGATTTCGCGCTGTCGTTGCTGCGCCAAGTGCGCTACGACGCCAAGGTCGTTGTTGGAGGCGTGCATGCCACCATCGCCATCGACGACGTCATGGCTCAACCAGAGGTCGACATGGCCTGCATCGGCGAGGGCGACGAAGCGATGCCGGAACTCTGCAACCTGATGCAGGCCGGACGCGATCACACCAACGTCGCGTCAATGTGCTTCCGCATGCCGGATGGCTCCATCAAGCGCAACCCACTCGGGCCGCTCACTGATGTCAGCCAATTGCCCTGCCCGGATTGGGGTCTGTTCGATTCGCGGCATTTGTTCCGCCCCTTCGACGGGCAGATCTATGTCGGCTCGTTTTATTCGCAGTCGCGCGGTTGCCCGATGCAATGCACGTACTGCATCGACCCGACCGTGTCGAAAATGGTCGGCGGCGCCAAGACCTATTTCCGCATGCAGCCCCCATCGGTCACGCTCGCCCACCTCACCGAACTGAAGGAAAAATTCGGCGCCACCTGGTACAAATTCACCGACGACACCTTTCTGCTGCCGCCGATCGAGCATCTGGAAGAGGTTGGCGAGGGGCTGAAGCGACTGGGCATTCAGTTCGCCTGTTCGGTGATGCCCAATACCATCACCGTCGAAAAGGTGCGTCTGGCCAAGGAAATGGGCTGCGTAGCCATGAGCGTCGGCGTCGAGAGCGGCAACGAAGGTATCCGCAAGATGATCCGCCGCCACTACCGCGACGATACCCTGATCCGCAATCTCAAGATCATCACCGATCACGGCATCCGGCTCTCCACCTTCAACATCATTGGCTTCCCGGGCGAGACACGCGAGAACGTATTCGAAACGATTGAGCTGAACCGCAAGCTCCGGACGAACAGTTGCAATGTCTATATCCTGTTTCCCTATCCGGGCACTGCCATCCAGAAGGAATATGAAATTCCGCTGCGAATGGACGACGGCAAGATTCTGCCCGTCTCGGAAGCCAAAAACCTGGGGCTTTCGGCCATGCTGCCGGCCGAACTGGAAGGCCTGCAAAACACCTTCAACCTCTACCTGAATCTGCCGAAATCGCTCTGGAACGTCGTGGAATTTGCGGAACACGCTGAAGGGATTGGCCCGGCCGTGCTCGGCATTCTCAAACGCTATTCGGTTGCGATATTGTCGGAGAGCCACGTTGCCACGCGCCTCCTCTCGGAAGCCGAACTGGTTCAGCTCGGCATGCCCAGCTTGCGCGGGGTCGACATTCCAGAAAGCCTGACCGAACTGCTAACCCTGCCGCTCGATGCGATCCAAACCGCGCGTCTGGCCGAGGCACTGGCACAGAGTTTTCAGGCACCATCGGCGGCGGAGGCACGCTGCGCGGCTTGAAATGGCGCGCTACTTGCTTGCCTCGCCGCTCAAAAATCATCAATACGGGGGAGCATCATGTTTGACAATGCGAGCATCCTGGTGACCGGGGGCACCGGTTCTTTTGGACGTCGCTTCATCTCGACGCTATTGCACCGCTACCAGCCGCGCCGGGTCATCGTCTATTCGCGGGACGAGCTGAAACAATACGAAATGGCCCAGGAATTCCCGCACGACGCCATGCGTTTCTTTCTCGGCGACGTGCGCGATGGCGAGCGTCTCAAACAGGCCATGCGCGGGGTCGACTACGTCGTTCACGCCGCCGCGCTCAAACAGGTGCCGGCTGCCGAGTACAACCCGACCGAATGCATCCGCACCAATGTCGTCGGCGCCGAGAACGTCATATCAGCTGCCATCGCCAACGATGTCCGCAAGGTAGTGGCGTTGTCGACCGATAAGGCAGCCAGTCCGATCAACCTCTATGGCGCTACCAAGCTGCTTTCCGACAAGCTCTTCGTCGCGGCAAACAATACCGTCGGCAATCAGGCCACCCGCTTTGCTGTCGTCCGCTACGGCAACGTCGTCGGCTCGCGCGGCTCGGTCGTGCCGCTGTTTCAGAAAATGATCGCCGACGGCGCCACCGAATTGCCCATCACTGATCCGCGTATGACGCGCTTCTGGATCACGCTTCAACAAGGCGTCGATTTCGTTATCCGGGCGTTCGAGCGCATGTACGGCGGCGAACTGTTCGTTCCCAAAATTCCGTCGGCGCGCATCACTGACCTGGCCGCAGCGATGGCGCCGCAACTGCCGCACAAGGTGATCGGCATCCGTCCTGGCGAAAAGCTCCACGAATTGATGATTTCGCGCGATGACAGCTTACACACGCTGGAATTTGCCGACCACTACGTCATCACACCGTCAATCCGCTTCATCGAGCATCGCGACTATGCGCTCAACAACTGCGGCGAGGCCGGGCGCCCGACCGATGAAGGGTTCAAATACGCATCCGATATCAACGACTGGTTTCTGACGCCGGACGAAATCCGGCAGTTGAGCCAGCAAAATTCATGATTCCCTACGGCCGCCAAAGCATCGACGCCGGCGACTGTGAGACTGTTCTCGCCACACTGCGTTCCGACTGGCTGACTCAGGGTCCGGCCATACCTGCCTTCGAATCGGCCATGGCGGCGTATTGCCATGCCAGGCACGCGGTGGCAGTCTGCAATGCCACTGCCGCCCTGCATCTGGCTTGCCTGGCGCTCGATGTCGGCCCTGGCGACCGGGTATGGACCAGCCCCAACACCTTTGTTGCCTCCGCCAATTGCGCCCGCTATTGCGGAGCTGCCGTCGATTTCGTCGATATCGACCCCGTAAGTCTGAATATGGATACCGCCGCGCTCGCCGACAAACTCGCAGCGGCAGCACGCCAGAACCGCTTGCCGAAGGTGATCATTCCCGTCCATTTCGCCGGCCAGCCCTGCGACATGGCGGCCATCGGCACGCTGGCAAAAAAGTATGACTGTCACGTCGTCGAAGATGCTTCGCACGCCATCGGCGCCCGCTATCAGGGCGGCCCGACGGGCGATTGCGCGCACAGCGACATCACCATCTTCAGTTTTCACCCGGTCAAGATCATCACGACCGGCGAAGGCGGCATGGCAATGACCAACAACGAAGCCCTCGCGGCACGCATGGCCCGCCTACGCACGCATGGCATCACCCGAGATGCAGCAGAAATGAAGGGGGCAAGCGACGGCCCTTGGTACTACCAGCAAATTGATCTCGGTTTCAACTATCGCCTGACCGATCTGCAAGCGGCACTGGGAAGCAGCCAGTTGCAGCGGCTCGACAGTTTTCTGGCCCGCCGTCGGGCACTGGTCGAACGATATGACCGCCTGCTGGCCGATCTCCCGCTCACCCGCCCCTGCTGCGCCGCCGACCGCGAATCGGCCTGGCACCTTTACCCGATCCAGGTTGCCGGTGACCGCCGCCGCAGCGTTTTCGAACGCCTGCGTGACGAAGGCATCGGCGTTCAGGTGCACTACATTCCCGTGCATCTGCAACCCGACTACCGGCAATTCGGCTTTCAGCCCGGCGATTTTCCGGTGGCAGAAGCCTACTACCGGCGAGCCATATCGTTGCCGCTCTACGCCGATCTCGATTTCGCGCAGCAAGATGTCGTGGTGGCGGCACTGGCCCGGGCACTGGCATGAAACTGGGGCTTGGCACCGTCCAGTTCGGTCTGGATTATGGCGTCACCAATCAGGCCGGTCGCACTTCGCCCGAGGCCGCCCATGCCATGCTTGAACACGCCGCCGCGCACGGCGTCGAGGTGATCGACACCGCCGCGCTCTATGGCGACGCCGAAAGTGTGCTCGGTCAGATACTGCCCCGCGAGCACGCATTTCGCGTCATCACCAAAACCCTGCCGCTCGATCCCGACCGGCCGGCGGCGGACGCCGTGGCCACCACGGTAGAGGGCGTCCGGCGCAGCCGGGCACGACTGTGCCTGCCTCGCCTGGACGGTCTTCTGGTGCATCGCCCGGGCGATTTGCTGGGTCATTGCGGGGAGACGTTGTTTGCCGCGCTTGCGAGACTGCGTGAAAACGGACTGGTCGACAAGCTGGGCGTCTCGGTCTATACCTCCGAAGAAATCTACCAACTCCTCGCCCGCCACCCCATCCAGTTAGTGCAACTGCCGCTCAATCCGCTCGACCAGCGCCCTCTGCTTTCCGGCGCCCTGGCGGCCCTGCACAAACAGGGTGTCGAGATCCACATCCGTTCTGCGTTTCTGCAAGGGCTGTTGCTGGCACCACCAGAGCGGCTACCGGCGCATCTGAACGCGCTGCATCCTGCGCTGCGCGCCTGGCAAGCACGAGTCCGTGACCTCGGCCTGACACCGTTGCCGGCGGCGCTCGGTTTTCTGAAAGGCATTGCCGGTCTGGGCACGGTTATCTGCGGCGCGACAAACCCGCAGGAATGGCGGGAAATCGTGTCCGCCTATGCAGCCGCACCGGCCTTGCCGCCGGACACCTTCGCCGATCTTGCGGTCGCCGACGAACGCCTGATCGACCCTCGTCTTTGGCCGAAAGGATAACCATGCTCGCCATCCTGCAAGCCCGAACGTCCTCGACCCGCCTGCCCGGCAAAGTCTTGCGCCCGATTCTCGGCCGACCGATGCTGGCCCGCCAGATCGAGCGCCTGCAACGCTCTCGTCATATCGGCCCGCTCGTCGTCGCCACCAGCAGCGAATCCTCCGACGATCCGCTGGCGTCGTTGTGCAACGAACTCGGTCTCCGCTGCCATCGCGGTTCGCTGAACGATGTGCTCGACCGTTTCTACGGCGCTGCGGCAGCGCAGCCGCCTTCAGAACACGTCATCCGCCTGACCGGCGACTGCCCGCTGGCCGATCCGCAGGTCATCGACGCCTGCATCGACTTTCACCTCGCCGGCGGCTACGACTACAGCACCAACGCCTTTCAGCCGACCTTCCCGGACGGACTCGACATCGAGGTCTTCCGCTTCAGCTGCCTGGAAGAAGCCTGGCGCGAGGCGACGCTGCCCTCCGAGCGCGAGCACGTCACGCCGTTCATTCACCAGCGACCGGAACGTTACCGCATTGGTCACTATCGACAGGAACGCGACTTGTCCTGGTTGCGCTGGACGGTCGACGAACCTGCCGATTTCGAAGCCGCCGATACGATCTATCGCGCCCTGTATCCCGCCAACCCGGCCTTCACCACCGCCGACATCCTCGCCTGGCTGGCTGGACACCCGGAGGTCATCGCGCTGAACAGCCAGATTCCGCGCAATGAAGGCTACATCCAGTCGCTGGCGCGCGACCCACAGCATTCCAAACTTGCCGGATCATCATCATGAGCCATCGCTACACCTGTTCCGAGGCGCTCCTCGAGCGCGCCCTGCAAACCATTCCACTGGGGTCCCAGACCTTTTCCAAGAGCAAGACCCAGTATCCGCACGGCGTCTCGCCTTACTTCATCAAGCGTGGCCAGGGCAGTCGCGTGTGGGATGCCGACGGTAACGAATACATCGATTTCATCAGCAGCCTGTGCTCGATCACGCTGGGCTACAACGACCCTGATGTCGATGCCGCCGTACGCAGGCAACTCGACGACGGCGTCATTTTCTCGCTACCGCATCCGCTGGAAATGGAAGTCGCCGAGCGCATCGTCGCCATGGTCCCCTGCGCCGACATGGTTCGCTTCGGCAAAAATGGTTCGGATGCGACCTCGGGCGCCATCAGACTGGCCCGCGCCCATACCGGTCGTGACCGTGTCGCCGTCTGCGGCTACCACGGCTGGCAGGACTGGTACATCGGCTCGACCGCGCGCTGGCGCGGCGTTCCCAAGGCTGTGCGCGAACTGACTCACATCTTTCCGTACAACGATGTCGATGCGCTGGAAAAGCTGCTGAAATCGCACCCTGGTGAATTTGCAGCCGTGATCCTCGAACCGATGAACGTCGCCGAGCCACTGCCCGGCTATCTCGACGCGGTCGCCCGGATCACTCGCGCGCACGGCGCGCTACTTGTTTTCGACGAAACCATCACCGGTTTCCGCTACGCCCCCGGCGGCGCCCAGGAATATTTCGGCGTCACGCCCGATCTCGCCACTTTCGGCAAGGGTCTCGCCAATGGTTACCCGCTGTCGGCGGTCGCCGGCCGTCGCGATTTGATGAAACTGATGGAGGAGATCTTCTTCTCCTTCACCTTCGGCGGCGAAACGCTCTCGCTCGCCGCTTCCGCCGCGGCGCTGGACAAGATCCAGCGCTGTCGCGTCACCGACCGGTTGGCCGAGCTCGGCCAACGCCTGCTCGCCGGCTTGCGCGAACGGGTCGTCCGCCATGGCGTCAGCGAATTGATAAACGTCGCAGGCCACCCGAGCTGGACTTTCCTGATCCTCAAGGACACCCCGCACGCCAGCCAGTGGGCGACCAAGACCTTGCTGCTGCAATCGCTGTTCGAGCGCGGCATCCTGAGTCTGGGCACACACAATCTCAATTACGCGCACAGCGAAGCCGACATTGACCGGCTACTCGCCGTCTATGACGAAATTTTCCCGCTGCTCAAGGCCGGTGCGCTGGAGGGCCGGATAGCCGAGCTCTTGCGCTGCCAACCGCTGGAGCCCCTGTTCAAGGTTCGCTGAGCCCCGGATCATGCAGGTCGCCTTTCGTGCCGACGCCAACTCGCAGATCGGGACCGGGCACGTCATGCGCTGCCTGGCGCTGGCGGAAACGCTTGTCGCTCACGGCGCCCGGTGTGTCTTCCTCTGTCGCGCCGCCGGCATCGGCGCCCTGGCCGAACGCATCACCGCCTCCGGCCACACGCTGATCAAATTGCCCGAAGGCACCCTTCCGGTGCAACCCGACGCGGTGGCACATGCTGCTTGGTTACCGCATGGCTGGCGGGAGGATGCCCGGCTGTGCCAGGCGCATTTGGCGAATTGGCAGGCCCTCGACTGGCTGGTCGTCGATCACTATGCGCTGGCCGCCGGCTGGCAGCAGGCCATGCGCACCGCCGGCCGGCGAGTCATGGTCATCGACGACTTGGCCGATCGCCCCCACAACGCCGATCTCCTGCTCGACCAGAATCTGCATGTAGAGCCGGGACGCCGCTATGCAAGCCTATTACCCACCACCTGCCAATCGCTGTTCGGCCCGCGTCACGCCTTGCTTCGCCCGGAATTCGCGGCCGCCCGCGATACCGCAATCGGCCGACGCGCTGAGAATCCGGCCAACCGTCTGCTGATCATGTTTGGCGGTGCCGACAAAGAAGACCTGACCGCCCGCACGCTGAAGGTGCTCGCCGACATGTCGTTCATGGGCGCCATCGATGTCGTCGTCGGACCGCTATACGCCGACCTCGTCCACCTGCAACACCGTTGCGCGGCGCTGCCGGGGGTGCAACTGCATCATTGCCCCGCCGATATCGCAGGTTTACTTGCCCATGCCGATCTGGCGATTGGCTCGCCCGGCGTCAGCACGTGGGAACGGTGTGCAGTGGGCCTGCCCGCCATCACCCTGACCGTCGCCGACAACCAGCGCGAGTTGGCCGAAGCGGTCGCGGCAAACCAGGGCCATTTTCACCTCGGTCGTCACGACCGGGTCACCGACGCCGACCTCGCGGCGGCCATCCACCTGCTCTGGCACCATGCCGACTGGCGAGCACGCATTGGCGAACGCGCCGCCTCGCTGTGCGACGGAGGCGGCGCACAGCGCGTCGCACGGATCATGCTGACTCGCGTCAGCGTGCGACCCGCGACCTTGCACGACGCCGAGCGCCTGTTCGCCTGGCGCAACGACCCACGCGTCCGCCAGCAAGCTTTCGATTCGAGCCCGCTGGTCTGGGAGGCGCATCTGGTCTGGCTTCAACGGGTATTGCCGGATCGCGCCCGTCTGCTCCTGATCGGCGAAACTGCGGGTGAACCATGTGGCTGCGTACGCTTCGATATGCGCGAAACCGATGTCAGGGTGTCGCTCTTTCTTGATCCGGCGCGCTTCGGCGAAGGACTGGCCGTACCGCTGCTGCGCGCCGCCGAAGCACACCTGCGCACCGTCTGCCCGGACGCCAGCCCGCTGCTCGCCGAGGTTCGCGCCGGCAATGCCGCCTCCTGGCACAGTTTCATCGGCGCCGGTTATACGCCCGCGCATCACATTCTGACCAAGGCAGCCCCGGCTGCCGCTTCCGACTGAGGCTTGCCATGACCAGCTTCGCCATCGCTCATCGTTCCGTCGGCCCGACCCATCCGCCCTTCGTCATCGCAGAAATGTCCGGCAATCACAACCAATCGCTCGAGCGTGCCCTGGCCATCGTCGACGCGGCCGCCGACGCTGGCGCGCACGCCTTGAAGATCCAGACGTACACCGCCGACACGATGACCCTCGATCTCGCCGAAGGCGATTTCGTCATCAACGACCCCAGCAGCCTGTGGGCCGGCCGCAGTCTTTACGAACTCTACAACGAGGCGCACACACCGTGGGCATGGCACGCCCCGATTTTCGAACGTGCCCGCTCCCGCGGCCTGATTCCTTTTTCGACGCCGTTTGACGAGACTGCAGTCGACTTTCTCGAAACACTGGAGGTCGCCTGCTACAAGATCGCCTCGTTCGAGATGACCGATCTGCCGCTGATCCGGAAGGTCGCCGCAACCGGCAAGCCGATGATCGTGTCGACCGGCATGGCCAGTGTCGCAGAAATCGACGACACCGTTCGCGCCGCCCACGCCGCGGGTTGCCGCGATCTGGTGCTGCTGAAATGCACCAGCACCTATCCTGCCTCGCCGATCAATACCCATCTGGCGACTATTCCCAATCTGAGGGAATGGAGCGGCTGCCAGGTCGGCCTCTCCGACCACACCATGGGCATCGGCGCTGCCGTGGCCGCTGTCGCGCTCGGCGCAACGGTGATCGAGAAACATTTCACGCTGGCACGCACCGACGGTGGCGTAGATTCTGCATTCTCGCTGGAACCGGCAGAGATGCGGACACTGGCCGTCGAAAGCGAGCGCGCTTGGCAGGCACTGGGACAGGTTCGCTATGGCGGTTCCGAGGCGGAGAAGAAATCGCTGGCGTTCCGGCGATCCCTCTACGTCGTCCGCGACATCGACGCCGGCGAGCCGTTCACCGCCGACAACGTGCGCGCCATCCGGCCGGGTTTCGGGCTGCCGCCCAAGTATCTGGAGCAGATTCTCGGCAAGATCGCCAGCCGACCGCTGAAACGCGGGACTCCACTAAATTGGGACACCCTGTGAACCACTGCTTTGCCGACGCCGAATTCGAGCAATTGCTGGCAGGCAGTTCAGCGGCCGGACCGCTACAATTCGTCCGCGCCCGCGGCTTGGCCGAGCGGTGGCGCACCTGTCTGGCCAGCCTGCCTGCGCAGCCGGCCGGTTATGCGTTAAGCCATGTCGACTACCAGCACGCCTATTTTCGCGGCGCCAGCGCCGCCTACGCCGAACTGGACTGCCTGATCCGCTGGCAGGGCCGCGATGTCGGCGTCTGGCCGCTCGCCTGGGTACGCTCAGAGGCGGCACAGGCGCGCCTCTCCAGCCACCTGAATGGCCAGGCCGGCGTTGCGCCGCCGCTGCTGGCCGAACTGCCGGCCAAAACCGCCAAGGCCGCCGCACGTCAATGGCTGGCTCTGCTCGGACAGCTGGGCGTACACGGCGGCCTGCCCGATCTTCGCCTCTCCGCCCCTCCCGTGCGAGGTAACTTGCCCGAGTGGCAGCGCATCGCGCTGGAAGCCGGCGCTCACTCTGAAGTATGCCATCGCACCGAGATCGACCTCAGGCCACCCGCCGAGGATTACCATCGCGTCTTGCGCAAGAGCTTCAAGGCCCTGATCAACGCCGCGCAGCGTCACTGGCAAATCACCATCGACGACATCGGTGATGCCGCTGCATTTACCGCCTTCGAGGCGCTGCACATCGAGGTTGCCGGGCGGCGCACACGCTCGGCGGAAAGCTGGGCCGCACAGTTCGAGGGTATCGTCGCTGGCGAAGCGTTCGCCATCTACCTGCGCGACGGCGACGGCAAACTGGTCGGCGCTAGCCTGTTCAATGCCAGCCACGACGAAGTGCTCTACGCGGTCGGCGCCTACGATCGCAGCCTGTTCGACAAGCCGCTGGCACACCTTAGCCTGTACACCGCCATCGATTTGGCCCGCCGTCGCGGTGCCCGCCGATTCATTCTCGGCGACCGCCCCTATCCGGGCGACCAACCGGCGCCGAACGACAAGGAATTGCAGATCGCCTTCTTCAAGGAAGGCTTTGCGACCGAACTGGTCTTGGTGCCATACTTGACCGTCACTCCCGCGGCCTTGTGCCCGGCTCACCATCCCTGATTGCCCGAGATTGCGATGAACGACCATACCGAAGCACACGCCGAATTGCCCGAAGACCCGGAGATGACGCCGATCCAGGAAGCCACGCGGCTGAAAATGCTGACTACCTATCAGGCCAACCTGTTCTTTCTGCAAAAGGAGTTCCCGTACGTTTATTCGGAACTGATGAAATGCGATCCGACGATGCCGTTCCAGATCGAACCGGATGGCAAGGTGTGGGTCAACCACAAATCGCACCAGGGTTATTCGTCCTACTTCCGCGAACTGGGCAAGATGCAGTTCGACTTTTTCGACAACCCGCAAACGCGACCGCGCGTCATTACATTCACCCGCTACTTGGCCGACGAGACGCTGGCGGCGCCGCATATGACCAATCCGCACTTCTTCTTTCCGGTCGAGCCGCGATTCCGTTTCGATGTGATCCGCGCCTTCAAGGAGTTGTGTCCGGAACCGGCAAAATGGGCGAGTGGTCCCCACTTTGGGGAGCGCAAGCTGATCATCGCGGTCAGTTTCGGCGTCGGTTACGGCCATGACCTGGAACTGATCGTCGAAAATTACGAATTGCGGCATTTTGTGATTGTCGAACCCGACATCCGGCAACTCGATCTGTCGCTCTATTTTCTCGACTACGCCGCGCTCTACCACCAGTTCATGTACCGGGGCGGCAAACATTTCACCATCCTCACATCCTCGACTGGCGACATCAAGGAACTGGCGCATGACCTGCTCGTCACCATCCGCGGTCATTGGCCACCGTACTTCGCGCGCGGCGTCGCCCTGCATTTCAACGACTACAAGTCGGATGACGTCAAGGAACTCTGGAACAATCTTTCGCAGGACATGTTCAAGCTGTATGCCGGCTGGGGGTTTTTCGACGACGAAGTATTGTCGCTGCTGCATTCCGCGCAAAATGCCCTGCGCGGTTTCCCGCTCTGCGTTCGAGAAGAAAAGAAGCCGGTCGAGAATGCTATCGCCTTCGTAGTCGGTTCCGGCCCTTCGCTGGACAAACTCTGGCCAATGATCGAGGAATACCGCGACCGTGCCGTGGTCATCTGCTGCGGGTCGGCAATTAGTGCCTTCATGAAGAAAGGCATCAAACCCGACTTTCACATCGAGATCGAACGCACCGACTTCACCTACGAGTTTCTCTCCGACGAGCGCGTGCGCAACTTCCTCCAGGATGTGCCCCTGCTTTTCCTCTCGCTGATTCCGCCGGGCTGTTTCAATTTCTCGAACAAGCCGATGATGATTTTGAAGGATATCGACGGCGGTACCCAGATCATCGATATCGAAAACCAGTTTCCGCGCTTCTCCACGGGCCCGACTGTCACCAACGCCGGCACTGATTTCGCGCTCCGCATGGGGTTCAGCGAGGTTTACCTCTTCGGCGTGGACGTCGGCTACCCGAAGGAGGGGCTGCATCACTCGAAAATGAGTTTCTATTATGAGGATGATCACTCGACCGATAACGTCAAACGTGTGGTCGAGGAAACTCACAATTCGATGAAGCAGACCATCACCGTTCCCGGCAACTTCGGCGACGAGGTGGAGAGCACCTTTATCTTCCTGCAATGCCGTGATCTGATTGCCCAGTCGATTCGCATCCATGGCGACGACAAGAAGGTTTACAACCTGAACTGGGGGGCCGCCATCAAGAATGCGGAGCCGCTGGTCGCCGACGAGGTCAGAATTTCCGCCACACCGGAAGACCGGCAAAAATCGCTGGCAAGAATTGCCGCATGCTTCTCGCTGGACTATCCACACGAGGTCGAACGCAATCTCGGTTTTCTGGCAGGACAACTGGAAGCCGTACACGCCGACGTGCGCGACATCTTCGCCCGCCCGATCAAAAGCAAGCTCGACATCGTTGATGCACTACGTGATCTTTCGGACTACCTTTTCGCCAAGAAACACGCCACAACAGCCGTCTTCCCGATGTTGCGTGGGTCGCTGTACCACCTCTGCCAGTTTTTCTTCGAGTGCATGACGCTGGTGCCCGACGACGAAACCGCCGCGCTATATGCCCGTCGTGGCTTCGACGTGATTCTCGCATTCCTGCTTGGGGGGCGCGAAGTCATTCTGCAAATCCCCGACGAAGCGCGGCGGCGACTGGCTGCGCTTGACGCCGGCATTCCTTACGAACCCCCGACAAAATTGTCCTAAAGTATTTCGCGCGTCATCCGTAATCGGTTTCATCGGGGCGAATGACCGACGCTCCCGCCGGTACGCCGCCCATGGCGCCGATTATCCAAAGGAGATGACTCATGGCACAAATCATCAACACCAACCTGCCGTCCCTGAACGCGCAGCGTAACCTCACGACTTCGCAAACCGCGCTGACCCAGTCGCTGCAACGCCTGTCTTCCGGCCTGCGCGTAAATTCTGCCAAGGACGACGCCGCCGGCCTCGCCGTCGCCACCCGTATGGATTCCGTGATCCGCGGCTCGCAAGTCGCCATCCGTAACGCCAACGACGGCATCTCCCTGGCCCAGACGATGGAAGATTCCATCGGCAAGATCGGCGACAGCCTCCAACGCATGCGCGAACTGGCTGTCCAGGCCGCCAACGGCACCATCGGCTCCACCGACCGCGCCAATCTTCAGGTTGAGTTCGCCCAGATGCAGTCGGAAATCAACCGCGTCGTGTCCGGCGCCTCGTTCAACGGCATTTCCCTGCTGGACACCGCGGCAACGGTTGCCAAGGCTGGTTCGCAGTTCGACTTCCAGATCGGTGCCAACGCCTCCGGCGCCAACGTCCTGACCGTCTCCGGCGCCTCGTTCGCCGCTGGCACCATCAGTGCCTATGGCGACTCGACCACCGCCACAGGTATCGACATTTCGTCGCAATCGACGGCCCAGTGCGCACTCGGTTTCATCGACTCCGGCATCGGCCAGGTCACCACCGCCCGCGCCAAGTGGGGTGCGATCCAAAACCGGTTTGACGCCATCGTCTCCAGCTTGCAGGTCTATGTCGAAAACCAGTCTGCCGCCAAGAGTCGCATCATGGACGCTGACTTCGCTTCCGAAACCGCCAACCTCACCCGCGGCCAGATCCTCCAGCAAGCCGGTACCGCCATGCTGGCCCAAGCCAACGCCCTGCCCAACAACGTGCTGTCCCTGCTGCGCTGATTCTTGCATCCCCTCTCAGGCGGCCCGAACGGGCCGCCTTTTTTATTACTGAAATTTTCAGGCACAGCTATTGCTTGATCGCTCTCCGAATCCACTCGGAGATTGGCAATGGCTCAAATCATCAACACCAACCTGCCCTCGCTGAATGCACAGCGCAACCTGACGACCTCGCAAGGTTCGCTGACGCGCTCACTACAACGGCTGTCCTCCGGGCTACGTGTCAATGCTGCCAAGGACGACGCTGCAGGCCTCGCTGTCGCCACTCGCATGGACTCGATCATTCGGGGCTCGCAGGTCGCTATCCGCAATGCCAACGACGGCATATCCCTGGCTCAGACCATGGAAGACTCCATCGGCAAGATCGGCGACAGCCTCCAGCGCATGCGCGAATTGGCCATCCAGGCGGCGAACGGCACCATCGGCTCCACCGACCGCGCCAATCTGCAAGTTGAATTTACCCAGATGCAGTCGGAAATAAACCGTGTCGTCTCCGGCGCCATTTTCAACGGGATTTCACTGCTCGACACCGCAGCAACGGTTGCCAAGGCTGGTTCGCAGTTCGACTTCCAGATCGGCGCCAACGCCTCCGGTGCCAACATCATCACGGTATCCGGCACTTCCTTCGCCGCTGGCACGATCAGCACCTACGGTGACTCGACCACCGCCACCGGCATCGACATCTCTTCGCAATCAACTGCCCAGTGCGCGCTCGCGGCCCTTGATTCAGGCATCGGCCAAGTCACCACCGCACGCGCCAAGTGGGGCGCCATGCAAAACCGCTTCGACGCAATCATCTCCAGCCTGCAAGTGCTGGTCGAAAACCAATCCGCCGCCAAGAGCCGCATCATGGATGCCGATTTCGCCGCCGAAACTGCCAACCTGACCCGCGGCCAGATTCTGCAACAGGCCGGCACCGCAATGCTGGCGCAAGCCAACTCCCTCCCGCAAAACGTTCTCTCGCTGTTGCGCTAAAAATGGCACATTCGTTGCTATAAATCGCGCACAACCGATCCTTCAGGAGATCCGCCATGCCTCAAATCATCAATACCAATCTGCCGTCGCTGAACGCGCAGCGTAACCTCACTACTTCGCAAGGCGATCTGGCGCGCTCGCTTCAGCGACTGTCCTCCGGCCTACGCGTCAATTCCGCCAAGGACGATGCCGCCGGCCTTGCCGTCGCCACCCGCATGGACTCCATTGTGCGAGGCTCTTCGGTCGCGATTCGTAACGCCAACGACGGCATTTCTCTGTCCCAGACCATGGAAGATTCCATCGGCAAGATCGGCGAAAGCTTGCAGCGTATGCGCGAACTGGCCGTCCAAGCTGCGAACGGCACCATCGGCTCGACGGACCGCGCCAATCTGCAAGTGGAATTCGCCCAGATGCAATCGGAAATCAATCGTGTCGTCTCCGGCGCCATCTTCAACGGCATTTCGCTACTCGACACCGCAGCCGCCGTCGCCAAAGCTGGTTCGCAGTTCGACTTCCAAATCGGCGCCAACGCCTCTGGCGCCAACGTCCTGACCGTCTCCGGCGCCTCGTTCGCCGCTGGCACGATCAGTACCTACGGCGACTCGACCACCGCCACCGGCATCGACATTTCGTCGCAATCGACCGCCCAGTGTGCCCTGTTCTTCATTGATAGCGGCATCAATCAGGTGACGACTGCGCGTGCCAAATGGGGTGCCGTGCAAAATCGCTTCGAAGCTGTGATCTCCAGCCTGCAAGTGCTGGTCGAGAACCAGTCCGCTGCCAAGAGCCGCATCATGGACGCCGACTTCGCCGCCGAAACCGCCAACCTGACGCGCGGCCAAATCCTCCAGCAAGCCGGCACCGCCATGCTGGCGCAGGCAAATGCCTTGCCTAACAACGTGCTGTCGCTGCTGCGCGGTTGATAATCGACCAGGATCGGTTTTTTTCCAAGGGGAGCGAGGATCGCTCCCTTTTTTTGTTGACCTGTCTAAAGTTCTCCGCGCGCACGCCGATATCTGCATCAGAAGCAAAGATTTTCGGTGTCGCCAGACGGCGGCATCTTGCCCAATCGCTATAAGGAGATGACTCATGGCACAAATCATCAACACCAACCTGCCGTCCCTAAACGCGCAGCGTAACCTCACGACTTCGCAAACCGAACTGACCCGTTCCCTGCAACGCCTGTCTTCTGGCCTGCGCGTAAATTCCGCCAAGGACGACGCCGCCGGCCTCGCCGTCGCCACCCGCATGGACGCCGTGATCCGCGGCTCGCAAGTCGCCATCCGCAACGCCAATGACGGCATCTCCCTGGCCCAGACCATGGAAGACTCCGTTGGCAAGATCGGCGACAGCCTCCAACGCATGCGCGAACTGGCTGTTCAGGCCGCCAACGGCACCATCGGCTCCACCGACCGCGCCAATCTGCAAACCGAATTCGCCCAGATGCAAGCTGAAATCCTGCGCGTGCAATCCGGCGCCTCGTTCAACGGCATTTCTCTGCTTGATACGGGTGCCACGGTCGCCAAGGCTGGTTCGCAGTTCGACTTCCAGATCGGTGCCAACGCCTCCGGCGCCAACGTCCTGACCGTCTCCGGCGGTTCCTTCACTGGCGGTCTGAGCAACTACAACGATTCGTCGATCATCGATATCTCTTCGCAATCGACGGCCCAGTGCGCACTCGGTTTCATCGACTCCGGCATTGGCCAAGTCACCACCGCCCGCGCCAAGTGGGGTGCCGTGCAGAACCGTTTCGACGCGATCGTCTCCAGCTTGCAGGTCTATGTCGAAAACCAGTCTGCCGCCAAGAGTCGCATCATGGACGCTGACTTCGCTTCCGAAACCGCCAACCTCACCCGCGGCCAGATCCTCCAGCAAGCCGGTACCGCCATGCTGGCCCAAGCCAACGCCCTGCCCAACAACGTGCTGTCCCTGCTGCGCTAACCGGCAAACCGTTCCGGATGAATGGGTGTGAGCCACAACGGCTCACACCCGTTGTCACGACAGAAAGGAGTTCGCCATGGCCATTCAGTCCATCGGCACCTACATTCCGCCTTTGGTCGACTCCGGCGAAAAGGGTACCGTACGCACACCGGCACCCGGTCACACCGGCGCAGTGGCACAAGATGTGCTTGAGAATCCTACTGCCGTCCAGGCCGCTGGAGAACAGCAAAAGCCGACGCGGCACGATCTCGAAAAGGCGCTCAAGAGCGTTAACGAGTTCGTTCAGGCAAAGGCCACAGATGTAGAATTCAAGCTGGATGACGACACTGGAATTCGTATCATCAAGGTGGTCGACCGTTCATCCAAGGAAGTGATCCGCCAGATCCCTTCCGAAGAAATGTTGAAAATCGCCAAGGCGCTTGACCAATTGCAAGGCATGCTGATTCGTCAAACCGCCTGATTGTGTAAAGGGGGCTTGTCATGGCAACTATTTCATCTGCCGGAATCGGCAGCGGATTGGATGTCGCTTCGCTGGTTAACCAGTTGATGGCGGTCGAACGCCAGCCCCTGACCGCCCTCGCCACCAAGGCTAAAAGCGTCCAATCCAAAATATCGGCCTATGGGACGCTGACCAGCGCACTCGACAAACTGAAGACGGCGGCAACCGCGCTCAACACACCCAGCAAGATCAACGCTTACGCGAGCACCTTTTCGGATACCGCCTTTGGCACGGCGAGCGCGACGAGCTCCTCCAGCGCGGGCATCTACAACATCCAGACCACCAATCTGGCGCAAGCCCACACGCTAGCTTCGAAAGCGTACGGCACCTCGACCGATGTTGTCGGCGACGGCACTCTTCAAATCACCTCGGGCAGCAACAGTTTTTCGCTGACCATCGATTCTACTAACGACACCCTGGCCGGCATTCGCGACGCGATTAACGCATCCACCAACAACACCTCGGTCACCGCCAGCATCATCACAGATTCAAATGGCGCACGGCTCGCGCTCACCGCCAAGAGTACCGGCCTCGCCAACAAGATCACCGTCGGCACCACACCCTCCGGCGGCACAGGTCTTAACGATCTCGCCTATCCGACCGTGGGCCTTCAGGGCATGACGCAGGGAAACGCGGCACTCGACGCGAATCTTACGGTTAACGGCATTGCCATTTCGTCTGCGAGCAATACGATCTCGACGGTGATCACCGGGGTCTCGTTCACACTGTCGAAAGCCAACAGCAGCGCCACGCTGACCATCGCCCGCGACAGCAGCGCGGTAACGACAGCGGCAACCAATTTCGCGTCTGCCTATTCCGCCCTGGCCAGCACGGTCAAGAACCTGACCGCCTACGATGCTTCGACCAAAACTGGCAGTCTGCTGACTGGTGATGGCACTACTTCGCTGATGATGTCGCGCCTGCGCTCAACCCTGTCGTCGACACCTGCCGGTGTCACCGGTCTATATTCAACCCTGGCGGAAGTCGGCATCTCGATTCAGGCCGATGGCTCGATGTCGGTCGACTCGACCAAACTGCAATCCGCCATCGACAACCATTTCACCGACTTGCAAAGTGTTCTGGGCGGGTTCGGCAAGGCCATCGCCGATGTCGCCACATCGATGACCAACACCAACGGCGTGGTCAGCTCCCGCGTAACCAGCCTGTCCAACAGCATCAATGCCATGTCCGAGCAAAAACTCAAGCTCGAGGACAGAATGACCCGAATTCAGGCAAACTATACTCGCCAGTATTCCGCGCTTGACGCGCTGGTCGGCAAAATGAATTCGCTCAGTAGCTACCTCACGCAGCAAATCGCCAAACTCTAACCCGCACTGATCGCTCCGAATGTTTGGACAAACCACCAACCCGCTTGCCGCATACCAAAAAATTGAAACGGATGTGTCGGTCGACACCGCCAGCCCGCACCAACTAATCGTCATGTTGTACGATGGCGCGATCTCGGCCATTTCGGTCGCCCGGCAGCGAATGCTCGAGAACAATCTAGAAGCCAAGGGGTTGGCCATTTCCAAGGCCATCGACATTGTCTCCAACGGGCTCAAAGTGAGCCTGGATCTCGAAGCTGGCGGTGAAATCGCGCAAAATCTCGCCGCGCTGTACGATTACATGGTCAGGCGACTGGTTCACGCCAACCTGAAGAATCAGGTGGCAGCACTGGACGAGGTCGCCGGACTACTGGGCGATATCCGCTCGGCCTGGGTCGAAATCAAGAAGTCGCTCGACGCGCCAAACGAAACGCAGCCCTAACAATGGCCGCCTCCGGCTCGCCCGATTTCGCGTTTTACGAGCAGTTGCTTGCGCTTCACAACGAAATGCTTGAGGCATCGCACAAACTCGACTGGGAATCCGTAGCCGAGCTTGAGCAGCGTTGTGCGACCCTGATGTCGCAGCGCCCTCCAACGCCACCTGGCTCTGATGCGCAAGCCCGCGAGAAGACCCTGTTATTGGAGATCCTTGCCAAGCGTCAGGAAGTGATGAGCGAAATCAATGCGTGGCAAGAGGATGTCAGACCGATGCTGCGCGCCTTTGGCACGTTGCCGCGCTAACAGGCGCCGCGGACGGTTTCTGGAAATGCCGTCATGATTCCCGCCGATGTCGCCAGCCGTCTGCGCCTAATCACGCCGGATCAGCCGGCACCTCCTCAGGCAACCACACCGATTCGGCAGCTTGCCGATGTGCTCTCGGAACTGGTTCCGGGGCAGCGACTGATGGCCGAGATTCAGGCCCTGCTCCCGAATGGCGCCTACCGCGCAATCATCGCTCAACGCGACGTCACTCTCGCGCTGCCGTTTTCGGCCAAGCCGGGCGATTCGCTCGAACTGGAAGTGGTCGAATCCGACGGCAAGCTGACACTTGCCTTCGTCGGCAAGCGCGGCGGCCAAACCTCCGAAGAGCCCGCCGCGCAATCGGTTGCCACCCGTTTCAGCCAAACCGGGCGTCTGATCGGCGATCTGCTCGCAGGCGTAGATGCCGACGGCAAGAAGGCGCCCCCTGCCCCTCTGAACTCGAATCAACCGCTGGTCGATAAAATGCCGTCAAAAGCCCTCGAACTGGTGCCCATCTTGCGCGAAGCAGTTGGAAAAAGCGGCATGTTTTACGAAGCCCAGCAGGCACGTTGGGTTGAAGGAAAACTGTCGGCCACCGTCTTGCTTCAACAACCGCAGGGCAGGCTCTCGCCGGCACTCCAAAATCCGGAGATGCATGCGCGCCTGCTCCAGGACAATGTCGCTGCACCGCTTTCGTTGTCACGCCCCAACACATCATTGCCGGCATCCCCACCAATGACCTCGTCATCGACACTTGATCACTCAGCGGCCACATCGACGAATTCAACTGGTTTGGTGGCGGGATCGCAAATCGAACGTACCACGACAACCTTGCCGGATCGCCCCATAACCGCCAACGTACCTGCGGAAAACGTGGTGCATCGAGATCTGACACCGTTGGTCCAGCAACAACTCGATGCCTTGGCCAGTCAGAATTTTTCCTGGCAGGGGCAAGTCTGGCCCGGTCAAAACATGCGGTGGGAGATTCAGGAGGACGACCCCCGTCGTCCGCGTGGCGAAGACGATGCCCCGGAACGCTGGCAAACGCGCCTGCAACTCGACCTGCCCAATCTCGGCGGCATCGAAGCTCGCATACGCCTGGCGAATGCGCAATCCGTCGATATCGAACTGGTCGCGCGGAGCGAAAGCGGGCATATTAGTCTCAGTGCGGCAGCATCCGAGTTGCGTAATCAACTGGAAGCGGCCGGCCTGGTCCTCTCGCACTGGACGCTTCGTCGTGACGAAACCACCCTCTGACCCGCGCCGTGAAGCCGTCGCGCTGGCCTACCGGCAAAGTGATGCCGCGCCCAGGGTCGTCGCCAAGGGGCGCGGTCTGATTGCAGACGAAATCATCAACAGGGCACACGAACACGGCGTCTACGTCCATGAATCGCCCGAACTGGTTGCCTTGCTGACGCAGGTCGATATCGATCAGCACATCCCGCCGCAGCTCTATATCGCTGTCGCCGAACTGCTAGCCTGGTTGTATCGTGTCGAGCAAGGCCGCGATGGCGGCTCCGGATCGTAGCGGCGACGCGCTCTTTTGCGCTAAACTCACCGCAGCCCATTTCGTTGCTCATCCATGATGCCTGCTGATGCCGCGCCCGGCGGCCCTTTCGATCCGCCCGAATTCGAGTTGGAAAACGCCGACACTTACGGCCGTTATATGCTCTATTCGCGGACGGAAATCGTCTTTGTGCTGCGCGCCATGCAGAAGAAGGGCAGCATGGCGACCATCTATTTCGATCACGGCAAACACTTTTTTCTCACTGCGCTGATCGATATTGACGAACGCAACGACCAACTGATCATTGACCGAGGCGGTGATGAAGAAATCAATCGCTGGGCCTTGAGCGCAGATCAATTGCTGTGCACCGCGAATGTCGACAAGATCAAGATCCAGTTTTCGCTGGCTGGCATCAAACCCTTTCAGCACGAGGGCCGCGAAGTCTTTGCTACCAAAATGCCCCGTTCCCTGTTGCGGCTGCAACGGCGGGAGTATTTCCGTCTGGATACACCGCAGGGCAACCCCATTATCTGTCACGGCAAGGCCAGCCGCGAGGACGGAACCGAAATCGGCCTCAACCTGCCTCTGTTGGACATCAGCGGCGGCGGAGTCGGAATGCTCGCGCCGATTGAGGCCGAATCGCTGGTCACCGTTGGCAAAACGCTCCACCGGTGCCGAATGGATATCCCTGAAGAGGGCACCATCCAGGTCAATCTCGTTGTACGCAATTCACGTACATTTTCGATGCGCAACGGTCAACCGCAGTTGCGCATCGGCTGCGAGTTCGTCGACCTGCCGGGTAGTCGCCTGAGCATGATCCAGCGTTACATCACTCGCATTGAGCGCGAACGCAAGGCGAGACTTTCTGGTCTCGATTAGGCGGAAGCGCCGCCCGTAACAATTTCGCGCCCGGACGCCTTGCCGCCTGTGCTACGATAGCCGCCTCTCACCACACGTCGCTCCGGTCACGGCGAGCCTATCGGCACAGCCGGGCGTCACTCCATTGCGGGACACATGACGATGAATCTGCCCAAACATTTCCTGTTCCTTCTTGGCTTTCTGCTGACCCTGTCAGGCTGCGGTGGCGGCGGCCATTCCGCCGCACCCCCATCCGACCTGACCGCCACACCGGGCGACGGTCGCGTCACGCTGACCTGGACCATGCAACCCAACGTCCAATATGCCCTCTACTACGCGGCAACCCCGTCGATCACGGTGGACAACTGGACAAATATCAGCGGTAGCGTGCCGATGTTCGAAGTGCATTCGCCGCTCGTCATCTACGGGCTGACCAACGCCACCACCTATGGTTTTGTGATGACCGGGCGCGTAGACAACGGACCGGCTGGCGTAGCTTCGCCTACGGTCACATCGATTCCGCGCGCCGCCGGCACCACGTGGACTAGGGGTAGCACAATTGCCGACTGGGATGCCAACGCCGCAACCTATGGCCTCACCAGTGCACTATTTGTCGCCGTTGGCGATGGCGGAAAGATCGCCACCAGCCCGGACACCAAAACCTGGACGATCCTGGCGAGCATCCCGACCACCGCCAATCTCAACGGCGTCACCTCGATCGGTGCGAATTACGTCGCTGGCGGCGCTAGCGGCACGCTGCTTTACAGCACGGATGGCACCACCTGGGCGCAGCAAACGAGCGGCACCACGAATACGATCAATGCCCTCGCATCCAACGGTAGTTCGATGTATGTCGCGGTGGGAGCCAGCGGTACCATCCTATACAGCACGACCGGCACAACATGGACCACTGCCACCGCCGTAACCACCAATGATCTCCTGGCGGTAACCTATGGCAACGCCAAATGGATTGCCACCGGAAAGTCGGGCACTCTGCTAACCAGCGCCGACGGCATTACTTGGACGGCTGTCAGCTCCGGCACGACCGCCGACCTGAAGGGTATCGCCTATGGGGTTAGTGCCTCGACCAGCACGGAAGCCTACGTCTCCATCGGTGCCAATGGTGTCCTGCTGACCAGCACCGATGCCGCGACGTGGACCAACGTCACGACCGCGGGCCTCCCCGCCGGCTTGAACAGCCTGACCCACCTTAGCCAATTTGTCGCGGTCGGCGACAATGGCGTCATTTATACCAGTACCAGCGGTACTGTCTGGCAGGCGCAAGTCTCGGGGACGACAGCCAAGCTCAAAGCCGTAACCAACAGCAACTACGGATATCTGGCAGTCGGTGCTGCTGGCGTCAATCTGCTGTCGATCTGAACACTTCGCGCCATCTCGACGCAAACATAGTGATTCCGGGCCTATATGGCCCGGAATCACTATACGGCAAGCGTTTTTGATTCTCACGAAACGATACTGCATGAAGCACCCCGGATATCTCCTGACCGCGCTACTGACCCTGCCGATGGCAGAAAGCGCTCTGGCGGATGACACCGCACGCTGCGCGAGCAACATTTCCGAGTTGCGCCGACTGCTTGGTGATTCTGCTTTTCCGCTGCGCTGGACGGAAACCTCGATGGATGACGGCAAACCGATGGTTGTCACCTTGCAAGAAAGGAATGGCGCGCTGGCGCTGCGTTTCATTAAGAGCAGCGAAGGCGTCTGGGCCGAAGGAACAGGCACCCTCTGCCGCAAAGGTACAGATATAGAAGCACGCCTCGGCAAAGATCAACTCCGGTTGGGCCCGGCTGCCCATTGGCTGGTGCGCATGACGCTGGCCGACGGCGGCACGTTCACTCTGCATCGTCCCACCGGGAGACAACTACAAATCACCACGCAGGGTTGGAGCGGTCGTTTCGTACCAGCGGCAGACGAGTAGTCTAACGAGGACTTGCGCCCGGTCAATGATCCGGTAGTAGGTCGCCTGTCCGACACAAGAAAGGCGTCAACGCGGGCCACACATAGGGCCGTTCACGTCGACAAAGGCGCTTAAACCTGCATATTCATGACATCCTGGTACGCATTGACCAGGCGATTGCGTGCCTGCACCATCTCCTGAAACGAGATGCTGGCCGTCTGAAGTGCGATCATCACTTCATGCAGGTTCTGGGTTTTGTCACCGGCGGCAAGTTTTTCCGCCATTTCATGCGCCTGAACCTGGGCCTGATTCACCTTGTCGATCGAGCCTTGCAGCACTTGCGCAAAATCGACGCCCGTCTCCGACGCCACACCGACGCTTGTTGCCGTCTTGCTAGCGGCCTGAGCAGCTGTGTTTTGCAGCACGCTCAGCATGTGATCGATTCCTTTTGTATCCATGCGCAACTCCCTTACGTTACCCACTACCAGCAAAATACGGACCAGATATGGGATCGAAATCCGGTCTATTCGCTGAAGTAGCCCTCGTCCCGATATTGTGCCAGTTTATAGCGCAAAGTTCTCTCCGAGATGCCCAGGCGTTCCACCGCCAGCCTGCGCGAACCGCCGACTTCGGCCAGCGTGCGCAAAATATGCTCGCGTTCCAGATCCTTCATGTTGTCCACGCGACTCTCGGTCTCCGGCAGATTCGGCGGTACACGAGGCAGCAACATTGCTGATACCGAAGATTCAGACGCCGACACTGGGCCAAGGTTCAAATGCTCTGGCTCGATGCTATTGCCGGGCGCAAGGATCAGCGCCCGCTGCATGACATTTTCCAGTTCACGGACATTACCAGGCCAAAGATGGCCTCGTACCACCGCCTCCGCGTGCGGCGACAGCATCATCGCCCGACGTCCGAGTTGACCGGCGTGCGTCGCAATAAAATGGCGCGCGAGCGGCACGATGTCCTCCGGCCGCTCGCGCAGGGAGGGAATGGCGACCGGGAAAACATTCAGCCGGTAATACAGGTCTTCCCGGAAAATACCTTTCTTTACCGCCTCGGCCATGTCGCGATTCGAGGTTGCGATGATCCGAATATTGAGCGGCACCGGTTTCTTGCCACCAACACGCTCCACTTCGCGTTCCTGCAAAACCCGTAGCAACTTGGCTTGCAGACCCAGCGGCATCTCGGTCACCTCATCGAGAAGCAGCGAGCCACCATTGGCCTGCTCGAATTTGCCGGCTGTCGCCTGCGTGGCACCGGTAAACGCGCCCTTTTCGTATCCGAACAGCGTCGCTTCCAGCAGGGTCTCCGGGATCGCCGCGCAGTTGATGGCCACGAAGGGGCCATTCTTGCGCACCGAGCGGGTGTGGATGAAGCGCGCCACCACCTCCTTGCCGACCCCCGATTCACCGGTCAGCAACACCGTCGCGTCGGTTTGCGCCACGCGGGCGGCGATAGTGAACAGGTTGGCGGTGGCAGGATCGATCGCCACGACGCCGGTCGCCGAACCGGTTTCCGGCAACTCGTATTTTTCGATTTGCGCCAGCAGCGCCTGTGGCTCAAAGGGCTTGAGCAGAAAGTCGCAAGCGCCCGCGCGCATGGCTTCGACGGCCCGACCGACCTCGGCATAAGCCGTCATCAACACCACGGGCAGATGCGGGTGCCGTTCACGCACCGCCTTCAGCAGGGCGATACCGTCCATGGGCATCATCCGCACATCGGAGAGCACCAGGGCGACCGGGGCCTTTTCCAGTTCAGCCAGCGCCTCGGCACCGCCTCCCACGGCCAGAAAGCCGCGCCCCGCCAGTTCAAGCGTGTCGCAAATGGCGTCGCGCAGATTAGGATCATCCTCGACAACCAAGATGGGCAAGCGTGGAGTGTTCATGTGTTCTCGTGATTCAGTGAGGACAAGGGCAAAATCAATGCAAATTCCGAGCCTTGTCCCGGTTGCGACTGCACTTCGATATCGCCGCCATGGGCACGCGCCACGCCGAGCACGATCGGCAGGCCCAGTCCGGTCCCCTGGCCGCGGGTAGTAAAAAAGGGTTCGAAAATACGCGCCTGCAGTCCCGGGCCGATTCCGACCCCATTATCGCGCACGGTAACCCGCACCGTATCACCTTGACGCTCGGCCAATAGGCAAATTTTGCCGCCGGCTTCGGTTGCCTGCATGGCATTCTCGAGCAGACTGACCAGCGCGCCAAACAACGCCTTGCGCCCCCCCATCAACTCAGTGTCGCCAGCCGCCGAGGCCAACTCGAATCGCAAACCATGTTCGCGCATCAAGGGTTCGACCGTCTGCGCCACCTCGCCCAGCAATTCATCTACACGGAAACGGTCGCGCCCGATACTTTCGCCGCGCGCAAACAGCAATACATCCTGGATCAGGCGCTCCAGACGGCGTAACTGGTTGCTCGCCTTTTCCGAAAAGCGAGCGCGCGCTTCGTCCGAAAGGCTTGTCTGGCCGAGATTCGATGTGTAAAGCAGGGCTGCCGCTAAGGGCGTCCGCAACTGGTGCGCCAGCGAGGCCGCCATTTCACCCATCGCCGCCAGCCGTTGATTGCGCTCCAGATCCGCTTTCATCTGGTGAGCCAGCGTCACGTCGTGCAACAACAATATTTTTCCGCCAACCGAGTCAAGGGCACTCTCGGCAATTGAAAGGTGGCGATCGCCGAGCAACCACTCCCCTAGCGCCAGCGTCGGCTCCAGGTATGCCTGGGCAACGTCGCCCCAATGCTCGCCGACCACGGCGTCGCCGAACATCTGGTGAGCAGCGGGATTGGCGTCGGTGATACGACCGCTGCCGTCGATCACCACCACGCCGGCCGGCAAGGCATCAAGCAACACCGAAAGGCGTTCCGACAACGCCTGCTTTTCCTGATACTGGCGACGCAGCTCGCCGTTCGCCACCCCCAATTCGTCGGTCAGAGAAGCCACTCGGCCTTGCAGGGTTTCATAGGCGTGCGTAAGCTCCGCCGAGACCTTGTTGAAGGTATCGAAGGCACGTTGCAATTCGGCGGCTTTGTCTTCAGTCGCAACAGGCGCGATGAATGAGGGCATCATTGAAAAAAGATAAGCGGAATTCAGGCCGGGTAATAGTAGAATATTTCTCGCGAAAATTGGCTTTCAGCTTGATTATTCTTCCATTTTGAAAATCTGATCGATTCCGATGGCGGCCAGCACCGACACCCTGACGCAAGCCGACACGGCAACGGCAACCTCCGCGCTCGACCGGCTGCGCGCCGCCTTGGCGCGCCTGAACGGCCAACAGAAGCTGTTGCTGGCGCTCGCCATCGCCGCGCTCGTCGCCGTTGCGGTGGCGGCGCTGTTGTGGGCACGCCAGCCCGATTTCCGCGTTCTGTTCTCGAACCTGTCGGAAAAAGATGGCGGCGCTATCGTCACCCTGCTCGAACAGCAAAATATCCCTCACAAGTTCTCAGATGGCAGCGGCGCCATCCTGGTACCTGCCAATCGCGTGCACGAGGTACGTCTCAAACTGGCACAGCAAGGCCTGCCGCGGGGTGGATCGGTGGGTTTCGAGATCATGGAAAACCCCAAGTTCGGAATCTCCCAATTTGCCGAACAGGTGAATTACCAGCGGGCGCTGGAAGGCGAACTGGCCAAGACCATCCAGTCGGTCGGCGCCGTGCAGGCGGCGCGGGTTCACCTTGCCATTCCCAAACCTTCCGTGTTCGTGCGCGACGAGCAGAAGCCGACCGCCTCGGTCCTGCTCACTCTCTACCCCGGACGTGCCCTCGACGGCGCTCAGATCGCCGGGATCGCCCACTTGGTCGCCGCCAGCGTGCCACAACTTCCCGCAGCCAATGTCGCGGTACTGGATCAGAACGGCGCGCTGTTGTCGCAACTCAAGAGCAAGCTGACCGAGGCCGGGCTCGATCCTGCCCAGATCAAGTACATGCGTGAGGTGGAAGACAGCATCGGCAAGCGCATCGAAGAGATACTGAAACCCATGGTCGGCGCCGAAAATTACAAGGTGCAGATCGCCGCCGACATCGACTTCTCGACTTCCGAGCAGACTGCGGAAAGCTTCAAGCCGAACAGCAATCCCGATGCATCCAGTATTCGCAGCCAGCAAACTTCCGAAACTGCCAACGTCAATGCGCCTACAGGCGGCGTACCGGGCGCGCTCAGCAACCAGCCCCCCGTTCCCGCCACGGCGCCGCTGACCACGCCGGCCGCGGGCGCGCAACCCGCCGGCGCGTCTCGAGCGGGCGAAGCGGGCAGAGTCG
Organism: Betaproteobacteria bacterium UBA1934; assembly: GCA_002337055.1. Lineage (GTDB taxonomy): Bacteria > Pseudomonadota > Gammaproteobacteria > Burkholderiales > Rhodocyclaceae > UBA1934. Next base: position 38,512 of record DDFG01000006.1, on the reverse strand, counting down.
CCGCGGCTGGTATATCGGCGCCGCTGGCGGCGGTGGGACAGCCCATCAGTACCGCCAAGAACGCCACCATCAATTACGAAATCGACAAGACCATCCGCCACACCAAGCAGGCGATGGGCAATATCCGCCGCCTGTCGGCCGCCGTGGTGATCAATCACCGCAAGGAAACGGGCAAGGACGGCAAGACGACCGTGAAGCCGCTCCCGGATGCCGATATGAAGCAGATCGGCGACCTCGTCCGCGAAGCGATGGGGTACAACAAGGAGCGTGGCGACAGCCTCTCGATTGCCAATGCGCCGTTCACCGCCGTCGAGAAGACCGAAATCAGCATACCGATCTGGAAAGATCCCGAAACGCTCTCGCTCGCCAAGGAAGCGATCAAGTACTTGGCGTTGATCCTGATCGCCGCCTTTGTTTGGTTCAAGATTCTGCAACCGCTGTTGAAAACCATGTTCCCACCGCCACCGCCGCCCGAGACCGCACCGGCCGGAGGCGCGGCGGCTGTCGTCTTCAGCGAGGCAGAAGCTGCCGCCGAAGAAAATGTCGAGATTCAGAACTACGCCGCCAAGATCGAGAAGGCTCGTGAAATTGCCAAGACCGATCCGAAGGCCGTCGCCAACATCATCAAGGACTGGATGAACGCCAATGCCGGGTAATTCGCCAGAAGAAGGGCTGGACAAGAGCGCTACCTTGCTGATCGCACTGGGCGAGGATCAGGCGGCGGAGGTGTTGAAGCATCTTGGCCCGCGCGAGGTGCAGAAGCTCGGCCATGCCATGGCCGCCCTGAAGACCGTGCCGCGCACGCGCGTCGAGGGCGTGCTCGATGAATTTCACAAGATACACAACGAATACGCCGCAGTGCACGTCGATACCGACAATTTCATTCGCGGTGCACTGACCAAGGCGCTGGGCGACGACAAGGCCTCTAACCTGATTTCGCGCATCCTCCAGGGCGGTGAAACGGCCGGCATCGAGGGACTCAAGTGGATGGATGCCGCCACGGTCGCCGACCTGATTCGCAACGAACATCCGCAGATCATCGCCACCATTCTGGTGCACCTCGAAAAGGATCACGCCAGTGAAATTCTCACGCATTTCACCGAGCGCCTCCGCAATGACGTCGTTCTCCGGATCGCCACGCTGGAAGGGATTCAGCCTGCGGCATTGCGCGAATTGAACGACGCGCTGGCTCGCGTGCTCTCGGGCTCGGCAGCCATCAAGAAGACTGCGATGGGCGGCGCCCGCACGGTAGCGGAAATCCTCAATTTCATTGGTACCGCCAACGAAACCTCGGTACTCGACGCGGTACGCGAATACGACCCCGATCTGGCGCAGAAGATTCAGGACGAGATGTTCGTGTTCGACAACCTGATGGACATCGACGACCGCTCGATCCAGTTGATCCTGCGCGAGGTGCAATCGGATTCGCTGGTGCTGGCGCTGAAAGGGGCGACGCCCGAACTGCGCGAAAAGATTTTCAAAAACATGTCGCAGCGCGCGGCCGAAATGCTGCGCGAGGATCTCGAATCCAAGGGCCCCGTTCGCCTTTCCGAAGTCGAAGCCGAACAGAAGGAAATTCTCAAAACCGTCCGTCGCCTGGCCGACGAGGGCCAGATCGTGCTCGGCGGCGCGGGCGGCGAGCAGATGGTCTAAGGGCTTCGACACCATGTCGGTCATTCCCAAGGAACAGGTCGCCGGTTTTCAGCGTTGGCAAGTCGATGCTTTCGACCGTCCCGACCCCCAAAGGGCGGCACCGGTTGACGCGGCGGGCGCCACCGAAAGCGCTCCTCCTCCAAACGACGCAGAGGGCGAACCGGTTGCCGATTTCAAGCTTCCTACCGCCGAAGATCTCGAGCGCATGCATGCCGACGCGCAGCAACAGGGCTATCAGGCCGGCCTGGAAAATGGTCGGCAGGAAGGTTATGAGGCGGGCATGGCGGCTGCCCGCGCTGAAGCGGAACAGATCCAGACGCTGGGCGACCACTTCCGTACCGCACTCGACCAACTCGACCAGCAGGTCGCCGACCAGGTGCTCGAACTGGCGCTGGAAGTCGCTCACCAGCTTGTTCGCTCGACATTGAGTGCCGAACCCGAACGGCTACTGCCGATCATCCGCGAAGCCATTGCCGCACTGCCGCTGCATCACGGCACGATCGCGCTGCATCTGCACCCGGCCGATGCGGCTTTGCTGCACAGCCTGCTCGGCAATCAGATCGGCCAATCCGGCTGGCACCTGATCGAGGACGCGGACATCACACGCGGCGGCTGCCAGTTGCGGGCCGGCACCAGCGAAGTCGACGCGACGCTGGAGACGCGCTGGAAGCGTGTTCTCGAAACTATCGGCAACGGACCGTCGGCCACGCATGACGCTGCCGCCTGATCACGGCGCACGCTGGCGCCGCTTTCTGAACCACGCCGGGATTGCCGCCTCGCATGCTCAACCGTTCTGGCCCAGCGGGCGCCTGACCCGCATCAACGGCCTGGTGATGGAAGCCGCCGGCTTGAAGTTACCGCTGGGTTCCTCCTGCCTGATCCTGCCCGCCGGCGGCGCGCCGGTGGAGGCGGAAGTGGTCGGCTTTGCAGGCGAAAAACTCTATCTCATGCCGTCGGACGACGTTTACGGCTTATCGCCCGGTGCCCAGGTCGTGGCCTGCGAAACGCCTTCCCCCCCCCTTCGGCTCGACAGTTCGCCACCTCATCGCCGCCGCATCATCGACAGAGCCAAGCAGGTACCCGTTGGCGAGTGCCTGCTCGGGCGCGTGGTCGATGGCGTCGGCAGGCCGCTTGACGGCCGGGGATCTTTGCTCGACCCCCACCTTCGTTCGCTGCAAAGCCGCCCGATCAACCCGATGACGCGCGCAGCCATCGAACATCCGCTCGACGTCGGCATCCGTGCCATCAACAGCATGCTGACCGTGGGGCGTGGCCAGCGGATGGGACTGTTTGCAGGGTCGGGGGTCGGCAAATCGATTCTGCTCGGGATGATGGCGCGCTACACCGAAGCCGAGGTCATCGTCGTCGGCCTGATCGGCGAACGCGGCCGCGAGGTCAAGGAATTCATCGAGCAGATACTGGGCGAAACCGGCCTGGCCCGCTCCGTGGTGGTCGCCGCGCCGGCCGACACCGGCCCCTTGATGCGGCTGCAAGGCGCCTCTTACGCCACCACCATTGCCGAATATTTCCGCGATCAGGGCAAGCAAGTGCTGCTGATCATGGATTCCCTGACCCGCTACGCCATGGCTCAGCGTGAGATCGCGCTGGCGATCGGCGAACCCCCCGCGACCCGGGGTTACCCGCCCTCCGTTTTCGCGCGCCTGCCGCAACTGGTCGAGCGTGCCGGCAACGGCCCCGAGGGCGGCGGCTCGATCACCGCGTTCTACACCGTGCTGGCCGAGGGTGACGACCAGCAGGACCCCATCGCCGACTCCGCTCGCGCCATTCTCGACGGTCACATTGTGCTGTCGCGCACGCTGGCCGACGCCGGTCATTACCCCGCCATCGATATCGAACAATCGATCAGCCGGGCCATGGTCAATCTGATCACCCCCGAGCACCTCGATGTGATTCGTCGTTTCAAGGTGCTCTTCGCGCGCTACCAGCGGTCGCGCGATCTGATCGCGGTCGGCGCCTACGTTCCCGGCTCCGACCCGGTGCTCGACCAGGCCATCGCGCTCTACCCGCGCATGGAGGCCTTTCTCCAGCAAGGCATCAGCGAACGCGCCGATTTCGCGGGCAGTGCCGACGCACTGCGCGGCCTGTTCTAAAATAGGTCATGACCAAGCCCTTCACCTTGCAGCCGCTGCTGGACCTCATGCAAACGCGCACCGACGAAGCCACTCGTCGCCTGGGCCGGCTGATCGCCGAAGAGCGCAGCGCGCATAGCCGTCTAGAACTGCTGGAGCAGTACCGCGAAGAATACAACCAGCGATTTCGGGAATCATCGCAAAGCGGCATGACGCCTCTCGCGTGGCGCAATTTTCAGGATTTCATCGGTCGCATCGACGAAGCCATCGAACAACAGCGCCAGGTCGTCGCCCACAGCCAGCGAAACACCGCCGCCGGACAAGCGCACTGGCAAGCCCAGAATACACGCCTGAAAGCCATCGACACGCTGTCGGATCGGCATCAGGCGAGCGAGCGCTACCGCGAAGACAAGCTGGAGCAGAAACAACAGGACGAATTCGCCGCCCGTCCCAACAAACAGGGATTCGAGCCTTAGCCGCGTCCGCCTTTTCAACCTGTGGGCACAACCATTGCTTATCTGCCGTCAACCCTGACTTCAGAGACTTGCAATGTCCATTTCATTGATGCCCGGCACCGGTGTTCCGCTCGCGACTATACCGGGCGGTGTCTCCGGCGCGACCGCCGATGTGTCTGCCGACAGCCCGGTCGGCGCCTTTTCCGATTTGCTGACCTTGCAGATGCTGGGCCTTGGCCCAAGCATCATCACACGGCCAATGGCCGCCATCGACCCCATCGAGGCGGAACCCCCGGACGAAACGCTCTCCGCGCAAGGAACCCCAAACCTCTTGCTCACTGCAGGGCTACCTGGTGTCGTGGCGACTCAATCCGCCGTTTCGCCAAATGCCGAAATCCCAACCGACATTTCCGGCAACACACGCGATGTCCTCGCCGATTTCACCCCACAGGCTTCGCTAACCAACGAAACCGCCCTTACCCATACCGTCTCTTCCGCAAGGGCGCCTGCTGCTAACGCATCGTCCCCGGATTCCCTTATCGCCAACGCCCTCCCGATTTCAGCACCGCCCATCCCTTCCCAGGACGGCACCTCCCAAAGCGTTGCCTCGTCAGCGACCAGCACTGAACTACTTATAACCAGCGGCGGCAGAGCCGATCCGCAACCGGCGGCAAATCTTGCCGCGACAACCCCTTCAGCCCCGACGTCAAGCGATTTTCTGTCGCATCTGAACGCGCAGATCAATCATCAAGCCGTCGGAACGGCCCGCACCGCGACCACTAAACCTGAACCGGTCGCCACACCCATGCATGCCGCCAATTGGGGACAGGAATTCGGCGAGAGAGTGTTATGGATGGCGCGTAACGATCAGCAAAGCGCGCAGATCAGCATCAATCCACCGCAACTGGGTCCGGTGCAGATCTCGCTCAGTCTGAACGGCGACCAGGCCACCGCCAGCTTTGTATCCCCGCACGCCGAAGTGCGGCAGGCGATTGAAGAAGCGCTACCGCGCCTGCGCGAAATGCTAGCTGGTGCCGGCATCGACCTCGGCCAGACCAATGTCGGTTCGCAGAATGCGCAACAGAGCCAATATTCGCAGACAGGCGACTCGCCCCGCTTCAGCGACGATAAGGCTATACTTCCGGGAGATTCGGGCACCGGCCCGGTCGGCGCGCCCAGTCCGCTGCGCAGCGGACTCGGTCTGGTTGACCTGTTCGCCTGACCCTGACGCAAAAAACCTATCGCAAGGACAGTTCCTATGGCCACAAAAGAAGCCAAACCCGCGCCCGAAGGCGAAGAAGCCGCGCCGCGCAAGAGCAAGAAGCTGCTGATCATTATCGTCGCGGCCGTTGTCCTGATCGGCCTGATCGGCGGTGCGGCTTTCTTTGTTCTGAAATCCAAGAAACATGCCGAAGACGGCGACGAGGAAGAGACGGCCGAAGTCACCAAGAAAGCGGAGAAGAAGAAAGACGCGCATCCACCCATTTTTGTAACGCTGGAACCGTTTACCGTCAATCTGCAACAGGAGACGGGGGATCAGTATCTGCAAATCTCGCTGGCAGTCGAACTGGAAGAGGCAGCCGCCGAGCAAGCCATCAAGGCGACCATGCCGAAGATCCGCAACTCGATCACCATGCTGCTATCGACCAAGAAGGCCTCTGAATTGGCCCCCCGCGAAGGTAAGGAAAAGCTGGCTCAAGAATTGAAGGAAGCGATCAACGAGGTGCTCTCGCCGGACGCGCACGAAGCGCCAAAAAAGGGTAAGAAGAAGGCCGCGGAACCGGAAGGCCCCGCCAAGGCTGTGTTGTTTACCGCGTTCATCATCCAGTAACCTCGGGCGCAATGGCCGGCGACTTTCTCTCCCAGGAAGAGGTCGACGCCCTGCTAAAGGGTGTCACCGGAGAAACCGACGAACCCGAAGAGTCGGGGGACGACGGCGGAGCCGTTCGCAGCTACAACCTAGGCACGCAAGAGCGGATCGTTCGCGGTCGCATGCCGACGCTGGAATTGATCAACGAGCGTTTTGCTCGCTATCTGCGCATCGGCCTCTTCAATTACATGCACCGGAATGCAGAAATCTCGGTCGGCCCGATTCGCGTGCAGAAATACAGCGAGTTCATCCGCAATCTGGTCGTGCCGACCAACCTCAACCTGGTCCTGGCCAAACCGCTACGAGGCACGGCGCTGTTCGTTTTCGACCCGAACCTGGTATTTCTGGTGGTGGATAACATGTTCGGCGGCGATGGACGCTTTCACACCCGTGTCGAAGGCCGCGACTTCACGCCCACCGAGCAGCGCATCATCCAGGGGCTATTGAACGTCGTGTTCACCGAATACGGCAAGTCGTGGAAGCCGGTCTATTCAATGACCTTCGAGTACGTACGCTCGGAAATGAATTCCCAGTTCGCCAACATCGCCACACCTTCCGAGATTGTCGTTTCGACGACCTTCACGCTTGAATTCGGCGGCGCCACGGCGGACATGCACATCTGTTTCCCATACTCGATGATCGAGCCGATCCGCGACATGCTCTACAGCACCATGCAGAGCGATCAGATTTCGACGGACAAGCGCTGGATCGGCACGCTTCGCAAGCAGTTGCAGAGCGCCGAGGTGCAGATCGTGGCGCAACTGGGTACGGGAAGTATTTCACTGGGGCAGATACTGAAACTCCAGGTTGGCGACATCATTCCGATTAACCTGCCGGAAAAAATTGTAGCGAACGTCGATTCGGTACCGTTGATGGAATGCCGCTACGGCCAGCAGAACGGGCAATACGCGCTCAAGGTTGAACGATTTATCTCTACCGAGGCCAATGGCGCCCCGGTGACGGGGGAACAGCATGGCTGACGATTTGGAAGACATGATCAACAAGGCCAGCGAAGACGACGGCCAGATCAGCGAGGACGACTGGGCAGCGGCAATGGCCGAGCAGGTGCAGGCCGAATCGGCCCCCAGTGCCAGCGCCGCCGATATTTTCCCCTCGTTCGGAGGCGCGCCCCAGGCAGGCGGCATGATGAACGAACTCGACATGATCCTGGACATTCCCGTTCAGATCACCGTTGAACTCGGCCGCACCAAGATCACCATCAAGAACCTGCTGCAACTGGCGCACGGCTCGGTGGTGGAACTCGACGCCATGGCAGGCGAACCGATGGATGTGCTGGTCAACGGCACACTGATCGCGCAAGGCGAAGTTGTCGTGGTCAACGACAAGTTCGGTATCCGCCTGACCGACATCATCACCCCCTCGGAGCGCATGCGCAAACTCAGCCGCTAACAGAGCGCGCGTTTGATTTAAGATACGGGGATTCTGGAGATTCCCCGTGTCCGCCCGTCCGGTTTTTCTTTTGCTCATGTCCGCGCTGTCGCCGGCGCTTGCCTTCGCCAACACCGAGGGTGCTGCGCCCGGCCTCTCTTCAGGCACCTTCATGCAAGCCTTCTTCGGGCTGATCCTGATCGTCGCCTTGATCGTCGGACTGGCCTGGTTTGCCCGCAAACTGACCGGCGGTCAGGCCTTCGGCCAGGGTGGCCTGAAAATCGTCGGCGGCGTTGCCCTTGGCCCGCGCGAGCGCCTCGTGCTGGTGGAGGTCGGGGACGAATGGCTGGTAGTCGGCATCGTGCCTGGCCAGATTCGTACCCTTCACCGGTTGCCCAAAGGCAGCCTAGCCGAAATGGCGCCAGCGGTCGACAAACCGTTTGCCCATTGGCTCAAACAGGTCACGGAAAGGCGCCGCGATGCTTCGTAAGCTGATTCTCGGCACACTTCTGTTCGCACTGGCCGGTTGGGCGGCGGCGCAAGCGCCGGGATTGCCGGCGCTCACCACCACACCGGCGCCAGGTGGCGGCACGACGTATTCATTGTCGATTCAAACTCTCCTGACGCTGACAGCGCTCACCTTCATCCCGGCCGCCGTGCTGACGATGACCGGTTTTACCCGCATCATCATCGTGTTTTCGCTGCTCCGCCACGCCATGGGCACACAGACCGCGCCGCCCAATCAGGTCATGGTCGGTCTCGCGCTGTTTCTCACTTTCTTCGTCATGGCGCCGGTCTTCGACAAGGTCTATACCGACGCCTACGTACCGCTGGCCGAGAACCGCATCAACATTGTCGAGGCCGGGGAGCGCGCCAGCGTGCCGGTGCGCGCCTTCATGCTGAAACAGACGCGAGAGGCCGATCTGGCGCTGTTTGTCCGGCTCGCCAACGTCAAGGCCATCGAAAAGCCGGAGGATACGCCCATGCGCGTGCTGATTCCGGCTTTTGTCACCAGCGAGCTGAAAACCGCCTTCCAGATCGGCTTCATCATCTTCATTCCTTTCCTGGTCATCGACATGATCGTCGCCAGCCTGCTGATGTCGATGGGCATGATGATGATGTCACCAGTAATGGTGGCGCTGCCGTTCAAACTGATGCTCTTCGTCCTCGTCGATGGCTGGCATCTGGTGATCGGTTCGCTCGTCCAGAGTTTCGGAACCTAGCGGCATGAATCCCGGTACCGTCATGGAAATCGGCCGGCAGGCCATCGAGGTCACGCTGCTGGTCTCCGCACCCATGCTGCTCACCGCGCTGGTCATCGGGCTGATCATCAGCATTTTTCAGGCTGCGACGCAGCTGAACGAAGCCACCTTGCAATTCGTTCCCAAACTGGTCGCCATGTTTCTGGTACTGTTGCTCGCCGGTCCATGGATGCTGCAATACCTAGTCGATTATATTCAGCGGCTGTTTTCCAGCATCCCGCAATTGATCGGATGATCACCCTCAGTGCCGCCGATCTCAACGCCTGGATCGCCGCCTTCATCTTTCCGGCCAGCCGCATTCTGGCCCTCATCAGCAGTGCGCCCATCTGGGGCAGCGCCGCCATTCCGCGTCGGACAAGACTAATTCTCGGTCTCGCCATCACGTTCGCCATCATGCCGGCCCTCCCACCGATGCCCTCTGCTGCGCCCGGCTCGGTGGTCGGACTGTGGCTGATCGCCCAACAGATCCTGATCGGGCTAGGGATGGGCTTTGCGATGCGCGTCGTCTACACCGCGCTGGATGTCGCGGGCGAATACATCGGCCTGCAAATGGGTCTGGGCTTCGCCACCTTCTACGACCCGCAGCACGGCGGCCAGACGCCCGTGATCGCCGAATTTCTCGGTCTGCTGGCCATCCTCGTGTTTCTTTCGCTGAATGGCCATCTGCTCTATGTCGCCACGCTTGCGCAGAGTTTTGTCGCCATTCCAGTCAGTGTCACACCGCTGGGTTCTGGCAGTTGGCTGAATCTGGTCGAACTCGGCGCCAAGATGTTTTCAGGCGGCTTGCTGCTGGCCTTGCCGGTACTGGTTGCGCTGACCATCACCAACGTCGCGTTGGGTGTGCTGACCCGGGCGGCACCGCAACTCAACCTGTTCGCTGTTGGCTTTCCGCTCACGCTGGCGGGCGGGTTCGCCATTCTCGGGTTGATGCTGAACTACCTGGCCACGCCATTACAAGATATTTTCGAGGCCGGCATTTCGGCGATGCTGGCGTATCCCGTTTCCCGCTGATTACCGGCCGTTTTGTAGAAACGAGTCGGCAGTGCGCGTCGGCAGCAAACGCACGGTGGCCTCGGCCACGCGCTGCGCCCCCAGCGTCTGCGACTCGATACCCTCTGAATATTCGACGAGTTGATAGTCGCCAAAACCCTGCTCGCGCTGCAAGGCGGCGGCGCGACGACGCAAGACCTGCATGGCCTCGCCCGCGCCCCCCGTGTGATAGCGCTTCATGCGCAGGTCGAAACGATACGTGTCGTCCGCCAGACGCTGTTCCTGAATCTCCCAGTTCGGCGCCAGCGGATCATAGACCAGATAGATGATTACCGCTGCGACCCCGGTCGCCGCCACCGCTTCCAGCGGCACGCGCAGGCTGGGGCTCAGGTTCAGCGATTTATTGGGAATCAGGGTATGCGTGCTCGTGGCGGTTGAACACGCGGCCAACGCGGCTACGCACAGCAGGGTCAGGCCGTGCTTCATAACAAGCTGAACAGCGACAACTGACTGGTTTGCGCAAACGACTTCTGGGCCGCCTCGAGCTGCATCTGATGCCGTAACAGGTCGGAAATCGCCTGCGCGTAATCGACATCCTGCAACTCGGAGAGACGTTGCGCGTACTGCAACTTGAGGTCCTCTCCGGTATTGCTCAGCCCGTCGAGAGCGCTCAGACGTGTACCGACCGAGGCGCGAACCCGGCTGATGTTGTCGAGACTGGCATGCAAGTCATTGATCGACTGGCTCATTGATGTCGTCGAAAACGCGGGCTGCTGGAGATTATTGATCAGATTTTTGACCGAATCGAAAACGCTGCGGTTGGTCAAATTGCCCGAAGCATCCCGCACACTCATAAAGGCTTCGGCGCCATCTACATTGATCGCCATCTGCTGCGAGGCATCCACCTGTAGCAACCGGGCACCACTGTCGCCAGCGTAACCGACGTGAGTGTTGGTCAGGTCGAAAGCCGGCGGCGCGCCGGCGGCAATGTTGCCGCTGACCTGAAAGGGTTTCACTTGCGCCTGGAATCCGGAATACAGGTACTGCCCCGTGCCATCCTGAGCGTTAGCCAGACCAATCAGGTTATCCAGACGGCCTTGCAGTTCGGTGGCAATCATATTGCGTTCGGATTGCCCGAGCGTGCCGTTACCGGCACTCACCGCCTTTTCGATGATGTTCTGGATTTCGTCCGAAACCGAGCCCAGATTGCTCTCGACCATGTTTAATTGCGAACGAGCGGTATCCTGGTTGTTCAGATACTGCTTGTTGATCTCTTGCGACTGTGTCACCACCAAAGCCTGCGATGCGCCAACGGGGTCATCGGCTGGCGTCAGAATACGACGCCCGGTCGCCAATTGGTTCTGGATCTTGAACAAAGCACCTTGGTTCGACTGAATGCCGAAGGTGCCCGAATCGAAAATCTGTGCGGTGCTGACACGCATGGCGAATTCCTTACGAGTTGATCGACAGTAAAGTGTCGAAAAGCTTGGTGCCAATAGAGAGCATCTTGGCTGCGGCTTGATAGGCCTGTTGGTAACGCACCAGATTCGCCGCCTCTTCATCGAGGTTCACACCCGACATCGCCTCGCGCGAGCTTGTTGCCTGATCGAGCAAGGAGTTCTGGGCGGAGGCGGTAACCTGTACTTCGCGCGTCTTGTTACCGTTATCCGCCACCAATTGAGCGTAGGCGGCTTGATAGTTGGCCGCACCGCCTGAAACCGTGCCTTGGGACTGTAGCTTGCCCATCAACAGCAGGTTGCGACCATCCGCCACGCCGGTGCTGCCGTTGTTGATCGCGACTGTAAACGTGTCGCCTGCAGTCGGCGTGCCGGTCACATCGAACGACATGCCGTTGAAAGTAACCTTGCTAAGCGTCGCGCCACCAAAAGTCAGATCGGCCGCGCCCGTCAACGTCTGCGTCGTGCCATTGGCGTAGGTCGCAACCACCGGTCCCGCAGGGAAACCCGTGATTTGTGTAGCGCCCGCGGTCAGCGTCAGCGGCAGACCCGCCAGGGAGTAACCTTGTTGTGTCGTGCCTTGCGACAGTTTCATCGAGCCGGCATTGGTCAAACCGGCCGTGGTTCGCATCGGCATGGCGGCAGCAAGCAGACGCGGATCGGCAACGATGCGCGCGTCGACATCGATGTTGCGTGCGGCATAGCGCGTGGGCTGGATCAGGTAGCTGTCATTGGCGCTGAAACTGCCGGCGGTGGCACTGAGTGTGAAGCCTTGCGGGTTGGCCGCCAGTTGCGTGTTGATCGCAGCGATATTGGCACCTGTCCAGGTCGTACCATCGGTCAGGCGCGTCAGCGTCATGGTACCCCCTGCGGCGACATCAAGGCGATAGTCGCTGCTCGTCAGGTTGGTAACGAAATTCGTACCGTTGTTGGTCGCCGGAGTCAGACTGGCCGATATGGTGGGGCTGAGAGGATTGTTATAGCTGCTCGCGGATACGCGCGGCACGCCGAGTGTGAACAGGTTGTCAACAAACCCTGCCTGGCCGGTCACCTTGCCGAGCAAATCCTGCCCTAGGGCGTGCTGGGCATTCATCGTCAGCGCCATCGTCGCGGCCACCTGACCGAGCTTGTTCATGGCCGGGTCGAGCGATTGCGAACGGAACTGGATCAAACCGCCCAAGGTGCCGCCGGTGATCAGGTTCTCCGGCAGTTCCTGTACGCTTCCACCCATCGATTTCAGACCGATGGCGATTTTTTCCAGATCCGCCGACGAAGCCGTCGCGGTCATGGTGGTTGCCAGCGAGCCAACCACCAGTTGCTGCCCGGTTCCCATATACACATTCAGTGCACCGTTTGAATCAGTGGTCGTGGTGACCTTGATCAGCTTGTTCAGTTCAGTAATCAACTGATCGCGCTGGTCGAGCAGGTCGTTGGCGGGCTGATTCACCGACGATTGCGCGATCACGATACGCTCGTTCAGACTGGCAATCTGCTGGGAATAGGAATTCACTTCGCCGACCGTGCTCACGATCTGCCCGTTCACCCCGTCGGCGATCTCGCTCAGGCGTGTTTCCAGGCCATGATAGCGGGACATCAGGGATTGCGCGGACGAAACCAGTGATTGCCGCGCAGGTAACGACGAAGGGCTCGCTGCAACCTGTTGGGCGCTCGAAAAGAAATCCTGCAACGCAGAGGAGAGTCCGGAATTGGAATCAGCCAGCATGTTGTCGATCTGGCTGATCTGGGAATAGTAGGCCTCGAGTTCGCTGACGTTGGTTTGTGCGCGATTGACCTCGTTCCCGAGAAATTCGCTGTACATCCGCGTGATGGTGGTCACATGCGTGCCCTGACCGATCGCACCGGCGCCGGTCATCACCGGATTATTGTTGGCCTGCTGAATGCGTTGGCGGTTGTAACCTGGCGTGCTGGCATTGGAGATGTTGTGCTCGGTCGTCAGCAGCCCCAGCTGGGCAGCGGTCATTCCGGTCACACCGATGTTGTAGATTCCTGCGCTCATTAAATTGCCTCCGTAGAGGTTAACGGCCGAAAACGGCGGTAATTGAGAGAATGCGTCAGCCGATCAGGGCCTGGCGCAGGGTCGGGCCGTTGATGATGCGCGCCAGTTTTTCGGCGTACGCCGGATCGGTGGCATACCCTGCCTGTTGCAACCTTTTTGCAAACTCCGTGCCATCCTGCGATCCGATTACCACGCCATATCGCGGGTTGTCACGGAGCAGGCTGGCGTAATCGCGGAACGCCTCGGCATAGGAGGAGTAAGCGCGAAACTTCTCGTTCACCTTCTGCGCCACGCCATCCACATATTCGGTGGTACTCGCCTCGACAACCGGCCCTGTCCAGGATTTGCCGGCCTTGATTCCGAACAGGTTGTAGCTGCCGCTGCCATCGGCGCGCCGGATCTCGCCCTTGCCCCATCCACTCTCCAGCGCCGCGTGAGCAACCAGAAACTGGGGCGGAATACCCGTGGCACGACTGGCCTCGACGGCGCTCGGCCAGACGCGATTGGCGAACTCACGCGTTGATACCGGTACCCCGTCCCCCCCCGACGCGAGAGCATCCGAACCTGCCGCCACGACACTTCCGTCGGCGCCACGCAGGGCGGCCGTCAGCCGGTTCAGGGCATCGGTCGCCTGCACGGATAAATGGCGAGTGTCGTTGACCGTCAGCGGCAAGGAATTGCCGGCAGGGGCGGCAGTGCTTGCCGTCGAGCCACTGGTTGCAGCGGTGTTCATGGTTCGTCCCAACTGCTGCTCGATCAATTTGGCAAAACCAAGCCCCGGCCTGTTCGCCAATTCCTGTGCCAGTTGCTGATCGAGCATCGAAGTGTAAAAGCGGGTCGAGTCGCTGCTCAGCATCCCGTCTTGCGGCACGGTGTCGCGCATGCTTTTCAGCACCATTTGCAGGAACATGCCCTCAAACTGCTGCGCCGCTGCCTTCAAGCCGCCTTCTGGATCTTGCGCGAATTTGTTGCGCAGATCCTGCGTCGCGCGCGCATCCAGCGCCAGGCGCTTGGGGAGGTCGTCGATCTTGCCGCTCATCGTCAGATGATTTCAAGATCAGCGCGCAAGGCGCCGGCCGCCTTCATGGCTTGCAGAATTGCCAGCAAATCCATCGGGTTGGCACCCAGCGCGTTCAGCGCCTTGACCACATCGGCCAGATTGGCGCCTGCCTTGACACTCATCAGGCTGCCGCCTTCTTGCTTAACCTGTACTTCGGTCGCGCCGGGCTGCTGATTGCCGACCGTCACTGAAAGATTGCCGTGCGCCACCGCACAGTTCTCCAATGTCACCTTCTGGTTCATGACCACCGAGCCCGTGCGCGGATTGACGATCACCTTGGCCATAGCCGCTATCGGCTGCACATCAAGATTCTCGACCCTTCCCAAAAAGGCGACACGGGCATTGGCGTCTTCCGGTGCACGCACGCGAATCTGACGGCCATCCATGGCCTCTGCCGTACCCGCCTCCGTCGCCTTGTTGATCGCCTCAACCACGCGCTGCACGGTGCCAAAATCGGTGTTGCCCAGTTCGTAATAGACATAGGCGCCCTGACCCACCGCTGTAGGCACCGCACGCTCAACAGTAGCCCCTGCCGGCACACGCCCTGCCGACAGATGGTTGACCGTGACGCTGGCGCCCCCTGCCGACGCCCCTGCACCGCCCACCACGACACCGCCTTGCGCCATGGCATAGATCTGCCCGTCGGCGCCTTTCAGGGGCGTCAGCAATAATGTCCCGCCGCGCAGGCTCTTGGCGTTGCCCATGGAGGAGACGGTCACGTCGATGTTCTGCCCTGCCCGTGCAAACGGTGGCAGGCTGGCTGTCACCATCACCGCAGCGACATTCTTCAGCTGGAGTTTGCTGGCTTGATCGACGGGCAGATTGACGCCTAGTTGCGCCAGCATGTTGAGGATCGCCTGTGTGGTAAAAGGCGTTTGCGTCGTCTGATCGCCGCTGTTGTCGAGTCCAACGACGAGGCCATAGCCAATCAACTGGTTTTGGCGTACGCCTTGCAGACTGGCCAGATCCTTGATGCGCTCAGCGTGCGCCGGGATACCCCAGAACGGCAACATCCCGACGGCGAGGATTGCCGCCAACCGGAAGCTTTTGCCGTTGATATTGCGCATTTTCCATCTCCGTATCAGAACGGAAGGAAACTAAGGAAGAAGCGTGCCAGCCACCCCATCACCTGCCCCTCGCTGATGAAGCCGGACGATTTGTACTCAATCCGCGCATCGGCGATGTTCGAGGAATTGACCAGATTATCGATGCCGACAAAGGCCGGATTCACAACGCCAGAAACACGCACATACTCGGTCTGCTGGCCGATGGCGAGTTGCTTCTCGCCGGAAATCAGCAAATTGCCATTGGGCAGTACTTCGATGACGGTCGCCGTCATCGTGCCGGTAAAGACGTTGGTGTTGGCGGCATCGCCCTTGCCACTGAAATTGTTGGCGCCCTTGGCACCCAGCGACATGCCTTCGAAAGTGTTGCCAAGCACACCCTTCATCGGATCGACCGAAGCGCTGATGCTGCTGGCGCGCTGCATCTCGGCATTGGATTTGGTCGACGCCGAAGTATTTTCGGTGATCTTGACGGTAATCGTGTCGCCGACGTAGCGCGCACGCCGATCCTCGAACAGCGGCCGACTGTAGCCGGACTGGAAGATGGCTCCATTGGTTGCCAGCGCTTCCGAGCGCGCTTGCGGGCGTATGGTCATCGGCTGATGCACATTGGTCGGCGGCACTGTCTGACAACCCGCCAATGCAGCCAGCGCGAGAAAGGCAAGAAAAATCGGCTTCATGGCATGCCTTCAAATCTGGGTAAGGCGGCCGAGCATCGCATCCGAGGTCGACACGACCTTGGAGTTGACCTCGTAGGCGCGCTGGGTCTGGATCATCGAGACCAATTCTTCCGCCACATTGACGTTGGAGGTTTCGACATATCCCTGATTGATCAGGCCGGCGCCGTTCTGTCCCGGCGTGTTGGGAGTCGGGGTGCCGCTGGCGGCGGTTTCCAGAAACAGATTCTGGCCTATGCTCTGCATGCCCGCAGGATTGATGAAGGTTGCCACCTGAATGGTGCCGATCTGCGTCGTCGCGGACGAACCGGACTGTGTGATGGTGACCGTGCCATCCTGACCGACGCTGATTGTCAGCGCATTGGCCGGAATGGTGATATTGGGTTGCAGCGGATAGCCGTCGGCTGTGACGATCTGCCCCTGATTGTCACGCTGAAATGAACCGTCGCGGGTGTAGCCCGTGGTGCCATCCGGCAGCAGCACCTGGAAGAAGCCGTTGCCGGCGATCCCCAAATCAAGCGAATTATCGGTCTTCTGCAAATTCCCTTGCGTGAAAATACGTGCCGTCGATACGGGCTTGGCGCCCGTACCCAGTTGCAGGCCGGTGGGCACCTGCGTCGACTGAGATGACTGGGCACCAGGCTGACGTATGGTCTGGTAAAGCAAATCCTCGAACACCGCTCGCGAGCGTTTAAAGCCGTTAGTGCTGACGTTGGCCAGGTTGTTGGCGATGACATCCAGTTGTGTCTGCTGGGCATCGAGGCCGGTGCGTGCAATCCAGAGGGAACGAATCATGGCGGTACTTTCTCTCAGCGGCTCATGGCAATCAGTTGATCGGCCTGGCGGGCATTGGTATCGGCGGTTTGCAGCAACTTGATCTGCATTTCAAACTGGCGGGAAAGGCTGATCAGATTAACCATCGCATCGGTGACGTTGACGTTGCTGCCTTCAAGTGACCCCGAAGTAAGACGAACATTCTCGTTGACCGGCGCCGGCTGACCGCTTTTGAGCCGGAACAACCCGTCGCCGCCCCGCACCAGATCGGCCTCAGGCGGATTGACAAGCTTGATTCGACCAATCGCGTTGGCGTTGTTGCGGGCACCATACTCGGGCACCACCGATACCGTGCCATCCGGCGCGATTTCGATGCTGTTGTCGGGCGGAATCGTAATCGGGCCACCGTCACCCAACACAGTCTGGCCGCTCTTGGTCTGCAACAAGCCGTTGGCATTGACATCAAGGCTACCGGCTCGGGTGTAGGCCTCGCTGCCATCCGGCAGTTGTACAGCAATCCATCCCTGCCCTTCAACCGCCACATCGAGGTTGCGACCGGAATACATCAGCGGCCCCTGATCGAAGACATCCTTGACCGAGGCATCGACGACGAAGGCGCGAGTCGGCATGCCGTCGCCCTGCACCGGCACAGCGCGGAAGCGATGCTCCTGCGCCTTGAACCCGATGGTACTGGCGTTGGCCAGATTGTTCGCGGTGCCTGCCTGCTGCATGAATACATGCTTGGCGCCGGTCATCGCGGTGTAGATCAGCCGATCCATGCCTTCGCTCCCGCCTCAGTCTGTCATCAGCGCAGGCTGACCAGAGTTTGCATGATCTGGTCCTGCGTCTTGATCGACTGGGCGTTGGCCTGATAGTTACGTTGCAGCGTAATCATCGTCACCAGTTCCGCCGTCAGGTCGACGTTCGATTCTTCGACGGATGCGGATTGCAAGACACCCAGACTGGAGGAGTTCGGAGCACCAACCAGCGGAGCCCCTGAATCGGGTGTCTCGACCCACTGGTTGCCGCCCGCAGACTTAAGACCGTTGGGGTTGGTGAAATTGGCAAGCACGACCTGCCCCTGGTTACGCGTTTGGCCATTGCTGTAGCGCCCCTGGATCACGCCGTCGGCCCCGACGGCCACACCCGTCAATCGACCGGAGGCATAGCCATCCTGTTCCAGTTTATTGGTGCCATAGGTCGAGCCGAACTGGGTGGAACCCGTAAAGTCCAGTTTGAACGCCAGCGGCGTCGTAGCGCTGTTGGTGTTGCCCAGATCGTCCATCACCCCGTCCAGATCGATGGAAATATTCATGACCCCATTGCCGGCCACCGTCGTATCCAGTTGGCCGGAACTGGTGAATTGAAGAGTGCCCAGGTTGCTGCCGGCCGCATAGAGATTCTGGTTGGTCGTGCCATCGACATTGGCGTGTACATCCCACGCGCCCGGCGTGGTGGCGCTCTTGACGAAATAGAGCGTCAAGGTATGGGCGTTACCCAAGGTATCGTACACCGACAATGCCGTGGAATAGTTGTAGGTCGTCGGGCTGGGATTCCATTGATCCTTGGTGCCAGCCGTCTGCACCGGACCGTCTGCCCAGGCGGTGGTGGGTGCCGCTTTGCGCGAATCCAGGTTGACGTTGGCCAGCACGCCGGTAAAACTGCCGCCAATACTTGCGCCCGTCGCCACCGGCGACAGATCCGACGAAGACAACTGTAGCGCCGAGGGGGTCGACGGCACGATCAAACCGGTCGAGTCCGCGGGGTACCCCGTCACCTGCATGCCCTGGTCATTCACGATGTAGCCGCTCTTATCGAGATGGAACTGACCATTGCGGGTAAACGAGATTGCGCCGTTCTGGCTCATCCGGAAAAATCCGTTGCCGTTGATCGAGATGTCGAGCGGATTGTTGGTCGTGGTGATGTTGCCTTGAGTAAATTGCTGCTGTACTGCCGACGTGCCGACACCGATACCGGCCTGACTGGCGCCTCCCCCGGAAAGGGAGGCGGCATACACGTCCGAAAAGTGGGCAGAGGCAGATTTGAACCCGACCACGCTGGCGTTGGCGATATTGTTGCTGGTGACGTCGAGCGCCTTCGATGCCGTGTTCAGGCCGCTCAAACCTTGTTGGAATGCCATAGTGTGTCTCCGTCAGAGAATCTGTTGCACGTCGTCGAAGCTGTAGCTACCCAAGGCACCTACGTCGATGACGAAATCTGTTCCGCTGCGCGTTACAGCAGTAACCGTGCCAGCCTGCAAGGCGGTCGCATTGACTTTCTTGCCATTCAAAGTTGCGCTGACACTGAACTTGTAGTTACCGTCAGCGGCTGTTTTGCCAGCAGAATTGGTGCCGTCCCACACAAAATCGAATGTTCCCGCGTCATGCGCCCCCAGCGATTCGGATTGCACAACGTTACCAGCCGCGTCGGTGATGGTCAGTGTCACCGCATCCGCCTTGCTCTCGAGTTTGACGCCCCCAACCGCCTGACCGCTGGCCAGCTGCAGTGAGCTGCCCGCCACCATGACCGCCTTGCCGATCAGGTTGCTGGCTTGCATCGCCTGCGTTTCGTCATAAGCGCTTAGCAATTTGGTCAGCGTAGTGTTGAGCTTTTCGATGCCGCTCACTGTGTTGATCTGCGCGAGTTGGCTGGTGACCTGAGCGTTATCAAGAGGATTCAGCGGGTCCTGGTTCTTGAGCTGGGTAGTCAGCATCGTCAGAAAGTTGGTCGCCATGTCTTTCGACGCGGTGGCCGTCGACGACTTGCTGGTCGACGACGTTCCGTTGATGCTAGAAAAAATGTCGGCGGCGGTATTGGTTGAATTGACAGTTGCCATCGTCTTCTCCTATCAGCCTTGACCGATTTGCAGCGTGCGCGAAAGCATGGTCTTGGCGCTGTTGAGGACTTCCACATTCGTCTGGTAGGAACGCGAGGCGGAAATCATGTTGGTCATCTCTTCCACAACGTTGACGTTGGAAAAAGCCACGTAACCCTTGTCGTCCGCCGCCGGGTTCTTGGGGTCGTACACCATGCGCGCCGGGGCGGCATCTTCCACCACCTTGCTGACACGGACCCCAACCGAAGCCGCATCGCCCATCGGCGTTGCCTCGAACACCACCTGTTTGGCGCGATAGGGCTTGCCGTCGGCCGATACGATGCTGTCGGCGTTGGCGAGATTCGATGCCACGGCGTTCAGCCGCATTGCTTGCGCGGTCATCGCGCTCGACGACACGCCAAAGACATTCATCAGACTCATTCAGTCTCTCCTTACTGGTTGCCGGCAATCGCCGCGCGCATGCTTTGCAGGCGGTCGGTAACCAACCGCGTCAGCACCTCGTACTGCAACGAGTTTTCGCCGATCGCGGCTCGTTCGACATCCATATCCACGGTATTGCCATCCACCGCACCCTGCGTCACCGAGCGAAACTGCATATTGGCCGAAGCGATGCCTCCCGCGTTGCTGTCAAGATGACCGGCTGTCGTACGTGTCAAGCCCAACCCACCCGTCCGTCCCGCAACAGCGTTTTGCATGGCTCGCGCGAAATCGAAATCGCGCGCTTTGTATTGCGGCGTATCGGCATTGGCGATGTTCGAAGCCAGCACCTGATGGCGCTCGCTGCGCAGCGTCAGGGCCTTGCTGAAGACATCGAGTTGTTGCGTGAGGTTGGACATGATCATCGGCACAGATGGAACGCCACTCCTCATGCACGGAGTGTGCCATCTCAAAATCGCGCGCCATTGGGCGATTGAAGAACGAGATCGGCAACTTTTGCCGTCAGTGACCCGGTTTTCATTGCCGCCCGGCTGATGCACAATGGCGCACCATGATGCGTATCTTTCTGCTTGCCCTGAGCTTGGCGTTTGTAGCGTCGGCAATCGCCGATCCCATACTGGATGCGGCCGAACGTCATGCCCGTGCGGAGGCGAAGGGCTTGCCCGGAGAGATCGGCGTGAAGGCCGGCCCGCTCGACCCACACACGCAATTGCCGTCATGCGGCAAGCTGCAAACCTATACTCCGGCTGGCGCCAAACCCTGGGGTAACACTCATGTCGGCGTACGCTGCGAAGAGCCGGTTCGCTGGAACATCATGGTGCCGGTTCAGATCAGCGTGACCCGGCAGTATCTGGTCACCGCCCGCCCGCTGGCGGCTGGCCAGAACATCCGCGCAGAAGATCTCGCGACTCTGCGAGGCGATTTGAGCCTGTTGCCGGCCGGCATTTTGACCGATGCCAGCTTTGCCTTGGGCAAGACGCTCAAAAATTCGGTGGCGGCGGGACAGCCTCTGCGTGTCGAACAGCTGATGGTGCCGCAGTTGATCAAGGCAGGACAAAGCGTCAGACTGATCATGCGCGGAAGCGGCTTCTCGGTCACCGGCGAAGGCAAGGCGCTCCATGGCGGCGGCGCCGGGCAAATACTCCAGGTACGCGTCGGTACCGGGCAAACCATCAGCGGCGTCGTACAGGATGACGGCAGCGTGGAAATTCGCCCCTAACGTTCAAGTTACCCAGTATGCTGCCGATAATGAGACGACACTCCAATTTCCGGAACCCATCATGAAGATTGACAGCCATTTCAAGCCCAGCACTATCACCGGCAAACCGACGGCGCCGACCAAAAGCGCCTCCGCGCGCGCCGGCGACTCGGCCGAAGTACATTTGAGCGACACCGCCCGACTGGCCTCCAGCGAAGATGCTGGCAATGTCGATGCGGCCCGTATTGCCGAGATCAAGCAGGCCATTTCGGAAGGTCGCTTCGCCATCAATACCGGCGCCATTGCCGACAGCCTGCTGGCCACGGCCCGCGACCTGATCGCCTCCCGTCGCCAGGCTTGATGTCCGATCTGTTGGCGACGATCCAGCGCGAAAGCGAACTGGTCATGCAATTTGCCGCCCTGCTCAAAGAAGAACAGGGCGCGCTTCAACGTGGCGAAGCTGCGGCGTTGCCGGGCATCAATCAGCGCAAGGGAACGCTGGCGAACGAAATCTCTTCCATGAGCGGCCTGCGCAATGCGCTGCTGGCGGGGGCCGGATGCCCCCCAGAGCGGGCTGGAATGGAGGAATGGATCGCAAAACACCCGGCCGACGCGGGCGTCCGCCAGGCATGGACCATACTGCTGGCCCAAGCGGCGGAGGCACGGCAACTCAATGAACTTAATGGCAAGCTAATCGGCATCCGCCTGCAAGCCACGCAGGAAGCGCTGGCCATTCTCACCCAGCAGGCACGACAAGCCAGTCTCTACGGTCCGAACGGCCAATCCAGTCCGTTGACCGGGCTACGCATCATCGATTCAGCCTGAGCGCTACTGCGCAGGGGCGGCGGGTTCCTTCACCTCGACCGGTTCCTCCGGGCGCGCCGAGTCGATCAAGATGCTGACACGGCGATTGCGCGCCCGCCCTTCGACGGATTGATTGGTTTCCACTGGCCGTGTTTCGCCATAACCGATAGCCGTCAACCTTTCGGCCCCGACGCCCCCCTCGTTGAACAAACGCAGCACCGTGGTCGCCCTGAGCGCCGATAGTTCCCAGTTGGAAGGAAACTGTGGCGTGCTGATCGGAATATTGTCGGTATGCCCTTCGATGGTGATCGGAAAGTCGGTGCTGGCGAGCACCTGGGCTACGGATTGCATGGCGCTGATCGATGCGGATTGAAGTTTGGCCTGCCCCGGCGAGAAAAGAATGCTGTCGTTGATTTCGATAGTCACGCCGCGGCTGGTCTCCAGCAGTTTGACCTTGCCCTGGCGAACCAAGGGCGCCAGGGCCTCCATGATATTTTTCGCCACATTTTTCATCTTTTCCCGTTGCTGCTGACGCTCTCCCGCTTCGGGTGCGGTTTCGGGACGCCCGGGCGCCCGCGCCTGGATGGGCGGCGACCCAGGGCTCACCACCAGTACCTGACCGCCGGGCTGCCCCGTGGCATTGTGAAAGGCGTTCACCAGTGAATTGGAAAGCACTTTGTACTTGCCTTCATTGACGGACGAAATGGCATACATCACGACGAAGAAGGCAAACAGCAGCGTGATGAAGTCGGCGTACGACACCAACCAGCGCTCATGATTTTCGTGTTCTTCGACGTGACGTTTGCGGCGCATCGCTCAACTCTGGACGTGGTAACCCTTGAGGCGGCTTTCGATGATGCGCGGGTTATCGCCCACGGCAATACCCACCAGGCCGTCGACCAGCATCACCCGCAAGGTTACCAGCCGGGCGATGTGGTATTTCAGTTTGCCGGCGATCGGCAGGTAGACGAGATTGGCAAGCCCCACACCGTAGATCGTCGCCACAAAGGCCACGGCAATCCCGGCCCCCAGGCGGGAAGGATCGGTCAGATTCTCCATCACATGAATCAAGCCCATCACTGCACCGAGAATGCCGATGGTCGGCGAATAGCCGCCCGCCGCTTCCCATATTTTGGCACCTTGACGAAGCTCGTCTTCATAGCTGTCGATTTCAACTTCCATCACCTCGCGCAAACGCTCAGGATCGGCGCCGTCGACCAGCATTTGCAGGGATCGTTTGACAAACGGGTCCGGCAGCCGGGGAATCTGGTTTTCCAGTGCGAGCAGGCCTTCGCGGCGAGAAATCTGGCTCCAGACAATCACCTGATCGATCGTACGGCGATAGTCGACAAGGGGCGGCATCCACACCCACTTCGCCATGCGAAAGCCCCGCCGGAACACGGCGAAAGGCGATTGCAGCATGACCGCGCCGAGCGTGCCACCGCAGACGATCAGCAGCGCGGTCGGCTGCACCAGCGACGCGACATGCCCTCCTTCGAGCACCTGCCCGCCGACGATGGCGATCACACCCAGGATCAATCCACCGAGGCTGATCTTATCCATTGGCTTTGCCCTTTCGTCTCGCCCGCGCCTTGGGAAGCGCGTCACCGACCACCTCGGCACGCAGGCGCGCGACAGCCTGGCTGTGCAACTGGCAGACACGGGATTCGGTCACGCCCAGCACCTCGCCGATTTCCTTGAGATTCAATTCCTGTTCGTAGTAGAGCGCCATCACCATCTTTTCGCGTTCGGGCAGTTTGTCGATGGCCATCACCAGCGCCTCGCGTAAGCCTTTGTCTTCGAGCAGACGGAGAGGGTTGGCATTGTCGTCGGTAACGTGGCGATCCAGAAACCCCTCGTCATCGTCACTGCTCAGATCCTCGAAATAGAGCAATTGATGGCCACGCGCCTCCTGCAAGGTGCGCTGGTAATCGGGAAGCGGCAAGCCCACTGCCTCGGCGATCTCGGATTCGGTCGGGGCGCGAAAATGACTCTGTTCCAGTTGCGTCATGGCGGTCTCGATACGCCGCATTTCGCGCCGCAACTGGCGCGGCAGGGTATCGTTGTCGCGCAGACCATCTAGCATTGCGCCCTTGATGCGCTGCGTAGCATAGGTTTCAAACTGCGCGCCGTACCCCTCCTCGAAACGCTCGAGCGCGTCAAGCAGGCCGATCATGCCATTTTGTACAAGATCATCGACCAATACGCTGGCAGGCAAGCGCGCCATCAAGTGATAGGCGATCCGCTTGACCAGGGGAACAAAACGCTGAACCAGTTGTTCGCGGTCAGGGCGACCCGCAGCGTTGTACATGGCGAAGGTTATCCCGTTTTAAGGGCGCAGGGTGTCATTCGTTGGCTCAAGTGTAGCAGTTGCTGAAAGAATTGCTTGACCCCACCGGCTTCGGCAGGCGCTTGCCGCCAGCGCAGCATATCGCCCGCAATCTCGCGTAGCGAAGACGCTGCCAGCGAGTCCGGATGAGTGACCATTACCGGCTGCGCAAGGCGGGTTGACTGGCGCAACGCCTCGTCGAGCGGTACCGCCCCGGCGTAATCCAGGCGGGCCAGACGACGCTGGGCGGCCACATCGGCAATGTTGTCGAAAATGGCGCGCGCATCCGGTTGCGTTTTGACGCGATTGACCAGAATTCGGAAAGAACGCCGTGCAAAAGCCTGACTGCCTTTCTTGATCAGCGAATAGCCTTCGGTGATCGATGCGCCATGCCCGGATAGCACCACCACGGTCTCGTGCGCGGCCAGCGCAAAAGGCGAGTAGCCCAAGGGGTGACGCACGCAGGTGTCGATCAGGATGACGTCGACGGGACGATCCAGCGACTGGAGGCGGTCACCCAACAAGGTGGCCGGCCGGCCAGCCAGCGCTCCAAAGCGACGCAGACTACGCGCGGCCGGCAGCAGTTGCAAGCCCGGCATTAACTCGATCACGGCATCTACCAAATCACAACGTCCGGTCAGGACATCGTCGAGATCGCGACTGGCAGTTTGCCCGAAATGCGCTGCCAGATCGTCGCTTCCGGCGTTTTCGTCAATCAGCATGACATCTTTGCCCAGACGCGCCAGTGCCGTGCCCAGATTAGCAACCAATGCGGTGCGACCGAGTCCCTCGCTGCCCGCAGCAAAGGCAACGGCCTGAAGTTGCCCGCCACCGAACAGGCGTCGCAATCCCGCCGCCTGATCGACATAGAACTCAGCCACGCAGTCCTCCCATGGCGACAGCGCCGGCATTGGCCATCACCAAGGTCGATTCAACCCCTTCCAAGCGGTGCGGCGAGGCCGTGGGAGCATCCTTGAAAGCACGATGTACGAGGTATGTACGATTGGGAAGGTGCAGGTCCTCCGGCACGCGTTGTCCGTTGCATACATAGTGCAGGCGCAATCCGTGCCGCATGATGACATCCAGCGTCGCCGCCAGACTGGCCGCTTCATCCACCTTGGTGAGAATACAGCCCGCCAGGCTTTCACCCAGATATGCACGCACCACATCATCCAGAGTATCGCCGCGCGAGGTCGAGGACAGCAGTAACAAACGCTGCACGCGACACGCGGCGAGCATGTCGGTCAGTTCGGCCACCAACTTATCTTTCTGGCTCATGCCCATGGTGTCGATCAGCACAATGTGTTTATGCTGCAATTCGTGCAGGGTTTGTCGCAATTCGGCGGCATCCTTGACCAGATACACCGAAATTCCCAGAATCCGGCCATAGATACGCAGTTGCTCATGCGCGCCGATACGGTAGCTGTCGGTGGTCACCAGGGCCACCTTGCCGGGGCCGTGCCGCAACACGGAGCGGGCCGCCAGCTTGGCAGTGGTAGTGGTTTTGCCGACACCCGTCGGCCCAACCAGCGCATACACACCGCCCTGATCGATGATATCGGCGTCGCTGTTGATAGTCAGCAAGCTACGGTCGGCGGCGCCTTTTGCCCAGGCCATCGCCTGCCCGACATCGAGTTCGGTCGGCAAATCGGTCAACAGTTCGCGCGCAAATTGCGGCGAGAATCCTGCTTCCAGCATCTGCCTTAGGATTTCCGTCTTGACCGGTTCACGGCGTGCCGTTTCACCCCAGGCAAATCCGGCCAGATGCTGTTCGACGATCCTGCGCAGAGCGCGAATCTCGTCCATCATCTCTACAGGTATCACCTGCGCTTCAGCACGCGCCGGCGCGGCGGCCGGGCGCGGCACGTCCAGAGCGTCAGGCCGGGCAATCGCCCGCGACGGGAGGTCAAGGTTACGCAATCCGCCATTCTTTGGAATCGCGGCGTTTACGGTCGGCGTGATCGCAGCTGCCGGCGTCGGTCGCGCAACCGCCGCCGGTGCCGCCGGACGACCGTGCTCGGGACGAAGACTCGCTTCGACTTTCGGTGCGGAGGTCATACGCGGGACAGATTCCACACGGCCGGCACTTTCTTGCCGGAGGGGGGTTTCCGACCGGCTGGCAGCCGCCCGAGCACGGCTCAGGCTCACGCTGTAGTCCTCGTCCTCAACGGTCGTCGGTGCGGCAGGCCGCCCCAAAGGCGGTGGTGCCGGCCGTACGACGGGGGGCTCATTCCGCGATGGCGTCGGTACCAACATGGCCATTTCGCGGGCCGCGACGGCCATGATCTCGACACCACCGGCCACACCGCGGTTGGACAGAATAATCGCATCGGGACCCAGCGTCTCCTTGACTTTGCGGAGAGCATCGCGGGCGTTGGCGGCGACAAATTTGCGGACGTTCATGATCTACCTCCGATGAGCGATGTCACCTTGAGAATGCGGGTTTCCGGAATTTCGTTGTGCGCGAGCACGCGCAAATTCTGTACGCTGCGCCGCAGGAAACGGGACAGCAGCAAGCGAATGCTGGAGGGCACCAGCAGGACAGCAGGCTGGCCGATGTCTTCCTGCCGTTTGGCAGCGGCGGCGGCTTCGCGCAACAGCGTGTCGGCCAGACCAGGCTCAAAGCTTGCCTTGTCGCTACCGCCCGATACCGCCTGCAACAACAGGCGCTCAAGCGCCGGATCGAGCGACATCACCAGTACTTCGCCGTTGCCCGGATAGAGCTGCTGAACGATAGCGCGCCCTAGGGCGACACGCACCTGCGTGGTCAGTTCGTCGGCATTCTGTGTGCGCGTGGCGTGATCGGCGACGGTCTCGATGATGGTCCGCATATCACGGATATGCACACCCTCTTCCAGCAGGTTCTGGAGTACCTTTTGCAGGGCACCGAGCGGGATGACCTTGGGCACGAGATCTTCCACCAATTTGGGGATATCCTTGCCGAGATGGTCGAGCAGCTGCTGCACCTCCTGGCGGCCGAGCAGTTCGGCAGCATGGCTGAGCAGAATGTGATTGAGATGGGTCGCCACCACGGTCGATGCGTCTACCACTGTATATCCAAACGCCTGCGCCTGTTCGCGCAACGCGGAGTCAATCCAGATGGCGGGCAGACCGAACGCAGGGTCGTGGGTGCTGGTGCCGGGCAGGGTGCCCGCCACACGGCCAGGGTTGATCGCCAGGTGCTGCCCCGGATACGCCTCGCCAGCGCCAACCTCGACTCCTTTTAGCAGAATGCGATAGGCATTCGGACGCAACTCGAGGTTGTCGCGGATATGCACTGGCGACACGAGGAAACCCACCTCCTGAGCAAACTTTTTGCGCAGTCCCCGAATGCGCCGCAACAGTTCGCCATCCTGCATCTTGTCGACCAACGGGATCAGGCGGTACCCGACTTCCAGCCCCAGCACATCGAGAGGCTGTACGTCAGCCCAACTCGCTTCCTGCGTTTCCTGCACAGGTGGCGGCGCAACGACCACGGCTTCGGCCGCCGGCTGTTTTTCACGCTCGACCATACGATAGGCCATCCAGGCCATGGACCCAGCCAACATCAGGAACACCAGATTGGGCATGCCTGGAATCAGGCCAAGCAAGCCGACGATCCCGGCAGTCAACGCGATGATGCGCCAGTTCCGGAACATCTGCCCGAGCACCTGCTGGCCAACGTCCTTTTCATCCGACACGCGGGTCACCACCATACCCGCCGCGATGGAAATGATCAGTGCCGGAATCTGGGCGACCAGGCCATCGCCAATGGTCAGCAGGGTGTAGTTCTTCGCCGCCAGCGCGATTTCCATATTGTGCTGGAGCACGCCGACAATGAGGCCACCGATCACGTTGATCAGCATGATGATGATGCCCGCCACGGCATCGCCGCGCACGAACTTCGAGGCACCGTCCATCGACCCGTAGAACTCCGCCTCGCGCGCAATCTCGGAACGACGGCGACGCGCGTCGTCTTCACCGATCAAACCCGCATTCAGGTCGGCGTCGATCGCCATCTGCTTGCCCGGCATGGCATCCAGGGTGAATCGTGCCGACACTTCGGCCACGCGACCCGCACCTTTGGTGATGACGACAAAATTGATCACGACCAGGATCGCGAAGACAACAATACCGACCGCGTAGTTACCACCGACCAGGAAATGCCCGAACGCTTCGATCACCTTGCCGGCCGCATCGGGCCCGGTGTGCCCCTCCAGCATCACCACGCGCGTCGAAGCCACATTTAGCGACAGCCTCAACAGGGTAGTCACCAGCAGCACCGTCGGAAAAACGGAAAACTCGAGCGTACGCTGCGTATTGATCGCCACGAGCAACACCATGACTGACAACGCAATGTTGAAGGTGAAAAGCATGTCGAGAAGAAAGGCCGGCAGCGGCAGCACCATCATCGCCAGAATGGCGAGAATCAGCATCGGGGCGCCCAACTGGGCAACGCCGAAGCGGCTCAGGAAATTCTGTAAGGTGAGCGCCTCCGTAGCCATTTAGTTGGCCTCCGGGACCAGCTCGGGCGGCACTTGCAGATCACCGGAAAGCGTTGGGTACTGCCCCCCTTGCTGGCGCCACTGTGCCAATTGATAGACATACGCCAGCACCTCTGCCACTGCCGTATATAGCGCCACCGGAATATCGCGGTCTAGTTCGCTGTGGCGATAGAGCGCCCGCGCCAACGGCGGGGCTTCGACCAGCGGGATGGCGTGTTGGGCGCCCAGTTCGCGGATGCGCAAGGCAATCTCGCCCATGCCCTTGGCCAGCACCTTGGGTGCCTTCATACCGGTCTTGTAGGCCAGCGCGACGGCAAAATGGGTGGGGTTGGTGACAATCACATCGGCCTGCGGCACAGCAGCCATCATGCGGCGACGGGCCGCCTGCATCTGGAGGCTGCGGATGCGCCCCTTGACCTGCGGATCGCCCTGCATTTCCTTCATTTCCTGACGGACCTCTTCCTTGCTCATCTTGAGCTTGTCGAAGTATTGCCAGATCTGGAAAGGCACATCGACTAACACGATCAGCGCCAATGCCGCCACCAGCAGCAGGAAAGACACGGAAACCAAATGACCGGCACTGGCCATGCCTGCCGGCAAGGGTTGGGCCAGCAGTGCAAAAATGTCATCGCGCTCGCTCCAGATCAGTGCCACGGCGACTCCGCCGATGATGCTGGCTTTCAGGATCGCCTTGACCAATTCCACCAAGCTGTTCCAAGAGAACATGCGCCCGAATCCGGCTAGCGGACTGAGGCGCGTGAGATCAGGCATGAAAGATTTCGGCGCAAAGACCCAGGCGTTGAGAAAAAATGGCCCGAGCAGTGCGGCGAGCAGCAGCGCGCCGAACACCGGCGCGAAAGACAACAGCATCCCGCTAAAAGTATCGCCCAAATGCACCAGCATCTGCGTCGGTTCATGCGCGGACTGGTAATCGACCACCAGCGCCTGCCGTGTCAGGCCTGCGGAGCGTTGCACCAGCCACTGCCCCATCACCCACAAGGTCGTCGCGCCAACGATGAGCACCAGAAAAGTCGACAACTCACGGGAATGCGGAATCTGCCCTTGCTCGCGCGCCTGTTCAATGCGCCTGCCGGTGGGCTCTTCTGTCCGTTCGAGATCGCTGTCTTCTGCCATGGCCGCATTGGAGTATCGATGCGGCTATTATAGGAAAAATCAAGAAAAATTAAATATGTACGTCAAGTTTTTTACGGCTAATCTGAAGAAAACTTAATGTAATACATCAACTAATTGCGTAAACAAAAAAAGAGAGGGGAATCCCCTCTCTTTTAGGCTCTGCTTAGTCTGGTCAGGCTCAGGCAAATTCGATGCTTCGAACATTGCGTTCGTCCGGATGCTGCCCGACATCGGCCAGCAATTCCTTGATATCCAGGATCAGCACAATCTGGCCGTTGGAAAGCGTTGTCACCCCTGCCACACCGCGCGGCCGGAAGTCTTCCAGCGACTTGATTACCGCATCGTCGCGGCCGGCAAAGCTGTCGACTCCCAGAATGAACGTACGCTCGGCAGTCTGCATGAACACCCCGTATTCGGGCGCCTTGACCAGAGGCCAGCCAAGCAGGCGCGAGAGCGGAATGACTGGCAGGATCTCGCCACGCACGACCAGCGTTTCCTTGCCGCCCACTTCCTGCAATTTGTCGCGCTCGATCGGCAGAATCTCGCGCACCATTGATAGCGGCAGCGCAAACGGCTGGTCGCCCAGTAGCACCAGCAACACGGGCAGAATGGCCAGGGTCAGTGGCAGAGAAATGATGAACACCGATCCCTTGCCCGGCTCGGAGCGAATGTCGATGTAACCGTTGAGTTTCTGGATGTTGGTCTTGACGACATCCATACCTACGCCACGACCCGAGACATCCGAAATCTCAGACTTGGTCGAGAATCCGGGCAGGAAGATCAGGTTGAGGCTCTGCCGCTCATCGAGCGTATTGGCCTCCTCTTCGGTAATCAGCCCCTTGTCGACTGCCTTGGCGCGAATGCGCTCGGCGCTCATGCCACGACCATCGTCCGCAACGATGATGACGATGTGGTCCCCCTCCTGGCGGGCTTCCAGACGCACCAGACTCTTGGCAGGCTTGCCTGCAGCCTGCCGCTCGGTCGGACCTTCGACGCCATGGTCCACTGCATTGCGGATCAAGTGAATGAGCGGGTCCGACAAGTCTTCGATCATCGTCTTGTCGACTTCGGTTTCTTCGCCAGCCAGTACCAGTTCGACATCTTTGCCCAATTGCCGCGCCAGATCACGGGCAATGCGCGGGTATTTCTGGAAGAGCCGTCCAATGGGCTGCATCCGCGTCTTCATCACGGAATTCTGCAGATCGGAAACCAGCAGATCCAGCTGACTGACAGCCTGATCCAGCGCGTGCAGGGTTTCCGGATCGTCGCGCCCGGCGAGAATGTCTGCACGAAGACTAGTCAGCCGGTTCTTGGTCAGCCCGATTTCGCCGGAAAGATTGAGCACCTGATCCAGCCGAGCCGTATCGACACGAATGGTGTTTTCACGCGCGCGCTCTTCAACCCGACGGCCAACCGGCGCGGTCTGCCCTCCCGGGCGATCGCTCGCGCGACGGCCATACACGGCAGGCGATTCTTCCACCCTGCCCGCGGGGGCAACCGCCTTACCGTTGCCGCTCACTGGCGCAGGCGTGGGTGCGGATTTCGGTTCAACATATTCCACGGTCGGGGCCGGGGACGCCACGGGCACACCAGTTACAGCGGCATGCATTTCAATCCAGTCGGGCTCGCCGGCAGCGGCGCCAACAGATGCCGGTTGCGGGCTGATTTCAACGACCGGCGGCGCAGATTCAACCTGCGCCTGCGGCTCCGCCCCGCCGACTTCGCCGCGCAAGGCCCCCTGCAACCGAGTGATCAAGTCGGCATCGGCGGGATGCGGCTGGACGCCTTGACCCAATTCACCGAACATCTCGCGCACACCCTTGGTTGCGGCCATGATGATATCCATCAGGTCGGACGTTAGCGGCAATTCACCATTCCGCAGCAGATCGAACAGGTTCTCCGTCAGGTGGCACAGGGTCACCAGTTCGGTGGCGCTGAGAAAGCCAGCCCCTCCCTTGATAGTATGAAACCCCCGGAAGATGTCGTTCAGCAGACCGCGGTCGTCCGGAACTTTTTCCAGATCGACCAGTTTGTTGTCGACATCCGACAGGAGGTCGGTGGCTTCTTGCAGGAAATCCTGCAACAGATCTTCCATGCCGGCAAAATCGCTCATGCTTGGCCTCCTTCAGAAACCTAGACTTTCGAGCAGGTCATCCACCTGCTGTTGATTGACGACAACGTCGCTACGCCCCTCAGCGTTGATCACCGGGCCATTCATCAGGTTGGTCACTTCTTCAGTGCGTTTGGTTTCCGGCACCACCTCGATGAGCACGGTCATGAGGCTGTTTTCGAGGTTCTGCGCCAAGGTCACGATCTTCTTGATGACCTGGCCAGTCAAATCCTGAAAATCCTGCGCCATCATGATTTCGGTCAATTGCGCACGGGTCGCCTGCATCTGGCGCGGAACCTCGCCATTTAGAAACGCACGCGTGTCGCCCGCCAGGACCTTGAATTCGGCGACACTGAGCTGATTGTTGAACATTTTGTCCCACCGCTGACCGAGGGCGCAGCTGCTTACCTCGACACTCTCCACGACGGGATTGGCAACATCCGTAGCGTTAAGCACCCGGCAAGCCGCCTGCTCGGTCAGATTGGCCACATAGGCCAGTCTGTCCTTGGCATCTGGCAGAGCTGTAACGGTTTCTTCGATCAATTTGTCGTAGCCGAGCTCGCGCAAGGTGTCGTGCAGCAGACGAGCCATGTGTCCGATGCGATTGAACACGGCCTCCTGGGCCGGCCACGCACCGGCAGCAGCCGGATCGGTGACCGCCTCGATCGGCACGGCCGTGGGCGCAGCTACCTGGTAATCGGAAGACACGCTGTCGAACAGGGCTTGCAGATCGTCACTGTCGCCGGTGACACTCTTTGCAGGCGGTGGTGGAGCGGCCGGAATATCCGAGGCGATACTGTCGAAGAGGGCTTCGAGATCCGCCGAATCGTTTGCTGCTGTCATAGTCCCCTCGTCTCAGGCCAAGCCCATTTTTTCAAAGATCTTGTTGAGCTTTTCGGAAAGCGTGCCGGCGGTGAATGGTTTGACGATATATCCGCTGGCGCCCGCTTGCGCGGCGGCGATGATGTTTTCTTTCTTGGCCTCCGCCGTGATCATCAACACAGGCAGATGCTTGAGATTGGGCGTCGAACGGATGGTTTGCAAAAGGGTGAGGCCATCCATGTTCGGCATGTTCCAGTCGGTCACCACGAACTCGAAGCCTCCAGTCTGCAATTTTTGCAGCGCGATGGCACCGTCTTCCGCCTCATCGACATTCGTAAACCCCAGTTCCTTGAGCAGATTGCGGACGATGCGGCGCATCGTGGAAAAGTCATCCACCACCAGGAACTTCATTTTCGGATCAGCAGGCATTCATTCACTCCACTATTTATTATCGTTCCAGCAGCGGACGCAGGGTGTCGGCCAGCGCCTCGGCGTCGAACTTGGCGACATAGGCATCGACACCCACACTCTTGCCCATAGCCCGGTTGGCTTCCGAAGACAGCGACGAGTGCATGACCACCGGCACGCCGTCAAAACGGTTATCTCCCTTGATATTCTTGGTGAGCACGTAGCCATCCATTTCCGGCATTTCGGCGTCCACCAGAATCAGGCGTATCTCGTCGCGCATGCGGCGACCGATCTGTTGCACGTGCGCCGCAATCGCCTGAAGGCGGGTCCACGCCTCGGCGCCGTTGGTGGCATGCTTATGCTTGACGCCCAGCTTCTCGAGCACTTCGGTGATTTTGCGGCGCGCCACGATGGAATCGTCAACGAAGAAGACACTGGTTTCGGCATCAACGCGGGCCGGCTGGATATCTACGATAACCGCCTCACCGAAGGCATTGGCCAGAATCTGTTCGACATCGAGAATCGAAACCAGATGCCCGCCTTCCAACTCAATGACGGCAGTAATCAGCCCCTGGTTGGCAGTGAGTACACTCTCGGGTGCTTTCACGCGCTCCCAGTCAACGCGGATGATGCGATCGACCTCATGCACTAGGAAACCCAGCGTACGTTTGGAGTATTCGGCCACCATCATAGTTTTGCCAAGTCCCGGCGGCACACCGTCCAGTTGCAGGAAGGCTGCCAGCGAGAGCACCGGAATCACGTTGCCGCGCAACGAAATCAGCCCTTCCACACCTCGTGGCATATTGGGGGTCTTGGTGATGTGCGGGGTACGGCCAACCTCGCGCACCTTAAAGACATTCAGCCCGAAGGTTTCGCGCGTACCCAGCGAAAACAGCAAAATTTCCATCTTGTTGGAACCTGCCAGACGCGTACGCGCATCGACGGTATCCAACAGATTTTTGTTTTCGATCATCGCGTTCATGGTTGCAACCTGGGTACTCATGACGCCACCTCCGGTACTTCGGCTCCCAGACGACGCGCCAGTGTTTCCGCCAGGCGCTGCGGCTCAAACTTGGGAACGTATTCATCGACACCCACAGACAGCCCAAGCTTCTGGTTGGACATGCCGGAAAGCGATGAATGCATGATGATTGGAACACCGTTAAAGCGCTGATCAGCCTTGATTTGTTTGGTCAGGATGTAGCCGTCCATCTCAGGCATTTCAATATCGGTGAGCACCAAGCTGACCAGATCGGTAACCGCCTTGTTGACCGAGTCGGCGTAAGCCGCCACCTTTAGCAGTTCATCCCACATCGCGCGCCCATTGACCGCACCAACCGATTTCACATCCATTGCTTGCAGGGTTCGCTCAATCTGTTTGCGCGCGACAACGGAATCGTCACAATAAAACACCGTGCAATCGGGACGATTGATGGGCACCACGCTGCGGTACTGCAACTCGTCGTCGTAGTTTGTGGTTTCCGAAAGGACTTTCTCGACGTCCATCATCATTACCAGACGCCCATCCTCCAGTTCGGTGACCGCCGTCACCAGCCCCCCCATTTGCGCGGTCAGCATCTCGGGAGGCACGCGCATCTTGCTCCAGTCGAGCCGCAGAATGGTATCTACACTCTCCACCAGGAACCCCTGGGTATGCCCGGCATATTCAGTGACGATCATGATGTCGCGCGATGTCGCGGTGGTGATCCCCGCGTAGCGCGCCAAATCGACCACGGGCACCAGCGCGCCACGCAGACTGACCATACCTTCAACCGCCGAGGGCATTTCCGGCGCAGCTGTGATGGGCGGCGTGCGCATGACTTCGCGCACCTTGAACACGTTGATACCGTAGGTTTCGCGCCGCCCGGTGCGCTGATCAACGCCCAAGAAGAACAGCAGGATTTCCAGCTTGTTCGTCCCGGCCAGTTTGGTTCTTGCATCAATGCTCTTGAGCAGATCCGACATTCCCTATCCCCTCTCTCGACCGCTTTATCGATGCGGTACCCCGGCGCTGCGTCGCCGCATGGCTAGCATACACTCATTCTGTTGGCCCACAAACGGAAAACCGGACGCCTCACGACCGGTGAACCGCTCCATTGCTCATTTTCCGCAAAACGGGCGCGACTTTGCGAGGTTATCGGCCCGAACTTTTCCAGCTTTAGAATATTTTGAAAAGCTTGCTGAAATTGGCGATATCCAATACCTGCTTGACGCTACCACGCACGCTGCGCAGGGTCACTTCCTTGCCGGCGCCGCTGGCCTTATCCCGCAACATCAGCAACATGCCCAGCGCCGAACTATCTAGATAGTCCACCGCATCAAAGTCAATCGTCATTTCCCGTACCGTACCGTCGGAAACCAGCGGGTCGCACGCACTGCGAAAATCACGATGAGTGTTGAAGTCGAAACGCCCCGCCAATTTCACAATCGCCCTGGCGCCATCCTTGCTGACACTGGCTTGCATAGTCTTTCCTCACATCCGTTTGGCTGTTTATAAGTGTAATACGTTCGCCGACAAGAAACAGCGTCAGCGGACGCCCTCCTCTGCCGCTATGCGTTGCGTCCCACCACAGCCAACACCCGGCGCGCCATTTCGTCGAGCGACCACTGCTCTTCGACAGCCCCGATCTGAAAGGCTTCGCGCGGCATTCCATACACCACACAACTGGCTTCGTTCTGGCCAAAAGTGCGCGCACCCGCGCGCCGCATCCTCAACAAGCCCTGCGCGCCATCCTTGCCCATACCGGTGAGGATGACGCCCGTCGCTTGCCGGCCGATCAGTTCCGCCGCCGAGTCGAAGAGCACATCCACCGACGGTCTGTGTCTATTGACAGGAGGCGTTTGCAGGAGTTCGGTCGTATATCCTGTAGTGGCACGCCGAATACGCAGATGCGAATGCCCGGGCGCGATGTAAACGGTCCCACTTTCAACCCGCTCTCCACCCTGGGCTTCGAGAATACGTGGTGCGCACAACGAATCGAGCCGCTTGGCAAAGGAGGCGGTAAAGGTCTCCGGCATGTGCTGCACGATCAAGATCGGCGGACAATCGACCGGCATGCCCGAAAGAAAAACCTTGAGCGCCTCGGTACCGCCGGTGGAAGCACCGACAAAGAGAACTTTGGCACCCGCGCTCACCGGTGCGCCGTTGCCGCTCGATCTTACCGGGGGCGGCGTACTGACCACGGGGGGATCGGTACGTTTTGCGCGAGAAAGATGCGCCCCCTTGGCAGCACGCAGTTTTTCGATCAGTTCCTCGGCATATTCCGCAAAGGCTTTTTCATTGTCCGCTCGTGGTTTGCCGATGAAATCGACAGCACCCAACTCAAGCGCCCGCAGGGTCGAATCGGAGGTTCGTCCGGTGTAGGCCGATACCATTACAACCGGCATCGGCCGCAGCCGCATCAGCTTGTCCAGAAACTCCAGGCCGTCCATCTTGGGCATGTTGATGTCCAGGGTCAGGACGTCGGGATTGTGAAGCTTGATCATCTCGCGTGCCACCTGCGCATCCGGCGCGCTGCCCACCACCTCCATGTCAGGAGCCGAATTGATCATCTGGGTCAACAGGCTGCGCATGAGCGTCGAGTCGTCGACCACCAGCACCCGTGTTTTCATGCCTTCACCATCTTGCTCTTTTCCTCTCAGAACAGCTCGACATCGCCTTCGACCTTCTCCGCCTGCAGACGGGCGCGGTAGTCGCGCTCGCGGACGAACAGCGTATCGTTATGGACGCGATGGAGTTTCTTGACCATGACTCTTCCCGACTTCGGGAAAAAGTAAATTTTGCGGGGATACGAATCCAGCAGATCCTTGGCAACGATTGGAATCTTCTCCATCTTCAGGTAGCTGAGCACGAATTCGGCATTCCGCACACCCACCGAACTGCTTGAAAGCGCCTCCAGCACGGCGCCACCGCCAAAGACTTTGGCTTCCAGCCTGGAGCGGCGGCCGCCCACCTTCAGCAAGTGATTGATCAGTACTTCCATTGCATAAGTGCCGTAGCGTGCCGAGGCGCTGACCATTTCGCGCCCCCCCTCGTCGGGGAGCATGAAGTGATTCATCCCGCCGACGCCGCTGTCAAGATCGCGGATGCACGCCGATACACAAGAGCCCAGCACGGTGACCAATACCTCGTCGCTGCGCGAGACGAAATACTCGCCTGGCAGCACCTTGATGGCATCGGTCTGAAAATTGCGGTCGAAGTACCGATTGGTGGCCAGATGTTCTTGCAGCGCGGAAGTCACATTCCTCTCCGGTCTCAGCGAGCCTGACGCGTCAACGCGTACACGGTTTTGCCTTGCGATTTGAAGAGGTCTGCGGCATGCAGAAAACTCTCGGAATGGCCGGCGAACATCAGACCATCATCCTGCATCAGCGGGGCGAAGCGGGAAAGTATCTTGTACTGGGTCGGCTTGTCGAAATAAATCATGACATTGCGGCAAAAAATAATGTCAAGCGGCCCTCGCACCGGCCAGTTGGCATCCAGCAAATTGACGCGGCGAAATTCGATCAGTTTCTGCAATTCGGGGCGCACGCTGACCATACCGGCCTGCGCACCCGCGCCCTTCAGAAAGAAGCGGCGCAGTCTTTCCTGCGAGAGCTTCTCCACCCTCTCCTGCGGATAGACGCCCCGCTGAGCAGTCGCCAACACATTCGTGTCGATGTCCGAGGCCAGAATGGAGACGTGCGTGGGATTATTGAATGTTTCCAGCACCGTCATGGCAATCGAATACGGCTCCTCGCCGGTCGAAGCGGCACAGCACCAGATCTTGATCGGACGCCGGTTGCCCAGGCGCTTCATGAAGTCGGCGAAGATCGGGAAATGATGTTCCTCACGAAAGAACGAGGTCAGATTGGTCGTCAGGGAATTGACGAAACGCTCCCATTCGTCGCCTCCGCCTCGTTCCAGGTTGTCGAGGTAGGCGCCGAAGCTGGTCTTGCCTGTCGCCCGCAAACGCCTCGCCAGACGGGAGTAGACCATGTCGCGCTTGACCGGCGCCAGAGAAATGCCCGCGTGCTTGTAAATCAGCTGCCGAACTCGCTCGAAATCCGCGTCGGTAAAGACGAATTCGCGATTCGCCGCCTGTACCGCCTGATCACGTCCCAACATCTTGTTCTCCCTATCATTGCGCCAGTCGTCAAACCCGCGCACAGGCGTCCCCATGGGCGCCGGCTCAGAACTCTTCCCACTCAT
>DDFG01000001.1:425869-693642 GCA_002337055.1 Betaproteobacteria bacterium UBA1934 | reverse complement strand
CAACTGAGCTACTGCCGCAAAACCTGGAGGCGCGAGCCGGAGTCGAACCGACCTACACGGATTTGCAATCCGGTGCATAACCGCTTTGCTATCGCGCCATCAAATCTGGCCGGTACTACCTGAAAAAACGCCTCGTCTTTTTCAAAGAATTCTTGGAGCGGCAGAAGAGTCTCGAACTCTCGACCTATACCTTGGCAAGGTATCGCTCTACCAACTGAGCTACTGCCGCAAACCGAGCGCGCATTATAGGGCCTGGCTCGAGTTTGTCAACCTGGCACATCGCTGCGCGCGGCGATCTCCGGCCACGCCATGCGCAGGTAATAGCCCATCGACCAAAGCGTCAGGGCAGCGGCCACCCAGATCAGCACACTACCCAGCTTGATCGTGTCGACGCCCGCCACAGGAGCCTGAAATAGCAACAGCGGGATAGCGACCATCTGTGCCGTGGTCTTGATTTTGCCGAGCATCGAGACGGCCACGCTCCGGGCCGCGCCGATCTTGGCCATCCACTCGCGCAGCGCGGATATCGTAATCTCGCGGCCGATGATGATGCCGGCGACAATTGCATCGGCACGGTCGAGTTGCACCAGCACGATCAACGCGGACGCCACCATCAACTTGTCTGCCACCGGATCGAGAAACGCGCCAAACGCCGAGGTCTGGTTGAGCTTGCGCGCCAGATAACCATCAGCCCAATCAGTCACCGCCGCCGCGATAAAGATCGCCGTCGCCACGGTATTCTGCTCTTGCAGGCTCATCAGCCCGTGCGGCAGGTAGTAGATGGCAATCAGCAGCGGGATCGCGACAATGCGCAACCAGGTCAGGAAGATGGGCAGATTGAACGGCATCAGTGCAGTGCGGCGTAGATCTGTTCTGCCATGTCGCGGCCAATGCCCGGCACGGCGGCAAGTTGTTCGATAGAGGCCGCCTTGACTCCCGGCAGACCGCCAAATTGCGTGACCAGCGCCTTGCGGCGCGCTGGCCCGATTCCCGGAATGCTCTCCAGTTGCGATGTCGTCCTCGCCTTGCCGCGCCGGTTACGGTGGCCGGTAATGGCAAAACGGTGCGCCTCGTCGCGTATTTCCTGAATCAAGTGCAGTGCCGGGTGCTCAGGAGGCCATTGTAGCGGTTCCCGCTCATCCGGGAAAACCAGCGTTTCCAGACCCGGCTTTCTCGCTTCGCCCTTGGCTACGCCAAGCATGGGCAGATGCCCCAGCCCGAGATCGGTCAGAGCGCCAAAGGCCGCGCTCACCTGTCCCTTGCCGCCATCGATCAGGATCAGATCCGGCACAGCACCCTCGCCACCGCTCGCCAGCGCGTCGTAGCGGCGCGTGACCGCCTGACGCATCGCCGCGTAATCGTCGCCGGGCTGGATATCGCGGATGTTGAATCGGCGATAGTCCGACTTGCGCATGCCATTTCCGTGATAAACCACACAGGACGCCACGGTGGCCTCGCCCTGGGTATGACTGATGTCGAAACATTCGATCCGTTCGATGCCCTCCAGCCCCAACCCTTCCTGCAAGGCCAACAAGCGATGCTCCTGCAAGGCGGCGGCTTGCTTGCGTGCGATGATGGCCAATTGCGCGTTCTGCCGGGCCATCTCGACCCAGGCGCGCTGCGCCGGGCTGCGCGGGCCGCCAATCGGCACCGGACGCCCGGTGATCTCGCCCAGTGTCGCCGCCAGTTCGTCGTCGCCTTCATCCTCAGGCAAAGGGGCCGCGACAATGCGGGCCGGCACCGGGTGCAACCCGTAGTGTTGCTGAACGAACGCCGTGACGGCCTCTTCCAGTCCCGATTCGCCGGCGTTGACAGGAAACTGCGGTCGGTCGCCGAGATGCCGGCCGCCCCTGACCATCGCCAGATTGACGCAGAGCAGACCGGATTCGCGCACGGCAACCACAATGTCGACATCCTCGTTTTTATGGTGATGGACGAACTGCTTTTCCTGAATCTGGCGCAGCGACTGCAACTGATCGCGGAAGAGCGCCGCCTGCTCGAAGGCCAGCCGGGCAGAGGCGTCTTCCATTGCATTGGCCAGGCGCTTACTGGCCTCTTGATGGCGGCCGAGCAGAAAAAGGCTGGCGTACTGAACGTCCTCGGCGTATTCGGCGGGACCGATGTGCCCGACGCAAGGTCCGCTGCAACGCTTGATCTGGTACAGCAGGCACGGGCGAGAGCGGTTGGAGAATACGGAATCCTCGCAGGTGCGCAGCCGGAACATTTTGGTCAGCAGGTGAATGCTTTCGCGCACCGCCTGCCCTGAAGGATAGGGGCCAAAATACGTCGATTTGCGATCGGGACTGCCCCGAAAGAAGCCCAATCTCGGAAAAGTGCCTTTGGTGATCTGGATGTAGGGGTAGGATTTGTCGTCGCGGAAGAGAATGTTGTACCGCGGCGCCAACGACTTGATCAGGTTGTTTTCCAGCAGCAGCGCCTCGGCCTCGGTGCGCGTTACGGTCGTTTCGACATGGTCGATCTGGCTGACCATATGTGCTATGCGCGGGCTGGGCAGGTTGGCACGAAAATACGACGCCACGCGCTTTTTGAGATTCTTGGCCTTGCCCACATACAGAACGCCGCCATCGGCGCCAATCATCCGGTAAACGCCGGGCAGATCGGTCAGTGTGGCAAGAAAGGCAGCCGAATCAAAACTCATTTCAAACACTCATGGGGCTGCATGCCAGCACCAGTGCCAAGGTTCGTAGTGAAAGCCGCACCGATTGCCGCGTGGGTACGAAAGTCGAAAACCGAAACTCCCGGCGCGTTCCTGCAACCAGGCAAAGGCGAGTGTCGTGTCAAACTCCTCAACCAGCAGCGGCACGCCCGGTGTTGCAATATCTACTGCCCGGCCGCTGTGATGCTCGCTGTAACCGGGCGGCGCCGAGATCTTCAGGATGTCCTCAAGCGTCTCTCCACGCGCCAACTTGCGACGCACGATCTCATCCTGACGCGCGATGCTGCGATGCGCCGATATGATCGTCAGCACTACATTCTCCGCCCCGGCTGCCAGTTTCATCGCCTGCCAGGCCGCTGCCGCGGGCGGAGTCAGCCGATGCTCGCGCCCATCGGCGCCGGTTTCCGCGACAACCAGATCTATCGCCTCAGGGTGCGCACACAATCCGCGCGCCACCAGCCATTCGGTCGAAATGCCCCACTCGACGAGAGCGTCACAGGCTTCGTTCATGCCTGCCCGTCGAGATAGGCGCGCACACCGGCGAACACCGCCTCGAAGCTCGCTTGCGACAAACGCCCTGTGCGCCAGTTGTA
Organism: Betaproteobacteria bacterium UBA1934; assembly: GCA_002337055.1. Taxonomy (GTDB): domain Bacteria; phylum Pseudomonadota; class Gammaproteobacteria; order Burkholderiales; family Rhodocyclaceae; genus UBA1934. The sequence goes on along the minus strand of DDFG01000001.1, from coordinate 690,372 downwards.
ACCGCTGCAATGGTAGCTGGCAAAAAGCATCCTCCCGCTGGACAAGGGATAGCGCAGGTTGTGACCGAACGGGTAATCCTTCACCTTCAGGCCATGTGCCCAGAGTACCGACTGGTGCGCAATTGCACCCAGCACGACGATGGCCTGCAAGTTCGGCATGGCGGCAAGTTCGGCACGCAAGTGAGTGTTGCATTGGCGCATTTCCGGCGTGGTCGGTTTGTTGGCGGGCGGCAGGCAGCGCACCGCGTTGGTGATACGGCAGTCGTCGAGGAGGAGCGCTGCGTTCTTCCAGCCATCGACACCCAGCGGCTCGACCGAACTGGCAAACCCGAAGCGCTGGAGCGCCGGATACAGCAATTCGCCCGCCACGTCACCGGTGAAGGGCCTACCCGTACGGTTGGCACCCTTCTCGCCGGGCGCCAGCCCGACCACGAGCAGCCGAGCATCGAGGTCTCCGAACGCCGGCACTGGCAGATTGTGCCAATGCGGGTCGCGGCGGCGAAGGGCAGCCAAATGATCGGCCAGGCGCGGGCAGGCCACGCAATCTTGGGGATCGAGAAACGTTGTCATGGCGGCGATGTTAGCATGCTGACCATGCGGAAAAACTGGGATATCTTCTGCCGGGTCATCGACAATTTTGGCGATATCGGCGTCTGCTGGCGGCTGGGCCGCCAACTCGCTGCCGAACACGGCGTCGCGGTGCGCTTGTGGCTAGACGATCTCGGCGCGTTGAACCCTTTGTGCCCGGCAATCGATCCGAACCGACGGGAACAAACTGTCGCCGGTGTCGCCATTCATCAATGGAGCGACCCTTTTCCACAGGTTGAAGCAGCAGCGGTAGTGATCGAAGCCTTTGCGTGCGAACTGCCGCCTGTCTATCGTGCCTCCATGGCTCGCTGCCCCACTCTGCCCGTCTGGATCAATCTCGAATACCTGAGCGCAGAACCGTGGATCGAAGGATGCCACGCCCTCGCCTCGCCGCAACCACCGCTCGACAAGCACTTTTTCTTTCCGGGCTTCACCGCCAAGACGGGCGGTCTGTTGCGGGAATCCGGTTTGTTGAACGCACGCGATGCCGTTCAAGCTCGTCTTTCCGCACACACGGCACTGGAGGTCAGCCTCTTTTGCTATGACACCGCGCCGGTCGAAGCCTTGCTTTCTGCCTGGCAACGCAGCGATCGCCCCATCCGCTGCCGCGTCCCTCCCGGCCAGCCCCTCGCCGCCGTCCGGCGCGCGCTCGGTGGCATGGGGCCGTGGCAGATCGGTACGCTCACCGTCACGCCCATCCCGTTTCTGCCACAGGACGACTACGACCGACTGTTGTGGGAATGCGATCTGAATTTCGTGCGCGGTGAAGACTCCTTCGTTCGGGCCCAGTGGGCTGGGCGTCCGCTGGTGTGGCAAGCGTATCGGCAGGATGACGAGGTCCATCTGGACAAACTTTCGGCGTTTCTCTCCCGCTATACCGGCGGCCTGCCGTCGCCGGAGCGAGATGCGGTGAAGTCCCTGTTTTTTGCATGGAACCGGGGCCAAGACATCGAGGCCGCATGGTCGACTTTTTCAGCAATCTTGCCAGCGCTAAGACAACACGCCGAGGTGTGGGCGAAATCGCTGTGTGCGGCCGGCGATCTCGCCGGAAATCTGGTCAAATTTGTCAATTCCCGGTTATAATTTAACGTTTTAGTCCAAAATCCATCCGAGAACCCAGATGAAAACCGCACAGGAACTCCGCTCCGGCAACGTGATCATGGTCGGCAACGACCCGCTGGTCGTGCAGAAGGCCGAATACAACAAGTCCGGCCGCAATGCTGCCGTGGTCAAGATGAAGCTGAAGAATCTGCTGACCGGCGCCCCGTCCGAATCGGTCTACAAGGCCGACGATAAGTTTGAAGTGGTCATGCTCGACCGCAAGGAAGTCACCTACTCCTACTTCGCCGACCCGATGTACGTCTTCATGGATGCCGAGTACAACCAGTACGAAGTCGAAGCCGACAACATGACCGATGCGCTCAAGTACCTCGACGACGGCATGCCGGTCGAAGTGGTGTTCTACGAAGGCAAGGCGATTTCCGTCGAACTGCCGAACGCCGTCGTGCGCGAAGTCGAATACACCGAGCCGGCCGTCAAGGGCGACACCTCCGGCAAGGTCATGAAGCCGGCCCGCATCAAGCCCTCCGGTTTCGAACTGCCGGTGCCGGCATTCGTCGAAATTGGCGACAAGATCGAGATCGATACGCGCACCGACGAATACCGCGCGCGCGTCAAGTAAGCAATTCGGTAACACGCCCAGGGCAGCTCAGGCTGCCCTTTGTTTTTTGCCGGGCGCGACATGTTAATCTAATACACCAAGACCGTTGTGCGGTGAAAAGGGGACACGCGATGCAACGTAGTTGGCTGGCTCGCCATTTCGGGTGGATTCAGCGCGACCTCCGCAGCGCTTTCACGGCGCTCAAGCAACTCGACACCTGGATATTGATCGGCTTGGTGCTAGGCTTTGTCGTCATCGCCATCTATGTCATGCGCCTTGCGCTCCGTTCCGACACCATGCTCCGCGCCCTGCATCCCGCCATGGCGCTATGCCGCGAACTCGGCGACAACGCGGTGGCCTTCATGTTTGTTGGCATGATCTTTTTCGGGTTGACGGTATTGGCGACACTGGGGGAGTTTCTAGGCTATGTCGACGCCAAACGCCGGCACGCGCATCACGCCACCCGTTCCGCCCTACGTGGCGCGGCGGGCTGGGGCGCTGCCGCAATTGTGTTGGGTCTGGCGGTCGTGGTTTTTCTCGATAGCCGCTGCGTCTGAGGCTGCCGCATGAAGATCCTGATCGTTGATGACTCCAAGGTTGAATCGACCGTGCTGGCAACCTATGTTCGCCACATCGGAGGGGCGCCCGTTTGCGCACACGATGGCGCCAGCGCGCTGGAGTTGTTTTCCAGCGAGGCGCCGGACATGGTACTGCTCGACGTGGTGCTGCCGGATATCAGCGGACATGAGGTCGCTCGCCGGATTCGCGCATTGGAACAAGGCGGCAACTGGACGCCCATCATTTTCGTTACCTCAAAGATACGCGACGAGGATGTGGAGCAAGCCATCGGCGCGGGCGGCGACGATTACATCTACAAGCCCGTCAGTCAGGTTTTGCTCACCGCGAAAATTCGCGCCATGCATCGTATTGTCCAGATGCGCAGTTCGCTTGTGGTGCTCGCGCGCAAACTCGATACCGCCAACCAGGAACTACTCCGTCTCTCCTCCAGCGATGGCCTGACCGGTCTGCCCAACCGCCGTTTCTTCGATGAAACCATCGAACGTGAATGGCGGCGCTGCCTGCGTGGTGCAAAGGAAATGGCGTTGGTCATGTGCGACGTCGACCATTTCAAACCGTACAACGACGCGTACGGCCATCTCGCCGGTGATGTCTGCCTGCGCAAGGTAGCGGGTGCGCTGCGACAGGCGCTCGATCGCGGCGGCGACGCCGTGGCACGGTACGGCGGTGAGGAATTTGTATTCATCCTGCCCGAAACCACGGTGGGTGGCGCGCTGATCGTGGCGGAACGGGCACGGCATGCCGTCATGGCCCTGGGCATGCCGCACGCCGAATCGTCCTACGGAGTGGTCACGTTCAGTCTGGGCGTCGCTACCATGGTGCCCGATGCCGGTACCGACAGTTCCCTGCTTATCCAGGCGGCCGACCGTGCCTTGTATCAGGCCAAGGCGGCCGGTCGAAATTGTGTCTTCCGCCTGCATCCGGCCGACAATCCAACATGAACGACGACAAACGCACAACCGTTGTACTCGTTGAAGACAACGACGTCATGCGAACCTTATTGCGCGGCATTCTGCGAGCCGAGAAAGACTACGAAGTGATCGGCGAGGCCCGCAATGGCGAAGCCGGCGTGGAGATGATCAAACGCCTGCGTCCCGATCTGGTTTGTCTGGATGTGATGATGCCGATCAAGACCGGACTCGATGTCTTGCGCGAAATTCGTCCCGAGTGCGCAGCCACCCGGGTGGTCATGGTGACCGGCAACACCAGCAAGGAAAACGTCGAGGAAGCGATCCAGAACGGCGCCTGCGCTTTTATCGTCAAGCCATTTCGTGCCGCCACCGTGTTGGCGACCCTCGAAAACGTGCGAAAGCGCACGAATCTGCCGGCTCAATAGTGGTTTTTCCACTCCCGGATGGCGGCAAAAACGCTGACAGGATCGTGCGCGGAGGGATCCTTTTTTTGCGCCGCCGTAATCACGCTTGGCTGACAACAACGTAGAAACGGGTTAGTGCGTTTCTCTTCGGCCAGCGTTGAAGGCACTGTCGGTTTGCCACGCAGTCGCTGAAATGCGGCTTCGGCTGCGCGCTTCGCTGTATCCCGGTTGCGCGGTTCGACCTCCATCGCAAAACGAAGATTGGCTTCGGTGTATTCGTGCGCGCAATATACAAGGGTCGCCTCCGGCAGCGCCGCGAGACGCTCCAGCGAATGCAGCATTTCCGCGGGCGTGCCTTCAAACAATCGACCACATCCGCCGCCAAACAGGGTGTCCCCACAGAAAAGCATGCCCTCGCCATGGTAGGCGAGATGACCGCGCGTGTGACCAGGCACCCACAGAACATCGAAGCAGTTCCCGAGAATATCGATATGGTCGCCATCCTGAAGGGGATGCGAACACCCTGTGATAGACTCCAGCGCCGGCCCGTAGACAGGCACGTCGAATTCTTCCAGCAGCCCCGCGATACCGCCTTGATGGTCGGGATGATGATGCGTGACCAGAACTGCCTTGAGCGCGAGTCCTTCTGCTTTTAGCCTCCAAGTAACCGCAGTAGCGTCGCCCGGATCGACAACCACCGCATCGGTGTCGTTGTGCAGTAGCCAGATATAATTGTCCTTGAACGCGGGAATGAAGGTGATTTCAAGCATGACCACACTATCAACGGGCAACGGCGGATTGTCAATTCCTGGCCTCGACGAATGGCTTGGCACACCGCAGGGCCGCTACGTTGCGGATTGGGAGCAGCGCCGTCTGGACGATGCAGTGGCCGATGTTTTCGGCTTCAACGCCATTCAGATCGGCATGCCGCAGTGCGATTTTCTGCGCGCCAATCGTATTCCGCTCCGCGTTCGCGCCAGCTGTTGCGATCTGCCGGTCGATGTTCGCTGTGATGCCATGGCCCTGCCCTTTGCCACCCAGAGTGTGGATCTGGTGGTGTTGCCGCACCTGCTCGAATTCCACCCGGACCCGCACCAGCTTCTGCGTGAAATCGAACGCATCCTGATGCCCGAGGGCAAGCTCATCATCGTCGGCTTCAACCCACTGTCGCTCTGGGGGTTGCGTAAACGCACGGTGCGGGCACGTGCCGATTTTCCGTGGAACGGCGAATACCTCTCTCTCATCCGCCTCAAGGATTGGCTCAAGCTGTTGGGCTTTGATATCGACCGCGGCGCCTTCGGTTGCTATGCGCCGCCATTCGAGCGCGAACACTGGTTGCAGCGCGCCGGCTTTCTCGAACAGGCCGGTGACCGTTGGTGGGGCTTTGCAGGTGGCGTCTATCTGGTACGTGCGGTCAAGCGTGTTCAGGGAATTCGCCTGATCGAACCGAACTGGAAGCGCCTGCGACTGGCGCGCCAGACTCTACGGCCGGTCGCCGAACGCGAGCGTCTGCAATGAACGGCGAAACGGTGGCGTTATTCACGGACGGCGCCTGCCGCGGCAACCCGGGCCCCGGCGGCTGGGGCGTCCTGCTCAAGCTCGGAGACCACGAGAAAGAACTGTGGGGCGGCGAGCGTGACACGACCAACAACCGCATGGAACTGACCGCCGTGATACGCGGGCTGGAAGCGCTGAAGCGCCCGGTTCACGCGCATATCCACACCGATTCTCAGTATGTGATGAAGGGCATGCAGGAGTGGATACACAACTGGAAGCGCAATGGTTGGCGTACCGCCGACAAAAAGCCGGTCAAGAACGCCGATCTGTGGCAACGCCTGGATAGCCTGGCGGCCACCCACCGTCTCGAATGGACCTGGGTGCGCGGCCATGCCGGGCACATTGAAAACGAACGCGCCGATGCGCTGGCCAACCGCGGCATTGATGAATTAGGCAAATCATGAAAAGAAAAATCGTCCTCGACACCGAAACCACCGGCCTCGACCCCCGCCAAGGTCACCGCATCATTGAAATCGCCTGCCTCGAGGTGGTCAATCGCCGCCTGACCGGCCATCACCTACATAAGTATGTCAATCCGGAGCGCGACATCGACGTCGGCGCGCAGGCGGTACACGGCATTACCATCGAATTTCTGGCCGACAAGCCCAAATTCGCGGACATCGTCGAGGAATTCCTCAATTTTGTTCGCGGCGCCGAGCTGATCATCCACAACGCGCCCTTCGACCTTGGTTTTCTCAACGCCGAACTCGACAGATTGGGCATGGTGCCCATCGAAACCGTCTGCCATGGCGTCACCGACACGCTCAGAATGGCGCGCGAACGCTACCCCGGCAAGCGCAACAATTTGGATGCTCTTTGCGAACGCTACGAGATCGACAAATCGCAACGCACTTTGCACGGCGCGCTGATCGATACCGAACTGCTGGCCGAAGTCTATCTGGCCATGACGCGCGGGCAAGACAGCCTGATTGTCGATACCGAAGTCTCACCTGCCCGGCAGCGCCAGGCGCAAGGTCTCGAGACCGAACGCACGCGGCCGCCGCTGGCGGTGGTCCGCGCCTGCGACACCGAACTGGCCGAACACCATCGGCTGCTCGCCGGCATCGACAAGGAAAGCCAGGGCAAGTGCGTTTGGGCCAAACTGGCCGACTGACCGCTGCTCAGACCGCAATCAGCGTCTGGCGGCCGCACCAGTCTTCGCCTGGCATCAGGTGTACAGGGTGTTGGGTGATTGCGGCTTCAACGCAAAGCATGCGCTTGAAATCGAGTGGCGCCATATCGGCCAGTGCCGCCGCGCGGGCCTGCCAGGGATTCCACACCACGACCTCACTGAAACCGCTTTGCTCGATGGCCAGTTGCTGGCCGGTCCCGCTGAGGAGTAGCGGACGGTTGGCATTGAGGTAGATGCGGTCGATTTCGTCGTCGATCAACACCGCGTAGCGATCATCGTGATCACGCTTGCCCGCTTTCGTCTGATCGATGTAATCCAGGCCCTCCAGACCTTGCAGGCGTGCCAGTTCGACATTGCCCAGGCGCAGATAGGTATGAAGGGCAGCCGTAAAATCGATCGCAGCGGCGTCGGTGTTGGCGACTTCCAGTTCGATATCGAGCCGGTTACCCTCAATCATCACGGTCAGTTCGGCCTCGAATGCATGCGGCCATAATTCGCGGCTGGCGGCGTCGTCCTCCAGCCGCAAGGTCGCCGCCGCGAAGTCGTCCTGTTGCCGCGTCGAAACCAGCAACCAGTCGCGTCGTCGCGCAAAACCGTGCGAGACGGCCAGTGGGCCTTGCCTTCCGAATTGCGGAAAAATCACCGGCACGCCCCCGCGAATCGCCGCCCCGGGGCGCATGTCCGCCCGTTCGCTGAGGTAGAGACGTTCGCGGCCGCAAGCCGGCATCCACGACAGCAACTGGGCGCCATGCAGGGATACCCAAGCGCGGGCGCCCGCAGGCGTTTCCAGGCAGACGGCGGGAATATCCTGAAAGGTTTGCATTGCCATCTTCAGTGCGCGTGCGCCGCGTTTTCGCTACCGGGCCGTACCACCGGCGCCTCGATGCGTTTGCTGCTGCCATCGTCGAATCCGAGGGAAATGGTCACTTTTTCGCCTTCCTTGAGCGGCGATTTCAGATCGATCAGCATGACGTGAAAACTGCCTGGCTTCAATTGGGTTTCACTACCGGCATTGATGGCGATGGCCGGCACCTGCCGCATCTTCATGACCCCACCCTCGTGGATATGATTGTGCAACTCGGTGATTTTCGCGGCAGAACTCTCGGCGCGCGTCAGTTGAGCATCTTTGCTACTGGCATTCTTCAAGGTCATGAATGCGCCGGTTACGGCAGTGCCGGGTGGCGGCAATCGCACCCAGGCGTGGAGAATCTCAATGGCATCGGCAGACGACTGAGCCAGCGCACTGGAAAAAGCAAAGGCCAGCATGGCGGGCAGCAGGGAACGAAGGCGCATGGTGTGTTCTCCAGAAGAGGTCATTGCCGCAAGGCGCGACGCAGTTCGCCTGCGATCATCTCAGGCGGGCTGGCGTGAGGCAAGCGGGCGACCAGATTCCCCTGGCCGTCCAGCACGAAGCTTTCCGAGCTGTGATCGACGGTGTAGCGTCCGTCCGCATCGGCAGGTTGTCGCGCATAAAAAACCCCCCAACGATGCGCAATACGGGCCATCTCGTCGGACGACGCAGTGGCGCCGATAATAGAAGGGTGAAAGAAACTTGCATAGGTTTTGAGTCGATCGGGCCGATCACGCTCGGGGTCGACAGACACGAATATCGCCGAGACGCGCGCCAGCTCTTCCGGCCGAAGCTGACGCAAGGCGGCGGCGTGGCCGACCAGCGCGGTCGGGCAGACATCTGGGCAGTAGGTGTAGCCAAAATAGACCAGCACGGCCTTGCCTCGAAAATCTTCCAGCTTGACCGGACCATCCGCCGATTCCAGCGCGAAATCAAGCCGTGGCCTGCCAGAGCCCGAAGGCAGCCACAATACCGCCGCCAGCAGCACCGACAGCATTACGGCAAGCAGAATCAGAGTACGCCGGCGCATGGTCACTCCGGCACGAAAAAGCGGAAAGGCATGCCTGTCGCCCGTCCCTCTTGCACAATGGTCAGCACTGCTTGCCATTCCATGCGACCGGTCGTGCACACGGGCAAGCTGGTGACCACGCGATAGTGGCTAGGCTCCAGCGCTTTCAGCTCGGCGGCATTCAGCCCCATCTCCATCTGAGTACCTGAGAAGGCAATGGAAACCCTATCCACGGGGCCGTTCAAGTGGACATCGACAGTCAGGCTACCCGCTGCGCGAATCGGTCGAGGAGAGAACGCCAGCGACACCGGACCACGCCCCAGCCAATCGAAAACGCAGATACTGCGATGCGGATTACACTCGACAGGCGCAAGCATGTTGATGGCAGACGCCGAGCCACCGGGCGCCCACCGGTGCGCGGCCACCAAGACGAGGGCCAGCAGCAGAACGGCAACGAGCGAGACGAGAATACGATGTGACATGGGCGACCGGATGTGAGGTCGAGATCATAGCGTGCTTTGGGCGAGCCCGGAGTCCGTTATACTCGCGCCATGCTGCGAATCCTGTTCTTCATTTGCCTGCTGGTCTCGGCCTGCTCGCCGGGCAAACCGGAATCCGCTTCGTCATCCGCACCGGCGCCATCCAACCTGCCGCTATTTTCGGCTCGCATGCTGGATTCGGGCGGCGCCATGGTGGCGCTCGACCGATGGAGAGGCAAGCCCCTGCTCGTCAATTTCTGGGCTCGCTGGTGCGAACCCTGCCGTGCCGAAATCCCCGAAATCGACGCCATCGCTTCCGCCTGGCAAGCGCGAGGATTGAGCGTCATCGGGGTCGCGCTGGAACAGGACCCCAATGCGGTGCGCGATTTCGCCTCGCAACTGGGCATGCGCTACCCGGCGCTGCTCAGCGGCGACAAGGGTTACGCCTTGATGGAGGCGATGGGAAATCGCTCGCAGGCGATTCCCTTCACCGTGGCGATCGACCGCAACGGACGCATCGTCGGCAGCAAGCTTGGGCGTATCAGCCGCAGCGAGGTCGAGGCGCTTGCCGAAGCGGCTGTGGCCACACCTTAGGGTGTGGCCTGCCTCTGGCGAAGACGCAGTTCCCGCCGCAGTATCTTGCCGACATTGGTATGCGGCAGCTCTTCGCAAAACTCGACCACATGCGGCACCTTGTAGCCCGTCAGATGTGCCCGGCAATGGCGCACGACCTCGTCGGTGCTCAATAGCGGATCGCGGCGGATGATGTAGGCCTTGACGGTCTCACCCGAGTGCTCGCTGGGAATGCCGATCGCCGCCGCCTCCTTGACACCCGGATGCTGCACCAGGACATCCTCGATTTCGTTGGGATACACATTGAAGCCGGAGACGACGATGATGTCTTTCTTGCGATCAACAAAGTGGACGAAACCATCGGAGTCGACACAACCAATGTCGCCAGTACGCAAATAACCGTCATCCGTCATCACCAGCGCCGTCTCGTCCGGACGTTGCCAATAGCCCTTCATCACCTGCGGGCCGCGCACGCAGATTTCGCCCACTTCGCCGGGCGCCAGCTCCACGTCTTCATCGGTGCGAATGGAAATTTCGGTCGACGACAGCGGCAATCCCATCGACCGACGGAAGGCTTTCAGTTCGAGGGGGTCAAGTGTCACGCCGGGCGAGGTTTCCGACAAACCATAGGCTTGCAGCATGGCGCAGCCGGTTGTTTCCTGCCAACGCCGCGCAATTTCTTCCTGCACCGCCATGCCGCCACCGACCGTCACCTTGAGCGCCGAGAAATCGAGCTTCGCAAATTTCGGATGATGCAACAACGCGTTGAACAGCGTGTTGACCCCCGTCACCACCGTAAACCGGTGCTTGGCCAGTTCCTTGACAAAGGCGTTGATATCGCGCGGATTGAGAATCAGCAGATTCTGCCCGCCGCACAGGATGAAGGTCAGGCAGTTCGCGGTCATGGCGAATATGTGATAGAGCGGTAAAGCCGTGACCACCAACTCCTCGCCATCCCGGATCGAAATCTTCAGCCACTGTTCCGCCTGGAGGATATTGGCGCAAATATTGCGATGGGTGAGCATCGCCCCCTTGCAAATGCCCGTGGTTCCGCCCGTGTATTGCAAGAAGGCCAGATCCTGATTGCCAATGCTTACCGGCGCAAAGCCGTGTGCCGCGCCCTGCACCATCACGTGCGTCCAGGTCGTCGCGCCCGGCAACGACCAGGCGGGCACCAGGCGTTTGACGTGACGCACGGCAAAGTTGATGAGTGGCCCCTTGAAACCTTTGACCATGTCACCCATGGTGGTGACGATCACCTTGCGAATGCGGGTCGTTGAGACAACCTGTTCCACCGTGTGGGCAAAATTCTCCAGCACGACGATCACTTCGGCACCGGAATCCTGCAATTGATATTCCAGTTCTCTCGGCGTGTAGAGCGGATTGCAATTGACCACCACACACCCTGCACGCAATACACCAAACATGGCCACCGGATATTGCAGCAGATTCGGCATCATCAGCGCCACCCGGGTGCCCGGGGCGATGCCCTGCGCCTGGAGCCAGCCTGCGAACGCGCGCGCGTGTAGCTCCAGATCCTTGAAACTCAGCGATTGTCCCAGGCTGATGAACGCCGTTTTGTCGCCATAGCGCTCGCACGATTGTTCCAGAAAGGCCGCCACCGAGGGCAGGCTATCCGCATCAATGGTGGCCGGCACACCGGGCGGATAGCTCTTCAGCCAGATTTTTTCCATCATTCCCCCCCCGCTCCAGCGCCCAGAGATTCATGCGCCAGAACAAAGTTCCCCTTTGGTCAGATTATTGACAGCTACGGCGTCCAATATGCTCAAAGCAACGCATTTATCTCCCCGTAGTCGATCTTCCCTTAGTGATTGACTTGCTGCGGTTGATGCCGCCCCCAGGGCGGCTTTTTTTATGGTGTGCCCGCCTTGCCGCCCGCTGCTAGCAACAGCTGCACCACCTGATCGTGATTGCCCCGGCGAGCCCAGTCCAGCGCCGTCGCGCCGTGATCATTCGCACGGTTGGGATCGGCCTTGCTGGCAAGCAGCAGTTTGACCAGATCCACGTTGCCGTGCCGTGCCGCCAGCATCAGGGCCGTACTGCCATTGTCGCTGCCGGCATTGATGTCGGCTCCCATTTGCAGCAAATAGCGAACGACGTCGATATGCCCGTTGTAGGCGGCATACAACGTCGCCGTCCAACCCGGCGTGTTGATTCGTGCCCCTGCCACGACGAGCTTCTTCACTACCTCCAGCCTGCCCCCGAATGCCGCCAGCCGCAGGGCCGTATCGCCCGCGCTGTTGCGTGCATTGACCTTGGGCTTGTAGGCAAGCAGCAGATCGACCAGGCCATCGTTACCCTCTCGCACCGCGAGTATTAGCAGCGTATTGCCTTCCGGGTCCGTGGTATCTGGGTCGACCCCTTTCTTGAGCAGTGCGGCAACCGTTGGCACGTCGCCGGTCTTGGTCGCCCGCATCAGCTCATCGTAGGTGTCGGCCAGAGCGGCACCCGTTGAAAACGCTATTAGCAGCGCGACAAGCATTTTTTTCATGAAGGTGCCCCTGGCGGTAACGCCGTGTGAAAAAGTCGAAAGAAATTGCAGGTCGTCGCCTCCGCCAACGCTTCCGGCGTCAGACCGCGCAAACGCGCCACCGCTTCCGCCACATGGCGGACATACGCCGGCTGATTCTGCTTGCCGCGAAATGGCACCGGCGCCAGATATGGTGAGTCGGTCTCGACAAGAATGCGGTCGAGCGGTGCCTTGCGGGCAACCTCCTGAATCGTCGTCGCGTTCTTGAAGCTGACGATGCCGGAAAACGAGAGATACAAGCCAAGATCGAGCGCCCGGCGGGCGATCTCCCAATCTTCGGTGAAACAGTGCATGACCCCGCCCGCCTCACCGCCCTGCTCCTCGGCCAGCAGGCGCAGGGTGTCGTCGGCTGCGTCGCGCATATGGATCACCAGCGGCTTGCCACACTGTCGCGCCGCGCGAATGTGCGTGCGAAAGCGCGCACGCTGCCACTCAGGCCGATCTTTTCGCCAGTAGTAATCCAGGCCCGTCTCACCGATGGCGATCACCTTGGGATGCGCGGCCAGTGCGAGCAAGCGCGCCACATCGGGCTCTTCCACATCGTCATACTCGGGATGGACGCCTACAGTGGCATAGAGAAAAGGCTGACTTTCGGCCAACGCCAGTACGCCGGGAAAATCTTCCAGATTGACGCCGATGCAGACCGCGGCGCCGACATCGTTCTCGCGCATGGCCGCCAGCAATGAGGGCAACTGTTGCGCGAGATCCGGAAAATCGAGATGGCAGTGAGAATCGACCAGCATGAAAGCGATGTTGCCCGTTCAGAGCGTGTGCGTCGGGCGCGTGGATTGCAAAACCCCGCCCAAAAGTCCCTCGATCTTGCGGCGGGCTTCCTGACCGCTCTCGTCGGCCTTGAAATGCACGCCGATCCCCTGCGCCCGTCCGCCCTGCGCTCCCGCCGGTGTCATCCACACCACTTGGCCGGCAATCGGCAACTTGGCGGGGTCTTCCATCAGCGACAGCAGCATAAAAACCTCATCGCCGAGATTGTAGTTGCGCGTCGTCGGAATGAAGATGCCGCCGTTCTTGAGATGCGGCATGTACGCCGCATATAGCGCCGATTTTGAATTGATGTTGAGCGAAAGAACGCTCGGGCGCGGCGGAATGGCCGGTTTGACTTCGCTCATCGATGGCTCAGTTCATGAACAGGGCACGGTAATTCAAGAAAAACTCTTCAAGGAAGAGGCGCGCATTCAGCGGTTGTTCCGCTTCCCGTCGGCATTGTAGCAAGTGACGGTAGAAACGGAGCAAGCGAATTTCAGGCACTCCAGCGACCAATGTCTTCATTGTAGCGGTCTGGCCGACGAAATAGCGCGTTGGCAAGCCATTTCGGACCAGCGTGAGATCGACCATCCACTTGATTGCCCATTCGACGACCGCTCGCAAGGCCGGTTTGCCCTTGCCCTCCTTGATGCCGCGTTCGATCGCCGCCGCGCCGGCCAGGGCATCGACCTCACCGCCTTGCAAAAGCTGCTCGCGCAGCGCCGCAAACCAGCCGCCATCGCCCGCTTGCGCCAACGCCAGTGCCAACATCGGCGATCCGCTCGCCAGTGCCAGCCATGATCCGGGTTCGCGGATGCCGGCGTCGATCAGAATGGCGACCGCCCGCTCGCTCGGAGGCAGCGGCACGGCAACCACCTGACATCGGCTTCTGATCGTCGCCAGTAAACGCACAGGTTCATTTGAAACCAATAAAAACAATGTACCTGGCGCCGGTTCTTCAAGTGACTTTAGAAGTGAATTGGCGGTCGCGCGGTTCATTGCTTCGGCAGGATTGACCAGTACGATACGCAATCCCGCCCGGTGCGTGCCCACCGTCAGAAAGTCGTCCAGGGCCCGCACTTGCTCGATGGTGATCTGCTGACTGGCCTTCTTCTTGCCCTCTTTTCCCTCTTCGCCATCGTCAGCTTCGGCCGACGCTTCCGGCTGCAATAGGCGAAAATCGGGGTGATTGCCCTGCGCCTGCCAGCCGCAAGCCAGGCAGGCTCCGCACGGCCTTCCGTCGCCGCGCGGTTGCTCGCACAGCAACCCGGCAACAAATTCACGCGCCAGATCCGATTTGCCCAACCCGCGCTGACCGCTTAACAGCAAAGCATGCGGCAACTGTGCTCGCCGCCCCTGCAAGGCCGCCCACACTTGCGGATGGAGCGCAACAGGATCAATCATCAGGCCAGCACCAGCAGGCACGGGCCGCCGGCCACAACATCCAGACAGCGTTCGTCGCAATAAGCCAGCGCATCTTCCGATTCGGCGCCCGGCTGCATCCAGATCCGGCGAATGCCGATGATATCGGCCTGCCGCACCAGCAATTCGCTTTCCTCCGGCGGCACCACAAGAATCAGGCCATCGACCGCTTTGTGGATGGCGACAAGCGACGGCGCGCAGGGCACGCCCTCAAGCATTTCCGCCACGGGATGCACCGGGAGCACTTCGTACCCCTTGTCCAGCAGATGGCGCATGACCTTGCAGCCGTAAGATTCGCCGGAGCGCGAAGCGCCCGCCAGGGCGAACACCTTTTGCGAGAGAAAGGAGCGGATTCGGGTATCGAGATAGTTGCTCATGAAGAAAATGTCGTTCTTGGCCGGAAGGAGGGGTTGATTTCGCCCGCGCGGGGCGTACCCACCATTATCGCACTTTGCCGCAGTTCATGGCCGCGTCAGGCGCTGCCACATGCGCCACTGCGACAGTTCCATTCCGCCGCGGGAGATCATTCTCATCGCGCCGGCATCGCGGGTAAAGCCGGCATCGGCATAAAAGCGCAATGCGCGTGCGTTGCCCGCAAGCACCCACAGAAACAGTTCATCGATTTCCCGAGTCAGACAGGCGCTTCTGGTCGCCTGCCATAATGCGCGCCCTACTCCGCGCGACCACCAGTCAGGATGGACATAAAAAGCCATCAGTTCGTCACCTTCGGCTTCCCTCCCGCACTCGACATAGCCGATCGTTTTGCCCTCCTGCTCGGCAAGCAAAACATAAGAATCTGCACGGGTAAAGCGCTGCCGCCACTTCGCCGCCATTTCCACCTCCGACAGCGAAACCAGAAAATCCGCCGACATGAGATGCCGATACGCCTTCTGCCATGAAACGACATTGATAGCCGCAATCGCCGGAATATCGCTCGCCTCGGCGGAGCGTACGATGATTTCGCTGCTATTCATGTTTGAGGGGATACGTGAGTTGTGCACCGTCCGTTGAGGTTCAAAATCGCACTCTGGCGAAAGCTGCATTGCATCGAAATCGACTGTAGCATTCAAATGCCTCTCTCTTGAAAATTCTCCAATACGTGTGTACGTCCGTCGGCGCTTGGAATCGGAGAAACCGCGATTTTGCTGTCGGAAATATTTACATTATTTCAATACGTTAATCCACATCTATCAATAACCCATTGATATCACAAATAACCACGTTAATGGCATGGGCAATGCTTCGCTTCAGTCAATTGGTGCAATTGGTAGACTTAAACACATCAGCCCTTTTGGACAAAGCAGGGAGGTAATCATGAGCAATATCACCGTGCAAGTATGCAGACAACGCAATTCGCATCGTACAATCGCGAAAAATGCCACAGTTTTGGGCGCAAGATTGCTGGGCGTAGCTGCCATCGCCTGCGGTTTGATTTGCGGGTCGGCGATGGCGGCGCCAATCTTCTATTCCACCGGTACGCATGTCACCAATGGATTGGATATGGACTGGTTGGTTTCCACTGGTTATGGGAGTTTCAATTCGAATAACTTTGTGCAAGCCCATACCTGGGTACATGGCAACGAAATGTGGATCACCGACGCACAAGTCCAACAATATCAGTATTTTACATTTCGCCAATACTTTGATCTCACGGGATACAACGCGTCGAACGTAGATCTGAAGTTCTACTGGGGCTGCGACGATTTGCCGCAAGCAGGGGTAACCATGCCGCTATTCTCGATCAATGGGGGAATGTTTCAGGGAAGTGGACTATGTTCAGGCTACGAAATCGGCACAAAGCTTATTGATTTGACATCAGGATTCCTCTCAGGGCAGAACTATATTGACTTTCGAGTGCAGGGAAACTATGCGACAAACGGCATGGGTCTGAAAGTCGTGTCTTTTTCGGCCGGACCAGGTAATCCTATCCCCGAACCCTCCTCTCTCGTGATCATTGGCGTTGGCCTCGCGGGTCTGTTCGCTTCACGTCACGCGAAATTACCGAAAAAATCTTGATGAAAAGCACGCAGGGTAAATGTCGAGGGCCCCGCTACGGCGGGGTTTTCTGTCTTAGATGCAGCCTAACCCGGGTTCATTGGCCACGCATAGGTAAATTTGGCGAAACCCTGTAATGGCAAGATTTGCCACCCAGGCTTCTGGCCGCAATATCAAATTGCATTGTCCATACACTACGAGACTGGCAGGCAACCTCGTTCAGAGCATCTTTCGCGGTCGAGGCGCCGGAAGCGCCCGTTCGGTCAGGCGCACCAGTTCGGTGACCCACTCGCGGTCGTCCAGGCGGTCTTCGATGACCCAGTGCGGTTTTGCGCCGGGATACGGCGCTGCCTCCGCTACCACGCCAACGAAGGCGCGCGCGGCGTTGGTCGGTTTGACGAAAAGGCAATCGTCGCAAACCAGCGCCACTACCTTGCCGTTGCAGTAGACGGCGTATTCGCCAAACATCTTGCGCGACGCGATCTCACCGGCGGCGCCGATCTGGTTGCAAACAAATTTTACAAATTCGGGGTCGGATGCCATTCAGATGTACCTCGATCATTCCTGAAGGTGCGGAAGTTTCTCACCATACGGCGCGGGTATCGATCTGCCTGCCACAGGCAAAGCTTCGGCAAGAGGCTTGGCGAGGTAGCGAACCAGGCCGATACGGCCTTCCCTGGGTTCGCAGAATTCGCAGTAGCCCGCCTTTTCGTATGCGCGTCGACCCGCGGCGTTGGCATCATCCACGCACAGCGCCGCACGGCGATTCTCCGGCCAATGCGCCAGCAGCCAGCCATCGACGGCCCTCAGTGCGGCCTGGCCCAGTCCCCGCCCCTGCTGCGCCGCGTCGATACGCATGGCAGTCAGCGCCACGGAATCGGCCGGTGCCCAGTCGGGCAAGCGCTCGCCCCGATTCAGTACCGCAAAGCCAACCGGTTCGTCGCCAAGCAGGATGGCCAACCCAGCGACCACGTCGGGCGCAGCAGCCTCGCACGCGGCGATGGCGCGTTCCAGCGTACCCGCATACTCGATCTGCTGTGGCGGAATCGTCAAAGCACGCACCCGCGCCTGATCGGCGGGCGACAGGTCTTGCCAACGCTTCAGTTCGAGTGCGCCCTGCAACATAGTCATCCCGAAAATCCTGTCTCTTGCCTGGCGCCTACGCGCTTGCCGGCGGCTCCCAGAGCTCCACCTTGTTGCCTTCGGGATCGATCACCCATCCAAACTTGCCGAAGGGTGATTCCTCCACTTTTTCCAGCACTGCACAGCCCTCCTCACGCAGCGCGGCGAGCAGCGCATGCAGATCGTCAACCCGGAAATTGATCATGAAAGGCGCGCTGCTCGGCAAGAAGTAGTCGGTATCGTGCGCGAAGGGGCACCAGATGGTCGCACCGCCATCGGCCTGCGCATCATCGCTCCAGCGAAAAGCCAAGCCGCCCCATTCTTCGACTGCCATGCCCAGATGCCGGCGGTACCATTCCGCCAGAGCTTTGGGGTCCTTGGCCTTGAAGAACACGCCACCAACGCCGGTGACTCTCTTCATGTCAGTTCTCCAGTTTATTGCGTAATAAACTAATTTTTATGATTATTTTTAGTTTTTACAAAGTACTGGCGAGCCAGCTCAATGGCCGCCGAAATCGCGGCACGCGCTTGCGGGCTGTTCTTCCAGCAGGTCGAACCCGACAATGCCGCCGCATGGCTAACAATATCCCCCATATCTGCCTGACTCAATCGCGCCAAAGAATCGATGCCCATCTGCTCTAGCCGCGCGATGACCGTGGGACCGACGCCGCGCAAACCGAGCAAGGCGTTCCGTTCATCGACTGAAAACGGCATGATTTCTGTTAAACAATATTTAAGAACAGTTAGTTGCAAAAATTTGTTCGAGTTGTTTGCGAATTACTTCCATGGTCTGTTGACCGTCGATTATGCGGAATCGTTCCGGATGCTGGGCGGCGCGCTCGAGATAGGCATGACGTACCCGGTGATGGAAATCCACACGCTCCTGCTCGAATCGGTCGAGATGACGTTCAGCCAGCGCGATCCGCTCGCGCGCCACGTCAAGCGGCAGGTCGAACAGCAAGGTCACATCGGGTTGCAGGTGGCCGTGCACCCATTGCTCTAGTACCGCCAGCTTGCCGCGTTCGAGGCCGCGCCCGCCGCCCTGATAGGCCCAGGTGGCGTCGGTAAAACGGTCGCAGACCACCCATTCACCCCGGTCCAGCGCCGGTTCGATGACGCGGGCAAGATGTTCGCGGCGCGCGGCAAACATGAGCAGCGCCTCGGTATCGAGGTGCATTGGTTCGTTCAAGAGCAACTCCCGCAACTTCTCGCCCAGCGGCGTACCGCCGGGTTCGCGCGTCACCTGAACGACATGGCCCTGCCCGCGCAATCGCTCGGCCAGCCATTCGACGTGGCTGCTTTTGCCGGCACCATCGATGCCTTCAAAGGTGATAAATTGAGCTTTCATTGCATTCCCCCTCATTTGCCGCCTCTTTGGTAGCGATTGACCGCGCGGTTGTGTTCTTCCAGCGTGCGCGAAAACTGACTGCTGCCATCCCCGCGCGCGACAAAGTACCGCACGTCGCTGTTGGCCGGATTCATCGCGGCCCGCAGCGACGCCACCCCAGGCATGGCGATGGGCGTCGGTGGCAGCCCGGCGCGGGTATAGGTGTTGTACGGCGTGTCAGCAAGCAGATCGCGCTTGCGCAGGTTGCCGTCGAACCGTTCGCCAAGCCCATAAATCACGGTCGGGTCGGTTTGCAACAGCATGCCGATCCGCAGACGATTGACGAATACCGCCGAAATCATCGGCCGGTCGGCGTCGCGCCCGGTTTCCTTTTCCACGATAGAGGCCATGGTCAGCGCCTGGTAGGGCGTCTGATACGGCAGACCGGCAGCGCGCTGATTCCATTCGAGCTCAAGCCGGCGCTGCATGCCTCGCGCGGCGCGGGCAAGCAGCTCGATGTCGCTGGAATGCTTGTCGAACAGATAGGTATCCGGGAAGAACAGCCCCTCCGCCTGCGGGTACGGCAACCCGAGGCGGCGCAGGAGATCGGCCTCGCTCAAACCGCTCGAATCGTGTGTTAGGTCGGGATGGGCGTCGAGCTTTTCGCGCCATTGCCGGAACGTCCACCCTTCCAGCAGCTTGATCTCGCCCTGTGACACATCGCCGGCCGTCAGTTTCTTCAGCAGCAGCAACGGTGTCACGCCTGCATGAACGGCATAACTGCCGGCCTTGAGCGATTTTTCGGCTCCCATCCAGCGCCCGAGTGCGACCAGCAGACGGGGGTCGGTATCGACCCCCGCTTCGACCACCTGGGCGGCGATGCCGCGCAAGCCGGTGCCGGGCAGGATGCGAAACTCAACCGGCGAAGAGGCCATCCGGACAGGTTCATTTGCCCACCAATACAACCCACCCGCCAACGCAACCGCGGCGACAACGAGCAGGAGCAGGAAAACACGCAGGAAACGCACGGAACTTGGCGGCGGCTGGCCGGTCGGTAAGGAAGGCGCATTATAATCGGCCACGACCCTTCACCAAGAGCAGAACATGAACACCCCATGGCATGACTTCCTGATCTCCCAGGCGGCCCGTTTCCAGAGCGAATCCGGCGAACTGGCCGATTTCGGCGATGCGGCCGCCGAATTGCAAGCAGCAAAAAGCGGTACCGTCCTTGTCCCGCTGACCCACTTCGGCCTGATCGAGTGTGCTGGCGACGACGCCAAATCCTTCCTGCACAATCAACTGACGAGCGACATCAATCATCTGGCACCGGATCAAGCCCAGCATTCCGCCTGGTGCACCGCCAAGGGGCGCATGCTGGCCAGTTTTGTGATCTGGCGCAACGGCGACGCGTATCGCCTGAGCCTGGCGACCGAATTGGTCGCGGCGATCCAGAAACGCTTGCAGATGTATGTGTTGCGCGCCAAGGTTGTTCTGACCGATGCCAGCAACACCACCGTTCTGATCGGCATCGCCGGGCCGCAGGCGGTTTCCGCACTCGCCTCCGCAGGACTGACGGCACCGTCGGAGGCTCTGAAGTCGACTGAAGCCGATGCCGTTCGCGTCATTTGCCTGGACAACAATCGCTATCTGGTTGCGGTGGCGGCAGAGCAGGCGCCCGCGCTCTGGACCAAACTGGCGGCACATGCCCGCCCAGCCGGGCTACCTGTCTGGCACTGGCTTGATATCGAGGCCGCGCTGCCCGTCATCACTGCCGCGACGCGCGAGGAATTCGTGCCTCAAATGGCCGATTTCGAGAAGATCGGCGGCGTCAGTTTCCACAAAGGCTGTTATCCGGGCCAGGAAATCGTGGCGCGCACGCAATACCTTGGCAAGGTCAAACGGCATCTCTTCCGCGTCAAAAGCGACGCGCCGCTCGCCGCGGGCGACGACCTCCAGTCGCCGGAGAATCCCGACCAGAGTATCGGCAAGATCGTCACCTCGGCACAGGCACCCGAGGGCGGATATGTGGCGCTGGCGGTGATTCAGTCCAATTTCGCCGCCACGGCGCGGCTGCGGGCGCTGGACGGCCCCTCCATCCTCGCGACGGCGGTCAATCCGGTCGATTGAGATGTGCCTGATCCTGATCGCCTGGCAGGCGCACCCGGACTATCCGCTGGTCGTTGCTGCCAACCGCGACGAGTTTTACGCGCGGCCGACCGCCGATGCCGGTCGCTGGCCCGATGATCCACGTATTGTCGGCGGGCGCGATCTGGAGGCGGGTGGCACCTGGCTGGCAGCGCGCGACGATGGCCGTTTCGCCGCGGTCACCAACGTCCGCGAGCCGGGTGTGCCAAAAGGGTCCCGCTCGCGTGGCGGCCTGCCCGGTGATTTCCTGCGTGGCGACATGTCACCGGAGGATTACGCCCAGGATATCAACGGCGCCCACTATTCCGGCTTCAATCTGCTGGTCGCGGATCGTCATCAACTCTGGTATCGCTCGAACCGTGATGGCGCAGCGCGACAGCTCGCGCCGGGCATTTACGGCTTATCCAACCACCTGCTCGACACGCCCTGGCCCAAACTGACCACAGCAAAAAACCGCTTCCGTGAGGCACTGCGGCATTTGCCGGATGCCGGGCCGTTTTTTTCGATTCTCGCGGACGACGAAATCGTTCCCGATCACGCATTGCCGACTACCGGCGTACCGCTGGAATGGGAACGCCTGTTGTCAGCGATTTTCGTCAAATCGGAAACCTACGGCACGCGCGCCTCGACGGTGCTGATGTGTCATCGAGACGGCGCCGTCCAGCTCGCCGAAAGACGTTTCGGTGCGGGCGGCTCGCCAGCGGCCTGAACGCGCTATTTTCCGTCGAGAGGCAGCTCGCCGGTCAGCGATTCCAGCACCTTGAGCACGGCGATGGAGTCTTCCTCGCCCAGCCCCTTGCCGACCATGGCGTTCAGCGCTTGCGTCGCGGCGGCGCTGGCAGGCAGACACAAACCCAGGCGGTGCGCGGCATGCATGACGATGTTCATGTCCTTCTGGTGCATCCAGGCCTTGAAGCCGGGCTTGAACTGGCGGTCGAGCATGCGCTGACCGTGGTTCTCCAGTATGCGCGAATGGGCGGCACCGCCCAGCATCGCCTCGCGCACTTTGGCAGGATCCACCCCGTTCTTGCGCGCGAACAGCAGTGCCTCGGCGACGGCCAACACACCAACCCCGGTCAAAATCTGATTAGCCGCCTTGGCGACCTGCCCCGCGCCCGATTCGCCGACATGGACGATGTTCTTGCCCATGGCCGCGAATGCGGGACGAGCGCGTGCAAAGGCAGCCGCGCTGCCGCCCGCCATGATCGACAGCGTGCCCGCAATCGCGCCGACCTCACCACCGGAGACCGGTGCGTCGACAAAGTCGATTCCGCACCCGGATAATCTCCACCCGATGCCGCGTGCGGCATCCGGCGCGATGGTGCTCATGTCGACTGCGACCAGTCCCAATCGGGCGCCATGGCAGACGCCCCGCTCGCCCAGCATAACGGCTTCGACATCCGGCGCATCGGCCACCATCGAAATGACGACATCGACCTGCCCAGCCACTGCCGCCGGGCTTTCCGCACCATGCGCGCCTGCTGCCAGCAAAGGCTGCATCGAGGCTTCCCGCCGCGCCCAGACGGTCAGGTCGAAACCTGCCTTCAACAGGTTCAGCGCCATTGGACGCCCCATGATGCCCAGACCGATGAATCCGACTTTCATGCTCATTCCTCGCAAATCTCGATTTCGGTATAGACGGGCACGCGGTCAAACAATTCGACCATATCGGCATTTCGCATGCGAATGCAGCCGTGCGAGCCGGGCACGCCCATTTGTGCGCTGTCCGGGCTACCGTGAATGTAAATGTAGCGCCGCATCGTATCGCAGCGCCCGAGGCGGTTGCGCCCAGGCTCGCAACCTGAAAGCCACAGGATGCGGGTGAGAATCCAATCCCGCCCCGGGTAAGCTTCCGCCAGTTGCGGTGTCCAGATTTCGCCGGTCTGCCGGCGGCGGACAAAGACGGCCCCCATGGGCGCACCCTCGCCGATTTTGGCGCGGATACGGTGCAGCCCGCGTGGCGTACAGTAGCTGCCGGGTTCCTCGCCCACCCCCGCCTTGGCGGTCGATATCGCATACGACTTCAACACGGCACCGTCATCGGCCAGTATGTCCAGCCGCTGTTGGGCGACGGAAACGCGCAGCCTCATGACTCGCGCGCCGCGCGCCGGTTTGTAAAGAAATTGGAAAGCAGCTGGCCGCATTCTTCCGCCAGCACACCGCCCTCGACGGTGGTGTGGTGATTCAGCCGTTCAACCGCGAACAGATCGACGACGCTGCCGTGAACGCCCGTCTTGTAGTCGCGCGCGCCATAAACGACGCGGGCGATGCGGGCATGAATGATGGCGCCGGCGCACATGGCGCACGGCTCCAGGGTGACGTACAACGCGCACCCTGGCAAACGGTAGTTGCTGAGCTTGCGGGCCGCATCGCGCAGGGCGGCGATCTCGGCGTGGGCAGTCGGGTCGGATTCGCCGATCGGGGCATTGAAGCCGCGCCCGACGATTTCGCCGTCCCTGACCACCACCGCGCCCACGGGTACTTCGCCCAAGCATTCCGCCGAGAGCGCCAGCGAAATCGCTTCGCGCATGAAAAATTCGTCATCCATGCCGCGATTTTAGCAGGCTACGGTATCCCGCCGCTGTCGCGGCGGGGTGTTGCCTGGTCGCTCAGCCGCGCTCGAAGCGGCGCGGACCGTTGCTGGGCTTGGAAAACCCGCCGGGTTTCTTGAAACTGCGCTCGCCCGATTCCGAGCGGGGGGCTTGGCCCTGTCCGTCACGCGAAAACGCGGCAGGTTTGGCGTCGCGGGAAAAACCACCCGGCTTACCCTCACGGGTAAAACCCGCCGGTTTGCCCCCGCGATCAAAACCACCCGCCTTTCCGTCGCGGCTGAAACCACCGGCCTTACCCTCACGCGAAAAGGCCGGTTTCTCACCCTGCCATTCGCGCTTGCCGGCGAAGGCCGGGCGGTCTCCCGAAAACTCGCGCTCACGGGGCGGGTACGCCGGTCGGTCGCCTTGAGCGCGATCGCGCTGCTGGAACCCGCCGCTCGAAGGCGTTTCGCCGTCACGGCGGAAGCCGCCTCCCTGCCCGTCGCGGCGCGGCGCACCACGCCACTCGCTTTGCAGCTGACCGCCAAATCGCTTGCCCTGACCCGATTTCCAGCCACCCGGCTTGGTCTTGCGCTCGGGCGCCGACTTCTTGGGCTCGTGGCCCGGCACCACATCCACATTGATGCTCTGGCGGGTAAAGCGCTCGATCCGCTTCACATGAAAGCCATCGGCATGATGAACCAGCGAAATCGCTAGCCCGGAACGCCCGGCGCGGCCGGTGCGTCCGATACGGTGAACGTAATCTTCGGCAAACTTGGGCAGATCGTAATTGAAGACGTGCGTGATGCCCGGCACGTCGATGCCGCGCGCGGCCACGTCGGTCGCCACCAGAATGCGGATATTGCCGCGGCGCAGATTTTCGAGCGTGCGGTTACGAGCACGTTGCTGCATGTCGCCATGCAGCGCGGCGGCAGAAAATCCAGCCTCGACAAGATCGTCGGCGATCAAATCGGCATCTCGTTTCGTCGCTGTAAAAACCAGCGCCTGATGCAACTCAGCGTCACGCAACAGATGATCGAGCAGCCGGTTCTTGTGCGCCAGATCGTCGACAAAGTGAATACGTTGCTCGATGTTCTCGTGCCGCGTTTGCGCGTTGGCGATACGGATCACCAGCGGATCGCGGGTGAGGTTCTCGGCCAGTTTGGCGACCTCGCCCTCTAGTGTGGCCGAAAAGAGCATGGTCTGGCGCTCGGCAGGCGTATGGGCAACGATGGCTTCAATATCTTCAATGAATCCCATGTCGAGCATGCGATCGGCTTCGTCGAGCACGAGCATTTCCAGTGCCGAGAAATCGATCTTGCCGGAATTGAGGTGGTCGATCAGACGACCCGGCGTCGCCACCAGAATTTCTGGGTTGCGCGAGAGCAGTTGCAGTTGCTTCGGGTACGGCATGCCGCCCAGAATCGAGACGGCACGCAAGCGACGCAGATGGGCGCCGTATTTCTCGGTCGCGGCGGTGACCTGCATGGCCAGTTCGCGCGTCGGCGTCAACACCAGCAGGCGCGGTTGGGCCGGCTGAAAACGCGGGCGCTCGCCGCGAGCACGGGCGCCCTGACGTTCCTGATTGAAGGTTCTGGGCGGTGCCTGGCGCGGATCTTCGGCGAATCGATGGATGGCGGGCAGCATGAAGGCGGCAGTCTTGCCGGAGCCGGTCTGCGACGACACCATCAGGTCACGGCCCTCCAGCGCGGCGGGAATGGCCTGCGCCTGAACGGGGGTCGGCTCGGTGTAGCCGGAATCGGTTAACGCTTGCAAGACGGCCGGATGCAGGCCGAGTTCGGAAAAATTCATGATTTTCTTTCGTCAATATGGACGCCGCGCGCCAACCCGACAGGGCGGAGCGAGAGCGCAAAAATGCAGCGCCAACCAACGAAATGCAAGAAATCTCTAGGGGATATCCGGCCTGAAAGCATCGAGCCGGGACAGCGCATGATGGTGCGGGCGCTTGGGGCTGTACGCTTTATCGTGAATGGGTTCGCGATGCGACTAGTGAACATGCATGTTGCAGTGCACAAGTAGAATTGTAGCGGAAAGCGTTTCCTGCGTCGAGCAATTTGTCGCATTCATTCTATAAATGGCAACGAGTAGTCATCACATGCCGGTATAGCGCCCCGGCTTGTGGTTGATCGTCAGGATCATGTTGAGCACCAGGGCGCCGAGCAGCGAAACGAGCACCCGATCCCAGGGCAACACCAGAAAGGCCGATCCCAGGATGACACCATCCAGCGTCATCTGCACGTTACCGGCCGGCCAGCCCAGTTTCTCCTGGCAATAGATCGCCAGCACGCCGATGCCGCCGACACTGGCGTTGTGCCGAAAGAGCATGAGCAACCCGACCCCGACCAGCAACCCACCCATCACACCGCCAAAAACCGGGTCGATATGCGCGATGTCGATCACAAAATGCCGCAAATCCATGCATGCCGACAACAAGGCGACCGTGATCAGGGTCTTGAGCGTAAACAGGCTGCCCTTTTTCTTGTACGCCAGAATCACAAAGGGCAGGCTGAGCAGAAAAAAGGCGATGCCGTAGCCGACGCCAAACGCGTAATGAAGCAGGAAGGCGATTCCCGCCACACCGCCGGTCAGCAGCCCTGAAGCGCCGAACATGGCGAGGCCCAGCGCGGTCACCAAAGTACCCGCGACAACACCCTGAACGTCGTCGAGCAGGGAATGCGGTCGAAATTGTGAGGTCATGTTGCCACATCCGAAAATGAATCCCGTCCCGGAAGCAAACACCATGCCGCCGAGCCTCCCGCGATGCCATCCGTCGCGGTTGGGAAACAGGATATTGACCGCAGGAAATATGCGATGATAGCGCCCGCGCGCCGGGACGCAGCCATTGATGCCGGCCGATAGCCCGGCGCGATCATTTCCATATGTTGCCCAGATTGGAGTCAAGATGACCAAACGCCCTCGCAATCCTCTGGTGGCCGCCGCCCGGTTCCGCCTCGCCGGTCCTCACCAAAAAACTGAAAAGGCCCGCCGCCGCCACGAAAAGGTGCAATTGAACGTCGAACTTCGTCAGATGCGCCGCTCCTCGAAGAAGACCGAGCCGGATTTCTTGATCTGCAGCTGCCTCTGAGCGGCTGCAGATCAAGACGTCCGGCCGATTCTCGCGGGTGATCGGTTCGATCGCCCGATGATATCGGGCACGTTCGTCGCCCTTCGAGAAACCGCCTTAGCCCGAGATCCACCATGATCCAGACCCGTCTCGACGGTGCCATCGGCACCATCACCCTGAATAACGAAGCCAAGCGCAACATTCTTTCCGAAACCCTGGTTCAACAACTGATCGATGCCTTGCATCTTTTCTGCGCCGAAAAGGTGCGTTGTATCGTGTTGCGTGCCCAACCCGGGGTCAAGGTGTGGTCGGCCGGCCATAACGTGGCCGAGTTGCCCGAGAGCGGTGCCGATCCGCTTGGCTGGCAAGATCCGCTGCGCAAGTTGATCCGCGAGATCGAAAGTTGCCCTGCCCCGATCATCGCCATGATCGAGGGCACGGTCTGGGGCGGCGGCTGCGAAACGGTGTTTGCCTGCGACATCATCGTCGCCGCACCCGACGTCACCTTTGCGGCCACGCCCGCCCGCCACGGGGTGCCCTATAACATCTCAGGCCTGCTCACCTTCATGAACGCTGCCACACTGCATATCGCCAAGGAAATGCTCTTTACGGCGCAGCCCTTGTCGGCCGAGCGACTGGAACGCATGGGAGTCATCAACCACGTCGTAGCGACCGAAGAACTCGAGGCATTCACCTACGCACTGGCCGACACGATCAGCAAGAACGCGCCACTTGCCATCTCGGTGATGAAGGAACAGATGCGTATCCTGGCAGGCGCGCACAGCATGTCGCCACAGGGTTTTGAGCGAGTACAAGGTTTGCGCCGCGTTGTCTATAATAGCGCCGACTATGCTGAAGGCATTCGCGCGTTCAAGGAAAAGCGCAAACCCGTTTTTGCAGGCAAATAGCTTTCGTAAAACGATGGCGATCCCGCCGTCGCGGTCATTACTTTCACAAAGGAGCATCACATGTTGATTGGCGTTCCGAAGGAAATCAAGAATCATGAATACCGGGTCGGCCTGACGCCGGCCAGCGTGCGCGAGTTGTGCGCGCATGGACATAGCGTGATCGTCCAGACCCAGGCGGGCGCGGCCATTGGCCTGTCGAACGAAGCCTACCTTGCAGCCGGCGCGGAAATCGTCGCCACACCGGAAGAAATCTTCGCGCGCGTCGATATGATCGTGAAGGTCAAGGAACCGCAGCCGCAGGAATGCCGCTGGCTGCGCCCAGGTCAGACCTTGTTCACCTACCTGCATCTGGCGCCGGACCCCGAACAGACACGGTTGCTGATCGACTCCGGCTGCATCGCCATCGCCTACGAGACCGTCACCGCCAACGACGGCAGCCTGCCGCTGCTGGCGCCGATGAGCGAGGTGGCGGGTCGCATGTCCATTCAGGCGGGCGCCTACTGCCTCGAAAAATCACGCGGCGGAGCCGGTTTGCTGCTGGGCGGCGTGCCGGGCGTTGCCCCGGCTTCGGTCGCCATTCTCGGTGGAGGCGTTGTCGGTTACAACGCTGCGCTGATCGCCGTCGGCATGGGCGCTCGCGTCACCCTTCTCGACCGTTCGCTGCCCCGTCTGCGCTGGCTGGATGCGCAGTTCGGCAACCGCGTACAGACGCTGGCCGCTACCCGCGATGCGGTCGAAACCAGCGTGCTGGAAGCCGATCTGGTCGTGGGCGCCGTGCTGGTGCCCGGTGCGGCCGCTCCCAAACTGATCGAGCGCGAACAACTTGGTCGCATGCGCCCCGGTTCGGTACTGGTCGATGTCTCGATCGACCAGGGCGGCTGTTTCGCGACCAGCCACGCCACCACGCACGCCGAGCCGACCTATGTCGTGGATAACGTGGTGCACTACTGCGTCGCCAACATGCCGGGGGCGGTGGCTCGTACGTCCACCTTTGCGCTCAACAACGCCACCCTGCCCTTCGCCGTGGCGCTCGCCGATCGGGGCTGGCGCGAAGCGCTGCGCGCCGATCCGCACCTCTTGGCCGGCCTGAATATCTGCGAGGGCCGCGTGACTTGCGAAGCGGTGGCGCAGAGCCAGAGCCTGGCATACGCCGACCCTCGCCCCCTGATCGCCGCCTGAAAAACGCGTGAAAACGATAATCATCGATTTTTTCGATGATTATCGTTCAAATATTCTGATTTTTTGGTGAATTGTCAGCGACTATGCTACGCACCATACACGCACCCACCTCAAGGAGGCCACCATGAAGTTTCTTTCCGTTCTCGCCGCAGCGCTTGTGCTGACCCTCAGTCTAGCCAGCGGCGACGCCGAAGCCGCCCGTCGTCTGGGCGGCGGCAAATCGATGGGCATGCAACGCGAAGCCGTGGCGCCGCAAAAGGCCGCCACCCCGGCGCCTGCCGCCCCGCAACAAGCGGCTGCACCCGCTGCGGCACCGCAAGGCGCCGCCGCACCGGCCGCGCAACCCAAGCGCTCCTGGCTGGGCCCCATTGCCGGCCTCGCCGCCGGGTTGGGTCTGGCCGCGCTGGCCTCCCACTTCGGTTTTGGCGGCGAACTCGCGTCTTTGCTGATGTTGGGCCTGGTCGTGATGGCCGTCGTGTTCGTGATTGGCTTCTTCATGCGCAAACGGGCGGCCGCTCAACCCGGGCTGGCCACCGCGGGTGGAGCTCCCTTTTCCCCGGCACAGTTTGAAGCCGCACCGGCTGCGGGCGGAGCGAGTCTCGCGCCGGCTGCCAGCCCCGCCACCCCGACCGGACGCATCCCCGCCGACTTTGATGTCGAAGGCTTCGTCCGCAACGCCAAGGTGAACTTCATTCGCCTGCAAGCTGCAAACGATACCGGCAATCTCGAAGACATCCGTCAATTCACGACGCCGGAGATGTTTGGCGAATTCAAGATGGCGCTCGTTGAGCGGGGCAGCCAACCGCAAGCCACGACCGATGTGGTGAAGATCGACGCCCAGGTGCTCGATGTGGCCGAAGAAGCGGGCCGCTATGTGGTCAGCGTGCGCTTCACCGGGTTGATCCGTGAAGACGCCGCCCCCGAACCCTTTGACGAAATCTGGCACCTGACCAAGCCGCGTGACGGCAGCCAGGGCTGGGTACTCGCCGGTATCCAGCAACTCCAGTAACCGAACCCCTCCTGCCGGCTGTTTCGGCGACGCGCTGCACTGTTGGGCAGCGCGTTTTTTATTTGGAGTATTCGAGTCCCATGATCGACCGGAACTGTGCGCTGCAACACAAAGGCCAGCTCCAGTCCTGTCTCAGTTCGACCAGAAGCGGCTTATCAAGAAATCATCACATAGCGGGCGGTGGTCTTACCGGAATGTTGTTAGCCCGCGCAGTTCTACGCCGGTATAACTACCCGTAACCACGCAAGTTGCTCACGTTTACTCGCTAGCAACAAGACTGCACATTTTCAGACGGAGAACCTAGACTTACATCTCGTTCGTTACGTGGATAGGCCGTGAAAAATTGGTTGTTTTTGGCAATCGCAATTACTTCGGAAGTAATTGCAACTTCTGCGCTCAAGTCGAGTGAAGGCTTTACCAGATTAGCGCCGTCCTTGATTGTTGTAGCGGGGTATGGTGCTGCTTTTTATTTTTTGTCTCTCACGCTAAAGGCAATACCTGTGGGGATCGCCTATGCAATTTGGTCTGGTCTTGGAATCGTATTAGTCACATCCATTGCGTGGGTTTTGCACGGTCAAAAGTTAGATTCATGGGGATTTGTTGGCATAGGCCTTATCGTCAGTGGTGTTGCTGTGCTCAACTTACTATCAAAGGCCAGTACTCACTAAAAACGGCCACATTTGACACGTTGCTCAACGTGTTCCATTCGATAGCTGGACTCGTCAAAACAGTGCGCTGGCTAGCCGGTTAGCTCAATATTCCCAATAGTCCGCTTTTCTTTGTGCCTAACTTCCGCTTTGGATCGAACTACGACATTTAGCTATTCCGTGGCGTCATTTTAATTGCGGGAGCGCGCAAGATTTGCTTTGTTTCAATCACGGAACTTGGATACGCCTTTATTCGGTCGCTCCAAACACGTGACGCTGTGCCTGCTGGTAGATGGCGACGATCACGGGGTGCGATAGCTGTCGTTCGGTGGTAATCGCGTAAACCTGTTCGCGCACGCTGTCGATACGACCGACGAGTTCCACTTCGTACTGTCGGATGACAAATTCCTCGATGGCCGTGGGCACCACGAACAAGCCTGCGCCCGCCTGCCCGAAGGCATAGGACAACGCGCTGTCGTCAAACTCGCCGACGATACGCGGACGAATCCGCTTTTCCTCTAACCAACGGCGTAAACGCGCGTGCAGCGCGACGTCCGCGCCCGGGAGCAGAAAGGGCGCGGATTCCAAATTTTGCGGAAATTCGCCGGCAAGGCCTGCCGTCACCGATACATGACCCAGCACGCTGACGCCGCTCTCGCCGAGCAAATGGTCGTATCCGCGCACATTGAGATTGCTCGGCATCGGGCGATCGGCAATCACCATCTCCAGACGATGCACCGCCAGATCGCCAAGCAACATCGCCAGGCGGCCCTCGCGGCAGATCAGCCGAACCGGATCGGCGAGCGTCAGCGAGGGTTCGACCAGCCGATAGGCAACCATTTTGGGCACGGAATCGGCGATCCCCACGCGAAACGGCAGGCTGGCTTGTGGAGAGCGATCTTGTGCCAGATCAAGCAGTTCGTCGCCCAGCGCAAATATTTGCTCCGCATAGACCAGTAGCCGCTGGCCCATGTCCGTCAGTTCCAGCCCGCGCCCGACGCGCCTGAAAAGCTCGACACCGAGGGTTTCTTCAAATTCGCTGAGCTGGCCACTGATGGATTGGGGTGTCAAATGCAGTTGCTCGCTGGCGCGAGCGATGCTGCCCGATTTGGCGACCATCCAGAAGTAACGGAGATGTTTGTAGTTGAGGTGTGCCATCAGTCCACGCGGGTCAATAAATACTCGAAAAAATCGAATGTTTAATGTTAATAATTCGAATTGTATGACTATTTAACCCTGCCCTACAATGCCATCCATCGCATCTTCTCAACAGGAGACCTTTCGATGAAACGCATCGTTTTATTCCTTGTCACCAACCTCGCCATCATGGTGGTGCTGGGCATTGTCGTCTCGCTGACCGGCGCCAACCGGTTTATCGGCAATGGCGGTCTTCATCTCGGCACCTTGCTGGTCTACGCGCTGATCATGGGCTTTGCCGGCTCCTTCATTTCGCTGTGGATGTCCAAAATCATCGCCAAGTGGTCGACTGGCGCCCAGGTCATCGGGTCGCCGCAAAACTCCACCGAATTCTGGCTCGTGGATACCGTCCGCCGCCTTTCCGAGCGCGCGGGCATCCCGATGCCCGAAGTGGCTATTTATGAAGGCGAGCCGAACGCCTTTGCCACCGGTCCGAGCAAAAGCAATGCGCTCGTCGCCGTATCCACTGGCTTGCTGCAAACCATGACGCGCGAAGAAGCCGAGGCAGTGATGGCGCATGAAATAGCCCACGTCGCCAATGGCGACATGGTGACGCTGACACTGATCCAGGGCGTGGTCAATACCTTTGTCATCTTCATATCGCGCGTCGTGGGGTTTGTCGTGGATTCCTTCCTGCGCCGGAATTCCGAATCGTCCGGCCCGGGTATCGGCTACATGATCACGGTCGTCGTCTGCGATATTGTCTTTGGCTTCCTCGCCAGCATGATCGTCATGTACTTCTCGCGGCAGCGCGAATTCCGCGCCGACGCCGGTGCCGCCCAACTGCTCGGCACCCCGCAACCGATGATGAATGCGCTCGCCCGTCTGGGCGCGATGCAGGCGGGGGAATTGCCCAAGAACGTTGCCACAGCGGGCATCAACGGCCAACCTGGCTGGGCCGAACTGTTCTCCAGCCACCCGCCTATCGAGCAGCGCATTGCCGCCCTTGCAGGGCGCCGCCTGAGCTGACGATGAGCAGCCCGGAAAGTTTCGCTACCGCCCCCATGTGGGGCGGTTTCATTGCCTTTGTGGTGGCCATGCTGGCGCTCGACCTGTTTGTCTTTGGCGGTCGCAAGGCACATCGCGTCTCCCCCCGCGAAGCATTGACCTGGGTATGTGCGTGGACCAGTCTGGCCTTCATCTTCGCCGGACTGCTGTGGTGGTATTTGAATGGCACTGCCGGCGCTGCCGTCGCCGGAAAGAAAACGCTCGAATTCCTGACTGGCTATTTGATTGAACAATCGCTGTCCATCGACAACATGTTCGTCTTCGTCATGATCTTCGCCTATTTCGGCGTTCCGCCGGAATTGCAGCGCCGCGTTCTGCTTTATGGCGTGCTGGGAGCCATCGTCATGCGCGCCGCAATGATTCTGGCCGGCGTCTGGCTGGTTTCACAGTTTGGTTGGTTGCTCTACGTGTTTGGCGCATTTCTGGTCTTTACGGGCATCAAGATGCTGGTCTTTGCCGAACACGACCCGGACCTGGCCGACAATCCCCTGCTTCGCTGGCTGCGCAGCCATCTACGCATCACGCCGGAATTTCACGGCGAAACCTTTTTCACCCGCCAGAACGGCGTGCTCTGGGCAACTCCGATGTTTCTGGTACTGATTCTGATTGAGGCGAGCGACGTGATTTTCGCCGTCGACAGTATTCCAGCCATCTTTGCCGTAACCACCGACCCGTTTATCGTGTTCACGTCGAACATTTTTGCCATCATGGGTCTGCGCGCGCTGTATTTCCTGCTCGCCGACATGGCCGACCGCTTTCACCTGCTCAAGTACGGGCTGGCGATCGTGCTGGTGTTCATTGGTGGCAAGATGCTGGCTGCACCCTGGCTGCATTTCCCCGTGCAGTGGTCGTTGCTGATCGTTGCCGGCATTATTGGGGTTTCGGTCGGATTGAGCCTGGCGTTCAGCCGCCAGGACCAAGAAGCTCAGTGAAGCTCTTGCGGAGGCTCTGGATACTGCCGCCGCAACCGCGCCAGTCCCTGGCGAAAGGTCTCCGCATCGCCGTAATCGAAAAAGTTGGGATAGTACGGATGGGCGCTGCGTAACCGTCGCGCGTGTTTGATCGGGCACCAGTATTGTTCCGTACGGGCAGCGACTTCACGCGTGTAGGCCGCCACGCCGTTGCCGTATGAGCAGTAGAAACAATTGAATTTTTCGATGATATTCAGATATGGCAGATCTTCCCGGTCGAAAACGAGGTAATCCGCACGTCTGACGCGGGGAATGCGATAAATCGGAAAGCAGGTCCATTGATAGATCGTCACAAACAGGTCCATCAACAGAAAGGGAATCCAACCGAGATAGATGATGGGAGCCGTCAGCGCAACCAGTGCGCGCGAGCGAAGGAGGAATCGGAACAACCCGATCTTGTACCTGCGTTGCTGCCGCAGGAATTCTTCCGCCAACGCCGTCCGGCGTCGCTCAAATTCTTCCCGCCGCGCCCGATATTCTTCTTCAACTTCTTCTTGCAGCGCCGCAATACGGGCCAGCAGATCATCCAATTGCTGCTTCATGCCCTCGCCTCTGCTAGATTATTCCCACTCGATTGTCGCTGGCGGCTTGCCTGAAATGTCGTACACCACACGGTTGATGCCACGCACCTCGTTAATGATGCGATTGCTGACCTTGCCGAGCAGGCTGTGTGTCAACTCGGCCCAGTGCGCGGTCATGAAATCCTGCGTTTGCACCGCGCGTAGCGCGACGACGTATTCATACGTTCGGCCATCGCCCATCACACCCACGCTCTTGACCGGCAGGAATACCGCGAAAGCCTGACTCGTCTTCTCGTACCAATCGGCGGCGCGCAGCTCGTCGATGAAGATGGCGTCGGCTCGCCGCAGCAGGTCGGCGAATTCTTTCTTGACTTCACCCAGAATGCGCACGCCCAGACCCGGCCCTGGGAAAGGATGGCGATAAACCATCTCGTGCGGCAACCCCAGCGCGACGCCCAGTTCACGTACTTCGTCCTTAAAAAGTTCGCGCAGCGGCTCCAGCAACTTGAGATTCAGGGTTTCCGGCAATCCGCCCACGTTATGGTGACTCTTGATGGTATGCGCTTTCTTAGTCTTGGCACCGGCAGATTCAATGACATCCGGATAAATAGTGCCTTGAGCCAGCCAACGCGCCTTCGCCAATTTTTTCGCCTCGGCCTGAAAGACTTCGACAAACTCGCGACCGATGATCTTGCGCTTCTGTTCCGGATCGCAGACGCCCTTAAGATGGTGCATGAACTGTTCTGCGGCATCAACGTGCACCACTTTGACGCCAAGATTTCGGCCAAAGGTCTGCATGACCTGCGCAGCTTCGTTCAGCCTCAGCAAACCGTTGTCGACAAAAACGCAGGTTAGCCGGTCGCCAATGGCGCGATGGATCAGCGCCGCCGCCACCGAGGAATCGACCCCGCCGGAAAGCCCGAGGATGACCTCTTCGTCACCCACCTGCTCACGAATGCGCGCAACCGCTTCATCGATGTAGCCCGGCATCGTCCAGTCTCGCCCACAGCCGCATATGTCATGCACGAAACGCGAAAACATGTCGCGGCCTTTGATGGTATGCGTAACTTCGGGATGAAATTGCACCGCATAAAACTTGCGCGTTTCATCCGCCATCGCCGCAATCGGGCAGGAAGGCGTACTGGCAATAATCTTGAATCCGGGCGGCAATTCGGTCACCTTGTCGCCGTGGCTCATCCAGACATCGAGCAACCCATGGCCTTCTGCATTACTGCGATCCTCTATGCCCTCGAACAATTTTGAATGACCGCGCGCGCGAATTTCGGCATACCCGAATTCGCGCTGGTTCGAGCCGAGGACCTTGCCGCCGAGTTGTTCCGCCATCGTGTGCATGCCATAACAAATGCCGAGCACCGGCACGCCCAACTCGAATACAACGCGCGGCGCCCGCCATTCTTCGGCTTCGTACACCGAATTTGGACCGCCCGAGAGGATGATCCCTTGCGGATTGAATTCGCGGATGAACTGCTCGGACACGTCGAACGAATGCAACTCGCAATACACCTGCTGCTCGCGTACGCGACGGGCGATCAACTGAGCGACCTGAGAACCGAAGTCGAGGATGAGGATTTTCTGGTGGGCCATGATGTAAGACTTCGCAAGTAACTGAACAAAAAAGCCCACGTGCGGTGGGCTGGGAGTAGTTGCCGACAATTTTAACCGAAAGCGTCAGGCCCTGCGTTACCGGAAACCGGGGTCCGAAACCTGATCACGGATATTTAGTCGAACAAACCGGGTTGCAGAGGATGCAGGTTCTCGCGTTTGACAGTAAACCGCACGGGAACGCCCGCCTTGCCGATTGCCTCCACCACCATCCGCCCGGCGGCGGCCTCGGCAATCAGCTTGACGTTGCGCACCGACTGACGAGAACGCCCCACATACGTGGCAATCACACCCGCTCTGGGCATCCACTGGGTAATCTTGCTCTGTCGCACCCCATCACCTCGATTGGTCATCAGTGGACACGCATTCGTATTGGATCAAGCAAATGCGCGCACAAACACGCAGGCATTTTACTCCCCGATGACATCGCTGCGCGG
This sequence comes from Betaproteobacteria bacterium UBA1934, assembly GCA_002337055.1. GTDB lineage: Bacteria > Pseudomonadota > Gammaproteobacteria > Burkholderiales > Rhodocyclaceae > UBA1934. The sequence continues at coordinate 654,190 of DDFG01000001.1, read as the reverse complement.
CGCGCGTCAATGGAGAGAAAAGAGAAAGTCGCTTCCACAAAAGCAAAACGCCCCAAAAGGGGCGTCAATGCTTGATCTTTGGCGGAGACGGAGGGATTCGAACCCTCGATGCAGGTTTTGCCCGCATGCTCCCTTAGCAGGGGAGTGCCTTCGACCACTCGGCCACGTCTCCATCCAGGAGGCGCGGATGTTAACCGTTTCGCGCCTCCGGGTCAAACGGCGAGGATACGCCTCAGCCCTGCTCCAGTCCAAACGCCTTGTGCAGCACGCGAACCGCGAGTTCGAGGTATTTTTCGTCGATCACGACCGAGATCTTGATTTCGGAGGTAGAAATCATCTGGATATTGATACCATCTTCAGCCAGCGCCTTGAACATCTTGCTCGCCACGCCCGGATGCGAACGCATGCCAACCCCGACGGCCGAGACCTTGCAGATCTTTGTATCGCCGACCACTTCGCGGGCGCCGAGCGAGGTTTTCACGGCTTCGAGAATCTCCTTGGCGCGGGCAAACTCACTACGGTTCAGCGTAAATGAGAAATCGGTGGTACCCGCCTGGCTGACGTTTTGGATGATCATGTCGACATCGATATTCGCGTCGGCGATGGCTCCAAGGATGGTGTAGGCGGTACCCGGGCGGTCTGGCACGCCGAGCAGGGTCAGCTTGGCTTCGTCGCGGTTGAAGGCAATGCCGGAGATGATCGGTTGTTCCATTTTTTTGTCTTCCTCAACAGTAATCAACGTGCCCTCGCCCTCCTCCTGGAAGCTGGAGAGCACACGCAACTTGACCTTGTACTTGCCGGCGAATTCAACCGAGCGAATTTGCAGCACCTTGGAGCCGAGACTGGCCATTTCCAGCATTTCTTCAAAGGTGATGGTGTCGAGCTTGCGCGCCTCGGGTTCAACACGCGGGTCGGTCGTATAGACGCCGTCGACATCGGTGTAGATCTGGCACTCATCCGCGTTGAGCGCCGCCGCCAGGGCGACGCCGGTGGTATCCGAGCCGCCGCGGCCGAGTGTGGTGATGTTGCCTTCTTCATCGACCCCCTGAAAGCCCGCCACAACCACGACACGCCCGGCATTCAGATCGGCACGAATCGCTGCCTCGTCAATCGCGAGAATACGTGCCTTGGTAAACGCACTGTCGGTCGTGATGCGAACCTGCGCACCAGTATAACTGCGCGCCGGTACGCCGATGTCCTTGAGTGCCATCGAGAGCAAACCGATGGTCACCTGCTCGCCGGTGGAAATGACCACATCGAGCTCGCGCGGATCGGGATTGGCCTGAATCTCCTTGCTGAGCGCGATCAACCGGTTGGTTTCGCCGCTAATCGCCGACACCACGACTACCACCTGGTGCCCTTGCGCCTGAAAGCGGGCCACCCTGCGCGCAACATTCTTGATGCGCTCGGGACTGCCCATGGACGTACCGCCATATTTTTGAACTATCAACGCCATGAAATGATCCGAAATGGAGACCAGAAAAGCGTTTGATTTTACCCGAACCCCACTTCGGATGTCAGGCCGGTTTTGCGAAACGCGCCTCGGTCATTTATCCTTGCAACTGCCCTTCAAGAAATCAGGTTCATGGCAATCCAACTCAAAACCCCCGAAGAAATCGAGCACATGCGTCTCGCGTGCCGACTGGCCGCCGAAGTGCTCGACTACATTACCCCCCACGTCAAACAGGGTATCACCACCCGCGAGATCGACCGTCTCTGTCACGACTACATGGTTGATGTGCAGGGCTGCATTCCCGCGCCGCTGAATTATGCACCGAATGGCTACAAGCCCTACCCGAAGTCGATCTGTACTTCGATAAACCATCAGGTCTGTCACGGCGTGCCGGGCGAACGTGTGCTCAAGAACGGCGATATTCTAAATATCGACATCACTACGATCAAAGACGGCTTTCACGGCGATACCAGCCGCATGTTCATGGTTGGCGAACCCTCGATCCAGGCGCGCCGCCTTTGTGAAATCACCTACGAATGCATGTGGCTTGGCATCAAGGCAGTGCGGGCAGGCGGGTATCTCGGCGATATCGGCGCTGCGATCCAGAAACATGCAGAGAAGAACGGCTATTCGGTCGTCCGCGAATTCTGCGGACACGGGATCGGCCGCAAGTTCCACGAAGATCCCCAGGTACTGCATTACGGCAAGGCTGGCACCGGCATCAAGCTGGAAACGGGCATGATCTTTACCATTGAGCCGATGATCAATGCCGGCAAGGCCGCAATCCGGGAACTGGCGGATGGCTGGACCATTGTCACCAAGGATCACAGCCTCTCGGCACAATGGGAGCACACCATTGTTGTCACCGAATCCGGTTGCGAAGTTCTCACTCTCTCGGCGGGCAGCCCACCTCCACCGGCCTTTGCGGCATGATTGATGTCACCGCCCTGCGCGCCGAGGTCAAGGCGCACGCCGAAGTGCTCAGGGAAGACTACGAGCAGCGGGGCGAAGCGCGCGATCTGCTGCGGATGCGCCGTGCCCAAGTGGATGGTGTCCTTCTGCGCCTATGGAACGACCTCGACTTTCCGCCCGAGTTGACCCTGGTTGCTGTCGGCGGCTACGGACGTGGCGAACTCTACCCGTGCTCGGACGTGGATGTTTTGATCCTGCTGCCGGCAGAGCCGGACGATCCGCTCAAAGACAAGCTGGAGACACTGATCGGCACCTTCTGGGACATCGGCCTGGAAGTCGGTCACAGCGTCCGCACCGTAGAAGAATGCTTTTTGGAAGCCCGGAACGACATTTCGGTGCTTACAGCGCTGGTCGAAGCTCGCCTCCTGTGTGGTTGCGAAGCGCTTTACGCACGTCTGCTTGATCGTCTGCAAGAAGATTTCGATCCCTTCGCCTTTTATCAGGCGAAGCTGCTCGAACAACAGGAGCGCTACCTGCGCTACAACGAGACACCCTACAGCCTGGAACCAAATTGCAAGGAAAGCCCGGGTGGTTTGCGTGACATGCATGTCATCTTCTGGGTTGCTCATGCAGCTGGATTTGGCACTTCCTGGGAAGATCTTCACCGGCATGGCCTGCTCTCGCAAGAGGGCGTGCGCGAATTCGAGATTTGCGAAAATCTCCTCACCCACCTGCGTATTCGGCTGCATTTTCTGGTGGGTCGGCGCGAAGACCGGCTTCTGTTCGAATACCAGACGCCTCTGGCGGAACGGTTCGGGTATGTCGGCACTGTCGGCAAGCGGGCCTCCGAACAGCTCATGCAGAAGTACTACCGCACAGCCAAGGCGGTCACGCTGCTCAACACCATCCTGATGCAAAACATCGGTGCTGCGCTAGCACCTGTGCGCGAACAGGTTTGCGAGGCGATCGACGACGATTTCCAGAGCATTGGCGGCTTGCTCGATGTCCGCGACGAGACCCTGTTCGAACGCAACCCCTACGCAATCTTTCGCAGTTTTCGCGTGATGCAGGCGCATGCCGAATTGCAGGGAATGACGGCTCGCACGCTGCGCGCGCTGTGGCGGGCACAGCGTCAGATCACGCCGGAATTCCGGGGCGATCCCCTCAACCACCGCATGTTTCTTGAGCTACTGCAAAACGAGCGCGGCATCGTTCACGAACTGCGCCGGCTGATCCAGCTCGACCTGCTAGGCGCCTATCTGCCGAACTTCGGCAAGATCGTCGGCCAGATGCAGCATGACCTGTTTCATGTCTATACCGTCGATCAGCACACCGTGCAGGTCATGCGCAATCTGCGCCGCTTCACCATGAGCGAGTTCGCGCACGAATACCCGCTCTGCTCCCGACTGATCAGCGATTTCGACCGCCACTGGCTGCTCTACATCGCCGCCCTCTTTCACGACATCGCCAAGGGTCGGGGTGGCGATCACTCCGAACTGGGCATGGCCGACGCCCGTGAATTTTGCGAAAGCCACAGACTGGCACCGGATGAAACCGAACTGGTGGTCTGGCTCGTCGGCCATCACCTGGTGATGTCACACGTTGCCCAAAAAGAAGACATCACCGACCCCGACACTATAGCCAAGTTCGCCGCTCGGGTCGGCGATGAACGTCACCTAGTCGCCCTCTACCTGCTGACGGTAGCGGATATTCGCGGCACCAGCCCGAAGGTCTGGAATCACTGGAAAGGCAAGCTGTTGGCTGATCTTCTGTTCGCCACGCAACACCTGCTGAATGAAGGCAAAGCGCCTGAGCGGCACGGTATCATCGCCGACCGGCAAGCTGAGGCCAAGCGCTTGCTGCGCTATTACGCGCTGACCGAAACGGCCCACGAACAACTGTGGGCACAGCTCGACACCGTGTATTTCCTGCGCCATTCGGCTGAAGAAATCGCCTGGCATTCGCGTGCGCTTTACCATCGCATCGATGCCGACCAGCCCGTGGTCAAGGCGCGTACCTCGCTTCAGGAAAGCGGTGTGCAAGTCATGGTTTATGTACCCGACCAAGCCTACCTCTTCGCCCGCATAGTCGGATTCTTCGGGCGGGCCGGCTACAACATCGCCGACGCCAAGGTACATACCACCAAGCACGGCTACGCCCTCGACAGTTTCATGCTTCTCGACATGTCGGAACGCGACAACGACCGCGACATGATTCCCTATATCGAACACGAACTGGCGGACGTGCTACGCCGTGGCGGCCCGCCTGAGGGGCCTTCCGGCCGCCTCTCGCGGCTCGTCAAGCATTTGCCGCTCAAACCGAAGGTGGAAATTCGCCCCGACGACAAGGGCGCGCATTATCTGCTGTCGTTCGTCGCCGCAGACCGCCCGGGCCTGCTCTACCGGGTCGCGATGATCCTCAGCAAGCACGGAGTCAATCTCGAGACCGCGCGGATTGCAACGCTGGGCGAGCGCGCTGAAGACGTCTTCCTGATTTCGGGCGGCGACTTGGCGGCCAGCGCAAAACGCATCCAAATCGAGCAGGAACTGCTGGAGATGCTCAGCGTCTGAAGGCAGCTGCAACGCCCGCGATCAGCCGAGTTTTCTCTTCAATTCGTCAATAACGCCCGCTGCCGCGTCCTCGACCATGTCGATGACCAGATCGAAGCCGTGCCCCAATCCATAAAAGGGATCGGGCACCTCATCGTCATCGAAATTCTGCGCGTAATCCATGAACAGCTTGATCCGTCCTTGCAACTCCGGGCGGGCGAGCCGTTTCAGCGCTTCCACATTGTTGCGATCCATCGCCAGGATCAGATCGAAATACTCGATGTCCTGCGGTGCCACACGGCGCGCCCGCATCTGCGACAGGTTGTATCCACGGGCCATGGCGGCCCGCTGGGTGCGGGTATCAGGCGGTTCGCCGACGTGAAAGCCGTGCGTACCCGCAGAATCAACTTCAACTTTGTTTCCTAGGCCATTGATTTTGATGTAATGCTTAAGCACGCCTTCCGCCGTTGGCGAACGACAAATGTTACTCATACAAACCAGTAGCACCCGATACACCGTTAGTTCCCTTTTGTCTCCATGTCGTGCGGCGCGGCGCCGAATACACGCTCTTTCAATCTGAACAAGGTATCTCGCGCCGCCGCGGCTTTCTCGAATTCCAGGTTTCGGGCGAATTCGAGCATTTCCTTTTCGAGGCGCTTGATCTCCTTGGCGATGGCCTTTTCGCTCATCGTTTCGTAGGCCGCCTGTTGTTGGGCCGCCTTCAGTTCCGTCTGAGCTGCATTCACATCATACACGCCATCGATAATGTCCTTGATGCGCTTGGAGACGCCCTTGGGGGTAATCCCGTGAATGCTGTTGTATTGGATCTGTTTCGCGCGCCGGCGCTCGGTCTCGGCAATGGCGCGGCGCATCGAATCGGTCATCCGGTCGGCGTAGAGAATGGCCGCGCCGTGTATGTGCCGCGCAGCGCGACCGATGGTCTGGATCAGCGAGCGCTCCGAGCGCAGAAAGCCTTCCTTATCCGCATCCAGAATGGCAACCAGCGACACTTCCGGAATATCCAGCCCCTCGCGCAACAAGTTGATGCCGATCAGCACGTCGAACTCACCCAGACGCAAGTCGCGGATGATCTCCACCCGTTCGACCGTTTCGATATCCGAATGCAGATAGCGTACCCTGACCCCGTTTTCGGCCAGATAATCGGTCAGATCCTCCGCCATCCGCTTGGTCAGCGTCGTCACCAGCACCCGCTCCCCGGCATCCGTGCGCAGGCGGATCTCGCCGAGCAGGTCGTCCACCTGCGTCGTCGCGGGACGCACGTTGACTTCCGGGTCGACCAGGCCGGTCGGGCGCACCACCTGCTCGACCACCTGACCGGCATGCCCTTTCTCGTAGTCGGCAGGCGTCGCCGAAACGAAGACCGTCTGACGCATCAGCGCCTCGAACTCCTCGAAGCGCAGCGGCCGGTTATCGAGGGCCGACGGCAGCCGAAAACCGTAATCCACCAGGTTTTCCTTGCGCGAGCGATCCCCCTTGTACATGCCGCCGACCTGTCCGATGCTGACGTGCGACTCGTCGATGAACATCAGCGCGTCGGCCGGCAGATAGTCGATCAGCGTCGGCGGCGGCTCACCCGCCTTGCGTCCCGAGAGATGTCTGGAGTAGTTCTCGATGCCCTTGCAAAACCCGATCTGATCGAGCAGCTCGAGGTCGAAGCGGGTGCGCTGCTCGATGCGCTGCGCTTCAACCAGCTTCTCGTGCTCAAGAAACCATTTGGTCCGCTCGCGCAATTCCGCCTTGATTGCCTCGATGGCGCGGATGACCGTCGCGCGCGGCGTCACGTAATGCGAAGCCGGAAACACCGTAAACCGCAGCGCCTTGTGCAGCAACTGGCCGGTCAGAGGGTCGAAAAATTGCAAGCTCTCGATTTCGTCGTCGAAGAGGCAGACACGAATCGCATGCTCCGCGTTTTCAGCCGGAAAGATGTCGATCACATCGCCCCGCACGCGAAAGTTGCCGCGCTGGAAGTCGACATCGTTGCGCTCGTACTGCATTTCCGAAAGGCGCTTCAGGATGGCCCGCTGATCCATGCGGTCGCCGGCGCGCATGGTCAGGATCATGTTGTGGTAATCGTCGCGGTCGCCGATGCCGTAAATGCACGACACACTGGCGACAATCACTACATCGCGCCGCTCCAGCAGGCTTTTGGTGGCAGAAAGCCGCATCTGCTCGATGTGGTCGTTGATCGCGCTATCCTTCTCGATGAACAGATCGCGCGCCGGCACATAGGCTTCCGGCTGATAGTAATCGTAGTAGGAAACGAAATACTCGACCGCGTTCTCGGGAAAGAACTCCTTGAATTCCGAGTAGAGCTGCGCCGCCAGCGTCTTGTTGTGCGCCAGCACCAGGGCGGGACGCCCGCTTTGCGCAATGACATTGGCCATGGTGAAGGTTTTACCGGAGCCGGTGACCCCCAGCAAGGTCTGAAAGGCAAGGCCGTCGTCAAGACCTTCCAGCAGCTGGCGAATCGCTTCCGGCTGATCGCCGGCGGGCGCAAAGGGTTGATGCAGGCGAAACGGGCTGCCGGGAAAGACCACGGGCGATTGGGAGGGGTTCTGATCGATCATGATAAGATGATGCATTGAAAACAAATCCGGCGCTGTGGCCGTGAACACCCCCCATTATTCCATGGAGTCCCTATGACCTCTTCGATCTTTGCTGCGGTGGAAATGGCCCCGCGCGACCCGATTCTTGGCCTGAACGAAGCCTATAACGCCGATGCCCGCACCACCAAGGTCAATCTCGGCGTGGGCGTCTATTTCGATGACACCGGCAAGATCCCGCTGCTGGCCGCCGTCAAGGCTGCCGAAGAGGCCCGCCTGAAGGCCGCGCCCCCGCGCGGCTACCAGCCCATCGAAGGCCCCGCCGCCTACAACCAGGCTGTTCAGAACCTGCTTTTCGGCGCAAGTTCCGAAATTGTGGCCAGCGGCCGCATCATTACCGCCCAGGCGCTCGGCGGCACCGGCGCGCTCAAGGTCGGCGCCGACTACCTGAAACGCCTGCTGCCGACCGCCAAGGTCTACATCAGCGACCCCTCGTGGGAAAACCACCGCGCCCTGTTCGAGAGTGCCGGTTTTGTCGTCGAGAACTACCCCTACTACGACCCCGCCACCCGCGGCGTCGATTTCGCGGCCATGAAGGCCTGCCTGTCCGGCCTGCAACCCGGTTCCATCGTCATTCTGCACGCCTGCTGCCACAACCCCACCGGCGCCGACATCACCGATGTGCAATGGCAGGAGGTCGTCGCCGTCTGCCGCGAACGCGGCCTGGTGCCCTTCCTCGACATGGCGTACCAGGGCTTTGCGGAAGGCATCGAAGCCGATGCGGTCGCGGTGCGCGCCTTCGTCGCCAGCGGGCTGCAATTTTTCGTTTCCAGCTCTTTCTCCAAGTCGTTCTCGCTCTACGGCGAGCGCGTCGGCGCGCTCTCCATCGTCACGGCCAGCAAGGAAGAGGCGGGGCGTGTCATGTCGCAGGTCAAGCGCGTCATCCGCACCAACTACTCCAACCCGCCCACGCACGGCGGCGCCATGGTCGCGGCCGTGCTCGCCTCGCCCGAACTGCGCCAGATGTGGGAAACCGAACTGGCCGGCATGCGCGACCGCATCCGCGCCATGCGCAACGGACTGGCCGAGCAGTTGAAGGCAAAGGGCCTGAGCTTCGATTTCGTGAACCAGCAGCGCGGCATGTTCTCCTACACTGGCCTCTCCGCCGCGCAGGTCGAAGCGCTGAAGAGCGAGTTCGGCATCTATGCCGTCTCTTCCGGCCGCATCTGCGTCGCCGCGCTGAACAGCCGCAACCTCGCATACGTCACCGACGCCATCGCCAGCGTCCTCAAGGCCTGACAGGCGCCCGCGCACGCCGCAAAACGGGGCCGCTGGCCCCGTTTTTCATTCAGCGCGTGACCGACGCATTCAGCACCGGCAAGGTGCCGGAAATACTGACCGGCGCGCGCATGGCCGTTGCCGCCGTGTTGATATTCACCGTCAGGCTGCCCACCACGGCTTTTTCCGGACGCTGGCGTTCCACCACCAGTTGGCCCGTCGCCTTCAGCAGGCCGGCATCCAGGTCGAGGTTGGCCACGCCCACCTGCCGTGGCGACACCGTCAGACGCCCCTTCAGACGATCAAACTTGGTCAGGCCGCCCCGCACCGTCTCGCCGGAGCCCCGCCGAGACGCTTCGCCAAGATCAACCCCGCGCATGACGCCCTGCTCCACCAGAAAATCAAGCGTCGCGTCCAGCCCGTCGAGCAGGCTGCGATCCTCGCTCGCCACGCCCCGAGCCTGGAGCGTCCCGGCGAGCTTGCCATCCATCTCCAGCGGCACACCGAGGGCCGCCGCCAGCTTGCGCGGATGCATGTTCTTCAGTGTGCCGCTGCCGACCACACTGATCCCCTTCGTCCAATCGACCGACACCTGCCCGTTGAGGTTGCCATCGAAGAGATTGAGATCCACCTGCTTCCAATCCGCCTGCCCGGGCTTGACCAACCCTTTCAGGGTCAGCGCGTTGAAGACGAAAGGCGAGCTTTCCGAGGGCTTCCAGCCTATGCCTTCGATCTCCACCGCCGCTCCCTCTCCAGATGGGCTGGCGACGATGGCAAGGCCGCCATCCGGCGTTTTCAGGCGCAACACGCCTTGTCCGGGCGAGGCGCCGCCAAAGAACAACTCGCCGGAAAGATCGTTCACCGCCAGGCTGCCCGCCTCCACCGTCACATCCCTGAATTCCATGCGCGTCAATTCAAAGCGGCGTTGCTCGGCTATGCCCCGCCCCAGACGAGCGAGCCGACCGGCGAAATCCGCCGACATTTCGACGCCCACCAGCTCAATTTTGTCGATCTGCCGCCGCCCCTGCGACAACCACCCCAGACTCCAGCCGGGAATGCGCAACGCGCGCACGCGCACCACTTCCGGCTCGCCCACCCGCACATTGCTCAACACCAGCGCCGGTCGCGGCGACACGCTGGCGGAAATATCGCCGATCTGCACGCGCGTACCCGCAGTCTCGCTCAACAACGCTTCCAGATCCGCGCGATAGATACCGTAGGGGAAGAAGAACCAGCCCGCCACACCTGCCACCACAAGCAACAGAAAACACCAGGCCACCAGCTTGCCCCAGGCGATGCGATGCCACGCAATGCCGTCGAAACGATCCGCCAGCCCGCCCACTTTCACGCGCTCCGACCACGCCACCCGCGGCGCTGCGGGCGGCGGTGCTTCAACCGGCACGGGTGGCGTCAAGGGAGGTTCCTCGGCCCCCGATACCGACGGCCCCCCGCGCGAAAAACCCGGCTCCACCGGCAAAGAAGGCTCTGCATCCGCCGCGGGCCGCGACTTGATCCTCGCGCGCAACTTCTCACGGCTTTGTTCCCACACCGAGGGCGCCTCCATCGCCAGCCCGATGTAGCCTCCCTTTTCCAGCTCACGCAGGGCATTGACGACGAGGCTCTCGTTGCCGATCTTGTCGATTAACCCGGCAACGTTCATCTGCCCATCGACCTGCAACAGCACCATCCGCAGATTGCGCTGCACCACCCGCGTGCGCTGCAAGGTCGCCTCCTCGCCGGCGGCTGTTTTGGTGTAGACCAGATTCTTATCCATGGCGCGTTGTCTCCGAATTGTGCTGGTCACAAAAAATTCTTGACGACATTGTACCCGCAGACTATTATGCGCGCCTCGATTCCCCGATAGCTCAGTCGGTAGAGCGCCGGACTGTTAATCCGTAGGTCCCTGGTTCGAGCCCAGGTCGGGGAGCCAAACACACAAAGGCTTGCGCATATGCGCAGGCCTTTTGCGTTTTCTGGGCGTGACAAAAACGTGACTGGTTTGGTGAAGCGGGAAGTCTATGTGGTCGTTGAGCGACACAAGTATTGCCGCTTTCAACCCGAAGCGGTAGTTGGCTAGTTGGAAAAGCGGACCTTCAGATACGTCGAAGCTCAGGGGCGCGAGCCTCTTTGTGGCGAAACGTCCCTCTGGCGCAAGTTGTTATGCTGTTTGATCGTGATGCTGTATTCCTCTGCGTGCTGCTCCAATTTTTGTAACCGCCATTCTGACTCCTTTCTCATGCAATCTGACCAAAGTGCAGATTGCAGGCTGCCACCTTTGAAATACTGTTCAACGAAATTGCATTCCTTTTCTCGATAAACCGACCATGCTTCTTGGGAGGCTGCAAGTAACGTGGGGAGCTCCTTGTCATGCTGATTTTGGGAAGCTAGCTCTCGAAATGCATTCAGAAGTGATTGGTAATAGTTGCGGAGTCTTTGGTCAGCAATCTCTTGCTTGCCACCAGCACATGAAACAGCGTTGCTTGAACGGCCATTATATTTGCAGGAGAGGTGATACTTAAGGTCATTGCACGATTCTGACATTTCATCAACGCATTGAGGAAACGACATGATCGCGTCTAATTCAGTCCATTCGTTAAGTGGAACCTCAGCTTTTAGCTGTTTTTCACCAGAACATGCATAAGTATAGAAAGAAGTATCGCTGTATTTGCAGAAGTACTTAAGCAAAAGTGTTCTGCACGGCATTGATTTATCATTTTGACATTCTGGTAGCTTGTAAATACTGTCAATTTCGTCCAGCGCATCGCCCTCGTCCCATTCATATACAGGAGTCTCATCGTTCTTCTGAACCAAAACGATTTCCTCAGCATGAATTGAGAACGAAGTAAAAAATAGAACAGCCGATACAGCACCAAGAATAACTTGCATGATTCTATGGGGCATTACGTAGAAGTGAGCGGCCTTGCGCAGCTTTTTGCGCGAGGTCCGCTCGACTGCCGGGTTGGGGGTGCGGACAAATGAGCGACATGGTTTTCATAGACCTAAACGTACTGACTGAGGAAATGATTTCCGCAGGAGGAGACCAGCTTTCTAAGTTGTTGTGCGCGCTGGAAGTTGAGGGGATTTGGTGCGAGGGCGACGTGATACCGGATGTTTTTCGGGCAATGGTTGCAGTTGCGCCGCGATTTGTTTGTGGGTGTCTTCAGTCACCGCCAGAAGATGAACAGCAACGGACGAGATTTCTCGCAGTGCCTTTTGGTCAAACGGAGCGGTGGCCGGAATGATTTTTCTATCCACGCCCTTTAGCGAACCCTTCCAAGTTCCTCTCGATATTTGCAGAAGAAAGACGCCATTGGTTTTTGACCAGACGCCGTGCGCTATCCAATCTCTTATTTCTTCGAGTTCTTCAATCTCTAGGGCAAGCGCTTTGAGGTTGTACGTTACAGAGACGCCGTTGAGGTTAAGAAGAACTGAAATTAGGTGGAAACGACTGCGGACATTTTGTCGGGTAACTGCAAGGCGACCTTCCGCCGGCGACAATCTCAGCAAGGAATACGTAAGTGGTTCATTTCGTGTTCGATGCACGCAAAGAGACTAACGAGTCTCCCTATCTCACGCAAAAGGAGCGCTGGCAATTTGTGTGTGCGCAGCGCAACGGGGACTGGCGGCAACGTCATAGTTAAAACCCCCAACGTGTTGTAGACAGCAATCGTGCTGCATATGCCGACGTGCAGCTGTATAAGCTGGCGAACACATCGGGGGGAATATTTTATTATCAATACGTTGCATTGTTTTTGGTTCTATTTCTGCGAATATTTGCCCGACAAATGCAGCGCCGTGCTGAGTAGCATGGATATTATGCCTCGAACTTGCCTGTTTGTCATATCGCCAGCGAGAGGCCGCTTACGACTCAAGTACCTCAAGGGCTGCTATAGGCCGTCTCCAGCCAACCCCCCATCTTCACAAATCAACCGCCGCCACACGCTGGCGCAGTCTTTCCGCGTGGCGGTGGCGCGCGCGGAGGCGCGGGTCGGTGATGACCAGTCCCAGGGTTTCGCCGAACACCATGGCCACGCCCAGTACCGGCAGCACGAGCATCAGGCCGGCGACGCCGGCAACGGCGCCGCCGACGAAGATCATCAGTACCGAGAGCAAGGGATGGATGTTGAGGCTTTTGCCGATGGTCATGGGCATGAAGATGAAATCGTCCAGCAGGCGCACGAACAGGAAGAGACCAATCGCGCCGTAGGCGATTTGAGGTGCATCCGGAAAATCGGTGGCGGCCACCAGCACCACCAGCAAACAGCCCGCGATGGAGCCAACGTAAGGCACCCAGGCCAGCACGGCGGTCACCAGACCCAAAACCAGCGGCGATGACACACCAAGCAACCACAGCCCGGCGGCGAGGCACACAGTGTCGAGCAGGGTCAGTTGCAGCAGGCCCACGAAGTAGAGGCGCGCGGTGCGGTCGATCTGGTCAAGCAGAAAAAGGGTGCGCTCGAAGAAGGCGTTGGGGACGGCCTGACTGATGAAGCGGTGAAAGCGCCAGCCATCGCGCAACATGAAGAAGGCCAGAAACGGCGCCAGCAGCACAGAGGGCGCCCAGGCCGCGAGGGTGAGCGCGGCGTTGGCGAGGTGGTCGCGAGCAAAATTGTCGGAGAACTGGCTCAACTGTTGCGCCACTTCTTCGCTGACATGCGCCTGCGCAAATACGGGAATGCGCCGCTCCAGTTGCTTGAGCGCCGAGAGTAGCAGATTGAGCCCGCCATCCAGATAGCGGGAAGAGTATTCCTGCCAGTTGACGGCTTCTGCGGTGATCCACGGCACGGCCAGTACGGCCAGCAGCAGCACAATAACGCTGCTCCCCAGGCTGATCAGCGCGGCAGCCGCATCATGCGAAAAGCCGGAAAGCACCAGCCGCAGCTTGAGCGGCAGCCAGCCGTAATACAAGATCAGGGCGAACAGAAAGGGCACGACCAGCCAGAGGATTTTCTGGAACACAAAGAGCACGAGGCAGGTGGCCACCACGATGCTGACCCACACCAGCGGACCGGCACGGTATTCGCTCGGTGCCGGGCGCTTCATCCCTGCACCATGTCGCGCAATCGCAGGCTGATGTTGCGCGCCAGTTGCAGCGCCACGCGCGAGGCAATGCGGGCGTGCGAATCCATCAAGCGCTCGAAGTCGCTGCGCGACAGCACGGCCAGTTCGCTATCCAGGCTGGCGCGCGCCTGCGCGGTGCGGGGGGCGTCGTCGAGCAGGGCCAGTTCGCCGAAGAACTGGCCGGGACCGAGCCGGGCGATGGGCGGGTCAAGCTCGCCGGCGTGGCAGATCAGCACTTCGCCGGTCACCACCACATACAGCGCCTGACCTTGTTCGCCTTCGTCAAAGATCACTTCGCCGGCGAGGTAGCTGCGGGAATGCGTCAGCCCTTCGACCGTGCTCAATTCGCCGGGCGTCAGGCCGGCGAACAGTGTGCTTTCCGCCAAACGCAAAGCCGTTTCAGATGAGTTTTTGCGCAGAAAACCGAGCATGCCTCTTTACTCCGCCGACAATGACGAAAGGATTCTACCGCGCCGAGTACACTTGTGCGGAACTTCGCGAAATTTGATCTATCCCATTGTTGCCGCCTCCGGGCGGGATTCAAAATGCGATTCACGATATGAATACGCCCATCCCTCCACCCTCGCTCACAAGCTGGCATCCCGACGCGGTGCAGCCGGCGGATCGCCCCTTGATCGACGCCAGCGGGCGCCGCGTCAGCTATGTTCGCCTCTCGGTCACCGATCGCTGCGATTTTCGGTGCCACTACTGCATGGCAGAAAAGATGACCTTTCTGCCGCGCAACGAGGTTCTGAGCCTGGAAGAGTGTTTGCGTCTGGTCCGCCTGTTCGTGGAACGGGGCGTCGACAAGGTGCGGATCACCGGTGGCGAGCCGCTCGTGCGCAAAGACATTTTGTGGCTGATCGAGCGTCTGGGCGCCCTGCCCGGCCTCGCGCATCTGGTCATGACCACCAATGGCTCCCAGCTCAAACGCTACGCCGCGCCACTCCGTGCGGCGGGGGTCGAACGCCTGAACATCAGCCTGGACACGCTGTCGCCCCAAACCTTCGGCGCCCTCACCCGCATCGGCGAACTGGAGAAGGTGCTGCGCGGCATCGATGCCGCCATTGAGGCCGGGTTTGTCGGCACAAAGCTGAACACCGTGATGATGCGCGGGATCAACGACCATGAATTCGTCGATCTGGTACGTTTTGCCATCGCGCGCGAACTGGATATTTCGTTCATCGAGGAAATGCCGCTCGGCCCCATTCTCGGCCGCTCGCAAACCTTCATGCCGGCGCAGGACGCGCTCAACCAGCTCGGCGAGCATTTCGACCTGCGCCCGACGCAGGAATCGAGCGGCGGCCCGGCGCGCTATTGGCGGGTACCCGGCTCCCGCACGCGCATCGGCTTCATCACGCCGCAGAGCGAGCATTTTTGCGAGACCTGCAACCGCGTGCGGATCACCGCGCGCGGCGAGCTCTACCCCTGCCTCGGTCACAACGACGCGGTGGCGCTGCTTCCCTTGTTGCGCGCGCATGCCGAAGACGGCCCGGTAGCGGCCGCCATCGCGCGCAGCCTTGCGCTGAAGCCCGAGGGACATCGGTTCAACGAGCAGATCGACAATCCGCAGGTTGTCCGCTTCATGTCGATGACCGGCGGCTGAAAGCCGCCGCCGTCAGCGCATCCGAACCCCGGCCTGTTCGCTGAACCCGCCCCAGAATGCCGACATGGTGCTGGCGCCCAGGCGCTTGGCAAAACGTTCCGCAATATTGTCCTTGACCGAATAGTCCAGCACCTTGTCGGCTTGCAGCACGTCGCGCGCGACGCTGTCGACCGTGCCCAGTTCGTCAGCCAGCCCCAAACCCAGGCTCTGCGAACCGGTCCACACCAGGCCTGAGAACATCTCGGGCGTCTCCTTCAGGCGTTTGCCGCGACCGGTCTTGACCGCCTCGATGAACTGCTTGTGAATCTCGTTCAACAACGCCTGCGCATACTGCTTTTGTTGGGGCTGCGCGGGCGAAAACGGGTCCATGAACGCCTTGTTCTCGCCCGCGGTCATCAGCCGGCGTTCGACGCCGAGCTTTTCCATGGTGCCGGTAAAGCCAAAACCATCCATCAGCACGCCGATGGAGCCTACAACGCTGGCCTTGTCGACATAGATCTTGTCGGCTGCCGCCGCAACGTAGTAGCCGCCCGAGGCGCAGATATCTTCCACGACCGCGTACAGCGGCTTGTCGGGGTATTTGGCGCGCAGACGCTTGATCTCGTCGTAAATGATGCCGGACTGCACCGGGCTGCCGCCTGGACTGTTGATCCGCAGAATCACACCCACCGCGTTCTTTTCTTCAAAGGCGCTCTGCAAGGCGGCGTTGATTTTTTCCGCGCTCGCTTCGCCCTTGGCTTCGATCACGCCATGCAGATAGACCAGGGCGGTATGACGGCCTTCGTGCCCGCCTGCTTCGCCTTCCATCACGGTGGCCACGAAGATGCCGAGCAACAACAGGATAATCGCCGATTTGAAGACGATTCCCCAACGACGCCGCGTCTTCTGTTCTTCCAGCGCGGCGTAGGCGAGCTTCTCCAGCACTTTGCGTTCCCAGGCGGTATCGGCGGATTGACCGGCGGCAACCTGCGGCGGCGGCATGGGAGGCACGGATTGGGCGTTGTCGGAAGGATTTTCCATGGAGGTCATCGCAGTATGAGCGCGTGGCGGTAGCCACAGGGTGGGAAAGAGAACGCAAACGGGCGCCGGATTCGGCGCGGGCGGAGTATAGCAGCCCGCCGCGGCGAGACGATGACGTCATCAGGCATGCTCGCGCAGCCAGGCGGACAGTTCGGTAACGCTGTCGAAACAATGCACGGCGCCAAATTCGTCGAGATGTTCGCCGGGATGCGCGCCGTACGTCACACCCAAGGCATCGACCTGGGCGTTCCGGGCCATCAGCAAGTCGTGCGATGTATCGCCGATCATCAAGGTTTCATTAGGCGACACGCCAAATTCCGTCATCAGTTCCAGCAGCATCTGCGGATGCGGCTTCGAGTGGCATTCGTCGGCACAGCGCGAACCGTTGAAAAATCTCTCCAAGCCGGAATACCGCAGCGCGCGATCCAGCCCCAGCCGACTTTTGCCGGTAGCCACCGCCAGTTGCCAGCCAGCACTGGCCAGTTCCTCGATCATGTCCGCCACGCCCTCAAACAAGACCAGTTCGTGATCGCGCGACAGATAGTGGTGCCGATAGCGTTCCACCATTTCGGCGTAGCGTGCCTTGGGCAACTCGGGCACCGCCATGCCCAGCGCGTCGGCCAGCCCGAGGCCGATGACATGGCGCGCCTGGTGATCCGGCGGTTCGGGCAGGTCGAGATCGCGGCTGGCGGCCTGGATAGCGCGGACAATGGCGGCCGTTGAATCCATCAAGGTGCCGTCCCAATCGAAAACAATCAGCGGATAACGTTTCATGCAGGTTCAGACGAAGATTTCGGGAAAGGGTTCGGCCACCCATTCACGTGCCGAACGGGCGTCGAGGGTGGCCATGTAGTCGCGCAGGGCAGCCGGCATCGCGGCGCGGAGCGCCAGCGGCGTGCCCGCGAGAGGATGGCGGAATTCCATGCGCCAGGCGTGCAAGGCCATGCGCTTCAGCTCGCCCCGGCGCAGATCGCGGTTGAGTGCAAAATCGCCATATTTTTCGTCGCCCAGAATGGGAAAGCCGAGATGCGCCAGATGCACGCGAATCTGGTGTGTGCGCCCTGTTTTCAGTTGCGCTTCCAGCAGGCTCACCTCGGGCCAGCGCGCCAATAACCGAAAGACCGTGTGCGCCGTCTTGCCTTCTTCCGCGCTGACGCGCACGCGGCGCTCGCCGCTGTCCGTCAGGTATTTGTAGAGCGGCGCCTTGACGTGTTGGGTGGCATTCAACCAGCGCCCCTTGACCATCACCAGATAGCGCTTGTCCGCCCCGGCGCCATGTTCGCGGAACATGTCGTGCAACGCGGTCAGGGCCAGCCGCTTCTTGCCGATGAGCAGGATGCCCGAGGTTTCGCGGTCGAGCCGGTGCGCCAGTTCCAGAAACTTGGCCAACGGCCTTTGCTGGCGCAACGCCTCAATCACGCCGAAACTGACGCCGCTGCCACCATGTACTGCGATACCCTCAGGTTTGTCGATGACCAGCAGCGCATCGTCCTCAAACAGAATCGGGAGATCGACCCTCGCCTTTGCCGCATCCGCCACATCGTCGACCGGCCGCTCGGCAAGCCGGATGGGCGGAATACGAATACTGTCGCCGCTTTCGAGCCGGTAGGTGGCGTCCGCGCGGCGACTGTTCACACGCACTTCGCCGCTTCTCAGAATGCGATAGACATGGCTCTTGGGGACGCCCTTGCAGAACCGTATCAACCAGTTGTCGAGCCGCTGTCCGGCTGCCTCTTCGCCAACCTGGACATGGCTGACCGAATTTTTACCCGCCACCGTCATTTTCAAATATACTTAATCAGTTTCGTGTCTCGGCATGCAAGAGCAACCTCGCCATGAGACCCAATCGCCCCCGCTTACAAGGCGGCCGCGAACAGGCAGGCCCGGACGCTCACTTGCGCCACCTGCGCAAGCCAAGCCAATACGAAACGACCTGGTTTTCATCGCTCACCAAAAGTAGCGATGGTAAATGAATCGCGCACCAATCGCACGCACGGAATCCCCGTTGCAGGAATATTTGAAGGCCGCGCCTCGCGCCAACCTCCACGAAACGTCACTTCAACCTCGTTTGCCCATTCAATTCATGACGCAAGCCCTAACCTGAACGTGTCGCCGCCTGCGCGGGTCTCCGCCCTGCGTGCCTTTGCGCGCCTGGAGCCCCACAATAATGAAACGCATGCTCTTCAACGCGACACAGGCCGAAGAACTCCGTGTCGCCATTGTCGATGGTCAGAAACTAATCGATCTCGACATTGAATCGGCCGCCAAGGAACAACGCAAAAGCAATATCTACAAGGGTGTCATCACCCGCATCGAACCCAGCCTCGAAGCCTGCTTCGTCGATTACGGCGCCGAACGGCACGGTTTTCTGCCCTTCAAGGAAGTTTCGCGCTCCTATTTCCAGCCGGGTGTCGAGGTTTCGCGCGCCAAGGTCAACGAGGCTCTGAAAGAAGGCCAGGAAGTCATCGTCCAGGTTGATAAGGACGAGCGCGGCAACAAGGGCGCTGCCCTGACCACCTACGTCTCGCTGGCCGGCCGCTATCTGGTGCTGATGCCCAACAACCCGCGTGGCGGCGGCGTCTCGCGCCGCGTCGATGGCGAAGATCGCGCCGAACTGCGCGAAACTATGGATCAGCTCGAAGTCCCCGGCGGCATGAGCCTGATCGCCCGCACCGCCGCCATTGGCCGGCAGGCCGAGGAACTGCAATGGGATTTGAACTACCTGCTGCAACTCTGGCGCGCCATCGAAGGTGTGGCGACCGAAATGAAGGGCCCTTTGCTGATTTATCAGGAGGGCAGCTTGGTCATTCGCGCCATCCGCGACTACTTCCAGCCGGAAATCGGTGAAATCCTCATCGATACCGACGAAATCTTCGAGCAGGCCCGCGCCTTCATGGCCCAGGTCATGCCCAACAATGTCAATCGCGTCAAACTCTACCGCGACGACGTACCGCTGTTCTCCCGCTTCCAGATCGAGCACCAGATCGAGACGGCTTTTGCCCGTCAGGTCAATCTGCCCTCCGGCGGCGCCATCGTCATCGACCACACCGAAGCGCTGGTCGCCATCGACGTCAACTCCGGCCGCGCCACCAAGGGTTCGGATATTGAAGAAACCGCAACCAAGACCAACCAGGAAGCCGCCGACGAAATCGCGCGCCAGCTCCGCCTACGCGACCTCGGTGGCCTGATCGTCATCGACTTTATCGACATGGAAAGCGCCCGCAACCAGCGCGAAGTCGAAAATCGCCTGAAGGACGCGCTCCGGTTTGACCGTGCCCGCGTCCAGATGGGCAAGATCAGCCGTTTCGGCCTGATGGAGCTGTCGCGTCAGCGTCTGCGCCCAGCTCTGGCCGAAACCAGCTACATCCCCTGCCCGCGCTGCACCGGTACCGGCCACATCCGCTCGACCGAATCGGCCGCGCTGCACATCCTGCGCATCCTAGAAGAAGAGGCGATGAAGGACAACACCGCCGCCGTGCACACGCAAGTGCCGGTCGATGTCGCGACCTTCCTGCTCAATGAAAAGCGCCAGGACATCCAGGCCATCGAGTTGCGTCACAAGGTCAACATCCTGCTGATCCCGAACACCAATCTCGAAACGCCAGCACATAGCATCACACGCCTGCGTCACGACGATCTGAACAGCGAGGACGTGCGGGAACCGTCTTACAAGATGGTCGACGCCCCGGTGGAAGAAAGCGTTCGCCCGGGCAACGACAAACAGGAGGGTGCCAAGCCCCGTCAGGAAGCAGCCATCAAGAACATCACCCCTGACCAGCCGGCACCGACCATCGCCGAGCCAACTACAACGGGCAAGCAAGAAGAA
Source organism: Betaproteobacteria bacterium UBA1934 (assembly GCA_002337055.1). Lineage (GTDB taxonomy): Bacteria > Pseudomonadota > Gammaproteobacteria > Burkholderiales > Rhodocyclaceae > UBA1934. The sequence continues at coordinate 633,921 of DDFG01000001.1, read as the reverse complement.
AACACCGGCATTCTCTCCAAAATATTCTCCTGGTTCCGTCCCGCTCCTAAACCCGCGCCCGCCCCGGAACCCTCGCCTGCCAAGCGCAAGGACCGTGAGGCACGTCGTGAACGTGGCGACGGTCGCGACAACAATCGTCGCGGTGGCCGCAACAACCGCCGGGACGAGGAACGGAACGACCGCTCCGAAAAGGGAAGCGAGCGGCCGGAGCGAACCGAACGCGCCGATGGCCGTCCTGCGCGTCAGGAAAAGGCCGCGCCTCAAGCTGCCAGAGAAGATGGCGCAACCTCTGAGCGTCCCCAACAGGAACGTCGGCCCCGCAACGAAAAGAAGGAACGGCGCGAACGCACCGCACAGGCAAACGCACCGTCGGAACCCGGGGTGAATTCGCAACTGGATGCACAGCAGCAATTGCTCGCCGCCGAATCCACGCTACCCACGGTGAACTCACCTTCCGAAGGGGGTGACGAGCAGGGCTCGCGCCGCCGTGGTCGGCGCGGAGGTCGCGGTCGTGGCGAACGCCGTGCAGAAAACGGGGTTGCCGCACCTGTAGGCGAAACGTCCACAGAGGTTCTGGCGCCGGTACCCGCATCCGTTGCAATCGATGAACCGGGTGAAGTGCAAATGTTGCCAGTCGCGCTCGTTGATTCAAACGCGTCCACGGTTGAACACGAGCCCGCAGCGGTCGAACCTGTCGCACACGCAACCGCGCCAGAATCCGACCCCACGCCACCGGCAACCGTGGCGCTAGACAGCGACGCTCCGGCTGATTTGATCTCCGCTGTACCCGAGGCACCCAGCGAAGTGACGCTCCCCGCGCCCGTGGTACCGACCGGCGAAACAGCGGTCGACAGTGTGACCGCTGTTGTCGAAGAAGCCGAACCTTCGGCATCTGTGACGCAGCCCCCGTCTCCGGCGCCAGCCGTCGACCTCGATTCGCTGCTCGCGTCGAGCGGCTTGGTCATGGTGCAAACCTCGGAAGCGACCGCCCCGGTTCCGGCACCGGTCGAACCCCCTGCCCCACGGGGCCGTCCACGTCGTACTCGAGCCCCCGTGCAAGGCAGCGACGAACCGATGGTGATGATCGAGACTAAAGCCGAGAATTCTTAAGGTTAAAGCTACATATATATAGGCTGCCCAAAGGCATCCGATATATAGCAGACCGGTCAGCGAATGCTTCGCTGACCGGTTTTTTTTGCAGCTGTCGCCTTCGAGAAAACTTCGACTGAGGCTCTAATACTTGATCTCGGCAAACTCGGCGCGAAGGCGTTTGCTTTCGCCGGCCGCAAGATCGATGTCAAAGTAATGCACACCCGGCGGCAAATCGCCATGCACCGCGATACGATGTTTGCCGGGACTGACTTGAATCTGCTGAAGTGGCGGCGCAGTGCCAATCAGCTTGCCGTCAACAAAAACCTTCCCGACCGGATAGATTGCCAGGAACACCTGAGCGACCGGCGCATCAGGTCTGGCTGCTTGTTGTTGCGAGGAAGTTTCGTTTTTGCCGGTGCTTCGCGCAGTGTCCGCCGACTTGAGCGACGGCGCCTTCTTGGTCGTCGCATCCGACGGCGCAGGCGATTTTGGCAGCGCCGGGTTTTTTTGCAAACTTAAGTTACCGTCGCGCTCGCCCGATGCCTGTTCGCTGGCGGTGAGTACAGCAGACGGATCGCGTGGCGCGGTCTCCCCCACTGGGGCGGGCTGGGCAGATAAGACACTGGCCGCAGGTGGGTGTGTCGCCGTGATGTTATCGCTCGTACCGGCGCCACGTAAAAATAGGGCTGTCGCCGCACCTACGACGACCAACATGCCAAGGGCAACGCCCCACACGAAGCGACGTCGTTCAACGGCGTGCGTGGCAGTCGCAGAAGTCATTGCTTGCGACGGCGTTTCGAGGGTTGCCTCACCTCCCAGGGCACGGCGAAATTCGGCCACGTTTTGCGGTCGCTCCTTCTCCTCGGGCAGCAAGGCCCAGTCGATCGCCTCAAGCAAATGTCCTGAATACTTGCCGCTTGCCAGCGCGACCGCCTTGGGCATGTCGTCGAACTTGGTGCGCGATGGCGATTCGATCGGCTTTTCGCCAGTCACGATCCAGTACAGCACACCACCCAGCGCATAGAGGTCGGACCATGGGCCGAGAGCCCCGCGTGAATGGTATTGCTCGAACGGGGCGTAGCCCGGCGTCACAATCCGGGTCAGGCTTTTGCTCTGCCCGATGCGAACATGCCGGGCAGCACCGAAGTCAAGCAATACCAGACTGCTGTCTTCGTTGCGTACATACAGGTTACCGGGCTTGATATCCCGGTGCAGCACTCCACCCCGATGCACGACCTCAAGACCATCCAGCAAGGGCATGAACATGCGTAGCAACTCGGGTTCGCCAAGCGACCCGTGGCGTTTCAACCAGTCGCGCAGTGGCTGGCCTTCTTCATAATCCATCACCATGTAGGCGGTGGCATTGGCCTCGAAGAAACGGGTGACACGGACGATGTTGTGATGGCGGAACCCCGCCAGCACCCGGGTTTCGTTCAGGAAACGGGTCAACCCCTGGGCGTAATCTTCGCGGTCGTTCTCGAAAGCAGGTGCCACTTCCGAACTGCGGCGCCGGACTGCGAGACTCTCGGGAAAGTACTCCTTGATGGCCACCATGCAATGCAGGTTTGCATCGTGGGCGAGATAAGTGATCCCGAAGCTGCCGCTCCCCAGCACCGCCTGGATCGAGTATTCATGCAACTGCGTGCCCAGCGGCAAGGCGCTGGGATTCTCGTCACCCACCCAGGCGGCGAGCGCGGAACTGGCATCACTTGGCGGTTCGGGCTGAACCAAGCGGGTTGCGTCGGGATTACCGGTCGATCCCCCTTCTTTCTCTACCGACGGACGTGACCCCACCTCCGACGCCGATTCCATTCGGATGGAGTTGGATGTCGACACCGCGTGTTCGCTGCTCATTTCCCTCGCATCGCTTTTGTTCGACCGCCGTTTGCCGGCGTTCGCCCTTTCGCTCTTTGGCCATCCGGTCGCCGCGTCAGTACCCCGGATGCACCCGATTCACGTGCCGTCCCGGCGGGCTGCCAGGAGGGCACCAGATGGCGTTTCCCGTTGCCAATCAGATCGGCGCGCCCCATTTCCTTGAGTGTTTCGCGTAAGAACGGCCAATTTTCCGGATCGTGGTAGCGCAAAAAAGCTTTATGCAGTTTGCGTTGCCGTCCCGAGCGGATTACCTCGACGATTTCACTCCCGGCGCCCAGCTTCTTGAGCGGATTTCTCGACGTATGGTACATCGTCGTGGCCAGCGCCATTGGTGTGGGCAGAAAGGTTTGCACCTGATCCAGCCGGAAATTGTTGGCCTTAAGCCACACCGCCAGGTTGAGCATGTCTTCGTCACGCGTACCGGGATGCGCGGCAATGAAATAGGGAATCAGGTACTGTTCCTTGCCCGCCTCGCGGGAGAAGCGCTCGAACAGCGCCTTGAAACGGTCATAGGCGCCGATGCCGGGCTTCATCATTTTGGAAAGCGGGCCGCTTTCGGTATGCTCGGGCGCGATCTTCAGGTAGCCACCGACATGGTGGGTCACCAGTTCCTTGACGTAATCGGGCGAGCGCACGGCGAGGTCGTAACGCAGCCCGGATCCGATCAGCACCTTCTTGACGCCGGGCAGGGCCCGCGCCTTGCGATAGAGCGATACCAGCGGGCCATGATCAGTGCCCATGTTCTCGCAGATGTCCGGATAGACGCAGGAGAGCCGGCGGCAAGCCGCCTCGATCGCTTCGTCCTTGCACTTGAGCCGGTACATGTTGGCGGTGGGCCCGCCCAGGTCGGAAACGATGCCGGTAAATCCCGGCGTCTTGTCGCGCATCTCCTCGATCTCGCGCAACACGGAAGCCTCGGACCGGCTTTGCATGATGCGGCCTTCATGTTCGGTAATCGAACAGAAGGTGCAGCCGCCGAAACAGCCGCGCATGATGTTGACCGAGAACCGGATCATCTCCCAGGCAGGGATCTTCGCCTCGCCGTAGGCCGGATGCGGACGCCTTGCATACGGCAATTCATACACCCGGTCGAGCTCTTCGGTGGTGAGCGGTATCGGCGGCGGATTCAACCAGACATCGCGCTCGCCATGCCGCTGTATGAGCGCTCGGGCGTTGCCGGGGTTGGATTCGAGATGGAAGGTGCGCGAGGCATGGGCATACAGCACCTCATCGCCCTTGACCTGCTCGTATGCCGGCAATCGCACCGCCGTCGTCGCCCGTACGGCGCGTCGCGCCGCAAGACGCTCACCCAGTCGCCCCTCGATCCGCACCGTTTGTTCACCTGCCGTGGCGGGCGCAACTGCGGTCGCTTCCGCGTAGGGATTGTGTGGCGGCGAGACCGGACCGGGCTGATCGACGGTGCTGGAATCAACTACCGTCCACGCCGGCGCCGGCAGCCACCCGGCGGGCACCATAAAGCCCGTGCCGCGCAGATCACGGATTGACGCCATCGTTTCGCCGCGGGCGAGCCGATGCGCGAGTTCGACCAGCGCACGCTCGGCATTCCCGAACAGCAGCAGATCCGCCTTGGAATCCGCCAGCACAGAGCGCCGCACCGTGTCCGACCAGTAGTCGTAGTGGGCGATGCGCCGCAAACTGGCCTCGATTGAACCAATGACGACGTTGACCGAAGAATAGGCCTCCCGGCAGCGCTGCGCGTAGACCGTTACCGCACGGTCGGGTCGCCGGTTGGGCTCGCCGTTGGGCGTATAGGCATCGTCCGAGCGTATCTTGCGATCAGCCGTATAGCGATTCACCATCGAATCCATATTGCCCGCCGTTACGCCGTAAAACAGCGCCGGTCGGCCCAGACGACGAAAATCCTCCGCCGACCGCCAATCGGGCTGGCTGATGATGCCCACCCGAAAACCTTGCGCCTCCAGCAACCTGCCCACCAGGGCCATGCCGAAACTGGGATGGTCGACATAGGCATCGCCGGTGACCAGAATGACGTCGCAGGCATCCCAGCCGAGAGCCTCCATTTCCGCCCGGCTCATCGGCAGAAAGGGTGCGGGTCCGAAGCGGTGCGCCCAAAATTTCCGATATGAAAACAGTGATTTAACAGGATTCATGGGGGCGAATTTTCGCACGTTTCCGCCACCTTCCGCCGACAAACCTGGAAATATCGCCGAAACCTGCCCGACAGAAACCCGGACAAGCCCGCCGAATGGGCGTCGCGGAGTCTCAGTCCGATTTATAATCACTCACTTTGGACCCAGGAGCGCCGCATGAATCATCCCCCCGGCTGGAAGACCCAATTCGCCAGCGACAACACCGCAGGCATCTGTCCCGAAGCGCTGACCGCCTTCAACGCCGCCAGCGCCGGATGGGTACCCTCATACGGCAACGACGACGCGACGCACGAAGTCTGCGACCGCATGCGTGAAATCTTCGAAACCGACTGCGACATCTTTTTCGTCTTCAATGGCACGGCTGCGAATTCCCTCTCCCTGGCCGCGCTCTGCCAGTCGTACCAGGGCGTCATCTGCACGGACACCGCTCACGTCGCCACCGACGAATGCGGCGCGCCGGAGTTTTTCTCGAACGGCTCCAAGCTGCTGCTATCGCCACATCGCCAGGGAAAACTCACCGCGCAGGGCGTGCATGATCTCATCCACTACCGCAACGACATCCACTACCCTCGCCCGCGCGTGCTCAGCCTGACGCAAAGCACCGAACTGGGCACGATCTACCAGATCGGCGAAGTCGCCGGGCTTTCGCGACTGGCGCACGAACACGGTCTCAAGGTGCAGATGGATGGTGCCCGCTTCGCGAATGCCGTGGCGGCGCTCGGTTGCACCCCGGCCGATATCAGCTGGCGGGCCGGGGTAGACGTGCTGTGTTTCGGCGGCACCAAGATGGGCTTGCCGATTGGCGAGGCGATCGTCTTTTTCGACCGCTCCCTAGGCGAGGAATTTGAATACCGCTGCAAGCAGGCGGGGCAACTTGCCTCGAAAATGCGCTTTCTCTCGGCTCCGTGGCTGGCGATGCTCGATCAGGACAACTGGCTGCGCCACGCCGCCCACGCCAACACAATGGCGCAACGGCTGGCGGGCCGCATCGCAGCAATTCCCGGTGCCGAAATGCTGCTCCCGACCGAAGCGAACGGCGTTTTCGTCAATCTGCCGAAACACGCTATCGAAGCCATGCACGCCAAAGGATGGGTGTTCTACACCTTCATTGGCGGCGGTGCCCGTCTGATGTGTTCCTGGGCAACCGACGAGGCGGCCGTCGACGCGCTGGCGGACGATCTGCAGTCCGTATTGGCGGGCTAGGTAGGCGATCAATATCTGTCGGCAGAACACCACGTTCTGCCGACAGCGCTGAACCCCGCAGACACGACATCGCGCAACGGCCGGCGGACGTATTGGTCCGCCAGCGGGCACGCCATCATTGCAACGAGAAATCAACGCGCGAAGGGCTGCCCTTTCCGCCGTCTTTTTCACCGCCCTTCTTGTCGTCGCCGACCTTGGGCGCAAGCAGGAATACCCGTTCCATCGGCACCTTGCCCTCGCTGACAAGCCAGGCCTGCACCACTTGCCCGCGCCTCATCGCGAGCCGTCGGAAGTCTTCGTCGCCCAGTTCAGTATGTGCCAGCAGCAGCTTCTCCATTTCCTCGACCGGAAGACCCTTGGTCAGACCGACAAAGTTGCGCGGCTTGTCGAATTTTGCATCTTTATACACGCGCGCCAGATATTCCGGGTATTCCTTGGCATCGAGCTGAATCTTGCTGATCGAATCGGCTTCCAGGCCTTTCTTGACCAGATCTTTCTGTTTTTCTGAGCGCACCATGCGGTCCAGAGCCGCGCGCCGGGCGCCTTCCAGATCGGCGACGGGGTTGGCTCGCCCAGTCACTTCGAGTTTCAACGCAGGACGGTCAAGCATGGCTTTGGCCATGGTCTCCAACGTCTTGGTCGCTTCTGGGGTCAATTGCGAATGACCTGCCTCGAATTCCACCTTGGACAATTCGGCGCCGCCGCCAAACATGGAGCCAATCAGGGCGAAGGGCGACGTGACTGCCTTGACGAACAAATTAACGATCACCTTGATGATCACTCCGCCTAGCGAGAATTGCGGATCGTTTAGCGATCCCGAGATCGGGAGATTGATGTCGATCTCACCCTTGCTGTTCTTGAGTAGCGCAACAGCAAACTTGACGGGCAAGGTGGTCGCGTCCGGGCTGTCGACCTTGTCACCGAAGGTGAGCTGATCGAGGAAAACCCGGTTCTCGGCGTTTAACTGGCTGTTTTCCAGCTTGTAAGCAACGTATAAGGATAGCTTGCCTTTTTCGATTGCGTAACCGGCATATTTCCCTGAATAGGTCGATAGTGTCGTCAAATCAACACCCCGGATTTCCCCTTTGAGGTCCAGATAGGTATTAGCCGCCAAGGGATTGAGCTTGGCGAGGATATCAACCGGCGCCGCATTGCCGTAACTGCCATGCAACTCGAGATCCGCACGACTATCCGGCGCTGACGAAAGACCCTTGACAGAGCCATTCAACTTGTTGACCACGACTGCATAATTGGGGCGCACAAAGAGATCCGAAAAATTGACGCGTCCGTTCTGAAACGTGATGCGGTCGATCGCGACCGGCAGCATGGGTTTCTCGGCGCCATCCGCGCTCGCCAGCTTGGCGGTCGCCTTGCCGGAAGCCGGCATGGATCCAGCCAGCGACGCAGCCGGTCCCGCCTCTTCCGGTTGACGGACGATCTGGCTCAAATTGATCTTCCCTTCTGGCGTGACGATCATGCGCGCGTAGAAATCGCTGAGCGCAATGTCACCGATGCGCAACGCAAGCGGTTTGAATTGTGCATCGACGCGATTGAATGCCAATGACCTCCAGCGCAACAGATCGGTGTTATTGATCTTGTCGATGGCGTGCAAATCGGCCACCCCGGCCTGCCCCAGGAAACCGCCTGCGATACTGCCCTTGTCGTCGAAGACATTAAGTTTGCCCTTGGCCGACACGCGCCCGCGGAGAAAAGTCACGTTGAGCTTTTCGTCAAACAGCGGCTGGGCGGGAACGATGGGTACCCCGGCAACATCAAGGTCGAAATTCGCCTTGAGCGGCTGCTGAACGAGATCACCCGACACCTTGAGTTTACCCTGCTGATTGACCTTGCCCTCGACGTTGACCGTGGCACGCGCTCCCGGCTTGGTTGATAGGCCGGCAACCTCGATCTGCAGACCATCGATACGCTCGACCACCTTGTCCTTCAGACTCAGCTCTTCATAGCGCACGCTGCCGTCACGCAGGGCGAATTTGTCGACCACGACCAGCCAAGGTGGACTGTCGGATCGCGATGGCGTGCTGGGCGGCACGGTCAACAAACCTTTTTCGTCGTGGAACAGGCGCACATCGAGCCCCTGAACCGCAACATCGGCAACCTCCAACTTCTGCTCGCCCGAGGCGATCGCAATCCCTTTGACCATCACCTGCTTCAAGGAAAGTTGTTGTCCTTCCGCAAGCTTTGGGCGTCCATCTTCGCGCCAATGCCAGCCGGCGTCTTCCAGAATCACGTTGGCAATGGTCACGCCAAACGGTGTTTGCGGTTTGGACTTTGTATCGCGGGAGGCAGCCGTATCGGCGCTGGCCAGCGATCGCGCCATCTCCGGCCAATTCAATCGGCCGGAGGTATCGACGCGAAAAACCTGCCGCAATCCGCTCAGTTTGATCTCGCCAAAAGCTGCCTTGTTGTTCAGCAGGTCGACTTCGTTGAGACCGATATCCAGGCGCTTCCAGGCAATCAGCGGCGTTCCCTGATTTTCGGTCAGCGCGAGATCGCTCAGATGCGCGGCGCCTGCCAGTTTGAGCGCCCCCGGTTCTTTGCCTGGCTGACGAAAGATCAGCTTCAGCTCGCTGTCCAGCCTGGCGCTCTTGACCGCAAACGGGAGCTTGACCGGCAAATAGGCCAGGTAGCTCACCAGATCGACGTGATCGAGATCAAGCGCCAGTTCGCTCTCATGCGTCGCTTCAAATGGCCGAGTCTTGCCTTTGAGGTGTAGGGGTGCGCCGTTGATATTCGCTGAAAGCAGCGGTTCGACAAAAATTGCCGTTTGCGAGGGAAGGCTGGAGATGAACGGCAAACCTATCTTCAGGTCAGTAACCGTGTGCGTCACGCCCTTTAAGCGGTCGTCCAGCACCAGTTTGCCATTTTCAACCCGAATGTTGTTGACCGCGAAGCGCGGTGGCGGCCCTTCGGGGGGCGGCGGGGTTTTGGGCGCGCTCCATTCGTCGATTAGATCGGAGATGTCGTACCGGTTCTCGGCCAGTCGCGCCACCAGGACGCGCGGGCCGGTCAAGGTCAACTCTTCGATAACCGGGGCGGCGCGAAACAGCGACGACAGCGCAAGGTCGACGTGAAGCCTGTCAAAGCCGGCCATCTCGTAGCCCTCGCGGCTCTTGACGGTGACCCCCTGCACGTCGGCGGTCAACAAGAACGGATTGACGGCGATGCGTTCAATCGCCACTTCGCGGTGCAGCGCCTCCGAGAGCTTGTCGATCAGCAACGACTTGGCGACTGGCGGCACCACCAGAAACCCGAGTACCGCAATGGCAACAATGATGCCGACCACCCAAAGACCGATCTTGCGGGTTCGAGGTTGTGACAGCAATTGGCGGGTTCGGGCGTTAAGATCGGCGACGTTCATGGCATTCCCCAGGCGCAAGAATCAATCATGCTCCTGAGATTGTAGCCGCCTTTCAGCGTGACGATCACGACTCAGTTGGCAGCGCCGGTGCCCACTTCAGCCCAGAGCGCTTTGGCGAACGCCTTCCAGATCGGGCCGCCATGGCTTTCAAGACCTTCTTCCGCACTGTCCTGCATGATGCGCAGCATCGTGGCGGCTAACCCGAAGAGATCCAGCTTGGCCCGCGCGCGGGAATCTGCCAGGTCGGCCTCGGCGACATACCGAACAACTTCGGCATGGTGATGAACGGCTTCGTGAGCGAGCTGGCGAACCTGCACGGTATCGTTCCAGTCAATTCCAAGCACAATGCCCTTTCGGGCGATCTCAGTTTCGATCTCGCGGATATCCTGCGCAAAATGTTCGAACTCTGCCATGCTGAACTCTCCCTCGCGCCGTTCTGGCGCTGCTATTTGCGCCGCAATTCGCCTCGCCCGGCCAGCCAGCGGCCGGCATCGCGGCCCAGCCAATCGCCGGCGATGCTGTCGTCTTTCAAGTGCGCATCGAAAAACGCGGTCGTCACGCTGCGGATAGCCGTTTCGCCAATCGCCTGCAAGGTCGGTCCCATCTGGCGCTCAGCGGGATCCATCATTTCTGCTTCGTTCTTGCTGCGCCGACGAGCGCTCATCTCGAATAAAGCGGGCTCCTCTTCAATCTGCGTGGCAGCGCCCCGCCCGGAAAGCGTGGCATGAGTCACGCCATTGAGATTGAGCAGAACCTTGCCTCCGGCCGGCATGTATTCGAACGGCGCACGGCGAACAGCCGCCGAGGTCACTACACCGAGCGCGTCGGTATCTTGGCTGCCAGTCACCGACAGTACCGGCAGACGAATGCCGGTATAGCGGTCGGCAAAAGCAGCGCCCGAAAAATCGGCAAACGGACTGAGTGCCACAACCGCCCGTACCCGTGCCGGCAAGAGCGGCGCGTTGACGTCGCGGATGCGTTCGCCGGCCAGTGCCATGGCGGCATAGGCGCCGATATCGAATCCGGCGATGGCCACGCGCTCGGTGTCGACCTGGCCGAACACAGCATCTGCATTCGCCTGGCGCCGAACAACCTCGTTCAGGATCGCCGCGACCGTCGCCAGACGGCTGCCCATGGCGCGGCTGGAATAGCGTTCACGCGCCAGCAAAGCGAAATCGCCCGCCCGCGCCTGCGGCGAGCTCCAGGCCCGTGCATCTTCCGGCAAGGCTTGCAGGCACAACACCGCATAGCCACTCGCTGCCCAGGCTGTGCGCCAGGCCATGCCGGCATTACGCCCCTCACCCAGTCCAGGCAGGTAGACAATGAGCGGCACGCGCCCGCCCACGCCGGAGGGCATTGCCAAGGTGAGATCGACCGGTCGCCCTTCCACCTCCCAACTGAGGAAACTGGTGGTGAATGAAAACTGGCGATCGGTCTGGTAACCCTTGCCTGCAAACTGGCGGACCTTGACTTCATCCACCTTGGGTGCCGAAGGCGAGGCGCAACCACCCAGCAAGGCCAAGGTCAGGGCCGTAACGCTGGCGCTCGCGGCAAAGCGGTGGTCCGGCAATGGATCGAATGGCGGCATGGTGTGTTAGGTTTAAAGAGACGGACGACGAAACGCCATGTTACCGGCTCGTCTGCCATAAAGCATCCGCAAATTGTATCGAGTTGTTGCACTTGCGTTACATGGCCCAGCCAATCTCACTCGTCGCGGCGCAAGCCAAACACAGGTAAACTGAGCGTTTTTCCAATCCTCATCAAAATCACAATGGCACAGTACGTCATGAGCATGCTGCGCGTGAACAAAATCGTTCCGCCCAAGCGTCAGATCATCAAGGACATTTCCCTCTCCTTCTTCCCGGGCGCCAAGATCGGTCTATTGGGCCTGAACGGCGCCGGCAAATCGACCGTGCTTCGGATCATGGCCGGGGTCGACCAGGAATACGATGGCGAGGTCCAGTGGCAGCCCAATCTGCGCATCGGCTATCTGGCGCAGGAACCGAAACTCGACGCCGCCAAGACTGTGCGCGAGGAAGTCGAATCCGCGCTGGGTGAGTTGATCGAGGCCAAGTCCAAGCTGGATGAGGTGTACGCCGCCTACGCCGACCCCGATGCCGATTTCGACAAGCTGGCTGAGGAGCAGGCGCGCTGCGAGGCGATCATCGCCGCCGCCGGCAATGACGTCGAAACGCAGATGGAAATCGCCGCGGACGCCCTGCGCCTGCCGCCCTGGGAAGCCACTATCGGCAACCTCTCAGGCGGCGAAAAGCGCCGCGTGGCGCTGTGCAAGCTGTTGCTGGAAAAGCCGGACATGCTGCTGCTCGACGAGCCGACCAACCACCTCGATGCCGAGTCGGTCGAGTGGCTGGAACAGTTCCTGGTGCGTTTCCCCGGTACGGTCGTTGCGGTCACCCACGACCGCTACTTCCTCGACAACGCGGCCGAGTGGATTCTCGAACTCGACCGCGGCGAGGGCATCCCCTGGAAGGGCAATTACTCCTCCTGGCTGGAACAGAAGGAAGCTCGCCTGGAGACCGAATCCAAGCAGATCGACGCCCACATGAAGGCGATGAAGCAGGAACTCGAATGGGTACGCTCCAACCCGAAAGCCCGCCAGGCCAAAAGCAAGGCGCGCCTGTCGCGCTTCGAGGAACTCTCCAGCCACGAATACCAGAAACGCAACGAAACGCAGGAAATCTTCATCCCGGTTGGCGAGCGCCTCGGCGACAAGGTGATCGAATTCAACGGCGTCACCAAGGCCTTCGGCGATAAGTTGCTGATGGACAATCTCAGCTTCTCGATTCCACCGGGTGCCATCGTCGGCATCATCGGCCCCAACGGCGCCGGCAAATCGACCCTGTTCAAGATGATCACCGGCCAGCAACAACCGGATGCCGGCGAAGTGGCGATTGGCCAGACGGTCAAAATGGCCTACGTCGACCAGTCGCGTGACTGCCTGGACGGCAGCAAGACGGTGTTCGAGGAACTGGCGGAAGGCCGCGACATCATCCAGATCGGCAAATTCGAAATGCCGTCGCGCGCCTACATCGGCCGCTTCAACTTCAAGGGCGGCGACCAGGGCAAGAATGTCGGCAACCTCTCCGGCGGCGAACGCGGGCGCCTGCACCTGGCTAAGACGCTGATGGCCGGCGGCAATGTGCTGCTGCTCGACGAACCGTCGAACGACCTCGACGTTGAAACCTTGCGGGCGCTGGAAGACGCCTTGCTCGAATTCGCCGGCTGCGCGCTGGTCATTTCGCACGACCGCTGGTTCCTTGACCGCATCTGTACGCACATTCTGGCAGCCGAAGGCGATTCGCAATGGACCTTCTACGCCGGCAACTATCAGGAATACGAAGAGGACAAGAAACGGCGGCTGGGCGAAGAAGGCGCCAAACCCAAGCGTATCCGCTACAAGCCGATTACGCGCTAAGCTGACAAAAATACGCGGCGACCGGAACCGGCGCCGCGTTTTCTATTCCTGAACCGGATCGTCGAAAAACGCGACGCGGTCGACTGGCCCTCAACGATTACCGATGCCGCCCGCCACCCTGGCGGTGGCCGCCCAGCAGCGCGGCGACCGGTTTGCCCGTGCGCGCGGGCGAGCCGGCGGGCTTGCCGGTGGCGACGGCCTTGGCCGGCGTCTGCGATTTGGATGGCGGTTGAGCCTTGCCGGAGGGTATGTTCTTCTGACCGCTTTCCCGTTGCGAGGCGTGCTGCGCCAGGCGTGACGATTGTTTTTCCGCCGTTTTCGGCTTCGGCTTGCCCGCCTCTCCACGCGGCTTGCCACCGGCCGGTTGACGCGCGCTACCTTGTTTCTGGTTGCGCCCGTTCTGGATCGGTTTGGGTTCGGCCTGCGGGTCCCAACCAAATCCTTCGACGGTACCCGATGGAATCCTGTTTTTGGTCAGACGCTCGATGTCGGCCAGCAATTTCAGTTCGTCCACACACACCAGCGACACCGCCTCGCCTTCCGACCCGGCACGCCCGGTGCGGCCGATGCGATGCACATAGTCTTCCGGCACGTTCGGCAATTCGAAATTCACCACATGCGGCAATTCCGCAATGTCGATACCGCGCGCCGCGATGTCAGTGGCGACCAGCACCTGCAACTCGCCGCTCTTGAACTCGGAAAGTGCCCGCGTACGGGCGCTCTGGCTCTTGTTGCCGTGGATCGCCAGCGCCGTGATGCCGTCGTCGCCCAATTGTTCGGCCAGGCGATTGGCGGCGTGCTTGGTGCGGGTAAACACCAGCACCTGGTGCCAGTTGCTTTGCTTGATCAGATGCGCCAGCAGGCGACGTTTCTGATCGCGGTCAACCGTATAGACCCGTTGCCGGATCAACTCTGCGGTGGCAGTACAGCGCGGCACCTCGATCAGCGCCGGCTTGTCGAGCAGGCTGTCGGCCAGTTCCTTGATCTCGTTCGAGAACGTGGCGGAGAACAGCAGATTCTGGCGCTTGGCAGGCAGCAGCGCGAGCACCTTCCGGATGTCGCGGATAAAGCCCATGTCGAGCATGCGGTCGGCTTCGTCCAGCACGAGTGTCTCCACCCCGCTCAGATCGACGGTGCGCTGGCCGGCGTGGTCGAGGAGACGGCCCGGCGTCGCCACCAGAATGTCGACCCGCTTCTTCAGCGCCGCGATTTGCGGATGGATGCCGACGCCACCAAAGATCACCAGCGAGGTCACCGACGTATGTTTGCCATAGGCGCGCACCGACTCCTCGACTTGCGCCGCAAGTTCGCGCGTCGGCACCAGCACCAGTACGCGAATCCGGCCCGCGCCGCTCGACGGCCTGGAAATCAGGCGTTGCAGGATAGGCAGCGTGAATCCGCCTGTTTTGCCGGTGCCGGTCTGAGCGCCGGCCAGCAGATCGCCACCCGCCAGAACGGCGGGAATGGCTTGGGTTTGAATCGGGGTTGGGGTGACGTAACCGAGATCGGCGACTGCGCGAACGAGTTCATCCGCCAACCCTAGGGTAGCAAAGGACATGGGTATTCCAGAGAGATTATCGGCCTGTCGCCCGTTGCAAACCTGGGCGCCAGTCAAAGGCAGATGGGATGGGTGCAGCAGGCGTGGCGCAGACTGAGAGGCGCGGAACGGCCCGAATTCTAGTCGCTTTCTTGAAAAAACGATAGATAATTGAATCGCTTGCATTCTTTCACCATCAGGACGACACCATGCCCCTCGCCCGCATCGAAACCCGCACGCCCCGCCCGGCCGACGAAGTGGCCTTTCTCATCGAAGCGGTCTATCAGACCCAGCGTGAGGCGTTAAAGGTACCGGAAGGCGACCGCAATATCCGCTACATCGAGCATCGACCTGAACATTGGGCGGTTCCGCCCGGCAAGACCGCGAACTTCACGCTGGTCGACATCACGTTATTCCCAGGCCGTTCTCTGGCCGCCAAAATAGCGCTGTATCAGGGTATCGTTCGGCGCTTCGGTGAAATCGGCATCGCGCCGGACGATGTCTTCATCGTCCTCAACGAGCCGCCGCTCGACAACTGGGGCCTGCGCGGTGGCCAGGCGGCCAGCGAAATCGACCTCGGCTTCAACCTGAAAGTGTAATCAGTCGCGCGGCGGCGTCTGCGTCGCCGTCAGGATGCCGCGCAGAATATTAACCTCGTCGATTTCCAGTTTCGCCCGGCCGAACAATCGGCGCAACTTGGGTACGAGCCGCTTGGGTTTGGCCGGATCGAGGAAGCGGGTGGCGATCATCACCTCCTCCAGATGCTGGTAGAAACCTTCCTGCTCCTGCAAGGTAGCTGCCCGCGAAACATTGGGCGTGACCCGTCTCGGCGAGGTAGGCATCTTCTGGCCGGCGTAGGCAGCCATGCGGATTTCGTAACACAGCACCTGCACCGCTGCGCCGAGATTAAGCGAACTGAATGCGGGATTGGTCGGAATGCTCACCGCCGCCTGGCAGCGCTGCACTTCGTCATTGGAAAGACCAACTGTTTCGTTGCCGAACACCAGCGCCACTTCGCCCAACGCCGCCTGTTCGAGCAGCTCGGCCACTGCCGGGCGCACGGGCTGCGGCACGGGTCCCAGATCGCGCTGGCGCGCCGAGAGGGCGACGGCGTGGATCGTGTCAGCCAGCGCTTCGTCCAGCGTCGCGCACACTGTCGCCCGTTCGAGCAGATCGGCGGCACCGGTTGCCCGTGCCGTCGCCTCCGCATCGGGAAACCGCTCCGGTGTGACCAGATAGAGTCGCGTAAGGCCCATCACCTTCATCGCCCGCGCCGCGGCGCCGATATTGCCCGGATGACTAGGCCGCGAAAGGACAACACGGATACGGGAGAGCAGTTCTTCGGGCGCCGGCGCTTCGTTCATAGTAAAATTCGGTCTTTCGTTATTGAGGGCGCTTGCTACGCCCACGGTTCTTTATAAAAATGCATCCCGCCCTGAACATCGCCATCAAGGCCGCGCGCCGCGCCGGCCAGATCATCAACCGCGCTTCCAACGACATCGACGTACTCAAGGTCGCCGTCAAGCAGACCAACGATTTCGTCACCGAAGTCGACCGCGCCGCCGAAGCCGCCATCATCGAGATTCTACAAGAGGCCTACCCCGGCTACGGCATTCTCGCCGAGGAATCCGGCGAAACCGCCGGCAAGGGTAAGCGGGATGCCGAGTTCCAGTGGATCATCGATCCGCTCGACGGCACCACCAATTTCATCCACGGTTTTCCGCAATACTGCGTGTCGATAGCGCTGGCAAAAAACGGCATCGTTGAGCAGGCAGTGGTCTTCGACCCGACCCGAAACGACCTCTTTACTGCCAGCAAGGGCGCCGGCGCGTTTCTGAACGAGCGGCGCATCCGCGTCTCCAAGCGCCTCAAGTTGCAGGATTCGCTGATCGGCACCGGTTTTCCGTATCGGATGTTCGAGAACGTCGATGCCTACCTCGCCATCTTCAAGGAACTGGCTCAGAAGAGCGCCGGCATGCGTCGCCCGGGTGCCGCCGCGCTCGATCTCGCCTATGTCGCGGCCGGTCGCTATGACGGCTTCTGGGAATTTGGCCTGGCGCCGTGGGATATGGCCGCCGGCACCTTGCTGATCACCGAGGCGGGCGGGCTAGTCAGCGACCTGAACGGTGAAGCCAACTTCTTGCAGAGCGGCAACGTGATCGCCGGCACTCCCAAGATTTTCACGCAGTTGCTGCAAATCATCACCGCCCACAAGACGGCGAAGCTACTCGCCTGACCCGGACCGCACCGGAACGATGCCCGCATCCTTCCTGAATCTCGACCTCTCGCTCGGCGCCGCCCTCGTGGCGGCGCTGCTTTTCCTGCTCGGCGCCGCCTTCCTGCTGCGATTTGTCTGGCCGGCCTGGAAACTCGGACAGTCGCTTGAAACGGTGTTGCGGCAGCTCGACGCCCTGCCCCGCGGCGAAGGGCAGCCGGTCGACATCGCCACCATCGGCCGCGACATCATGCGGCATCCACCGCTCGCTCATCTGTGGCGCGAATACGCCCAGACGCTGCATGCCGTCACAACGCCCGGTACGTCTGGCAAGCCGCGCGTCGTCGCCTGGCGGGCGACGGCGATGGCCGAATCGTTCTTCACCGAGCAGGCGCTGGTCGAGATCCCGCTCAAAACCGAGTTCTACAAACACCTGCCCGGCATCCTCACCGGCCTTGGCATCATCGGCACCTTCGCCGGCCTGATCGCCGGCCTCACCCATTTCGAGGTCTCCAGCAACGCCGAAACGGTGCGCACCAGCCTGCGCGGCCTGATTCAGGGCGTCGGCCACGCCTTCAAGGTCTCCGCCGCCGCCATCGCGCTGGCCATGCTGCTGACCTGGATCGAAAAATCGTTGGTCGCCGCACGAATGCGTCAGGTCGTCCGGCTGGTGCAGCGTATCGACAGCCTGTTTGAAAGTGGCGTCGGCGAGGAGTACCTGGCACGGCTGGTCCACGCGAGCGAAACCAGCGCCGCGCAAGGCGCGGAGACCGGGCGCCAGATCGTGGCAGAGTTGCGCCAGGCATTGGAAGACATGGGTCGCCGTCAGCAGGAAGCACTGGCCGCTCAGCATGCCCAGATGGCGGCGCTGGTCTCGCAATCGGTGGCGCAGGCGCTCAAGGAGCCGATGGGCCGCGTCGCTGGCGCGGTTGAAAAATCCGGCAGTGGCCAAAGCGAAGTCATGGGCTTGGCGCTGGAAGCCGCCTTGCAGCGCTTTTCCGAAAAGCTCGATGCCACCTTCGGTCAGCGGCAGGATGGCTTGGAAAGCCTGCTCTCGCAAACCGCGGTGGCCCTGCAACAGGCTGTTGGCGAGCTGCGCCGCGTCGCCCAGCAGCTTGAAAACGCCGGCCGCGGCACGGTGGAAAGTGCCGCCAGCCGCCTCGATCAGGCGGGGCACGGCATCGGCCAGGCCTCCGCCACTTTTACCGATGCCAGCCAGGAAATGTTGAAGGCGACCGCCACGCTCGCCGCCGCCACCCACGCCGCCGGCGAAGCGCTGGTCGATCACCGCGCAGCCCGCGACAGCTTCGCGCGCATGCTGGGCGATCTGCGCGACACGGTCGCCGTGGCCCGCCGCGACGCGGCACTGACCATCGAACTCGTCGCCCGTCTGGAAGCCGCCGCCGCCAGCCTGGGGCAATCCGAACAGCGCGCCGATGCTTATCTTCAAGGCATCAACAAAGTGCTGGTCGAAGCGCACGCGGCGTTCGCACGGCATGTCGATCACACCTTGCAGCAGGGCAATGCCCGCTTCCAGCAGGAAGTGGCCACGGCCGTCGATCATCTGCGCGGCGTCGTCGAGGAACTGGGCGACACGCTCGAAACCGCCACGAGCCGGCGATGAGCCTGTTCGGCCTCGCCCTTCCTCAGCGCCGGAAGGCCCGCGAAGAGGCAGAAAAGCCCTTCTGGATCTCCTATTCCGACCTGATGACGGCGCTGATGGCGCTCTTTCTCGTCGCCATGACTGTGGCATTGCTCGCCATCACCCACGAAATTTCCGAAGCCGAGCGCCAGAAAGCGGTTCGTGAGGCCGATATCGCCCAATTGCTGCAACGCCTGCAAGACGCCGCGCGCGAATACCCGGGCGTCGCTGTGCGTGGCCCGACCATCGATTTCGGCGAGCGCGCCCGTTTCGAAACCAACAGTCATCGCCTCAACGATGAGCAGGGCCGGCTGCTGCGCGCCTTTGTCCCCAAAGTGCTGCAACTGGCCCGCGATCCTCTCGGGCAACAGTGGCTCAAACGCATCTCGGTCGAGGGTTTTGCCGACGCGCGCGGCAGCTACCTGCACAACCTCAACCTCAGCCTGCAACGCTCGGAACGCGTGCTCTGCACCCTGCTGGCCGCCTCCGGCGTTGCCGATGCCCTGAATGCGGATGACCGCCGTCTCGTGCGCGAAATCTTTCTCGTCAGCGGCGCTTCGTTCAACGCTCCCAAGCCCAGCGCCGATGAGAGCCGGCGCATCGAACTCAAACTCGAATTTCTGGAACGCGACGAACAACGTCCGACCGCGCACCCGCCTGCGGGAGACGACGATCCGCGCTGCCCGCTCGACCTCAAATGAGCGACCTCGAAGACCTCGCCCGCGAACTGCACCGCGCCTTCGCTCATCCACCGGGCGTTTCGCCCGACTGGCGCGATTCTCGCGCAATGTCTGGAGCCCTCGACCGCCTGCGCGCGGCCTTCGGCGACAAACTGGCCGATCGCGCCGGGCCGCGCTCCAACCGCGCCCTGCTCGCCTTTCGCCTCGCGCCGGAAACCGTCGCGTTCGCCGATCTCAAACTGGTCTGCCGCGCCATCGCCCGCCCCGCCGACTGGGAACAGCGCAGGCTGATCGACGATGACCGCCTCTTCGCCACCCTGCTTGCCCGGGTGGAGGCGCTACGGCCCGAACCTCCCCGCCATCAGGCCTGCCTGAGCGCGCTGCGCGCCGCACTGACCGAATGCCCCGAGAGGCAGGCCGACACGTGCAACGACCTCACCGGCAACGTACGCAGACTTGTCGACTGGCTGGCGGCCCAATGATTCCTTCATCTCACTCGCGTTCCGATCTTGTCGTTCGTCAAGCCACGCCTGACGATCTTGCCGATATCATGGCGCTCGAAAACGCGGGCTTCGCGCCCGGCATCGTCGAAGAAGAAGCGGTGTTCGCCCATCGTCTGGCTGCGTTTCCGGAAGGATTTCTGCTCGCCGAGAGCCAGGGCGCACACTGTGGCTATTTCTGCGCCGAAATCTGGCGGGAATGGTCGATTCACGACACCACCCGCTTCGATCTCGGGCACGATGTCAATGCCTGGCTCGCCCCGGAGGGCGCGACGCTCTACATCGCCTCGATGACCCTCGCCCCCGCCTGCCGTGGCGCTGGCCGCGGACATGCGTTACTGCAAACCAGCCTGCGCCACATGACCGAACGCTTCCCGGCGCTGCGCGAAGCGGTGCTAATCGTCAACGAACACTGGCGCGCTGCCCGGCGCATATACCAGGACGCCGGCTTTTCCGAAAAAGGCAGCCTGCCGGCATTTTTCCAGCCTGTCGGCGGCCCTGCCGGCGATGCGATCCTGATGAGTTGCCCGCTATGACCATTGAAGACAGCTACCGCGAACGCGCTCTCAAGCTCTTCCCCTGGATTTGCGGGCGTTGCGGCCGCGAGTTCTCGGGGGTGCGACTGAAGGAATTGACCGTCCATCACAAGGACCACAACCACAACAACAATCCGCCGGACGGCAGCAATTGGGAATTGCTCTGCCTGTATTGCCACGAGAACGAGCATGCCCGCCAGCGCGATTCGGAAGGGCGAGGCAACACCGAAAAAAAGGTTGCGGCGGCGACGCACCAGCCTTTCGCTGCGCTCGCCGGTTTGTTGAAGAAGCCATGAGCCGCCAGATCTGGGTCGATGCCGACGCCTGCCCGAAGCCGATCAAGGAAATTCTTTACCGCGCCGCGACCCGCACTGGCACGCCGCTCACCTTGATCGCCAACCAGATGCTGACCGTGCCGCCCTCGCCTTACATCCGCGCTTTGCAAGTCGAAAAAGGCTTCGACGTGGCGGATAACGAAATTGTCTGCCGGGTCTCGGCCGGCGATCTGGTGATCACCGCCGACATCCCGCTCGCTTCGGAAGTCATCGCCAAAGGCGCGTTGGCGCTCACGCCACGCGGCGACCGGTACGACCACCACAACATTGCGGGCGCGCTGACAATGCGCAACTTCATGGATACCTTGCGCTCTTCCGGCGTCGAAACCGGTGGCCCGCCGGCCTTCAGCGCCAGCGACCGGCAGGCCTTCGCCGCCCAACTCGATCGCTTTCTGGCGCAACAATAGGTAGCCCTCAGGGTTGCAGCGTCGCCTCTTCGATCAGCACCTTGTAGCTGTAGCCGGAACCGAAATCCTTGTCGGTACGGACAGTACCCTTCACCGTCACCACTTCGCCCACCTTGGTTTCCTGCGCCGTGGTCACCAGAATGTCGTGCGTGCCGTCCTTCTCCGAACCGCTGCCGTCGCGCAGATGTACCCAGTTTTTACCCATGATCGCGGCGTTGTACTTGACGACCTTGCCACGCACGAGCACCGGCTTATCCTTGAGTTCCTTCGCCTTGGTAATGACCTCGGCCACCGTGCGCGCATTGGCGCCGGTCGCCTTGGCAACGCGCACGTCGCCGATATCGGCCGGCTTCTCCGTTCGCGCGTGCCCGGCAGGCATGGCGGCAGCCGACCCTGCCAGCGTGCCGAAAACGATGCTGGGAAAGGTCTTTTTCAAGGACTTGCTCTCGAAATTGTTCATCACCATGGTGTTCTCCAGGGTGATTTCGCTGCCTTTCTTGATCGCCGCCTTGTTAACCGCCGCCCAGGTTTCCCCCTCGGCGGTTTTCAGCCGCACATAGGTATAGGCATCGACATCGGTGACTTCCAGCACCTGTCCCTTGAGCGTGGTGGCCGCCAGGGCCAGCGGTGCGACCAGCAGGGCCAGCATGGCAAACAGCGTTTTCATAGAACCTGATCTCCAAAGAAAATGGCCGACAGAATAACAGACTGTGGCACTGGTAAAATCGCTTTCCCTCGCCATTCGCAGACCGACATGCGCCCGGAAGCCGACCTCGCCCAGCATACCCCGATGATGCAGCAATACCTGCGCCTGAAAGCGCAGCACCCTCACACGCTGCTGTTCTACCGCATGGGCGATTTCTATGAGCTGTTCTATGACGATGCCGAAAAGGCGGCGCGCCTGCTCGACATCACCCTGACCACGCGCGGGCAAAGCGCCGGGGTGCCGATCAAGATGGCCGGCGTGCCTTTCCATGCCGTCGAGCAATATCTGGCGCGCCTGGTCAAGCTGGGCGAATCGGTGGTGATTTGCGAGCAGATTGGCGACCCGGCCACTTCCAAAGGACCAGTCGAACGGGCCGTGGCCCGCATCGTCACGCCGGGTACGCTGACCGATGCCGCCCTGCTCGACGACAAGCGCGATGCCTGGCTGCTGGCGGTGTGCTTCCACAAACAGCGGGCCGGACTGGCCCGGCTCAACCTCGCCAGCGGTGAATTCGTGCTGACTGAAGTACCGGCGCAGCAACTGAACGCCACGCTGGAACGGATTCGCCCAGCCGAAGTGCTGGTGCCGGATAGCCTGACCTCGGAGTGGGCCATCGACGCCGCCAGAACCCGCCAACCAGACTGGCAATTCGATGTCGATTCCGCCAGGCGGCTGCTCTGCGAGCATTTTAGGGTTGCCTCGCTGGCTGGTTTTGGCGCCGAGGAGCTCAAACCCGCCATTGGCGCCGCCGGCGCCCTGCTCAACTACGCTACGGCAACGCAAGCCCGCGCCCTGCCACATGTCCAGGCGTTGACGGTTGAACAGGAGGCCGCCTTCCTCGGGCTGGACGCTGCCACCCGTCGCAATCTCGAATTGACCGAGACGCTGCGCGGCCAACCCACCCCCACGTTGTTCTCGTTGCTCGACAATTGCATCACCAGCATGGGCGCCCGGCTGATGCGGCACACGCTGCACCACCCCTTTGCCAGCCAGACCGACGCTGCGGCGCGACATCGGGCGGTGGCCGCATTGCTGGAGGATTACAGTTTTCTGGCCCAGGCGGTGCGCGGCGAATTGAAAGCCATTGCTGACATCGAGCGCATCAGCGGCCGTATCGCGTTGATGAATGCTCGTCCGCGCGATCTTGCCAGCCTGCGTGAATCACTGCACCGCCTGCCGGCCCTGCAAGCCCATCTTTCCGGCCTCGACGGCGGATTGCTAGTTAGTTTGCGCGGCGATCTCGACGCGCCTGTCGCCGCGATCGATCTGCTCCACCGCGCCATTGCCGAGGAACCTGCGGCGCAGATTCGTGACGGCGGCGTCATCGCCCCCGGTTTCGATGCCGAACTCGACGAACTGCGCGCCCTCAACGACAACTGCGGCGCCTTTCTCGTCGACCTGGAAACGCGCGAGCGCGAGCGTACCGGTATCGCCAATCTCAAGGTCGAATACAACCGCGTGCATGGCTTTTACATTGAAGTCACCCATGCCAATTCCGACAAGGTACCGGATGACTATCGCCGCCGCCAGACGCTGAAAAACGCCGAGCGCTACATCACGCCCGAACTGAAAACCTTTGAGGACAAGGCGCTCTCGGCCAAGGATCGGGCGCTCTCGCGCGAAAAACTGCTCTACGAGCAAACGCTGGCCGAGCTGCTGCCCATGGTGCCGCAGTTGCAGACCAATGCGCGCGCCGTTGCCCTGCTCGACCTGCTCGCCGGCTTTGCCGATACTGCCTTGCGCCGCAACTGGTGTCAGCCCGAGTTCAGCACCGAACCGGGTTTGTTCATCGAAGCCGGGCGCCACCCGGTGGTCGAGGCGGAGATGACCGACGCCGCTTCACCGTTCATCGCCAACGATCTGCGTCTGGCCGAGGACCGCCGCCTGTTCCTGATCACCGGCCCCAACATGGGCGGCAAGAGCACCTACATGCGCCAGACGGCTCTGATCGCCCTGCTCACCCACATCGGCAGCTATGTGCCGGCACGCCGTGCGGTGCTCGGGCCGCTCGACCGCATCTTCACGCGCATCGGCGCTTCCGACGATCTCGCCTCGGGCCGCTCGACTTTCATGGTCGAAATGACCGAAGCCGCCGCCATTCTGCATCACGCCACGCCCAACACGCTGGTGTTGATGGATGAAATCGGGCGCGGCACCTCCACCTTCGACGGCATGGCGCTGGCCTTCGCCATACTGCGCCACTTGGTCGAGAAGAACCGCAGCCTGACCTTGTTCGCTACGCATTACTTCGAGCTGACGCGCCTGTCGCACGAATACCCGACGCTGGCCAACGTGCATCTGGATGCCGTCGAACACGGCGAGCGCATCGTCTTTCTGCACGCCGTTGAGGAAGGCCCGGCCAACCAGAGCTATGGGATTCAGGTCGCCGCGCTGGCTGGCATTCCCGGCTCGGTCGTGCGCGCCGCAAAGAAGCAGTTACGCGAACTGGAAATGCGCGCCGCCATCGACCCGCTGCAACCGGACCTCTTTGCCAGCGTTGCCGAATCCGCCGAACCGCCTCCACCACACCCCGCCCTCGAAAAACTGGCCGACATTGACCCGGACAGTCTGACGCCGCGCGAGGCACTGGAGGCGTTGTATGCGTTAAAGGGGTTGGTAGGGTAAGCTGTCTTGACAACGCCATCTGACCGAATGGGGGAGAAAAAATTACTATGAATACACCGACTGGCGCACCGGAGGCCGAGACCGAGCAGAAGTTCGGCCGTACCTTCTGGACCCTCAACACCATCGAGATGTGGGAACGTCTCGCGTATTACAACCTGCGCGTGATGGCACCGATCTACATCATGCAGGCCGACAATCCCGGCGGTCTGCACCTCTCCGCCATGAACAAGGGCACGATCTACGCATGGTGGGCGGCGTTTCAATCGCTGCTGCCGATCGTCACCGGCGGGCTGGCCGACCGCATGGGCTACAAACGCACCCTCGTGTTCTCGATCACCTTGATGATGATCGGCTACCTGATGCTCGCGTTCATGCGCGACCTCAGCTTCATGAGCGACTACTGGGCGCTCTTCGCCGGCATCATGACCCTCGCCACCGGAACGGCCTTTTTCAAGCCAAGCATCCAGGCCTCCCTCGCCCACTCCATGCCGCAGGGCAAAACTTCGGTCGGGTGGGGAATCTTTTACTGGATCGTGAATGTCGGCGCGTTTGTCGGGCACTACCTGCCCTCGATCCTGCTCGCGCTCAGCGCGATATTGCCGGGTCCGCTACAGGCGGAACCACATTCCAAAGAAGCGTGGCGAAATCTCTTTATCGCCTCGGCATTCTTCTCATCGTTCAACCTGCTGCTGTTGTTCACCTTCAAGGATGTTCCCTCAGGCGCGCCGCAAAGCGAGAGCATCCTGACGGTACTGAAGCGAACTCTGAGCAACATCTGGGAATGGCGGTTGCTGACCTGGATGGCGATCATGTCCTGCTTCTGGCTGATGATGTACCAGTTGTGGGATCTGCAACCGAATTTCATCGCGGATTGGGTGGATTCCCGCTCGATGGCGCAGATTGTCGGTCTGGCCCCGCAAATTGTGCAAGCGGCGTTGATCGAGCAAACACCGCGTGGCCCGATGATACCGCAGCAGGTTTTGCTAAGCGCCAACGCGCTCTTCATCATTCTCGGCGTGGTGGGCGTGGCTTGGCTGAGCCGCAAGATGCGTACGCTCGAGTCCATGCTCATCGGCATGGTACTGGCCGTCGCCGGCGTGCTGGTCTCGGGCTGGACGCAGAGCGCTTGGGTGCTGGTGTGCGGCATCCTCTGTTTCTCGCTGGGCGAGATGACCACCGGCCCCAAGAAAAGCGAGTATCTCGCGCTGATCGCCCCGCCCGGTAAGAAGGGCCTCTACCTCGGATATGTGAACATCCCTGTCGGCGTGGGCGTGTATTTTGGGTCGACAATCGCCGGTTACGTCTATGGCCAGTTCGGGGAAAAGGCAGTGCTCGCGCTGCGCTATATTGCCGAGCACACGCCATTCGGGCAGGGCAAGGGCTGGGACGGAAACATAGCCACCCTCGAAGCCACACTGGGGCTCAAACGGGCGGGCGCCATGGCGAAATTGCAGGAACTCACCGGACTGGATGCGGTGGATGCAACCCAGTTGCTGTGGAATACCTACGACCCCCATTACATCTGGATTCCCTTCGCCCTGGTGGGAGCGGTAGCGGCAGTGGGGCTATGGATCTTCGGTCGCGCGGCAAAACGCTGGTCGGACATGAACGCATAAACGCGCATCCAGTCCGCACCGTGACCGTAGCTTAGCTACCCCTACGTGGGTGGTTGACCAGTAAGAGCTGTAGACCAAGATGCGGAATGCTTTAGGTTAAGAGGAACTGACTAGCTGCCTTTAGCCAAAGCGACCAATTTGCTGCTGCGCAGCGGTGACGTCATTCTGTCACAGGAATAAACGCTCGTATCGGCCTACAAAGTAGGGGGCGATACAACTCTAAACATCGCGCCCCCTGATATCTCACACTGATTTGGTATGCATATGAGCTCAGGTTCATGTCTGACTGAGGGTATTTGGAACGATGTAGGCGGCGGTTTTTCATTCGGATTTCGTTTCTCATGGCTATAGCCCGAGATTCCTTCAAACTCTTCCCAAGCTGCCCTGATCTCCAAGATTTTTGGAAGAATCGAGATAAATACGTCGACTAGACGCGCCTCAAAATGATTGTCCGCACCTTTTAACAGTATCGCTATTACTCGCTCAATTGGCCAAGCGTCCTTATACGGTCGCCGCATAGTTAAGGCGTCGAATACGTCTGCCAAAGCCACAATGCGCGCGGACTCGGGAATGGTTTGGCCGGCTAGGCCATCTGGGTAGCCACTGCCATCCCATTTTTCGTGGTGCCGCAAGGCTATTTCAGCTGCCAGTTTGAATACCGGTGCTTCGCTCATGCTCAAAATACTGTAGCCGATGGTGGTATGCCTCCTCATGATGACCCACTCTTCCTCGCTTAACTTCCCCGGTTTGCGCAATATCGTTTCGGGAATGCCGATCTTCCCGGTATCGTGCATTGGCGCCGCCAATTCGAGGCGATGGCAGGCTTCATCACTCCATCCGATAGCCGCTGCCAGCTCCTTAGCGTAGGCGGCCATACGCCAGATGTGCACCCCGGTGTCGGTATCGTTATAGTGCCCGGCAGTGCCAAGCATATAAATCGAATCCCGGTAGCTCTGCTCAAGGCGAGCGGCCTTTACTAAGGAAAGGTGTGTCTTCAAG
Organism: Betaproteobacteria bacterium UBA1934; assembly: GCA_002337055.1. Lineage (GTDB taxonomy): Bacteria > Pseudomonadota > Gammaproteobacteria > Burkholderiales > Rhodocyclaceae > UBA1934. The sequence continues at coordinate 607,006 of DDFG01000001.1, read as the reverse complement.
CGCACGCGGACTATGGCCGGAGAGATTGGCTTGATAATGTAATCCACTGCACCAGACTCAAAACCGCGGGCTTCGTTGCCGATCTCGGCCAAGCTGGTGACAAAGATAACCGGGATGTGTGCACTGTCAGAATCCGCTTTCAGCAGCCGGCAGACGGAGTACCCATCCATTTCCGGCATTTCGATGTCGAGAAGAATTAGTGCTGGTCGATGCTTTCGAGTCGCGGCCAGCGCTTCTTTTCCGTTTCGCGCAAAAACCAACCGATAGTCGTCTTCCAGCACTTTGCGCATGGCGTCGAGATTCAAGGGCTCATCATCAACGATTAATATTGGCCCGTTCGGCATGATCATCTCCTTAAGTTGATTTTGAGTTGATTCGCAACTTCGCAAACGACTGCCTCGGCGCCACGGAAATCGTAGCTCGACACGGCCTCACGTAGTGAAGCGAGTTGCTCTTCCGGCAGGTTGCTCTTCAAGTCGTCGATGATGGGTTCCACTAGTTTGATGTCGTCACTATGGAGTGCCTCCATCAAACGACTAAGTTCTGGGGATAATCGGGAGTGATCGTGCTGCACGATCACTTCGGATATTTTGGTGTCCGAATCAGTTGGCGCAAATTCATTGATCGCAGCCAGCGTTTCCTGCATCGAAGTCTGCAATTGCAGCAAAACACCAGATGCATCCTGCCCAGAGTTGAGAATGCGTTCTGCTTTCTCAGCCAGGTTTGCCAACTGATCTAGCCCTAGTTGAGCCGCCGCACCTCTGAGTTTGTGCGCAAGGGCGATCGCCTGCTCCGGAGTACCGGCCCACATTGATGCCACCGCCTCTAAGTAGCTTTTTGCAAATTTTTGTAAATACTGGCGAAAAGCGGCTGGCTCCTTCCAGATTCTAAGCGCACTATTCATGTTGATTATGGGGATTGTAGAAGCGTCGCCTGGTATCGAACCCCTCGTAAATGTTGGCAGGGTGTCCATCGATGACAGCGGGGTCTTCGGTGAGGGTGCGATCAGTCGCTGGATAGCGTCAATCAGTACATCCACCTCAAAGGGTTTGGCAACAAATGCATTGACTCCGGCTTCAATCGCCAGGTTACGTTGCGTCGCAAAGGCCCCAGCCGTCAGTGCGATCACCGGAATAGTCGCGTGCCTGGGTGTGGAGCGGATCTGTCGTGTGGCCTCGTAGCCGTCCATCACAGGCATCTGCATATCCATCAGCACGATGTCAAAATCCTCGCGACGGCTCATGAGTACATTTACGGCAACGCTACCATCTTCCGCCAGATCAACAATTGCTCCCTCGCCACTGAGAATGCATGCCGCTACCTCACGGTTGATTTCGCTATCGTCGACCACCAGCACACGTACGCCGGACAAGCGCTGCACATCTGCTGGAGTCACCGTTGTTTGGACACCCAATTCTCCGCGATGCTTTTTGGCGAGTTGAACAGCGTTGTATAGGCTTGAACTGGTAACCGGCTTGGTCAGAACGACATCTGCAATTTCGCTTCCGGGCTGATTCTGTAGCTGTTCGCGATCAGCAGCCGAGACCATAATGATGATGGATGCTTTTTTATGGCCCCAGAATTCCCGAATTTTCAGTGCTGCCTGCAGGCCGTCGATGCGCGGCATACGCCAGTCGAGAAGAAGGATGTCGTGGGGTTGCTCGATGCTGCGAGCACGCTCGATAGCTAGCTCTCCAGACACAACAACATCGGCATTCCAACCCAAACTGCTGACTGTTTGGGCCAACGCAGCACGCGCCGAGGGCTGGTCGTCCACAACCATGACCCTTTGATGGAGCATTTCCGGGACGGCACTGCTACTAGGGTCGCTTAGCCCGAACGCAATTTCGAAACTGAATTCGCTGCCCTGTCCAGGCTCGCTGCTGACCTCCAACCTTCCGCCCATCAGTTCGACAAGGCGGCTGCTGATGGTCAATCCCAGCCCGGTACCCCCATAACTGCGCGTAGTGGATGAATCAGCCTGGCTGAAGGCCTGGAAGATGGAAGCCTGCTTGTCTTTGGGAATCCCGATACCGGTATCGCGCACCGCAAAGCGCAGCTTGATTTGATCGGCCGCCACACAATCCAGACGAGCAATGCTCAGAACGACCTCGCCGTGTTCGGTGAATTTGATTGCGTTGCTGATCAAGTTGATCAAGACCTGACCCAGCCGCAGCCCATCGCCTCTCAGAAAATCTGCCCCCACCGGCGGCGGGGCGATGACGGTTTCAACTGGCTTATCGCCAACAGCGGACGACATAATGTTGGCCAGGTTGTCCAGAACATCACACAGTCGGAACGGAACATCTTCGATCTCTAAGCGCTTCGCTTCGATCTTTGAGAAATCAAGGATGTCATTGATGATACTGAGCAGCACCCGCCCAGCGCCGTGAATTTTCTCGATCATGCCCCGAGAATCGCCCGACAATTCCTGTCTTTGCAGCAAATAGGCGAGATTCAGGATAGCGTTCATCGGGGTCCGGATCTCGTGGCTCATGTTGGACAAGAACTCCGACTTCGCCTCGTTGGCGCGCTGTGCCACTGCAACAGCCTCCCTCAACTCGACAGTACGTTGCGCCACCTGATTTTCAAGATCCGCGTTGAGTTCGAGGATACGCGTCCTAGCCAGCACCTGCTCGGTGATATCGAGATTGGTCCCGACCATTTGCAGCGGTTTCCCCGTGTGATCGCATTCGACTGTCGCCGAGGCTTGAATCCAAACGACGCTCCCATCATCCCGCACCACCCGAAAAATCGCGTCGAACACCCCCTCTCCAGCAACATGCATGAGAAGTTTCTTTTCCGCTTCCACCAGGTCATCAGGATGAACATGTGCTTTCCAGTAGTCGTAATAGAGACCGGTCTCACGCAAAGACTCTGGTGCACCATAAAGCTCGAACATGCGCTCATCCCAACCTAACGAGTTGCTCTGCAGATCCCATACCCAGACGCCAACATGCGCAGCATCGATGGCCAGACGGAAGCGCCGTTCCTTGCGAATCTCTTCGGTAACGTCGCGCACGGTTTTCGAGGCTCCCACCACGCGACCATCCCCAGCACGTATCGGGGATACCGTAATCGAAACGTCGATCAAGCGCTTGTCTTTGCGATGTCGTACCGTGATGCGATGGGGTACCGATTTCCCGTGGTGGATACGATCAAGGATTTCGGCCTCTTCTTGCAAAAACTCCGCAGGAATCACGAGATTGGCTAAGCGCTGGCCGATGGCTTCCTCAGCTGAATAGCCGAAAATTGTTTCCGCCGCCCGGTTCCAGCTGGTGACCAAGCCATTCAGATCCTTACCAATGATGGCGTCTGTTGAACTTTCGACGATTGCCGCCAGCTTGGCATGGTCAAGCGCTGATTGTCGTCGGCGCTGAATATTGTGCAAAAGCAGGAAAACCATGGCCGCCAGTAATACTGAGGCCAGCACAATTTCGAGGGCTACCTTATCAGGGTTTTGATGATTTAGGCTGTCGATGAAGCTTTGCCGAGCCTTGATCTCCAATTGCCAGTCGCGACCGTAGACTGAAACCACGACGTGCTTGATCAGCCCTTCTATAACTGCCGCATCGACACCCGCCGAGGCATAGAAGCGAAAAGGTGCAGACGTGCCGCCAAAATCATCCAACGCAAGCGAAAGCTCTCCTTTGACGAAATCGAAGTCGGCCAGCACTTCGTCAACTAGCAGCGGTGTGTAGGCCAGACCATAACTCGCGAGCAAACGTTGCTCTGGGCTGTCCAGTGGCATTTTGGGACGATAAATAGGGAGCATGAACAGGAGACCTTGCAGCGTATTGCCGCTGGCCTGGACAAGCGTGATTGGATGAGTCAGCACAGGTTTGTTGCTGCGGATGGCCTCCAGGGCCGCTTTTTGACGATTGCTTTCGGAAGCGATATCCAGTCCGATAGCTTCTCGATTACTGGCCTCTGGTTCAATGTACTGGATAACAAAACGTTCACCAGCATGGGGTGACAATTGCCGTATCTGGAATGCGGGCTGTCCATCGGCCCGGGCACTACGCAGAAACTTGCTCTCTGCTTCGGGCATCACGCGGCGGATAAAGCCGAAACCTCGTGACCCCGGAAACTCGCGGGCAAGTTCGCGCGATTCGCTGTAGGCTCGGAACTTGTCGCGAGTTATGCCTTCACTGCCAGCAGTCAGGATTGCACCACGCGTTCCCCGCAATCCGTACTCGTAGATCTGCAGGCGCTGGACAAGTTGCCTGACGGAGCGATCGGCCAGAGCATTAAAACGTTCGTATTTTTCAGCGTGTTGGGTCGCCGTCAGGTGGTTTCTCTCGTAAATCGCTATCATCACGCCAAATACGAGCAAAGCTCCAGTTGTAATAGCAGCGGTTAGGTGGTTCTTCATAATGGCCTTTGACCCAGCATCTGTAACTGATCCAGCATGCGTCGCAGACGTTTCTCATCAAACGGTGTGCTAAAAAAGCCCAGATAGGGAAGTTCGAAGTTAAGGCAGTTGGTCTCCAGATAACCAACCTTAGAATCGCAGCCATAAAATGCCACTGCAGGTGGATTGGACAAACCAGAGAGCTTGCGCAACAAATCCTTGACCGGATCAATTTCCCCAGAGAGGTGGCACATCACGAGATCAACAGATGTGACCAAGCATTGCGGTAACACATGCGCCGCATCGCGGCTAACCAAGCTGCAGTTCAGGCACAAGGCACTCAGCAGCTTGATGAGCCTTTGCCGCTGCAAGTAATCATGGTCCAAGATAACGATGTGGAGTGGTGCCAAGATCAGCTCCCGTGTGTGTTCCCGATACTGACTTTGGGGGAACGTTCTGCCTGTACTCTTGCTATGCAGGCTAGTTATTTGAGAGCTGAAATGACATCGGGGATTTCGGAAAATCCGGTTCCGAAATACCTTAGTTGGCCAAAATGATTGGCTTATGGACTAATCATGCCTTGCCGTATCGCATAGCGGACCAGTGCAGGGATATCGTGTAGATTCAGGCGTTCCATGATCTGGGAACGATGCGTTTCCACAGTTTTGATGCTGAGTTCCAATTCAAAGGCAATCTCCTTAGTACTGGCACCCTCAGCGAGGCGTTTTAGGATCGTCTGTTGGCGTGGCGTCAATACCCCGTCCCCAATTCGCTCACCATGCCGCAGGGCAGTCGGTCCAACAATATACGACGCAATCTCAGCAGACAGCCAGATAGAACCACTGCTCACTGTCTTGAGGGCAAGTTCGAGATCGCCTGGATTCGCACCTTTCAGCAAATAGCCGCGTGCTCCAAGCGCAAGCGCCCGCGAGACAAACTCGGCATTAGCATGCATTGACAACATCAGCACCTTGATCCCCGGTAATTTTTCGACTAATTGCACCAAGCATTCCAGCCCGGACAGACGCGGCATGTGAATATCCATCAGGATCAGATCGGGTTGCAAGGCCTGGGCGAGATGCAAGGTCTCCAGTCCGTCGCAGGCCTGCCCGACCACGATATATCCTTCAATCTCCCCGATAAGTGCGGCCAATCCTGATCGTACCAGGGTGTGGTCATCCGCCAGGATCACACGCATCACCATAAATGATCACCTTGCTCGACATCCTTCGGGATGGAGATTTCGATAACGCAGCCGCGGCCAGGCGCGGAGACGATGGAAAATCGTCCGTTCATAGCTATCACTCGCTCGCGCATGCCACGTAACCCAAAGTGCCCTGCCGGAAAGCTATTTTCCGAGTCCGGTGGTGCTTCAAAGCCAACCCCGTCGTCTCGAATGTGCAAATCGAGAAGAGAGGCATTGAGCATGACATGAATATCAGCTTGGGTGGCACTAGCGTGGCGAAGAATATTGGTGATGGATTCCTGCACGATCCGAAAGCAAGTCATTTCTAGATCAGGTGATAGTCTTTTTTTTCCAAGCTTATCGTGCAAAATGATATGCAGAGGGGATGAGTGCTTGAGATGATCGATATGCCAGCGCAAAGCGGAAATCAGACCGAATTCGTCGAGTTGGGGCGGCCGTAGTTGATACATGATATGCCGCACACTTTTAACAATTTCTTCTGAAATCTGAATGGCGACTTCCAGCGCGGAAGCTGAATCTGGACTTTGTATTTTCCGCCTGGCAATTTCCAAATTGAAGTTGAGTGCGGTGAGCATTTGACCGATCTCGTCGTGCAACTCCTGGCTCAATCGCTTGCGCTCCTCCTCTGATTTCTTGCGTTCAGCACTGGCTAACCGACGCAGGGTAGCGCGCAATTCCTGAGTTCGCTGTTCGAGCCTTTCTTCCGTCATATGTAACTCAGCGGTGCGGGCATTTAGCAGAGCAAGGCGCTCAGCAGAAAGGCGCGAGATTTCCCGCTCTGCTCTCTTGCGCTCAGCGATATCTCGAATAATCGTTGAAATACCAATAACACCCCCCTCCTCGTTCCGGATAGGGGAGATCGTGACGGAAACATCTATGGGAGTACCGTTTTTGTGTAAACGTATGGTGTCAAAATGACTAATGCTTTCTCCGCGATAAATTTTTTGGAGAATTTGTGTTTCTTCGTTCTTTAGACGTTCCGGGAACAGAAGGGTGATTGGTCGCCCAACAATTTCCTCCTCGCTGTATCCGAACAAATTCTGTGCTTTGATATTCCAACTCGAAACAACACCGTCGAGTGTCTTGCTGATGATCGCATCTTCCGAGGACTTGATAATCGCTTCGCACCACTGTGCCCGGAATGTCAGATCGCGGAACATCGCATTCCTCCTCAAGCTTGATTAATGGGTTCATTCGGCTGAGCGTACCTGATGCATCAGGTCATAACGGACGGACAGTGCATTCGCGGCATTCAATTAGCATGTTATGTCCACCAACCAAATCAAAGTCCGTTCTGATCGGCGACAGTGACAATGTGAACACGAACGCTTGGAATGCAGAGCCAATCGTTGAGCGCAAAAGTTTGATAAAAATGCCGGACGGGTGTTTCGTAGTTTAGGTGTTCTGGGACGCTAATTCAATTATCTTGAAATGGCCGTCAACTTGGCCTTTGAAAAGGCTGACAGATCGATTTCGTTGGGCAAACACCTCCCAGCGAGACCATTTACGTTTTCGTTCAAATGGCGCTATCAAGCGCCTCAACGGGGCACCCACGTTGACGAAGGTAGCAAGGGTGAAGTTGGTTGGCAGCCTCACCGCAGCCCCATGTGTTCGATCTCGTGAATCCTTGAGTTGACCTCCCTGCGTGCTCGATCCAGGCTGAAATGGAACTGATGGATCGTCCGCTCATCGCCACCTATCTGGAAATCTATTCACACTCGGCAGGTATCGACCTTCCAAGGTCGACACTGGGACGTGGCTGTATGCTACTCGTCTCAACTAGAAGCTGTAATCGAACAATTGGGCAATCTGCCGCCGCGAATCTCCCATGCTCCCGTGCCCACACATCAAGGCTATGACGCCTTCAGCGTAATCAATTCAAGGACCACATGGGCAACACTCAGTCCGCTTACGCTGTGTTTAGTGCGTTGCATTTATCGGTTGAACCGCAGCCAACAGCACAGACCCTTTTTCGCTCAAAAATTTTCATGAAATTCGCTTTGGGCAGCCGAAGCTCATCTGCGCAATGTCGCCCCAATACAACCTTAATGGCAGGTATGCCCCTCCCCGTCCTCGCCATGCACATGCCCGTGCTCGATTTCTTCGGCAGAGGCCGGGCGCACGGCGGTCACGGTGCAGGTGAAGATCAGCGCCATGCCTGCCAGCGGGTGGTTGCCGTCCAGCACAACCTTGTCATCGGCAATTTCGGTCACGCGGTAGACGATGAAATCCTCGTCGTCGCTGCCTTCCGGGGCGCCCTCGAACTGCATGCCGACTTCGAGTTCTTTGGGGAAATCCTTGCGCGGTTCGATCTGCACCAGTTCGGCATCGTAGTCGCCAAAGGCTTCGTCGGGTTGCAGCTTGACGCGGATGGTGTCGCCAGCTTTCTTTTCGTGCAGTTCTTCCTCGATACGCGGAAAGATATCGTCGTAACCGCCATGCAGGTAGATGATGGGTTCCCGCCCTGCGTCGACGACCTGGCCATCCGGGTCGGTCACGTTGTAGTCGAGCGTGACGACGGTGTTCTTGATGATCTGGGTGGTCATGTTTGCATCTCCTTGACGAGACGCAGCACCGCCTGGGCGTGGCCTCGGTAATTGATGTTGTAGAGGGCGTGACGAATCACGCCGGCGCGGTCGATCACGAAAGTCGACCGCTGGATTCCAAACTTCTTCTGGCCATCGACTTCACGGGCTTGCCAGACGCCATATCGTTTGCAGACAGCGCCATCTGCGTCAGAAAGCAGTGCAATACCAATACCTTCGCGGTCGCGGAATTCAGCGTGTTTCAGGCATTCGTCGCGGCTGATGCCGAACAAGTGGCAATCCGCTTGCAGAAAATCAGCCTCGTGGTCCGAGAAATCGGTCGCTTCGAGCGTGCAGCCCGGCGTGCCGTCCTTGGGGTAGAAGAAGAGCACCACCCGACGGCCTCGCAAGCGGGCGAGTTCGACGATTTGCATGTCGGCATCCGGCAACGAAAAATCGGGCGCTTCGTTACCTGCCTTCAACTGCATCTCGTCCTCCTTTCGGTGATCGGCACGATGTGCCGATGCGGACGATTCTACCTGCCCTTTGGCTTTTCGGCGCGGTTTTCAGGAATCGGGACGAAGACCTCGTCGTGCTTGATCATGCCCAACTCGAAACGGGCGCGTTCCTCGATAGCGTCGTAGCCCTGCTTAAGGTCGCGCACTTCGGCATCAAGGCCGGCGTTGCGGATTTCCAACGTGTGGTTGGCCTCTTTCTGCGCCTGCAACTGACGGTCGTATTCCCATACCTTGAGCCAGCCGCCCTTACCCAGCCAGAGCGGGTATTGCAGCAAGGCGATCAGGGCGATCAGGGCGACCGTCAGCCAGCGCATGTCAATTGTGAGGCGGCCCAGCAGACGCTCACCGCCTCATACCCTCAACGAATATTGTAGAAGGTCTCGCGGCCCGGATAAGAGGCGGTATCGCCGAGATCTTCTTCAATGCGCAGCAGTTGATTGTATTTAGCGACGCGATCCGAGCGGCTGAGCGAACCGGTCTTGATCTGACCCGCATTCAGGCCGACCGCAATGTCGGCGATGGTGCTGTCTTCGGTCTCGCCCGAACGATGCGAAATCACCGCCGTGTAACCGGCGCGCTTGGCCATTTCGATGGCGGCAAAGGTTTCCGATAGCGTACCGATCTGGTTGATCTTGATCAGGATGGAGTTGGCGATGCCTTTCTGGATGCCTTCCTTGAGAATGCGTGTGTTCGTGACGAAAAGGTCGTCGCCAACAATCTGCACCTGCTTGCCCAGGCGGTCGGTCAGCAGCTTCCAGCCATCCCAGTCGCCTTCCGCCATGCCGTCTTCGATCGAAACGATGGGGAAATTGTCGGCCAGGTTGGCGAGGTAGTCGGTGAATTGCTCGGAAGTCAGCTGCAAGCCCTCGCCTTCGAGGTGATACTTGCCGTCTTTGTAGAACTCGGAAGCGGCGCAGTCGAGCGCCAGCAGTACGTCCTGCCCGGCCACATAGCCAGCGTTCTCGATGGCCTGCATGATGACTTGCAATGCCTCGGCGTGGCTACCCAGATTGGGCGCGAAGCCGCCTTCGTCACCAACCGCGGTCGAGAAGCCCTTCTTGTCCAGCAGCTTCTTCAGCGCATGGAAGATCTCGGCGCCGCAGCGCAGGGCTTCGCGGAACGAGGTCTGGCTGACCGGCATGATCATGAATTCCTGGATATCCAGACTGTTATTGGCGTGCGCGCCGCCGTTGATGATGTTCATCATCGGCACCGGCATCTGCATCGGGCCGGAACCGCCAAAATAGCGGTACAGCGGCAGGCCTGATTCCTCGGCAGCCGCCTTGGCCACGGCCATCGACACCGCCAGGATGGCGTTGGCGCCCAGGCGCGACTTGTTGTCGGTGCCATCCAGGTCGATCATGGTCTGGTCGATAAAGGCCTGTTCCTGCGCGTCCAGGCCGATGATGGCTTCGGAAATCTCGGTATTGACGTTTTCGACTGCCTGCATCACCCCTTTGCCGAGGAAGCGACTGCCATCGCCATCGCGCAGTTCGATAGCCTCGCGCGAGCCGGTGGACGCGCCGGACGGTACGGCGGCGCGACCCATGACACCGGATTCGAGCAACACGTCGGCCTCGACGGTCGGGTTGCCTCGGGAATCCAGAATCTCGCGCGCAACAACATCAACGATTGAGCTCATATTGTTTCCTTTTATCAGTAACTTGGGGTTTAGAGTTAAAGTCGCTTATAAAATTTACAGCGTCATCTCGACCAAGCCGGCAGCCTTGACGGTTTTGTCCAGCGCCACCAGCGTCGCCAACAGGTTTTCCATGCGCGCCAGCGGCCAACTGTTCGGACCATCCGACAGCGCCTTCTCCGGGCAGGGATGCGTTTCCATGAACAACCCGGCAACCCCGGTCGCCACGGCCGCGCGTGCCAGCACCGGCACGAATTCGCGCTGACCGCCAGATGAGGTCCCCTGCCCGCCCGGCAACTGCACCGAATGCGTGGCGTCGAACACCACCGGACATGCGCAATCGCGCATGATCGCCAGCGAGCGCATGTCCGACACGAGATTGTTGTATCCGAAGCTGGCACCGCGCTCGCAAACCATTAGGTTGTCGGCGCCGCCGTTCGCCTCGCGAGCCTTGGCGACAACGTTTTTCATGTCGCCCGGTGCAAGGAACTGGCCTTTCTTGATATTTACTGGCTTGCCGGCCGCCGCCACGGCGTGGATGAAATCGGTCTGGCGACAGAGGAAAGCCGGCGTTTGCAGCACATCGACAACACTGGCGACGGCGGGAATTTCGGCTTCGGTGTGAACGTCGGTCAGCACGGGTACGCCGACCTGACGTTTCACTTCCGCCAACAGCTGCAAACCGGCATCCAGCCCCGGCCCGCGCGGCGAGGTGCCGGAGGAGCGATTCGCCTTGTCGTAGGAAGCCTTGAAAATGTAGTTCACGCGCAGACGGTCACAGATATCTTTCATCGTGCCCGCCACGTCGACGCAGAGCGTAAGCGATTCCGCCGTGCAAGGGCCGGCGATCAGGAAGAAAGGCCAATCCAGCCCGGCCTCGAAACCACACAACTTCATTGCTTGCCCTGCTTTCCGGCCAAGGCCGCGCGGACAAACGAGCTGAAGAGCGGATGCCCCTGACGCGGATTGGAGGTAAATTCCGGGTGGAACTGCACACCGACAAACCACGGATGCATGACCTCGGGAAGTTCCATCATTTCCGGCAGGTCTTCGGTCGGCGTGCGGGCCGAAATCACCAGGCCACCGGCTTCAAGCTTGGGCACATAGAGATTGTTCACCTCGTAGCGATGGCGGTGACGCTCGTTCACTTCCTTGCCGTAAATCTGCGCCGCGCGGGTACCCGGCTTGATCGGGCAGCGCTGGGCGCCCAGACGCATGGTGCCGCCAAGGTTGGAATCGGCAGTGCGTTTCTCGACCTTGCCCTCGCGATCCAGCCATTCGGTAATCAACGCCACGACCGGATGCGGCGTATCAGGGTCGAATTCGGTGCTGTTGGCGCCTTCCAGACCGGCCACGTGGCGGGCAAATTCGATGGTCGCCAGCTGCATGCCCAGACAAATGCCGAGGTAAGGCAGCTTGTTTTCACGGGCGTAGCGGATCGCCTTGATCTTGCCTTCGGTGCCACGCTTGCCGAAACCGCCCGGCACCAGAATGGCGTCCATGCGCGTCAGTTCAGCGCAATCGTATTTCTCGATCTCTTCCGAATCGAGGTAATGGATGTTGACCTGGCAACGCGTATGAATCCCGGCGTGGCGAACGGCCTCGATCAGCGATTTGTAGGATTCGGTCAGATCGACGTACTTGCCGACGAAGGCGATGTCCACGGTATGCAGCGGGTGCGCCTGCGCGTCGATAAGCTTCTCCCACACCGACAGATCGGCGGCGCGGGCGAGGATATTGAGCTTGTGGCAAACGATTTCGTCCAGCATCTGCTCGTGCAGCATGCCGGGAATCTTGTAGATGGAATCGGCGTCGAGACACTCGATCACGGCTTCAGGCATCACGTTGCAGAACAGCGCGATCTTTTTGCGCTCTTCCGGCGGCATCGAACGGTCGGCGCGGCAGAGCAGAACGTCAGGCTGGATGCCGATTTCGCGCAGTTCCTTGACTGAGTGCTGGGTCGGCTTTGTTTTGAGTTCGCCGGCCGTCGGAATGTAGGGCAACAGCGTCAAATGCATGTAGCAGGTGTTGTGGCGACCTTCTTCGATGCCCATCTGACGGATGGCTTCGAGGAAAGGCAGGGATTCGATGTCGCCGACCGTGCCGCCGACCTCGATGATGGCCACATCGGCGCCCTCGGCACCGCGCTTGATGAACAGCTTGATCTCGTCGGTAATATGCGGAATCACCTGCACCGTCTTGCCGAGATACTCGCCGCGCCGTTCTTTTTTTATGACCGACTCGTAAATCTGGCCGGTGGTGAAATTGTTGCGCTTGCCCATCTTGGCGCTGGTGAAGCGCTCGTAATGCCCGAGATCGAGGTCGGTCTCGGCGCCATCCTCGGTGACGAAGACCTCGCCATGCTGGAAAGGACTCATCGTGCCGGGATCGACGTTGATGTAGGGGTCAAGCTTGAGGTGGGTAACCTTGATGCCGCGGGATTCCAGAATGGCCCCGAGCGACGCGGCGGCGATGCCTTTGCCCAGAGAGGACACGACACCACCTGTAACGAAGACGAATTTGGTCATGGAAAAACAGGCTGCGGGAAAGCCGAATGATAGCCGATCCGGCCGCCGCCCGCCAGATTCTTGTCATGCGCCGCGCGAGCAAACGGCCTCGACACGCGCTTGAACCCGGCGACACACGGTCGTCGTCGGAACTCAGCCCGCGGCTTGGCGCTGGCGCAATGTTTCGAACAAGCAGACGGCCGCGGCAGCGCCCACGTTCAACGACTCGACCGCACCCGCCATCGGGATATGCACCCGCAATCCGGCCAGCGACAACAGCGCCGGGCGAACGCCTTGACCTTCGGAGCCAAAGATCCAGGCGATGGGCACCCGGAGATCGCAGTCATAGAGCGCTGTCGCCGCCTCAAGCGTCGTGGCGGCGACAGCCCCGCGAAAATCGCCCGCAAACGCCGCAAGGTCGGCCTCTTCGATCACGTTGAGCAGAAAGTGCGCCCCCTGCCCCGCCCGCAGCACCTTAGGCGACCACGCGCCGGCACAATCCGCCGAAAGCAGCACCTGACGGATGCCCGCTGCCGCCGCGGTGCGCATCAGCGTGCCAACGTTGCCCGGATCTTGAACGCCATCCAGCAACATCGCGTCGGCGGCGCAATCGGGGGGCGAGGCGGACGGCGTGTCGATCGTCGCCATCACGCCGCTGGGTGTTTCGACGACCGCCACCTCGCGGTACAGGGCGTCGGCCAGCACCAGCCCGTCCCGCTCCCCCGCCAGCGCGGCGATTTCGCGCCGGGTCAGCCCCGATTCGCTGATGATCAGTTGCTTGACCGGTAGGCCGGCAGCCTCGCTGGCCTCGATCAGATGCACGCCGTCGATCAGCGTTTGGCCGGTGGACTTGCGTTCGCGCGCCGATTCGGCAAGGCGCCTCAACGCCTTGAACTGCGCGTTGTCACGCGAGTGAATGTACTTCACAGCAGCGCCAGCTGGGCAACCGGCGCAAAGCTGCGTCGATGGTGGAGACAGGGACCATGCGCTTGCAGGGCGGCAAAATGCGCTCGCGTCGGGTAGCCCATGTGACGATCAAAGCCGTACATCGGAAATTCCCGGTGCAGTTCGCGCATCTGAGCATCCCGCCAGGTCTTCGCCAGGATGGAAGCGGCCGCGATGCTGGCAACCTTGCCGTCGCCTTGCACGATCGCCTCGACGGGCATGGCCAGCGCCGGGCAACGGTTGCCATCGACCCAGGCCGCTTCCGGCCGCACCGCCAGTTGCTCGACCGCCCGCAGCATGGCCAGCAGACTGGCTTGCAGGATATTCAGCCGGTCGATTTCTTCGACGCTCGCTTCCGCCACGGCCCAGGCGAGCGCCTGTTCGCGGATGGCATCGGCCAGAGCCAATCGCTTTTTTTCCGACAATTTCTTGGAATCGTTCAGTCCGGTGATCGGCGGGCGCGCGGGATCAAGCAACACCGCGGCGGCGACGACCGGCCCGGCCAGCGGTCCGCGCCCCGCTTCGTCGACGCCGCACACGCCGGCAGGCGGAATCGTCAGGGCAGACATGCCAGCACCGCTGCCGCCGCCTTTTCCGCCGTATTCTGACGCAATTGCAGATGAATGTCGGTGAACGCGTCGTAGATGGCCGCTGCGCCGTCCTTGTCCTGATACAGCTGAACCAACGTATCGGCCAATTTGTCTGGCGTCGCCTCGTCTTGCAGGATTTCCGGCACGACCAGCCGTCCGGCCAGAATGTTGGGCAGACCCACATACGGCAAATAGCCCATGCGCTTCATCAGCCAGTACGAGCCGGACGACATTTTGTAGGTAATGACCAGGGGACGCTTGATCAGCGCCGCCTCCAGCGTGGCGGTGCCGCTTGCCACCAAGGCCACGTCCGCCGCCCCCACCGCTTCCTGGGCATGTCCGAAGAGCAACCGGAAGGCCTCTCCCGGCGCCTGCTGCCGGTACAACGCCGCTTCGAACTGCAAGCGCGTCTCCCGCGTGGCGAGAGGCACGACGAACTGCGCATTGGGCAGATGGCGTTCGCGGATCAGCAGCGCCGCCTGGACAAAGGTGTCGGCCATGTACTGCAATTCCGACTGCCGGCTGCCGGGCAGCAGGGCAAAAATCGGCGCGGCGGCCGGAAGGCAGAGCTTCTCGCGCACCGCGGCTTTGCTCGTTTCGAGCGGAATCAAATCGGCCAGCGGATGGCCGACGTAGGTCACCGGAATGCGTTCCTTCTCATACAGGGGCGGTTCCATCGGAAACAGTGCCAACACGCGCGACACCGCCCTGGCCATTTTGTGAATCCGCTTGCCGCGCCAGGCCCAGATCGACGGGCTGACGTAGTGAATGGTCGTGATGCGTTGCCGCTTGAGGTCGGTTTCCAGCCCGAGGTTGAAATCCGGTGCGTCCACCCCGATGAAGACGTCGGGAGGATCGGCCAGCAGACGCTTGCGCAACTGGGTCCGGATGGCCGAAATCGAGCGGTAATGCCGTAGCACCTCGACATAGCCGCGCACGGCCAGCGTCTCCGCCGGCCACCAGGCGTCGAAGCCCTGGCCCACCATCTTGGGTCCGCCAATACCGAAAAACGAAGCCTGCGGCAGGTGCGCGCGCAAGGCTGCAATCAGGTGGCTGGCCAGCAGGTCTCCGGACGCTTCGCCTGCCACCATGGCGATGCGAATGGGTTTCATCGAATGATGCCGCGCTTCGAAATTTCCAGAAAATCGACAAACGCCTGCACATCGGGCGCCTTCCTGGCGTCCTCGACGAGTTTGGCTTTGGCTTCTTCGAGCATCAGCCCCGACTTGTAGAGCGTACGATAGGCCCGTTTCAACGACATCAGGGCGTCGGACGAGAAACCACGCCGCTTCAGGCCCTCGACGTTGATGCCGTAAGGCTGGGCGGAGTTGCCCGCCGCCATCAGATAGGGCGGCACGTCTTGCAGCACCACTGTGCTGACTGCGGTCATCACATGCGCGCCGATTTTGCAGAACTGGTGAACACCGGTAAACCCGCCCAGCGTCGTCCAGTCGCCCACGTGTACGTGCCCAGCCAGCGTGGCGTTGTTGGCAAAGGTGGTGTGGTTGCCCACCTGGCAATCATGCGCGATATGCACATAGGCCATGATCCAGTTGTCATTGCCCAGACGGGTCACGCCCACGTCCTGAATCGTGCCGACATTGAAGGTGCAGCACTCGCGGATGACGTTACGGTCACCGATCTCCAGCCGTGTTTCCTCACCGGCGTATTTCTTGTCCTGCGGGGCTTCGCCCAGCGACGCAAACTGGTAGATGCGGTTGTCCCGCCCGATGGACGTGTGCCCGGTGATCACGACATGCGGGCCGATGCGGGTGTTGTCGCCGATCTCGACGTTCGGGCCGATGATCGAATACGGGCCGATGCTGACGTTTTGTCCGATCCGCGCCGCCGGATCGACAATCGCGGTCGGATGAATCATGCCTGGATCTCCCTTTTGGCGCACATCAACTTCGCTTCCGCGACGATCTCGCCTGCAACCCGCGCTTCGGCCTTGTACTTCCAGATGCCGCGCATCTGGCGCTCAATCTCGATATGCAGATGCAATTGATCGCCGGGCATCACCGGCTTTTTGAAGCGCGCCTCGTCGATGCCGACGAAATAGAATACGGAATCGTCGCTGGGCATTTCGCCCATGGTCTTGAAGGAGAGAATGCCTGCCGCCTGGGCCAGTGCTTCCATGATCAACACGCCCGGCATCACGGGATGATGCGGAAAATGCCCCTGGAAAAACGGCTCGTTGATGGTCACATTCTTGTAGGCATGAATGGATTTACCCACCTCAATGTCAAGCACGCGATCCACCAGCAGAAACGGATAACGGTGGGGAAGATGTTGGAGGATTTGATGGATATCCATTTAATCAGCCTTTTAAGTTGTTTTCTTCGAGTAATTTTTCAAGTTTAGCAACACGCTCTGCTAGCCGCTCAAGATGTCGAATCTGGGCTGCATTGCGCAGCCACTGGTCGTGTTCTTGCAACGGGAACAGCGCCGTGTATTGCCCCGGCTTGCGGATGCTCTTCATCACCATGGTACCCGGCGAAACGGTAGTGCCGTCGCAAATTTCCAGATGACCGAGAATCATCGAGGCGCCCAGCAGAATGCAGTTTCGCCCGATCCGCGCGCTGCCAGCAATGCCGACGCAGCCTGCGATCAACGTGTGGTCGCCGATGATGCAGTTGTGTCCGATCTGGATCTGGTTATCGAGTTTGCAGCCGTTGCCGATGATCGTGTCGTCCAGCGCTCCACGATCCACTGTCGTATTGGCGCCGATTTCCACATCGTCGCCAATACGTACTGCGCCGATTTGGGGAATCTTGATCCAGGTGCCACCATCCGGCGCAAAACCGAATCCGTCGGCACCAATGACCGTACCGGAATGGATTATCGCCCGCTCACCGATGACGCAGCCCGCATAGACGCTGACATTGGGGTACAGCCAGGAATTCGCGCCAATTTCGACACCATCGCCGATCGAGCAATTTGCGCCGATCACCACGTTATCGCCCAGTTTGACGCCGTGCCCGATCTCGACGCCCGGCCCGATGCTGCAACTGGCCGGCAGCGAAGACGAAGAGGAGGCACGGACATCAATGCCCGCCGCCGGTCGGCTGGCCGGGTTCAACAACGCCGACACCCGCGCATAATAGGCATAGGCATTGGCCACCACGATGCGCGGCAATGCGGTCAGATCGGCCGACGCGGGCGGAACGATGACCGCCGATGCGCCGGTCGCCGCCAACTGGCTCCGATATTTCGGATTGGTCAGAAAACTGATCTGGCCGGCGCTGGCGGAGGCCAGCGATGCTACCTGGCAGACGACGGTTTCGCCGTCTCCAAGAACTTCGCCGCCCAGGCGGGCGGCGATCTCATTCAGCGACAGACCCTTCACGGCCTGACCCGTCATTACTTGGTATCCGTCAACGCCTTGATGACCTTGTCCGTGATGTCTAGACGCGGGCTGAAATAGACGACGTCCTGCACGATCAGGTCATACTTCTCGCTTTCGGCGATCTGCTTGATGGCTTTGTTGGCCTTGTCGATCACCGCGGCGTTTTCTTCGTTCTGACGCAGGTTCAGATCTTCGCGGAATTCGCGTTGCTTGCGCTGGAATTCACGCGACAATTCGCCGAACTCGCGTTCCTTGGCGCGCCGCTCGGATTCCGACATGGTGACGGCATCCTTTTCCAGCTTTTCCTGCATGCCTTGCAGTTGCTTCGCCATGCGTTGGAGGTCCTGATCGCGCTTGGAGAATTCGGCCTCCAGTTTCTTCGCGGCCTTTACCGCAGCCGGGGCATCGCGAAAGATACGTTGCGTATTGACAAAGCCGATCTTGAGTTGATCGGATGCGGCAGCCTCGGTGACCAGACCAACTGCCAACAAGGATGCCAACACGAGGGATTTTGCTTTCAACATGATGCTCCTGAATCAAAAAGTAGTGCCCATCTGGAACTGGAATCGTTCGGTCTTATCGCCCACTTTATCATTGAGCGGCTGTGCGATGCTAAATTTCAACGGCCCCATCGGCGACACCCACGCAACTGCGAAGCCCGCAGAATAGCGCAGATCGTTCATCTTGAACTTTTCGTTCTTGCCAAACACTTGGCCGCCATCGATAAAGGCACCCAAGCGGATCGACCGGTCAAGTCCGGGCACATTGAAGAGAAGTTCGGCATTGCCGATCACACGACGGTTGCCGCCGAGACGGCTGTCGCAGGCCAGCACCGTCGTCGTCGTGCAATCGACCGTGTCGCGGGGCCCCAGGCTCGCCGTGGCATAACCGCGCACCGAACCGATACCACCGGCATACCAGTTCTTGAAGAACGGCAGCTGATGGCCGCTGTAGCCGTTAGCGATGCCGAGTTCGCCGTTGAGCGCCAGCGTAAACAAACGCGTCAGCGGGAAGAACTGTTGCACCTGGTAGCTCGCCCGGTAATAGCGCAAATCGCCGCCCGGCAATGTGACTTCAAGATTGGCACGTTGCATGGTGCCTTTTGTCGGATAGATATAACTATCCTTGCCATCGCTGCCCCAGCCGAGCGTCAGGGGAACCGAAAGGTTGGTCCGTCCGAATCTGTCCACATAATCGATGTAACGCTTCGGACTGATCGTGGTACCGCTGACGATGGTCCGATTGACCTCGATGGAGGTGGAGTCTACCGCCAACCCCACTGAAACCGCTTCCTTCTCGCTGATCGGGAACCCCCAACGGATGCCGCCGCCAGTAGAAGAACTCTTGTACCAGCCGATATCGAGCGTGGTCGGGTTCACCATGCGATGGTAGATGTCGAAGCCCTGGCTGATGCCGTCGACCGTGAAATAGGGATCTGTATAGGAGAACGAATAGACGCGGTTGATCTTGCTGTTGCTGATTTGCGCACCAACGTTCTTGCCGCTGCCAAAAATGTTGTTCTGCGAGATCGAACCGCTCAAGACCAGTTTTTCCGCTGACGAGAAGCCAGCGCCGACCATCAGGTTACCGCTCGGTTTTTCCTCGATCTTGAAATTGACATCGATCTGATCGGCTGTGCCAGGTACCGCAGGGGTTTCGACCGAGACTTCCTTGAACAACTGTGACTTGTCGATGCGTTGTTTGGAAAGCTGCACCTTGTCCGAGTCGTACCAGCCGCCTTCCATCTGACGCACTTCCCGCCTGATGACTTCGTCACGCGTGCGGGTGTTGCCAGTAATGTTGACGCGACGAACATAGACTCGCTTGCCCGGATCGACAAATACCGTGAAAGCGACCTGCTTCTTTTCTTTGTCGAGTTCCGGCGCGGCGTTCACGTTGGAGAAAGCGTAGCCTTCCTTGCCCAGCCGGTCCGAAACCGCCTTGGTCGATTCGTTAAGCTTTTCGCGGGAGAAAACGTCGCCAGGCCGCACCAGGAAAACGTCCCGGATTTCCTTCTCCGAGACGATCAGATCGCCAGCCAGTTTGATTGACGAAATCTGGTAGCGCTCTCCTTCGCTGACATTGATGGTGATATAGACATCACGCTTGTCGGGCGAAATGGTAACTTGCGACGATTCGACCTGAAACTCCAGATAGCCTCGGTTCATATAATACGAGGTCAGCTTCTCAATATCGGCTGTTAGCTTCTGCCGCGAATACTGATCGTTCTTGGAATACCACGAAAACCAGCCGGAGGTGCTCAACTCGAACTGGCTAAGCAAGTCTTTTTCCGAGAAAGACTGTGCGCCGACGATATTGATCTGTTTGATCGTCGCCGGCTCGCCTTCTTCGATATTGAAGTTGATGCCGACACGATTACGCTCCAACGGTGTCACGGTAGTGGTGATCACCACGCCATAACGGCCGCGTGCCAGATACTGGCGTTTCAATTCCTGCTCTGCCTTTTCGAGCAGGGAACGGTCAAAAATGCGTCCATCCGCGATCCCGGTATCCTTGAGCGCCTTTTCGATCTTGTCCTTCTCGAACTCCTTCATGCCGACGAAGTCGATCTTGGCGATAGCGGGGCGCTCCTGAACCACGACAACCATGACGTTGCCGTCGATTTCGACGCGCACATCCTTGAAAAATCCGGTGGCATACAACGCCTTGATCGCCTGCGAAGCCTTGGCTTCGTCGAGTTTGTCGCCAACCTTGACGGGCAGGTAATTAAAGACCGTGCCCGCTTCAGTACGCTGGATGCCCTCGACACGGATGTCCTTGACGGCGAATGGCTCAAAGGCAACAGCAGTCGTCGAGGCCAGCCCGCCGATTAACACCGCAAGGAGAGTTTTCTTCATAAATTCAGCCGGATAACAGGCGGTTGATGTCGTTGAAAAATGCAAAAGCCATCAGCGCCAGCAGGATGGCCAGGCCCACCTGTTGCCCGAGTTCCATGAACCGCTCGGGAAGCGGACCGCGCTTGATGACTTCGAGAATATGATACAACAAATGCCCCCCATCCAATACTGGCACGGGAAGGAGATTGAGCACACCCAGGCTGACGCTCACCAGCGCCGTGAATTTGAGGTAGTAGTCGAGACCCATCTTGGCAGTCTGTCCCGCGTAGTCCGCCAGCGTCACGGGCCCGGACAGATTGCGCCACGAAACTTCGCCCTTGAGCATCTTGCCCAGCATGACCAGGCTAAATACCGATTTGTCCCAGGTTTCCCGGCAGGCGCGCGCCCCCGCCACCCAAAAATCGTAATGCACAGTGGCACGCAACTCGCGCCGCGTATCGGCAGAATCGGCCGCCGCCACGCCGATGCGACCGACCGTCTGCCCGTTTTGCGCCACCGCTTGCGGCCTGAGTTCGACACTCAGGGCATCTTCGCCACGCCGCAGGTGCAGGGTCAGCAATTTGCCAGCTGAGGCCCCGACGAGCTGCTGTATCTGGTACCACGACTGCACAGGTGTCGTACCCACTGCTTCAATCTCGTCACCCGGCTGCAAACCGGCCTGTTCGGCCACACTGCCGGCCACCACTTTGCCGATGACTGGCGGTAGCCTTGGGCGGAAGAAATTCAGGCCCAAGTAATCAAAGGCTTCGCCGTCCCAACCGCCTTCGCGCAAGCTGGCAAGCGAGAGTCGGCGAAAGGCGATTTCCTGGCGCTCGTTGATTACTTCCAGATTGACCACGTCGTGGTCGACGGATTTCTGCACCAGCACCCAGCGAAAATCCTGCCAGCTGGTCACTGGCTCGCCCTCCACGGCGCGCACCTGCTCGCCGTTGTGGATGCCCGCATGCGCTGCCGGCGAATCGGCAGGCGGATCGCCCAGAACGGGCAGAAGTTCCAGGCTGCCGATCCAGAAGACGCCCCAGTAGATCGCGATGGCGAGCAGAAAGTTGGCGAACGGACCTGCCAGGACAATCAGGCTGCGCCGCCCAACGCTAAGTCGGTTGTAGGCGCGCGGCAGGTCTTCTGGAGCAACCGCGCCCTCGCGTTCGTCAAGCATTTTCACGTAGCCGCCAAGGGGCACGGCGCAGATTGCCCATTCGGTCCGGTCACGTCCAAAACGGCCGATCCACAGCGGCTTGCCAAAGCCGACCGCAAATCGCAGCACTTTGACGCCGCACCAGCGCGCAACCAAAAAGTGGCCGAATTCATGGACGACCACCAGCACGCCGAGCATGGCGAAAAAGGCAGCCAGATAAAGCGGTGCATCGCTCACTGGCCGAACGCTCCTGCCAACAAACCGCAGGCGATGCGGCGGGCTTCGGCGTCGGCGGCGAGCACGGAATCGATGGAATCGGCCACACCGTGCGGCGCCTCGGCAAGCGTTCGCTCAATCAGTTCGGGAATCGATAGGAAAGCCAGTTGACGCCCCAAGAAAGCCTCCACCGCAATTTCATTGGCAGCGTTGAGCACCGTCGGCGCCAACCCGCCCGCCGCCAGCGCCTCGTAGGCCAAGCGTAGACATGGAAACCGTTCGAAATCGGGTGCTTCAAATTCGAGCCGACCGATCTTGAACAGATCGAGGCTGGCCACACCGGCATCAATCCGATCAGGGTAAGCCAAGCAGTGAGCAATCGGGGTTCGCATGTCGGGGTTGCCGAGTTGCGCCAGGGTGGAGCCATCAGCGTATTCGACCAGCGAGTGGATCACGCTTTGCGGATGCACGACAACTTGAATCTGCGTAGCGGGCATGTTGAACAGCCAGCGCGCCTCGATCACCTCCAGGCCCTTGTTCATCATGGTGGCCGAATCGACCGAAATCTTGCGCCCCATCACCCAGTTCGGATGCGCGCACGCCTGTTCGGGAGTCACTTTCGCGAGATCGGCGCGCGGGGTCGAGCGGAACGGGCCGCCCGAGGCGGTAAGCAGCAGGCGCCGCACGCCGGCAGCAGAAAAATCGCCCGCGTAATGGGCAGGCAACGACTGAAATATCGCATTGTGTTCGCTATCAACAGGCAGCAAACAGGCACCGTGAGCACGCGCGGCCCGCATGAATAGGTCGCCGGTCATCACCAAGGCTTCCTTGTTTGCCAGCAGGATGCGCTTGCCTGCTTGCGCAGCTGCAAGCGTCGGCGGCAGACCGGCGGCGCCGACAATCGCGGCCATCACCGTGGTGACTTCCGGCGCGCTGGCCAGTTCCACCAGTGCCGAAGCACCATACCGGACCTCGGTCGGTATGCCTTCCGCATCCAGTCGCTGCTGAAGAGTTTCGGCTAGCTGCTCGTCGCCAAGCACGGCAAAGGCGGGACGAAACGACTGACATTGCTCGAATAACCGATCAATCTGTCGATGCGCGCACAGTGCATGCAGGCGGTAACGCTCCGGATGTCGGCGCACGACATCCAGCGTGCTGGTGCCGATTGAGCCCGTTGAACCGAGAATGGTCAGGGTCTGCATCTACGGCATCCCCACCAGCCAGCACAGTGCGATAAATGGCAGCGCCGAAGTCAAGCTGTCGATACGATCGAGCACACCGCCATGTCCCGGCAAAATGGCGCTACTGTCCTTGAGGCCAACCTGGCGCTTCAACAATGACTCGAAGAGATCGCCTACCACGCTGATCGCTGCCGTCACTGGGAGCGCCCAGGCCAGCAACACAAAAGGAATGGCCGTCAGTCCACCCCATTCGCGCACCGCAAGACCGAACGCGATCACCGCCGCCGCGCCGCCCAGTGCGCCTTCCCAGGTCTTACCAGGACTGATCGCCGGGGCCAATTTGTGCCGCCCGAACAGCCTGCCGAAGAAATAGGCACCAATATCGGCCACCCAGACCGCGGCCAACACCGCGAGCAGAAACAGGGGATCGATCAGCCGCAATTGCACGATCGCCAGCCAGGGCGGGAAAAGCACCAGCCCCCCCACCAACCATCCAGCCGGACCGGTAGGCAGACGCCACCGGTAGCGCAGCCAGAGCGGAACGGCCAGCAGCCAGAAGCCCACGGCGGGAACGAACACGATCATCGCCAGCCGGGTACTCTCTTCCCTGCGCGTGGCAATGCTCTCGGGAAAGAGCGCCAGCCAGCCAGCACAGAGCATGGCAATACCCAGGGCACCGAGTAGGCGACCGCGCGGTGAAGCGCGCATCAAGCCGCCCCACTCCCACCCGCCCATCGCGGCCAGCACGGCCGCGAAAAGGGCCCATCCCGCCTGCGGAAGCAGAAAGAGCGCAGGCAACAGGACAGCAACCAAAGAGAGCGCTGTAAAAACACGAACTCTAAGCATGCTCCGCATCCGGGCCTGAAGGAATCGCCTGGCAGAGTTGCTCGCTGGTACGCCCAAAGCGCCGTTCACGGTGGGCATACGACATAATGGCCGCATCCAGCGAATCGGCGTGGAATTCGGGCCACAGTGTTTTGGTGAAATAAAATTCGGTGTAGGCCAACTGCCAAAGCATAAAATTGCTGATTCGCTCCTCGCCGCCGGTACGGATGAAGAGGTCAGGCTCGGGCGCGAAATGCATGGCCAGATAAGGTTCGAGATCGGCTTCCTGCCATCCGGCGCGCTTATCGGGTTGTGCGGCGAGCATGCGATTGACAGCCTGCATGATGTCCCAGCGCCCGCCATAGTTGGCGGCGATCGTCAGATGCAAAGCGTCGTTGTGAGCGGTTTCAGCCTCGGCGGCTTCGATCAGGGCCCTCAGCTTCGGGTCAAAACGTTCCAGATCGCCGACCACACGCAGGCGCACGCCGTGCTCTTTGAGGCGCCGAACTTCTCGCTCAAGCGCATGCACGAACAACTGCATCAGCAGACTGACTTCTTCCGGGGGACGCCGCCAGTTCTCGGAACTGAAGGCAAAGAGCGTGAGATAGCGAATTCCGCGCTTGAGGCTAATCTTGACAAGATTGCGAACGGTCTCAACACCCTTGCGATGACCGGCAACGCGCGGCAGCAGGCGGCGCTTTGCCCACCGTCCGTTGCCATCCATGATGATGGCAAGGTGGCACGGCACCGTCTCCACGGACGGCAGATCGCGCGTCGAACTGGCGAAGACAGCCATTACGGCGCTTCGACCACTCAAACCTGCATGAGCTCGGCTTCCTTGTGCGCGAGCAGTTTGTCGACTTCGGCGACGTATTTATCGGTCAGCTTCTGTATCTCGTCCTGCGCCTTGCGCTCTTCGTCCTCCGCAATTTCCTTATTCTTCAGCGCCTCTTTGAGGTGATGATTGGCGTCGCGGCGAAGGTTGCGAATAGCGACTTTGGCGTTTTCACCCTCATGCTTGACCACCTTGACCAGCTCCTTGCGGCGCTCTTCGGTCAGTGGCGGCATCGGAATGCGGATCAGGTCGCCCTGCGCAGCGGGGTTGACGCCCAGGTCGGAATCGCGAATGGCTTTTTCGACCTTGGCGACCATCGCCTTTTCCCACGGCTGAACGCCGATGGTGCGGGAATCCACCAGGGTCAGGTTGGCAACCTGATTGATCGGCACGGGCGAACCGTAGTAATCGACCATGATGTGGTCGAGCAAACCGATATGAGCGCGACCAGTGCGAATCTTGCCGAGGTCGTTTTTCAACGCCTCGAGCGACTTCAGCATCTTGCTTTCGGTGTTCTTTTTGGTGTCCGAAATCATTCTCTCGTCTCCTCAGCAATAAACCAGTGTTCCCTCATCTTCGCCCATGACCACGCGCTTCAGCGCGCCGGGCTTGAAGATGGAAAAGACATTGATCGGCAATTTCTGGTCGCGGCACAGCGCGAACGCGGTCGCATCCATGACCGCCAGATTGCCCATGATGGCCTGGTTGAAGCTCAGTTTGTCATACTTCGTGGCACTAGGATCTTTCATCGGATCGGCTGAATAAATGCCGTCGACCTTGGTGGCCTTGAGCACGATTTCAGCGCCGATTTCGGTACCGCGCAGCGCGGCCGCGGTGTCGGTGGTAAAGAAAGGGTTGCCGGTACCGGCCCCGAAAATCACCACTTTGCCCTCTTCGAGATAACGGATGGCCTTGCCACGAATATACGGCTCGACCACCTGCTCGATCACCAATGCCGACTGAACGCGGGCATTCAACCCGGCCTGGCGCATGGCATCGGCCAGCGCCATGGCGTTCATGACGGTTGCCAACATACCCATGTAGTCGGCGGTGGCACGATCCATCCCGGTGGCCGAGCCGGCCATACCGCGAAATATGTTACCGCCGCCGATCACCACGCCAATTTCCACACCCAGGTCCGCCACTCCCTTGATCTCGCCGACGATGTCGGCGATCGTCTGCGGATTGATGCCATAGGCATCACTGCCCATCAAGGCTTCACCGGAGAGTTTCAACAGGATGCGTTTGTACTTGGGCGTGGGCATGGTCATTCCTTAGCGGTTGGCGGCAGCGGCAGCGGCTTGGGCAGCCACTTCTGCAGCGAAGTCGTTCACCTTCTTCTCGATACCTTCGCCAACCAGGAAGAGCTGGAAGCTGGCAACCGAGGCGCCCTTGGCCTTCAGCAGCTGTTCGATAGTCTGCTTGCCATCTTCAGCCTTGACGAACACCTGACCGAGCAGCGTCACTTCCTTCAGATACTTCTGCACGGTACCTTCGGCAATCTTTTCCAGCATTGCTTCCGGCTTGCCGGATTCGCGAGCCTTTTCGATCGCGACCCGACGTTCGGTTTCCAGCAGTTCTGCCGGCACGCCGCTCGCATCCAGCGACTTCGGCTTGGAGGCAGCGATGTGCATTGCAAGATCCTTGCCCAGTTGCTCGTCGCCACCGACCACATCAACCAGCACGCCGACCTTGGCGCCACCGTGGATGTAGGACACCAGCTTGCCCGTGGCTTCAACGCGGGCAAAACGGCGCAGGCTCATGTTTTCGCCAATCTTGCCGACCAGCGCGGCGCGCACGGAATCCACCGTGCCATCGGCCAGAGACAGCGCGGACAGCGCAGCCACGTCAGCCGGATTTTGCGTCACGACCAGTTCGACGCAGTCCTTGGCGAGCTTCAGGAATTCGTCGTTCTTCGCCACAAAATCGGTTTCGCTGTTGATTTCAAGGATGGCACCGGTCTTGCCGTCGGCCGCGATATTGATCGCCACCACGCCTTCCGCCGCAACACGCGCAGCCGCCTTGCTGGCCTTGTTGCCCAGTTTGACGCGCAGGATTTCTTCGGCCTTGGCCATGTCGCCATCGGCTTCCGTCAGCGCTTTTTTGCACTCCATCATCGGCGCGTCGGTCTTGCCGCGCAGTTCTGCCACCATGCTTGCGGTAATTGCCGCCATTATTCTTTCTCCCGGGAATAGGACTGGCGGAGTGTCACACTCCGCCATGACTGATTGATTACTCGGCGCTTTCTTCGACTTCGACGAACTCGTCGTCGCCGCCGGCTGCCACGATTTCGCTGATGACCTGGCTGCGGCCCTCGAGAATAGCGTCAGCCACGCCGCGCGCGTACAGCTTGATGGCGCGCGAGGAATCGTCATTGCCCGGAATGACGTAATCGACGCCTTCCGGAGAGTGATTGGTATCGACCACGCCGATGACCGGGATGCCCAGCTTGTTGGCTTCCGTCACGGCAATCTTGTGATAGCCGACATCAACCACGAAGATGGCATCGGGCAGGCCGCCCATTTCCTTGATGCCGCCGATGGATTTTTGCAGCTTGTCCAGTTCGCGCTGGGTCGTCAACGCTTCCTTCTTGGAGAGGCGCTCGAGTTCGCCGGCTTCGACGGCGACTTCCATGTCCTTCAGGCGCTTGATGGATTGCTTGACCGTTTTGAAATTGGTCAGCATGCCACCCAGCCAGCGCTGATCGACAAACGGCGCACCGGCGCGCAGCGCCTCTTCGGCGATGATTTCGCGGGCCTGACGCTTGGTGCCGACAAACAGGATACTGCCCTTGTTGGCCGACAGCTTCTTCACGAAAGCCATGGCTTCGTTGTACTTGGCAAGGGTCTGTTCCAGATTGACGATATGAATCTTGTTGCGGGCGCCGAAAATGTACGGCGCCATTTTCGGGGACCAGAAACGGGTTTGATGGCCGAAGTGGACACCGGCCTCCAGCATTTGACGCATGGTTACAGACATTACAAAACTCCTCGAAGGGTTGAACCGCCATCCGCCGGCAACGCCCATCGGTCAGAAGGGCACCCTTTTTTGGGCGGATGTGTGGATTAAGGCACAGTCGCGCTGCGCCACCGCGTTTTGCCGCAATCAGCAAAACTGCCGGATTGTATCAGAAGACCTCACTCGAACCAAATAGGCCAAGGCTCCCCGAGCCACGCACCAGGGGCAACGCCGGAAAACGTCAGCGCCGTACCTGTTCGCGGACCATCTCAGTGATGCGTCTGAAATCGAGCTTGCCGCTACCCGACTTGGGCATTTCGGGCAGAACGACGAATCGGCTGGGCAACTCGATAGCCGTGAGAATCTCGCCCAGTTGCTTCAGGATCGTCTTTTCGTCGATTTCCTGTGTAACCGCCGCCACAATGCGCGCCCCACGCAAGGAATCGGGAATTTCCACCACGCAGCATTCCACCTCCGGCGGCAACAAAGTCTCCATGGCGTTTTCGACCTTGACCAGCGAGACCATCTCGCCGCCTACCTTGAGGAAACGCTTCAGACGACCGACGTGCCAAAGATATCCGTCGGCGTCCAGGTAGCCCATGTCGCCCGTGTCGTACCAGCCATGCCGGATGCGCATGGTGGTTTGCTCGAAATCGTCGAAGTAGCCCTTCATGACATTTTCGCCGCGCACCAGAATTTTTCCGGTCACGCCAATTTCGCAGGGTTCATCGGTTTCGTAATTTTCGACCCGAATGTCGACACCGGGGATTGGCCTGCCGACACTGCCGGGACGATTGTTTTCAGGCGTATTGACTGTAATTGCCGGACTCGTTTCGGTGGTGCCATACGCCTCGAGCAAAACCTTGCCGTGTTTTTCCAGCATGCTTGCGCGTAAAGCTTCCGGGCACTTGTCGGCACCGGCTAGCATGATGCGCACGGTATCGAAATCGCCCGGTTTGGAATTACGCAGATACCCCCAGAAGAAGGTCGGGGTCCCGGTGAACAGCGTTACCTTTTCTTCGCGCACGATTTCGCAGATGCTCTTGGCTTCAAGCGGATTGGCACAAGTTACCAAGGTCATGCCGAACATCACTGGCGTCCAGAGATTCACCGTTTGCCCGAAAACATGGAAATAGGGCAGATTGGCGAGAAACACGTCGGCGCTCTCGAAGTGGTAGCACTGCGAAAAACTCTCGACATTGGCACAAATGTTGCGGTGGGAGAGTTGCACCGCCTTGGGCTCGCGTTCGCTGCCGCTGGTGAACAGGATCAGCACTGTATCGTCGTCCTGCCCGCCGGCGATCAGCCGCATCAGCATCTCGATAGGTAGCGAAGCCTTGAAAAACGCCGTGGCCTTGTCGATCTTGCTGACCGACTCCATGATGTCCTCGAGATACTCCATGCCCTCGACATGCGCACAACCGATCTTCTTGCACAACGCGCGCGAAGTGATGATCGTTCTGAAATCACACTTGCTCTGCGCGAACCGGCAATTGCATTCCGCGCCGGTGGAATAGTTAATCATCACCGGCACGCGCCCGCTAAAAAGCGTGGCCAGCACCGACAACACCGACCCGACCGAATTCGGCAACAGAATGCCAACGAATCCCTCCGGATACTTTTTCAGCTTTTTCGCCAGAATCAGCGCACCAATCAGTGTTTCCTTGTAGGTCAGGCGTCTTCCCAGCGTGCGATCGACAACGGCCAGCTTGTGTTCGAATTGTTTTGCGGTCTGAATGAAATGATGATGTAACAACATGCCTCTATCCTTGGTGTCCCCCCGTTTTTTTATATATTACGTGAGACTACGGGTGAGGAATATGAAATTTCCGCCACGTGGCGCCAAACTCAAGAATTGTCGGCGAGCGCCTCGGCAGCCAACCACTCCGAAAAGGCGCGGACAGCCGGCCGGTCGGCGACGGACTCCGCCACCACGAGATAATAGGCATCTCGGGGCGGTACCGAGATATCGAAGGGCACTACCAGCCTCCCCGCTGCCACCGCCTCCGCGATCAACGGTTTGAGCACCAGGACAACACCCAGTCCGTCCATAGCCGCTTCCAGCGCCAGATTGTTGCCGAAACGCGGCCCGCGCGCCGGGTCCACGCCCTCGACGCCCGCCGCACGCAGCCAGTCGGCCCAAGTGGGGCGTTCCGCCTGGGGACCGGCGGAATCGTCTTGAATCAGCGTATGCCAACGCAAGTCAGCCGGACTGTGCAGAGGATGTTCCCCGCGCAGCAGGTTCGGGCTGCACGCCACCACCAGCACTGGCGCAAAGATTTCGCGCACTCGAAACCCGGGGTAACGCCCACCGCCATAACGGATAACAACTTCGTTCTCGGCAAAAGGCGATTCGATTCGCTCGCCACTGGCAACATGCGGAATGTCATCGATATTCTGCGCGCTCCCGGAAAGCCGTAACGCAATCTCGGGATGCATCTCGGTAAACCGCGCCAGACGCGGGATCAACCAGCGCGACGCAAAGCTCGGCGGTGCCCGCACGATTAATTCCACACCGCCTTCAAGCGAGCGCCCTGCCGCCATCGCCGCCGACAATGCTGCCAGGCCTTCACGCAATTTAGGCAGCATCGCAGCCCCTTCAGCCGTCAGCACAACGGCACGCACCTTGCGTTCAAACAACGGCCGACCGATCCACTCTTCCAAGTGTCGAATCTGCTGGCTGACGGCAGCGGGCGTCACGAACAACTCCTCTGCCGCGCGCTTGAAACTGAGATGACGCGCAGCCGCTTCAAAGGCGCGCAAGGCGGAAAGAGGTGGCAACCGAAGTGGCATGGAATGAATGACGGTTAAGATTCACTAAATCATAGCACAAGCATATTTCGTTTGTTGCAGTGCAGAAATTTAACTAAAGTAGCGGTGTGAAAGCTGATTCCCCCCACTCAAATGTCTGCTTTCCATACTCAACAAGGAGAAGCACATGAGCCTCATCATCACCCCCATCCTCAACAGCTTGGCCGAATTGACCTACCCGACTATCACCACGCCGCGTCATGTTGCACTGCAACCTGACAGTGGCCGTGCGGGTGACCTTGACCTCGGACGCTTTCTGAGCCCTTCGCTGACACGTTAAGCGCACTCCCGGAGCACGGTCACCAAGACCGTGCCCGACACAACGCGAGCCAATTGGCTGGGTCTATTATTGCAGCGGCGGCAAAAGGTATACGTTAGCTTGCAGCTCGAGCAGCTCGACCTCGTCGCCCAGCAGCACCAGCGTTCCGCTACGCCGGTTGTCGCCATTATCGCTAAACTCGAAGCGGTATTCGCGCCGCCAGCGCAGACGTCCCACGCTGTCACGCGCGACCCGCAACGAGCGGACCGCGACAGTTTCATCGAGCAGTTGCAGATTGTCGGCGCGGCAGGCTTCGGCCGCCGCGCCCAACGCGGTTTCCCGGGCCCGGATGGTATCGATCCAGAACCAGACCAGGCTGCCGCCCACCGCCAGGGCGAGAAGTTCAAAAATTGGCATGGCGCCCAGTATAACGTGTGTATGCGGGCCGCGAGAGCCGAGCGACCGCAAGGACGAACGGCAACGCAGCTCGAATACCCTTTTTGCGTCGATTGCCCGATAATCGGAAGATTCTGTCTTCTGTTCGGGCCATGGAAGCTTCGCTCCTGAAACTGCGCTCCCTGTTCGCGTTCGTGCGCAATAGCGACGACAACGTCGAGCCGCAGCATTTGAATGACCTGCTGGAAGGCTTGCAGGGTCAGCCTGAGAAGTTCGCGCTGAATATCCTACTGACGCAATATATTCCAGGCGTGAACCACATCGGCAATCTCCAGGTGCGCTTCAATCTGCTCGAAAAAGCCCGCGAGACCATGAAGCGCATGTTGCCGTCCCTGGAAGAAATGGTCGCCGAGGCTGTGTTGCCATTGCCGACAGTCGTCGCCGAATCGGCCTTGATGGCCGACAATTTCCTGAAGAATCTCGCCGGCGCTTACGCCGGCATTGTCAGCAATGTGTCGAGTCAGCATCTCGATTCGACCCTTCCACACCTCTTGCAGCAATCGATCCGGCGAGCGATGCAGACTATCCTGCGGCGCCAAATGCTGGCCTACCGCGCCTATGCAAAGCCATCGGCATCATCGTGGCAGCAGTTGCACGACCTCTACCGAAACGCACGCGACCAGCACCTGGAAACGGGCCAGGAAGAACAAACCATCGAGCGCATTTATCTGAGCGCGCTGCTGCTGGAGTATTGCGAACCGGGCAAGTTTCCACGCAGCCAGCTCGATCTGCTGCGCGATCTGATCTGGACCTTGAGCGACATGGCGGCTGTCGTCGACGCCGGCCAGTTCGAGCGCGATCAGGCCTCGCTGGCGTCCCGCTTTCTGGTGGCCACTGACGACAACAGCGCGGGCAAGGCCCTTTCGCGCACGGCCGAGAATGTGCCGATGTTCGGCAACCTGATCATCGAATGCCGCGCCATCGTCAGCGCGCTAGACCGGCGCCTATCCTCAAGTCAGCCGCCAACCACCGAACATGAAGCGCCGGAGACCATGCTGCTGGCCGTTCGTACCGCGCTGGGTGGCCAGAGTTCGCGGCGCTTCAACCGCATGCGCTTCAAGCCGCGCGCCGATCTGGTGGCGGGCTTCGATCACGCCGTCGCCTTTATCTCCGGCGGTCACCTCAATCGCCGCCGCAACGATCCCGCCGAAACGGAAGCCATCAGCGAATGGGCTCTGATCGACGAAAGTCCCGACAGTTTCGGCATTCGGTATCAACGCGGCAAAAAATGGCCGGTGCAAGCCGGCGATCTGGTTGTGCTGCGCACCCGCGAAGAAACGCGCTTGCACGTTTGCTTGGTCAGACGCATTTCCAATCTCGATCAACAAGTGCTCGAACTGGGCGTACAGGAACTGTCGCCACAAGCATCCGTTACCACGCTGCCAGATACCGATGGACGTCCCATGCGCGCCATTGTGCTACCCACACTACCGTCGTTCGACGGTCATGTAGGATTGCTTGTCGCGTCTGGGACATTGCCGCCGGACGCCGAAATCGTGACCGAATCGCATCCGGTCGCCAACCGCTGGCGTCCGGGCAAGCACGCGGAAAGCAACGGCCGGATCGAATTTCACGTTCTCGAACCGGTGATCTGAATGCTGAGCTATCGACACGCTTTTCACGCTGGCAATCATGCCGATGTATTGAAGCATCTGACCCTGATGCTGGTGGCGCGCTACCTGACGCAAAAGCCCGCTCCCTTCTGGTACATCGACACCCACGCGGGCGCTGGCCTCTACGACCTCGAAGGCGACCAGGCCCGAAAACTCGGCGAGTTTCAGGAGGGCGTCGGTCGCCTGTGGTCGCGCGACGATCTTCCCGGACCACTCGCCGACTATGTCGCGCTGGTGCGGCAATCCAATCCTTCCAGCAAACTCAGGCGCTACCCCGGTTCCCCGTGGCTTGCCCAGCAACTGTTGCGCGACGACGACCGATTACGCCTGTTCGAGCGACATAGCACCGACAGCCGTCTGTTGCTCGACCTGTTCAAACAGGCAGGGCGGCGCGTTGGCGTCATCGCCGGCGACGGCTTCGCCGGGTTGAAAGCCATACTGCCCCCTCCTCCTCGTCGCGCGCTGGTACTGATCGACCCGTCCTACGAAACCAGGGACGATTATCTGGCCGTGGCCAACGCGCTGGAGGAAAGCCTGAAGCGTTTTGCGACCGGCACCTACGCCATCTGGTATCCCTGCCTGGCGCGCCCCGAATCGCGTCGCCTGCCGGAAAAGCTGCGCACGATTGCCGGCAAGAACTGGCTCGATGTCCGTCTGAACGTAACCAAACCCGCCAGCGACGGATTCGGCATGTTCGGGAGCGGCATGTTCGTGGTCAATCCGCCCTGGACGCTGGCTGCCACGCTTCAAGACACGCTTCCCTGGCTGGCTGCGACGCTGTCGCAAGGCGAAGGCGCCGGGTTCAGTCTGGATCAGCAGACCGATTGAGCGTCGTGTACTTGGCGCTGCTTCCCCACGCCCGATCCACTGGATACTTGCGCGCATTCTTCGCCAGTTTGGCCTCGGCGGCGGCCAGCAGATCGATGTCGGCGGCGTCGGCGATCAGCAGCAAGTAAAGCAGCACGTCCGCGCATTCGTCGCGGAGGTTTTCGGCACCGACCGGGTCGTCTGGCAGCGCCGCGATCTCGGCATCGCCCTTCCATTGGGTCAGTTCCAGCAGTTCCGCCGCCTCGAGATTGAGCGAAACGATGAGATTGCGCAGGCTGTGAAACTGCTGCCAATTCCGCTGATCACGAAACTGGCGCACCGATTCCAGCAAACTTGCCAGCGAGCTCAATTACAATTCCTTCTTTTTTCGATTTTCAGAGTTTGCCATGACACTCTATGCTTTGGGCGACATTGAGCCGCAGATCGACGACACCGCCTGGGTGGCACCCAACGCCACGATTATCGGCGACGTCCGCCTCGCCGCCAATGTCTCCATCTGGTGGAACGCAGTGATCCGTGCCGATACGGCCCCCATCGACATCGGCGAAGGCACCAACATCCAGGATGGCAGCGTGCTGCATATCGACAAAGGCATCCCGCTGACCATCGGCAAGAACGTCACGGTCGGACACATGGTCATGCTACACGGTTGCACCATCGGCGATAACAGCCTGGTCGCCATCAGCGCCACGGTGCTGAACCATGCAGTGGTCGGCAAGAACTGCATCGTCGGCGCCGGCACGCTGATCCCCGAGGGCAAGACCTATCCCGACGGCGTCATGATCCTGGGTACGCCTGGCCGCGTAATCCGCCCGCTGACCGAGAAGGAAATCGAGTATCTGCAATACGCCAGCTCGCATTACATTGAGAATGCCGAGCTGTACCGCACGCAGTTGCGGCAGATTGACATCTGACCGCTTGGACTGCCTGGTGCACCGCAGGGCACCAGGCATGATCCATATTCAGACATAAAGCGCACTGCGGTCGGCGCGCATGCCCTGTTTGTTCATCTTGCCAACGCTGGTCTTCAGCAGTCGCTTCACGAACGAGACCTGCAACAGCACGCCGTAACGCGAAATCCCTGCCGCCTCGATGCCGTGCGCGGCAAAATTGCGGATGGCGTGCTCGGTCACGTGTTCGGCATGATCCGGCTTCAGCACGACCAGCGCCAGCGGGCGTTCGCCCCATTTTTCGTCGGGCACGCCGATCACCGCCACCTCCTGAACCGCTTCGTGTTTGGCGATGATGTCTTCCATCTGAAGGGAAGAGGTCCACTCGCCCGCCACCTTGATCACGTCCTTGATCCGGTCGGTCACCTTGAGATAACCCGCCGGGTTGATGTTGCCGATGTCCGCGGTGTGCAGATAGCCGCCGGCCCAGAGATCTTCGGAAGCCTCCGGCGCCGCTAGGTAACCTTGCGTCAGCCAGGGCGAACGCACCACCACCTCGCCAGTCGCCTGCCCATCGTGCGCGGTGTCGTGCATGTCGGGATCAACGATACGCAAGTCGACCAACGGCAGCGGCCGCCCGGTCTTGCAACGAAGCGTCGCCTGCTCGGCAATCGGGCGTTGCAGGTCGGCTCGGCTGATATGCGCCAGCGTCAGCACCGGGCAGGTTTCCGACATGCCATAACCGCCGAACAGGTCGATCCCGCGGGTCAGCGCCGCAACCGCCATCGACTCCGGCATCGCCGAGCCGCCGATAACAATCTTCCAGCCCGAAAAATCGACATCGCGGGCAATGGGATGCGACAACACCATGTGCAGGATGGTCGGTACGCAGTGTGAAAAACTGACCTTTTCCTCGACGATCAGGCGACATAGCACATCCGGCTGATAGCGCCCGGGATACACCTGCCGCAGCCCCATCATCGTCGCCACGTAGGGGAATCCCCAGGCATGCACGTGGAACATCGGCGTCAGCGGCATGTAGACATCTTCCCGATGCAGGCGCCCCTGCTCCGGCGCGCCACCCATCGCCGCCGCCACGCCCAGCGTGTGCAATACCAGTTGCCGATGGCTGAAATACACGCCCTTCGGCATCCCGGTGGTGCCGGTGGTATAGAACACCGTCGCCTGCGCATTTTCGTTGAAATCGGGAAAGGTGTATTCCTCGCTGGCACCCGACAGCATGGCTTCGTACTCGCTGGCGAAAGTCACGGGCAGGTCAGCCGGCACGCCGTCATCGGCGATCAGCACAAAGGTCTTGACCGTCTCGAGTTTGGGCGCGATGGCCGCCAGCACAGGCAGGAATTCGGCATTGACGAGCAGGATATCCGCCCTGGCGTGGTTCACGGTATAGAGTATCTGCTCGGGACTGAGTCGGATATTCACGGTCTGGAGCACCGCGCCCATCATCGGCACCGCAAAGAAACATTCCAGGTAACGGTGGCTATCCCAATCCATGACGGCCACGGTGTGACCGGACTCGATGCCAAGCGCCGCCAATCCGTTGGCCAGACGACCGAGACGGCGACTGAAATCGCGATAGGTATAGCGAATGCGATCCTGATAGCTGATCACCTGCTCCGGCGCAATCGCCAGCGGCGTCAGCAACAACTGCTTGATCAGCAACGGATACGAATAGGCCGATGCCGTGGATTGAATGAGTTTGACTGGCATGTTTCCCCCTTTTTCGCGCACGAACGCATCAAAAAAGCCACGGTGCTGGCCGTGGCTTCTGCTGAAACCGAATTCCTCGTCAGACGCTGCGCGCCAGATTGGAAATCGTGACGTTCGGTCGCGGTGTGTCGATAATCTTCTGCAACCCGATACGCGATTTTGTATTCAGGATCAGCGGCGCGCGAATATTGGCGCCGATGCCCGAGGTATCGCTTTCATTGCGTTTGTAGAGCACCAGCATGACAGCCAGATCGTCGAGCGACGGCGCCTGCAACAATGCACTTTCAGCTTCCGTCAGCGCCAGTTCGTAGGCGAAGCCGATCGCTGCCGGATCGATGATCTGCAATGCCAGCGTAGGGTCATCCAGCGATTGCATCGTGAAACTCAGCGGCTCGCCCTTATCTTCTTCATGCACCAGCATGAAGCGCTTATTGTTCTCAAAAGCGGCCAAGCCGTTCGGAAAAGTGAGCACCTGTTCCGGATTGACTTCGATTTCCCCGAACAGATAGGTGTTGACCATCATTCTTCTCTCCTCTAGAGCCATACCCTCGGCGGCTATGCTACACCATCCTGCCACCGGCACACACCGCCAGCGGTTGTATTTTTTTGGCGTTTTGGCATAGTTCGCCCTCCTTTTTTGTCCCTTCCCGCTCATGCTGCCCCCGATTGAAACTCGCCTTGCCGCCGAAATCGCCGTTCGCCCCGAACAAATCCGTGCCGCCGTTGCCCTGCTGGATGAAGGTGCCACGGTGCCCTTCATCGCCCGTTACCGCAAGGAAGTCACCGGCAATCTCGACGACACGCAACTGCGTACGCTCGAAGAACGCCTCGGCTATCTGCGCGAGCTGGAAGAACGCCGCGCCGCCATCCTCGCCAGCATCGACGAACAGGGCAAACTGACACCCGAACTACACGTCGAAATCGCGCAAGCCGAAACCAAGCAACGACTCGAAGACCTCTACCTGCCCTACAAGCAGAAACGCCGCACCAAGGCCCAGATCGCCCGCGAAGCCGGCATCGAGCCGCTGGCGCTGGCGCTGCTGGAAGACCCCACGCTCACACCCGACGCCGAGGCAGAAAACTACCTGAACGCCGATGCCGGCTTTGCCGATACCAAGGCCGTTCTCGACGGCGCCCGCCAGATCCTGATGGAGCGCTTCGCCGAAGACGCCACCCTGCTCGGCAAGCTGCGCGAATATCTCAATGAACACGGGCATGTGCGCTCCAAGGTGGTGGAAGGCAAGGAGAACGAAGGCGCCAAATTCCGCGACTGGTTCGCCTTCTCCGAGTCCATCGCCGACATGCCCTCGCACCGCGCACTGGCGCTTCTGCGCGGGCGCAACGAAGGCATGCTGGATGTCGCGCTGGTGCTCGATTCCGAGCTTGACGAAACCGCTGTCAAACCTGGGCAGAACCCCTGCGAGCAGCGCATCGCCGCCCATGTCGGCATCAAGGATCAGGGCCGCCCTGCTGACAAGTGGCTGGCCGACACGGTGCGCTGGACCTGGAAGGTCAAGGTCTACACCCACCTCGAACTCGAACTGATGAATGCGTTACGCGAACGTGCCGAGGAAGAAGCCATCCGCGTCTTCGCCCGCAATCTGAAAGATCTGCTGCTCGCTGCCCCGGCCGGCCCCAAGGCCGTGCTCGGCCTCGACCCCGGCATCCGCACCGGCTGCAAGGTGGCAGTGGTCGACCGCACCGGCAAGCTGCTTGGCACGACCACCATCTACCCGCACGAACCGCGCAACGACTGGCACGGCTCGCTCAACACGCTCGCCAAAATCTGCGCCGAATTCAAGGTGGAATTGGTCGCCATCGGCAACGGCACCGCCAGCCGCGAAACCGACAAGCTGGTGCAGGACCTGATGAAGAAACACCCGGAACTGAAGCTGATCAAGATCGTCGTCTCCGAAGCCGGCGCGTCGGTTTACTCGGCCTCCGAATTCGCCGCCAAGGAATTCCCGGAACTCGACGTTTCGCTGCGCGGCGCGGTGTCTATCGCCCGTCGATTGCAGGACCCGCTGGCCGAACTGGTCAAGATCGAGCCGAAATCGATCGGCGTCGGCCAGTACCAGCACGACGTTTCACAATCCAAACTCGCCAAGAGCCTGGATGCGGTGGTTGAAGACTGCGTCAATGCCGTCGGCGTCGATGTGAACACGGCCTCAATTCCGCTGCTGACCCGCATCTCCGGCCTCAACACCACGCTCGCCGCCAACATCGTCGCCTACCGCGATTCGCACGGCGCCTTCGCCAGCCGCGAGGCTCTGAAAAAGGTGCCGCGCCTCGGCGACAAAACTTTCGAGCAGGCTGCCGGCTTCCTGCGCATTCCGAACGGAGACAACCCGCTCGACGCCTCGGCGGTGCATCCGGAAGCCTACCCGGTGGTCGAAAAGATCATTGTCGACCTCGGCAAGTCGATCAAGGAACTGCTCGCCGACAGCCGCAGCGTGCGTAGCCTGAACGCCAGCAAATACACCGACGAGCGTTTCGGCCTGCCGACCGTGCAGGACATCCTGAAAGAACTGGAAAAACCTGGCCGCGACCCGCGCCCGGAATTCAAGGCCGCCACCTTCGCCGACGGCGTCGAGGAATTGAAGGACCTGCGCCCCGGCATGATTCTCGAAGGCGTCGTCACCAACGTCGCCGCCTTCGGCGCCTTCGTCGACATCGGCGTGCATCAGGACGGTTTGGTGCACGTTTCGGCGCTGTCGAACAAATTCGTCAAGGATCCGCACGAAGTGGTCAAGGCTGGCGACATCGTCAAGGTCAAGGTGCTGGAAGTGGACTTGCAGCGCCAGCGCGTATCGCTGACCATGCGCCTATCGGACGAACCGGCACCGGCGCGCAAACACGAAGGCGGTCAAGCCCCCAACCGCAGTGGTCGCCCCAACCCCCCGCCGCCGCGCCAGTCGGCGCCGCCGGCCGGAGGTGCGATGGCGGCGGCGTTTGCCAAGCTGAGGAAATAAGCATGCCGTGTTTGTTTACGGACCGGATTGAGCAATCACGGTTGATATGCAATCGGTCTTGCGGCACGATGCAAATTTTTCGTTCGCAATAGCCATGGACATTACCCTTCGCTTGATGGCAATTGAAGACTATCAAGACGTCTTTTCGTTATGGTCTTCAACAGATGGCATTGATCTGACCGAAGACGATCAAGAGGACAGAATTTCGCTCTATTTGCGCCGCAACCCTGCAACCTGTTTTGTTGCAACACACTATGACAAAATCGTTGGATGCGTGTTGTGTGGGCACGATGGCCGCAGAGCCATTTTGCGGCACCTGGCAGTCAAGAACGAGTTCCGTGGGCGAGGAATTGCTCAGAATCTCGTAAAGAAGTGTTTTTTGGGATTACGCCAAGAAGGCATTCAGAAATGCAATATTTTCGTATTGCACAGCAATCTTTCAGGCGCCGAGTTTTGGTCACACATGAAGTGGTATCAGCTCGATGACAACTACGACACCCTGCAGTATATCGTCTAGAAAGCAGCACCCGATATAGAATCATCTAGCAGAAACCCATGGAATTCAGGATCGAAAAAATCGCAGAAAATCATATCGCCGGCTTTCATGCCTGCCTTGATTCGGTTGCACGCGAGCAGAAATTTCTGGGGCAGACCCATGCCCCATCACTGGAGAAAATCACTGCGTTCGTCCGGGAAAATATCGCGCAAAACCACCCTCAATTCGTCGCATTGAAGGACAACCGGGTCATTGGATGGTGCGATACCATTCCGCACTGGGCGGATGCGTTACGCCACCGAGCTGGTCTGGGAATGGGTGTGCTTTCCGAATTTCGGGCGCGGGGAATCGGCAGGCAGTTGCTTCGGACAACCATCGAATCTGCCAGGGAAAGTGGCATCAAGCGCATCGACCTCGAAGTTCGCGCAGATAACCTGGCCGCAATCAGCCTGTATGAAACCTTCGGCTTTCGCCATGAAGGCCGGAAAATGAAAGGCTTGTTCCAGCAAGGGATGTTCCATGACGTCCTGGAAATGGGGCTTGTCTTCGATTGATCTCACGTATTTGAAATGACCATGAAAATCTACGGCATCCGGAACTGCGACACGATGAAAAAGGCCTTCGCCTGGCTGGAAGCGAATGGCATCGCTTACGAATTCGTCGATTACAAGAAGACCGGCGTGGCGGAAGCGCACCTCCCCGATTGGTGCGCCCGCGCCGGCTGGGAGACACTCCTCAACCGGCGCGGCCTGATGTGGAAGAAGCTTTCCGACGCAGAGCGCGCCGATGTCGATGAAGCCAAAGCCCGCACCCTGATGACGCAATACCCGGCGCTGATCAAGCGCCCCGTTCTAGACACCGGCAAGCTGCTGCTCGTTGGCTTTGCCCCCGAAACCTACGCCCAGAATCTGAAATGACCGACGACACCGTCCATCGCTTTCTATTCGAACATCTCGACATTCGCGGCGCGGTTGTGCGCCTGGGGAGTTGCTGGCGCCAGATGCAGGCGGGTCGGCACTATGCGCCGCCGGTCGCCACGCTGCTTGGCGAAATGGCGGCGGTGACCGCGCTGATTGCGGAACAGGCGAAGCAGGAGAGCCGTCTGACCTTTCAACTGCGTAGCGCCGGCCCGATCAGCCTGCTGGTCATGGATTGCAACGCGGCCCTGCAAATGCGCGGCATGGCGCGAGCGCCTCGGGACGTGCGCCCTGCCCCGGCGGCGGAATTGCTGGGTGCAAGCACGGGCGGGCAACTGGCTCTGACGCTCGATTTGCCGCTGGCGCGCGAGCCTTATCAGAGCATCGTGCCGCTGGTCGGCGAGACGCTCGCCGAGATTTTTGAGCATTATCTGGAAAAATCCGAGCAACAGCCGTCGCGCCTGTTTCTTTCCGCCGGTCCCGAGTGCGCTGCCTGTCTGTTTTTGCAAAAACTGCCCGAGGCGGATGCTCACGACGCGGATGGGTGGAACCGGGTTATTCAGCTGGCGGCGTCGGTCAAGCCGGACGAGTTGCAGACCCTGGATGCGGAGTCCCTGCTCATCCGCCTCTTTCATGAAGAAACGGTTCGGCTGTATGCGCCGCGCGAGGTGCGCTATCACTGCCCGGAAGACCGCGAGAAGATTCGCGGCATGATCCAGTCCCTTGGCCACGAAGAAGCACAGGGGATTGTCGAGGAACACGGCGCCATCGTCGTGCAGGACGAAATCTGCAACCGCGAATACCGATTTGAAGCGGACGAGGTCGCGGCCATCTTCGCGCCCCGCCCGCTTAACTGAGCACGTTCAGGCGACCGGCTTTTTCTTGCGCACGGGCGCCTTGGCCACAGGTGGCTGGGCAACAGCCGCACTGCCAGGCAGCGCTGGTTTACGAGCCACGACCTTGGGCGCCGTAGGCACCGCAGTTTTCGGTTTGGCAGCCTTGGCGGCAGGTGCCGCGGGTTTTGAAGCGACTTTTGCGGCCGGTGTGACGGCCACCTTGGCCGCCTTCGTCTTCTGAGCCGCGACAGCCGCCGCGGTTGCCGACTTGGCGGGCGGTCTGGGTACGGGCGCCGCCTTTGTCGCCACGGGTTTGATCGCTGCTTTGACCGTTGCCTTGACTACCGGCTTGGCCGCTGCCTTGGTGACGGATTTGGCCGCCGGTTCGGGTGCCACCACCGGCTCCACCTTGGCGGGCGCGGGTTTGGTGCGCTTGGTCGGCGTCTTGGCAGGCGCCTTGGCGGCAGCCGCTTCCACCGGCACATTCCGGTAGATCGTCTCCAGAATATCCGGTTTGAAGGCGCGCGGATCGTCCTTGTTCCAGCGGTTGGGGTTGAAGATGTACGCGACATGCCCGGTCTTTTCGTGCACAACCACCTCGCACTGATCTCCGAGAATGCCGGGCAGGACGTCCGCCGTTTGCCAATTGACGAGGTGATCCTTGTCGCCCAGAAACACCAGCACCTTGACGCCCGTTTTCTTGAGGTCCTTGAGGCACAAGGTACGGCCCTTGTGCTCGTAGGGCAGGATGCCCTCGCTGGTCACACCACGACTGAAGAGCCGCGAGTAGAAGGTGTAGAGATCGCGCGAAAGCGGGTAGTAGGCGCCGTGTTGCAGGCTCAGCCAGTACCAGGCCGCCAGTTCGGACTGCTGGCGCAAGGTCAGGTCCTCGATCTTCTCGATTTTCGCCCACTCCTTGTTCTTCCAGCCGTGCACCAGCGCGCCCATCGGCGTTTTCTCGAAATTGCGCTCCTGAATGGTGTCGAGCACGCTGCTGATGGTATGTCCGTCAACCGTGCTCGCGTTGGGATTGATGAAATCGAGCAGCTGATGAACTTGCTCGAAGATCGTGCATTTACGCGCATCGAGAGGCGACACGAACGTGAGGATCATCTTGAACTTGCGCGCCATGCCTTCAAGATCGGCCAGATACGCGCTGAAAGTGTTGATACCGGTGCCGCAATAACCTTCAAGGATCATGCGCTCGCCGCATTGCCGGAAGGCAATATCCGAGAATTCATGCACCGATTCGACGATCGCCTCGATGGAAAGATCGAGCATGTGCGGGTTGAAGCGGGCCTTATCGCACTTCAGCTTCATTTCGAAGACCTCGATGCCGTTGGCAACGAAGTGATCGAAGAAATTGGCGCCCGGCAGCAGGCGGAAGATGTTGTCCGAATAGGGAATGAAACCACCAATGTGGAACATGCTGGCACGCCGCGTCACACCCGGTTTGACGGGAATGTGGTTGAGGGCAAAGAAGGTGTTTTCTGCCAGCAGCTTTTCGCCTTCGTAGCGCGCGGAGCCAAACAGTTGCTTGCCGAAGGTCTCGACCAGCTGCGGGAACTTCATTGCCGACTTCTGCCG
The DNA here is from genome assembly GCA_002337055.1 of Betaproteobacteria bacterium UBA1934. Lineage (GTDB taxonomy): Bacteria > Pseudomonadota > Gammaproteobacteria > Burkholderiales > Rhodocyclaceae > UBA1934. The sequence goes on along the minus strand of DDFG01000001.1, from coordinate 563,968 downwards.
CTCGGTCCAGTCCGCAACCGCTTCTTTCGGATCGAGGTTCATGCCGATGCGATTGAGTTCCATCACCTCGTTGGTGAAAGGAACAACGGTCGACTTGAGCGCCATGAAGTTGTACAGCATCATGCCCTGCAAGCGGGAAAAATCCTGTAGCTTGGCGTTCAGGCTCTGTTCCGTCTGGGTCGCACCCGCGCCGACCGCGCGGTATTTCTTTTCTTGTGTCATTCCCGCTCCTCTGTTTTGTGCGGGCCAGGCGTGACAGGTGCAGCAAAGCGACCCGCGGTATGTGTTGGGTATCCGGCCTCACCCGCGGGTGGGCCAGGCGCGCTCACCGAGTAAATGCGCCGTACCGCCTAGCATACGAAGAAGTGGAGCCGAGGGCAACCCGGCGGAATGGATTTAAATGATTTCCGCGTAAAGATCGTGGTGATCCGCGTCAATGACGCGCACGCGCAACAGGTCGCCCGGTTCGGCTTCGAAGAAGCCGTCGAGATAGACGAGACCGTCGATTTCGGGTGCATCGCCAGCCGAGCGGGCCAACACGCCTTCATCATCCACCTCGTCGACCAGCACGGTGATTTCCTGGCCGATCTTGGCGGCGAGCTTGTCAGCGCTGATGTCTTCTTGCAGACTCATCAACTGCCGCCGCCTGTCCTCGCGCACCTTGTCGGAAGGCAAGCCGGCCAGCGCATTGGCTTCGGCCCCTTCGACCGGCGAATAGGCAAAGGCCCCGACGCGATCAAGTTGTGCTTCTTCAAGGAAACGCAGCAAATCCTCGAAATCTTCGTCCGTCTCGCCGGGAAAGCCGGTGATGAAGGTTGACCGGATGGTGATCTCCGGACAGATTTCCCGCCAGCGCCGAATGCGCGCCAAGGTGTTTTCCGCGTGCGCCGGGCGGCGCATCGCTTTGAGGATCTTCGGGTTGGCATGCTGAAAGGGCACGTCCAGATACGGCAGGATCTTGCCCTCCGCCATCAGCGGAATGACGTCATCCACAGATGGGTAGGGATAGACGTAATGTAGGCGCACCCAGATGCCGAATTGCGACAGCGCCTCGCACAGTTCCTTCAACCGGGTCTTGACCGGCTTGCCACCCCAGAAACCGGTGCGATACTTGACATCGACGCCATAGGCGCTGGTGTCCTGCGAGATGACCAGCAGTTCCTTGACGCCGGCGGCAGCCAGATTTTCGGCCTCTTGCAGCACGTCGCCGACCGGGCGCGATACCAGCGGGCCGCGCAGCGAGGGAATGATGCAGAAGGTGCAACTGTGGTTGCAGCCTTCCGAAATTTTCAGGTAGGCGTAATGATCCGGCGTCAGGCGCACGCCCTGCGGCGGCACCAGCGAGGTGAAGGGATCGTGCGGCTGCGGCAGGTGCTGGTGCACCACCTCCATCACTTCGGCCGCGGCATGCGGGCCGGTCACAGCCAGCACGGACGGATGCGTCTGGCGCACGATGTCGCCCTTGGCACCGAGACAACCGGTGACGATGACCTTGCCGTTCTCGGCCAGCGCCTCGCCGATCGCGTCGAGCGACTCGGCCACTGCGTCGTCGATGAAGCCGCAGGTGTTGACGACGACCAGATCGGCGCCGTCATACGAGCTGGATATCAGGTAGCCTTCCGCCCGCAAACGGGTGAGGATGTTTTCAGAGTCGACCAGCGCCTTGGGGCAGCCGAGCGAAACGAAACCGACCTTGGGTGGCGTTGCCGTCATGAACCGATTCCGAAGCGAAGCTTACTTGTCGCCTTCGGCGCCGGGCGGCTTGAAGGTAAAGCCGGTGAACATGTTGCGCGTCTGGTTTTGCAGCTGATCCTGCATCTGTTGCAGCATCTTAGCGCTCTGATCCATGTAGGTGGACATCATGGTCTGCATGGCCGGCTGCTGGAAGTTGAGGAACTGCGCCAGAAAATCGGTTTGCATCTGCTTGTTGTCGCCATAGAGCGCGCGCGACTGTTCCTGGATGCGCTGCTGGAATTCCGTAAAGGTCTTCATGCTGCTTTCCAGATATTTACCGAGCATGCCTTGCGTGGCATTGCCGTAGATGCGGATGAAGACCGACAGCAGATCGGCGGAGAAGATCGGCACGCCACCTGTTTCCTCTTCGAGAATGATCTGGAACAGGATGCTGCGCGTCAGATCGTCGCCGGTCTTGGCGTCGACCACCTTGAACTGGTCAAAGCCGAGCACCAGATTCTTGACGTCGCCCAGCGTAATGTACGCGCTGGTCTTGGTATCGTACAGACGGCGATTCGGATATTTCTTGATCAGTCTCACTTGAACTTGTTCCGGCATGTCCCCACCTCTGAATTGTTTTGTGTGCATTGCAGCATTATAAACAAAAAAACAGGCGCCCATGGCGCCTGTTTGTCATACCGCCGGAAAGCCCGAAATCACTGGAAGTAGAGCCCGCCGTTGATGTTCAGCGTGGCGCCGGTCATGAATCCGGAGAGATCGGACGAGAGGTAGACCACCAGCGCGCCGATTTCTTCCGGCTTGCCGAGGCGACGCATCGGAACCGATTCCACAATGCCTTGCAGCACGTCGGCCCGGATGGCCGTGACCATCTTGGTGGCAATGTAGCCAGGACAAATGGCATTGACGGTGACGCCCTTGGCCGCCACTTCCTGCGCCAGCGCCTTGGTGAAGCCGAGTTCGCCGGCCTTGGCAGCGGAATAGTTGGTCTGGCCGGCCTGGCCCTTGACGCCATTCACCGACGACACATTGATGATCCGGCCCCAGCCACGTTCGACCATGCCGTTGATGACCGGCTTGGTCATGTTGAACACGGAGTTCAGGTTGGTGTTGATGACGGCGTCCCACTGAGCGCGCTCCAGCTTGGCGAAGAAGCGGTCGCGGGTAATGCCGGCGTTATTGACCAGAATGTCGATCGGACCGGCCTTTTCGACCGCCTCGGCAATCATCGCCTCACAGGCGGCCTGGTCGGTGACATCGCCCGCCACGCAGACGAAATCCTTGAAACCGGCCGCTTCCTGTTCCTTCAGCCACTCGTCCTTGTTGTCGTACTGCGGATGGTAGGCCGCCACCACCTTGTGACCGGCCTTGGCCATTTCCTGGCAGATGGCGGTACCGATGCCGCCCATGGCACCCGTGACGAGAGCAACACGCTGAGTCATGATGAATCCCTTCTTTGTTCGATAGGTTGGTTGGAGAAGACGAAACGAAGCATCGTCCACCTGTGTTGTCGTTATATCCGGTTCGGCGCACGAACCTTGGTCTGTGATTCTAACTCGCGGCAGCCGTTTTTGGCACCGCTGCGGTCAGATCGCCCGCTCGCGCACATATCGGCCGGGTGCCGGCTCGATGGGTTTGAAAGCCGCATTACCGAGCCTGGCCGGCGCCCGACGCTGGTCACCGGCCTGATCCGCCAGCCATTTCAACCAATCTCCCCACCAGCTCCCGGCCACCGGCTCCGCATGCGCCAGCCACACTTCGGCCGAGGGGCGCAGGTCGGCGTTCACCCAATGGTTCCGCTTGTTCTTGCTCGCGGGATTGATGACGCCGGCGATATGGCCGGAGGCGCCAAGCACAAAGCGGCACTCGCCGCCAAGCAAGCGCGTGGACTGGTATGCCGATTGCCAAGGCACGATGTGATCCTCGCGGGCGGCGAGCAGATAGGTCGGCATGGTCAACTGGCCCAGATCGATGCGCTCGCCGCACATTGTCAGATCGCCGGGACGGCACAACCGGTTTTCCAGATAGAGGTGGCGAAAATACCAGGCCGCAAAGGGGCCCGGCAAATTGGTCGAATCGGCGTTCCAGTAAAGAAGGTCGAACGCGGCCGGTTTTTCGCCTTTCAGGTAATGCTGTGCGACGTAGTGCCAGACCAGATCATTGGCGCGCAGGAAGGAAAAGGTGTTTTGCAGGTCGCGTGCCGGCAGCAATCCGCCCTGACCAATGCTGCGTTCGCGTTCCTGTACCGAGGTTTCGTCGATCAGCAGGCCAATTTCGCCAGTATCCGCAAAATCCAGCAAGGTGGTCAGCAAGGTCAGCGAGGCGACGCCATTTTCGCCCCGCGCCGCCAGCACTGCCAGCGCCGACGCCAAGAGGGTGCCGCCGACGCAGAATCCGAGCGCATTGACCGTGGCACCGCGGGCAATACGCCGGACCACCTCCAGCGCCGCAATCGGGCCGTGCTCCAGATAATCGTCCCAGGTCAGCCCGCCTTGCGCTGCCTGCGGATTGCGCCAGGAAATGAGAAAAACGGTGTGCCCCTGCTCGACGATGTAACGGACCAGCGAGTTCTCGGCTTGCAGATCCATCACGTAGTACTTGTTGATGCACGGCGGCACGACCAGCAGCGGTCGTTTGGCCACCCGCGCGGTCAGCGGCGCGTACTGGATGAGCTGCATCACCTCGTTCTCGAACACCACCGCGCCTGGCGTTGCGGCGAGGTTTCGGCCCAACTCGAATGCCGTTTCGTCCGACATCGAGATACGACCCTTGGTCACGTCGCCAAGCAGGTTGTTGATGCCGTCGGTAATGCTCTTGCCCTGGGTCGCCAGGGCACGCTGAATGAACTCGGGATTGGAGGCGGCGAAATTCGAAGGCGCCAGCGCATCCACCATCTGGCGCGCGAAAAAACGCAGGCGCCGTCGCATCTGCTCGTTCTCGGCAGGGAGCAGATCGACCATTCTGAGCATATACCGACTGCTCAACAGATAGGATTGATGAAAGTAGTCGAAGACCGGACTGGCACGCCACTCGGGCGCCGCAAAGCGACGGTCGCCCGGCTCCGGCGTCACGAATCGCCCCGCCTCGACGCTTGGGCGCCCGGTCAGCATGGCTTGCCACAAACGCCCCTGCGCTTCCGCGAACTCCTGGCGCAAGGCCCGCATTTCCTCGCTCTCAGGCGCCGACGCCGCGCCTTGCGATGCCCCGCCCAGACCGAGCAGTTCGGCGCAGCGTCGCATCCAGTCCTGCCCGGGCGCGCCCAGATGGGCAATGATATCGGCAAACGGGCCGCCATCGCGGGGATCCTGGGTATGGGACATGGGAGGTCTCTCTCTGGCAACCGGGGCGCGGCAAATTGTCGGTTCCGGTCCGGGCGGTGTCAATGCATAATGCCGCTCTCCAATCCCAATTCCCGACATGTACATCGTCGCCATCGGCTGGCTCTACGTGGTGGTTCTGATGGCGCTGGCCGAAACCAATCTGGTGGCCGGCGCGATGACCTTGCTGTTCTACGGCGTGCTGCCGGTCGGCCTGCTGCTCTGGATAAACGGCTCGAAAGTGCGCAGGAAACGCCGCCTACTCGCCGACCAGCGCGCCCGCGATGGCAATCGAGGCGATCCCGAGCCCGATCAATAGCACCTGTTGCAGCGTGGCCTTGAGCTCCGCGCGTTTATGCAAACCGGGAATCAGGTCGGCCACAGCCACGTAGATCATGCTCGCCGCCGCAAGCCCGAGAAAAGTCGGCACCCATTCCTTCATGTCCGACAGCGCGAAATAGGCCAGCAACGCGCCCACCAGGGTCGCCAGGCTGGATAGCAGGTTGAAGGCGATGGCGCGCAGCCGGGAATAGCCGGAATGCAGCAAGATCAGGTAATCGCCGAGTTCCTGCGGAATTTCGTGGGCGATGATGGCCAGCGCGGTGACGATGCCAAGCTGCGTATTTTCGACAAAAGCGGCGGCAATCAGGATGCCGTCGACGAAATTGTGGAAGGTGTCGCCGATCAGGATCATCAAGCCCGAGCGGCCATGGTCGTGGGCCGGTGGGTGCGCCTCGTGGGCCTCGCAGCCGCCATGGTGGCAGTGCCGCCACAACACCAGTTTTTCCAGCACAAAGAAGACGAGGATGCCGAACAGGATGGTGGCGGCCAGATTATGCACATGCGTGGTGTGTTCGACGGCGTGCGGCAGAATCTCGAGAAATACCGCCCCCAGCAACGCACCAATGGCGTAGGAGACAAGATGCGTCACGCCGCTGGCCCTCACCGCGTGGGTGATGGCGGCGGCGGCCAGCACGCTGAGCGCGCCGCCCGCCAGGCTGACCAGAACAATCCAGGAAAGTGTGCTCACAAGACAACTCGCATGTCGGTGCCGGATTATACAAGCGCGACCAGGGTCGCCATGCGCCCGGTTGCGCCATCGCGGCGGAAGGAAAAGAATCGCTCGGAGTCGGCAAGTGTGCAGAAGTTCCCGCCATACACCGCAAACACCCCCACATCGGCCAGCCGCTGGCGGGCCAAGGCATACAGATCGGCAAGATACTTGCCATCCGGCTTGACCCGGAACGCCGCATCGGCCCGGACATCGTGCCCGACAAACGCGGCCCTGACCTCGCCCCCCACTTCAAACGCATCGGGACCGATCGCCGGGCCAAGCCACGCCAACAGGCACTCCCCTGGGCAAGCCATGGCAGCCACGGTCTGTTCGACAATCCCCGCCGCGAGGCTGCGCCACCCTGCGTGCACCGCGCCCACCACGGTTGCCGCCCGGTCGCAAAGCAGGATGGGCAGGCAGTCCGCCGTCATCACCGCGCAAACCGTGTTGGAGGAGCGAGCAATGGCGGCATCCGCACTGACGCCAGTCGATGCCGCGCCGGCGTCAACCACCCGGGTTCCATGTACCTGATCCAGCCACAGCGGCGGCGCGGGGAGATGCGCTTGCAACCGTACCCGGTTGGCGTTGACCGCTTCGATGCGGTCATCGACATGCGCGGCCAGATTGAGACTGGCGTAGCTCCCCTGGCTGACCCCGCCCAGCCGCGTGGTCTGCAACGCGAATACGCCGGCCGGTGCGGGCCAGTCGGGTGCAATTAAGTCAGAGGGCACGCAACGTATTCCGCAATTCGACAAGATCGGCCGGCAGTGGCGAAGCCCAGCTCATTGCTTCGCCCGATTCCGGGTGAATCAGCCCGAGGCGGGCCGCGTGCAGGGCCTGACGCCCAAACCGCGGCAGCTTCGGCAAAGCGCGCCCGTAAACCGGATCGCCCAGCAAGGGATGGCTCAGCGAAGCCAGATGGACACGAATCTGGTGCGTGCGCCCCGTTTCGAGCGAGCATTCAACCGCCGTTGCACCTGCAAAGCGTTCGAGAACACGATAGCGCGTGACCGCCGGTTTGCCGCCCGCCACCACCGCCATGCGGGTGCGCTGGGTGGGGTGCCGCGCAATCGGCGCCTCGACCATGCCGTCGCGCGCGATATCGCCACACGCGATGGCGAAATACTGGCGTTTCACGGTGCGCGCCTGCAACTGCCGCACCAGATCGGTTTGCGCTTCCAGCGTCTTGGCCACGACCAGCAAACCGCTGGTTTCCTTGTCGAGGCGATGCACGATGCCCGCGCGTGGGACCGCTTCGACCTGTGGAACATGATGCAGCAGTGCGTTCATCAGCGTGCCGCTCCAGTTGCCGCTGCCCGGATGCACCACCAAACCGGCCGGTTTGTCGATCACCAGCAGTGCGGCATCCTCGTACACAATAGCCAGGGGAATGTCTTCGGGTTGCCCGGCAAGCGCCTGCGGCGCGGCCTCGCCCGTCACGGCAACATGTTCGCCCCCGAGAAGCTTGCTCTTCGGTTCGCAGCGGACAGCGCCATCGACGGCGACCCTGCCTTCCTTGATCCACCCCTGCAAACGATTGCGCGAATGCTGAGGCAGCAACTCGGCCAGCGTCTGGTCGAGCCGTTTTCCGCCGCAATCGTCGGGAATCACCAATTCATGCGACAGGCTTGCGTTATAATCGGCGCGGTTTTCCGAAAGGATATTCATGATGCGAAGTGTAGCCCGATTCTCCCTCGTTCGTTTCGTCCGCGTGCCGCTGCTGCTCCTGCTCGCCGCCGTGCTCGGAGCCTGTAGCCTGTTGCCGGACAAGGCCGACGAAACGGCTGGCTGGTCGGCTTCCAAGCTCTACAGCGAAGCGCGCGACGCCCAGAACGAGGGTTCGTGGGACAAAGCCGCCAAGATGCTGGAAAAGCTCGAAGCGCGCTATCCCTACGGACGCTACGCACAGCAGGCTCAGCTTGAACTGGGATATGTCTATTGGAAGGGCCAGGAAAACGCCTCGGCCATTTCGGCTTGCGACCGCTTCATCAAGCTCTACCCGAATCACCCGGTGGTGGATTACATCTATTACCTCAAAGGCATCATCAACTTCAACGAAGACCTCGGCTACCTCGGTTACCTGAGCGCCCAGGACCCGGGCGAGCGCGATCCGCAGTCGGCGCGGGATTCCTTCGATGCCTTCAAGCAACTGGTCACCAAGTTCCCCAATAGCAAATACACGCCGGATGCCACGCTGCGCCTCAACTATCTGGTGAATGCCTTGGCGGCGCAGGAAGTCAATGTCGCCCGTTACTACGTCAAGCGGGGCGCGTATCTGGCCGCCGCGAATCGCGCCCAGACCGCCGTCAAGACCTATCCCAACGCACCCGCGCTGGAAGAAGCCCTGTATGTGATGGTCGTGGCGTACGACAAGCTCGGCATGACCGATCTGCGCGACGATGCCGACCGCGTGCTGCGCCACAACTTCCCGAATTCCCGTTTCTATCAGGACGGCCTGGAGCGCAAGACGCCCTGGTACAAGCTCTGGTGAGCCCGGCGGCGATCAGGTGCCCTGCTTGATCGCCAGCACCGCCTGATTGCGCAATGTGCGCAACAGCGATAATTCCTTTTCCGCCACGCTGATGTCGCCGGCGTTGTCCTTGTCGGCGTAAATCAGGGCCACCGGGTTGCCCTTGATGTTGAGCGGAAACAGGATGAAGGTTTTCGCCGCCACCGCCTGTCGATACCACTCCGGAATGCGTGGCGCGATCTTGGGATCGTCGACATCGCTGATCATCAGGTCGACGCCTTTTGAGACCGCGACATAGAACACGTCTTGCGCCGGTGTCAGCAAAAAACGGAAACGACGCGCCAGCTCGCCGGTCTCGGGACCGAAGCCGAAGCGGCCGTGCATCGCGTTCGCGCGGGCATCCTTGATCGCCAGCACCACCCGCTTGAAACCCATCGCCCGGTACATCGTTTCCAGAATGATGCGCAGAATGTCGTTGAGCTGAAAGCCCTCGACCAGCGTATTGCTGATGTCCTGTATTCCCGCCGTCAGCACCGCTTCGGCATCGGGCAGCGCCTCGCCGTTTCCCTCAGACTCCAATGATCCAATCGCCAGTCCGCCTTCGCCCAGCATCGTTTCACCCAGGGTGTCCGTCACATCGAGGCTACCGGCTTCGCCGACGAGAGTGCCTTCCGATCCGCCACCGTTTACCATCTGCTGCATGACCCGGCCGAAAACTGTCTGCTTCAGGTTGAGATGAATGATGCGGGCAAATTCGCTGACTTCCTCGATGGCGTGCAAAACCGCCTCACGCAGACTCTGCTCGTCGAGCGCAACCGCTGCCGCGAAACGCGTCGATACCGCACGCATGGCCTTTTCGCGCGCTTCCGGCCCGGCATGGGACATCGCCTCGCACAGTTCGTTGGCACAGCCTGCAACAACCCGCATACGCTCCTCTTGCGTATTCGGCTTGCGCACCGGCCCACTGGCCAGTCGTTGCATACTGCCCAGAATCAGGGGTGGGAAGCCCCAGGTACGAGCGATCTCGCGGCCCAGATCTTCCAGGCTCATGCCCAAAACCTGACGCGCCGCCTGTTCTTCCGAACACGGTTTTTGGCTCATCAAACGGCGGATTTCCTCGCTTTCGTCCGCAAAATAATATTGCGCCAGCAAACGCCCAAGGTTCTGGAAAAGCGCGCAGATGAACACCTGTTCGACATCGCCCGATTTGCCTCGCACGCCGATATCTTTTGCCAGCACTGCCGCCAGATTGGCGCGCAGAAAGTCTTCCTTGAGCTGAACCAGATTGGCCTTGTTCTGCATGTGCTCGAACAGCAGCACCGTAATCGCAATGTTGCGCACTGCCTCAACCCCCAGCACGATGACCGCGCGCGATACCGTACTGATGTTGCCGCCCCCGGCTGGCCGGAAGTGGGCCGTATTGACGAGACGCAGCAACTTGTTGGTCAGCGAGAAATCCTTGAGGATGGTGTTGGAAAGTGTACCGATGCTCTCGGTTTCGCTGGCTGCGATCTTGTTGATGGCGGTCACGGATTCCGACAACGCCGGAAAATCGCTCTTGTGGCGCATGCGCCTGAGCAGAAAATCGACGGTCGACTGCTTGCCAGCCGCGCGGAGGTCATCGCTCACCTCGGGTTCTAGATAGTTTTCCAGCGCCTCGGCGAACTGCCGGACGGTTTTGAATCGCATTTCGGGATTACGGGCCAGCGCCTTGTGTACGATACCGGCGAGCGCATCGTCGATGGCGGGCGAGGCGCTCTCGGGCAAGCGCACATCCTCGCTGGCCAGTCGATGCATAATCTGAAAGACGTTGCCGCCTTCGACTGCCCGGCGCCCGGTCAGCAACTCGTACAAAATCAGGCCGGCGGCAAAAACATCGGTCGCTTCGCTGATCTGACGGTGTTCAATGTATTCCGGCGCCATGTAGGCCGGCGTGCCGGTATATTCCTCGCTCGCCTCGTCGCCGCTATCGACACGCGCGGCGATGCCAAAATCCATGACTCGCGGCGTGCCGTTGTCGTCGAGAATGATGTTGGTCGGCTTCAGATCGCGGTGAATGACGCCCTGCGCGTGCGCGGCCGCCACGGCGTCGAGAATCGGCCGCAGCAGGGTCACCGCCCTGACTGGCGTGAGCGCACCGCTGGTTTTGAGAAAATCGCCCAGATTCTGGCCGGGCACGTATTCAAACACCAGATAGACATCCCCATCCTGCTCGCCAGCATCGAAGATCGGTACGATGTTGGCATGGCGCAGCCGGCTGACGGTGCGCGCCTCGGCCAGCAGCATGTGATTCTGTGCGGGGTCGGGCCGGGCGAAGTGCAGCGTCTTGATCGCCACCTGGCGCTGCAACTGTGGATCGCTGCCGAGATAGACAATGCTTTGGGCCCCGCGCCCGAGCTCCTTCTCAATTTCGAAGCGGCCGACACGCCTGCCCATGGCGTCAGCGATCCAGCCAGATCAGGCACGGCACCGCATCGGCCTCGCCACAGACGATGGCGCTCTGCCCGCACGTCGCGGCCAGTTCGACATAGTCGGCCAACGACAACCCTGTGACCAGACAACTGTCCTCGACGGGCCAGGAGCCATCGTCCGAGATATTCTCGCCGGCGAAAGGATCGCAACCCCGCTCCAGCAGGTCGCACTCAAGCCTGGATTGGCGCGCGGCGTTTTCTTCCGCCGTGAGTTGCTCGCTGGCCGGATTGTGCGCGGTCATCACAGCCCATGCCTCGCTGCCTTGCTCGGCCAGCCATTCCCGCAGCTGCGGGTTGGCCTCACCGATGCGCAGATCGATGGCCCCATGCGGCAAATAGATGCGGTAAGTGGTCGCGTGAAAGGCCGCCGCCAGTGCGTCATTCGTCATCCTGATCCCATCCCGCCTGGCCGATCAATTTTTCCGCCTCCGGACCCGGCATCGCCTCGACTTCTTTCAGTTTCCGCGAAAGCTGGCGAGTGCGCGTTTCCGCCTTGCCGATACTGTTGCTGGCCTCTTCCAACTTTTTCTTGGTGTGGGCCAGCGCTTCGCCAAATTTGCCAAATTCCGATTTGACCGCGCCCAACACCGCCCAGACTTCAGCGGATCGCTGCTCGATGGCGAGGGTGCGGAAACCCATTTGCAGGCTGTTCAGCAGCGCCGCGAGGGTGGTCGGGCCGGCGAGACTGACGCGCCATTCGCGCTGCAAGGTCTCGACCAACCCCGGACGCCGCAGCACCTCGGCATACAAACCTTCGATCGGCAGGTAAAGAATGGCAAAATCGGTGGTATGCGGCGGCTCGATGTATTTCTCCCGAATCGTCCGCGCTTCCAGTTTCAGGCGCCCTTCCAGCGCCTTGGCCGCCTCTTCCACCGCCGCGGCGTCGCTCCGCTCCTGCGCCTCCATCAGGCGCTGGTAGTCTTCGACCGGGAACTTGGCGTCGATGGGCAGCCAGACCGGCGTCTCGGCATCCTTGCCGGGCAGACGGATGGCGAATTCGACCCGCTCGCCGGCGCCCGGCCGGGTGGCGACATTGGCACCGTATTGATCGGCCGTCAGCAGTTGTTCCAGCAACGCCGCCAACTGCACCTCGCCCCAGGTGCCGCGGGTCTTGACGTTGCTCAGCACGCGCTTCAAATCACCGACACCGGCCGCGAGGCTCTGCATTTCACCCAGCCCCCGGTGAACCTGTTCGAGACGGTCGCTCACCAGTTTGAACGATTCGCCCAGGCGCTGTTCCAGCGTGGCATGCAGCTTTTCGTCGACCGTCACGCGCATCTCTTCAAGCTTGACGGCATTGTCGTTCTGGATGGCTTGCAGGCGGGCCTCGACCGCCAGGCGCAGGCGCTCGAAGCGTTCGTCCAGACCGAGCGAGAAACGGGAGAGGTCGCGCGCAAAAGCATCCAGCCGCTCACCCTGCAAACTCCCCAGCTGGGTCACCTGCGTTGTCAGCGCCTGGGTCAGGCGCACCGACGATTGCGCCCGCTCGTCGCGATCGCGGAAAGCCTCTTCGGCATCCTCGCGGCGTCCGCGCGCCAGTTCGTCGCGCAGTTCCCGCTCCAGACGGGTAAAGCCCTCGCCGACTGCCGTTTCAAGCGCCGTCAGTCGGGTTTCCGTCGCCGTGCCGGCGCCTTCCCTTGCACGCAGCAGCAGAGCGATTTGCAGCAACACCACCAGCAAAAGGCCGCCCAGCAGCCACCACCATTCGATCATCATTTATCAGAATAAAATCGACGCCAAGCCGGCACCAGCCGCCAATATAGCGGGTATGGACGAATCTGGCGACGCATTGACAAGGGTGCCGCGACGATCAGCCGTTCAACCCCGCCAGCACTTCGAGATGCGCGCCCACGCTGCGCGACAGCGAACCCATGATGTACCCGCCTTCGAGCATCGACACCATGCGGCCACCCGCGTACTTGTCGGCGATCTCTTTGACGGCAGCCGTGCAGAATGCGTAATCCTTCTCCAGGAAGCCCAGACTGCCCATGTCGTCGTCGCGGTGGGCGTCGAAACCGGCAGAAAAGAAGACCATCTGCGGCTTGAATTCATGCAAGCGGGGCAGCCAGATTTCCTCGATCGCGGCACGAAATTCCGCCCCCGCGGAGCCCCGTGCCAACGGCACGTTCGCCATGTTGGGCGCCGGGTTCTCGGTACCGCAATAGGGATAAAACGGATGCTGGAAGATGCTGCACATCAACCCGCGCGGATCAGTGCAGAAAATGTCTTCGGTGCCATTGCCGTGGTGCACGTCGAAATCGATGATCGCGACTCGGTCGAGGTGATATTCCTCCAGCGCGTGCTTGGCGGCCACCGAAATGTTGTTGAAAAAGCAGAAACCCATCGCCGCATCGTGCAGCGCGTGGTGCCCAGGCGGACGCACCGCGCAAAAAGCGGCGCTGGCCTCGCCGGACATGACGAGGTCAACACCTAGCACCCCGGCGCCCGCAGCACGCAACGCAGCACGCCAGGTGTGTGGATTCATGGCGGTATCGGGATCAAGGTGAACGATGCCCGAGTGCGGCGAAGAATCGCGCACGGATTCGATGTAATCCACCGTATGGGCGCGGCGCAACTGGCGAATCGTCGCCATCGGCGCCTCGTAATGGGAAAAGAAGGCATCGAGTCCCTGGCCGATCAGATGATCGCTGATTGCCGAGAGCCGCTGCGGACATTCGGGATGGAAGCCGCCCATCTCGTGCAACATGCAATCGCGATGGGTAATGAAGGCGGTCTGGTTCACTTTCCTGTCTCGTCCTCTGTGGGGATTGATCGTTGTTTGCTTATTTGTCTGCCTGCACCGTGATTATGTTCCCAACATCCGACCGGCCACAAGCCCGACAGCCGCCGGCTTCGCCAGGCACACCCTCTTCGGGCGCCAAGACCGAGCCATGTAAACACGCCACTTCGACCTAATTCTTCGTAAAATGGACTGGCCCAACCATCTGGAGTTCCCGCATGCCGGTATTTTCCGTCTCCCGCGATCATCCACTCGCTCCCCTCATCGCCGCTGCCAACCAGGTGATTCTCGGCAAGGAACGGGAAATCCGGCTGGCGCTGGCCTGTCTATTCGCAGGCGGCCATCTGCTGATCGAAGATCTGCCCGGTGTCGGCAAGACCACCCTGGCGCAAACGCTGGCCGCCCTGCTGGGTCTTCGCTACCACCGCATCCAGTTCACCAGCGACCTGCTTCCCGCCGACATCACGGGGGTATCGCTCTATCAGCGCGAGACCGGCGATTTTCGTTTCCTGCCCGGGCCGATATTCGCGCAACTGATCCTCGCCGACGAAATCAACCGCGCCACGCCCAAGACGCAAAGCGCGCTGCTGGAAGCCATGGAAGAAGGCCAGGTCACGGCGGAAGGGGAAACCCGGCCGTTGCCACAACCATTCTTTGTCATTGCCACCCAGAACCCGGCGCACCAGATCGGCACCTTTCCGCTGCCTGAATCCCAGCTCGACCGGTTTCTCGTCCGCCTCGAACTCGGATACCCGGATCGAGAGGCCGAACTGGCACTGCTCGCCTCGGGCGGACAGCGCACGCGCGCCGCCAGCCTGACACCGCTGCTGCAACCCGCCGACATCCCGGTATTGCGGCAGGCGACCGCCACCCTTCACGCCGCCCCGCCGCTGCTCGCCTACGTTCAGGCGCTGGTCGAAGCAACGCGCCGTCAAACCGGCTTTCTGCACGGTCTCTCGCCCCGCGCCGGACTGGGGCTGCTCGCCGTTGCCCGTGCCTGGGCCTGGCTGGAAGGGCGCGACATGGTACTGCCAGACGATGTGCAGGCCGTGCTGCCCGCCGTCGCCTGTCACCGTTTGCGCTCGGCACAGGGCGGCGGTCACGCTACGCCGGAAGATATTGGGGCACTGATCCGCAGCGTGCCCATTCCGTGATTCAAGCATTACGGCGCTTCGCTGGCCATGTTGGCCGCTCGCTGTTTCGCTGGCAGAGCGACGGTGACGGGTTGATCGTCCTCAACCAACGCCGCGTCTTCATCCTGCCCACCGCCACCGGCTTGCTGTTTGCGCTGACGCTGATCGTCATGCTGCTTGGCGCCATCAACTACACGCTGGCCTTGGGGCACGCCCTGGTCTTTCTGCTTGCCGGTCTGGGGCTGACCGGCATGGTGCATACCTTCCGCAATCTCGCCTGGTTGCGCCTGTCGCCGGGGCGGGCGGAGCCGGTTTTTGCCGGCGAGCTGGCGCATTTTCCGCTGCACCTTGAAAACGACCGCCCGCGACCCCGGCTGGCGCTGGAATTCGGCTTTTCCCGCCAGCCCGTGGCGCGTTGCGACCTGCCTGCAAACGACCGCCTGACGCTGTCCATCCCCCTTGCCGCCGAGCAGAGAGGTTGGCTGATGCTGCCACGCCTGCGACTTGCCACCTGCTATCCGCTCGGTCTGTTTGTCGCCTGGAGCTACCCCGCGCCCGCCATGCGCTGCCTGGTCTACCCCCGCCCGCTCACGCTGCCCTTGCCACCGGCAAGTCTCGCCACAACGGCCGGGGCACGAACAGGGGAAGGCGGGCAAGAGGATTTCGCAGGCCTTCGCGCGCGGCAACCGGCCGATTCGCCCCGCCACGTCGCGTGGAAAGCCTCCGCCCGGGAACCCGATGCGCCGTTGCTGGTCAAGGTTTTTGGCGGCGGCGCCCAAACCGAATTGTGGCTGGAGGAACAAGCTCTGCCGGGCACCTTCGATTTTGAACACCGCCTATCCGCCCTGACCGGCTGGGTACTTGCCGCCGATGGCGCCGGCTTGCGCTACGGCTTGCGTCTGGGCGAAATCGAAATCCTCCCCGACGCCGGCCCCGCCCACCGCCAGCGTTGCCTGGAACACCTCGCACTGGCCCGGTCATGAGCGTCGCCGCCCCTCAAGCCCTCGACCGCGGCGCCGTACCCTGGCTATTCGCCACCGCCCTGATTGCGACAGCGCCGCACTTCTTCCACCAGCCGGAATGGCTGACCGGTCTGGCTTTGTTGATCTTCGGTTGGGGCGGCTGGTTGTGGTGGCGCGGACTTCGCCTGCCCGGCCGATGGTGGTTGGTGGCCCTGGTCGTTGCCAGTTGCGCGGGCATCGTGCTCCAGTTTCGCAGTCTGTTCGGCCGGGAAGCCGGGCTGGCGTTGCTGGTCGTCTTCACTGCCATGAAGTTGCTGGAACTGCGCAGCCGCCGGGATGCGGCGGTGGTCACCGTACTGGGCTACTTTCTGCTGCTGACCCACTATTTTCATTCGCAAAGCATACTGACGGGCGCCTGGCTCTTCGCAGCCAGCCTGATCGTGACCGCCACGCTGATCCGCCTGCATGGCGGGCCGAACAGCCGATTGCTGCCGACCCTGCGCTACGCTGCCCTGCTCACTGTGCAGGCCGTGCCGTTCATGCTGGTGCTTTACCTGCTCTTTCCCCGTATCGGAGGACCGCTCTGGGGGTTGCCACAAGACGCCTACAACGGACGTACAGGTCTTTCCGGCAGCATGTCGCCGGGCAGCATCGCCAATCTGGCGCAGAACGGCGACATTGCCTTCCGCGCGCGTTTCGAGAGCACGCCACCGTCCCGTGGCCGGCTGTACTGGCGCGGGCCGGTGCTGGAAGAATTCGACGGTCAGACCTGGAAGGCGATGGATGCACTCGCCCTCGCACGACCCGACATTTCCGGACAAGACCCGCCGCTACGCTATGCTGTGACGCTGGAGCCTCACAACCAGCGCTGGCTGCTCGCCCTCGACGCACCCAGTACCTGGCCGGCGGACAGTCGCCTGCTTGCCAATCTCACGCTGCTGGGCAATCGCCCGATCACGCAGCGCCAGCGCATCGAACTCACCACGACGCTGGATTACCGCTTCAATGTGCAGGAAAGCGGCACCACCTTGCAACGCGCCCTGCGCCTCCCCGCAGGGCGTAATCCCCGTGCGCAGGCGCTCGGGCAAAGCTGGCGGGAGACGATTGTCGATCCCGGTTCGCGAGTAGAACAGGCACTGACCCTGTTCCGTACCGGCAATTTTGTCTACACGCTGACACCGCCACTGCTTGCCGGCGACACGATGGACGAATTCCTGTTCGGCACGCGGCGCGGATTCTGCGAACACTATGCGGCCGCCTTTGTCGTGCTGATGCGCGCCGCCGGCGTGCCTGCCCGCGTCATCACCGGCTATCAGGGCGGCGAACTGAATCCGCTCGACGGCTATCTGGTCGTGCGTCAATCCGACGCCCATGCCTGGGCTGAAGTGTGGCTGGCGGGCCAAGGGTGGGTGCGCGTCGACCCCACCGCCGCCATCGCGCCGACGCGCATCGAAAGCGGGCTGGCCGAAGCCATGCCCGGCAGCGACGCCCTGCCCGCGCTGGTGGCGCTGCGGCAAGACTGGCTGAGGTCGCTCCGCTTTCGCTGGGAGGCGCTCAACAACGGCTGGAACCAGTGGATTCTCGGCTACAATCCCGAGCGCCAGCGCGAGCTTATGGGCCGGCTCGGGCTGCCGGATGCCGACTGGCAAACACTGGCCAAATGGCTGTTCGGCGCATGCGGGCTGGTATTGCTGCTGGTCAGTGCGTGGACATTGGCGCACCGCCCTCGCCTCGACCCCGCGCAGCGACTCTGGCGCCGCGCCTCCGCCCGCCTGGGGCGGCGCGGTATCGATTGCCCGGAATGGATGCCGCCACTGGCCGTACTGGCCCGTGTCGAAGCCGGACAACCGGCGCTGGCGCCGGCCTTTCGGTCATTTGTCGAACACTATCTGGCCTGCCGCTACGGCCCCGGCCCAACCAACCTGAAAGCCCTGCGGCGCGCCCTGGCCGCCCTGCCCTGATGGAGTGAAGATGACGCGAGGATCGTTTTTCCGCTGGCTGTGCGTGACGCTCTGCTGCCTGGCGCTGGCGCCACCGACCGTGGCCGCCACACCAAAATCCTTCGCCAGCGAACCGGCCGTACTCGACTTTGTTGCCGACATGGCGGACAAGCATGGTTTCGTGCCGGCAGAGCTGCTAGGCCAGTTTGCCCGCATCCACCCCAATCCCACCGTGCTGAAGCTGATCAAGCCGCCGGCCAGCCCCTTGCAACGATCCTGGGGCCGCTACCGGCCGCGCTTTCTGAACGACATCCGCATCGACGGCGGCGTCCGTTTCTGGCAGGAAAACCGCGAGGCGCTGACCCGCGCCAGCACGCAATACGGCGTGCCAGAAGAGATCATTGTCGCCATCATCGGCGTCGAGACCGTCTACGGTCGCAACAAGGGCAACTTCGGGGTGATGGAAGCCCTGGCCACGCTCGCCTTCCACTACCCGCCGCGGGCCGACTTTTTTCGGACCGAGCTGGAGCAATTCCTGCTGCTCTCCCGCGAAAACGGCTTCGATCCGCTGACGGTGAAAGGCTCCTACGCCGGGGCGATCGGCATTCCACAATTCATGCCGGGCAGCCAGCGTCGATACGCGGTCGATTTTGACGGCGATGGCCGCATCGACCTCGCTGGCAATGTGGAAGACGCCATCGGCAGCGTCGCCCGCTTTCTGGAACGACACGGCTGGCAAGCCGGCCAACCGGTGGCGGTGCGTGCCGAAACCGAAAGCGATCCGCCAACCGCGCTGCTGGAAGCGGGCATTCGGCCGACGTTAAAGGCGGGCGATCTGGCTCAGCAGGGTATTCGCAGCACGCTGCCGGCCGATGCCACGGTGGCGCTGGTCGACCTCGTCACGCCGGGCGCCGACACCGAGTACTGGCTGGGCTTCGAGAATTTCTACGTCATCACCCGCTACAACCGCTCCACCTTTTACGCCATGTCGGTCTTCCAGCTCGCCGAAGCGATCAAGGCGCGGCTGCCGACCAATTTTTTGAATTCAAACCTCACCAAGCCCTGATATGGACACTCTCACCGCCCTCATGACCCGGCGCAGCATCCGCGCCTTTACCGACCAACCCGTTTCCGACCCGCAACTGCGCACCCTGCTCTCCGCCGCGATGCAGGCGCCCAGCGCCGGCGACGGCCGCCCCTGGCACTTCTGCGTGAGCACCGACCGGGCCCAGCTGGACGCATTGGCGGAATCGGTCGACGCCGGCAACCCGATGTTCAAACAGGCGCAAGCCGCCATCCTGATCTGCCTCGACGAAGCGCTGGAGAAGTTCAAGGGCTTCGCGCCGCAAGATTGCTCATGCGCCGCGCAAAACCTGCAACTGGCCGCCCACGCCCTCGGGCTGGGCACCGTCTGGATTGCGGTAATCGGTATCCCGCCTCGCGTTACCGGCTGCCGCAAGGTGTTCGACGTGCCCGAAAGCGTTGTGCCATTCGCCATTTTTCCGCTCGGTTATCCGGCCCAAACCTTACCGGCGGAAGATCGTTATGACGAGGCCAAAATCAATTGGGGAAGATGGAAAGGATAGGCAACGCTGACAGGTGTTGAAGCATAAAAGCAAAGCAGTATTCGTTGACACCATATCCGAATGGCTTTCCAGATCCCTCTCCTCGAACTGCATCGACCGTTACCGCATTCTTTTCAACCACTAGCAAATGCACTGCTTCAACAGCATACAAACATGCTGGACGGCGGGATTGTTATCGCTGCGCTCATGCCACGCGATATGCAACGGAAACGTCTCCATCGGGACCGGCGGCTCAAAGATAGCAAAACGTTCCTTGTCCTCATCCACCAAGCTGCGGCTCGGAACCATCGCGATCAGGTCGGTACGGGCAACAACCTGTATCGCAGTTACGAAACTGGGCAAAACTAAGCCAATTTGCCGTTCCCGCCCCAGATGCACCAGCACATCGTCAAGCGCACCGCGCGGGTCGCCGCGCGGTGATACGACAACATGCGGGTACGCCAACCAAGTGTCGAGGTTGAAACTATCCGCAGCTGGATGTCCCTTACGCATTGCCACCTGATAGTGCTCCGTGACCAGCTCCTGTCGCCGAATACTGGCATCCGGCGAAGGAATTACCGAAACCGCGATATCCATATCATCCTGCGCCAGTTGATGCAGCATCTGACTTCCACCGCGCCAGGGTAGGTAAATCAGCGAAATTCCCGGTGCATGCACCTGCAATTCGCGTTGAATCGGCGCCGCGACTGAAGTGAGTAGTCCGTCCGCCATTCCAATGCGGATTCGCGCTCGCAACGTTGCGAGCGCAGGCTGTTCTGGCTCGAAAACAGTATCCAGTCCCCTCAGCGCATTCTTCAGTGGCTGCCGCAGCGATTGCGCCTTAACAGTCAGCCTCATGCCACTCCCCGCTTTAACCAACAGCGGATCACCAAACACCTCGCGGCATCGCGCCAAAGCGTTGCTCATCGCCGGTTGCGACAACGAGAGGCGTTGTGCTGCACGGGTTACATGCACCTCGTCCAGTAGGGTGTCGAGGACAACCAGCAAATTCAGGTCTATGCGTCGTAGATTCATCTTGTGAATATATACCAATAATTAAAATCCGTTGGATCAATAATTAAAGGTGCCGCACCATTTGTCAAATCAGCCCTTCATGTTGTTTAACCCAACCGGAGCATCCACGATGAACACGAAAATTCTGGTATTTCACCCCAATTTCTCCGAATCGCGCGCCAATGTCGCCATGGTTCGCGCTGCGCAGATGATGAACGGGATCGAAATTATCGATATGTATGCCCAATATGCAGGAAAGAGCATTGATGTCGAGCTAGAAACAGCACGCTTGCTGGCTGCGGAAAGAATCGTCTTGCAGTTTCCAGTGCAATGGTATGCATCGCCAGCACTGCTTAAGCAATGGCTGGACGATGTGTTTACAAGCCTTTACTACGTGAACTACGCGGAGGGCGGGCAACGTCTGGAGGGGACTCCACTGCTAGTGGCTGCAACGGCAGGCAATCAGATAGACGCATATACGCCGACGGGGCTAAATTTCTTTGCGCTCGAGACATTATTGCAGCCACTCGAAGCAACAGCCTACCGTTGCAAGTTGCCGTGGTATCCGCCATTTCTCGCCTATCGGGCGAACAAACTGGATACCGGAGAACTCGCAACACTTGGAATTTCCTACCGCGAACATCTCGAACGCTGGCGGCATGAGATATCGCCAGGTTTGAAGAGCAACTAGACAAACCCCGGGCGACATAAACCAGTTACTGCAACTGACCCACTGAAGTACCAAACCGGAGGGGGCGGCCCGCCCCCTTGAACGGGATGCAATTCAATAGGTCTTGTACGGCAGGAATTTGCCGCTCATGACGATCTTGACCCGGTCGCCCTTGGGGTCGGGTTCGCGCGTCAGATCCATGTTGAAATCAATGGCGCTCATGATGCCGTCGCCGAATTCCTCGTGGATCAGCGCCTTGAATGTCGTGCCATAGACATTCACCAGCTCATAGAAGCGGTAGATCAGGGGATCGGTTGGCACGGCGCTCGGCAAGGAGCCTTTATAGGGCACGACCTGGAGCAGCTCGACCGCCTCCGCCGGCAGATCGAGCGCTGCGCCCACCGCCTTGGCCTGTGCTTCGGTCAGGGTCATCTGGCCGAGCAGCGCGGCTGTGCTCCATTCCTTGCTGTGGCCGATCAAAGCGGCCAGTTTTGCCCAACTGAGTTTTTTCTTGATCTTCTGGGTGACGATCAGGTCGGTGACATCTTCGCGGTTCATGGCAAGTCTCCTTGATGGGTTAAGCAGCGAGTGGAGGTTCCGCCGGTTCATCTTCGCCGGGGCGGACAACAGGCGGATGCAACTGTCCGGCAGGTTTGGGGTCTTTCGAGCGGCTGACCAGAAAATCGACCAGATGGTTGCGGATACGGTAAAAGCGCGGATCGTGGTGCATGTCGTGACGGGTACGACTGCGTGGCAATGTCACTTCCACGATTTCGGCGATGCGGGCGCGCGGGCCGTTGCTCATCAGCAGAATACGGTCGGAAAGCAGAATCGCCTCATCGACGTCGTGCGTGATCATGAACACCGTTTGTGCGGTCGCCTGCACGATCTTCAGCAATTCGTCCTGAATGGTGCCTCGCGTCAACGCATCGAGCGCACCAAAGGGTTCGTCCAGCAGCAGCATCTTGGGCTGGATGGCGAAGGCACGGGCGATCCCGACACGCTGCTTCATCCCGCCCGAGAGCATGGCGGGTTTCTTGTGCAGGGCGGCGCCAAGGCCGACCATTTCGAGGTACTTGGTCGCCTGCGCCTCGACCTCGACCTTGCTCCACTCCGGCCAGCGCGAGCGGACTCCGAACTTGACGTTGTCGATAACCGTCAGCCAGGGCATCAGGGCGTGGCTCTGAAAAACCACGCCCCGGTCGAGCCCGGGTCCGGCAACCTCGCGTCCATCCATCGTGATATTGCCGCCGCTGGCCGTTTCCAATCCGGCGAGCGCATTCAGGATAGTGGTCTTGCCGCAACCGGAGTGACCGATGATGCAGACGAATTCACCTTTCTCCAAGGTGAAATTGACTTTCTCGAATACGGGCGCATCGTTGCCGGGGTAGGCTTTGGCGAGGTTCTCGACTTGCAGGAAGGCCATGCTGATTACTCCGTATAGCTGACCAGCCGTTGCAAGCCGGCAAAACAGCGGTCAAGGATCATACCGACGAGGCCAATCACGAGAATGGCGAAAATGACGTTGGGCAGTGCCAGGTTGTTCCATTCGTTCCAGACGAAATAACCGATGCCGGTACCACCGACCAGCATCTCCGCCGCCACGATCACCAGCCATGCGATCCCCATCGAGATACGCATCCCGGTCAGGATGGTGGGCGCGGCGGCAGGCAGAATGACCATCAGCGCCTTTCTGACCGGCCGCACTTCCAGCGTGCGGGCCACGTTGAGCCAATCCCGCCGCACGTTGGCAACGCCGAAGGCGGTATTGATCAGCATCGGCCAGACCGAACAGATGAAGATGACGAAGATGCCAGAAAGATTGGAATCCTTGATCGTGTAGAGCGCCAGCGGCATCCAGGCCAGGGGAGAGATCGGCTTCAATACCTGGATGAAGGGATCGAGGGCACGGTATAGCAGCGGCGACATGCCGATGATGAAACCCAGCGGCAGCGCCAGCAGAATCGCCAGCGCAAACCCAATGCCGACGCGGGCAAGCGAGTGTCCAAGCTGGATCGCAATTCCCTTGTCGTTGGGGCCGTTATCCTTGAACGGATCCGAGAGATGCGTGACGATGGCCTTGCCGATTTCCTGCGGGGGCGGAAATCCGGTCGCCTTGACGGCTCCCTTGCCCATCAGCGCGGCGTATTCGTCCTGTGCGGCAGTCTGTTGCGCGCTCTCTTTCGGTTGCGTGGCAACGAACCACACGCCGAGAAAGACGAGAAACAGGATGGCCGACAGCAGCAGGCTTTTCCAGTGCTCCTTGGTCATGGTGTGCTTTCGTCAAACCTTCTTGATGGCAAACGAATTGAGGTAGGCATCGGCCTTCATCGGGTCGAATTCCTTGCCCATCACCTTGATCCTGGCGTAATTCTCCTTGGGTACCGGCATCCCGATCTCGGCCATGTATTTCTTGGCGTCGGTAATCAGATACACCTTCTCGGCGATTTCCTTGTAATTGACGTCGCCCTTGAGGTAGCCCCAACGCTTCATCTGGCTCAGTATCCACACCGCCATCGAATACCAGGGGAAGGGATCGAAATCGGCGCGAGTGGGCTCGTTTCGGACGTTGCCCAGACCATCGGCAAACTTGCCGGTCAACACCTGTTGCAGCACCGTGCTCGGCTGGTTCAGGTAACTGGCCGGCGAAAGGACTTCCGCCATGATCGGGCGGTTTTTCGGGTCGCGCGCCATCTTGGCGGCGGTCAGGATCGCCCGGTAAAGCGCCGCGAAGGTGTTCGGATTCTGTTTGACAAAATCGGTCGGCACGCCGAAGGAACAGCAAGGATGTCCATCCCAGATTTCCTTTGAGAGCAGGTGAATGAAGCCGACTTCGTCGAACACCGCTCGCTGGTTAAAAGGATCGGGCGCCAGATAGCCATCGAGGTTGCCGGCGCGCAGGTTGGCCACCATTTCCGGTGGCGGCACCACACGAATCTGGATGTCCTTGTCGGGGTCGAGACCGTGCTCGGCGACGTAATAGCGCAGCAAGAAGTTATGCATCGAGAACTCGAACGGCACCGCGAACTTGAAGCCTTTCCACTGCTTCGGATCGCGCTTGTCCTTGTGCTTGACGTGCAGGGTAATGGCCTGGCCGTTGGTGTTCTGAATGGTGGCGACGTTAAGCGGCATCGGGTTGGAGCCGATGCCCATGCTCATGGCAATCGGCATCGGCGCCAGCATGTGCGAAGCGTCGTATTCGCGGTTCAACACCTTGTCCCGGATCAACGCCCAGCCGGCAGTCTTGATCATCTGTACGTTCAATCCCTGCTGCCGATAGAAGCCGAGTGGATCGGCCATCAGCAATGGACTGGCGCAAGTGATGGGGATAAAGCCGATCTTCAGATCCTTTTTCTCCAGCGCGCCCTTCTCCTGCGCCATCGCCTCCAGCGCACCGAAGGGGAAGAAGCTGGACAAGGCCGCCAGCGCCGTCGAACGACCGACGGCCCGCAAGAAGCGGCGACGTTCGCCATCGTTCGGAAACACCGCACGCATCACGGCGGATTCGATGGTGCGCCGGTTGAGCGATTCCACGCCGGCATCCTCGGGCAGCACGGCGTTTTCAGCGTCGTGCTCGGCCTGCGAATGATGCTTGCCGCAGGAACAGGCGCCCAGGTGGGTCTTCTCGTTAAATGGGTCCTTGAAAGCAGACATGACAATCTCCTTCGGGAAATGAATTCAGGGGGTGGGTTCGTGGTATTCGATATCGTGCCGGTACTGGTCGTAGGCACGCTGGTATTCCATGACACGGGCAACATCGGCGATAAAGGCCTCGTCATACCCGGCGCGGCGCAAGAGATGAAAACCAAGTTCCATGCCCGAAGCGATACCGCCAGCCGTGATCATCCGCCCGGCATCGACGACGCGGGCGCGGCTGATCCGGCAGGCGGGCGCGAGTTCCGCCAGTCGATCGATCGGCGTCTTGCCGAGATGCGATGCCTCCAGCCGGTCCGGTTCCTTGCGATTGGTCGCCGTCAGGCCGTCTAGCAACCCCATCCGGGCATAGATCCACGAACCCGTGCAGACGCTGGTCAACAGACATTCCGCCGGCAGTTCCTTGATGAAGCGGCGCAGGTTGCCGTTATGCATTTCCTGTCGCGTGCCGAAGCCACCCGGGATCAGAAAGGCATCCATCGCCGGATGGTCGCCAAAGGCGTAGTTCGGCCAGACCGTAAACCCGGCCTGCGTTTGTACCGGCCGCATGGATTCGGCGACCAGAAAGGTATCGAGTTCCGGATCGAAGCGCCGCGCTACCGAAATCACTCCGGCCGGCGCGGCATAATCGATGATCTCGGCTTCCTTGAAAACGTATATTCCAAGCCTGAACCCCATTTTTCGCGCCATTTCACCACTCCGCCTGGTTGTTGGGCGGGCGAATCGGCATGACTTCGCCCATGGAGCCGATTTTCGTCAGGGCAGAACCGTAGCGCTATCGCGGGAGTTGTGATTGTGGTGTAGGGCAAGTACTACAAAAACAAGACTAGCCTGTCAGCCGGTGCCGAGCCGCATAGCTGAACAGATCGGCAGGATTGCGCAATTCCAGCTTGTCGAATATCCGCGCTCGGTAGGTCGAAATCGTGTTGGCGGAAAGCGTCAGTTGTTGCGCGATCTGACCGACACTGCGCCCCTGCGCCAGCAGTTGCAGGACCTGGAATTCACGGTTCGACAGCAGTTCGTGCGGCGGGCGCTCGCCATCGACGCCGCCGCGCACATTTTGCGCCAGCACCTCGGCCACAGCCGGCGTGACGTACAGACTGCCGGTGGCCACTTTGGCAATCGCCGCGATCAGCACGTCCGGACTGCACCCCTTGTTCAGATAGGCATGCGCCCCGCTGCGGATGGCGCGCAATGCAAACTGACTCTCGGGGTAGACCGAAAGCATGATGACGCCGATACGCGGAAACTCGCTGTGCAGGGTTTTCAGGACGTCGAGTCCGTCGCGTTCGCCCAGCGCAATATCGAGCAATACCACATCCACCGAGGTCGTCCGCAAGATACGCAGCGCCGACGGGCCGTCTTCAGCCTCGTGCAGCAGGTCGATGCCGGGCGCCTCGGAGAGAATCTGCCGCAAGCCGCGCCGGATGATCATGTGGTCGTCAACGATCAGCACATCGGTCATGACGTTACCCCGACGAGAACATTGGGAAGGCGCACCTCGATGCGAGTCCCCTCCCCCGGCGCGCTGACGATATCAAGCCTGCCGCCCAGCGCCAGCGTGCGCTCGCGCATGCCCAACAGGCCGAACGAGGTCGGCTGAACCGGCACGCACATGCCGCAGCCATCGTCCGCGACGGACAGATACAGATTGCCCCCTTCCGCCTCCGCGGCCAGAACCACCGTTCGCGCGCGGGCATGGCGCGCGACATTGGTGAGCACCTCCTGAACAATACGGTAGAGCGCAATTTCGGCTTCTCGTCCCAGGCGGCAGTGCTCAATCGTTTCGGCGCAGACAAAGCGGCAGGCAATGCCATTGCGCGCCTGAAAATCCAGCAACAGTGTCTCCAGCGCCGACCACAGACCAAGATGGTCCAGAACCCCCGGCCGCAAATCGTTGAGAATGCGCCGCACCGCCTGCATGGCCTGATCGCCGATATCCAGCATGCGGTCCAGCCGCTCGGTCAGGTTTGCCTCATCGCCCAGGCGATGTTTCAACCAGTTGGTCTCAAGCTGCAATGCGGTCAGGGCCGCGCCGAGATCGTCGTGGATGTCGCGCGCGATGTGTCGGCGCTCTTCCTCGCGCACACTGTTCAAGTGCGCAGAAAGACGGCGCAGCGATTCATTCGACTGACGCAAATGGTCGTGCGCCGCTGTCAGATCGGCCGTTCGTTCGCGCACGCGCCGCTCGAGCAGATCATGCGCTTCGCGCAGCAGGGTTTCGGTCCGTTTCCGGTCAGTGATGTCGTTGAAGGTCACTACCGCCCCCACCACCCCCCCGTGATCGCGAATCGGATAAGAGGCGTATTCGGCGGCAAAGTGACTCCCATCCCGCCGCCACAGCACCTCGTCGTCGACGCGAACGCCCTGGCCTTCGGTAAACGCCTTGTAGATGCGGCAATCGTGCACTGGCATCAAGGTTTCGTCGGCGTGGGAGTGATGAATCAGGTAGTGCATCGGCCGACCCAGCACCTCGTCCGGCGTGTAGCCCAGCATTGACGCCCCGGCCTCGTTGATGAAGATGCAGCGGCCGGTCAGATCGATGCCATAGATACCCTCGCCCGTGGATTCGAGAATCATCTCCAGCTGGCGGCGCCAGGCGGCATGGTGCGAAAGGTTATGCAGATTGGCAAACATGGCGAAGACAAGAAATCGATTGCCAAGCCAAGCAACAAAAATGCCGAGGTGCGTGATGCGGGCGACGGGCGCGACATATCGACGGGCAACGTCTGACGCTTCCCCCTCTCCGTGCCAAAATGAGGCTGGTAGCACCAGCCTGGTGCATCGCGCTACCTTAAGGATTCGGCTCCAAGCGTTTGGCCGCTCCTCCCTGAACTACGGCAAACCATGCTTCTGCATTACACCCTGCGTTGCGGACGCTCGCCATGTCCAGTACGGGCGAATTGGAAAATCAGCCCCTGAACGCCTTTCGCCATGCCGTCGGCGACACCCCGAACGCTCGTCGAAAATGAAGCCTCAATGATTCGGGCGATCCAAAGCCGACCAGCGCTGAAATTGCCTCGACCGAATGATCACTGCTTTCCAGCAGGCGCTGGGTCTGCGCGAGTCGTTCGGATTGCAGCCATTCGCCCACTGTCATGCCCATCAACTGCCGGAACTGGCGTGTAAACGTTCGGTGGCTCATGACGGCGCAAACGGCAAGGCTATCCACAGTATGTGGCTGCCCCAGGTTGGCTCGTACCCAGTCCAGCAATTCCGAAAGCCGCGAGTTTCTTGCAGTGGTCGGTATCGGCTGTTCAATGAACTGCGCCTGGCCGCCCTGCCTGTGTGGCGGGACGACAAGTCGTCTCGCCACACCATTTGCGAGTTCGGCACCATACTGCTGACGAACCATGTGCAAGCAGCAATCGATACCCGCTGCAGTCCCCGCCGAGGTCAGCAAATTTCCATCTTCCACGTACAGCACGTCGGCATCGACGCAAATAGCCGGGTAGCGCCGCGCGAAATCGCGCGCATAGGCCCAATGCGTGGTTGCCCGTCGTCCATCGAGCAAGCCGGCCTCGGCCAGCACGTAGGCACCAAGACAAAGCCCGACAACCCGCGCCCCCCTTCGTTGCGCCGACGACAGAGCCTTCAACATCGCCTCCGGCGGCCGTTCGGCAGGATCGCGCCAACTGGGAACGATGATCGTATCCGCCTCCCCTAGCGCCGACAGGTCGTGCTTCAACTCCAGCGAAAAGCCGGCCGTTGTTCTGATGGGTCCGGATTCCGCCGCACAAACCTTAAAGTCATGAATCGGCAAGCCCGGATGGGCTTCGCCAAAGACCACACAAGGCACCGACAGGTGAAACGGACTGATGCCGTCAAACGCAACAACCGCAATCGCGGGACGAGACATGGCAGAGCTTCCGACCGGGCAATGATTGGCCTGATATTACCGCTTAATGTCATTCAAGCCACTATCGTCAAAACAGGGCACCCGCAAAAATACAGCTTCCTCATTCTCATTCGGAGCCCCTTATGACCAAGCAAGCGCTGATCGTGATCGATCTTCAGAACGATTATTTTCCCGGCGGCAAATTCCCCCTGTGGAACACCGACACCACCCTGGCCAACACCGAGGCGGCAATCAGCAAGGCCCGCGCGACGAACATTCCTGTCATCCTGATTCAACATGTCGCCGACGCTGCCAAAGGTATCGCTCCCTTTTTCAACGAAGCCACAACAGGCGTTGAAATCCATCCCCGGATTTTGGCCGCCGCGCCGGATGGAATCGTTGTCACCAAGGCGTTTGCAGACAGCTTTCACCACACGACTCTGGAAGCGACCTTGTCGGGGCTCGGGATCGAAGAACTACTGATCTGTGGAATGATGACCCAGAACTGCGTGACCCACACGGCGATTTCCCGGGCGGCAGAGAAGTACTCCGTAAAGATCCTGACGGACTGCTGCACGACCGTGAGCCAGATGATTCATCTGATCGCGCTGAATGCCCTATCGACCCGCATCCCTCTCGTGGAATCATCCACAGCGCTTTGACTCGGCGCAAAGACGGCTCGAATATGGGGGGCAGGTCAATCGGACATGGCCGAAACGGGCAGACGCAAAACCGAAAAAAGTGACGCGGGGAAGACCGCGCCATTTCTG
Organism: Betaproteobacteria bacterium UBA1934; assembly: GCA_002337055.1. GTDB lineage: Bacteria > Pseudomonadota > Gammaproteobacteria > Burkholderiales > Rhodocyclaceae > UBA1934. Next base: position 534,678 of record DDFG01000001.1, on the reverse strand, counting down.
CGTCCGGATACCGCTCGGAAATACGTTTTCTACAGCCTCAACGTTCGACGTAACCGGCGGGCGGAAGCCGCAGGCTAGAGCGAACCCAACAGCGCAGTTGTTGGGCCGTCCGGTTGTCGGAGGGTTTATGCGTCACGGTCATATTTCGATCTTCTTGGTAAACCAATCGCCGTCAATCGTGACCTCTATCGTTGTAGCGTCCAACTGGCGAAGGCGTGTATTTCCACATCGTTCGTTTTCCCATACGCGGCGAACGAGCTTGAGTCCAAACGGCGTGTCGATCTCCTTGTAGAGGACTGTAAAGGGCTGAGAAGTAACCAAGGCGGGTACCCGCACGTAGACACGGTAAGCCGTTGTACCAAGTTTCAATTCATCTTGTAGAGAGTCTTGGCTTGCAAGGTCAATGACGAGCAGAAGAGCGACCAATAGTGCCGGAAGCAGCAGCAGGGCCGCCGCCACGAACGCCACGAAACGCTGGTAGCGTTGCGCCGTGGTTTTGGCTAAAAGTACGATGGCGACTGGTATGGACAAAGCTATCAACGCAGCACAGCCGTTGTTGAGTTGGGGGTAATTGAACTGCACCCCGTAGGGAAGCAGGTTAGTCTCATTGAGCCCAACCAAGACGGCGGCAAGAAGCATCCCAACGGGGAGATGTGCTTTAAGACGCATAACGTTTGAACTCACAGTCCTGCGCGGCTTTTTGCGCAGGTCCGGTGGAATGATTGGTTAGCCATTATGGTTGCGATGGAACCATGCTCGGGAACTCATAGATGAAGCGCAATAGCATTTCAATGAATGAGATCAGTTCTTTTGCATCCGCTTCAGTCATCAACGCAATTTCGTGAGTTGCCTCATTACCTTTCTTGCGGATGTGATCAACCCAGTGTTTTCCATTGGGGGGGACAAAGCCCTTGTCTGCCAGGTACGTGACGTATTCAATAAACCTCAGTCCTTCAGTGGCTCCCTGAGACACGGCGATATTCATCAACAGCTTTCGGCAAAGAAGGACGGCTGCGGTAAAGCAATTCTGGCTCGATGCTCTCCTCGATTCTTCATATAGCGCCGTGAGATCCGGTGGAACATGAGTAACTGGATTTCCCAAGGCAGGAGTGGGAAATCTAGAGCCCGCGGGCTCAAAGAACGTGGGGCCACCACAGTTTGGGCAAATATAAATTCCTCCGACCTGCGTGCCACTACCATCTCTGCCATGGCCAAGCCTATAGCCTCGGACAGATGAGACCGTAGCGTTGCAGAAGCCGCAAACAAACTTGATATTCGGCAGCCCTTGCTGCTGATACCAATTAAAGTTCCCTTCTGGGAAGAACGGAGTCATGTAGTCTCCAAATGGCTAACTTTGTTATAGGGAGACAGTTTTGCTGCATAACTTTGCCGTCTGACGCATAACTCCTACCGCATCTGGCCAGCAAATACATTCGTTATCAATGCGATGCTCGTGGATTCCAGTGTGCTTATCCAGTAGTAAACAAATCGCGAAAAGCGGCACAACTTTTCTCCCCCAAAAATGGTGCGATTCTTACCCGAAATACGCCAGCGCAGTTACCTCTAGCATCGAAGCATATGAGCGGCATATCCATATGTCAATGGAGTGCAATGGCTGCCATAGGGAAAATCCTGCAACGGCTGCTGATGGCCGACTACAGGAGATCACGAACGCCCGCATTGAAGAAGCGAAATGCGCATATTCTGGCTACGCGTTGAGCGAGTTTGGGCAGATAGCCGCCCCGTGCCGCCGTTACAGCAAACTTTCCTTGCCGATCCCGCCACGCTTGATGATGCGGCGCAGGCGTTCCAGCCCTTCCAGCTGGATTTGCCGCACCCGTTCGCGGGTCAGGCCCAAGTCGTAGGCAATGGTGTCGAGCGTTTCCACTTCGCTGCCGTTCAGGCCGTAGCGTCGCAGGATGACCTCGCGCTGGCGCTCGGTCAGCTGTCCCAGCCAATCGTCAACCAGCGTGTTCAACTCTGCCGATTGCAGCAGGGTCGAGGGGTCGGCGCTGTTGTCGTCGGCGATCACATCCGCCACCGTGTGGTTCGGATCGATTTCCAGCGGCGCGTCGAGCGAAGCGATATGCTCGTTGAGCGAGAGAATGCGACGCACGTCAGCCGCCGGGCGGTCGATCAGGCCTGCGATGCGCTCGACCGTGGCGTCGCGCGTATCTGCCGCTTCAAGGTGCCGTATGGCACGCAGCACGACGTTGATTTCTTTGACCACATGCACCGGCAGCCGGATGGTGCGCGACTGGTTCATGATGGCGCGCTCGATGCTCTGGCGTATCCACCATGTGGCATAGGTGGAAAAACGGAAACCGCGTTCCGGGTCGAATTTTTCCAGCGCGTGGATCAACCCGAGATTGCCTTCTTCAACCAGATCTAGCAGCGGAATACCCCGGTTGAGGTAGTGTTTGGCAATATTCACGACCAAGCGCAGGTTGTGTTCGATCATCTTCTGACGAGCCGCAAAATCGCCGGCACGTACCTTGCGGGTGGTGGCCAGCTCTTCTTCCGGCGTCAGCAGCGGTTTGGCGCCAATCTCGTTCAGGTAGACCTGGGTGACATCCTCCAGCAACTCCAGTTCGGGCGATGGCTGCTCATTGTCATCATCCGCCTGCGCGTCGCCGGCCTCGGCTGCCCCCGTCAGTTCGTCTTCTTCTTCGCGATCTTCGTTATCGCCGCGTGTCGACACGTCGTTACCGCCTGGGCAGGAAGCCGGCCGGGTCGACCGGCTTGCCTTGTTGGCGAATCTCGAAATGGAGCTTGACGCCGTTTTCGCTGTCGGTCTTGCCCATTTCGGCAACCTTCTGGCCCTTGACCACCTGCTGCTTCTCGGCGACCAGAATCTTGCTGTTGTGGGCATACACCGAGATATAGCCGTTGGCGTGCCCGATGATGAGCAGGTTGCCGTATCCCTTTTGCAAACCCACGAAGAACACCTTGCCATCGGCCGCTGCCGCAATCGGCTCGCCTTCCTTGCCGGCGATCTCGATGCCCTTGTTGCCATCGCCAAAGCCCGTGACGAGTTTGCCCGCGGCCGGCCAGGCCCATGCGAGAGCGCCCGTGGCTTCCGCCGGTCGGGTTTCGGGAGTTTTGGCTTCCGCCGGTTTGACTTCTGCGGGTTTTGCCTCGGCCGGCTTGCCTTCCGCTGGTTTGGCGTCGACCGGTTTGACTGGCGCAGTCGCGCGTTGTGCCCGATCCCAGGCGCCGTCGGAATAGGGTTCCTTGTTGACCTTGGGTTCAGCGCGCACGCCTTCGGTCGCCGCCGGCACTGTGCTCAGCGGACGGGTTTCCGTTGGCACGCCGGTGGTCACTGGCTGAACCACCACCCCCGTCGGAGCGGAGACGCGAAGCTGCTGGCCTTCCTTGATCGTGAAGGGTTCGGGAATATTGTTCCAGACGGCCAGATCGCGGTAGTAGGCGCCATGTTCGAGCGCGATACGGTAAAGCGTATCGCCTTTCTTGACGGTGTAAAGCGCCGGCGCTGCCGCGCTGGGCGCCGTTCCCGCCGGGGCGGGCTTGGCCGTGGCGGCCACCCCTCCGCGTTCCTGCACGGGAGCGGGCGCCTGGCTCGCACAGGCGGCCAGCAACAGGATCGGAAACAGCAGTAGGAGAGATCGTTTCATTCTGTACCTGATAACAAGGGAACAAAGCGCACGCCATCGAGACGGGATTCCGTAAAACCCTGCGGCGTATGTTCAATGAGTGAAAGATACTGTTCACCGACCCCGACTGGCAAGATCAGGCGTCCGCCCGGGGCCAGTTGCTGCAAGAGCGCGGGGGGGATGCGAGATGGCGCGGCGGCGACAATGATGCTGTCGAAAGGGGCCGCTTCCGGCAGGCCGAAATGTCCATCCGCCAGCTTGAGGCGTACGTTGAATTGCTGGATCTGACGCATGTTGAGCTTGGCTTTTTCAAGCAACGGCTTCAGCCGCTCGACGGCGTAGACATCCTTGGTCAGTTGCGCCAGCACGGCGGCCTGATAGCCGCATCCGGCACCAATTTCCAGCGTTTTGCCGAGCACGGCGCGACCGTTCAGCAGGGCTTCGATCATGCGGGCAACCACATAGGGCTGCGATATGGTCTGCCCCATACCCAGCGGCAGCGCCGTATCCTCATAGGCGCGCGACGCCAGCGCTTCGTCGACGAAGACATGGCGCGGCACCGCGGCCATGGCGCCCAGCACCGCCTCATTGCGGATGCCCTGCTCGCGCAGGCGTTCGATCATGCGCGCGCGGGTGCGCTGCGAGGTCATGCCGATGCCGGTGTGAGGACGCAGATTCAGCATGGCAACCAGGTTCGGATCGTATTGATCTGGGCAACGTGTGTCAGGTCGATCTGGAGCGGCGTGATCGAGACCACGCGCCGCTCGACCGCGTTGAAGTCGGTTCCCGGCCCGGCATCCTGCGCGGCCCCGGCGGCGCCCACCCAGTACACCCGCTCGTTGCGCGGCGAGGTCATCGGCACCACCGGTTCGGCCTTGTGCCGCTTGCCCAGGCGGGTGACCTCGATACCAGACAACTGATCGGCGGGGATGTCGGGCACATTGACGTTGAGCAGCACCGGTTCCCGGATCGGCTGGTCGACGAAGCGTTGCACCACCCGCCGGGCAACCTGCCCGGCCGTTTCGAAATGACGCCCTTCGTGACTGGTCAGCGACACCGCGATGGCCGGAATGCCGAGCAGAAAGCCTTCCATCGCCGCCGCGACCGTGCCTGAGTAAATGGTGTCATCGCCCATGTTGGCGCCGAGATTGATGCCGGAAACGATCATGTCCGGCAGCGGGTCGAGCAGACCGGTAACAGCCAGATGCACGCAGTCGGTAGGCGTACCATTCACATAATAAAAGCCGTTGGCGGCCGTTTTCAGCGACAGCGGCCGATCCAGGGTCAGCGAGTTGCTGGCGCCGCTGCGGTTGCGCTCCGGCGCCACCACGACCACTTCCGCCAGTTCGCCCAGCACGCGCGCCAGTTCGAGCAGACCGGGTGCAGTGTAGCCGTCGTCGTTGGAAAGCAGGATGCGCACGCTGATCGCCTCTGGAAAACTGGTTTCGCATTCTACCCCGAGGCCGGTTACTTTTTATCGCGCCGGAACCCCAGCGCGCGACGATTGTCCTTATCACCGGACTGCTGTTACCCATTCGGCTAAAATGAGTTCTCAACTTGGATACAACGCCCATGAAAGCCATTCAAAAAATCGAATCCTTCATTTTCTGGAGCCGCTGGCTCCAGCTGCCCATTTATCTGGGATTGATCGTCGCCCAAGGCGTCTATGTCGTTCAGTTCATGATCGAACTATCGCATCTGGTCGCCAAAACCGGGAGCCTCAGCGAAAACGAGGTCATGCTCATCGTACTGGGTCTGATCGACGTAGTCATGATCGCCAATCTGCTGGTGATGGTGGTGGTCGGCGGTTACGAAACCTTTGTTTCACGCCTTGATCTGGACAGTCATCCGGACCAGCCTGAATGGCTTTCGCACGTCAATGCCGGCGTGTTGAAAGTCAAGCTCGCCACTGCATTGATCGGCATCTCCTCCATCCACCTCCTCAAGACCTTCATCAATGCCTCGCAAATCGAAGACCGCGTCATCATCGCGCAGGTGGCCATACACTCACTGTTCCTGATATCCGCGGCGATGATTGCCCTGACCGACTGGATCATGACCAAAACCCTCGTTCTTCAACATAACAACCACACCTGAGGATTCCCCCATGAGCGCCTCGATCAGACAAGAAGATTTTATCGCCTCCATCGCCGATGCCTTTCAGTACATCAGCTACTACCACCCGCTCGACTACATCAAGGCCCTGGGCGAAGCCTACGAGCGCGAAGAATCGCCGGCCGCCAAGGATGCCATCGCCCAGATCCTGACCAATTCGCGCATGGCTGCCGAAGGCCACCGCCCGATCTGTCAGGATACCGGCATCGGCATGGTGTTCCTCAAGATCGGCATGAACATGCGCTGGGCGGACGCCACCATGACCCCGCAGGAGATGGTCGATGAAGGAGTACGCCGCGCCTACACCAACCCGGACAACCCGTTGCGCGCGTCTGTGCTGGCCGATCCGGCCGGCAAACGCATCAACACCAAGGACAACACCCCGGCGATCGTGCATGTCGAAATCGTGCCGGGCGACCACCTGGAAGTGATCTGCGCGGCTAAGGGCGGCGGTTCGGAAGCCAAATCCAAATTCGCCATGCTCAACCCCTCCGACGACCTCGTCGACTGGGTCTTGCACAAGATTCCCGAAATGGGCGCCGGCTGGTGCCCACCCGGCATCATCGGCATCGGCATCGGCGGCACGCCGGAAAAAGCCATGCTGCTGGCCAAGGAATCGATCATGGCGCCGGTCGATATGCACGAACTCAAGGCGCGCGGCCCGAAAAACCGGGCCGAGGAACTGCGCCTCGAACTGTTCGAGAAGATCAACGCGCTGGGTGTCGGCGCCCAAGGGCTGGGCGGCCTGACCACCGTGCTCGACGTCAAGGTGCTCGATTACCCCTGCCACGCCGCCAACCTGCCGGTGGCTCTGGTACCCAACTGCGCCGCCACCCGTCACGTCCATTTTCACCTCGATGGTTCCGGCCCGGCGAAACTGGAGCCACCACGCCTCGAAGACTGGCCGGCAGTAACCTGGACGCCGGATGTCCAATCCGCCACCCCCGTCAATCTCGACACCCTGACCAAGGCTGAAGTCGCCGACTGGAAACCAGGCCAGAAACTGCTGCTGAACGGCAAGATGCTGACCGGCCGCGACGCCGCGCACAAGCGCATCGCCGACATGCTGGCCAAGGGCGAGAAGCTGCCAGTGGATTTCACCAACCGCGTCATTTACTACGTCGGCCCGGTCGATCCGGTGCGCGACGAAGTCGTCGGCCCGGCCGGCCCGACCACGGCCACCCGCATGGACAAATTCACCCGCATGATGCTGGAGAAGACCGGCCTGATTTCGATGATAGGCAAATCCGAGCGCGGCCCGGTCGCGATCGAGGCGATCAAGGATAACCGGTCGGCCTACCTGATGGCAGTCGGCGGCGCGGCCTACCTGGTCGCCAAGGCGATCAAATCAGCCAAAGTGGTCGGCTTTGCCGACCTGGGCATGGAAGCCATCTACGAATTTGATGTACAGGACATGCCGGTGACGGTAGCCGTCGATTCAAGCGGCACCAGCGTGCACAACACCGGCCCGCGCGAGTGGCAGATCAAGATCGGCAAGATTCCGGTCGCACACTGATCGCCGTCATCGTGTGCCTGGGCGCCGCCATCGGCGCCCTTTTCATTTGCGCGGCTTGTTCTTGGCCGCATCGGCCTTGTTCATCGCTTCGATCAGCGTGGTCAAACCTTCCACATTGCTCTGGTTGACGCCATAGCCCTGCCGTCCCAGGGGTGTCGGCATCGCAGCGGATGTCGGTGGAGCGGTGTTGGCTGCCGGCGCCGTCTCGGCCTTGGCGACCGGCTGGGGCATCGTGGATTTGGGTTCCGCCGGTTTCTTTTCGACAGCCGCAGGTAAGGGTTCGGGTGCGTTGGCGGCAGCGACCGGCACCGACTTACCCAGCGACGGACGAATCGAGACGGGGACCGACGTCGCCGTTCCGGCGGCGACGTCGCCGCTCATCACCTTGTCGTGCGCTTCCAGCACCGCTTGGCGGCGTTGCTCGGCCTCGCGCGCAGCGGCCTGCGCTTCTTCGGGCGTCGGCCCGTGAGCGGGTGCCGGTGCCGAGGCCGCCGCCGCTTGAGATCCAGCTGCGGTTTCCGATGTGGGTGCCGAGGGGGATATGACCGCCGCCGGCTTGTCCTTGCCGCCGCCAAGCATGAGTGCGGCGGCAATCAACAACGGAATCAGTACCGCAAGCCCGATTGCCGCCAGCTTGATCCAGCGCATGTTGCGAGCGACAAAACCGGGCGCGACCTCGGCGGGTTCTACAGGGGTCGATTCGGCGGCAGCATCCATGGCGGGCTCGACAAAACTCGGATACCGCCATTATAGGGACTCGCTCGATCAGTCGAGATAGTCCGAGTATTCCTTTTGGCGATAATCCTGTAGCGTCGCCCAGGGCAAGGCCGCTGGCGCGGGTTGATCGCTGGCTACCATGCGTTTCTGCCCGAGGCCGCTGGTGGTCACCGATTCGACGCGACGCGGCAGTTCCAGCCGCGTGTCCCATGTCACCTTGAGGCGCCGCGCGTTGCCACCGGATTCATAAACACGCAGATGGTCGGCCGGTCGCCCGGTTTCCTTCATGTTCTGCAATTGTGCCGGCGCCAGCAGATGGAGGGCGTTTTCCCAGTTGCCGTCGTAGCCGATATTGCCGTACTCCGCTTCCGGCACATTGATGATCACTTTGTCGTGCCGATTGACCAGGCGTACCACCGGCCGTTTGTCCGGTCCGAGAACAATCCAGCGCGCCGCCGCCGCGAGATCCAGGTGCTTGTGCCCCTGCCCGCCCTTGGCGTGATCGTGCTCGTCGTGTGCTCCAGCCGGCAGAATGCGTTCCACCCAGATCTGGTCGCCGCGCCGGATAAAGCGCTCCTGGAATTTCATCTGCCGGGTGATGCCGTCGGCGCCGACCTCGGTGACCTCATGCTGAATCAGCAGGGTGGCATCCGCCAGCGGCGCGGCCTGGCAGACGGCCGTGCCGCCGATCACCAGCAGCAGGGTTGCAATTGTACGTTTCATGCTTCTTCCAAAAGAAAAGCGGCGGACGTCGCCGTCCGCCGATCGCAGCGTCTGCGAGATCAGAGTCCGAGCGCGGTGCGCACCACCCCGAAGACCTTGGTGTTGTCGAGCGTGCCCTTGAAGCCGGCGTTGCCGGCACCGCCCGACAGCAGCATTACGTCACCGCCACCATGCGTTTCTGAGCCCGGCGTGCCGAGCACCACCCCCACGTCTTGAAGGTAATCGTCGGCCGCCGTATCCACCGTCGTCAGATCATCGCGGCTGGCCTTGCGGGGACCGCCACCATTCCCAAAGACCAGCGTCGTGTAGGGCTTGCTGTCAGCCGCATTGGCAAGTACCGGCTTGCCCTGCACCCGCGTCTGCTTGATGTCGGTCACCTTGCCCAGAATCGGGTTGCCCCGGTGCGGATAGCCGTTGAAGGTCATCGTGTGATCGTGGTCGGCCGTGACAACGACCAGCGTATCCTTCAGGTCGACCAGCGAAAGCGCCCGCTTGATCGCTTCATCGAAGGCGATGGCGTCTTCCAGCGCCCGCTTGGCATTGGTGCCATGCAAAGCGTGGTCAATCCGCCCGCCTTCGACCATCAGGAAGTAGCCCTTGCTGTTCTTCTGCAACAGCTTGACGGCAGTTTCAGTCATGTCGGCCAGGCTGGGTTCGTCGATGGCGCCCTTGACCCGATCCAGTTCGTAGTTCAGGTGATCGGCATTGAACAGCCCGACCAGCTTGTTGGTCGTTGCCACATTGACGTTGCGCAGTGCCGTGCCGGTAGTCACATAGGTGTAGCCGGCATTGGTCAGCAGGGCAGTCAGATCCACCGCATCGGTGCGCTTGCTGCCAGCGACCCCGGAAGGCAGAAAATGCCTGCGTCCGCCGCCAAGCAGCACATCCACGCCGGAACCCAGCGCGGCATTGAAGCGGGCGCTGCCGGGTACGACCTGGGCGGCGATGTCATTTTCGCCATCGCGGTGGCAGATGTGCGAGAACGTCGCCGCCGGGGTCGCATGGGTAATACGCGTGGTCGTCACCGCCCCAACCCCTTTTCCCGCCGCTTTCGCCAGTTCCAGCAGCGTGGTGGCAGGCGTGCCATTGTTCGCCGGACAGGTCGTGTCGGCACCGCTCACATAGGGCTTGGCCGTCGCGTCGTAGGCCTTTGTGTTGCTCGACATCGACAGCACTTCGTTGTTCATCTTGACGCCGGTCATGTATGCCGCCATCGACGGCGCACTGTCGGTGGTCTGGGCATCAAGCGAGGCGGTACGGATGCGGGCCGTGCGGGTCAGCGCCTCCATATTGAGCTTGCCGGATTCGCCATATTTGTAAATACGGGCGGCCGTCACCGTGGTCGGGCCCATGCCGTCGCCGAGAAAGAAGATGACGTTCTTGGCCTCGCCGGCGGCCAGGGCCGGACTTGCGAAAGCGGCCGCGAATGCGGTGGCCGCAAGCGTGCGGATCAGTTTCATATGCGTTCCTTTCCTGGTCCGGATCACAGGCCGATGGCCTTGCGCACCAGGCTGAATACCTGGATGTTCTCGATAATGCCGGTGAAGTTCTCGGCCCCCTTGCCAATCGCGCCGATGAACACATCGGTGCCGCCATGCGTCTCGCCGCCGACGGGCATTGGAATGACCGCTTCCTGGTGGTAATCCTTGTCGAACACCTGCGCATCCGTCAGCGCCGTACGAGCCGCCGGGCGGTTTTCGCCGTTGCCAAACCCGATCACCGTAAAGGGGTTACCGCCGGTATCGGTATTCAGCGCGCCGGTCACGAAATTCTTGACCAGACCGAGGACGCCGGGGTTGCTGGCGGTCGTCGGGCCGGTGCGCTGGGCATAGCCGTTCAGGACCAGCGTATGGTCGTGGTCGGCGGTCACGACGATCAGCGTGTTCTTGAGACCGGGGTCGATCGCCTGCAACTTGTCGATCGCAGTCTTGATCGCGGTATCGAAGGCCACGGTGTCCTGCAAGGCTCGACGCGCGTTGGTCGAATGCAGGGCGTGGTCGATACGCCCGCCTTCCACCATCAGGAAGAAGCCCTTGTTGTTGTTCTTCAGAACATCGATGGCCTTGCCGGTCATTTCCGCCAGACTGGGTTCGACTGCCGGGTCGCGATCAAGGTCGTAGGACATGTGGTCCATCGTGTACAAGCCAAGCAGCTTTTTCGCCGACTTGGTATCGACTGCATCCATTTCGCTCTTGTTCGAGGCGTAGGTGTAGCCGGCCGCCCGCATTTCCGCGACCAGGTCGCGCGCGTCGGAGCGCTTGCTGCCGCTCGTCGCCTTCGGCACGAAATGACGACGTCCGCCGCCCATCAGCACATCGACGCCATCGGCCAGAGCGTTGTTGTAGCCCGCACCACCCGGCACGGCCTGCGCGGCGATGTTGTTTTCACCGTCACGGTGGCAGATGTGCGCATAGGTTGCGGCCGGCGTCGCATGCGTCAGGCGGGTAGTCGTCACTGCGCCGGTGCCGAGACCGGCAGCCTTGGCGATCTCGAGCAGCGTGGCTACCGCCTTGCCGTTGGAGGCCGGACAGGTGCTGTCCGCACCGCTCAGATAGTCGTTGCCGTTGGCATCGAAAGCGACCGTTTCGGTGCTCATCGAGATGACTTCATTGTCCATCTTGACGCCGGTCATGTAGGCGGACATCGATGGCGCGCTGTCGGTCACCTGGGCGTTGTTGGAGAAAGTCTTGACGAAGCCGGTTTCCGGTAGCGTGTCGATGGTCAGTTCGCCATCTTCGCCGACCTTGTAGATACGGGCAGCGGTCAGGGTGGTAATACCCATGCCGTCACCGAGGAAAAAGACAACATTCTTGGGCGGATCCATTGTGGCGGGCGAACTGCCGCCACCGAGGCATCCGGAGAGCAGCGCGGCACCAGCGGCCGCCAGAATTACGGTTCTGTACATGTGGGGGGACTCCTGAACTGTATCGAGGCCTGGTCACTATGACAAAATCGCATGACCGAATTGTGACAATACTGAAAAACCGCCAACAGCGGTTTCTGGGATAATCGCCTCTCCCCGACCACCCGAAAACCATCGTGAATCCGCACCTCTCCCAGTTGCAGGCCTACCCCTTCGAGCGTTTGCGCCAGTTGTTTGCCGGCGTGACGCCGCCGCCTGGCCGGCCGGAAGTCAAGCTATCCATCGGCGAGCCACAACACGCGACGCCTGCCTTCATTCAGCAAGCCCTGCGCGACAATCTCGGTGGGCTGGCCAATTATCCGGTCACGCTCGGGATCCCGGCGCTACGCCAGGCAATTGCCGGCTGGGCGAAACAACGCTACGACCTCGATTTGAACCCCGAAACGGAAATCCTGCCTGTCAACGGTTCCCGCGAGGCCCTGTTTTCCTTCGCCCAGGCCCTGATCGACCCGACTCGTGGCAGCGTGCCGCTGGTCGCCAGTCCGAATCCCTTCTACCAGATATACGAGGGCGCTGCTTACCTGGCCGGCGCCGAGCCGCGCTTTCTCAACACGCTGCCCGAGAACGATTTCGCCCTCGATTTCGAATGCCTGTCGCCGGAAGAATGGTCGCAAGTGCAACTACTTTTCGTCTGCTCGCCGGGCAATCCGACCGGCAAGGTGCTAGGCCTGACAGACTGGAAGGCGATTTTTGAACTGGCCGACCGTTACGGCTTTGTGATTGCCTCCGACGAATGCTATTCGGAGATCTATTTTGATGAAGCCCATCCGCCGCTCGGCGGCTTGCAGGCAGCCAAATTGCTGGGACGCGGCCACGAGCGGCTGGTGATGTTCTCCAGTCTCTCCAAACGGTCGAATGTGCCAGGTATGCGGTCCGGCTTCGTGGCCGGCGACCCGACCCTGCTCAAGCAGTTTCTGCTGTACCGCACCTACCATGGCTGCGCGATGCCGCCACCGGTGCAGGCTGCGTCGGTGGCGGCCTGGAACGACGAGTCGCACGTTCTGGAAAACCGTGCCCTGTACCGGGAAAAATTCGCGGTGCTGGCGCCGCGCTTTGCCAGCGCACTGGCCACCGGAATGCCGGACGCCAGTTTCTACCTCTGGGCCAGGACGCCGATCAGCGACACCGAATTCGCCCGGCGGCTGTATGCCGCCTATAATGTCATCGTTTTGCCGGGCAGCTTTCTGGCCCGCGCGGCGCACGGCACGAACCCCGGTGCGGATTTCGTCCGCATCGCGCTGGTGGCGTCCCTCGCCGAGTGCGGCGAGGCGGCCGACCGGATCAATGAATTCATCAACCAACTTTAGAGCAGGAACATCGTGACCATCACTACGCCCCCTCCCATGCCCGCCGCCGCACTGGAACCCCTGATCGACCAGCTCTGGGAACGCCGCGCCGAGTTGACGCCGCAGACGCCTGCCGATGACCTTCAGGCCATCGAGCAGGTGATCGCCGACCTCGACGCCGGCAAACTACGCGTGGCCGAAAAGATCGGCGGCGAATGGGTCACCCATCAGTGGATCAAGAAAGCGGTGTTGCTCTCCTTCCGCATCCGCGACAACGTGATTCATGATTGCGGCGAATTGCGCTCTTTCGACAAGGTCGACCCCAAATTCGCCAACTGGAGCGAGCGCCAGTTCCGCGAAGGCGGTTTCCGCGTCGTGCCCGGCGCCGTCGTTCGCCGCGGCTCCTTCATTTCCAAGGGTGCCGTGCTCATGCCTTCCTTCGTCAACATCGGCGCCTTCGTCGATGAAGGCACGATGGTTGACACCTGGGCCACCGTCGGTTCCTGCGCCCAGATCGGCAAGAACGTGCACCTNNTGCAGGCCAACCCGACCATCATCGGCGACAACTGTTTCGTCGGCGCCCGTTCGGAAGTGGTTGAAGGCGTCATAGTCGAAGACAACTGCGTGATTTCGATGGGCGTCTTCATCGGCCAATCGACCAAGATTTTCGACCGCACCACCGGCGAAGTGATCTACGGCCGCGTGCCGGCTGGTTCGGTAGTCGTCTCCGGCAGTCTGCCTTCGGCGGATGGTACCTACAACCTGAACTGCGCCATCATCGTCAAGAAGGTGGATGCCCAGACCCGCTCCAAGACCAGCATCAACGAATTGCTGCGCGACTGACCCGGCCAGCGGCCCGGCGCGCCGACAGGAGATTACGATGATCCTCGACAAGCTGTTTCAGCTGATGTCCGAAAAGCAGGCCTCGGACATCTTCATCTCGGCCGGCGCGCCGATCCACATCAAGATTCAGGGCAATACGCTACCGGTCAACCAGCAGATCATGCTGCCGGACATGATCCAGCAGATCGCCTACGAGTTGATGTCGCCCGAGCAGATCAAGACTTTCGAGCAGACGATGGAAATGAACCTGTCGTTCGGCGTGCCCAGCGTCGGCAACTTCCGGGTCAACATTTTCCGTCAGCGCAGTTCCATCGCCATCGTGGTGCGCTTCATTCTAGGCAACATCCCCGAACTCTCAACGTTGGGACTGCCGCCGATCCTGACCGATCTGATCATGGAGAAGCGGGGCTTGATCCTGATTGTCGGCGCCACCGGTTCCGGCAAATCGACCACCATCGCCTCGATGCTGGATCACCGTAACATCAATCGCTCCGGGCACATCCTCACGGTCGAGGATCCGATCGAGTTTCTGTTCAAGCACAAGAAATCTGTGGTCAACCAGCGCGAGATCGGCATGGACACGGCCGACTGGCAAGTGGCACTGAAAAACGCCATGCGTCAGGCACCCGATTGCATCCTGATCGGCGAGATCCGTGACAAGGAGACCATGCAGGCGGCTATCGCCTATGCCCAAACCGGCCATCTCTGCCTTGCCACCCTGCACGCCAACAACAGCTATCACGCCCTCAACCGGATCATCAGCTTCTTCCCGCTGGAAAATCGCCCGGCGTTGTTTCTTGACCTCTCAGTCGCGTTACGCGCCATCGCCTCGCAACGTCTGGTCAAGAAGCCGGACGGCAAGCGCATTCCCGCTGCGGAAGTGTTGCTCAACACCCGCCACATAGCCGAATTAATCGAAAAGGGCGAAGTGCAAGCAATCAAGGAGGCCATGGAACAATCGCTGTCGCCGGGTTCGCAGACCTTTGAGCAGGATCTTTTCCGGCTGTACAAGGAAGAGATCATCACGCTCGACGAAGCACTGGCCAACGCTGACTCGCCCACCAACCTCTCGTGGCTGATCAACAATTCGGAAATGACCCTACCGGGTAGCCGCGAGGAAACCAAGGTCATCAATTCCATCGAGTTCGATTCCACCGACGAAGGCGGCGCCTCGTTCAAGGAATTCACCCTGACCCTCGACGACGAAACGGAAGAAACCCCCGCGTGACCGCCGATGCAACGCTCGCTCTGGCCGAGCAACTGATTGCCAGAAAATCGGTCACCCCGAACGACGCGGGTTGCCTGGATCTGATTGCAACCCGTCTCGCCCCGCTGGGCTTCGCTTGCGAGCGCATCGACCGCAAGGGCGTCAGCAACCTGTGGGCGCGGCGCGGCACCGCAAAACCTGTCTTCTGCTTTGCCGGCCACAGCGATGTCGTGCCGACAGGGCCGGTCGAAAAATGGATGTCAGATCCCTTTCTCCCGACGATTCGCGACGGCAAGCTCTACGGGCGCGGCGCCGCCGACATGAAATCCTCGGTTGCCGCCTTTGTCACTGCGATCGAAGCATTCCTCGCCGCGCATCCCGACCACCCCGGCTCGATTGCTCTGCTGCTCACGTCGGACGAAGAAGGCGATGCCACCGACGGCACGGTCGCCATCACCGACGCCTTGCAGGCGCGCGGCGAAACCATCGATTACTGCATCGTCGGCGAACCAACGGCGGTCAACACGCTGGGTGACTGCATCAAGAACGGCCGCCGTGGCTCGCTTACCGGCAAGCTCACCGTCAAAGGCATCCAGGGTCATATCGCCTACCCGCATCTGGCCAAAAACCCCATCCATCTGGTGGCCCCCGCCATCGAGGAACTGGCCGCCACAGAATGGGATCGCGGCAACGAATACTTTCCGCCGACCACCTGGCAGATTTCCAACATTCACGGGGGGACCGGCGCCGGCAATGTCATTCCCGGTTCGGTCGATATCCTGTTCAACTTTCGCTTCGCCACCGCCAGCACCGCCGAATCGCTGAAACAACGTCTGGAAGGCATCCTGCAAAAACACGACCTGGATTACGACCTCGTCTGGACGCTCGGCGCCAAGCCCTTTCTGACCGGACGTGGAAAACTGGTCGACGCGGCCATGACCGCGATTCGCGCCGAATGCGGCGTCGAAGCCGAACTCTCGACCACAGGCGGCACCTCGGACGGCCGCTTCATCGCCGACATTTGCCCGCAATTGCTCGAACTCGGGCCGGTCAACGCCAGCATCCACCAGATCGACGAACACATTGCCGTCGATGCCCTGCCGCGCCTTTCGGCGCTCTATCGCCGCCTGCTCGAACAGATACTGTGCTCATGAACGAACTCATCACCGTCCGCGACTGGCTGCGCTACGCGGTCAGCCGCTTTACCGCCGCCAAGCTCTCCTTCGGCCACGGTTCGGACAACGCCTGGGACGAAGCCGCCTATCTCGTCCTGCATACGCTTGCCTTGCCGCTCGACCGGCTGGAACCTTTTTTAGACGCCCGCCTTCTGCCGGAAGAGCGCGAAAAGCTGCACGTCATCATCGGCCGCCGCGCCGACGAGCGCCTGCCGGCCGCCTACCTCACCCACGAAGCCTGGTTGGGCGAGCACCGCTTCTACGTCGATGAGCGGGTCATCGTGCCACGCTCCTTCATCGCCGAACTACTCCAGGAACAGCTGGCGCCGTGGATCGACGATCCCTGGCGGATCGGCAGCGCGCTCGATCTCTGCACCGGTTCCGGCTGCCTCGCCATCCTGACCGCGTTGTACTTCCCGGAAGCACAGGTCGACGCCATCGATCTGTCGCCCGAAGCGCTCGAAGTCGCCCGCCGCAACGTCGATGACTACGAACTCGCCGATCGCGTGCGCCTGGTGCAATCCAACTTGTTCGCCGGCGTCGCCCGCCAGCGTTACGACCTGATTGTTTCCAACCCGCCCTATGTCAACGCCGAGTCAGTCGCCGCGCTGCCCGCCGAATACCTGCACGAACCCGAGATGGCGCTGGGATCGGGTCAGGACGGCCTCGACGCCACCCGCGTCATTCTGGCCGAAGCCAAAGCGCACTTGAATCCGGGCGGATTGCTGATCGTCGAAATCGGCCACAACCGGGACGCCCTCGAAACGGCCTTCCCCGGACTGCCGTTCACCTGGCTGGAAACCAGCGGCGGGGATCAGTTTGTCTTCATGTTGCGGGAAGAAGAACTGCCTTAACAGCTGCGCGCATTTCACTCGACCGACCTGCGCTGAGTTTCCCGAATTCATCAAAAGGGAAACTATGATTGGTATGATCGACTGACGAATCCGGGAGAACGCAACAATGTCCATCCACAAGTTCAGTCTGTTCTGTTTCGCCGCATGGCTGGGCGCGAGCGCATACGCCGCCACCGGCGAATTGCTCGTTCCCGCCACTGCTGCCATGCGCGAACGGGGGAGCAATGTGTTGCCACTGCCCACCGGGCATCATGCCTTGTCGTTCAACCCGGCCGCATTTGCGATGCAGCCTGGCGAGGAGATTCGCCTGTCCTTACCGAACCAGACAGGCCGACAAGTCATATTTGACCGCAAGGTCGCACATGCCAACGGCGATCAGACCTGGATCGGCCACATCACTGACAACGCTGCGAACGACCACCGTGTGATCATCACTCGCGGCAAAGGATTCGTGACCGGGCAGATTCGCACCGCTGGCGGCAAGTTCCGCCTGCACACCGAGGGATCGGAAGAGAGGCTGATCGACATGGCGGCGTCAGGTGCCAAGGCGGCTCCTTTCGATCAACACCCGCTCCTGCCTCCGGCCCAATCGCGCTCCCGCACCGTGGCACAAGCCAGAGAGGCGTCGGCAGCCATCGCAGCGGCAGGCGCAAGCACCATCGACCTGCTCCTCCTGTACTCCGATGGCATGGTCAAGCGGTATGGGTCGGATGCCAACGTACTGACCCGTCTCAATCACCTCGTTGCCGTTGCCAATCAAGCCTATGCGGACAGCAACATCGCCATCACGCTGCGCTTGGTTCGTGCCCAGAAGACCAGTTATGTCGACAACACCAATCTTACCGATGCGCTCTATGCTCTTTCGGCATCCGAAAATTCATGGTTGCAATATGCCGCCGATCCTGCCCTGGCGAGCACGCTGACGCTGCGCAATACCTATGGTGCAGACGTTGTCAGTATGGTCCGCCCATATGACCGGATTTCCCATCAGCGCACATGCGGCCTGGCCTGGTTGGGGGGGCAGAATGGAACCAATATCTCCCAGGACGTCACCTACGCCTACTCCGTTATTGGCGATGGCGACGACATTAATGGCAGTAATTCGTATTGCGACGACTTTACCCTCGCCCACGAACTTGGCCATAACATGGGCAGCGCACATGATGTCGCCAACGCCGGGAGTCAGGGAGCCTATCCGTACTCATACGGCTACGGTTCGGCCGGCATATTCGGCACCATCATGAGTTACATCGATCCCACCGTCGGCAAGTTCTCGAGTCCGCTGTTGACGTGCAATGGCATGCTTTGCGGTGTCGCCAATCAGGCTGACAACGCCCGCTCGCTGAACAACGCGCACGCCAGTATCGCCAGCTATCGAGCCAGCAAAACCAACTCCAATTCTCTGCAACCTCAATCCGGGTGGTGGTGGAATGCCTCTGAGCCGGGACGCGGTTTCTTCTTTGAAATGACCGGCGGAAAAGTCTTCATGGCCGATTTTCTCTATGCAAATAGCGGAATTCCCCTGTGGTATGTCACGTCCGCGAGTTACACCGCCTTCGGTGCCTTTGCTGGAAATCTCAACTACTATTCCGGCGGACAAACCTTGACAGGATCATACAAGCTACCCAACGCGCCGGTTTCACATGGCGCGATTACCGTGAGTTTCAGCGATGAAACACATGGCACCATGGTGTGGCCTGGTGGAAATGTTCCATTGACGCGTTTTGAAATTTCACCAGGTAGCCTTGCAGCCCCCGCGCCCGCATTCCAGCCGGAAACAGGATGGTGGTGGAACGCCAACGAGAGCGGACGTGGATTCGCAATAGAGATTCAGGGGAATTACCTCTTCATTGCCGGTTTCATGTACGACGTAGCGGGCAATCCCGCCTGGTACTTCTCGACCGGAGCCATGACATCGAATTCGCTGTATCAGGGACAGTGGGTACAATGTCAGGGAGGACAACCCATGGTCGGGGTTTTCCGCCAGAATGCCTGTAGTGCATTGGCAAATGGTTCGCTTTCCCTTTCGTTCACCTCACGAACCACCGGTATATTGGTACTTCCCGATAGCCGCCAAGTCTCTTTGACTCGCTTCCCGCTGCCCTGAGCTGACTATTTACATCACGACATTCACGCCGCCACATCTACATTGCGGCCTGTTGCCTATCGAAGATCATATTTGCAATGGCTAATTGCGCACCATAGGTGCCATACAGTACCCATTGTGCTACAGGTACGCTAATATACTGTTTATATTTACAGTTATATGGTGTGCCGATCATGCCCTTTCTCGCCCAAATCCTGCAACGCCCCGACGTCTGGCGCGGCGATGCGCTGGCTGCCGCGCCGCTGCCCGGTCTTGCCAGCGGCTTTGCCGAACTTGATGCCGAACTGCCCGGTCATGGCTGGCCGCGCAACGGGCTCGCCGAAATACTGGTCGAACAAAACGGGCTCGGCGAACTGACCCTGCTGTTGCCGATGCTCGCCCGCCTTTCCGCCGAAGAACTGGCCTGGGTCATCTTCGTCGCCCCGCCTCATCTTCTGCACGCGCCGGCGCTCGAAGCGGGCGGTGTCGCACTCTCGCGCCTGCTGATCGTCGGTTCGCCGGGTCGCGATGCGGCCTGGGCCTGCGAACGCGCGCTGGAAACCGAGGGCGTCGGCACCGTCGTCGCCTGGCTGCCGGAAATACGACCGGTACAATTGCGTCGCCTGCAAATGGCCGCCGAACAGCGCCACACCTTGCTCTGCGCCTTTCGCCCAAGCACCGCCGCCCAACAGGCCTCACCGGCACCGCTACGCCTGGCGTTGGCCGGTGATCACGACCACCTGCGCGTCCGTATTCTGAAACGGCGCGGGCAGCCGCTCGAACGGCCGGTATCCCTCGCCATTCCACGCCCCTGCCCGGCGCCGCGCCGGAATCCGCCCGACCATGCTCTGGCTTGCCCTGCACTTTCCCCACTTGCCGCTCGAAGCGCTCGCCAGACCGCCTGACGGCGCCGCCTTCGCGGTGGTCAGCCGCGAGCGCATCGTGGCGTGCGACGACACGGCCCGCGCCGCCGGCATCGAACCGGGCCAGCGTCTGGCCGGCGCCTGGGCGCGCCTGCCCACACTGACCGTACAGGAGCGCGACGACGTGCGCGAAACCGCCACGCTCAGGCGGCTGGCTTGCTGGGCGGGCGCCTTCACCTCCGAAATCTGCCTGCCGGCGCCGCACACCCTGCTGCTGGAAATTGCCGGATCGCTGCGCCTGTTCGGCGGCGCCGAGGCATTGTGCGAGCGCATCGTGACCGGGTGCCGCGAACAGGGCTTTCAACCGCTGGCCGCTCTGGCGCCGACGCCGCTCGCCGCCGAATGGCTGGCCATCGGCGGCAAGACGATCCACTGCACAGACGCCACGAGTTTGCCGGCAAACCTGTCATCGCTGCCGCTGGCCGCGCTCCCGGTGCCGGAGGCCGACACGACCCGACTGGCCGCCTTCGGCGCCCGCACGCTGGGCGATGTGCTCAAGCTGCCGCGGGCCGGGCTGGCGCGTCGTCTCGGCGCCGCATGGTCCCTCTGGCTGGCCAAGGCACTGGGGGAATATCCCGATCCACGTCCGCGCTTCGTCTTTCCAGAAGAGTTTTGTGAAAGGCTGGAATTGCCAGCCGCGGTCGAGCATGCACCGGCGCTACTCTTCGCCGCCCGCCGGTTGATTACCGCGCTCTGCGGCTGGCTGGCATTACGCCAAGTCGGTATCCTTGAATGCCGGCTGACCCTGGAACACGATCTCCGCCAGCAGCCAGTCAGCCAACTTGCGCTCGGGTTCGCCGACGCCACCCGCGACCCGGAACGCATGATTCGCGTTCTCGCCGAGCGCTTGCAATCGCTGCCCTTACCTTCGACGGTCACCGCCCTGCGCCTGACCGCCGCAACACCGCAGCCGCTCGCCGGTCACACCCCCGGCCTGTTCGGCGGTGCCGGCCACAGCCGGGCTGGCGACGACCGCCTGGCGGCACTGGTCGAGCAACTCCAGGCCCGCCTCGGGCCGGAGAAGGTGCATGGCCTAGCGGTCGTCGCCGACCATCGCCCGGAAATGGCCTCGCGCCCGGTGCCTCCGCTCGGGCGCGCCAGCACGCCATCAGCGCGAACCGACAGGCCACCCCGCCCGCTCTGGCTGCTGCCGCGTCCGCAGGCGCTCGCCGAACGCGGCGGCCAGCCACAGCACGGCGGCCCGCTGCGCCTGCTGGCAGGGCCGGAACGGCTGGAAAGCGGCTGGTGGGATGGCGGCGAAGACGGCGCATTTGGCGATCTGCGTCGCGACTATTTCGTCGCCCTATCGCCACGCGCCGAATGGCTGTGGATATTCCGCGACGCCGAGGGCTGGTTCCTGCACGGGTTGTTCGCATGAATCTCCCCGACTACGCCGAACTGCATTGCTGCTCCAACTTTTCTTTTTTGCGCGGCGCCTCGCATCCGGAGGAATTGGTCGTCCAGGCACAGACGCTCGGCTACCGGGCGCTGGCGATCACCGACGAATGCTCGCTGGCCGGCGTCGTCAAGGCTCATTTGGCCGCCAGAAAATACGGCCTGCACCTGATCGTCGGGGCCGAATTCCGCCTCGCCGCCGACACCGGCCCGCCCTGCCGGCTGGTGTTGCTGGCGCAGAACCGCGCCGGCTACGGCAATCTCTCCGCCCTCATCACCCTCGCCCGCCGTCGCGCCGACAAAGGCCACTATCGCCTGACGCATGGCGATCTGGAAGGCTTCGCCACGCTCGACCTGGGCGGCGTACCGGACTGTTTGGCGTTGTGGGTCGCCGATGAGGGCGACTCGCCCGAGACCGGCCGCTGGCTGGCCAGCCGCTTTTCCGGCCGCGCCTGGCTGGCGGTCGAACTGCACGCCGGGCCGAACGATCGCCAGCGCCTCGCCCGCCTATTGGCGCTGGCCGAAGCCAGCAGCCTGCCCGCCGTGGCGGCGGGCGACGTGCACATGCATGTACGGCAACGCCGGCCCCTGCAAGACACACTCACGGCTCTCCGCCTCAACACCACGGTTTTCGCCGCCGGCCACGCGCTTTTTCCCAACGGCGAACGCCACCTGCGCACGCGCCTGCGCCTGGCACGCCTCTACCCGCCAGAACTGTTGGCCGAAAGCGTGAAAATCGCCGCGCAATGCGCCTTTTCGCTCGACGAATTGCGCTATGAATACCCCGACGCCGGTATTCCGGAGGGTGCCACCCCTGCCTCGCATCTGCGCAACGAAGTGGAAGCCGGCCTCTGCCGGCGCTACCCGCGCGGCACGCTGGCCAGCGTGCGCGAGCGCGTCGAACACGAACTGGCGTTGATTGGCGAACTCGGTTACGAAAAATATTTCCTCACTGTTCACGACATTGTCCGCTTCGCTCGCTCTCAGAACATTCTCTGCCAGGGGCGCGGCTCGGCGGCCAACTCGGTGGTGTGCTTCGCACTCGGCATCACCGAGGTCGACCCCAGCCGGTCCACCTTGCTGTTCGAGCGTTTCATCTCGAGAGAGCGCGGCGAGCCGCCCGACATCGACGTCGATTTCGAGCACGAACGACGCGAAGAAGTCATCCAGTACATCTACGCGAAATACGGGCGCGACCGCACCGCGCTGACCGCGGCACTGATTACCTACCGCACCCGCAGTTCGCTGCGCGACGTCGGCCGTGCGCTCGGTTTCGGCGGCGCCCAGATCGATGCGCTGGCCGGTTCGCTGGCCTGGTGGGACCAACGCGAGCAACTGCCCGAGCGCCTGCGCTCCGTCGGCCTCGACCCGGATTCGCCGCGCGTCGCCAAATGGCTGGCGCTGGCCGGTCAGTTGCGCGGCTTTCCCCGGCATCTGTCGCAGCATGTCGGCGGCTTCGTCATCTCGCGCGGGCCATTGGCGCAACTGGTGCCGATCGAAAACGCCGCCATGCCCGACCGCACCGTCATCCAGTGGGACAAGGACGACCTCGACGCTCTCAACCTGCTCAAGGTCGACATCCTCGCGCTAGGCATGCTTTCGGCCATCCGCCGGGCACTGGCGCTGATCGGCCTGCCCCTGCACGGCATTCCGCCGGAAGACCCGGCGGTGTATGACATGATCTCGGCCGCCGACACCATCGGTGTCTTCCAGATCGAATCGCGCGCCCAGATGGCCATGCTGCCGCGCCTGAAACCGCGCAATTTCTATGATCTGGTGATCGAAGTGGCGTTGGTGCGTCCGGGCCCGATCCAGGGTGGCATGGTCCATCCTTATCTCAAGCGACGCGCCGGCCGCGAGCGTATCGAACCGATGCGACCGGAGATCGAAGCCGTGCTCGGCCGCACGTTGGGCATTCCGATCTTTCAGGAGCAGGTCATGCAACTGGCGGTCGTGGCGGCCGGTTTCACCCCCGGCGAATCCGACCAGCTCCGCCGGGCGATGGCTGCCTGGCGGCGCAAGGGCGGGCTGGAGCCGTTCGAGCAAAGACTGGTTGCCGGCATGCGCGAACGCGGTCACGACGAAGAATTCGCAAAGCGCGTCTTCGCCCAGATCAAGGGTTTTGGCGAATACGGCTTTCCCGAATCGCACGCCGCCTCGTTCTCATTGCTGGTTTATGTGTCGGCGTGGATCAAGCGTTACCACCCGGCCGCCTTTCTCTGCGCCCTCCTGAACAGCCAGCCGATGGGCTTCTACTCGCCCTCACAGCTGATCCAGGATGCGCGTCGGCACGGCGTCGAGGTTCGCCCGGTCGATGTGCAGGCAAGCGACTGGGAGTGCATACTGGAAACGCAAGACGATGCGTCCCCGACCGTGCGTCTGGGATTGCGCCAGATTGTCGGTTTCGCCGAGGTAACCGCCCAACGGTTAAGCGAAGCACGGCGAAAACAAGGCGCCTTCGTCAGCCTTGCCGACCTGGCTGTTCGCACTGGCCTGGCGCAAGGCGATCTTGACCGCCTCGCCGCTGCCAATGCGCTTGCCAATCTCGCCGGGCATCGTCGGCAGGCGGCCTGGGCCGCGGCGGGTGCGGCCGTCCAGCTTGATCTGCTCGACCCGGCCAGCCCTGACGAAACTATGCCGGCCTTGGCAGCGCCCAGCGAAGGCGAGAATCTGGTCGCCGATTACGCCAGCACGCGTCTGACGCTGGGCCGCCACCCCCTAGTCTTGCTGCGCGACCGCCTGACGGCGATGCGCTTCCAAACCGCATCCACCCTGCGCACCGCCAATGACCGGCAACTCGCCCGCACCGCCGGCATCGTTGTCGGCCGCCAGCGTCCAGCCACCGCCACCGGTATCGTATTCGTCACGCTGGAAGATGAAACAGGGCTCGCCAATATCGTCGTCCATGCCCGCTTGGTCGAACGCCAGCGCAAGGAACTGCTCGGCGCCCGCCTGCTCGGCGTGTTTGGTCAGGTACAGCACGAGGGCGAAGTCGTGCATCTGGTGGCCGGACAACTGGTCGATCTCAGCCCGCTAATGGGTCGATTAACGACACTCAGCCGGGATTTTCACTGAATCGGTTTTATTCAAATTGACAGAATATCGTCAGAATGTTGTGATGCAACCTGTAAGAAATTGTAAATACTTACGCAGCATTCCCCCCTCATTCAAACATCGGCTGTTTCCGGCCTCCACCGAAAACAGTCTTTTATTTTGTCAGACAAGGAGAAACTGGAATGACAAGAGAGAAAACGATCGCACGCGCAATGCGTGTCGTCTTTTCGGGCAGTATCGCACTGGGTTTTGGTCTTCACGCCGCGACAGCTTTTGCCGAAGATGCCAACACCATCCCGCGTGTCGAAATCACCGGTTCGGCCATCAAGCGCATTGCGGTTGAAGGTGCGTTGCCTGTCCAGCAGATTTCACAGGAAGCGATCGCGCGCTCTGGTGCCACCACCATCACCGAATTGATCCAGAAATTGCCGGCCATGCAGGGTTTTACGATTGAAGCCATCGCCGCTGGCACCAACTCTGGCGGCCGTACCAGCGCCTCGCTACACGACATCGGTAGCGAATACACGCTCGTCCTGCTTAACGGCCGCCGTGTCGCCCCCGCACCGGGCTTGGGCAGTGCTGTCAACCTGAACTCCATCCCGCTGAGCGCCGTCGAGCGCGTCGAAGTCCTAACCGATGGCGCTTCTGCACTGTATGGCTCGGACGCCATCGCTGGCGTGGTCAACTTCATTCTGAAGAAGAATTACAAGGGCGGCACCATTGACGCCGAATATGTTGTACCGCAAAAAGCTGGTGGTGCTTCATGGAACTTTGGCGGCATGTTCGGCTTCGGCGATCTCGACGAAGACCGTTACAACGTGCTGATGAGTTTCCGCCACGACAGCCAGGAGCAAATGAAGGCCACCCAGCGTGACTTCGCCAAAACTGCGTACATCCCGTTTGGTTTCAACGGCAACAGCTACATTTACGACCGTACCAGCACGGCTACCGTGCCAGCCAACGTCACCGTGCGCTTTACCACAGCTTCCAAGCTGCCGGCCATTTCCTTCAGTCCCTATCTGAAGAAGAACGGTACCTGCCCTAGCATGAACGTGGTCAGCCTGACCAACAATAACGTCACCACCTATCAGTGCGCCTTTGATTTCGTCCAGCAGGTCGAGATTGTTCCCGAATCGCAACGTGACAGCTTCTTCACCACTGGCCGCTTCAAGCTCAACAATGACGTTACGCTGTTCGCCGACCTGGCTCTCTCCCGTTTCGACCTGACGGCGCGCATTGCTTCGAACCCAGTACCCTTCACCGTGCCGGTCACTTCTCAGTACTACAAAGACTACGTCCTGCCCTACCTGACACCAGCGCAAGCGGCTGCGGTAACTACCGCATCAGGCAACTACCGCGCCTTCGATTGGGGTACACGCGACAGCCAGACTCTGACCGATTCAACCCACCTTGTTTTTGGCGCCGAAGCCGATCTCGCAGGTTGGAACATCAGCAGCGCGGTCACGCTGTCGAAAAATGAAATTGACGAGCGTTATGTCGGTGGCTACATGCGCAACACAGAGTTCCGGAACATGCTGAACAATCGCTCCTTCGATCCGTTTGCTCCGATTGGCGCCCAATCCGATGCAACCAAGGAACTGATTGCCGCCTCAATCTATCACGGCTCCATCCGGACTGCTTCCAGCAAGCTGACCGGTATCGACGCCCGCGCTTCCCGCGAACTATTTGCGCTCCCGGGAGGCGCGGCCAGCCTTGCACTGGGCGCGGACTATCGTCAGTACAAATACGTTCAGACTCCTTCGGCCGCTGCGGTCAATGGCGATGTCTACAATTTCTCGGCCAATCCGGCCTACGACATGAAGCGTGACACGACCGGCCTGTTCACTGAATTCCTTGCCCCGGTAATTAAGGATGTCGAACTGACTGCATCACTGCGCTATGACACCTATAGCGCCATTAGCGATGCCATCCAGGGGCGCGATGTCGGCAAGTCGGAAAGCGCCTCTACATACAAAATCTCTGCACGTTATCAGCCGGTGAACACCTTGATGCTGCGTGGTTCTTTCGGTACGGGCTTCAAGGCGCCATCGATGCTCGACATCGCTCAACCGCTGGTGGCGGCAGGCGTCACTGCCGGCAACTACTCTTGCCCGATTCCGGATCCCATACTGTGCCGTCCGGGTAAGGCGCAGTACAACGTTTACTCGGGTGGCAACGAAGGTCTCAAGCCCGAGAAGTCCGAACAGTACTCGATTGGGTTCCGTTTCGAACCGACTTCCAGCGTCAACATTGGTGCCGATCTGTGGCAAGTGAAGATTCGCGATGCCGTCTCAAGCGTCAGTGAACAGCAAGCCTTTGGCGATCCGGTCAAATATCGCGAACTGTTCAGCACGTTCACCGAACCTTCCACCGGCAATACATATTGGGCATATAAGAGCCTGTCTATCAACATCGGGCGCGCTGTCACTCGAGGCATCGACTGGGACTTCACGGTTCGCCAGAAATTTGGCTTCGGCACAGTCACGGTGAACGGCAACGGCACGCATCTGCTCAAGTCCGACTACACCCTGCCGGGCACCGAGAACGAGTGGACTAACAGCATGAATTTCTTCGGCATCAACAACGCCGTGAGCTTCCGCAATATCGCCCGCCTCGGTGTCACCCTCGAAACCGGCCCGCTTACCAACGTGCTAACTGCCAACTACCGCAATGGCTATACCGATGCCGAGGCAACTGCTCGCAACCTGGGTACCAATACGAACGAGTTGATACGCTTGCACGTACCCTCCTATGCCACGCTGGATTGGCAAGGAAAATATGCAATCAGCAAGACCTGGGAAGTGCGCGGCGGCATCAAGAATCTGCTCGACAAGGCACCGCCGCTCAGCCTACGCGCCTCGTCCGGTCACCAAGTGGGCTTCGATCCGCGTTATGCAGACATGTTCGGTCGAACCTTCTACCTGTCCAGCAGCATGAAGTTCTGAACGTTGAACCAGTAACTCGTACGATGGCGCGCTCCGGCGCGCCATTTTCATTTCTGCTGGCACTCCAAAAGAAAAAACCCGCAAAGCTTGCGCTTTGCGGGTTCCCAAATTCTGGGGCGATGGAAGGGGATCGAACCCTCGACACCTGGAGCCACAATCCAGTGCTCTACCAACTGAGCTACCACCGCCGTCGTCCGTTGCATCAGCAACAGGAGGGGCGCATTCTATCTAAAATCGATGTCCGCTGTCTACTTTATGGCAGTATCGGCAATCTGCCGGCAACATTCTGTTCACGCCGCCAGCCATGTTAGAATGTTCGGTTTCAAGAATTGGCCCATTCACACACCAAGGAATTTTTTATGGAAGCCACCACCACCCAAGCCAACGCTCTGGAACGCCGCATTGACCTCTCCGTCGCCATCGCCGACGTCGAGAAGGACATGGAACAGCGCCTGAAGCGCATTGGCAAGAACATCAAGATGCCCGGTTTCCGTCCCGGCAAGGTGCCCTTCAACATCGTTAAGCAACAATATGGCGAGCAAGCCCGCTACGAAGTGCTCTCCGAATGCCTCGATCGTGCTTTTGTCGATAGCGTGAACAGCCAGAAATTTCGCGTTGCCGGCCAGCCGCGTATCGAGCCGAAGGAAAGTGAGAGCACCACGCATATGGCGTTTTCCGCGATTTTCGAGGTATACCCGGAATTCACACCCGGCGACATCTCCACCGCCGAAATCGAACGTCCCGTTCTGGAAGTAGGCGACGCCGAGATCGACAAGACCCTTGACATCCTGCGTCAACAACGCGTGCGCCACGAGCCGGTCGAGCGTGCCGCGGAAAAAGGTGACCGCGTGGTTATCGACTTTCTCGGCAAGAAAGAAGGCGTGCCCTTCGAGGGCGGCTCCGCCACCGACTACCCCTTCATTCTTGGTCAGGGCATGATGCTGCCCGACTTCGAGAAGGCCGTTGAAGGCTGCAAGGCCGGCGAAGCCAAGACATTCGACCTGACCTTCCCGGCCGAGTATTTCGCCAAGGATCTGGCCGGTCAGGCCGTCGTTTTTGAGATTACCGTCAAGCAGGTCATGGGACCCAAGCTGCCGGAAGTCGACGCCGAGTTCGCCAGGAGTATGGGCGTCGCCGATGGCGATGTCGCCAAGATGCGAGAAGAAGTCGCCGCCAACCTGCGCCGCGAAGTCAAGCGCCGCATCGAAGCCCGCCTCAAGGACCAAGTCATGGAAGCCTTGTTGAAGGCCAACCCCATCGATGTGCCGAACGCTCTCGTTGAACTCGAAATTCAGCGTCTGATGCAGAATGCCGCCAAGGATCTGGAACAACGCGGCATGAAGGTCAAGGACTTTCCGATGCAGCCCGAGTGGTTTGCCGAACAGGCCAAGCGCCGCGTATCGCTCGGCCTGATTCTGGCCGAGGTCGTGAAGACCGAGAAACTGCTGGCCAAGCCCGAGCAGATTCGCACGGTGGTCGAAGAAGCCGCGCAAAGCTACGAGGAGCCGGAAGAACTGGTTCGCTGGTACTATGCCAAGCCGGAGCGGCTCTCCGAGGTGGAAGGCGTGGTCATCGAGAACAACGTCGTGGATTGGGTGATCGGCAAGGCCAAAGTCAGCGATCTCGCAATAGGCTTTGAAGAACTGATGGGCCGCAAGGAACAGTAATTCAATCCGTTATCGACAAGCGGGGCAAGAACATGATTTACAACACGAACGATCCCCAGGCCCTCGGCCTGGTTCCGATGGTGGTCGAACAGAGCGGACGCGGCGAGCGTTCCTACGACATCTATTCGCGCCTCCTGAAAGAGCGCGTGGTGTTCCTGGTCGGCCCCGTCAACGACACCACGGCCAATCTGGTCGTGGCGCAGTTGCTGTTTCTGGAAGCCGAGAATCCGGACAAGGATATCTTCTTCTACATCAATTCGCCGGGCGGCTCGGTGACGGCCGGCATGTCGATCTACGACACCATGCAGTTCATCAAGCCGGACGTATCCACGCTGTGCATCGGGCAGGCCGCCTCGATGGGTGCATTTCTGCTCACCGCCGGCGCCAAGGGCAAGCGTTTCGCCCTACCCAATTCGCGTGTGATGATCCACCAGCCGCTGGGCGGATTCCAGGGCCAGGCCTCGGATATCGCCATTCACGCCAAAGAGATTCTGTCGATCCGCGACAAACTCAATCGACTGATGTCCGAACACACCGGCCAACCGATCGATCGCATTGAACGCGATACCGACCGCGACAATTTCCTTTCCGCCGAAGAAGCGGCA
Organism: Betaproteobacteria bacterium UBA1934; assembly: GCA_002337055.1. Taxonomy (GTDB): domain Bacteria; phylum Pseudomonadota; class Gammaproteobacteria; order Burkholderiales; family Rhodocyclaceae; genus UBA1934. The sequence continues at coordinate 505,030 of DDFG01000001.1, read as the reverse complement.
GAATACGGTCTGATTGACAAGGTACTGACACGCCGCGACGTCGCCTGAGCGCGACACGAGGCAAGCAAGCGAGGCACGCATGGCAAAAGCCGGACAGGATAAGCTCCTCTACTGTTCTTTCTGCGGAAAGAGCCAGCACGAGGTCAAGAAACTCATCGCCGGCCCCTCGGTGTTCATTTGCGACGAGTGCATCTCGCTTTGCAATGACATCATCCGTGACGAAATCAGCGAGGATGGCGCCCGTCTCGGCACCTCCGACCTGCCAACGCCACGCGACATCAGCGGCATCCTCGACCAATACGTCATCGGCCAGGAACAAGCCAAGCGAATTCTTTCGGTGGCGGTGTACAACCATTACAAGCGTCTTCGCCACACCAGCAAGACGGCAGACGAAGTGGAACTCGCCAAGAGCAACATCCTGCTCGTCGGGCCGACAGGTTCGGGCAAGACTCTGCTTGCACAAACGCTGGCCCGGCTTCTGAATGTACCTTTTGTGATGGCTGACGCGACGACGCTGACCGAAGCCGGATACGTTGGCGAAGATGTTGAGAACATCATCCAGAAGCTGCTGCAAAAGTGTGACTACGATATCGAGAAGGCGCAGCAGGGCATCGTTTACATCGACGAGATCGACAAGATTTCTCGTAAGTCAGACAATCCCTCGATCACCCGCGATGTCTCTGGCGAAGGCGTTCAGCAGGCACTGCTGAAACTGATTGAAGGTACGGTGGCGTCGATTCCGCCACAAGGCGGGCGCAAGCACCCGAATCAGGATTTCGTCCAGGTCGATACGACCAACATTCTTTTCATCTGTGGCGGAGCCTTCGATGGCCTGGAAAAGGTCATCCGCAACCGTTCGGAGAAGGGCGGCATCGGTTTCGCGGCCGAGGTCAAGAGCAAGGACGAAAAGAAGGCGATCGGCGAAGTGCTGCGGACCGTCGAGCCAGAAGATCTCATCAAGTTCGGCCTGATTCCCGAACTGATCGGCCGCCTGCCGGTAGTGGCGACCTTGCAGGAACTCGATGATCGCGCCCTGATCCAGATCCTGGTCGAGCCGAAGAACGCGCTGATCAAGCAGTATCAGAAGCTGTTCGCAATGGAAAATGTCGAACTGGAAGTGCGCCCCACCGCCCTTACAGCCATCGCCAAGAAAGCGCTTGAACGCAAGACGGGCGCCCGTGGCTTGCGCTCGATACTGGAAGGCGTGCTGCTCGACACGATGTATGAACTCCCGGGCATGGACAATGTCACAAAGGTTGTGGTGGACGAAAACATGGTCGTCGGTGATACCAAGCCTTTGCTGATCTACGCTGACCAGCCCAAAGTTTCCGGCTCGAACTGAGCCGTCCTCTTGAATTCGTGCGAAGCGTCCCCAGTTGATGGGGACGCTTTCATTCTTTTATAAGGCATGCCCATGTCGAACCTCCCCACCCTGCCGGAAACCGTTGAACTGCCTTTGTTGCCGCTACGCGACGTGGTCGTGTTTCCGCACATGGTCATCCCGCTGTTTGTGGGCCGCCCGAAGTCGATCAAGGCCCTTGAAGTCGCCATGGAGGGCGGCCGCAGTATTCTTCTGGTTGCCCAGAAATCCGCCGCCAAGGACGATCCCGAGCCTGCCGATCTCTACGCCATCGGCTGTATCGCCAATATCCTGCAAATGCTCAAGCTGCCGGACGGCACCGTCAAGGTGCTGGTCGAAGGTTCTCAGCGCGCCCGTGTCGAAGCCGTTGTCGTGCAGCCAAATCTGCTCACCGCGACTGCTTCCACGCTGCCGATCGGACTTGCCGATGACCACGAGATTGAAGCCATGCGGCGAGCCGTGGTCACCCAGTTCGATCAGTTCGTCAAACTGAACAAGAAGATTCCGCCCGAAGTACTCTCTTCCATTTCAGGCATCGAGGAGGCCGGCCGGCTGGCCGACACCATCGCCGCTCATTTGCCGTTGCGACTCGAGCAAAAGCAGGAAGTGTTGGAAATGGAGAACGTTCGGGACCGTATTGATCGCCTGCTCTCTCAGCTGGAAACCGAAATCGACATTCTCCAGGTCGAAAAGCGCATTCGTGGCCGCGTCAAGCGCCAGATGGAAAAAAGCCAGCGTGAGTATTACCTGAACGAACAAGTCAAGGCAATCCAGAAGGAACTCGGTGAAGGCGAGGAAGGTGCCGACCTGGAAGAACTCGCCAAGAAGGTCGAAGCCGCCGGCATGAGCAAGGAAGGTCTGGCCAAAGCGCAAAGCGAATTGAAGAAGCTGCGCCTAATGTCGCCGATGTCGGCCGAAGCTACGGTCGTGCGCAATTTCATCGAAACCCTGACAAATCTTCCCTGGCGCAAGAAAACCCGCATCAGCAAGGATCTGAAAGAGGCTGAGACGGTACTTGACAAGGATCACTACGGCCTTGACAAGGTCAAGGAACGGATCGTCGAGTACCTCGCTGTGCAACAACGTGTAGACAAGGTCAAGGCGCCGATCCTGTGCCTGGTCGGCCCACCAGGCGTCGGCAAGACGTCCCTCGGCCAATCCATCGCCAAGGCCACCAACCGCAAGTTCGTGCGCATGGCCTTGGGCGGCGTGCGCGACGAGGCCGAAATTCGTGGGCACCGCCGCACCTACATCGGTTCTATGCCGGGCAAAATCCTGCAAAGCCTGACCAAGGTCGGCGTGAGGAATCCCTTGTTCCTCCTCGACGAAGTGGACAAGCTGGGCCAGGATTTCCGGGGCGACCCCTCATCGGCCCTGCTCGAAGTACTCGATCCGGAACAGAACCACACTTTCCAGGATCACTACGTCGAGGTTGACTTCGATTTATCGGATGTCATGTTCGTGGCAACGGCCAACACGATGAACATCCCCGCGCCCCTGCTCGATCGCATGGAAGTGATCCGTCTTTCCGGTTACACCGAAGACGAAAAGGTCAACATCGCCATGCGTTATCTGCTGCCCAAACAGCTCAAGAACAACGGCGTCAAGAAGACCGAACTGTCAGTCACCGACAGCGCCGTTACCGATATCGTCCGCTACTACACCCGTGAGGCTGGCGTACGGGCCTTGGAACGCGAGATTTCCAAGATCTGCCGCAAAGTTGTCAAGACCCTGGTGATGAAGAAGCGTGCCGGCAAGATTGTGGTTAACGCCAGAAATCTTGATAAGTTCCTCGGTGTTCGACGCTACACCTTTGGCATGGCCGAAAAGGAAAACCAGGTTGGTCAAGTCACGGGCCTGGCATGGACCGAAGTCGGTGGCGAATTGCTGACCATCGAGTGCGCACACATGCCCGGCAAGGGGAATGTGCTACGTACGGGCTCGCTGGGCGACGTCATGAAGGAATCAGTCGAAGCCGCCCGCTCGGTCGTCCGCGCCCGTTCGCACCGGCTCGGTATCCGGGATGAGGTATTTGAAAAAACCGACATCCACATTCATGTACCGGAAGGCGCCACACCGAAAGACGGTCCCTCCGCCGGCATTGCGATGACAACCGCGCTGGTCTCGGCCTTTACCGGCATCCCGGTACGTTGCGACGTCTGCATGACCGGCGAAATCACGCTACGCGGAGAAGTGCTGGCCATTGGTGGGCTCAAGGAAAAGCTCCTCGCTGCAGTGCGTGGCGGACTCAAGGTAGCGCTGATCCCGGAAGAAAACGTCAAAGACCTGACGGAGATTCCCGACAACGTCAAAAACCGCATCGAAATCGTGCCTGTCAAATGGATAGATCAGGTGTTGGAAAAAGCGCTGGAACGCCAGCCAGAGCCGCTCTCCGGAGGAGAAACGGGGTCTCCGGAAGTGGCGGGCGGCAGCGAGAAGACACCTTCACAAACCCTGCTTACCCATTGATTTTCAATGACGGCATGCCGAAACCATAAATTCGGCATGCCAAATGTCTCCCCGACACCCCGTCATCCCTTGAAAATCCGCTTGACACAAGGATTTTGGCGGGGATATAAAGGCGAGCGCAGGCTCTTCTTCCTGTCACCACCGAATCTGAACATAGCCGAATCTGAAAATAGGGGACTCACATGAACAAATCCGAACTGATCGATCAAATCGCCGCCTCCGCAGAAATCTCCAAGGCCGCCGCCGGCCGGGCGCTCGACGCCACGGTCAACGCCGTCAAGGCAACCCTGAAGAAGGGCGGCCTGGTCACGTTGGTCGGTTTTGGCACCTTCTACGTCGGCAAGCGCGCTGCCCGTAGCGGCCGCAACCCGCGTACTGGCGCCACCATCAAGATCAAGGCCGCCAAGGTGCCGAAGTTCCGCGCCGGCAAAGCCCTCAAGGACGCCGTCAACTAATTGTTCCTGCCGGGGTGCTTAGCTCAGTTGGTAGAGCGCTAGCCTTACAAGCTGGATGTCGGGGGTTCGAGCCCCTCAGCACCCACCAGTGTTCCGAATCGCGGGGTTTGTGTCTTTGGCGCAAACCCCGAACTTTTTACGCCGCCCTCCATGTCTGCATTCGATTACAACGTCACCATTGAAGATTTTGAAGCCCGAGTTCTCCAGCCGTCGCTGGAAGTCCCCGTCGTCGTCGATTTCTGGGCTCCGTGGTGCGGTCCCTGCCAGACCCTGAAACCGACGCTCAGAAAGCTGGCGGAAGAATACGATGGCCGCTTTCTGCTTGCTTTCGTCAACGCCGACGAAAATCCTGAACTGTCGCAGCACTTTGGCATCCGTAGCATCCCCGCCGTCAGGATCGTGTTCGGCGGTCGCATCGTTGACGAATTCGACGGCGCCCTACCGGAAAGCGAAATCCGCGCCAAACTCGATCACCTCGTCGCGCCTGCACCCGCATCGGCACGCGACGAAGCCGCCGCACTGGTCGCCGAAGGTCGGATGGAAGACGCGATCGTGGTGCTGTCGGAAGCCAGCCATGTCAAACCGGACGACGAGGCCATCCGTCTCGATGCCGTTGACATCCTGCTCGAGCTCGGTCGCCTGGCCGACGCCGAGCAACTGCTCGCCACCGAATACACGCAAGAGATCGCGCGTGCCGATTCGCTGCGCGCGCGCGCCGCATTGGCGGCCGGAGGCGCCAATACCGAGGCGCTTCGCGCTGCCGTCGAGGCCCAACCCGACGACCTCGCCAGTCGCCTTGAACTGGCCCGCGCGCTGGCAGGCGCCTCGCAGTACCGCGAAGCACTCGAATGCGCGCTTGAAGTCGTGCGTCGAGACCGTTTCTTCGACGAAGGTGCCGGCCGCAAGACCATGCTTCAGATTTTCGAAGCCATAGCCGGCAGCGAACGCTACGACGACCTGGTGCGCGAATACCGGCGCACCCTCTCGGCTTTACTGAATTAAACCCATGAGCCTGGCTGGCGAGCCGCTCCTGACCAGCGCCGAATTGCGCGAACTCGAATCGCGCCATGCCGACCTGCCGCTGATGGCCCGTGCCGGCCTCGCCGCCGCGCGCTGGGCAAGCGAACTCGCGCTGCCGCGCGAAGGTCCCGTGCTGGTTGTCGCCGGCCCTGGCAACAACGGCGGCGATGCCTTTGTGCTGGCCACGCTGTTGCGCGAATGGGGCCATGTGGTCGATCTGGTGTTTGCCGGCGACCCGACCGCCCAGCCGCGCGACGCCCTCGCCGCCCGCACCGTGTATCTTGAGACCGGTGGCCAGATTCTGCCGGCCATACCGAATGGACGCCCCTGGCGCCTGATTGTCGATGGACTGTTCGGCATCGGCCTCTCGCGCGCACCGGAGGGACGTCCCGCCGCACTGATCGACGAAATGAACACGCTGTCGTCGCGCTTGCGGACCCCCGTGCTCGCGCTGGATTGTCCCTCGGGTCTCGATGCCGACACGGGTCACGTGGCAGGCGTCGTCGTCCGGGCCAGCCAAACGATCAGCTTCATCGCAAACAAACCCGGCCTGTTGATGGCCGACGGCCCCGACCATTGCGGCGAGATCAAGGTCGCCCGTCTTGATCTGACCGTCGACACCGCCCCAGGACATGTCATCGAGCGGGATGATTTCGCCAGCGAGTTGCGCCCCCGGCGATTCAACAGCCACAAAGGCACATACGGCAGCGCCGGCATTCTGGGTGGCGCGCACTCGATGGTGGGCGCGGTCTTCCTGTCGGGCCGCGCGGCCTTGACGCTGGGCGCCGGGCGCGTCTACCTCGGCGTGATGGCGCCCGACGCGCCGTCGCTGGACGCGCGCCAACCTGAATTGATGTTGCGCAAACCCGAGAGCCTGCTGGGCACGGATCTGACTGCCCTCGCCTGCGGCCCCGGTCTTGGCACCAGCCTGCAAGCAGTCAAGCTGCTGGAGATGGCGCTGGGTCTGCCGCTACCACTCGTACTCGACGCCGACGCGATCAACCTGTTGGCCTATGAAGGTAATCTGCAAACCGCGCTGGCGACCCGCCAGGCCCCGACGCTGTTGACGCCACACCCGGCCGAAGCCGCCCGCCTGCTCGATGTCGACCACGAGGCAGTTAACGCGCGCCGTCTGGCAGCTGCCAAGGACATCGTCGAGCGCTTCCACTGTCACGTCGTCCTGAAAGGCTGCGGGACCGTGGTGGCTTCCCCAGATGGTCGCTGGTGGGTGAACCGCACCGGCAATCCCGGTCTCGCCACAGCAGGCAGCGGCGATGTCCTGACCGGCATTGTGACCTCCCTGCTGGCGCAGGGCTGGCCCATCGTCCCGGCAGCGCTTGCAGCCGTGCACCTGCACGGCCTGGCCGCCGAAGAGCGCGTCGCAGCGGGCGACGGCCCCTGCGGTCTGACGGCGGGCGAACTGGTCGCCCCGGCCCGCCGCATTCTCAATCGCTGGATCGCGGACGCGGGTAAGGATACAGCATATTGAACGCCTCGCTGCGGCCATTAGGCTGCACAATGCGGACGTGCTCGCGCCGAAACGCCCGCGCATCGCTGAGGCCGCAGGCATGGGCGATCATCTCGACTTCGCGGTTTATGTTGCGGCAGTAATTCGCCACTCTCCCGGCCTTGTCCTCCACCACCAGGCCGCGCTGCAAGCGCGGGTTGTGCGTGGTGATGCCCGTCGGGCAGGTGTTGGTATGACAACGCAGCGCCTGGATACAGCCCAGCGAGAACATGAATCCGCGCGCCGAATTGACAAAATCGGCCCCGCAGGCGAGCGCCCAGGCCACCTTGGCCGGCGTCACCAGCTTGCCAGCGGCGATGACGCGTATCCGGTCGCGCAGGCCCGCCTCGATCAGCACATCCACGGTGCGTGGCAGGGATTCGTTGATGGACAGCGCCATGTGGTCGGCCAGCGCCTGCGGCGCCGCCCCGGAGCCCCCTTCGCCACCGTCGATGACCAGAAAATCGGGTGCGGCGTGCAAGCCACGACGCCCCACCGTTTCGGCCAGATCGTTCAGAAATGCCCAACCGCCGATCGCAGTCTTGACACCGACCGGCTTGCCGGTCAATTCGCGTACTCGCTCGACCATATCGAGCAATTCCAGCATATTGCCGGTTTCGGGGTGACGATTCGGCGAGTGCGAGTCCTTGTCGAGCGGTATGCCCCGAATGGCCGCGATTTCCGGCGTGATCTTGTTGGCCGGCAGCACACCGCCCTTACCCGGCTTGGCGCCTTGCGATAGCTTGATCTCGAAGGCGCGCACCGTCTCGTGCGCCGCGATCTCGCGCAGTTTTTGTGGATCGAGCTTGCCGTGTTCGTCGCGCACCCCATACTTGGCGGTGCCGATCTGAAAAATGATGTCGCAGCCGCCCTCCAGATGATGCGGACTCAGTCCGCCTTCGCCGGTATCCATCCAGCAGCCCGCCATCGCCGCGCCACGTGACAGCGACCGCACTGCTGGCGCCGAAATGGCGCCATAGCTCATGCCGCTGATATTGATGAGGGAACGCCCAGCGAACGGTTTTTCGCAATAATCCTCGCCAATCAAGCGCGGCGGCGTCGAGCGATGTTCCTCTTCCAGCACGGGAAAGGGCGCATTCACGAACAGGATCGCACCCGGGGCGTTCAGGTCGTAGGTCGAGCCAAAACCCACGATTCCGGCTTCGTTCTTGGAGAGCCGATACACCCAGGAGCGCGTCGCCCGGTTGAAGGGCATCTCTTCGCGGTCGCCCAGAAAGAAATATTGCCGGAAATACTCGCCCAGACGCTCGAAAAAAAAGCGCAGGTGACCAATGATCGGGTAGTTTCGCAAAACCGTATGGCGCTTCTGGGTAATGTCGCGGACATACAGAAAAAGCAGTGCAAGCATGATAACCAGCGCAATCAGCACCCCCATGCTTACCTGAAAGATACCCAGCAGATCCACCATACTGCTCTCCAAACGATACAATGACGCCAATCTAGCACGACCTGCCCGGTTCTGCGCCCTATTGGGTATAGGCCACTCAGAAACTCATTCCGAACAATTTGATATGCCCATAGAATTTCCCGTGGCCCTTGCGCCCGAAATTGAAAAGAACGTGTCCGTGGCGCTGGCTGAGGATATCGGTGCCGGCGATCTCACCGCCGACCTTGTTCCGGCTGCTCGCCCTGGCCGTGCGACGGTCATCTCGCGTGAAGCCGGCATCCTCTGCGGAACGGCATGGTTCGATCGCTGCTTCTTGACCCTCGATCCGCATTGCCGCATCGAATGGACCGCCCAGGATGGCGACCCCCTCGTCGCCGGGCAGACCTTATGTCACATCGAAGGCGATGCTCGGGCCATGCTTTCCGGGGAACGTAGCGCCCTGAATTTTCTGCAACTGCTGTCCGCAGTGGCGAGCAAGGCCCGGCTCTACGCTGATGCAGTCGCCGGTACCGCGGCGCAGGTGGTCGATACCCGCAAGACCTTACCGGGGCTGCGGCTGGCGCAGAAATACGCGGTTCGCATCGGCGGTGGCGGCAATCACCGCATCGCGCTGTGGGATGCCATCCTCGTCAAGGAAAACCACATTCTTGCGGCAGGCGGTATCACCGCTGCCCTCGCCGCTGCCCAGCGCGTTGCCGAGGCCGCGGGCGGGCGCTGCCGATTCATCCAGATTGAAGTCGAGAATCTGGGCGAGCTTGACGAAGCGCTCACTGCCGGGGCCGAAATGATCCTGCTCGACAATTTCGACCTGACAACACTGCGTGAAGCCGTGCTTCTCAATGCCGGTCGCGCGGTGCTGGAAGCCTCGGGCAACGTCACGCTGGAGACCATTGGCGCCATCGCCGCCACCGGCGTGGACAGAATTTCGGTCGGGGCGCTTACCAAAGATATCAAGGCAATGGATCTTTCCATGCGTTTTGCATCAACTTCGTTTGGCTGAGCGGTGGAATGCCTCTATAATCCAGCGTAAGTTGGCGAGCCAAGCCGGAGTGACCTATGTTGTTCGCGCTGTTTTACGTCGTTGCAATCACGATCCTGGTACTGCACTTTCTGGGGGTGCTCGCACGCCACAATCTCGAGTGGATCATCTACCTGCTGGCCGTTGCCGTATTTCCGGCGGTGTATTTTCTGTAGCATCTCATCGCGTTCAGCCGTGTTTTCCGGCAAGGTAGTGATCGACCACGCGATAGCGCCGCGCAAACCACGCAAATAGTGCGGCCGCAGCTAGTGCGAAACCGGCAAAGAAGAACATCTGGAAGGCGGTGACGCCCATACCGCTCGATTGAATTTGTTGGGTCACCGCTTCGCTCTTGACGCTGGAATTGGCGAGCAGCACCCAGAGGTTTCCAATCGTCACCGACAAATTCCAGAAACTCATGATCACGCCCTTCATCGACACGGGTGCCTGACTGTACGCAAATTCCAGCCCGGTTGCCGAGACCAGCACTTCACCGAAGGTCAGCAACGCATAGGGCAATATCTGCCAGGTGATCGAAATCGGATTGCCGCCGTCGATAGCAAGTTGCATTAGCCCGACCACAATCCAGGCCAGTCCGGCAAATGCGATCCCCGCTCCCATTCGACGCAGCGCCGTCACCTGGAGACCGGCACTACGGAGCGCCGGATAGAGCACCAGGTTGTTGAAGGGAATCAGGATCATCACCAGCAGCGGGTTCAAGGCCTGCATCTGGGAGGCTTCAAACCACGACGGGCGCGTCATCTGATTGGCCTGCACGATCCAAGTCGAGGCCTTTTGATCGAACAGCGACCAGAAGGGCGTCACCAACGCAAAGATGACCAGCAGACGCAACACTGCCCGCACTCCCTCGACAGCCTCCTGGGGATGATTGCGCGCCGCCCGGTCGAGTTGCCACCAGGTGCCCAGCCCGCCAAAAGCCAGCACCAGAACCAGAGCCAGACACAGCGCTGCGGCAACCCCGATCTGTGGGATCAGGAAAAGCGACGCGACCGCCAACACGGCCCCCGCGCAGGCCAGCCAGTAACCCGAACGGCTCTCGCCGGACTCGGCCGCCGTCAGCGCAGTGCGGACGACGCGACTGAAGGAATCGGGATTCGGCGCCGCCGGTGGCGTGCGCACATAACGCTTGCGACCGCTCCAGAACACGATTGTGGCGATCAGCATCAACAGGCCGGGAATGCCAAAAGCCACCGAAGGCCCGTAGTGCTTGAGAAAGAGCGGCATCAGCAGCGAGGCGAAGAAAGAACCGAAATTGATGATCCAGTAGAAACCATCAAATACCCGCTGCGCCAGATGTTTGTTGGTCTGGTCGAACTGGTCGCCGACAAACGAGGCGACCAGCGGCTTGATACCGCCCGATCCCAACGCAATCAGAAAGAGGCCGAGGAAGAAACCGTTGCGGTTGTCGTCGAACGCCGCCAGACAGGCGTGCCCGGCGCAATAGACCAGGCTGAGCCAGAACACCGTGTGATACTTGCCGAAGAAGCGGTCAGCCAGCCAGCCACCGAGAAGCGGAAAGAAATAGACGCCGATCACGAAGGTATGGAATACCTCCTTGGCCATCCCCACACGCAGCGATTCCGGTGCCGCCAGAAACAGGCTGGTAATCATGAACTGCGTCAGGATGTTGCGCATCCCGTAGAAACTGAACCGCTCGCAGCCTTCGTTGGCAATGATGTACGGAATCTGACGCGGGTAACGGGCGGCGGACGTGGTTTCGGCAGTAGCAGTCGACATGGAGTTCTCGTTGATCGGGCAGCGCGCCCCTGTTTATAGTCGTTCGACGATGTAGCGTTTGATGGTATCGGTGTCGGGCGGCAGCACGTCGACGCGCTGCGGCAGCGCCTCGATGCCTTCTAGTTCTCCCGGGCGCTCGGCGCGGCGGCCCAGCGCTTCTTCGATGGTGGCTTCGAACTTGGCCGGCTGGGCGGTTTCCAGCACCAGCATGGGCACGCCGGGCTGGCGATGCGCCAGCGCCACCTTGAGGCCGTCGGCGGTGTGCGGGTCGATCATCTTGCCATACTGCCTCCAGGCCTGCGCGATGGTGGCCAGACGGTCGGCATGCGTACTGCTGCCGGAGACGAAACCGAATCGGGCGACATCGGCCCAACAGGGCGTCCGCGACAGATCGAAAGCGCCGCCGGATTCGACCTTGCCCCACAGATCGCGGATCACCGCCGGGTCGCGACCGACGAGGTCGAACACGAAGCGCTCGAAATTGGAGGCCTTGGAAATATCCATCGACGGGCTGGAGGTGACGCTGGTTTCGGCGGTGCCGCGTGGACGATAGACGCCGGTGCGGAAGAATTCGTCGAGCACGTCGTTTTCGTTGGTCGCGAGCACCAGTTGCGCCACCGGCAGGCCCATCATGCGGGCGATGTGGCCGGCGCAGATATTGCCGAAATTGCCCGAGGGCACGGCAAAGGAAACCTGCTCGTCGTTCGATTGCGTGGCGGCGAAATAGCCCTTGAAGTAGTAGATCACCTGCGCCGCGACACGGCCCCAGTTGATCGAATTGACCGCGCCGATTTTGTGCCGTGCTTTGAAGGCAGCGTCGTTGGAGACGGCCTTCACCACATCCTGCGCGTCGTCGAACATGCCGGTAACGGCGATATTGAAGATGTTAGCGTCGGCCAGCGAATACATCTGGGCGCGCTGGAAGGGAGACATCAGGCCATTCGGCGAGAGCATGAAGACACGTACATTGTGCTTGCCGCGCATGGCGTATTCAGCGGCCGAACCGGTATCACCAGAAGTGGCACCGAGGATGTTGATCGATTCGCCGCGCTTGTCCAGCACGTACTCGAACAGGTTGCCGAGCAGTTGCATGGCCATGTCCTTGAAGGCCAGCGTCGGCCCGTTCGAGAGTTCGAGCAGAACAAGACCGTCTTCCAGCCGCGTCGCGGGCGTGATGTCCGAGGCCGGCGCACAGTGGCGACTGAAGCGGTAGGTCTCGGCGGTGTAGGTCCGATCGCAGATCGCCTTCAAATCAGCCGGCGGGATGTCGTCGGCAAATTTGGAGAGAATGGCGAAGGCCAATTCGGCATAGGGCAACGAGCGCCAGGCGTCGAGTTCGGCACGGGTGACCTGCGGGTAGCGTTCCGGCAGATAGAGGCCACCGTCCGGCGCCAAACCGCCGAGCAGGATGTCGCAGAAAGTCAGTGCGGGCGAACGGCCTCGGGTCGAAATGTAACGCATGCAAAACTCTCTTTGGAAAGGCCCGGATTCAGCGCAACGGGCGAAGCAGTACAACGGCGAAAGCAAGTAGCCCGGCCACGGCAAAACAGATACCGACCGGCAATTGGTCGACAGCACAGGCCACCCCGCCAACCAGGAAACAGAGCGCCCTCACCTGCCCTCCCCAGGCCAGCCGGGAGCGCAGGACATCGCGCTGATCGGAGCGCGGACCAGGAAAGCGCCAAACCGGCAACAATTGGGTCAAGGCGCCCGTCACCAGCGGCAACAGAAAGAGACAGGCAAACGCAGCAATGGTGGGACGCGCAGCGATCACGCCAAACCCATGCAGGGCGCCGAATACCAGCAACAGGCAGTAGCCCAATGCCGCTCCGCTCAGCAACACGGCGGCACCATCCTGCCAAAGGCGCGCGGCGGAAAACGCACGCAGCCAGCGCAGGCCAAGATCGACTGCGCTGAACAACAGCACTGCCGCGCCCGCCGCCGCCACGCCCGGATGAATCATGGTACCCAGCCCCATGACCAGGGTACCTGCGTACATGCGGGGCCACCACTTCTGCAACCACCAACCGGCTTTTAGATCGCTTTGCCCCAGCACCGTCGGCAACAGCACTGGCAAGGTACCCAGCGCGGCAAGGCCGACGAAGCCAAGCGTATTCAGATGCATGTGAACCAGCCGCGCCGCCCGACCATATTCGCTATCCATCGCCGGCACCGCCAGCAAGGTCAATACCAGCGTGCCGAGCGAGGCTGCATACCAGCGCCAGCCGGGATGCGGCGATCCGAGGCAGCGCTGCGAACGATCGATCATCCACGAAAACAGGGCCGCCGCACCTATGCAATCAAGTATGGCGGCCAGGTGCAATACCCAGCGAGGTGACCAGCCCTGAAAAGCCGAAACGGCCAGCAAGCCGATCGCCTGGGAGACGAAAGGCATGGCTCGAAAGAAGGGATGCGGTTCCCCGCTGCGTGTCAGTACTGGCACGAAATGCAACATGGCGCCAAACACCAGAGGCACAATTCCGACCGCAAACGCGATGTGGGCAGCTGCCGCCGGAACCAAAACGCCGCTGGCGCCACATGCCAGCGCGATCATGAAGGAAAGCAGGGCGGACAGCGCGAGCAAACGCATAGGCGACTGTGCCGGGCTGTTCACCTTCGCTTGGACTTGATTGGAATCAACCGCCATGGCCTGCCTAGCCGCCAACCGCCGGAACAGCGACCACCGGCAAACGCTGCCAGCCACGCTCAACGTCAAACTGCCACCAACCGGCGGGGGCCTGACGGCGCCATTCAGCGCCAAACCGGTCTTCGGTGTAGGCCATCCAGCCCAGCAGCGACATCCCGCCATGACCGGCGGCTTCGCTCACTGCGCGGTACAGGAACTGGCGATCCCGATTCTCATCGCGCAACAGCTTCTTCAATTCGGCAACCTGGCCTTCGACCGCACGGATAGCGAGATACCCGTCCTCGGTCAGGCCCAGACGGCCAGCCGCGAGCGCCTCGCGCACCTGCGGGAAGCGCGCCTGCATGCGCTGAAGCGGCGCCGCCACATCGACGCCGGTCCACGGAATAGGCTTGCCCGGCAGGCCGTAAACCTGCGCCACCACGCGCTCGGCTTCGATTTGCGTGCCTTGTGCGGCGAAGCTGAACAGCCAGCCGCCGGTCGTTTCGCATGCCGCGATCAGCAGGGTTGCCGCAAGCAGCAGGTAGACACGCAACGCCGTCACCCCAGAGTCTCCAGACGCAGGCGGGTTACCTTGCCCTGCAAGGCCGGCAGGGCCTCGATACGGGCGATAGCGGCGTCCGCCTGTTTTTCGATACAAACGTGCGTCAGGATGATGATGTCGGTCGCGCCTTCGCCTTCTTCGGGCTCGCGCTGGAGCATCGCATCGATGGAAATCTGCTGATCGGCCAGGATGCGGGTGATGTCGGCCAGCACGCCCGGCTTGTCTTCGACCCGCATGCGCAGGTAGCAGCCCGTCTCCACTTCGCCGATCGGCAGAATGGGCAGGTCGGCCAGCGCGTCCGGCTGGAAGGCCAGGTGCGGCACGCGGTGTTCGGGATCGGCGGTCGCCAGGCGGGTCACATCGACCAGATCGGCGATCACCGCCGAGGCCGTCGGTTCCGCCCCGGCGCCCTTGCCGTAATACAGCGTCGAGCCGACCGCGTCCGCCTGCACCAGCACGGCGTTCATCGCCCCCTCGACATTGGCGATCAGGCGTTTGGCCGGCACCAGCGTCGGATGGACGCGCAGTTCGACGCCCTTGTCGCGGCGACGGGCAATGCCGAGCAGCTTGATGCGATAGCCGAGTTGTTCGGCGTATTTCAGATCGGCTGCTTGGAGCTTGGTGATGCCTTCGACGTAGGCCTTGTCGAACTGCACCGGAATGCCAAAGGCGATGGCCGAAAGTATGGTCGCCTTGTGGGCGGCATCGATGCCTTCGATATCGAAGGTCGGGTCGGCTTCGGCGTACCCCAGGCGCTGCGCCTCCTTCAGAACCTCGTCGAACGAAAGGCCCTTGTCGCGCATTTCGGAGAGGATGAAATTGGTCGTGCCGTTGATGATGCCGGCGATCCACTGAATGCGGTTGGCCGTCAGCCCCTCGCGCAAAGCCTTGATGATCGGGATGCCCCCGGCCACGGCCGCCTCGAAGGCGACCATCACGCCCCGCTGGCTGGCGGCGGTGAAAATTTCGGTGCCATGCACGGCGAGCAACGCCTTGTTGGCGGTGACCACATGCTTGCCGTTGGCGATGGCCTGCAACACCACGTCTTTCGCCACGGTGTAGCCGCCGATCAGCTCGACGATGATGTCGATTTCGGGATCATTCACCACGGCAAACGCATCGTCGGTCAGCTTGCAGGCGCCGCCGGTAATCTGGCGCGCCAGTTCAAGATTGCGGTCGGCGACGGCGCTGATGCGGATCGGTCGACCTGCGCGGCGGGTGATTTCTTCGGCGTTCCTGGAAAGGACGGTATAAGTGCCGCCACCGACGGTGCCGATGCCGATCAGGCCAACATTGATAGGTTTCATGGTGCTCAGTTTCCGTAGCGTTTGCGATAGTGGTCGAGAAAGCGGGCGATGCGGCCGACTGCTTCGGTCAGGTCATCCTCGTGCGGCAGGAAGACCAACCGGAAGTGATCGGGATGCGGCCAGTTGAAGCCGGTGCCATGAGTCAGCAGCAGACGCTCTTCCTGTAGCAGTTCGAGCATGAACTGCTGGTCGTCGGTGATCGGATAAATCTTCGGATCGAGACGGGGGAACATGTACAGCGTCGCCTTGGGCTTGACGCAAGTCACACCGGGAATGGCGGTGATCAGCGAATAAGCAAGGTCGCGCTGCCGACACATACGGCCACCCGGCGCAATCAGGTCGTTGATGCTCTGGTAGCCGCCCAGCGCCGTCTGGATGGCGTACTGCCCCGGCACATTCGAGCACATGCGCATATTGGCGAGCAGATCAAGCCCCTCGATGTAGTCGCGGGCATGGCGCTTGTCGCCGGAAACGATCATCCAGCCGGCGCGGTAGCCGCAGGAGCGGTAGTTCTTCGACAACCCGTTGAAGGTGACGGTCAGCACATCCTCCGAGAGCGAGGCGATGGCAGTGTGAGTGACACCGTCATACAAAACTTTGTCATAAACCTCGTCGGAATAGACGATCAGGTCATTCTGTCGAGCAATTTCGACGATTTCCATGAGCAGATCGTCGGGATACAAAGCCCCGGTGGGGTTGTTCGGATTGATGACTACGATCGCGCGCGTGTTGGGCGTGATCTTGGCGCGAATGTCGTCGAGATCGGGCAACCATCCGTTCGACTCATCGCACAGATAATGGCGCGGTGTCCCGCCGGATAGATTCACCGCCGCCGTCCACAGCGGATAATCAGGCGCCGGCACCAGCACTTCGTCACCAGTGTTCAGCAAGGCGTTCATTGACAACGTGATCAGTTCGGAAACGCCGTTGCCAAGGTAAATATCCTCCAACGCCACATTTTTGATGCGCTTTTCCTGCGTATAGTGCATCACCGCCTTGCGGGCAGCAAAAATGCCTTTGGAATCGGAATAACCCGCCGAGTTCGGCAGATTGCGGATCATGTCCTGCTGGATCTCTTCCGGCGCGTCGAAGCCGAACGGTGCCAGATTGCCGATGTTCAGCTTGAGGATGCGATGCCCCTCTTCTTCCATCTGTTTGGCGCGCTGCGCCACCGGCCCGCGAATGTCGTAGAGCACGTTGGACAGCTTGTTCGATTTCATGATCGGTTGCATGACAAACCCCGTTGTTTGATCCCAGCGCCGGCTGCGTCCGCCCGGCAGGCCAAAGGTATAATCCTACTAAATCGCCCTACTTGCCGCAATTTGGAAGCGAACCATGAAACTGCATCAAGCCAGCCACGATGACACGCTCCTGTTTACCGCCTATGGCGAGGGTTACGTCGCCGTCAATCAGCAGCGCCACGAGCGGAACTTGCTGGTGCAGCCGCAGCGGCTCGTTGACGCCTGGTGCAGCACCTCCGCCACCACGCTGGGAGAGGCCGATCTGGTTGGCCTGCTCGCCCAACTCAGGGATACTCCCTGCGAAATCGTCTTGCTCGGCACCGGCAGCCGCCTGCGCTTTCCGCCGCCAGCCTGGTTGAAACCCTTCGCCCAGACCGGCATCGGCGTCGAAGTCATGGATTTGCAGGCCGCGTGCCGCACCTACAACATTCTCGCGGCGGAAGGTCGCAAGGTGGCGGCAGCGTTGCTTTTCGATTAACCCTGGACTCTCGCCAGGGCATATTCCATACCGTCGGAAAGAGCACGCCAGCTCGCCTCGATGATGTTGGCACTGGCACCCACCGTCGTCCACGCCTCGGTGCCGCACTGGAATTCGATCAGCACGCGGGTCAGTGCGGCGGTACCGCCCTCGCCGTCAAGAATGCGCACCTTGTAATCGATCAGGCGAACGCTCTCCAGTTGCGGGTAGTCATCGACCAGTGAGTCGTGTAGAGCGCGCGCCAAGGCATCGATCGGACCCTTGCCCTCGGCGGCCGTAAAACGGGTTTTCTCGCCCACCTTGATCTTCACCATCGCCTCGGCCAGCAATCCGCGCCCGTCACGGTGCTCGTTGATCACAAAGTAGTCGATCAGCGCAAAAGGCGACTGGTAACCTGGTTTCAGACGATGGAGCATCAGTTCGACACTAGCCTCCGCCGCCTCGAACGTAAAACCTTCGTGCTCCAGTTGCTTGATCTGGCCGAGCACCCTGTCGGTATGATCGCGGCCGAGTTCGATACCCAGCGACTGGGCCTGCATCTCGATGTTGCCGCGCCCCGAGAGTTCGGAAATTACCGAGCGCATGATATTGCCGACCAGTTCCGGCTCGATGTGCTGGTAGGTGTCGGACGATTTCATGATCGCCGCCACATGTATGCCGCCCTTGTGGGCAAACGCGCTATGACCCGTGTAAGGATGGTGGTCATCGTGTTTGAGATTGGCCACCTCCGCCACGTAGCGCGAAATCTGCGTGAGCTCCTTCAACCGCTCGGCGGGCAGCACCTCGCATCCCATCTTGAGCTGTAGATCGGGAATGATCGCCACCAGGTCGGCATTGCCAACGCGCTCGCCATAGCCGTTGATCGTACCCTGCACCAGCCCTGCGCCACCGCGTACCGCCGCCAGCGAATTGGCAACGCCGCAGCCCGAATCGTTGTGACAATGAATGCCGAGCCGGGCGCCGGGCAACCGCGCCAGCACTTCACGCGTGATGTCTTCCACCTCCCACGGCAACTTGCCGCCATTGGTTTCGCACAGCGTCAGCCAGTCGGCACCGCCCTCCAAAGCCGCTTGCAGGGTCGCGATGGCATACTCGGGGTTGACGCGAAAACCATCGAAGAAATGCTCGGCATCGTAGATCACTTCGCGGCCACGCGCCTTCATCCACGCCATGCTTTCGCGGATCATCGCCAGATTCTCTTCCAGCGTCGCGTCGAGCACGTGCGTCACATGGTAATCCCAGCTCTTGCCCACCATGGTGACCGCCGGCGTGTTGGCCTCAAACAGCATCTTGAGATTGCGATCGCCGTCACAATGGGAGAATTTCTTCCGTGTCGCCCCAAAAGCGGTGACTTTGGCCTGCCCCAAATCCAGTTTGCCGGCGCGCACAAAGAATTCGGCATCTTTCGGGTTGGAACCCGGCCAGCCCCCCTCGATATAGTGCACGCCGAAATCGGCCAGACGTTTGGCGATAATCAGCTTGTCTTCAAGCGAAAGGGAAAGATCTTCGCGCTGCGTACCGTCGCGCAGCGTCGTATCGTAGATAAACACCTGAGGCATGACTGTTTTTCGGGGGGAACAGTTGGGAAAGCATTGGATTATGCACGAGAGGCGCTGATTTTTGCGGTGCAAAACAAAATACCGATAACTCACAACCGATACGGGGTCGCATGCAAAAGGCCCCGAAGGGCCTTCTGAACATATTCCCGATCACGCGGAATCCCATCGTGAGCCGCCGCGGTTTTTCGGGCCGCTCAATTCCGCCAATCGGGCGACCAGCCCAGGAGCCGCGTAGCTTTTTCAATCACCACGGAACCGTCTTCCTCAGCCACGTTATAGATTCCGCGGCTTCCCCTCGTCACCGCCAGTTCAGCCGCCTTGGCCGCGGCAGCCACGTGCACCGATCCCGGCGCAATAGCAGTGTCAAAACCTGTACCTGGGCCGTAAAGCAAACCATAGCGAAGAACGATTCCATCCGCTGAAGCTTCCAGCACCTCGCGCTCAAGGCATTTGACGCCAAAGGAGGTCTGCCCATAGGTCGGGTGATCATCCGGAAGCAACGGGTCGTCTTCGCGGTGTGGCGTCACGCCTTCGTCATAGACAAATGAAATACTCTGGGCAATCAGACGTTTGGCACCCGCGCGAATAGAAGCATCGACAAGATTCCGCGTGCCTACCTCCCGTAGTCGAGCATTCCGCACCGAGGCCTCCTGCATCTGACTGGCTTCGAGTGCATAGGGCAAATCGGTTAACTGGTGAATCACCGTGTCCGGCTGGAACTCGTCGAGAACAGCGCAAAGTTTGTCGGCATGGAAAACATCGACCACAACGCCCTCAATCCCCATGTCTTTCAATAGAGGCAACTTGTCATCTGACCGGGTGCTCCCCAACACCTTCCAGCCATTTGCCCGCAGCAACGGAACCAACTGGCGACCGATTGCACCGGACGCGCCTGCCAAGAAAATGCGTCGTTCTTCACGTTGATTCATCACAACCACCTTTCATGTTGAAAAGAAAATGGATACCGCAAGGGTGAGCAATCCCGCACGCCTTCAATCGGGAGGTCGCCAAATTTTTGCATCTGGAAATAAAACGAAACCCGCGCTACGGGTCTTCGCCGCTTGCCTTCGCCCGGGCGCCGACGCGACGCCGAGACTTGTCGCCAAGCCAATCCCGCACCTCGACAAAAAATGCGGGCGGAACTTTACGCTCCACCGTACGCGCCAGGGTGGCAAGGTTTTCCCTCGCAAGACACTCGCGCATGGCCTCTTCAGCTTGAAGCATGACCGCATGAATCGCACAGACTCCCTGCGTGGCCCAGGCGGGCGGATTTTCCGCATAGACTGCACAACGATCGCGAATTTCCGCACATTCGAACAAGGGTTTCCTGCCTTCAAGCGCATCGACGACATCGAGCACGCTGATCTTGTCCGGCGTTTTGGCCAGGCGGTACCCGCCACGCACGCCAGCAACCGCCTGAACAATGCCCGCTTTTTCCAGTTTCGGAAAAATCTTTGCAACAAAAGATGGCGAGATTCCCTGCAACTCAGCCAGATCCCGACTGCTGGGCTGCCCGCTTTCCGGGTCGACCAGCCAGAGAAGGCAGTGGATGCCGTATTCAACGCTAGAAGTGATGTGCGCCATAACACGGATAATATCACTCCGCGTTTTACTTGCAAGTCATTTCGCTCACAGTGCGACCTCATGAGAACAAAATCGCTCTGGTTCAATAAAATTGCAAAACAAAAAACCCGCAGAGCCTTAAGCTGTGCGGGTCTTGATCTCTCTTCGCATGGTGGGCGGTACTGGGATCGAACCAGTGACCCCTGCAGTGTGAATGCAGTGCTCTACCGCTGAGCTAACCGCCCATCGAAGAGGAGGCGCATTTAATCACAAGACGGCGAAGCGGTCAAACGCCGGGTCGGATAAAATAGCGGCCTTTTCAGCCCGGATCATTCACCATGGCCGTCCGTACCCGTTTTGCTCCCAGTCCCACCGGTTTCCTGCACATTGGTGGCGCCCGCACCGCCCTCTTCTCCTGGGCTTACGCTCGCCGGCATGGCGGTCAGTTCATTCTGAGAATCGAAGACACTGATGTTGCCCGTTCGACGCCGGAAGCCGTACAGGCCATTCTCGACGGGATGCAGTGGCTCGACCTGAGGCACGATGAAGGCCCGTTCTACCAGATGCAGCGGATGCCGCGCTATAAAGAAGTGATCCAGCAAATGCTGGCCGCCGGCACTGCCTACTACTGCTACACCTCGAAGGAAGAACTCGATGCGCTGCGCGCCGAGCAGGAAGCCCGCAAAGAGAAACCGCGCTACGATGGCCGCTGGCGTCCCGAAGCCGGCAAGACCCTGCCGAAGCCGCCGGCCGGCATCAGTCCGGTGGTTCGATTCAAGAACCCCAAGGATGGCACGGTCGGCTGGGACGATCAGGTCAAGGGCCGTATCGAATTCGCCAACAGCGAACTGGACGACCTCATCATCGCCCGCGCCGACGGCACGCCGACCTACAACTTCTGCGTGGTGGTCGACGATTGGGACATGGGCATCACCCACGTTATCCGTGGCGACGACCACGTCAACAACACGCCGAGACAGATCAACATCCTGCGTGCGCTCGATGCGGAGGTGCCGATCTACGCGCATCTGTCGATGATTCTGGGCGACGACGGCACCAAGCTTTCCAAGCGCCACGGCGCCGTCAGCGTGATGCAATACGACGAGGACGGTTATCTGCCGGAAGCGGTCATCAACTACCTCGCCCGGCTGGGATGGTCGCACGGCGACGACGAGATTTTCAGCCGGCAACAGCTCGTCAAGTGGTTCGATCTCGATCACATCACCGCCTCTGCCGCCCAATTCAACACCGAAAAGTTGCTCTGGCTGAATCAGCAATATATGAAACAAGTGCCGGCAGCCGAACTGGCCGCCATGGTGGCTACCCGCCTCGGCGCGCGAGGAGTTTCGCTTGCGGAGGGTCCCGACCTGACCACTGCCGTCGCGCTCTATCAGGATCGCTGCAACACCCTGAACGTGCTGGCGGATGCCGTCGAGGTCTTCTATGCCGACGTGGCGCCCAGCCCCGAACTGCTCGCGCAACACCTGAGCGACGAAGCCCGCCCCGCGCTCGCCGACTTTGCCCAACGGGTGGCAGTGGTTGAGTGGAGCATCCCGGCGATCTCGGCGCTGATCAAGGAAGTGGTCGCAGCGCATGGCCTCAAGATGCCCAAACTGGCGATGCCACTGCGCGTGCTCCTGGTTGGTCAGGCTCAAACGCCTTCCGTTGACGCGGTGATTCACCTGATCGGGCGCGAAAAAGTCATCCAGCGGCTCTCAGCACTGGCCATGTAAAATTTTCGCAAAAGGCGTTTACAAGGCCAAAGGGCATCTCTATAATGCGGCCTTCTTTCGCAGCGCGGGGGTATAGCTCAGCTGGGAGAGCGCTTGCATGGCATGCAAGAGGTCAGCGGTTCGATCCCGCTTACCTCCACCAAAAAGTGCGAAAGAAACGTCCGGGTCCCCATCGTCTAGAGGCCTAGGACACCGCCCTTTCACGGCGGTAACCGGGGTTCGAATCCCCGTGGGGACGCCAGCTTAACCCCACTTGCCACGATCCTGTAATGGATCGATCCAGTGCGAGTGGTCGGGTCAAGCTCTACGCGCTCAAGCGCGCCGCGTAAAAAATCTTTCAGGTGTTCGCGGTTCAGCGTTTCCATGTCTATTGCCAGCGCGGATACCATTCTGCGCACGTCGTTTTCCGTGATAGCCGCCAGCGCCTTTGCCTTGCGCGTTTCATCGGCAAGACGTTCCAGCCTGTCCATCAATTCCGCTCGTTCGGTTTCGCGCTGCTCTATGCGGCGCAGAAGCGGCTCGGGCGCGTCCGTTTGTTCGATCAGTATCATCAGCCTGTTGATGGCCTTGTCGACGTCTTTGACCTGCCCCCGCAGCGTTTCCAACTCCGCACCATCTGACGGCGCCTGTGCGCGTCTTGCGCGCTCCAACAGCAACTGCACAATTTCATCCGATTGAAGATCGTCAACAAGGTGAGCGATCACGCTGTCCTCGATCATCGATGCGCGGATGTTCGCCCTGCCCGCCCAGTAGTTGCCGGCGTTGCCGTGCCATGCGGAGCCGTCTGGCGTGACCAGAATTCCAGAAAGCAGATAATCGGATAGCCTTGCCCGGGTCGCGCGGCTTGTTTTTGCCCTCTCCAGGCGTGCAAGAATGGCCTCCGCTTCGCTTTCTTCGATCAGGGCATGGTGTGTGTCACGCTGGATGATCCAATCGCCTCTGGGGCGCCGCTTTCCATCGCCCGGTTCGTCTTTGCCTCGGTGCATGTTCCAGACCGTGTGCCCGGCGTAAGTCAAGGCGGTCCATTCGAGATGCGCAAGACTGCTCTTGGCAAGTTCGATGCCTAGATCGTCGGCCATCTTGGCTCCGTTCTTGCCGATCGCTCTCCCCTTCAGCCACGCCGCTATTTTTCCGGCCGTCGCGTCGTCAGGGATCAGTTTCGATTTTGTGACCGGGACGCCCTCTCGCATGGCGCCGGTTTCGATGATTTGCAGCTTGTAGCCATAGGGCGCCCGGCCGCCAGCGCGAAAGCCCTGGCGCACGTTCTCGGCCATGCCGGCAAGCCCCTTTTCTCGAGACATCAGCGAGTGGACTTCGTCCATCGCTTGCAACACCGAATCGAGAATCACCTGTGAGATCGGATCAACCTCGGGCACCCGGGCGAACAAGATGTCGACGCCCAGTTTCTTGCATTCGTGGCGGAACGCCTCGGCTATGTAACGGCGCCGGCCGATGCGACTTGTGTCGTAGGCAAGAATCGCGGTCCAGTTGCGGCCCTTGGCCTTGAGATCGCGGAGCAGGTTCTGAAATCCGGGGCGGTCGGTGTCCTTGCCGGACTCGACCGCATCCTCATACTCACCGGTGACAATCAGGCTCTTGGCTTTCGCCAGTTCCAGAAGTTCCCGGCGTTGAGCGGCTAGTGATACCGCGCTCCTGTCCTTGGACGAGCGCAAATACAGGACGGCTTGATTTCGCATGGAAGTCGAGAAGTAAGGCGAGCGCGCAGTCGGCGATGATGCCGGCGTCGGGTTTATTGACCGAGGTGATTTTGAGCGTCGGTCTTGGCATAGTCAATTCGCCCACTTCCAAATCGCGGCCTTGCCGCCGCGTACAACGAGCGTGCCATAGCGGACAACCATCTTGCGCTGGGCGAGGTCGCGCATCTTCGCCGTCACGGTCTTGAGCGAGATCCCCGTGTGTTTCGAGATGTCCGCATTGGTCACCCTGCCGCCGAGTTCTGCGATGGCCTCACGGTATTGCTTGTCTTCCGCCTCGCGCCTGGTGGCGGCGGCCCGCATTCGGCTGGTCACGACACGTTTTTTTCCGGTCGATTCTTGAGGATCGAAAAGCGGTTTGACGGGGGTTGCTAGGTATTGGGCGAAGTTCATATCAGCGGCCGTTCTTTCAGTGCTTTTCTGGCCCACACAACAGCGAGTTTGATTCTGTCGTCAGACGAGGTTATTGGGCTGTCGCCGAATTTCCATCCCTCCACCTGCATGGCCGCAGGCAGGACGGGGTCAATGGAACGATCCAATCGGTGAGTGGCGTCACCTTTGAGATCAGAGACCATTCGTCATCATGCGGTGCCATCAGGTCGCGCTGCTCGGTAGCCAGCATGATGATGTCGGCCTCTTTCACCGACGCCGGCATTGAGTCAATCTCGAAGTACGAGAAGACCGCCGCCTCTACCCGCTTTTCGATTTCCTTGTAGTCCGGCAATAGCTGTTTGAGGGGCCGAGAAACGTCGCCGATGAATGCCTCGGCTGCGTCGTGCAACAGACCTGCCAAAGCGTCGGCCGGCGGCACGATTCTGGAAACCATTACTGAGTGCTGGGCCACCGAGTAGAAACAGCGCGTGTGTCCAGCGAAGCGGCAGACGTGCGAGAGCGCATGCGCCACGTCTTCTATTCCAAACGTGCTGTTTTGAGGTTGAAGAAAGTCAAAGTAGTGGCCCGATACCGTCAGGATGTCGGGGCGGATGTTGTGTCTCACGCTGCCTCCTGCATCCGGCCCGCCACACCGTTGTCGATCCAGTGCGCCTCGATGTTGGCGAAGTTGAGGGCCGGCAGTGCCTTGAGCGTGCCGAAGATCAGCGCGGTGTCGATGTCGCCATCGGTCGCCATGCCGTCGAGCCAGTACAGCAAATCCTCGCGGCCCTTAAGGTCGAGCACGTCGAAGCGATCGAGCACCAGCAGCTTGACGCCGGCCAGGTGCGAAACCGCTTCGGCGATCATGGCGTCGGTGCGCCATTTCTCTGACTCGCTGATCAGGGCGTAATCCCGGTCGCCGTAGGTGATCCGCATGTCGGCGTGGATCACGACAGGCTCCCATTCGGCCATGGTGGCGTTTTCCCGCAGGCGCTCGTTGATCGGTTCCAGTGCCTCGGCCAGCAGTTCGCCGGGGATGCCATCGGGTGACAGCGCGTCGGCGATCTGAGTCCAGTCCATCACGTCCTGGTGCAGCTTGGCGACTTGCTCGATCAATGTCTGCCGGCGGCCGTACTTGTCGGCGATGTCGCGGTATTTGTCGGCATCGGTCTGCCAGCCGTTGCGCTTCTCGGTCAGTTCGGCGAAAGCGCTTGAATTGCTGGGGCGTCACCGGATCATCTGCGATGCACTGATGCGGGTGTTTCGTGGAGAGTGCAAGCGGCTGATCATCAACATCCCGCCGCGGTACTCGAAGACGGAACTGGTCAACAACTTCGTCGGGTGGTCGCTTGGGCACGCGCCGGATTCGGAATTCATCCTGACCAGCTACGCCGCGCAGCTCGCCAGCAATAATTCCTGGCAAATCCGCGAGATGGTCCAGCATGACGAATACAGCGAGATTTTTCACGACTTCGCGCTTCGTCCTGACAGCGCGGCAAAGCATGAATGGCGGACGTCAAAGGACGGCATCGTCTATGCCTCAGGTGCGGGCGGAACGATAACCGGCTACGGCGCCGGCAAGCACCGCGATGGGTTCGGTGGCGCCATCATCATCGATGACCCGCACAAGGCCGACGAGGCGCGCAGCGACGTCATCCGTCAAGGGGTGATCGAGTGGTTCCAGAACACGCTGGAATCTCGCAAGAACGACCCCGAGAACACGCCGATCATCCTGATCATGCAGCGCCTGCATGAAAAGGACTTGGCTGGCTGGCTGATGGATGGAGGAAACGGCGAGGAATGGGAGCATGTGTGCCTTCCGGCCATTCAGGCCGACGGCACCGCGCTATGGCCTGAGAAGCACAGCATCGAAATGCTGCGACGCATGCAGCAAGCAGCGCCCTACACCTACGCCGGTCAGTACCAGCAGGCGCCAGCGCCGCCAGAGGGAAACATTTTCAAGCCGGACAAGATCGAGGAGGTGGATGCGGTACCGGCCGGCACTCGCTTTGTTCGCGGATGGGACTTCGCGGCCAGCGTCGAGGAACCGGGTAAAGACCCGGATTGGACGGTCGGCTACAAGCTCGGATTGACGCCGACGGGACGATGGATCATCGCAGACATCGTTCGTTTCCGGGGAGGCCCGGAAGCCGTCGAGGCAGCGCTGTTGAATACGGCCAGGCGAGATGGACCCGGAACGCGAATCCGCATCCCTCAGGATCCAGGACAAGCCGGCAAGTCTCAGGCAGCCAATTTCACCAAGTTGTTGGCTGGGTTCACCGTCACTGCAAAGCCAGTATCTGGCGACAAGATTACTCGCGCTGAGCCGTTCGCCGCGCAGGTAAATGTCGGCAACGTGATGATGCTCAAGGCTGAGTGGAACCCGGCTTTGATCGGCGAAAAGCGGGTGTTTCCTAATGGCGCCCACGACGATCAGGTGGATGCGGGAGCGGACGCTTTCGACGAGTTGAACATCAACAACTTCGGCATGCTGGATTACATGCAGCAACTGGCCCAGCAGGCTCAACAGGCAAAGACCAATGACGCAACCAATCAAAACCCCCATTGAGCCGGGCATCGTTGCCCGCGTGGCCGCCGGCCTTCGCTTGATGGTCACCGGCAAGGCGCCTGACTGGTTTGGTCCGATGGACCCGCTGCCCGAAATGGTGCCTGAAAATCAGAAGCCGTCCGTAGTTGGTCGTCAGTTCGATTTTCCGGTTGGCATCAATACGCAGTCACGCCCGCGAACCGGGGAAGCTATCACCTTCGACCAGATGCGCGCCCTGGCTGACAACTACGACATCCTGCGGTTGGTGATCGAGACCCGCAAGGATCAGATGGAGAAGTTGCAGTGGCACATCAAGCCGAAGGATGACAAGGCCAAGCCAGATGACCGCTGTGAGGAACTGACCAAGTTCTTCAAAAAGCCAGACCGTGAGCATAATTGGTCTACGTGGCTTCGCATGATGCTCGAAGACTTGCTGGTCATCGACGCGCCGACGCTGTACCCGCGCATGACGCTAGGCAATGGCCTGTACGCTCTGGAACCGGTAGATGGCGCCACTATCAAGCGCGTGCTGGATGAATTCGGGCGCACGCCGATGCCTCCCGATCCGGCTTATCAACAGATTCTCAAGGGCGTGCCGGCGATCAGCGGCCTTGTTCAGCAAAAGGAATGGCTGACCGCCGACGATTGCTGCGAAGAGTGCCAGGACATGAACGGCAAGCTGGCACCCATCGACGGCACCTTCGAGGGTGGCGCCGACGTGCCGCTGCATCCGCATTGCCGCTGCAATGTCCTGCCGGTGATCGACGAAAAGGAAAGCCTCGCGAAGGCGTTTAACCCTGATCAGCCGCGCGACGAGCACGGCCGCTGGTCGGGGGGTGGCGGAATATCTGGGTTTGTGCAGCGAGCGTTACGCTCACCGGGTGATAAGCAGCAATCGCACGATCTTTCCAAGGTTTCTGCAACCGCAGCACAGAAGGCATCGGCTATTGGGGTGAGCATTGAAGGAAAAAGCGTTGCGCTGTCGCATGATCTGACAATCCATGCGATTCGTCAGCACGGCGGGAAATCAGAGCGCTCTCGCGGGCAAGTACCAATCACGCATCGTGACCTGTCGATTACGCCAAGGATTCTTGAGCGCGGAGAACATGAGCGCGGAACACCGCCAAACGCTCGCAACGGATCGCCAAGGATCAAGGTGACATACACGTCCGCGCATTTCACTTACACGGCGATCTTTGAATCGCGCCGAACTCAAGTAATGCCCGTGACGATCCACAAAAAGGCAAACCGCACTGCTTGATGCTCGCTCTTTCGAACGTCCCCAAGCTGACGCCCAAAGCGTCGTGCGGTTTCGTCAAGTATAGCCACAACTATGTGAGAAAGGAAGAAACATGAAAAACCCCCTGCGATTCCTGACCTTGGCGCTTTTCCTGGCCATCACCAGCCTGATCACGCTGCCGGCGCAAGCCGCCGGCACGACCGGCGTTCTGACCGATTACGCCGAAAACAAGGTGATCGACGCCCTGATCCGCGGGCAGACCCTTGGCGCCCCGGCGACGTGGTACGTTGCGCTTTTCACCGACACTTGCAGCGATTCGGCCGCCGGCACGGAGGTTTCGACAACCGGCACAGCTTACGCAAGGCAGGCGGTGACCGCCTCGCTCGCCAACTGGGCGGGCACCCAGGGCGCCGGAACGACCGTCGCCAGCTCGGGCACCAATGCCACGACCAGCAACAACGGCGTGATTACGTGGTCGGCCTCGACGGCAGCTTGGGGAACCGTGCAATCGGTCGGTTTAATGGATTCCTCGACAGCCGGCAATCGCTGGATCTGCATCAACCTGACCGCTTCGTTGAGCGTGCCCGGATCGGGCTACACGATCTCGTTCGCGGCAGGGCAATTGTCCTTCCAACTCGACAGCAACTGATCATGAGCATCCGCGAAGACATTCTTGCGCTTGATCCCGATTTGCTTGCAAGCCGCAACGACGTGCTGATTGCTCAGACAGTCAGCGCCGGCCGCACGGCGCTCGGAATGGTCGAGCGCGCCGAGTTCAGCGCATGGGCAGCGGCCAGCGGTTTTCGCGCCACGCTTGAGGATCTGGCGGGCGACAAAACATCGCCGCTACGAGCCTCAGCGCTGTCCTGTCTGGACGTTATCCGGGGAGGCGCTGCCGGCATCGATTTCGCGTGGCCAGAAAACAAAGCGATGCTCGATGCTTGGATTGCCGCCTTTCTGGCCCAGATCGGGCACGAATCCGGCGGGTTGCGATACTTGCGCGAAATCTGGGGTCCAACGCCTGCACAAAATCGTTATGAGGGGCGTCTCGGGCTAGGGAACATTGAGCCTGGCGATGGCTTCCGGTACCGCGGACGCGGCCTGATCCAGATCACCGGGCGGGCGAATTACCGGGCCGTCAGCGAGGCCCTGGGCGTCGATTTCGTCGCCTCGCCAGAAAAGCTCGAGATGCCGGAGTATGCCGCGATGTCAGCGGCGTGGTTCTGGAAGACGAACGGACTCAACGACCTTGCAGACGCCGGAGATTTTGTTGCAATCACGCGCCGCATCAATGGCGGTCTTAATGGCGTCGAAGACCGCATTGCAAGACTCAGTACCGTTCGTGCCGTCTTAGACGAGGTGGCGTGATGCGCATCATCAAGCATCTGACCGATGCCGCCCAGGGCAAGCACCCGCTCAAGACCGCTCGCTCGCCGCGCTGGCCAGCCGTGCGCGAGGGCTTTCTCTCCCAGCACCCGCGCTGCGCGGTCTGCGGCGGGATCGAGAAGCTGGAAGTGCATCACATCCACCCGTTTCACCTGCACCCCGAACTCGAGCTGGATACCACCAACCTCATCACGCTCTGCGAGTCGTGGAAGAACGGGATCAACTGCCACCTGGCCATCGGTCATCTCGGCAACTTCCGCAGCTTCAACCCGGACGTGGCGGCCGATGCCGCCGCACTGGCTCAGAAGATCGCCAATCGGCCGAACGGGGAAGCCGAATGAGCGTCCGCGAAAAACTACTCGCCGGCACCTTGTTGTTCTGTGCCTGGGGCGGCCTGGTCATCACTGGAATGGTGCCAGTTGATGCGTTCGCGCAGGCACTCCGCGATGCCTTGATCGCGCTCGGGGCGTTTCAGGCCGGAAAGAATGTCTCGCCATGATCGCCGTCCTGCTCATTGTCGTTTTTCTCTCGATCCACCCCGCCGACTGTCGTCCATCCGCATATCCGACGGTCGGATTCGATCCCGCTGGGTCTGTCATCTTGACGGGTGCCCATGCGCAACTTCGCTGCACATTTTGAGGAGAAAACCATGTCGTTCGATCTCGCCGCCTTCAAGGCGAAAATTGCCAAAATCAATGCCGCGCTTCCGGCCATCGGCCAACTGGTGCTGACTGCTCAGGTTTTGGCGCCCAAGGCCGCCGGCCTGACCAAGGCCGGTCTGGTCATCAATACGATCATCGCAGCCGAACCCGCGCTGGCAGAGTGTGGCCAGATGCTGCAAGCTGCGGTGACCGGTGTTGTGGATGCTTACCGTTCCGATGGTACGCTGCCCCCGAAGGGTTCGCCCATCGATCCGGCAACGCAAGGCGGCGTCTCTACGCCTGCCGTCCCTCCTCAGCCCACGCCCGGGGGTGGTCAATGAGCCGCTTTCTGACCAATCTCGAAGTCGAGGAAGTCAGCGACACCGACAACGAAGGGCGCGGCGCCTGGAAGCTGTTGAAACCGTTGGTGTACCTGTCCGACATCGCGGGCATCATCAGCGTTCCGGCCGGGTTCGTCACCGACTTCGCCAGTGTGCCGCGCGTTCCGATCGCCTTTTGGCTGACCGGCGACACAGCGCACCCGGCTGCCGTAGTGCATGACTACCTCTACGTGACCGGTGATCTTCCGAGACCGGTTGCCGATGCCGTGCTGAAAGAAGCCTCTGCCGTTGCCGGCGTGCCGGCGTGGAGACGCTGGATGATGTGGTCCGCGGTTCGGCTTTTCGGCTCGACGCATTTCGGCGGCAAATGATCACGCCGCCCGTCTGTTCCGTGGGGCCCTGAACGGCACCACTGCACACAACTCTGGAGTGGGGTTAGGCACGCATCCCCGTGGGGACGCCAAGTACAGCAAAAAGGCTCTTCTTCGGAAGTGCCTTTTTCTTTTTGGTGTTCACGTAACAGCGCACGCCCTGAGGCTCGTTTACGACAATCTAGCCGCCCCGGCGATGTCGCCATTCAGCTCTCCGAAGAGTTCGGCGTAGACCTCGACTATCCAATCGACAAACGCCCGGACGCGGGCGCTCAGGTGGCGATTGCGGGGGTACACCACAAACATCTGGAAATCGTCGGGCCGCCAGGGCTCGAGCACTTGCACCAACCTCCCTGCCGCAAGAGCTTCCATCACCGTGCGGGTTCGCGGGAACTGGGCGATTCCCAGCCCTTGCAGCGCTAGCGCCATGTATGCGTCGGCATCGTTGGTGCCCACTTGCGACGACATCGGCACCGTCTGCATCTCACCATTCAGCATGAACTCCAGCGGCAATACCTTTCCTGACTTGGCGGAAAAGAAGTTCACTGCCCGGTGCTCACCCAAAACCTCTGGCGATGAGGGGATGCCGAAGCGGGCTAAATAGCCGGGGGCCGCGCAGGTAATGACCTTATAGCAGCCCAGTCGCCGCGCGACGAGCATTTCGTCACTGACCGCACCGCCGCGAACGACACAATCCACCCCTTCCGAGATCAGGTCAACGGCACGATCCGTGCAGCCCATGTCCACCGTAATGTCCGGATAACGCCGAAAGAACTCGGGGAGCGCCGGCCCGATGACGTGTCGCCCAGCAGAAGCCGGCACATCGATGCGGATACGCCCTCGCGGTTTGTGAACGCGCCCGCGTAGCCGGTCCTCTACCTCGTCGATTTCGGCGAGCAAGCGCCGCGCCCATTCGAGGTAAACCGCACCTTCGTCGGTCAGCCTGACTCTGCGCGTCGTGCGCGCAAACAGTTTGACGCCCAAGCGATCTTCCAATTGCGAAACGCGCGTCGATACCGAGGCGTTGGGCAACCCCAACGCCAGCGCGGCTTGGCTGAAGCTGCCGAGTTCCGCAACCTTTTCAAACGTTTGCATGGCATTCAGCAAATCCATCGTGAATTCCTTGTGCGCAACTGGATCGTCAATTTATCGCAATTTACGAATAATTATTTCAATTCCACCTTGTTTATTCAATAAATAGAGAAAAGTAAAGTGGTGTCCGAGGTGCAGTTGCAAACAAATTCAACCTATTCCCTACAGGAGTCTTCATGTCCAAAGTCATTCTGCTTACCGGCGCGTCAGGCGGTTTTGGCCGCCTAACGGCATCTACCCTCCTTGCGCGTGGTCATCGCGTCGTGGCGACGATGCGAGATCCGAACGGTCGCAACGCCATCCACGCCCAATCGCTCCAGAACGCTGGTGCCTTTGTGGTGGAAATGGACGTCACCATAGATGCGAGCGTCGAAACAGGCGTCGCCGCCGCGCTCGACGCCATGGAGGGACGGCTCGATGTGGTCATCAATAACGCAGGCGCGGGCGCCCACGGGATTCAGGAGTGTTTCACTGCCGAGGACTGGCAGCGCGTCTTCGACCTCAACGTCTTTGGCGTCGCGCGCGTCAATCGCGCCGTACTGCCCCAGTTCCGGGCACGCGGGGCGGGGCTGCTAATGCATGTTTCGAGCCTGCTCGGACGAATCGCCATCCCTTTCTACGGCCCCTATTCCGCCAGCAAATGGGCACTGGAAGCGTTGGCCGAAACCTATCGCGCCGAACTCGCCCCTGCCGGTATCGATTGTGTCATCGTCGAGCCGGGCGGATACAACACGGCATTCTCCAGCCATTCCCTGCATCCCGGCGACGATGATCGGGCAGCAAGTTATGCCGCGTTGGGCCTGCAACCTGCCGCCGCGCTGGCCGGGTTCCAGGCATTAGTGGGCGCGACACCGCAGCAGGATCCGCAGCGCGTCGCTGAGGCGATGGCGATGCTGATCGACATGCCGCCTGGCCAACGCCCGTTCCGGACCACTGTGGATTTCATCGGCATGGGCTTGGCGGTTGATCCGTACAACCGGATGCTGGAATCGGTGCAGCGCAGCCTGTACGGCAACATGGGCGTCGCGCACCTGCTGGATCGCAATTCCCCCCTTTAATAAAAACATCGGTCATGAAAATTCTCGTGAACCTGTTCCATACCTCGCTCGACACCTCGAAGATCAATCAGCGCTGGATGCAGGCACTGGCAGACTGCCCAGGCATCTACGTCAATCGCCTGTACGACGAATATCCGGCCTGGAATATCGACGTGGTGCGCGAGCAGGCATTGCTGCAAGCGCATGACCGCATCGTCTTTCAGCATCCCTTCTGGTGGTATTCCGCGCCCGCACTGATGAAAAAGTGGCTGGACGACGTGCTGACCTACGGCTGGGCCTATGGACCCGGTGGCACCGCGCTGCAAGGCAAGGAGTGGATATCGGCGATCTCGACCGGTGGCCCGGCAGAATCCTATCAGGCGGGCGGTTACAACAATTACGCCATGAGCGAGTTATTGAAGCCCTTTCAGCAAACCGCCCAACTGATCGGCATGACGTATCTCCCACCCTTTGTGTTGCACGGATCGGTGCAAATCGATACACGCGGGATCGATGATTCGGTGACGCACTATCTGGATCACATCCGCGACGTGCTGCTTGACCCGCGCAAACGCCTAGCCAGCCTGCTCGACAAAATGGCAAGCGAAGGCCAAGCGCTCTCGTCTGGCGGCTCGCCCAGCGAAGCGAAGACTCAATAGGTGACAATCTCGTAACGCAGTCCGTCCGGATCGCGCAGATAGAGCGCATAGCAGCCAGGCTGCGAATTTTCGGGAAACGCGCGGGGTGGAATCACCACGTCGACGCCAATCGCCAACCGTTTGGCATACAGGCGATCGACCTCCTGCCGGGATTCCACCCAGAATGCCAGGTGATGCAAGGCACCGGGTCTTCGGCACTGCACCCGCTCGGCTGCAAGTTCGCGGGGCGGCAAGGTAATGGTAATACCCAGTTTCGGGTGCTCGGGGCACCACATGCTTGTCGTGCGCCGCAATGGTCGCCGCAGAGCGCACCTCGAGGCTTTAGCCCAGAAGCGGGAAAAATCGGTCGTAAAACGGAATGACCTTCTCCATATCGCCGACAGTGATCTCAATGTGGCTGACCACAGGTTCCATATCGCCGCTCTCTATTTGCTCAGGCAAAACTCAACGCCCAATCAAGCCCTGCAAATCGCTCCATCGCGTGCGGGCCAGCACGTCCCGCGCTCTCTCCTCTGAAGCCCGTACCGAGAGATAAATGTTCTGCACGACGGTCGGCGGCAAGGCGCGGTTCATTGATTCGCGGAAATAGAGATACTCGCCGCCCTTGTCGGCCGGCTTCCACGCCCCGAATACGGCATAGGTGATCCCTTCCGGACAGTCGCGAACCGTGCCTCCGTCGTCGGCGCGATAGAACTGGAGCCCTGCCGGCGCACCGGGGATGGTAACCGCCCGCGCATTCTTGACGCTGAAAACGCTGGCGTTGGCCGTCACTTGGACCTTGAGACAACCT
This sequence comes from Betaproteobacteria bacterium UBA1934, assembly GCA_002337055.1. Classification (GTDB taxonomy): domain Bacteria; phylum Pseudomonadota; class Gammaproteobacteria; order Burkholderiales; family Rhodocyclaceae; genus UBA1934. The sequence continues at coordinate 470,774 of DDFG01000001.1, read as the reverse complement.
CCTTGTTCAGTGGCGCGTTCCGGGCTGGCATTCGAGGCTGGCCGGCTCAATTCCTGCAACCGGGCCTGTATGCGTTTCATTTCCGCCTGATCGCCCCGTTGCGCCGCGTCGCCGAGTCTGGCAAACAAGGTTTGCTGCTCCTCCATGCGTTTTTTCATGCCAGGCCCCATTTGCGCCTGCATCGCGCGCCTGTTCTCCTGTTCCGCTTGCCGACCGGCAGCCTCGCGGCGAGCAGTATCCACCCATTCACCCGAGTACTGAACACGCAGGGCAGCGACTTTGTCAGGAACCTGCGTCGGCACCTCTGCATCAGGTTGCCTGGTTGCGGTCCATCCGCTGGGCGCGGCAGGAAGCGCCGCCTGGATCGCTGCAAGCGTATGCCGGATATAGCTGGCCTCGACCTGACTGGGCACTCGCGTGGGGCCGTCGCCATCTGCATTGGCGGCGTGCATCGGAATACAGGCGAGCGCGATACAACATGACAAATGCCGCATGAAACCTCCCGAAACTCTTTTTAATCCGACCCACTCTGGGCCAATAAAAATGATAGGCGAAACCTAAGCGCCCGCCACATGAATTGGCGATGACATGGCGCTATTGCACGGCGCGATCTACTCTGAACAGACATCTGTCATCGGCCCGGCACAAGCAGCCGGATTCAAATCTATCGGGAGGATCGATTCATGGAGCGCATTCGTTTACAGGTTGCCGTATTTTGCGGCGTTTTGTTGACGTCTGCTCTCGCAAGTGCAGCGAGCGCCGACAAAAAAGGGTGTGCGGACCATCCGCTTTTCCCGACGCGCATGGCCGGCTACTTCATCGAGAAATGCGATATCAAGGAATTCGACGCCGCCAATCTTGATACCGGCAAGCGTGAAAAACTGCACGTCGAAGGCCGGGTGACCAAACTGACCTACCGGGTTGCCGAGGGCACGCAGGAACCGGGCAAGCTAACCGTCGTCAAGAATTACGAAACCGCCTTCAAGAGCATCGGCGGGCAGATTCTTTACATCAACGATTACCTGGTCAACGGTACCGTCAACAAAGACGGCAAAACGGTCTGGTTCGAGAGTAACAAGGGCAACGGCAAAATCTGGCTAACCGTGGTCGAAAAGGCAGGCATGGCGCAGGATATTGTCGCCAGCGCCACCATATTCAGCAACGACATCAAGAACACCGGCCATGCCGCGGTATATGGCATTTACTTCGATACCGGCAAATCGGAAGTCAAACCCGAATCGAAAGCAGCACTGGACGAGGTTGCCAAGTTGCTCACCGGCGACCCCTCGCTAAAGCTGATGGTGGTCGGCCACACCGATTCGACCGGGCAACTCGACGCCAACATGAAACTCTCCGAAGCGCGTGCGCAAGCGGTGGTTCAGGCGCTGTTCAAAGGGTATGGAATCGCCACCAGTCGCATGCAGGGGCGCGGCGCGGGGCCGATTGCACCGGTCGCCACCAATCGCACCGATGAAGGACGGGCGAAAAATCGTCGCGTCGAACTGGTTGAACAGTAACGCCCGCGGGGCGACCGGCACGCCGGCCACCCCCGGACTCGCGACATCAACCGAGTTCCACCGGTACAAACAGGCGTGCATCGCCGCGTTCCACCAGTAGGGCAACTCGCTTGCCGGCCTTGGCCAACTGCGCGCGCAACTGTTCGGCGCTGCTGACGGCTTCGCCATTGACCGACAGAATGACGTCGCCCGCCTGAATGCCGGCGCGCCGGGCGGGGCCGCTGGCATCCTGAACCATCACGCCGCCCGCACCGCCAATTTGACGTCGCTCTTCGGGCGTCAGCGGGCGCACTGCCACGCCCAGCCGGGCTTTGCCCGGGCTCTCTTCCAAAATCTGGGCCCGCGCTGGTTCTTCAAAAGCGCCGATCCTGACCGCAATTTCCAGTTGCTTGCCTTTGCGCCATACTTGCAAGCGGGCAGTTTCACCGGACTGCATCGTCGCCACCAATGCGGGAAGGTCTCCCGAGGCAGTTACGGCCTTCCCGTTCAAAGCGAGAATCACATCACCGGGCTGCAAGCCGGCGCGGTCTGCGGGGCCGCCCTTCTCGATCGAGGAAACCAGGGCGCCCGCGGGCTTCTCAAGCCCGAACGACTCGGCCAGCGATTGATTGACGTCCTGTATCGCGATGCCGAGCTTGCCGCGCTGCACCTTGCCGTGAGTCACGATCTGTTTCTCGATATTCATCGCCAACTCGATGGGAATGGCGAACGAGAGTCCCTGATAGCCGCCGCTACGTGAGTAGATCTGCGAGTTGATGCCGACCACCTCACCCGCCATGTTGAACAGCGGCCCACCGGAATTGCCGGGATTGACCGCCACATCGGTTTGCAGGAAAGGAACGTAGCTGCCATCCGGCAACGTGCGCGACTTGGCTGAAATAATGCCCGCCGTTGCGCTGTTCTCGAACCCGAACGGCGAACCAATGGCCAGCACCCACTCGCCAACGCGAGTGGCAGTTGAATTGCCAATTTTCGCCGTTGGCAGGTTGTGGGCCTCGATCTTCAACACGGCCACATCGCTGGCTTTGTCGAGACCGCGTACCTTGGCCTTGAATTCCCGCTTGTCGGTCAGTTTGACCGTCACCTCATCGGCGCCATCCACCACATGCGCGTTGGTCAGGATTGTGCCGTCCGCCGAGACGATAAAGCCGGACCCCTGCCCGCGCACCGGCACCTGACCACGAAACTGCGGCGCGCCAAAATGGCGGAAAAACTCGTAGAACGGGTCATCAGGGTCGATTTGCGGCATGCGCTGGCGCTCGGCGGTCTGCCGCGTACCTGCGACGACGCTGATATTCACCACCGCCGGCCCATTCTGCTCGACAATGCCAGCCATATTCGGCATCTGCACGCCAGCAACCGGTCCCGCAACGGGAGCTGCCTGCGCCTGAACAACTTGCTCGGTACCCGGCATCGTCTTGGCGTAACCGAGCGAAAGCGCCCCACCCAGTGCCAACACACCGACCACCGCGACCATTTTCGGATTCACTTTTGCGACATGCATGTCTTGCCTCCATAAATTCATCACAGTCACTCTCGGACTACCGCCACCGGTGGCGCTCTTGCCTTGGGCGAACAGTGCCGATATGGCATTATTTTGGGCAGGGCGTGCCAAATCCAAGCGCGCTTTTGCGACGATTTGTTTCAGTTTGTTTCTGCCGAAACGCCCAGCAACAACCGCTTGCAAACTCCGCGGCAACCGACTGGCGGCACGGCTTTCGCTGTGGGAAGCTGGCGACCAAATCATCCGAGCCCGTTCGCCGGGCAAATCCAACCCTACCCGCCCTCGTCGGCCTATTGAATATCGACATGAAAAAGCTCGCTGCTGGCGCCTGTTTGCTGGCCGTGTATATCCTAGGACTCTCCGCCTGCGCGGGAGTACCCCTGCGCTCGATGCCGCGCCTGCTCACCCTGCAATCGGCGTTGATGGAAGGCAACCCGGCCGACCTGATGCTCGCCGTGCAAATGGATGTGCGCATGCTGCCCCCCGCAGGCGCCATTCCCACACTCGACGTCAAATTCGTACCCAACGAAGGCAGCACGGTCAAAGCGGTTGATCGCCATTTCCCAATGCGGGCGACCACCGTTTCGACCGCCGCGCTTGGTCTGCCCGCGCCGGACCGCGGTCGGCACTGGCTGGTTTATAGCCTGACCCCCGAATCCCAACGCGACATTGCCGAACTTCGCGAGCAGTTCAAACGACAGCGCACCGAGAACACGGGCAAGAAGGGAGGGACTCTCTCCATCGGCATCGAACAATCCGGGCTCGCCGTCCGCGATCCCGCGTTTGCCCGCAGCGAATGGGAAAGCTGGCTGCAAGTCGCCCGGGCCGAGGGCTTCTTCAAGATCTGGTCAGGCACCGTCGCCGATCTGATGAAGCAGAAATAGCGATCCAACCGGATGTCGACGGCCCTGGCCTTACACTGCGAGCGAGTGCCATTCAGGACGTCGGGAGATGGGAGCGCGAAAGGCGCCCCTCCCCCTCCCGGCATGACTAGTTGAAAAACCCACGTGCCTTCATCCGGTCACATCCGTTCCAGCGAGGCGTCGGCAGAGTCTTGCCTTGCACCTTGGCGCGCTCGGTCATGGCCTGATGATTTTCGTCCTGAATGGCTTTGCATTCATTGTAGCTTTTGGCCGACCACATCTTGTCGCGGTGAGCGACGCGTTCCTCTGCCGTCATGAGCGACCAGCCCCGCGTGTTGGTGTTGTTGAAGGCGAACCCACGACCGCGGCCATAATTCCCCATTCCCATTCCGCCTCGACCCTGACCTTGTCCATAACCCTGCCCCGAACCATAACCTGGGCCCATTCCGGGGCCAGGTTGTGCATGGACGGGAGAGGCGATGCTGAGAAACAGCGCCGCCACCGTGCTGGCGATCAACGCATATCCATATTTCATGATTCATCTCCTGTGGTGATTCATCGAAATGGCCGCCGGCTTTTCCGTTCGGCCAGATGAAAGGAGGGCCTTCCAACGCCTTCATTACACGGCCAAGATGTAATACGGCCATGTCAACAACACGCTTTTTTGTAGCACACTGAAACACATCGTCGCCTTGACACACTGCGATACATTTTTCCGGCCAGCTGCCGGGAAAAGAGGAGTCAAATCATCATATGGAGCCCCATGATCACATTCTGATTGTCGACGACGATGCCGAGATCCGCAGTCTCCTCTCCGACTATCTCGTCAAGAACGGCCTGCGCGTCACCAGCGCGGCAGACGGTCGCGCGATGTGGCGCGCTCTCGACAATGGCCGGTTCGACCTAGTCGTTCTCGACTTGATGTTGCCGGGAGAAGACGGCCTGACGTTGTGCCGAAACCTGCGCACGCGATCAGACGTGCCAGTCATAATGCTGACGGCGCGGGGCGACGACACCGACCGCATCATCGGATTGGAAATGGGCGCCGACGATTACGTTACAAAGCCATTCAGCGCCCGCGAGTTGCTAGCCCGCATCAAGGTTGTCCTGCGTCGTACGCGCAGCCTGCCCCCCACCCGGGCAGACGACTCTGCGAGACAACTTCAGTTCGGCAACTGGACTCTCGATACCTCCCACCGTCACCTCGTATCGACCGACGGAGTGGTCACCCCCTTGAGCGGCGCGGAATACCGCCTGCTTCGCGTGTTCCTGAGTCATCCCAACCGGGTGCTGAACCGCGACCAGTTGCTTGACCTGAGTCTCGGCAAGGAAGCCGACCCACTCGACCGCAGCATCGACGTCCAGGTCAGCCGGCTACGCCACCGTCTGGGCGACGACCCCCGCGAACCCCGGCTGATCAAGACCATTCGCGGCGAAGGCTATGTTCTGGCTGCGCCGGTCGCGAAGGTGCACTGATGACCCTGTGGCCTCAATCTCTCTTCTGGCGCCTGGTCGGCGTGATGCTGACGGGACTGCTCGTCGCTCAGTTGCTCAGCGCGGCTATCAACTTCGCCGAGCGCGATCAATTGCTCTTTCGATCGATCGGCCTCCAATCCGCGCAAAGGATCGCCGACACAGTTGAACTGCTCGACTCTCTCAATCCCGCCGAAAGAGCGCGCATCGTCAGCGTAATCAATGTGCCGCCGCAGGTGGTCAGCCTGGACCAGACTCCCATGGCCACAACCGACAATTCGGTCGCCGGCATGCAGGCAGGCATGTTTGCCGCGATCTTGCACTCGGAACTGGGTGACGAACGCTCTATCCGCATCGCGGTTGCCGACGCGGCTCCGGTCGAGGCGCGAGGCCCCGGATCGGGTTACGGCCGACGCCGGGCCATGCGGGAAGGCAAGGAGTTCGTACCTGGCATGTACCGCGGCTCGCCTGATCACGCATCTCCCGACTTCGGCAACACCTTCCGCGTCCAGGTGCAACTTAGGGACGGCGCTTGGGTCACCTTCGAAACGCTTGTGGCGCAAACTTCGGCGAGCCTGCCAATACGTCTGCTGTCCACATTGCTCATTCTGCTTCTGGCCGTTCTGGCGCTGTCCTACCTGGCGGTACGCTGGGTCACGCGCCCGCTTCACCTGCTGGCTGAAGCGGCGGATCAATTGGGTGAAGACATTCATCGTGCGCCACTGCCCGAAAACGGCCCCCGCGAAGTAAAGCTGGCCGCCCGCGCCTTCAACCGCATGCAATCGCGCCTGCAACGCCTCATCGACGATCGCGACCGTATTTTTTCGGCGATGTCGCACGATTTGAAAACTCCGATCACCCGCCTGCGCTTGCGGGCGGAAATGCTTGACGACGACGAACAGCGAAAGCGCTTCGAAAAGGATTTGCATGAGATGGAGCAGATGGTTGGCAGCGCGCTGGAGTTCCTGCGTGGCCTCGATGCCGGGCAGGTCCGACAACCGGTCGACATGGTGGCATTGCTGGAGAGCATACAGGCCGACCACGCGGAACTGGGTAAAGCGGTCAGCCTTGAGGGGACCACGACCCAACCCGTTGTCGGCATGGCGCCGCTGCTGAAACGTTGCCTGAACAACCTGATCGACAACGCCATCCGGTATGGTGGCCGGGCCCGGGTCATCCTAGAAGACAGCCCAGGCGAACTCAGGCTGCGAATTGCGGACGATGGGCCCGGCATTCCCGAGGACCAACAGGAAAAAGTGTTCGAACCCTTCTATCGCCTTGAGGGTTCGCGCAGCCGGGAAACCGGGGGAACAGGATTGGGTTTGTGCATCGCGCGCAACATTGTGTACGCGCACGGCGGCACGTTGGCGCTGCGAAACCGCCGCGAGGGCGGCCTGGAAGTCAGTGTCGTGCTGCCGCGCTTGCCGGCCGACCCCGATACCACAAGCATGCGCCGGAGCGGCTAAGCGAACGGTCTTTCGCCGGCTTGCAACCGGGACGCTCCGGCATTGCATCCAGTTGAAAGCATCACGAGACCCGCATCGCATCGATCTCGTCGTGTCGCGGACAGGTAATCAAGTGGTCGTTGACCATCCCCGCCGCCTGCATGAACGCATAGCAGATGGTCGAGCCAACGAACTTGAAGCCTGCCTTGCTCAGCGCCCGGCTCATCGCATCCGATTGCGGTGTCCGCGCCGGCACGTCGTTCAGCGATGCCCATCGGTTCCGGATCGGCTGTCCTTCGACGAATTGCCACACGAAATCGCCAAACGTTCGCCCTTGCGAACATAGTGCCAGATAAGCGCGGGCATTTCCGATCGCGGCAGCGATCTTGGCGCGGTTGCGAACGATGCCCGGATCGGCCAGTAGCGCCGCAATTTTGTTCTCGTCGTAGTTCGCGATTCGTTCTAGGTTGAAACCGTCGAATACCCGCCGATAATTCTCCCGCTTCTTCAGAATGGTCGCCCAGGAAAGTCCGGCCTGTGCGCCCTCCAGAATCAACAGCTCGAAGAGCGCACGGTCATCGCGTAGCGGCACCCCCCACTCCGTATCGTGGTATTCCCGATAGAGGTCGAAGCCTTCGCACCAGGGACAGCGTTCCATCAATGTTCCCTCCAAAGACAACAGTGTATCGCCAAGCGTCAGTCCCGACGCCGTTGGCGACCCGAATTTGACATGACAATCATCATATGAAAAGATATTTCACATGATAAATATCATGCGATATTGACATGGTCAGCCGCGTCGAACTCAAGGAAGCTTCCCTCCACCGCATTCTCGACGCGAGCGCTGTGCGGCTGAGGGTCGAAGGCCTCTCGGGTGCGGCCATCGCACCGGTCATGCAGGACGCCGGACTGACTCACGGCGCCTTCTATTCGCATTTCGCCAACAAGGACGAACTGGCCGTCGCCGCGTTACGCCATGCGCTGCTCGAAAATCGTCCGCACTGGGTTGGCAAACCTCGCAATGAATCCTGGCCCGCACGCCTGGGTCGGTTGGCCCGCCGTTATCTGACCGCAGCGCATCGTGACGACGTTGCCGATAGCTGCGCGCTGGCCGCGTTGGTTTCGGACGCCTCCCGCGGGAGCGCGGCTTTTCGGCAGGCCTATACCCGGGAACTGGCCAAATCGTTGTCGGCGATCTGCGGCGACGAATCGGCCCCGTTGCAACAGCAGGACGACGCCATCGCGTTCATGGCCTTGTGCATTGGCGGAATCGGTTTGGCGCGTGCCGTCGACGATCCCGCGCTTTCCGAACACGTTCTTGCCGTCTGCCGCGAGGCAGTCGCGCGCCTTGCAAACGCTGACTCAGCAACCTAGTAGGGAGAATGCCATGCCCGATGACAATCGCGATACCCAAACACCGCTCGCGCTCGCCGATTTTCCGTTGCGCACCGAAAGCAAGCTCCGTTACGCCGACACGGACCGCCAAGGGCACGTCAACAACGCAGTGTTTTCAACCTTTCTGGAGGACGGACGCGTCGAGTTGTTATACGACCCCGCCCGGCCGCTGGCGGCCCCTGGCTGTTCTTTTGTCATCGCTCGGCTGACACTCGATTTTCGCAACGAAATCACCTGGCCCGGCAAAGTCGAGATCGGCACGCGCATCGCCAGTATCGGCCGCAGTTCCATCACCCTGGAACAAGCCATCTTTCAAAATCAGCGCTGCGTCGCCACCGCCAGCACGGTGATCGTGCATGTGAATGGTGAGACCCGGAGATCCTCTCCAATCGCAGAGACCACCCTGCACGCCTTGCAGGCGTTGTGTTGACGGAACCGAACTGCACCTGCTCGGCGCGCCGCTGCAGATATCCAACCTGAGAATAGCTTCCAAAGGCATCTGGATACGACCGAATCGCCCCTCATGCGTCAGGAGGTATCGCATGACCACGCTACTACTCACTCACGCCAACCAATATGTTGGCCCTGGCAGCGTACCCATACTACTCCGCGAAAGGCACCAGCTCGCGTGCCACGATTGTGGATTCGTCGATGACCAGGCGGCGCGCGCATTTGAGGCCAGCCATCCCGGCACCATCGCCCTGCGCGCGCAGACTCCGGATGCAATTGCCGACGAATTGCGCCAACGGGATCTGACGATTGACGCATGCATCTCCAACGACGTATTCCCGAATTCACCGCGTCCAGTTGAAGATGTGTCGCTCGAAACCCTGCGGGAAAGTGTCGAAGCGCTGCTGATCTTTCCCTGGCGCCTGACGCAACTGTTGCTGCCATCGATGAAGGCAAACCGCCGAGGCACCTTTGTCTTCGTCACCTCTGCACGCTACCGGCAGCCTGAACCCGGCTTCTCGGTGGCCACCTCTGTACGCGCCGGCACAAGCGCTTTCGCGCTGGCATTGGCAAAAGAAGCGGCACCGTTTGGCATCCAGGTAAACGTCGTGGCCCCGAACTATTTATATAGCGAAGCCTATTACCCCCGCGCCCGCTATATCGACGACCCGGTCGGCGCCCGCAAAATTGCCGACACTGTTCCGATGGGACGCCTCGGCAAGCCGGAAGAAATCGGCGAGTTGATCGCTTTTCTGGTTTCGGGCCGCTCGCCCTTTACCACCGGTCAGGTTATCGACTTCACGGGTGGCTGGCCCTGATCAGACAAGGGCTCATCGTCACTCGGGGCAAGCAGAAAGTCTCTTCCGGGGTGAAATCTGCGCATCGCCATGCGGATCTGATCAGCCAGCGTTTTGATTCTGCTTGGTGCGGACGGCGAGACTCGAACTCGCACACCTTGCGGCGCCAGAACCTAAATCTGGTGCGTCTACCAATTCCGCCACGTCCGCGCGAGGCCGGATTCTACCACCAGCGGTTTATACTTCGCCGCCATGGCTGTCGATCATTACGAAAATTTCCCGGTTGCTTCATTGTTGGTGCCCGCCCGGCTGCGTCGGCCCATCGAAATCATCTACGCCTTCGCGCGCAGCGCCGACGATATTGCCGACGAAGGCACCGCCTCGCCCGATGAACGTTTGGCGGCGCTGGCCGAATACCAGCAGGCGTTAACAGACATCGAACGAGGCGAGCCGCCGGTTTCACCGCTGTTCAAGGCTCTCGCGCCGGTGATCGCCGATCACGCGCTGCCCATCGGATTATTCCGCGATCTTCTCGATGCTTTCGCACAAGACGTGCGTCAGTCGCGCTATGCCGACTACCCCGAACTGCTCGAATATTGCCGCCGTTCGGCCAATCCGGTTGGGCGGCTGGTGCTGCACTTGTGCGGCCGCACCGATACCGAGTCGCTACGGCAATCGGACTGCATCTGCTCGGCTCTGCAACTGATCAATTTCTGGCAGGACATCGCCATCGACTGGGCCAAAGACCGTGTCTATCTGCCGCTGGAAGAGCTTGCCCGCTTCGATGTCGCCGAGGCGGATATCGCCGCCGCGCGTCTATCGCCGCAGTGGCGGGCGCTGCTGGCTTTTCAGGTCGACCGGGCGCGCCAGCTCATGCTCTCCGGCGCACCGCTGGCACGTGCGCTCCCCGGCCGTCTGGGGTGGGAAATCCGCCTGACCGTGCAAGGCGGGCTCCGGATTCTCGAGCGCATCGAAGCTGTCGGCGGCGACGTGTTCCGCCATCGTCCGCGTCTGGCTGCCTGGGATTGGCTCGTGATCGCCGGCCGCAGCCTTACAATGTAGGCTTCGCATTCCCGAATTCATCATGTCGCCCGACCAGTACTGCCAGGAACGCACCGCCCAGAGCGGTTCTTCCTTCTATTACAGCTTCTTGTTCCTGCCCCCCGAGCGGCGCCGCGCCATCATGGCCTTCTATGCGTTCTGCCGGGAAGTCGACGACGTGGTCGACGAAACGAGCGACAGCGCCATCGCCGCCGCAAAGCTGACCTGGTGGCGACAAGAAGTGGTCCGCATCGCCGACGGCCAGCCGGAACACCCGGTCGGGCTGGCGTTGCAGGCTGCGGGCCGGCAATTCAATATCCCGAAGGAATGGCTACTGGAAATCATCGATGGCATGGAGATGGACCTGACCCAGTCGCGCTATCTCGATTTCAAGGGCTTGCAGCTCTATTGCTACCGGGTCGCCAGCGTGGTTGGGTTGGTTGCGGCCGAGATTTTTGGTTACCAGGACCGCCAGACCCAGAAATATGCACATGACCTCGGCATAGCCTTTCAACTCACCAACATCATTCGCGACATTGGCGAAGACGCCCGGCGTGGCCGCATCTACATTCCGGTGGAAGAACTGAAACAGTTCAACGTTCCGGCGGCGGACATTCTGAACGCCCGCTATTCCGACAATTTCACCGCGCTGATGCGCTTTCAGGTAGAGCGTGCAGAACACTACTACGCGCAGGCGCTCGCGCAGCTGCCGGCAGCAGACCGCAAGGCGCAGCGTCCCGGCCTGATCATGGCGGCGATTTACCGGACCGTGCTCGACGAAATCCGGCGTGAGGATTTTCGGGTGCTGCACCAGCGCATCAGCCTGACGCCTTTGCGCAAGATCTGGATCGCCTGGAAAACCTGGGTATTCGCCTGATGGCCGACACGCCCCGGATAGCAGTCATCGGCGGCGGCTGGGCGGGCATCGCGGCAGCTGTCGAACTGGTCGCCGCCGGTCGCGCGGTAACGCTGTTCGAAGCCGGTCGCGTGCTGGGTGGCCGCGCCCGCACGATCACGCTCGACGGCCGCCAGGTCGACAATGGTCAGCACATCCTGCTCGGCGCCTACCGCGACACATTGGCGCTGATGCGGCAAATCGGCGCCGACCCCGACGTGCTGCTCCAGCGGCAGCCGCTGTGGTTGCGCGACAACGCCGGTTTCGAGTTGCGCCTGCCCCCCTGGCCCGCCCCGTTCAATCTTGCCGCGGGTCTGCTCACGGCGAAAGGCGTCGGCTGGCGAGAAAAACTGGCCACCGCCCGCTGGATGCAAGGCCTGAAATGGCAGCAGTTCAGACTGGCCCGCGACACCACCGTCGCCGACTGGCTGACCGGTGCCGGCCAGACAAGCGCTCTACGGCGGCACCTCTGGGCGCCGCTCTGCCTGGCCGCCCTCAACACCCCTGTTGAACATGCTTCCGCCCAGGTTTTTGCCAACACGCTGCGCGACAGTCTCGGCAGCCCGCGGCGCGAAGATACCGATCTCTTGCTGCCGCGCGTTCCGCTCGGGCAGTTGCTGCCGGAACCGGCGTGGCGCTGGCTGCGCCAGCACAATACGGATATCCGCTTCGGCTGCCGCGTGCATGCGCTGGCACCTGATCTTTGCGGCGTCAGGATCAACGGCGAACCTTTCGCGGCAGCCATCCTCGCCACGGCACCGCAGCACGCGGCCAAACTGCTGGGAGAAGATTGCCCGTTCGCCTTTGAACCCATCGGCACCGTCTATCTGACGCCGCCCGCCGGTTTCCGTCTCCCGTGTCCGATGCTGGGTTTGCAGGGCAGACACGGGCAATGGGTAATCCAGCGCGACGACAGGCTGATGGCGGGCGTTTTCTCCGGGCATGGCGAATGGGAAAACCTCGATGACCGCGCCCTGCTTGACTCACTCGCCACCGAACTGGGTTTCGCCTCCCCCCGGGGCTGGCATGGCGTGGTGCGCGAGAAACGCGCCACGTTCTCCTGTCGCCCAGGTCTGAACCGGCCGCAGGTCGTCACCGCCCTGCCCGGCCTCTGGCGAGCCGGCGACTACACCTGGGCCGATTACCCAGGCACGCTGGAAGGCGCCGTCCGCAGCGGACTGCGCGCCGCCCGCGCCATTCTGGAAGTTTAGCCATGCCGCGCATCGTCGGCTTTCCGCCGATCGCCTCGCCCAATGCCCGGCTGCTGATCCTGGGCAGCATGCCCGGTGAGGCTTCTCTCACCGCCGGCCAGTACTATGCTCATCCCCGCAACCTGTTCTGGCCGATTCTCGGTGAGGCCCTCGGCGAACCGCTGACGGAACTGCCCTACGAAGAACGGGCGACAACGCTGATATACCATGGCATTGCACTGTGGGACGTGTTGTATAGCTGCGAAAGGCAAGGCAGTCTGGATGCCGCCATCGATCCGGCCACGCAGGTCGTGAATGATTTCGCCGGCTTTTTTGCCACCCACCCGGCCATCGACACCGTGCTGTTCAACGGCGGATTGGCGGAATCGACCTTTCGGAAGCATGCGGGCAAATCAGTGGCCGGGCGGCCGCTCAGATGTATCCGCCTGCCTTCAAGCAGCCCCGCGCACGCGGCATTGCCCTTCGAGGCAAAGCTGGCGCGATGGCAGGCCGCGTTGAAGGGTTAATCCTTCGTCGGGAAAATCACCGGCAGTCCGGCCTGCTTCCACGCTGAAAATCCACCTTCCATATGGCATACCTTGGGCAAGCCCATACGCGCCAGTTGTGCGGTTGCCAACGCCGATCGCCAGGCACTGGCGCAATACAGCACCAAGCGTTTGCCGGAAGCAAAAACAGGCTTGTGATAAGGGCTTTCGGGATCGACCCAGAATTCCAGCATGCCACGCGGCGCGTGGAAAGCGCCCGGAATCATGCCATCGCGCTGCAATTCGCGGACATCCCGGATATCGACAAACTGCACATCGGCATCATCCAGCCATGCGGCTGCCTGTGTTTGAGGGATGGTTTCGATGGCGCGGCTGGCCTCTTCGACCAGTTCACGCACACCCAGCGTGAGCTTCATAGTGTGCCTTTCCCGGTGTCGCCCGCCGGCAAACTGTATTCGAATTCGTAAAAATGCTGCCCGCCTTCGATCCGGATGGTGAGCCGGCCGCTCAGTCCGGCGAGCTCTTCGGTGGCTGAATCGGGCACGACCACCACGTCGAGGCTGGGCGCGCCACGATTCATGATACCGGAATGTTGCAGAACAAAACTGCCGCGCCGGTTATGCAACGTGCCGCTCACCCGTTCGAGCGCGACATAACCGGCCGACCCCCGCGTCGGCGTCATGACGCTCATCATCTGCCCCTGGCTGGTGCCAACCAGATCGCCGGCAAAGCGCTTGTCGATGGTGAGTGCAGCAAGCGAGGCACTGGCCGCCAGCTCGGCGACCGGAGTGGGTTGCAGTTTGACTTCAAACGTTCCTTTGGCAATCTGGACCATGCGCGGCTCCGAGGGAGAAAGGGGAAGATCCGCCGCCAAGGCGGCACAGTTGCCGCACGTCAGCGCGAGACACAAGCAACGCACCAGACCTTGACGACATTTGCGGTCGGATAACGAAGATCGGTCATGATGAAGTCTAGAGATCGGATTCAGGTTTTTTGGACGGGAGTCTCCACCTCGAGTTCCCCCCGCTTTGCCCGATATTTGTTCCACGCCGCCCAACTGTATAGCGCCAAGCCCGCCCAAATCAGCACAAAGGTCAGCATACGACCGGAAGTTAGCGGTTCGCCGAATAACCAGACAGCAGTCGTAAACTGCAAGGTGGGATTGATGTACATCAGCATGCCGACAGTCGCCAGATTCAATCGTTGCGTGGCGGCGGCAAAGGCCATCAGCGGCACGGCCGTGACGATGCCGGCGACCGCCAGCAGCATCGCGGTCTGCGCGTCATGCCCGGAGTAGACGGCGTGCCCTTCACCGGCCTGCCATAGCGTGTAGGCAAAGGCGACCGGCAACATGGCGAGCGTCTCCACCCACAGGCCGGTCAACGCGTCGACCGGCACCTGTTTGCGAACCAGCCCGTAGAGGCCAAAAGTCCCCGCCAGCGCCAGCGAAATCCACGGCAACTTGCCCAGGGTCACAAACTCGAGCAACACCGCCGCCCCGGCCAGCGCGACGGCCCCCCATTCGAGGCGATTGAGCCTCTCCTTCAGGACGACCATGCCCAGCGCGATATTGACCAGTGGCGTCACGAAATAGCCTAGGCTGGAGGCGATCACCTGACGCTGGTCAACCGCATAAAGAAAGATCAGCCAGTTGCTCCCGACCAACATGCCCGCGGTGGCGAGCAAGACGATCTGGCGCGGCCGCCGCAACACCAGCTGGACCTTGTGCCAACGGCGCCCGAGCGCGATCAGACAGGCAACGAACGCACAACACCAGGCAGCGCGGTTGCAGAGCACATCCATAGGTGGGACGTGACCGAGTTGCCGAAAGAACAGCGGAAAGAACCCCCACATGCCATAGGCCGCCAAACCGTAGGCGATACCCGCGAATCCCCGTTCGTTCATGCGACCAGGCGACCGTCGTGAAGGCGCAGGGTACGGTCGCAGCGCGCGGCGATTTCCTCGTCGTGTGTCACGAGGATCAGCGTCGTACCCTGGCGGGTATTGAGGTCGAACATCATGTCGATGATCTGGTGGCCGGTGGCACCATCGAGATTGCCGGTCGGCTCGTCGGCCAGCACCAGTCGCGGATTCGGCGCAAACGCCCGCGCCAGCGCCACCCGTTGCTGCTCGCCGCCGGAAAGATGCTTGGGATAATGACCGGTACGTTCGGCCAACCCTACCCATCCGAGCCATTCGCGCGCAATTTTGCCCGCCTCCGGATTTCCGGCCAGTTCCAGCGGCAGCAGTACGTTTTCGAGCGCGGTCAACGCAGGCAATAGCTGAAACGACTGAAAGACAAAGCCCAGCAACCGCGCCCGCAACCGTGCGCGCCCGTCTTCGTCGAGTGCGGCGAGAGACTGTCCATCCAGACACACATCACCCCCGGTCGCCACATCCAGTCCGGCCAGCAAGCCAAGCAGGGTCGATTTGCCGGAACCGGAGGCGCCCACGATGGCAACGGTTTCGCCCGGCATGACCGCCAGCGAAATATCCTGCAAAATGACGAGCGGCGCTCCGCCATTGGCAACCGTTTTACCCAGTCCACTTGCTTCGACCACCATTCCTGATGCCATGCGATTTTTCCTGATTCTGATGACTTTGCTGTTCGCCGCCCAACCCACCCTGGCCGCCCGTCCGCAAAAAACCTTGATGCTAATCGGCGATTCGCTTTCCGCCGGCTATGGCGTGCCCGCCGGCACCGAATGGCCCGCCCTGTTGGCGGCCCGTCTGAAGGAGCAGCGCCTCGATTATAGCGTTGCCAACCTCAGTGTCTCGGGCGAAACTTCTGCGGGCGGTCTGAACCGGCTCACAGCGGCCTTGCAGCGACACAGACCCGCCGTCGTGGTCATCGAACTCGGCGCCAACGATGGTTTGCAGGGTTTACCGCTGACCGCCCTGCGCCAGAACCTGCACGCCATGGTCGATGCGGCAAAGCAGGCAGGCGCCCGCGTACTGCTGGTCGGGATGCGCCTGCCGCCCAATTACGGCAATTACGCCCGTGAATTCGACGCGGTATTCGCAGAAGTGGCGCGCACGGCCAAACTGCCTGTGCCACCCTTTCTGCTCGACGGCATCGGCGACCAGGCGACGTTCTTCCAAACGGATCGCCTGCACCCCAATGCTGCCGCGCAATCCCGCCTGCTCGACAACATCTGGCCGGCGCTGCTTCCGCTGCTCAAATGAGGCATGGCATGGCGACGCTCGCCGAAATGGGCGAGTTCGATCAAATTATCGACGTGCGCTCGCCGGCCGAGTTTGCCGACGATCACCTGCCCGGCGCGATCAATTTGCCCGTGCTCGACAATGACGAGCGTGCGCGGGTCGGCACGATCTACACCCAGGATTCCCCTTTTGCCGCCCGCAAGATCGGTGCTGCGCTGGTCGCCCGCAATATCGCCCGGCACCTTGACGGGACGCTCTCCGGCCATGACAAGCGCTGGCGGCCCCTGGTCTATTGCTGGCGCGGGGGTCAGCGCAGCGGGGCGATGGTCACCATCCTGCGGGCAATCGGCTGGAACGCCGCACAAATGGAGGGCGGCTACAAACGCTACCGCCGCCACGTGCTGGATCAACTCGACGCCTTGCCGGGCCGGTTTGCCTTTCGAGTCATCTGCGGCCCGACCGGCAGCGCCAAGACGCGCCTGCTCCAACGTCTCGCCGAGCGAGGCGAGCAGGTGCTCGATCTGGAAACCTGGGCGTCGCACAAGGGGTCCGTGCTCGGCGCGCTGCCGGATACGCCGCAACCGAGCCAGAAGGCCTTTGAATCGACACTGGTTGAGCATCTGGCCAGGCTCGACCCCGACCGCCCGGTCTATGTCGAGGCGGAAAGCCGCAAGATCGGCCAACTCCGCCTGCCCGACGCGCTGCTGATCCGCATGCGCGGCAGCCGCTGCTACCAGATTGAGGCGCCAGTCGCGGCACGTGTGGACTTCCTGCTGGCGGACTATTCCTACATGTTGACCCGACCCGACTGGTTGAAATCCCGGCTACTCGGTCTCGCCGATCTACACAGCAGAGAGACGCTCGCGCGTTGGCTGGAGTTGATCGATCAGGCGTGCTGGCCGGAACTGGTCGGTGAATTGCTCGAGCAGCATTACGACCCGCACTACCGTCGATCACAAGCGCGCCACTTCCAGGACTACTCGCTACCGGTTCCCTTGATCGCCGAAACGCTTTCACCGGCTACGCTCGACCGTCTGGCAAACGCAATCTCCGCATCGGGTTGCACCGGCAGCGACAGCTGCGCATAGGTCGTCACGCGATTGCGACCGGCTACTTTGGCCTGATACAGTGCCGAGTCCGCCCGCTCCAGCCAGCCATCGGCGGTGTCTCCCGGCTGGAATTCGGCAACACCGATGGAGACCGTGACCTGTCGCCGATCTGAAATGGCTTCGAAGACATGCTCGGCAATCTGTTTGCGCAACCGCTCCGCGAGATTCATCGCCTCGTGGGCGTCCGTCATACGCAGCACGGCGACAAACTCCTCACCGCCATATCGGGCAAAGATGTCGCTATCGCGCAAACTCGCCTTCACGATTTCGGTCATTTCGCGCAAGACCGCATCGCCTGCAAGATGCCCGCATTCGTCGTTGACTTTCTTGAAGTGGTCGAGATCCAGCATCAATAACGCGGCCGCCAGATCGTGCCGGGCGCATAAGGCGATTTCTTCCTCAATGTGCCTGATCAGGTAACGGCGGTTATAACATCCGGTCAAATCGTCGTGCATGGCCA
This sequence comes from Betaproteobacteria bacterium UBA1934, assembly GCA_002337055.1. Classification (GTDB taxonomy): domain Bacteria; phylum Pseudomonadota; class Gammaproteobacteria; order Burkholderiales; family Rhodocyclaceae; genus UBA1934. Next base: position 452,964 of record DDFG01000001.1, on the reverse strand, counting down.
GTTCGCGCAGGCTTTGCGTCATCCCGGTCAGTTCGCGGTTCTTGGCTGCCAGTTCGATGTTCGCCCGATGTAACTCGTCGCGGGTCAGCAGCAACGCCTCGTTCAGGCGACGATTGCTGACCGCTTGCTCGATACCCCGCATCAATTCGCGGTTGGCGACCCAGCCAAAAATGTTCTCCACCACCACCAGCGCCACCGTACCTGCCAGCAGTTGCCAGTGAAAGGCATCGCCCGCCCGCATCATGACGAACATCGGCGGTAGCGCAATGCACACGGTAAACACCGCCACGGCAGACCGAAAAGGTGAAAGCGCGGTGACACAGGTAGCGGAGATTGCCACCAAAAAAACATATGTCACCAACTCGCCCTGGATGTCGCCCGGCCGGACAAAGAAGAAGACGGAGGCCCCCCATGCCAGGCCTGCCAAGCCGTGCAGCATATGTTGCCGGTGGCGCCAGAATGCGTATCGCTCGGGCCGCGGGAAATTGTGCTCGAATCGGCTGGCAACCATCAGCGCCACTGCATCCGGAACGACCACCATCGTCACCCAGCTAAGGGCGGTGGCGAGTTCAACATGGGCAAGGTGGATCCACATAAGCAGCACCCACGCTAACGGTGCACACATGATGGCCGTGCGCGTGCGCGCAAAAAATGCGCGCAGCTGCTCAAACAGAATTTCCTCCCGGTGCGTCAATGCGCCGGAATCGGGTGGTTCATCGACTGAGCGCCCGCTCATGCGTCCTCCGTCAACGAATGCATGGTACTCACCGCTTTACCGTCTCCACGTCTCGCCTCGTTCACCCATGGCACACCCGCATTCAGTGCCAAAGCGTTTTGCGACGACGTTCCACATGATTATGGATACAGAATGCTACTTTAATATGACCAGGACAAGCCAGATATTTCACACGCGCGACGAGATTTTTGCCCAATGTTGCCAACAGGCATGCCAGGGCGCCAAGCCATAATCGATCAGTCTCGATCAGTCATTCCGGGCGGTTCGCGCACGGCCACATGGATACCCCGCACCGAATATGTTAGATTGGACGCAGAGCGGACGTACTTCTGCGCGACTGCACATTAACGCATTTCGCATTTGGGGTTGACGATGATCGAACACCATTATCTGACCAGTCTTTTTGAACCCAAATCCGTCGCCGTCATCGGCGCATCGGAACGGGAAAATTCGGTCGGCAATATCATTTTCAAGAATATTCTCGAATCGGGATACAAGGGGCGCCTCTATCCCATCAACCCGAAGCGCGAGACAGTGCTCGGCCAGCCTTGCTACAAGAGCATTGAGGAAATCGGCGCCCGCGTCGAACTGGCCGTCATCGCCACGCGCCCTGCCGCGGTGCCGCAAATCGTCGAGCAATGCGGACATAGCGGCATTAAAAATGCCATTATTATCACTTCCGGGTTCTCGGAATCCGGTCATGTTGGCGCCGCCATCGAGCGCAAGATGCTTGAAATCGCGCGTTCTTACGGCGTGCGCATTCTCGGCCCCAATTGCCTCGGCATCATCCGACCCGATCGGGCGCTCAACGCCACTTTCAGCCAGGTCAGCGCCAGCACCGGCAATCTGGCGCTGGTGTCGCAATCCGGCGCCATCTGCACAGCCGTGCTGGATTGGGCCAATGTCAATGGTGTCGGCTTTTCTTCGGTCATCTCGTTGGGCAGCACCTCGGACGTCGATTTTGGCGAAATTCTCGATTACCTGATCTACGATCACCGCACGCATTACATCCTCATGTACATCGAGGGCATCCGCAACGCCCGCCGCTTCATGAGCGCCCTGCGTTCGGCCGCCCGCATCAAGCCGATTCTGCTGCTCAAGGCGGGACGGCACGAGGCCGGCTCGATGGCCACCAAAACGCACTCCGGCATGGTACCTGTCAGCGACGCTGTGTTCGACGCCGCTGTCCGCCGCGCCGGTGTGGTGCGCGTGCAGAACGTCGGGCAGTTGTTCTTTGCCGCCAAGGCGCTGGCCTTCAAGTTCCGCCCGCTCGGCACCCGGCTGGCGATCATCACCAATGGTGGCGGCCCCGGCGCCATGGCGGCCGATCGTGCCGGTGACCTGGGCATTCCTCTGGCCGAACTGTCACCCGACACCATGGCGGCGCTGAACCAGTGCCTGCCAGTCAACTGGTCACACAACAACCCCATCGACATGGCGGGTGACGCGCCGCCCGAACGCTACCGCGACGCCATTCTCTCCACCTTGAAAGACCCGCAAGTCGACGCCATTCTGGTGATGTTGACGCCGCAGGCCATGACTAAACCGACGGAAGTCGCCCAGGCTGTGGTCGAGGCAGTCAAGCAAACCGGAAGCAAGGCCATCCTGTGCTGCTGGATGGGTGGCCCGCAAACCTACGAAGCGCGCACCTTGCTGGAAGCGGCAGAAATTCCGGTGTTCCGCACGCCGGAAGTGGCCATCGAACTGTTCCACCACATTGCGCTGTACTACCACAACCAAAAACTACTGCTGCAAACACCCGAATCCACCCGGCAGCACAACCGGCCGGAAGCCGAAGGCGCCAAGATGCTGGTGGAAGCCCTGCTGGCCGAACGGCGGAGGGTGCTCTCGGAAATGGAATCCAAAGCCATTCTGCGGGCGTTCCGCGTACCGGTCGCGCAGACCATGGTGGCGCGCACCTCGACCGAGGCGCTATTGCTCGCCGAGCAGATGGGTTTTCCGGTGGCGATGAAGGTCGATTCTCCCGACCTGCTCCGCAAGTCCGACGCTGGCGGCGTACGTCTCAACATTTCCAACGCGCCGGCAGTCCGCAACGCCTACCGCGACATTCTCGATACCGTCAGCAAACGTTTCCCCAACGCGCATATCAACGGCATTTCCATCGAGCCCTTCATCGCCCATCCGCATGGCCGCGAACTGATGGTCGGCGTCTTCCGCGACCCGGTGTTCGGGCCGGTGATCACCTGCGGCGCCGGCGGCTACGAAGTCGAGATTTTCAGCGACCGCTCCGTTGCCATGCCGCCGTTGAACTATGTGCTGGCGCAGGATCTGATCCGCTCGACCAAGGCCTCCAAGTTGCTGGGCGAATTTCACAACATGCCGCCGGTCAACATGCAGGCGCTCGAAGAAGTGTTGTTGTGCGTCTCGGAAATGGTCTGCGAGTTGCCGTGGATCGTTGAAGTCGACATCAACCCATTGATCGTCGACGACAACGGCGCCATCGCCGCCGACGCGCGCCTCGTGATTGACCACGCGCCGCACGCCAGCACCGACCGCTACGCGCACATGGCGATCTACCCCTACCCTGTTCATCTGGTGCAGGAATGGCAATTGAGCGACGGCCGCATCGTCACCATTCGTCCCATCCGTCCAGAAGACGCCGAGCTTGAGCAGACATTCGTGCGCAGCATGTCCGACGAATCGCGCTACTTCCGTTTCATGGACACCATGCGGGAGCTCACCCAGACCATGCTGGTGCGATTCACCCAGATCGACTACGACCGCGAAATGGCGCTGATCGCCGTCATCGCCAACGACGACGGCGGCGATGAGCAGATTGGCGTCGCCCGTTACGTCACCGGGCCGGACGGCGAATCGGTCGAGTTCGCGCTGGCGGTGGGCGACCAATGGCAAAAATGCGGTGTCGGCCGGCGGCTGATGATGGCGTTGATCGACTGCGCGCGTTCCAAGGGGTATCGAGCCATCATCGGCGACGTATTGGCGGCCAACGGCAAGATGTTCCAGTTGATGACCAATCTCGGCTTCACCATCCACCCGCATCCGGAGGATAACGCCGTCAAGCGGGTCGTCAAACCGCTGATCTGACGAAAAAGGCCGGTCAATGACCGGCCTTCTTTTTGCGTCGCAAACCGTGAATCAGAAATTCACATCGTACGGGTACGCTTTGGCAGGCACCTTGGCGGCATCGTAACGGGCAGTGGTGTCGAGTTCCTGCTTTTTGTCCCACCACAATGCGCGCCCCGTACGCTGGGACTCTTCCCACTCCGGGTTCTGCGCCATCTGCTCGCGCATCCAGGTGGTGTAATCGGAAACGTAATTTGAATTGACGATGCCCATTTCAGATCATTCTCAAGAGGTGATTTCGGGGAAATCGCAGTCTAGCACGTCAATGGAACACAATGGGCCGCGCATTGCCGATGCAATACTCGTCGATGACCGCGTCAATTGCCTCTTCGGTGCGCTCCTCATCGGGAATCCGCTGGATGTCGTCATTGAACCGCTGCGCCGCCGGCCCGCGCAGGAAGAGCATGCGCCCCCCGCTCTTGTCGACCAGTTCGTAACTCTGCTGGGCGGGATACGCCAGCACCGAATACTGCTCGCTATTGTAAACAACGTTCATGATCACCTCCGTTTGACGACGCTGGTGGAGACTATCTACGGACGAAAAACGCTTTTTCAACTGGTTGGAGTACAGCCGCACAAAACAATTCCGTTACAAATTGTGACGGCGTAAGATGTCCGGCACACTTTTCCAGTATTTCGATACCATGACGACCTGGGGATGCCCGCACGAAATCAATGGCCACTGCACCCGCATTCAGGGTTTGCCATGCGATCCGGGGATGAAAGGATGCGTACTGGCTGGCCGCTACGTCTTTGCCAACTCGGAAGAAAAAAGCACCCGCTACCGAGAGAAAGTCCGACGCCAGAATGGAGGCACGCCGCCCGAACCGGACTGTTGCGAAGACTGAGACTTCCAGGGCGATGCATTGGCCGTATCGGGATGATTGAAAGTTTCGATTGGCATTCTCCCGTTGCATTGACGATACTGAATTCAGCCGCGACCCAACCGTCTTTTTCACCTTTGTAACAGGAGAACACCATGAGCAAAAAACCCCGTCTTCCCGCCATTGACATTGGCATCAGCGACGATGATCGACGCACGATCGGCAAGGGCCTCTCAGCGTTGTTGGCGGACAGCTTCACACTGTATCTGATGACCCATAATTTTCACTGGAACGTCACCGGCCCGCAGTTCAACAGCCTGCACGTCATGTTCATGGATCAATACACAGAGCAATGGAATGCGCTGGATCTGATCGCCGAACGCATTCGCGCGCTGGGCCAGCCTGCACCGGGCACCTTCAAGGAATACCTGAAGCTGTCGTCGATCAAGGAAGTTGACGGCTCGCCCAAGGCCAACGACATGATCCGCCATCTCGTCAGCGCGCAGGAAGCCACCGCTCGCACGGCCCGCAAGCTGTTCGCGGTAGTCGAGGCGGCCAACGATCAGCCCACAGCCGATCTGCTGACGCAACGCCTTGAAGTGCACGAAAAAACGGCCTGGATGCTGCGCAGCCTGCTCGACGAGTAAGCCGGAAGTCCGCGCGCTGCCGCGCTCAGCAGCAGCGCTGGATTTCGATGGTGCTGTGCGCGATCTCCTCGTGCACAGCGAGCGCAGCACGAATGTCGGCGGGAGTCAGCCCCGCATCGTGAGTCACCAGTCCGAGCGCACAGGCATAGCTGGCGCGTCCAACGCGCCAGACGTGCAGATCGGTGATTTCAGTTTCGCCCGCGGCGGGAAGACTGGCGACAACATCCCGAATTTCGGCTACCAGCGGATTATCCATCTCGCGATCCAGCAGCACCCGTGCGGTATCGACCAGTAAACCGCTCGCCCACACTGCCACGAGCGCGGCGCCAACGATACCCATCGACGGATCGAGCCAATTCCAGCCGAATAGCCATCCCCCCGCCAGCGCCGCAATGGCGAGCACCGAGGTCAGCGCGTCGGCCAACACATGCAGGTAGATAGCCTTGAGATTGAGATCGTCGGGGTGCGCGTGCGCATGATCGTGTCCGTGATGATGCCCGTGCGCAGGGGCATGCCCGTGCCCCAGTAACACGGCCGACACCAGGTTGACCACCAAACCGATCGCCGCGACGGTCATCGCCTCGCCAAACTGAATGGGTTGCGGCGCAAACAGCCGTTCGAGCGAAACCCAGACCATCAGCAGCGCCACACCCAACAGCAAGATGGCGCTGGCAAAACCGCCCAAAACCTCGATCTTCCATGTACCGAAGGCAAAGCGAGGATCGTCCGCCCAGCGCCGTGCCGCCCAGTACGCCAGCGCTCCAAGGCCGATGGCCAGCGCGTGCGAACTCATGTGCCAACCGTCCGCCAGCAGGGCCATGGAGTTGAACCAGCCTCCCGCGATAATTTCGACCACCATCGTCACCAAGGTCAACGCCAGGACCCAGCGCGATCGTGCCTCACCGACCCGATTGCCGGTATCAAAACGATGCGGATGCTGCCAATCGGCCAGATTACGGGTGTGCGTCGTCATGCCTCAAAGTGCGGAATCAGCGGTTGCCGCCATTGTGCCCGAGCGCGCACCTGAATGGTCGGGCTTCGATCAGTCCTTGAAGGGTTTGAGGTCGCCGGGCGCACGCAGCATCTTGTTGACCTCGTCGAGATGCATTTCCTCGGCAACGATCATTTCGCGCGCGTATTCCTCGATCAGCACCGAATGCCCTTCCGCCGTTTTCAGCAATTCGTAGTAGGCGGCCAGTGCGGTGCGCTCGTGTTCAAGGCTCTCGCGCAGGATGTCGCCAATATCGTGCTTCTCCGATTCAAGCAGGGAGCCGATCTTGAGGGAGGGGTGTCCACCCAGCAAGGTCACCATCTCGCCTGCCCGATGCGCGTGCGCCAGTCCCTCGCTGGCGTTGTCTTTCAGCCAACCAACTATAGGAATGCGGTTGTAGCCATATACCATGAGCGAATAGTGCGTATAGCGCACCACGCCGGCCAATTCGGTTTCCAGTATCCGGTTCAGAATGGCGATGATCGCCTTGGCTTTCTTGTCAGTCACGATGAATCCTCCTGTCCGGTTGCATCCGTAGTGTGATATCTATTGAGACATGATCCACCGCCCGATGTTCCGGGCGCGTGGTTGTCAGGTTGACTCCAGCCATATCCAGTGATTATCCAGCGCCATCGGTTCCGGCCAGGCCAGAAAGGCCGGCGGCTCGGCGGGATGCCAGCGAATGAGACCTGGCGCGGTCGCCACCAGAGCGCCGTCCCGACGCCAGTTGGCCAGTGCATAGGCTTCCTGCATTTCCACAACCGGCTGCATCTGATCCGCCTGCGCGGGGTGCCACCAGCTGACGAGGCCCCTTGAATTGCTGGAGAGCACGAATCCACCGCGCGAGGCCGGGGCGATGTCGCCCGCATAGCCACTGCCGTTGCCAGCAACCGGGCTTAGTTCGCCATCGGCCAGCACAGCCAGCACTGGTGCGCGGGCGCGATCGGCAGCACTGTCGTGCTCGGACTGCATCGCCACACCCAGCAAAGGCGCGCCATCCGCCGGATCGACATTCCACGCGAGGTGTCGCAAACTCAGCCGCCTATCGTCGAGTTGCCATTGTTCGAGCACACGCCCATTGCGATGATCGAGCCGGGTAAGCGACGACGCCATTCGCGGCAGGTCGATCTTCTTGTCTTCGGGCGTGCGATGGATGCCGCCGTTGGCTACCATCAGGTGCCCCTCCCGATCGGCCAGTAACTGGTGCGGTTCGATCCCGCCGCTTTGCCATTGATCCAGTTTTTTCAGCGTGCGACCATCGCGCACGCCGATAACCCCGCGTCCGGTCTGATAGTCCGTTTCCGCCGTCAACACATGATCGCCCAGCACCAGCGCATGGCCGCCGAGGCGTGCGGCACCTGGCTCGTCGCGCAGGTCTACACGCGCCAGCACCTCGCCGTCTCGCCCGATGCGCCACAACCAGTGCCCTGGGCGAACCCCCGCGACCAGCAGATTGCCGTTCGTTTCGCGTAGCAATCCATGCGGGCGCGTCGGTAGCCGAACAGACCACTCGACAAGAAGGCGACGCCGACGCCAGTCCGCCCGGAGTACCCCGCAATGATAGGGATCTTCCGGCTGACGACCTCGCCAGGCGGCAGCAATCCGATCCGCTGCCAGTTCTTCCAACCTGCCAAAAGCCGATCCGCACCAGAGGCCCGCCGCGGCGCCTCCCAGCCAGGCCATCAGCGCCCTACGTTTCAGATCGACGCCCATATCAGAACCTGAACTCAGTACTCAAGAGCACGCGCCGCGCCTGACCGGGCACTGCAAAGCCGCCGTTGTCGTAGAGCGCATCGTAGTAAACCTTGTCGAACACATTCTGGATGTTGAGCTTGACGGTGTAATTCGGCTGCTCCCACGCCGCCATCGCGTCCCAGCGCACATAGCCCGGTGCCCTGTTGGGGTTGAACGGCGCCACCACGGTACTGGCGGGCGAATAGACATAACGCCGGCTCTTGTATTCGGCGCCGCCGCCCACCTTGAAACCGCCACCGAGCTTGTAAGTCGACCAGAGATTGAAGGTTGCCTTTGGCGAGTTGCGTGCGGTCTTGCCCACAAAATTGGGATTGGCACCGGGCGCAACCTGCTTGATCACCGGGTTCATCAACGCCAGGCCGCTGAATACCTCCCACTTTTCGTTCAGACGTCCCGCCATTTCAAATTCGATGCCCGTCGTCTGACGTTGACGAGTCAGGATAGCGGAAGAAGACTCCAGATCGGTGTTGCGTTCCCAATCTTTGTCGGCGCGGTACAACGCGGTGCGAAAATCGAGATCGCCATCGAGCAGCAACAGCTTGGCGCCGATTTCAGCCACCTTGCTGCGTTCGGCCGGATACAGCGAGCCGGCGAGCTGGTAGAGATCGGCGGTCGGACTAAAGGAATCACTCCAACTGAGGTAGTAGTGCGTCTCTGCCGTCGGTTGCCAGCTCAGCCCAAGGCGATAGCTGTTCTCGCCAAAATCGCCGGAATAACCGCCACGAGTCAGCACATTGGTCGTGCGGTTGTACGCGGCCGTTTCGTATTCCGATTGCATCGAATCGCGCCGAAGACCGGCCGTCAGTTTCCAGTGCCGGATGAATTCGACGGTATCCTGAACGTAGAGGCTATAGGTGTCGCCGGTGTATGTGTTGCTCGGCAACGCACTGACGAGCCGACCAGCGGCATTGGTAAATCCGACCACGTCCTTGGTATAGATACCGGCGTTGTTAAGATTGGCAAGCGCCCAGCGCCGGGCGTCTTCACGCAAATATTCGAACCCTGTCAAAAACTCGTGTTTCAGCCCGAACGCGGTGAACCGGGTGTTCAGATCGCTTTGCAGGACAAGGTTATCTGTGTCGGTCTGGCGAACTTTGGCGCTGCCGCCGGTTGCGAAATTGCTCGTATTGCCCGGCGCGCCTGCCCAATAGGAGCGCTTGTAATTCGATGAACGCAGCTTGGTCGTCAGTTGCGTATCGGGCGTTATCTTCCACTGATAGGCCAGGGTGGTGATATTGGTCACGCTATCGTCAAACGTCTTGGCGATGCCCCAGAAATCGCGGCGCGAATAGGCAGTACTCACCCGCTTGGTCGCGCTATCGAAGGGTAATCCGTAGTCGGGATTGTCGTAGGTGTTGAGGTAAAGGTGGCTCAGCGTGATTTCGTGTGATTCTCCCTGTCCGAAAGTGATGCTGGGCGCGACGCCGTTGCGGTGAATTTCCGGGCTCTGCCCGGTTAGCGGGTTGCGGCGCCCGCTGCCCTCGTCACGCTGCATGACGTTGAGTCGCAGCGCGATCGTGTCCGTCAGCGTCTGATTGAGATCGGCTTTCAGTTCGCGGTAACCTTCGCTGCCCACGCCGAGTTCGATTTTGTGATTGTTATAGGGTAGCGGCAAGCGACTGACCTGGTTGATCACGCCCCCCGCCTGCCCACGCCCGAACAACATGGCTGCGGCGCCGCGCAGGACATCCACCTGCTCGACGCTGAACAGCTCGCGGTTGTATTGTGCGGTATCCCGAATGCCATCCAGATACATATCGCCAAAAGTGTAGAAACCGCGCAGGTTCATGTTATCGCCCGAACGCCCCCCCTCGGCGGCATTGAACGAGAGGCCCGACACGTTGCGCATCGCGTCGCGCAGGGAATTGGCATCCTGCTCGTCCAGCAGGGCGCGGGTCACCGTCGTCACTGCCTGCGGGATTTCGTGTGGGTCCTGCGCAACCTTACCCACCCTGGTCTTGGCAGCGCGGTAACTGTCGGTCGCTTCGCTGGTTGCAGTGACCGTAACCGGCGCCAGAATCTGCTCTGGCTCGGCGCAGGCAGGCAATGCGATCCAACCCGCCAGCAGCGCGGTCAGCAGGGATTCTGCGCGACGACGTCGCGCGGCAGTCGCCGCGTGTGCGCCATGGCAACGGGCAACGAATAGGTGAGTCTTCATGACATTCCTTATCGGTTGGGGCTGGCTGGCGTTTGGCTGGCTGGCGTTTAATGAATTTTTAGAGTCCAAAGATAGCCGGCCACCAGGCCAGACCAACGGCGGCGCTGCCAGCAACGCCGGGCAGCAAGGGCAGCCAGCGACGATTCGCTGGCACCCCCTGGCGTGCGAGTATGCGTTCGCCCAGCCAGACGCTCCAGGCGGCGCCCGCCAGGAACAGTATCAACTTGGCTGCATGCATCCCCGCCGCGCCGAATGGCGTCAATCTGATCGGCTCGAATAGCATGCTGCCGAGCCCGATAATCAGCGAACCCATGGCGACCGGCGCATACTGGTAACCCAGTTCCGTGAAACGCTGGCGAAAATCGCGATCACCGCCAACTAGACCCGCAAGCCAGGCAGCAGAAGCCGTCAGACTGCCCAGGATCGCCGCCACCACCATCATGAAGCCGCACATGAACCCGACAATGGTGAAAAAATCAAGCCACCAGAACACCTCGGCACGTTCCGGATGCACGCTCATCAGCCAGGCGGGCCCGGGTTCAAGCAACCATGACCAGTCGCGGTCGAGAGCAGCTTCCGCAATCGCCTGACGGATGCGCTGATACTGTGGCAAAACAAGCCACAGAAAACCGCCCAGCGCGATGCCCGTGTCGAGGAACAGCAGCCACGCTTCGGCATAGTTGGCACGGTGCGTCCTGATCTGCTCGATCTCGCTACCCGGCCGGCGAAACACCATACGGACACTGCCTTTGGCGTCGGGATTGACGCACCGGAAACACTCGATGCAATGGCGCGACTCCGACTTGTGCGGCAAGTCGATCATCGTCGGGCAGGCGCCCTTGAGCGAATAGATATCGCGCCCAGGAATCTTGACCTGCGGCTCGAAATTCACCGGCCCCAGGCGCGAATACAACCCCAACACGCGCCCGATGGGGCACAGATGGCGGCACCATGCCCGCTTTTTGCGCCCGTAAAGAAAGCCCACCAGCATCGCCGCCAGCATGGTCGCGCCGAACAGACCGGCCGCGCCTTCTGCGTGGTCACGCACGCCCAGCGTTTGCCCGAGCAGGGTCACCACGATGAACGACAGTGCCGGCGTGCCCTCCCAGCGCATCCAGCGCGGAATCGGCCATTGCAGACCGACCTTGTTGGTCCATTCAGTGGCCGCCCCCATCGGGCACAAAATGCCGCACCATGAGCGCCCCGAAAAAATCACGGAAAGGAATACCAGCGGAAACCAGACACCCCACAACAGATAGTTGGCGAAAGTCGTGTAGTGCGTCCAGGACGTTGCCGTTTCCGGTGGGTCGGGCAAAAACACCGGCACGCCGATCACAGCCACAAATAGCACGAACATTGCGACGTGGACCCACACCAGACGCTCCCGATGTCGCACGAAGAAGGCCTCGATCGCTTGAGAACGGCGCGAGGTGCGGACTTCCTCGCGGATCACGACCTTGGGATACACGCGCTTTTCGGCGGTAGCGGCTGTGCAGGCGTCAGACATGATCGGCATCCTTCATTTGCGAAAAACCAGCGGCAGCGGCGAGTACCGAACGGTGCGCAAAGAGAGTAGCTCCCACTTCAGGCTCCCATGGCGGGTTTGGCGCGCAGACGCCACCAGGCGTACAGCCAATAGACAATACTTGCCAGCAGCAGCATGCCGGCCGGCTGGGCGCGATAACCCATGAAATCGGCAAGGAAGCGACCCACCCCCTGCGCGTCGGGCAGAATTCCGGAGAGATCCCAGACCGGATCGATCAGCGGAGGCAACCATTCCAGCGCGATCATGCGATCGATGCCGTTGGCGAGGAGCGCGTTGGCGATCAACAGCAGAAAGCCCTCGCTGAGCCGGAATACCAGGCGGTAATTGAGGTAGCGCGCGCCTCTCGCCACCAGCCAGGCGGTTGCGCCCGCAGCCAGGAAACCGCCCAGGGCCGCCAGCAAGGTCATCGCTACACCGCCACCCAGGGCCTCGACACCGAGCCCGTAAAGAAAGACCACCGTTTCAGCACCTTCGCGAGCGACAGCCAGTGCGGTGATGGTCACCAGACCGGCGACACCGCGGCTTCTCGCGGCCTGGTCTTCCAGTTCGCGCCGCATCGTGCGACCGTGCCGATGCATCCACAACACCATTTGCAGAATGAGACCGGCCGCGAACAACACCAAAGCCAGTTGCAGTTTCTCCAGCGCTGCGCCCGCCAGTTCGCTCTGCACGGCGTAGGTCGCGTAACCCAGCGCCAACGCGAGAATCGCCCCACCGGCAACACCGCTCCAGACGGCACGTCGTTGTACCGCCTGCATTTCTACCGGTTGACGCAGTATCCAGGCGAGCAGGATACCGATGACCAGCATGGCTTCGAGACTTTCTCGCCAGACAATGATAAAGGCATTGAACATCGCGTATTCTCCTCGCAAGGCTAGCGGGCAATCACCTGCATCTTGCCGGTCTCGGGATGGAATTCATCGACAAACTCATAGCTGCCGGGTTTGAGCCTGGGCAGCACGACGAAGGAAGTCGCGCCAGGCGCGACGACCTTTTCGATACGCATGGCCAGATTTTCAAACTCGATAGGCCCCTTGCCCTGATTGCTGACGATGAGCTTTATCCGTTGCCCCGCCGGCACCTCCAGACGAGCGGGCGACAAACGGCCGTCGCGTGACACCACTTCAAAACCGGGCAATTCCTCCGCGCCCGCGCCAAACGGCACCAGCAAGGCAAGCATCAGCGCCAGCGACCACATCGGGCGAAAAAAAGAGCAGGTCATGCCACTCTCCTCAGAAACCCAGTCGGGCACGCAAGCCGACCACGCGAATCGTGCCCGCGCCGCCATCACCACCGGGACGCACGATCCACTGGAAGTGCGGGGTCAGATCCACCGCACCGTTCAACTTGTAGCGGTAATACAACTCGGCCAGCTTTTCATGGCCGGAGGCGGCGTAATCAACGCTGGCCAGCGTATCGTCGTGAAACGCTTGCCCGGTGCGCAGTGTGCCGATCGCCAATCCCAAAGAATCAGCGGAACGACGCCAGGGAGTGCCCTCCTGCTCGAAGCCCAGGGTGAGCGCCCGGTCGAACATCGCCTTGCCTTCCGTGCGGTGGCCGTAACGGCCGAACAGCGTCAGGCTATCCAGCACTTTCTGGTTGGCTGATATTCCCCAGCCGGCATGGTGTTGTAGCACCCCGTCGTAGTCGCGCGCGCGGCTGTTGCGCCAAGCGTACAAGCGAACCATACCCGGAAGATAGCTGAGACGGGTATTCAACTCGGCTTGACCGATGACGAACGAGGCGCGATTGGACCCCGAGAAATTGGCGCCTGTGTCGGATGAAAATGCGCCGATCGAGAGCCCCCATTCGCCCCCCTTCTGCCGGCTGTTGGCATATCTGAGGATCACTCCGGGCTGGAATCCATAGGCATCCGCCCCGGTATCGCCGCCAGAATCGAGCAACGGATTGTGCACGAACACGTTGTTGACGAACTTCGTGGATTCGTCATCCGCCACCGCGTTCTGGTCGAAGAACACGAACGGGTCGATCTTGCCGACCGTGACATAAAGATGCTCGCGCGCATCTTCTTTGCGGGCGACATCGTTCAGCGGAATCTTGAGCTGATACCAGGCCTGCGCCAGGATGGCAAACGAGTCGTCCGCCCCCTCGCCCTTCTGGAACACCAGGGTATTCGGCGTGCTGGTATAGGTCGGGCGCAAACCGACGCCCTCGCCCTGCCCCAGGCGCATATGCGTGAAGAAAGTGCCTTCGCTGCTGCCCATCGAACCGACCGGTAGCGACACCGTGATATCGCCGCGATAGCCGGTACGCGATTCGACGCGGTTGCTGGCAGTATCCTGCTTGCCGGCGTGTTGAACAATGGCAGTGAGACTGCCCCCAACCTTGACGCCATCAAGCGCTTCCGTCAGTTTGCGGGTAGGGCCCTTGAGGCTATCCACCTGGGATTCGACATATTTGATCCGCGTGGCAACTTCGGGTTCGCGTTCGCTGATACGGTCGGTAACGAGCGCTTTTTCGAGCTCGCGATTCTGTCTCTCCAGCGATTCGATGCGCTCGGCGAGGCGCCGCAATTCTTCGCGCAGGGCGGCCGTATCGTCGGCCGCCCATGCAGGCGTGGCCAGTCCCACCGCCAGCAGCAGGGCCAGACGTTTGATCGGCATGATCAATACCCGCCCTTCTTGCCGATGCCAGCGAAGGTGAATTCCCATTCTGCCTCCACCGGCTTGAACCAGGGCCGCACGCCGGTAGCCCGGTCGGTATGCCGACCAAACATGTGGCCATGCGGATTTTCGCGGGCATTCGGCGGATAGACGACGATCTTGAGTTTGTAGCGGCCAGGCCCCTTGAGTTTGACGTTGTCGCCGTAGTGCGGGCCGTCCGAGGCGACCATGGGCATCATGTCGCCTTTGATCGTCTCGCCCGACCCCACCTTGGTCAGTTCGTATTTCACGAACAGATGAGGAATCCAGGCACCTTCCGGAAAGCCGTTCGGGTTGCTGCCAAGCGCGTGGATATCGGCCTCCAGGTGAATGTCGGATTCCGCGGCCTTGCGCATGTGACCATCCGGTTCCATTTCGACCGGTTGCAAATAGACGGCAGCAATTTCCATCCCCGCCAGATTCTGGGGTGTCCCGACCGGATACTCGAGAGCGGCTGCCGACAGCGCCCAGGGCGCCAACAAAAACGCAAAAACCAAACGAACCAAACGCATGACATTCTCCTGTTGCATGTTGTAATTCATCCCACCGGAACTGCCGGCAACTCAATTTCCTATTTCGTCAAGATCAGCTTGTTCTGGCGCGTGATGCGCAAGCAATAGGGCTGGCCCGCGTGCACAATGCGCAGTTCCCTCGCTCCGGCAAACAGCGCACCGCTGTCGATCACGCGATAGACGCTCGCACTCGCATTCCCGCCGGCAGTCTCGTGTCGCGCCCTTGGCATCGCGGCATCAGCCATCACGCACCTCCCGGGCGTCGCGCCGGATCTGTCACAAAGCCAATTCGTGTCATGCCTTGCCGTGCCGCCGCCGACATCACTTGCGCTACCTGTTCGTAGGGTGTTGTCCGTTCGGCCCGGATATGCAATTCAGGTACCGGTGTTTGCGTGGCCGCGTCGGCCAGCCTGGTGATCAGTTGATCGCTCCCGATCACCTCTCCGTTCCAGTGAATCTGCCCGGTCGCATCGATGGCCAACTGTATGTGCTCCTGCCGCGTCTCGTTCGGCGCCGAGCTCGCACGGGGCAGATCGACCTTGACGGCGTGCGTCAATAGCGGTGCGGTGATCATGAAGACAATCAGCAGCACCAGCATCACGTCGATCAGCGGCACCATGTTGATTTCCGCCAGCGGCGCGCCCGCCCGGCCCGAGTCGAGATGTCCGAAAGCCATGACGCCCCCTCAGCCTGCCGAGAGCGCGTTCTGCGCCCGTGCCAGCGCGATGACGCGCTCGCTGGTCGCCCGGGCGTCGGTCAACATCGCCGAGGTCTTGACCCCCGTCGACATGAAGGCGAACACGTCATAGGCGAAAGCGTCGAGACGTGACAACAAATTGGCGTTAGCGCGTGCAAAAGCGTTGTACGCAATGGCAGCGGGAATCGCCACGGCAAGGCCGATGCCTGTCATGATCAAGGCTTCGCCGACGGGTCCGGCCACTTTGTCGAGTGTGCCCTGACCGGAAACGCCGATGGCGATCAGCGCGTGGTATATCCCCCACACCGTCCCGAACAGCCCCACAAACGGTGCGGAAGAGGCCACCGTGGCAAGAAAGGATTGTCCGAATTCCAGCGTTTGCCGATCTTCTTCGATAGCGCGCTTCAGGGCGCGGGTCAGGAGTTCTTCCGGTGCGCCGGCTTCAACCAAACGATGCGCCCGCCCTGCCAGCTGGCCGCGCTGCTGCTCGATGGCGGTGAATCCGTGATGCAAGAGATGCGAAAAGGGATCGCTTGCTCCGGTTTCACGCAAACGGGCCGCCACGGCCTCCAGATTGGGGGCTTCCCAGAAGGCATGCAGAAAGGCCTCGCTGCGCCGCGAAACGCGATGCATGCGCCATCCCTTGCCGCCAATCAGCGTCCAGGTCACCACCGATGCACACAGCATCACAAGCAGGATGAACAGGGCAACACCATCGGCGTGCGCTACAAAGTGGGAAAAACCAAGCGTCTGTTCCATATCAGCCTCGCAGATTGAAAGTAATGGGGACGACAACCCAGGCCGACACGGCCTCGCTACCTTGTTTGGCGGGAACGAATCGCCAGCGCCGAACGGCGTGTTCGGCCGCCTGATCGAGACGTTCCGAACCGCTACCGGTCTTGATTTCGATCCGAGCCGGACGGCCGTCCGCCTCGACCAGCACGCGCAGCAACACCTTGCCCTCTTCCCCAAGGCGCCGGGAGAGCGGTGGATAGGTCGGCGCCGGATTGTCGAGATAGGCCGCATCGAAGCGCGGCGCGGCGAACTCGGGTTCCGGCACCGACGGTTCGCCAGGTTGGGTTTCGCGCGTCGCCACATGCGACTCCTGCGCCATCTCCGCCGATGTTCCGGAGGCGTGGCTGGTCAGCATCGGGGTCGGTGGCAACTGGTGCGTGCGTGCTTGCATCGGCTGCGGCGGATTGACTTGCGGCACATTCGGCGCGACGTCCGCAACCGGCAGCATCCTCACCGACAGCGCCGTCACCGGCTCGACAACGGACTCACCGGTGCTCAGTCCGATAACTGCGATCAGCGCGATATGAATAGACGCAACGACGGCGACACCGCGTAACGGCAAGCGCGGTGTCAAAGCCTGTGAATATGAGAGCGTCGCAGCGGACATGATGAACTCGCCAATGAGAATGATTCGCATTTTAATTGCGAATGCTTCTCATTGACAAGTTGCACAATCGATCCATCCACGTCAGCGTGGCATGAACACAACAAATGTGTAGGAAGAGAGGATCGCCCGTTCAGATGCGGATTTGTGCGGTGCCAGCCTGCCAAAACCAGCGCGGCGTCTCAGAATTCCCGCGCCAGACCGATCTGTCCGAAATGGCGGCCGTTTCCCCTGCCAATAAGAGCGGAAAGCTTGAACCCTTCCATCGCCAGCCAACGCACGCCTATCGCCCGATCGGGCGCGGTGCGGGAATCGCCGTGGATTTCCGCCAGCCATTTGGTCTTTTCGCCTGCCGGCTGTTCGCAAGCGATCCCCCAGGCTACGGCATCGCTGAGGTGACCGCCCGACAATCGCGCGCGCGTGACGCCAAGGTTGAGATGCAACGCCTGGCCCAAAGTCGATTGCCACGTCGCCAACCCTGTTAGCGCAAGATCGGTTTCCTTCTGCTTGCCGGGAACCTTTTCCTGGGTTACTTGCAACCGTCCAAATCCGGCGACCGCGCCAAATGACCACCCCACATCCTGCTGGACCGGCACCCATTTCAAACCAAGCACGCTGTTCTGCCCGCGCATGCCGGCTTTGTGGTCACGGTCACCGGCCATCGTAAAACCAATTTCCAGCGCGCGAAGCGGCGCAACACCAAACGTGATTTCGCCGCCACGGGCATTCCTGTCCCGCCGCCAGAGCGCCTCCATCTTTTTCCCGCCCACGTCCATGACCCCCGCGTCATCCACAAAAAGGGGGGCTTCGGCAAACGCACTGCCCGAAGTGGCGAGCACCATTGCCCACGCAAGTAAATTGTTCTGCTGTCGCATTATTTCCCGCCCCACCTCCCGGAACCGGATTCTATCGGCTCCAGCCACCCGGAAGCGAGTCATTCAGACCCTCCGGGCTATGCCGCAAGGCGCAGGTACGGCATGATGCTCGCTTTTCCGCCTCCGGCCACGCCATTCGCCATGCCCACCCTACCGGTTTCACAAACTGAGCGACTGCCCCGGCAAGGGCTCATTCTGCTCGCCGCCCTGTCGCTGTGCTGGGGAATGAACTGGCCGATCATGAAGATCGTGCTGACCGAGGTGCCCCCACTGTACTTTCGCGGTCTCTGTCTGATTCTGGGAGGACTGGGCGTGCTGGCCATTGCCCGCCTCGGTGGCCACAGCATCGCCGTACCGCCGGGCGGCTGGCGACGTCTTTCGTTGTTGGCGCTGTTCAACATCGCAGGTTGGAACATCCCCGCCATCTACGGCGTGCTGCTGCTCCCCTCCGGACGCGCTGCCCTGCTTGGTTACACGATGCCCTTATGGGGCGTGCTGCTCTCGGCGTGGATTCTGGGTGAGCGACTGACTCTTCGGCGAGTGGCTGCGCTGGTGCTGGGCATGGCGGGTGTCATCATACTGATGGGCGGCAGCCTGACCGGCATGTTGCAAGCGCCTCTGGGCGTCGCCTGCATGTTGCTCGCCGCGCTGAGTTGGGCGCTCGGCGTGGTGTTGATGAAGCGTCTGCCAGTAGCCATGCCGACCACGGCGCTGACTGGCTGGACGATGCTGCTGGGCGGGTTGCCAATGCTGATCGCAGCAGTACCCCTGGAAACCGGGCATCTTGTCGTTCCAGGCATCTGGATCAGCCTGGGAATCGTCTACAACATCTTCATCGCGTTCATGTTCTGCTATTGGGCGTGGAACCGCATTGTGTTGATGGTTCCGGTGACGGTGTCGTCGCTTTCGTCACTCGTCACACCCCTGATCGGCGTCCTCGGCGGCGCGCTATTGCTGGGCGAGCAGCCGGGCTGGAACGAGGCGCTGGCAGCCGCACTCATTCTCGGAGCGGTCGCCACGGTGTCGTTGAGACGCTGACGCAACGCTACGCATCAACACGCCTTCATCTCGTCTGCCATTCGGTCGCGCAAGGCACGTGCCTGATGCGTCATCATCGCTGGGGGCACGGCTTCCCACTGCCGCTGCGCATTATCAAAGGCGACGCGGGCGGCAGAACAGGCCCTTTCGGGCTTTGCGAGCAGCTCCGCGCGCATCCGAAGTGAATCCGCCTGGGCAACGAAGAGGCGAATATTGGCGTGATTGGCGTGATTTTCCAGCAACCGCGCTGTCGTCTCCTGCGCGCGAGAGGCATAGCTGCGCGCACGCGCGGCATCGCCCTGCTGAAGGGCGAGCTCGCTGGCGTTGAAAAGCGCTTGCAACCATTGGGCACTGGCATAAAAATCATTTTGCCCGCCGACTGAGGGCTCGGTGCGCGTCAGTGCATCGGCAACGAACTGCGCGGCCTCGCGCGCTTTACCCGCGCGCAGGAGCACCCGGACATATGCCAGCCGTACGCCCGTCAGATCGCGCGCCGCATTGAAATCGGCACGATCCTGTTCAGCAAGTGCCGCCGCACGGCGTTCTTCGGCGCGCATCGCATCGATCGCCTCCTTGACTCGTTGACCGTGGTCGGACCGTACATCGGCCAACCGCACCTGGGCAGCCACCATATCACGCTGGTATTGAGAAAAATCGGGTTTCGCCTTAAGCGTATCTTCGCGAATCCTGATCGTTCGCTCGAGATAGGCCTCTGCTTCGTCGGCATTGCCATAATGCCAATGCCAAAGCCCCAGCGCCCCCACACTTTGCGCAACCTGATGCATGACATAATCGTCTTGCGGCCATTTCGCGAGCATGCGCTCCCGAAGTGCCAGCCCTTCCAGCAGGTGCTTTTTGGCATCTGCGGTTTCGCCTAAGGATAAGCGCAGTACGCTAAAGCCCTTGACCTCACCGATCCGGTAATGCGATGCCGCCAGCCACTCCAGATTGAGCTTGCTATCCGGTTCGGCATCAACCCGTTTCGCATAGAAATCACGGGATTTCTCGTAGAACCCCAGCGCCGCTCGCGCATCGCCTGCCTGTAGTGCCAACATCCCTGAGCCGATGTAAGCCTGCCCCAACAGATTGCGCTCCTCGGCCAGTGGCTTGTTTTGGTCGAAATCGATCTTCTCCAGCAACGCAAGCGATTTCGCCACATTGGCCCGCGCTTCCGCAAATTTGCCAAGATTGGTGGAGAATTCCTCGCCCTGAATCTGCGCAATTTGCATATAGCCTGTCGCAATTTCCACCTGTAGCCCTGGATTGTCGCCGGCATCCGTCGCCAGTCGATCAAGGTAATTCAGGGCATCTTTCAGCAGGGCTTCGCGGGCAACACTCGCACCGGGTACAGTTCGCAGACTTTCGTGATGTTTGAAGATCATGTCACCGGCAAGCTTGCGCACCTCGCCGAATCGTTGATCCGCCCGCAAACGCTCCTTTTCCGCCCTTTGTGCCAGATCGACCGCCATGAGTGTAGTGCCGAACAATCCTGCCGCCGACACTGCTGCGACTACGGTGGCGACGCGGTGACGGCGGATGAACTTGCCCAGGTGGTAGCCGAAGCTGTTGCGCCGCGCCAGCACCGGCAGATCGCCAAGATAGCGGCGCACGTCATCCGCCAGTGCTTGAGCGGAGGCATATCGATGCACGGCCTCGTCGCGCAGCGCCATGAGGATGATGCTATCGAGATCACCTACCAAGACTTCCGCCAAGGTTGCCGAGTCAACTTGCGAACCGCGGCTACCCACTCCGTGGCGATTAGCGCTCGTTTCCTCTCTGCTGTAGAACCGCACGCACTCGCTGGGCTTCAACAGACGGCCTTCGCGCCGCCTGGGCATACGCTCGGTTAACAGCGTGTGCAACAACACGCCCAGTGAATAGATATCGCTTGTGGTGGTGACGGGATCACCCGCCAATTGTTCGGGACTGGCATAACCCGGTGTCAGCGGCCGCCCTTGTTCTAGGCGAGTTTCGAGCGCAACGGCGGCGATCTCGGGCGCAAGAATCTTGGAAATGCCGAAATCCAGCAACTTCACCTCGCCCTGGGCAGTCACCAGAATATTGGCTGGCTTCAGATCCCGATGCACCACCAGATGGCTATGGGCGTACTGTACCGCGCCGGCGACCTGACAAAAAAGTCCGAGGCGTGCCCGCAAACCCAGTTCTCGCTCGGCACTGTAGCGGTCGATAGGAACGCCTTCGATATACTCCATGACCAGATAAGGCCGCCCCTGCTCGGTGACACCACCATCGAGCAGGCGGGCGATACCCGGGTGTTGCAGGGTGGCCAGCACCTGCCGTTCGTTGCGAAATCGTGCCGAAAGCGATTCACTGTCTGCGCCGTGACGCAGCAATTTGACGGCCGCACGCGCCCGAAACTGGCCATCCTCGCGTTCGGCCAGATAGACAACGCCCATCCCGCCGGTCCCCAGTTCGCGCTCCAGACGCCAAGGACCTATGCGCTGCCCGATCCATTGGCGGTTCGCGGCGACCGGCATGGTCCAGCCAAGCGACTGCCCTTCCAACCAGACGTCTCCCGATCCCTGCATGGCCAGCAGGGATCGGGCTTCACTCATCAAATGCTCCCAACCCGCCAGCGCCTCTTCGAGAACACGCTCGCGTTCGTCCGGCGCGGATTCAAGGGCCGCTGCCAGAGCAGACTTGAGGCGCTCCCACTCGAGTTCCGTGAGGGAATGGCGGCCTTTAGTCATGCTGCATCTCTCGCGCCAGCCACAACTTGGCCACCGCCCAGTCGCGCTTGACCGTGGCGGGCGAGATGGAAAGCGCCACAGCGATCTCGTCGATCTCAAGACCGGCGAAGTATTTGAGCTCGACAATACGCGCCTGACGTTCATCCTGCTGTTCAAGACAATCGAGCGCGGCGTTGAGGCGCTCCACCTGGATATCCCGGAACCCGTCTGGCGCATTGTCCAGGGCACCCAGCGTGATATGTACCGCACCAGCTCCACGTTTTTCCGCACGTCGCGCGATCGCGTGATTGACGAGGATCCGTCGCATCATGCGCGCCGCTACCGCAAAAAAATGGACGCGATCATTCCAGTCGATACGATCCAACTCGATCAGGCGCAAGTACGCTTCGTGCACCAGAGCGGTCGGGGTCAGCGTATGTCCCTCGCGTTCCCCGCGCAGCAAAGAGCCGGCACGGGATTTCAAAGCGTTGTAAATGGCCTGTGCGAGTTCATCCGTGGCAAGGCGCCCACCCATCGAGAATTCGCGAGTAGTCGGGAAAACCTCCGCCTCGCTGGTCGCGGCGCCCGACTGCGCAGGGCCGCGACCACCCTCCGCGCCATCGTCCGATTCGCTTTCAGAACAAGTATTCACATCGACTCTCTGTTGAGGATGCTCAATTTATTTTGCATTGCATGAGCTATTTGCCGGGCATTTTCTGCCTTACTTGATAAGCCGGCAATCATTTTCCGGCCGACAGCCATTCATTTCAGTCATCCGGAGGTTTCACATGAGAGTATTTTCGAGCGGCATCTGTTCCCGCGTAGGAGCCGGCGCGTTGCGCTGGCTGGCGGTCGGATTCATCGCATTGCTGGCAGGCTGCAACGGTTCGGGCGATAGCGGCAGCAGCGATCCGGGCGCCAGCAACAACACGCCGCCCCCCGCGCCCACGCTCACGGGCGTCGCGGCCATCGGCTCACCCATCGTGGGCGGCACGGTGATCGTCAAGGGCGCCAGTGGCAACCCAATCACGATCAGCACCGATGCGAACGGCACCTATACCGCCACCTTGACCGGCCTGAACGGGCCATACATTCTGGAACTCTCCGGTGGCACGGTCAAAGGCGCCAGCAACACCTTGGTGCTTCATTCCGTCGCACCGGGGGCAGGCCGCGCCAACATCACGACGTTCAGCGAGATGCTTGTGGCAGCACAACTGCGTGCCGATCCCGCCGCTTTCTTCCAATCTGTGGGGACGGCTGGGGGCGGAACAACCACCAGTTTCACGGCAGCCAACCTGACTTCAGCAGCCAATGTGGTCAGCCAGTTTTCAGCGAGCATGGGCGTCAACATCTCCGCCTTTGCCAATTTCCTGACGCTCGAGTTTCAGGCCATCGCGGGCAATCCATTTGATCTGGTCCTGGAGGCTTTGCGTACCGCGTTCACGACCAACAACACAACGCTGGCTGCTGTTCGCACGCAACTCATCGCGGGGGCAACCAGCTTCACCGGCGGCGGTTCAGGAGGCAGCGGCGGGGGTGGGGGCGGTGGTTCGGCCGGCGGCACCGGAACTGGCGCACAGTGCAACGAGCTCATCACCAGCGGCACTTACAATCTGGACTACACGCTCCGCATGGTTGCCAATACGGCGGGCGCAAGCACGACAACCCAGACACCCACTACCCAAACCTTACGCGTCGTGGAAGGCAGTTTCCAAGGTGAAGCGGCACTGATGCACGAGGTCACCCAGAACGGGCGCGTCCTGTCGCGCACATACTACAGCGTTGGTGCCAGCGATTATGGACTCATGGGAACGGAATCCTTCGATCCCGCTACCGGCGCCGCGACGACAACCACGACCTATTCACCGCGTCCACGCTACCCGCGCACAATCAGCCTGGGTCAGAAGGTCACCAATGCTTATCGTTTCACGGTCACCGGCACGGCTAGCGCCGTTACCGACGTCACGGAAGAAGTGACATTTGCGGCGAAGGAGAATGTAACCGTTCCCGCCGGCACCTTTACGAACGTCTGCAAGTTCGTGGGTCTCACAAACCAGCGCACGACCACTCTGGGAATTTCCGTCGATGCACGCAATGAGTCGACCAGTTGGATTGGCAACGGACTAGCGCGCGCCATCGCCGCCATCAAGCTGCAAACGAACACGACCATGACGACCCTGGGTATCGGCACGACGACGACCACAAACACCGAACTGATTGCCGCAACAGTCAACGGAACAACATTGCCCTGATATCGCGCCAAACCGCTTCGCACGGCCGCCGACCCGCCCGGGTTGGTGGCCTTTTTTGCATCTAGCTGGGGGGCTACTCTTCGACCGAACGCATCTGCTTTCCTTTAAACAGCTGTTTTCCCAAACGAATAAAGCGATCTTCGACATGACGCTTGGTAAATCCAGAAAGCCAGTAGGTAATAGCAATCGCCACCGCAAGATGGAGCAACGCCTTAAAATCCGGCACATCGATCAGCAATCGGAACTTGACGTTTCCGATGTACTCGACAATGTTCATCACAAAAAAATGAAGCACATACATCGAAAACGAGCGTTGTCCAACCGACTGCATCCAGCCGGTGCCGCAATGTAGCCTGGATAGCAAAGCCACCAGAAAAACAAAACACTGGGCATAAAGAGCCAGTGAATAGAATCGGCCGTTGAACACGTGAAGATCCGCAAGCAATGTGGCCAGCATCCAGCATGCAAGCACCAAAGCAGCTAACCCGGCGGCCGGAAGCACACGCAACCTGGGTAGCAGAAAATAGCCGTATATGCCGATGACGAAGACGTGAAACTGGTTGGAAATATTGAAATACAGAAAATCGGAGTTGGCTGTCGAATCACCCATAACCCACTGCACAAGCGCGACCCCAAGTCAACTCGCCATCAGCAGCCCGGCGGTCAACAGCGCCCGTCTTGTCGGGCAACGCTCATACGCCCACAGCAACGACGGGAAAAACACATAGAAGACCATTTCCACCGCGATCGACCAACCCCCAGGAACAATACTGTTGTAGGCAGCGGGCGAAAAGCCATGCACAAAAAATGCGTTAAACAGGACGTTGGGTAGTGAATACTGCGGCAATGGCGCGAGAATGCCCTGCTGGACATAGCTTTTTGCAATTGACCAGAAATAATAGAAGGCAATTCCGAAGTAATACATCGGCGCAATTCTGAAAAACCGTCTGGCGGCGTAGGCAAGCATCGGATGGCGATGTGCACTGCCCGCCTGCATGGACATGCACAAGGTCATGGCCGATGCCACAAAGAATAGCTGAACACCATAATGCCCGTAGGCGAATACTCCGGATGTAAAGGATTCGTACCCCTTCAGTCCATGGCTCGCGTGTACCGCGATAACCATGAGAATGGCGACACCGCGGGCGGCATCAATCCACGCATAACGCTTTGCGTTTGCGAGATCGGGCATTTTGGTCTTGATGGGCGTCGAACTGGGCATCGGGCGTCGCCAGTGAAAGTGATCAATGCCCGGGAGTATTTTCGTCCTTTCCACACACTGTCAACCACCGAGCCCGACACCAAGCCACGAAATCCATTCCGTCTAGATTTTGGCGAAAGTCAAACCTCCCTTCGCTACACCCACCTTAATGCAATCCTTGGCCGCAAACCGGCCTTCCAAGATGGCTTTCGCCAGCGGGTTCTCGATCTGCTGCTGGATCGCCCGTTTCAGCGGCCGGGCGCCAAACACTGGATCGAACCCCGCTTTGGCGATTTCTGCCAGTGCGTCGTCTTCGACGACCAGCCCTATGTCGAGCTGGGCCAGCCGTTTTTCCAGATAGGCGAGCTGGATGCGGGCGATACCGGCAATGTGCTTTTCATCGAGCGCGTGGAACACCACGACTTCGTCGATTCGATTGACGAATTCCGGCCGGAAGTGCGTCTTGACCTCGGCCATCACCGCTAGCTTGATCAACTGGTAGTCGTCCCCGCCCATCTGCTGGATCATCTGGCTGCCGAGGTTGGAGGTCATGACCACGACGGTATTCTTGAAATCGACCGTGCGGCCCTGACCGTCGGTCATGCGGCCGTCGTCGAGCACCTGTAGCAGCACGTTGAAGACATCCGGATGCGCCTTTTCGACCTCGTCGAGCAGAATCACAGAATAAGGTTTCCTGCGCACCGCTTCGGTCAGATAACCGCCTTCTTCGTAGCCGACATAGCCCGGCGGCGCGCCGATCAGCCGCGCCACCGAATGCTTCTCCATGAATTCGCTCATGTCGATGCGGATCAGATGTTCTTCCGAATCGAACAGGAATTCGGCCAGCGCCTTGCATAGTTCGGTCTTGCCGACGCCGGTCGGCCCCAGAAAAAGGAAGGAGCCATAAGGCTTGTTGGGATCGGCTAGTCCGGCGCGCGAGCGGCGGATGGCGTCGGCCACCAGCCGCACCGCCTCGTCCTGCCCGACCACACGTTTGTGCAGGCGCTCTTCCATCTTCAGCAGCTTGTCGCGCTCGCCCTGCATCATCTTGCTGACCGGAATGCCGGTGGCGCGGCTGACCACCTCGGCGATTTCCTCGGCGCCGACCTGCGTGCGCAGCAGCCTGTTCTTCGCCTGCGCGCCATCGCCGGATTTTTCCGCCGCCTTCAACTGGGCTTCCAGTGCTTTTTCCAATGCCGGCAGCTTGCCGTATTGCAACTCGGCCAGCTTGTCGTACTGCCCTTTACGCTGCAACTCGGCCATCTGGGCCTTCAGCTTGTCGATTTCTTCCTTGATGTGGGCGGAACCGTGCACCTGCGCCTTTTCGGCTTTCCAGACCTCTTCCAGGTCGGAATACTCCTTGGTCAGGCGCGTGATTTCGTCTTCGATCAGGCCAAGGCGCTTCTGCGAGGCTTCGTCCTTTTCCTTTTTCACCGCCTCGCGCTCGATCTTCAACTGGATCAGCCGCCGGTCGAGTTTGTCCATCGCCTCCGGCTTGGAGTCGATTTCCATCTTGATGCGCGCCGCCGCCTCGTCGATCAGATCAATGGCCTTGTCGGGCAGGAAGCGGTCGGTGATGTAGCGGTGACTCAATTCGGCGGCCGCCACGATGGCCGGATCGGTAATATCGACGCCGTGGTGCAGTTCGTACTTCTCCTGCAAGCCGCGCAGGATGGCGATGGTAGCCTCGACGCTCGGCTCGTCCACCAGCACTTTCTGGAAGCGCCGTTCCAGCGCCGCGTCCTTCTCGACGTGCTTGCGGTATTCGTCCAGCGTCGTCGCGCCGATGCAGTGCAGTTCGCCGCGCGCCAAGGCCGGCTTCAACATGTTGCCGGCGTCGATGGCGCCCTCGGCCTTGCCGGCGCCGACCATGGTGTGGATTTCGTCGATGAAGAGGATGATGCGGCCTTCGTCCTTGGCCACATCCTTCAGCACCGCCTTCAGGCGCTCCTCGAACTCGCCACGGTACTTGGCGCCGGCGAGCAGGCCGGCCATGTCGAGCACCA
>DDFG01000001.1:173060-425832 GCA_002337055.1 Betaproteobacteria bacterium UBA1934 | reverse complement strand
GCCGACGCCGGGCTCGCCGATCAGCACCGGATTGTTCTTGGTGCGCCGCTGCAAAATCTGAATGGCTCGACGGATCTCGTCGTCGCGGCCAATGACCGGGTCGAGCTTGCCCTGCGCGGCGCGCTCGGTCAAGTCGATGCAATATTTCTTCAGCGCCTCGCGCTGCCCTTCGGCCTCCTGCGAATCCACCCCCTGCCCGCCGCGTACCGCGTCGATGGCCGTTTCCAGCGCCTTGCGGTTGAGGCCGTGCTGCTTGGCCAGCCGCCCGGTTTCGCCCTTGTCGTCGCACAGCGCCAACAGGAACATTTCGCTGGCGACAAACTGATCGCCGCGCTTCTGCGCGGCCTTGTCGGTCAGATTGAGCAGGTTGGCGAGGTCACGCCCGACCTGCACTTCGCCGCCCGTGCCCTCGACCTTGGGCAAGCGCGCGATGGCGCGGTCGAGATCGCCTTTCAGCGCCGGCACATTGACGCCGGCCCGCGCCAGCAGCGAACCGGTGCCACCATCCTGCTGCTCGATCAGAGCGCGCAGCAGATGCAGCGGGTCGATCATCTGGTTGTCGTGGCCGATGGCGAGGCTCTGCGCATCGCCCAGGGCTTGCTGGAATTTGGTGGTGAACTTGTCGAGGCGCATGGCACGCTCCTGAATTTTGGTAGCTCTCATGTTGGGTCAATCGCCACCAATTCAAGAAGAACTCGAGTTTTACCCGTTCGGGCCGTTGCCTGAAACCGCCACAGCTTCCTACAATGATGAACAGTGGACAGCATTCCAATAATTCGAGGAGACACCACATGGATTCGACGCAAGCCCGACAGGGTTCCGCTGCTGGCATCGCCGGAATCACCCTGATCACCGGATTGCTGGTCGCCTTCGTCACCGCGCTGCCATTGCTGGTGTTCATGCTGATCAACGGCACCACCCAGCCTCCGGGCATCGGCACCGCGCTCGCCATGTTGGCATGCTCCGTGATCGCGGTCGGTATCGGCGCTTTTCTGTTCAATCGCCGATTCGTTCAGCCGCTCTCCGAATTCTCTTCCATCCTTGCGGAAGCCTCGTCCGGACAGGGCGATCTCTCACGCAATGTGACCGCAACGGGTGCCACGGGCACGGTGGCAACCATCGGGGACGGCTACAACAGTTTCATGGAGAAACTGCGCAAGATCATCGATGTGATTCGTTGCCACACGGTGCAGATTGCCACCGAATCGGTCCAGTTGCGCCAGCATCTGGGCAACGCGGCAGCCGGTACCGAACGTCAGGAATCACTGGCGCGCGACATCAGTTCTTCCTGCGCCGCCGTCACCGAAACCGCCGGTCATGTTTCAAATCGCGCCATCGCGCTCAATGCCACCGCCGAGGAACGTCTTGCGGAGGCGCGTTCGTCGCAGGCCGAACTGGTTGCGCTGGTCGAAAGCATCGCCGCCATCAACGAGCGGCAGCAGAGTTTTCGCTCAACCGTCGAGTCGCTGTCGAAGCATTCGCATGAAATTTCGCAGATCACCCGCCTGATCCAGGACATTTCCGACCAGACCAACCTGCTTGCCCTCAATGCCGCCATCGAAGCAGCACGTGCCGGAGAACAAGGTCGCGGCTTCGCGGTGGTGGCCGACGAAGTTCGCAAACTGGCCGAGCGCGCCAAGACAGCGGCCGGATCAATCACTGACAGCACCAACCAGATGACGCATCTGGCCGACAACACCTTGCATGTGACCCTGCAAGTCAGCGCCGATACCGAAAAGGCCCGTTCGGCCGTGGAAAGAGCTTCTGCCAGCTTTTCCGGCATGGTCGAGAATTTCGGCGTGACCACTGCCGAACTCAATGTCATCAGCGCCTCGATGCAGGAACTGGAGGGCGCCAACCGGGAGATTCTTGGACGGGCTGAAGAAATCGATCAACTGAGCCGCTCGCTGGGCGAACGCATGCGCCAGTCAGTGAAATCTTCCGACACGCTCAATACCGCTACCGAAGACATTCTCGGCTCCGGCTCCAAATTCAAGCTGGGCACGGGCAGCGTCGAAGCTATTCTGAACCAGATCTGGGGGTATCGCGACCGCCTCGCCAGCCTCCTTGAGCGGCACTACCGCCAGGGCGTCAATATCTTCGACCAGAACTATCGCCAGATTCCGGGCATCGAGCCGGCCAAGTTTGAAACCGGATATGACAAACAGGTTGAACGCGAACTTCAGGATCTCACCGAAGAAATGGTTCAGCGAATTCCCGGCACCCAGGTAGTGATTGCCGTCGACAACAACGGTTATGCCCCTACCCATCTACGCAAGTTCTCGGTGCAGACTGGTGACACCGCCAAGGATCTCACCAACAGCCGCCACAAGCGGATGTACGTCGATCCGGTCGGAATACGGGCGGCGCGCAACACCGAGCGCTACCTGTTCCAGACCTACTTCCACCCCGCGCTCAAGATCATCCTGACCGACATTTCAGTGCCGGTCTATGTGGATGGTCGACATTGGGGCAGTGTGCGGGTCAATCTGGACCCGACGGTGCTGCTCGAAGGGCACTGAGATCAGAGCAGCTCGGAGAACGGTAGAAACTCCACCGGTTCGCCGATATCGACTGCCCTGCCGGGCGGCAACTGCACCAGGCCGTGCGCCCACACCAGCGAGGTGACGGCTGCGGAACCTTGCTTCGCCAGCAATTCGAGCCGCCCCTCGCCGTCAATGCGGACACGCAGAAATTCGGTTCGCGTTTCGCGCCCATCCCGGCCAAATGCAGCGGGCAAAAGGAACTTGCGAGGCAACACCTGTTTCTGGCCTTGCAGGCGCAACACAAACGGTCTGACCAGGGTCGTAAACGTCACAAAGCTGGAAACGGGATTGCCCGGCAGGCCGATGTACCAGGTTCGTTTTCCGGCGGTCTCGATACGCCCGAACGCCAATGGCTTGCCCGGCTTGATCGCCACCTTCCACAACGAAAGCGAGCCGATCGACTCGACTGCCGCCTTGACGTGATCTTCTTCGCCAACCGAGACGCCGCCACTGGTGACGACCAGATCGTTACTTGCCGCCATCTCCGCCAGGGCAACCCGGGTCGCGTCGAAATCATCGGCCACCGGCCCAACCACCCGCACGTCGCACCCGAGCGCCTCCAGTTGCGCCGCCAGGGCGTAGCGATTGCTGTCGTAGGTCGCGCCCGGCGGCAACGGCTGACCCGGTTGCACCAGTTCGTCGCCGGTCACCAGCAGGGCCACCCGCAATCGGCGCCAGACCGGCAGGCGCGGCCATCCTGCCGCCGCCGCCAGCGCCAGGTGCTGGGGATGCAAGCGGGTACCCGCTGACAGGATCACTTCGCCGGAACGCATATCCTCGCCCGCACGCCGGACATGCTCGCCCGGACGCGGCGCGACTTGAAAGCGCACACCTTCGGCCGTCGCCTCGCACTGCTCCTGCATGACCACCACATCCGCGCCGTCAGGCAGAGAGGCACCGGTAAAGATGCGCGCCACGCTGCCCAAGGCCAACGGCTCGCCACGGGTACCGGCGGGAATGCGCTGACTCACCGGCAACGCCAGCCCTGTTGCATGGCTCGCACCCATTTCCGCCGCCCGTCCCGCATAGCCGTCCATCGCCGAGTTGTCGAGCGAGGGCACATTCACACGGGCTCGGATATCCTCCGCCAGCACGCGCCCGACCGCCGCTTCGAGCGCCATTTCCCGCGTTTCTTCCACCGGCTCCGCGGCATCAAGCAAGGCATGCAAGGCTTCATCGTAGGTCAGCATGGCAAGGGCTCCAGATAGGTGAGTATGAAATCCGCGATGGCCTCGGGACGATCCAGCGGCAGCACCGGCAATGCGGTACGCGGAACCGTATCGCTGGCCAGCGCGACAATGTCGGGACGATCCGGAAACAAGGCCGGTCGGTCGAAAGCGGCGCGATGGACTTCCAGCTTGGGAATGGCCTCATGTTTGAAACCCTCCACCAGCACCAGATCGCAGGGTGACAGATGGGCCAGCAGATCGCCCAGGGCAGGCTCCTGTTCATCGCGCAACTCGTGCATCAGCGCCCAGCGCGCGCCGCCGGCCAGCAGCACCTCACCCGCACCGGCCTGGCGATGGCGGAACGAATCCTTGCCGGGCCTATCCAGATCGAAGGCATGGTGAGTGTGCTTGATGACCGATACCCGCAAACCCCGCCGCGTGAAACACGGGATCAGTTGCTCCAGCAAGGTCGTCTTGCCGGCGCCAGAATAGCCAGCGATACCGAAGACTTTCATGGTCGGATACCCGAAATACGGTGCACGACAGCATACCGCGCCGGCATCGTCGAAGATTTGATCTGGCGTAATTCGCCTGCGATAGTCAGCGCACCGCCAGGATGCGAATGCGTTTGGCAACCACCACCAAACAAATCACCGTCAATAACAGACTGACGCCGGTCGGCACCCAGAGGTGCTGCCACTCGAGCGCATCGCCCCTCAGAATGCGAAGCATCACCGTGTGCTGCGCCAGGCTGGGCAGCCAGATGTGCCAGGGCTTTTCGCCGGATGTGTTCAACATGCCCAGAATAGGCAGCATCTGGAGCACCAGCATCAACACGGTGCCGTTGGTTTGCGCCTCTTTGAATGTGCGTCCATGAATGGCGGTCAGCATCATCATCGCCGACGCGGCACCGGCAAACGGCAGCAACATCAGCAGGAACATGGCGCCCTCGGTCACACCGAAGCGAAACATCGCTTGCAGGGCCTCGCTTTGCAGCCACCATTGCGCCGGCAGAAAACTGAATACGCTCAGACTGGCGACCGTCATAGCCACGGCCGCCACCGCGAGCCACTTGCCGGTCACCAGTTCGCCCAGCGACAGCGGATTGAGCAGCAACGGCTGCAAGGAGCCGCGCTCGCGTTCGCCCGCCATGGAATCAAGCGGTCCGGTCACCGCCGCCACGAGCACCGCGATCAGCACGAACAGCGCCACCACGCCGGTCAAGGTGGCGGACTGGCTCTGCTGATCGGCCAGATTGTGACGCTGGACGGTGAACGGCGTATAAATCTCCGTCGATACGCCGCGCCAGGCCAGTTCGAGATTGCCGAGTCGCCGACGGTAGGCGTTGACCCATTCCTCGACCGTTCCCACCTGCATCGCCGCATCCTTGTTGGAAGAATCGAACACGATGCGAATTTCCGGCGCCTCGCCGGCCGCCCGTTTTGCCAAGTAATCCGGCGGAACGACAATGACCGGATTGCCAAAGCGCGCCTCGCGCAGGGACGACTCGAAATCCTCCGGTGGCGTCTTGAGGGTCAGGCCGAGCCGGGCAAGATGGTTGCCCAGGTCGGGCGCGTGCTCGATCCCCGCCACCCAGACCTCGCGGCGCTCCGCCCGCTCTTCGGCACTCGACACCACGGCAGAGAGGATCATCAGCATCAGCGGCCCCATCAGCACGCCGGTAATCAGCATGGTGAACAAGGATTTGCGGTCTCGCCAGGCGTCGACCACTTCCTTGCGAAACACGGTCCAGATGCCTCTCATGCGCTTGCCTCCGTTTTTTCCGGCATCGCCAGACGCACAAAGGCATCCTCGAAATCGGCACAGCCCGCCTGCTCACATAGCGCCGGCACGCTGCCGCGCGCCACCGGGCGTCCGCCCGCGACGATCACCACGGTACCGCACAGCCGTTCGACTTCGGGCATGATGTGGGTCGAAAACACGATGCACTTGCGGCCACCCGCCTCGCTGGCCAGATGGCGCAAAATTTCGCGCAGACGCCGCGTGGTGACCACATCGAGACCGTTGGTGGGTTCGTCCAGGATCAGGTGGCGCGGATCATGCACCAGCGCCCTCGCCAGCGCGGTCTTCATGCGCTCGCCCTGGCTGAATCCGTCGGTGCGCCGCTCCAGTATGCCGCGCATGTCGAGTGTCTCCGCCAGCGTATCGATCCGTGCCTCGATCGCCTCGGCGGCCATGCCATGCAGGCGGCCATAGTAGGCGATGTTCTCGCGGGCAGTGAGCCGGGGGTAGAGTCCGCGGCTGTCGCCGACGCACCCCATCGTCTTCAGCACTACGCGCGGATGCGTGCGCACGTCCATACCGTCGATGGTCACCCTGCCCGCATCGGGCGACAGCAAGCCGGTGATGATGTGCAGGCTGGTCGTCTTGCCGGCACCATTGGGGCCGAGCAGGCCCGTTACCTCGCCATCCAGCGCCGTGAAACTGAAATTGCTCACCGCCTGCACCACCGTCTTTCCGCGCAGAAAGCGGCCGGTTTGGACGAAACGCTTGGAAATACCCTCCACCTGAATCATGGCGCCACTCCCCGCGTACCGGCAAGGGGCACAAAAGCGGCCGGCGGCGGCGCCTGCTGCAAGCAACCGACATCGACCGCCAAAGCGTGTTCATCATCCTTCGCATTCAGAAAATCCCGCAACACCGAACCGAAACAGAGCTCGCCCAACAGGCCGTGTCCTTCATTCGGCGCCACCACGTGCCGCGCCTTTTCGCCCAGCAGACGCGCAACGCGCTCGCCGTGGCGTGGTGGCGTCACCGGATCGAGTCCGCCGGACAACAACAGTACCGGCGCCGGGCTGGTCGCCACGCGATAGAAAGCCGGATCAACCGCCCCCTTCGGCCAATCGGCGCAGATGCGACGATAGGCGGCCTCACTCTCACCCGCGAAATCACCCGAACCCGGCGTTGCCGGAGACGTGTCGCGCATATCCTCCGCGCACACGACCGAGTAATGAAGCCCCGCGGCCAGTTTCATGCGTCCCGGCGCGCTCATGCTGGCCAGCCCGAGCAATGCGCCCCAGCGATCCTCAAGCGCGGCGGCCACTGCCGCCGGCAAGGCCGCGGCGAGATCCGGCTGATAAAGCGGCGCGCGCACCAGATTAAGCAGCATCGGCTGGGTTACCGTCAGAGTTTCACGAACGCCGGTCAGCGGATGATCGACCGTCGCACGCACCGGCAAACTGTCGACCAGTTTTCGCCACTGTGCCGGCAATCCGGGAGCCAGTTTCGCGCAGGCCGGTTCGCGCTCGCATCCCTCGAGGTAGCGTCTCAACGCCGCCTCGCCATCAATCGCCAGCGACTTCGGCAACGCCATGTCCGGCGGTGCGACCCCGTCGATCACCATGCGCCGCACGCGCTGGGGATAAAGACGCAGGTATTCCAGCGCCGCCCGCGTGCCATACGACGCACCGATCAGGTTGATGCGTTCGTGCCCCAGCGCCGCGCGTACGGCCTCGAGGTCATGCATCGCCAGTGTCGTCGTGAAATAACGGAGATCGCCCCAGGGCAACTTGCGCAAGCGCTCACGGCACGCCGCCAAACGAACGGCTTGCTTGTCGGGATCGAGACTTTCTGCGAGTGACATCGTCTTACTTTCGTCGCAGTTCAGCGGCGCCGATTGTCCAGTCCCACGTATGTCGACAAACACCAGATCGCGCCGGGTATTGATCCGCGAAAACACGCCCAACACCTTGGGCGCCAGATCGATTGCGCTCTGGCCAGGCCCTCCTGCGAGGAGATATAGCGGGTCCGGCAATTTCTGGCGCGCTCTGGCGGGCACGACCACCACCTGCACGCGAATGAGGGGTTCGGCGGCATCCGGCTTCAGCGGGCGCTCGACACTGCCGCAGAGGACAGCCGATTCCAGCCCTTCCGGATGGCACGCACGCAACGGAATGCCTTCCGCCGACGCCCATGCCGGCGCGAGAGAAAAAACAACCAGAAGCTGTCGAAACAGTGGTAAATCCATGCGCACACTTCCCGATTACGACAATTGAATAGGCCGGAGGCCGCGATTCTACAAGACCGACAAACGATTCACGCTATTCCAGCACCATCACCGGCGCAAAGCCGCCGCCCGGGGTTCGGAAGTTGGTAGTCTGCCCTTGGTAGAGTCGCGCCGCGATCAGCAGAATGTGGCCAGCATAGGCGTAGCAGCGCAAATCGTATTTGAGCAAGCCGTCGCCCTCCGGCCCGGCAACTCGACGTTCCGGCGGTGGCACCAGTTTTTGCGCCACATAGCCGCCGCGCAGAATCTCGTCGAACACGCGCCGGGTCAGCTTGTCGCCACGATAGGCCGCACGGCTGCCAAAACCGGCCGCCGGTTTGAAGAACCACTGCTTGCGCGTGGCCCAGAAATGCTCTCCATCGGCCTCGCCCACTTCCAGCGTCGTCGGAATCGCGGAAAGCAATACTTCACGTTGCGCCACAGGCACGCCCCAGTCTGTCAGGCGTTCGTCATCGCACAGCCAGACCAGGTTTCGCTTATCCGCGTAGAGCGCATGCGCACGCGGATGCGGCGTCAACACAGCGGCATCGGCCTGCCATGCCGCCGCCAGGGCGGCTTGGCCAGGCTGCTCCAGCGCAAAATCGGTCAGCCGGTTGTAAACCAGATCGATGCGCTCGCCGCGATGCCGCAGCGTCGAACCATCCCAAAGCAGTTCCGCCGGATTAGCCACGACTGCATAGAGCCCAGCCCATTCGAAAAGACGGCGGAACAACTCGAACTCGGGCGCCAGATACTGATCGGCGGGAGCCTCATCGACGACGGCCACACTGCGCAGCGGCTGATCGCCGCGCGCCAGTCGCCACTCCTCCAGAAACACATCAAGTACCGCCTGCACGGCTACCCTGCCCCGACTCGCGGGGGAGTCACCGGCAACGGCATCGTAGCCGCCTGCCCGCTGTCCCTCCAGCAGTACGGTGTTCAATAACACCCCGCCAGGGTTGGTGTTGATCTCGATCAGCTTCGGTCCGTTGGCGTCGACATGAAAATCGAAGCCGAGAAAGGCGCCCCGCGTCACCGCATCTTGCCGCGCCGCTGCAGGCGCTCGCGCCAGCGCGGCCTCCTGGTAGGCAGGCAGGGCCACCACTGTCTCAACCGCACCAATCAACGCCGCCATCGCAGCAACGCACCCGGCGTCGGCAAACACCAGGGTTTCGGAAAATAGCTGCGGATGCGTTTCACGCAGCGCGGTATAGTCGATACCGCCGGCGGCCAGCACCCCCGCCAGGCGCTCGGGATCGACGCTCGTACAGACGCTATCGCGGTTCAATCCGGCCGCCGCCGGAATTCGGGGAATCGGGACATCAGAAATCATGACAGAATTGTCGCCGCAAATTCGACCAGGCGCAAAGGCCGCCCGAACTCAGATTTACGCCGCCTGACGCGCCCGCACACCCGCACGGCTGAAAAAACGCTCTTTGAGCGCGCCCACCAGCGGTAACTCGACAAACGCACCCAGGAGACATGTTGCGGTCAGCGCCACCGCCAATGCCAGGCCATACACCAGCGCCTCGGGCAGCGCATGGTAGAGGTGCAGTTTGAGCAACACGGCGTAAAAGCTGGTGATGAACAGAACGTGCGCCAGATAGATCGAATAGGAAACAGAACCCATCCGCGCGAGCCATTTCGGCGTACTGATCTGGCGTTGCCGTTCAAGTCCGATCAGGGTGGCAATCACCAGCGCAGCGGCGAGACCAAGAACGATGCGCCCGACGCCGGAATGCCGCTCGAACGGCCCATACACCTCAAAAACAGTGGCCGCACAAAACGCTAGCACCGCCACCCACAACATGCGTGGATGAACACGGTATGCCGTCCGCCTGGCCAGCGCGCCCACGGCAACGCCGGCCAAGAACTGAAAACAGTGCGGATGAGAAAGGCGCAACGGCAACTCGCCCGGCGACCATCCCGCCGCGTGCAACAGGATGTAAGCGCCCCAGACCACAAAGAGCACCGCCCCCAGCCGCGCATGCACGAACAGCAGGCAGAACACGACATAGAACAGGACTTCGTACTGTAACGACCAGGCGACGCCGACATACTTGGGCTCTCCGTCACCGACCAACAGAAAAACCGTGCTGCCGATATCGCCCGTGCCGATCTCGAATCCGGCCGACGCGCCAGAAGCCAGGCGGGAGAGCGTCACGACCGCAATGCTGAGCAACAGAACGAACCAGTAGATCGGAAAGATGCGTGAAAAGCGCCGGTAGAGATAGCGTGCCATCATCTGCGGCCTTCCGATCTCGCCGTAGTGAATGTAGGTAATGATGAATCCGCTAAGGACGAAGAAAAAATCGACACCGACATAGCCGAAATCGAACACGTTCCCCATGCCGACATGCCCGCTGAAATGCTCGACACGCATCAGGTTCGCCGCATGCATCAGGACCACGATAGTCGCGGCAATGGCCCGCGCCGCCTCGATCGAGGCCATCTTGGCGTTTTCTTTGGTCACAACGGATACTGCAGACGAAGACATGGCGACCTCCTTGAAGTCACGGCAAACAGGCATTTCCCACAGCTGCCATGACGACCTGACGGCGAATACCCAAATCGGGAACAGCAGCGCGAAGCATAGCTTAATGACGCAAGCCGTCGCACAAAATCGCCCGTACTTTTGTAAATCAGGTGAAGTTGAGAAATCCCGGCGGCGGCAGGCAAACCAGGCGAGCACGCCACGGGCAGCACGAACTGCATACCAAGTCAGCAGAACACGGCCCGGAGGTCGATGGTCGATTGCCGCCCGATCTCCTGTCCATGGGCCGCCAGCCAGCGTTGTGCGTGTGTCCTCCCTTGGTCACGGAGCATGTCGAAGAACCTCGAATTGACGGCCAGTTTTGTTTCGGTGCCAAGCGCGTTGATGAGTTCGTCGGCGGCGATCACATGAAAGCGTGCCCGTGCGATGCGCCGTTCCAGGCGCCCGATGTGCAGCCACGACCGCCTGGCGACATCGCGCAGATCGGCGAAGGTCCGCATTTCGCGCAGAAAGGAGGCATTGAAGGCCACGTCGAGCGTGCGCAACTTGATTTCGCTGGCCGATTCAGGGGTCGCGGCATGGCGCAGAGGGGTTAGCAGCACCAGCAGGGTATCGCGCGCCGCCACTTCGTAGACAAGGGGAAAGACCGCCGGATTGGCGCTGTAGCCGCCGTCCCAATAGGGCTCGCCTTCGATCATCACGGCGCGCTGCACGGTCGGCAGGCAGGCCGACGCCAGCACCGCGTCAGCGCTGAGTTCGGCCGTCCGGAACAGGCGCAGCTTGCCCGAATTGGCGTGCGTGGCGGCGATGAACAGACGCACCGGGCTCCGCTCGCGCAAGGCGGCGAAATCGACCTGCTCGCCCAGAATGTCGCGCAAGGGGTTGAAATCGAAAGGATTGAGTTGGGCGGGCGAGAGGTACTGCGTGAAGCCCATCCACATCGTGACCGCCGGATTGAGACGAAAGTCAGTGTCGTTCGCTCCGCCCAGCGCCAGGTCGAAGGGCGAACGTTCGGCCACGGTCTGCCAGAACCGCGCCAATGTCTGGCGGGCGCCTGTTCTGCCGCCTTCCATCAGACCTTGCGCCAGCAGCACCGCATTCATCGCGCCCGCGCTGGTGCCGCTGACGCCCTCGAATTCGATGCGTTCGTCCTCCAGCAGCGCATCGAGCACGCCCCAGGAGAACGCGCCGTGCGCGCCGCCACCCTGCAATCCGAGGTTGAGTCTGACCGCGCCGGAAAAAGGTTTGCGCATCGATCGCCTCCGAAAGAAGGGCTCAGTGTCGCACACTCGGGAGAAAGTGCCGTAACGAGCAGGCCAGCCGGACCTCGCCGCAACGACCAATCAGCGGTCGTGGAAAAACGCCAGGACCTCTCCCAACTCGCGTGTCCGCCGCATCGGCGGCAAGCTTTGCCAGACACGGCGACCGTAGGGCTTGGCGGTCAGGCGCGGATCGCAGATCATCAGCACGCCGCTATCCGTCTCGTCTCGGATCAGCCGGCCGGCGCCCTGCTTGACGTTGATCACTGCGCGCGGCAACTGGTATTCCATGAACGCATTGCGGCCGGCTTTGTTCATCCGCTCGATGCGGGCCGACAGCACAGGATCGTCCGGCGGCGCGAAAGGCAGTTTGTCGATGACCACCAGCGACAACGCCTCGCCACGCACATCGACCCCCTCCCAGAAACTCTGGCTGCCGACCAGCACCGCGTTGCCATAGCGACGAAAACGTTCGAGCAAATCGTTTTTGCTGCCCTCGCCCTGCATCAGCAGCGGCATGGGCAAGCCTTCGTCCTGCAAGCGCGCTTCCAGCAGTTCGCGGGTGCGGCGCATGGCTTTCAGGCTGGTGCACAGAAAGAACGCGCCGCCGCCGCTGGCCTTGAGCACCGGAAAGGCCGCATCGACGACGGCTTCCGTATATCCCCAGGCATTCGGTTCGGGCATGCCGAGCGGCGCGTACAGCAATGCCTGCCGGGGATAATCGAAAGGGCTTTGCCAGCAGGCCGAAGCCGCCGCATCCAGACCCAGTTCGGCGGCATAGTGGGCAAAATTGCCCTGCACGGCCAGAGTCGCGGAAGTGAAAATCCAGGCGCGCGGATGGCCACCCAGCTGCTTTCTGAACATCTCTGCCACGTCGAGCGGCGTCGCGTTGAGTTGCAGCGAGTGCGTGTACGCCTCGGCCCAGTGCACATAATCGAGCGACTCCCCCTCTGCCAGCCCGCCCCAGCGCTCGAAACGCGCAATCAGATCACCACTACGCCGCCAGCAGTTCTCTAGCCCTTCGGAACGCCCGGCCTGCGTTTCGAGAAGGGCCGCGAATCGTTTGAGTTCATCGACCAGTTGCAACAACGCGGGTGCGAAGCCGCTCCGGTCGCGCAGTTGAGCTGCCGAGTAGCGACCTGCATCGACGCCGACCGCCAGACGAAGATCCTTCCCGATCTTCTCCAGCGCACGACACGCCTCCTGCAAATCGAGGCAGTCGCGGGCTGCGCTCAGGGTTTCGCCACGCGTATCGCGCGCCAGATCGGCCACCTGCGCCGTTGACACGCTGTCGCCAAAAAACAGGGTGGCGACCTCGGGCAACTGGTGCGCCTCGTCAAAAATGACGGTATTGCAAGCCGGCAGCAGTTCGGCCGTGCCTTCGTCACGCAACATAACATCGGCAAAGAACAGGTGGTGATTGACCACCACCAGATCGGCGTCCATCGCCGCACGCCGCGCCGCCATGACAAAACACGCCTTGGCGTGCGGGCATTCCTGACCGAGGCAGTTGTCGCGCGTCGAAGTGACCGCGCTCCACACGGCCGAATCCTCGGGCACATCGACGCATTCAGCCTTGTCGCCGCTTTGCGTGGTGCGGGCGAAAGCCGCGATACGACGGGCGTGCAGCGCGTCGGCGCGGGTCAGAAATCGCCCCTCCGCCTGCGCCCGTTCAAGATGGTAGTGACAGACGTAATTGCTCCGCCCCTTCAGCAAGGCAACGCTGACCGGCGCCTTGAGCGCCTGCCGGACGGTCGGGATATCCTTGTTGAACAGCTGATCCTGAAGCGTCTTGGTGCCGGTAGATACAATGACCTTGCCCCCAGAACGCATCGCCGGAACGAGATATGCAAACGTCTTGCCGGTACCGGTACCCGCCTCGGCGATGAACTGGCCATTCTCCGCGATGGTCGCCGCGATGCGCTCGGCCATTTCGATCTGCTGGGCGCGCGGTCGATAACCGGGAATCGCCTCGGCAAGCGGCCCGGTTTCAGAAAAAAGATCGTGCAGCAAAAGCGAACTCATCGACCGCGCGGCATCCACGCCCAACGGGAAGGCCGCGCGGAAACCTCGACCCGGGAAATGACCGCCACAATCACGCGAAATGGGCGCGCATCGCTCCGATCATCCAGGCATGATCGCTCACCCCGGCGCTTTCGCGGATGCTGTGCATTGCCCACATCGGCGAGCCGACATCGACGCAGGGAATCCCCAGGCGCGAAGCGACGATCGGGCCGATAGTCGAGCCGCAGCCAAGATCGGTGCGGTGCGCGTAATTCTGGTAAGGCACGCCGGCCTGTTCGCACAGTGCTATGAAACGGGCCGCGCTGTCGGAGTTCGTGGCGTAGCGTTGATTGACGTTGGTCTTGATCACCGGCCCGGCGTTGACCATCACCTTGTGATTAGGCTCGTAGGCGGCGGGAAAGTTCGGGTGATAGGCGTGCGCCATGTCGGCGCTGATCATGAAGCTCTTCGCCAGCGCGCAACGGCGTCCCTCTTCATCAAGGCCGCTGACAATACCGATACGCTGGAGCACGTCGGCAATGAAGCTGCCGCCGGCGCCGGTGGCGCTCTCGCTACCGACCTCTTCGTGATCGAACAGGGCAATCAGGCAGGTCGAGCGAGGCTGCTCGGTCGCCAGCAGCGCACTCAACGCGGCATGGGTCGAAGACAGGTTATCAAGCTGGCGACTGGCGATGAAAGCGCCTTCTGCGCCCCAGAACGCTCCCTTTTGAGTGTCGTAAGCGGCGAGATCCCAGTTCAGGATATC
The DNA here is from genome assembly GCA_002337055.1 of Betaproteobacteria bacterium UBA1934. GTDB lineage: Bacteria > Pseudomonadota > Gammaproteobacteria > Burkholderiales > Rhodocyclaceae > UBA1934. Next base: position 411,588 of record DDFG01000001.1, on the reverse strand, counting down.
TTCCGGTGCCACGGAGAGCGCGGCCGCCAGCAAGGCGAGGAAACGCTGTTCCGGCGCATCGCTCGCCACGTCGAGGATGAGCGGCAGTTCATTCTGCTTGTGCAGCTTGAGACCTTGCTCGTTAACCTCTCGGTTCATGTGAATGGCGAGATTCGGCAGTCGCAGCAGCGGTTCGGCGATATTCACCAGCCGCGCCGTGTGACCTTCCGGCATGCGGACGTTGACCCGCCCTGCCAGACCGAGGTCGCGGTCGGCAAACGTCGCCAGAATCGGCCCGCCATAGACCTCCACCCCCAGCCGGAGGAGACCGTCGGTGGCGTGCGCCGCGCGCGGTTTCAGACGCAGGCCGGGCGAATCGGTATGCGTGCCAACAAGGCGCAGAGCGCTGTCAGCGGACTGCCCCATCATGAAAGCGATCAGCGACGACCCGCCCCGGGTTACAAAATATCGGCCACCCGGCACCAATTGCCAACGCTCGCTTTCATTGAGCGCCCGGTATCCGGCGGCAAGCAGCCTCGCCTCGGCAACAGCAACGGCGTGCCACGGACTGGGGCTGGCATCGATGAAGTCAAGCAGGTCGCGCGCGGCGGCGCGGTGTTCGTTGGAAATGGCCATGATTCGCGGAGTCGTTCAAAAATGGGAAGTTTACCGCCGCACACGCTATGCAGTGTGGGAAATTTCCTGCCATGAAACAGCAAAGGTGGTTAAACTTCCGCTTGAGCCGATCCTCCCGTCGCCCCACCCGGTACGCATTGCCATGAGTTTTCTTCGTTCGCTGTTCGGACGTTCGCCCGTCCCGGAACCCCTCGACCAACCGGAAAGTCCGCCGTCCGAGCAGCCAATGCGGCCGGTGGAACGACGCCGCCGTCGGCGCCTCAATGCCCGGGCCAATACCAAGGTGCTGATCGTTGACGATTCCGCGACCATCGTCGCGGCCCTTAAAAAGACACTGCATTCGGCGGGCTACGCGACCTTTCAGGCGTTCGACGCAGAGACCGCCCTGGACATCGCACGACAGGAACAACCGGAATTAATCTTTCTCGACATCGTGCTGCCCGGCATGAACGGTTTCGCGGCACTGCGCCAGATGCGGCGTGACGAGATGACGCGCCACATTCCGGTCATCATGATCAGCGGCAACGAGCAGGCGACGGAGCAGTTTTATGCAAACCGGATTGGCGCCGACGATTTCATGAAAAAGCCTTTCTCGCGCCTGGAAGTGTTCGCCAAGATCGAACCGCTGCTTGATGCCGACATGATTCCCCGTCGCAAACATGCTGCTGACGCACCGACCGGGGTGGCGGGTCCGGCAAGATCGCGCGGCATATCTGCCCGGCCTGGCTCTGCCGACACTATTGAGGCCGCTTTCAGAGAGGAAGACCAGAGAGCAGTTTTCGCGAGCACCGCCTATTCACCGCTCGACGCACGCAAAGCTTTGACAGAGATGGGTTTGCAGTATTTTGATCCCGCCCAGTTCGTTGCCGCGATTCAGCGCGGCGACAAGTTGGCCTGCGAGCTTTTCGTTGCCGGTGGCGGCGTCGATATCGGCGCCGAGTTCGAGGGCAAGACGCCCCTGCAAACCGCCCGCGAGCATGGCCGTACCCAGATTTTTGCACTGCTGCGCGCGCAACTGGCGGCTCCCCGACCCGGCGTCGCCGCAATAGCGCCTTCTGCTCCCGAAGTTCAGGAATAGAGCAAGAAGGGACGGCGCAGCTCTTCCCAGACCCTTTCGTCTGGAATCGTCAGCGCATCCAGATCGCCCGGTGTCGCCGCCGGGTCATCCACCCACAAACGAAGCAGGGGCGAACCGTTGATCAGATCGATGGCCAGCCGGTCACGCTCGTATTCGTAGGCAAAATCGCGCCACAAGGGGTATTCCGGGCAAAGCTCGCGCTGCGCCTTGAAGGCCAGCGCCTGCAAGCGCCAGGGCCGGAACGCGGCGTGGTCATAGGCGGCATCTTCGACATGAATCTGCACACCGTGACATAGTTCCCCGGCATGCTTGTGAAAAGTGGGCTCAAACCAGCATTCGCGCAGACGGCAGCCTGACAACCAAGTCGGCGCAAGGCGGGTCATCTCGGCCAACAGAGCCCGCGCGTCGATATCGGGAGCGCCAAATACCTCGAGCGGACGGGTCGTGCCCCGCCCTTCCGACCAGGTCGTGCCTTCCAACATCACCGTGCCCGGATAGGCACGCGCCATGAACAGGTTGGGGGCATTGGGGCTAGGATTGACCCAGCTTCGGGCGCCGAGCGGCCAACCGTAGCTCTGCGCCGCATCGGGTTGCCAGCCCTGCATCTCGACGACAGTACAGTCCACGTCGATCTGGAAGCGGGCAATGAACCAGCGCGCCAGCTCGCCCAAGGTCAAACCGTGCCGCATCGGCAGCGGCCCGGCGCCGACGAAGCTCTCCCAGCCAGGCCGCAGACACAGCCCTTCGACCGGACGGCCAACCGGATTCGGACGATCCAATATCACGACTGCCTTGCCATGAGCGGCTGCAGCCTCAAGCATATAACGCAGCGTGGTAATAAAAGTGTAGATGCGGCAGCCAAGATCCTGAAGATCGATCAGCAGCACGTCGAAAGTATCCATCATGGCCGCCGTGGGCCGCCGTACCTCGCCATAGAGGCTGAACACCGGAATGTGATGCCGCGGATCGATGAAATGGGCGGATTCGACCATGTTGTCCTGTTTGTCGCCGCGCAGGCCGTGCTGCGGGCCGAAGGCAGCGGTAAGGTGCAGATCGGGCAGACTCGCCAGGGCATCGATGCTGTGCGTCAGATCGCTTGTGACCGAGGCGGGATGCGCCAGCAGCGCCACACGGCGACCGTCGAGAGAACGCCGCAGTGTCGGGTCGGCAAGCAAGCGGTCGATGCCAAAGAGAGGAAGAGAGGTCATGTCAGTTCCAGCAAAAAAGTCTGGCGGCAGTGAAAATCCGGCGCCGCGCCTGCATGCGTGAGCGCCCAGTGCGTGCACTGTCCGGCGAAATCCTCAATCACCGCGGCGATCCCGAGCAACAGAACCTGCCCGTGCGCAAACGACAGATTCGCCCCCGGCACCTCGGCAGAGAGCTCAAAACCCTGCCCGTCCTGACAAAACCGGACCATCGGCGGGCACGGCAACGAGGGTACGTCGGGATTCCGGCAGCGGATGTCGGTAAAGGCATAGTGCGCCCACTCGCCCGAGGGCGAGAAATTGAATTCGTGATAAGCCTTGCTACCGGGCACGGTCAGAAAGGCTTCGCAACAGGTGTGCCGCCAAAGCCCATCTGCATGCCCGGCGCGCCGGGGCGACGGGATGGCCATCTCGGTCATCCGGGCTTCGCATCGAAAGGCAAACGCAAGGGTGTCATCTTGATGGCGCACAGCGCACGCGCTGATCGACCGCACCGGCGAGCCGCGCTGGGAGGGATGGATCAGGAGGCTGGCAGTAGCGGTGACGGGCAAGGGAATCGCGGTTTCATCCAGAATTCGCGCACATGCTATCAGCTTTTTATAGTGCATTTGCGGCATTCACCTGCCGGCAGCGGGCAGCTATAGTGAAATGACGGTTCATCGCCGCGTACCTTCACGACTCAAAATTGGAGACAAACATGAATCCCATCCGCAAATGGCTCACCTTACTGTTGATTGCCAGCGGCCTGGCACTGGCCGGTTGCAACGACAGCTCGTCGAGCAGCACGCCATCCACCGACGGCACGACCACGATCACAACAACGGCGATCAGCGCCATCGGCGCTGGTTCGATCGTCATTGACGGCATCCAGACAAGCGACCCAAAAGAAAGCATCTATGTCCGCAAGGTCGGCCACGGCCCGCAAACGCTGGTGCTGGTGCCTGGCAACAATACTTCCGGCAAGATTTTCGAAGGCATGTTGCAATATTTCCGCTCCATCGAAGCGTTTAACAACGCCTACACCGTTTATACCTTTGACTATCGGGGCAGCGGCAACTCGAGCTACAACAAGGAAATCACGAGTTTGAAAGATTTTGCTCTCGATTTTGAAAAGGTGATGAACAAGATCGACGGTTTTCCCACTTCCGGCGTGACGCTGGTGGGCTATTCGATGGGTTTTGGCGTCGCACTGGAAATGATGATCGCCAACCCCTCGCGTTATGCCAATATCGTCAGCCTGACCGGTATCGGCACGCGTGGCGTGCGCGTCAGCTTCGCCAATGCGGGCCAAGCCGGTACCGATTCGGCCGGGCAGACCTGGGCGGTGGGCGATTGGGTTACCGTCACCGACGACGCCAAGGGCATTACTGCTGCCGGCTTCCAGCAACGTTCCTGGCAAGGCGACCAGCGCACCCTGGCCAACGTCAAGTTCGTCTGGGACATGGTGGTCTATAACGATGTACTGAAGTACAACATCAACACTTTCGCCATCGGCGACGCGACCTTCACCAACGACATCAATTACGAAAACTCGCTGCTTGACGGCCTCTATGTGCAATACATGCCGGAATCACTGTACTACGCGCATAAGTTCAACGTCAGCAATTTCGATGTGACGCACACTAACGGCAGCGGTAGCGTCGTCACCATTGCCGGCGACCGTCGCCTGGGCACTCTGCTCAACGGCAAGAAGGCATTGCTGGTCAAGGCGACGACCGATTTCGCCACCTGGCGCGGCGATCAGGTTATTTACGACAACTACACGGCCACTAGCAAGTACGACTTGAAGCAGGCAGGCGGCACCGTGACGGCGGTGATGATCGGCGCAAACCAGGGTTATGACCATGGCTTCCCGGTTTCGCACCCGCTCCAGACCGTGAAGCTGATAGACGCCTTCCTCGGCGGCAACCTGAGCAGCAGCAGCGCCGCAACGGCTCTCGGTGTGACCACGGTGACGCTGTATCCAAACTCCGAAACCGCCTGGGAAACCAGTACCTTCACCGGCTTCTGATCGGGCAAGCACGGTGCCGCGACACGATTCGCGGCTTTCCGTGCTATCGTTTGGTTTTTGACTGGCCTGGATTGTCCGGGCCAGTTTGCCTTTTCGGAGGCCCGCGCTTGCAGAACACCCACGCCGTGCAGGCATTTTCGCGCACGCTGATGGATTTGTACCACCTGGCCGACTTCGCGTCTCCGGCGGACTTTCCGCGCGAAGTGCTCACTTTGCTTCAACCCTGGATCGCCTTCGACGGCGCCGTGTTCGGCATGGGCGAATCGGACCCGTCGCGTGACCTGCATATCTCGCACGCCCACGTCCACAATCGGGCCGAATCGTTGCTGGCCGATTATGCCGAGATTTCAGCCAGCGATCCGGTCACCCTGGCCTTTCTCAATGGGTTAGCCGCGCCACTGGCCGTCGATTGCGAAGAATTTTACGGGCAGCAAAAACTGTGTGCATTGCAGACCTTTGCGCGCGAACATGATCTCCGTCACCTCATGCTGTTCGGCGACCCACCCAGCACCGCGCATCCGGGACGCTGGCTGGTGTTTTACCGGCATTCGCCCCGCCCTTTCCTGGAAGCCGAAGCCGCCTGCCTGCACGCGGCGTGGTCGCATGTTTCGCACGCCATCGACATCAGCTACGCCAAATTGCTCGACCGTATCGACGAAAGCAAATCCCGGCGAGCGTCGGCTCTGGTCAACCGGCTGGGCGTGATCGAAGCCGCCGATCCCTGGTTTGCCGCTCTGTTGCGCGAAGAGTGGCCTGACCACGAGGGCAAGATGCTGCCAGCCGACCTGAGCCGCTGCCTGGGTCGCAGTGGCCTCTATCGAGGGCATCGCGTCGAAATCGCGATCCGCCCCCAGGATCGATATTTCGTCTGCTTGGCGCGCCGTTACGACCGCAGCCAGCGCCTGACTCCAGGCGAACAGAGCGTCGCCACTCGATTTGCCAGCGGCATGAGCGCCAAGGAAATTGCCCGCGAACTGGGCATCTCGCCCAATACCGTCAGAAACCAGTTGGCCAGTCTTTACGTCAAGCTGGATGTGCACGACAAGGCGGCGTTGGCTCAGAGGCTGGGCAATCTCTCCGCCAACGAGACCTCGGGGCGACGTCCGAGAAAGACGTAGTAGGCGGGCCGCACGAAGAGCAAATAGGGCAACCGGGCACGCTCTAGGAAAGCGCTATGCTCTGGGCAGTGGGCACGCAACCACTCGCCGTGTGCGGCATCGAGCCAGACCCCATCATGCCCGAACCAGTACCGCCAGAATATGCGTGCCAGAACCGGGTCGCTCCTGACCAGCGTGAAATCGACAATGGCTAGCCAACCGCCTGGCTTCAAAATGCTCAGGGCATTGTCGAGCGCGGTCTGCCACGCTGGCATCATCGTCAGTGAGTAGGCCAGTACCACTGCGTCACATGGCGCGTGTGGACGCCATTGCGTGGCGTCCGCCAGGTGGCAATGCACATGCGGTTGTTCCTTCCACCGCGTGGCGGCGCGGTCAAGCAGCGGCGGACACAGGTCCACGAGGTCGACTCGCGACAGCGCGCCCACACGCTCGCCCAGCCAGGCCAGATTGCGACCTGTGCCAGCGCCGAGTTCCACCAGGTGGGCATGCGCCGGCAGGCGGGCCGCCAGTTTGTCGAAGAGCTCCTGCCGACCGGGCAGCAAGCGTTCTCGAAAGGCATCGTAGTCGGCCGCCTGTCCGCCGTAGAAAGCCGACAGATCGGCGGCATGGTCGCCGCTACGCCGATGGCCGCGCAGCAACGACCAGAGGATGCGCAAATCCCGGATTGCCGTCACGCCGGCACGTCGCAGATGTGGAAACCGGCATAGGTGTGCACGCGATCCTGCTTGCTGAGCGCGGTTGCCATCGCATCCTGAAAGACGAGTTGGTCGCGCAGGCGGCGTTTTGCTTCGCCCACTTCGATCCAGTCCAGATACGCCGGCCGCGCGTGGGCGCTGCGAAAGATGATGCGACCGCCAGGTGCCGCCCGCTCGAGGATGAGATTCCACTCCTCGATCAGCGCATCGGGGTAGTAACAACTCATCCAGTCCATGTGGTCGAGGAGCACAAACTTGTCGACGAGCCGCTCCTGGTTCGACAGGAACTCGGTGATCAGGCAGGTGTGAAGGCGAATCGCTTCGGCGCGACCGCCTTTCAATGCGAGGAAATTGCTCTCTTTCAGGTATTCCGGGCAGCAGGTCGGGGTGTAACGCCCCCCGAAGTAAACGCGCCAAAAGTAATTGTCGGCCAGTGGCAGTTCCTCGATGATGTACTCGACCGCCTCACGCACAAAACCGGCCACCCCGTCGGGATGCTGCGCCTGCACCTCGCGCCGTTGCGGGTAGGGCACACCCAGCAGGCTCATGGTGATCTGCCGTTCGAGCAGCCAGTTAACCGGCGCGGTCCAAAGCCGGGCGCGAACACCATTGCGGTAGAGCCGCCGTTGCTCTTCGACATCGCCCGCGGAAAAGAGCTCGGCGATGCCGGAACCCAGTTCGGGACGCATGCGGAACCACGCCCGAAATGCGCGCGCCACCAGTCCCGACAGACTATGGTAATAGAAACTACCCTGCCGGCCCGCAAACCAGTCGCAGCGGGCATCCCAGAATTCGCGCGCAAAATCGCCCAGTTCGCCGCGCAGCTTTTCCTTGTAGATCAGCGGAAAGCGCGCATGATAGCCGTGCCCGAAAAGAGCAAAGAAGTCGTCAAAATCGAGGTGCTGTATGCCCGCCAGCTTCAGTTCCAGTAGCGCGTTCTGCCGCGGATTCGCATCCACGGCATCGACTCTGCACGCACCGGCAAGGGCGTAATCGAGAACGTTGCAACCCGCGCTGGTGATGGCGAGCACATGGTCGGTTTCGCGCAACTGCAAGGCTTGCCGGTCGACCGCAGGGTCTTCCCAGCAGGTGTTGTAAACCAGCGAGCGGCTGTAGATGGCATCGAACAGCCGCTGATCGATACGGTCGAGCAAGGTGGGTTGGCGCCTCATGGTGTCCGCGGAAAGAATGGCCTTTCCGCAGACTAAGTCGGCTTTGTGACAACACCATGAACGCCGGTCGTCCTGACCGTCGATCGGCTACAGCAAAGGCTTGATGGCGACTTCGCAGAGATTCCGTTGGGGCTCGCTTTGCGGCAAGGCCGCGCAAATGCCAGCAAACACAGGGGCGAGACGGCTCAATACCGCGCGATGCCGGTTGTCGCCGTTCCATTTGACCAGCGTTTGCACGGTACGCTCGACCGCCCGCCGGTTACGCTCATAGAACGCGTTGGGTGTCTTGCCGATTTCGGCCGCCAAGCGACGGCCTGTTTGCTCGATCCTGGCTTCGTCCTGTGCGGCCAGCTCGGTCAATGCGCCCAGATAGGAGGCACCCCACTGGAGTCGCGTGGCCGACCCTTCCGCCGTCTCGAACGCCTTTTCGTACCATTCCAGCGCCCCCTTGGCGTCGCCACGCCGCTTGGCGTGGCTGCCCAGCGCCATCATGAAATAGTACGGCGCTGGCGAACGCTTCAGTTCCGCGCGCATGAGCGCATCGGAGTCATCCAGCCGCCCGGCCTCTTCCAGCAACTGGGCGGCGGTATAGATGACCGACTGTCGTTCGTGACGATCGGTCGTCGCGCGGTCGGCCTGCTTGACCATGTCGCGCGCGGCTTTTATCAGCGGCACCGGCAGCGGAGAGCCCGGCTGACGTGCTTTGGCGAACTGGATTTCGGCAAGGCGAGCTGCAAGCCGCTCGTTCATGGAAAGTGAGGCATCGTCGGCCAGAGCGGACAAACCCTGCGCCCAATGGCCTCCCAGCTTCGCGGGCATGTTTTTGCCTTCGGGATAGAGCCATTTCGCCAGACTGTCGGTGTAATTAACGATGACATCAAACTGCGCGCGCACGCTGGCAGGCGAGGCGAATACACGGGTCAGCACAGATTCTGCCGCCGTCCGATCCACTTCCAGCCGCTTCTCCGCATTCGAGGCGATAGCCAGCGCGCGCAGACGCAAGCGGGTCGCCGTTTCGCCTTCCTTATCGGGAATGGCCTTGGCCAATCGCACCAGAGTATCGACCAGTTGGTCTTCTGGAACCAGTTGAGTGCGGTCGGTCTCCCACGAATAGTCGGCCAGCAGGCTCCACTCGTCATGCGAAAGGGGTTGCCCCGCAAGAGCAGCGACGAGGGTCTGTTTCACGGGCCGCGTGGCGGCCATACCGCGCTCGAGAATGGCAACGTAGCGCTCGTAATCCACTTCACCCGGCAGGCGCGTGATTTCATTGCCATCCGGCCGGAACAGGATCATGGTGGGATAGCCTCGAACCTTGTACTGCTCGCCCAGCCGCTGGCCATCCGGCGTATCACCATCCAGATAGACCGGGATAAAGCGGCGGGTCAGGCGGATGAACGCTTGCCGGTTGAAGATGGTGGCCTTGACCTGGTTGCAGGGCGGACACCAGACTGCCCCCCAATACAGAAAGACCGGCTTGTTGGTCTTTTTCGCCTCGGCAAAGGCACTGGCGACATCGCCGGTGTGCCACGCGATTCCCTGCCCCTGGTGTGCGCCCGCCTCCTTGGCATGAGCGGTTACCGGGGCTGCCAGCACGGAAGTCGCGCCACCCCATCCCGCTCCTGCCATCACCACCGCGCTCAAATACCAGGCCGCACACCGGGTCATCGTTTTCATTCGCATGTTCTCCATCGTTGTTCAACCTACCCAGCGCCGCGCGTTCCGGAACATGCGCAGCCACGGGCTATCGCCCTCGCCCTGCAGCCACTCCTTCGGATGCCAGGACATCTGCACGGTACGCGCCACCCGTTCGGGATGCGGCATCATGATGGTGAAGCGGCCGTCGGCCGTGGTCACCCCGGTCAGCCCGCCCGGCGATCCGTTCGGGTTATAGGGATAGACTTCGGTCGGCGCGCCGGTGTTGTCGATGAAACGCAAAGACGACAGCACCTTGCCCTGATCGGCGGCGTTGTCGAACACCACCCTGCCCTCGCCGTGCGAGACGACAATGGGAATGCGCGAGCCTTCCATGCCGGCGAAAAAGAGCGAGGGCGATTCGAGCACTTCGGTGAGCACGAAACGCGCCTCGAATTGCTCGACGGCGTTGCGACGGAAGGCCGGCCAGTGATCGGCGCCGGGGATCAGGGACTTCAAGGCACTCATCATCTGGCAGCCGTTGCAGACACCGAGCGCAAAGGTATCCGGGCGGTTGAAGAAGGCGGCGAATTCGTCGCGGCAGCCTTCGTGCATCAGGATGGTCTTGGCCCAGCCCTGTCCGGCGCCAAGCACGTCGCCGTAGGAAAAGCCGCCGCAGGCGACCAGACCCTTGAAGTCCTTGAGGCTGACCCGGCCGGCGAGGATGTCGCTCATATGCACATCGACCGCCTTGAAACCGGCACGGTCGAAGGCGGCGGCCATTTCGTAATGGCTATTGACGCCCTGCTCGCGCAGGATGGCCATGGCCGGACGATGGCCGATGGTGATGTAAGCAGCGGCGATATCTTCCTGCGGATCAAAGGTCAGACGAGGCGAAAGGCCGGGGTCCGCCTTGTCCAGAATGCGGTCGTATTCCTGCTGGGCGCATTGCGGATTGTCGCGCAGCGCCTGCATACGGTAGCTGGTTTCCGACCAGGCGCGTTGCAGGTCGATGCGGGTTTCGCGCAGCACCTTCTTGGCGTTACGGACGACGCGGATTTCGTCGCTCATATTCGGGTAGCCGACGAAGTGATAGTGCTCGCCGAGCCCGGCCGAACGCAGCGTCGCAGTGACCTTCTCGCGGTCCGCACGGCGAATTTGCAGCAGCGCGCCGACTTCCTCGTTGAACAGGGCGCGCATCAGGGTCTCGAACGTGCGGCCGGAGAGTTGATCGGGGCGTTTTTCGGCGCCGTCGACGTCAAGCAGTTGCGGGTCGAAGCAGAGGCCGTCCATGTCCAGCGTCACGCCGCAGCGGCCGGCAAAGGCCATTTCGCAGGCGGCGGCGAAGAGACCGCCATCCGAACGGTCATGGTAAGCCAGCAGCAGGCCGTCGCGGTTCAGTTGCTGGATGACGTTGAACAGGGCCTTCAGTTTGGCGGGGTCGTCGACATCCGGCGCATCGTCACCGGTAGCGTTGAACACCTGCGCCAGGGCCGAGCCGCCAAGACGGTTCTTACCCAGATCAAGCAGCAACATTTCACTGTCGCCCTGATCGGTAATCAGTTGCGGCGTCAGCGTCCTGCGCACGTCGGTGACGGCGCCAAAAGCAGTGACAATCAGCGACAGCGGCGAGACAACCTGTTTCCCATCCCAGGCGGTGCGCATCGACAGGGAATCCTTGCCGACGGGGATCGAAATTCCCAGCTCCTTGCAAAGTTGAGAAACGGCGGTGACGGTATCGAACAGGCGAGCATCCTCGCCCGGCGCACCGCAGGCGGCCATCCAGTTGGCAGAAAGCTTGACCTTGTCGAGGACGCCGACATCAGCAGCGGCAAGGTTGGTCAGCGCTTCGGCAATGGCCATACGGCCAGAAGCCGGCGCGTTGAGCACCGCCACAGGCGTGCGTTCGCCCATGGCAAAGGCCTCTCCCAGATAACCGTGGTAAGCCATGGTCGTCACCGCCACGTCGGCCACAGGCACCTGCCAGGGGCCGACCATCTGGTCGCGCGCGGTCATGCCGCCAACGCTGCGGTCGCCAATGGAAATCAAGAAAGTCTTATCGGCCACCGTCGGCAGTTTGAGGATGCGGAAAGCCGCTTCCTTCAGTTCCAGCGCCACCACATCCAGCGGCACGGTTGCGGCTTCGGTGTGCTTGACGTCGCGCGTCATACGCGGCGGTTTGCCGAGCAGCGCTTCCATTTCCATATCGACCGGATTGACGCCGAAATGGGCGTCGGTCACGGTCAGGTGACCGTCGTCGGTCGCCGACCCGACCACCGCGAAAGGGCAACGCTCGCGTTCACAGAGGGCACGGAATTCGTCGATGCGGCCGGGCGGAATAGCCAGCACGTAGCGTTCCTGCGATTCGTTGGACCAGATTTCGGCCGGCGACATGCCAGGTTCCTCGATCGGCACCTTGCGCAGATCGAACACCGCACCGACATGGCCGGAATGCGCCAGTTCCGGCAAGGCGTTGGAAACGCCACCGGCACCGACGTCGTGGATGGAAAGAATCGGATTGTTGCTCCCCATCTGCCAGCAACGGTCGATGACTTCCTGCGCGCGCCGCTGGATTTCCGGATTGCCGCGCTGCACCGAGGCGAAATCGAGGTCTTCGGTGTTGACGCCGGCGCTCATCGAGCTGGCGGCGCCGCCGCCGAGACCGATCAGCATGCCAGGGCCACCGAGTTGCACGAAGAGCGTGCCGACCGGGAAGGTTTCTACCTTGAACGATTGCTCGGCTTGAATGCTGCCCAAACCGCCGGCGATCATGATCGGCTTGTGGTAGCCACGGACCGTGCCGGCCACATCCTGCTCGTAGGTGCGGAAATAGCCGGTCAGGTTCGGGCGGCCGAATTCGTTGTTGAACGCCGCCGCACCGATCGGGCCTTCAAGCATGATGTCGAGCGCCGAGGCGATACGCGAGGGCTTGCCATAGGCGTGTTCCCAAGGCTGCTGCGCGTCCGGCAGATTGAGGTTGGAGACGGAAAAACCGCAGAGACCGGCCTTGGGCTTGGAACCCTTGCCGGTCGCGCCCTCGTCGCGGATCTCGCCGCCCGAGCCGGTGGAAGCGCCGGGGAAAGGCGAAATGGCGGTGGGGTGGTTATGTGTTTCGACCTTGGTCAGGATGTGAGTCAGTTCTTCCTTGTAGCCGTAGCTACCGTCGCCTTGCGGGTAAAAACGGTCAATGGTCGCGCCTTCGATGATCGAGGCATTGTCGGCATAGGCCATCACCGTACCGTGCGGATTGGCCTGATGTGTTTCGCGGATCATGCCGAACAGCGTCTTGTCCNNAACATCATCAGTTCGACATCGGTCGGGTTGCGGCCGGCCTTGGTGAAGATGTCGAGCAGGTAGTCAATTTCGTCTTCCGACAAGGCCAGGCCGAGGCTGCCGTTGGCATCGACCAGGGCAGCGCGGCCGCCGGCCAGCACATCGACGGTGTTCAGCGGTTTGGGCGCGAAATGGCGGAACAACTCGCCGGCCTGATCAAACCCGGTCAGCACCGACTCGGTCATGCGATCATGCAGCAGCGCAGCGGCGGCTTGCCGCTCGGCTGCGGAAAAGGCGCGGCCGCCCTTCAGTTGAAGGCGGAAGGCGATGCCGCGCTCGATGCGTTCGATGTCGTCAAGATCGCAGTTCCAGGCGATATCGGTGGCCTTGGACGACCAGGGCGAAATGGTGCCGATGCGGGGCGTCACCAGAAAGAGTTCGCCAGCTTCCTCTCCGGGCCCTCGCTCCTCCAGCAGCGTGGCGAGCTTGGTGCGCTCGTCTGCCGTCAGCGCCCGGCGCAGGGCGACGATGTGCCAGTAATCGGCAGCAATCGCGGTCAAATCGGGCAGCGCCTTCGCGAGGCGGGTTTGCAGGCGTTGCAGGCGGAAAGCGGAATAGGCGGAATCGCCCTTGAGGCAGAGAAGGTCGGCCATGATCACTCTGGAAAAACGGGGTTGGCAAAAGCAGCGGGCGCCCCGCAGGGCGCCCGGTTATTCGGTCGATCAATCGATATGGTAATTCGGCGCTTCCTTGGTGATCTGGACGTCGTGGACATGCGATTCGCGTATACCCGCGGAGGAAATCTCAACGAATGTGGCGCGTTCATGCAACTCGGCAATGGTCGGGCAGCCCAGGTAGCCCATCGTCGCCCGCAGCCCGCCCATCAGCTGATGGATGACGTTGAGCACCGGCCCTTTGTGCGGCACACGGCCTTCGATGCCTTCCGGCACCAGTTTGTCGACATTGGCGGTACCTTCCTGAAAATATCGGTCGGCCGCACCCGCCTGCATCGCGCCCAGCGAACCCATGCCACGATACGATTTGTAGTAACGCCCCTGATAGAGTTCGACCTCGCCCGGCGCTTCGTCCGTGCCGGCAAAGAGACCGCCGAGCATGACGACATCGGCGCCCGCAGAGATGGCTTTGGAGATGTCACCCGAATAGCGGATACCGCCGTCGGCAATCACCGAAACGCCGGTCCCCTTCAATGCTTCAACCACATTGGCAATGGCGCTGATCTGGGGAACGCCGACACCGGCGACGATGCGCGTCGTGCAAATGGAGCCGGGCCCAATGCCGACCTTGACCGCGTCGGCGCCACGGTCGACCAGTGCCCGCGCCGCATCCGGCGTGGCGATATTGCCACCGATGACCTCAACCTGCGGGAAATTCTTCTTGACCCATTCGACACGGTTCAGCACGCCGGAGGAATGGCCATGCGCAGTATCAACCACGATCACGTCGACGCCTGCCTCGACCAGCGCCTCGACACGCTCTTCCGTACCTTCGCCCACGCCGACCGCGGCGCCGGCACGCAGGCGCCCTGCCTCGTCCTTGGCGGCAAACGGATGTTCGGTGGATTTGAGAATATCCTTGACGGTGATCAGGCCGCGCAATTCGAAGGCATCGTTGATGACCAGCACGCGCTCAAGGCGGTGCTTGCGGATGAGATCCTTGGCCTCTTCGATGCTGGCGCCTTCCTTCACCGTCACCAGACGGCGCTTGGGCGTCATGATCGCCTTGACCGGCTGGTCCAGATTGGTTTCAAAGCGGAGATCGCGGTTGGTCACAATGCCAACCACCTGCCCGTTTTTGTCCACCACCGGCAAACCGGAAATCTTGTATTGGCGGGTCAACGCCAGCACATCGCGCACCGTCATGTTCGGGCGGACAATGACCGGATCCTTGACGATACCCGATTCAAAGCGTTTGACCTTCGCCACTTCCGCCGCCTGCTGCTTGGCGGTGAGATTCTTATGGATGATGCCGAGGCCGCCTTCCTGCGCCAGCGCAATGGCCAGGCGCCCTTCCGTCACTGTATCCATGGCGGCGGAAAGCAGCGGCAGATGGAGCGTGATATTGCGGGTCAGTTGCGTGGAGAGGCTGACATCGCGAGGCAGAATGTCGGATTGAGCGGGGACGAGGAGAACGTCATCGAAAGTCAGGGATTTTTGCAGAATACGCATGGCCTTTGATCCACAATCACAAAGGTCTATTATACCGTAAGCTCGATTTCCCCCGGACGACCATGAACCAGACTGTGCGCTACTGTCTCTCCCTCGCCTGTGCAACCTTGGCCTCCGCGGCCGCCGTGGCGCAAGTTTATCAATGGAAGGATGAATCGGGGCGCACCGTGATCTCCGATTCGCCCCCGCCAGGCAAATACAAGGCAAAGCGCGAACAGAGCGCGGCGCCCGTCGCCGCCAGCGCCCCTGTGGCGGCAACGTCGGCCGAGAAGGAGATTGAATTCAAGAAGCGGCAGCAGGACGCAAAGGAAAAAGCCGACCGCGAGGCCAAGGAAAAGGCCGCCGCCGACGCCCGCAAACAGGATTGCGCCCAAGCCCAACAGGCCCTGCGGGTACTTGAGTCGAACGAGCGTGTCGCCACCATCAACGAAAAGGGCGAGCGTGAGATTTATGATGCCCAGCGCCGCAAGGCCGAGACGGATCGGGCACGGGCAGCTGTCGCCGAGTGGTGCAAACCTTGAGTAGGCGCCGGCTTCGTAAACCTGGCTAAAGGCCTCCGTTTCGGAAGATTTGCCTGTGTAAATCCTTGGGCTACTCCGCCTCGCCAGCACCTTTCTTCATGACCTTGCCTTCTGCGGCGCGCTGCTTGCGCACCTCCTTCGGGTCGGCAATCAGCGGGCGATAGATTTCAACACGATCGCGATCTCTCAGCGCCGTGTCGAGCTTGGCGAGCTTGGCGAAAATGCCAACCTTGTTTTTACCAAGCTCGATTTCCGGGTACCTGGCGAGCAAGCCCGAGGCTTCTACTGCCTGTTGAACCGTGCTGCCCGCTGGCAATTGCACCGTCACCAGGTCTTGCCGCGCAGGAAGCGCATAACATACGTCGATCCTGATACGCTCTTCAGTCATGCCCTGCTCCATAGACCTGTCCCGCCCGCCGCACAAAGGATTCGACGAAAGTGTTGGCGATGTGATTGAAAACCGGCCCTATGGCCTTTTCAAACAACTTGCTGGAAAAATCGTAATGCAAACTAAATTCCACCTTACAGGCCGTTTCCGCAAGATGCCGAAAATGCCAGTTTCCGTCGAGACGACGGAAGGGGCCATCCACCAGGCGGATCGCAAGATTGTTCGGCGCCGTCTTGCTGTTCTCGGTGGTGAAATGCGATTTGATGCTATGGTAGTTAATGTGCAGCGTAGCCACCGTTTTGCGTTCGTCGCGGAATTGCACCTCGCTACGTGCGCACCAAGGCAGGAAGAGCGGATAATCCTCGCAGCGCTCCACCAAATCGAACATCTGCGCTGCCGAGTGCTCGATCAGTACCGACTTTTCCACCAAGGCCATGAATCAGGCGCCGCCCCGTTTCCTGTAAAATTGTGATTTTAAGTGATCAACCCTCAGCATGAGCATTGCGGTCAATAAAAAAGCGTTTCACGACTACTTCGTCGAAGAGAAAATCGAAGCCGGTATTGCGCTGGAAGGCTGGGAGGTAAAAGCAATCCGGGCCGGTCGCGCGAACATCAAGGAAGCCTATGTCGTGATCAAGTCTGGCGAGATCTTCATTGTCGGCATGCATATCACCGCCCTGCCCACCGCGTCGACGCATATCCAGCCTGACCCCACGCGAACACGCAAGTTGTTGATGCACGGCGGCGAAATCGACAAACTGATCGGCAAGGTCGAGCGCGCTGGTTACGCACTGATTCCGTTGGACCTTCATTACGCCAGAGGACGCATCAAGGCAGAAGTCGGCTTGGCCAAGGGTAAGAAACAACACGACAAACGCGACACCGCCGCCGAAAAAGACTGGAAGCGTCAGCAAGATCGGTTGATGAAGGAAAAACAGCGCTGAGATTTCCTACCCGTTTGGCAAATTGTGAGAGATGGCCTGACTCCCTATAATTGGGTTTCTACAAAACCACAAGGGAAGACAACTATGCAACAAGCACTCAAATGGGCCGCCGCTACGTTGACCGCTTCGCTTTTCCTCGGCGGTTGCGCAAGCACCGACCCGGCGACGCCCGCATCGGCGGCCGTCGCCGCCATGACCGACGCCGAACTGGCTGCAAAGTTGAAGGGGGAATGGACCGGCACCTGGAGCATCGGGCAATACAGCGGCAAGTTCGTGCTGCTGATCAACGAAGCTCAAGGAACCAGCGTTAAGGGCGAAGGACATTTCTACGGCACAGCCAAGGGCGACACCAAAGAAGCGCTCGCCAGCGCCGGCGTCGAAAAAGGCCAACTGATCGCCAAGCAGGCATCTGGCATGGAGTTCAAGCTGAAATTGCGCAACGAGAAGGTATTGCGCGGCAGCTGGTCGGCAGGTGGTTTTGTGGGCGATCTGGACGCCACGCGTAACTGATCCCGATTTCCTAGCAGTGCGGAGGCCGCGCCGCGGCTTCCGCAAGGCTTTACCAACCTTCCCGCGCCACCTTTTCGGCCCAATAAAGAGCCGTGACGGTCTTGCCGTCGGTAATGGCACCCTCGCGCACCGCCGCAGCGGCTTCGTCGTGTGTCAGTTGCACGATCTCGATGAATTCATTGTGATCGAGCGCCTGCTCCCCCGCAAAACGCAATCCGCTGGCGAGGAAGATTTCGATGCGTTCGTCGGAATAGCCCACACACGGATGCGTGACACCCAGATGCCGCCAGTGGTCGGCCTCATACCCGGTTTCTTCACGCAATTCGCGTTGCCCGGTCACCAGGATGTCTTCACCTGGATCGATCTTGCCAGCGGGCAGTTCGAGGATAACGCGACGCAGGGGATAACGGAATTGCCGCTCGAACACCATTCGCCCATCCGGCAGCAGCGGAATGATGACCACCGCGCCGAGATGACGGATATATTCGCGTGTCGAGGATTCGCCATTGGGCAATCGCACAGTGTCCTTGCGCACTTTCAGCAGTGCACCGTCGAAAACACTGCGACTGTCGAGTTCGGTTTCGACCAGATGAAGGTCTTCTGCCACGATCATCTCCTCAAGCAACAACGCCCCGAGAGCGGGGCGTGGAATGGGTTGCAATGCGTTCGGGATTCAGAGCGAATTCTTGAGCGCCGCCGCGCAGATGGACATCAGCCATTGCGGGAATATCCCAAACAACGCGATGGCCAGTCCATTGGCAGACACCAGCACGCGCATGTCAAGCGGCGCGGCAATCGGCGTGGTATCCACCGGAGCATCGAAATACATGATCTTGACGACGCGCAGGTAGTAAAACGCGCCAATGAGCGAAAAGATCACCGCGACGATGGCAAGCCAGTATTGCCCGGAAATAACCACCGCCTGCAACACCGAGAATTTGGCGAAGAAACCGATGAAGAAGGGGATACCGGCCATCGAGAACATGACGATCAGCATCATGCCGGCAAACCAGGGACTGCGTTTGTTCAGGCCCTTGAAATCTTCCAGTTCATCCGCCTCGAAGCCGGCGCGCGCAAGCAGCAGGATCATGCCAAAGGCGCAGGCGGTCATCATGACGTAGGCGAGTACGTAGAACATCGCCGAACTGTAGGCATTCAGGGCCAGCACCGGGTCGGGCCCGCCTGATTTGCGGGCGACCACGCCTGTCACGATGCCCAGCAGCATGAAGCCCATATGCGAAATCGCGGAATAGGCCAGCATGCGCTTGAGATTGGTTTGCGCGATCGCCGCCAAGTTGCCGACTGCCATCGACAGCACCGCCAGAATCATCAGCATGTTCTGCCAGTCCGCTGCCAGGGTCCACAGACCGCTGACCAGCAAGCGCATGACAATGGCAAAGGCTGCAAGCTTGGGTGCGGAACCGATGAACAGAGTCACACCGGTCGGCGCACCGTGATAGACATCCGGTATCCACATGTGGAAAGGTACGACGCCCAGCTTGAAAGCCAGACCCGCCACCAGAAAGACGAGGCCGAAGATCAACACGCTCTTGTTGGCACCACCGGAGGCCAGACGCATAGTCAATTCTGTGATCTCTAGCGTACCGGTCGCGCCGTAAATCATCGACATGCCGTAGAGCAACATGCCCGACGCCAGCGCACCGAGCACAAAGTATTTCATCGCAGCTTCGGTCGAGACGACGCTGTCGCGGTTCATGGCGACCATGGCATAGAGAGACAAGGACAGCAGTTCAAGACCGAGATAGAGCGTCAGGAAATGATTGGCCGAAATCATGACCATCATGCCCAGCGTCGCAAACAATGCGAGCACGTAGAACTCACCCTTGGCCATCGGCTCCCGGTCAAGCACATAGCCTCGCGAGTAGAACAACACGACGATCACCGTCGCATAGAGGAAGAACTTCAGCACATCCGCCATCAAGTCGTCGACGAACATGTTGCTGAACGTAAAGGCAACCTCGCCGGTACTGGTGACCAATTGGATTAGCGCGCAAACAACCAGTGTCGCCTGGGTCAATACAAAAATCGGCGTGCGGCGCGGACTCTTGACGACAAGATCGAGCATCAGGATCACCAGCGCCATGGTGGTCAAAAACAATTCCGGCAGCGCGGGTAGGAGATTGGGGACTACGAAATTCTCGAACATGTCGGCGTCCGTTTACTTGATTTTGCTGTTGGCCACGTGCTGCAAGAGGTCATTGACCGAGGCGTGCATCACGTCGGTGAAAGGCAGCGGGTAAACACCCATCCACAATACGCACGCGGCAAGCAGCGCGAGCACGAAGAATTCGCGGGCGTTGATATCCTTGAGTTCGGCGACGTGGTCATTGGCAACGTCGCCAAAAATCACCCGCTTGTACATCCACAGGGTGTAGGCTGCACCCACGATCATGGTCGTTGCGGCGATGAAAGCCACCCAGAAATTGAACTTGACCGCGCCCAGGATGACCATGAACTCGCCCACAAACCCGGAGGTCGCCGGCAAACCGGAGTTGGCCATCGCAAAGAGCATAAACAGGGCGGCAAATTTCGGCATGGTGTTGACCACACCACCGTAATCGGCGATCTGGCGGCTGTGCATACGGTCGTACATGACGCCGATACAAAGGAACATCGCACCCGACACGAAGCCGTGGGAAATCATCTGGATCAGCGCACCCTCAATACCGATGGCACTGAACATGAAGAAGCCCAAGGTCACGAAGCCCATGTGCGAAATGGACGAATAGGCGACCAGTTTCTTCATGTCCTGCTGCACCAGCGCCACAAAGCCGATGTAGACCACCGCGATCAGCGACAGCGTAATGACGAAACCGGAAAGATGGTGGGAGGCATCGGGCGCGATGGGCAGCGAGAACCTCAGGAAACCGTAGGCACCGAGCTTCAGGGCGATGGCCGCCAGCACGACCGAGCCGCCGGTCGGCGCTTCGACGTGCGCATCCGGCAACCAGGTATGCACCGGCCACATCGGCACCTTGACTGCAAACGCGACCAGGAAGGCGAGGAACAGCCAGATCTGGGCATTCATCGGCAGCGGCAGCTGGTGCCAGTCGAGGATCGAGAAACTGTAGCCGGACTGCACGAACAGGTAGATCAGCGCGATCAGGAACAGCAGCGAACCGGCCAGGGTATAGAGGAAGAACTTGAAGGCGGCGTACACGCGGTTGGGACCGCCCCAGACACCGATGATCAGGTAGAGCGGAATCAACGAGGCCTCAAAGAAGACGTAGAACAGCACGCCATCGAGCGCGCAAAAAATGCCGTTCATCAAGCCCGACATGATCAGGAAGGCGGCGTTGTACTGCGCGACCTTCTCTTCGATTACCTGCCAACCCGCCAGCACCACAGTGATGGTGATGAAGCTGTTGAGCAGCACGAAGAGCATCGAGATGCCATCGACGCCGAGGTGGTAATTGATGCTGAAGCGCGGAATCCAGCTGGTCACTTCGACGAACTGCATGCCACCGTTGCTGATGTTAAACCCCATCCATAGCGGAATGGTCACGACAAAACCCAGCACGGCACCGAGCAAAGCCAAACCACGAGCCAGTGGCGCATTTCGATCCGAACCGGTGAGCAGGACGATCAGGCCAGCAAAAATCGGTATCCAGATCGCGAGGGAAAGCAGCGGGTAAGACGACATGTTATTCCTTGCTTTTCTGCCTTAGGCGCGGTTGATCCAAATGCTCATCAGCACAACTAGGCCAATGATCATCATGAAGGCGTAGTGATACATGTAGCCAGTCTGAAACAGGCGGGTGATGTTGGCCACGAACCCGACTAGGCGGGCTGAGCCGTTGATGATCACGCCGTCGATCACGCCGACGTCACCGCCTTTCCACAGTCCCTTGCCGAGCAGGCGGGCGCCACCAGCGAAGACGATTTCGTTGAAGCGGTCGAAGTAATATTTGTTGTCGAGTAGCGTATAGAGCCCGGAGAATTTCCGCTGGATCGCGGCCGGAATATCAGGCCGCTTCATATAGAAGAACCAGGCCAGCACCACTCCGGCGAGCGCCAGGAAGAAGGGCAGGCTGGTCAGCGCATGTATTCCCATGGCCACGGCGCCGTGGAACTCCTCCGCCAGATGGTGCATGGCGGGATGCGCCTCGGCATCGATGACGATGGCTCCCTGGAAGAAGTCGCCATAGAGCATCGGCTGGATCGTCAGATAGCCAATGGCGACGGACGGAATGGCCAGCAACACCAGCGGCAACCAGACGACCCAGGGGGTCTCGTGCGGCTTTTCGCCCGGTGCGAGGCCGTGGTGATGGTCGGCGGAGGCTTCCTCGTCATCGTGGTCATCGTGATGATCGTGATGGCCCTTCCCGAAACGTTCTTCGCCGTGGAAGACCAGGAAATACATACGAAAAGAATAGAAGGCAGTGACGAAAACACCCGCTAGCACGCAGTAATAGGCGAAAGTCGATCCCGGGATGTGCGCCAGTTGCACCGCCTCAATGATCGAATCCTTGGAATAGAAGCCGGAGAGGAAAGGCGTACCGATCAGCGCCAGCGAACCGACCAGGGAAGTGATCCAGGTGATCGGCATGTACTTTCTCAGGCCGCCCATGTTGCGGATGTCCTGATCGTGGTGCATGCCGATGATGACAGAACCCGCCGCCAGGAACAGCAGCGCCTTGAAGAAGGCGTGCGTCATGAGGTGGAAGATGGCCACCGAGTAGGCCGAAGCGCCGAGCGCCACAGTCATGTAACCGAGCTGCGACAGGGTCGAATAGGCCACGACGCGCTTGATGTCGTTCTGGATGATGCCGAGGAATCCCATGAACAGCGCGGTGATGGCGCCGATGACGATGACGAAGGAGAGCGCCGTCGTAGACAGCTCGAACAGCGGCGACATGCGCGATACCATGAAGATGCCCGCCGTCACCATCGTCGCGGCGTGGATCAGCGCCGAAATCGGGGTCGGGCCTTCCATCGAATCGGGCAACCAGACATGCAGCGGTACCTGCGCCGACTTGCCCATCGCGCCGATGAACAGGCAGATGCAGGTGACCGTCAGCAGCGACCAGTCGGCCGTACCCCAGATGTTGATCGTGGCGGCCGCGAATTCCGGCGCTTTCTTGAACACCGTGGCGTAGTCGAGGCTACCGAAATGCGCCAGGATCAGGCCGATGCCGAGGATGAAACCGAAATCGCCGACCCGGTTGACCAGAAAAGCCTTGAGGTTGGCATAGATCGCGGTCGGACGGGTATACCAGAAACCGATCAGCAGGTAGGAGACGAGACCCACCGCTTCCCAGCCGAAGAACAACTGCATGAAGTTGTTGCTCATCACCAGCATCAGCATCGAGAAGGTAAAGAGCGAGATGTACGAGAAGAAGCGGTTGTAGCCCGGATCGTCGTGCATGTAGCCGATGGTGTAGATATGCACCATCAGCGACACAAAGGTCACGACCAGCATCATGGTCACCGTCAGGCTGTCGATCAGGAAGCCGACTTCAAACTTGTAATCGCCGCTGGTCAACCAGGAATAGGCCGTGCCGTTGAAGACGTGGCCGGCCTGCACATCCTGAAAAATCATCACGGACGCTGCAAAGGCGATCGCGACGCCGGCGATGGTCACCGTATGTGCCAGCCAGCGCGGGATCACTCGGCAGAACAGACCGGCGATGAGGGCGCCGATCAGCGGCGCCAGGGGAACGAGCAGATAGAGGTTTTTCATTTCCATGATGACGCTTATCCCTTCAGGCTGCCCAGATCATCGACGTGGATGCTCTTCAGGTTGCGGAACAGGACGATCAGGATGGCCAGGCCGATGGCCGATTCAGCCGCCGCGACGGTCAGGATGAAGAAAACGAACAACTGGCCTGAAAGATCGCCAAGGAAATGCGAGAAGGCCACGAAATTCATATTCACGGCCAGCAGCATAAGCTCGATGGCCATCAGCAGCACCAGCAGGTTCTTGCGGTTCAGGAAAATGCCCACGACGCTGATCGCAAACAGGATCGCGCCGAGGATCAGAAAATGCGAAAGGGTAAGGGTCAGCATGACGATCCCAGCCTCATTCTTTCTCAACCGGCATTTGCAGCACACGGACGCGATCCTGCGCCTTGACCGCAATCTGCTTGGACGGATTGATGTACTTAGTATTCTTCGGACCGCGATGAGTCAGCACGATGGCGGCGATCATGCCGACCAGCAGCACGATGGATGCCAGCTCGAAGGGATAGACGTAGTCGCTGAACATCAGCGCGCCCAGCGTCTTTACGTTAGAAACATTGGCCGGCTCGATGGCATCGGCCGCCGGCACTTGGAAGTAGCGGCTGCCCAGCACCATGCCCATTTCAAGCACCATCAGCAGGCCGATCACGACCCCCAGGGGAAGATGCTTCCAGAACCCTTGCCGAATGCGATCCATGTTGATATCGAGCATCATCACGACGAACAGGAAAAGCACCATCACGGCACCGACATAAACCAAGATGATCGCGATGGCCAGGAATTCCGCTTGCAAGAGCGCCCAGATAGCGCCACAGGTAAAAAACGCGAGGATCAAGTGCAGCGCCGCGTGGACCGGGTTACGCGCCGTGATCACGCGCATGCTAGCGAAGATCAGGACGGCAGCAAAAGCGAAGAAGGTCAGGGTGGGGATATCCATCGTCTTGTCTCGTTATCGATAGGCGGCGTCGTTGGCGCGATCCTTGGCGATCTGCGCTTCGTAGCGGTCGCCATTGGCGAGCAGCATCTGCTTGGTATAGTGAAGATCGCCGCGCTTTTCGCCGTGGTACTCGAAAATGCGGGTTTCAACGATGGCATCGACCGGGCAAGCTTCTTCGCAGAAACCGCAGAAAATGCATTTGGTCAGGTCAATGTCGTAGCGGGTCGTGCGGCGGGAGCCGTCGGCGCGCGGTTCGGCCTCGATAGTGATGGCCAGCGCCGGGCAGACCGCCTCGCAGAGTTTGCAGGCAATGCAGCGTTCCTCGCCATTCTCGTAGCGGCGCAGGGCGTGCAAGCCACGAAAGCGGAAGCTCTGCGGCGTCTTTTCTTCGGGGTATTGCACAGTGATCTTGCGGGCGAAGAAATACTTGCCCGTCACCGCCATGCCCTTGAACAGCTCCTTCAGGAAGAGGCTGTTGATGATTTCCTTCATCGCACCCATGAATAGCGCCTCACTTCCAGATATTGAGCGGCGACATCATCCAGATGCCGACAACGAAGAGCCAAATCAGACAAAGCGGCACAAAGACTTTCCAGCCCAAGCGCATGATCTGGTCGTAGCGGTACCGCGGGAAGGTGGCGCGGAACCACAGGAACAGCACGAGCAACACGAACACCTTGGCGAATAACCAGAGCGCGCCGTCCGGCAGGAAGCCGACCGGCGACGACCAGCCACCCAAAAAGAGCAGCGCGGTCAGGGTCGACACCAGGATCATGTTGGCGTATTCGGCCAGGAAGAACAGCGCGAAGGCCATACCCGAGTATTCGACGTGGAAACCGGCAACGATTTCCGATTCACCTTCCGCGACGTCGAAGGGCGCGCGGTTGGTTTCGGCCAGCGCGGCGATGAAATAGACCACGAACATCGGCAACAGCGGCAACCAGTTCCACGACAGGAAAGTCAAGCCCATCTCGGCGAAACGGCCACGCTCCTGGGCCTGTACGATTTCGACCAGGTTCAGGCTGCCGGAAACCATCAACACGGTGATCAGCGCGAAGCCCATGGCGATTTCGTAGGAGACCATCTGCGCCGCCGAGCGCATGGCGCCGAGGAAGGCGTACTTGGAATTGGATGCCCAGCCGGACAGGATGATGCCATACACCCCCATCGACGTGATCGCCAGAATGTAGAGCAGGCTGGCGTCGATATTGGCCAGAACCAGCGTGTCGGTAAAGGGAATCACTGCCCAGGCCGCCAGCGCCGGCGCGATGGCCAGCATCGGGGCGATGATGAAGATGGCCTTGTTGGCGCCAGAGGGAACGACGATTTCCTTGAACAGCAGCTTCAGGCCGTCGGCGATCGGCTGGATCAGGCCCCATGGACCGACACGGTTCGGGCCGATGCGCACCTGCATGTAGCCGATGACTTTTCGTTCCAGCCAGGTCAGGTAGGCGACGCCGAGCATCAGCGGCGCGACGATCAGGACAATCTTGACCATCGCCCAGACCAGCGGCCAGAGGCCGCCGAACAGGCCGTGGCCCATGTTGGTGAGGGAAAGCAGCATGGCATCCATTTATGCGCGCTCCACGGAAATCGGGCCAAACATGTCGCCCAGCGCCGCCGTCGCGGCATGGGCCGCGGCAACGCGGACGCCATTGACCGGCACGCCGGCATCGGCCTGCAAGGCCAGTTCGGCACTGCCCTGCCCCTGCCGCACGCGGACGCGGGCGGCGCCCGCCAACCCCTGCGCCGCGAGGGTGTCGGGATGCAGACGGGCAACCGGCACGCCAGCGTCGCGCGTCTGTTGCAGCGCCGCCGCACGCCGCACCAGCGGATCGGCGAAATGAATGGGCACGTCGGCGATGCGCTCGAGACCGGCGGCGGGCGCAGCCAGGGCGACCGCGACGCCGTTGAGGCCGTTGTCGAGGCCAGCGGCGAATTCAGCGCCCTTACCGAGTACTTCGTCGCGCACTTCCTCGCTGGTCAGGTAGTCGAAACCGGGCAGATTCAGGACATTGCCCAGCACACGCAGTACCTTCCAGCCCGGGCGCGCATCGCCGCGCGGCTTGACGACGCCATTGAAGCTCTGGATGCGGCCTTCGGCATTGATGAAGGTGCCGGCGGTCTCGGTAAAGGGAGCCACTGGCAACAGCACGTCCGCGTAATCGAGCGCCGGCGCATGCTTGAACGCCGACAGCGCGACGACCATCTTGGCTTGCTGCAGCGCGGCCAGCGCGACTTGCGGGTTGGCGCAGTCGAATTCCGGCTCGATGCCCATCAACACATAGGCCTGGCGTGGCTGCTCGAACATCGTGCGGGCGTTGGCGGCAGAGGGTACGGAGCCAGCCACATAAGCGCCAACGCTATTGGCCGCTTCGCCGAGGAAACCCACGATCGCACCGGTCAATTTGCCGAGTTCCAGCGCCACCGCCTGCACCTGAGCGGCTTGCGGCGACTGGACGGCGGCATTGCCGAGCAACACGGCCTTCTTTTCGCCTTCGACCAGACTCCCCGCAATGCGGCGACTGGTTTCGCAAACTTCGACACCCGCGACTTCCGCGGGCACCGCGACGCCCTTGGCTTCGGCGGCGGCCTTGACGACGGCAGCCAGACCATTGACAAGTTGCGACGGCGCGACCGTGCGGCGGGCGTGCAGTTTAATCAGTTCGTCGTCACCACCGAGCGTCAGCAGGCTGACCTTGCTGCGCTTGCTGGCGGCCAGACGCAGGCGCTGCGCCAACAGGGGCTGATCCTTGCGCAGGAAGGCGCCGACGACCAGCACCGCATCCTGCTGCGCCAGTTCGGCAATGCGCATTCCCAGCCAGGGCGTGCCGGCACGCTTGCCGTCGGCGGAGAAGTCGCTCTGGCGCGGCCGGCTGTCGATATTGCCGGAACCAAGACCCTGCACGACCTTCTTCAACAGCGCCAATTCCTCCAGCGTCGAATGCGGCGAGGCCAGCGCTGCGATGGTTTCGCCGCCATGGTCGCGGGCGATGTCCTTCAGGCCGTGGGCGACATAGTCGAGCGCGACGTTCCACTCCACCTCGCGCCACTCGCCGCCCTGCTTGACCATCGGCTTGGTCAGGCGTTCGTCGGAATTGAGGGCCTGGTACGAGAAGCGATCCTTGTCGGAAAGCCAGCATTCGTTGATATCTTCGTTTTCGTGGGGCAACACGCGCATCACGGTGTCGTGCTTGACCTGCACCACCAGATTGGCGCCGAGCGAATCGTGCGGACTCACCGAGCGGCGGCGCTGCAATTCCCACGAACGGGCGGTGAAGCGGAACGGCTTCGAAGTCAGTGCCCCAACCGGGCAGAGGTCGATCATGTTGCCCGAGAGTTCGGAATCCACCGAGCGGCCGAGGAAGGTCGTGATCTCGGAATGCATGTTCCGGTTGGACATGCCCAGTTCCATGATGCCGGCGATTTCCTGGCCGAAACGGACGCAGCGCGTGCAATGGATGCAGCGGCTCATTTCCTCCATGCCGACCAGCGGACCGACATCCTTATGGAAGACGACGCGCTTTTCTTCGGAGTAGCGGCTCTTCATCGGGCCGTAACCCACGGACATGTCCTGCAACTGGCATTCACCGCCCTGATCGCAGATCGGGCAATCGAGCGGATGATTGATCAGCAGGAATTCCATCACGCCCTTCTGGGCCTTGATGGCCAGTTGGGAGTGCGTGAACACCTTCATGCCGTTCGTCACAGGCGTCGCGCAGGCCGGCAACGGCTTGGGCGCCTTCTCGACCTCCACCAGACACATCCGGCAATTGGCGGCAATCGACAATTTCTTGTGGTAGCAGAAATGCGGAATATAGACCCCGACCTGCTGGGCCGCATCCATCACAGTGCTGCCATCGGGCACTTGTGCCTTCTTGCCGTCGATTTCGATTTCTAACATGTCTCGACTCTTCTCGTCTGTTGGGGTTTCCAGGCCTTACTCGAAATGATGGAAACCGCTCCCCGCCCACTGCACGTCCTTCGGCACCAGGCAGGTCTTGTGCTCGATGTGATATTCGAATTCCTTGCGGAAGTGCTTGACGAAACTCTGCACCGGCAGGGCGGCGGCATCACCCAGCGCGCAGATAGTGCGGCCCATGATGTTGCCCAGCACGTTGTTCAGCAGATCCAGATCCTCCGGCTTACCCAGCCCGTTCTCGATACGATGCACGATCTTGTACATCCAAGAGGTGCCCTCGCGACAGGGTGTGCACTGACCGCAGGATTCTTCGTAATAGAAGTACGACAGGCGCTCTAGCGACTTGACCATGCAGGTGGTTTCATCCATCACGATGACCGCGCCCGAGCCCAGCATGGAGCCGGCCTTGGCAATGGCATCGTAATCCATGGTGGTATCCATCATCACGTCGCCCGGAATCACCGGCGCCGAGGAACCGCCAGGAATGACCGCCTTGATCTTGCGTCCGCCACGCATGCCGCCCGCCATCTCGAGCAGGGTCGAGAACGGCGTGCCCAGCGGGATTTCGTAGTTGCCAGGACGCTTGACATGGCCAGACACGGAGAACAGCTTGGTCCCCCCGTTGTTTGGTTTGCCGAGATTGAGGAATTCCTCGCCGCCCATCTTCAGAATGAACGGAATCGACGCCAGCGTCTCGGTGTTGTTGATCGTCGTCGGCTTGCCGTACAGGCCGAATGAGGCGGGGAACGGCGGCTTGAAGCGCGGCTGCCCCTTCTTGCCTTCGATCGATTCGAGCAACGCGGTTTCTTCACCGCAGATGTAGGCACCGTAGCCGTGATGAGCGAACAGTTCGAAATTGAAGCCGCTGCCGAGGATGTTCTGTCCGATGAACCCGGCAGCGCGCGCTTCGTCCAGGGCTTCTTCAAAGCGTTGGTAGATTTCGAAGATTTCGCCGTGGATGTAATTGTAACCGCCCGTCGCGCCGATGGAATAAGCCGCAATCGCCATGCCCTCGATGACCGAATGCGGGTTATAGCGCAGAATGTCTCTATCTTTGAAAGTCCCGGGCTCGCCTTCGTCGGAATTGCAGACGATATACTTGTCGCCCGGCAACGAACGCGGCATGAAGGACCACTTCAAACCGGTCGGAAAGCCCGCACCGCCGCGGCCGCGCAAAACCGATTTCTTGACCTCGCTGATCACCTGTTCCTGCGGAATCTGCTCCGCAAGTATCTTCTTCAGCATTTCGTAGCCGCCACGGGCCACGTAATCTTTGAGCCGCCAGCTGTGGTCGCCGTTGAGGCCGGCCGTCAGCACGCCGTGAATATTGCCGAGCAAGGCCATTATTTGCACTCCTCCAGCAAGCGGTCGATCTGCTCAGGGGTCATCCGGCCGCACATGCGGTGGTTGTTCAGCAGCAATACCGGCGCATCACCGCAGGCACCCTGGCATTCGCCTTCCTTGACCGTGAACTTGCCGTCCGGCGTCGTTTCGCCCGGGCCGATGCCCAGTTTTTGCCGCAGGTACTCGACTGCGTGATAGGCGCCCGACAGTGCGCAGGGTAGATTAGTGCACACGGTCAGCTTGTGCTTGCCCACCGGCTTCAGTTCGTACATCGAATAGAAGGTGGCGACTTCCCACGCCGCTACGGGCGGCATGCCGAGATAGTTGGCGACGAATTCAACCGTTTCCGGCGCCAGCCAGCCCTTCTCGTCCTGAGCGATGGCCAGGCAAGCCATCACGGCCGACTGCTTCTGTTCAGCCGGATATTTGGCGACCTCGCGGTCGAATCTCTTGAGCGATTCAGCGGATAACATCAGCGGTCGATCTCACCAAAAACGACGTCCTGGGAACCGATGATCGTCACGACATCGGCAATCATGTGGCCACGGCTCATTTCGTCCATGCCGGCCAGATGCACGTAGCCGGGCGCCCGGATCTTCATGCGGTAAGGCTTGTTGGCACCGTCGGAAACGAAATAGATGCCGAACTCGCCCTTCGGGTGCTCGATGGCGGCATAGGCCTCGCCCGGCGGCACGTGGATACCCTCGGTAAAGAGCTTGAAGTGGTGAATCAACTCTTCCATGTTCGATTTCATCGATTCGCGCGGTGGCGGCGCCACCTTGAAATTGTCTGAAATCACCGGCCCCGGGTTCTTGCGCAGCCAATCGATACACTGTTTGATGATACGGTTGGATTGCAGCATTTCTTCCATCCGCACCAGATAGCGGTCGTAGCTGTCGCCATTGACGCCGACCGGAATGTCGAAATCGACCTTGTCGTAGGCGGCATAGGGCTGCTTTTTGCGCAGATCCCAAGCAAAACCCGAACCGCGCAACATTGCGCCGGTAAAACCCATCTGCAGTGCACGTTCGGGCGACACGATCCCGATCCCGACCAGACGCTGTTTCCAGATACGATTATCAGTCAGCAGGGTGTGATATTCGCTGTGATATTTCGGGAAGCGCTCGGTGAAATCCTCCAGGAAATCGAGCAGCGAGCCTTGCCGGTTTTCGTTGAACGCAGCCACCGCCTTGGCATTTTTCCAGGGGGACACTTCGTATTGCGGCATCCGGTCCGGCAGATCGCGATAGACGCCGCCCGGCCGGTAATAGGCCGCGTGCATGCGCGCGCCAGAGACCGCTTCATAAACGTCCATCAGGTCTTCGCGCTCGCGGAAGGTGTAGAGCGCCATAGTCATCGCGCCAACGTCCAGCGCGTGACAACCGATCCAGAGCAGGTGATTCAGAATGCGGGTGACCTCGTCAAACATCGTGCGGATGTACTGGCCGCGTTCGGGCACCTCGATATTGAGCAATTTCTCGATTGCCAAACAATAGGCATGTTCGTTGCACATCATCGACACATAGTCGAGGCGGTCCATGTAGGGCACGGACTGGACCCAGGTACGGGTCTCCGCCAACTTTTCGGTGGCGCGATGGAGCAGCCCGATGTGCGGATCCGCACGCTGGACGACTTCGCCGTCGAGCTCAAGCACCAACCGCAGCACACCGTGCGCGGCCGGGTGTTGTGGACCAAAATTTAGCGTGAAATTGCGGATATCAGCCATGAGCCGGGTCTCCGTAGGTATCTTCGCGCACGATGCGCGGTGTGTTTTCGCGCGGCTCGATCGTCACCGGCTGGTAGATCACCCGAGCCTGCTCTGGGTCGTAACGCATCTCGACGTGACCCGAAATCGGGAAATCCTTGCGGAAGGGGTGCCCGATGAATCCGTAATCGGTCAGGATGCGGCGCAGATCGGGATGACCCGGGAACACTACGCCATAAAGGTCAAACGCTTCGCGCTCGAACCATTCCACGCTTTTCCAGATGTCGATCACCGAGGCCACCGAGGGGAACTCGTCATCGTCGGCAAACACACGGACACGCAAACGCCAGTTGTGTGCTATCGACAATAGATGCACCACGACAGCGAAGCGCTTGCCTGCCCACGGCTGGTTACCGAAGGTGGAATAGTCGACGCCGCAAAGGTCGATCAATTCTTCAAAACCCAGATCGTGTTGGTCGCGCAGTGTCTGCATGACCTCAAGATAATCGTCGGCGGCGACTTCGATGGTCAACTCGCCCAGAGCGAGCGTATCGGACCTCAGGCGATCGCCGAGGTGCGTCTGGAGATTCTGGCGCAGCGTTTCCAGCTTGGCGGACATAGTCAATCAGCCTCGGAATTTATCGGGCAATGGTGTTGGTACGGCGAATCTTGTTCTGCAACTGCAGGATGCCGTAGATCAGTGCTTCGGCGGTTGGCGGGCAACCGGGAACGTAAATGTCGACCGGTACAATGCGGTCGCATCCACGCACCACCGAATACGAGTAGTGATAGTAGCCGCCGCCATTGGCACAGGAACCCATGGAGATCACCCAACGCGGCTCCGGCATCTGGTCGTAGACCTTGCGGAGAGCAGGCGCCATTTTGTTGGTGAGGGTGCCGGCCACGATCATCACATCCGATTGACGCGGACTCGGGCGGAAAACTATGCCGAAGCGATCCAGGTCGTATCGCGCCACACCGGCATGAATCATCTCCACGGCACAACACGCCAACCCAAAAGTCATGGGCCACATCGAGCCAGTGCGCATGTAGTTGATCAGCTTGTCAGCCGTCGTGGTGATAAAACCTTCTTGCAGAATACCTTCTATGCTCATTGAATTCGCCTCATTCCCATTCCAACGCCCCCTTGGCCCAGGCATAGATGTAGCCCACGACCAGAATGGCTATGAACACGATCATTTCGACGAAACCGAACAGCTTGATCGAGTCGGACGCGACAATATCCTTGAAAACCGTCGCCCAGGGCACCAGGAAGGCGATTTCCAGATCGAAGAGAATGAAGAGAATGGCAATCAGGTAATAGCGCACGTCGAATTTCATGCGCGCGTCCTCGAACGCCTCAAAACCGCACTCGTAGGGAGAAAGCTTTTCGGTGTCCGGCTTGTTGGGGGCGACGACCCAGCCCAGAACAACAGGTATCACACCCACGGCAATACCGACCAGCACGAAGATCAGGATTGGAAAGTAATTTTCCATAACCGCCAAAGTTCAGTTGTTAGCGGGATAACCCGCGGATTGGTGCCGACGGCGAGACTCGAACTCGCACAGCTTTCGCCACTACCCCCTCAAGATAGCGTGTCTACCAATTTCACCACGTCGGCACTGCAACAAACAAGCCCTACAGCGATTCACCTGAATCAAACCATCTTTTTATTTTGGCACGTCTTTGGCTTTGGAATCCGCCCCAACAGGAGCAGCAGGCGTTTCCACAGCGGCCTGAGAAGGCTGCGATTTTACCGGTTCTTGCATCACACTGCCAGTTGTTTTTGGCTGATTCGACGCCATAAATGCCAGCGTCAAACTTGTTGCGAAAAACACGGCGGCGAGAATTGCGGTGGTGCGGCTCAGAAAATTGGCCGAACCGGTTGCGCCGAACAAACTGCCCGAGGCACCGCTTCCGAAGGCAGCCCCCATGTCGGCACCCTTGCCGTGTTGCATCAGCACCAAGCCAATGACCGCCAGTGCGGCCAGGATGTGTACTGCCAGAACAATCGAAAAAAGCAAATTCATGATGTAACCCAATCCTTAATTTGCCGAACGGCAAATATGCAAAAAATCATCCAAAACCAGAGAAGCGCCGCCGATCAACCCGCCATCGATATCAGCCTGCGAAAACAACTCGGCCGCATTCTGCGGTTTGACGCTGCCACCGTAGAGAATCTGTAGCGCCTCGCCCACACTTCCGTTCGCCTCAGCGACGCGGGCGCGGATGTGCGCGTGCACTTCCTGCGCCTGCTGCGGCGATGCGGTACGACCGGTGCCAATAGCCCAAACAGGTTCATAAGCGACCACCGCTCTTGCCATGGCGTCGATACCGCACAGGGCCGTCACGGCGTCGAGCTGAGCATCGATCACTGTCAGCGTCTCGCCTGCCTCGCGCTCAGCCAAGGTTTCGCCAACGCAGAGGACGGGCGTCAGCCCCTGCGCCAACGCAGCCTGAAACTTGTTCGCCACATCACCATTTGTTTCGCCATAGAGCGCCCGACGCTCGGAGTGTCCGACCAACACATAGCGACACCCGAAATCGGCCAGCATCTCAGCAGAGACTTCGCCAGTATAGGCGCCTTGCTTATGCTGGCTGCAATTCTGCGCCCCCCAGGCCACGGGCGTGCTCTGCAAAATCGTACGCGCCTGTTCCAGATAGGGGAACGGCACGCAAACCGCGACCGCGCACGTGAGAGCTGCGGAATCACTCAGCCCCTGAAGCAGCGCGCGATTAGTCTCCAATCGACCATGCATCTTCCAGTTGCCAACTACCAGTTTGTTGCGCATGCTCGCCGCCGTAGGGCTAAAAAAAGACCGGGAATTTTATCAATCCCGGCCTTGTTCCGTCAAATTATGCCAGCGTTCTGCGCATACTCGCCGCTCTGAATGGCGCATCGGCCTCAATTTTGCGGAACGGTCGGCCTGGGCACGACCG
This sequence comes from Betaproteobacteria bacterium UBA1934, assembly GCA_002337055.1. Taxonomy (GTDB): domain Bacteria; phylum Pseudomonadota; class Gammaproteobacteria; order Burkholderiales; family Rhodocyclaceae; genus UBA1934. The sequence continues at coordinate 377,688 of DDFG01000001.1, read as the reverse complement.
CCCATTGCGGAGCAACAGTATAGTCGGGTTTTATGGAACGCGCGGCAAAGAGATCCCACGCTGCTTTCGCACCCGGCAGCGCATACGTAGCAGCCACCGCCAACGCGGGTTGCATGTTGGCAGGATATCCAGTCGCCGAATCCGCATAACCATCCATCTCACCCACGCGCCAAGGAATACGACCGACCTTCTGATCCTTGTCCCGCTGTGTGCGCCAGTCGGCTTGAGCCTGACTACCGCAAGGCTGATCAAGGTAACGGGCGCCGGTGCTGTTGACGAGCGGAATAGCCTGTCCGTTGGCATCCTTGGCCCGCATGGTGGCTTGGTATGCATCAGCCAGATTGCCGAACAACGCAGCACCTGGGGCGGGCCGCACAGCGAGCGCGTACACGGCAGCGTCGATCCAGCAGTAGCCGGGCGCGGTCATCCGCCCGATCGGAAACTTTGCCTTCCAAGCGAGGATCGGCTTCGCGGAACTGAAGCCCATTTCAGTCAGGTACCCCATGGTCCAGGTGAAGAAATCGTCCTGCCAGGGTGCCAGCCCGGTGTTCGTCCCTGCCGGCGTATCGTAATTGGTAGGCATGAAAGCATACTGTCCGGTGCCATCGAGCACACCGAGCGCATTGGGATTGGCTGTTACATAGTTGGTGTTGTACCACTCTAGATTGTCGGCCAGACGATCAGCAAAGTAAGTTTTCATGGGATGCCCATCTGGCGTGATATATGCGGCATGGGCAATCGTTCGCATCGACCAGGCTTGCCCGCGAATCTGGTGGTTGGCGAGTATTCCCTTGCTCAATTGCCGGTAATAGGGATTCTGATAGACCATCGTGAAATTGGCCCAGAAGTGCATTTCCTCGAGATGATAATAGTCCCCGGTCAAGGCGTAGGGCAGGTAGGAAAACGACGGTTGGTGCTCCGAATCTGCCACGTAGTTGTATGGCGCTGTCGAGCAATCCCCCCCGCAAGCTGGAAACGCTTCACTCTTCTTGGTCACCGGGTTGTTTGCCAATCCAGGTACCGCGAGCAGCGTCATGTAAGGATAGTCGACCAAGCTGACCGGCAAATCGGTCCTTTTGTCACGGTAGTGCATCGGCCAACTGCCGGCCAAATCAGCTGCCCCCAGGGTCACTGTTCGGGCACGATCATCCATGCTCAGCAGATACATAGCACTCCACTGCGGCAACGGGCCAATGTCTGGCCTTCCACCGGTAGTCGGCATATAGGTCACGACCATTCCCGGCGCCATCAAACCGGTATTGGCCGCAGCCCAGCTCTTAGCCAGCGCGCCCAGAGCGGTTTCCGAAATGGTCAATGCGGGATCGTAGGAGGGGAATGCATGGGAAGCCAACAAATAGCCGATGTTGTGGCGCACAGCCATCTGGGGCTCGCTCCCCCACCAATAGATCTTCCGCCAGCGCGCGTGATGGAAATGTGTCAGCCCCGCTTGCGTATAAACCGTGCGCCCACCCACGTCTATCTGCAAGTCATAGGTAAAATTTTTCGGGGCCGGCTCGTAGGCCCAGTTGTTCTCCAGCGTCACATCGACCCGAGCGTTTTTTGCGCCTGGATACCAGCGCACGCCAAAACGCGCAGTGAGATGGGGGTGAGCATTGCCTTGCACATCCTTAAGTGCACCAGAAATCAGCCATTCGTTGGCGACCGGGCCGCTCAACCAAGGCTTGGCATCGCCCTGCAGCAATGTCTCGGCGGCAGCCCGATAGGTCTGACCGGCAATCTTGACCTGCACACTGGCGCTAAATCCGGCGTCGATCAGATCAGCAGGTTTCAAGCCCGGGCTTGCAGTCGGCGAAGATTGCGCCAACTGAACGACACGCGTCTCGTTGGCCGAGAGTCCGGGTAACAGGCCCGACAAAATGGCATGCCTGGCCGAACCGTCGGCATGGGTTGCCTTGACGTCGACCTGCAATGGAATCGAACTACCATCGCCCAATAACGCCGAAAGGGTTTTATTGCGCGGAAGGTCGCCGGGAACAAAAACCTGTCCAAAACTAAAGGGGACCTGCGTTTGAGCAGATTGTGCGGAACTCGCCAGAGTCACGTCAGTGACTACACGAGGCGCCACCAGTGGCGGCGGCACGGGCGTTTCGGTCTGGGGCGCGCTGGCGCCGCCTCCACCTCCGCCACATGCGGCAACAAGAGCCGCACCAATCGCGACCGCCCACGCCTTGCGGATTTCCATCTTCGCATTCTCCTGGAAAACGAACCAGACGAGCGCCGTCCTAAAGCGGTGGATTTGCCGCCTGCCTATTCGCTCGAGGATGAGCGTGCGTTACGCACCACTGCCGCCAGTTCTTCGGCACAGCCCACCACCACGTTTTCATCTTCGCCTTCGACCATCACACGCAGTAAAGGTTCTGTGCCCGACGCCCGCAGGAGTACGCGGCCTCGCCCCGCCAAGCATGCCTCGGCGGCGCGCTGCGCATCGAGAATGCCAGCATCGTTCTGCCACGGAAAACCTTTGACGATGGGTACGTTGATCAGCTTTTGCGGATAGAGTTTCAGACCCGACAACAAATCGCCCAGCGTGCGCTGATGCGTCCGCATGACTGCGAGCACCTGTAGAGCAGCAATGATGCCGTCGCCGGTCGTGTGTCTGTCCAGACAGAGGATGTGCCCGGAATTTTCGCCACCGTATAACCATCCTTTCTCGGTCAGCATTTCGACGACATAGCGATCGCCGACCGCCGCCCGTGCAAAAGGCACTTCCAGCTTGGCCAGCGCATGTTCAAGCGCCAGGTTACTCATCAACGTTCCCACCACGCCCGCAACCTTGCACTGTTTCTGACGGCCAACCACGATGGCATACAGCAATTGATCGCCGTCGAATAGATTGCCGTGGGCATCGATCATCTGCACGCGGTCGCCGTCGCCGTCCAGCGCGATCCCCAGATCGGCACGCTGGGCCAGAACGGCGTCCCGCAACGCCTGTGGTTCGGTAGCGCCAACGCCATCGTTGATGTTGAGGCCATTCGGTTGCACACCAATGCGGACAACCTCCGCCCCCAATTCGTGGAACACGTCAGGGGCTACTTGATAAGCGGCACCGTGCGCACAATCCACGACAATCTTTAGCCCGCGCAGATCAAGGTCGTTCGGAAAAGTACTCTTGCAAAATTCGATATAGCGACCGCGCGCATCGCTGATCCGGCGTGCCCGTCCCAATTCGGCGGGCGGCACGCAAGCGATGGGTGCATCGATGCCGGCTTCGATCTCGGCTTCGACCGCATCGGGCAACTTGGTGCCTTGCGCCGAGAAAAACTTAATGCCGTTGTCGTAGTATGGGTTGTGCGAGGCCGAGATGACGATCCCTGCCTGCAAGCGTTGTGCGCGTGTCAGATATGCGATGGCTGGCGTTGGCAAAGGTCCGACCAGGCAAACATCGACCCCTGCTGCCGAGAAACCGGCCTCCAGCGAGGCTTCGAGCATGTAGCCCGAGAGACGTGTGTCCTTGCCGATCAGGACTGCAGGGCGCTCCGAGGCATGATGTTCGCGGGCAACCAGCACCTTGCCGGCCGCATAGCCGAGTCGCATGACAAAATCCGGCGTAATCGGGGAATTGCCGACCCGCCCGCGCACTCCATCCGTTCCGAAATATTTACGTCCCATCGTTAACCTCCTCCAGTTCGATGGCTTTCCAGATCGCCAGGGCATCCCGCGTCGCGGCCACGTCGTGAACGCGCACGATGGAGGCACCCCGTTGCGCCGCCATGACCGCTGCCGTGATGCTCGCCGCCAGTCGGTCGCCGACCGGACGTCCCGTAAGAGCACCCAACATCGACTTGCGCGACACGCCGACCATCACGGGTGCCTCGTCTGCGAAATCCGGCAGGCTGCGAAAAAGTTCCAGATTATGCGCCAGAGTCTTGCCAAAGCCGAAACCCGGGTCGATCACCAGTCTATCGTCACCAATGCCGGCCCGCCGGCAAGCCGTCATCCGCTCGCGCAACCAGGTACGCACCTCCGCCACCACATCGCCATAGCGCGGCGAAGCCTGCATGGTGCGCGGCTCGCCCTGCATGTGCATGATGCACAGTCCGCAATGGCTGCGACGAACCACCTCCAACGCCATCGGATCGGTGAAGCCGGTAATGTCGTTGATCATGTCCGCCCCCGCCGCCAGGGCAGCCAGCATCACCGCCGGCTTGTAGGTATCGACCGATAGGGGAACGCCGCATTGCTGCAAACCGGTGATGACCGGCAGCAATCGGCACAACTCGTCCTCTTCCGAGGTTGGCGCGGCACCTGGACGCGACGATTCCGCGCCAAGATCGATCAGATCGGCCCCCGCCTGGATCAGCGCCTGCGCCTGCGCAATTGCGCGGGCGGGGTCGCTGACAACACCGTCGCCCGAAAACGAATCGGGCGTCAGGTTGACGATCCCCATGATCAGGGGTGTTTCGGATTCGAGTAAATAACGGCCGCAGCGGAGTTTCATGGGATCAGCGTTGAAAGTAAAACGGGAGAGTCGCACTCTCCCGCTGATTCGGTCAGAAAAAGTCTCAGGCCGTGGCTGTCACACCCGGCTCGGCTCCTGGCGTGTCGCCGGAGGGCGGTGGCACGGAGGTGCTTTGCGACGGCTTCGGCGGTCGCGGCGCCTGACCGGTCATGATGTCGTCGATCTGCTCGGCATCGATGGTTTCCCATTCGAGCAGCGCCTTGGTCATGGCCTCGACCTTGTCGCGGTTCTCTTCCAGCAGACGCCGGGCGAGCGCATATTGTTCGTCGATGATGCGGCGGATTTCGGCATCGACCTTCTTCATGGTCTCTTCCGACACGCTCTTGTGCGTGGTCACCGACCTGCCGAGGAACACCTCGCCCTCATTCTCGCCATAGACCATCGGCCCCAGCACATCCGACATCCCGTAGCGCGTCACCATGTCGCGCGCCAGTTGCGTCGCACGCTCGAAATCGTTAGAGGCGCCGGTCGTCATCTGGTCCATGAACAGTTCTTCGGCGATACGACCACCGAACAGCACGGCGATGCGGCTCATCAGATAAACACGGTCATAAGCGTAGCGATCCTGTTCCGGCAACTGCATGGTCAGCCCCAGCGCGCGACCGCGCGGGATGATGGTGACCTTGTGCACCGGATCGGATTTCGGCACCAGCCTGGCCACCACGGCATGACCAGACTCGTGGTAGGCCGTGTTGCGCTTTTCTTCCTCGCTCATGACCATGCTGCGGCGCTCGGCGCCCATCATGATCTTGTCCTTGGCCTTCTCGAAATCTTCCATATCGACCAAGCGCTTGTTGCCGCGGGCCGCGAACAGCGCTGCCTCGTTCACCAGATTGGCCAGATCGGCGCCCGAGAAACCGGGCGTGCCGCGGGCGATAATGTCGGCCTTGACGTCGCCAGCAATGGGCACCTTGCGCATGTGCACCTTGAGGATTTCCTCACGGCCGCGGATGTCGGGCAACGGCACCACCACCTGACGGTCGAAACGACCGGGGCGCAGCAGCGCGGGATCGAGAATGTCGGGCCGGTTGGTCGCGGCGATGACGATGATGCCGGCGTGGCCTTCGAAACCATCCATCTCGACCAGCAACTGGTTCAACGTCTGCTCGCGCTCGTCGTTGCCGCCGCCCAGACCGGCGCCGCGATGGCGGCCAACCGCGTCGATTTCGTCGATAAAGACGATACAGGGCGCGTGTTTCTTGGCGTTCTCGAACATGTCGCGCACGCGAGCGGCGCCGACGCCGACGAACATTTCGACGAAATCGGAACCGGAAATGCTGAAGAACGGCACCTTGGCCTCGCCAGCGATGGCCTTGGCCAGCAGAGTCTTGCCAGTGCCGGGATTGCCGACCATCAGCACGCCCTTGGGAATGCGACCGCCCAGTTTCTGGAATTTGGAGGGGTCGCGCAGGAAATCGACCAGCTCCTGAACTTCCTCCTTCGCTTCGTCGCAACCCGCAACATCGGCAAAGGTGATGCTGTTCTGCGCTTCATCCATCATGCGCGCCCGCGACTTGCCGAACGAGAAGGCCCCGCCCTTGCCGCCGCCCTGCATCTGACGCATGAAGAAGATCCAGACACCGATCAACAACAGCATCGGGAACCAGTTGACGAACACGTTCATCAGGAACGAGGGTTCTTCTTCCGGCTTGGCCTCGACCTTGACGCCCGATTTCAGCAGGTCGGAGACCAGCCAGATATCGCCCGGCGAATAGGAAACGACTTTCTTGTTGTCGGTGGTCGTCGCTTTCAGCGTGCGACCCTCGATGGTGACCTTGGCGATGCGTCCCTGTTTGACTTCGTCGAGGAATGCCGAATATTCGATGGCCCCGGTGGCCGGCTGACGATTGTTGAACTGGTTGAAGACCGTCATCAACACCAGGCCGATGACCAGCCAGATCGCCAGATTTTTGAACATGTTGTTCAAGCTTGCTCTCCAAAAATACAGCCCAGAGGCCGTGCCACCATTCTACCGCAATGCGCGGCCCAGCAAATAAAGCTCGGCGCTACGATCACGCGAAGCCTTGGGTTTTCGCGTCGCCACCGTGACAAAAGTGTCGCGCATGGCTTTCACAAAGGCGTCGTAGTCGCTGCCCTGAAAAACTTTGACCAGATACGCGCCTTCAGGTTTCAAGTGTTCGCGCGCAAATTCCAGTCCCAACTCCGCGAGGTACATGCCGCGCGCCTGATCGACAAGCGGTACACCCGACATATTGGGGGCCATATCCGATAAAACAACCCCGACCTTGCGCCCGGCGAGTTTTTCTTCGAGCTGTCGCAACACCGCTTCTTCTCGAAAATCGCCCTGGATGAACTCGACGCCATGAATACCCTGCATCTCGAGCAGATCGAGGCCGATCACCTTACCGGCGTCGCCGACGCGCTTCACCGCGACCTGAGACCAGCCGCCGGGCGTACAGCCCAGATCGACCACGACCTCGCCCCGCCGGAGCAGTTGGTCCTTGTCGTCGATCTCCATCAGCTTGAAAGCCGCCCGCGAACGCCAGCCCTGCTCCTTGGCGAGTTTCACGTAGGGATCGTTGACGTGCTCCATCATCCACGCCTTGCTGGTTCTCGTTCGCTTCATCCGGTAAAATATCGCTTTAAAAATGAAGGGTTATCAATGCTGCAACTGACCTCAGACGAGCGCCGCGAACTGCGCGCCCGCGCCCACGGGCTCAATCCCGTCGTTTCCATCGCCCAGAACGGCCTGACCGAAGCGGTGCTGAAGGAAATCGACGCCTGCCTCAACGCCCACGAACTGATCAAGATTCGCGTCTATGGTGACGAGCGCGAGGTGCGCGAAGCCTACATGACGACGCTTTGCGACACCCTGCAAGCCGCGCCCGTGCAACATATCGGCAAATTGCTGGTGGTGTGGCGTCCGCTGTCCGAAGAAGCCAAGGCCAAGAAACAACCCGCGCCCCACCGCAAGGAACCGCGCCGCACCAAACGCAGCTTTCAGGGGACCTGAGGCGGCGGCAGCGGACATCGGTTCCGCCCCGCTTACTCGTAGCGCACGTCCAGTATTTCAAACTCGCGCATGCCGCCAGGTGCCTGCACCTGCGCAACATCGCCGGCATATTTACCGATCAGCGCACGCGCCATCGGCGAGGAGACGGATAGTTTGCCGGCCTTGATATCGGCTTCGTCCTCGCCGACGATCTGATAGGTGACCTGATCCCCGGAATCTTGGTCTTCCACATCCACCGTGGCACCGAAAACGCAACGGCCATCGGCGTCGAGCAGGCTTGGATCGATGATCTGGGCATTCGAGAGTTTTCCCTCGACTTCGAGAATCCGGCCCTCGATGAAGCCTTGCCGCTCCTTGGCGGCGTCGTACTCGGCATTCTCGGAGAGGTCGCCATGCGACCGCGCTTCAGCGATGGCGGCGATGACATTCGGACGATCGACGGTCTTCAGTCGTTGCAGTTCGGCGCGCAGTTTTTCGGCGCCCGTGACGGTCAGAGGAATCTTGCTCATATTTTCTTCGGTAAAAGCAAAACCGCCGGGACTCACAGGGAGTCTCCCCGGCGGTTCCGGTCGGTGATTAAACGAGTTGTGAATGCAGAGTCTGGATAGGATACACCACCAGGTCGCCGCAGTGGCGAATGCCTTCCGCCGCCGCTTCCGCCCCCCAGATGGTGGTGTACATGGTCACCCGCTGCGCCAGCCCCGACACGCGGATGTTGCGTGAATCGTTGATGGCGTGCCGCTTTTCTTCCACCGTGTTGATGATCATCGCAATCTCGTTGTTCTTGATCATGTCCACGACGTGCGGGCGGCCTTCGGTGACCTTGTTGACCGGCGTCACGGGAATGCCGGCCGCCTCGATGGCACGCGACGTGCCGCGGGTAGCGACAATCTGGAAGCCCTCCGCATGCAGATGACGCGCCACCTCGACCACCTTGGGCTTGTCGCCATCCTTGACCGAGACAAAAACCTTACCCCGTTGCGGCATCTTGACCCCGGCCGCAAGCTGCGACTTGACGAAGGCCTCAGCAAAGGTTTCGCCGACGCCCATGACCTCGCCGGTCGACTTCATTTCCGGTCCCAGGATGGTATCGACGCCCGGGAACTTGTTGAACGGAAAAACGGCTTCCTTGACCGAGTAGTACGGCGGCACCACTTCCCGGGTCACGCCCTGCGACTTCAAGCTCCTGCCCGCCATGCAACGGGCCGCGATCTTGGCCAGTTGCAGGCCGGTAGCCTTGGAGACGAAGGGCACCGTGCGCGAGGCGCGCGGATTCACTTCCAGCACATAGACCTGGTCGTCCTTGATCGCGAACTGCACGTTCATCAGACCACAGACATTCAGCGCCTTGGCCATCAGTTTGGTCTGCCGGCGCAGTTCATCCTGCACCGGCTGGGCCAGCGAGTACGGCGGCAGCGAACAGGCGGAGTCGCCCGAATGCACACCTGCCTGCTCGATGTGTTCCATGACGCCGCCGATGATGACTTCGTCGCCGTCCGACAGCGCATCGACATCGACTTCGCAGGCGTCGTTGAGGAAGCGGTCGAGCAGCACCGGCGAGTCGTGCGACACCTTGACCGCCTCGCGCATGTAGCGCTCGAGATCCTTCTGCTCATGAACGATTTCCATGGCGCGGCCGCCCAGCACATAGGAGGGACGCACCACCAGCGGATAGCCGATTTCCTCGGCCAGGCGGATCGCTTCTTCTTCGGTACGCGCCGTGCGGTTGGGCGGCTGCTTGAGGCCGATGTCGTACAAGAGCTTCTGGAAGCGCTCGCGGTCTTCGGCGATATCGATCGATTCCGGCGTCGTGCCGATGATGGGCACGCCGTTGGCCTCCAGCGCCAGTGCCAGCTTGAGCGGCGTCTGGCCACCGTACTGGACGATGACGCCGACCGGCTTCTCGACGGCGACGATTTCCAGCACGTCTTCCAGCGTCAGCGGCTCAAAATACAGGCGGTCGGAGGTGTCGTAATCAGTAGACACGGTTTCCGGGTTGCAATTGACCATGATGGTCTCGTAACCGTCCTCGCGCATTGCCAGCGCCGCATGCACGCAGCAGTAGTCAAATTCGATACCCTGCCCGATACGGTTCGGCCCACCGCCCAGCACCATGATCTTCTGGTTGGCGGTCGGGTTGGCTTCGCACTCTTCCTCATAGGTCGAGTACATGTAGGCGGTACTGGTCGAAAACTCGGCCGCGCAGGTGTCCACCCGCTTGTAAACCGGCCGTACGCCCAGTTCATGGCGGCGGGCGCGGAATTCGGCTTCCGTCGACTTCAACAGATAGGCTAGGCGGCGATCGGAGAAGCCCTTGCGCTTCAGGTAGCGGATTTCATCGGCGGAAAGCGACGCCAGATCGCGCTTTTCGATCTGCAATTCGAGATCGACGATCTCCTTGATCTGCGCCAGAAACCAGGGGTCGATCTTGGTCAGGTCGAAGACCTTTTCCGGCGACATGCCGACGCCGAAGGCATCGGCGACGTACCACAGGCGGTCCGGCGACGGGCGGGCGAGGAATTCGTCAATGGTTTCGGGATCGACCGATTTCAGGTTGAAGCCGTCGACGCCGACTTCCAGCCCGCGCAGCGCCTTCTGTAGCGATTCCTGGAAGGTGCGGCCGATGGCCATGACCTCGCCGACCGACTTCATCTGGGTCGTCAGGGTCGAATCGGCCTGGGGGAATTTCTCGAAGGCGAAGCGCGGCACCTTGGTGACCACGTAGTCGATGGAGGGCTCGAACGACGCCGGGGTCTTGCCGCCGGTGATTTCGTTGGCCAGTTCGTCGAGCGTGTAGCCGACCGCCAGCTTGGCCGCCACCTTGGCGATCGGGAAGCCGGTGGCCTTGGAAGCCAGCGCCGACGAACGCGAGACGCGCGGATTCATTTCGATGACGATCATCCGGCCATCGACCGGGTTGATCGAGAACTGCACGTTGGAACCGCCGGTATCGACGCCGATCTCGCGCAACACCGCAATCGAGGCGTTGCGCATGATCTGGTATTCCTTGTCGGTCAGCGTCTGCGCCGGCGCGACGGTGATCGAATCGCCGGTATGCACGCCCATCGGGTCGAGGTTTTCGATCGAGCAGATGATGATGCAGTTGTCGTGCTTGTCACGCACGACTTCCATCTCGAACTCTTTCCAGCCGAGCAGCGATTCCTCGATCAGTAGTTCGTGCGTCGGCGAGGCTTCGAGGCCACGCTTGCAGATGGATTCGAATTCTTCGGGGTTGTAGGCGATGCCGCCGCCCGATCCGCCCATGGTGAACGACGGACGGATGATGGTCGGGAAACCGATCCCCGCCTGCACCTGCCAGGCCTCTTCCATGCTGTGGGCCATGGCCGAACGGGCCGATCCGAGACCGATCTTGGTCATCGCCGCCTTGAACTTCTCGCGGTCCTCGGCCTTGTCGATCGCTTCGCGCGAGGCTCCGATCAGCTCAAGGCCGAACTGTTCGAGCACGCCGTGACTGGCGAGATCGAGGGCGCAATTCAGCGCCGTCTGTCCGCCCATGGTCGGCAGCAATGCGTCCGGGCGTTCCTTCTCGATGATCTTGGCCACCACCTGCCAGGTGATCGGCTCGATGTAGGTGACGTCGGCCATTTCCGGGTCGGTCATGATGGTCGCCGGATTGGAATTGACCAGAATGACCTTGTACCCCTCTTCCTTCAGCGCCTTGCAGGCCTGGGCGCCGGAGTAATCGAATTCGCAGGCCTGACCGATGATGATCGGGCCGGCGCCGATGATGAGGATGCTTTGAATGTCTGTACGCTTGGGCATGTTAAGGCTCTCTTAGGCGGGCTGGAGGGCGGCCACGCCGCGCGTCATGGTGTCGATGAATCGGTCGAACAGGTAGGCGACGTCATGCGGCCCGGGGCTCGCTTCCGGGTGCCCCTGGAAGGAGAAGGCCGGTACGTCGGTGCGGGCGATGCCTTGCAGGGAGCCGTCGAACAGCGACACATGCGTCACTCGCACGTTGGCCGGCAGCGTGTCCGGATCGACCGCAAAACCGTGGTTCTGGCTGGTAATCAGCACCTGCCCAGTATCAAGATCCTTGACCGGGTGGTTGGCACCGTGGTGACCGAACTTCATCTTCATCGTACAGGCGCCGGAAGCCAGACCCAGCAACTGGTGGCCGAGACAGATGCCGAAGGTCGGCACCCCGCGTTCGAGAAATTCACGAATGGCGGCGATGGCGTAATCGCACGGCTCCGGATCGCCGGGGCCGTTCGAGAGAAAGACGCCGTCAGGCCTCATCGCCAGCACCTCGGCCGCTGGGGTCTGGGCTGGCACCACGGTCAGTTTGCAACCGCGCGAAGCCAGCATGCGCAGGATGTTTTTCTTGACGCCGAAATCGTAGGCCACCACATTGAAACGCGGCTCCGCGCCGGGGAGAAAGCCTTCCAGCGTCCATTCGCCGTCGTTCCATTCGTAAAGCGATTTCACTGTCACCACCTTGGCCAAATCCATGCCGGCCAGGCCCGGGAAGGCGCGCGCCATCGCCAGCGCCTTGGTTTCATCGACCTCACCGGCCACGATGCAGCCTGCCTGCGCGCCTTTTTCGCGGAGAATGCAGGTCAGTTTGCGAGTGTCGATGCCCGCAATCGCGGCAATCCCGTGTTTCTTCAGATAGTCGGACAAAGTGTGCTGTAGTCGCCAGTTCGAGGCGCGCAACGGCAGATCGCGGATGACCAGACCTGCTGCATAGTTGGCACCCGACTCGAAATCCTCGGCATTGCAACCGACGTTACCAATGTGCGGATAAGTCAGCGTCACGATCTGACGGCTATACGACGGGTCGGTCAGAATCTCCTGGTAGCCGGTCATGGCGGTGTTGAACACCACCTCGCCGCTGGTCACACCATCCGCCCCGATGGATTGCCCCCTGAAAACAGTTCCGTCGGCAAGGGCAAGAATGGCGGGGATATGGGCGGGTAGCAGCGACACGGCGGTCTCCTGTCAATCTTCTCGGCCGGCGCTAGCAAGGCGCGCGGTCAGTTATAGGCAAACCCTCGAATTTTACCGGAATCAAGCTTCTCCGGCAAATTCGGGGTGCTATTTTGACTGTGCGAAACGCTCGATTTCAGGCTTGAGCGCGGCCATCTCTGCCAGCAATTCTTCGAAGAGACCCCGGCTGAGCAAACCCGTTTCGTTACCCGCCGCCTGCGCCGATTTTTCGAGTTCGAGTGCCACGCGTCGGGCGCGCTCGGCATGAAAGATGGCCAGCAGACTTTTAAGCGTGTGCGCTTGCATCCGCAATTCAGCAGGCTCGCCATCGGTCACCGCTTGCCGCAGCCGCGACAAATGCTCGTCCCATTCGCGCAACAGCATATTGGCCATATTCACCAGCAACTCATGATCGCCCAGGCTTTGCAATGCCGCGTCGCGGTCGAAAATTTGCGCATCCGTCGGTTCGCCGGCGAGATACTGTCCGAGCACCACGGTGTCGCGCTGCTCTCTCATCCGGGTTAGCACCGCATCAAGATCTACCGGACGCAAGGGTTTGGCGATGAAATCATCCATTCCCGCCTGGCGACACTGTTCGCGGTCGCTGTCGAGAATGTTGGCGGTCATCGCCGCAATGTACACAGCCCGCAGATCCTGCGACGCCACCCAACTGCGCCGCATCTCCCGCGCCCGGATCGCCTCGGTGGCCTCGATGCCACCCATGACCGGCATCTGGAGATCCATGAACACCACATCGAAGCTACCGGTCTCAAACTGATCCACCGCCTCCGCCCCGTTGTTGGCGATCACCACATGATGTCCGCGCTTTTGCAGCAGCTTGGCGGCGAGTTCCTGGTTGATCGGGTTATCTTCGACAACGAGCACATCCAGCACGTCGGCGTTGGTTGATGGCGCCGTCTGCGCGCCGGTCCCCAAGTCGAAGGCATCGAGTTCAAGAGCACCCGCCGACGCCAAGCCATCCGCGTTAACCACCGCCAGTGCCTCGATTAAATCCTCTATGCCAACAGGCTTGACCAGATGCGCACCGGTCTCGAGGCGACGCAATCGCTCCAGTTCCCTTCGCTGGTTTTCTGTAGTCAGCATGACCAGCAACTTTTCCTCTGGTCCCGCCCCCTTTCGCAGCTCGGCCAGATCGAACCCACCCGGAGTTTCCATCATCGAATCGACGATGACGAAATGGTATGGTTCTCCCGTGCGCCTGGCATGCTCCACTGCCGCCAGCGCCGCAGTACCCTCCTGCATCTCTTTGGCATCGACACCGAGTTGACGCAGATAGCCCGCCAATTGGCGAGCGACAAAGGGATTATCTTCGACAACCAAGGCGCGCTTGCCGGACAAGCCACCTGGAGGGACCGGCATGGCGGCAGCCTCGACACCGAAGCGAATCGTGAAATGAAAACGGGTACCTTCACCTTCACGACTGTCGAGCCATAGCCGCCCCTCCATCATTTGCACCAGCCGCCGGCAGATCGCCAGACCGAGACCCGTGCCGCCAAAACGCCGCGTCGTCGAAACATCCGCTTGCGAGAACGCGTTGAAGATCACCTGCTGCTTGTCGGCAGCGATACCTATCCCCGTATCGCGCAAGGTAAACTGGAGCGTGGCGGCCATGTCGTCGTTGGCCAGTAATTTCACTTCAAGCGCAACCTCTCCGCGCTCGGTGAATTTGACGGCATTGCCCAACAAATTGGTAATCACCTGACGCAAACGCATCGGGTCGCCCACCACGCGTGCCGGAACATCAGGGGCGATATCGACAATGACCTCCAGGCCTTTCTTATGCGCCGCCACACAGAGCACACGCACTGCATCGTAAAGTGTGTCGCGCAGGGCAAAAGCAATCTTCTCGACCTGAAGCTTGCCTGCCTCGATCTTCGAGAAATCAAGAATTTCGTTGACGATGTGCAACAACGATTCCGCCGATGATTTCACCGTCTTGAGATAGTGCTTCTGCTCGGCATCGAGAGAGGTATCCAGCGCCAGTTCGGTCATACCGATGATGCCGTTCATCGGCGTCCTGATCTCGTGGCTCATGTTCGCCAGGAAAGCGCCGCGCGCCTTGCTGGCCGCTTCAGCCGCTTCCTTGGCAGCCGTCAGGGCCAGTTCGGTCTCTTTCGCAGCACTGATGTCGCGATGCATCACCAGCAAACGGGCCGGTTCGCCACTGCTTTCACGGGCGTTAACCCTACCCTTGAGCAGCATCCACCTCCACTGGCCGTTGCGCGCTTTCATCCGGCACTCGGCGGAAAACGTTCTTTCCTCGCCCTGCACATGTCGCGCTATATTCGCCTGGAGAGCGGCATGGTCGTCAGGATGAATCAGGCTACGCCAAGCAACCAGGCTGCTGTCAACCTCGTTTTCGGCATACCCCAGCAGGGCTTTCCATTGCCGTCCCGATTCGATGCGGCCGGTCTTCAGGTTCCAGTCGGAATAAGTGTCGCCGGATATCTCCGCCTGGCCCTGCTGTAAGCCGGCATACTGTGCATACGTTGCATCAACGCTCGCCAACAAGCGGTCGATTCCCACTGCCAACGCCGGACTTTGAGATTGCGCTGCCGTCAGCATGTCGCGCAAGGCCGCCTCGCCGTGGTCGCCGAAAATCTCGCGCAGCTGCCGGCTCAGCAGTTGGGATTTCATGGTCGCCTATCTCAGGCCGAGAACATCCTGCATGTCGAACAGACCGCTCTGCCGGCCGGCGAGGAAACGCGCCGCCCGCAGGCTACCTGTGGCATAGGTCATCCGGCTGCCCGATTTGTGGGTGATTTCGACCCGCTCGCCGATCCCGCAAAACATCACCGTATGATCCCCGACAATATCGCCACCACGCACCGTGGCAAAGCCGATGGTCGAAGGATCGCGCACACCCGTCACACCCTCGCGACCATAGACGGCACAATCCTCCAGACTTCGCCCAAGCGCCTCGGCAACCACTTCGCCCATACGCAGGGCTGTGCCGGAAGGGGCATCGACCTTCAGCCTGTGATGCGCCTCGACAATCTCAATGTCATAACCCTGGTCGAGAATACGAGCAGCCGTCTCAAGCAGTTTGAAGACGAGATTGACCCCCACCGCCATGTTGGGCGCGAAGACGACCGGGATATCCTTTGCCGCTTCGGCAATCGCCGCTTTGCCCATCGCGTCGAATCCAGTGGTGCCGATGACCATTGCCACCCCGAGTCGCCGGCACAGTTCAAGGTGCGCAAGCGTACCTTCCGGGCGCGTAAAATCAATAAGGCAGTCACAGCTATCCAACCCGGCCGCAAGATCGTCGCTGACGCGCAATGCCGATTCCAAGCCCACCAGTTCGCCCACGGGGTTGCCAACAAAGGGATTGCCCGGGCGTTCAAAGGCACCGGCCAACACCGCCTCTTCATCCTTTAGCGTTGCCTCGATCAGCATTCGCCCCATGCGGCCACTGGCCCCAACGATACCGATACGAACAGCCATGTCAGAGCCCCACTTTTTCGAGCATGCGGCCGAAAAACCCGCGCTGCTCGTTCGGTGGCAAGGGCTTGCCATCCGCGGGCAGGCTACCGAGGTCAACCACTTGCATCCGCGCAACCGGCGCGGCGAGTTCGGCCACCGACGCCGCCTCGGCGTCGCCAGCGACTCGCTCCAGTCGGCCATCCTTGTTGAAGAAAACCGTCAGGCGCCGGGTTTCTATCGCGCCAGTGCGGCCATTTTCAAGGCGATAGACGTAATCCCAGCGCTCGGCATGAAAGATGTCGTTCAGCAGAGGCGTTCCCAGGAGGTAACGTACCTGATCGCGCGTCTGACCCGGTTTCAACTGGGCAACCATTTCCTGGTTCAGGACATTGCCCTGTTGTACGTCGATCCGGTACTCGGTGACGATGCGCGGCACATAGGAACAGGCGGAAAGCCCCACGGCGGCCAATACGGCCAGCAAGATTCGTTTGGACGTCATGGAAAAAGGCACTCGACTTCGCTTTGGTGTTCGGAGCGTTATATCATAACCGAATTCGGCCGGCCCTCCCCGGTCGCGGATATGGAAAACCGACATGAGCGATGCACAAAGTCTCAAAGACCGGGGTCTGAAAGCCACCCTGCCACGCCTGAAAATTCTGGAACTGTTTGAACGGGTCGAAGACCGCCATCTGTCCGCCGAAGACGTCTATCGCATTCTGATGGGTGACGGCATCGATGTCGGCCTCGCCACGGTCTATCGCGTGTTGACGCAATTCGAGCAGGCCGGCTTGTTAGAGCGCCACTTCTTCGAAGGAGGCCGCGCGGTTTTCGAAATCAACCACGGCAAGCATCATGACCATCTGGTTTGTGTTGACTGCGGGCGTGTGGAGGAATTTTTCGATTCCGAAATCGAGGCTCGGCAAAATCGCATTGCCGAGGAGCGCGGCTTTCGTATCCACGATCACGCACTGTATCTGTACGCCTCTTGCGCCAAGGCGAACTGCCCCAATCGCGAAAAGAAGGGGTAACGGCGATAGCGATCCGCTTCGCCAACGGCGGAAAGCCGCTCTAGGCCCACTATCAACCCAACAATTCGCGGGCGTGCTGCCGGGTAATTGCGGTGATTTCGACGCCACCCAGCATCCGGGCGATTTCTTCGACACGCCCGGAATCGTCCAACGCTTCGATCCGGCTCAGGGTGACGCCGTCGCGTTGCGTCTTGCTGACCTGCCATTGCGCGCGCGCGCGCGCCGCCACTTGCGGCAAATGCGTCACGCAGAGCACCTGCCGTTCGTCACCCAGTTCGCGCAACAAGCGCCCGACAATCTCGGCAACGCCGCCGCCGATACCCACGTCCACCTCGTCGAAAATCAGCGTGGGCACGCTGGCGGAACGCGATGTCACAACCTGGATTGCCAGACTGATGCGCGAGAGTTCGCCACCGGAAACCACCTTGGAAAGCGGCCGCGCCTCGCTGCCGGCCAACCCCCCGACCCGCAGTTCCACCTGTTCCAGACCGAATGCCGCGCCGCCGACCACCGGCATCAGGGCCACTTCGAGATGGCCGCTGCCCAGGGCAAGTTGCCGCATCAGCGCCGACACCTCCTCTGCGAGTCGAGCCGCGGCTGGCCGCCGGCCTGCCGAGAGTCGTTCGGCCAGCGCCCGATAGCCCGCTTCGGCTTCCAGCGCGCGCGCTTGCAAAGCGGCCGGATCGGCGTTTTCACCCAAGTCTGCCCAACGCGCACGCCAGCCAGCGAGCAGATGGGGCAGTTCTTCCGGACGACAACGATATTTGCGCGCCATGTCATGCACCGCTTCGAGCCGGCGTTCAGTTTCGGCCAGACGTTCAGGGTCGAGATCGGCGCGGTCGGCGTACCTTCGCAGGCTGGAGATTGCTTCGCCCAACTCGGCCTGCACCGACTCCAGCAAGTCCGCCACCGCCGCCAGCGCTGGGTCGAATTCAGCCAGGTTATCCAGGCGGGCCGCCACGCTGTCGATCTGGGCACCACAGGCCACTTCGCCGTCGGCCAGCGTGGCAAGCGCAAACTGCGCTCCCTCGATCAGACTGGCGGCATGGGAAAGGCGCTTGTGTTCTGTTTCCAGTTCGCTCCATTCGTCCGCTGAAAAAGCCAGCGCATCGAGCTCCTGAATCTGCCATTCGAGTTGCTCGCGTTCTCGCATCAGCGCCTCTCCCCTTGCTGCCAGATCGCGCCAGGTTTTTTCGGCGGTGCGCCATGCCTGAAAGGCGGCAGCAACTTCTGACGCCAGACCGGCCAATCCTGCGTGGCCATCCAGCAGCGCGCGCTGAGCATCGGCACGCAGCAAAGACTGGTGTGCGTGCTGTCCATGAATATCGATCAGGTGGTCGGAAACCTCGCGCAACTGTTGAACGGTGGCGGGTGAACCGTTGATGTAGGCCCGGGAACGCCCACTCCCATCGATCACCCGTCTGAGCAGCAATTCGTCGCCAGTCTCCAGGTCATTGGCGATCAACCAGGCGGAAACTGACGATAACCGGGCAATATCGAAAGTTGCCGCAACTTCGGCCTTTTCGCTACCCGCGCGGACCACGCCTGCATCCGCGCGCTCCCCAAGAGCCAGCGCCAGCGCGTCGATCAGAATGGATTTTCCGGCGCCGGTTTCACCGGTCAATGCCGAAAAACCGGACGCAAAGTCGAGTTCGAGACGATCGACAATCACAAAATCGCGTATAGCAAGGTGCAACAGCATATTCAGAGAATCTCAGTTGCCGCGCGGACGCTCGCTCCAGTGCAGCTTCTGGCGCAGCATGGCGAAATAGCTGTATCCGGGCGGGTGCAACAGACAAATGTCGTTGTCGGAGCGGCGCAAGCGCAGACGGTCATGCGGTTGCAGGTTGAGTGTCACCTGGCCATCGAAGTGAACACGCGGATCGGTGCCGGAACTGATTTTGACCTCGATTTCGGCCCGATCATTGACCAGGATCGGACGGTTGGTAAGCGCATGCGGGCTAAGCGGTACAAGCGCGACGCTGTTGGCGGTCGGGTAGACGATGGGCCCACCGGCAGCGAGCGAATAGGCCGTCGATCCAGTGGGTGTCGACAGTACCAGGCCGTCGGCGCGCAAGCTGCACACAAACTCTTCATCCACTGACAAATCCATCTCAATCAGCCGGCCGTTGGCGCCTTTATCGATCACGACATCGTTGAACGCCACATCGGAAGCGACGATGCGCCCCCCTCGTACGACATCGGCGGCCAACAGCATGCGGTTTTCGGGCGTGAAGCGACCAGCTAGCAGATCGTCCAGATAGGAGAGCATGTCGTTACGCGCAATGTCAGTCAGAAAACCCAGACGACCCTGATTCACGCCAACCAGCGGCACGCGTCGTGCCGCCAGTTGCCGGGCGGCGGTAAGCATGGTGCCGTCGCCACCCAGGACAATGGCGAGATCTGCCCGTTCGCAGATGTCAGTGTAGCCGCATACCACCCAACGACTCAGATCGACGTATTCGCCGATCATCTGTGCAGTGGCATTCTCAATCAGTACCGTGACGCCGCGCTCATCGAGTGTCTGCGCCAGCCTCGCCAGCGGTTCGGCAACATCGCGGCTGGAGAATTTTCCGATCAGCGCAATCGTACGAGGGCCGTATCGTGATGGGGAGGGGAGCGTCATGGGAGCTATTTTGTCATAAACCGCGCCGGCCGTGCAGACGTCACCGCGCCCCTGCCACTGCGCGCTCAATCGGCATCATGTTCTTCGGGGGAGGCTGCATCGCCTCGTCCGCCACCCGCGGAAGCGTATGCGTGAAAGCGGTTCTTGCCACCCAGCTTGGCCTGGTACATGGCCTGGTCGGCTTGTCGCAGCAACTGGTCGCCCACCATGGGCTTGTCTTGAGGGAAATAGGTAACCCCGAGACTCGCCGACACCTGCAAGGTCAGTTCACCCAATTGCACCGTTGCCGCTGCCGCCGCAAGCAGCCGGTTGAGCAGCGGCGTTGAGGCCTCGAGGTTGGCAAGATCGAGTAGCACCACCACGAACTCGTCGCCGCCAATGCGTGCCAGTGTATCGCCCTCGCGCAGCACTCGCTTCATACGGTCCGCCAGGGCGATCAATAACTGGTCGCCGACATCATGCCCATACGCATCATTTACCGCCTTAAATCCATCCAGATCGAGAAAGCCGACCACCAACCCCTTGTCGTGCCGTAGAACCTGCGCCATCGCTTGCGCCAAGCGGTCGGCCAGCAGATAGCGATTGGGCAGGCGGGTCAACGTGTCGTAGTGCGCGATCTGCTCCAGTTCGCGCTCGTGTTCCTTTAGCGGCGTGATATCGGAAAAGAGGATCACGTATTGCTTGGCACGACCGTGGGCATCGGTCACCTTACTGATGGTATACAGGCCAGCGAAGGTCACGCCATCCTTGCGGTGATTCCAGATTTCGCCCGACCAGTATCCTGACACTTCGAGCGCTCTCAATATGGTGGCGTAGAAAGCATTGTCGTGCAGGCGTGAGCTGAGCACGTTCAGGTGCTTGCCGAGCACTTCTTCGCGATCATAGCCGGTGATGGTCGAAAAGGCGTCATTGACTTCGTTGATGTGCAGGTACTCATCCGTGATCACGATACCTTCACGCGCATTGGTGAACACAAACGCGGCATTGACGCGTTGCAGACGTTCCGACTCCGCGCGCTGGGCCACCAACTCGATCTGGCGGCGGCAGAAGAACACCCCGAGCAAAATGCTGACGAGTAGCGCAGGAACGACGACCGCGAGCATGACCCTCGCTTCGCTGCGCCATCCACGAAGGGCATAATCCTGGCGGAGTTGTACGACCACTGCCAGTGGATAGAGACGCGATGCACGAAAGGCGGTCAGCGCGCCCCACCCTTCTTCGGTTTGGTGGACGAGCGTGCCGTAGGGATGGTCGGCCACTTCAAAACGGGTGAAGTCGCGAATGGTCGAGCCGGGCTGGCGGTGGGCAGCGGTCGACATCAGGAGGCGTCCATCAAACCGCACAATCTCCACCCTGCCCTCCTGCCCTTCGATCTTCTGGCTGAGGTGATTGACGATGTAATCCGGGTTAATCAGCGCCAGCAACGCGAACCGTTTCTCGCCTAGGCGAAAGGCACGATAGACCGGGATAAAACAGAGATCGCTGGCTTGCTTATTGCTCGTCTGGCTGACCGGCCTGGCTTCGATCAGATCGCGCCCCAGCCAGGGCTCGCCAACCCGGAGCACTGGCGCATCGCCGGCGGCAAGCGGTAAAAATCCCTCGGCACTGACCTGTAATCCGAGATTGGCGGTGTTCGAACTGGCAATGACTCGCCCATTCTCGTCAAGCAGCGACAACGAGCGGATGAAAGGCGTGTGCCGCAACAGGGCAACAAACGCATCGCCTGTTTTCTGAGGGTCCGGCGCGACATCCGGTCGCGTTGCGATACTGCTCGCCAATTCCGCCATGCGCAGGTTCTGAGTCACGAAATCCTCGAAGCTCCGCGCATGTGTGGAGGCAATTTCGAGACCCACCGTCATCGCGTCGCTGCGTAACCGCGCCAAGGTATAGGCGGTCATCGTCAGCATAGTGGCCACAAACAGCACGCCGGCAACCACACAATAGCGTAATAGCTGCCGGTCGTTTGTGATCATAAGCCTTCCAGCTTGTGCCGTTGGGTGGCCGCCCGCAGGCGTCCGTCCTGCATTACATCGGCGACGAATCCGTCCACGCGGGCAAACCACTTGTCGTCGCCAGGTTTCATGGCATAAGCATAGGGCGTGACGTGATAGACGCCTCGCGGCGACACCAGCCTGGCCCAGTCAGCGGTCGCGAGAAAGCGCTGGCTGTAGGGAAAATCAGTCATGAACACATCGGCACGACCGGCCTCCACCTCCTGTTCCCGGGCGAACGGTGTGTCCAGCACCAGCAACGTGGCGGATTGCAACTTCTCGCGCATGACCGTTTCGTGCAACGTGCCCTTGGCGACAGCAACCACCCGTCCCGGTTGATCGATATCTGCCCACGACCGGATCTGCCGGTTGCTCTTGCTGGTAATGGCGTATATGTCGCTCGAGAGATGCGGCCGAGTGAAACGGAGTTTGGCTTGGCGCGCTGATGTCACGCCGATGGCGAACATGGCCACATCGCAACGGTCGTCCAGTACATCACCGATAAGCGAAGCAAACGAGCTATCCACAAACTGGACGGCGACACCAAGCGTCTTACCCAGTTCGTGCGCCATGTCGATATCGACGCCGGAAAGCTGCAAAGTTCGCGGATTGCGGTAGGTGATGCCAAAATAGTCCGGCCAGATGCACACACGAACACGACCAGCCGCCAACACTTTATCCAGACGACTGCCCTCTGTCTGGGCGACGGCAGTGCCGTTGCCCAGACAGAGCAGTACTGCGCAAAGCGTGGGGAACCAACGTCTTGACATCGTTTTTCCTCGGACACGCGGATTATGGCACGCAAAGCACCCCAAAATGAGATAACAACGAAGCACTCGAGTTCCGCAATCCCGGCTCGCGTTTTGGCGAAATTTTTGTAGAATTGGCCGCATGCTCGACAATCGCTCCCGCGCACTGCTCAAAACACTCATCGAACACTACATCGCCGATGGGCAGCCGGTCGGTTCGCGCGCGCTGTCGAGAGTGTCGGGGCTCGACTTGTCGCCGGCCACGATTCGCAATGTCATGGCCGACCTCGAAGAGGCAGGTTTCGTCGCCAGCCCGCATACCTCTGCCGGCCGCATCCCGACGCCGCGAGGATATCGCCTTTTTGTTGACAGTTTGTTGACGGTACAACCGCTGGCGGCCCGACAATTAGGTGAAATCGAGGATGCTCTGCATGTCACTCATCCGCAGCAACTCATCGCCAATGCCTCGCAACTGCTTTCCAGCCTCACCCATTTCGCCGGCATTGTGGTGGCGCCGCGCCGTGCGGTGCCGAAGATTCGACAAATCGAATTCCTGAACCTGTCGGAAAAACGCATTCTGCTAATCATCGTCACCACCGACGGGGATGTGCAAAACCGCATCCTGCTGACTGAAAAACCCTATGCGCCAAACGAGCTGACCGCCGCCGCCAACTATTTGAACCAGCATTTCGCCGGACTGGATTTCGAGCAGATCCGCCATCGCCTGCACGCCGAGTTACGCCAGTTGCGTGACGATATCCGGCCTTTGATGGCCGCGGCGCTGGAGGCCGGCGACGACGCTTTTTCGGGCAACCAGGCGCCCTATGTCATCTCCGGTGAGCGCAACCTGCTCGACGTCGAAGAACTGTCATCAAACATGAAGCGCCTGCGCGAACTGTTCGACCTGTTCGAGCAACGTTCGGCTCTGGTCGGCCTACTCGATGTCTCCAACCGCGCCGACGGCGTACAGATTTTCATCGGCGGCGAATCGGGGATCGCGTCCCTCGACGAATGTAGTGTCGTCACCGCGCGTTATGAAGTAGACGGTCAGGTTGTTGGGTCGGTCGGCGTCATCGGCCCGACTCGTATGGCCTACGAACGCGTCATTCCCATCGTCGACATTACCGCGCGACTGCTTTCGAGCGCGCTGTCGCAACAATCGCTGCCCTGAGCGGATTCCTCTTCCCATTCCATGCCCCGTTTTCTCCCCGAACCGCCGCACACACATGGCCAAGCCGATCAAACCGCCGTGTTGTTGGTCAATCTCGGCACGCCCGAAGCACCCACAGCTTCGGCATTACGCCCCTATCTTCGGCAATTTCTCTCCGATCCACGCGTGGTCGAGATTCCGCGAGTGATCTGGTGGCTGATTCTGAACGGCGTCATTCTCAATGTTCGCCCCAGAAAATCCGCCGCAAAGTATGCCAGCATCTGGACATCTGAAGGCTCACCGCTCAAGGTCCATACCGAGCGGCAGGCCAAACTGCTGAAGGGCTGGCTGGGCGAGCGCGGGCATCAGGTCAAGGTGGCGTGGGCCATGCGCTACGGCCAGCCGGGCATGGCGGAAACGCTGTCGCGCCTGAAAACCGAAGGAGTCACCCGCATTCTGGTCGTACCCCTCTATCCGCAGTATGCCTCCAGCACCACCGGCAGCGTCATGGACGCCCTCGCCGATTGGTTGAAAGCCACGCGCAACCAGCCCGAAATTCGTACTGTCCGGCATTTTCATGATGAGCCCGCGTACCTGGCGGCGCTCGAAAAAACGGTGCGCGAACACTGGCAACAGCACGGACAACCGGGCGAGCGCGACCGACTGGTCGTCAGCTTTCATGGCCTGCCCAAATTTCACCTCGAACGCGGCGACCCTTACTATTGCGAGTGTCAAAAATCTGCCCGCCTGCTGGGCGAGCGACTGGGCGTGCCGACAGGCAGATTGATCGTCACCTTTCAGTCGCGCTTCGGCCGCACCGAATGGCTGCAACCCTACACCGAACCGACCCTGCAGGCGCTGGCGCGCGAAGGTGTTGAGCGCGTCGATCTCGTTTGTCCCGGGTTCGTTGGCGATTGCCTCGAAACGCTTGAGGAAATCGCCATGGAGTGCAAGCAATCCTTCCTGCTCGCGGGTGGGCGGCAATTCGCCTACATTCCGGCGCTCAACGAATCACCCGCATGGATCAACGCCCTCGCTCAACTGGTCGAACGCCACCTCGCCGGCTGGCCGACGCGGGAGGTGCCCGATCCCGCTCAACTGGCCGAAAGCGCGCGGCGCGCCCGGGAGGCCGGCGCAGCCTCTTGAAATGAGCACTTTGGCCGCCAGATAACGGAAGCGGGCAAACTGACCCGCTGCCCACCTTGGAGCCATCATGAGCGAATCGCTGCACGTCGTCTGTCCCCACTGCCAGGCCATCAACCGCCTTCCGGCCTCTCGGCTCGCCGAGCACCCGCAATGCGGGCAATGCAAGCAGGCACTGTTCAGCGGGCAACCGCTGTCGGTTGACGCGACCGAATTCGAGCGTCACCTCCAGCGCAACGATCTGCCGGTTCTAGTCGACTTCTGGGCGCCCTGGTGCGGCCCCTGCCGGTCGATGGCGCCCGCATTCGCGGAAGCCGCCCGCCGCCTCGAACCCCGCTGGCGCCTGCTCAAGGTCGATACCGAAGCTCAGCCGAATCTGGCGGCACGCTTCGCCATCCGCAGCATCCCCACGCTGGCGATCTTCCGGCAGGGTCGCGAGGTTGCGCGGCAGGCTGGCGCCGTCGGTGTCGATCAAATCGTCGGTTGGGCCGAGAACCATCTTTGATCCATCTCAAGCCCGTTTCGATTCCGTTGGCTTAGGATGGCCGAACCCTCCAATAGTCCGTCCTCACCCACGGTTTCGATCCATGGAACATAATCAACGACTGCTGCACCTCTCCCAGGAACACGCATCGGCCCTCAAATTCGCCATGGCCATCCGTATGCTCGCCCCCGAAAGCGAAAGCGATCTCCCGGCTGTCGCGCAGCGTGTGCGGGATGTGTTCGAATACGAACTGCTGCCCCACTTTCAGGATGAAGAACGTTTTGTGGTGCCGCGCCTGATTGCCCTCGGCCGTCAGGATCTGGTTCAACGCATGCGCGACGAGCACAATGCCATGCAGGCACTTTCTGATGCACTGGCCAATCCCAGTGTCGAATTGATCCACCGTTTTTCCTCCGCGTTGAGTGCGCATGTCGGCTTCGAGGAGAACATCGTGTGGGAAGCGCTGGAACCGGGCGCCGGTGTCACGTTTGAACTACCGGCCTGATCCTTTCGCCACTCACTCGTCCGGCCCGACCGGCACTAATTCAAGATCGAGACCGCCGACAGGCTGCGAGCGTGTCCCCCCGGTAAATGAGGCTGTACCGGGTTGCAGGGCAGGCGCGCCATGTGCTGCCGCGATCTTGTTGACCTCGCGCATGCGGTCGATCAACTTGGCCACCAGCGCTTTTTGCATGCGTTCGCGCAATTCGTCCGAGGCCAGTTCGAGAGCGGCAGCATTGATTTCAAGAAAGAGTGTGGGCTCCAGCGTCACCACCGTCGCTCGCCGGATCTTGTCCGAAGGGTGCAGATAGGCGGCTTCGCCGACGATCTCGCCGCTGCTCAGCCGGCACAGAGTCAGCCCGTCAATGGAAACCTCGACAAAGCCTTCAACAATCAAACCGAATACCTGGTTGGTATCTCCTTCGGCAATCACCGCCACGCCGGGTGCCAGCTGACGCCAGATCGACACGCGCAGGATCTCCCAGAGTTCGACGTTCTCGAACTCTGTGAAAAAATCGAGTTTGCGTAACATCTCAAAATGCAGCGAGTCTTCAACCGGCTCATCGTCGGTCACCAGTCGGTAACGCACTGCCGCCAGATCCTTGGCGAACTCCGCGCCGCTCTTGTAGCGGTTGTACAAGTCTTTTTCCAGTGCCTTACGCAGAATCGGCGTCAGCCCTTCCGGCAGGCCGGGATTCAGTGCCGTCACGGCGGGCGCATCGGCATTGACGATCTTGTAGATCAGCGTTGCGTGATTGTTGGCGCGAAACGGCAAACGCCCGGTCAGCAACTGGAAAAACACCACGCCAAGCGAGTAGAGATCAGTCTTGTGATTGAGCGGATATGCCTTGATCTGTTCGGGCGACATGTAGGCCGGCGATCCCACACCCATGATAAAGGTCGAGTCGCGATCCTTGTCTTTGGCGAGATTCAGGGCCAGACCAAAATCGGCGATCTTCGGCTCGTCACCTGCCGCGACCATAATATTGGCAGGCTTGATGTCGCGGTGGATCACCCCTTGCCGGTAGGCATGGTCCAACGCCAGGCAGCATTTGAAGATGATACCGATCACCCGGTGCAACGGTAGCATGCGGTCGATACGGCAATGCTGCTCGAGGCTGAAGCCCTCGACATACTCCATCGCCAGATAGGCCTGGTGCTCTTCCACCGCAGCATCATAAATACGAACGATGTTGGGGTGATCGAGGCGTCGGGCAATGCCGCCTTCAGTCTGAAAGAGCTTGCGCAGGCGGCGGGACATCGCCGTACCATCGGCACCGAACTTCACCAGTTTGACCGCCACCAGCCGGTCTTCGTCGGGGTCATGGCAAAGGTATACCGTTGCGGTGGCGCCCTTTCCGAGTTCCCGGATGACTCTATATTTGCCGATCTGCTCCATATTTATTCCACGAATTGCCACACCATCGTAACACCAAAAAAAAGTTTCGCGGTCGCTCTTGAAAGCAGTGCGTACAACCCCATTTGCGTTGCAGTTTTTTGGAGAACACCGAATGCAAGCCAAAGAGACCATCGAATCAGCACAGTTGACTCAGGATACCTCCTCGCCAGCCTCCGCTCCGGAGAGCGTAGCAACCGACGCGGTCGACACGCTGCCCAGTCTAGAAGAACAGCTTCGCCAACTCGAACTGAAGGCCGCCGAGCATCACGACGCCTGGCTGCGCGCCAAAGCCGAAACCGAAAATGTCCGCCGCCGCGCGCAGGAAGACATCGCCAAGACGCACAAATTCGCCATCGAGAAATTTGCCGGCGAACTGCTGGCGGTCAAGGACAGCCTCGAAGCTGCGCTCGCCAACCAGAACCAAACCGCCGAGGCGCTGCATTCCGGGGTCGAATTGACGCTGAAGCAACTGGTCGCCGCTTTCGACAAGGCCAACCTGATCGAAATCAACCCACAGGGCGAGAAGTTCGATCCGCATCGCCATCAGGCCATCGGCATGGTCGAAGCCGAGCAGGAGCCGAACACGGTGGTCACCGTGCTGCAAAAGGGCTACCTGATCGCCGATCGCATCCTGCGTCCGGCACTGGTCATGGTCGCCAAGGCGAAGGCAGTTGAAAACCCGGCGCCCGCCCCCAATTAACGAACAGGCAACGAATTGAACCCCGGAGTCCGCTCCGGTTCTCCCCCTCACTGAAAGGAACAACAATGGGCAAGATCATCGGCATCGACCTCGGAACGACGAACAGCTGCGTGGCCATCATGGAAGGCGGCCAGCCGAAGGTCATCGAAAACTCGGAAGGCGCACGCACGACGCCTTCCATCATTGGTTACAGCGACGACGGCGAAATCCTCTGCGGCGCCCCGGCCAAGCGCCAGGCCGTCACCAACCCGAAGAACACCCTCTACGCGGTCAAGCGCCTGATCGGCCGCCGCTTCGAGGAAAAGGAAGTGCAGAAGGACATCTCGCTGATGCCCTACAAAATCATGAAGGCCGACAACGGCGACGCATGGGTGGAAGTGCGCGACAAGAAAATCGCCCCCCCGCAGGTTTCCGCCGAAGTGCTGCGCAAGATGAAGAAGACCGCCGAAGACTACCTCGGCGAGGAAGTCACCGAAGCGGTCATCACCGTCCCGGCCTATTTCAACGACAGCCAGCGTCAGGCCACCAAAGACGCCGGCCGCATCGCCGGTCTCGAAGTCAAGCGCATCATCAACGAACCGACCGCGGCCGCGCTGGCCTTCGGCATGGACAAGGCCGCCAGCAAGGATCGCAAGATCGCAGTTTATGACCTGGGCGGCGGCACTTTCGATATCTCGATCATCGAAATCGCCGACGTCGATGGCGAAAAGCAGTTTGAAGTGCTGGCCACCAACGGCGACACCTTCCTCGGTGGCGAAGACTTCGATCAGCGTCTGATCGACTACATCATCGAAGAGTTCAAGAAGGAATCCGGCGTCAACCTGAAGGCCGATGTGCTGGCGCTGCAACGCCTCAAGGAAGCCGCCGAAAAGGCCAAGATCGAGCTGTCGTCGCTGCAACAGACCGAAATCAACCTGCCCTACATCACGGCGGATGCGTCCGGTCCCAAGCACCTGACCATGAAGGTCACCCGCGCCAAGTTCGAGTCGCTCGTGGAAGAACTGGTCGACCGCACCATCGGTCCTTGCGCCACCGCGCTGAAGGATGCCGGCTGCAAGATCGGCGACATCGACGACGTTATCCTGGTCGGCGGTCAGAGCCGTATGCCCAAGGTGCAGGACAAGGTCAAGGAATTCTTCGGCAAGGAACCGCGCAAGGACGTGAACCCCGATGAGGCCGTCGCCGTCGGCGCCGCCATCCAGGGTGGCGTGCTGCAAGGCGAGGTCAAGGACGTGCTGCTGCTCGACGTGACCCCGCTGTCGCTCGGCATTGAGACCCTGGGCGGCGTCATGACCAAGCTGATTCAGAAGAACACGACCATCCCGACCAAGGCGTCGCAGGTGTTCTCGACCGCCGATGACAGCCAGTCGGCCGTGACCATTCACGTCCTGCAAGGCGAGCGCGAAATGTCGGCCGGCAACAAGAGCCTGGGCCAGTTCAATCTGGAAGGCATCCCGCCAGCGCCGCGTGGCGTGCCGCAGATCGAAGTCATCTTCGACATCGACGCCAACGGCATCATGCACGTCACCGCCAAGGACAAAGCCACCGGCAAGGAAAACAAGATCACCATCAAGGCCAATTCCGGCTTGAGCGAGGAAGAAATCCAGCGCATGGTGAAGGATGCCGAGGCCCACGCCGAAGAGGACAAGAAGGCGCATGAGTTGGCCAACGCCCGTAACGCCGCCGACGGCATGGTGCACATGGTCAAGAAGTCGCTGACCGAGTATGGCGACAAGCTCGACGCCGGCGAGAAGGAAAAGATCGAAGCGGCGATCAAGGATGTCGAAGGCGTGCTGCGCGAAGGCGACAAGGAAACCATCGAGGCCAAGACCGAAGCGCTGGCGCAAGCCGCGCAGAAACTGGGCGAAAAGATGTACGCCCAGGAACAGGCGGCCGGCGCCGCAGCCGGTGCAGCCGGGGCTGGCCCGACGGGCGCTCCGGGCGGTCAGCAGGAAAAGACCGTCGAGGGCGATGTCGTCGATGCCGAGTTTACCGAAGTCAAGGACAAAAAGGCCTGATCCGGGCGACGCGTTCCCTGACACGCGGCCGGATTCGTGCGGATCACCCGTTCCGCTGAATCCGGCCTTTGCGCAAGCGCCCCTGCCGGACCGAACCCATGAGCAAACGCGACTATTACGAAATCCTCGGCGTCAACCGCGACGCCTCCGAGGACGAAATCAAGAAGGCCTACCGCAAGCTGGCCATGAAACACCATCCTGACCGCAATCCGGATAATCCGGCGGCGGAGGAGAAGTTCAAGGAAGCCAAGGAAGCTTACGAAATCCTGTCGGACGGCAACAAGCGCGCCGCCTACGACCAATATGGCCATGCCGGGGTCGACCCGCAGGCCGGCTTTGGCGCGGGCGGCGGCGCCGGTTTTGGGGGCTTTGCCGATGCTTTCGGCGGCATTTTCGACGAAATCTTTGGCGGTGGCCGTGGAGGCGGCCAAAGCCGATCCAACGTTTACCGGGGCGCTGATCTTCGTTACAACCTGGAAATCACGCTCGAACAGGCCGCCCACGGCACCGAAACCAAGATCCGCATTCCGACCATGGAAGTGTGCGAACCCTGCGGCGGCAGCGGCGCCAAAGCCGGCAGCAAACCAGCGACCTGCCCGACCTGTCAGGGCTCGGGACAGGTGCGCCTGCAACAGGGCTTCTTCTCGATTCAGCAGACTTGCCCGAAATGCCACGGCACGGGCCGATTCATTTCCGACCCCTGCGGCACCTGCCACGGTGCCGGTCGCCTGAAAAAACACAAGACACTCGCCGTCAAGATCCCTGCCGGCGTCGACGAAGGCGATCGCATCCGCCTCGCCGGTGAAGGCGAGCACGGCGTCAATGGCGGGCCTCCGGGTGATCTCTATGTGCAGATTCACCTCAAGCCGCACCCGGTGTTTCAGCGCGAGCACAGCGACCTGCATTGCGAAATGCCGATTTCCTTCACCACCGCCGCGCTCGGTGGCGAGATCGAGATCCCGACGCTGGATGGCGCCGCGACCATCAAGATCCCGCCGGAAACCCAGACCGGACGCGTGTTCCGCCTGCGCGGCAAGGGGATCAAGGGCGTCCGCAGCCATGCCTACGGCGACCTGATGTGCCATGTGGTCGTCGAGACGCCGATCAACCTGACCGATCGCCAGCGGGAACTCTTGCGCGAACTGGATGAGCTGAACCGCGGTAACGAAGCCAAGCACAACCCACGTGCGCAGTCTTGGATGGACAAGGTCAAGGCTTTCTTCGGCTGACCGATCCCTTGCACACTCCCAACGCCCGGTCCTGCCGGGCGTTTTCGCTTGAGGATACAATAGGCCCCCCGCACTTTACGCGTGACCATCATGCCCCACCTCGAGATCAACGGCTTCCGCTGCCACTACGAATACCACGAACACTCGGCTGGCGCGCCCTGCGTCATTTTCCTGAACGGCATCATGAGCGCGCTGGAATCGTGGACCGGTCAGGTCCCGGTGGCCAAAAAGCTGGATCTCAACATCCTGCAATTCGAATACCGCGGTCAATGGCGCTCGCAGGTC
Organism: Betaproteobacteria bacterium UBA1934; assembly: GCA_002337055.1. Classification (GTDB taxonomy): domain Bacteria; phylum Pseudomonadota; class Gammaproteobacteria; order Burkholderiales; family Rhodocyclaceae; genus UBA1934. The sequence goes on along the minus strand of DDFG01000001.1, from coordinate 346,534 downwards.
ACACCGGGGCCTTATCGCATGCAGACGCATGTCGACGACCTCGCCGCGTTGATGGACGCGCTCGGCATCGCCCGCGCCCATTTTGTCGGCACCAGCTACGGCGGCATGACCGCGATGAAGTTTGCTTGCACCCACCCCGCCCGCGTGCAATCGTTGATGCTGATCACCACCACGGCGCTGATTCGGCCGCTGCCCAGGCAGATTCTCGCCACCTGGCAGCGTGCGGCCGAGCAAAACCGAATCGAGGAGCTTTTACTGTCGGCGCTGCCCGATCTTTATAGCGAAGCCTGTCTGGTGGCCCGCCCGACCCTGATCAGCGATCGTCTGGCAAGTTTCCGTGAAGTCGTCAAAGAGTTGCCGGATTTCTGCCGTGGCCAGGTCGAACTCTTGCAGGCGCAGTTCCCGGAGGTGAGCGACGGTCAACTCCTCGAAAAGCTCGCTGGCGTTCGCTGCCCTACCCTGGTTCTGGCCGCCGAACAGGACCGGCTCTACCCGCCAACGGATTCCGCGGCGATCGCCGCCCGTATCCCGGGCGCGGAAATGATGACCATCGCCGGCGCGGGACACGCGCTGGTCGCCGAAAGGCCGCAAGCGGTCAATCTGGCGCTGGCCGGGCACCTGAGCGCGGTTCGCTGATCGCTCAGGCGCGCCGCCAGGTCGTGCCCTGCGCGCTGTCGTCGAGCAGAATGCCGGCGTCCTTGAGCAGGTTGCGGATGCGGTCGGCTTCGGCAAAATTGCGGGCCTTCTTGGCATCCGCGCGCTCGGCGATCAGTTTTTCGATCTCTGCTTCGTCCAGATCGCCACCAACACCCGCACGCAAGTAGACTTGCGGTTCGCGTTCAAGCAGGCCGATGATGTTGGCGAGCGCCCGCAGCAACCCCGCCAGGCGAGCATCGCGGCTGCGATTCACCTCGCCGGCCAGATCGAACAGCACGGCGATCGCGCCATGGGAATCAAAATCGTCGTCCAGCGCCGCCTTGAAGCGCGCCGCGAAGGGATCGACCCAGTCGATGTCCACCGTCACCGGCGGCACATCGCGCAGCGTGAAGTAGAGCGTATCGAGGCTGCGTTTCGCGTCGTCGAGATGAACGTCGGAGTAGTTCAGCGGACTGCGGTAATGCGCCCGCAGAATGAAGAAGCGCACGACCTCGGGATCGAACGCCTTCAGCACTTCGCGGATGGTGAAGAAATTGCCCAGCGACTTCGACATCTTTTCGTTGTCGACCCGGACAAAACCGTTGTGCATCCAGTAGTTGACGAAGCCGCACTGATGCGCGCCTTCCGACTGGGCGATTTCATTCTCGTGGTGCGGAAACTGCAAATCCTGGCCGCCGCCATGAATATCGAATTGCTGGCCGAGCAGATGCGAACTCATCGCGGAGCATTCGATGTGCCACCCCGGCCGGCCCGCGCCCCAAGGCGATTCCCAGGCGGGTTCGCCCGGCTTGGCGTGCTTCCAGAGCACGAAATCGAGCGGGTCCTGCTTGGCGCTATCGACCTCGACCCGTTCGCCGGCACGTAAATCGTCAAGCGACTTGCCGGAGAGCTTGCCGTAACCCGGGAATTTACGTACCGCGTAATTCACGTCACCGTCGCTGGCCTGATACGCCAGCCCGTTCGTTTCCAGTTTCTCTATCAACGACAGCATCTGCGGCACATATTCGGTGGCGCGCGGCTCATGCGTCGGCGGCAGCACGCCGAGCGCGGCGGTATCTTCATGCATGATGGCCGTGAAACGTTCGGTCAACGACCGGATCGATTCACCATTTTCCGCTGCCCGTTTGATGATTTTGTCATCAATGTCGGTAATGTTCCGAACGTAGGTCACCTCATAGCCGGAAGCTTGCAACCAGCGGTAGACGAGGTCAAAAGCGACCATCAGCCGTGCGTGGCCGAGATGACAAAAATCATAAATCGTCATGCCACACACATACATCTTCACCTTGCCGGGCTCGAGCGGTTGAAAGACTTGTTTTTGGCGATGCAGTGTGTTGTAGATTTTCAGCATGACGGACAGGAAAAAGACAGGATCGCGAGGTGCGACAGAACTTTGGATTGACGGGTGTTCTTGATAGAATTAACGATTGCCCAACCGTACGGATTGTAACATAGCGATGAAGCCACATTTCCGCTTGCAGACTGGTGCCGCCCTGCGCGCCATCCTTCTCGGCGCGGCCCTGGCCGCTACCTTCCCGGCGCTTGCCGACAATCTCCCGGAAGTGCAGAAACTGATCAAACAGGCACAGTTTCCGCAGGCGCTGAGCAAGGTGGACGCCTATTTGGCGACCAAACCCAAGGATGCTCAGGGGCGTTTTTTGAAAGGGCTGATCCTCACCGAAATGAACAAGCCGGCGGAAGCCATCGCCGTGTTCACGAAGCTGACCGAGGATTACCCCGAGTTGCCTGAGCCCTACAACAATCTGGCGGTGTTGTATGCCCAGCAAAAACAGTACGACAAGGCCCGTACCGCGCTGGAAATGGCAATACGCACGCATCCCGCCTACGCCATTGCCTACGAGAATCTGGGCGATGTTTATGCCAAACTTGCCAGTCAGGCTTACGACAAGGCCTTGCAGATCGATTCGTCAAACGCCGCCGCTCAGAACAAGCTGGCGCTGATCCGCGATCTGATCAGCACCGGTGTCAAACCGGGCGTCAGACCACCTCCAATCGCGCCGGCATCCGTCAAACCTGAGCCTGCCAAGCTCGAGCCCGCCAAACCTGCCCCGATCATTGCCCCGCCTGCGGTGACCCCGGCCACGCCTGCAGCGGCGTCGACCGCCCCACCGAAACCGACAACCAAATCCGAAGGCAGCAGCGACGAGGTCGAAAAGACGCTTGCCGGCTGGGCTTCTGCCTGGTCGCGCAAAGACGTGAAAACCTACCTCGCCTACTACGCCCCCGAGTTCCACCCGCCTAGGGGGCAATCCCGCCATGCCTGGGAGGCGCAACGCGAGGAACGCATCGCGGGCAAGGGTGGGCGCATTGCCGTCACCTATGATGAGCCTAGCATCGTCGTCAACGGCGATAGGGCCACCGTCAAATTCCGTCAGCACTACAAGGCCCCGGGTATCGCCACCTCCGCCAACAAGACGTTGACACTGGTGCTGAGCAACGGCAAGTGGCTGATCCAGGACGAAGAAGCTCGTTGATGCACAGTCGTGGCACGTGGCTGCTGTTCGCGCTGGCGATCTGTCTCGCCGGCGGCGCGCAGGCAAAAACGCAATCCGCCAAGAAGCACAAGACGCACGCCGCCCAGAAGGCCACTCATTCAGGCAAACGGATGCACCGGCCTGCACCGGTGAAGGTCACGACTGGCCGTCCAGCGGCGGCGCTCACGGCGACAGCCTCACCCGCCGCCACCATATCCGACTCTGGCCCTGAACCCGCGCTCGCCAAGGTTTTCGAAGCCATCGAGCAAAACCGGCTTGATCTGGCTCTGCAACTCACCGAGGGGTTGCTGCGCCAGTATCCGAATTTTCGCCTAGCCCACCTGATACGGGGCGACCTGTTGCTTGCGCGCACCAAGCCGATCAGTGGTTTTGGTGCCGTCGCCAATCCGCAGGATGAACGGGTGGCGGATCTGCGCGACGAGGCCATCGTCCGCCTGCGCGGCTATCGCAACAAACCACAAGAGAATTTTGTGCCGCGCTACCTGTTGCAAATGCATCCGGACCAAAAGCACGCCATCGTGGTCGACACGCAAAAATCGCGTCTCTATGTATATGCCAACGACAACGGTCGGCCGCGCTTTGTAGCCGATTACTACGTCACCCAGGGCAAGCTCGGTGCCAACAAGGTCAGTGAAGGCGACAAGAAAACCCCCGTCGGTGTCTATCACGTTACCGCCAGCCTACCGCGCGAAAAGCTTGCCGATCTGTACGGCAGCGGCGCTTTCCCGATCAACTACCCGAACGAATGGGACAAGCAACAGGGTCGCAACGGGCACGGCATCTGGCTGCACGGCACGCCGTCGGATACGTTTTCACGTCCACCAAGAGCGTCGGATGGCTGCGTTGTGCTCGCCAACCGCGATCTTGATGCCGTGGCCAAGAACCTGCAAATCGGCCTGACGCCGGTCATCATCAGCAACGCCGTCGAATGGCTGACGCTGGATGACTGGAACAAAGAACGCGGCGAGCTCAACAAGACGCTGGAAGCCTGGCGGGCCGACTGGGAAAGCCGCGACGTCACCCGTTTCCTCCAGCACTATTCGCGTACACTCAACGCCAACGGGCAAGGCTACGAACAGTTCGCTGCGCAAAAACGGCAGGTCAACGAGAGCAAGCAGTGGATCAAGGTCAGGATCGACAACCTCAGCGTCTTCCGCAACCCCGGCAAGGACGAAATGGTGGTCGTCACCTTCGACCAGCAGTACAAGAGCAACAACCTCGACAACAGCATGAAGAAACGTCAATACTGGAAACGGGAAGACGGCAAATGGAAAATCATTTACGAAGGAGCTGCCTGATGAAGACCTCGCAAAAACTGTTCGCCGCGTTCGCCGCCGCGGCGCTCACAATGACCGCCCTGCCCGCCGCAGCGGAACCGACCGTCGAAATGACGACGTCGGCCGGCAAGATCGTGATCGAACTCGATGCGGCCAAAGCCCCGAAATCGGTTGAAAACTTTCTCGCCTATGTGAAGAGTGGCCACTACACTGGCACCGTCTTTCATCGCGTCATTCCCGGCTTCATGATTCAGGGCGGCGGATTCGATGCCAAGATGAACCAGAAGCCCACCCAGGCGCCGGTCGAGAACGAAGCCAAGAACGGCCTCAAGAACCTTCGCGGCACCCTCGCCATGGCCCGCACCAGCGCACCGCATTCCGCCACTGCGCAGTTCTTCATCAACCATGTCGACAACCCGAAACTGGACTACCCCTCTTTTGACGGCTGGGGCTATGCCGTTTTCGGCACCGTCAAGCAAGGCATGGACGTCGTCGACAAGATCGCGCAGGTCAAGACCGGCGACGCCGGCATGCACCAGAACGTCCCCCTGACGCCGGTCGTGATCGAAAGCGTCAAAATCCTCCCCGAAACCCGCAAGGAAACCAAATGATCAAGCTCACCACCAACCTCGGCGCCATCACCCTCAAGCTCGATGCCGAGAAGGCCCCGAAAACGGTTGAAAACTTTATCGCCTACGTCGAGGCCGGCCATTACGACAACACGGTCTTCCATCGCGTCATCGGCAACTTCATGATCCAGGGCGGCGGGTTTGAACCGGGCATGAAACAGAAGCCCACGCGTGCCCCAATCGATAACGAAGCGGCCAACGGCCTTAAGAACAAGCGCGGCAGCGTTGCCATGGCGCGCACCAATGACCCGCATTCCGCCACCGCGCAGTTCTTCATCAATGTGGTCGATAACGATTTTCTCGATTTCAAATCGCCGTCTGGCAGCGGCTGGGGCTACTGTGTGTTCGGCGAGGTCGTCGAAGGGCTGGAAGTGGTCGAGGCCATCCGCAAGGTGCGCACCGGCAACAAAGGCTTTCACCAGGATGTGCCGCTCGACGACGTAGTGATCCAGAAAGCCGAAGTGATCGAAAAGCTGACGCCCTGATTCATTTTCTATCCGACCTTCACCTGTCGCCCCAGTCACCCGGGGTGACGGGCCTGTTTTTGGCTTATCTGGCCGGGCCGGCGCGCACTGCATCGGCCATCTACATTCTCGGCGACCTGTTCGAGACCTGGATAGGCGACGACGACATCGGCTCGGACTTTCCTGCCCGAATCGTCAGCGCGCTACGCGCAACCGCGGATGATGGCACGACAATCAGTTTTCTGGCGGGCAACCGGGATTTCCTGATTGGCGATGCCTTCGCCGCCGCCAGCGGCGTCCGTCTGCTGACGGAGCCCTATGTGCTCTCCACGCCGGAATGGCAATTTGTTCTCGCGCACGGCGACGCCCTCTGCACCGACGACGACGCCTATCAGGCCTTTCGCAGGCAGGTGCGCCACCTCGACTGGCAAGCCGCTTTTTTGGCGCGACCGCTCGCCGAGCGGCGGGCACTCGCGGAGAACATGCGTGATCAGAGCGAACACACCAAGCGGGAAAAAGCAGCCTACCTGATGGATCTCAATCCCGGCGAAACCGACGATTTCCTGCGCGCACACGGCTACGCCACCTTCATCCACGGGCATACACACAAGCCGGCGCAACACGACCATCTGGTCGACGGCATTCATGTGGAACGCTGGGTCCTTGCGGACTGGCACGAAAACGCCGGTGAATACCTGGCCTGGAATGGCGAGCGATTAACCCGGCACCCGGTTCTAGCCAACGTCGCTTGAAAGAACTCGCTAGGACAACCGCTGACCGCAGTGCCCGCAATACGTGTCGTCGGGTTTCGTCAACGTCTCGCACGCTGGGCAGCTTCGTGCCGGCGGGTTTGCGCCCATCTTGCGGCGCCGCTCCAGCACCGCCGCCACGCGCCCCGCACCTGCCAGCGACAAGGAAAGGCCACCAGACTCACCGGACAGACGGCGATCAGTGACAGCCAGGTAAATGGTGATATTACCCATGGTCGCCACGCAGTACCCGGCCCCGAGCACAAACGCATAGAGCAGGCCAAAACCGAATACCGCCGCATAGGCGTGTCCCGATCCGCCACTGGGCAAATCGCGGCCCACCACATCCATCAGCGAGCCGAATCCGCCACCCACCTCGCTGCCAATAATGCCCGCTGAAAGACCTATGGTATATCCGACTCCCACGCCGAGGATCAGCATCGCCACCCCAAATACTACCAGCGTCAGTAGAATCAGCAGAAAGAACCGAACGAGAGTCTCGATCAGGCGTTCGCGCACAATAGCCAGTAATTCCAGCAGGGCTTGCGGCACGGTGGCCCCTCCCCAGACGGCTGGCGCCATCAATCCTGCACCGACAATTACGGCGATATAGGCCGCTCCGCTGACCACGATCAACACCGGCAACACTACCGCAAACAACAAGGGACCGAGGTAAGGCAGCTTGCACACGAAGAGCAGGACAGTGACCGAGAGCGTATAGGTCACCACTCCCAGCGCCAGAATCAGAAAAATCGCCAGTAACTTGATAAAACTCGTGACCCCCCCGAAAACCACCTCATGCACCGTGGGAGGCGGTTGATCCAAGGCCTGGTGCATCAGCAATATGCCTGCCGCGTTTGATCCGAAACCGGCGATCAGCCATGCCAGCAGACCGAATACCGTCATGGCAATGCCGGACTGCGTGGCGATGCCGGCCGCCGCCACCAGCAGCGCCAGCACGAACCCTGCGATGACAAGGGCGATCGCGCCCGGATTGCGCATACCGTCGACAGCGCGCAGAACATCTGCATAGTGCGGAAGGGGGTTCACAGTCTCTTCAACTCTTCAATAGGCTCGATAGGCGCTCAGGGATTGAGTCCTTGCCCTTCCATGAGAAAGGTCTCGCATTCCTTGATCGCGTTCCAATGTCCCTGGCAATGCTTGTTACGCGCCTTGTCTATACACAGGGTTTTTGAAAACCCCGACTTCGGCGCGCAGTAATCCAGCGCCGCCTTCAACTCCTGCTGCCACGCCGGCAATGCCGGAACCTCCGGCGCGCGGCTCGGCGCAGGAATAATGGTCTCGATAATAACCGGTGTCGACGTTCCGCCAGAGTCGCTTCGCCCCGGCTTCTCGCGTTTGGCGGCCGGGTCGCGCCGGCCGGCCTTCTCCCGTTCTCCACCGCCGGCGTCTGTGCGTCCGCCAGGTTTGGTGGGTAACAGGGTCGTCGACGTCGTGGCGGCAGTCGACGTTGTACTTGCGCTCGTTGTCGTACTGGTGGAAGGTTCGCTCGATGTGCTAGTTGTCGTGGTGGGCGCCTCGGTCGTCGATACTGTCGTGGTCGTGCTGAGCGCCATAACGGTGCTGGTTGTGGTCGTCGTCTGGGTTTCCGAAGGCGATCTGGCCCCACCGATATACCATGCCGCGCCTCCCCCCAGCAGCACGGCCAGCACGGCACCAATGGCCATACCCAGCCATACCGGCTTGCCACTTGCGTTGCGTGTGACAGCTGTTGCCGGCGCCGCGACCGGTGCAGATGTCGTGTCCATCGGCGGCCGGGCAGCCGGAGGCACACTCGCTTGCGGCGACGGTACCGTGCGCGGTGTCAGAACAGTAGCATCTTCGTCGACACGCGCATCCGGCGGTATTGAGGTGGACGAAAGTCGGCGACGATCTTCGCGCGGCGTTAGCAACGTTGCATCGCCGTCATTCGCGGACGACACCGGTCCAGGTGTCAGCAAGGTTTCTTCCATCCCTGACGAGCGCGGCGTCAACCGCGTTGCCTCCACATCAGTCGCTGAGGATGGCGGCGTCACGCGCGTCTCGTCAGACTCAAGGGCTTTGGCACTGAGTGCCGGTGTCCCGGCCCGCGGGGCCATGACTGTAGCATCGCCCTGGCCAGCACGAGGTGTCATCAATGTGGCATCGAGATCGCCAGTCGACGTCAGGGTGGTTCCGCAGGCGCGGCAGAATCGCGCCTCGCGTGCGTTGGGAACGCGGCAACGAGGGCACGGGTTTCCTTCTTCGGCTGTGGGCGCCGCAGGCAAGGGCTTGCCGCAGGCTTTGCAGAATTTCGCGCCAGTTGAATTTTCGGCCTGGCAATTCGGGCAACGCATGATCTCCCTCCTGGAATGCTGCGGAGCGCTGGCCGCCACGCGGCCAGTCGGGCGCAACATCATACCGCAAAGACATCGGGATAGCGTGACATGACGTTGAATAGAGCGTAAACGTTCAAGATACGCTATGCTGTTGTCTCCAATTTGCGAGAGGTTCTTGCCGAATGCGCTGCCCGCAATGCCAGACAGAAAATGCCGCCGGTGCCCGGTTTTGCCGCCATTGCGGCGCTCGCCTGTTCGCCGCGCCTTCCACCACGCCGCCGGCGCTGCCGCAAGCGATCTGCGCTCATTGCCAGGCGCCCATGCCGCTGGGGGTGCGATTCTGCCGCACCTGCGGCAAGCCGCGGGCAAAGGCGGCGGTTCACTCGATACCGGCGACACCCATTGCTGCCGCACCTATTCCGGTCACCCCGACGATACCCGCTGCCTCGACAGAGACACCATTCTCTTCCTCGCCTGTGTCGGCACCTGTCACGCGAGTTGTCGAACCAGCGCCGGCCCTGGCGCCTATTCCCGGCCCGCCGTCTATCCCGCCTCCGTCGGTGGCCTTGACACCGGTCGCAGTCGCCGTAGCGACACCCATGACTGCTGCGCCCACCGTTTCACCATCTGCGTCCGAAGTTGATTTCGTGCTTGACCACGATCTCTCCCAAGCCAAGCTGATCTGCACGGTCGGCTCGCTGCAAGGCATGAGCTTTCGGGTTGGCAGCAACAGCGGCCTGATCATGGGGCGCTCACCGGGGACCGATGTGCGGGTGCCTGATCCCGAGATTTCAAAGACGCATTGTTGGGTAGGCCTTTCGGAAGGTCGTCTGGTCGTGCGCGATCTCAAGTCGACCAATGGCACCTACCTGAACGACCGCCTTGAGCATCCGGTCAGCGAGTGCGAATTACAAGAGGGCGATGTACTGGTGCTTGGCCGCCATAATGGCGCTAAGTTTCGGGTCAGCCTCGGCGACTAATCCGGTCAGATCACCGCAAAGCCGCGCTGGAGGTCGGTCTGCAGGTCGCCGACGGCTTCCAGCCCGACCGCCACACGCAGCAGTCCCTCGGTGATACCCGCGGCCATCCGCGCTTCCGCAGAAACCCGTCCGTGCGTCGTGGTGGCCGGATGCGTGATCGTCGTCTTGACGTCGCCCAGGTTGGCGGTGATCGAGAGCAGGCGGCAGTTGTCGACCACCTTCCATGCTTCGGCACGCCCGCCTTTGACCTCGAAAGACACGATGCCGCCTCCCCGCCTTTGCTGCCGCGCCACAAGCGCATGCTGGGGATGCGAAGATAGCCCGGGGTAATGTACGCGCGCGATCTTGGGGTGGTTTTCGAGCCATTCTGCCAGCGCCAGTGCCGAGGCAGATTGCGCCTCCACGCGCAGTTTGAGGGTCTCCATGCCCTTCAGCAGCACCCAGGCATTGAAGGCCGATAAAGTCGGGCCGGCTGTTCGCAGGTATTTGAAGACATCCTCTGTCAGTTTGCTTGGTCCGCAGACCGCGCCACCTAGCACACGGCCCTGACCGTCGAGATATTTGGTCGCCGAATGGACGACCAGATCGGCGCCCAATTCGAGCGGCCGCTGCAATACTGGCGTGCAGAAACAGTTGTCGACAGCCACCAGAATGTTGCGGGAATGGGCAAGCTGGCTCAACTCGCCGATATCCGCCACCTCCGTCAGGGGATTCGATGGCGTTTCCAGAAAGAACAGGCGGGTATTGGGCCGAATGGCTGCTTCCCACGCCGCCGCATCGGTCGGCGAAACAAAGGTGGTGGTGATGCCGCAACGCGGCAGCAAGGTGGTGAACAGTTGAACTGTCGCGCCAAACAGGGCCTTGGAGGCGACGATATGATCCCCCGCCTGCAAGTGGGCAAGGCAAAGCGCCATGATGGCGGCCATGCCGCTGGCCGTGGCAATGCAGTCCTCCGCACCTTCCAGTGCCGCCAGGCGTTGCTGGAACATCGTCACGGTGGGGTTGGAAAAGCGCGCATAAACATCGCCCTCTTCCTCGCCGGAAAATCGCTTCGCCGCCTGTTCCGCACTGTCAAACACAAAGCTGGACGTCAGATACAGCGCCTCGCTGTGTTCTCCGAATTCGCTTCGCCGCTGCCCGGCGCGTACGCCCAGGGTTGCAAGGTCGTAGTCGTTCGCCGCCATCAATCCGCTCCTCCGTTCGGCAAATGCAACACCAGTTGCTGCGAGGCCTTGCCATCTCCCTCTTCCTCGGACTTGGCCTTGCCGCTGCGGCGGGATTCGACCGCGTCGAGGTAGGCTTCGTCGACGTCGCCGGTGACATAGCATCCGTCAAAACACGAGGCGTCGAACACGGTCAGTGCCGCGTTCAGGGATTGCACGGATGATTTCAGGGCTTCGATGTCCTGGTACACCAATTTGTCGGCGCCGATTTCGCGCGCGATGTCGTCATCGGAACGCCCCGTGGCGATCAGTTCGCCACGAGTGGGCATGTCGATACCATAAACATTGGGGAAACGCACGGGTGGCGCCGCCGAGGCGAAATACACTTTCAGCGCGCCGGCTGCCCGCGCCATGTCAACGATTTCACGGCTGGTGGTACCACGTACGATGGAATCGTCGACAAGCAGCACCCGCTTGCCCTTGAATTCCTGGCCGCAGGTGTTCAGCTTCTGTCGCACCGATTTACTCCGCATGGCCTGGCCCGGCATGATGAAGGTTCGACCAACGTAACGATTCTTCACAAAGCCCTCGCGGAACGGTACGCCCAGCACCTGCGCCAGCTGCATGGCGGAGGGCCGGCTGGAATCGGGGATGGGGATGACCACATCGATTTCCTCGACCGGAATTGTCTTGCGAACCTTTTCCGCGAGGAACTCGCCCATCCGCAGGCGTGATTCGTAGACCGACACACCGTCGATCACGGAATCCGGGCGGGCCAGGTAGACGTACTCGAAAATGCAAGGCGAAAACACCGGCGCCTGGGCGCACTGGCGGGCGTGCAATTGCTGGTTGCCGAATTCGATGAAGATCGCCTCGCCCGGCTCGATGTCACGAATGATTTTGAAACCCAGCGTATCCAGCGCCACCGACTCGGACGACACCAGGTATTCCATGCCCTCCGCCGTTTCGTTGCTGCCGAAAACCAGCGGCCGGATCCCGTAAGGATCGCGGAACGCCAGCAGCCCGCATCCGGCAATCAGCGCCACCACAGAATATGCACCACGACAGCGGCGATGTACGCCGGCCACCGCCTGAAAGACGCTTTCGACATCCAGTTCATAGCCGCTGGCTGCCGACTGCAACTCGTGCGCCAGCACATTCAGCAGCACTTCGGAATCCGAATTGGTGTTGATGTGGCGGCGGTCGAGCCGGAACATCTCTTCCTTCAACTGGTCTGTATTGGTCAGGTTACCGTTGTGACCCAACACGATGCCGAAGGGTGAATTGACGTAGAACGGCTGCGCCTCGGCAAAGTTGTAGGCTGAACCCGCCGTCGGATAGCGTACGTGGCCGATACCGGCATTGCCGGGCAAGGCGCGCATGTTGCGGGTGCGAAAAACGTCACGCACCAGACCCGGACCTTTATGGAGGTGGAAGGTATTTCCCTCGGCCGTCACGATGCCCGCCGCATCCTGGCCGCGATGCTGAAGCACCATCAGACCGTCGTACAGCAACTGATTGACTGGCGTCGTCGCCACCACTCCAAGAATCCCACACATATCGCACCTGCCTATTTGAAACGAATCCGTTTTGCCAGATCTTCCGGCAACCCATGTTTAACTGCCAACACCGCCGTTTCCAACGGCGGCGACAGCATCGCGTCGCGCCACCAGTCCTGACGCGGCGCCGGGGTCAATGCGCCCAGCCCGACCAGCACCATGCACACCAGCACACCCCGCGCCAGGCCAAAAATCAGGCCCAGCAATCTATCCGACAGCGAGAGCCCGAGCGCTTTGATTAGGCTGCGCACGGCCAAGCGAACGACACCCATGATAACCAGCACCGCCACAAACAAGGCGCCGCACCCGGCCAGAGCGCGCAATCCGCGATCGGCAATGCCGGAAAATGCCAGGTTTCCCAATTCCGCGCCAAACTCGATTGCCACGAAAAAAGCCAGCACCCAAGCGGCCAGCGCAATCAATTCGCCGACCACACCCCGCCACAAACCCAACACTAGCGACACCGCGACGATGCCGATCGCCACATAGTCGAAAATCGTCATTGCCGCGCGGTCAGCACTCCGGCGACACCGATCCGCCGCATCTTGTCCAGCGCCTTGTCGGCCGCCTCTCGGCTGGCAAAGGGACCGGCCCGGACACGCGTCTTGCGCCCTTGCGGCGTATCGAGCGGTTCGGTATAGCTCTTGATACCGAGTTCATTGAGTTTATTCTGCAAATTCCGGACATTGGCCTGATTGGTGAAGGCGCCGATCAGCACGACATGCTGCCCCGACGAGGCCGGCGCGGCAACGGAATCGGGCGACTTGCCTGCGAGGATGGCAGCAGCGCGCGCTGATTCGGCATCCTGGCGTGCGGCCTTTTCAGGTGCCTTCTCGACAGGTTTGGCGACCGGCTGCTTCTCGGCAACCGGTTTTTCGGCCTGCTTTGCGGGAGTCTTGTCGACCGGCTTCTCTGGTGTCCTTTCGGGTGCCTTTACGGCAGACTTCTCGGCACTCGCAGATTTGGCCGGTTCGGCCGGGCGCGCGGCCGGAACGGGTTTTTCCGGCTCAGGCGGCCGGGTTTCGGCCGGTTTGGCTTCGAGTGCAGGGGTCGGCGTCGCCGGTACGGCAGAGGCAGTGACTCCGGATGCCTTGGCAGCGGGCGCCGCAGCAAATTTCGGAACAAACGGTTTGTCGTCTTGCCCGGGAATGCGCACCTCGACATCCTGCGCAGCTTGCCTGGGTTCCTGATCCATGACCATAGGCAGCACCACAGCGGCCAGCCCGGCCAATGCCGCCGCACCAACCAGCCGGCGCCGGGCTCGCTTCTTCAATTGCAACTGGGCGTCATTTTCGTCCATCTTTGAGCGTGTTCCTTACGCCGGCAACGGTATGGAAGGATCCAAAAATGAGGATTCTATCACTTTCCCCTGCCCGCCCTTCGGCGGCACGAAGCGCCGCTGCCGGCGAGGCATAGGCACTGGCTTCACCACCCAGCGCCAGATGCTCAATCGCGTCGACCAATCGCTCACCTGCCATGCCGCGCGGGCCTTCGAGTGTCGCGCAGAACCAGGCGTCGATACGACTCTTGAGCGGCGCCAGTGAGGCGTCAATGTCCTTGTCGGCGAGCATGCCAACCACCGCATAGGTGCGGTCGAAAAAACCCATGTCTCCCAGCGAGTCGACCAACATCCTCACTGCTTGCGGATTATGCGCGACATCCAGCACGATGGCGGGCCGCCCGGGCAGCACCTGGCATCGTCCCGGCAATTCGGTTTCAATCAAACCCTGGCGGATTGCCTGCATGCTCAGCGGCAATCGTTCGCGCCAATATTCCAGTGCCGCCAGCACCAACGCGGCATTGGCCAGTTGAGCTTGCCCGCGCAGGCCGGGAAAAGCGAGGCTGCGACGAACGAGTTGCTCGCCGTTTCGCGCCCACCACTGCCATTGCAGACGATTTTGCGGATCGCGGGCATAACCAAAATCACGGCCGATCAACCTGAGATCGGCGCCGATATCGGTGGCATGGGCTACCACGCTGGCGGGCGGGTTCGGATCGGCACAAAGAGCAAGGCGACCGGGCCGGAAAATGCCGGCTTTCTCCCGCCCGATGGCCTCGCGCGTTTCTCCCAGCCAATCCATGTGATCAAGGTCGACGGTGGTCAGCAACGCAAGATCCGCGTCGTAGGCGTTGACCGCGTCGAGACGCCCGCCCAGCCCCACTTCAAGAATTGCGATGTCGGTTTTGGCGGCGACAAAAGCCTCCCACGCCGCGAGCGTGCCGAACTCGAAATAGGTGAGATGCACATTGCCCGCCTCCCGGCGCGCGATTTCCACGCGCTCGAAGGCGGAAACCAGTGCGGCATCGTCGGCGGGCTGTCGATCAAGACGCACCCGCTCGTTGTATGCGTAGAGATGCGGCGAGCTATACGCACCGACACGATAACCCGCGCGGCTCAATATCGATTCCAGATAGGCAACGGTCGACCCCTTGCCGTTGGTACCTGCCACGGTAATGATCGGGCAATGCGCGTTCTGCCCGAGCGCTACCTTGACCAATTGCACGCGTTCCAGGCCCAGTTCGATTCCCGCCTGGCCCTTGGGGTGCTGGGCTTCCAGATAGCTCAGCCAATCGTCCAGCGAAGCCGCCGGGCCGGGAGCATCCCTCCCGACAACCGTTGCCACCGTCACTGCAAGGCCGGCAGCTTTTGCAACTGGGCCAGGAACTGCGCCAGCTTGTCGCGCATCTGGCGCCGGTCGACGATCAGATCCACGGCGCCTTTTTCAAGCAGGAATTCCGAACGCTGAAAGCCTTCCGGCAGCTTCTCTCTTACCGTCTGCTCGATGACCCGCGGTCCGGCAAAGCCCACCAGCGCGCCCGGCTCGGCGATCACGATGTCGCCGACAAACGCAAAAGACGCCGACACACCGCCCATTGTCGGATCTGTAAGTACCGAAATGTAGGGCAGCTTGGCTTCGGAGAGTTTGGTCAGTGCGGCGGTCGTCTTCGCCATCTGCATCAGCGAGAACAAACCTTCCTGCATGCGTGCGCCACCCGAAGCCGACACGCAGATAAAAGGGACATGGTGTTCGATGGCCGCCTGCACGCCGCGCACGAAGCGTTCGCCCAGCACGGAACCCATCGACCCGCCCATGAAGTCGAACTCGAACACGGCCAGCACCACCGGCAAGGTCTTGATTGCACCCTGAACGACCACCAGCGAATCGGTTTCGCCGGTGTCTTCATTGGCCGCCATCAGGCGTTCCGGGTATTTCTTGGAATCCTTGAACTTGAGCATGTCGACCGGCACGACCTCGGCCCCGATTTCAAAGCGACCTTCGGCGTCGAGCAGGCACTCGATGCGCTGCCGCGCCCGCAACCGGTTGTGATGGCCGCACTTGGGGCACACATGGAGATTGTTCTCCAGATCGGTCGAATACAGCACCGCCTCGCACGCGGGGCATTTGCTCCACAACCCCTCCGGCAGGGTCGAGCGGCGGGGGGCACCGTCGCGCTTGATTTTGGGAGGAAGAAGTTTGTTCAGCCAACTCATGCTTTCACCTCGTCGAGTCCTTGCCGCAAACCGGCCACCAGCAGGCGCACGCGTTCGCAAACGTTGTCGGGGTTCGATTGTTCGATTTCTTCAATAATCCGGCTGCCGATCACCACCGCATCGGCGACCGCGCCCAGCCTTCCGGCGGTGGCCGCATCACGAATGCCGAAACCGACGCCGACCGGCAGTCCTGTCCGCTGCCGGATGAGCGGAATGCGCCGCGACACCTCGTCGATATCGAGATGCCCTGCGCCGGTCACCCCTTTCAGCGAAACATAATAGACGTAACCGCTGGCCAAACTGGCAACCTGAGCAATCCGCGCATCCGTGGAAGTAGGCGCCAGCAGGAAGATGGGATCGATGCCTTCGTGGCGCATGGTGTGAGCGAAAGCCTCCGCTTCTTCGGGCGGATAATCGACGACGATCACCCCGTCCACACCTGCTTTGGCCGCCTGTGCTGCGAATGCCTCGATGCCCATGGCCTCGACCGGATTGGCGTAGCCCATCAGTACGATCGGCGTCACCCTGTCGTCGCGACGAAATTCCGCCACCAGTTCGAGCACCCGCTTCATCCGCATGCCCTTGGCGAGCGCCCTTTCGGACGCTCGCTGGATGATCGGGCCGTCGGCCATCGGGTCCGAGAACGGCACGCCCAGCTCGATGATGTCCCCCCCGGCCGAAACTAGCGAGCGCATCAGCGGCACCGTCAACTCGGCGTCGGGATCGCCTGCGGTGATAAAAGGGATCAACGCCTTACGACCTTCGGCCGCGAGACGGAGGAAAGTGGCTTGTATGCGCGACATCAGAAAACCTCGGGCAAAGCCGCCACACCGGGCAGCACGTGAAAGAAAGGCGTCGGCATCAGAACTGTATTCCCGACTTTTCAGCCACGGTGTGCATGTCTTTGTCGCCGCGCCCGGAAAGATTGACCAGCAACACCTTGTCCTGGCTCAGCGTCGGCGCAAGTTTGGCCGCATAGGCCAGCGCATGGCTGGATTCCAGTGCGGGAATGATGCCCTCGTAACGGCACAGGTCATGGAAAGCTCGTAGTGCTTCGCTGTCGGCGATGCCGACGTATTCGGCCCGCTGGCAATCTTTGAGCCAGGCGTGCTCGGGCCCGACGCCGGGGTAATCGAGCCCTGCCGACACCGAATGCGTCTCGATGATCTGGCCGTCTTCGTCCTGGAGCAGATAGGTGCGATTGCCATGCAGCACGCCCGGGCGACCCAATTGCAGCGAGGCGGCATGGCGCGGCGTATCCATGCCGTCGCCGGCGGCCTCGACGCCGATCAGGCGGACATTTTCATGCGGAATATAGGGGTAGAAAATCCCCATCGCGTTGGAACCGCCCCCGACGCAAGCGATCACCGCATCCGGCTGGCGACCGACCATCTCCGGCATCTGCTGGAGACATTCTTCGCCGATGATTTTCTGAAAATCGCGCACCATCATCGGATAAGGATGCGGCCCAGCCACCGTGCCGATGATGTAGAAGGTGTTGCCGACATTGGTGACCCAGTCACGCATCGCCTCGTTCAACGCATCCTTCAGCGTCTTCGAGCCGCTCTCGACCGGCACCACCTTGGCGCCCAGCAGTTTCATGCGGTAGACGTTGGCGGCTTGCCGGCGAATATCTTCGCTGCCCATGTAAACCACGCATTCCATGCCGTAGCGGGCGGCCACGGTCGCGGTTGCCACGCCATGCTGGCCGGCGCCCGTTTCCGCGATGACGCGCGGCTTGCCCATGCGGCGCGCCAGCAGGGCCTGACCGATGCAATTGTTTACCTTGTGGGCGCCGGTATGGTTGAGATCCTCGCGCTTCAGGTAAATCTGGGCGCCGCCCAGTTCCGTGGACCAGTGTTTGGCGTGATAAATCGGCGACGGACGGCCAACGTAGTGCTTCAGTTCATAGGCGTATTCAGCCATGAAAGCCGGATCCTGACGCGCCTCGGCATAGGCGAGTTTCAGTTCTTCCAGCGCCGGAAACAGCGTCTCGGCCACGAACACACCACCATAAGGCCCGAAATGGCCTCGGTTGTCGGGCAGGTCATATCCTTGCATCACGCATCCTCAAAACTGGCATCCGCCGCTCGCACCGCCGCCACGAAGGCGGCGATTTTCGCCGCGTCCTTGATTCCCTTGGCGGCTTCGACACCGCTAGACACATCCACCGCCACCGGGCGTACCCGGCAGATCGCTTCACCGACATTCCCGGCCGTCAACCCGCCCGACAAGATAACCGGGCAGCCGAGATCCCGAGGAATCAGCGACCAGTCGAACGCCTGCCCGCCTCCGCCATAGCCCTCGACAAACGCATCCAGCAACAGGGCGCGGGCCGACGCAAAATCGGCTGCGTATTGTAGCAAATTCGTCTCCGGCCTGACCCTCGCCGCCCGGATGTATGGCCGAAACCAGCGCTGGCATTGGCCCTCCGTCTCGTCGCCATGAAATTGGAGCAGATTGACAGGCACCGTTTCGAGCACCTTTTCGATCTCACTATCGGGCGCATTCACGAAGAGCGCCGTCACGGCGACGAACGGCGGAATCCGCCGCGCCAGTTCTGCCGCGCGGATCGGCGTCACATAGCGCGGGCTGGACGGATAGAAGACGAAGCCGATGGCATCCGCCCCGGATTCGACAGCGGCATCCACATTCGCCTCGCGGGTCAGCCCGCAGATCTTGATGCGCGTTCTCATCGCAACACTCCGTCGATAAAGTCGTCCCGTACGACCGGCAGACTCCATTTGGGTTCGTAGATCGGGCCACAAAAATAGAGTCCGTCGGGCGAAAACGTCTGAGCGGCACAGGCGCGGTCGCGTGCCTCCAGCAATTCTGCCATCCATTCGACCGGTTGCGCGCCTTTGCCGATATGAATGAGGCTGCCGACAAGGTTGCGCACCATGTGATGTAAAAAGGCGCTGGCGGTAAAGTCAAAAATGAACAGGTCGCCACCCTGCCGGACTGAAGCAGCAAACATCGTCTTGATGGGCGATTTGGCTTGGCATTGGGCATCCCGAAAGGACGAAAAATCGTGCTCGCCGACCAGAGCCTGAATCGCCTTTTGCATGCGCTCAAGTTCGAGAGGCGGATGAAACCACCCGCACCGTCCGCGCCACAATCCGGCGCGCTGCGGCCGGTTGAGAAGGAGGTACCGGTAACGGCGACCGACGGCGCAGTAACGGGCATGAAAGTCGTCCGGCACGAGTTGCGCCCAACGCACGGCCACCGTCTCCGGCAGAAGTGCATTGACGCCCCGTACCCAAGCGGTCAAAGGGCGATCCGCCCTCGTATCGAAATGGATGACTTGCAACGATGCATGCACACCGGCATCCGTTCTGCCCGAGCAGAAGGTGACGATTCTCTCCGCCGCAATGTGCCCAAGTGCCGCCTCGACCGCATCCTGTACCGTGCCGCCGCCGGCCTGACTTTGCCAGCCGCGAAAGGCTTGTCCGTTGTATTCGAGCCCGAGCGCGATCCGCATTACGAGATCCACGCCGCCGCCGGCAAGGTAACCGATGCGAGCACCAGCATGAGGATATCGCGTCGCCGCCATGCGGATTGTTCGATCACCACTGTTGTCGCCCTCGCACCGTGTTCCGCCGGCCACTCGAGAAAATGCCGCCAGGTTCCCCGGGGTGGCGCCTTTTCGAGGTAGTCGAACACCAGCGCCAGCCGCGCGACCGATTGATCCGCCCGCCAGCCGAAGGCGCCGAATGGACGGGCCAACTCCCACAACCCGGCGATAAAACGTCGTTGAGGCAAACTTTCAAACAAGGCTGCGATGGATCCGAACAGGACAAGCAAACGGGCCGCGTGCAGGCTGGCGAGTTCCATGCCCTCGGAGGTCGGCGCCCACGCATGCCCTCCCCAAAGTTCGCCAGGCACGCCGTACGCCAGTATCAGCCAGAGTGTCAAAAACAGCCACTTGGCACGCCTGACCTGTCTCATCCAGCGGGAGGCGATCCCTCGTCCAAGCGACAGCAGCAACACACCCGCGATCAACAAGGCCACCCACCCGTAAAATTGGACGGCTACCGCGAAAAACACCCAGACAAGAAGACAGGCCGAGGGGTGAAACAAGCGTCGATCCCTGAAAAGAACATAGCCCCCGCTTGGGGGCTATGTGTGGGGCACATCAAGATCAGGCTTCGCCAATCCGCGCCATGATCTCCCGGGCTTGACCGGCCAACTCGGGTGGACCATCGCCAATCACTTCCTGAAGCAGTTCGCGCGCGCCTTCGAGGTCGCCCATTTCTTCATAGGCTTTGGCCAGATCGAGCTTGGTGTTCACTTCGTCCCAACGCGGATCGATTCCTTCTGGAGTGGCCACCGGAGCCGGCACGGAGGAAGCCGGTACCGCCTCCGGTAGAACTGGTGGCGCCGACAAAGACGGCTCCAAGGCAATGTCTGGCAGCGGGACCGACGCGGTCAGCGGATTTGCCGAGGCCGTGGGTTCGGCCAGGCCCGCACCCAGATCAAGGTCAATCGCGCCGAAATCGACTGCCGGCGGTGCACCCATGTAGGTGGAGTCGGTCAGTTTGACATCGAACTCGAGATCGGTCGGTTCCGCCAGGGCAGATACGGCCGGCGCTGACGAAGCCTCGGTCAGAGGCGCGGTAAGATCGTGATCAAGCGCCTCATGCGTCGCGTCAGCGGGAACAATCTTGCCTTCGATATCAGTGGTGAAACCCAGATCAAAATCGAGCGATTCCACCGACGGCACTTCCATGACCGGCTCAGGCTTGGCGGGAACGTCGAAACCAAGGTCAAAATCGAGCGCATTCGCTTCGGGCGTCACGATAGTATCGAAAGCGGCGACCGGCGCGTCTTCAGAAGTCGTGGTTTCTTCGGCAGTAGCGAGTTCGGCAGGCGGCTCGGCAATTGGCGCTACCGGTGTCGGCGAAGTGCTGCCAAGATCGAAGTCCAGACTGGTCAGTTCGGCGGGCGCCGCCGGGGTTGCCGTCAGATCTAGATCGGGCACCGGCGCCGCAGGTTCCACCGACGCAGCAGGCGCAGATGCCGCGTCGCTCAATTGCGACAATTCGCCCGGCATCATGATCGTGGATTTGAGATTGCTGGCTGTTGCCACCATAGTAGCGTCAGCATCGAACGCCGCAGCGCCGGCAGGCTTGCCATTTCCATACAGCGGATTTGCCGGATCGAGCTTGGCGCCCATCGCGGCGACTTTCTCCCACTCCGCTCCAACGCCGCCGGTTTGCGAGTAGAGTTCGGTCGCCAGCGTTTCAAATTGACGAACACTCTTGCGGTTAGCATAAATTTCCAGCAGCTTGGCGTGGATCGCGGTGCGCTGTGGATCTTTCTGCAAAGCCTCAAGCAAAATTTCCTCGGCCTGTGCATCGCGGCCATAGGCCATATACACATCGGCTTCGGCGACGGGATCGACCTCATCGGTATCGATGGTGCCCGGGCCCGTCTGGCTGAAATCGGTCGATTGCGGCGTGGTGTTGCCGGTGTCGACACTCTGGCCACCAGTGTTGCGGAAGACTGAATTCGGTCCCAGGCTGGATTGAACCGCCATGGTCGATACCGCCGAGCCGGCGCCCGAGGGCTGCGCACGGCGACGTTTCCAGAACAGGAAACCCAGCAGAGCAGCAATCAGACCACCACCGCCCAATGCCATCATACCCATACCGCTGGATTCTTCCGGTGGTGGCGGTGGAGGCGGCGGCGCAGGTTTTTTCTCAGCCGGTTTCGGCTCTTCCGGTTTGGCCGGTGTCGCCGGGGTTGAGACGGCGGCCGGAACGCTCGCCGCCGCCTTTGCTGCCTCTTCGACCTTCTTTGCCTCTTCGACCTTCTTTGCGTCCTCGGCCTTCTTTGCCTCGTCCGCTTTCTTCGCTTCCTCGGCTTTTTTCGCTTCTTCTATCTTTCTGGCTTCCTCAGCTTTCTGGGCTTCCAGCGCCTTCTGCGCCTCGGCCGCCTTCTGAGCTTGCACTTCCGCTGCCTTCTGGGCTTCCGCTGCGCGCTTGGCTTCTTCCGCCGCCTTCTTCGCGTCGGCTCCAGCCTTGCCCTCCGCAGCGGCCCTGGCGGCAGCAGCCTGTTTTTGCAGTTCCGCCAGATTCTGGTTCTTCATGTCGACCAGCTTCTGCAATTCGCCGACATTCTTCTCGAGCAGTTTCACTCGCTCATTGGCTTCCTTAAGCGCCTTTTCCTTGGCGACCAGATCTTCTTCACCGGCCCCCTTGCCCTTGCCGGACGCGGCTTTGCCCGCAACTTCGGAGCGCGAAACCTTAACCTGATCCTTAGTGGCGTCACCTCCAACTGCCTTGTCTTCGACCTTGGGCGCTATCTTGCCGCTCGCCGACTGCGAACCCGCTTCAGGCTTGGCGGGCAGTTGAGTGACCGCGCCCGCTAGACGCTGACGAAAGGTGTTCCAGTCAGCCGTCTGCGTCCGCAGGATTCTTTTTGCCTCGTCCTGCGGAACGGCTGCCGCCGTCTCCTTGTCCGGGATGGCGAGAATGACGCCTTTTTTCAGGCGATGAACGTTGCCATTCACAAATGCATCGGGATTGCCGCGCAACAGGCTGACCAACATCTGCTCTAGCGCCACCCCTTCCGGGCGCACTTCCCGCGCAATTTTGTTCAGCGTGTCACCAGCTTTGACTTCGCGCTGATCAGCGCCGCCCTGGGGCTGCGGCTTCGGTTCCGCCACCGGCTTGGACGCCCGTTCGGGACGGGCCGGCGGCTTTTCGACTGGCGCTGGTTTCTCCGCTTCCACCGGTGCGGGACGGGTCTCCGAGACAATGGTACGCGCCTCGGCGGGGGCGACAGGACGCACACCACTACGAGCCGATTTAGCCACTACTTCGGGAGGGTCAAGTAGGAAAACATATTCGCGAACCAGACGGCCGCTAGGCCAGTTCAGCTCAACGAAGAAATCGAGGAAAGGTTCGTTGATCGCCTTGCTAGAGGTCACCTTGATGACGTAGTTGCCACCCGGTCGTTTCTCCATGGCGAAACGAAGATCGGCCGCCAGCGACATCACATCGCCACCGGACTGCTGCGCCATTTCGCGTGACGCAAGACGAGCCGACATCCCTGTAAGTTCATCCCGATTGGCGCTGACTTCGATTTCAGCGCGCAACGGCTGCCCCATCGCGGACAGTACGTTGATCTTGCCCAAGCTTGCCGCTTCGGCAACCAGCGGCATCGCAAAAAGCCCGGATGCCACGGCGAGGGCCGCAGCACGCATTTGAAACTGGGAGCGGAGTTTTTTGTTCACGGCGCCGTCCTGTTTAAGCGTCGATTGTGGGGCTTTTAAATTAACATCATGCACTTAGCTATGCAAGCTAAACTTGCTTCTGAATTCTCGGCCGATTGGCATATTTCCAACAGCATGAAATTTGACATCAATCTGGTTATAACGGCCGTGTCGGATGAAAATTGAGGCCCCATTCTGGCAAAAAAAAACCGGGGAGTTCCCCGGTTTGTGCGTCGTCTGGCGTCTCAGGCTTCAAGGAGGATGCGCAGCGTGCGGCGCAGTGGTTCGGCCGCACCCCACAGCAACTGGTCGCCGCAGGTGAAGGCGCCGAGGTAGTCCGGCCCCATCGCCAGTTTGTGCAGGCGCCCGACCGGCACGGTCAGCGTACCGGTCACGGCGGCCGGGGTCAGGTCGCGCTCGGAAATCTCGCGCTCGTTCGGCACCACTTTCGCCCATGGATTGGCCTTGGCGATGATGTCGCTGATTTCGCCGAGCGGCACGTCCTTCTTCAGCTTGATGGTCAGACCCTGCGAATGGCAGCGCATGGCGCCGATACGCACGCACAGACCGTCGATGGGAATGCTGCCCGGCGTGCGGAAGGCCGGTTTGCCGAGAATTTTGTTGCATTCGGCGCCGCCCTTCCACTCTTCCTTGGACTGGCCGTTCTCGTACGGCACGTCGATCCACGGAATCAGGCTGCCGGCGAGCGGGGTGTTGCGGAAATTCTTTTTCGGGAAGGCATCCGAACGGATGGTCTCGGCCACCTTGCGGTCGATGTCGAGAATGGCCGAGGCCGGATCGGCGAGCAGGTCCGCGACCGACGCGTGAATGGCGCCCATCTGCGCAATCAGTTCGCGCATGTTCTGCGCACCGGCCCCTGAGGCAGCCTGATAGGTCATCGACGACACCCATTCGACCAGATCGTGCTGGAAGAGACCGCCGATGCCCATCAGCATCAGCGACACCGTGCAGTTGCCGCCGATCCAGTTTTTGTTGCCCTTGACCAGCGCATCCTTCATCACGTTCAGGTTGACCGGGTCGAGCACAATCACCGCGTCGTCGGCCATGCGCAGGGCCGAAGCGGCGTCGATCCAGTGGCCGGTCCAGCCGGTGGCGCGCAGTTTGGCGAAGACTTCCTTGGTGTAATCGCCACCCTGGCAGGTGACGACGATGTCCATCTGTTTCAGGTCATCAATGGAATGGGCATCTTTCAATGTGCCACCTTCCTTGCCACCGAAGGCCGGGGCTTTGCCGCCCGCCGCCGAGGTGGAAAAATACACCGGCTCGAAATGAGCGAAATCGTTCTCCTGCTGCATGCGTTGCATGAGGACGGAACCCACCATGCCGCGCCAACCAACCAGACCTACCTTCTTCATTTGATTCACCTGTTGCTGTGGCAACCGGAACGATATTGGCCCCGGTGCCGGTTGAAAAAAACTTACAAAGCAGCGAGCACGGCGTCACCCATTTCTTTTGTGCCCACTTTGTTGGTTCCCGGCTCGTAGATGTCGCCGGTACGGTAACCCTGCGCCAACACCTTTTTGACCGCATTTTCGATGCGCAGTGCCGCTTCTTCGTTGGCGAAGGAGTAGCGCAGCATCATCGCGGCAGAGAGGATGGTCGCCAGCGGATTGGCCAGATTCTGGCCGGCGATATCCGGCGCCGATCCGTGCGACGGCTCGTAGAGACCCTTGTTGTTGGCATCGAGCGAGGCGGAGGCCAGCATGCCGATCGAGCCGGTCAGCATCGAGGCTTCGTCGGAGAGGATGTCGCCGAACATGTTACCGGTCACCACCACATCGAACTGCTTCGGGTTGCGGACGAGCTGCATGGCACAGTTGTCGACCAGCATGTGGCTCAGTTCGACATCCTGATAATCCTTGTGCGTCTCGATGACGACATCACGCCACAGTTGCGTGCATTCGAGGACGTTCATCTTGTCGACCGAGCAAACCTTCTTGCTGCGCTTGCGCGCCGCTTCGAAGGCGACCTTGGCGATGCGGCGGATTTCCGTCTCGCTGTAGATCATGGTGTTGAAGCCGACGCGTTCGCCGTTTTCTTCGCGGATACCGCGCGGCTGGCCGAAGTAGATGTCGCCAGTCAACTCGCGCACGATCAGGATGTCGAGGCCGGCGACCACCTCCGGCTTCAGCGTTGAAGCGTTGGCCAGTTCAGGGTAGAGATAGGCCGGACGCAGGTTGGCAAAGACGCCCAAGTCCTTCCTGATGCCGAGCAGACCGCGTTCCGGACGCTGTTCGCGCGGTAGGTTATCCCACTTAGGGCCGCCGACGGCACCGAGCAGCACCGCATCCGCCGCCTTGGCCAGCTTGGCCGTCGCTTCCGGGTAGGGGCTGCCGGTCGCATCGACGGCCACGCCACCCAGCAGCGCCTCTTCCATTTCAAATTTGAGATCAAGCGCCATCAGGACGCGCACAGCCTGTTCGGTAATTTCCACACCAATGCCGTCACCCGGCAACACACAAATTTTCACGCTTCGCTTCCTCGGTTCAGGCAAAAAGCCAGGGTTGTTCGGCACGCCGCTTGTCTTCAAACACCTTGATCTGGTTAGCGTGACGCAAGGTCAGGCCGATGTCGTCCCAACCGTTCAGCAAGCATTCTTTGCGGAACGTGTCGATATTGAAGGCAATGCGGCGACCGTCCGGGCGGACGATCACTTGCTCGGGCAGATCGACGGTCAACTTGTAGCCAATCGTCGCATCGGTCAGGCGGAACAGTTCTTCGATGTCGCCGGCCGGCAACACGATCGGCAGAATGCCGTTCTTGTAGCAGTTGTTGAAGAAAATATCGGCAAAGCTCTCGGCCAAAATCACCCGAAATCCGAAATCGAGCAGCGCCCACGGCGCGTGTTCACGCGAGCTGCCACAGCCAAAGTTCTGCCGAGTGAGCAATATCTGGGCGCCTTGATAGCGCGCCTTGTTGAGCACAAAATCGGGATTCTTCGGGCGATGCGTGCAGTCCTGTCCCGGCTCGCCAAAATCCATGTAGCGCCATTCGTCGAAGGCGTTCGGACCAAAACCGGAACGCTTGATCGATTTCAGGAATTGCTTGGGGATGATGGCGTCGGTGTCGATATTGTTGCGGTCGAGCGGCGCCACCAGGCCGTCGAGATGAACGAATTTTTCCATACGGTTCCTCAGTGGCCGGCGGCCTTTTCGATGGCCTCGCCACCCTTCTTGATGTCCTTGCCCACACCCTGCACGGTATTGCAGGCAGACAGGCTCCACGCGGCTACAACGGCCAGAACAAACATTCCAATACGCTTCATGGCAGGCTCCTTATCAAGGCAGATCGCGGACATCGGCGAAATGACCGGCAATTGCCGCCGCTGCGGCCATCCCCGGACTCAACAGGTGGGTGCGGCCGCCGGGTCCCTGGCGGCCTTCAAAATTGCGGTTGGAAGTCGACGCGCAACGTTCGCCCGGGGCCAGACGGTCGGCATTCATGGCCAGACACATCGAACAACCCGGCTCTCGCCATTCAAAACCAGCCGCTTTAAAGATCTTGTCCAAGCCCTCTTGTTCGGCTTGCTGCTTGACCAAGCCGGAACCCGGCACCACCATCGCCAGCTTGACGTTGGCAGCGACGCTGCGCCCCTTGACCACCGCCGCCGCCTCGCGCAGATCTTCAATGCGCGAGTTGGTGCAGGAACCGATAAAGACCTTGTCGATCTTTACGGACTTGATCGGCACGTTCGGCGTCAAGCCCATGTATTGCAGCGCGCGCTCCATGCCTTCGCGCTTGACCGGGTCTTTTTCTGCGGCCGGGTCGGGAATGTTTTCGGCAATGGTGATGACCATTTCCGGCGAGGTGCCCCAAGACACTTGCGGTTGAATCTGCGCTGCATCGAAATCGACCACCGCGTCGAAGACCGCGCCTTCGTCGCTCTTCAGCGTACGCCAGTAGGCTGCCGCTTGCTCGAACTGCTCTCCTTTGGGCCCGAAAAGACGATTGCGCAAATACTGGATGGTGGTCTCGTCGCAAGCCACGAAACCGACGCGGGCGCCGGCTTCGATTGCCATATTACAGAGTGTCATGCGGCCTTCCATCGACAATCCGCGGATGGTCGAACCACCGAATTCGATGGCGTAGCCGGTACCGCCGGCCGTGCCGATACGACCGATCACCGCCAGTGCGATGTCCTTGGCCGTCACGCCCTTGCCCAGCCGGCCTTCGACGCGAACCAGCATGGATTTCATCTTCTTCTGCAACAGGCATTGTGTGGCCAGTACATGCTCGACCTCGGACGTGCCGATGCCATGGGCCAGGCAGGCAAAGGCGCCGTGCGTCGCGGTATGCGAATCGCCGCAAACAACTGTCATGCCGGGCAGCGTGGCACCGTTTTCCGGGCCGACCACATGCAGGACGCCATGGCGCAGATCCTTGAACGGATAATAGGCCAGCGCACCGACCTCGCGGATATTGGCATCCAGCGTTTCAACCTGCAGCCGCGAAACCGGGTCGACAATACCCTCGTCCCAATGATCTGTCGGCGTGTTGTGATCGGGTGTCGACACGATGGAAGACGGCCGCCAAGCCTGGCGATTCGCCAGCTTCAAGCCCTCGAAAGCTTGCGGGCTGGTCACCTCGTGAATGAGGTGGCGGTCAATATAGAGCAGCGCCGTCCCGTCTTCTTCGACGCGGACAACGTGGCTTTCCCACAGTTTGTCGTACAGTGTCTTCGGCATTTCTCCAGCCCAGGCCGTTAAAATGGACGATTATGGCATCTGAGGCGTCTGGTGCCAACGCTGTCAGCGCGATGCCCGCAGATAAAGGATCAACCGCCGCGGCGCGTCGTTTTATGTGCATGCGGCACGCCCAGCGCGACGATCGCCAACCCGCCCGCCGCAAACAGCGCACTCAACGTGTAGGTCCATTCAGGGCCGACCGCATCCCATGCCCAACCGCTGACCAGACTCCCCAACAGCCCGCCGGCGCCGAAACTGATGCTCGAATAGAGCGCCTGCCCGCGCGCCTGTGCCGGCCCCGGAAACCACTGATTGACGGCAGCGATGGAAGCGGCGTGCCAGGCGCCAAAGGTCAGGCCATGCATGATCTGGGCGAGCAGTGCCAAAGGCGCATTGTCAACACACCAGCCAATCAGCAGAAAGCGCACCACCGCCGTCGCATAACTCGCCAGCAGGATAGAACGCAGTGGATGGCGCGCCAGCAATCGCGGCATGAACCAGAAGACCAGGATTTCGGCGACCACGCCCAGGGTCCAAAGCAACCCGGTTTCGGTGGTGGAATAGGCGTGCCGGGCAAGATGTATGGAGTAGAAGACATAGAGCGCGCCATGCGCGGCGGACATGGCGAAACACGCTGCCAGCAATGCCTGCACGCGACGTTCACCCAGTAAGGTGCGAAAGCGGGTCACGGCGCCAGTAAGCATCGTCGCGGCCTCGGCTTCCGGCAAGACCAGGGCGGTGGCCAGAATGCCCGCCAACAAAGGCACGCAGATCCACAACAGGCCGGCGACCGGTATCCTGTCCAGCAGCGCGCCGGTGCCCAGTACGGCAACGATGAACCCGATCGACCCCCAGATCCGGATGCGTCCGTAATGACCGGCAGCCTGGCGCAGATGATTGAAGGTCAGCGTTTCCACCAGCGGCAGTGCCGCGCTCCAGAAAAACGAGAGGATCGCCATGGCAGCCAGCATGACCGGGAAACCACGTAGCACGAAAAACCCGCCAAAACAGATCAAACTGAACAAGGCAGCCAGGCGGACGATGGTAACGCGACTCTGCCGGGTATCGGCCAGCCAACCCCACAGACTGGGTCCGAACAGGCGCATCGCCTGCTGCATCGACATCAGCAGCCCGATGTCCCAGGCCGAATAGCCGAGCGAAAGCAGATAAAGCCCGAAGAAGGGCAGAAACGCGCCGTTAAACGCGAAATAGAAAAAATAGTAAGCGGAAAGGCGCCAATAAGGCAGTGCGTGCATCCGGTCATTTTACCGGATGCACTTGGGAGGCGGGGTTCAGGCGGGGTTCTTCTGGCCCGTGCGGTAGGCCAGCAGGAAGTGGTAAAGCTCATCCTTGAGCTTGACGCGCATTTTCTTGAGATCTTCCAGCGTGAAATCGGCAACTGGCATGTCGTGTTCTTCTAGGTGTTCCACTTTACCCGTCAAGCGATGATATTGCGCGAACGTCTTGGCGAAATAGGCGTTCGAGCGATTGAGCATCTCGATCGCATCCGCCATTTCGGGAAACTCGCCGACGAGTTCATGGTGTTCTACGTACATAGGCTCCCCCTGGTCAAGTAATCGAAACAAAAACTGATTTGAATATTACGCGATTTTGCCCGGAATGCGCGGGGTCGAACAGATCACATCGCCACATTGCGCCCGGTGACGCAACGCGTGGTCCATCAACACCAGCGCCAGCATGGCTTCGGCAATCGGCGTGGCGCGAATGCCCACACACGGATCGTGTCGCCCTTCCGTCGCCATCTCGACCGGCAGCCCGGCGAGATCGATCGAACGACGCGGCTGGGCAATCGACGACGTCGGCTTGATCGCCAGATTGACGACAATCTGCTGGCCTGTCGACAGCCCGCCCAGAATGCCGCCCGCGTGATTGCTGACAAAACCTTCCGGCCGCATCTCGTCGCCGTGCTCGCTGCCTTTCTGTGCCACGCTGCCAAAACCCGCGCCGATCTCCACGCCCTTGACTGCGTTGATGCCCATCATCGCAAAGGCAATGTCGGCGTCGAGACGGTCGAATACCGGCTCGCCCCAGCCTGGTGGCACGCCGTCGGCCACCACCGTAATGCGCGCGCCGATGGAATCGAGCGACTTGCGCAGCGCATCCATGTAGCGCTCCAGTTCGGGCACCAGTGCCGCGTTGGGCGCAAAAAACGGGTTTTCATCAATATCGGCAGCGCGGACGAACGGAATGTCGATGGGGCCGAGCGCGCTCATCCAGCCGCGCACGACCACCCCGTACCGCTCTCGCAGCCACTTGCGTGCAATGGCCCCGGCCGCAACACGCACAGCCGTTTCGCGCGCCGACGAGCGACCGCCGCCCCGGTAATCGCGGAAACCGTATTTCTGCGTGTAGGTGTAGTCAGCGTGGCCGGGACGAAACGTTGTCGCCACATTGCCGTAATCCTTGCTGCGTTGATCCTGGTTGCGAATCAACAGCGCAATCGGCGTGCCGGTGGTTCGTCCCTCGAACACGCCGGAGAGGATTTCAACGGTATCCGGTTCGCGCCGCTGGGTAACGTGGCGCGATGTGCCGGGCTTGCGCCGATCGAGTTCGCACTGGATGTCGGCCCCGCAGAGGGGAAGACCGGGCGGGCATCCGTCGACGACACAGCCGATTGCCGGGCCGTGCGACTCACCGAATGAGGTGACGCTGAAAAGCGTTCCAAATGTATTGCCTGACATGGGTTTCGTGGCGTGAAGATGAAAATCCAGTTTATCACGTCGTCAAACTGAAGCCGATGCGCGGAGATTCGCTTTACCAGTTGACGCCTTGGCTATTCGCCGCGACCCGCCTTGTTGCGACCGCACACAAAAGTGCGAAGTCTTGATTTATCGCAAGAAGTTCGGGTTTCTTTCATCGATAATCCACGTCGAGCAGGCATTGCGTCGACCGCCAAAATGAGCCTCGCGGGGCGATTGCGATGACAGAATTTTTGTATTTCCATATCAAGAAAGGCCCTCCCCATGAATCAAGCCGTCGAAAACAACAGCGTCACCCAGGTGGTGGCCGAAGTGCGCAATTACGATCAGGTGCCCGATCCGACCTCGCTCGGCGTGTTCGGCCTTGCCATCGTCACGCTTGTCGCCTCCACCAACAAGTTGGGCTGGACCGGAGATGTCACCTATGTATTGCCCTGGGCGCTGATCCTCGGTTCTTTCGCACAGCTCTGGGCTTCGGCCTACGACTTCAAACGCCAGAATCTCTTCGGCGGCGTTGCACTCGGCGTGTACGGTTTGTTCTGGATGGGCGTGGCCATGCATTGGGCAATCAGCCTTGGCTGGTTCGGCGCGCCCGGCGCGGCGGCTGACACCAAGCAGATCGGAGTGGCCTTTGTCGGCTATGGCATCTTCTCGTTCGTGCTGATGCTGGCGGCGATGGAGATCAACAAGGCGCTCTTCCTGATCATGATCGAAATCGTCGTCCTCTTCGCCTCGTTGTCCTGCGCAGCGCTCAAGGTGGGGCCGGAATCGGCGCATCACATTGCTGCGTGGACAGAACTGATCATTTCGATCAACGGTTTCTATCTGTGCAGCGCCAACTTCCTGAATAATTTCTACAAGCGCACGATCCTGCCGGTCGGTGCGCCGATGGGCATCATCAAGGGCGCCAGCGCTCACTGAGCCCGCACCATGCAAACGAGCAAGGGCGCCCCTGCGGGCGCCCTTCTTCCATTTGCGTCGAATATTGGTTAGCATCGGAAAACTTATTACGTAACGGGATATCCCTTCCCGTTCAGCCCTCCCGATCAAAGGAACCCCAAGGAACATCCATGAGCGAGCACATTCACTACGTCAGCGACGACAACTTCGAGACCGAGGTCCTGCAAGCAGCCCAGCCGGTGCTGGTGGACTACTGGGCCGAATGGTGCGGCCCCTGCAAGATGATCGCCCCGATTCTCGATGAAGTCGCCTCCGAATACGCCGGCAAGCTCAAGGTCGCCAAGCTCAACATTGACGAAAATCAGGCGACGCCCGCCAAATTCGGCATTCGCGGCATTCCCACGCTGATGCTGTTCAAGAACGGCAATGTCGAAGCCACCAAGGTCGGCGCGCTTTCCAAATCGCAACTGTCCGCCTTCATTGACAGCAACCTGTAATACGCCTATTCTCGCGGCCTGAAGCACCTTCGCCTTCAGGCCGTTTCCGCCTTTTTTCCCCTCTCACCATTCTGTTACGCCCCCGGCCGTTCGGCCATTCCTCGGGCGCCGCGCATCCATGCATCTTTCCGAACTGAAAAATTTCCACGTCAGCAAACTTCTCGAAATGGCCGCCGAATACGGCATCGAGAACGCCAACCGGCTGCGTAAACAAGATCTTCTTTTCGCCATCCTGAAGGGCCACGCCAAAAAGGGCGAAACCATTTTCGGCGACGGCACCCTCGAAATTCTGCCCGATGGCTTTGGCTTCCTGCGTTCGCCGGATACTTCCTATCTGGCCGGTACCGACGACATTTACGTGTCGCCGTCGCAGATCAGGCGCTTCAACCTGCGTACCGGCGACTCGATCGAAGGTGAAATCCGCACACCGAAGGATGGCGAACGCTATGTGGCGCTGACCAAGCTCGATCGCATCAACAACGAGCCGCCGGAAGCCACCAAGAACAAGATCATGTTCGAGAACCTGACGCCACTGCACCCGACGCGCATGTTGCGTCTGGAGCGCGACATCAAGGCCGAAGAGAACATCACGAGTCGCGTCATCGACATCGTCGCGCCCGTCGGCGCGGGCCAGCGCGCGTTGCTCGTCGCTTCGCCAAAATCCGGCAAGACGGTGATGCTGCAACACATCGCGCACGCGATCACCGCCAACCATCCTGAAGTCACGCTGATCGTGCTGCTGATCGACGAGCGCCCGGAAGAAGTGACGGAAATGATCCGCACCGTCAAGGGCGAAGTGGTCGCCTCGACTTTCGACGAGCCGGCCACGCGCCACGTTGCGGTCGCCGAGATGGTGATCGAAAAAGCCAAACGCCTGGTCGAGCACAAGAAGGATGTGGTCATCCTGCTCGATTCGATCACCCGCCTGGCACGCGCGTACAACACCGTACAGCCGGCCTCCGGCAAGGTGCTGACCGGCGGCGTTGACGCCAATGCCCTGCAAAAGCCGAAGCGCTTCTTCGGCGCCGCCCGCAACATCGAGGAAGGCGGCTCGCTCACCATCATCGCCACCGCGCTGATCGAGACCGGTTCACGCATGGACGACGTGATCTACGAAGAATTCAAGGGCACCGGCAACTCGGAAATCCACCTCGAACGCCGCATGGCCGAAAAACGCCTGTACCCGGCAATCAACGTAAACCGCTCCGGCACCCGCCGCGAAGAATTGCTGCTCAAGCCCGACGTTCTTCAGAAGATGTGGGTTTTGCGCAAACTGCTCTACCCGATGGATGATCTCGAAGCGATGGAGTTCTTGCTCGACAAGATCAAGGCGACGAAAAACAACAACGAGTTCTTCGACGCCATGCGCCGTGGCTAAACCACGTTGCAAACCACTAAATTTTCAAGGATAATTTAACGTTTTCTAGATCGGCCAATATCGCCGGTCGCGTAACGAAAGGACACACCATGAAAACCGGCATCCACCCCGAATACAACGAAGTGCAGGTCACCTGCTCCTGCGGCTCCATTTTCTCCACACGTTCGACGCTGAAGAAACCGCTTCACATCGAAGTCTGCTCTCAGTGCCATCCGTTCTATACGGGCAAGCAGAAGATCGTCGATACCGCCGGTCGCGTCGAGAAGTTCAACCAGAAGTTCGGTGCCCTGCGCAAGTCCGCCTAAGGGCGCTTCGCGGACGAAAAGGCAGCCCGCTGGCTGCCTTTTTCATTGGAAGTCAACTTGATCGCCTCATTGCGCCAGGGATTGCGTCTCCCGCCCTCGGGATGGGGGCTGGCGGGTTTGCTTGTCCTCTTCGTCCTGGCAGGCCTGATCGGCCGTGACCCGTGGAAGGGCGAAGACGCGATCCACATCGCCGCCACCTGGAACATTCTCGCGCACAATGACTGGCTGACGCCCGAACTGGCCGGTCGCGCTTTTGACGAACCTCCGCTCTATTACTGGAGCGCCGCGCTGACCGGCAAGCTGCTCGGCTGGCTTTTGCCCTTGCATGACGCAATCCGTTTCGCCAGCGGCATCTGGGTCGCACTGGCGCTGGTAGCGCTGTATTACGCTGGGCGCGAACTGTATGGGCAGGAACGCGCCGCAGCCAGCCCCCTGCTGCTGGCTAGCTGTGCCGGTCTTGCGGTAAACGCGCACGAAGCACAGCCACTGCTGGTTGCGTTGGCTGCCTATTGCGGCACCCTAGGCGCGATCACCGCGTTCACCCGGAAGCCTCGCCTGAGCGGAATATTCTACGGTGTGTCACTGGCGGCCTGTCTGCTCGGCTCCGGAATTGCCCCCGTGCTGCCCTTGCTGGCCGTCGGCCCGCTCGCCATCGCCTTGCTGCACGAAGATCGTCAGGCGTGGCGCGCCTGCTTGCTCGGCTGGGGAATTTTCGTCCTGCTGGCCACGCCATGGCCGTTGGCGGTCGGGCTCCTTGAACCTGCCCGTCTGCAAGGCTGGCTGGATGCGGAAATGCAGCAACTGCGGAGTGGCGCTCCTTTTTTGCAAGGACTGGGCGGCTATTTTGCCCTGCTACCCTTCGCCGCATTTCCCACATTGTTCATCGCCGCCTGGACCCTGTGGCGGCATCGTCGCCAGCCGATCTGCCGGGAAACCTGCCTGCCCCTGACGCTGTTCGGCCTGACCCTGGTCATGCTGCTGATCGCCTACCGCCCCAAAGAGCTGACAGCACTGCTGTTACTGCCTCCGCTGGCGCTGCTGGCCACACCCGGCGCGCTCAGCCTGCGGCGCGGCGCCGACAGCGGACTGAACTGGTTTGCCATGCTGGGATGTACATTCTTCGTGCTGCTGGTGTGGGTCGGCTGGATGGCACTGGCTTTTGGCTGGCCCGAAAAGCTGGCCAGCCGTGCCTTGATCCTGCGTCCGGGCTTTGTACACCAGATTGAATTCTGGGCTGTACTGGCGGCAGCCGCCGGCACCTTGGGCTGGTTCTGGCTGATCACCACCTCGCCGCGCTCGCCGTATCGCAGCCTGCTGCATTGGAGCATGGGCATCACGACGCTGTGGTTCCTGGCGGCTCAACTCTGGTTGCCTTGGTTCAATTACGGCAAAAGCTATCGACCTGTGTTCGAAGCAGTTGCCAAGACGCTTTCCAAACCGGCTGGCTGTCTGTCCGAGTCCGGCATGGGCGACACGCAGCGTGCGTCACTCGCCTTCTTCACGGGTATCGAACCGCAACCGCTCCACCCGGGTGGCACCTGCCGCTGGCTACTGGTGCAAGATGCGCCGGACAAGCTCGCCGTCGCGCCGGGAGACGGAGATAAAGCCTGGAGCGCGGTGTGGCAGGGCGCCCGTCCGGGCGACCGGCGCGAGCGATTTGTGCTGTATCGCCGTTAAAGCCCTCACCAAGGTCGATCAGACCTTCAGGAAATGCTCGCGGTAATACTTGAGCTCGTCGATCGACTCATAGATATCGGCCAGTGCCGTGTGCCGGCTCTTCTTCTTGAAGCCGCGATGCACCTCCGGCACCCAGCGTTTGGCCAGTTCCTTCAAGGTGCTGACATCGAGATTGCGATAGTGAAACCAAGTCTCCAGTTCCGGCATATAGTGCGCCATGAAGCGCCTGTCCTGACAGATGGAGTTGCCACACATCGGCGACGCGCCGTGCGGCACATACCGCTTTAGAAATTCCAACGCCTCAGCCTGAACTGCGTTCTCGTCAATCGTGCTGGCCCGTACGCGCTCGATCAGGCCGGAGCGGCCGTGCGTCTTCTGGTTCCAGTCATCCATGCCGGCCAGTACTTCATCGCTCTGGTGCACAGCCCACACGGTTGATTCCGCCACCAACTCCAACGCGCCGTTGGTCACCACCATGGCCAGTTCCAGAATGCGGTCGCTATCGGGGCTTAGTCCGGTCATCTCCATGTCGAGCCAGACGAGGTTGTTTGCGTCGCGTGCCATATAATTCTCAATTCACCAAAACGTCTATTCTCTCACAGCTCAATGGCAACACCATTTACCCTGGTTTTTCTGATCTTTCTGGTGCTCGCCACCGTCGTGCGCCTTTGGCTGGCAGGACGGCATATCAGGCATGTCGGAGCCCATCGCAACCACGTACCGCCTCGATTCGCTGCCAGCATTCCGCTCGTCGCACACCAAAAAGCTGCGGATTACACCATCGCGAGAGCGCGCTTCGGAATGCTCCACACGCTGACCGAGGCCGCACTCCTGCTCGCCTTGACTTTAGGGGGCGGCCTGGAGGCAATACATAACGTTATCGCTGGCTACTGGCAAAGCCTGCCCTACGGGCTGGCGCTGATTTTCGCCGTGATGGCCCTCAGCGCGCTCGTCGATCTGCCCTTTTCACTGTATCGCCAGTTTGGCATTGAGGCGCGCTTTGGTTTCAACCGGATAACCCCGAGACTCTTTCTGACCGATCTGATCAATCAACTCGCCCTGACCCTGTTCATCGGCACGCCGGTCATTCTGACCATCCTCTGGCTGATGCAGGTCATGGGAACGCTGTGGTGGTTGTATGTATGGCTCTTCTGGTGCGCTTTCAACCTGCTGGCGCTTTTTGTCTATCCGATCTGGATCGCACCTCTGTTCAATCGCTTCACGCCGTTGGCGGATGCAGCCATGCAGATGCGTATCCAGGCTCTGCTCGAGCGCTGCGGTTTTCGCGCCAGCGGACTGTTTGTAATGGATGGCTCGAAGCGCTCCAGCCATGGCAATGCCTATTTCACCGGTTTTGGCCGTTACAAGCGGATTGTGTTTTTCGACACCTTGCTCGAAAGACTGCAACCCACCGAGATCGAGGCCATTCTGGCGCACGAACTGGGCCATTTCCGCCATCGGCACGTGCTCTGGCGCATTGTGGTGACCTTGCTACTGACGCTGATCTTCTTGTGGGTGCTTGGGCAACTCATCGACGCACCCTGGTTTTATGCCGGTCTCGGCGTGAACGCGCAAAACACGGCCTTGGCGTTGATCCTGTTCTTTTTGGTTGCGCCGGTATTCACCTTTCTCTTCTCACCTGTTTCCAGCATGCTTTCGCGCCGCCAGGAATATGAGGCGGATGCGTACGCTGCCCGCCAGTGCGATGCAGGTGATCTGGTGCGCGCGCTGGTGAAACTGTACGAAGACAACGCCGCAACCCTGACCCCTGATCCCCTGCATTCGCTGTTCTACGATTCGCACCCGCCGGCCGCGCTCCGCATCGCCCGCCTCGAGGCAGGTCGGCCGTGAGCCAACGCGGGCGCGTGATTGCAGCACATGGGAGGCAGTATGTCGTTGAGACGGCTAACGGCGAAATGCTGCCGTGTTTTCCGCGCGGCAAAAAAAGCGAAATCGCCTGCGGAGACTGGGTCAACTTCCTGCGTCCCTCGGTCGACCAGGGCGTCATCGAACGGATCGAGCCCCGCACGAGCCTGCTTTATCGTTCCAACGAATTCCGGCAGAAACTGATCGCCGCCAACGCCGATCAAATCGTCATCGTCGTGGCCTGCGAACCCGCATTTTCCGACGAACTGCTGGCACGTGCCCTGCTCGCGGCGGAAAGCCAGGAAATTGCAAGCCTGATCGTCCTGAACAAGTGTGATCTCGGCGCCAAACTACCCGCTGCGCGCGAACAGCTGAAGGCCTTGTCCAGGATAGGCTATCCGGTCATCGAAATGAGCGCAAAGGCGGTCGCCTCGGCACTCGGTACACACCTGCGCGACAAGACCAGCGTGCTGGTCGGACAATCCGGGATGGGCAAATCGACCCTGGTGAATGCGCTCGTGCCTGGCGCCGGCGCGGCCATCCGCGAAATTTCGACCGCGCTCGATACCGGCAAACACACGACTACCAGCGCCCGCCTCTACCATCTCGACAGTCGCAGTCACCTGATCGATTCCCCAGGGTTACAGGAATTCGGCCTGAATCATCTCGACCCCAC
Source organism: Betaproteobacteria bacterium UBA1934 (assembly GCA_002337055.1). Lineage (GTDB taxonomy): Bacteria > Pseudomonadota > Gammaproteobacteria > Burkholderiales > Rhodocyclaceae > UBA1934. Next base: position 308,785 of record DDFG01000001.1, on the reverse strand, counting down.
CGACATCGCGGAAGGTTTCGTGGAATTCCGCCCGTTGCTCGGCGGCTGCCGCTTCCGCAACTGCCAACACGCTTCGGAACCGGGTTGCGCGGTGCGCGAAGCTGTCGAGCGCGGCGAGGTCGATAGCAGCCGCTACGACTTATTCCGCCGCATCGTCGGACGCTGAGATCAGCGTGTACGTCCTCAATTGATCTTTAACGCGTTTGATTTGGCCCCCCCTACCCAGATAAGCCCCCGTACACGCCCTCTTTCGCGCCCCATCGCACATTCGACGCTATATAATTAGACATACATGAATGCGCGAACGGAAACCTCACATCCAGAATGAGGAAGCCGCGTCATCGATGATTGGAGAGGAGAACCATGAACAGGCAGGATGGATATGTTGCCACAACGGCTTGGGCCGTTTTGGGTGGCGTTGCGATCGTGTGCGCTCTGCCGATCGTTTTCGGCGTGCTCACGGGCGGCACTCAATTCAGTGCGTGGAGCGTCCCGTTAATCATCATTCTTTGTGCCGGAATAGCGGCAGCGGGTTCAGCGATCTATGCGCTTGCCGCTTTTGCCAAGCCGCTCGGCGGAATCTCTGAAGCGCTACAGGGCGCCTCGTCGGGTCAAGGTGATCTCAGTCAGCAGGTGAGCGAATCCGCAAGCGGCCTCATCGGGCGAGTGGCGCGGTTTTACAACGGATTTGTCGCCAAACTGCGCGACATGCTCGACATCATCCGCCGGCAGGCGATTCGCATCGCCGCGGAGGCGGTCAGGGTCAAGGATCATCTTTCCAAAGCAGCTACTGAAGCCGGCCACCAGGAAACACTCGCGCGGGAAATTTCGTCGTCGTGCGCGGCCGTCACCGACACAGCGACCGGCGTAGCAGGCCGCGCAGCCGAACTAAACGAATCTGCTCAGGATAGACTCGCCGAAGCCCGCGCCTCCCAGGCCGAATTAACCATCCTCGTGGAAAGTATTTCCGCTATCAACTCGCGGCAACAATCCTTTCGTCAAACGGTTGAATCGCTTTCTGCCCACTCGCACGAGATCAATCAGATCACCCAGCTTATTCAGGACATTTCCGACCAAACCAATCTGCTGGCTCTGAATGCGGCGATTGAAGCCGCGCGTGCAGGCGAACAGGGTCGCGGTTTTGCCGTTGTCGCGGACGAAGTCCGCAAACTTGCAGAGCGCGCAAAAACTGCCGCAGGTTCGATCACCGATAGTACCTTGGCGATGACTACACTGGCCGACAGTACGCTTGAACTGACTCGCCAGGTCAGTGTCGATACCGAGCACGCTCGCGTCGCCGTTGAAGGTGCCTCGCGCAGTTTTTCCGGCATGGTGAGCAATTTCGGTGCGACCACTACTGAACTGGACGCCATTGCTTCCTCCATGCAGCAGTTGGTGGAAGCCAGTCGGGCGATTCTCGGACGCGCGCAAGAGATCGACACACTGAGCCGCTCACTCGGCCAGAACATGAGCGACTCGGTAGAATCGGCGGGCACTCTCACGACCTCCACGGAAGCGATTCTCGCCACGGGCGCGACCTTCAAACTGGGCGCGGGCAAGTTCGAGCGGGCTGTCGAACACCTTTGGCGCTGCCGCGACCAGATTCAGGCCGTGCTGGATCGTCATGCAAGCCGTGGAGTCGATGTGTTTGACCAAGCCTACCGGCAGATTCCGGGCATCACGCCCCCCAAGTACGAAACTGCCTACGACAAGCTGGTGGAGGAGGAGTTTCGGAACATCTATGAGACCGGTCTCGACGCAACGCTGGGGGTATTGTCGATGATCGCGGTCGATACCAACGGCTATAGCCCTTCTCATGTTGGCAAGTACTCGATTCAGACCGGTGACCCGGAAAAGGATCTGGTGAGCAGCCGCCACAAGCGCATCTACAACGATCCCGTCGGCCTCAAGTCGGCGCGCAATGTCGAGAATTTCTGCGCTCAAACCTATCTGGCACCCGCACTGGGTGCGCCCTTGACCGATCTGGCCGCCCCGATTTATGTCGGGAGCCGCCACTGGGGCAATCTGCGGATCGTCATTTCTCCCGAATCGCTCTGCTAGCAATGGAATCGACTCGTCCAGACTCCGAACGCAATCTGAAACCGCAATAGTTTTTGTCTCCCCCTGGCTCAACCATGAATAGCAACTCACCCAAGCTCACGCCGCAATTGATTGGTGTATTGACCGGTTGTACCGGTTTGACCGCTCTCCCCTCGCTTGCCACACTCCTTTTTGCCATACCTGCCTGGATTGTGGTGATCTGCACCATCGCTTTTGCGGTCATCGGCTGCGCCGTCGGTTTCATGCTGCTTCGTCGCGCCCTGTTCGCTCCCCTCGGCGAACTCGCCCATGCCGTCAGCGAGGCCTCGTCCGGGCAGGGCAACCTGACGGCTAATCTCGCACTAACCACCAACACGCCCCTGGGCCAGATTGCTTCTGACTACAACGGTTTTCTCGCCAAACTCCGCAACATGCTGGAATTGATCCGACGCCAGGCCATTCGTATTGCCATCGAAGCCGTTCGCGTCAAGGATCATCTGACCAGTGCCGCTAGCAGTACTGAAAAACAGGAAGCGCTGGCGCGCGACATCAGCGCCTCGTGCGCCGCAGTCACTGATACCGCCAGCGGCGTTGCCAGCCGGGCCACTTCGCTCAACACCGCAGCCATGGCTCGCCTGGCGGATGCCGAACATTCGCAGGAAGAGCTCAATGCACTGGTGCAGAGCATTGCTGCCATCAATTCCCGTCAGCAGACATTCCGCACTACCGTCGAAACGCTTTCCAAGCACTCACACGAAATCAATCAGATCACTCAATTGATTCAGGACATTTCGGACCAGACCAACCTGCTGGCCTTGAATGCCGCCATTGAGGCCGCCCGCGCCGGCGAACAGGGGCGCGGTTTCGCGGTCGTTGCCGACGAAGTGCGCAAGTTGGCGGAACGTGCCCGTACGGCCGCCGGATCGATTACCGACAGCACTCGCAACATGACGGAAATGGCCGACAATACCCTGAGCGTGACGCTTCAGGTGAGCGCCGACACGGAAACCGCGCGGGTGGCCGTGGAAAGGGCATCGAGCAGCTTCAATGGCATGGTGGCCAATTTCAGTGCCACGACCCGCGAACTGAGCGACATTTCGAGCGCCATGCAAGAACTGGAGAGCGCGAGCCGCGGCATTCTCGGCAGAGCGCAGGAAATCGACCAACTGAGTCACGATCTGGGCGAGAAAATGCGCAACTCGCAGCAGTCGGCCGCCCAGCTTACCGAATGCACGGAGGACATTCTGGCCTCAAGCGCCAGTTTCCGACTGGGTGTGGGCGCCTTCGAAAACGTGCTCAATCATTGCTGGAGCTGCCGCGATCAGGTGCAAAATCTGTTGCAACGACAGCACGAGCGCGGCATCAATATTTTCGACCAGTCCTATCGCCAGTTGCCGAACTTCTCGCCCGCCAAGTATGAAACAGCTTACGACAAGTCGATCGAACAGGAAGCCCAGGAAATCTACGAAAAACACCTCAACAAACAACTGGGCATTTTCTCGTTGATGGCGGTCGACACCAACGGCTATTGTCCGGCGCATATCCGGCAGTTTTCGGCGCATACCGGCGATCCGGCCAAGGACGTGGTGTTCAGTCGACACAAGCGCATCTTCAACGACCCGGTCGGCATCCGTTCTGCCCGCAACAGCGAACCCTTCGCCGTTCAGACCTATCTGGTGGTCAGCGGCCAGAATATTCCGCCCTATACCGAAATCGCGGTACCTATCCGCGTCGCCAACCGGATTTGGGGCAATTTGCGGGTCAGTGTCGATCCGCAATTTCTCCTGAACACTGGCGCCGACGCAGGTCTCTTCAACCAGTCGATCAATAGCCTCACCAAGAAATAGCGGACGAGGAATCCGAAAGAAAGCCGCAGCGAGGTTTCCAACGCCTTGCTGCAGCTGGCTCGTTTAGGGCGACAAAAAAGCCAGACCTTTCGGTCTGGCTTTGTCTTTTGGCGAACGGCCGAGTTACTTGGCGATACCGCCCTTGTAGCACAGGCCGCCGGTGACTTCCAGAGTCGTCGCATTGATCGCTTCGTTTTCAATCGCATGGCCAATGGCGCGAGCGATTTCTTCCGGCTCGATCAGACGGCCCAGATGCACGTCGGCGCAGATCGCCTTCAGGGCATCCTGGTTCATGCCGGCAACCATCGGCGTAGCAGTGTAGCCCGGGGCGATACCAACGCAGCGAACGTTCTTAATACCGCGGATCAGGAATTCACCGATGATGATCTTCGGCAGCAGCGCGTCAGCCACTTTGGTGGATGAGTAGTTCAACTGACCGGTCTGGCCTGCCTTGTTGACGGAAGAGATCGGCACCAGGATGCCTTCCCAGCCGCCATTGACCATCGCTTCGGCGCAATCGCGCAGCGTCAGGAAGGTACCGGTCAGGTTCACGTCCAGCACGGGTTGCCACTTGTCCAGGCCCATCTTGCGAGAAACCTTGCCGGTTTCCTTGTCCAGGGTCAGCAGGAAACTGTCCTTGATGATACCGGCACATGCAACCACGATGTTCAGTTGGCCAAACGCTTCAACGGTTGCCTTGACGAACTTGGCGGTATCGGCTTCGCTGGTGACGTTGCCTTGCACGCCGATGGCTTCGCCGCCCATCGCCTTGATTTCGCCGACTACGCGGTCGATGTTCTTTTGCGACATGTCAACGATGGCCAATTTGGCGCCATTCTTGACGAGATACTTGGCGACGGCTTCGCCGATGCCGTTACCACCACCGGTCACGAGTGCAACTTTACCTTTGATTTCCATTTTTATTCCTCAATAAAAAACGTGAATGTTCAGTCTCGACAGCCGATTACCACTTGGCTTGCGACGAGCTGTCCTTGTTCCAGTAGACGAAATTGGCATGGTTCACTGCGGGCGGGAAATACTTGATGTCGCCAACGGTAATCGGATGGTTCACATCCGGACCGACAACCTTTACGCCCACCGGGAAAATGGTCTTGACCAGCGCCACAGCCTTGGCTTCGGCGTCGGCATCGGCAACCCCCGGGAACAGGCCGGCGGCCACGATGGCGGCGCCGTTCTTGATATCCCAGGCGTTCCCGGCCTTTTCGACCGTGAACTGCATGTCGTTGTATGTAAAGCTCTTCATAACAATCCTTTCGATAATTTCCGGAGAAATTATTACAGTTTCTTCAGGACGGTGACGCAGTTGGTCACGGCGGAGCCACCCACGTTGAACGCCACACCCACGTCGGCACGCTTGGCCGGCACACCGATCGGCTCGCCGATCAGTTGCTTGTGGATCAGGGCATGCATGGAAGCACCGGTCGCGCCCACCGGGTGGCCCTTGGACTTCAGACCGCCGGAGAGGTTGATGGAAACCTTGTCGTCGTCGCGCGTGAAACGGCCAGCCATGTACTCGTAACCAGCCTTGCCGTCGGCGGCGAAGCCCAAGGTTTCGGTGGAGATGATCTGGTTGATCGTGAAGCAGTCATGCACTTCGGCGAAGCCCACGTCAGCGGCGGTGATACCGGCTTCCTTGTACGCGTTGGCAGCAGCAACCTTGCCGGCCATGTGTTCGTACATGTTCGGACGAACATTTTCAGCCAGGCGTTCGCAAGTGTGGCCGATACCGGCGATGTGCGAAGCACGGGCCTTGCGGGAACCCACGTTGTCCATGGTCGTCAGCACGAGGGCGGCGGCACCGTCGGACACCAGCGAGCAGTCATGCAGACGCAGCGGCTTGGCGATCATCATGTTCTTGCACTTGCCACGCTCGTCGAGCTGGTTCAGCGCGAGGATTTCCTCAAGGGTCTTCGGGCCGGCCTTCTGGTGAGCCAGCGGGTTTTCGGCGCCGTTCTTGTAGCAGAGCGCACCGGCGGTCGCCAGCATCTTTTCCATTTCTTCGGCCGGGATGTTGTATTGCTTCATGTAGCCCTTGGCATATTCGGCAAACAGCATCGGGAAGGACCAGCCCTTGGAACCTTCGCTCGGCCAGTGCGAGCAGCCGGCCAGAACGGCGGTCATCTGCGGCGTCGGCAGCAGGTTCATCTTTTCAACACCGATCACCAGGATGTTCTTGTAACGGCCGGATTCGATGCCATACACGGCGTTGTACAGGGCGACGGAAGACGACGCGCAAGCACATTCGGCACGGCTCATCGGCTTGAAGCGCAGCGCCGGGTCGATTTCGACGGCCAGCGGAGCGACGTGATCCTGGTTGTTGAAGCTGCCGGGCGAGCAGGAACCCACGAACACCGCATCGATGTCACCGGCTTCGATACCGGCATCCTTGATCGCGCCCTGGCCGGCTTCGACCAGCATGTCATAGTAGGTCTTGGTGTCGGTCAGCAGGCCGGTGGCTTTGTCTTTCTTGACGAAAGCACCGAATTCGGTGTTATAGGCGCCAATGATACATGCTTTACTCATTTCTTTCCCCTTTCAAAAGGCATTGACAAACTTCGATTTAGAACGCAAAAAACCTGTTATAACAACACTTTGCTTCGCCTGCGAACGACCCATTCACCCCGACACGAGGCCGGAGCGGGTGAAACCAGCCAGATTCGAAAGCCCCAACAAAAACAGTAACAAAATCCAGAATACCGTCGCCCGCCAAACCAGCCCGACAGCGCTTTGCATAAATTCCACATCCGCAGGCGACCCCACGCCGAGTTCGGCGCGATCATTGATATCACCACTTTCCACCACCGGCATACCCAGCTGCACACCCAAGGCACCTGCCGCGCTGGCGAGCACGATACCTGTTTCCGGATCGGGCCATTGTCCGGCTTGCGTCCGCCAGCAATAGACTGCATCTTCAAAATCGCCAACTGCAGCAAATACGGCGGCGGTGGCCCGAACCGGCAGCCAATCCAGCACACGAAAGGCTTGTTCAGAAAATTTCACGAAATCGGCACTTTCCGCGCCAACAGCCTGGCGCCAGTGCTCAACAAGGATGGCGGAAAGCCGGTACAGCACCGCACCGCACGGGCCCGGCAGCACGACAAACCAGAGCAGCACCGCAAAGACGTGGCGATGTGCTCCCACCAGGGCCTGTTCGATGGCCAGCCGGGATATTTCGCTTGAATTCGCCGTGCCAACCTCGGTACCGCGCCAGCCCGCCAAAATTTCGCGCGCCCTGGACAGATCCCCTGTGCGCAACGCGAGCTGAATTTCGGTGTAATGCGAGCTGAACTGCCGAAAACCCATGGTGAGGTACAGGACCACCACATTGAACACCAGACCCAATAGCGCGCTGATCTCCATCAACCAGAGATAGATCAGCAAGGTCAGTCCAACCACGGGCAAGACGATCAGCAACCAAGCCAGCAGGCCGTGCCGGTAGCTGCCGACATTGATGCGAGCCTCAACAAAATCAGCGGAGGCTGCAACTGGCGCGGCGACAAACCGCCGGTAGGAGAGCGGTTGCAACTGCTCAAGCAGGAAGACGATGATCAGCGACAGGAAACTCATTCAACCCAAACGATGGCTTTGACGAACCTGCAAACTGCAAAAAATGGCTACCACGAAAGTGCTACGCAATGATCGCATGTCCAGCCGACGTTTCTTTTGCGCCAAATCATGGTTTCCGCGTTTAACCGCCAGATAATCAAGTTAGCCTGCGGCGCCCAGCCTGTCAAAAAGCACGCGGATCATCCCGGCAGTGGCACCCCAGATGAAATAGTCGCCATAGGGCATGGCATGAAATTGCCGCATTGCACCACGATAAAACAGGCTGTGACGACGATGATTCCGATCGTCCAGCAGAAAGCCCAGCGGCACCTCGAAAGCCTCCGCCACCTCAACCGGGTCGAGGCTCAGATCGTAGGGAGGACGAACCGTGGCAACAACGGGTGTTACCTGAAATCCGGTCCCTGTGAAATAGTCAGGCAGGTATCCTAGCAATTCGACGTGCGAACGATCCAGCCCGATTTCCTCTTCCGTCTCTCTTAATGCAGTGTGCAGCGGAGAATGATCGCTTTCTTCGACACGCCCGCCGGGAAAACTGATTTGCCCTGGGTGATCTTTCAGGTGATCAGTGCGCTGCGTGAGCAGCACCGCGAGACGGTCGGGGTACACGACGATCGGAAAGAGAACCGCAGCCGGCGTCATGGCGAGCCCTTCGAAACCACTTTCCCGCACCGGGCGCGACTGGTCGGGTTCACTCAACAATGCCTGCCGCAACCGAGGCAGATCAATTTCCCTCATCCGTGCTCCGTTGCGTTCGCCGGCACATCGTCCACTTCCGCGTTGACCGAGTTGAGTGCGTCGTGCAAGGTTTCTTCCGGCAACTGATTGATACACGTCGAAACCACATCGGCCGCTTCGACAGCCGCCACCGGCAAACGCTTGCTGTCGATACCGGCGATCAGCACCGCAGCGGCGCCCACTACCTGTAGCAGCAACTGGCGCTCTTCCATCAGCATCTCGATTTCCTGCCGTAGCAACGTGATTTCTTGTTGTGTTTGTGGCATCTCCCGCTCCTTAGTAGCGTCTTTTTAGTGTCATCGTCGATCCCTCCCGGTGCATTTCCAACCGGTTGAGGAAACTCATTCCCAGCAAACTGACGGGTAGATCGTTCGGATGTATGGTGGCGTCGACATTTGACAACATGATGTCGCCCACCCGAACGCTGTCAAGCTTGACCAGGGTCACCGGCACCTGGCCATTTGCCGTGCTCGCAATACCTGCTTGTCCCCTAGCGAGATCGAGGCCCAGCCGCTTCGCGTCGTTCAAGCCAATCGCCACTGACGAGGCGCCAGTATCCACCAAAAACCGCATGGGCAAGCCATTAATCGAGCCATTGGCCACAAATTGTCCGGAGCCGTCGGCAGTCAATATCACCTTATCATCACCGGAAGTCGCGGAACCTGCGACGTGCTGGCCGATACGCAACGAGCGCTTCTTGCCATCCACTTCGACCAGCGCAGATTCGCCTTGCAACGAGACCAGGCGAACGCCCGAAATGCTTTGTCCCACGACCACCAGTTCCGGCCCGCGCCCGTCAATCATCAGCATTGCCTTGCCACCCATGACGCCGGCAAGCGCGACCTCGGTTGCCGATGTGGCTTGGACAAATAGGCAAAGCGCAACGAAGGCCATACAATGCACTGCATTGCCAACCCTGTCTTGCCACGCGATGCGACCGATTGCCATTTTTCGCCACTCCCCCACCGAAGGTCCAGGCTATTTTGCCATATTCCTTGAGCGGCGCGGCATTCCGTGGAAATTGATCCCCCTCGACGCGGGCGCCAAGGTGCCGGTGAACGCGGACGATTTCTCCGGATTGTGCTTCATGGGTGGGCCGATGAGCGTCAACGACCCCCTCCCATGGATCGAGCCCGTGTGCGCCCTGATACGCGCCGCCGACGCAACCGGCGTGCCGGTCATCGGCCACTGTCTGGGCGGGCAATTGATCAGCAAAGCCCTGGGCGGCGTGGTAACTAGGAACCCGGTCAAGGAAATCGGATGGGGGCTCGTCTCAGCAAACCCTTCGCCCACAGTGACGGAATGGCTGGGGACTCATTCCGACACTACCGTATTCCATTGGCACGGCGAGACCTTCAGTCTGCCGCCCGGCGCGCAACCACTGCTCGGCAGCGCCGCCTGTCCGAATCAGGCCTATGCATTGGGGCAGCATCTGGCAATGCAATGCCACGTTGAAATGCTGCCGGAAATGATTCGCACCTGGTGCGAAAACTGGCGCGAGGAAATCACCGCGCATGACCCGCTCCCGCCCAGCGTGCAGATGCCGGAACAGATGCTGGCGGAAGTCGACCTGCATCTGCCGGGCATGCGCGCGCTCGCGGATCAGCTCTATACGGCCTGGCTCAAGGGGCTGCGGGCCTGACAACAAGCCCGCTGATCAATCACGGAAGTTGCCGTACTTGATCGGGTAGTCTGTGACGCTCTTGGTCACCAGTTGAATTGCCGCTTGCAGGTCGTCGCGCTTGGCGCCCGTCACGCGCACGGCGTCGCCCTGGATCGTGGCCTGCACCTTGAGCTTGGCATCCTTGATCATCTTGACGATCTTTTTCGCCAGTTCCGAATCGATGCCGTCGCGGATCTTCATTTCCTGCTTGGACTTGTTGCCGGAAACGCTCTGCACCTTCTGCACATCAAGACGCTTGACGCTTTCCTTCTCCTTCTTTTCCATGGCCGGAAAAAGGATGTCCTTGATCTGGTCAAGCTGAAAGTCGGAATCGCCCCAAAGAACGATGACCTTATCCTTTTCGTTCAACTCGGCCTTGGCCGATGTGCCTTTGAAGTCGTAACGGTTGTCGATCTGGCGCGACGCCACATCGACCGCGTTTTTCAGCGCGACCAGATCGGCCTCCGACGTAAAATCAAAAGACGGCATCGTGACCCCTCTTTAGCCAAAGTGGCAAACGTAGTGGTAGGTCTCGCCGGCGGCCACTTCGATATCGAAGGCGGAATTGCCCGGCACGTTGAAGGACTGTCCTTCGCCGTACGTCTTCCACTCACTCTCGCCCTTCAGCCGGACGCGACACTGCCCGCCCACGCCTTCCATGATCTCCGGTGCGCCGGTATTGAAGGTCAGCGTAGCAGGCAGGATGACGCCGACGGTTTTCTTGGTGCCATCGGCCAGCACGACGGTGTGGCTGACGCACTTGCCGTCGAAATAAACATTGGCCTTCTTGACCACTGCAACGTTGTCGAATTGCGACATTTCAAATTCCCCAAATTTTCTGGATGAAGGACTTGGCGATGAAGCCGAGCATGCCGAAAGCGAGCACAAAGAAGAGCACCGCCGTTCCGCGCTTGCCGGCTTTCGATTTCCAGGCCAGTTCGCCGATGATGAACAGCATGAACCCGATAAAGGCGCCGATCCCCCAGGTTGCCCCGAATTCCGAGATCTGCTCCTCGGTCAGCCCGAATAGCGTTCCATCCGGCACGGCTTACTTCCCTTTCAGGGCCGTCAGATTGGCGGCAATGCGCATGCGCAGCGCGTTCAGCTTGATGAACCCGCCCGCGTCCTTCTGATCGTAGGCGCCGGCATCGTCCTCGAAGGTCGCGATGGTCGGGTCGAAGAGCGAATCGGTCTTGGAATCGCGCGCCACCAGAATGACGTTGCCCTTGTAGAGCTTCAGGCGCACCCAGCCATTGACGCTCTGCTGCGTGTGGTCGATCAGCGCCTGCAAGGCCTTGCGCTCGGGGCTCCACCAGTAGCCGTTGTACACCAGACTGGCGTAGCGCGGCATCAGGTCGTCCTTCAAATGCGCGACTTCACGGTCCAACGTCACCGACTCGATGGCGCGGTGGCCCTTCAGGAGAATCGTTCCACCCGGGGTTTCGTAACAGCCGCGCGACTTCATGCCGACGTAGCGGTTCTCGACCAGATCGAGGCGGCCGATGCCATGCTTGCCGCCGAGCTGGTTCAGCTTGGCCAGCAGTTCGTGCGCTTTCATGCGTTCGCCGTTGATCGAGACCAGATCGCCGCGCTCGAATTCGAGGTCGACGTATTCGGCCTGATCGGGCGCTGCTTCCGGCGACACCGTCCAGCGCCACATGCTTTCCTCGGCCTCGGCGGAGGGGTCTTCCAGATGGCGGCCTTCAAAAGAAATATGCAGCAGATTGGCGTCCATCGAATAGGGCGAACCGCCCTGCTTGTGTTTCATTTCGATGGGAATGCCATGCTGTTCGGCATAGGCTAGCAGCTTTTCGCGCGACAGCAGGTCCCATTCGCGCCACGGGGCGATGATCTTGATGCCCGGCTTCAGCGCATAGGCGCCCAGCTCGAAGCGCACCTGATCGTTGCCTTTGCCGGTGGCGCCGTGCGAAATGGCATCCGCGCCCGTGAGGTTGGTGATGTCGATCAGGCGCTTGGCGATCAGCGGACGGGCAATCGAGGTGCCGAGCAGGTATTCGCCTTCATAGACGGTATTGCAGCGGAACATCGGAAAGACGAAGTCGCGCACGAATTCCTCGCGCAGGTCGTCGATGAAGATGTTTTCCGGCTTGATGCCGAATTTCAGCGCTTTGGCGCGCGCCGGCTCCAGTTCCTCGCCCTGGCCCAGGTCGGCGGTGAAGGTCACCACCTCGCATTGATAGGTATCCTGCAACCACTTCAGGATGACCGAGGTATCAAGGCCGCCCGAATAGGCAAGCACTGCTTTTTTCACATCACTCATTGCGAACTCCGTTGGATCACACAAGGCGAGGCGCCCGATGGCGTCCCGCCGGACAAATCAATTAGATACGACCGAGGACGAGATATTCCATCAACGCCTTTTGCACATGCAGGCGGTTCTCGGCTTCGTCCCACACCACCGACTGCGGGCCGTCGATGACTTCTGCGGTCACTTCCTCGCCACGATGTGCCGGCAGGCAGTGCATGAACAGCGCGCCCGGCTTGGCCCGGGCCATCATTTCGGCGTCGACGCACCAGTCGGCAAACGCCTTGATGCGCGCCTCGTTTTCGGCCTCGAATCCCATCGAGGTCCATACATCGGTCGTCACCAGATCGGCTCCCTTGCAGGCTTCGAGCGGGTCGGCAAACTCCTTGAAATGTGCGGTTCCGACCAGCCCGGCGCGTTCCGGCTCGACTTCGTAGCCCGGAGGCGTCGACACATGCACCTTGAAATCCAGCACTTCCGCCGCTTGCAGCCAGGTGTTGCAGACATTGTTGGAATCGCCGATCCACGCCACCGTTTTGCCCTGGATCGGGCCGCGATGTTCGATGAAGGTGTAGATATCCGCCATGATCTGGCAGGGATGGTATTCGTTGGTCAGGCCATTGATGACCGGCACCCGCGAACTCGCCGCCAGCCGCTCGACGATGGTCTGCTCGAAGGTGCGGATCATGATGATGTCGCTCATCCGCGACATGACCTGCGCCGCGTCCTCGACCGATTCGCCGCGCCCGAGCTGGGAATCCTTAGTGTTCAGGTAGATCGCCGCGGCGCCAAGCTGCTGCGCGCCGGCCTCGAACGAGAGACGGGTGCGCGTGCTCGCCTTTTCGAAAATCATCACCAGCGTCTTGTCGTGCAGCGGATGGTAGGTGATGTACCGCTTGAAGCGGTCCTTGATGACGCGGGTGAGTTCAAACAGGTAGTCGTATTCTTCGCGGGAAAAATCCTTGAACTGCAAGTAGTGTTTGATCACCATGGCGGTCTCTTACGCGGAAAGAAAATCCTTGATCAGCGGCGCCAGACGAGTCACCAGTTCCTCGACCTCGGCCTCGGCAAAAATCAGCGACGGCAGAAGGCGTACGACCTTGTCGGCCGTCACGTTGATCAGCAACCCGGCGGCCAGGGCGCGGGTGACCAGTTCGCCACAGGGACGGTCCAGCTCGATGCCGATCATCAGGCCCTTGCCGCGGATGTCGACGATGCCCGGCATGCCCGCAAAAGCTTCCGCGAAGCGCTGGCGGATCAGGGCGCCGATGCGCTCGGCCTGCGCCATCAACCCGTCGCGTTCGATGACAGACAGCGTCGTCAGCGCCGCCGCGCAGGCCAAGGGATTGCCACCAAAGGTCGAGCCGTGGTTGCCCGGCCCGAACAGGTCCGCCGCGCGCCCGCCCGCCATGCAGGCACCGATCGGCACGCCCGAACCCAGCCCCTTGGCGAGGGTGGCAATGTCGGGAAGAACGCCGGCGTGCTGGTAACCGAACCATTTTCCGGTCCGCGCCAAGCCGCATTGCACCTCGTCACAGATCATCAGCCAGGCCTTTTCGTCGCAGAGCCGCCGCAACTGCTGCTGGTATTCCGTGCCCGCCAAATGGATGCCGCCTTCGCCCTGAATCATTTCCAGCATCACGGCGACGATGTTCTTGTTGTGTTCGGCGACTGCGCGCACGGCGTCGATGTCGTCGTAAGGCACTCGAACAAACCCCCCGACCAGGGGCTCGAAGCCCGCCTGCGCCTTGCGGTTGCCGGTCGCCGAAAGGGTCGCCATCGTGCGGCCGTGAAAAGCTTTCTCCATCACGATGATGGTCGGCGTCTCGATACCCTGTTTGTGACCGTAAAAACGCGCCAGCTTGATCGCGGCTTCGTTCGCTTCGCAGCCGGAGTTGCAGAAGAAGACTTCCTTCATTCCGGAAAGGGCGGTCAGCTTGTCCGCAAGCAGCTCCTGCCCTATCACGCGGTAAAGATTGGAAGTGTGCATCAAGCGGCCAACCTGGGCCGACAGTTCGGCGACCAGTGTGGGATGCGCGTGACCCAACGTATTCACCGCAATCCCTGACAGCGCATCAAGATAGGTCTTGCCCTCGGTATCGGTAATGCGGCAACCCTGGCCGTGGCTGAACGCTACCGGCAGGCGGGCGTAGGTGTTCATCACATGCGTCGAAGACAAGATGGCGATCCTCAAATTAAAACGGCGGCCAGCGCCGCCGAAACAACCACCGCAGAAATATATGTCCGCGTGCAGTTGCGGGAAAGGGCATGTTAAGTGAAAAATAGCGCTTTGTACATAACTGGCCACTCTCATGCGGATTGCCATATTCAACCAGAAAGGCGGCGTCGGCAAGACGACCACCGCCCTCAATCTGGGCGCTGCGCTGGTGCGCGCCGGCGAACAACCGGTGATGCTCGACCTCGATCCGCAGGGGCATTTGTCGGGCATTTTCGGGCAAGCGCCGCAAGACGCCGGCAAGAGCCTGTTCGCCTTTTATCAGGACGACAAGCCGTTGGCGGATCTGGGCATGGATTGGCCGCACATGGGTCGACTTATCCCTTCGCATCAACAACTGATCAAGGTCGATTCGGTCTTCGGCAAGGGGCCCTCCATCCTCAACAAGCTACGGGTCGGGCTGGAAGCCATGGAACAGGCGGCACCCGCAAGACCGACCGTGATCGATTGCTGCCCGTATATCGGCGTATTGGCCCTGAACGCCATTTTCGCCTGTGACCGGCTGCTGATCCCGATCTCGACGGACTACCTTTCACTACAGGCCGCTGACCACATCACCCGCACGCTGCAAGTGCTGGAACCCGTTCTGAAGCGCCGCGTCGAGCGGCGGTATCTGCTCACCCGCTTCGACCGCCGCCGCCGCATGAGCAGCGATGTCCGCCAGCGCTTGCTGGATCGCTACGGCGACGAAGTGCTGGAAACCGTGATTTCAGAGAATGTTGCCGTGGCCGAAAGCCCCTCGCTCAATCGCGATGTCTTTCAGCACAACGCCGCCAGCACCGGGGCGCACGACTACATGTCGCTGCACGCCGAACTGAAATCGCTCGGTTTCCTGTAGGAGCGCCGGCTTTCGCGTGCTCCCGCAGGACGCGAACCGTTTTCATTACAAAGCGTCGGTTCGGTCTGATAGAATCGGCCCCATAAGACCGATAGAGACAATGACCTCGACATGACCCCGATTGATTCCCCCTCGTTCATCATCCTTGGTCTGACCAAGGACGGCAAACGCTTCCGCCCCAGCGACTGGGCCGAACGCCTGTGTGGCTGCATGTCGGCTTTTGGCAGCGAATGCAAGCTACAGTACTCCCCCTTCGTCGGCCCCAGCGACTACAACGGAGAAAAGGCGGTGATTGTCGATTCGCGCCTGAAGGAAGTCGAGCCCAACGTTTATCGTTTCGTGCTTGATTTCGCCAACGACAACGATCTCCAAATTATTGACGGCGTCTGCCCCATCCCCTGATTTCGCGCCGCAACCACCAACAAAAATGGCGCCCGGAGGCGCCATTTTCTTGACTGAATGCGATTCGATCAGGCAGCCATCGCCTTGATCTGGGCCGACAAGCGGCTCTTGTGACGGGAAGCCTTGTTCTTGTGAACAATCTTCTTGTCGGCAATGCGGTCGATCACCGCAACGGATTGCTGGAAAACGCCCTGCGCGGCGGTCTTGTCACCAGCTTCGATCGCCTTGCGCACACGCTTGATCGCGGTACGCAGCGTCGAACGCAGGCTGGCGTTGTGATCGCGTTGCTTGTCGGCTTGACGGGCGCGCTTACGGGCTTGTGCGCTATTGGCCATGAATGATGTTCCTGTTCGACTAGAGATAAATCAAAGGGCCGGATTATTCCAGAAATCGCGCCCGGACGCAAGCATTTTCGGCGAAACAAAGGAAAACCGATACCGGGGCTACTCCGCGACAGGAGCCGCCCCGAGTCCGGCAGGAATTACTTCTTCTCGTCCTTGTCCTTCTTGTCTTTCTTGTCCTGCTTATCGGCTTTCTTGTCAGCCTTCTTGTCGTCGGCTTTCTTGTCATCCTTGTCGTCGGCCTTCTTGCCCTTTTTGTCCTTCTTGCTGTCCGCCTTGGTGTCGTCTTTGGCTTCCTTCTTGGCAGGCGCCTTGTCGTCCTTCTTGGCATCCTTGGCGACCGGGGCTGGCGCAGCGGCGGGTTTTGCATCGGGCTTGGCTGCGGCGGGCGCCGGCGTCATCGGCTTGGCCGGTTCGGGCTTGGCCGGTTCGGGCTTGGCAGCCGGCATCGGCGTGACGGGTTTTGCGGGTTCCGGCTTGGCAGCAGGGGCCGGCACAACCGGCTTGGCGGGTTCAGCCTTGGGAGCGGGTGCAGCAGGTAAGGCAGGCGCCGTCTTCACCGGTTCGGCCTTGGCCGGGGCCGGTGCGGCCGCCGGTTTGGCCGGTTCAGCCTTGACCGTGGTCTGGCCGCTGACCGACACGTCGGCGCGAATCTTGTTCAGCACGCCCTGACCGATGCCCGGCACGTTGTCGAGTTCATCGACTGTCTTGAATGCCCCATTCTTGGTACGGTAATCGACAATCGCTTTGGCCTTGGCCGGCCCGATTCCATTGAGGGTTTCCAGTTGCTCGACGGTTGCCGTATTGACATTGACCGCCGCGAAAGCGTTGAGCGCACAGAGCGCCAGACCGCACAGCATTGCGAATAATTTCTTCATGCATTCTCTCCTTGACGAGTGAAAAGTGTCCCACCGCATTGACAGCTTTTGCTTAACGCGGCTTTTCTGTTTGCGTTGACCAAAATTTGCCATGTACATGGTATAGGATACGTTGACCATCGTCGCAGGCTTTCCCACATTCTTGCCAAAGGAGACAAAGATGGGACTCTTGGATCAGGTAGTCGGTGCAATCTCGGGCAATGCCGAAGGATCGGGTGAATCTTCCGTGCTTTCCAGCGTGCTGCATCTCGTCAACAATCCGGAAACTGGCGGTTTGAGCGGTCTGATCGGGGCCTTCCAGCAAGGCGGCCTCGGCGAGGTCGTGCAGTCGTGGATTTCAACCGGTCAAAATCAGCCGATCGCGCCGGATCAACTGGAGAGCGTGCTGGGCTCCAATGTCGTGAGCGAGATTGCCGGCAAGCTCGGCATCGACCCTCAACAAGCTTCTGGCCAACTCGCGGAACTGCTGCCGCAGGTCATCGACAAGCTCACGCCGGATGGTCAGGTGCCGGAAGGCGGCAATCTGGCGGAACAAGGTCTGGCGCTGTTGAAAGGCAAGCTGTTCGGTTGATCGCGCCGCTTCGCGCCCCCTAAGGGAAAGGCAGACCTTCCGGTCTGCCTTTTTAAGACCTATTCGCCTACCACGTCCACGCCCTTGGGCGGCGTGAAATGGAATTGCGCCGCCGTCAGGGGCGGATTGCGTTCCAGATGCGTAAAGCTGAGATAGGTCACCTGCCCGAAACTGTCGAAAAGCTCCATCGCTTTCAGTTCGCCGCCGGCAAATCCGATCCGCAGTTTCTCGAAGCCGCTCTCCTTGGCCTTGGGAACGGCCAGTGCCCATTGCACACCATCCTGCTCGCCGTCGTCTCGCAGCGTGAAATTGCGTTCCAGTTCGTTGTTGCCGGCCAGAATCGCGGCGGGCGTGCTGCCGATGGCCTGGCCCACCTTGCGCACGGTGACCTGCGCCAGTTCTTCATCGTAGATCCAGATTTTGTCGCCATCGCCCACCATCAGTTGCGGATAGGGTTTCAGTATTTCCCAACGTAACTTGCCCGGGCGTAGGATCGTCACCTTACCACTGGAATGCTGCGGTTTGCGCCCCCCCTGGCGGACCGTCACGGTTTGCGAAAACTCGGCTTTCAGGCTGCGTGTTTCTTCCAGAAAGCGCTTGAGTTGCGCGGTGCCGCCCGCAAAGGCCAACGCGGGCCACAGACAGGCGATGCAGACGATGCGCCATTTCATTCTTCCGGTCTCCTTGCCAATACTTCGCGGCCGCCGCGGCCATCCATGGGCGAAACCAGCCCGGCTTTCTCCATCGCTTCGATCAGGCGAGCGGACCGGTTGTAGCCGATGCGCAGATGTCGTTGCACCAGCGAGATCGAGGCCCGCCGGCTCTTCAGCACGATGTCGACCGCCTGGTCGTAGAGCGGATCGCTTTCCGCATCGCCGGCATCGCCTTCGCCACCGGCGCCGCCTTCATCGTCGTCGGAACTGCCGGCCAGCACTTCGGGCACGTAGTCGGGGGCGCCGTTCTTCTTGAGGTGCTCGACAACGCGATGGACTTCGTCGTCGCTGACAAAGGCGCCATGCACGCGGGTCGGGTAGCCGGTACCGGGCGCCAGATAGAGCATGTCGCCCTGGCCGAGCAGGGCCTCGGCGCCCATCTGGTCGAGAATGGTGCGCGAGTCGATCTTGCTGGAAACCTGAAAGGCAATGCGGGTCGGGATATTGGCCTTGATCAGGCCGGTGATCACATCGACCGAGGGCCGCTGCGTCGCCAGCACCAGGTGAATGCCGGCCGCGCGCGCCTTCTGGGCCAGACGCGCGATCAGTTCCTCGACCTTCTTGCCGACCACCATCATCAGATCGGCCAGCTCATCGATGACGACCACGATGAAAGGCAGCGTGGTCAGCGGTTCCGGCGCTTCGGGTGTCAATGACAGCGGATTGGGCAGATGCTCGCCGCGCTTCTGCGCGTCCTTGATCTTGGTGTTGAAGCCGGCCAGATTACGCACACCCATCGTCGACATCAGCTTGTAACGGCGCTCCATTTCGCCCACGCACCAGTTGAGCGCGTTGGCCGCCTGCTTCATGTCGGTCACGACCGGCGCCAGCAGATGCGGAATGCCTTCGTAGATGGACAGCTCCAGCATCTTGGGGTCGATCAGGATCAACCGCACCTGCTCCGGCTCGGATTTGTACAGCATCGAGAGGATCATCGCATTGACCCCGACCGACTTGCCCGACCCGGTCGTCCCCGCCACCAGCAGGTGCGGCGTCTTGGCGAGGTCGGCCACCTGCGGCACGCCGCCGATATCCTTGCCGAGGCTGACCGTCAGCGGGCTGGCCATGTCGTTATAGGGTTTGCTGGCGATGATTTCGGAGAGCTTGACGGTCTGTCGACGGGCGTTTGGCAACTCCAGCGCCATGCACGACTTGCCGGGCACGGTCTCGACCACGCGGATCGATACCAGCGCCAGGGCGCGTGCCAGATCGCGCGCCAGATTGACGATCTGCGCGCCCTTGACGCCGACCGCCGGCTCGATTTCGTAACGGGTCACCACCGGTCCCGGCAAGGCCGCCGTGACCTTGACCTGCACACCGAAATCGGCAAGCTTGCGCTCGATCAGGCGCGAGGTAAATTCGAGCGTATCGGCTGCCGGCAACTCGGTCTGCGCCGGCGCGGGGTCGAGCAAGCGGAGCGGCGGCAGGTATCCGCCAATGATCGCTTCCGGGAACAAGGCGCCCTGCTTCTCGCGTTCGATCCGCTTCTCCATTTTTGGCGAAACGGTCGGTTCCGGCGCCTGCGTTTCGATCACCACGGGTTCCTGGAACTCGACGCGCTTCTTTTCGACTTCGACCACTTCTTCGCGCTGCAGCGCCACCTCGCGCCCGATGCGTCTGTCCTGCCAGCGGTCGAAAACCCCGCGCACGCTGCCCCAGAGCCACTCCAGCAAACCGCCGAAACGTTCGCAGGCACGCAACCAGGACATCCCCGAAAACATGCTCCACCCCAGCGCGATGCCGGCCAGCAGCACCAGCGTACCGCCGGTATAGCCGAGCGCGCGCACTGCCAAGCGGCTGATCTCCATCCCCACCATGCCGCCCGGCGCCAGGGGCATCGGGCCGGTGATGCTGTGAAAACGCAAGGCTTCCAGCGTGGCGGAAGCCGCCAGCAGCAGCGCGAACCCGAGCAGACTGAGCGACAGTGACCGGCGGGATGGCGGCGGTGCTGGAGGATCGGCAACGTCGCTGACACTCAACAGGCGATAGCCTCGCCAGATGAACATGGCGATCAGTACGACCCAGAACCACGAGGAAGCCCCGAAAAGGTAGCGCAACAGATCGGCTAACCAGGCGCCAAAACGACCAGCGGGATTGTGCAGTGTGGCCGCGGAAGCAGCATGACTCCAGCCCGGATCGTCGGGATGATAGCCCCACAGCGCCAGTGACAAAAAAACCGCCACCGCGCCGAGGACCAGCCATCGGGATTCTTGCAACAAGGCGCCAATCTTGTCGGGCAAGGCCCCCGACCGCTCACTGCCACGCGCCACGCGCTAACCCCCGTTGATGACGATCTGGTCGCCATCGTGCCGGATGTAGCCGCTGTTTTCCAGATCGCGCATGACCTTGCTGACCATTTCGCGCGATGCGCCAATCATGCGCGCCATATCCTGCTTGGAAGTCTTGCGGACCACGACACGCCGCCCCTCCTGCATGTCGGACATTTCCAGCAGCAGGCGGGCAACGCGCCCGTACACATCGAGCAGCGCCAGGCTCTCGATCTTGCGATCCGCCTCGCGCAGACGTTGCACCAGAATGTGCATCAGCTTCAACGCGACCTGAAAATTGTCCTGCATGCAGCGATGAAAATCGGCGCGGCTCATCACCAGAAGTTCGCAAGCCTCCTGCGCGACCACGTTGGCCGAGCGCGGGCTGCCGTCGATCAGGCCCATTTCGCCGAAGAATTCGCCCGGTCCGAGAATGGCTAGAATGATCTCGCGGCCTTCCTCGTCGCAATTGGTGACCTTGGCGCTGCCGTTGATCAGGATGTACAGCGCATCGGTTTCCTCGCCCGCCCGCACCACGAACTCGCCGCGCCCCGCCCGCCGCCGGCCGGCGACACGGCCCAGCTTCTCCAGTTCGCCCTGTTCAAGCCCCGCGAACAAGGGAACATTGCGCAGGACGACCAGGCTCAGGCCGCATTTGGCGAGGGTGTCTTGGGTCACAAGTCGAAGAATTTCAGTTGTTTATCTGTCGATTATAAACACTTTTCGCAGAATGGAACGCACCGGGGTGTGTTCTCCGCCACGCGACGGTTCATGCTTTGCCGAATATCCACCAGTAAGCCGGACAGCCCTTATAATCCGTCAACTCAAATCCACACCCGAGAATAAAGACATGTCGAACACCCGCCACATCCCGCTGCTCATCCTCGGTTCCGGCCCGGCCGGCTACACTGCCGCCGTCTATGCCGCGCGCGCCAACCTGAAGCCGGTCGTTATCACCGGCATGGCACAAGGCGGTCAGCTGATGACCACCACCGAAGTCGACAACTGGCCCGCCGACGCCGACGGCGTGCAAGGCCCCGAGCTGATGGCGCGTTTCGAGAAACATGCCCGCCGCTTCGACACTGAAATCATCTTCGACCATATCCACACCGCCAGGCTGACCGAACGCCCCTTCACCCTCGTCGGCGATACCGGCACCTACACCTGCGATGCGCTGATCATCGCCACCGGCGCCTCGGCGCAATATCTGGGCTTGCCATCGGAAGAGGCGTTCGCCGGTCGCGGCGTCTCGGCCTGCGCCACCTGCGACGGCTTCTTCTACCGCAACAAGCCGGTCGCCGTCGTCGGCGGCGGCAACACGGCAGTCGAAGAAGCGCTCTACCTCGCCAACATCGCCAGCCACGTCACCGTCATTCACCGCCGCGACAAGTTCAAGGCCGAGAAGATCATGCAGGAGAAGCTGTTCGAAAAGGAAAAGGCCGGCAAGGTCACCATCCTGTGGAACAGCGTCCTCGACGAGGTGCTGGGCGACAATACGGGCGTCACCGGCTTGCGCGTCACCAGCACCGTCGGAGTCGCGGCGCAGGAGGTGAAAGTGGACGGCGTCTTCATCGCCATCGGCCACAAGCCCAACACCGACCTCTTCGTCGGCCAACTCGAACTCGACGGCGGCTATATCGTCACCCAGGGCGGACGCCACGGCAACGCCACGCAAACCAGCGTCCCCGGCGTCTTCGCGGCCGGCGATGTGCAGGACCACATCTACCGCCAGGCCTGCACTTCAGCGGGCACCGGCTGCATGGCGGCGCTCGACGCCGAGCGCTATCTGGATCAGCTCGGCGCGGTCTGATCCGGGCGATGCCAACGCCGCCATGCGCAAGCGAAGACCGGCGGCGGTCGCCGCCCCCTCGCCGGATGACATTGCGATCTTTCGCGCTGCTGTCGCCGACGCCGAGCCGCTGAGATCGACCAATCGCGTCCATCTCGGACGCCCGGCGCCCTCGCCGCGCCCGCTCCAGCACCTGGCCGACCAGCACGCCGTTCTCAGCGAATCGCTGCACGCGCCGATCGGCCTGCAAGATCGGCTGGAAGGGGGCGATGAGCCCACCTACCTTCGCACCGGCCTCGCCTACACCGTCTTGCGCGACCTGCGCCGCGGCCGCTGGGTCGTGCAGGACGAAATCGACCTGCATGGTTTCACCCGCGACGAGGCCCGCCACCATCTGGCCGAATTCCTGGCTCAGGCGCTGAAGCGCGGCGTGCGTTGCATCCGTGTCGTTCACGGCAAGGGGCTGAGTTCGCCGGGAAGACAATCCATCCTGCGCCAGCTTGTGCGCGGCTGGCTGGCGCAAAAAATCGAAGTGCTGGCGTACTGTCAGGCGCGGCCCCAGGATGGCGGCGAAGGCGCGCTGATCGCCCTGCTGCGCTCGGGGCGTTGAGTTTCGTGCACGCCGACAGCCTCCCGGGACACCGTTCGCGATAGACTGACCGCTTTCAACTTCGCCACCCGTCATGATCCTGATCGCCGGCACCGGCCCCCTCGCCAACGCCATCTTGCAGCGCCTGCAAAGCACCGGCATCCATGCGGAACCGTTATCTACCGAAACAGCTCATCCGGCGCTGCCCGCCGAGCGGCTCGAACGCGCGAAGGCGCTGATTCTGGCGGCCGACGACGATTCCGCCAATGTCGACCTGGCCTTGCAAACGCGGCAGGCGCATCCCCATCTGCCGCTGGTGGTGCGCATCTTCGACTCGACCTTGGGCGGTTATCTTTCGCAAACCATCTCGGGCGTAAGCGTGTTGTCGATGTCGCGCGTATCGGCACCGGTTTTTGCCGCCGCCGCCCGCCAGGTGCTGACCCAGCCGCCCCCGTCGCGACCGCCGGCTGTCGCGCCCGCACGCCGCCCGCGAGGCCGGGCATCCCAGCCCGACCGCACGCTGATCATCGCCCTGTGCTGCCTCTTCCTGCTGGTTTTTCCGTCGGCACTGGTGTTTTCGCAGGCGCTGGGCATCCGCTACATGGATGCGTTGTATTTTGTGTGGACCACGGTCATGACCGTGGGTTATGGCGACATCGCGTTGAAAGATGCCAGCGACGGCATCAAGTTGTTCGGCATGGGGCTGATGCTGGCCGGCGCAAGCTTCATCGCCGTACTTTTCGCGCTGCTCTCCGAGCATGTGTTGACGCGTCGTTTCGAAGTTCTGCATGGCCGGGTGAGAACACGGGGCAAAGGTCACATCATCGTTGCCGGCGCCGGCAATGTCGGTTACCGCCTTGCCGGGCTGCTCGCCGCCGAGACATCCAGGCTGGTCGTCATCGAGCAGGACGCCCAGAACGTTCACGTCGGCGCATTGCGCGCGGCTGGCCATCAGGTCATCATCGCCGATGCCACCACGCGCGAGACGCTGGAACTGGCCGGTGTCGAACGCGCCCGCCTCGTGCTGGCACTGACCGACCGGGACGCCGTCAATCTGCAAATCGCGCTGCACGCCCGCGAGCGAGGCACGCCGGTCATCATGCGCGTTGAATCGCCAGAGCTGTCGGCGCACGTCACCCGGCGCGGCGACGGCATCGCGTTTTCGCCCATCGACGCGGCCTCGGAAGCCTTTTGCGCGGCCGCGCTCAATCTGACCTTGCCACCCGCCGCATAGCGGAATCGTGCACTGCAATTAGAACGTCATCTTGGTCCGCAAGAATGGCTGCCTGATCCTCTTCTGGCGCTTCGACCCAAGATGCGTAAACCCAAGGCTTCCAAACTCGGCAAGTACCGCGATCTCGTGCTTGCCATCACCATTTTCCTGTTTCTCGACATGGGCGTGCTGGCGTTCAACTACTATACCTCGCGCCTGATCGCCGCCGACACCGCGCGCATCAATACCGCCGGCGAGCTCCGCATGTATTCTCAGCAGCTCGCCAAGGCAGTGCTCACGCTGAACTACGAACTGGCCAACCAGCAACCCACCCAGACCAGTCTCGCGCAGATTTCGGAATCGCACCAGGCGTTTTCCGAAGCCATCGAGCGCCTCAAGAGCGGTTTGCGCGAAGCGGCGGGCGAGGGTTTTTCAACCGCCGCCAACAGCGAGGCCATGGAACAGCTCGAAGAGCTCGAACGCACCTGGGCACCCCTCGGACGCGAGGCGGTCACGCTGCTCGGCATGAAAGAGCCTGGCGTGAATGACGTCACTTCGATCGCCAACCTGGTGTTCGCACGTAATGTGCGCCTGATGCAACTGGCCGGCGACCTGACCGAAACGCTGGAATCCTCGGCCCTGGAGCGATCCTCCACTTTGCAGACGATCCAGTTGATCGCCATTGGGCTGGCCTTTCTGAACTTCATTTTCATCATTTTCAAATTCGTCCGCAGCCTTCAGGCGAGCGACCGCATCGCCGAAGAAGCCCGTCGGGAGACCACGCGAATTCTGGAGACGGTACAGGAAGGCCTCTTTCTGGTGGATCGCGAGGGCAGAATCGGCCACCAGCATTCGCAAACGCTCTTTGACATGCTCGACAAAGCACTTGTGCCGGGCGACAACGTACTCGCGTTTCTGATGGAACGCATCGAAGAGAAACACCGGGAATCGGTCAAGGATTTCTTCGACGTGCTGTTCAACAAAAAGGTCAAGCCCAGCCTGCTGAAGCAACTGAATCCGCTACAGGAAATCGCCTTCGTGCCGCAGGATGGCAAGACCCGTTATCTCAATTTCGAATTCGATCAGGTCAAGAGCGGCGATCAGGTCGAGCAGTTGCTCGTCACCGTTTTCGATGTCACCGAGAAAGTGACCCTGGCGCGTGATCTCGCACATGCCGAACAGCGCGTCAAAACCGAGGTCGATGCGCTGCTCGCTTTACTGGATCACGACCCTGCCACGGTCGACAGCTTTCTGCGCGGTGCCGAGGCGCGACTGGCCAGTATCAACAGCCAACTCGCCAGCGTGCGACCGGAAGGACCGGCCTATCGCAAACTGGTCAATGTCGTTGCCCGCGATGTGCACGGCGTCAAGGGCGAAGCGGCGGCGCTCGGCCTGCGTGCCATCGAGATGGAGATTCACAAGTTTGAATCGACGCTGGCCCCGCTAAGAAACCGTGACGACCTGACCGGCGACGATCTCATTCCCGTCGCAGTTGCCATGAACGATGTACATGAAGCCACAGCCAAGGTCTGGCAGGTCATCGAGCGCGTCCAGCATTACGCCAACGGCGAGAAACGCGCCGCCGGAGATACCGACAGCGAACTGCGCGAGCTGATGTCGCAGATCGAGCATTTGACCCTGCGAATCGCCAGCGACCTCAACAAGAAAGCGAAAATCGAAATCGCCGCACCGCCGGAACTCAAATTGCCGGGCTCCGTACTGGCTTTCCTGCGCACGACCCTGCCCCAACTGGTGCGCAATGCGGTTGTCCATGGAATCGAACCGGCCGAAGAGCGGCAACGACAGGGCAAACCGCAAGAGGGCACCATTTCCTGCATGATCACCTGCGACGCGGAAGGCACGCTGCTGATTTCGGTGCAGGACGACGGATACGGCCTCTCGCCGCAAGCGTTGCGCCAGACGTTTGCCGAGAACGGCACGCTCTCTGCCGAGGAAGCAGCCAGTCTCAGCGACGAACAGATCGTCGCCAAGATATTCCAACCCGGTTTCAGCGCGATTGCCGAACCCGGCATTCACGCCGGCCGCGGCGACGGACTGGCACTGGTGCACGACATGATTTCGCGCTGGGGTGGCACACTGAAAATCTCCAGCCGCCCCAATACCTACACCCGTTTCAGTCTGCAACTGGACAAGGAGGCCTGGCAATGCGCCTGATGATCGTGGACGACTCGATGATCATTCGTAACCGCATCGCGGTGCTCGCCAATAATCCGCGTCTGGGCAAGGTCGATATCGTCGGCCTGGCGGGCGATGGCGAGCAGGCGCTGGCGCTGGCGAAAAGCAAGCGGCCGGATGTCATCACCATGGATCTGACCATGCCCAAGCTCGATGGCGAAGCCTGTATCTCCGAGTTGGCCAAGCTCTTGCCCGACGCGCATATCCTGGTGGTTTCCGCCCTTTCCGATC
This sequence comes from Betaproteobacteria bacterium UBA1934, assembly GCA_002337055.1. Taxonomy (GTDB): domain Bacteria; phylum Pseudomonadota; class Gammaproteobacteria; order Burkholderiales; family Rhodocyclaceae; genus UBA1934. The sequence goes on along the minus strand of DDFG01000001.1, from coordinate 282,382 downwards.
GCGCCACCGCGCTGCGCGCCATCCGCAACGGCGCGCATGGATTTCTGCTCAAGCCCTTCCGTGACGAAGACCTGCTCAACTCGCTAGTGGAGCTTTGTAAATGACCTGCCGCGAACTCGGCCCCGAAGATATCAGCATTTTCTCAGACGCCATCTGCGAGTATTTCGAGACGACCAGCGGCGAAAAAGCGCAGGTGCGCTCAGCCTATCTGCTCGAAGGCGACTACCCAGAAAACTGGAACGACTTCCACGGCATTATCCCGGTGCATGGCGACTTTACCGGCACCGTCTGTTTTTCCGCCCCCAAGCAGTTGCTGACCCACGTCCTGATGCTGATGGGCGACAGCAGCTACAGCGACGCGGCGCATCTCGATCTCGTCGGCGAAATCGCGAATACCTTGTCGGGCCGGGCACGCAAACATTTTGGCGAAATGATGAAAATCAGTCCGCCGGTTGCGTTTCTCGGCAAACACGAAAAGATCAAGACCAGCCGTGCCGGACGGCCTTACGCCATTCCCTTCACCTGGCGTACCTACGAAGCCGGACTGGTCGTCAATCTCTGCACCCTCTGAACGCCGTTGGCGGTGTCTGTCATACCGCCGCAATCCTGTCCGGTCATGCTGTGCTCTCCTCACGCCGAACTGCAGGAGAAAGCACAATGTCGGAAACGAGATTCTGCTATTGGTGCCGGGCTTTTCATCCCGCCGACAGCATGCGGCTGTATTCCACCAAACCGGCGCCCCGCTGGCGATGTCTGAGCAGCATCGAGGCCGCGAGCCGCAGCGAATCGGAACGCGACCGTTTCGGTCAGCTACAAACTTCCTACAACCGCCAGTCCGCCCGCCAGCAGGCAATGAACGCCAATCTGTTGCGACTCGTCTCCAGCCGGGGCGGCTGAACGAACCGGTGCGCAATCGCCCCGGCAACAGGGCACGATTGCGCACCGGGAACGATGGCAATCACATTTTTGTTTCGCGCGACATCAGTTCCTCGATCTTGATGCCGATCGCTTCTTCGCCACCAAAAACAGTACCAATCCGCTTCTTGGCGATGTGCTCGGCGTTCAGCGTATAGGCCCTGGCGGGCAGCGGTACATACTTCGCCTCCTTGGAGAGACGGGCGCCGTTCTTCATGTAGAAATCGACGAATTCGCGCACATCAGCCTTGTCGGCAAATGACTTGGTATTGACGTAGATGAAGATTGGCCGGGAGAAGGGACGATACGAGCCATCCTCAACCGTTTTGGCCGACGGCAACACGGCATCGGCGCCACTCACGATGCCCACGGCCTTCATGCGCTTCTGGTTTTCCTGATAATAGGCGTAACCGAAATAGCCGAGGGCGCCCTTGTCGCGCGCTACCCCCTGCACAAGCACGTTGTCGTCTTCGGAAGCCACGTAATCCTTGCGCGAGGATTTGGCCTTTCCGACCGCCGCCTCGGTAAAGTAATCGAAAGTGCCCGACTCCGAACCCGGCCCAAAGAGCTTGAGCGGCATGTTCGGGAACGCGGGGTCAATCTGGTTCCAGTTACGGATCGTGCCTTCCGCGGCAGGCTCCCAGATTTTCTTGAGATCTGCCACGCTCAGTTTCTTGATGAAATCGTTCGAACGATTGACCACCACGGTAATGGCATCGAAAGCGATGGGCAGTTCAAAATACTGTACGCCGGCTTCCTTGCAGGCTTCCATTTCTTTCTTGAGGATCGGGCGCGAAGCATCCGAAATATCTGTCTCGCCCTTGCAGAACTTCTTGAAACCGCCACCGGTCCCCGACACTCCCACTGTCACCTTGACAGGGTGACGGCTGTTGCGCTGGAATTCTTCCCCCGCCGCCAGCGTGATGGGGTAAACGGTGGACGAGCCATCCACCTTGACGATGTCGGCGTGAGCCGGCAGCGTCGCCACTCCGCCAAGCAGGGCCACCGCAAAAGCCAGTTTGTTCATAGTGCGCATGGAACAGATCTCCTAGGGTCAACAATCCCGAAAACCCGGACCATACGCCGCCCGTGTTAGGGATATGTGACCGTCGGCGAGATCGCGCCTACTCGAAACACTGCCCCCAGTACCTGGCCACGTCGAGCAGACGACAGGCATAGCCCCATTCGTTGTCGAACCAGACCATCAAGTTGACCAGATGGCCGCCGCTGACGCGCGTCTGGCAACCGTCGAGAATCGCGGACTGGGGATGGTGATTGAAGTCGATGGATGCATGCGGATCGTCGGAATACGCCAGCACATCCGCCCATTCGCCAGCGGCCGCTTCGGCAAACAGGCGGTTCAGCGCCGCGGCGTCGACATCGGTTTTGAGGGTGCCAACCAGATCGATGGCGGAGACATTCAAAGTCGGCACGCGAATCGCCTTGGCTTGCACCCGTCCGACCAGATGCGGCATCAGTCGCTGCACGCCGCGCGCCAGGCCGGTCGACACCGGAATCATCGACTGCAAGGCCGAGCGGGTGCAGCGCAGGTCGGCATGGTGAAAACCGTCCAGAATGGGCTGATCGTTCATCAGCGAATGCAACGTTGTCAGCATGGCGTGCTCGAGACCGAAAGCGCGGTCGAGCAGGTGCATCACCGGCACAATGGCATTGGTGGTGCAGGAGGCATTCGAGACCACCCGCTCGTTGCCAGTCAATTCGCGGTGATTGAGGCCCCAGACCACCGTGGCGTCGACATCCTCGGCGCTGTGGCCAGGTTGCGAAAGCAGGATGCGCGGACAGCCGGCCGCCAGAAAGCGCGCCAGTTCAGTACGCGTGGGATACTGGCCCGAGCATTCCACCAGCAGGTCAAGCCCCAGATCGCCCCAGGCTACGGCCTCAGGCGTGCGCGCGTGCGTGAGCGCGATCGCACGCCCGTCAATGCAGAGCACTCCGGATTTCAACTCCACCCTGCCCGGAAAACGGCCATGGGTAGAATCAAACCGGGTCAGGTAAGCGATGCTTTCCGGCTCCGACGGCTCGTTGATGGCCACGATGCGCACGTCGTCACGCAGGCCGGCTTCATGGATCGCCCGCAACAGGCAGCGGCCGATCCGGCCAAAGCCGTTGATGGCGATACGCAGGGGGCGGATTGCGGTCATGGGCGGCTTTCGCGCAAAAATGGCGATTTTAGCGCAGCGCGGCGTCTATACTAGCCGGCATCGCAATCTCAAGCGTGCCGACAATGACCGACAACGCCGATCCTGTGGTGCACTGGCATGAAAACCAAGTCGACCAGCACGCCCGCTGGCGTTCCGAGGCCGGCTTGCCGCCTCCCCGGCGGGTGCGGACCGTCGACGACACCCTAACCGCTGAAGCGGCGCTGCGCCTCGCGTCGGAAGGCACCGCCCTGCTCTGGCGCGGCGATTATCACAACGCCCGGCAGTTGTTGCAGGCATTGGCGCGGCGAATCGACAAAAAGCCCCGCAAGACCAGCCCCAACCCGAAAGAGGCCTTTCACCTGCATCGTCAGGCGCAAGGGCACCGGGCACGCATGCTGGGTGCGCTGCTGATTCCGCTCGACGCCGACTACCTTATACCACTGCGCCGCGCGCCCGATGTCGCCGCCGCCTGCCGCGAGGTTTATGGCGAACGTGGTGTCGATTCCGTAGTGTCGCTACGCGAATTGCAAGCCTTGATCGGCGCGCACGAGTGGCGCAAGAAAGGCGTGCCGATTGCCGCGCTTGGCGCCGCCATCCATCCGCACTACGGCGTCTTTTCGCCCATCCGCGGCGAATACCTGGAACTGATCGCCACGGCGCCGCTACCCGACACGTCACTGGCTTTCGACATCGGCACCGGCACCGGCGTCATAGCCGCCCTGCTCGCCCGACGCGGGGTCGCCCGCATCCTGGCCACCGATTGCGATGCGCGAGCGATGGCCTGTGCCCGCGAAAATCTGGCCCGGCTGGGCGTGGCAAAACAGGTGGATGTGATCGACGCCGACCTGTTTCCACCCGGCCGCGCACCGCTCGTCGTCTGCAATCCCCCCTGGGTGCCCGCGCGCCCCAGTTCCCCAGTGGAACACGCGGTATTCGACCCCGAGAGCCGCATGCTGAGAGGCTTTCTGGCCGGTCTTGCCGATCACCTCTCACCCGGCGGTGAAGGTTGGTTGATTCTTTCCGACCTTGCCGAACATCTCGGCTTGCGAACACGTGAAGAGCTGACTGGGTGGATCGCCGCCGCCGGACTCAAGGTGATCGCCCGCGCTGACATCCAGCCGCATCACCCCAAGGTGAGCGACGCCAACGACCCCTTGCACGCCGCCCGTCGCCGCGAGATCACCTCGCTGTGGCGCCTGGGCGCGGTCTGAGCAGGTCGAACCGGCCATTGACCGTATCCCGTCGCGACCGGATACTACTGCCTGAGTCGCCATTAGAGCGAAGAGCCACCACCACAATAGGTCATCTACAGGGAGTGCAGCATGGAAGTTTTTCTCGACATTCTCTTTGCCTCCGGCAAGAAGGGTTTTGAGCTCGCGTTTTTCATCCTGATGCCCATCATGGTGTTCATGATGGCCACCATGCGCGTGCTCGATCACATTGGCCTGCTCCGCCGAGTCGCCATCATCGTCGCGCCGGTACTGGTATTTTTCGGCATCCCGGGCCTTGGCGTCTTCGCCATCGTACAGATCCTGATGGTCAGCTTCGCTGCGCCGGTCTCGACCTTCCGCCTGATGGATCAGGACGTCCATATCTCCGACCGCAAGATTGCGGCCGGTTTCGCCGCCGTGTTGTGCATGTCGCAAGCCAATGCGACGCTGCCGCTCACCGCCTTCGGGCTCAATCTCGGCGCGATCATCGCTTCGTCGGTCATCGGGGGTCTGGTCGCCGCCTTATGCACCTATCGCCTATTCGCCCGCCACCTGCCGGACAGCATCGAGCACTCCGCGGCCGAGGAAATCAAGAAAGACACGCGTAAGGCCAATGTCATCCAGCTGATCCTGCAAGGCGCTGAAGAGGGCTTCCAGTTGATCCTGAAGGCCGTGCCGCTACTGGTTCTGGCCGTCCTGATGGTCAATGTCTTGAAGGCGGTCGGTGCCATCGACATGCTGAAAACGGCCTTCGGTCCGGCGCTGGCGGTGGTCGGCATTTCGCCATCGGCCGTACTGTCGTTCATCACCAAATACATCGCCGGCGGCACCGCGATGATGGGGGCGACCATCCCGATGATCCAGGATCATTCGATGACGGCGACCGACCTGAACAAGATTGCCGGCTTCACCATCAACACTCTCGATCCCGTCGGCGTTGCCGTACTGGTCTCCTCGGGCCAGCGATTCGCCGCGTTCGCAATGCCTGCGATCAAAGGCGCCCTGATCGGCATTCTGGTGCGCGGCCTGCTGCATCTGGCGGTGTTCTGACCATTTCGACGGAGCCGCCCATGCCCAGACATCTCAAACTGCGCCCGCTTGAACGCGAAGACTTGCGCTTCGTACACGAAATGGATAATAACGAATCAGTGATGCACTACTGGTTCGAGGAACCCTACGAAGCCTTTGTCGAACTAGCCGATCTTTACGACAAGCATATTCACGACCAGAGCGAGCGGCGTTTCGTGGTCGAGCGAGAGCAGGAACCGGTCGGCCTGGTGGAACTGGTGGAAATCAACCACCTGCACCGTCGGGCCGAATTTCAGATCATCATTGCGCCTGTTCACCAGGGCAAGGGATACGCCCGCGTCGCCAGCGCACTGGCCATGGATTACGCCTTCACGGTGCTCAACCTGCACAAGCTCTCGCTCATCGTCGATGTCGAGAACGAGCGCGCCATCAAGGTCTACAAAAAACTCGGCTACCGTGAGGAAGGCGTGTTGCGGCAGGAGTTTTTCGTCAATGGCGAATACCGCGACGCCATTCGCATGGCCGTCTTTCAGCCAGACTACCTGGCCCGCCGCCGGACGGCGTGATCGCCGTGCCCCCGGTCGACATCCACGGCAATCTGTTCGCCCACCTGCCCGCCGAATCGGCTGGCGAAGTGCTGGATACCCTGCTCGCGCGACCGGGGCTTCGTATTGAGCGCATCGTATCGACCGGCCAATCGAGCCCGCCTGGATTCTGGTACGATCAGGAAGAAGGCGAATGGGTGCTCCTGCTCGCCGGCGCCGCCCGCCTGCGTTTCGCCGACGAAGCCGAAGCGCACGACCTCACCCCGGGCGATTGGATAGACATCGCGCCGCATCGCCGCCATCGTGTGGAATGGACCGATCCGCAAACCACCACGGTCTGGTTGGCGGTGTTCTACACCCAGCCGCTCAGAACCACGGTTTGCCCGCCTGAATAGCAGCCTGATGCGCTGCCAGCAGAGGCGCAATTTTTTCCCGGCGACGTAGGCTGGCCTCGGGCCAATGGTCGGCCCGCTCGTAATACTCCGGCACCGCGGGCACGCCCGGCGGCAGCACTACCCAGGGCTGTTTTGACGCAGTGAAGATGTGAATATCGGGCGGCACCAGATCAGGCTGATCCAGCGTGCCGACGCGGATGAAGCGCACCGCCCGACCCGGTCCGGCGTAATAGCTCCACAGCGTCAGCCGGCAGATCGGACACCGCGCAAACAACTGGCCATAACCGCTCTCCGAGGGCGTCGGCACCAGTTCAGGCGGATGCGCGAGCAGGCTGACCCGATCCGACTCAATCATGGCATTCAGCGCAAACGAGGCGCCGCTCTCGCGCTGGCACCAGCGACAATGGCAGCAATGCACGAACAGCGGTTCGCTCTCCATACGGTATCGAACGTGGCGGCAATCGCAGCCGCCTTCGAGGGGAAACACGTTGCGGTTCATGCGGGTCCTCCTTGCTGATCAACCACCTTCTGCACGATCAGGCTGCCGACCATGTCGCCCTCGACATTGACTGCCGTCCTCACGGTGTCGAGAATGCGATCGATCGGGAGCAGGATGGCGATGGCCTCGGCCGGCAGGCCGACGGATTGCAGCACCAGCACCATGCTCAACATGCCAACGCTGGGAATGCCCGGCGCTCCGATTGCACCGAGCATGGCCACAAAAAAGATCACCAACTGGTGCACCAGATCGATTTCGATGCCCGCCAGACGGGCGACAAAGAGCGCCGCCGCCGCTTCGTAGAGAGCCGTGCCGTCCATGTTGACGGTGGCACCCAGCGGCACGACAAAGTTGGCGATGTCGCGCTTGACATGCAGGTGCTGTTCGACACAGCGCAGCGTCACTGGCAACGTCGCCGCGCTGGAACTGGTGGCGAAGGCCGTGATCAATGCCTCGCGGGCGCCTAGCCAGAAGCGTAGCGGCGACACGCGGGTGAACAGCCAGAGTATCAGCGGCAAAACGATGACACCGTGGAACAATGTGCTGCCGATGACGACGGCGACGAAATGGGCGAGGCTCCCCAACACCGCACCATCCTGCGTCGCCACCAGCCGTAATAACAGGGCGCCGATGCCGAAAGGCGCCAGACGCATGATCCAGCCGACGATTTGCAGGCACAGTTCGAACAACTCCTGCAACATCTGGCGCAGGTTGTTATAACGCTCACCCCCAACGACCAGTGCAATGCCCAAAAACAACGCGATGATAACCACCGCCAGAATGTCACCCTGCGCCAGCGCGGTAATCGGGTTCTGAAAAAGTCCATGAGCAAATTGGGCGATGTAATCCGGCAACGGCAGTTGCCGCGCCTGATAGTTTTTGGTGGCCTCGGCGAACATATCGAGGCGAATACCCTCGCCTGGCCGGAAAATTGTAGCCGCGCCAAAACCGATGACAATGGCGATGGCCATGGAGGCGAAGAAGAAGAGCAGCGTTGTCACCCAGACACGGTGTATTTGCGAATGCGCCCGCAAATTGGCCACACCCACGACAATGGCGGAAAACACCAAAGGAATCAGCACCATCCTGAGCAAATCGAGGAACAAGGTGCCAACCAGCTTGGCGCCGTAGAGCGTACCACCGGCCAGCGCCGATTCCTTGCCAGCGGCGGTAAGCGCAAAGCCGGCTGCCACGCCGATGAGCGCGCCGATCAGGATCTGGCTGTTCAGTGAAATTTTCTTCATCGTGTTTTCAAAATTTCTCGCGTCGCCGGGTGCTGCGCAGTATCACGGTTTGTCCGACCAGACCGCCAGCTCGTTGCCGCCCGGTTCGCGGAAATGGAAGCGTCGCCCGCCGGGAAACTCGAACACGGGCCGGGTGATTTCGCCGCCGGCCGCCACGACTCGGGCGCGGGCCGCTTCGAGATCATCCGCGTACAGCACCACCAGCGGCTTTGCCGCCCGTTCCCCGACATCGGCGCTGAATCCGCTCCCGATGCCGCTACTGGCGGTATCGGCGTAATCCGGCCCCCATTGCTGGAACACCCACCCGAAAGCCTGCGCAAAAAACGCCTGCGATTCCGCCAGCCCGGCGGTGGACGACACCGGAAACTCGACGTAATCAATACAACCTGGCTTGTGTTCCGACATGGCGATGCTCCTGAATGAGTAATCGGGGCTTGAATCCGCTTGGTGCCGCCCGTCACCGGAAAGTTCGACCCGAACCCGACCCGGCGCCGTTTCGGCTACGCGGCAAGCAGGTACAATAACGGGTTGAGTGGCATGGCCGCAATGGTTGTGCCCGAAATTGCATTTTCAGACAAGGATCGACGATGTCTCAAGCCGAACAACAAACCGCCGCCCCGCAAGACGAAAACCAGCTGATCGCCGAACGGCGCGCCAAACTGACGGAATGGCGCAAGACGGGCAAGGCTTTCCCGAACGACTTCGCGCGCGAAAACACCGCCGACAAACTGCACGCCACCTACGGCGACAAGGAAGCGCCGGAACTCGAAGCGCTGCCGGTCGAGGTGAAGATCGCCGGCCGCATGATGCTGAAGCGCGTGATGGGCAAGGCTTCGTTCGCCACCTTGCAGGATCTCTCCGGCCGCATCCAGATCTACGTCGCGCGCGACAAGGTCGGCGAGGACGTTTACACCGATTTCAAGACCTGGGATCTGGGCGATATCGTCGGCGTCGTCGGCATCCTGATGAAGACCAAAACCGGTGAATTGACCGTGCAGGCCATCGAAATCCGCCTGCTGACCAAATCGCTGCGCCCGCTGCCGGACAAGTTCCACGGCCTCGCCGACATCGAGATGAAGTACCGTCAGCGCTACGTCGACCTGATCATGAGCGAGGAAACGCGCTTCACCTTCGTCGCGCGCAGCAAGATCGTGGCCTCGATCCGCAACTACATGACCGGCCACGGCTTCCTCGAGGTCGAAACACCGATGATGCACCCGATTCCCGGCGGTGCCTCGGCCAAGCCTTTCGTCACCCATCACAACGCGCTCGATATGCAGCAGTTCCTGCGCATCGCGCCGGAGCTGTACCTGAAGCGGCTGGTGGTGGGCGGATTCGAGAAGGTCTTTGAAATCAACCGCAATTTCCGCAATGAAGGCCTCTCGCCCCGGCACAACCCCGAATTCACGATGATGGAATTCTACGAGGCCTATGCCGACTACCAGAGCCTGATGGATTTCACCGAAGGGTTGCTACGCCAGACGGCGCGCGAGGCGCTGGGCACAGAGACATTCGTCTATCAGGACAAGCCGCTTGACCTTTCCAAGCCTTTCCATCGCCTGACCATGGTCGAAGCGGTGCTGAAATATTGCCCGCAATACACTGCGGCGCAACTGGCCGACGCCGCTTGGCTCAAAGAACAGCTCACCGCCCGCAAGGTCGAGGTCAAGGCGGGCATGGGCCTCGGCTCGCTGCAATTGCTGTTCTTCGAGGAAACCGCCGAAGCCCAGTTGTGGGAGCCGACCTTCATCGTCGACTATCCAGTCGAAGTGTCGCCGCTGGCTCGCGCCTCCGACACCAATCCGGAGATCACCGAACGCTTCGAACTGTTCATCGTCGGCCGCGAAATCGCCAATGGTTTCTCCGAGCTGAACGATCCGGAAGACCAGGCCGCCCGCTTCATGGAACAGGCCAAGGCCAAGGATGCCGGCGACGAGGAGGCCATGTACTACGACGCCGACTTCATCCGGGCGCTCGAATACGGCCTGCCCCCGACCGGCGGCTGTGGCATCGGCATCGACCGTCTGGTCATGCTGTTGACCGATAGCCCGGCGATTCGCGATGTCATTCTCTTCCCTCAAATGCGTCCTGAATAATAAACGGCCAGCGCTTGGCCAGACGTCGTTGCGCCGCCTCTTGCATAGCGCCGCTATGCGGCGAGACGGCAACGCCTAGCCTCCGGCGCGCTGACCGTTTCCGGGTTTTGGTGACGATTTGGAAGCCCTCCAACCGGCGCAGCTGAGCCTTCAGGCCGACGGCACACCGTATTCCGAAGCCTACGGCGACGTTTACCATTCCGCCCACGGCGGGCCGGAGCAGGCCCGGCACGTTTTTCTTGGCGGCAACGATCTGCCCGGCCGCTGGCAAAGGCAAGCACGCTTCGTCATCCTCGAAACCGGCTTCGGGCTGGGGCTAAATTTCCTCACCACCTGGGCAGCCTGGGCGGCCGATCCCGAGCGGTGCGACCGCTTGCATTTCATTTCGGTTGAAAAACACCCCTTCGAAGCCGCCGACCTCGCTCGTGCACAGACCGCCTGGCCGCTTTTCGCGCCGCTCGCCGCCGAATTGCAGGCACGCTGGCCGCTTCTGCTCCCCGGCACGCACCGGCTCGAGTTCGCCGGCGGCCGCGTCGTCCTGACCCTGATTTTCGGCGATGCCACCCGCGAACTGCGCGAGATCGAAGCCGAAGTCGACGCCTTCTATCTCGACGGCTTTTCGCCCGCCAGGAATCCCGAACTGTGGACGCCCGAACTCGCCCGTTCATTGACCCGGCTGGCAGGGCCGGGCGCCACCCTGGCAACCTGGTCGGTGGCCGGACACGTCCGGCAAGCGCTGGACGCCGCCGGGTTCGACCTGGAAAAACGGCCTGGCTTCGCAGGCAAACGGCAGATGCTGACCGGCCGCAACCGTTCGCGCCGACCGCGTCGGCACTCTCCCCCGCAAGACCGCCGCGCCCTCGTCATCGGCGCCGGCCTGGCCGGCAGCCTGGTTGCGGAACGACTGGCCGCGCGCGACTGGCAAGTCACCGTCCTCGACCGCCATGCCGAACCCGCACAAGGCGCCTCGGGCAATCTCGCCGGCGCGCTGCGGCCGCTGCCAAGTGTGGACGACAACGTGCTCGCGCGACTCACCCGCGCCGGCTTTCTCTCCACCTTGCGCCGACTGCACGCGTTGGGCGGCACGGTATGCTGGTCGCCTTGCGGCGTGCTGCATCTGGCGCGCGATGCAGAACAGGCCGCCACACAACGTCGCGCCCTCGAGGCGTTGGCACCGCCTGCCGATTACCTGCAATTTCTCGACGCCGATACCGCCAGCCAGCGACTCGGCGCCCAGACGGCACACGGCGGATGGTGGTTTCCCGGCGGCGGCTGGGTTCAGCCACCGTCGCTCTGCCGCGCCGCCCTCGCCGCCTGGCCGGAGCGCATCGTCTTTCACGGCAACGCCAACGTTTCCACGCTTTGCCGCATGTCCGGGGAATGGCAGGCGCTCGATGCCGAGGGCAGAATGCTGGCGGCCGCACCGCACCTCGTCATCGCCAGCGGTTACGAAGCTGCACGGCTACTGCCCGCCCTCGACGGGCTAATCGTCGCCACGCGTGGCCAGGTCACGCATGTGCCCGTCGGCACACTCGCCACCTCGGATTGCGTGGTTTGCGGCGACGGCTATGTGGCACCGGCGGTCGACGGCTGGCACGCTCTCGGCGCCACCTCGACGACCCACGATCCCGAACCCGGCCTGCGTGAAAGCGACCACCGCGCCAATCTGGCCAAGCTCGCCCGCCTGCTTCCGGGCGCGCTATCGCCACAGGATGTGTCCTCGCTCGGCGGTCGTGTCGGCTTTCGCCCGGCCACGCCAGACCGCCTGCCTATCGTCGGCCTGTATCCAGACCAACCCGATCTCTCGGTGGCGCTGGGCTACGGCGCCCGTGGACTGGTCTGGTGCGCGCTGATGGCGGAAACCCTGGTCGCCGCTCTCGAGGGCGAACCGGCTCCGATATCGCGCGCCCTTCTCCGGGCGATTTGGCCGCGACGTTTTCGCATGACGCCCTCGCCAATTGAGCCGGCCATCCCCGAACGCGACTAATCGACTGCGCGCACCATCGCCGTACGTTCGCCGATGGTGCGCATTCCAAATCGACGGGTGAGATTTCGCATGGGCATGTTGTCGGCCCGAAACTCGTAGCGCGCCCGCCGCGCCCCTGCGGCCCAAGCCGACTCCATGGCGTGAGCCAGCAGCAGGGCGGCTGCCCATGGCGCGCCCGCACCCGGCGGCACAATGAGCGTCGACGTGGTGACCAGATCGCCGTGGCAGTTGCACAGCAGAGCGCCAACCAGGCTTCCTTCCCGACGCAAAGCGCAGGAATGCGCCCGAAGTTGCGGAAACCGTGCGATGGGCAACCCGCCCGCCGCCAAGCGGGGGTTGTCGGCAATGTGGGTGGCGTGCAGAGCCAGTACACTCTCCCAGTCCTCCGGAACCAACGCGGTCACACTGAGCGTTTGTGGAATGCGATGATCGCTTTTCAGGCGTTTGCACAGTGATTGCACGGGTGCCCACATTGCGGCCAGGTCGCCTTCAACCTCGTACAACGTTTCGCCAACTACAAACGCTCTCGTCGCCAGAAATGGGGCGCTATCCGGATCGCGCCGCGTGTGGATCCATGCCCGCAGTGCGGGCACGCCTGCCGCCCCGGCTTCGTCTACCAAGTGATCGATGAGCGAAGCACCAATGCCCTGCCGGCGAAAACTCGGCACGACATGCACCGCGATGCCCGACCATTCCGCCCCCGCTGGCCGGAAGCCAACCGCGCCCACGATATATGGACTCACGGCCGTCACTGCCAACCGGCAATCGACCCCCCTCCCCTCGGCGAATGCCGTGGGTACGAGCATTCTGCAAATCGGCCATTCGCATTCGCGGGGAGGCCGGACCTCGAGCGGGGGGTTGGCCATCACCATGCATTCCCCTCGCCGCTTGAGGGCGCCGGCGCCTCTGCGGGCGCCCACCGCGACGCAATGGCCAGCGCTTGGCGGCACCCCGGCTCGTCGCCCAGCCACCGCAACGATTGCGCAAGCGCAACATGAGCTTCCGGCACATGAAAATCGAGACGTATGGCCTCGCGCGCGGCCGTGGCGGCGGCTTGAGGTCGCCCTTGCGCCAGCAACGCCAGCGCAAGAATCGTATGCGCCGCGGCCCAAGCTGGCTCGGCCGCGCCCATCGCCTGCGCCAGCCGCTCGGCATCGGCGGGACGACCGGCGTCCAGATAGGCGCGGGCGAGCGCCGCCTGTAGATCCGGCGAGGGCGCGGCAAGCTCGCTGGCAGCCAGATGCGAGCGGGCCCCCTCCATCTCACCCGATGCCAATGCGAGCAACGCGTCGACATAATGGGCGAGCTGTGGATCGGCAGCCAACCCGGTAAAGCCGGCAACCAGTTCCCGGCAGCGCGCCAGATCACCACCACGGAAAGACAGTTGAGCCAACAGAATGCGCAACTCGATGTCGCCCGGGCAGGCACTCAGACCGACTTCGCAATGCCGGATGGCGGCCTCGATACGCCCACGCCCCCGTGCTGCCCGTGCACGACCCAGTGCCGCCGCCGCCCGGGCGCGATCAACCTGCACCGCCGCTTCCGGCGTCACGGTGTCGCGGTAGCCGAGCCTGGCCAGTTCAACCATGGCGGTGTCGGCAAAGGGTTGTGATTCGGGCGGATCAGCCAGGCGAGCGCCGCTGTCGCCGGGCTGGGTTTCCCAACTGTCGATGCGCCGCTCCTTCTCACTCAAGCTGATTTCGGGCAACACACGACCTGGCATATCGCACCCTGCCGGCAGGCCGAGCCAGGCGAGCACACTCGGGACAACATCGAGCACACCGGCACCCAGACTCAACTGATCGCCGCAAACGGCCTTGCCGGCCAGGCATAGCAGTCCGCCTTCGCGCGCGCGCCGCGAGGTAGTGGGGCCGACAGCGGGCGACACCAGCATCACGGCCGCCTCCATACCCACAAGGTCGAGTAGACGGCCGAGCAGCAGATCGTGAAAGCGCAACGCCACAGCCAGCGATTCCGCATAGACGGCGTCCCCGGCGCGCGGGACGAGAAGACGGCGCGCGGCGCCGATCAGGTCGTAGTAGACCATCACCGCGTCGACAGCATCCTGCTCCAGCAACCGGCAGGCGATGGCGTGCCGACTGACATTCTCGGCGAGCATGCCTGCCAGCGCCGCCAGCCGGTCGTCGGGTCGGGGGGGATGGCGGGCAGCATCGCGAATGAAGGGCAGCAGATCACTCCCGTTCAGTTCTCCCGGGTGTACGCGCAGATCGGCCAACTCAGCAGCGCATTCAGGCGGATGCAGGCTCCCCTTGGGCACCGGCCATGTCTGACCGACCGGCGCCAGCGGGCGCGCGAATTCATCGGTGACAAACACGCCAGGCACCGGCTCGGCCGGATGGGTGGCCGGAAAACCGACCACGCCGACCCGCCAGCCCGACTGCGCCAGGATGTTCCACAACGCCTTGACCCGGCGCGCGGTGCCGCCGATCGGGCGAACGCCACCCGTAACCGGATCGGGTTCGGCGGCAGCGGCGATGCCATGTTCATCGGCGCTGCGCCCGGTCAGCAAGGTCGCCCACACCGCCTCCTTGACCGGCGGCTCGCAACAGCCAAGCCGACCGGCAACGCCGCGCCCGATCAGCGCGTTCAGGGTCGGCAACCCGCCCTTGTCGAGTAGCGGGTTGAGCAGAGGCCAATCCGCGCCCTCCCAGCCGACAAGGAGGAATCGTGGCACGGCCGACATGCGGGGCTTAGTTCACGACTTTACGACGCCGCCATAGGGCGACTCCCGCCGCACCCAGGGCCATCAGAGCCAGTGACGAAGGTTCCGGTACGCCCGGTGGCGGCGGTGGCGGTTGCGAACGCCCTTCGCCCGCACGGATTGCCGTGTCGGGTTGATCTTGGTAGGCCCAATCGACGATCGTCAGCGAAGGGATATTGTAAATTTGCCCCGGCTGGGGTTCATACGGGTAGTAATGAAAATTCCTGACGTCGATCCAACCATAATAGCTGGTGTCGCCAGCATAGAAATCCAGCCCGTAGTAGCCTTCCTGCATTCCCCTGATGTCTTTGGATTTGCCGAATATGTCCTTTGCACTGTCGGCGCTCCCGCCGATCAATGCGTCGGCGGCGAATACCTGCGCCACCCCGATACCGCCCGTGCCACTCGGCGTCAGCACCGTATTGAAGGATGAGAGCATGAAGTTCACCCCCAATCCTCCTCCCAGACCCATCACTACAAACTGTGTCACCCCTCCGATTTTGAGGTCGTACGAGCTTGGGTAGAGTTGAGGAAGGTAGCTGGGATCGGGTATCTGCACATTGAGCTGACCGCTGTAAATAATGGCCGCCGGAGCCGAACACGCCGTGCCGAGCAATGCGACTCCCGTCAGTGCCTGAGTCGCCCACCCGAGATTGAAGCGCGATCCGCGCGCCTGCGGAGTCAAACGAAGTTTCATCGCCACTCCTTTCTGGCCATCGCCGGATAGTCGCCAACCACTTGCTGAAATCTGGCGCGAACCACGCCACACCCGAGGTGCGCCGATGGCCAATGAGAAGCGCACCCTGGGCAACGGGAAGCCCACCGACCGGCAGTCGGGAGAAAAGAAAAGGCACGAGCCATCCGCGGGCAGGCGTCGCCACGTTAACTTGAAGCATAAGCCACGCCGGACACGGTAAAGCCTTGATACAAAAATGGGTATTCAAAAGAAGGAAATTGACGGAGGACGCAGTTGTAAAGTTTTCCGTCACTTCGCGCGCATGCGGGCGCCGCGTGATCAGTTGTAAGACATTGTTGCAAGCGTCGCCGGAATCACGGGTCTTCGCGTTATTCGCCTCAGGAGCAACCTAATAACGGAGCACAACCATGTCTACCACCCCTCATCCCCTGCTGCTCACCGCAGCCGGCGCCGTAACGGTCGCCAGTCTGGCGGCCGTAGTCTATTACACCAGCCTGATTCACGAAAAGTTCGCCGATCCTCCGGCGCAAGTCGCGACCGTGGCGCAGCCCGCCACCGCTTCGTCACCCGCCGCAATGTCGTCGCCCTTGCCAGTCGCCTCAGCCGCATCGGCCCCGGCGGCCGCCTCTGCGCCCAGTATGGCGGAACCCGCGCAGGAACAGCCGCGGGTGAAAAAGCCGGCGCCTTACCGCCCGCACGTCAGCAAGGCGCGCCCGCCGGCCGATAGCCCCATTCCACCGCCCCCCCCGCCGCAGTTGGCCTCACCCATGCCGGCGCCCGCGGTGCCGCCGGTCACATCCCCAGCTCCCGCCCCGTGCCGCGATTGCGCCACAGTGGTGGATGTTCGTGAAGCCGGCACGCCGGCGCCCCGTAACCCGGGTGTCGGCGCTGTAGCCGGTGGCGTTCTCGGTGGCGTACTCGGTCATCAGATGGGCCGGGGAACGGGCAAGGATGTCGCCACGATTCTCGGTGCCTTGGGCGGCGCCGTTGCCGGACATCAGATTGAAAAGCATGCCCAGGGCGATCGCCAGTTCGAAGTGGTCGTTCAACTGGACGATGGCGCTCAGCGCACTCTGTTGCTCCCTCACCCGCAGTGGCGTCCCGGCGACCGTGTTCGCCTGACCGCCAACGGTCTTGCTCCCCTGTAGCCGTCGCGGGTTTTTCCAACGCCCAACCCCCAGACGGTTGGGCGTTTTTTTATGTCATAAAGGGAAAAGTCGGGCCACTCGGCGCATCGGCCAGCAGATCCAGCACAAACCGTCGGAAAACTTCAAGCACACGCGTGCTTTCCTGCCCGACGATCTCTTCCCGCTGCGCTTCCGACAGGGGTACGGGGAAGCTCCTCAGCATATGGATTTGCCCTTGCATCTGTTGGCCATGGATCGTCTCCATGGAGCGCAACAACACCAGAAACTTGTGCTCTATGGGAATGTCGAGCGGCAACAGGCGAATGAAACGCAAGTGCGCATACAACGCCTCCGACAACGCAAGGTAACGGTAAAAAGTGACATCCGCCGCTGCGGGTGCGAGCACGTAGTCGTTGAACTTGAGGTCGATATAGGTATCCATCTGCGCCCGCATCGCCCGCAGATAGACCTCGGGTTTGAACGACCACGAACAAACATGACGCAACAGACCGATCAGTTCCAGTTCGCGGTAAAGCTGACCGTGCAACAGCGCGTAGGGAATCCATTCCACCGGCTGCATTTCAAATTTTGACAGCACCAGCGTGTTGGCTTGCTTGATGCCGATCAGAAAGCTGGCGATGCGCGTTTGGGTGTCCGGCTCGAGAATCCGCCGACCCATTTGGGCCGATTGTTCTTCATTCAGAAACATGGCCTTCTCCCTGTCAATGTGCCGGCGGCGCCGGTTGAATGGCGCGCAGCGGATCGCCCATCACCGGCAGATAGAGCGGGTCGCCGGCAGGATCGTCATTTGCCACCCAGGTCGTCTGATCGCCTGGCCACTGTCCGGCCTGCGCCTTGACCGCAAAATCGTGGATCAGGCGCATGGTCACGTCCGGACACTCCAGCGTGAACGCGTGGCAGGCGTGCTGAACCACCGCCAGCCGCGAGCGGCGGATTCCGCGCCGGAGAATATCGTGCAGCTTGCGCGGCGTGATGTAGTCGAACTCTCCGTTGAGGATCAGAGTCGGCACATCGATTTCCGACAGCTGCGCCGAGAAAGACGGCGACTTGGCCGCCGCTTCCATCAGGTTTTGCAGGGCATACTGGTCGTTCAGGTTATAGCCGCGCCGCCGCAGCACCGGAATGATGGCCTCATTCTTCTCCAGCCATTCGCTGGAGAAATTGAAAGGCATGAAAAGGTTCTGCAAATACTCCGTGCCCACCGCGGCGAGGCCGACATAGAGGTTTTCGCCGATCCACTTCAGGCGGCCATCCATTTCGGAAAATGCGCCCATGACCACCAGGCCGCGCAGGGCATCCGGAAAACGGATGGCATAGCGCAGCGCCACCGCGCCACCGTATGAAATGCCGGCGACAAAAGGTTTTTCCATCGCCAGTTCTGTGAGCATTTCCGCCATGATCGCTGCGTGACGGTCAAAACCGGCCGACAGCAGGGGTTTGTCGGATTCGCCCTGGCCAAGCATGTCGAAAGTCAGCACCCGAAAACCACGCTCGACAAAGTACGGCACATAGGGCCCCCACAGATGGGCGGCCTGGGTCAGGCCGTTAACGAACACCAGTGGAATGCCGTCGGGTTCACCCGCGAGTTCGTAACGAATGTGGTGACCATTCAGAACCAGAAATGCCATGACGCTGCCCTCCCGCAGAATGTTCTTGTTTTCTTATGAGGCAATGCACTTTGAATGCTACGCCCGACATCGCGCGGGGACAAGCCCGACCGAAGCGGGGAGCCACGCGATTCCTCTATAATGTCTTGGTCATTCGCGCCCACAAGACATGCTCTATCGCCGTTTCGCCTCCTCGCTCGTTCTGCTCGCCCTGCTGATCGTGTTCGGCGCGCTGGGCTACGTCTGGCTGGAAGGCTGGAATTTCGGCGACGGGCTGTACATGACGGTGATTACCGTGGCCACTGTCGGCTACGGCGAAACCAACCCGCTCAGCGATATTGGGCGCACCTACACCATCCTGCTAATTCTCCTATCGACAGGGGTTATGGTGTATGCCACCTCTTCGCTCACCGCCCTGATTGTGGAAGGCGAACTGCAAGACCTTTTCAAGAGACGCAAAATGAAGAAGACCATCGATGCGATGAACGGGCACTACATCATCTGCGGCGACAGCGTAACGTGTTCGCACATCGTCGAAGAACTTCTGCGCACCGATCAGGCTTTTGTGGTCGTCGACATCGACCCCGCCAAGGTTAAACAACTCGCCGCCCGCGGCCTTACGGTGCTGGAAGGCAACGCTACAGAGGACGCTACCTTGCTGGCAGCCGGAATCGAGCGAGCATCGGGACTGCTGACCTGCCTCCAGGGCGATGCCGAAAATCTCTTCGTAGTGCTCTCGGCCCGCCGGCTGAACCCCGACCTGCGCATCGTCACCAAGGCACTGGCCCCAGCCAGCCGCGACAAGCTCAAGCAAGTCGGCGCCGATTCCGTGGTATTGCCGAAAGCCATCGGCGGCTTGCGCATGGCATCCGAGTTGTTGCGTCCACATGTCGTCAATTTTCTCGACGAAATGCTGCGGGTCAAGGAATCGACATTGCGAGTTGAGCAAATGGTTGTCCCCAAGACGTGTCGCATTGTCGGCAACACGCTGGCCGAAACCTCCTTGCGCGACAAGGTCGGCGTCAGCCTAGTGGCGCTGCTGCGCGAGGGCCGCTACCACTTTAATCCCGTGCCCAACACTCCGGTAGCCGGCGGCGACGTGCTGATCATGATGGGCGACAGTCTCGCCATTCAAGCTCTGCGCAGCGAACTCGGACTGGCGGCATAAGCGTATAACCAACCTGTCTAATCGCGCAGCGCGCCAGTGTTAGCATGGTAGCCTGCCAACGAAAACCTTGGGGAGACCTCCAATGAAACTTGAAACCTTGGCCGTCCACGCCGGCTACAGCCCCGACCCGACCACCAAGGCGGTGGCGGTGCCGATCTATCAGACGACCTCCTACGCCTTCGACGACACCCAGCACGGCGCCGATTTGTTCGACCTTAAGGTGCAGGGCAACATCTACACCCGCATCATGAACCCGACCCAGGATGTGCTGGAAAAGCGCATCGCCGCGCTCGAAGGCGGCGTCGCCGGGCTGGCCGTGGCCTCCGGAATGGCCGCCATCACCTACGCCGTGCAAACCATCGCCGAAACCGGTGACAACATCGTCTCCGCCTCCACACTTTACGGTGGCACCTACAACCTGTTTGCCCACACGCTGCCGCAATACGGCATCGAGGTGCGTTTCGCCGACTACCGCAATCCGGACAGTTTCGCGCCCTTGATCGATGGCCGCACCAAGGCCATTTTCTGCGAATCGATCGGCAACCCGCTCGGCAACCTCACCGACTTCGCCCGCCTTGCCAAACTCGCTCATGCCCACGGCGTGCCGCTGATCGTCGACAATACTGTGCCCTCGCCTTACCTCTGCCGGCCGTTTGAGCACGGCGCCGACATCGTCGTGCATTCGCTGACCAAGTACATCGGCGGCCATGGCAATTCCATCGGCGGCATCATTGTCGACAGCGGCAAGTTCCCCTGGGCCGAGCACAAGCAGAAGTTCAAGCGCCTGAACGAGCCGGACGTCTCCTACCACGGCGTCGTCTACACCGAGGCGCTGGGCCCCGCCGCCTACATCGGCCGCGCCCGCACCGTGCCGCTGCGCAACATGGGCGCCGCGATTTCGCCCTTCAACGTCTTCCTGATCCTGCAAGGGCTGGAGACCCTGCCACTGCGCATGGACCGCATCTGCGACAATACCCTCGCCGTTGCTAAGTTCCTGCAACGCCACGCCAAGGTCAACTGGGTCAATTACGCGGGGCTGCCTGATCACAAGGATCATGGGCTGGTACAAACCTACCTCGGGGGCCGCGCCTCGGGCGTGCTCTCGTTCGGGGTCAAGGGGACGAACTGTTCCGGGCGGGAAGCCGGCGGCAAGTTCCAGGATGCTTTGAAGCTGATCACCCGACTGGTCAACATTGGCGACTCCAAGTCCCTCGCCTGCCACCCGGCCTCGACTACGCACCGCCAGCTTTCCGCAGAAGAACTGGCCAGGGCGGGTGTCTCGGAAGACATGGTGCGCCTCTCCATCGGTATCGAGCATATCGACGACATTCTCGACGATCTCGATCAGGCGCTGGCGGCGGCTTAATGCCTCTCGGGTCACTCTCGCGAAATAGAGCGCCATGATAGTTCTGCAAATCTACCTTTGGCTGATGGCGATCTACGTGGTCATCACGCTCGCCGCCACGCCATTCTCAGCAAGGCGTTTTTCCGAGGCGGGTTACACCCCATCAATGTGGTTGGAGCAGGCGATTAGTTACGTGCTGCTGATTGCTGGCTTGGTGGGCGTTTACGGCTTCGTGTATTCGGTGCCATTGCTCACTCCGGTTTTCTGGCAGGCATTTATCGTGGTGCTTGCCGCCTTTTCGGGGTTACAGCACCTCATGCCGAAAACGCGCTGGCTGCACGCAAAACACGGAAAAAAAGCGGTCATTCTCGCCACCGTGGTCGGGATCGCATTGCTGATACCGATGTTCGTGGCCATCGGTCTCTATGCCTTTGACCGCCAGGCGTTGTGGGGATAGGGCCTGACAAGCAAAATCGGCATTTGTACCGAAAGAGTGACCTGCCCCCCTCTCTCTGCATTTGCCAGCATTGCGAATTCAATCGAAGCTCTCGATTCGAAGTCTACTTGCCCCTGGAACTGGCTATCGGAGTCCCCCAGTACAATCCGCAGTAGCGGCACCCGCCCAGCGTGATACCTTCGTCACAAACATCATCTAGACGAATGTACAGTCTAGCCGGCGCCGCGGGTATTGTCTCGGGAGACAATACGACCTCCTTGCATAACCCAAAGAATCGAGCGCGTATTCCGGATAGACAGCCTGGGATCAGCGGAGAGCAAGACAAGATCCGCGCGTCGCCCCGCCTCAACAATTCCAACGTCGTATCTACGCAACGCCTCCGCTGAGTTAGCACCTGTCATGCGCAAAATTTGATTTGGCGTAAGACCCGCGCTTGCCAAGAGCTCGAATTCCTGGTGCAGCGCCTCACCGGGCACGATCCATTCGTTGGTAATATCCGTACCACTTACCAGCAAAACGCCGGCATCGCTCATCCGCTTGACCCAGGCGAGCAATTTGGGCCATGCGGCGTTCCATCGCCGATAGTCGTCCGGAGTCCAATCGGATGTTGCGTCGTCGCAACGCACCCAATCTCCACGTAGTTCCGGGAAAGACTTTAGCAGTGAAGTACGACGATATCTTGATTTCTCGGGTTGGGAAAACTTCGCGTCATAGGCAATTAGAGTTACGTCAACCGACACGCGTTTTCTGACAAGCGCAGCAAGGAACTCTTGATGATCGGCGAGATCCGGCTCAAATGCTTCCAGCCAGTCGATTCGTGCCCGGAATCCTTTACGGTTCTTTACTGCCTCTTCATAGGCTGTCCGCGCGGTGGCCGGCAAGCTTTCAGGTGACCAATCCACACTATGCGCCAAGTGATCTATCCCAAGCAGCACGCCCTGCGCCCAAGTTGTTCGCTGAAGGTGCCCGATAACAGGTATATCGTGGCGATGCGCTTCGTCGATGACGGTTGCAACCTGCTCTGGCAGAAGACGCGCGTAGACCTTAAAGTAGTCGGGGCGTAGGGGAAGCGCATCACGAACAATCTGGCGCAACCCGGCCTCAGTCAGAGTCGAGTTGTTAATCAGTTCGGCCGAGGCCAGTGCACGCGGTCCTCGCACCCGACCGGCGTTCAAGTCGTCACGTAACTTCAGGCCCTCAATTGTCGGTGTCGCCGGACTTCGAATCGTGGTGACTCCAAAATCAAGTTGACTAGACAGCGCTTTTTCCGACAATGCTCGATCAAAATGGATAGGCTCGCCGCCATACGAGCAGCGGGGAAAGAGGAGGTGAGCATGCATGTCGATAAAACCGGGCAGAAGGAATTTGCCCGTACCGTCGATAACGCGACCAAATGAGGATGATTTTCCTGATGACTGAGAGACGCTCACAATGCGTCCATGGCTCACCACCACGCTGGCATCGGTCAATGCCGGCCCACCGCGACCATCAAGTACCGTAACGTGTTCGATAATCGCGCTGGCTTCAGCCTGACGATCCGAACCAACGGCCATTGGAACCGTTAAAGCTGGCAGCACGCAAGCGGCGGCGATACATAATTTTGAGTTGAACCTCAAAACCCACTCCATCATTCACTCTTCATAAAATCACATGACCACAATTCACCCGATTCGTTCTTCGGCCATTATTGGGTCATATCCCACCCTACACAAGCATGTCTGACAAATTGGGCGAAACCGCGAATCCGCATGTTCCTATTCGCATTGCACTGACGACTATGCACGATCATCCAGTTCATCAACCAATGCACCAAGCTTGTATGCGTGCCGACATTGCCACCTCCATATAGAGATTGGCACCATCAGCAAAGAGACGGGGTAAATAGCCTCCGGCTGCCTCTGACCACCGCCACGAAACTTATCATCCGCACGGATAGAGCCTACTTCAAACACGCGTAATACCAGAAAATCGATGATGGCAGACATAGCCGTTTCCACGATCTTGCGACCAACACGTCTTGTTTGCATATTCGCGGACTTGGGTGCAATCGGCGGTGCCCCGGCAAGCCATGTAGCGATTTGCCCACCTTTGGGACAAGGGCTGTCTACGCCTCAGCCATCGTGTCAGGAATCGACAAACACCTGATGCGTTGATCCCAACGGAATAAACTCTGCATTTTCTCGTCGGAATGCTTTAGCTCGGACGCGCCATATCGACATTACCGAGAGCAACCTTTCTTTGCTGAGATCAGGCAAGATTCGTCGCGTACGCTGTGCGACGTTTGCCGCGATCGGCGAAGTCCTGAATTGCCTGCCGGGCGATATTCTGCTCTGAGAGGCTGACAGTGCCAGCACCGATTCTGCAGCATTGTCTTCTGAGGAATGGCATGAAACATACTCACCAATGTAACTACGCAATCCGGCCTCAGTGAT
This sequence comes from Betaproteobacteria bacterium UBA1934, assembly GCA_002337055.1. Lineage (GTDB taxonomy): Bacteria > Pseudomonadota > Gammaproteobacteria > Burkholderiales > Rhodocyclaceae > UBA1934. The sequence goes on along the minus strand of DDFG01000001.1, from coordinate 258,723 downwards.
GCCAGATCGTCCCTCGCGTTCCATGCATGATCGACCTACTCTGCGCCAGGCAAGTCGCATCAATGCCTTGATCACTGATTCGTCTCTGCACCCGTTGCTGCAACGACTGATGGGCGGAGACCGCCGATCTATCGGCGCGGCCAACGAAGTTGCGGCGCTTGTTCTGGTCGAACCGACGCATCTGGCGGTGCTGTTCGAGGGAATGGCCAGCACCGACCCGGTCTTGCGGATGCGCTGTGCCGATGCGGCCGAGAAGGTGACTGCATCGCACCCCGAATGGCTGTTCCCGTTCAAGAATTTGCTCCTGCGGACGCTATCGCAAATTCCACAGCAGGAAGTGCGCTGGCATGTCTCGCCCATGTTGGTCAGGCTGTCTTTGTCCGAACTCGAGGCCGCGCAAGTGCTGGATATCCTCCGCAGCTACATGGATGACCGCAGCGCCATTGTCCGAACCATGGCAATGCAGGCGATGGCCGACCTCGCTCTGCGCCACTGCGGGCTAAGATTGGAAGTCGTTTCGCTGCTCGAGACCCATGTTCGGTTCGGAACCCGAGCCATGCTGGCACGCGGCAAAAAACTTCTTGGAAAATTGATCTGTCGCTAGAAAAGAATTGGCGAACAGCTTGACTTCGAGTGCACTCAAAGTTTTAGCATGGACGATATGAGCAGCCCCTACATCCCGATCAGAACACTCGCCCAACTCAGCGGTGTGTCGGCGCATACCTTACGCTTCTACGAGGCCGAGGGCATCCTGAAGCCCGCCGCGCGCGGCGAGAATGGCCACCGACGCTATCTCCCGTCGGATATCCAGTGGCTGGAGTTCGTCTTGCGGCTCAAGCAGACGGGAATGCCCTTGGCGGAAATCCGGCAGTACGCCGCCCTCCGCGCAGAAGGCGAGACAACCGTGCCGGCGCGGCTGACGATGCTCGAGCTCCATCGTCGCCGACTGCTCTGCAAAATCGACGAGCTCTCGATCTGCGCTGAAGCACTCGACGAGAAAATGCGTGTTTACCGCGCAATGCTCGCCAGGACGTCCGCGCCAACCGATAAGGTGGAAGAATGAATCACGCGACCCCCATTCAAACCGAATCAACGCGCTACGAACGAGGCTTGGAAAAATTGCGCGAAATCGACGGCCACGCCGGCGAGCGCGTTATCGAATCGCTCGCCGATATCGCCCCCGATTTTGCCCGCTACCTGATCGAGTTTCCGTTTGGCGACATCTATTCCCGCCCGCAACTTGATCTGAAATCCCGCGAAATCGGCGTAGTCGCGGCATTGACGGCGCTAGGCAACGCCGCGCCGCAACTCAAGGTGCATATTCATGGTGCGCTGAATGTCGGTTGCACACGCGACGAAGTAGTCGAAATCATCATGCAGATGGCCGTCTATGCCGGCTTTCCTGCCGCCTTAAATGGCCTCTTCGCCGCACGTGATGTGTTCGCCGAGCGCGACTCCGCCGAAGCAAGCCCCCAGACGTAAGCCCAAACCTTCCAACCAGGAGATGCCTCGATGTCCAGCGCATTTGTTTCGTTTCTGCACTTTGTTGCTGTTCTTGGTCTCGCCAGTGCGTTGGTCGTGGAATGGGTGCTGTTCTCCGCCACGCCCACTCACCGCGAAGCCAGGTTGATACAAGCCGCCGACCGCTGGTACGGTCTCTTTTCGGTCATGTTGCTGACAGTCGGCTTTGCGCGCGTATTCTGGTTCGAGAAAGGCAGTGCCTACTATTTCGCCAACCCCTTCTTTCACGCCAAGCTCGGGTTGTTCGTGGTCATCGGCTTGCTGTCGATCTACCCGACCCTTCGCTTCATCAAGTGGCGCTCGCAAATGACGGACGGACAGGCGCCAGTCGTCCTGAAGCACGAATTCAGAACCCTGTGCGCCCTGCTGCGAATTGAACTGGCTTTGCTGGCGATGGTTCTGGTTTGTGCCACACTGATGGCGCGCGGCGTATCGTTCTGAGAACGACCGCCTACGCCCCCGCAAAATGCTCGCGGGCGAGATATTCGCTGGACTGCATTTCGGTCAGACGGCTGACGGTGCGGCGGAACTCGGCGGCTTGCGGGCCGTCCTCGTAAAGCTGCCCGGGCGAACAAGCCGCGCTGATGATAAGCTTGACGCGATGGTCATAAAATACATCCACCAGCCAGGTCAGGCGCCGTGCCTCGGACGCCCGGGCCGGCCCCATCCTGGGAATGTCGGAGAGCAGCACGGTGTGGTGGGTGCGCGCGATTTCCAGATAATCATACTGTGAGCGCGGACCGTCGCAGAGGGCCTTGAAATCGAACCAGATCACGCCCTTGGCGCGCCGTCGCGTCTCGATCTTGCGTTCCAGGATCTCGATGTGACCGCCGCGCTTGCCTTCCTCACCGGCGATGCGTCTGAAGCTCTCAGCCAGACTCTTTTCAGAAGCCGTACCATGCGGACAGTGATAAATGTCGACCGTTTCAAGGGTGCGCAATCGGTAGTCGACACCGGCATCCACTTCGACGATATCCAGATGGGCATTCAGCAAATCGATCGCGGGCAGGAAACGGTCGCGTTGCAGACCATTGGGATAGAGTCCGGCGGGCGGATAGTTCGACGTCAGCACGAGCACAACGCCGTTGGCGAACAGACCTTCAAGCAGACGCGTCAGGATCATGGCGTCGGCGATGTCCGAGACATGAAACTCGTCAAAGCACAGAACCCTGACTTCGCGCGCAATCTGTTCGGCCACGCGCAGCATCGGGTCAAACTCGCCGCGATGGCGATCCAGATCGCCGTGTATGCGTTGCAGAAAGGCATGAAAGTGCAGGCGCTTCTTGCGACGAAAGGGCAGGCTGTCGTAGAAGCAGTCCATCAGCAGGCTCTTGCCACGCCCGACACCGCCCCAGAAATAAACACCGCGCGGCGGCGTCGGCGGCAAGAAAACGCGGCGCAGCTTGCTTGCACGCTGCTGCTTGAACTGCATCAATTCCGCATGCAGGCATTGCAGACGTTCGGCCGCCGCGGTCTGGCTAGCGTCGGCAATATACCCGCGCTCGGCCAACAGTCGGTGAAACGCGGCAAGCATGGCAGTGTCGGTCATGGCGATTTGTACGAACAGATCGGTCAGCGAAAGGTCACGCCGATTGCTCGCGCAACCAGTTCATCAGGTCTTCCGCCATCATCGGTCTGCCGTAATGCCAACCCTGCGCCTCGTGGCAACCCAGCGCACGCAGGGTCGCTGCCTGCTCGGCGGTTTCCACACCTTCAGCAAGTACGCGCATGCCCATTCGCCGCCCAAGTCCGACCACCAGTTCGGCAATCCGGCCGCCCGGCAGGTCGGAGTTCAGCGCGGCGACAAAACTGCGATCGATCTTCAGGCAATCCGCACTCAAACGGTCGAGGTAGGAGAGCGACGAAAAGCCGGTGCCAAAATCGTCGATGGCAATCGAAACGCCGTGCAGCTTGAGTGTGTGCAGGCGATCTTCAAAATCGGCCTGCCCGAACATGGCCACCGATTCGGTGATCTCCAGTTCGAGCAGGCCGGAGGAAATGCCCGCATCTCGCAGGGCGCCATCGACGGCGTCGAGAAAACTGGGATGCCGGAACTGTATGGCGGAGACGTTGACCGCCATGCGCAGGGCGAATCCGGCGTCGCAGAGCTGACGCAAGGCGTGCAGCGCGCTCCTTAGCACCCAGGCGCCAAGACCCACGATCAGGCCGGATTGTTCAGCCACCGGAATGAAGCGGTCAGGCGCGATCATTTCGCCGGTCGGGGTGCGCCAGCGGATCAGCGCCTCGACGCCAATGGTGCGGCTATTGAGCAGATCGACCTGCGGCTGGTAAACAACAAACAACTCGTTACCGCCGAAGGCCTGCCGGAGATCCTGGAGCAGGCGTACCCGCTCGCGGGTTTCGATGGCGACTTCAGGCGTATAAAAGAACTCGCGCCCGACACCGGTTGCCTTGGCGCGTTTCAGCGCGATGGCGGCGTAGCGCAACAGGTCGGCGCCACTTCGCATGTCATCGGCGACATTCACAAAGCCCAGCGACAGGGAGAGCATCTGGGTACCGTCGTCGATGGTCAGCGGATCGTTAAGAATTTCACGCAGGATGGCCGGATTGACCACGTCCGGCACGCCGAACACGCCAAAAACGTCGCCGCCAACGCGGGCCACATAGACGTCAGTGGGCAGCGCCGCCCGCAAGCGGTGCGCCAGTTGCAGCAGCATCTGGTCACCATAGCGATAACCCAGAATGTCGATGGTTTCGGAAAACTGGTCGATATCGACAAGCGCCACGGACCAGAGGTGATCCTGCTCGTCGCGCATTGTCGCTTCCATCGCCTCGATCATTGCCGCGCGGTTGGGCAGATTGGTCAGGCCATCGACATAGGCGGTCTCGCGCAAACGTGACACCAGTTCGATATTGTCAGCACAGATGGCAACGTTGGCGCAGTAAACGCCGAGCAGGTGTTCGTCGATGGCCGGCGAAGCCTGCGGCGTGTCGATATAGGCCACAAAATCGCGTCCGTTCTTGCCGGCAAAATAGACAGCCACACCATCTGAACTGACGCGCAGGCGCCGCGTACCGAGCGCCGCTCGTACAGTGGCCTCAAGCGGCCCGAAATCACCCCGCGCCGCAACACCCGAGAGCAAGGCACGGTAACGCCCGGCCGCCGCCAGCAGCTGGTAATCGTCGTCCGGATACGGGCGCGAACGGGTGACGATGGCCCCCGCTGCCGCCACGTTGAGCAAGGCCGCGGTCTGCTCGATGACCCGCGCTGCGAAGGTTGGCAGGCCTTGTTCCGCAATGAATTGATTAGCGCTATCGACGATCAACTCCAGACCGCGCCGGCTGGCGTCGAGTCGGGTAATCTGGTCGTAGGAGCGAATTGCCGCAGTCAGAGCGGTAAACAGACGACTGCGATTGAGTTCAGCCTTGGTCTTGTAGTCGTTGATGTCGTATCGCGTGATCGCGTCGATATCGGGCGCATAACCAGGCTGCCCCGTCCGCAGGATGATTCGGGTAGAGGTCATTGCCAGTTCGCCGCGAATCTTTTCGATCATGGCGAGACCCGCATCCTCGGTCTCCATCACCACATCGAGCAGAATCACTGCAATGTCGGGCGTATCGCGCAGCAATGCCAGTGCCGACACGCTCTCATAAGCGTGCGAAAATTCAAGCGGGCAACCGAGAATGCGGGCATCGCGCAGGGCGAATACGGTCGCCTGATGCACATCCTCGTCGTCGTCGACGATCAGCACTCGCCATGGCGCACGAGCCGCCCGCGGCAACACGGGCGAATCCAGCGTCTCTTCGGCGAGAAAATCGAGCTTGTCGTCATCCTCCAGCATGCATGCTCCCGAATTCGCGTAACCACGCAACATTACCGTGTTCGCGGGAGGCTTGGCAACGGCAAACAGGCCCGGGGCACGGAAAAACTGGGGGTTCTTCCGTGCCCGGCCAAAGCGATCAGAAATGCAACGCCCGCTTGTCGCACGCCAGTGCCGCTTCGTGCGTAACCTCAGACAAGGTCGGATGGGCATGGCAGATGCGCGCCAGGTCTTCGGAAGCAGCGCCGAACTCCATGGCCACCACGGCTTCTGCCACCAGTTCGGAAGCATTCGGGCCAATGATATGAACGCCGAGCACACGATCAGTAGCCGCATCGGCCAGCACCTTGACGAAGCCGCTGGTGTCGGCCATGCCGAGCGCCCGGCCGTTGGCGGCGAAGGGCACCTTTCCGGCCTTGTAGGCAACGCCCGCCGCCTTCAACTGCTGCTCGGTCTTGCCGACCCAGGCAATTTCCGGGCTGGTGTAGATGACCCAGGGCACCGTCTCGAAACTGCAATGGCCGGCCTGGCCTGCCATCAGTTCGGCAACCATGACGCCTTCTTCGCTCGCCTTGTGCGCCAGCATTGGCCCGCGCACGACGTCGCCAACCGCCCAGACACCTTGCAGACAGGTGCGGCAGTGGTCATCGACCTCGACGAAACCGCGGGCATCCAGCTTCAAGCCGACCGCTTCGGCGTTCAGTCGGTCGGTGTTGGGAATGCGGCCAATAGAAACGATCAAGCGATCGGCATCCAGTTTCTGGGCCTTGCCATCCTTGTCTTCATAGGCAATCGACACACCTTTCTTGCCGACCTTGATGTCGCCCAGTTTGACGCCCAGTTCGATAGCCAGACCCTGACGTCCGAACAGCTTGCTAGCCTCCTTGGCGACATCCTGATCGGCCGCCGAGAGAAACTCGGGCGCGGCTTCGAGGATGGTTACCTCCGAGCCGAGGCGGCGCCAGACCGAACCCATCTCTAGGCCGATGACTCCGGCGCCGATGATCGCCAGGTTCTTGGGCACACTTTCCTGGTCCAGCGCACCAATGTTGTCCATGACGATCTTGTTGTCCACCGGGACATTGGGAAGATGGCGCGCCTTGGAACCCGTGGCGACGATCACCTGTTTGGCGACGACTTCTTCAGCCCCCACCTTCATGCGCCATGCCTTGCCTTCAGCTGCAACAAACGACCCATGGCCGTTCAGCAGCGTCACCTTGTTCTTCTTGAACAGGCCCTTGATGCCGCCGGTCAGTTGGTCGACGATCTTGTCCTTGCGCCCTTTCATAACCGGCACGTCGATGCCCGGCGCACCGATCTGGATGCCTTGAGCGGCAAAACCGTGTGCCGCTTCCTCGAACAGATGCGAAGTGTGCAACAGCGCCTTGGAGGGAATGCAGCCGACGTTCAGGCAAGTGCCGCCAAGACGCGGCTCACCTTTGGGGTCGGCATAGGGATTGGATTCGCAGCAGGCCACGGAAAAACCCAGCTGCGCGGCGCGGATGGCGGCTACATAGCCGCCGGGACCGCCGCCGATGACGAGGACGTCGAATTCCTTGAGAGACATTTTCTATCCTTTAGAAAAACGGGGAAGGCCGGACGGACAGGCCGCCAGACACCTTCCCCGAGAATTTCAGCTTAGATGCCGAGCAGCAGGCGGGCGGGATCTTCCAACGCTTCCTTCATCGCTACCAGACCGAGCACGGCTTCGCGGCCGTCAATGATGCGGTGATCGTAGGACATGGCCAAATAGTTGATCGGGCGGATGACAACCTGACCGTTTTCGACCACCGGCCGATCCTTGGTCGCATGCACGCCGAGAATGGCGGACTGCGGCGGGTTAATGATCGGCGTTGAGAGCATTGAACCGAACACCCCACCATTGCTGATGGAGAAAGTGCCACCGGTCAGTTCTTCGATGGAAAGCTTGCCGTCCTTGGCCTTTTCACCGAATTCGCCGATCTTCTTTTCGATTTCGGCCAGCGTCATCTGATCGGCATTGCGCAGCACCGGCACCACCAGACCGCGCGGCGAACCGACTGCGACGCCAATGTCGATAAAGCCATGATAGACGATGTCGCTGCCATCGACCGAGGCGTTCAGCACCGGGTATTTCTGCAACGCCGCGCAGGCGGCCTTGACGAAGAACCCCATGAAACCGAGGCGAACCCCATGTGTCTTCTCGAACTTGTCGGCGTATTGCTTTCTAAGCGCCATGATCGGCGCCATGTTGACCTCGTTGAAGGTGGTCAAAATGGCGTTGGTCGATTGCGATTCGACCAGACGTTCTGCAATGCGTGCCCGCAGTCGGCTCATCGGCACGCGCTTGGCCGGACGGTCCGCAATGACGTCCAGCCCGACGGGCGGGGTAGGCAACGTCGCCGCGCTGGCCTTGGCCGCAGGCGCGGCCGCGACCGGGCCGCTGGCCGACGGTGCGCTGGGAGCGGATGCCTTGGCGGACAGTGCGTCTTCCTTGGTGACACGGCCACCGCGGCCGGTACCCGGCACGTCGGTGGGCGCGACACCCTTTTCTTCCAGTATCTTGCGGGCCGCCGGGCTGGCGATGCCAGCCGCACCTGCTGCGACTGCTGGCGCGGGGGTTGCAACGGCAGCCGGCGCTGGGGCGCTGGCACCGACCTTGGCCTCAGTGTCAATGCGGGCAATGATCTCGCCGGAAACGACTGATTCACCGGCATCCTTGAGAATCTCGACCAGCACACCGTTATCGGGCGCCGGTAGTTCAAGCACGACCTTGTCGGTTTCGATGTCGATCAGGTTTTCGTCGCGCGCCACGGCCTGACCGGGTTGCTTGCGCCAGCCGGACAGGGTCGCCTCGGCGACGGATTCGGATAATTGGGGAACTTTGACTTCGATGATCATGTTGGCTCCACTTGTTCTGTTTTAGACCTCGATCTTGCCCAGTGCGGACTCGACCAACGCCTTTTGTTGCTCGTTGTGCTTGGCCAGATAGCCCACCGCCGGCGACGGCGAGGCCGGACGCGCGACCAGTAACAGCTTCTGTTTGACTCCGATCTGGTTGTCGAGATGATGCCGCGAGGCAAACCAGTACCAAGCGCCCTGGTTGCGCGGTTCCTCCTGACACCAGACCACTTCGGTAACCTTCGGATACTTGGCCAGTTCGGCGTGCAGCGCGGTTTCGGGGAAAGGATAGAGCTGTTCGATACGGACGATGGCAATATCCTTGATGCCCTTTTCACGACGTGCCGCAACAAGATCGAAGTAGACCTTGCCAGTGCAGAGAATCACGCGTTTGACCTTCTTGGCATCGAGCGCCTCTGTTTCGCCGATGACATGCTGGAAACCGCCGTTGACCAGATCGTCCATGCCCGACACGGCGTCCTTGTGACGCAGCAGTGACTTGGGCGACATGACGATAAGCGGACGGCGCTGCATACGGATCGCTTGCCTGCGCAACAGGTGGAAGATTTGCGCCGGCGTCGTCGGTACGCAGATTTCCATGTTCATTTCGGCACAAAGCTGCATGTAGCGTTCGATGCGTGCCGACGAGTGTTCGGGCCCCTGGCCTTCATATCCATGCGGCAACAGCATCACGAGTCCACTGCTGCGTCCCCATTTGGCTTCGCCGGAGGCGATGAACTGGTCGATAACAACTTGGGCACCGTTGGCGAAATCGCCGAATTGGCCTTCCCAGACTACCAGTTCATACGGATTTGCGGAGGTATAGCCGTACTCGAAGGCCAGCACCCCCTCCTCCGACAGCACCGAGTCGTAGCATTGGAATAGAGCCTGCTTGGCTTGCAGGTTTTGCAGTGGATAGTAGGTACCGGCGTCCCAGCTTTCACGCTTCTGGTCGTGCATCGCAGCATGACGGTGGAAGAACGTGCCGCGCCCGACATCTTCACCGGAAAGGCGCACACCATAACCGGAGACGAGCAGCGAGGCGTAAGCCAGATTTTCAGCCATACCCCAGTCGAACGGTTGGTTGCCCTCACCCATCGCCCGACGATCCTCGACGATTTTCTTGACGCGTGAATGCAGGGTGAAGCCTGCCGGCAAAGTGGTCAGGCGCTCGGAAAGACGCCGGATTTCTTTGGCGGGCACCCGCGTGTCGCAATCGGGGACGTACTTGCTGGTTAGGTAGGGTGTCCAGTCGATGGTCATCGGGTGCTTGTAGCCGGCAATGACCGGGTTGTACAGCAGTTCGCCACGATCCAGATGATCACGGTATTCCTGGATCATGCGATCCGGGCCGTCGGCGGCGAGGATCCCCTCGGCCACCAGTTTGTCGCCATAGAGCTTGCGCGTACCGGGATGCTGAGCAATCTTTTTGTACATCAGCGGCTGGGTCACCATCGGCTCGTCCTGCTCGTTGTGACCGAGCTTGCGGAAACAGATGATGTCTACAACAACATCCTTTTTGAACGCCTGGCGATACTCGATGGCCAACGCGGTCACCATTGCCACCGCCTCGGGATCATCGCCATTGACGTGGAAGATCGGCGCATCGGCCATCTTGAAAATGTCAGTACAATACAGCGAGGAACGGTAGTCGCGCGGATCGCTGGTGGTGAAACCGATCTGGTTGTTGACGATGAGGTGCAGCGTACCACCTGTTCCGTAGCCCCGCGTCTGGGCAAAATTGAGCATTTCCTGGTTGCAGCCCTGTCCGGCGACGGCCGCGTCACCATGAATCAGGATCGGCAGCACCTTACCCTTGCCATTCTCGCCGCGGCGCAACTGGCGGGCGAAAACAGAGCCCTCCACAACCGGATTGACGATTTCGAGGTGTGAAGGGTTGAAAGCCAGCGTCAGGTGACAGGGACCACCTGGTGTCGACACATCCGAAGAGAAGCCGAGATGGTATTTGACGTCACCAGCGGTCAGATCGAGCTTCTTCTTGCCTTCGAATTCGGCAAAGAGCATCGACGGTTCCTTGCCCAGCGTATTTACCAGCACATTGAGGCGGCCGCGGTGCGCCATGCCAATGACGATCTCATCGACACCACGAGTGCCGGCGGAGCGGATCGCTTCGTCCATCGCAACGATCAGCGATTCCCCCCCTTCAAGCGAGAAGCGTTTCTGGCCCACGTAGCGAGTGTGCAGGTAACGTTCCAGTGTTTCGGCAGCCGTTAGGCGCTCGAGTAAGCGTTTCTTCTGTTCGGCATTGAACGCGGCCCGGGCACGAATCGGCTCGATACGCTCCTGAATCCAGCGTCGTTCCGGGTATTCGTTCATGTACATCGTTTCAACCCCGACCGAACCGCAGTAGGTTTGCTTCAGCGCCTCAAAAATGTCGCCGAGCTTGGCGCGCTCAACGCCAATACGAAAATTGCCAACCGCAAACTGCTTGTTCATGTCGGCATCGGTCAGCTTGTAAAAATCCAGCCCCAGTTCCGGGATGTCCGGGCGGGGCATGCGTTTTAGCGGATCGAGATCGGCCCATCGATTGCCCAGCGTGCGGTACGCAGTAATCAGCTGAAAAACAGCGACCTGCTTGAATTCATCGACCGCCGGCTGGGCCACCGCCGGCAGGCGGAAGCCCCCATCCTTCGCTTGCTCCGCGAAGGCGGCCACAACAGGCGCGTGCGGCACGTCGCGGGCGACGAAACCAGGCATCTGCGCCAAACGGTCGAAGTATTCACGCCATTCCGGCGGTACAGCCGTGGGATTATCGAGATAGGTTTCATACAACTCTTCGACAAACGGCGCATTGCCGCCGAAAAAGAGTGAATTGTCGAGCATCTGCAGCATATTGCTCATGGATAGCATCTCCTCCGGTCTTGCTTGGGCTGTTCGCCCGGGTGAAACGGGAGCAAAAAGGCGGCCTCGTGGGCCGCCTTGTCACGTTGACTCTTAGACGCGTTGGGCGATCGGAACCACGTCACGCTTGGCAGCGCCAACATAGAGCTGGCGCGGCCGACCGATCTTGTATTCGGGATCGGTCAGCATTTCTTCCCACTGTGCCAGCCAGCCCACAGTACGAGCCAAGGCGAAGACGCAGGTAAACATGTCGGTCGGAATACCAATGGCACGCTGGACGATACCTGAATAGAAATCGACGTTGGGGTAGAGTTTTTTCTCGACGAAGTAGTCGTCTTCCAGCGCGATCTTTTCCAGCGTTTTGGCCAGCTTGAATAGGCGATCGTTTTCCAGTCCCAGTTCGGTCAGTACATCGTCGCAGACCTTGCGCATCAGCTTAGCGCGCGGATCGAAGTTCTTGTATACGCGGTGACCGAAGCCCATCAACTTGAAGGAATCGTTCTTGTCCTTGGAGCGCTTGATGTATTCACCCACTCGGGAGACATCGCCGATTTCTTCCAGCATGTTCAGACAGGCCTCGTTGGCGCCGCCGTGCGCCGGACCCCACAGGCAGGCAATACCGGCCGAGATGCAGGCGAATGGGTTGGCACCGGAGGAGCCAGCCAGACGCACGGTCGAGGTCGAGGCATTCTGCTCATGATCGGCGTGCAGGGTGAAGATGATGTCCATGGCACGAGCCAGCACCGGGTTCGGCTCGTACTTCTCGCACGGCGTCGCGAACATCATGTGCAGGAAGTTGGAGGCGTAATCGAGGTCGTTGCGCGGGTACATGATCGGCTGGCCGAGCGAGTACTTGTAAGCCTGTGCCACGATGGTCGGCATCTTGGCAACCAGGCGGGTGAAGCTGACGTCGCGGTGCTCGACGGTCGAGAAGTCCATCGCATCGTGATAGAACGCCGCCATGGCGCCAACCAGACCGACCATCACTGCCATCGGGTGTGCGTCGCGACGGAAGCCCTGCATGAAGCGGGTCATCTGCTCGTGCACCATCGTATGGTTCTTGATGGTCTTGACGAACTTGTCCTTTTCGTCAGCCTTGGGCAGCTCGCCGTAGCGCAGCAGATAAGTGACTTCCATGAAGTCGGTGGTTTCCGCCAGTTGCTCGATCGGATAGCCGCGGTAGAGCAGCTCGCCCTTGTCGCCGTCGATGAAGGTGATCTTGGACTTGCAGCTGGCGGTGGACAGAAAGCCGGAATCATAGGTGAATAAACCCGTCTTTCCGCCGAGGGTACGGATATCGACGCAATCGTTGCCATGCGTCGGCGTCATGATGGGGAATTCGACAGGGGCTTGTCCGTCGATCGTCAGTGTTGCCTTGCGGTCGGTCGTCATGGTGATTGCCTTCTCTGTTAGTTGTCACGCCAAATCGGCGATAGATTATTGAATTTAACTTACTGTACCCTTACGTAACATCGCCACAATAGGCTCGAAGCGGATTTCCTTGCATTCAGCCTGACCGCTGATCAGATACCAGAGGTCGTGATCTTCCATTTCCACGAGTTCCGCAAACAGACGTTGATCTTTGTCCGTCAAACCAGAAAAGCGTTCATCGAGAAAACGCGACAGCGAGATATCTAGCTCTAGCAACGCTCGTCGGACACAGCGCCAACGCAGCTTCCCGATTTCGTCATGGGTCATGACATCTCCCGGCAAACCGCCCTTCGGAATAGCTTCTCTTCCGGTTCAGGCTTGACACGATAGGCGGGGAGAGCACGTAACGGCATCAGACCATCCTCTTGACCATCATGTCCTTTATCTTGCCGATAGCCTGGGTCGGGTTCAGCCCCTTTGGACAGACATCGACGCAGTTCATGATGCTGTGGCAACGGAAGAGGCGGTAAGGATCTTCGAGATTGTCTAGACGTTCGTTGGTCGCCTGATCGCGGGTATCGGCGATGAAGCGGTAGGCAGCGAGCAGACCGGCCGGGCCGACGAACTTGTCCGGGTTCCACCAGAATGACGGACAAGAGGTCGAACAACAGGCGCAGAGGATGCATTCGTAGAGACCGTTCAATTCCTCGCGATCCTCCGGCGATTGCAGACGCTCGCGCTCCGGCGGCGGATCGTTGTTGATCAGGTAGGGCTTGATCGAGTGGTATTGCTTGAAGAACTGGGTCATGTCGACGATCAGGTCGCGGATGACCGGCAGGCCGGGCAGCGGGCGCAGTACTACCGGCTGCGGCAGGCCTTCCAGATCGGTCAGGCAGGCCAGTCCGTTCTTGCCGTTGATGTTCATGGCATCCGACCCGCACACACCCTCGCGGCAGGAGCGACGGTAAGCGATAGAGTCATCCTTGGCTTTCAGCTTGGTCAGCGCATCCAGCAGCTTGCGGTCGGTGGAATCCACCTCGACCGAAATGTCCTGCATGTAGGGCTGGGCATCCTTGTCCGGATCGTAGCGGTAGATCTTGAAGTGGATCGTGCGTTGGCTCATGCGGGACTCCTTAGTACGAACGCGTCTTCAGCGCGATGGTTTCAACCGACAGCGGGGTCATGTTGACCGGCTTATAGGTGATCGTATTGTCGACCGGGCTGAACAGCGTGTGCTTCAGCCAGTTCTCGTCGTCACGGCCGTTCGGATGTTCCGGCGTATCCGGCGCATCGTCGCGGACATGGGCCCCACGCGATTCCTTGCGCGCTTCGGCGGAAATCATGGTGGCCTTAGCCACTTCGATCAGGTTTTCCATCTCCAGCGCTTCAACGCGAGCCGTATTCCAGACCAGCGACTTGTCGCCAATCTCGAGCTGACGCGCCGCCTTTTCGACCTCCAGAATCTTTTCGACGCCCTGCTTCAGCATGTCGCCAAAGCGGAAGACGCCGGCGTGATCCTGCATGGTGCGCTGCATCGCCAGACGGGTTTCATTCACGCTGGCGCCACCCCTGCGGGTATTCAGCGCGTCGATGCGTGCCAACGACTGAGCAGCCGCGTCAGCCGGCAACTCGCGATGCGCCTTGCCCAGCTTCAGGTCTTCCACAGCCGAATCGCCGGCGGACTTGCCGAAGACCAGCAGGTCGAGCAGCGAGTTGGTGCCGAGACGGTTCGCCCCGTGCACCGAGGCGCACGCGCATTCGCCAGCAGCATAGAAGCCGGGCACTTCGGCACGCAGTTCGCCGTTCTTCGGTGCCACGACGCGGCCGGAGTAATTGGTCGGGATGCCGCCCATCTGGTAATGGCAGGTCGGCACCACCGGCAACGGTTCCTTGATGCAATCGACGCCGGCAAACTGGATGCCGATTTCGCGGATGCCGGGCAGGCGCTTCATGATCGTGGCCGGATCGAGGTGGGTGATATCGAGCAGCACGTAGTCCTTGTTCGGACCGCAGCCGCGACCTTCCTTGATTTCGGTTGCCATGGCCCGCGAAACCACGTCGCGCGACGCCAGATCCTTGGCGTTCGGCGCGTAGCGTTCCATGAAGCGTTCCTTGGAGGCATTGCGCAGGATGCCGCCCTCGCCGCGCACGCCTTCGGTGATCAGCACACCGGCCCCGGCGACGCCAGTCGGGTGAAACTGCCAGAATTCCATGTCTTCGAGCGGGATACCGGCGCGCGCCGCCATGCCCAAGCCGTCACCGGTATTGATGAAGGCATTGGTCGAGGAGTAGTAAATGCGCCCGGAACCGCCCGTGGCAAAAATCACCGCCTTGGCGTGAAAGATGACAACCTGGCCGGTTTCCATTTCCATGGCGGTGACGCCAACGACGGCGCCCTCGCTATCGCGAATCAGGTCCAACGCCATCCATTCCACGAAGAACTGGGTGTTGGCCTTGACGTTGCGCTGGTACATGGCGTGCAGCATGGCATGTCCGGTACGGTCAGCCGCCGCACAGGAGCGGCGCACCGGCTTCTCGCCGAAATTGGACATGTGACCACCAAACGGGCGCTGGTAAATCTTGCCATTGTCAAGGCGGTCGAACGGCATGCCGTAGTGTTCGAGTTCGACGACCACTTCATTGGCCTTGCGGCACATGAATTCGATCGCGTCCTGGTCGCCGAGCCAGTCGGAACCCTTGACGGTATCGTACATATGCCAGTGCCAGTGATCTTCCTCGGAGTTGCCGAGCGAGGCGGCCACACCGCCCTGCGCCGCCACGGTGTGCGAGCGGGTCGGAAAGACCTTGGAGAGCACGGCCGTTTTCTGGCCAGCTTCAGACAATTGAATGGCGGAGCGCAGACCGGCCCCGCCGGCACCGACGATCACCGCGTCAAACTTGAGAACAGGGATACTCACGCTCACACCCTCCAGAGAATCGAAGCAATCCAGCCCACATAACCCACGAGCGCGACCAGAGTCAGCACATGCAGGGTCAGGCGCACACCGACCGGCTTCACGTAATCCATCCAGATGTCGCGCACGCCAATCCAGGCGTGGTAGAACAAGCTGAGGAAGAAGATGAAGGTAGCGAACTTGATCGGGCCACAGGCGAAAATCCCTCGCCAGGCTTCAAAATCGCCGGGTGCGACGATGATGACTGCCATGACGATGATCACGGTATACAGCGCCATGATGACGGCTGTGGCGCGCTGGGCAATCCAGTCCTTGAGGCCGTAGCCGGCCCCGACAACGATGCGGTTGATCACAGCAGGACCCTCCAGACGATGAGCACGGTCAGCACCAGACTGACGCCCAAAACAGCCGCGCTCGATTTGACGGCCGCTTCTTTGTCGATGCCGATGTGCAAATCAAGCAGCAGAAAGCGGATGCCGGCGCAGAAATGATGCAGGTACGCCCAGATCAGGCCCCCGAAAACCAGTTTGGCGAGAGGATGCGCCACCAGCGACTTGAACCCCGCAAAGGTGTCCGGCGAGGTCAGGCTGTTCTGGAATGCCCACAGCAACAAAGGCAGAAACAGGAACAGGCCGGCACCGCTGACGCGGTGCAGGATCGACACCTTACCTGGCAGGGGGAGCCGGATGGTGGTCAGGTCGAGATTTTTGGGGCGTGGCCGAATAGGTGGTTGTGCCATGCGTGCTTCCTTCCCGAAAAACGCGGTGATCCGCTTCTTGTTGGAACAATCCGAATGCCGCCCCACCAACAGTCACAAAGGCCGGCATTCGCCTTAAAACTAAGCCATTCCGCTCAACCGAGCTCATTCAAATAGTGATGCTGCCGGGTGGCATAATATCCGCGCCGCCATTCCACTGGCTTGTTGCCGTAGGTGAAGGCGATCCGCTCCACAAGCAACAGGGGGCTGCCCATCTCCACCGTCAGGAGTTCCGCGTTGCGCGCATCCGCCTCAACTGCCCGCAGACGCTCTTCCGCGCGGATCATGCGGACGCCGAACACACTCTCGAACAAGCTGTAGAGCGACCGCTCGAAGGCACGCAACCGCTCCAGCGACAACCCCTCGAACAGTTCACCGACCAAAAAGATTTCATCGAAAACTACCGGCTTGCCGTCGAAACGCATGACACGCTCGATCTTGACAACCGGGCTCCCCAGGTCAATATGCAGTACCGCCGCAACTTCCGGCGATGCGCTGATCTGCTGGCAGGCAAACGGTTCGCTCTGATAGTTACCCAATTCGCCGTTATCGGGCACCAGACGCAGAAAACGAAAGAACGAGCGGGGATCGCTGTGCGTGGCAACGAAGGTACCCTTGCCCTGGCGTCGCACCAACATGTTCTCGGCGGCCATCTCATCAATGGCTTTGCGCACCGTGCCCTGGCTGACGTTGAAGCGAACGGCCAGCTCCGCCTCACTGGGAATAGCGTCGCCAGGGCGCCATTCGCCGGCCTCCAAGCTCTTGATCATCAATTCTTTGATCTGCCGATAGAGCGGGCTGAAGGTCAATGACGGTGTACGCATATGGCGGGCGGGGTCTACGGGGTCTAAACTCATAATTCAATTTCAGCACAAAACTCATAAGACGTCCACGAAATTATGTCTTATATAACATATAAGATTTATGTTGACAGAGTCCGGCGACGATCCTAGTATCCCGTTCACAAGAAAGAACCCGATTTCTCCCCCGCGCGCGTTCTCCGCCCGCTCAAGAACACCCCAACCCTGAATAGAGGAGCGACCTATGCAAAAGACCCCCATGCGAGTTGCCGTTACCGGCGCCGCCGGCCAAATCGGCTATAGCCTGCTGTTCCGCATCGCTTCCGGTGAAATGCTGGGCAAGGACCAACCGGTCATTCTCCAGTTGCTCGACCTGCCGCAAGCCCAGCAAGCCGTCAAGGGCGTCATGATGGAACTGGAAGACTGCGCTTTTCCGCTGCTCGCCGGCATGGTTGCCACGGACGATCCGAATGTCGCCTTCAAGGACGCCGACGTTTGTCTGCTGGTGGGCGCCCGCCCGCGTACCAAGGGCATGGAGCGCGCCGATCTGCTCGAAGCCAACGGCGCCATCTTCACCGTGCAGGGCGAAGCCATCGCCCGCCACGCCAGTGAAGACGTCAAGGTGCTCGTGGTTGGCAACCCGGCCAACACCAACGCCTTCATCGCCCGCGCCGCCGCCATCAAGGTCGGCCGCACCAATCCGCGCAACTACACCGCGATGCTGCGTCTGGACCACAACCGCGCGCTGTCCCAGCTTTCGCTGAAGTCCGGCCGTCCTGTCGCCACGCTGCGCAAGATGGTGGTCTGGGGCAACCACTCGCCGACGATGTACGCCGACTACCGCTTCTGCACTTCGCAAGGCAATGGCATCAAACGCCTGATCGGCGACGACGCGTGGAACAACGACGTATTTCTGCCCACGGTCGGCAAGCGCGGCGCCGCGATCATCGAGGCGCGCGGTCTGTCTTCCGCCGCCTCGGCCGCCAACGCCGCGATCGACCACATGCGCGACTGGGTGCTGGGTTCCGACGAATGGGTCACCATGGGCGTGCCGTCCGACGGTTCGTACGGCATCCCGCGCGGCCTGGTCTATGGCTTCCCCTGTGAATGTACGGACGGCGACTACAAGATCATCCAGGGCCTGGAGATCGACGACTATTCGCACGTCAAGATGAACGTCACTCTGAAGGAACTGGAAGACGAGCGCGCCGCCGTCACCAAGCTGATCGACCTGCCAATCGACGCCTACTATCAAGCGGGTGCGTTTACCGAAGGCGCGTGCAGCTACGAGTTCCTGCTCGGCATGGGCAACGAGGAAGAAACCGCGATGGGTGTCTTCCAGCTCGCCGCCAGCCTGATCGCCCGCTCGCGCGTCGAAGCGGCCGCCAAGGCAGCCGCTGCCGGTTCGGACACCGCCAAGTAAGCGCCCCCATCCCTCAAAGGCCGCGGTACAATGCCGCGGCCTTTTTGTTTTTCGGGCGCGGTTTCGCCGCGACGACAGACGCGCCAACTCGTTGAGCGCCCCGTCGCCTCCGCCGGCCGCCCCCCAGCGGAGTCCGTCATGCGCCATCCTTCGCAGATCCTGTTTGCCGGCGAAAAGCCCCTGCGTATCCTGCCGGCTGTCGATCATTACGCCGGGTCGCCCAAATTCTGGGAAAAGGCGTTAGCCCTGCAAGCCCAGCTCGGCCCCGTATTCGATCTCACCTGCGATTGCGAAGACGGCGCCCCGGCAGGCTGCGAACGAGAGCACGCCGCGGCCGCCGCCGCGCTGGTCGCCTCGCCCGCCAACCGTTTCGGCCGGGTGGGAGCGCGCATCCACGACATCACGCACACAGCCTGGCGCGAAGAAGTCGACGTCCTGGTGGCCGGTGCTGGCCGCCGCCTCGCCTATCTGACCTTGCCCAAACCGCGTAGCGTCACCGACGTGATGGACCAGATCGAGGCCATCCGCGGAGCTGAACGACTCTACGACATCGAACACCACATTCCGATCCATGTCCTGATCGAGACGCATGGCGCGCTGGCGGAAGTGCGTGAAATTGCCGAGTTGTCGGGTGTCGAAAGTCTGGATTTCGGGCTCATGGATTTTGTTTCCGGACACCACGGCGCGATACCTGCCCAGGCCATGAGCAGCCCAGGTCAATTCGAGCACCCGTTGATCGTGCGCGCCAAGTGCGAAATCGCGGCAGCGGCACTGGCCGAAGGCATCGTGCCCAGCCACAACGTCTGCACCGAACTGAACGATCTCGACGTCATCCGCGCCGATGCCCGCCGCGCCCGTCAGGAATTCGGCTATCTGCGCATGTGGAGCATCCACCCCAACCAGATCGTGCCGATTCTGGAAACCATGCGCCCCGACTTCTCGGAGGTCGAAACCGCCGGTCTCATCATCGCCGCCGCGCAGGATGCTCACTGGGGGCCGATCCGGCATGCCGACAAACTGCACGACCGCGCCTCGTACAGGTATTACTGGGAGCTGCTGTGCCGCGCCCGCGCCACCGGCATGCGTTTGCCAGCCGAGATCGAAAGCCGCTTCTTTGGCGCTTGAAGTACTTTACCGCGACGACCACCTGGTCGCCATCGCCAAGCCTTCCGGCCTGCTGACTCACCGCACCGATCTCGATCGCCACGAGACGCGCTTCGCGCTCCAACTGTTGCGCGACCAGATCGGGCACAAGGTGTGGGCGGTACACCGGCTCGACAAGGGCACCTCGGGCGTCTTGGTTTTTGCCCTTGATGGCGAAACCGCCCAGGCACTGGGCCATCAGTTCGAACAGGGTCAGGTCGACAAGCATTACGTTGCTGTTGTGCGCGGTCATCCGCCCCTTGCCGGCTGTATCGACCATCCGCTTGTACGCCAGTTTGATACTTACGAATGGCGCGACAAGGCCGCCAGCTTCCCGGCGCAGCCCGCGCAAACACGCTTCCGGCGGCTCGCCAGCGTGGAACTTCCGGTAGAGGTCGATCGCTATCCGACCAGCCGTTACGCGCTGCTCGAACTGGAGCCGCTGACCGGTCGCCGGCATCAGCTACGCCGACACCTGAAGCATATCGCCCACCCGATCATCGGCGATGCCACCTACGGCAAGGGCCGCCACAACCGCTTCTTCGCGGAACGCTTCGGCACACAGCGTCTCCTGCTCGCATGCACGCGCCTGGCTTTCCGCCACCCTCGGCTCGAACGGACGCTGGATATCCGTACGCCGCCCGCCGACGATTTCCTCGCCGTGACGACGCCCCTGGGTTGGCGGGAAGCGCTACAAGGCGTTTAACTACGCGGATTTTCCAGCGTCTCGCGGCGTTCCAGTTCGCGTTCGAGGCGCACGAAATCCTCGCCCATCGCATCGCGCGCCGAAATCATCCCTACCACCCGACCGCGATCGTCGACCACCGGTACGTGACGGAAGCCGCCTTCCACCATCACCAGCAAGGCAAAGGCCATCGACTGCTCGGCGCGCACGGTCTGCGGCTCGCGCACCATCACTTCTTCCAGCAGAGTCTTGTCGGGATCGCGCGATTCGACCAGCACCTTCAACAGCGCGTCGCGTTCCGTGAAGATACCTTCGAGATGCTCCCCATCCATCACCAGCAGCGAACTGACCTTGGCAGCGCCCATGATCTTGCAGCCTTCGCGCACAGTCATTTTCCGGTGTCCGGAAACGGGCTTGTGCCCAGCGATGATGTCACCGATTGTTCTTTGCGGCATGTGGTTCTCCTCCCTGTTTGTGACAAGGACATTTTGTCCAGTTTCCTCGGTGGATGCAAGACAATGAACTTGCCTTTATCATCTGGTTTTCTACTCTGTCGCCAGGAGATCATCATGTTGCGCCTCATGCTCGCAATCGCCTTGTGCCTCGCCGGTATTTTCGCTCACGCCCAATCCCCCGGTGATACCCAACCCGGCATGTGGGAGTATCAGATGGAGATGAAAATGCCCGGCATGCCCATGGCGATACCGCCGACCGTGATGCGGCGCTGCCTGACTCCACAGGACGTGGCACAGAACAAACATCTGACCAACGAACGAGATGCCAAGAATCCCTGCACACTGACCAACATGAAAGCGAGCAGCGGGCGCATCGCCTACGAGTTCTCCTGCAAGACAGACCAGGGCGTGATGAAGGGTACCGCCAGCGGTAGTGTCTCCCCCACGTCGCTGGATCTGGAAACACGAATGCAGATGGTGCCACCAGTGCAGGGCATGTCGGAAATGCAGCAGCACATGCGCGCCCGTCGGATCGGCAACTGCTGATTGTTTTACCGGAAGTGATTGACACGAAACTGTCGGTTGCAAAGAGAGTTCGCCGCCTCTTGCTGCAAGTCTGGCTAGCGCACTGAACTCGCCATGACTTCTCAACTCCCTCTGATCACCACATTGGCATCTGCCTTGGGATTGGCACTGGTATTCGGTGTTGCCGCAGTACGCATGCGCGTGCCCGCGATTGCAGGATATTTGCTGGCTGGCGTTGTCATTGGCCCATTTACGCCCGGCTTTGTAGCCAACTCGGAAATCGCCGGTGAGCTCGCGGAAATTGGCGTCATGCTACTGATGTTCGGGGTCGGATTGCATTTTTCTTTGGAAGATTTACTCAACGTCCGGAAAATCGCGATTCCCGGCGCCTTGCTACAGATCTGTGCCTGCACGGTGTTAGGCACCGTGCTGGCAGCGAGCTGGGGCTGGAGCTTTGGTGGTGCGCTGGTATTCGGGCTGGCGTTATCCGTGGCCAGTACCGTGGTGTTGCTTCGCGCACTGGAGGCACGAGGTCTGCTCGATTCGATCAATGGACACATCACCACAGGGTGGGTCGTGGTACAGGATATCGCCATGGTGTTGGTATTAGTGCTGCTGCCACCCATTGCTCTTGCACTCTCAGACATCCCGGCCAACTCTTCCGCTGTGCCGCTGTGGCAAGCCATTAGCTTGACCGTCGTCAAGGTAGGTTGCTTCATCGTATTGATGCTGGTCGCAGGTCGCCGTATTTTCCCTTGGCTTCTCTGGCAAGTCAGCCGCACCGGCTCACGTGAGTTATTCACTCTGTGCGTTGTGGCTGCGGCAGTCAGTGTGGCCTTTGGTGCCGCACAACTGTTCGGGGTTTCCTTCGCGCTCGGTGCCTTCTTTGCAGGCATGATGATGCGCGAATCGGAATTCAGCCATCGTGCTGCCGAGGAATCACTGCCACTGCGGGATGCCTTTGCGGTCCTGTTCTTCGTCTCGGTTGGAATGCAGTTCGATCCGGCCATACTTGCTGCGCACCCGCTGCGGGTACTGGCTGTACTGGCGGTAGTACTGATCGGCACACCGCTTGTTGCCACGACGCTGGTCCTGATTCTTCGCTATCCGCTCAATACGGCGCTGACGGTAGGGGCAAGCCTGTCCCAGATTGGCGAGTTCTCGTTCATCCTGGGTGGCCTGGGTCTTAGCCTGCGCCTCTTGCCTGCGGAGGGGCATCATCTCATCCTCGCCGGCGCGATTTCGTCGATCATTCTGAATCCACTGGCTTTTCGCGCCATCAACCCGGCCGTAAACTGGATTCGCTCTCGATCCCGCCTGGCCCGGTATCTCGAACGAACCCGCGATCCGCTGGCCGAGCTTCCGATGTCAACAGGTCACGAGTATCTTTCCGGCCAGGTCGTGCTAGTCGGCTATGGCCGGGTCGGACGCCGCATCGGCGAACAGTTGTCAGCACATGGCATTCCCTACGTTGTGGCCGAGGAAAATCGCGGCATCGTCGAAAAACTACGAACCGACGGGTTTGCAGCAGTATGCGGCAATGCAGCCGATCCGGCGGTTTTGATCCAGGCCCACATTGCCCGTGCCGCCATGCTGATCATCGCGACGCCGGATAGTTTCAACATCCGCCGGATCAACGAAATTGCGACACAACTCAACCCCAGCATCGAAACACTGGTGCGGACCCACAGTGAGGACGAGGCCGAATTGCTCGAAAAAGAGGGTATCGGCCGTATCTTCCTTGGCGAGGGAGAGTTGGCTCAGGGTATGAGTGAGCATGCGCTGAGGCGTTTTGGCAAGCTCCCCAGTGCAAGGGCGAGGGACGCCGCTGGCGTGGCCATAACGGGATGATCTTGTACTCAGACGACCACCTCATCGTCGCCAACAAACCCAGCGGCCTGCTCTCGGTGCCCGGGCGCGGCGTGGACAAGCAGGACTGCCTGTCCAGCCGCATACAGTCAGGTTTCCCCGACGCGTTGAGCGTACATCGCCTCGATATGGAAACCTCCGGTCTGATCGTGATGGCACGGGGCAAGGCGGCCCATCGGGCACTGAGTATTTCCTTTGAAAGACGGCAGGTTGAGAAGCGTTATGTCGCGGTGGTTGCAGGCTCGGTTAGGGATGAAAGTGGCGAGATCGATTTGCCGCTGATTTGCGACTGGCCTAACCGGCCGCGACAAATCGTAGATCACGCGCGAGGCAAGCCGTCTTTGACACGCTTCCGTCGCCTGGAAGTCACGGCCGCCCGCACCCGGCTCGCACTGTATCCCGAAACCGGCCGTTCGCATCAATTGCGTGTTCATCTCGCGGCGATAGGGCATCCCATCTTGGGTGATGCGCTTTACGCCGACCCGGATGCCTTCAGCGCTGCTCCCCGCCTGCTCTTGCACGCCGACTGGCTGGAATTTTGCCATCCGGGCAATGGGGAGCGCGTCGAATATCAGTGTCCACCACCTTTTTAGCCCCCACCCTTTTCAACCCACAACAATCAGGATTCATCATGACTACACGCCCCTTCAAGGTGCTCGGCATTCAGCAAATCGCCATCGGCGGCACTTCCAAAACCAAATTGCGCGAACTCTGGGTGGACATGCTCGGACTCGAAATAACCGGTCATTTCGCCAGCGAGCGCGAAAATGTAGACGAGGACATCACCGCCATGGGTAGCGGTCCGTTCAAGGTCGAAGTCGACCTGATGCAACCGCTGGACCCGGACAAGAAACCCGCCGTACATGCCACGCCCCTGAACCACGTCGGTCTTTGGATCGACAATTTGCCCAAAGCCGTCGAATGGCTCACCGCACAAGGGGTCCGTTTCGCGCCAGGGGGGATTCGCAAGGGCGCCGCCGGTTACGAAATTACATTCCTGCATCCCAAGGCCAATGAAGAATTTCCGATAGCCGGCGAAGGGGTCCTGATCGAACTTGTACAAGCCCCACCGGAAGTGGTGGCCGCCTTTGCCAAACTCGCCTGATTCCCTCCCATGGCATAATCTGGGCATGGAAGCCATTCTCCAAAAGCTGGCGTGCCTTGATGCCTCGAGGTCGGAACAACGCATCGCACTCCTCGCCGCCCTGATTGACAAGCTGCGACCCGCGCGACGTGAATCCAGTCAATCGGTTGTCGAGAAACTTCGGGCGCTCTCTTATGTGATCGGACATCAACCCGAGTTGCGCCTCGGTTTGCAGCGTTCATTGCGAGCCCTTTTCGTCAATCGCCCGTCGGGCTCGCTGCTGACGCTCTCCGGCATTCTGCCGAGCACGGGCTTCTTTACAGAGGCCAGTCGGCGAATCGGCCATGCCCTACTCCCGGAAACCATTGATAGCAGCCAGTTACGCGGCGTGCTGCGTGTGCTATTTCCCTACAAACACGATGCGATTTGGGTACGCGAGGTAGACGACTGCCATTGGGTGAGTTTTCTCGTCGAACTTTTCCCGATGGGCCACACGCCGCCAAGCGCCGAAACGAACTGCGACTTGATCGAGGCGATGCGTACCGTTTCCTACTGGATCGCTGCCGCAGGCCTGGAACCGGAACTGGTGCGTCTGGAGCCTGCGCTAACCCGCTACGAATCGCCATTCGTCGCCCAGAACCTCGAGACCTTGGCTTGCCTTGAAACGATCGGTGCCGGTCAGCACTGCGACATGGCGCATCTGCGCGTCCTCCTCGCTCAATGCCATGCCTGGCTAGACCGCATCCGCAAACAGTCGATGCGCTTTGGCACCAGTGTGGCACTGACCTTCCGCGTTCGCCGTTTGCGACAGCTCCTCAAGCGGCTTCAACGCCTGGCTGACGCCCAGCTTGCCATGCTCACACCAATCAATACCGGACGCGATTGGCAGCCGTTGATCACATTATTCAAGCGTCTGGTCAAATCGGAATGCCTGCGCAACGACCTGGGAACCTATTGGCGACAGCACATGTCCCTGCTTGCTCTCCGCATCACCGAGAACGCCGGCAGGACTGGTGAGCACTACATCACTTCGGATCGCCAGGAGTACTTCACGCTGGTGAAATCGGCGCTGGGTGCCGGCGTCATTATCGCGTGCATGGCGCTCTGCAAAACGCTATTGACCAAACTTCACTTAGCCCCCCTGAATGAATCGCTGGCTATCTGCCTCAACTATGGTCTCGGTTTCGTGCTGATTCATTTGCTTCACGGTACCGTTGCCACCAAACAACCCGCCATGACGGCCAACGCGATTGCGCTTAGCCTTGGAGGTAGCAAGGGACACCTAGGTGACCTTGATCAACTGGTGGAGTTGATCGCGCGTACCTGTCGCAGCCAGATCGCGGCCATTTTCGGCAATATTGCAATGGCCGTGCCCACAGCTATCGCGATTGGTACCCTGCTCGTTTTTTTCACGGGTGAGACACCATTCGACGCGAGCAAATCCGCGCACTTGCTCGCCGATGTGCATCCCTTTGGCAGCCTTGCCCTCGTGTATGCGGCCATTGCCGGCATTTGCCTATTTCTGGCCGGCCTCATTTCCGGCTATTTCGACAACCTCGCTGCCTACGACGACATTCCTGCCCGCGTCGAGCAACTGCCCTGGGCACGCCGTCTATTTGGTGAAGCACGAATGCGCCGGGTGGCCGGCTATATCGGTGACAATCTTGGTGCGTTGGCCGGCAATTTCTTTTTCGGTTTCC
Organism: Betaproteobacteria bacterium UBA1934; assembly: GCA_002337055.1. Classification (GTDB taxonomy): domain Bacteria; phylum Pseudomonadota; class Gammaproteobacteria; order Burkholderiales; family Rhodocyclaceae; genus UBA1934. Next base: position 232,951 of record DDFG01000001.1, on the reverse strand, counting down.
TGCTTGGAGGCGCCTGGACAATTGGGGTTCTGTTCGGCCTGCCGCTCGATATTCGACATGTCGCCTTTTCGTCGGCCAATCTCGGCTTCGCGCTTGCTGGAAGCCAATTCGAACCTAACTGGGCGCTCTTTGCGTGGGCTGCCGCTGGCGTCTTGTTGATCGGCGCCGTCAATTTGATTGTCAGCTTCGCGTTGGCGCTCAACGTGGCCCTACGCTCGCGGGGAATCGCGGTTTCCGGCAAACCACGCCTGCTGCCCGTGCTGTGGCGACAATTCAAATCGGCACCTCGACGTTTCCTGTTGCCACCCAAGCGAGGTGAATAGTGGACAATCCGCTCCTGAGATCGATCATGCTGACCGGCCTGCCACCGGACACCGACGCAGCCCGCATACGGGCCGAGATTGAACCACATTTCGGCACGATCGAACGCGTCGAAATTGTGCGCGAGGGCACTGATGAACATCCCTGGGCAATCCTCCACATGTACCTTGATGACGAAGCCGCATTCCGCCTGACGCAACGAATCACCGACATTTGGCACCAAGGACATCGGGTTAACGCCCGTTTGCTCCTGCATACATGAAAACCCGAATACTTCCCTGCCACCCACTCCCGCTCGTCCTCGCCGCATGGTCGCTCCCGGCGTTCGCGGCAGGTTCGGCTGTGATCGGCGAGAACCTGCTTTGGCTAGCTATCATTTTGTTTTCCGCCCGCCTCTTTTCGCCATTGACCGGCAGATTTGGCATGCCGGCAGTGTTGGGCGAATTGCTGCTCGGCGTCGCGCTCGGCAATCTTGGTCTGATCGGATGGCATTATTTCGATACCGTGCGGCAGGACCCGATCATCGCTTTCATCGCCGAACTTGGCGTGATTGTGTTGCTGCTGCAAATTGGGCTGGAAACCCGGCTGAAAGACCTTGTCGAAGTAGGCCCTCGTGCCACGCTGGTGGCCGTCGTCGGCATCGCCTTCCCGTTCGCGCTGGGTGCCATGGTTGCCGGACCGTGGCTGCTTGGTAGCGACAACTCGCACACCAACCTTTTCCTCGGCGCCACATTGGCGGCCACTTCAGTCGGAATTACCGGTCGCGTCTTTAGAGATCTGGGACAACTGGGCATGCGTGAGGCCAAGATCGTGCTCGGCGCGGCAGTGATCGACGATGTACTCGGGTTAGTGCTTTTGGCCGTTGTTTCGGGGTTGGTGCAAGCCGGTTCGGTGAGTGTTGGCGAGGTCGTCGGCATCACTGCCACGGCGGCAATTTTCCTGGCCGGTTCGGTCGGGGTCGGCCGATGGCTCTCACCGCACGCATCGCGCTGGCTAGCCAACCTGGATGCAGGCCCGGCGATGCTGTTCGCTCTGGTACTCGCCACCGGCTTGTTTCTCGCTTGGCTGGCGCATGCGGTTGGTTTGGCGCCAATCATCGGCGCATTCGCAGCCGGCTTGTTGTTTGAACCTGTTTTCTTGCGCCACTTTGAAACACCTCATATCGTGCGCGAAGTAGCCCCTTTACTGGATGATCTGGATCGAGGGCACAGAATGGCGCTTACCGATCTATTGTTGCGTCACACTCAAAAGCAGCATGAACACATGATCGAACCTATCGGATATTTCTTCGTCCCGGTCTTTTTTGTACTCACGGGCATGCAGGTCGATCTCAGGGCGATTCTTGATCCTCAAGTATTGCTGACAGCCATTGGCATCAGCCTGCTAGCCATTGTCGGTAAGCTTGTGGCAGGTTTTGCCGCCGGCCGTGGTATTAGCCCCTGGATCATCGGCTGGGGCATGGTACCCCGTGGCGAGGTCGGTCTGATCTTCGCCATGGTTGGCAAGCAGCTCGGCGTCATCGGTGAAACCACGTTTTCGGTTATCGTGGTCATGGTTATCCTCACCACACTGATCACGCCCCCCATTCTGACCAAACTGATTCACCAAAACAAAACCTGACACCAAGGACCCCCATGCCCGCCCTCTTGCCCCAACCCGATCCCGAAGGCCTGCTCGAATATTCCGTCGTATATACCGACCGCGCGCTGAATCACATGTCACAACGCTTTCAGGGCGTCATGCGCGACATTTCCCGGGTGTTGAAAAACGTATTCGGCGCCGATGCCGTCGCGCTTGTACCCGGCGGAGGAACATACGGCATGGAGGCGGTGGCGCGCCAGTTTGCCACCGATCAGGCTTGCCTCGTCATTCGCAACGGCTGGTTCAGCTATCGCTGGACACAGATCCTCGACTCCGGGCGTATCGCCGGTTCTCAGACGGTGTTGAAGGCGCGCCCGACGCATGCCGGTAGTCAGGCGCCGTTCGCGCCGGCGCCGCTCGACGAGGTCGTCGCCACCATCCGCCGTGAACGACCGGGCGTGGTCTTCGCGCCGCACGTCGAGACCGCCTCGGGCATGATCCTGCCGGACGATTACCTCGGTGCAGTTGGCGCGGCGGTACGCGAAACGGGCGGTTTGTTCGTGCTGGACTGCATTGCATCCGGCACGGTGTGGGCAAACATGCGCGACCTCGGAGTCGATGTGCTGATCAGCGCCCCGCAAAAGGGCTGGAGCGGCCCACCTTGCGCCGCGCTGGTGATGCTGGGCGAACGCGCTCTGAATCGCCTTGAGCAGACGAGCAGCAGCAGTTTCGCCTGCGACCTAAAGAAGTGGCTGCAAATCATGCAGGCCTACGAGAATGGCGGCCATGCCTATCACGCCACCATGCCGACCGATGCGCTGACCGTGCTGCGCGACGTCATGCTGGAAGCCGAGCGCTACGGTTTCGAGCGCCTCGCCACCGAACAGATCGAACTGGGCCGACAGGCGCGGCAACTGCTGGTCGCACGGGGATTTCCCAGCGTCGCGGCGGAAGGGTTCCAGGCTCCCGGCGTGGTCGTTAGCTACACTGTCGACCCCGATATCCAGAACGGTCGCAAATTCCTCGCCGCCGGCTTGCAATCGGCTGCCGGCGTGCCGCTGCAATGCGACGAACCGGCCGATTTCCGCACGTTCCGGCTGGGACTGTTCGGGCTCGACAAACTGCATTACCCTGAACGCACCATAGCCAACCTGAACACGGCGCTGGACCGGATCGGCGGATGAACACACACATCGTCCTGCTGCGCGGCGTCATGCCGACCGGACGCAACCGCGTGCCGATGGCAGCCCTGCGCGAAGCCCTCTCAGCCGAGGGTTTGCAGGACGTTCGCACCTACATCCAGAGCGGTAACGTCATCGTTTCCACATCGCTGACCGCCGCAGAGGTGAACCAGTTGGTGGAAACGACGATTACGGCACGCATTGGGGCAAGCATCACCGCCCTGACGCGCAGCCCGATCCGGCTGCGTGAAGTGCTGGCGGGCAACCCATTCAGCCGCGACGATGCCGAACGCACCTATTTCAGCTTTCTGGCGAACGAACCGGACACGACATTGTTAGCCGCTTTTCGGCAAACCGACTTCTCACCCGACCACATCGTGGTGGCCGGCGACGTGCTCTACACACGGTACGCCACACGCCTGAGCGACTCGAAATTCACCAACAACTATTTTGAGCGCAAATTGAAAACCGCCGCAACGACGCGGAATTTCAACACTTTGACGCGACTGATCGAGTTGACCGGCTAGGTCGTGTTCTCAGCCAGCGCTACTCAGACCGCCAACACGGTCCAGCAAAGCAAAGCCAGGGTTCCACCTGCGCCCAACCAGATGGAAGCGACCATGGTCGGTTCGACCATTTCGGCCAGCTTTTCGGCGCGATCTTCGGAATAGGTTCCGGGCTGCATGGACTGGAGCTTGCTCATGACACTCTCCCTCTTCATTTCGCCGCCGGCGGGAGCACCGCTCCGGACGGCGTTTGGATTGGCTGGCCTTCCCTCGTGAGGACGGCAGCCGCCGCAGCGATTACTGCTTTTTCATTATAGAACATGGCCGCAAGGTCGCCGCCGGCAACCTTGCGGCACGTCAGACTCACCAGATGCGGATACGCTCTCCCGGTGTCTTGAACAGGCGGTCGCCCTCCTTGGTGGCAAATGCCTCGTGGAAACCATCATGATTGACCACGGCACCGTTGGCGCGGAATTCGCCGGGGGAGTGAGGATCGGCGACAAGACGCTGTAGCAGCGTGGCGTCGCGCATCTTGCTACGCCACGATTGCGACCAACCATAGAAGAAACGCTGGTCGCCCGTAAGCCCGTCGATTACCGGCGCGGGCTTGCCTTTCAGCGAAAGTTTGTAGGCCTTGTAGGCAATCTGCAAACCGGAAAGGTCGGCAATGTTCTCGCCCAACGTCAACTTGCCGTTAATGCGTTTGCCGGGAAGAGGCTCGTATTGCTCGTATTGCGCCACCAGCCGCGCCCCAAGTTTCTCGAATGCCTTGCGGTCTTCCGCACTCCACCAGTTGCGCAGACGCCCGGTTCCATCGAACTGGCTGCCTTGGTCGTCGAAGCCATGACTGATTTCGTGACCGATCACTGCGCCGATGGCGCCATAGTTGGCGGCATCGTCAGCCTTCATGTCGAAGAACGGCGGTTGCAGAATCGCCGCGGGGAAGACAATCTCGTTGGCTTGGGGGCTGTAGTAGGCGTTCACGGTTTGCGGCGTCATGTGCCATTCCGTGCGGTCGACCTTGTCGTTGATGCGGGCGACGCGCCGCTCGTATTCAAACTTGCGGGCACGCCGCGCGTTTCCGATCGGATCGCCTTCAACGATCTCCAGCTTGCTGTAGTCGCGCCATTTATCGGGATACCCGATCTTGGTGCCATATTTGGCCAGCTTTTCGCGGGCCTGCGCCTTGGTATCAGCGGACATCCAGCTCAGGCCGTCGATCGAATCGCGATAGGCCGCCATCAGATTGGCAACCAATTCCTGCATCCGCGCCTTGTAGGCCGGCGGGAAGTGGCGAGCGACATACACCTGCCCCAGCGCCTCACCCATCGCGCCGTCCAGTTGTGCCACCGCTTGCTGCCAGCGCGGTTTCTCCTGTTCGGTACCAGACAGTACCTTGTCGCGGAAAACAAAACGGGCATCGCGGAAACCTTGCGGCAGCATCTCGGCCGCCGCGTCCAGCGTGCGTACCGTCAGATAAGCTTTCCAAGTTTCCAGCGGTACTTCGCCGAGCAGTTTGGCCACCGCCGTCACCTCGCTGGGCTGCGACACCACCAGGCGCTCGACCGTCGGGAAACCCGCCTGTTTCAACATCAACGCCCAATCGACTTCAGGTGCCAGCTTGGCCAGTTCCTGCAGCGTCATCGGATTATAGGTTTTCACCGGATTGCGGTTTTCAACCTTGTCCCAATGCGCTTCGGCAATGCGTTTTTCGAGCGCCACCACGGCCTCGGCATGCGGGCCGGATTGAGCGTCGCCCGAAAGCGAGAGCAGCGTGCGTACGTACTCGAGGTAAGCGGCCCGTGTTTTGACCAGACGTTCGTCATCCTTGAGGTAATAATCGCGATCGGGCATACCCAAGCCACTCTGGTAGGTGCGCGCCACATATCGGTCCGGATCGTTGGGATCGGCCAGCACAACCAGCACGACCGGTGTCGGCAAAACCCCCTGTACGGCGCCCAGTTCGGCGACCAGGGCGGCCTTGTCTTTCAGCGCCGCAATGTGTTCGAGACGGGGCTGCACGGCTTTTAGGCCGGCGCGGTCGATGGCAGCGGTGTCCATGAAGCTTCGGTAATAGGTGGCAATCTTGGCTTCCAGCGTCCCTGCTTTGGGTTTGCCCGCCGAGAGATCGTCAACGATGGACTTGACCTGCTTGTCGGATTGTTCGCGCAAAATGTAGAACACACCCCAGGCCGCCTTATCGGCCGGAATCGGCGTATTGTCGAGCCAGGCGCCGTTCACCGCCCGAAACAGGTCGTCCTGCGGACGAATGTGGGTATCCATGCCAGCCTTGTCGATACCTGACAGCGGCGTGCCCGCAAATGCGGATGCACAAGCCAGCGAAAGCAACAGCGGAATCAATCTCATGATCGCGACCCTATGGTGACAAAACGGTCCTTATCCTAACGGCGCGACCGTAAATCACCAAGGGGGTTGCGCCACATAATCACACATGGGCCTACAATCCAACACTTGATCCTGCCTGGAGTCCACGATGAAAGACACTCTGCAACCCGGCCTGCGTCACCAATTTTCCTATCGCGTACCTGCCGACAAAACAGTGCCGGCACTTTACACGGAAGCCACGGAATTCACGGTGATGCCCGAGGTATTCGCCACCGGTTTCATGGTCGGGCTGCTCGAATGGACCTGCATTCAGGCAATCAACCCGCATCTCGACTGGCCACGCGAGCAAACGGTCGGCGTGCATATCAATGTCAGCCACGAAGGCGCTACCCCTCCTGGGTTCGATGTCACAGTGACGGTCGAACTGGTGGCGGTGGAGGGCAAAAAGCTGATCTTCGAGGTCTCGGCGCACGACGGTGTTGACACCATCAGCCGAGGTCGTCACGAACGTTTCGTCATCGATAAGGCAAAATTCGATGCCCGACTGGCAACCAAGCGCGCGGCAAGCTAATCGGCGACCGCGGTCGTCTTGAACACCGCCCGGTAGCGATCCATGCTCTCGGTGGTACCGCAGACGAAGAGAACATCACTCACGCGGATGCGGAAATCCGGCTCGAATTCGACCTTCACTTCGCTGCCGCGTTCCGCCGCCACAATGGCGGCTCCCGTCTTCTCGCGTACTTCAGCACGCCATGGATGCGCGCCGACTAGCGTACCTGGCGCCACTCGCGCAAATTTGAGGCGCTGCTCGAGCATCAGGGCATCCTGATGCAACAGGTGGTGCGCGAGAATCTGCCCGGATATCTGCCCCAAGGACAACGAAAAATCGGCGCCGGCCTGATATAGCCGGGGTACGTTGGGCGCACGGTTGACCCGTGCAACGAGCGGAATCTGGGGCGCATAATCACGGACGACGGCGGTCGCAAAGACGCCCAGGCTGTCATTGGAGAGCGCGATCACCACCGCGGTGGCTTCATGCACACGGGCGCGGTCCAGCGTCGAATGATCGAGCACGTCGCCAACCACATCAACACCTTCGCCCGGCGCACGGTCGATCACAACAGTGCGTTCCCCCGCGTCGTTCAGCATTTGCGCCACCTTGCCACCCACCGCACCATGGCCGCAGATCACGATATGGCCGCCGGTACGGAGCGGGGTGGCCATTCGTTCGAAACGCTCCAGGCTGGCATGTGCGCCCACGGCCACCAGAATGGCGCCCGCTTCGATTCGTGTGTCGGGACCCGTCGCCAATTGAAAGGCACCGCCTATCCATTGCCCGATCACGGTCACACCATGCTGCTCGCGCATGTGCAGGTCGCCCAGTCGGCGACCCGCCAGCGTGCTGTCGTGATGAATCCGGAACTCTACCAACCCGACGTGACCGCCCAATACATGCAAACCCTCCTGGCGCGGGCTGATCAGGATACTTGCCCGGGCAGCGAGTGCGGCGGCCAGTACATGCGCTGGCGTGAAAACGGCCGTGGCACCGATCTTTTCCATCGGTGCCCGATAAATGGGATTCTCCGCCAGCGCCAACAGCGGCCCATCGAAACCGCGTTCGCGCGCCATCATGATAAAAATGCCATTCGAATGGTCGTCGGCATTGGCGATCAGAGCACGCGCCTTTTCCACACCTTCCATCAGATGAGGCTCTTCCTCCAGCTTGCCGAGCACCACCCTGAAGCCGCGCTCCTGTAGCCCGCGTGCCAAAGCTTCGTCCTTCTCCAGCACTACAAACGGTATGTGGCTGCGCTTCAATTCTTCGACCAGAGAGTCGATGGCGGGGCCGTAGCGATGAACGAGAACGGTATCCTCCATCGACGGCAGCGTACGCGGCAACCGGAACTGCAGGCGTTCTTCCAAGTATGGCAGGACATAAATCGGAAACACCATGACGGCAAGTGACATGCCGGTCACCTGCACGAACATCACAAACAGATTCATCACAGGATGCCGCCAGTGCGAATCGCCGCCGTAACCCGTTGTAGTCAGAGTTTCCGACGCCCATTCCAGACTGGACCAGAACGTGCGCGGGGTATCTTCAAAATACGACATCCCCAGCATGTAGAGTGTGCCCATCACCACCACCAGCGTGGGCAAAGCGGCCAGCAGCAATACCAACCGCTTGGTGGATCGCCTCATCGTATTCAATTTCGACCCTTTTCGCGAAGAACCCGCATGCACCATTTTCGATCATCCATGCCGGCGTCACAAGGGCATCGGGCACAAAAAAGGCGGAAAGGCTTGCGCGCTTTCCGCCTGATCGCCGTCACGGGGAGATTACGCGAACTCGACAATGACCTGATCGACCGACAGGCTTTCGCCGACCTTGGCGGCAATCTTCTTGATCTTGCAGTCCTGTTCGGCTTTCAGGATGTTTTCCATCTTCATCGCTTCGATCACCGCGAGCTTTTCACCGGCTTTCACTTCCTGCCCTTCCTCCGCGCAAACTTCGCGCAACAGACCAGGCATCGGGGAAAGCAGGAACTTGGAAAGATCGGGCGGCGCCTTTTCAGGCATCAGCGAGAGCAAATAAGCCGCATGCGCCGTCATCACCATCGGCTCGACTTGCAGGCCGTAATGGAAGATGCGGTAACGTAGCCGCCGGCGCTCGACTTGCAGGCAGATCGGTTTGCCGTTGACCGTGCCTTGCAGCAACTGATCGCCAAAGTTCCAGTCCGAAACGATATCGTACTGTTTGCCGTCGGCATTCAGCGAAAGGCCACCGGTGAGCGGCGTCACCGAGACCGGAATCTTGCTGTTGCCCATCAGCACGACCCAATCGTTGTTCACCTTGCGGCCATGCCCCGGCAACTGGTGCGAAATTCCGGTCGCCCGCTTGATATAGCGGGCGCGCACGAAGGTCGCGCAGGCGGCCAGCAGTTCTGGTTCGTCGTGCGGCACCATGCTCGAATCGAAGCCGTGCGGATATTCTTCGGCGATAAAGCCGGTGTTGAATTTGCCGGAGCAGAAACGCGGATGCTGCAACAGCGCCGCCTGGAAGGGAATATTGGAACTGATGCCGCGAATCACAAACGCATTGAGCGCATCGCGCATGAGTTGGATCGCTTCGTTGCGATCCTTGCCGTGCACGATCAGCTTGGCGATCATCGAGTCGTAGAACATCGAAATCTCGCCGCCCTCGTACACACCGGTATCGACCCGCACCGCGCCCGCAGTTTCGGGCGGTGGTTGGAATTTGACCAGACGGCCGGTAGAAGGCAGGAATCCACGGAACGGATCTTCAGCGTTGATCCGGCATTCCATCGCCCAGCCGTTGATCTTGACGTCGGCCTGCGTAATGGTCAGCTTCTCGCCCGCCGCGACACGGATCATCTGCTCGACCAGATCGAGGCCAGTGATGAATTCGGTGACCGGATGCTCGACCTGCAAACGGGTGTTCATTTCGAGAAAATAGAAGCTCTTGTCGGCCCCGACCACGAATTCGACCGTACCCGCCGATTCGTAATTCACCGCCCGCGCCAGCGCCACCGCCTGTTCGCCCATTGCTTTGCGCGTTTCCGGGTCGATGAAGGGCGACGGCGCCTCTTCAATCACCTTCTGGTGGCGACGCTGAATCGAGCATTCGCGTTCGTTCAAGTACACATAGTTGCCGAAAGAGTCGCCCAGCACCTGGATTTCAATGTGGCGCGGCTCGATGACGAATTTTTCGATAAAGACACGATCATCGCCGAAGGAATTGCGCGCCTCGTTAACGCAGGAAGAAAAACCCTCATGCGCTTCCTTGTCGTTGTGGGCCACGCGCAGGCCCTTGCCGCCACCGCCGGCAGAGGCCTTGATCATCACCGGATAGCCGATCCGCTTGGCGATCTCGACCGCCTCGTCAGGCCCCGAAATCGCGGCGTTGTGCCCCGGGATGGTATTGACCCCGGCCTGCATCGCCAGCTTCTTGGATTCGATCTTGTCACCCATCTTGCCGACCGAGTAATGCTTCGGCCCGATGAACTTGATGCCTTCTTCTTCCAGACGACGCGAGAATTCCTCGTTCTCGGACAGGAAGCCGTAACCCGGATGCACCGCTTCGGCACCGGTCTGCTTGCAGGCGGCGATGATCTTGTCCATCACCAGATACGATTCCTTGGAGGGTGCCGGGCCGATGCAAACGGCCTCATCGGCCATTTCCACATGCAGGGCGCCGGCATCCGCCTCGGAATGGACGGCGACGGTCTGGATGCCCATCTTGCGGGCGGTTTTGATCACTCGGCAGGCGATCTCACCGCGGTTTGCGATCAATATTTTTTTAAACATTTGTCTTCTCCGCGGTTCGATCGCCGCGTGCTTCGCACGCAAGGCAATGTGACTTCGTCGCTGCGCCGCTTCGCGGCTGGTCGCCGCGATTGGCAATCAATATTTTCTTGAACATTCTTGTCGCTCCCTCGGCTTACAGCGGGATGTTCCCGTGCTTGCGCCACGGGTTTTCCAGTTTCTTTTCGCGCAGCATCGCCAGCGATCGGCAAATGCGCTTTCTCGTCTCGCTCGGCATGATCACGTCGTCGATGAAACCACGTGCGCCGGCCACGAAGGGGTTGGCGAACTTGGCCTTGTACTCGGCTTCGCGTCCGGCCAACTTGGCGGGATCGTTCTTTTCCTCACGGAAAATGATCTCGACCGCACCCTTCGGCCCCATCACCGCAATTTCAGCGGAAGGCCAGGCGAAATTGACGTCACCACGCAAATGTTTGGAACTCATCACATCGTACGCACCGCCATAGGCCTTACGGGTAATCAACGTGACCTTGGGTACCGTGCATTCGGCGTAGGCGTAGAGCAGCTTGGCGCCGTGCTTGATAATGCCGCTGTACTCCTGCGCGGTGCCGGGCATGAAGCCGGGCACATCGACAAAGGTGATGACCGGAATGTTGAAGGCATCGCAGAAGCGCACGAAGCGCGCCGCCTTGATCGAGGACTTGATGTCCAGACAGCCCGCCAGCACCAGCGGCTGATTGGCGACAATGCCCACCGGCGAGCCTTCCATGCGGGCGAAACCGATGATGATGTTCTTGGCATGATCCGGTTGCAGCTCGAAGAAGTCGCAGTCATCGACCGTCTTGATGATCAGCTCCTTCATGTCGTAAGGCTGGTTCGGATTGACTGGCACCAGCGTGTCGAGCGACTGGTCGAGGCGATCGGCCGGATCGCGCGTCGGCTGAGTGGGAGGAGATTGCCGGTTGCTGGCAGGCAGAAAGCCGACAAAGCGGCGCAGCATCATCAGCGCCTCGACATCGTTTTCGAAAGCCAGGTCAGCGACGCCCGACTTGGTCGTATGCGTCACCGCGCCGCCCAGTTCCTCGGCGGTCACCTCTTCGTGCGTCACCGTCTTGACCACTTCCGGCCCGGTCACGAACATGTAGGAGGAATCCTTGACCATGAAAATGAAGTCGGTCATCGCCGGGCTATACACCGCGCCGCCGGCGCACGGCCCCATGATCAGCGAAATCTGCGGGATGACGCCGGACGCCATCACATTGCGCTGGAACACTTCGGCATAGCCGCCCAGCGAGGCGACCCCTTCCTGAATGCGGGCGCCGCCGGAGTCATTCAAACCGACTACGGGCGCACCAACCTTCATGGCGTGATCCATGATCTTGCAGATCTTCTCGGCATGCGCTTCCGACAGCGCGCCGCCGAACACCGTGAAATCCTGCGAGAACACGAAAATCAGGCGGCCATTGACCGTGCCGTAGCCGGTCACGACCCCATCGCCGGGAATGAACTGGTTACCCATGCCGAAATCGTGGCAGCGGTGTTCCTTGAACATGTCCCACTCCTCGAAGGAATCGGGGTCGAGGAACAACTCAATCCGTTCGCGGGCGGTGAGCTTGCCCTTGGCGTGCTGGGAATCGATGCGCTTCTGGCCACCGCCCAGGCGCGCCGCCTCGCGCTTTTCTTCAAGTTGGCGGATGATTTCCTGCATGGTTGTTCTCCCTATGGCTGGGGTTTCTGTCAAAGTTTCAGCGCGCCCAGCAATTGCCGGGCGGCCACGGTTGGGGTCATCTGTCCGGCTTCCACCGCCTGGCAGAAATCGGGCAGATTCCGGCACACGTCCGGATGTTGCTTGAATGCGTGACGAAGGCCGCTGTCGATCAAACTCCACATCCACGCCAGCGACTGGTGACGGCGCCTCGCCTCCCATTCGCCATGGGTGGTCATGGTGGTGCGGTAGCGCTCGATTTCCTGCCAGAATTCGGCAATGCCTTCTTTGTGCAGGGCACTCATGGTGATGACGCTGGGCGACCAGTGCGGACTGACGTGGCGCAACATGGCCAGCGCGTTGTGCCACTGAGCGCGCGCAAACGCCGCCGCCTTGGGATTGAGATCGGCCTTGTTGATAACGACCAGATCGGCGATTTCGACAATCCCCTTCTTGATCGCCTGAAGATCGTCGCCGGCATTGGGCAATTGCAGGAGCACGAAAACATCGACCATGCCGGCCACCGTGGTTTCGGACTGACCGACTCCGACGGTCTCGACGATGATCACGTCGAACCCCGCCGCCTCGCACACCAGCATGGCTTCTCGCGTCTTGTCGGCAACGCCGCCCAGCGAGCCGGACGACGGGCTCGGTCGGATAAAGGCCTCTTCGCGCTGACAGAGCAGTTCCATGCGCGTCTTGTCGCCGAGAATCGAACCGCCGGACAGCGAGGACGAAGGATCCACTGCCAGCACCGCCACGCGATGCCCCGCTTCGATCAGCATCAGACCGAGCGCCTCGATGAAGGTCGACTTGCCCGCCCCGGGCACGCCGGAGATGCCGACACGCACGGCACGCCCGCTATGGGGCAGCAACGCGTTCAGCACCGCTCCCGCCCGCAGGCGATGATCTTCACGGGTCGATTCGAGCAGGGTGATGGTCTTGGCGAGCGCCCGCCGCTGGCCGGCGAGCACGCCGTCCACCAGTGCCCGATCCCCCTCAGGCAAATGCCCGGCCGCGAGCCGGGTGCTTTCGCTCATATCCATCAGCACAGATTGTGTTCTGAACCGGCAGTTTATGCCAAAGCGCCGTTGCGAGCCTTGCGAATTTCGGCCAGTACCGTCTTGGCTGAATCCTCGATCCGCGTTCCCGGCCCGAAGATCGCCTTGGCGCCGGCCGCGTACAGCGTGTCGTAGTCCTGTGCCGGGATCACGCCGCCGGCGAAGACGATGATGTCGTCCGTCCCCTGCGCGTGCAGTGCCTTGACCAGTGCCGGCAGCAGCGTCTTGTGACCGGCGGCGAGCGAAGACACGCCGACGGCATGCACATCGTTCTCGATGGCCAGACGGGCGGCCTCTTCCGGCGTCTGGAAAAGCGGGCCGACATCGATGTCGAAACCGAGATCGGCAAAGGCCGTCGCCACCACCTTGGCGCCACGATCGTGACCATCCTGGCCGAGCTTGGCGATCATCACGCGCGGACGCCGCCCCTCTTCGGAAGCGAATTTCTCGACATCCGCCCGGATCGCCTCCCAGCTTTCCTGCCCCGCCACCACGCCGCCATAGACGCCGGTGATGGTCTGATTGTTGGCGCGGAAGCGGCCGAACACTTTTTCCAGCGCATCCGACACCTCTCCGACCGTGGCCCGCAAGCGGATCGCCCGAATCGTCAGATCAAGCAGGTTACCTTCGCCGGTCACCGCGCACTCGGTCAGCGCCTCCAGCGCCGCTTGCACCGCCACCGCGTCTCGCGTCGAGCGGATCAGCTTCAGGCGGGCGATTTGCGCCTCGCGCACGGCATGGTTGTCGATGTCGAGAATATCGATCTGGGCTTCTTTCGCCAGTTTGTACTTGTTCACGCCAACGATGACATCCTTGCCGGAATCGATGCGCGCCTGTTTGTCGGCAGCGCAGGTTTCAACCTGCATCTTGGCCCAGCCGGATTCGACGGCCTTGGTCATGCCGCCCATGGCCTCGATTTCCTCGATGATGCTCCAGGCCTTGTCGGCCATTTCTTGGGTCAGCTTTTCCATCAGGTAGGAACCGGCCCAGGGATCAACCACGTTGCAGATGTGCGTTTCTTCCTGAATGATCAGTTGCGTGTTGCGGGCAATGCGCGCCGAAAATTCTGTCGGCAGGGCAATCGCCTCGTCCAGCGCGTTGGTGTGCAGAGACTGGGTGCCGCCGAAGACCGCCGCCATCGCCTCGATGGTGGTACGCACGACGTTGTTGTACGGATCCTGCTCGGTCAGCGACCAGCCGGAAGTCTGGCAGTGCGTGCGCAGCATCATCGATTTCGGGCTCTTCGCCCCGAATCCGCTCATGATGCGGTGCCACAACAGCCGGGCGGCGCGCATCTTGGCGATTTCCAGATAGAAATTCATGCCGACGCCCCAGAAGAACGACAAGCGGCCGGCAAAGGTGTCAACATCCATCCCCGACGCAATGCCGGTGCGCACGTATTCCATGCCGTCGGCCAGCGTGAAGGCCAGTTCGATGGCCTGATTCGCGCCCGCTTCCTGGATGTGGTAGCCGGAAATCGAAATCGAGTTGAACTTGGGCATGTTCGTCGCCGTGTAGGCGAAGATGTCGGCGATGATCTTCATCGACGGCGCGGGCGGATAGATGTAGGTATTCCGCACCATGAATTCTTTCAAGATGTCGTTCTGGATGGTGCCGGAAAGCTGCGCCTGCGCGACGCCCTGTTCCTCGGCGGCGACGATGTAGCCGGCCAGAATCGGCAGCACGGCGCCGTTCATCGTCATCGAGACCGAAATCTTGTCAAGCGGGATACCGTCGAAGAGGATTTTCATGTCTTCGACCGAATCAATCGCCACGCCAGCCTTGCCGACGTCGCCGACCACGCGCGCATTGTCGGAGTCGTAACCGCGATGCGTGGCGAGGTCGAAAGCCACCGAGACGCCCTGCCCGCCGGCGGCCAGCGCCTTGCGATAGAAGGCATTGGATTCCTCCGCCGTTGAAAAACCGGCGTATTGGCGAATCGTCCACGGCTTGACCGCGTACATGGTCGCCTGCGGCCCGCGCAGGAAAGGCGCGAAACCGGGCAACGTGTCGGCATGGGGCAACCCTGCAACATCCTGTTTCGTATATAGCGGCTTGACCGCGATACCCTCCGGCGTCACCCAGTTCAGCGCATTCAGGTCGCCACCGGGGGCGGACTTGGCGGCAGCTTTCTGCCAGGTTTCCAGGCTGCTTGAATCGAGCGCGGCATTCGTCTTGGTATCGGACATGATCTCTCTCGGTTAAGGCTGATGCATTTAATAGTAATAATGAATTATGGTCGGTTGAGACGTTTGCCGACATTCCGCAGTGTGGCGCTGGCAGAACCGCCCGGCAAGTGAATTTTCCTCCCTCGCCGCAACCCGTGGATATTCGTTTCGTTTGTCAGGTGGCGACGATTTTTCAGCTAGTTTACTAAAAGATACAAGACAACGAAACAGTCAAGTGGTTCCCCGCGATGGGCCTGAATCGGCAACCGGATCCGCGAGGTCGGCGAGCCGGTCGGCATCGACAAACGCCAGAGCCTCGCCGTTGATGCAAAAACGCAAACCGGTGGGACGCGGTCCGTCATCGAAGACATGACCCAGATGGGCCTCGCAACGCACGCAGGTCACTTCGGTTCGCACCATGCCGTGGCTGCGGTCGACATCCAAAAGCAGATTCCCGTCCGCCAGGGGACGAAAGAAACTCGGCCAACCCGAACCGGATTCGAACTTGGTCTCCGAGGTGAACAGCGGCAACCCACAGCACACACAGGCATACACACCCGATCGATGGTTATCGACCAGGCCACCGCAAAACGGACGTTCAGTGCCTTTGTGCCGGGTCACGGCATATTGCGCCGGGGTCAGTTGTGCGCGCCACACCGCTTCGTCCCGAACGACCGGCTCGCAGTCGATCGGGCCGACCAGTTCGCCCCGCCGATTGAACACGCTAACTTTCATCGCCCTCTCCTGATATTGACCTGGAGTAGAGACCCGAAAAAACCCCCAATGTTCAGCGCCGCTCGCCAAACGCCGCCAATTTGGCCTTGAGCGCCGGCAGCGCCTGCGTCGCCGCCTTTTCGCCCTCCAGCACCGCCTGATGGCGGGTCTTGAAATCGGTGGACGCCAGCTGCGAAATATCCGGCCTAATCACGATATCGGCCTGCGGCAGTTCATGCCGATTCAACGCCTGACCCATGATCGCAAAGGTTTGCATCAGCACCTCGAAACTGCTCTTGGTGCGGCCATTGGTCGGTCTGTTGGAAATATCGACGGCAATGACGAACGTGGCGCCCATCTCGCGGGCGAAACGCACCGGCACGGGGCTGACCAGCCCGCCGTCCACGTATTCCCGTCCCCGGATCGCCACAGGCTGGAACACGCCCGGCACGCTGGCCGAGGCACGTACCGCCATGCCAGTATCGCCGGTGCGAAAAACGATGGGGTCGCCGGTCGCCAGATCGGTCGCGACCGCGCCGAATTTTTTCGGCAACCGCTCCAGCGTCACGTTGCCTGCCGCTTTGTTGATGAAAGTCGCGAGAGCCTCGCCCTTGAACACGCCGCGATCGGGCAGGGACCAGTCGCTGACCTGCGATTCATCCAGGCTGATCGCCAGCGACTGCAATTCGAATCCGTTCTTGCCCGCCGCGTACATGGAACCCACCACCGCCCCCGCGCTGGTGCCAACCACGATATCCGGCACGATGCCCTGCGCTTCCAGCACCTTGATCACGCCGATGTGCGCAAACCCCTTGGCCGCGCCGCCGCCAAGCACCAGGGCGACCACCGGCTTGGCCGGCGGAGGTGGCATTGGATCGGCGGGTTTGACGGCATTCTGGGCACAGGCGGTCACGAGGCAGATACTGGCGCAGCCGACAAGATGCCGAAACTTTGCATACATGGAATCGATTCCAAAACACAATAAGGCTGCCATTTTAGCAAAGGCGGAAGACCGCCTCGGGCCACTCCTACCCGCAGGCTGTGCCCGCCTGCGCCGCCGGAACTTTTCCCGGGCAAGTGCTCTAACGGCCATGGGGATCAAATCGACCCTCACGACGCCGTCGCAGCGGCGCTCCGCGAATCCATCGTGTGCAGGAGCCTTCATCATGTCCGATCAGCATGAATCGACTCCCGGCGGCCTCGCCAAGGCCGTGCGCTGGTTTTCAAGGTTGTTCGTCGACGAGACGCCGGAAGAACTCACCCGTTGCCAGTTTCGCTGTCACAAGACCGAATGTCGTCACGACGACTGGGAAAACTGCCCGACCCGTCTGAGCGAACTGCCGCAAACCGAGCCATAACGGAAGCGTTCGGCAAGCTGGCGCCCGCTTTTTGCCAGCCTCGTGTTCCGGCCAACCTGCATTTCACTCCGCTGTTTCCGCATTTCGTCGCTTCGCGCTCGCAGCGAATCTCCTCCGTGCCTAGGCTACGCATATCCCAACCCCACACGAGGAGATCGCCATGTTCAAGACTGTTTATCACAGCACCCACCGCCGCGCTCTGACCACTTTCGCCTGCCTGCTGCTCGCCACTACGACGGCCGCTGCAGCCGTGAACATGATGGTGCGTGCTCCGCAGCAAACCGAGCCGACGCCACCGACCATTGGCCGCTTCATCGTCACGCCGCAGGGCATGCAATTCGTCCCGCCTGTTGACGAAGCGACACCGACCGTCGGCCGTTTCACTGTCACCCCCAAGTCGAGCGATTACCTCGCCCGCCTCGATTTCGAAACCACCGCAAAGCTGTAAACTGACGCTTATGAACGAAAACGCCTTCGTCCGCTTCGGCGACTCCGTAAAACGCGGCACGGCCGCCCTGGCGGCCGTCATTGCCCGCCTCACTTTCTGGCAGTTTGTGCTGCTCTGTCTGCTGCTGATGATTTGCGGCGGCATCATGTCCGACACCTTCTTCACCGAGACCGTGGTAACGCCACGTACGAACCATCACAAAACGGTGACCAAGGTCTTCAAGAAAGGCGCCGACAAAGAGCCGGTGGAGATTCGCATCGATGAAAAAGGCCTCGTGATCCGCCGTAACCCGCAGAATCCGGTCATGCCGGAAGGCGCGTCGCGGCCTGAGGCCGCCTCAGCGCCGGAAGGCATGTCGCCACCGATGGCCGTGCCCGCCCCACCGGTGCCACCCAATCCGGACACTTCGGATGATGACGACGACGATGAGTCGGACGGCGGTTTCGTGAAGAAGCATGTGAAGACCGTGCCGATCATGGAAATCGTGATGTTGCTCATCCTTTTCATGATCATCCTGCGTTTGCTGACCAATGCCAAATTGAAGGCCGAAGCACGCGCCTCGGTAGCAGAAGCCGCCGCCGACAAGGAAACACTCGAACGCCAACTGGCGGAAGCGCGCCTGCAAGCGATGCAGGCCCAGGTCGAGCCGCATTTCCTGTTCAACACGCTGGCCGCCGTCGAGCACCTGATCGAGACCGATCCGCCGCGCGCCGCCGTGATGCAGCGCAACCTCATAGGCTATCTGCGTTGCGTGCTACCCAACCTGCGCCGCGCGGACTCGACGCTCGGCCGCGAAATCACCATCTGCCGGCATTACCTCGAAATCCTCAAGATGCGGATGGAAAACCGCCTCGAGTTCACCATCGAGATTCCACCCGGCCTCGAATCGGCGCAAATGCCGCCGCTGATGCTGCCCTCGCTGGTCGAGAACGCCATCCAACACGGGATCGAACCGAAGAGCGAGGGCGGACGCATCACCCTGGCAGCCGAGATTGTCGATGGCAAGCTGGCGGTGCGCGTCGATGACACCGGCGTCGGCTTCGGCGCGGTTCCGGCCAAGGTGCGGCCCGGCCATGCCGGAGGTGTCGGCCTCAGCAATATCCGCGAACGCCTTGCCGCGCTGTTCGGCAAGGACGGGCGGCTCAGCATCAGCGCCAACGAACCCGCTGGCACCTCTGTCCGACTGGAAATTCCCTATGCCGTTACCAAACCCGCCGACAGCGCTGATTGCTGACGACGAAAGACTGATGCGCGAGCAACTGCGCCTCCGCCTGGCGCAGTGCTGGCCCGAACTGCAAATCGTCGCCGAAGCGGAAAACGGCGGCGAGGCGGTCGAACTCGCCGCCGCACACTGCCCGCAGATCGCCTTCCTCGACATCCGCATGCCGGTGCTGACCGGCGTTGAGGCGGCCGGCCAGATCGACGATGGCATCCACAAGGTTTTCGTCACCGCCTACGATGAATACGCCATCGAAGCTTTCGAGCGCGGCGCCATCGACTACCTGCTGAAACCGGTCGATCCCGCCCGTCTGGAGAAGTGCGTCGCCCGTCTGAAAAAGCTGCTGACCGGCCAGGCGACGCCCGCCCAGGACACCGCCGTGCTCGCCCAACTGGCCGCCCAGCTGCGCACCGCACTTCCGGCGCAACCCGCCCTCAAGTGGATTCAGGCGTCGGTCGGCGACCGGCTGGAATTCATCGCCACCGACGAAGTGCTGTTCTTTCAGGCTGCCGACAAATATTCGCGGGTCGTCCGCCCACAAGGCGAAGTGCTAATCAGAAAGCCGATCTACGAATTGCTGGCCGAACTCGACCCCGACCAGTTCTGGCAAATCCACCGCTCAACCATCGTCAACGTGCGCGCCATCGTCGATCTCAGCCGCGACATTCGCGGCCACCTGATGATGCGGCTGAAAAGCTGCGACGAGAAACTCGAAGTCAGCCGCACCTTCGCCCACCGTTTCAAGCAGATGTAACCAGTTCGAAGGGCGCCCCGGCCGCTTCAAAGGCAAGCAAGGCCCGCTTCTTGTCCAGCCCGCCGGCATAGCCGGTCAGCGCACCACGCTGCCCGACCAGACGGTGACAGGGCACGATGATCGAAAACGGGTTGCGTCCGGTCGCCGCGCCCACCGCCCGCGCCGCCTGCGACTGGCCCAACTCCGCGGCGACACTGCCATAAGACGTGGTCGCCCCATACGCGACGCGCCGGATCGCCGCCCACACCTGCCGCTGAAACGGTGTGCCAACCGGCGCCAGCGGCAGATCGAAATCGCGCCGCCGGCCGGCAAACCATTCCGCCAGCTGCCGCTCTGCATCGATCAGCCCAGCCGCCGCGCGATCGTGCCGCCAATCCGGTTGCACGCCCGCAAAATGCGCCTGCCCCGGAAACCAGGCTCCGATCAGTCCTTCCGGCACCGCGGCGAGAACAATCGGCCCCAGCGGGCTGGCAATGGATTTCCAGAGAGTGGTCGTCATGATGTCTCCTGAATGTCCGGCAAATTCGCTTCGCCCAGACGCCGCCACAGATGCAGCGTCGCATACCCCCGCCAGGGCCGCCAGATCTCGGCCCGCGCCTCGGCAGCCTTGGCCGACGGCGCACCGAGCGCCTTTTGCAGCGCGATGTCGCCGGTCGGCCAGGCGTCGGGCCAGGCCAAGGCGCGCAAGGCAATGTAGTTGGCGGTCCAGCGCCCGATGCCGGGAAGGGATTCCAGCGCAGCCAATGCAGCGGGCACGTCGGCAGCCGGTCCCAGATCGAGTCGGCCTTCCGTCACCGCGCGCGCCAGCGCCAGAATCGCCGACGCCCGTTGCCGGACGATGCCCAATTCCGCCAGCGCCTCAACAGATTGGGCAACCAACTGCCCGGCAGGTGGAAACAGATGGGTGACACCTGCAATCGGCGTCGCCAAGGGCTCGCCAAAGCGTTCGACCAAGCGCCCCGCCAGCGTATGCGCGGCCCTGACCGTCACCTGCTGGCCCAGGATGGCGCGGATCGCCATCTCGAAACCATCCATCGAACCCGGTACGCGCAGGCCCGGCGCATCGTCGGCAAGCGGCCCCAGCACTGCCGACACCGCCGCCGGATCACAGGAGAGATCGCACAAACGCCGTACGCCCGCCAGCACGGCAGGCAGCCCCCGCAACAAGCCATGTGAAACGACGACAGACACGGCATGCCGTTCGGGCGTCCACGCCACTGCCAGCCACCCGCGCAACGCGGCGCCAGTGGCGTCGAGACGCAAGCTGCGGTGGTAGACCGCGCCCTCCACCGATTCCACACCCGGCACGCAACGACCGGCCAGAAACGCCAGCAGGCGCGGCCAGTCGAACGGCGGCCGGTAGGCCAGCTGAAAACGCAACCCCTCCTCGGAACAGCTCGCCGGTCTGGCAGTCCGACCGCGGGTCACACTGGGTGACATCCCATAATGCCCCGCATAGAGCGCGTTGAAGCGGCGCACGCTGCCGAAACCCGCCGCATAGGCAATCTCGGTCAGCGGCAGGGTGGTTTCGGTCAACAATCGCTTGGCCATGAGCAAGCGCTGGGTCTGGGCGTAGACCACGGGCGTGACACCGAACTGCTCTGCAAACACACGGCGCAAATGGCGGTCGGTAATGCCCAGCCGTTCAGCCAACCCACCCAGGCTGCCCGCTTCCAGCTCTCCCGCGTCGATGCGCATGGCCGCCGCCCAGGCAAGCCGTGATGAGGCATCGACCGCCGCCAGCCCCGGCGCGAGTTCCGGCCGGCAGCGCAAACAGGGACGAAACCCCGCCGCCTCCGCCGCCGCAGCATGATCAAAAAAACGGCAGTGGGCGCTTTTCGGCGTCCGCACGCGGCAAACGGGGCGACAGTAGATGCCGGTGGAGGTGACGCCGACGAAGAAACGTCCATCGAACCGGCGGTCGCGGGCGAGAAGGGCGGCGTAACGGGCGGCGTGTTGTTCATCCATGCCGTCATTATGGCCGGACGGCGAGCGGTTGCTCGCCGTTTTCGGACATGAAACTCAGTTGTTGGTTTTGTCCGTTTTCTCGATCGCCCCGCCCAGATGTTTGGCTAGGAAGGCCTCGATGCTGCGGTAATGGGCGAAGCGATTTTCGCTTTTTGTCATCCCGTGCCCTTCCGCCGGATAAGCGATCCATTCAAATTCTTTACCGGCTGACTTCAAGGCATCACGCATTTTTTCACCGTGAATAATGGGCACCCGGTAATCCTGGGTCGCGTGGGTCAACAACAACGGCGCCTTGATCCGCACAGCTTGCTTGATCGGTGATGTGGCGATGAATTGTTCCTTTAATTTATCAGGATCGCCGATCAGTTCCGTCATGCCAAAATCAGCCCAAAGCGAATTTGCAGAATCCGACCAGCCGACCGAATACATCAGGTTGATGTCACTGACCCCGGCGAAGCTGACCCCACAGCGATACAGATCGGGATCCTTGACCAGCCCCATCATCACTGCATAACCGCCGTAACTCGCGCCCATGATGCAGACCCGCTTCGGATCGACGATGCCCTCTTTGACAAGATAACGGACGCCGTCTGTAATGTCGTCCTGCATTGCTAGGCCCCAGGTTTTCCAGCCAGCGCGGAAATGGCGATTGCCAAAGCCGGTCGAACCGCGAAACTGCGGCTGTAACACTGCATAACCGCGTGTTGCGAGAAACTGGACCTCCCTGTCGAACCCCCAATGATCACGCATATATGGGCCACCATGCACCAGCACGATCAGCGGCAGGCCGGTTTTCGGACCACCAGGCGGCAAGCTGAGATAGGCTGGAATGCGCAGCTTGTCGCGCGCTTCATAGGGCAACCAGCGCATTGTCGCCATCGCCGCAGGCTTGATTTCGGGTTTGATCGCGAACTGCTGGGTCAGGCTGCGCTTATCCTTGTCGTACAGGTAGTAGCGACCGGGGTCACGATCAGAATGAGAGTACACCAGAATGCGACCACCACTCTCTCCGGATAGCGCATTCGCGTATCCCGGTAGTGCCGCATCGACTGTCGCTTGTGCCTGCGCCCATTTCTCGTCGAACCACACACTCTGCGGCTTGTCGGCGTCGACGTGTATGCCGAGAAGTTCGCCGGTATCGGTATCGATAATCAGACCACCATCGACGTCGGCGGTCGGATGCGCCACCAACTGTTCCCCAAGTTTTCTGGCAGCAAGGTCATAGGCGAAGATTGCGTCAGTGTCGCGACCGATCGCCGCCGAGACCCACATGGTTTTCCCGTCTGGCGAAAAACCCGCCGGTGTCACCACATCGGGCGCAAAAATCCCCTGGTACCGCGCAATCTCTTGCCACGGCGCATCGGCAGCGGCGCGATACCAAAGCAGCAAACGTCCGTCCGAGTCCACCGAATTGACGGCACGAAGTACACCAGCCGCATCGGCAAAACCGTCCGTAATATCACCGGAAACGCCACGCACCGCGGATTCCTGGCGCCCGGTTCGGGTGTTCTGGCGCATGATGGCGATGCCCTTTTTATCCGACTCGTGCGTCATCACCAGGATATCGTCGCTGCCCTTGCAACGCGCAAGGAAGGTCGAAGCACGGAAATTATTAACCCAAGCAGCCGAATTGGCCTGCTTCTTAAACGTCGGCATCAATTCTTTGAAATTACTTCCATCCACATCTATCGCAAACAAACCCGCTCCTGGTTGATCACTGACTGCCTCGCGCTGGTCACCAACCGAAAACACCAACCTTTTGTCATTGACCCAACGGAAGTAAACGACATCGGCATCGTCAAACCCAGCGATCGGTTTGGCAGTCTTTGCATCGAGATCGACGACAACTAGCCGCATGCGCTCTCCCACCATGGCGGTGGTTGCCAACAGTTTGGTGTTTGGCGACAACCTCGCACGGCCGTATCGGGGATAGCTGAACAGTGTTTCAATGGCAACCGGTGTCGCCATTTCTGCCGCCGCCGCGAGCGGGGCCAGGCCGGACCAGAGGATCAGCACCGCGCTTACAATTCCGATAATACGTGGTTGCATGAAAAGCACTTTCGATAGAAAACCGCGATTATCTTCATGTCATTGCGGAAACGCAAATCCATGTTGTGAGCCGGGGTAATTGGTCTACCCACCTTCTGCGACCTTTGTAATTATTCATTCCAGGTATACTGACCATACTGGTGCTAATGCGCGAACAACGAACAATCCTCGCACCCTCTTGTCCATTCGACGCTCGATTTCAATTGCCGCTCCACCACACCTGATGTCGAAATTCAAACCTCTTGCACTGATCCTTTGCTGGTTGAGTGCCTTGACCTGCGGTGCCACACCGCTTTCGCTCCGGTTCGAGCCGATGAGCGTAGCCCAGGGCTTGCCGCAGGAATCCGTCATCGCGATGACCCAGGACGCGCACGGCTATATGTGGCTAGCTACCCAAACGGGATTGGCCCGTTTTGACGGTTACCGGACAACGGTGTTCAAGAACGATCCGGCCGATCCAAAAAGCCTCGCCGATAGTTGGGTTCAGGCGCTCCGAGTCGACAAATCGGGCCGCCTTTGGGTCGGCTCGCGCAAAGGACTGGATCGCTACGACTCGACATCCGGCACCTTTGTCCACTATTCACTTGGCCAGTCGCCAAACGGTGCCCGCTACGGTGCCGTAAATAGTCTTCTCGAAGACGGCGACGACGGTTTGTGGATGGGAACGGATCTCGGCCTGCTCAGATTGGATGTGAAAAGTGGCGAGGTGCGCCGTATTCCCCTTGACCTTTCGCCCGCGTTGCCCGCGCCGCCTCAAGTCTTCTCCATGGCGCGCTCATCCGATGGAGCCGTCTGGATCGGGACCCAATTTGGCATTTTGCGGATGGCGAAAGACAGCAATGGAATCAGCCGGTTTGCGACGGCCGACGCCAGTGACACCAAATCGCGCAAGAATTTTGTGCGCACCTTGCTGATCACTCCCGACAACACCATCTGGGTCGGTACGCTGGACGGTCTGCAACGCTGGCGCATCGCGGGTGATCTGGTTCAACGCCAGGCCCTGCCTGATGGAGCCCCGCAGAATGGGCTGGTATCGTCGCTCTATCTGGACGCCATCGATACGCTCTGGGCCGGCACGATCAACGGCCTGTTTCGGTTCGATCTGAAAAAGGGCGGCACGCGCAAATATGTCGCCGACAAGGCGGATCGTTACAGTGTCGCCGACAACTATGTTACCTCGCTATTTGAAGATCGCACGGGCACGCTGTGGGTTGGCACCTGGAGTGGCGGTGCAAGTCGGGTCGACCTCGGCACAGGGGGCTTTGAACGCTATTCATCGGCAATCAACAGCACGATTCAACTCAGCGACAGCAAGGTCTACGGGGTAACCGGCGACGGCAGAGGAACGCTCTGGTTATCCACCCGCGAAGGCGGGATAAACCGGATGCGCCCGGATGCGCGCGAGATAAAGTATTTCCGGCATGAAGACAAGGGTGCTCACAGCCTCGCTACCGACAAGACGCTGGCGTCCGCGCTTGATCGACGCGGCCGCCTCTGGGTGGTCACTGACGAGGGACTCAACGTCTTCGACCCCGATTCTGTTCGATTCAAGCCGTTTCCGTTGCCCGTTACCAATTCGCTCGCCTCGACCCTGATGTGCGTGGTTGTCCTGCCGAGTACCGACGAAATTTGGGTGTGCTCACGGTCGGGCACCTACCGGATCGACCTTTCCACAGAACAGGTCACAACCTATCGACACGACCCGGCCAATCCGGATTCGATCGCCAGCGATTTCACGACTGCGGTGCTGGAGGACACACCAGGCTTCGTGTGGATTGCCACCTTTGGTGGCGGCCTGGATCTCTTTGACGTCAAGGCAAACCGATTCACCCACTTTCAGAAGAAAGAGGGCGAGCCTAACAGCATCAGCAGCAATCGCGTCCAAACCATTTTTCGCGACCGTGGAGGCGTCACGTGGGTGGGAACCTCATCTGGAATAAATCGGCTGACACGCAGCCAGGATGGCCGGATTTCGTTTAAAACCTATACCTCGCGCGACGGATTGGCTGCCGATTCGATCGGCGGGGTAGCCGAGGACGGCGAAGGCAAGCTGTGGATCAGTACCACCGCTGGCATTTCGCGGTTCGACCCGCGCTCGGGAGAGTTCCGTAACTACTCAGCCCGCGACGGTGTTACGGAAGGGAGTTTCTTCATTGGATCAGTCTATCGCGATGGCGACGGCACGCTCTATTTCGGCGGCGTCAACGGGTTGACAGCGATCCGCCCGGAGGCCGTGCGGGATAACGGCCATCCGCCGCAAGCAGTGATTACCGACATTGCCTTGTTCAACCGCTCCATCCGGACGTTCGTACCTGAGGGATTTTCGCTGGATGGCTCGCTCGAGACCGCCACCCGGGCCGTGATTCCGGCCAGTCTATCGGTGTTCACCATCGAATTTTCGGCCTTGCATTTCTCCGATCCAGCGCGAAACCGTTTTGCCTACAAGCTTGACGGATTCGACCCCGACTGGAACCAGACCAGCGCGGACCGTCGTTTTGCCACATACACCAACCTGGACCCCGGGCACTACACCTTCAGGGTCAAAGCCGCCAACAAGGATGGACTCTGGAGTGACGAAGTGCGCTCCCTGGAAATCGTCATCCAGCCACCTCTCTGGAAAACCTGGTGGTTCAAGTTGCTCGTTCTGCTGGGCATGGGGTCGCTCGCAACCTTTGCCTACCGCTGGCGCATCCGCTCACTGGAAGCTCAAGCCACGCTACTTGAGCAGGGCATTGCCGAACGCACCGCGCAGTTGGCGACCGCCCTGCAAAACCTTGAAGAAGCCAGCCTGACCGATCCACTGACCGGCCTCAACAACCGCCGCTTTGCCACGCAACAACTTGATCGTGATGCCAGCCTCAGCATACGGCAGTTTGAACAGGCGACTTCCGCCGGCACCAATCCGCCTTTCGATCATGACCTGTTGTTCTTCATGATCGATATCGACTACTTCAAGCAAATCAACGATCAACACGGACATGCCGCCGGAGATGCCGTACTCGGACAGATCAAAGCACGATTGCAAGCTGTCTTCCGCGATTCCGATTATCTGGTTCGCTGGGGAGGCGAGGAGATTCTGGTCGTCGCCCGAAACGCTGATCGCACCAGCGCCGAGCAGCTCGCTGAACGTGTGCGCAGCACTTTTGCCTCACAGCCTTTCAGTCTGGCCGGCAACATCGACGTGACCTTGAGTTGTTCTGTGGGCGTTGCGGCATTGCCCTTCATCCCCAGTCAACCGCGTGCATTGAGTTGGTCGGATGTCATCACGTTGGCCGACATGGGCCTCTACGCAGCCAAGGATGCCGGCCGCAACGGCTGGGTGGTGATCCGCGCTGACTTGCAGGCCGCCATTCCCAGCCTGGATCAACAGGATCATCGAACCATTCAGGCGTTCCTGAAAACCGATTGCCTCGCATTCGACACCAACCTCGAGCGCGATACGGTCGGTAGAAAACTGAAAATGCGCCAATAAAGCCACAACGTGCCGGTCACTAGCCTCGGCAACACGGGTTCTGTCACAATCCGGCTTTTTGTTGGAGGGCCGACGCGGATCTGCGCACGCCCCTCCCCACCCAAACAATTCATTCGATGGCGAACTAGCTCATGGCACTCTTGCATTTAACCGAAGAACAGACTCGCACCTGGACACGAGCGCAAAAGGACCAATGGTGGTTCGACAATGTCTATCGCGGCGATATGCCGCAATTGACCATCCGCTCCGGCATCACTGGTTTTCTGCTGGGTGGCATTCTGGCCGCGACCGCGCTCTACATCGGCGGCAAGACCGGCATCTCGATCGGCGTCGGTCTGACCTCGGTGATTCTCTCCTTCGCCATCTTCCGCCTGTTGCATGGTGCCGGTCTGGCACAGGACTACACAATCCTTGAAAACAACTGCACGCAGTCGATCGCCACGGCCGCCGGCTACATGATCGGCCCGCTGATCGCCGGGCTTTCGGCGTTCATGCTGGTCACGGGAAAAATCATTCCCGGTTGGCAGATGGTGATCTGGATGATCATCATCTGCGTGCTCGGCGTGCTGATCGCCTTTCCGCTCAAGCGTCGTTTCATCAACGACGAGCAGATGCCCTTCCCCGAAGGACGCGCTTGCGGGGTCGTTCTGGATGCCCTGTATCACGGTTCGGCCGATGCCGGCATGTTCAAGGCACGCCTGCTTTCGATTACCGCGGTGTGTACCGGCATTTATCAGGCCATCACCAGCGACGGCTGGATGAAACTGCTGCAATTCAAGCTGCTGCGCATGCACGAGTGGGGCGGCATGAAGGAACCGTGGACGCTGCACGAACGCATCGACACCTACTACTACACTTGGGCGACCAAAGCCAACGCCTGGATACCCAACATCCTCGGCACAGACATCCGCCAGCTCGGCCTGCGCCTGACGCTGGACGCCGCGATGGTCGGCGTTGGTGGCCTGATGGGCATCGCAGTAGCTTCCAGTTGCCTGCTAGGCGCCTTCATCAACTATGCCGTGCTGGCACCCATCATGATTCAGCTTGGCGACATCGCCCCGCGCATCGGCGCCAATGGCGCGGTCATTCCCATCTCCCGCGGCGAAATCGTCAATCAGTGGTCGTTGTGGTGGGGCGTTGCGATGATGGTGGTTGGTTCGCTGGTCAGCCTGGCAGGGCGGCCGGAAATGTTCAGGAGTGCCTGGCGGTCGATCAAGGGCATGAACAGGGTGAAAGCAGAGAAACCTGGCCACGACGTGCTCGGGCACATTGAACTGCCGCTGATGGTGTCCTACATCGGCGTCCCGATCTTCGCGGTGCTAGGCGCCTGGGCATCACACGCTTTCTTCGGCGTGCCCTGGCTGCTGGCTTTCATTTCGCTACCCCTGATTTTCGTGTTGACCATTATTTGTACCAACTCTATGGCGCTGACCTCCTGGACGCCAACTGGTGCCTTGTCGAAGATTACCCAATTCACCATCGGCGCACTGGATCGCAGCAATCCCGCCAGCAACCTGATTCCGGCGACGATGACGGCGGAAATTTCGTCCAATGCCGCTAACCTGCTATCAGACATCAAGCCCGGTTACATGCTTGGTGCCAAACCCCGGCAGCAAGCCATCGGTCACGTCATTGGCATCATTGCCGGGGCCATCGCCTGCGTACCATTGTTTTATCTGCTCTTCCTTCCGCCGGATGCAAACGGCGTGCGCTCGACGGCCACCATTGTTTCCGACCAGTTTGGCATGCCGGCAGCGTTACAGTGGAAGGGCGTGGCCGAGTTGATCGCCAAGGGTATCTCCAGCCTGCCGACCAGCGCGATCATCGCCATGTCGGTCGCCGCCCTTGCCGCGCTCACCATCGAAGTGCTGAAGATCGTCACCCGCGGCCGTTTCCCGCTCTCGTCGGTTTCCATCGGCCTTGGCGTCGTGCTGCCACCAGATGCCACTTTCGCCATGTTCCTCGGCGCCTTCCTGTTCTGGATCATGGGCCGCAACAAGACGCCGGGCACCCGCGCGCACGACATCTGGGTGGAAGGTCTGGAGCCGATTTGCGCCGGCCTGATCTCTGGGGCGGCACTGGTCGGGATAGGCAACGCCATTGTCAACGTGATGCTGAACTGATTGCGTACAACCACAGCCAAACAAAAAAAGGCCGCCCGGAAACGGACGGCCTTTTTGCAAGCAGCGGTTTATCAGGAGCCGCCGGCCGGGGTCTTTCCGGTGCCCGGAATACCCTGCTTCATGGCACCCTGAACGGCAGCCGGGTCAAGCGTCTGCACGGGCGACGAGGAACGGTCCTTGCGCGGAACAAGACTGCCCGTTACATATTCCCGCTTTTCCTGAGGTTCCGCGCTAGCCTGCTTGCCTTCGGTGCTGGCGCACCCTCCCGTCAGAAACGCTGCGAGCAGCGCCCCGACGATCCAGATTGCTGAATGTGTTTTCATGCCTGTTTATCTCCCGAAGTCTCGGTTAACATGAGCTTGCCCCGCTTCGGGCGATGCTCGTGATGCGAGTGTAACCGAAATTTCACTCCTGCCCGAGAAATATTGCAGCGCAACATACTGGCGTTGCATCCCTCCAACCCAGCCGAACTACCGTCATGCCGCTTTCTTCGCCCGCCGAACGCGCACTCATTCAGACCCGTCAAATTACCTGTCAAGGTTTCCGACGTAACGATGGTCTATGGGACATCGAAGGTACGCTCCTCGATGTCCGTGCCTACGATTTCGCCCGCCGCGACGGCACCGGCGTGCATCCGGCCGGCGCGCCTGTTCACGATATGCAGGTGCGTTTCACCATCGACAGCCAGTTTGTTCTGCACGCCGTCGAAGTGGTCACGCCGCATACTCCTTTCGCCAGTTGTCCGGACATTGCGCCCCGTTTTGCCGATCTGTGCGGACTCTGCCTGACCAACGGTTTCGTCAAAACCCTGCGCACGCGCTACGGCGGCGTACGGGGATGCACTCACCTCGTCGACCTCATGACCGCAATGGCGACGGCTGCTTTTCAAACCCTGTACCCGCTGCTCAGCCGGCAGAATCCGGAACTGGGCCGGCCAGTGCTGATCGACTCCTGCCATGCCCTGTCGGCGGATGGTCCGGTCGTCGCCAAAGCGTGGCCGGAATACGCACTGACACGCTTGGCACCACAAAATGACACGGAATAATTCAGCAGGCAGGTGGAGCACTGAGGCCCGGCGCGGCATTCCGAGGCTGCTTGACTCACCCTGCTCCCGACAGGGATACTGCGCCGCCTAAACTTTCCAATCCGCCATTCGGCGACCCACACCATGACCCAATCCACCACACCCGCCGCGAACGACAAGTCAGCCCTCGAAATGATGCGGGCCTACTTCCGCGACTTCAAGGTTCTCAAGGAAACCCGCAGGGAATATTGGGGTATCCAGATCGTCAATATTCTGGATTGCACCGCCTACTTCGCCCTGCTCACCATCGCCGCCGTTTTTCTCTCCGAAGATCTCGGGCTGGATGACAAATCAGCGGGTTATACGGTCACTGTATTCACCTCGGCCACTTCAATCTTTCTGCTTTTCTCGGGCATGACCACCGACTGGCTCGGCATACGCCGTTCGCTGCGCCTGGCGCTGACCGGGCAGTTGATCCTGCGTCTGGCAATGGTCTGCATCGGCCTGATGCCCTCGTTGCCGAATCGCGGTTTGCTGGCCGGTATCGTCTTTCTGGCGATGGCGCCCTTTATGGCGGGTCTGCAAACCATTTTCCAGTCCGCGACCAATCGCTACACGACCAAGCGTTCGCGCAGCGCCGGCTTCAACCTGTGGTACCTGTTCATGAACATCGGTGCCGCCGCCGCCGGTTTCTCCATCGATATCGTGCGCCAGGCACTCAACCTGCCCAGCGTCCATATCTTCACGATGGGCGTCGTCACCGCCCTGCTCTGCCTGATCGTCGGCCACTTCATGGTCAAGAACGAAGAGCAACTCACCAGCCCGGACGATCCGCCGGAAGAGGCTGTCGAAGCCGCGCCGGCCAAACGCAAGAACCCATGGACCGCATGGCGCGAGATCCTCGCCGAAAAGGTGCTCTGGCGCCTGCTGGCTCTAGTGGCGCTGATTCTCGGTGTGCGGGCCGTCTATGCCTACCTCTACCTGCTGATGCCCAAGTACTGGCTGCGCACCATCGGCCCGGACGCGGCCTTTGGCACGCTGAATGCCATCAACCCCATTGGCATCGTCATCGGTCTGGTTCTGTTCATCCCGCTCGCCAACAAGTTCAGCACCTTCCGTATGCTGGTCTGGGGGGCGATGTTCTCATCCATCGCTCTGTTCCCGATGGCAGTGCCCTGGCAAATGTACGGCATGAGCATCGCCAATGCCCATTACGTCATGGCGCTCATTGCGATGGCTCTTCTGACCGTCGGCGAGGTGGTCTGGTCGCCAAAGCTCTACGAGTACACCGCCCAGATCGCACCTAAAGGCCAGGAAGGCACTTATCTGGGGCTTTCGCTGATTCCGTGGTTTGTCGCCAAGACCATGGTTAGCGGTTTCTCGGGCCACCTGCTCGAACGCTGGTCGCCGGAGAAAGTGAATATCGACGGCGTCGCGGTGCCGCTGCAACAAGCCATGATCAACAACCAGATCGGCTATTGGGATCGTCCGGAAGCCATGTGGCTGATCCTCGGCCTGTACGCGCTGGCCGGCTGCATCATTGCCGCGATTCTGGAAAAATGGTTTGTCGCTGGCAGCGAAAAGAAAGCCGAGACACCCGCTACAAGTGCGGCCACCTGACTGCCCTTCATTGATTCAAAGAAAATGCGCCCTACCTGGGCGCATTTTTTTCGTACCAAAATATTGACCAGCGCACGGTCAAGGCGAATACTTCGCGTTTGATTTCCCGGCCTCGGCATTCTCGCTGCGGCGCTCCATTCACCCTTTTTGAGCCTAACTCATGAAAAAGACGCTGAGTCTCACATTGCTCGCGCTGATGCCGGTGTTTGCCGGCGCCGCCGACAAAGAATTTGACCGCTGGAACCTGAAAGACCTCTATCCGACCACCGATGCCTGGAATCAGGACGTCACCAAACTGGATGGCCAGATCAAGGACTTTGCGGGCTGCAAAGGCAAGCTGGGCCAAGCCGCCCATTTCAAGCGCTGCCTGGATGTGAACGCCGACATGATGAAACGCTTTGCTCGCATCAGCTCCTATTCGCAGCAGTCGCATGACGAGGATACGGGCGCCGCCGCCGGCATGGAATTGACGCAGAAGGCAGATGTGATCGGCACCCGTTTTGAGGAGGCCACCTCCTTCCTGCGCCCCGAGATCCTGGCGCTTGGCAAGAAGAAAGTCGATGCGCTGCTGGCAAAGGACAAATCTCTGGCCGTTTACCGGCACCCTATGAACGAGATCCTGCGTGCTGCGCCGCACACACTGAACGCGCAGGGCGAAGAACTGATCGCCAATTTCGGCCTGGCCACCAATGCCGCCAGCAGCGCCTATGGGATTCTTTCCAACGCCGACATGCCTTGGCCGACCATTACCCTGGCCGACGGCACCAAGGTCAATCTCGACCAATCCGCCTACACCAAGTACCGTGCCGTCAAGAATCGCGACGACCGCAAGCAGGTCTTCGATGCCTTCTGGGGCAAGTGGAAAGCCTACGAACGCACTTTTGGCGTGACGATGTATGAACAGTTGAAGAAGGACGCGGTGTATTCCAAGGTGCGCAAGTATCCCGACACGATCACCCGCGCCCTCGACGACAACAACGTGCCGGTCGCGGTCTACAACACGCTGGTTGAGCAAACCAACGCAAATCTCGCCACCCTGCACCGTTACTTCAAGCTGCGCGCCAAAATGCTGGGTGTCAGCGAAATGCGCTATTACGACATCTACCCGCCGCTGGTCGGCAGTGACCTGAGCTTCCCCATCGAACAGGCTAAGACCCTTACGCTGGCGGCGGTTAAGCCCCTCGGCGAGCCCTATGTCAAGGCCATGAAAGAAGGTTTCGACAATCGCTGGATGGACGTCTACCCGCGTCCGCGCAAGCGCTCCGGCGCCTACATGAACGGTGCGGCTTACGACGTGCACCCCTTCGTGCTGATGAACTACAACAACGACTACGAGTCGGTGTCGACGCTCGCGCACGAGTGGGGCCATGCCATGCACTCCTACTTCGCCAACAAGACGCAGCCCTATGTCACGGCCGATTACCCGATCTTCACGGCCGAAATCGCTTCGACCACCAACGAGGTGCTGTTGCTTGACCACATGCTGAAGACCGCCAAGAACGACGAAGAGCGCCTACTCTATCTCGGCTCGGCGCTGGAAGGCATGCGCGGCACCTTCTTCCGTCAGGCCATGTTCGCCGACTTCGAGCGCACCATCCACGCCAAGGTCGACAAGGGCGAGACACTGACCGGCGAGGCGCTGACCAAGATCTACGGCGATATCCTGAAACGCTATCACGGCGACAAGGAAGGCGTGGTCAAGATCGACGACCTTTACGCCCTGGAATGGGCCTACATCCCGCACTTCTACAACCGCTTCTACGTCTATCAGTACGCCACCTCGATTGCCGCCGGCTCGATGTTCGCCGATCGCATCCTGAAGGGCGAACCGGGCGCCGTAGACAAGTACCTGAATGTACTGAAGGCCGGCGGCTCCGCGCATCCGTACGAACTGGTCAAGGCGGCGGGTGTCGACCTCGCTTCCCCGGCCCCGTACAAGGCCATCGTCGACCGCATGAACAAGATCATGGACGAGATCGAAGCGATTCAGGCGAAGAAGAAGTAAGCCGCCTCTGGCTCCGCAGAACCCCGCCCAAGTGGCGGGGTTTTTTTGAAAGTGCCTTTTTACTCGGTGTCGCGATGCGCGGCACAGGCAAAAAACACCGCACCGTTGCGTCCCCGACGCTTAGCGGCATACATGGCCGCATCCGCCGCGCGGAAGAGTTCTATCAAGGTTTGCGCGTCCTGCGGGAAGCGCGCGAGGCCCACGCTGGCGGTCACGGAAAGCGTCGCGCTGCCAAGAGCCACCGGCCGACGCAGGACATCGAGAATATGATCGGCAAGCCTTTCGAGTTGGGCATGATCGTCGGCATATGGCACCACAACGACGAACTCGTCACCCGCCAGACGGCCGACCAGATCGCTCTTGCGCACCGCATTTTGCAAGCGGCCAGCCACCGCCTTCAGGAGATCGTCTCCCATCAGGTGGCCCCAAGTGTCGTTGACCGCCTTGAATCCGTCCAGATCCACAAAAGCCAGCGCAAATCCCGGCCCGCCCGATTGCGCCGCGTCAACCGCTTGCTCCAGGCGCTCCTCGATCGCCCGCCTGTTGGGCAACCCTGTCAGTGGATCGCAATTGGCTTGCTGGTTGAGCCGCTCGTTACTCAAACGCAATTCGTTTTCCTGGCGCACAAACGGCGTGACATCGTGCAGATTCTCGACGATACCAATGACCTCGCCCTGTGCATTGCTGACCGGGCGCGCGTTGCCCTCGTAGCGCCTTGTTTCACCATGGGGCGAAACAACGGCGTAGGTGATCGCACTCTTGCTTTCGCCTGCCAGCGCGGCACGCAAGGGACAAGGCCTGACCGCATCACTACAGGGCTGCTCAAGCCCAAACAAGGCGCTATGACAATACTCGATCCGCGGATGCGAACCCACAGCAATCAGACGGCGAGCCGCGTCGTTCTGCATCATGATCCGGTATTGCCTGTCGATCACCAGCACCGGATCGCCAAGACTGTCGACCACGCCCTTGAGGAATTCCTGCTGCCGCGAGATGGTTTCCACATGGTCGGAAATCGTGCGCTCACGCTGGGCAATCAGTTCCGCCATGTCGTTGAACTTGCGAAGCACACCAGTAATCTCGTCCCCCCCCGCTGGTGCCGGTACCGGCGCATACACGCCCTGTCCAAGCTGATGAAAGGCGTTGAACAGCATGCGCAGACGGCCGATCAGGAATTTGTTCAAAAAGTAGAACAGCAGCGCAACCAGCACCAGCGCACTCACCGCCGCAGCCGCCAGCCGATTCCGCATCAACCCTTCGCTCTCCAGTTTATCGGCCGCGATGCGGGCAATGAGCACACCGCGCAGATCGCCGACGGCGTAATCGAAACCTTCGCTGTAACGCGCCTGCACGATAGGCAACGTCGTAGCGCGCGGCCCGTGACACATTAGGCAGCCTGTCTCGACGCGAAGCGGCATCGCCATTTGGTAACCGTGCCGCCCATCGGGGAATTTGATGGTGGAAAAATACTCGCTCGCATCGCCATGTGTTCTGAAATACGCTAGCGCCGACAGCGCTTCGACATCGGCACGATTATCGGGATTGCGCGGGCGATCCGACACGTTGGCAATACTGACGCCGCGTGCATGATCGAGCATGGAACGCCGCGACATTTCCCCGATCACTCCGCCCGGACAAAGTTCGACTCCCGCTATGCTGGACACCAACCCGGTGGATTGCAGTCGTTCGCGGTACACATGGCGCATGGTCGCCAGCAAATGGACGCTGTCGCCGAGGATCATGCGTGCACTGACCTCGTCAGCTTCCCGCTCAATTAGAACAGCAAAAATAGCATTGATCGCGATGTAAGACACCGCGACCGCAATCGCCAGTTTGACAAGCCAAGCCCGCATTGTTTTTATGATCCGCAAACCACTGTCTGCCACCGGACGAACACCGCCGATGTTTTCCCTGACACATCATACGGACATGATATTGGCCCCGTCCAGAAAAATACGCGCTGCTTTCCCGCAACGGTGGCGGCCTGTGGTAGCTGGCGCGCAGTTTTGAAACGATTCGGGCAAATCTGTCGAAAAACCTTACACCAAATTGGGTTGTGGTGATATCTGTGGCGCGAGGTGACGGCACGACGCCAACTCCGGTGTCCGGCGCAAAAATTGCTATGCATATCGAATTAACCAATTTCCCTTTGTCATGGAAAAGACGCGGCGATGAAAACCCTCAAACGGTTCGTGATGCTGACAACAGTTCTGTTGCTAACCCACGCCCCGGCGGCGCACGCAACTCTTTATCTGGCCGATCTCACCGATGGTCAGTGGCAATGGTCGACATGGTCTGGGTACTTTTCGCTCAGAGTGCAGCCCGGAGATCGTGTCACGGTGTCGGTCATCAACCAGGGGGACACCGATTTGTGGGCAGCAGCCTGGGACAAGAACCCGCTCGGCCCGGATAGCAAGCGTGTCGCGACTGGCGACAACGAATTGCCTCCCTCGCAGTCAAGTCCATTTGGCGACCCTCAATTGCGTTTCGTAGCCAACAGTCTGGCGATCGACCCTTCGGAATGCTACGTGGTCTATGTCGGCATGGTCGGCAGCCAGGAGCGTTACGACCCGCTCAACTATCTGGTCAGGGCCGAAATCGTCAGCAGCACGCCGCTACCGGTGCCGGATACCATCATGTTGCTGCTTGCGGCAGGGTTCTGTCTCGCGGCCATCCGCCGTTATTCCAAACCGCATACCACGCCCCTCGCTCCCTAGTCACCAATCGCTCTCACCCGCGAATCCGATCCACCTTGAGGCGGGCGCGCAAACGCCGGGCGAACATACCGGATTCGCTTTCCACTTGTTCGCACTCCACCCGGTTGGCACCGTTGAATCGCGCGAAGGCAGCGAGCTCGCGGGACAGCGCATCCAACAAGGCGTTCGCGTCGGCGGGCGGCGTTTCAATACGCGCGCGGCGGATCACCAAGGTCGCGCGGGCGCGATCCATGACCGCGTCGACCAGTCCAACGAAGCAGGTTTCTCGTGGGCCAATGGACAGCACGGGCAAGGTGAAATAGCCAAACTGGCGCTTGGCCGCCGGCACATAGCATTCGATGGTGTACTCCAGCCCGAACAGACGTTGCGCGCGTTTGCGCTGGATGATCAGCGGATCGAAGGGTGACAGGAATCGCAACCGCAATTCATCGGGCTCCAGCATGTTCAGGGCGCTCGCCACGACATCCGGCGCCGCCAGCAACCGCGGCGCGCGGCCTTCGCCGGCGAGACGCACCGGCATGAGACGGCCATCCGCCAGCCGCGAAGCCACCTCCCCGCCTACCTGCGCAGTAGCGTCGCGGCGCTGGTAAGTCATTTCGGTCTCCGCGAACACGCCGAGCGAGGCCACGGCGCGATCCACATACCAACGCGCCATCTCCTCGGCATCCGGCTCCGGCGCAGCAAACTGCTCGGCGGGCACATGCCGCTCGGCCAGATCGTATACCTTTTGAAATCCTTCGCGTCCGGCCGTCACCAGCGCACCGGCGTGAAACAGGTATTCGAGCGCCACTTTCGCCGGTTTCCAGTCCCACCATACCCCGCCTCCGCCGGGCGTCGCGGAAGCTTCACGCGTCCGCAACGGTCCGCCCTCGCGTATGCGGGCCATCATCTCGTCGGCCACGGCCGGGTCGAAACGATGCCATTCGTGGCCGTCGCGAGCAATCCTCCGCATACGTGGTCGGCAAAAGCGCCAATCTTCGACCGGCAGATAGGCAGCGGCATGCGCCCAGTATTCGATGACGCGGCGCGGCGCCCTTTCCAGTGCGGCCATGGCCTCGGGCTGCCAGGCGGGTGCGCGGCTCCATAGC
Organism: Betaproteobacteria bacterium UBA1934; assembly: GCA_002337055.1. Lineage (GTDB taxonomy): Bacteria > Pseudomonadota > Gammaproteobacteria > Burkholderiales > Rhodocyclaceae > UBA1934. Next base: position 195,236 of record DDFG01000001.1, on the reverse strand, counting down.
ACATGATCGTGCGCCCGACGCAGCACGGAAATGGTATCGATCTGTACGAAGCCGATGGCGCGGAGCGCCGCCAGACCGCTCTCTGCGGCGTCACCTGCAAAACCGTTTGCCAAACCAGCGCCGCTGCCTGCCGCCAGCGCCACACGGCGCGCCTCCTGGATGCTCAGGGTAAGGGTCATGTCTCAGAATATCGGGGCTAGCGTTTCAGTAAAGCCAGGGAATCAGTTTCTTTACCCGGCGGCGATAATCGGCATAGGCAGGAAAGCGTTCGAGCAAGCAACGCTCCTCGCGACGCGACTTCAAGTCGAAAAAGATGCCGAGTGCCAGGACATAGACCAAGGTCAGCCCGCCCTGACGCCACAGCGCCCAACCGCCTGCCATCAACAGCACCGAAAAATACATGGGGTGGCGCACGTGCGCATACAACCCGCCGACGACCAGATGCGCGTCGTCGCGCGGGTGCGGCAGCGGCGTGAGGTTGCGACCGAGGTGTCGCGCTGAGAGTATCGCCACCATCAGCCCGGCGACGCCCAGCCCGATCCCGAGCGGCGCGCTTATCGTTGCCAACGGAGCAGGCCAGGCGGGTGCGCCCGGCCAGTGTGTCGGGCCGAACAGGATCAACAGAAAAAGCAGCGCTTGCAGCAGCACCCAGGCCTCGCCGCGCGCGTTCTTCCACCAGACTGACACACTCATGGCGCCTTGAAGACGTGGATGGACTGCGCCGGCAGATCGAGCGTCAACTGCCCCTGGGCATCTGCCGTCGCATCGCCTCCCGGCCCGAAGAGCCTTTGCATGCGGACATTGGCTGGCAAGCCCGCAACGACGAATCCGGAGCGGGCGCTGCGCCCAGTGTGGATCACGACCCACACTGCCGCGCTACCCTCCCGCCGCCAGTAGCTCAACGTCGCACCATCCGCCCTGGCACCGTCCAGCGTGCCGCGCGCCAGCGCCGGTTGGGCGTTGCGCAATGCCAGCAGACGCCGGTAGTGGTTGAGCAGGGAATCGGGGTCTGCGTCCTGCGCAGCGACGTTGTATGTCGTCGAATTGTTCGCCAGCACTCGGTACGGACGGCCGCTGGTAAAGCCTGCGGTGGCGGGGTCGGCGGTCCAGCTCATCGGGTTGCGGATGGCGGGATCGCCGCCATTGGCCGGGTCGCCGGCCATGCCGATTTCCTCGCCGTAATAGATGAAGGGCGTGCCCGAACGCAGCAGATTCAGCGCCGCGGCTACTTTCAGCGACCCGATGTCGCCGTTCAACTGATTGAACGGGCGGGCGCCGGCAAAACCATCGTGGTTGGAGAGAAAGGGGCTCAGGCCAGGATCGGCGTTGGCCGCGGCCAGCGCCGCCACGGCGACCGGATCGCCCTTGGCGGCGCCAATAAGCGTCGATTGCAGGCCAAACGCGAAGGCGCGGCCGCAAGCGTCGGCAAAAACGACCGACGCCGAGGGCGCTTCGCAGATCATGAAGCGGCGGGCGTAACTGCCGATTTCGAGCGCCACGTCGTCCATCAGGGTCAGGTTCTGCGGCTGGTTCTCCCAGGCGGCCGGGCCGTTTTCGAACAGCATGCCGACCGCATCAAAGCGAAAACCGTCCACGCCCCGGTTGAGCCAGAAACGCAGATTATTGCGGTGAAAATCCACCACCTTGCTTTCGCGCAGATTCCAGTCCGGCATCGTTTCCGAGAAGGGCGCGTAGTAATAGCCACTGCCGCCGAAACGCCAGGGATTGCCGCCGAAGATGCTCCAGCCGGTCGGCGCCGGCGCCTGCCAGACGTACCAGTTGCGCCATGCGTTGGTCGTATCGGCCCTGGAGGCGACGAACAGCGGGTGAATGGCCGCACTGTGGTTGATGACGTAATCGACGACCACGCCGATGCCGCGCCGGTGCGCCTGTTTGAGCAGTTCGTCGAAATCGGCGAGGCTACCGTAATCGGTCTCGATGTCGCGGTAGTTGGCGACCGCGTAGCCATGATCGCGGTCCTGGCTGCGATTGACCGGCAGCAGCCACAGGCCGCGCACGCCCAGCGATTGCAGGTAATCGAGCCGGCCGATCAGCCCCTTGAGGTCGCCGATGCCGTCGCCATCGCTATCCTGATAGCTGCGCACGAAAATCTGCATGAAGGCGCCATGCACCCAATCGGCATCGAGTGTGCTGCCGGGATCGGCGCGTTCGACTGCACTCAGGTCGACGCCCGCCGGCACCGGCGAGACCGCCGTCGGCGGCCCCGGGTCGGCGCTGCCGCCCCCACCGCCCCCTCCGCCACACGCCGCGAGCGCCAGCACACAGAGGGTGGAGAGAATCAGTGACAGGCGACGCATGGCGTTCTCCGGCGGTTGCGGTTGCTCGGAGTGTCTGCGCCCCCACCCGTCAAGTCAAGGTGGCCCGATCCTCGTCGGCAAAAAAGGCTTCGATGACGGCCGCGCAGTCTTTCGGCGCCTCGACGATCACGCCGTGCGTGGTGTCCGGAATCTCGATCAGCCGCCCGTCCGGTAACCTGCGCACAAAGTCCGCCGCGGCATCGGCCCGCAGAATATCGCTTAGCCCGCCACGGATCACCAGCACCGGCATCGTCACCTGCGGCAGCAGGGCGTTGAGCATGGCCGCGTCGGTCACGAACGAATCGGGGTCGAGCTCCCAGACACGCCGGTCGTAGGAGCGCGTCATCTTCCCCGTCGCATCCGCCCGCCAGCCATGGCGGATGATGCGTTCCACATAGTGCGGCGACACGCTGGCATACGCGCTGGCGTAGAACGCGACAAGGTCTGCGCGGCTGGCGAACGCTGCGGGCAGTTTCGCCTGCGCATCGATGATGCGCGCCAGACCGGCCGGATCGACATCCGGCCCGACATCGACAACGACCAGCTTGTCGACCCGCGCGGCGAACTTCGCCGCCAGCATCAATCCGACCCGCCCGCCCAGCGACATGCCAAGCAGGAAGAAACGCCCGCCGATGACCTGCCCAATCAGCCATTCGATATCCCGGGCGTAGTTGGTCAGGCTATAGGGCTCGTCGGTGTGAAAACTCTCGCCGTGGCCACGAAAATCGGGCGCGAAAATGTCGTACTGCGCGGCAATGCACGGCAGGAATTCGTCGAAGTAATCGGCACGCGTGTTGACCCCGTGCAGCATCAGCAGTCTGGGACGGCCGGCATTGCCGTTGGCGAGGTAGGCCAGACGACCCGATGGCATCGCCAGATATTGCCGCGAAAAACCCCCGATCATCTGCCGCTCACTTCTTCAGGAATGCATGTAAGGCGCGGTTGAATTCTTCCGGTTTCTCCTGCATGAACACGTGGCCGGCTTCGCCCATCACATACAGTTCGGCGCGCTCGCCGATGCCCTCGCACAAGGTTTCCGCATTCTTCAGCGGCCACACCAAGTCGTCGGCGCCGTGAATTACCAGCACCGGCACCTGAATCTCGCCGAGCCACTGGTAGTAGGGGCGCGGATCGGAGCAGGCCGCCAACTGGGCCTGATAGGCGTGCGGCGGTTGGGGCTCGATCTTGCGCTGTAGATAGAAATTGCGGATTTCTGGGCGCGCGGCAACAAAAGCGGGGTGATAGAAAATCGACAGCAACGCGTCGACTTTTTCCTCGAGTGTGTCGCCCGGATGGGTGATCTTGGCCATCACCTCCGGCGGGCAGGGCGTAATGTGCGGATCGCCCCCCGACACGCCGGAGCAGGCGAGCACCAGCTTCGCCACCCGCTCTGGATAGTCGTGGATAAAGGCTTGAGCAATGATGCCGCCCATCGACGCGCCGACGAGCAGAATCGGCTCGGTGACGCCCAGCGCATCGAGCAGCCCGGCGAGATCCTGCGCAAACTGCGCCTGCGTATAGGGGCCTTGAGGTTTGTCGCTGCGCCCCGCGCCCCGGTTGTCCAGGGAAATGCAGCGATAGTGATCGGCAAAGTAGCGGGTCTGCAAAGCCCAGAGCTCGACAGTGCCGCCCAGGCCCGGAATGAAGACCAGGGGTCGGCCCGTTCCGCGCTCTTCGTAGTAGAGATCGATTCCATTGACGTGTGCGTGAGGCATCTTTGTTTTCTCCCCGTGGTGAAAGTGGCGGCGCGTTCCGGTTCAGGCGAGCAAAAACTCGATCGCGCGCGGATTCATGACTGCCGGATTTTCGAGATTGGCGGCATGGCCGGTGTCCGCCAGGATCAACAGCTCTGATCCCGGCAATTCGGCCTGTATCTTGCGCGCCTGATCCGGCCCAGCGATGTAATCCAGTTCGCCGGCGATGATCAGCGTACGCGCCTGGATCAACGGGTAGCGCGGCAGCGGATCGTATTCGATTGGCGCCTGGCCGAGATTGAGATAGGCCGCCTTGGAGGTCTTCAGAATGTCGTCGGCGAGAAAGCGTTTCATCTCGTCCGATGCGAGCCGGCCGAACGCCCGGCCGATCTTCGGCTCGACGATGTCCTTCATCGAGAGATGCCGGTAACCTTCCAGCGTGGCGCGCAACGTGATTTTCAACTCTTCGGAAAAACTGTGCGGTGTGCCGATCAGCACCAGCTTGCCGATTTCATCGGCATACCGCGCCGCCAGTTCCACCGAGACGAATCCTCCGAGCGAAATCCCCATCACGTTCAGTCGATCGCCGTAGCGATCGCGCACGCTGTCGCGAACCGCTTTGGCGATCGCCTCGATGGTCAGCCGTTGCCCCGATTCGGCGCTGCCGCCGCAACCCGGCAAATCGACGACGATGACCGGAAAGTGCCGGGCAAAATCCGGTACCTGCGTAAACCAGCTGCCGGAATCGGCACCGTGGCCGTGAATCAGCAGCAACGGCGTCTTCTCCCGAATCCAGGGTGGCGAGAAATCGTAGCAGTGATAGTGCAGTTTCTTCATCGCAATGCCTCCGGGCCGAGCGAGTGGGGTCGACCCTCTCCTATTTGAAATCGCCCGCAAAAACCAACTGGAAACCCTCCAGCCTGAAGTGGCGGCGCAGTGCCTCGTTCACCTGCTGCAAATCCGCCTTCTGGATCGCCGCATCAAGCTGGCGCTCGCGCTCAAAGGTGCGGCCGAGCCGCGCCTGACGGCTCAACATGCCGGCCACCGTGGCGTCCTGCGCCAACGACAGGCGGCGTTGATTGAGCAACGCGGTTTTGGCTTCTTCAAGCTCCTTGGCAGTGAAACCCTCCTTCAGCACCTTCGCCACTTCGTCGCGCAGGGCCGCCTCGACCTTCTCGCGGTTCTGCGGCGCAAAGATGGCATACACATACCAGCTTCCGTAGGGGTCTTCGGCGCTCAGGCTGACGCCCGTTCCCGTGCCATAAGACAAACCTTCGCGCTCGCGGATGCGCACCCACAGGCGGGAACTGCCGCCGCCTCCGAGCATGTGATTGGCCAGCACCAGCGCCGGATAATCCGGATGATCGTCTTTCAGCGTCATCGGCAGTTCGCCCATCAACATGGCATTCTGCTTGTCCGGCGTGCGCAGCAACTGGATTGCGCCGGCTTTTTCGTTCGCCACTTGCGGAATGCGGACATAGCCGGCGCGCGCTTTCCAGTCGCCAAAACCGGCTAGAACCGCCGAACTGACGGCCTGGGGGTCAAAATCGCCGACCAGCGACATTTGCGCCTGGTTGGCGCCGTAAAAGGCTGCATGAAAGGCCTTGACCTCATCCAGCGTGACCGCCTTGACGTCGGCATCTTCCTCTTCGAAGCTGCGCGCGTGGTGCACATGGCCGCGCGGAACGTTGTTGAGCGCAATATTGACTGCCCGCGGCGCCAAACTTTCGGGATTGCCTTTCTGGAACTGCAAGCCGGTCAGGCTCTGGGCGCGCAGCTCTTCCAGCGCCGCTGGCTCGAATCGCGGGCTGCGCAGCATCTCGGCGATCAGCGCAATGGCCGGCGCCGCAAATTCGCGCTTGGTGCTCCACGAAACACTCACTCGGTCAGCGGCCGCTGCACTGATCTGTACCTCGACCTTGGCCGCGTCGAGCGCATCCTTCAACTGCTCGCGCGTCTTGGTCGCAGTACCCATCCGGAGCATCGCCGCCGCCATACCGGCGACGCTTTCCTTACCTAGCAACGAGGCCGCATCGCCCAATTGCAGGTTCAATGAGCCGCGCACGGCTTCGCCACGCGTGGACTTGGCGAGCAGGGTCAGTTTGAGGCCCGTCGGTAGCTGCCGGCGGATCGCCTGGCGATCCAGGTTTTCGGGCGTCGCCTCGAAAGCGGCCGCTTGCGCCACGGCCGCTTGCGGCACAAAAGTCTTGATCTGGGCTGCTACATCGACAAACGCCGGCACCGGCGCGCGTACCGGCGTTTCGGTCGGCAGATATTGGCCCAGCGTGCGGTTCGACGCGACGAAGTATTCGACCGCCACGCGCTGAACCGTTTCCGGCGTCAATGCCTTGATGCGGTCGCGCATCAGAAAGAACAGACGCCAGTCGCCCTGCGCAATGGCTGACGACAGCGTGATGCCAACCTGTTCAGGACTGGTGAAGAGTTTCTCCCACTGATTCAGCCAGCGGGTCTGGGCGCGCTTCAATTCTTCGCTCGTGACGGGACGCTGCGCGAAGCCCTCGACGACGGCCAGCATCTCGCTGTTCATCCGCTCCTGCGACGCGTTGGGCGCCAGCACCGCCTGTACGAACGCGAAGCCCGGTTCGGCCAGGGCCATGCCCGCGCTGCCGACGGCGGAGGCGAGCTTGGTTTCCTCGACCAGCCGCTTGTGAAGACGCCCTGTGGGCGCATCCGCCAGGATGGAATCGAGCACTTCGATCGCCGCAAAATCGGGATGCGCGCCGGGCGGCACATGGTAAGCCGCCAGCGACAGGGGCGAGCCGCCCTTGCGCCGCACCGTGACGCTGCGTTCGCCATCCTGCGCCGGATCGAGCGTATAGGCCGGCGGCACGATACGCGCCGGTTTGGGCAGCTTGCCGAAACTGACGTCGATCCAGTCCAGCACTTTGTTCGCGTCGAACTTGCCGGAAACGATGAGGGTAGCGTTGTCGGGCTGATACCAGAACTTGTAAAAGGCCTTCAGGCGATCGATGTTGACGTTTTCGACATCGGCGCGCGCGCCGATGGTGTCCTTGCCGTAGTTGTGCCACTGGTACATCGCGGCCAGCACGCGCTGATAGGTCACCCGTCCTGGCGAATTCTCGCCGCGCTCCATTTCGTTGCGCACCACCGTCATTTCGGTATCGAGGTGCTTTTTGGCGATAAAGCTATTCACCATCGCGTCGGCCTGCCATTCGAGATACCACTTGAGGTTCTCGTCGTTGGCGGCGAAGGAGGCGAAGTAATTTGTGCGGTCGAACCAGGTCGTGCCGTTGGCCGCCAGACCGCGTTTGGTGAATTCGCTCCATGGGTCGGAGTGCTTGGGGCTACCCTTGAAGATCAGGTGCTCCAGCAGGTGCGCCATGCCGGTTTCGCCGTAATTCTCGTGTCGTGAACCGACGCGATAGGTGACGTTGACCGTGGTGGTCGGCTTCGACTGATCGGGCACCAGCAAAACCTGCAATCCGTTCGCCAGGCGGTATTCGTCGATGCCTTCGACGCTGTTGACGGGCTTGAGAGTGTGGGCATAACTGCCGTGGGCCATGAGGCCGAGGCAAGTGGACAGCAGAAGGGTTCGGAGAAACGCATTCATAGTGAGAAGGCAGTCGAAAAGGTCGGCAGGGATCGCGTGCGAAGGAGCGCGCCTGAAGTGGCGCCCGGAGAAGTATTCCGCCGACATCGTACGCCGTCAACAGGCGGCTTTTCAATGATTGCGTTTGGGAGGAGACTGCAAATTCCATCCAGCGACATTCATTTTGACGGAGTCGAACCGATGAAAGCCCTGCTGCTCTGCGCCTGTCTGCTGCTTGCTGGCGCGACGGCGTGCGCTCGCCTCGAGGCCGGCGATGTGACTAATCCGCCGCCCGGTACGGCCCACATACGCGCCGACTGGATGCACGGCTCGACCGCCGTGCGGGGCAGTTATCTCGGGCAACCTGCGCCGGGCGATACGCCTCGCCCCTTTGCCCCCGAAATACTTGCCGCGTTCAGCCCCTGGGTCGAAGCTCTGGCCTTCTCGCCGGATGGCCGGGAACTCTTTTTCTCCGTTGGCGCCGCCGACTATTCGCGGGCGACCCTGTATCGTTCCGAACGACGTGGCGACCACTGGCAACAGCCCGAGCCGGCTCGATTCGCCGCCGGATTCGCCTACTGCCACGAACCGGTGTATTCGGCCGACGGCGACACGCTGACCTTCACCGGCCAGAGGGCGGGCGAATCGAAGGATCTCTGGCAGGTGCGGCGTGAGCGGAATGGCGAATGGGGCGTGCCCAGCCGCTTGCCGGCGCCAGTCAACAGCGACGCGGATGAATTCCGCAGCAGCGTCGCGCGCGACGGCACCCGTTATTTCGGACGCGGCCGGAGCGGCCGGATGCAGATTTATCAGGTGATCACGGATGCCTCTGGCGCCGTCACCCTGACCACCCTCCCGGCCCCGATCAACGCCAGCGACTACGACGGCGACCCGTGCATCGCGCCGGATGGCCGATTTCTCGTGTTCTATTCGGCGCGCGATCTAAAGAGTGCCGACCTCTACGTCAGTTTCCGCGCGCCACAAGGCGGCTGGGGCGAGGCGATCAAGCTCGGCCCGGCGTTCAACACCGCCGACGACGAATACGGCGCGCACCTCTCGGCAGATGGGCACATCCTGTTTTTCACCCGTCACAGCAGCCAGGGCAATACCCTGTTCTGGGTCGACGTCTCGGCCATCGACCGCCTGAAGCCGATTACGCGATAACGCGCCGGTTGTCGCCGCCGCGCTCCCGGCCGGATGGCCGGAAGCGCGTTACTCCCCGGCCATCGCGTGCAAATGCGCTCTCACCTTGTCTGCAAATCGGTCGAAATGCGCGCCAAGCAGGCGGCGAAGCTCGTTGTCGGTCGCGTAGCCAACGGATTTTCGGTAAGCGGCCTTGCTTTGCTGCCCGGCGATCCAGCGTGACTCCACACCAGCCAGATCCTTGACGATCATCGGCCTGACCTCTGGATGAGCGGCGCGGAACGCGGCAACCGCCTGCGCGTGCGCTTGGTAGATGTCACCCACATCCGCATCCCGGGCCAGTTTGTTCATGTGGATCTTGCCGCCATACTCAAAGGGCGAAATGCTTTCCGGTTGCGTCGTGATCAGGGTGCCATCTTCGAACTGCGACACACATTCGACCATGCGCTGCACTTTCCATTTTCCGGTCAGCAGCATGACAAGAAAGATGATCAACCCCTGCCGCTTGGGCTTCATGGCAAAACTCGCCATACCGATATCGCCCTCTACATTGCTGAACACCCGCAGCAATACATGGCTACCCAGCATGTTGAACAGCGCGCGCGCCTCGGCGTCGGCAATCTTTTGCAGACCGATCTTCGTCGCCGCGCGTTCGGTGGCGTCGCAATGCTTTCGCTGGTAGGCAGGGTAGGCGGCGGGATTGACCGCCTCCAACTGCGGCGGCGGTTCATTGGCCACGGCAATAAGCTGTCGAGCGATGTTCATCGCCGCCATGGTTTCCGGATCGTCGCTGACATGGCTGGACACCGCTTTGCTCACCCCAACGCCGCGCCGGACCGCCTCGGCGGCCCCGAGCATGGCCTGCGCCGCCATGTGTTCGGCGTGCGTGCGATCCTTGCCGGGCGGCGTTTCCTCCACGCCTGCCTCAAGCAGACGGGCCATCTCTTCGCGCTCGCCGGCGCCGTTGTTCTCCGACCGTGCCCGCCGCGCGAGGATCAATTCGCGGCGCGGGTCGTCGGCGGGCAACTTCGCCAGCACCTCGTCGAAAAGCTTGAGCGCCTCGTCGTACCGGCCCAGGTCGTGCAGGATACCGGCCTGTTGCATGGCATGGCGGGTTTCACCGCCATTCTTCCAGCAAAAATCATAGTCTTCGGCCGCCTGCGTCAGCAGATCGCGGCGAAAATGCACGCCCAGCATGGTCGTGACGATTCCGGGGTCGCTTGGCGCGGTGTCACCGTCAATCTGCACATACGCCTCGCCGCGCCGCAGCTCGGCACGCGCCAGACGGTAGTCGGCGACATCGGGCGCCAGGCTGATAGCCTTGTCGAGCATCGCGCGGGCTTCCGCATCGCTCGCCTCGCTGCGCGCCTCGTCCAGACGAAAACGCAGGAGGCCGGAAAGCCGGTACAGCGCCTCCGCCTGGTCGGGCTCCCGTTCCAGTACGCGCCGCAAGGCGGCTTCGTTCATTGTCGCCCGTTCGCGCTCCAGCGCCTCGCGCCGTCCGGCGGCCTGTTGCCGCGCCGTACGCTCGCTCGCGGCGATCCCCTCTTCGTCCGGGTCTTGCGGATACGGCGCCGCCGCTTCGAGCCAGACCTCGCTGTATTCCACCCGCTTGAGGATCGCCGGCGTGTAATCGGGTTGCTTGTCGAGAAAGGCGTCGAGTGCCGCGGCCATGTCGTCATAGCGATCGAGCTTTTCCAGGCACAGCGCGCGGTGCCAGTGCAGCGAGACCGACAGGGGAAACGCCGCGAACAGCGTCTCCAGCGTCGCCAGCGCCTCGTCATATTGCCCGGCCTGAAAAAACGCTTTGTAACGTTCAAAATCCGGATGGGTTGCCATGGGTCGCCTTCTGGAATGAATTCGCAGCGATTCTGACGACCCACCCGGTACTTGGCAAGCGATTTACATGACGAAGAACTTGAATCCGGCCACCACGTTGCCAATGGTCTGGCGCACCGCCTCGCTGGCTTCGCCGCCACGATTGATCGTCGTCGAGACGAACACGCTCCAGCGTGTGGCGAGGTTGCGCTCATAGTAGGCGCTCAGCTGGTGGCTGTGGTCAGTCAGGTTGCCAACCCAGCCCACACGCCAGAACTGGTTGCCTTCCTGCGGATTGCTCTGCCATTGCACGGCCAAGTAGTCACGCCCGAGCAGCGAGGGCGAAGTGGACAAGGCCCGCCCCAACTGACCGAGGTTGGCCGCTGCCGTGGGCGTGCGCAGCGGGGTGCGCCAGGACGCCGCCAATGCCTCGACGCGCGCGGCCAGCCGGCGTGATTCGTCGCGCGACAAACCATGCCCGTCGTAGAGCGCTTCCAGCAAGAGCGTCTGTCCGTTTTCCAGCGTGTAGTTGGCACCGAGCAAGGCGCTGGTGCGCGCCGGTGCGGGCGACAGCGACAGAATGGGCGGCTCCGCGCCCGGCGTGGCCAGGTCGAGCCCGTGCGGACGGCGCCCATGGCCGATTTCGCCATACAGCATCCAGGCATCGCCGATGTTTTGCAGCGCGTAGGCGCCGACAAAGACCGCGCCCTGCACCCGGTCGGCAACGACGACGGCAGCCTGGTTGTCCTCGCCGCGATAGTCGGCCTTGGCGAGATTCATCGGCGTCCGCACCGGGTCGTCGGTCAGCCGCGCGTCCCCAACGACATGTGCTAGCGTGGCACCCCAGCGCCCCTCGGTATAGGCCAGGCGCACCAGATCGACGCCGGAAACATCGCGCATAGGATTGGTCCGGCCGGCGTCGAAATAGAGCGGCGAACTGGGCGAGCGAAAGCTCGCCGGCCCCCAGCTCAACAACTCACGCCCGGCCACCAACGTCCATGCCGGTGTCAGGCGCTGGCGCAGAAACGCCTGATTCAGCCAGGCGTCGCTCGTGTCGGGATCGCCGGGCCGACCGATGTCGTGCTGTTGCAGCAGGCGCGGCCGCAGCACGAACTCGCTGGTTTCGTCGCGCAGGCGCAGATTCAGCCGCGATTCCAGCGTCCATTGCGTAGCGGGCATCCGGGCAACCCGGTTGTCCGGGTTGTAGGGGCTGCCCTGCGCGCGATCCAGCGCGGTGGCGTAGCCCCAGATCTCAAGGTTGCCAGTCAGCTTGAAATCGTCGGCACCCGCACTGGTGGCCGCAACGGCGAGCAAGCACAGGGCGAGCCGTCTCATTCCAGATTACCCGGATCGAATTCGCTGGCCGCCACCGGCTTGACCACGACGTGGCTGTATTCCAGCGTGGTCTTGGCATCAGTCAGGGCGTCGGCGATCACCATGCGGCTGACGAAGGGAATCGGCTTGCCACCATGGTCGACGCGATTGCGATATTCGAACACCGCCGATTTCAGTTTTTTGCCCGAAAGCGACTGGAATTCGGCCTTGACCGCCAATTGGCGGCTGGCGGAAATCCAGTAGGTGACCTTGTCGTAGGTCGCCTGACGGGTGTTGGCGGCCAGATCGAGCACAATGCAGCGCTCGCCCTCGATCAGTTCCTCGCGCAGGAAGGTCGGCGTGTAGTCGCGCACATAGTTGGTCGCCGCGATGTCGCCGATGGCCGCCTGGCCGGTCAGCCGCTGGCGTGGCGAGATCGGCACCGGTTTCTTCAGGCCCGGCTTGGTAATCCACATATTGCGATCCACTTGCAAAATGCGCGCCCCCTTGCTGCGCAGCGGCTCCAGCGTCTCAGCCATGCTGGCGTTGTCCGACGCCTTGACTTGCAGCCGCATCGGCGGATCGTCGTCATTGACCAGGCTGCCGCTGTTTTGCGAGCGGATTTCCCAGGTCAGCCCGGGCAGCCCGCCGCCGCGCGCCTGATCGGTTTTTTTGAGCAAAGTAACCGGATCGAGATCCGCCGCCATAGCGGGCAGGCAGACCATCCCGATGGCCAGGCAGGTTATCAGTCGTTTCATCACACAGCTCCTCTTAAACATGCGCCAGCGACACGGTGATCGCCTGACGGGCAGCGCGACGCGCCGGGAACAGCGACGCCACCAGACCGAGCACGGCCAGCAGCACGAAGGTAAAGATCATCTTGCCGGCGTCGATGCCGACCAGCAGCGGAATGCGGCCCGTGCCGTTGGGCGGGACATAGGTGATATCCGCCGCATTGACCCCGGCGCGCACCAGCAGTGTGAGCGCCAGACCGCTCAGGCAACCGATGCCGACCAGCAACATAGCCTCGGTGACAAACAGCCGGACGACACCCAGGCGGCGCAACCCGATGGCCCGCAGCGTACCGATTTCGCGCGTCCGCTCGACCACGCTCATGCTCATGGCGTTGGTCACGCTCATCACCACGATAGCCAGCACGATGGCGAGAATGAAGGTGAAGATCATGTCGAACATGCCTTTGACCTGGCGGTAGAAGGCCGAGAGTTCCTGCCAGGTTTCCACCTCGACATCCAGCCCGGAAGCGGTTGCGGCGGCGACCAGTTGCTTGCGTGCCGCGTCGGTCGCGGCGATGTCGGGCAGCAGGATGGTCAGACGGTCGGCACGGTCGGTGGCGTCGTACAGGGACTGCGCCAGCGCCAGCGGCAAGAAGACGGCTTTGTCTTCCAGGCCCGCGTTGCCGGTGGTGTAGGTGTTGACGATGCTGGCGTCGGCCGCATTGGCCTGCCCATGCACGGTACTGACCAACAGCGAGAGATCGTCGCCGTCCTTGAGCCCCAGCAGCGCCGCCAGACCGCGTGCCATGGTCACGCCTTGTGGCGCCGTCGGCGACAACGCACCGATGTCGCTGTGACGCGGGCCACGCAGCACGCGCATGTCGTCCGGCGCGACGCCGTCGGCCAGAAAGATGGTGCTGATGCGGCCGTTCGAGGCCAAGCCGGAAAGATTCAGCCGCGGCGCCACCTGCGCGCCGGGCAATTCGCGCTGGATGATCTCCTTGATACGGGTGATCTCCTCGGCGCGCAGCAGATAGCGTTCGGGATGCAGCCGCCCTTCCTGCTTCATGCCCTTCTTGCTGAGCGTGAGGTGGCCGATCAGTTCGCCATGCACGGCCTGTTCGGTCAGCCCGAGATAGATCAGTTTGGTGTAGCCGGAAAAGAGCGCCACGGCGGCAAAGCCGAAAGCGATGCTGAGCGCCGTGGTAAGGCTGCGGCGGAAGTTGCGGCGCAGGTTGCGCAGGCCAAGTTTGAGAGTGTTCATTGCGGCTTCGCTCCGGTGGCGGAATGGCATACATCCGATTCGATCAACCCGTCGGCCAGACGCACATGGCGCGGCACATGGTCGAGCAATCGCGGGTCGTGGGTGGAAAAGACGCAGGTGACACCGGTCTCGCGGTTCATCTGCTGCAACAGGTCGATGACCGCCCGGCTGTTTTCGGAATCGAGATTCGCCGTCGGCTCGTCGGCAATGACCAGCATCGGGTCGATCACCAACGCCCGTGCAATCGCCACGCGCTGGCGCTGGCCGCCGGAGAGTTTGTCCGGCAAAAAGGCCGCGAAGCGGGCCAGGCCGACGTGATCGAGCCAGGCGCTGGCGCGGTTGCGCGCTTCGCTGTGCCCGAGGCCGCGAATTTGCAGCGGCAACATCACGTTTTCCAGCGCGGTCAGCACCGGCACCAGATTGAAACCCTGAAAAACGAAGCCAATCTTGCGATTGCGACAATCGGTAAGCTTGTTGTCGGCAAGCGCATGCACATCTTCGCCGTCGAAATGCAGGCTGCCGGCATCGGGTTCATCGATCAGGCCGAGCAGATTAAGCAGGGTCGACTTGCCGCTGCCGGAAGGCCCCCAGATGGCGACGGATTCGCCGCGCTGCACGGTCAGGTCGATACCACGCAGCGCGTGTACCGTGGTTTCGCCGAGCGCGAAATGGCGTTCTACGCCGGTGAGGTTGAACAAGGTGTCGCTCATGGCCGTCTCCGGCCGCTTGCCGACGCGGCCGATTCGCGCGCCGACAGGTTAAGCAAAAAATGATTGTGGTGTGGCATGGTGGCACCTCCGTGATTGAACGTGGCGCCACTGTGGCTCGACGCAGTTCCGCTCACCACGCGCGTGCGACGAACCCCTTCATTCGGAAGCTGAACGGCGACCGGCGGCGACGAGCTGCGGAGGAATGGCTAGCGCTCCATCATCTGCCGATACGCCGCCTCCAGTTCCCGAACATAGCGCGGCGCATCGAAGAGCGGCAGCATGCCCGGTCGCCTGAGCGCGTCTTTCAGCACCGCCAGCCGGGAACGGTCGCCGGCCAGAGAGACGGCCATCCGCACGAATTCGCGCTCGCTGGAGACCACCAGTTCGGGCAGGCCGGCGGCCGTGACAAGACTGGCGCCCACGCGCGAGGCGAAGGTCTCGCCGATCAGCGTCAGCATCGGCGTCCCCGCGTAGAGCGCATCGGTCGCCGTGGTGTGGGCATTGTATTGAAACGTGTCTAATGCCAAATCGGCGAGGCGCAGCCGGGCGAGATGTTCGGCTTTGGGCACGATGGGCGCGAAGATCAGCCGGTTGGCATCGACGCCCGCGCGGCCGGCGGCGGCACGCAGCGCCAATCGGGCCGGTTCGGGCATGTCGAGCAGCCAGAGCACGCTCTCGGGCACCGCCGCGAGCACCGCAAGCCAGCTTGTGAAGGTCCGACGATCGATCTTGGCCGAATTGTTGAAACAGCAATATACGAAGGCAGCTTCGGGCAGGCCGGCTTTCAGTCGGGTGATCGGTGTGGCCGAGACCGCCTGATGCGGATCGGTCGGCTGATAGGTGACAGGCAGCACCACCACCTGTTCGGCATAGTCCGCCCGGTGTACATCGGGGATGATGATCGGGTCGGCGATCAGATAGTCGATGAAGGGCGCGCCCATGGTACCGGGGTAACCCAGGTAATTGACCTGCACCGGCGCCGGTCGCTGCGCCAATATCTCTGGCCGAGCGCCACCGGTGTAGCCCTTGAGGTCGACAAGAATGTCGATGCCGTCGTCGGCGATCTTGCGCGCGATCTGCGTTGCATCCCGGTCGTGCAGATCGAAAAACCGATCGCATTGGGCGGCGATGGTCTGGCGGTGCCGGCCGCTGTCCGGAATCCCGATCGAGTAGCCGGTGATCTCGAACGCCGACCGGTCGTGCGCCGCATACAGCCCCATGGTCAGATGCACCGTCGGGTGATCGTGAAAATCCCCGGAAAGATAGCCTATGCGCAAACGGCTGGCCGACGAAGTGCGGCGTTCGATCGATCTGATGCCGCGAAAACCGGCGGCGTAGCGACGGGCGATATCGAGTTGTTCCGCCCGCGTGAAGGGCAAAAATATCGAATCGAATGGCGAGACCGGAACCGCCGCCCCCGGCGCGGCCGCGCTGAGATGCGCATGGATGGTCGCCAGATGGCGGTCGAGGGCGTCCCAATCGCAGAGTTCAAGCAGGGGCCGCACGATATTCGCCAGCGCCGCCTCGGCATGCGGATCGATATCGAGCGCCTGCCCATACAGTTGCGCCGCGGCGGCGGTCGCTCCACCGCGAAAATAGGCATTACCGAGATTGACCAGCACGCCGACATGACGTGGCGCCAGTTGAACTGCCTGCTCCAGATGCATCAACGCTTCGTCGTAGCGGTGCAAGCCCATCAGGGTGTTGCCGAGATTGCTGTGCGCCAGCGCGTGCCGGGCATCCGCCGCAAGAACGGCGCGAAAGCATGCCTCGGCGGCCGTCAGATCACCGCGCCGCATGAGGTCGTCACCCCGTTTGTTAAGCCGCGAACTCTGGAACTGGCGCAGGCGGTGGCGCATTGAATACCACAACATCTCGTTCACCAGGCAACGTAAGTCGGTGGATTCTATCCGATTTGCGGAAGAACCCTTTTCGACAAACCCCACCAGTCCCTATCATTTCAATATTTAAACTTAAACTTCAAGAAACACTCTATGCTCAGAAACTGAGATAAGCATATAATGTTGAATTTAAATGATATATACCCTCATTCAGGTTTAGAAACACAAATATCTTTCATTTGAAATTTTTATATCATATGGACTATTCTGCACTTCGAGCTTTTGTAATGGTGGCGCAGGAAGGCAACCTGACGCGAGCAGCAGATCGTCTTTGCCTGAGCCAGCCAGCCCTCAGCCTGCAACTCAAGAAGTTGCAGGAAAGGCTTGGCGTCGCACTATTCGAACGCATGCCGCGCGGCATGCGGCTAACCCAGGCGGGAAACCAGTTGTTGCCGGCGGCCGAGCGGGCGATAAATACCGCCGCCGAATTTCGTGCCGCAGCGCTGCGCCTGAAGGGCAGCATCACCGGGAGTTTGCGCCTCGGCACGATCGTCGACCCCGAATTTCTGCGCCTTGGCACCTGTCTGCGCCGGCTCACCGAACAGCATCCCGGCCTGTCGTATTCGCTGCGGCACGGCATGTCGGGCGCCATGGCACGCGAGGTCGAAGCGGGCAACCTTGACGTCGCCTTTACGCTCGGCGCACCGGGACTGGAGGAATTGCGCGAGCGCTTTCACGTACTTACGCTCACCGGCTTCGCCTATAACGTGGTCGCCCCGCCCAATTGGAGCACCGAAGTCAGCAACAAGGGCTGGCGCGAGCTGGCAGCCCTGCCCTGGATCGAGACGCCACCCGAATCCGTGCATCATCGGCTGCTTCAGCGCATTGCACTGGAGGAGGGCGTGATCTTCAATGTCGTTGCCCAGGTCGATCTGGAGCCTTCGATGATGGATCTGGTCAAATCCGGCGTCGCACTTTCGCTGGCGCGTGACAATCTGGCGTTGAATGCGGCCCACGCCGATGGCGTCGTAATCGCCAATGCGGTCAAGGTACCCGCTGAACTCGGCCTGATTTGCCGCAGGGACAGAATGGGTGAACCGACCGTCGCTGCCACCATGGCCGTCGCCGCCGCGGTCTGGAACAGCGAGCGCCGCTAACTGCACGGCATCGTCAAAAAAAAGGCGGCCGGACCGACCGCCAAAACTTGCGGGGAAAAAGCGGCGCCCTAACCGCGTCCCGGCCCCATGCGGGGCGGAATGTACTCCGCGATTCGGTTGTCGCCGGGATGGATGTCGGGGTAAAGATAAGTTTCCACCACCCCCCCAAACCAGCGCCACACGCCACCTGGCGTCGGCTCTTGCCGAGGCGTTTCGTTCATGATGGCTGCGCAGCCGTTTGCATTGATCGCGTGTTCCATAGTGCCCTCCAGACAGATCGGATTGTCGCTGAAACGCTAGTTGAAGCGTTCTGTTTTAAATATGCCTTTCAAGACAAATATTTTCCAATTGTCATTATCAATAGCAGTCATTTGAATGTGATATTTCTGTTATTTTTCTATATACTTGAAGCACATTTTTGCGAGATTTGATTTTCAAATTGAAACCATTTTCTAGTGCAATACCCATGTGTTCGCATCCCGCCGTGAGATTGCCCCGCCACCCATGTGCCACAAGCCCGCGGGCCGGCCATTCCAATGGTTTGTCGGCTTTTCAGTCAGCACGCAAAGGAGTACATTGCGCACAAGCTTCGACTCCCAAAGAGGATACGCATCGTGGATTTCCAGTTCGCGGAAACATCTCTGCGCCGACTTTGTGTTCAGCTGTCCATCCTGACTTTGCTGACGACGCCGTTACTGGCGACAGCCGGCGAAATTCGCATCGGGGGCACCGGCAATGCGCTGGGCACCATGCGATTGCTGGGCGAAGCCTTTTCCAAGGCCTACCCCGATTCAAAGATCGTCGTGCTGTCGAGTCTCGGTACCAGCGGAGCGTTCAAGGGCGTGCCCAAAGGCGCCATTGAAATCGGACTGTCGTCGCGCCGGGCGACGGAGTCGGAAACGCAAGCGGGTATCCAAACACAGGAATACGCTCGAAGCCTCACCGTATTTGCGGTACGTGCCGATAACAAGACAGGATCGCTGAACAAGAGCCAGATTGCCGATATCTACGCCGGCAGACTGACAACTTGGCCAGATGGCACCACCGTGCGCCCGGTCATGCGGCAGGCTGGTGACGACAACACGCGCCAGATCCGCGCGCTTTCGCCCGACATCGACAAGGCACTCGTAACCGCCGAACAACGCAGCGGCCTCGCCTACGCCGCCACCGACCAGGAAGCTGCCGACAAAATGGAGAGCATCCAGGGAAGTCTGGGCGTCACGACCGTGGCCCTGATTCGATCCGAGAAACGCAACCTGCGCGCAGTGGCGCTGGATGGTATCGAACCTACGCCGGAAAACGCGAGCAACGGCCGTTACCCACTGCTCAAACATTTTTACTTCGTACTGCCGAAATCCCCGTCTGCAGAAACCGAACTATTCCTGAAATTCGTCCGTTCCGCAAAGGGCGCGGACATTTTGCGGCAAACTGGACATCTGTTGCCCTGACTCCACCCTGCCTTTTCGCCGTTTACCCTAACCGCCGCTGCCTTGCCTTCGCTCGATCTCCGCTTGCAACGCTCCATTGACCGCATTGCTGCGGTGCTGGCGCTGTTGGTAGCGCTCAGCCTGCCGGCCATTTATGGTGCGCTCGCCTATTGGGACGCCCGTGATGACCTGCAATTCAAGGCCCGGGTCAAAGCCGCTGCGCTCAGCAGCCTGATCGCCAGCGCGCCGGACACCTGGACGCTTGCCGAGAACCGCATCCAGGGCCTCATGGCACGAGAGCCGGTGCCGTTCGACAATGAACTGGTCGAAGTGCTCGATCTGCAAGGCGAAATCGTGGCCAGTACCGGACAACCGCCACCCAAGCCTACACTGCGGATCAGTCAACCGCTGTACGATGCCGATCGCGTCGTGGGCAACCTGGCCGTGACGCGCGCGATGGGCGAGGCGCTTTTCACCGAAATGGTCGTAGCCTTGGTGGGTGTCATGCTCGGCTTGTTGATCTACGCGATCATGAAAACCCTGCCGCTTCGGGCACTTTCGCGCGTCACGCGAGCCTTGCATGAAGAGAAGGAGCGCGCCGAGACAACGCTGCACTCGATCGGCGACGCCGTCATCACCACGGACGCGGAGGCCCGGGTCAACTACCTCAATCCCGTCGCCGAACGCCTGCTTGCGCTGAACTCCCGCGAAGTCCGCGGACGACGGGTGACCGAGATCATTCACCTTCAAGACGCCACCGAAGGCACCCCACTGGCGAGCTCGCTGGACGCGGCGCTCCAGCAAGGGACGGTCGTGTCGTGCCAGGGTAACGGCGAGTTGCGGCGCTGCGACGGCACACGCGTGGCCGTGGAAGAGCGGGCCGCGCCAATTCTTGACTCTGAAGGCAAATTGATCGGTGGCGTGGTCGTTCTGCGCGATGTCACGGTGACGCGGGAATACCTGCATCGCCAGTCGTGGGAGGCCACTCACGATCCGCTGACGGCCCTGTTCAACCGCCGCGAGTTCGAGCGCAGACTCAAGGCGGCGCTCGAAGACGTCCAAGAAAATAGGCGCAGCCATGCACTTTGCTACATGGATCTGGATCGCTTCAAGGTCGTCAATGACGCCTGCGGCCATGCTGCCGGCGACGAACTGCTCCGCAAACTCTCTGAGTTGATGCAAAAACGTATACGCGATACCGACACGCTGGCGCGACTGGGTGGCGACGAATTCGGCGTATTGCTGGAGAACTGTCCAGCAGCGCGCGGCAAACTGATTGCCGAAGAGATCCTGGCGGCAGTCAATGAATTCCAGTTTTTGCACTCGGGCAAGACATTCACGGTGGGCATCAGCATCGGCCTCACCGAAATTAGCCCCACACACACCAGCGTCGCAGAAATTCTTGGCGAAGCCGACTGCGCCTGCTATTGGGCCAAGGATCGCGGCAAGAATCGGGTGCTGATCTTTGCCGCCAGCGACATGAGCCTGGCCGCCCGCCGTGCCGAAACCGGCTGGGTCGCCCGCATTAACGCCGCGCTGCGCGACAATCGTTTTGTACTTTACGGCCAACGCTACAAGACAATGGAAACCGAGGCCGGGCACGGCGAACACCTCGAAGTCCTCCTCCGGATGATCGGCGAGGATGGCGAATTGATTTTGCCGGGCCGATTCCTGCCTGCGGCGGAACGCTATAACCTGATGCCGCAAATTGACCGCTGGGTCATCCAGGAGGTGTTCAGCCATTACGCCGACATTGCCATCGGCTGGGGCGGCCAGCCGATCACCTGTGCCATCAATCTCTCCGGTGCTTCACTGGATTCGGAAGAACTGCTTCCTTTTGTGCAGAAGCAAGCTACCCGCTACAAATTGCACCCCGGCAGCATTTGTTTCGAGTTGACGGAAACTGTGGCGATACAAAACCTCCAGGCTGCTGCCGAATTTATCCGGACCTGCAAGGAACTCGGCTTCCAGTTCGCACTGGATGATTTCGGGACCGGCACTAGTTCGTTCGGCTACCTCAAGAATCTGCCGGTCGACTATCTCAAGATCGATGGCAGTTTCGTCAAGAATATCGAACACGACAGTGTCGACCACGCCATGGTCGAAACCATCAATCGCATCGGCCATATTCTCGGCAAACGCACCGTCGCGGAGTGCGCGGAGACCGAGGGTGTCATCGGACGGCTCGCCTCTATCGGTGTCGATTTCGCGCAGGGATTCGGCTACGCCTGCCCGGAACCCTTGTTGCCAAACACTGCCAAGTGAGCCTGACAACAGGCTGAGATGAATGTGTGCATTCTGAACGCACCGCTTGAAGCCCAAATGTCCCAGGGTGAGGGAGCCAAGCTAGGTCACCCTGGGTACGTTGGTGACGCCAATTTACATCGCGCGACGCCCGCGCCGAGCCATTGAAATCATGCCCGCCAAACCCAGGCCGACGAGGAGCAACATGCCGGGTTCGGGTACTGCCTGCCGAGCGGTTTCGATTTCCATATAAGCCCCGCCACCACCGAACGGCGAAACGTCCGCAAAAATATCCACGGAATGACTGCCCGCACTCAGCAACCAGCTGCCCGCGCTGTAATAGCCGCTCGCGTAGAGCGCATCCGGTGAGCTTATAAAGGAACCCGATCCAGGCGTGGAAGTCGTACCCATGTCCACAGAATCGACAAACACCCTGAACACATCTCCGACCTGGAAACCATCCGTAACCTTCAGCAAACCTGCCGAGGCGAGGGTGAACGTGATGGAGTTGCCGGCAACACCGACACCCGCATTTTGGCAGCCGGCGGAAGCACCTCCACCCACACCGGAAAAACAGAATCCATACCAACCAGCATCCACTGTTACGGGTGTAGCCTGAGTAAATGACGCCGCAAATAGCGACGCAATCGCAACTATCGTTCTAAACACTTTCATCTCGGTCTCCTCGGGTCGGGCCACATCGGTTTGAATGCCTTTGTTCGGCCAGAGATACTAGAGCAATTAGTTTGCCAAATATGTAACTATCTGATCTATAGAAACTTAGTTTTGGAAAACAGGTTCTCACTCGATTATTGTAAAAATTGGCGACACTGACATCACCCTCCCTACGGTGAAAGCATTCAGTTACTTTCACAAAAAGGAACGGCGCCCCGATGGGCGCCGCCATGTATTCGGTGAGGCTCGGAATCTTGCCGGTCAGC
>DDFG01000001.1:165771-172986 GCA_002337055.1 Betaproteobacteria bacterium UBA1934 | reverse complement strand
GCACCTTGCCGGCGGCGCGGAAGTGACCAATGTTGGTCAGCAGGAGCCGATGAACACTACGATCTGTTCATCTGCGGGGTCCCTTATAACGAGACAATTTTACTTCCGATCGTCTTTGTTGGCCGATGTGGCGGTATTACCCAACGATCGATTCCGCCGGGCCAACGCATCGAGCAACATGCGGACGATGGCTGAGCAGGCGCGAAAACGTCACGTTGCGAACACAAGTTCCAGAAAATTGTTGTCAGCCGCTCTCCTGTATGAAATCGAATCGCTCAGTTGGCGAATCATGGCAATGCCGACTCCACCAGGTTTGTCGAACGCCGGTCCGAGAAGGGGAACTTGCATCGGGTCAAAGCGCGGCGCACTATCGCTGTAATGCAAACGGCACCTTCCGTCGGCGCAGGCAACCGCCAGACGCACTGGCGCATCGCATTCGCCGCCGAAGCCGTGGTGAATGGTATTGGCGAACAGTTCCTCGACGACCAGTTGCATGCGTCGCTGGCAAGCATCGCCTATACCCGCCACCTGCGCCTCCCGGCACAGGTGACCGAGCAGTTCGGGTAGGGCGGTAAAACGTGCAGGAACCGTAATTTCCGGCAAAGGATCGGACATGACAAAATGCAAGGAGGATGAATCGTGATTAGATCATATTGGATGGCCGGTGTGCTTTGCGCCAGTTGTTATGGCCTGGCCTGGGCACAGGTCGGCGAGCCTGCCGGGATGGTCAAGCATGTGCGCGGCACGGTCAGCATCGAGCGCGCCGGCCAGAAGTTGCCGGCGGCGGTCGGGGCGCCGGTGCTGGTGGCGGATAAGTTGCGAACCAGCGACGATAGCGCCGTGGGCGTGACCTTGAAGGATCACACGCTGCTCTCGGCCGGACCCAATTCGCTGATGACGATCGACAAATTCAGCTTCGACAGCACGACTCACGACGGCAATGTCTCGGTCGGTGTAAGAAAGGGCACGGTATCGGTGGCGACCGGCAAGATTGCCAAGAAGACGCCGGAATCGGTCGATTTCCACACGCCGACCACGATACTCGGCACGCGCGGCACCGAATTCGTCATCGAAGTCGCTGACGGCAAGGAGGACTGATATGCGCTGGCTTGTACCCTTGGGATGTGTGCTGCTGGCGGCCTGTGCCAGCGAGCGTGTCGTGCTGCTGCCTGCGACGGATGGCCCGCTCGGCGCGGTGTTGATCAATCCGGGCAAGGGCGAGCAGCGCCTCGACCAGCCTTATGCGGCCAGCGTGCGACGCCTGGGCGACAACCGGCTGACGCAGATGTCGGCTGCAGAAGTACAGGAACGTTATGGTCCGACGCTGAAAGCGCAGCCGAAGCGGTCGCAAAGCTACATCGTCTATTTCAGGGAAGGGAGCGACGAACTGACGCCCGAGTCGCTGGCGACTTTCGATCGGGTCAAAGCCGAAATCAAACAACGCGAGGCGCCGGAGATTGCGGTCATCGGCCATACCGACCGCGTCGGCAGCGACCCCGCCAACGATGCGCTGTCGAAGCAGCGCGCGGCGACGGTGCGCGATGCCCTGGTGGCGGCTGGCCTCGATTCCAGACTGATCGAAGTGGCCGGCCGAGGCGAGCGCGAGCCGCTGGTGCCAACGGCGGATGAAGTGGCCGAGCCGAAGAACCGGCGCGTCGAAATCAGCGTCCGCTGAATTTGAGCAGCAGCAGGGTGAGGTCGTCGTGCGCCTGCGTGCCGGCCTCGAAGCGGCGGATATCGTCGCGTAGCGCTTCCAGACGCGCCGCCAGCGACTGTTCGCCTGCGGTGGCGGCCAAGGTTGCGGCCAGCCGCTCGCTGCCATAGAAGGCATCCCCGTTGCTGGCCTCGGAAGCGCCGTCGGTAAACAGGCAAAGGATGTCACCGGCTTGCAGGCGCGTGTGCGCCGCACCGTAGGGGTAATCGCCGAGCGCGCACAGCGGCGGGCCGGAGTTGGCCTGCGTGTCGAGACGGCCGATGCGGCCGGCGCGTAGCAGCAGCGGCGCATCGTGACCGGCGCAGACGTAGTCGAGATCGCCGCTGTCGGCATCCAGAACGGCGACGAAGGCGGTGACGAAGAGAAATTCCGGGTTTTCGCGGTTCAGTTCGCTTTCAACTTCGCGCAGCGCCTGGCCGAGATCGCGATTGCGCCGCGTCAGCGCTCCGGTCAGGGTTTTGGAAACGGCCATGAACAGGCTGGCCGGCAGCCCTTTGCCGGAAACGTCGCCGATGGCCAGACAGAGGCGGCGTTCGTCGAGGGCGAAACAATCGTAATAGTCACCGCCGACGGCGCGCGCCGGTTCGAGCAAGGCAGCCAGTTCGAAGCGCGTTTCGCCGATGAAGGCGCGCCCGGGATCGGGCAGCAGCCCCATCTGGATGCGGCGGGCGGCGTCGAGTTCGCCGGCGACGCGGGCGGCGGCCTCGCGGCTGGCCTGCAAATCGGTTTCGGCCTGCTGCCGGCGACGATCGGCGGCGATCAGCGTGTTGCTCAGCAGAGCGATGAAAATCGGACTGAGGAGCAGGGCCACGCTGGCGCCATCGAAAAGATACAGACCACCGCGAAAGGCGAGATAGCCACCGCCGACGGTAGCGCCAATGCCAGTCAGGAACACCAGCGCCGCATAGCGCGGCTGCAGAGACGGAATGACAAAGATCAGCAACAGCCCCGAAAGGACGAGCACAGCCAGTTCCAGACGCGGCATCCAGACCGGCCTTTGCAGCGCTTCGCCGCTGAGCAGGCTCTCGAGAGCCTGAACATGGATGTCGACCCCCGGCAAGTTGTCGCCGAGCGGGGTGATGACGCGATCCTGCAGCCCGGTCGTGGTAATGCCGATGAAAACGAAACGTCCGGGGAAGGTATCGGGCAGGAAATTGCCGGCCAGCACGTCGGCGGCGGAAAGGTAGTAATGCGAACTGGGACGACCGAAGTACAGCAGAATTTCGCCATTGGGCTGCACCGGCAGGCTGTGGTCGCCGATGCGGATGCGTTCCATGCCTTGCGCGCCGGACTCGGCCGCCACGACGGCGTTCTGGCCGAGGCTCTGGCGCGCCATTTCCAGCGGCAGCGAGAGTAGCGGCACGAAATCGATAACGGCCACACTCGGCACCCGGCGCAGCACGCCGCGGTCGCGCGGCGAAGTCAGGCGGTCGGGGGCGGCGTTGATCACTCCCTCGCCATGCGCGGCCCTAGCCAACAGCGGCAGGCTGGTCAGGCTGCTGGCGTAACGGGTCATAGAGGATTCGGCTGCCGGGGCGATGCGAAAATCGGGCAGCGGTTTGTTCGGGAAACGGGCGCCGGGCAAAGGCCGGACGATGCCGCTGACCGCTAGGACGGTCGGTGCCCCAGCCAGCGCCGTAGCCAGTGTCCGGTCGGGGTCGGGGAGAAGATCGCGGCTGCTCGCAGGCAAATCGGGCAGCCGTTTGGTCAGCATTTCCCGGCTGTACTGATCCGGCTCAACCAACAGCAGATCGAGGCCGATGGACTTGGCACCGGCCGCATGCAGGCGCTCAACCAATTGTGCCAGCAGGGTGCGCGGCCAGGGCCAGGGGCCGTATTTTTCAATGCCGGCGCTGTCGATGGCGACGACGATGGCCGGCTCGTTGGTACGCTGGCGCGGCATCAGGCGCTGATAATGGTCAAACTGGGCGTTGCGCAGACTGGCCAACGGTGTGTCGTCGAGGTAACCGAGCAACAGGGCGGCAAGCAGCAACAGACCCAGCGGCACGAGGCGGCTGCGGCCGCCCCGGAAAAGGGGCAGGGAACCTCGCCAGTTCACAATGGGATCGTCAATCCGTCATAGGCGGAGATGATTTCCAACGGCGCCCGGCCGTCGCGAGTGATTTCCTCGAAACGGCGGCTTTCCTCCAGCAGGCGGTCGAGTTGCGCGTCGTCGTGCACCGGTTCGTGATGAAAGAGCGCCAGACGCCTAGCGCCAGCTTCTTGGCACAATTCGATGCCAATGATATTACTGGAATGGCCCCAGTCGGCCTTGACCGAAACGGCATCGGCCAGACTGTACATGGCGTCGAAAACGACCAGATCGGCAGCGCGGAAAAAATCGATGAAGCCAGCCGCCGTCTCCGGATTGTTCAGCTTGTGTTCGGAATCGGTCGAATAGACGAACGAGCGACCATCCTTTTCGAAACGGTAGCCGTATGAATCGCCGTGATGCAATTGCAGCTTGGGGGTAACCCTGACACCGGCGATCTCATAGGTACCGCCGGGTTCGAGCCGGTCGAACTCGACGCTGGCGGCGATCTGGCTGAAAGCGACCGGAAAGCAGGGTTCGGACATCTGCAGGCGCACGGCGGCTTCCATTTCGGCATGGCAGCCATGGATGACGATACGGTT
Organism: Betaproteobacteria bacterium UBA1934; assembly: GCA_002337055.1. Taxonomy (GTDB): domain Bacteria; phylum Pseudomonadota; class Gammaproteobacteria; order Burkholderiales; family Rhodocyclaceae; genus UBA1934. Next base: position 168,638 of record DDFG01000001.1, on the reverse strand, counting down.
GCCGGGGAGGTAGATGGGAACGAAGAAGGGCAAACCCATCAGGTGATCCCAGTGCAGGTGGGAAAGAAAGACGTGATAGGTCTGCGGCCGCTGCGGGCCATGCGTAGCGATTTTGTTCTGGCCGAGCGGACGGGCGCCGCTGCCGAGGTCGCAGATGAAATGCTCGGCGCCGCCGGCGATCAGTTCGACGCAGGAAGAATGACCACCATAGCCGCCGGCAACGGCGAAGGGCAATTGCTCGGCGAACGATTCGATTTCCTCGGGCGAACCGAACTGCCGGCCGTTGGCGGCGGTCAGCGCAGCGACGATCTTGCTGCGGATATCGGCAGCGGTAGCGGCCACCGGCAGCGAACCGCGGGTGCCCCAGAATTTGACCTTCATGTGCTCAATTTGGCGATGGCGTCTTCGACGCTGTCAAAACAGGGAATAACCAGGTCGAAGCGGGCAATCCCGAAAACTTCGCGCACCAGCGGCTGCAAGGCGGCGATGCCGATCTTGCCCTTGCCGGCCTTGATTTCGCGGGCAATGACCATCAGCGCGCGCAAGCCGACGCTGGAAATGTAATCGACTCCTGCAAAGTCGATGACGACCGGCGCAGCTGCCGGATCGTGCTGCTTCAGCTCCGCTTGCAGCGCGGCGAGGAATTCTCCGGCGCTGGCCTGATCGATGCGTTCGGCGGCAACGAGAACAGTGGCGCCGGGATGCGGACGGGATGTTAATTGCATGACGATAACCCCCCGGTTGGTAATGTTCAGGATTATGCCATGCGAACGCAGCGGCGGTGGCAAGACCCGCCGAATCCGCTCGGTCTGGTATAGTTCATCATCGGATTGTAATCGACTGGCCGTGGGCAGCACCCCTGCCCACGCTACCCGTAACACAGAAGGACATGAGCGAGCCGGACAAACTCTTTTTCCCCGCCCAGAAATACAAGGCCATCTGGGAATGCGCTGGTGACGCCATGCTGTTCATAGACCGCGACGGGATGCTCGACTGCAACGAGGCAGCCATGCGCCTCCTCGGCGTCACCTGCCGGGAAACCTGTTTCGGTCGCCCCCTTTCCGATTTCGCCCCACCCCACCAGCCGGACGGCACGGCCTCGGGCCCCATGCTGAAGACTTGGCTGGAAGCAGCCCTGGCAACCGGCCACGCCCGTTTCGAATGTCAGCTCCAGCGCCCGAACGGCTCCCTTCTCTATGCCGATGTCCGTCTGCATGCCATCGACCTCGGCGGCGGCAACGTCGCTCACGCCGTGCTGCGCGACATCACCGGCCGTTGGGAGGCGGAGCGCCGCCTCGGCAGCGTCAAGGACGCCATGGAGGCGTGCCTGCACCAGCTTTCCTATTTCGACAACGTCAGCGGCCTACCCAACCGTGTCCAATTCGTCGACCGCGCCGAAATGGCCCTGCGCGATGCCGAGGCCGCCCAGCGGCCGCTGGCTATGCTCAGCGTCGGCATCAACGACCTGAAGAAGATCAACTATTCCCTCGGCCTCGCCGCCGGCGATACCGTGCTGCGGGAAATGGCCAGCCGCCTGGGGAACGTCGTGCAACCACGCGATCTCACCGCTCGCCTCAGCGGCAACGAGTTCGGCATCCTCCTAAGCGATGGCACACCCGAGAGCGCCATCCTCGTCGCCCTGCGCCTGGTGACCGCCGCCAAGGCCCCGCTGCGCATTGGGGAACACGAGGTCAGCGTCGGTATCTCCATCGGCATCAGCGTCTTCGGCGACGACGCCGGCGACCTGCCGACGCTCATGCAACATGCCGAGGCGGCCATGTACCGGGCCAAAGCCGCCGCCGGCGAGCCGCTGCAGTTCTACGGCGAGGCAATGAGCGACGCCGGTCTCGAGCTGCTGAAACTGGAAAACAGCCTGCGTCTGGCCCTCGAACGCAACGAGTTCGTCCTGCATTACCAGCCGGTCGTCGCCGCCAGCAGCGGCCGCATCGTTGGCGTCGAGGCACTGGTGCGCTGGCAGCATCCGGAACTGGGCCTGCTGCCGCCAGCCCAGTTCATTCCGCTGTCGGAGCAGACTGGCCAGATCATCCCCCTCGGCGACTGGGTGCTGCGGGAGGCGTGCCGTCAGGCGGGAGAATGGTCCCAACAGGCGCTGCCCGCGATCGAGGTGGCGGTGAACCTGTCTCCCCGCCAGTTCCGCAAGGAGACCCTCACAACGGTCATCGCCCAGGCCCTGCAGGACAGCGGCCTGGCGCCGGGCCGCCTGGTGCTCGAACTGACCGAGGGCACCCTCATGGAGAACACCGAGCGCGCCTTGCAGACCCTGTCCGAAATGAGGGCCATGGGCGTGCGGCTGGCCATTGATGACTTCGGCACCGGCTATTCGTCCCTCGCCTACCTCAGGCGTTTTCCCATCGACAAGCTGAAGATGGATCAGTCCTTCGTTCGCGACCTGAGCCGGGGCGACGCCGTCATCGCCCGGGCCATCGTCAATCTCGGACGCGATCTGAGCCTCGACGTGGTGGCCGAAGGCATCGAAACCGCCGACGAAATGGCGACCCTGCGTTCCTGCGGCTGCGAATACATGCAGGGCTACCATTTCGCCCGCCCCCTGCCAGCTGAGGAAATGACCCGACTGCTGCGGGCGGGACGGATTTAGATTTCCCCAGCGGCAACCAAAGCAACACCGTTTTTCTCGACAACCCGGCTGGATACCAAATAAAACGGCGCCCTGCAGGGCGCCGTTTGTTGCCAGGCGGGCAAGCGCTTAGATCGTTACCGTCTCCGCCACTTCCTTGAACTCGGCAATCTGGTCGAAGTTCATGTAGCGATAGATATCTGCTGCCTTGGCATTGACCGTTTCCACCGCCGCCATGTATTCGGCGAGGCTCGGAATCTTGCCGGTCAGC
>DDFG01000001.1:0-165740 GCA_002337055.1 Betaproteobacteria bacterium UBA1934 | reverse complement strand
GCACCTTGCCGGCGGCGCGGAAGTGCCCAATGTTGGTCATGCACGAACCAATAAACACTTCGTCAATCTTGTCGCCAGCAACTTCGGACAAGAGCTTCACATCATCCGGGTCGTTCGGGCAGGCGACGATGGGCTCCTTGATGTCGTCCATGTTGATCTCGATCACGGCGGCGTATTCGGCGTCGGCATCCGGTGCCAGCAGCGTGCCTTTGGCAATCCACTCTTCCATGGCCTTGATGCGGCGACCCAGCGTGCGGGCGTCTTCGTAGCCGTTGGCGATCATCCACTTCATCAGCGTGATGTTGGAGCGCATGTATTCGACGATCGGCGCCTTGTCCAGACGCACCGTGCAACCGGCGGCGGAACGCTCGGCCGAGGCATCAGAGAGTTCGAATGCCTGCTCGACCTTGAGTTCGGGCAAGCCTTCGATTTCGAGGATGCGGCCGGAGAAGATGTTCTTCTTGCCCGCCTTGGCCACGGTCAGGAGACCGGCCTTGATGGCGTAGAGCGGAATGGCATTGACTAGATCGCGCAGCGTCACGCCCTTCTGCAGCTTACCGGAGAAGCGCACCAGCACCGATTCCGGCATGTCCAGCGGCATGACGCCGGTGGCGGCGGCAAAGGCGACCAGACCGGAACCGGCCGGGAAGGAGATGCCGATCGGGAAGCGGGTGTGCGAATCGCCACCGGTGCCGACGGTATCGGGCAGCAGCAGGCGGTTGAGCCAGCTATGGATGACGCCGTCGCCCGGCTTCAGCGACACGCCGCCACGCGCCGTGATGAAGCTCGGCAGGGTGCGGTGCATTTTGACGTCGACCAGCTTCGGATAGGCGGCGGTATGGCAGAAGGACTGCATCACCAGATCGGCGGAGAAGCCGAGGCAGGCCAAATCCTTGAGTTCGTCGCGGGTCATCGGGCCGGTGGTGTCCTGCGAGCCGACCGTGGTCATGCGCGGTTCGCAGTAGGTGCCGGGACGCACGCCCTTGCCTTCCGGCAGACCACAGGCGCGACCGACCATCTTCTGCGCCAGCGAGAAGCCCTTGCCGGTATCGACCGGCGCTTGCGGCAGGCGGAACAGGGTCGAGGCCGGCAGACCGAGGGCTTCGCGCGCCTTGGTGGTCAGGCCGCGGCCGATGATCAGGTTGATGCGGCCGCCAGCACGCACTTCGTCGAGCAGCACGTGGGTTTTCAGCTCGGCTTCGGAGATCACGGCGCCGTTCTTGAGCGCGGTCACCTTGGCGGTCGCATGATCGATCCTGAGTTCGATCTCGTCGCCCATGTCCATTTTGGAGACGTCGATTTCCACCGGCAGCGCACCGGCGTCTTCCTGCGTATTGAAGAAGATCGGCGCGATCTTGCCGCCCAGGCAGACGCCACCGAAACGCTTGTTCGGGACGAAGGGGATGTCCTCACCAGTCCACCACAGCACGGAATTGGTCGCAGACTTGCGCGAAGAACCGGTACCGACCACGTCGCCGACGTAGGCCACCGGGTTGCCCTTGGCGATCAGCGCTTCCAGTTGCTTCATCGGGCCGCGTTCGCCGGCCTTGTCCGCTTCGATCCCCGGACGCGGGTTCTTCAGCATGGCGATGGCGTGCAGGGGGATATCCGGGCGCGACCAAGCGTCGGGCGCCGGCGACAGATCATCGGTATTGGTTTCGCCGGTCACCTTGAAGACGGTGACCTTCAACGAGGCCGGCACATCCGGGCGGCTGGTGAACCACTCGGCATCGGCCCAGGATTGCAGGACTGCCTTGGCGTTGGCATTGCCGGCCTTGGCCAGTTCGGCCACGTCGTGGAAGTAATCAAACATCAGCAGCGTGAATTTCAGCGCATGGGCCGCCACGGTGCCGACTTCGGCATCGGCCAGCAGATCGATCAGCGGCTTGACGTTGTAGCCGCCGACCATGGTGCCAAGCAGTTCGGTTGCCTTGGCGCGGGAGATCAGCGCGCAGGCCTGTTCGCCCTTGGCGACGGCGGCAAGGAATTCGGCTTTGACCTTGGCGGCTTCGTCCACGCCGGCCGGCACGCGATGGGTAACCAGGTCGACCAACGTGGCTTCTTCGCCCACCGGCGGTTTTTTCAGCAATTCGACCAGTTCCTTAGCCTGCTGCATCGACAGCGGCAGGGGGGGAATACCGAGGGCAGCACGTTCAGCGACGTGGGCGCGATAAGCTTCAAGCACGGCAGTTTCCTTTCGTTCAGGTCGTCTCGGGGACGCATGATCGGGTTGACCATGCGGGTGGATCAGTGGTTCGAGCTCTGTGCGAGAATCCCTGATCCCTAAGTCTTATATATGATATATGTTATGCTGGAAAAAACCAAGAACAATCTTACGTCGGCGGCATTCGGCGCAGGCGCCGATACAGCGTGTTGCGCCCGATGCCAAGCCGCCTGGCGGCCTCCGACACATTGCCGGCCGCTGCCTCGAGCGTGGCCCTGATGTGGGTGTCGGTGGAGGTCCGCAAGTCGCGTCCCGTGCGCTCAACGTCCATGGGCTCGCCACGCCTGCGTACCGCCGCGACGACGTCGTCGGGCAGACAATCCCAGCCGATCTGGGTGGTATCGTCATCGGTCAGCGCCACCGCCGTGCGCAGCACGTTGGCCAACTGGCGAAGATTGCCCGGCCAGCGATAGCGCGCGAAGGCGTTCGCAATTTCCGGGGCCAGATTCAGCGGGCGGCCATCGCTTACCGTTGTCAACAGGGCGCGCAATAGATTGCCGAAATCGCTTCGTTCGCGTAGTGGCGGCAGCATCAGCGACAAGCCGTTAATGCGGAAGTACAGGTCGGCGCGAAAACGTCCCGCTGCGACCTCCTCGGCCAGATCACGGTGCGTGGCGCAGACCAGCGAGAAGTCGACCACGTGCGATTTGCCGCCGCCCAGCGGCGTCACGCATTTGTCTTGCAATACACGCAGCAGCCGCGCCTGCATGGCAAGTGGCATGTCGCCGATTTCGTCGAGAAATAGGGTCCCGCCATGTGCCTCGCGAATGCGGCCGGGTGACCCGTCCCGGCGAGCGCCGGTATAGGCACCGGGCGCGTAGCCGAACAACTCCGCTTCGATCAGCGTGTCCGGCAGCCCCGCGCAATTCACTGCGACGAAGGGCGCCTGTCTGCGCGGCCCAGCCTCGTGCAGCGCCCGCGCAAAGACTTCCTTGCCCACTCCGGATTCGCCACAGACGATGATCGAAATCGCCTTGCCGGCCAGTTTCCGTGCGCGCTGAATCACCGCCGCCATCCGAGAGTCACCGGTGTCGAGCTGGCCCAGTGCGTCGGGTTTGGCTTCCGCCGTCATCGAACTGCCGGCAATCGGCGACTTGCCGGCATTCAGCGCCGCGTACACAACCTGCCCACGCACCGTATGCAGAGGCAGCACGGCATCGTGGCGATGTCTTCCCCAATCGAGTAACTGACCGAAATCGATGTCGAACAACCGCGTCAGGGGCGTGGCGCCAATGTCGGCCGTACACAGTCCGAGCAGTTTGAGTGCAACCTGATTGGCGCCGACAATCCAGCCATCTTCGGACAAGGCCAGCATGCCTTCGCCGGGCGTGCCGATGCCATAGGGATGCCCGTGCAGACGCAGGCGGATGCCCTTGCGGTAGCGTGAAGCGAAAAACTGGTTCTCGATGGTTTGCGCGGCCGTCTTGACCAGCCCGCCGGTATGCGGATGCATGTTCCGGCGGTCGCAAGAGATATCGAGCACGCCGACGATTTCACCCTGCGGATTGCAGATCGGCGCCGCGCCACAGTACAGGAAGGCGAGCCGGTCGAGAAAATGCTCCCCGCCGCTGATCTCGATCGGGCTGCGCTCGATCAGGGCCAGACCGACGGCATTCGTTCCCCGATGTTGTTCCGACCACGACGCGCCGGGTTTGAGCGACACACGCTCGACCTTGTCGCAGAAATCGGCGTCGCCCACCGTGTCGAGAATGACCCCGCGGCGGTCGGCCAGCAACACCAGCGACCCCGAATGCCGGACTTGCTCGAACAGGTACTCCATCATCGGGCGGGCATGCTGCATCAGGGCACCCTGCTCATCCTGAATGGCACGAATATCGGCGGGTAACCAGCAAACGCTTTCCAGACGCCCCCTGGGTTGCAAACCAGAATCCCGACAACGTTCCCACGAAGCCCAGATCGAAGGCGTCACATCGCTGCGACCGTTCTCGCGGGCCTCGAAAAACGATTCCCTCGCCCGGCGCACCAGGCGGCCTTGTCCATTTTGCTCGCTATTCATCGCTACAACCCCCGTTTTCTGGCGAGTTTAGCCTTACCAGAAGCCCCAATAACGATTTGCGGTCATTTTGCGAACCCCTGTGTTCCGTTTTGGAACAGGTGTTCCGGAACGGTTCGCGCCATCCACTGCCCGACCCTTGCTCATCTGATCGGGAGATTTCCGTGCAACCAAAGCTTTGTGAAAATTTTCACAATTGGCACGCAACTTGATCTGAAGAAGCCATGACCGGATCGCCGAACCCCGCCCAGCACGGTGGCCCACTCCGGTAACAAGCGATTTTCTCAACTTGAAGGAGCATGACCATGGCACAAAGCGCGTTCTACATTCCCTCCATCAACCTGATCGGCGCCGGCTGTCTGGCGACCGCCGTCGGCCAGATCCAGGGCTACGGCTTCAAACGGGCACTGATCGTCACCGACAAGGTGCTCAACGACATTGGCCTCGCCGGGCGAGTCGCCAAGCTGCTGGGCGAAGCCGGCATCGCGGCGGCGGTTTTCGATGGTGCCCAGCCCAACCCGACCGTAGGCAACGTGGAGGCCGGTCTGGCTCTGCTGCGCCGGCACGAGGGCGATTGCGTCATCGCGCTGGGCGGCGGTTCGCCCATCGACTGCGCCAAGGGCATTGCGCTCTGCGCCACCAACGGCGGTTCGATCACCCAGTACGAAGGCGTGGATAAATCCGCCAAGCCGCAACTGCCGCTGATCGCCATCAATACCACCGCCGGCACGGCGAGCGAAATGACGCGCTTCTGCATCATCACCGACGAGTCACGCCACATCAAGATGGCGATTGTCGACCGGCACACCACACCGATTCTCTCGGTCAACGACCCCGACCTGATGATCGGCATGCCTGCCAGCCTGACTGCCGCCACCGGCATGGATGCCCTGACCCACGCTGTGGAAGCCTATGTCTCCATCGCCGCCACGCCGATCACCGACGCCTGCGCGCTGAAAGCGATCCGTCTCATTTCGCAAAACCTTCGGCAAGCCGTCCATCACGGCGGCGATGTGGCGGCGCGCGAGCAGATGGCCTACGCCCAGTTCCTCGCTGGCATGGCCTTCAACAACGCCTCGCTCGGTTATGTTCACGCCATGGCGCACCAGCTCGGCGGTTTCTACGACCTGCCGCACGGCGTCTGCAACGCGGTGCTGCTGCCGCACGTGGAAGCCTTCAATAGCCGCGTCGCAGCCGAGCGTCTGGCCGATGTCGCCGAAGCGATGGGCGTCGATGTCACCAACCTGACCCCGAAGAGCGCCGCCGACGCCGCACTCAAGGCGATCCGCCAGCTTTCCGCCGACATCGGCATCCCGGCCGGATTGCGCTCGCTCGGCGTCAAGGTGATCGACATCCCGACACTGGCCGCCAATGCGCTGAAGGACGCCTGCGGGCTGACCAACCCGGTTCAGGCGAGCCAGGCCGAGATCGAAAATATCTACGCCGAAGCGATGTAAGCACGAGTCCGGGCGGGCTGTCGTGCGCCGGCCGCCCGGCGATTCACAGCGCGGGCAGGCCGATCCGGCGGCGTGCCCGCGCACAGGCCTCGTGCTCGGGGCCGAACTCGCGGCAAGGCGACGGCCGGCTGGCATAGATTGAACACGCCACCTCGCTGCCCGGATTGCCTACCAAGGCCACGCAGCGGGGCGGTTGTACATCGGTGCCGCACATCCGCACGAATCGGTCGGTCACCCGAACCACCATCGACGGCGGAACGCCGGTGTCCCATTGAAAGGTCCCGCCCGACAGTTCAGCCGGATGAAAATCGACCCGAAACGAAACGCAGCATGCGCCGCAGCCCAGGCAAGGGTTCATCTCGTCCTCAAAGAATCCGGCGCAGCGCGTCCCGGATTTCGCTCGGTCCCTGCGGGCGGATCAGTCGCGCCTGCTCGACGCCATCCTTCAGAAAAATCAGTGCCGGCCAGAGCTTGATGCGGTAAGACCGGCCGAGGGGGCGGCCGGCGCCATCCTCCACTTTCAGGTGACGAACGCCTGGAACCGCCGCCAGCGCCTCGACCAGCAGCGGTTGGGCGGCCATGCAGTAACCGCACCACTCCGTGCCGAATTCAAGCAGAGTGGCGCCCGGTAGCGCGTCGACGGCGTCTCGCGTCGGTTCGTCGCGCAAATAAGTACGATTGATCTCCAAGCGGGTCTCCTCCTGTTGTTCCGACACCCTAGCCTCCTATCCTGACACCCACCTGAACGCCACCCCGCCCACCGCCGCCAGCGCAATCACCGGTATCGCGCCAAGGCGGTTGGAAAACAGCGCCACGGCAGCCAGCGCGGCGATGAGCAATGCGCCGACGTCGATACCCACGGCGACGCCACGGGGCCAGAATACATTCAAGGCAAAGAATACAGCCAGGTTGGCGATCACGCCGACCACCGCCGCCGTGATCGCGGTCAGCGGGGCGATAAGGCGTATCTCTCCCTGAGTCGATTCGATCAGCGGCGCCCCCGCCAGAATGAAGATGAACGACGGCAGAAAAGTGAACCAGGTCACCACCCCGGCCGCCACCGCACCAGCCAGAAACAGGTGTTCGACTCCAAACAGCGCCTGCCCCCACGCACCGACAAACCCCACGAACACGACAACCATGATCAGCGGACCCGGCGTCGTCTCGCCCAACGCCAACCCGTCGATCATCTGGGCCGGCTGTAGCCACCCGAATTGCTCGACCGCGCCCTGCCACACATAGGGCAGCACGGCATACGCACCGCCGAAGGTCAGCAAGGTCGCCTTGGTGAAGAACCAGGCCATGGCGGGCAGTGCATGCACGGTCCCGAATGCCGCCACCAATGCGGCCATTGGCAGTGCCCACAACGCGCATCCAGCCAGCACCACCCGAATGAAGCGCGACCACCCAAACCGGGTATGTTCGGGTCTCGGGCGGGCATCGTCGATCCGCGCGCCCTCCTGAGGGGCGTCGCCGGAGTGTGGATGAGACGGAACGGCGAACCAGTCCGGCCGCCCGCGCGCGACCACGACACCGATCAGCGCAGCAGCGGCGATGACTGCGGGAAACGGCAGCCCCAGCCAAAACAGAGAGACGAACGCGGCCAGCGCAATGGCGCCCAGCGCTGCATGCCGCAAGGTCCGCCGGCCGATGCGCCAGGCGGCCTGCGCGACCAGCACGGTTACCGCCGGTTTGATCCCGTAGAACAATGCGGCCACCAGCGGGAGCGTGCCCCAGGTCATATAAACCCACGACAGACCGATCAGGATCGCCAGCGAGGGCAACACGAACAACGCTCCCGCTGCGATGCCGCCCCAGGTGCGATGCATCAGCCACCCCAGATAGGTGGCGAGCTGCTGCGCCTCCGGCCCGGGCAGGAGCATGCAATAGTTGAGGGCATGCAGAAAGCGGCGCTCGGAAATCCAGCAACGCTGTTCCACCAGTTCGTGGTGCATCAGCGCGATCTGCCCGGCGGGGCCGCCGAAACTGATGAACCCCAGTTTCAGCCAGAACTTCAGGGCATCGCCCAAGGGAATATACGAAGCTCGATTCATCGACAATGCTCCCGCAAGTGCCGTTTCCTCACCAAACAGGGAGGCCCTGAGACTCCCTCAGAAGTCCGCGGCATGGCAAAATTACAGAGTTTTGCGCACATGTAGGGAGAAAAAATTGGATTGCAAGAAGATAGCCGTCGGTCCCGCCACTTACAACTACTATGAAATCGCCAACCCCGGCAAACCCAAAATGGTGATGCTGCACGGCATGATGGTGGAAAGCCATTGCTTCGAAAAGATCGCCGATCTGCTGCGCAACGATTTTCACCTCTTCCTGTTCGACCTGAAAGGCCACGGCCAGAGCAGCGACGGCACGAGCTACGACGCCGCCTATACTAACGAGGTCATCTGCTCCGACCTGAAAGCGATCCACCAGCAACTGATCGGCGAACCGTGCCATCTGGTGGGGTACTCCCTTGGTGGCCAATACTCGCTGGTGTTTGCAGGCGCGCATCCCGAGTGCCTGAAGAGCGTCACCCTGATCGACAGCGCCCCCGACCTCAGTTTCCGGGGCGTTATCGCCATTCTGATGGCCATTTTCAAGACGCCCAAATTCTTCAAGAACGCCGATCAGGTGCGTTCGTTCTACGGCAACAGCGTGTTCGGGCTCGGCGACTATATGCTGAAATACTGCATGCGTGCGCTGGATGGCGGCCGATACGCCATCCGGTACGACAAGAAAAACCTGGCGCCCAGCACGCTGGCCAAAACAAAGATTCGCACCGAAGGTATCTGGGCTGCCTGCCGGAAGCTCACGACGCCGGTGCGCGTGCTGCGTGCCGCCGACTCGTTTGTGCTGAGCGACAAGATTGTCAACAAAATGAAGGCCAGCAACGCGGGCATCGAAGTGGTGGTCATGCCCGGCATGGAACACAATCTGGTCTTTCAGCATCCGCAAGCAGTCGCCGACCAATTGCGCGAATTCGCGCTGCGGCACGCCTGAACGACACCAAAACCCGGCGTCACCGCCGCCAGCCGCCCGCCAAATCGGGCGGCTTTTCTTTTTGTGCGTCCACTCACTTCAACGACATGTGCGGGAGTTGATTTTATACCAACCAGTCGGTATTATATGCCTCACCCCCCACCCCACAGGAGACGCCACCATGGATCCAACCCATGAATACCTGGCCGTGTTTACCGGCACCACCGCCCTGCCTCAAAATGGCGAATGGCGAACGCTGAGCGAAGCCGAGCGCGGCACCCGCATGCAGGCCGGCATTGAGGCCTGGCACGCCTGGATGGAGCGTCACGCCGACCGCATCGTCTTTCGCGGCGGTCCGATCGGCAAAACCAAGCGGGTTGACACTGCGGGTGTCGGCGATACGCACAACGCGATCTGCGGCTTTGTCGTGGTACGCGCCGATTCGCACGCGGACGCGGCCACCCTGTTTGAGGGGCATCCGCACTTTGCCATTCTGCCCGGCGATGGCGTGGAGGTGATGCAGTGCCTCGCCACCCCGGCCCGCGCTTGATCAGCAACTCGACAGCATGCCGCGTCCCCCGCTCACTGGCGGAAACGCCCGCGAAAAGCTGCTGGATGCGGCGCTTGTCCTGATTCGCCAGAAAGGCTACGGGCCCACCTCGGTCGACGATTTGTGTCGGGCGGCCAGGGTATCCAAGGGGAGTTTCTTCCATCACTTTCGCTCCAAGGAAGATCTCGGCAAGGCCGCCATCGAACACTGGAACGCCATCACTGGTCACCTGTTCGCCCAAGCGGACTACCACCGACTGAGCAGCCCGCGCGACCGCCTGCTGGCCTATATCGACCTGCGCGCCGGTCTGATCCAAGGCGATCCCACGGGGTTTTCGTGCCTGCTCGGCACCATCGTTCAGGAAGTACACGACAGTTCGCCCGAATTGCGCGATGCCTGCTCGGGCGGGATCGCCGCCCATCTCGACACCCTGCTCGCCGACATCGCTGCCGCCAAGGCGGCTCATGCACCCGACGCGCCCTGGTCGCCGGACACACTCGCCCGGCACATCCAGGCCACCTTGCAAGGCGGATTCATCCTCGCCAAGGCATCCGGCAAGCCCGAACACGCGCTCGAATGCACGGCGCATTTACGCCGTTATGTGGAAATGCTGTTGCCGGAAGCCGCCTAAGGCCTTCGTTCATGGAGAATCTCATGCCCAAAATCACGCCGTTTCTGATGTTCAATAACCAGCTTGAGCAGGCACTCGAGTTTTACACCACGACCTTTCCGGACACCAGCGTGCGCCGTCTTGCGAAAACGGGCGAAGATGGCCCGGTGACTTCCGCCGAGTTCACGCTGGTCGGACAAGTCTTCATAGCCTACAATGGCGGGGAGTATTTTCGCTTCTCCGATAGCTTCTCGTTGTTTCTCGATTGCGCCGATCAAGCCGAAGTCGACCGTTACTGGGAGGCCATCGTCCGCGCCGGCGGGCAACCGGTGCAGTGCGGCTGGATCACCGACCCCTTCGGGCTTTCGTGGCAGATCGTGCCGCGCCGCTTCATGGAACTGCTGCAAGACGCCGACGCTGTGCGGGTGCAGGCTGTCCTCCGGGCTATGCACGGCATGGTCAAACTTGACGTCGCTGCGCTGGAAGCGGCCTATTTCGCCGCCTGAACAGGGCGAGCCGAAATGATTCAGTCACCCGCTTCGCGCAGGTCGACAACGGCACGGTAGAGCGTTTGGCCGGAGGCGGCGTACTTGGCCTCGAAGGGTGTCAGCGGCTCGCCGTTGGCGTGCACGACGTCGGTCATCACGACATGACCGGTAAGTTGATAAACAGCCTGGGCCAGTTCAGCAATGTAGATCGACCAGTTGCTGCGGCATTCCAGCCGTCCGCCGAGCGCCAGCATGGCCGGAAACACTGGGTGACCGTGCCAGCGCCGGCCAAGGTGACCGATTTTGGGCCAAGGGTTGGGATACAAGAGGTAGTGACGCTCCAGTCGGATGCCGGCGCCACGCATCAGCCGCCAGAAATCGATCAAATCGGCGCGGACGAAAACGGCATTGGCCGGCAGTTCCAGCGGTTTGCCGCGCGCCAGCCGGTCGGCGGATTGGTCGACGCCGATGACGAAATGCGTCCGAAAATGTTTCGCCAGCTTGAGCGTGCTCCAGCCCACGCCGCAGCCCGAATCGAGTATCAGCGGCGCGCCGTCGCGCCAGCCGAGCCAGGCACGCGAAGCCTCGACAAAAGCGGCGCGGTTGTGGTCCAGGATAGGTTTTTGAAAAGGATGTTCGGCATGGCGCCGGACCAGCGCGGCCAGATCTCGATGCACGTCGCTCTGGGCGCTGGTGATTTCGCGGGAATTGCCGTTCATCGCACCTGCCTTTCCGCCACATCCAGCCCGGCAGCGGCGAGTCGGCCATCGACCTCGTCGGCATGACTCAACGGGCGAATCTCGTGATGCAAAACGGCGGCCTCCGGCCAACGGCGTTTCAAATAGCCCAGCCATTGTTTGAGCCGCCCGGGCGCCTGTCGCGCCGTGACCTTGGCCCGCACCGCACGCCAGAACGCCGCCACGGCGGGCGCGATTTCGGCCGCCCATTCATCGCTCGCCTCCTCCGCCACCTCTCCGCGCAAACGCCGGATCAGCAGGGGATCGGCGATGGCGCCGCGACCGAGCATGACATCGGCACAGCCTGTTTCGGTACGGCAGCGTGCATAATCCTCTTGCGTCCACACTTCGCCATTGGCGATGACCGGCACGGCCACCGCCTCGCGCACGCGGGCGATCCAGTCGTAACGCGCCGGCGGCCGGTAGAAATCGGCGCGCGTGCGGCCATGCACGATCAACTCGTCAATGCCGCCGGAAGCCAGCGCCTGCGCACATTCGATGGCCCGGCCCGCGTCGTCGATCCCGAGCCGCATCTTGGCGGTGAACGGCAGATCGGTAGGAACCGCCGCACGCACGGCGGCGGCGATCCGCGCCAGCAGTTCGGGTTCGTCCAGCAGCGCCGCACCTCCGCGTTTGCGATTGACCAGCGGCGCCGGGCAGCCGAAGTTGAGGTCGATGCCCGCCGGACGCAGCGCCGCGACCCGAGCGGCGTTGGCCGCCAGCACGTCGGGCTCGCAACCCATCAACTGCAAACGTACCGGCGTGCCGGCAGCGGTGCGGCTGCCGTTCGATATTTCCGGGCAGACGCGGCGAAAGGCGCGATTGGGCAAGACGGTGTCGGAAACGCGGATGAACTCGCACATGCACCAGTCGTAACCGCCAAACCGGGTCAGCACATCGCGCAGGATTTCGTCGGCAAGCCCCTCCATCGGGGCAAGAAGAATTCGGGACATGGCGGCAAGGCAATTCGGAAGCGCGCGATTATAATCCGGCCCGATATGCCCCTCCGCCTCGTTCTCGACACCAATGTCGTTCTCGATCTGCTGCATTTTGACGATGCGGCCGCCCGCCCCTTGCTCGCGGCCTTGACGGACGGATCGGCCGAATGCTGGGTGGACGAGGCGACCCTTGCCGAACTCCAGCGGGTGAGCGGCTATCCGGAATTGAAGCTCGATGCCGACGCAGGGGCTGCGCTGTGTGCGCGCTACCGCCAACTGGCGCATTGCGCGTCGACAAACGCCGCTCCCGTATGGCCACTTCCGCGCTGCCGCGACCCCGACGACCAGAAATTCCTCGAATTGGCTACCCGCGTCCGCGCTGACTGGCTGATCAGCAAGGACAAAGCGCTGCTGATCCTGGCGAGGACAAAGGGTCTGGGCTTTCGCATTCTGGCGCCCGGCGCTGCCAGCGCGGAACTGGGCCGGCCCGACGCCGAACACGCCGCAATCTACCAGCACACCACCGTGCGGCCGTAGGCATCGGTACACACGCGCGTGCCGTCGGGGCCGACGATCACCGTCGGCCGGTCGCGACCCCGATCCCGATAGATAACCGTGGGAGCGGGATTCTCATAGGCACGCTGGCGCTGCTCGCGCCGGAGTTTGCGCTCCATGGCGGTACCATCGGTCGGCACGGCGCTTTGCTCTGACTCATACACAACGGCTGGCGGGGGCGCGGATTTCTTGTAGGGATACAAGGGCGGCTCGGGCGCCTGGTACTGAGCCAGCGCGGAGAGCGGTAACAAGGCAAGAAGAACGAGTGCAGAACGCATGGCGAAACTCCTCAGAGGGGACAACATTTTCATCATAGGCGGTCGCGGCGACGGCGGAAAACCCAATGTTGTTCGTCGGATACCTCCGGCGCGTAGGCGTACCCTTCCCGATCGAAATCGCGTAATCCCTCGGGCGCATCCAGGCGTTGGTCGATGGCATAGCGTGCCATCAGGCCTCGCGCACGCTTGGCAAAGAAGCTGACAATCCGGTAGCGACCGTTCTGCCATTCCTCGAAAACCGGCTGCACAACCGGGACCGTCAGCTTCTTGGGTTGCAAGGCCTTGAAATATTCTTCCGAGGCGAGATTCACCAGCACAGGGCAGGACTGCGCGGCAAGTTCCTCCTCCACCGAGCGGCGCAGTGTATCGCCCCAGAAGGCGTACAAATCCTTGCCGCGCGGGTTGCTCAGACGGGTTCCCATTTCCAGCCGGTAGGCCTGCATCAGATCGGTCGGCCGCAGAACGCCGTACAAACCCGAAAGAATGCGCAGATGAGATTGCGCAAAGGTAACGTCCGCCTCGTTCATCGTCGCGGCCTGCAAGCCCTCGTAAACATCGCCCGAAAACAGGAACAGCGCGGGTTGCGCATTTTCAAGCGTAAACGGCCGCTGCCAAGCCTCGAAACGCTGAAAGTTGAGCAAGGCCAGCGGATCGGAAATCCCCATCAAAACAGCCAGTTCGGCAGGCGAGAGCTCGCGAAGACGGTCTACTAATTGGGCCGAGTAGTCCAGGAAGCGGGGTTCGCGCCAATTTGACCGCGAACGCTCTGAAACATCGCTCAGTGATTTTGAAGGCGAAATTACCAACAGCATAATAGGGAGCCAAGTAGTGTCGATAGCGCATTTTGCCACGCGCACCGGTATAGCAGAACAGCTTTGTCCCGAGATGAACTCGGCTCTGGCGGCGATATCGCGAACTTGGTTCGGAAGCGTCAACCTGTCGTCAAATCGCTAACTAAATACCCCAGCATGACGCCGCCCCCAACAAGACAGGATTGCGTAATAGTCCATCCGTCCTATCGCCGTAAACCCTCCGCACAAACATGCCCCCAATCGGAACGCACCCCACCGGCGGGGTATAATGATAGGTTGATCGATAGACCGGAAAAGCCATGAAACGTACCCGCTTTGCCTCGCGCGACCGCATTTCGCGCGATGTCGCCGAACTCCAGCGTCTTGCCACCGGGCTTTCCGAATCCGGCGGCAAGATCGAAGATACCTACTGGGAAAGACAACTCGCCGATCTGATCGACAAACTGCTCCAGCACGGGGCCGAGGACGATCTCAATGCCGCGCTTGACATTCTCTTCGAAAGTCATCCGCGCGCGCACGACGAACTGGCCGACATGGTCGAATCGCGCGCGGAAACAAGCCGCTTCGATGCCGACGGCAAAATCTGGGAAGTGGTGCTATTTACCGCCCCCATTCTCGCCTGGTCCCGCTTTTCGATCCCCTCCGGTACCCTGCCGATGAGCACTGTGCAAGCGCTGGGCGTGCAACTCGGCGCCCACGCCTTCGGCAAGGAGGCACGCGTCGCGCTCGCCGATTTCCTGTTCAGCCCCGACCAGTTGCCGCGCAGCTTTTGCGACACCTGGCTGCTGATGCGGGAACTGGGGATGGCGGCATTGGCCCATCGCCACCTCAACGTCGATACGCAGGGCATGCCCGAAACCAACCGCTTTTTGTCCGATGTTCGCTATTTGGTCGGCGCCATTGCGCTGCCCGCCGGTACCGCGCCATTCCGCTGGAATGAAGCGGACGGCAGCAAGGAAAGCGCACTGAAGGAATGGATACGCCAGGGCACTCCCAATCTCGAACCCGTGCTCACCGGTTGCGCCTGGCAACCCTTGTTGCCCGATGCCTATCACGCCGCCTGTCGCGCCGCTGATCGGGATTCGCGTCCCTATTCGGTGAAGGCCTCGGTGGCTTTCCTGCAAACCACGCTGGGGATAATGCCCGCCGATCTCAAGACGGTGGTCGGCCCCTTCTATGACCGCCGCATGGAAGAATACCGCGTCGGCTTTGGGCCCAAGGATAAGGAAGCCACCTACCACGGCGTCGTCTGGCCGCTGCTGGGCAGCGAAGACGAAGCGACCGACGCAGCCGGCGAGATCGAAAATGTGCTGCGCGAGGTGGGGGTCAAGGATGTGCTCTTCCTCGACCACCGCTTTCCGATGGAATTTTGCGACGACTGCGGCGCGCCGATGTATCCGGACGCCGAAGGCGAACTGGTTCACGCCGAACTGCCAGAGCAAACGCACGAGGGCGGCCAACCGCCGGTTCTGCATTGATTCGCCTTTTCCACAGCGGCCGATGAGCAACTCCGATCTTCTGGCGCGCAGCGTCGCCGCAGTCTGGCATCCCTGCACACAAATGAAGCAACACGCGCAGGATCTGCCCTTGTTGCCCATTGCCCGTGGTGAAGGCGCCTGGCTGGTTGATTTCGAGGGTAGGCGTTATCTCGATGGCATCAGTTCGTGGTGGGTTAACCTCTTTGGTCACACCAATCCGCGTATCAACGCGGCCATCCGCGATCAACTCGACCGCCTTGAACACGCCATGCTGGCGGGCTTCACCCATGCTCCCGCGGTGGAACTTGCCGAACGGCTTGCCGCGCTGACCGGCGGCGAGCTGGGCCACGCCTTTTTCGCTTCCGACGGCGCAAGCGCCACCGAAATCGCACTGAAGATGAGTGCGCATTACTGGCGCAACCGGGGGCGCCCGGAAAAAAACGGATTCATCTGCCTGGAGGGCGGTTACCACGGCGAAACAGTGGGTGCGCTGGCAGTGACCGATGTCTCGCTTTTTCGGGAGGCCTATGCGCCGCTGGTGCGGGGCGCCGCCGTCGTACCCTCCCCCGACTTTCGTCTGGCAGAAGCGGGCGAAACCGCCGTTGACGTTGCCCACCGCGCCGCCGCCGCGCTGGAAGCACATCTTGCCACCCATCACGCAACCACCGCCGCGTTGATCGTCGAGCCGCTGGTCCAGGGCGCTGGCGGCATGGCAATGTCGGACCCGGAGTACCTGCGTCTGGCCCGCGCGCTGTGCGACCGTTACGAGGTGCACCTGATTTGCGACGAAATCGCCGTCGGCTGCGGCCGCACCGGCACTTTTTTCGCGCACGAACAGGCTAGCATCCGACCGGACCTGCTTTGTCTTTCCAAGGGCATTTCCGGCGGCTACCTGCCGCTTTCCATCGTGCTCTCGGGCGATGCGATCTATGCCGAGTTCTACGACGACACCACGGCGCGCGCATTTCTGCATTCGCATTCCTACACCGGCAACCCTTTGGCCTGCCGCGCCGCGCTGGCAACGCTCGACATCTTTGCCGACAACGACGTTCTCAACGCCAACCGCACCCTTGCCCACAAGCTGGGCAAGGCGATGGCGCCGCTTTCCGCGCATCCGCGCGTGCGCCATCCGCGCCAGCGCGGGATGATCCTGGCCTTTGATGTCGAATCTGATCCGGGTTTCAGTCGACGTTTTTATCGAGCCGCGCTATCGCAAGGCGCGCTGATACGGCCTCTCGGCAACACGGTCTATTGGATGCCGCCCTACATCCTGGACGACACCGAGATCCGGCATCTGGCACATGCGACCACCACCGCGCTGGAACTTGCGTTAACGACGGCGCTCGAATAGAGCCCCCTCACACCTGCCCGGCCCTCGAAACGTTTCCGCAACATTCTGCCGGGGTGCATAATCGGGTGATCGAGGACCACGGCGCGGCTCGAAGACTTAGCGGACCCACGAATGAGACTGAACCAGAAGATCGGCCTATTCTCGGCGGCAGTGGTACTGTCGGTGGCGCTGCTGACCGCGGCCAATTACATCTATATCCGAAAATCGACGGACGACATGTACCGCGAGTTGGAGAATTCGACCAACCTCGCATCGACGTCGGTCTCGAATTTGCTGAACGGTTCGATCGAAAATTACCTGCGCGGCATTGCCGAAAAGAACGTCGAAATCCTCCGCTACCACGAACAGGCGGCCCGTCGGGGCGAGATGACCGACGCCCAGGCTCGCAGGGAAGCCACACGCATCATGCTGATGCAAACCATCGGCACCACGGGTTACCTCGTTGCAGTCGAAGATCAGAACAGGAACGGACAACCTCGCCTGATTCTTGCCGTACACAAGCATCTGCCCGGCGGCGATTGCACCGCCCTCGCTTCCTGCCAGGGCTGGATGCGCCAGAAGAACGGCTACCACGAGTACGAGTGGCTGAATCCTGGCGACCCGCTACCGCGCCGCAAGGCGGCCTACATCCGCTATTTCGAGCCATACAAATGGGTGATCGGCGCCACCACGTTCAAGGATGAACTGACCAACCTGATCAGCCTCGAAGACCTGCGCAAGGCCATCGGCGACATCAAGATCAACCGTTCGGGCTACATCTACATCATCGACGGCAAGGGCAACGCGATTGTGCACCCCGAACTGCAGGGGCAAAACGTCACGGATATTCAAAACCCCGACGGCAAATATCTGACGCAGGAAATTTTCCGCACCAAGAACGGCAAACTGACCTACCAATGGCAGCGACAGAACGAAACCTCGCCCCATGAGCGCTACGCCTTCTTCCGCCACATCCCCGATCTGGACTGGTACATCGTCACCACCGGTTATACACAGGAGGCCAACGAACCGGCCAATAACATTCGCCTGATGGGCTTTGTCTCGCTCGCCATCATTGCGCTGCTCGCCATCGTGGCGGTCATTCTCGCCCGCCATGCGATCGTGACGCCGATCCGGCGGCTGACAAAATATGTCGACCGCATCAACGAGGGCCATTTCGATATTCCTCAGGCCATTCGCTCGGGTGACGAAATCGGCACACTGGCGGTTTCCTTTCAGGCCATGGCACGCGATCTGGGCGAAAGCATTCACGAGCGCGAGCACCTGCTTCGGGAAACCACGGAGAAAAACCGCCTGCTTGAATCGTTCAATGAAAAGCTGGAACAAGAAGTCAGCATCCGCACGCGCGAGCTCGTCCGCACCGAGAAGCTGGCCGCTCTTGGCTCACTCGTGGCTGGTGTCGCGCACGAATTGAACACGCCCATCGGCAATGCACTACTGGTGGCCAGCACACTGGAAGAGGAGACCCGTCTTTTCGAACGCGAGCTCCAGACCCGCATCAAGCGTTCGACACTCGACCAGTACATCACCAATACTCGCGACGCCGCCACCATCGTCACCGCCAGCCTGCATCGCGCCTCGGAACTGATCGCCAGCTTCAAGCGCGTGGCAGTCGATCAGACCAGCTCGCAGCGGCGAGTTTTCATGCTCGACGATCTGGTCAACGAACTGTTGATCACCCTGCGCGCAACCTACAAAAAAACACCTTACCGTATCGAAAGCGAGATCGCACCCAATCTGCGTTTCGACAGTTTTCCTGGGCCGCTCGACCAGATCCTCACCAACCTCATCGTCAATGCCGTGTTGCACGGCTTTGCCGAACGGTCGCATGGTCTGATCCGCATCACTGGCAAACCCGAAGGCAACGACACGGTCGAACTCCGCGTGAGCGACAATGGCTGTGGCATCCCACCCGAAGCCCTCGGCCGCGTATTCGACCCCTTCTTCACCACTCGCCTCGGACAGGGTGGCAGTGGTCTGGGACTGAGCATCGTACATTCACTGACCACCAACCTGCTGGGTGGCAGCATTGCGCTTGAAAGCACGGTCGGACAAGGCACTACTGTCATCCTGAAGCTACCACTCGCAGCACCGCAGCACGCCACCACACCCTGGACACAGGACATCCCATGGCTGCCGCCCCTCTAGATCGGCCGCTGGCCGACGAACTCGCCGAACTCTCCCGGCAAGGGCTCACCCGGCGTCGCCGACGCCTCGATGCCCCGACCGCACCGGAAACATTGGTCGAGGGACGCCCCATGCTCGCGTTTGCCGCGAACGACTATCTCGGGCTGGCCGCTCACCCCGCGCTCGGTGACGCACTCGCAGCGGGTGCGCGCGAATGGGGCGCTGGCAGCGGCGCATCGCATCTGGTAAGTGGACATCTGGCGCCGCACGACGAGCTGGAGACGCGCCTTGCGCAATTCGTCGGCTTTCCACGCGCACTCGGCTTCGCCACCGGCTACCTGGCCAATCTGGCGGTCGTCCCCACCCTGCTTCGCCGGGGTGACGCCGTGTTTGCCGACAAACTCAACCATGCCTCGCTGATCGATGCCGTCCAGCTCTGTCGAGCCGACAGCCGGCGCTATCCCCACGGCGATCTCGCCACACTGGAGCGCCAGCTCGCCGCCAGCACCGCACCGCGCAAGCTGATCGCCACCGACGCGGTATTCAGCATGGATGGCGATCTCGCCCCGCTGCCGGCGTTGCTCGAACTGGCGGAGCGCCACAATGCCTGGCTGCTGGTGGACGATGCGCATGGTTTTGGCGTGCTCGGGCCGGGCGGTCGGGGCAGTCTGGCGCACTTCAAGCTCCCCGCTTCCTCACGTCTCATCCTGATGGGCACGCTCGGCAAGGCAGCCGGCGTGGCAGGTGCCTTCGTCGCCGGCAGCGAAACCCTTGTCGAATATCTGATTCACAAAGCCCGCAGCTACATCTTCACGACAGCCGCCCCCCCCGCAGTGGCCATCTCCCTGCTCGCCAGTCTCGACCTCATCGCGGCCGGCGATGATCGACGCGCCCGCCTGAACGGTCATATCGCCCGCCTGAGAGCGGGGCTGGCCGGCCTGCCCTGGCGGTTGCTCGAATCACCCACCGCAATCCAGCCACTGATCGTTGGCGACAACCATCAAGCCACCGCGCTTTCCGCCGCCTTGGCCGACTGCGGCATCTGGGTGCCCGCCATTCGCCCACCTACTGTGCCGGAAGGCACGGCCCGCCTGCGAATCTCGCTCTCGGCCGCGCACAGCGAAGCGCACATTGATCGTCTGATCGACGCGCTACGGCAACTGGTGTGATGAACCCGCTTCATTTGCTCCCCGGATGGGCCTTGGGCAAAGGCCCGCTGGTGTCGATAGCGGCGACGTTGTCGGCGCGCGTGCTCGACCTCCCGGGGTATCCTGGCATGCCATGCGGATCTTCGTTCGACGACGCCGTGGATAAGCTCGCCAGCGCGCTGCCGGCGCCCTGTGCGCTGGGCGGCTGGTCCCTTGGTGCCGTGCTGGCGCTTGCCACGGCCGCCCGCCATCCCGAAAAAGTCGCGCGACTGGTGCTGATCGCCGGCACTCCCTGCTTTGTCGCCAGAAGCGATTGGCCGCACGGCCTGCCGCACGACGAACTGGCCACATTTGAAGCGGCGCTGGCCGGTCTCTCTGAAACCGGAGCGCCTGCCGATCCGGCTGCACTTTCTTCCGATCTTGCCCGCACGCGCTCGCGCTTTGTCGGCAATTTTTGTCGTGGCAGCAAACAGCCTCGCGAAACACACCGGACTTTGCTCGCCCTCGCCGATCCGCTACCGTCGCTCAATGTCCTGCGCACGGGGCTGGCCTGGCTGCGCGAAGTCGACCTGCGCGACGAACTCCACGCAGTGCGCTGCCCCACCCTCCTGCTGCACGGTGCCACCGATCCGCTAATGCCACTGGCAGCCGCAGAAACCCTTGCCGAAAGACTGCCTCAAACCTGTTTGAGCGTACTGGACGGCGTTGCGCACGCCCCTTTCATTGAGGAAAGCGGCGCTTGTCAGCATCGAATCGCCGAATTCCTGCGTTGAGATATTTTGCCAGCTGCCAGGGTTTGCGGTAAAACGGCAAGCCCATGGTTCACAACAAATCCTCGATTCGGCATGCGTTCAATGCGGCGGCGGCCCATTACGACACGGCGGCCGATATTCAGCGCCATGCCAATATGGTGTTGGCAGCTCGTCTTGCACGCGAAAGGACACCTGCCGTCGTGCTCGATGCGGGGTGCGGCACCGGCGCGGCTCTCGCCCATCTCCATGGCGCGTATCCGACCGCTTCACTGATTGCGGTCGACCTCGCTCCCGCCATGCTCGCCGAGACCCAACGGCGCGGCATCGATATCCGCACGCTTGCGGGCGATCTGGAACAGCTGCCGTTCCCCCCAGCATGCCTTGACTTATATTGGTCCAACCTCGCCGCACAATGGTGTGATCTACCCAAACTGCTGGCTGAGGCCGCCCGTACCTTGAGGCCTGGCGGGCGATTGCTGCTGGCGACACTGGGCCCAAGGACATTCCATGAACTTCGTTCCGCGCTGGCAGCCAGCGATGCGCACCGCCACACACTGGATTTTGAGACCGCCGAGCGGCTTTCCGCCCTCACCGGCCAAGCAGGCTTTCGAGATGTGCGCGTGGACACCGGACCCATCGTCACCCATCATGCCGATCTGGCGACGCTGATGCGGTCCATCAAGACGATTGGCGCCAACCGGGTCGGCCCCGGCGGTCGCTCAGGGCTGATGAGCCGCGCCGCCTTCCTGCGCGCAGTGGACGCCTACGAAAAGTGGCGTGCGCCCGCCGGCCTGCCGCTCACCTACGATTTGATTTTTCTGGAGGCCACGCGATGAATCAAGCCTGGTTTGTCACCGGAACGGATACCGAAATTGGCAAGACTTTTGTCACCTGCGCTATTCTGCACGCCGCGCGACAAGCCGGTCGCACTGCGCTGGGAATGAAGCCGGTAGCGGCAGGCGTCGATGCGGCAGGTCGGAACGAAGATGTCGAATCGCTGCTGGCAGCCAGCAGCTTTGCTGTTGCCCGTGACCTCTGCAACCCCTGCTTATTGCGCGCCCCGGTCGCGCCCCACATCGCGGCCCGGGAAGAGGGCGTGGCGATCGACCCGATCCGTATACGCACCGCTTTCGCAGCCTTGCAGGCTCAGGCCGACATCGTGGTGGTCGAAGGAGTCGGCGGTTTTCGGGTGCCGCTCGGTAACAATTTCGACAGCGCCGACCTGGCGATTGCACTCGATCTGCCGGTCATCCTCGTTGTTGGCTTGCGGCTGGGTTGCATCAACCACGCGCTCCTGACCGCTGAGGCGATCCGCGCACGCGGACTCCGGCTGGCCGGTTGGGTGGCCAACCACGTCGACCCGGCAATGCTGCGCCCGATAGAGAATGTGGCGGCGCTTGCCATGCTTCTTGACGCGCCCCTGTTAGGCGAAATCCCCTACCTGCCCGACCGCGATTGCGCCGCGGCAGCGACGGGGCTGTCCCTACCGGTCGCCTGATAGCTGGGCAAGGACTGCCGCGACAAGCAGCACCCTTGCCTTCAGGGCCTCGACCTCGGCGGCAAGGCCCGCCACCACTCCGTCTTTGGCATGCACCTCGACCATATGCGCCATTGCCTTGCCTACATCATCAACATAGGTCGCCAGCAGACTCTTGAGCGTGTGCGCCTCGCGCCGCAAAGTTTCGGCATCGCCGCCGGTCCATGCGCGCTCCAGATTTTCGACATAGCCTGCCGCCTCGTCGACAAAAAGATCGCACATCGTTTGCACTAGCTCCTCGTCGCCATCCAGCCTGTCGAGCATCACCGCACGATTGAAAACGAAGGTCTCGTTCATCGCGGATCCTTCGCACCAGCCAGATCTTCGTCCTGAAATCGCCGACGGATATCGATCACCTCGTCCCAACCCGAGAGAAAGGCCTCGACACAGGCGGCGTCGAAATGCCGATCACGACCTTCTTCGAGCAGCAGGCTGGCATCTTCAAGCGACCACGCTTTCTTATAGGGGCGTTCCGATGTCAGCGCATCGAATACATCCGCCACTGCGACGATGCGACCGAAAATCGGAATGGCCTCACCGGCGAGCTGGCGCGGATATCCAGTCCCGTCGAACTTTTCATGATGGGTATAGGCGATTTCCGCACCCGCAATCATGATGTCCGAACTGCTGTCTTTCAACAGTTCATAACCGATCCGGGTGTGGTTCTTCATCACCTCGAACTCTTCAACAGTCAACTTGCCTGGTTTCAGCAAAATGTAATCCGGGATGCCGATCTTGCCGACATCGTGCATCGGAGCGGCTTCCAGAATCAGCTGCTGGCTATGGTCGGGCAAACCCAGCCGAGCCGCTATCAGACGCGAGTAATGCGCCATCCGCTGGATATGGGCACCGGTTTCGGGATCGCGGAACTCGGCGGCGCGAGAGAGGCGGTAGATCAGTTCCTGCTCACGGTTGCGGATATCGCGCGTGCGCTCTTCGACCAGCGCGGCCAGATGCACGGCCCGATCCGCGAGATGTTTTTGGCCGGTGCGAAGTTTGAGCATGTTGCGCACACGGGCGGAAAATTCCGCGCGGTCGATAGGCTTGTTGAGAAAGTCGTTGGCGCCACTGTTCAGGGCTTCATAGCGCACGTCGAGCTGATCGTTGGCGGTAATCATCAGGAGCGGAATCTCCTCGCGGCCTGCCAAGCGGCGAAAGCGCCGGATGAATTCCAGACCGTCCATATCTGGCATCATGTAGTCGACGATCACCAGATCGGGCTCGTGCGTCTCGCACCAGTCCATCGCCGCGACAGGTTGATTGAATGTGACGATGTCGCACCCACCCAGCTTCTGTACCAACGCCCGCTGCAAAGTGAGATTGATCTCACTGTCGTCAATGATCAAAACCTGATGCATATCTCCTCGCTCAGTCTCTTCTTGTTTTTGCCAGTATATCGCTGTTCCCGACGCCCCGGTGCATGGACTTTCGTCCCGCAAAACCCGATAATCGCCGCGGACTTATCGCGACTCGCCCATGAAAATACTTTTTGACTTCTTCCCCATCATATTGTTCTTTGGTGCCTTCAAGTTTGCCGAAAAACAACCGGCCGATGCCGCCGAATGGCTCAACCGCCTGCTCGGGGGGCAATCCGTCGACCCCGCTCAGGCGCCCATTCTGATCGCCACCGTAGTTGTCATCGTCGCTACCTTTGCGCAAGTTGCATGGATGTGGTGGCGGCACGGCAAGGTCGACAAGATGTTGTGGTTTAGTCTGGCGGTGGTGGTGGTCTTTGGTGGCCTCACCTTGGGGCTACGCGATGACAATTTCATCAAATGGAAGCCAACGATCTTTTACTGGGGCATGGCGATTGCGATGGCGATCAGCGCCCTGGCCTTTGGCAAGAACGCCATCCGCAGCATGATGGGCGAGCAAGTCAGCCTGCCGCAAACGATCTGGAACCGCCTCAATATGGCGTGGATCGTCTTTTTTGCCTTCATGGGCGCGCTCAATCTGGTGATCGCCTTCCATTTCCCGCTCGATGTCTGGGTCAATTTCAAACTTTTCGGCGGCCTGGGGTTGCTTTTCATCTTCATCATTTTGCAAGCCTTCTACCTTTCCCGTCATATTCAGGAGCCCTGACGTGCTCTACGCCATCGTTGCAGAAGATCGCCCCGATTCTCTTCCGGCCCGCCAACCGGCCCGCCGCGCGCACTTGGCGCGCCTGAACGATTTGCAACGCGAAGGCCGTCTGCTCGTCGCCGGTCCCTTTCCCGCCATCGATGCCGAGGATCCCGGACCGGCGGGATTCTCGGGCAGCCTGATCATTGCCGAATTCGCTTCGCTCGACGACGCCCGCGCCTGGGCCGATGCCGACCCTTACGTCGCCGCCGGCGTGTATGCCCAGGTATTCGTCAAACCCTTCCGCAAGGTCTTGCCGTCATGAATGCTCACGCCGAGACCTTGCGCCTGCTGCGCGAGCGGCTGACACAACTCGCGCCGCTGTCGCTGGAAGTCGAAGATGAGTCGCATCGTCATGCCGGTCATGCCGGCGCGCGCGAAGGCGGCCATTTTCAGGTGCGCATCGTGGCAACGGCCTTTGCTGGAAAGAACACACTTGGACGCCACCGGCTTGTTTTCGAGGCCGCGGGCGACCTGATACCGGGCAAAATTCATGCGCTGGCCATCCACGCTCGCACGCCTGACGAAGTATAATTTTCGTTTTGCCACACTCACTGAAGAGGAAGACCCCATGCACACCATTTCACGTCTGGCTGGCCTGCTGATTGTCGGCGCCCTCGTGTCCGCGCCGGCATTGGCCGCCGGCAAAGGCGACGCCAAGGCCGAAGGCATCACAGTCAATGGCCAGACCATCCCCGCCAGCACCTTCAACGCCATTCTGGCCGAGCAGAAGGCGCACGGCGCGCCGGATACCGAAGAGGTCAAGACCGCCATCCGCGAAGCCCTGATCCGCCGCGAACTGCTGGTGCAGGAAGCCAAGAAGAAGGGCCTCGACAAGAAGAATGAAGTCCAGTTGCAGATCGAGCAGGCACGCCAGGAAATCCTCGGCCGTGCCGCAGTCATGGACTACGTCAAGGCACACCCCGTTTCCGAAGACAAGCTCAAGAAGGAATACGAGTCGATCAAGACGCAAGCCGGCAACATCGAATACAAGTCTCGCCACGTGCTGGTCGAGAAGGAAGACGAAGCCAAGGCGATCATCGCCAAGCTCGACAAGGGCGAAAAGATCGCCGATCTCGCCAAGCAGTCCAAGGACCCCGGTTCCAAGGACAACGGCGGCGACCTTGGCTGGAGCGCGCCCGCCGCTTACGTCAAGCCTTTTGCCGACGCCATCAAGCTCCTGAAGAAGGGTGAGTACACGAAGACCCCCGTCAAGACCGATTTCGGTTACCACGTCATCCTGCTGGAAGACTCCCGTCCGCTGAACCACCCGCCCTACGAACAAGTCAAGCCGCAATTGCAACAGCGCGCGCAGCAACAAGTGGTCGAAGAGTATCTTCGCGATCTGCGCAGCAAGGCCAAGGTGAACTGAGCGTCCTGATCGCACAGACACGCCCGCCCTCCGGCGGGCTTTTTTTTCTGGAGGTGGCTATGGTATTCGGCTTGGGCAGACTTTTTGGGGGAAAGAAGAGGGAAGAATGCGAGGCGAGGCCGGATAGAACGCCCGCGCCTGCGCAAGACCCCGCCCCCGGGCAGACCGGCGACAGTCAGGAAGAGAGCCGTTCCGCCTACGTCCGCCGCGAACCGGTATTCAACCGTGAACGGCGTATTGCCGGCCATCTGCTGCGCCTGCAATTGGCCGATGCCGGGCTAGGCAACCTGCCCACCGAGCGTCAGCAGGTGTATGACGATCTGCTGCTGAAAAGTCTCTGTCTGCTTAAAGATGAGGCGGGCTGGGGCCAGCTGATCAGTTTTGTGCCACTCGCCAGCATCTCGCTCGCGAGCCCGTGGCTCGAACGTTTGCCGGCTGACAACACTGTCATCCTGCTGACCCTCTCGCCGGATACGCCCGATGGCGATGCGCTGGGAGACCGCATTGAGCAACTGTTCCAGCGCGGCCTGCGTTTTGGCGTCGTTCGTAACCCCCGGCATCCCGCGTTTGCCGCTCTGCTCGACCAGGTCGATTTTGCCGCCGCCAATGTTGCCGAGAGTCAGGGTGCCAATGTTCGCGATTTTTCGGTGGCGCTACGCAGTGCGCACGACATCCGGCATTTGATCGAACTGGTCGGGTTGAACATCGAAACCTCGGACGATCAAGCGCTGTGCCAACGTTGCCATTACACCTATTTTCACGGTCCCTTCGCCGCCTCCCGCGGTGTTGACTGGGAACCCGCCAAGGGCGATCCGCACAAACTGCACTTGATGCATTTGCTCAATCTGGCCAACGGCAATGCCGAAATTCCCGAACTGGCGGTCGCATTGAAACAGGACCCGATATTGACCTATCGCATCCTGCGCTATCTCAATTCGCCGGCGATCGGGCTTTCGCGTGAAATCACATCGATCGACCAGGCATTGGTCATCCTCGGCCGGCAGAGACTGGCACGCTGGCTGTCAGTATTGCTCTTTTCGGTCAAGGATCCCGATTTTGCCGATTGGCTGATGGTCGAAAGCTCGCTGACCCGCGGTCGGGTGATGGAAATCCTCGGCGCGCAACGCTTTCCAGCGGCGGAGGCCGACCACCTCTTCATCACGGGCGTATTTTCCAAACTCGACAAACTGCTTCATATCGCCTTGCCGGAAGCGGTCGAACAACTCAGGCTGCCTATCAACGTCAGGAGCGCCCTGCTCGACCAGGCTGGACCCTACGCACCGCTGCTGGCCGTCGCCGAGGCCTGCGAGGCTTTCGATCCAGTGCGCATCTCAAAAACGGCGGAGGAGGCGGGACTCGATCCCCATGCCGTCAATCAAGCTCTGATGTCTGCGACAACTTGGTCGTCAGAAGTCACCACGCATTGGGATTGACCCGGCGAACACTCAAAGCTGGTATTGCTCGCCGCCCCCCAGCATCGCCGCCTCGACCACCTTTCGGCCGAGGTGAGGAGCAAAAAGCGCGATGAAATCGTATTCATAGGCACGCAGATAGGTGCCGCGCCGCAGGGCAATGCGGGTCGTGTTGGATTCGAACAGATGCCCTGCCTCCAGGGCCACCAGCCCGGTATCACGCCGGGCATCGAAAGCCAGCGCGGAAATGATACCCAGCCCGAGGCCCAACCCAACGTAGGTTTTGATCACGTCGGCATCAAGTGCAGTGAGCGTGATGTTGGGCGTCAGCCCCACCCGCTCGAAAGCCCGGTTGATGCGCGAACGCCCGGCAAACGCCATGTCGTAGGTCACCAGCGGCCAGCGGGCGAGTTCATCGATACTCAAAGTTGGACAGGCCAGAATGGGGTGTTTTTCGGGCGCGATGACGCAATGCGACCATTGCCGCACCGGTAGCGTCACCAACTCATCGTACTGATCCAACGCCTCGGTGGCGATACCGATGTCGACCTCGCCGGCGGCGACCCATTCGGCGATCCGCGTCGGGCTGCCCTGATGCATTTCCAGCCTGACCTGCGGATGCTGGCTGACGAAATCGCGAACCACCAGCGGCAAAGCGTAACGCGCCTGGGTATGGGTCGCCGCCAGCACGAGGCTGCCCGATGAACCGGCTGCGAACTCGGCGCCGGCGCGCCGCAGATTGTCGGCCTCGCGCAGAATGCGGGCTGCAATCGTCAATACCACTCTGCCCGGTTCAGTCACGCCGGTAAAGCGCTTGCCGTTGCGCTCGAAAATGGCAATCCCCAACTCGTCTTCGAGCATGCGGACTTGTTTGGAAATGCCCGGCTGCGAGGTGAACAGGCTCTCCGCTGCCTCCGAAACATTGAGGCCGTGCTTCTCGATCTCGACGATATAGCGCAGTTGCTGAAGTTTCATGCCGTGTCCGGCCTGCCTTACTTGCCCGTACTGCCAAAGCCGCCGGCGCCGCGATGACTGGCGTCGAATTGCTCGACCACGTTGAAGGCGACTTGCAGCACCGGCACCACCACCAGTTGAGCGATCCTATCCATTGGCTGGATCGTGAAAGCCTCCTGACTGCGATTCCACACTGAGACCATGATTTCGCCCTGATAGTCGGAATCGATCAGGCCGACCAGATTGCCGAGCACAATGCCGTGCTTGTGGCCCAGGCCCGAGCGCGGAAGGATCATGGCGGCAAGCCCCGGATCGGCAAGGTGGATCGCCATGCCGGTGGGAATCAGCACGGTGCCGCCAGGCGGCAGGTGGAGCGCCTCGCTCAGGCAGGCGCGCAGGTCGAGCCCGGCCGAACCCGGGGTGGCATAGTGGGGAGGCGCCTCTTTCAGGCGGGCGTCGAGAATGACAACGTCGATTCGGTGCATGGCGAGACTCAGTTACGGGGATTCGGGCGCGTCACGGGACGCATCAGGCCGGCCAGATGTTCAATCAACTGCCGGGCCAGGACGGATTTCGAGGCCGGCGCCAGCGGGTGGGTGCCGTCCTCGTCAAACAGGACGAGGCGATTGTCGTCACCGCCAAAGCCTTCCTGAATCAGATTGCCCGCAATGAGCGGGACGTTCTTCTTACGCCGCTTGTTTTGTGCATATTCTTCCAAGTTACGGCTTTCCGCCGCAAAGCCGACGCAGAACGGCCCCTCCGGCAGGGCAGCGACGCCGGCGAGGATGTCTGGGTTCTCGATCAACTGGATGCTCGGTGGTCCACCATCATCTTTCTTGAGCTTGTGCGCCGCCACGTCGGCTACCCTGTAGTCGGCTACCGCCGCCACACCGATAAAAATGTCGGCAGTCGCCGCCCGCGCCATCACGGCCGCCTGCATGTCGAGCGCGCTCTGCACGTCGATGCGTTCCACTCCGGCCGGCGTGGGCAGCGAAACCGGCCCGGACACCAGCGTCACCGCCGCTCCGGCGCGCCGGGCGGCTGTCGCCACCGCATAACCCATGCGGCCGGAAGAAAGATTGGTGATGCCGCGCACCGGGTCAATGGCCTCGAAGGTCGGCCCCGCCGTCATCAGTACGGTCTTGCCCGCCAGCACCTTGGGCGTGAAGAACGCGATCACTTCGTCGAGAATCTCTTCCGGTTCCAGCATCCGCCCCGCGCCGACCTCTCCGCAGGCCTGCTCGCCAACGCCGGGGCCGACGATGGCAACGCCATCCGCCCGCAACTGCGCAACATTGCGCTGGGTCGGCGCGGCATGCCACATCTGCTTGTTCATCGCCGGGGCAACCATCAGCGGACAATCGCGCGCGAGGATCAGCGACGACAGCAGGTCGTCGGCGATGCCGTTCGCCATTTTGGCGATGAAATCGGCGGTTGCCGGGGCCACCAGCGCGAGATCGACGTTGCGGGTAAGGTCGATGTGCGCCATGTTGTTGGGCATGCGCGTATCCCACTGCTCGCAGTACACGGCCTGTCCGGTCAGTGCCTGGAAAGTGACCGGGCCGACAAAATGCGTCGCCGCCTCAGTCATCGCCACATGCACACTGGCGCCCTGACGGATGAATGCGCGCGCCAGTTCGGCAGCCTTGTATGCGGCGATTCCGCCCGTAACGCCGAGAAGAATGCGTTTTCCATGGAGTTCCATGCCAGCCCTTTCGTCGTAAATTTTTAGTATCGCCCTGGCTGCGCCAGATTTTCGAAGCGTGTGTATTCGCCGAGAAAGGCCAGGCGCACGGTACCGGTCGGGCCGTTACGCTGTTTGCCAATAATGACTTCGGCGGTGCCTTTTTCCTCGGTTTCTGGCTTGTAGTACTCTTCGCGGTACATCATCAAAATGACGTCCGCGTCTTGTTCGATGGCACCAGATTCGCGCAGATCGGACATCATCGGACGTTTGTCAGGCCGCTCTTCCACTTTACGGGAGAGCTGCGAGAGCGCGATGATCGGCACTTGCAATTCCTTGGCCAGCGCCTTGATCGAGCGGGAAATTTCGGAGATTTCGGTCGCCCGGTTTTCGCCCTGGCGAGCAGTGGTCATCAGTTGCAAATAATCAATGACAATCAGGCCCAGCTTGCCGCACTGGCGATGCAGCCGCCGCGCGCGGGCGCGGAGATTGCCGGGCGTGAGACCGCCCGATTCGTCGATATAAATCGGCGCCTCGTGCAGCTTGCCCAAGGCAAACGAAAGACGTGACCATTCTTCGTCGTTGAGCCGGCCGGTCCGCACCCGCGAGGAATCGAGCCGGCCGATTGAAGTCATCATCCGCATGGCCAGTTGGGCGCCGCCCATTTCCATGGAGAACACGCCCACCGGCGCGCCAAACTCGACGGCGACATATTCGGCCATGTTGAGCGCAATGGCGGTCTTGCCCATCGAAGGACGCCCGGCGACGATGATCAGATCGCCCGGCTGCAAGCCCGAGGTCATCCTGTCGAGGTCGGTGAATCCCGTCGGAACGCCGGTAATGTCGGTCGGATTCTCCCGGTCGTGCAATTCCTGAATCTTCTCAACCACCTGCGTCAGCAACGGGTTGATATGGACGAAACCATCCTGCTTGCCCCCCCCTGCCTCGGCAATGGCAAAGATGCGTGCTTCGGCAGCGTCCAGCAAGGCATCCGTCTCGCGACCCATCGGGTTCAGGGCATCGCCGGCGATTTCATCGGCGGCCGTGATCAACTGGCGCAAGACCGCCCGCTCGCGCACCACTTCGGCGTAGCGACGGATATTGGCGGCCGAGGGCGTGTTCTGCGCCAGTTCGCCCAGATAGGCGAGTCCGCCGGTCTGCTCGCTCTCGCCCGCCGTATCGAGCGCCTCGGCCACCGTGACGACGTCGGCCGGCTTGCCCATGTCCAACAGACGACGAATCTGCCGGAATATGCGGCGGTGTTCGTCGCGGTAGAAGTCGGCCTCGTTGAGCAGGCCGTCAACCCGATCCCAGGCGTGGTTGTCGAGCATCAACCCGCCCAGTACGGACTGTTCTGATTCAATGGAATGCGGAGGCACTCGCAACTGGCTGACGACCGGGTCAACCGCCGGTTTTTGTCTGGAGAAGCGCGGGGTATTCATCCTGCTAGTGTAGCAGGCCAGAGCTGCCTCCAGCGCAGCGCAATATCAAGCAAAGGCCGCCATTCGCACAAATCCGTCGCACCTGAGCAGCTTTGCGCGCGCTGAACACCACCGCGCTTTAGCGTTGCCCGGAAGCCTCGGCTGCCCGTAATCTCGCCATCCAGTCGCTCCAGTCTATCGGGCCGCTGGCAAAGCGCCTTTGCAGGTTGCCCAGCACCATCTTCCAGGCCTTGCCAAAATAGTCGTAGGCCTGATCCCACTCGCCGCCATCACCCCACCCGGCGTGTGTCAGGGTCACCTGAGTATGGTCGCCATGGGGAGTCAGCCGCACGGTCACATGGGTGCGCTGCTGTCGGGCGGCAGGCAAATGGGGCGGTGCGTTCCAGGTGAAGCTCAGCATTCTGTCCTGCTGAAATCCGATCACACGCATGCCGTCTGCACCTTTCAGCCCTGGTTTCGCGAGCGGATTGAAGAAGATTTCGTAAGGACCATCCACCCGCAGTTCAATATGGGCATCGGGCGCAAAGAACGTCTTAACCCCGTCGGTGGTCGTCCAGGCGGCAAACACTTCGGCTGGACCAGCTGCCACCTCGACTTTTTCGACCAGCATCCTCTCCTGCGCGTGCGCAAGGCTCGCGCCGACAAACAGCATCCACAGCAGTTTTTTCATGGTGGCTCCCAGGTGATCGGCATGTCTCGCGGTAGACAAAAAAAGCCCCGCAAAGTGCGGGGCTCTTGTGGGCAAGGTGCCTGAAATTACTTCTCGGCGACCACCGCGACATTGACGGTAACGGCCACGTCGGTGTGGAGGACGATTTCCAGCGGAAATTCGCCGATGGCCTTGAGCGGGCCATCCGGCATGCGGATCGCGGCCTTGTCGACGTCGTGGCCGGCAGCCTTGAAGGCATCGGCGATGTCGTAGTTGGTCACCGAGCCGAACAGACGACCATCCAGACCGGCCTTGCGGGCGACGGTGATGATCGCACCGGTCAGCTTTTCGCCAAAGGCCTGTGCGGCGGCGAGCTTGTCGGCTTGCACCTTTTCCAGTTCGGCGCGCTTGGCTTCGAACTCGGCCAGCGCGGTGGGCGTGGCGCGACGGGCCTTGCCCTTCGGGATCAGGAAATTGCGGGCGTAACCGTCCTTGACCTTGACGACATCGCCGAGGTTACCGAGGTTGACGACTTTCTCGAGCAGAATGATTTGCATGGTGCTCTCTCCCGATTACTGGTGGTTGTCGGTGTACGGCAGCAGCGCCAGGAAGCGGGCGCGCTTGACAGCCACGGACAGCTGACGCTGGTAGCCGGCCTTGGTGCCGGTCAGACGCGCCGGCATCAGCTTGAAGTTCTCGGTGATGTAATCCTTGAGAACGTCGATGTCCTTGTAGTCAATCTGTTCGACCTTTTCCGCCGTGAAACGGCAGAACTTGCGGCGCTTGAAGAGACCGCCGCCGCGCTTCTTTTTCTTGTCGTCATCCTTCTTCTTGAAGAATCGAGCCATTTTCGTTTCCTTCCAAAAATTCTATTGCTTGAACATGCAGCACGGGCGTCTTGCTGTTTCGGCTTCGGGCGGCGAGGAATCCGGTCACCTTGACCGCCCCACCCAGCGAAACCGCCTGCATCCACTGGGCTGTGGGCCCGAGGGCGACAACTGCGATTTCACACACCACCTGCCTCGGTGCGCCGGCCTCTATCTGCGTGGAACCGTGCTCCAGCACGGCTTCGCTGACGGGCACTCCGGCGGGGGTATAGCGCAAGGGTTTGCGCTCGACCAGCTTGCCGGAGAGTTCGACGCGGTTCAGTTTCCTTTCCCGTGCAACGATCCGCGATCAGGCCTCGACGGCCTGGGCCTGGGGCTGTTCCGCCGGCGCATCGCCGCCGCCGAGCAGGGACTTGGACTTCTCTTCCTTCATCATCGGGGAAGGGGTCGTCACAGCCTGCTTCATCTTGACGGTCAGGTGGCGCAGCACGGCGTCGTTGAACTTGAACGAGTGCTCGAGTTCGTTCAGCGTGTCGCTGTCGCACTCGATGTTCATCAGAACGTAGTGAGCCTTGTGGATTTTCTGGATCGGGTAGGCCAGTTGACGGCGACCCCAGTCTTCGAGACGGTGGATCTTGCCGCCCTTGCCGGTCACGACCGAGCTGTAACGCTCGACCATGCCCGGGACCTGTTCGCTCTGGTCCGGGTGGACGATAAAGACGATTTCGTAATGGCGCATGAACACTCCTTTTGGCTAATACCCCCCGCCATGCGATTACGGTGGGGCAAGGTTGAAAAGCCGAGCATTATACGGCGAGACGGCCGCACAGTCAAAGAAAATCAAGGATTTGCCTGACGGGCAAATCCTTGATCGAACCATCAACCCTCAGGCGCCGCCGCCCAGAGCCTTGTACAACTGCGCCGCCGCCGTCAGCAGGGCGCGCTGGGCCGCCAGCGAGCCTTGCTGAGCATTGAAGGCGTCGCGTTCGGCATCGAGCACGTCCAGATAGCTGGCGATGCCGGCCTCGTAGCGGGCCTTGGCCAGCCGCAGACGTTCGGCCTGGGTCTTCTCGACGCGGCCCAGGGCATCGGCCTGTGCCGCCAGGCTGACCCGCGCATCGAGCAGATCGGCCACTTCACGGAAGGCCTGCTGGACGGTCTTTTCGTAGTCCGCCACCGCCGCAACCTTGCGAGCCTCGGCAATGTCGAGATTGGCCGAGTTCCGTCCGAAATCAAATAGCGGCAGGCGCAATACCGGCTGGAACGACCAGGCACCAGACCCGCTGTCGAACAGGTTGGAAAGATCGCGGCTGGCCGAACCGCCGGCCGCAGTCAGGGCAATGCGCGGTAGAAAGGCAGCTCGCGCGGCGCCGATGTTGGCATTGGCTGCGATCAACCGCTGTTCGGCGGCCAGCACATCCGGGCGTTTCAACAGCGTTTCCGCCGGCAACCCGGGCGTCAGATCTGGGACGATGGCCTGCTCGGCCAGCGAACGCCCCGCCGGCAAATCGGCAGGCTGGGTGCCGACCAGCAGCACCAGGGCGTTATCGGCCGCGCTCTTCTGGCGTTCCAGATTGGCCAGATCGCTACGCGCTTGCTGGTAAATGCCCTCCGCTTGCAGGTAGTCGAGATCGCCGGCGAGACCAACTTCGCGCCGACGCTCGATCATGGTTCGCATTTCGGCCCGCGTGCGCAGGGTTTCGCGGGCGAGTCCGACGCGTTGTTCGAGTTCGACTCTGGTCAGGTAGGCATTCGCCACATCGGCGATCAGACCCAGACGAAATGCCCGCTGCGCCTCTTCGGTGGCCAGATAGCTGGCCAGCGCGGCGGCGTTCAAGCTGCGGACGCGGCCCCAGAGGTCGAGTTCGAACGACAACATCGAGATATTCGCGTCGTAGCGGCGCGAGGTCGTCGGCACCCCGGTCAGAGACAGATCGCCGGGAACCTTGGCGGTACTGCCGCTGGCCGCCAGGTCGAAATTGGGCAACCGATCGGCGCGGGCCACCCCGTAAAGCGCCCTGGCCTCGGCAACGCGTGCCACGGCGATGCGCAGATCGCGGTTGTGCTCAAGCGCGGCGGCAATCAGCGCCTGCATGCGCGCATCGGGAAAGTAGGCTCGCCAGTCGGTGGTCTCGGCGCCGCGTTTGGCCGCGGCATCTTCAGCGACCGGCCAGGCGGCCTTGACCGGCAATTCCGGTCGTTGATAGTCGGGCATCAGCGTGCAACCCGACAGCGCCGCCATCACCGCGATGGCAGTCAGCGAGGGAAAAGGCTTACGCATGCTCGTTCTCCTCGTGATGCGTGCGGGAATGGCCGGGGAAGAACTTGCGCACCACAACATAGAACACAGGCACCAGGAAAATGGCCAGCAAGGTCGCCGCCAACATTCCACCAACGACACCCGTGCCGATGGCGTGCCGGCTATTGGCGCCGGCACCGGTCGAGATGACTAACGGCATAACGCCGAGAATGAAGGCCAACGAAGTCATCAGAATGGGGCGAAAACGCAAGCGGCATGCCTCTAGAGTTGCATCGATCGCGCTCATGCCGCGTTCCTGCAATTCACGCGCAAACTCAATGATCAGGATAGCATTCTTGGACGACAGGCCGATAATGGCGATCAGACCGACCTTGAAATAGACGTCATTGGGCAGGCCGCGCAGCGTCACCGCCAGAGTCGCGCCGAAGATGCCGAGGGGAACTACCAGCATCACCGCGAAGGGGATCGACCAGCTCTCGTACAATGCCGCCAGCGCCAGGAAAACTACCAGCAGCGATAGTGCGAACAAGAAGGGCGCATTGGCACCGGCCACTTTTTCCTCGAACGAGGTACCAGCCCACTCGAAGCCCGAACCGGGAGGTAACTGATCGGCGACGCTTTCCATCGCGCCCATCGCTTCACCGGAACTCTTGCCCGGCGCAGCACTGCCGGAAATCTTCATTGATGGCAGACCGTTGAAGCGGTCGAGCTTGGGCGGGCCGAGCGACCAGCGCGCTGTGACGAGCTCGGACAGCGGCACCATCTTGCCGTCACGGGCGCGTACAGGGATGCGCAGCAACTCTTCCGGCGTGGTACGCGTCGTCGCTTCGGCCTGCATTTGCACGCGCAGGATGCGGCCCTGACGCTCGAAGTCGTTGACGTAGGCAACACCCAGCGTCGATTGCAGCGTGTCGTTGAGGTCGGCGATACTTACGCCCAGCGTTTCCGCCTTCTGGCGATTGACGTCGAGCAGCAATTGCGGCCCCGCCTCCTGCCCTTCCGGCCGCACCGCGGTCAGTGCCGGATTTTTGCCGGCCAGACCGAGCGCGACGTTGCGTGCTTCCATCAGCTTGTCGCGGCCAATACCGCCGCGGTCTTGAAGGCGGAAATCGAAACCACCGGTCGCCGCCAGCTCCGGGATCGGCGGCGGGTTGATGGTAAAAATCATGGCCTGCTTGATCTGAAACAAGGCCATGTTGGCCTTGCGGATCAGTGCCTGCGATGACTGATCCTTGCTCGTACGCTCACCCCAGTCCTTCAGACGGACAAAGGTCAGCGCTGCGTTCTGTCCACGCCCGAAGAAGGAAAAGCCGACGACGCCGATCACATGCTCGACTTCGGGTTGCTTCAGAAAATACTGCTCAACCTGGCTAAGTACCTCGACGGTGCGTTCCTGCGACGAACCGGGTGGCAACTGGATCATACTAACAAAATAGCCTTGGTCTTCTTCGGGCAGAAAACTGCCGGGTAGGTGCAGGAACAGCCAGCCGGTGGCGATAATGATCGTCGCGTAGAGCAGCAGCCAGCGTCCCGTCTTCTTGACCATGCGGCCAACGACCCCAAGATAGCCTTGGGTGGCACGCGCGAAGGTGCGGTTCCACCAGCCGAAAAAGCCGGTGGTCGGCATGATTTCTTTGCCCGGTTGGTGCTTCAGGATTGCCGCGCACAAAGCCGGGGTTAGCGAGAGCGCCATCAGTGCAGAGAACAACATGGTCAGCATCAGCGTCACCGCGAACTGCCGGTAGATGACGCCTACCGAGCCCCCGAAAAAGATCATCGGCGCAAACACCGCCATCAGCACCACCGTGATGCCAATAATGGCGTTGATGATCTGGTCCATCGCCTTGCGCGTCGCCTCGCGTGGCGGCAGGCCTTCGGTGGTCATGATGCGTTCGACCGCCTCGACGACAACAATAGCGTCATCGACGACGATACCGATCGCCAATGCCATGGCAAACAGCGTCAGCACGTTAATCGAGTAGCCGAGCACATACAGCCCGGCGAGCGCGCCGATCAGCGCCACCGGCACGACCACGGTCGGAATGATGGTCGCCCGGATGTTCTCGAGAAAGAGGAACATCACAAGAAAGACCAAGAACACCGCTTCGACCAGCGTGATCACCACTTCCTGGATGGAAATTTCGACAAAATTCGAGGTATCGTACGGCACCAGCCAACTGATGCCTTTCGGGAAATAACGCTCCAACTCGTTCATCTTGGCACGTACCGCCTTAACGACATCTAGGGCGTTGCCATCGGGCGAAACACGGATGGCGATACCGGCGTTGGGCTGACCGTCCATGCGAGCGTAGATGTCGTAGCCCTGCGAACCAAGTTCAACGCGGGCGACGTCCTTGACACGTACAGCAGAACCATCCGCCTGGGTACGGACGAGAATATTGCCGAACTGCTCCGGAGTCGTCAGGCGGCTCTTGACGATAATCGGCGCGTTGAACTGCTGGCCGGTTGCCGCCGGTGCCTGCCCCAGTTCGCCGGTGGCCAGTTCGACGTTCTGCGCCCGCACCGCCTTCATGACGTCGGAAGGAGCCAGGTTGTAGCCGTGCAGCTTTTCCGGCTGCAGCCAGATACGCATCGAATATTCAGTACCGAACAACATCGCCTCGCCGACGCCCTTGACCCGGCGTAGCGGATCGAGCACATTGGCCGCCGCGTAGCTGCCGAGATCAACGGTGGATTGACTCTTATCCGGTGAGTAGAGCGACACGATCATGACGAAATTGCGGCTCGGCTTGGTCACTGGCACGCCAATGCGCCGCACGTCGTCGGGCAAGCGCGCCTCAATGCGCTTGTAGCGGTTCTGCGCCTCGACCGAAGCGATGTCAATATTGGTGCCAGGCTCAAAGGTCAGTGTCACCGAACCTGTCCCGAGTTCGGAGGTCGATTCCATGTAGAGCAGATGCTCGATGCCGTTCATTTCCTGCTCGATCAGGGAAGTGACGGTATCCTCAACCACTTTGGCGGAAGCGCCAGGGTAGTTAATATTGAAGGCGATGGCCGGTGGCGCCACTGCCGGATACTGCATCAGCGGCAGGGAGTGCAAACCGAGCAGACCGGCGAGAACGATCGCTAACGCCAGGACGATGGCAAAAATGGGGCGGTCAATGAAGAACTTTGCCATGAATTACCCCTTGGCCGGCGCAG
Organism: Betaproteobacteria bacterium UBA1934; assembly: GCA_002337055.1. Lineage (GTDB taxonomy): Bacteria > Pseudomonadota > Gammaproteobacteria > Burkholderiales > Rhodocyclaceae > UBA1934. Next base: position 127,825 of record DDFG01000001.1, on the reverse strand, counting down.
TTGCCGATGCGCTGGCCGGCGCGGCGGTCGGTGCCGACGAGGTTGTGGGGACTGCGCCTGCTGTGGGCGCACCGGCACCACCACCCGGACTCCACAACACCGGCTTGACGACGGCGCCCGGTCGAGCTTTCTGCAATCCATTGACGATCACCTTTTCGCCCCCCTTCAAGCCCTCCGCTATGACGAACGCATCTCCGCTCATGCCGCCGGTTTTGACCGGTTGCGGCACCACCTTGCCGTCTTCGGCCACCACCATCACCATCTGCCCCTGCGGACTCGACTGCACAGCGCGTTGCGGTACGCGAATCGAGTTGTCAGCCACCGCTTCCGGGAAGCGAACGCGGACGAAAGTTCCGGGCAAGAGTTCGCGCTCCGGATTCGGGAACTGCGCGCGCAGCGTGACACTGCCGGTAGTCGGATCGACCGCCTGATCGGCAAACAGCAACTTGCCCGGCTTGCCGTACAGGCTGCCGTCCTCCAGCACCAGTTCGACCTGGGCGCCTCCCGCCGTTTTCAGCTTGCCTGCTTTGAACGCCTTGTTCAGCCGCAACAGATCGGCACCGGACTGCGTGAAATTGGCGTAGATCGGATCGATCTGCTCGATGGTCGCCAGATGCGTGGCTTCTCCCTTGCCAACCAGGGCGCCCTCGGTGACCAGTGCCCGCCCGATGCGCCCGGAGATGGGGGCCGGAACGGCGACGTTCTCCAAATCAATTGCAGCCCGCGACAAGGCAACTTCCGCTTGCTTGACCTTGGCATCGGCGAGATCGAATTCCTGCTGACTGACCGCCTTGATCGCCAGCAACGGCTTGTAGCGATCGAGCGTCAGTTTGGCAATGGCCAAATCGGCCTTGGCGGAATCATAGGCAGCCTGGTAGTTGCGCGGATCGATCCGGAAAAGTGTGGCGCCCGCCTTGACGTCGGAACCTTCGGCAAACAGTCGTTTCTCGACAATGCCCTCGACCCGCGCGCGAATCTGCGAAGTACGGTATGCCTGTAATCGGCCCGGCAATTCCTGCGTGATTGTGGCAGAACCCGGCGTCACGACAATCACGTCCACTTCGGCCGGCGGCGGGCCACCGGCACCAGGCCCACCGGGTTTCTTGTCGGCATCGCCGCCGCAGGCCGCCAGAATCGCGGGAAACATCAGGGAAATCAGGATTTTTTTGTGCATGGTCATTCCTCGCAAATTCAGTTCGCGGCAAAAGCCCGAAGAAAACAGTCGACAATTCGGGAGACACGATGTTCCTCAGTCTCGTCTGGCGAAGCCACCTGACAAAGGCGGCGCGCGTGTTCAATTCCCAGCAGCATGCCAATCAGCATCTCGGCAGCGAAGACGGCATCGTCCCGCCGCAACTTGCCCGCTTCCATCGCCCGTCCCAGAAAATCGGCAAGGCGGGCAACCGTACGTGCCGGCCCGCTGGCGTAGAAGGTCTGGCTCATTTCGGGAAAGCGTGTTCCCTCGGCCGTCAAAGCACGAAAGAAGGCCAGTCCGTCATCACCCAGGGCGCGACCTCGAAATGTCAGTGCAAAGGTGATCAGCGAATCGCGCAAGTTCGCGGGCTCACCCTCCAGCAACACCGCAATATGCGTTGACGCATTGCACACGGTGGCGCCAAAAAGATCGGCCTTGCATGGAAAGTGGTTGTACAGCGTTTGTTTGGCGACGCCTGCCCGAGCGGCAATCGCATCCATGCTGGCACGGTACCCCTCGCTCGTGAAGACCTCGCGTGCGGCCTCAATCAGGCGCTCGTGCATGCCAGCGCAGGCCGGTTCATCAGCTACCGTCATCAATTCGCTCCTGAGGTGACTAAACTAGACTAGACCGTATAGTCTAGTATTGTAACGGCTTAGTCAAGCACCCCAGATGTCGCAGAATACCCGCTCATGATGGGTCACGACTTTTGCATCCCCAAAACGGGTCTTGCGAATTTGTGAAGATCCCCACCGACATTGGGATTGCAGCGAGTCTTGCGGTTCATTAGAATGCGACGAATTTTACCCGACTGCACAATCGCTTCGTCCAGACATTCGCATAGCGCCTGCCGAGCGAACCGACTCACCCTAACGGTTGACAACACCAGCCCGTTGCCTCCCTGTTTTTCGCAGCCGCTGTTACTACTTTCCAACTTGTACCGCAAGGGTTTACGAAATGTCGAATGCACTGATTGCTTGGAAGGACAGCTACAACCTAGGTCTTGAAGAGATCGACGATCAGCACAAATCGCTGATCGACATCATCAACCGCATCTGGATTTCGGTGGTTGCCAAGAAGGACAAAGACGCCGTCTTTCCGCTCATCGAAGAGTTGGAGCGATACACGATTGCGCATTTCGCGGCCGAGGAAACCTTCATGCGAGTCACCGAATATCCCGATTTTCCAGCCCACAAGCTGGCGCATCAGGATTTCATCGCCCGCGTCGCCACCGAAAAGACAAGGGCCTTGCAGAGCGGTTCGCTCTCGCTGGAACTGATCTACTTCCTGCGCGACTGGCTGATCAACCACATTCTCGTGACCGACCGGCAATATGCAGATTTCACCCAAAAATCGAAACATGGCCAGCCCTCCCTGTTGGGACGGATTTTCAAGCGATTCTTTTAAGAGAGTCCTGGGTCAAAAAAACGGGGCGCCGCAGCGCCCCGTTTCCATTCTGCCAAAGGCAGTCAGGCCTTCTTGTGTTCCAGCTTTTCCTTGATACGAGCCGACTTGCCGGAACGCTCGCGCAGGTAGTACAGCTTGGCGCGGCGCACGTCGCCGCGACGCTTGACTTCGATGGCGGCAACCAGCGGCGAGTAGGTCTGGAAAGTCCGCTCGACACCCTCGCCAGAGGAAATCTTGCGCACGATGAAGGAAGAATTGAGGCCGCGGTTACGCTTGGCGATGACGACGCCTTCGTAAGCCTGCAAACGCTCGCGGTTACCTTCCTTGACCTTCACCTGGACGACGACGGTGTCGCCGGGGGCGAATTCGGGAACGGTCTTGCCCAGGCGGGCAATTTCTTCCTGCTCGAGTTGCTGAATCAGGTTCATGTGAGCTCCTGTTAGATTGTCAAAAATTTACTCACCGCATTGCTCTTGTTCCGAAATTTCGGCCAAGAGTTGCGTTTCTTCCGCACTTAACGCGCGGTGCGCCAACCATGCTGCAAACAGCTCCGGGCGGCGCTTCCCGGTTCGCGCCAGCGACTGTTTTAACCGCCAGCGCCGAATTCTCTCGTGGTTGCCGGACAACAGCACGTCCGGCACCGCCTCGCCCGCATACACCTCGGGCCGTGTGTAGTGCGGACAGTCCAGCAAGCCCGCAACAAACGAATCTTCCACCGCCGAGGCCGCATCGCCAAGCACCCCCGGCAACTGCCGCACCACCGCGTCGATCAGCGCCATCGCCGGCAGTTCGCCGCCCGACAGCACAAAATCGCCGATCGATATTTCGTCATCGACACAGCGTTCGATCAAACGCTCGTCAATTCCTTCGTACCGACCGCAGAGCAGGATCAAGCCCTGTTCCCCGGCCAACTGCATCACCCGCTCATGGGTGAGCGGCACGCCCTGCGGCGACAGGTAGATCACCCGACTCGCCACCACACCGGCCTCCGCCTGTGCCGCTATTGCCGCACCAATCGCCTTTTCCAGTGGCGCCGCCTGCATCACCATACCAGGACCGCCGCCGTATGGCCGATCGTCGACCGTCCGCCAAGCGTTTTCCGCATAATCGCGCGGGTTCCAACCCTGCCACGCCCAACGCCCTTCTTCTAGCGCCTTGCGGGTAATGCCGCTTTGCGTCACCGCCGCGAACATTTCCGGAAAAATGGTGACGCAATCGAAGCGAATCACCAGTCTAGTTCCCAGTCGACACGAACGACGCCGTTTTCCTTTTCCACCGCCAACACTACCTGACCGACGAAAGGCAATAGACGCTCGACACCTGCGGCATCGACAACGCGCAATACATCGTTGGCGCCCGTCTCGATCAAGCCTTCCACCCGACCGAGCGAAACTTCGGCGGTGTTCACCACGTGCAGGCCAATCAGATCGGCCCAGTAATACTCATCTTTCGCCGTCGCCGGCAATGCCTCGCGCGGCGCGGCCACCAGCCACCCAACCATCGCCTCGGCAGCGGTTCGATCAGCCACGCCTTCAAGTTGACAGAGCAACTCGCCGGAATGAATCCGGCTCGCCCTAACCTTGACTTCGCGCCAGTCGTTCTGCCCCTCGCAGCCCAGCCACCAGGAGGCCATTCGCCCCCAGGATTGCGGATCATCGGCGAAGGGATGCACCCTCACCCAGCCACGCACGCCATAGGGGTCGACAATCTTCCCCAGCACGACCATGGCCGAAAACCGCGATCAGGCAGCCAGCTTGGCGGCGTATTGCTTGACCAGGCGAGCAGCAGTCGGCGACAGTTGAGCACCCTGTTGTTGCCAGTAGGTCAGACGTTCCATATTGACGCGCAGGCCTTCTTCGGTGGCGGCGGCAACTGGATTGTAAAAACCGACGCGCTCAACGAAGCGACCGTCGCGGCGGGTGCGGGAATCGGCCACAACCATGTTGTAGAACGGGCGCTTCTTGGCGCCACCACGGGCAAGTCGAATGACAACCATCGTATTCTTTCCGAGCTGATAAAAAGGCGGTGATTATAAGCCTTTTCGCTGGAAAAACAAGCCACTTGGCAAATGAACCGGCAGCGCCGTTCGCGGGGCACCATTCCGGGTACCATTCGCGCCGGCCGCGCATCCGTTCATCGCCTGGCGCTGGTCTGGAAGGCAGTTATTCTTTATGCTCTTTCCCATTCTTACATCTTTTTACATCTGCCAACACAGATGCTCAGCGAATCCCGTTCCGACCCGGTACAAGACAAGGCACGGCCGATTATCGAATGGCTCACGACGGCGCATGACCATGCCGCCGAAAGCGATGTCGAGCTGCTGCGCGAGCATCTGAAGACTCTCAGGACAGCGGGTGTCGAGCCGGCCAGACAACTCCAGTTGCTGGATTTTCTGTTCGATCACGCGCAGCGCGTCGTTGAAGTCTTTCTGCCGACCCTACATGCCCTCTCGCTGCCAGTTGGACGCAAGGCCAGGCTCCGCATTCGCGCCGTGCAATCCCTGCTCGAAGCCCTTGCCCAGGATTACCTGGACGCCCTGACCCACCTGCTCCACTCACCGAACCTCCCGCAGCGGGCAGCGGGCACTGCACTGTGGCGTAGCGTGCATTGCTTGTCGACGCATCTCCTCATCAGCGACCTGACGGCGGCGCCAGCCGAAGTCGGTCTCTGGCAGATGCTCCACCGTGCTTGCCGCATGGCGCGTGAGCACGATCTGGCCGCCCATTCCGTACCGCGTCACCCCTTGACACTGGAGCAGGTGTATCTGTCGGCCATTTTGCTGGCCGGATCGCAGCCAGCCACTTTTTCGTCGGTCGAGCTGGCTTTTATCGTTGAATACATTCAGCAGGGCATCGACGCGGTCGCGCTGATGGATGCGCCACCCGACGCACGCACCGGCACCTACTGGATAGACCCGGAGCGCGACGCGCCTGCACAGCCGCTTCAACGTCGCCCTCCGCCTGGCGAGACGACAAACCTGTGGTACTTCGCCTGCGACGAGATCGCGCGTTCGGCGGCGACTCATTTCGATGCGCTCAAAAAAGGCTATCGCGCGCACCAATTGGGACTGCCTGCGTTTGCCGATACCCCGGCGGGCCGGAATATCCTGTCAAGACTGGCGGAGCGCTGGGGCAACCCGCCGCGCCGTCGCTTCCCGCGGCGAAGGCATACCTATCGTGCCACCTTGTGCGCCGGCATCAATACGGTCTGGCGCCTGTTGCGCGATCCCGATGCCGAATTGACCACCGGCAGTGAATGGATGGTGACCAACGAGAGCCCGGATGGATGCGCGATGATGCACGTCGCGGGCAAGACGGTCAGCCTGCGCGTCGGCGACCTGGTGGCGATGCGAGCCGAAGTCGGGCGCGGCGAACCACCCGCCCCCTGGACGATCTGCCTGGTGCGCTGGGGGCTGTCGGAAAATCCGGAACATATCGAACTGGGCTTGCAGATTCTCGCCCCGACGGCGGAACCAGCCATCGTCGCGCTTCCCGGCGATGACGCCACGTCGGCGCGCATCGCCGCGATCCTGTTACCCCCTATTCCGCCGATCCGCCCGCAGGAAGCGCTGGTTGTTCAGTGTGGGAGTTTCCCCGGCCATTTGGAGCGCGTCACCCTGGTGCTCGACGACGCCCATGTGAAGGTACGCGAGTTCCGCCCTGCCGGCGTCTGTGAACAGACCGGCAGTATCGAGATCTTCAATCTCGTGGCCGACGAAAAAAACTAGCCGCGATCAGCCCGCCTAGCAGAACCAGCGCCCAGGAAAGCTGGAGCCAGACCAAAAAGATGGGGATGGCCGCCAGCGCTCCATACACACTCTTGAAATCGCCGACATGAGCGAGATACCACTCGAATCCGCGCTGCATCAGCGCGAAAGAAAGTGTGGCAAACGTCCCACCCAAAAAGGCCGACGCCTTGCCGACCTTGGCGTTGGGCACAGCATAGTAGAGGAAAGCGAAGAATAGTCCCAGGAGCACTATCGACAGCGCCTTGTAGGCGAAAGGACGCGCCCAGCTTGTTTCCTGGACGAACCCGAGCGAGACCGTGACCGCGTACGACATCAGGGCCGCCAGCCCGCCCAACAGGAAAGGCCACGCGATCATCACGAAGATGTAGAGCCGGAGACGTTGCCAGAAGGGACGCGGTTTGACCTGCCAGAGGTGATTGAAGGCGTGCTCGATGGTGTGCAGCAGCAGGAAGGCGGTCAGCGACAATACCGTCAAACCGGGGATGGTCAGGCTGCGCGCCTTGTCGGCAAACTTGCCGACATAGCTGACGATCACTCCGGCCGAGCCCTGAGGCAGCAAGCCGCCCAGCACATGCGCGTCGAGACGCTTCATCAGGAGATCGAAAAACGGAACCGCGGAACCGACCGATACTACCAGCGTCACCAGCGGTACCAGCGCCAGCAGCGTGGTAAACGCCAGCGCCGCCGCCGTTTGCATCATGTTTTCGTTGTCAAAGCGACGGGCGATGCCGGCGAGACGACCGGCTTTCTTGTGGCGTTGGCGATGAGACATGGCCCGTATAATACCCGACCATGATCCGTCGCCTGCAAATCGTCGCCAGCACCTCGCTGATCGCGCTCATCTTTCTCTGCATCACCTGGGAACTCTGGCTGGCGCCGCTTAAGCCCGGCGGTTCCTGGCTCGTATTGAAGGGGTTGTTTCTGCTGGCACCGCTGTTCGGCATCCTGCGTGGCCGTCGCTACACCTACCAGTGGCTGTCGCTATTCGTGCTGTTGTACCTGATGGAGGGCCTGGTGCGCGCCACCAGCGAGCACGGCGTTTCTCAAACGCTGGCCGTGCTGGAAACCGCGCTGGCGACCCTGCTGTTCGTCAGCGTGGTCGCTTATTGTCGCCTGACGCGGGGCCGGGCGGGCTGAGGCTACACTTCACCCTGCGGATTCAGCCGTCGATCCGCCGAATGCAGCTTGTTCAGGGCGTTGAGGTAGGCCTTGGCCGAGGCGATAACAATATCCGTATCCGCCCCATTGCCATTGACGATGCGCCCCTGCTGGGTCAGACGCACGGTGACCTCGCCTTGCGCGTCGGTACCTGTCGTGATTGCATTCACCGAATACAGCAGGAGTTCGGCGCTGCTGGCGGCGATGCTTTCGATCGCAGTAAAGGCCGCATCGACCGGGCCACCGCCATCGCCCTCACCCCTGCGCTCGGCGCCGTCGACGGACAAGGTCAGGCGTGCATGCGGCATCTCCCCGGTTTCGGAAGTAACCTTCAGATAAAGCAGTTTGTAGCGCTCATGTTCAAGCGCCACCGCTTCATCGGAAATCAGCGCTTGCAAGTCTTCGTCGAAGATCTCGTGTTTTTTGTCCGCGAGCGCCTTGAAGCGCGCAAACGCTGCATTCAACGCTTCGTCGCTGCCGAGTTCGATGCCCAGTTCATGCAAGCGCGTCTTGAAAGCATTGCGACCGGAATGCTTGCCCAGCACCAGCTTGTTCTGCCCCCAGCCGACTTCTTCGGCCCGCATGATTTCATAGGTTTCCCGGTGTTTCAGCACGCCGTCCTGATGGATGCCGGATTCGTGGGCAAAAGCATTGGCACCCACGATCGCCTTGTTCGGCTGCACAGGATAGCCAGTGATCTGCGAAACGAGCTTGGAAGCCGGCACAATCTGACTAGTATCGACTCGCGTTTCCAGCTTGAAAATGTCGGCGCGCGTTCGCACCGCCATGACGATCTCCTCAAGAGAGGCATTGCCCGCGCGCTCGCCCAGACCATTGATGGTGCATTCGACCTGCCTCGCTCCCGCCAGCACCGCCGCCAGCGAATTGGCCACTGCCAGACCAAGGTCGTTATGGCAATGCACCGACCAGACCACCCGATCCGAATTCGGCACGCGCTCGATCAATTGACGCACGGTTTCGGCAAATTGCGAGGGGATGTTGTAGCCCACGGTGTCCGGGATATTGATGGTGCTCGCGCCCGCCCGAATCACGGCTTCGCAGATGCGGCACAGAAAGTCGAGTTCGGAACGGCCGGCGTCTTCGGCGGAAAACTCGACATTGTCGGTGTATTCGCGCGCCCACCCGATCGCCCGAACCGCCTGCTCAACGACTTGATCCGGCGTCGTGCGCAGCTTCTTTTCCATGTGAATGGGGCTGGTCGCGATAAAGGTGTGGATGCGCCCCGAGGCGGCCGCCCGGATCGCCTCTCCAGCCCGACGGATGTCGTTCTCGTTGGCACGCGCCAGCGAACACACGGTGGAATCCTTGACGGCCTGGGCAATGCTGGCGATGGCCTCGAAATCTCCCGGCGAGGCGGCGGCAAAACCCGCCTCGATGACATCCACCCGCATCCGCTCCAGTTGTCGCGCCACGCGAATCTTCTCGTCCCGGGTCATCGAGGCGCCGGGGCTTTGTTCGCCATCGCGCAAAGTGGTATCAAAAATGACCAGTTGTTCTCTCATATCATCCTCCATCGAGTCGGGACAGACCGTCGTGCGCCATGAATCGCCAAACTCTCATTGTATCCGTCGCAAGGGACGCCCGGACAAGCGCATGGGAGATGGGGATAGTGGTATCGTAGCGCCTCCGACCCACCGGTCTCGACACCCATGCGTTTATTACTGGTCGAAGACGACACCCTCCTGGCCGACGGCTTGGCGCGCGCATTGCGTCAGGCTCATTACCAAGTCGACGTGGCCACCGACGGCAAGACAGCGGATCGCTGGCTCGAGCTCGAATCCTATGATATTTGCATTCTCGATCTCGGCTTGCCGGGGCTCGACGGCAGCGAAGTTTTGCGGCGCCTGCGCCAGCGCCGACAACATGTGCCGGTACTGGTCGTGTCGGCACGCGAAGCCATTGACGAACGGGTGCGCCTGCTCGACCTCGGCGCAGATGATTTTCTGGTCAAGCCGGTTGCGCTCACCGAGCTCGAAGCCCGAATTCGCGCCATCGCGCGACGCGGCCAGGCGCTACCGGAAACGCATCTTCAGCTGGGCAGGCTTGTTCTTGACACTCAAGGCAGGCGTGCCTGGCTGGACGGCGACGCCATCGACCTGACGGCACGCGAATGGGCGGCCTTGGAGTTTCTGGCGACTCGCGTCAATCGCATTGTCAGCAAGGAGCAGCTGATGCAATCCTTCTACGGGTGGGATGAAGACATCACCCCGAACGCCGTTGAAAAGTTCGTCTCGCGGCTGCGCGCCAAAATGGAGCCGGCTGGGATCACCATCCGCACCGTGCGCGGCCTGGGCTACTATCTCGAGAAACCGGCCGAACATTGTGGCGAATAGCCTGCGCCGCCTGCTGGTCAGACGGCTGCTGCCGGCGATGCTCGCCATTCTCGTCGCCAGCGCAGGCGTGGCGCTGGGAGTCGCATTGCACAGCGCGCAACTGGCCTATGATCGCTCGCTGCTCAACACCGCGCTGGCTTTGGCGGAACAGGTTCGCATCATTGATGGCTACCCCTCGCTGCAACTGAGCGGCCAGGCGCGCAGAATTCTCCTGGCCGACCAGTACGACCGCACCTTTTACGCGGTCCGCAATACCAGCGGCGATCTGCTGCACGGCGTCGACCTGCCTCTACCCGATGCCAAGATGATGGCGCGGTTAATCGAGGACAAACAGCTTTCCTATTCGGCGCAGTGGGAAAAGACCCCCATCCGCATCGCCGCTTTGCGCGTCGAGCAAGACGGGGTGCCCATGACGGTGCTGGTCGGCGAAACCCTCGTCAAGCGCAACGCCATCGTGCGTGACATCGTGCTCGGTATGTTGCTGCCCGAGTTGTTGCTAATCGTCGCCACGGTTATGCTGCTCGGCCTCGGCATCCGCTCCGCGCTGGCGCCGCTGGGCGAGCTGAAGCGTCAGTTGGCTGGTCGGTCGCAAGCCGATCTCAGCCCGGTTGAGACCATCGTCCCTGACGAAATGCAGCCACTGGTTGACGAGATCAACTCCCTGCTCGGCCGCCTTGACCGATCGCTCTCAAGCCAGCGCCATTTTGTTTCCAACGCGGCCCATCAACTCCGCACACCCGTCGCGGCCCTCCAGGCTCAGGTTGAACTGGCACTGCGCCAGCCCACCCTCCCGGATGACGACAGACTCAAAAGTCTGTTGCTGGCAACAAGGCGACTGTCGCACTTGATCGATCAGTTGCTGGCACTGGCGCGCGCCGAACCCGTCGGCAACAAGGTCATGCCCGAAGTGAAGCTGGCGGATATTGTGCGCGAATGCGCCGAAATCTGGTTGCCGAGGGCTATTGCCAAGAATGTCGATCTCGGTTTCGAAATCGCCGATATCCGTGTTCCTGGTAACGCCTTGCTATTGCAGGAGCTGTTGAGCAACCTGCTCGACAACGCCATCCGATACACCCCGATCAATGGCGCGGTCACCGTAGGTTGCGGGATGGAAAACGATCAGGCCTGGCTAACTGTGGACGACAGCGGACCCGGCATTGCAGCCGAAGAGCGCGAAAGGGTGTTCGAACGGTTCTACCAGCCCGTGCACTCCATTTCGAATGGCAGCGGTCTGGGGTTGGCCATCGTCCAAGCCATCGCTCATCAACATGGCGGGCGGGCACTGGCTGAGTCGAGCCTACAGCTGGGCGGCGCGCGTCTGTTGGTCAGATTGCCGTTGCGCTGCGGCGGCGAATAAGGCCGGCCAGTCCCAGCACATAGCCTGACAGCGAATACACCACAAAAAAGCCAAACAGCGCCACTTCGGGGCTATAGGCCACCAGTGCGAATCCCAAGGCGATGGCAGCAATGGCGAAGAAGGGGACACTCTTCTTCAAGTTGATATCCTTGAAACTGTAGAAACGGACATTCGAGATCATCGTCAGGCCGGCAAAAACGGTGATGAAGCACGCCAGCCAATTCACGGCACTGCCCGCTACGTCATGGGAGAGCATCACCCAGACAAAACCCGACACTAGCGCGGCGGCAGCCGGCGACGGCAGCCCCTGAAAAAAGCGCTTATCGACCACCTCGAGCGTCGTGTTGAAGCGCGCCAGCCGGAGCGCGGCTCCGGCGCAATAGATAAACGCAGCGATCCAGCCAAGACGGCCGAGATCCTTTAAGGCCCATTCGTAGGCCACCAGCGAGGGCGCAACTCCAAAGCTGACCATGTCCGACAGAGAATCGTATTCGGCCCCAAACGCTGACTGGGTATGCGTCAGGCGCGCAACACGGCCGTCGAGGCCATCGAAAATCATGGCGATGAATACTGCGATCGCCGCTTTTTCAAACTGTCCTTGCATGGCCTGGACGATGGCAAAAAATCCGCAAAACAACGCAGCGGTCGTAAACAAGTTCGGCAGGACGTAGATCCCCCGTCGTTTCAGCTCGGGGTTGAAAATCACCTTGCGGGGCTTGAGTTCCGGCATGGTTCAGTTGAGTTCGGCAAGGATGGTCGAAGAAGCATACACTTTTTCGCCGATGCTGGCTTTGACGCGGGTATCGAGCGGCAAATAAAGATCGACACGCGAGCCGAAGCGGATGAAGCCATAGCGCTGGCCTTTCTCAAGAATCGCTTCGGGTTCTGCATAATTGAGGATCCGGCGGGCCACGAGCCCGGCTATCTGGACGCAGGTGACATCCTGACCATCCTCCGTCTTCAGGTGAAGGGCGCAGCGCTCGTTCTCAAGCGAGGCCTTGGCCAGCGCGGCGTTCAAAAAACTGCCCGGCATGTACCACTTTTTCAGCACGGTAGACGCGATGGGCGCACGGTTCGAATGTACGTTGAAAACGTTCATGAATACGCTTACTTTCAGCGCTCGACGGTTCAGGTAGGGATCGTCAGCCTCTTCGACGACGATGACGCGACCGTCCGCAGGCGCCACCACGCTCTTGGGACCGCCAGCAATCTCGCGCGCAGGATCGCGAAAGAACTGCACGCAAAAAACGAAGAAAATCCAGGCCGGAATAGACCAGACCGGACAGCACCAGGTGATTCCGGCGGCCAGCAACAGGGAAATGGCCATAAAAGGCCAGCCCTCGCGGGCAAGAATCGGATGCGGGTATTTGTTCATGCAAACCTCAAAATAACTTGGGCGGGTTCGGAAGCCGACACCGCCCAAAGCGAAGACGGAGCTAGGCGCGAGCGCGCAGACAGTACGTCAAGTACGGCCAGCGCGAGCAACGACGCCCCGTCGAGCAGGCACAGATCAGTTCTTGGTTTGATCGACCAGCTTGTTCTTCTTGATCCACGGCATCATGTCGCGCAGCTTGGCACCGACATGCTCGATCGGATGCGCAGCAGTCAAGCGACGGCGCGCCGTCATCGACGGATAGTTGGTGCGACCTTCCAGAATGAACTGCTTGGCGTATTCGCCGTTCTGGATGCGCTTCAGCGCCTCGCGCATGGCAGCGCGCGACGATTCGTTGATGACTTCGGGACCGGTCACGTACTCGCCATATTCCGCGTTGTTGGAAATGGAGTAGTTCATGTTGGCGATCCCGCCTTCGTACATTAGGTCGACGATCAACTTCAGTTCGTGCAGGCACTCGAAGTAAGCCATTTCAGGCGCGTACCCGGCTTCCACCAGCGTCTCGAAGCCCATCTTCACCAGTTCCACCGCACCGCCGCAGAGCACGGCCTGTTCGCCGAACAGGTCGGTTTCGGTTTCTTCGCGGAAATTGGTTTCGATGACGCCACCCTTGGTGCCACCGTTGGCCGCCGCATACGAGAGGGCGATATCGCGCGCCTTGCCGGATTTATCTTGATACACCGCGATCAGCGACGGCACGCCGCCGCCCTTGAGGTATTCGGAACGCACGGTGTGGCCCGGACCCTTGGGCGCGACCATGATGACGTCGAGATCCTCACGCGGCACGATCTGGTTGTAATGAACGTTGAAACCGTGCGCAAAGGCCAGCGCCGCGCCCTGTTTCATGTTCGGTTCGATCATGTCCTTGTAGACCTGCGCCTGGACTTCGTCCGGCACCAGCACCATGACCACGTCGGCACCGGAAATCGCCTTGGCTGGGGCTTCGACCTTGAGGCCGGCGGCCTTGGCCTTTTGGGCAGAGGAACCACCTTCGCGCTCGACGATGGTGACGTCGACGCCTGAATCGCGCAGGTTCTGCGCGTGCGCGTGTCCTTGCGAACCGTAGCCGATGATGGTGACCTTTTTGCCCTTGATGAGGGAAAGATCGGCGTCCTTGTCGTAATAGACCTTCATTTTTTTCCTTTCGATACGGGGGGTGAGGGGTGAGGAACGAGGGGAAAAGCTCCCCGCCGCCTCAGACTTTCAGAATCCGGTCGCCTCGACCGATACCGGAGACACCGGTACGGACGGTTTCAACAATCAAGCTCGAATCGAGCGCCGCAATGAACGAATCGAGCTTGGAACTCGAACCGGTCAGCTCGATGACGTAGATCGATTCGGTGACATCGACGATGCGGCCACGGAAGATGTCGGCCATGCGCTTCATTTCGTCGCGATCCTTGCCGCTGGCGCGCACCTTGATCAGCATCAACTCACGCTCGACGTGTGCCGATTCCGACAGATCGACAACCTTGACGACATCGACCAGCTTGTTGAGCTGTTTGGTGATCTGTTCGAGCACCTCGTCCGAGCCGCGGGTGACAATGGTCATGCGTGACAGCGAAGCATCCTCGGTCGGGGCCACAGTCAGCGATTCGATGTTGTAGCCGCGCGCCGAGAACAAGCCAGCCACTCGGGAAAGGGCGCCGGCTTCGTTTTCCAGCAAAATTGAAACAATGTGTCGCATGTTCAAAATCCTCGTCCGCTTACAGATCTTCCGCCAGAATCATCTCAGTCAGCCCCTTGCCGGCAGCAACCATGGGAAAGACATTGGCAGTCGGGTCGATAATGAAATCCATGAAAACGAGGTCGTCCTTGTGTTCGGTGAAGGCCTTCTCCAGCGCCGGCACCACGTCCTCTGGCTTCTCGATGCGGATGCCGACATGCCCATAGGCCTCGGCCAGTTTGACGAAATCGGGCAGCGACGTAACGTATGACTCCGAGTAACGGTTGTTATAGAACATTTCCTGCCACTGGCGCACCATGCCAAGATAGCCGTTGTTCAGATTGATGATCTTGATCGGCAGGTTGAACTGTCGCGCCGTGGATAACTCCTGGATGCACATCTGGATCGAGCCCTCGCCGGTCACACAAGCCACTTGCGCACCTGGATTGGCAAATAGCACCCCCATCGCATAGGGCAGGCCAACGCCCATCGTTCCCAGGCCACCGGAATTGATCCATCTCCGTGGCTGATCGAACTTGTAATACTGGGCGGCGAACATCTGGTGCTGACCAACGTCGGACGTGACAAAAGCGTTGCCGCCCGTCACCTCATACAGTTTTTCGACCACAAATTGGGGCATGATGCGTTCGCCCTGACGGTAGTTCAGACATTGGCGACCGCGCCACTCCTCGATCTGCTTCCACCATTCGGCGACGGCCGGCTGCACCTTGAAGTCGGCTTCGGTCAGCCGCAACATCTCGTCGAGCACCTCGGGAATGTTGCCAACAATCGGCACATCGACCCGCACGCGTTTGGAGATCGACGACGGATCGACATCGATATGCACGATCTTGCGCGGTTGCTCGCCAAAATGCTCGGGATTGCCTATCACCCGGTCGTCGAACCGGGCACCGATCGCAATGATCACATCGGCATATTGCATCGCCATATTGGCTTCATAGGTACCGTGCATGCCCAGCATGCCGACGAATTGCCTGTCAGTGGCCGGAAAGCCGCCCAGCCCCATCAGCGTGTTGGTGACCGGAAAGCCCAGCCGATGCGCCAGCTGAGTGAGCTTCTCGGCTGCGTTGGAGAGAATGATACCGCCGCCGGTGTAAAGGATCGGACGCTTGGCGTCCTGCAACAACTGCACGGCCTTGCGAATCTGGCCCAGGTGGCCCTTGACAACCGGATTGTACGAACGCATCTGAATGGTCTTCGGATACTCGAACTCGCACATCTGGGCAGTGATGTCCTTCGGAATATCCACCACGACGGGGCCGGGACGACCCGTCGCCGCGATGTGGAAGGCTTTCTTCAACGTAATGGCGAGATCCTTGACGTCCTTGACCAGGAAATTGTGTTTGACGCAGGGGCGCGTGATGCCGACCGTATCGCATTCCTGGAAGGCATCCTGGCCGATGTAGGCAGTCGGCACCTGGCCGGTAATCACGACCATCGGAACAGAATCCATGTAAGCCGTGGCAATGCCGGTCACCGTATTGGTGACACCCGGGCCAGAAGTGACCAGCGCGACCCCAACCTTCTTCGAGGACCGCGAATAGGCATCGGCCGCATGCACAGCCGCCTGTTCATGGCGAACCAGGATGTGCTGCACCTGTTCCTGCTTGAAAAAAGCATCGTAAATGTGCAATACCGAGCCGCCTGGGTACCCGAACACATATTCGACCTTTTCTTCCTGCAAGCACCTGATTACAATTTCCGCACCGCTGATCATCATTTATAAGCCCAACAAAGTGTTGCTGAAAAGCTTGTAACCTTAATTGACCGGTCCGAATTGGTCAAGATTCAAGCTTCTATCGGCACGGAGACGATCCTGTCCAGTCCGCGTGAACTTTCGTCGTTCCTCGAATCCGTGGAGCGTCGTGCTTTCAAACAATCCGTATTTGCCGTACGCGACGAAGAGGCGGCGCTTGATATCGTTCAGGATGCGATGCTGAAACTGGCAGAAAAATACGGTGACCGCCCGGCCGAGGAATTGCCGATGCTGTTCCAGCGCATCCTGCAAAACACCATTCGTGATTACTACCGGCGTACCAAGGTCAGATCGATGTGGACGACAGTGATGTCATCACTCTCCGGCAAAGACGAAGACGATGATCACGATCCTCTGGAAAGCATCGAGGCCGAGCAGACAGGCTTGTTGAACAATACCCCGGATGGTGCGCTCCAACAGGCGCAAATCCTCACTGTTATCGAAGAAGAAATCGCCAAGTTGCCGGCGCGTCAACGGGAAGCCTTCCTCATGCGTTACTGGGAAGACATGGATGTCGCGGAGACCGCCGAGGCGATGGGTTGCTCCGATGGGAGTGTAAAAACGCACTGCTCCCGCGCTACCCACACCCTCGCTGCGGCATTGACCGCGAAGGGAATCAAGCTATGAATGAAGACCGTATTGCCCACCGAATTCGCCAGAGCCTGAACAGCGGGCTCGACAACATTCCGCCGGCCGCGCAGCGTCGCCTCGAAGCCGCGCGTCATCACGCCCTGATGCGACAGAAACAACCTGCTCGGGAAATGGTCATGACAGGCTCGGGCACTGCCGCGCTGAGCGGCGACTTTCTGCACCGGCAGCGTGCTAGGCAAGTTCTGGCGGTTATCGCACTGGTGATCGGCATGGCCATTGCCTCATACTGGCACGCGCATGTCTATGTCAGCGATCTTGAAGATGTCGACAGCGCCTTGCTGACCGATGACGTGCCGCCGGAAGCATTTCTCGATAAGGGCTTTGCCGCATGGCTGGACGACTCCTCGGAGGACTGATTCTCGTCTGCCTCATCCATACCGCTTCGGCAGCCCCGCCGACGGCGGTGCTGGCCACGCCGCCGCAACCGGTGTGGAAGGAACTGAATGCATCACAACGCACCATTTTGGCCCCGCTTTCCGGCGATTGGGACAAAATGGAGAATTTTCGCCGCAAGAAATGGCTAGGGATTGCAGGTCGCTACCCGCAAATGAATCCTGCCGAGCAGCAGCGAATGCAGCAGCGAATGCGCGACTGGGCCGCGCTCACACCAGACCAGCGCAACAAGATCCGCGACAATTTCAAAGTCTACCAACAACTTCCGCCCGAGAAGAAGGCGCTTGTCGAAAAGAAATGGCAGAGCTATTCCAACCTGCCGGAAGAAGACAAGGCTCGCCTGAAAGAAGGCAAAAAACCACTGACCAAACCTGCCAGTACCGAATCGCCGGTCATACCTCCATCGACAGGCGCGCCGCCTGGGGCGGTGTTGCCAGGGGCGCCCACACCAGCCACTTCCGCTCCGGGATCGTCGGGTACAAATCTTCCTGACAGTCACCCCGGATGAGCCGGCCCGGTCTCGGGCGCCTGTTCGGTAGCCTGCTCTACGAAGCACTGGTCGTGTTCAGCGTTCTCCTACTCGGATTCTGGATTCCGCAAACTCTGCTCTACGCGGCGGGACTGCGTCTGACCGGTCCGGCGCTGATCCTTCACACCGAAGCAGTGTTGATCCTCTATTTTTTGTGGTTCTGGCTGAACGGCGGACAAACCCTGCCGATGCGTACCTGGCGACTGCGTCTGGTGGGTGTCGACCAGCCGCAATTGCGACCGGCCCAAGCTTTGCTACGCTATTTGGCGGCCAGCGCGAGCTTGCTGCTGGGAGGGATTGGTTTCATCTGGGTTTTTTTCGACCGTGACCGTTGTTTCCTGCACGACCGCATCGCCGGCACCCGTATTGTCTGGATCGACTAGCGTCTCGTCTTAACGGCGCTCCACCCACCACAGCAGGCCAACGGCCGCCAGCATGAACATCGCCGACGGCGCCACCGCACTGGCAAACGGAATCCACGAGTTGATCACGCCGAGGCTTGAGAACAAGCCGTTCAGCATGTAGAACAGCACGCCCAGCATCACACCGGCAAAAATCTTCAGGCTGACGCCGCCCATTCGGCTGTGGCTGTAGCCGAACGGCAAGGCCAGAGCCACCATCACCAGCGCGGTGAGCGGATAGATCAGTTTTTTCCATATGGCGATCTCGTAGCGCTCGGTTTTCTGGCGGTTATCCGAAAGATGTCGTGTGTAGTTGATCAGGCCATAGAGCGACATGCGCTCGGGCGCCACCATCAGCACGGCCAGGAGTTGAGGATTAAGCGCCGACTGCCATTCGATTTCCGGATAGTGCTCAACGCTGGCCTTGTCGCCGTCAATGACCGTACTGACCACTTCGCTCAATCGCCAGCGCCCTGAAGGCAGAAAAAAGCCCTCCTTGGCCTCGCTCACCGACTTGAGAGCTGCACGCTGGTCGAATTCGTAAATACGAATACCCTGCAATCGCGCGTCTGGCGTCGCCACCTGAACGTTGACGAACTTTTGACCGTCCTTGATCCACAACCCCGACTCGAATCCGTGCTGCGCCACCACCTGCTCCATGGCACGCGCCCGCATGTCTTGCGCCGCCTTCTCAGAAAAAGGCACGACGGCCTCGCCGATCAGGAAGGTGACGATCGCCAGTAGGCCGGCAACGCGAAAGAGCGTCATCAGCAGTTCCCGTGTCGAAAGACCGGATGCGCGCATCACCGTGATTTCGGAATGGCGAGCCAGCGTGGAGAGCGCATAGAGCGTGCCGATCAACACCGCAATGGGGATCAGCTCATAGATTCGCCCTGGCAGACTGAGAAAAATGAACAGGAGCGCATGCGCAAACTGATAGGCGCCGCGCCCGATGTTTCGGCTCTCGTTGACCAGGTCAAAAAAGGCAAACAGCACGAGAAACGCCATCTGCACCAGCAGAATGGCCGCAAACGTTTCCCGAATCAGGTAGCGTTGAAACAGATTCAGCCGGATCATGCGTTTCTCTTCTGCCAAGGCAGGCGCACATTCAGCCGCCGGTAAAAGAATGCCGCAATCAGCAGCCCCATCACCGCGTGCGGTGCCCAACTGGCAAACCAGAATGGCAGTTTGCCCTGAGTCACCCAAGTCTGGCTGGTCTGAATCAGGTTGCTGTAGATTGCCCAAATGAGGATCGCCATCAACATATTGGTCGAACGACCTGCACGCGGATTGACGAACGATAAGGGAATTGCCAGCAACGCCAGCAGAACCGCGGAAACCGGCATGCCCAGCCGCCACAGCAATTCACCCTGACTGGCCCGCGTATTATCGCGGATCAGATCCCACAAAGGCGTCCGGTTCGGAATCGCGTCCGCGGGGCGAATAGAGGCGTCTTCGCTTCGCAGCGCATAACGTTCGAAATCCATGATCTTGAACTCGGGCGTACCGGGCTCGACTTCGTATCGGCTGCCATTTTCCAACACCATGAAGCGATCACCGTTCGCTGCAAACTCCTGATGCCCTTTGGCAGCCATCACCACGCCGAGTTTGCCCTCCTGCATCGCCGCGACAAACACGTTACGAACCTGAGTGATGTCGTTTCCCACTGCCTCCACGAACACGACCCGCTCACCTTTTTTAGATTCGCGGAAAGCACCGGGCGTCACTTGTGACACATCCTGCCGCGCGCCCAGTTTTTCCTTGAATTCAGCACTTTTCATATTCGCCCAGGGCGATAAAAAGGCCGACAACAGGCCGATCGCCAGCACCACCGGGAATGCAAAGCGCATTACCGGGCGTATCCACGCAGTCAAGGGCTGGCCGCACGAGAACCACACCACCATTTCGGAATCGCGATAGGCTCTGGAAAGGCAGAGCAAAATGGCGATAAACAGCGTTAACGTCAGCAACACCGGCAGGAAATTCAATGCGGCGAAGCCCAGCAGGGCGAGCACGGCCTCTGGCGCAACACGCCCACCTGCGGCATCGTTCAGTAAACGGATCAGATTCGTCGAAAGCAGGATCGCCAAGAGCGCAACACTAATGCCCGCTGCCGATTGAACGAATTCCCGCCGGATCGCGCGGTCAAAAATCATGCTTTACGAGAATTTCAAAATGCGGGGATAATCCCCAGATTGACGATTTATTGTGAAATCAGGAGCGGCTCGTGGAATTTAGCACAAAAAGCGGTAGCCCAGAAAAGCAGCGCGGCGGCAGCGTCGTCGTCGGCGTCTTTGAATCGAGGAAGCTCACCTTGGCTGCGGAATTGCTGGACAAGGCCTCGCAATCCTATATTTCCGACATCATCCGTCGTGGCGACATGGAGGGCAAGGCTGGCACCACGCTGCTGCTGCACCATGTTCCTGGCACCCTGTGCGACCGCGTGCTGCTGGTTGGCCTCGGCAAAGAACGCGAATTCCGCGAGCGCGAATATGGTGCCGCAATCCGCACCGCCATCAAGACTCTGAACGAAACCGGCGCCTTCGACGCCACTTTCTTCCTGACCGAACTGGCCGTCCGCAAGCACAGTACCGCCTGGCGCGTCCGTCAGGCCGCACTGATCGCGCTGGACGCGACCTATCGCTTCGACCGTTTCAAGAGCAAGAAAGAAGAAATCCGCCGGCCGCTGAAGAAAGTCACCTTCGCGGTCGAAAGACGCAACGAACTCGCGCAGGCCGAAGAAGCCCTCGTGCAAGGGCACGCCATCGCCGAGGGCATGGCGCTGGCGCGAACCCTGGGCAACCTGCCCGGCAATGTGTGCACGCCCACCTATCTCGCCGAACAGGCTATCGAACTGGCTACTGAATTCAAGCTGGACTGCCAGATTCTCGAACGCGAAGAGATGGCAAAGCTGGGCATGAACTCACTGCTCTCCGTGGCACGAGGCTCGCATCAGCCGCCCAAGTTCATCGTGCTCCAGTATCGTGGGAAGAAAGGATCTGACAAACCGGTCGTGCTGGTAGGCAAGGGCATCACTTTCGACACCGGCGGTATTTCGTTGAAACCCGGCCCGGAAATGGACGAGATGAAATTCGATATGTGCGGCGCCGCCAGCGTGCTTGGCACACTCAAGGCCGTCGCCCGTATGATGTTGCCGATCAACCTGATTGTCGTCGTGCCAGCGGTGGAAAACATGCCCGGTGGCAACGCCAGTCGACCGGGAGACATCGTCACGTCGATGTCCGGCCAGACCATCGAAATTCTCAACACCGACGCCGAAGGCCGCCTGATTCTCTGCGACGCCCTCACTTACGTCGAGCGCTTTGAACCGCAAGCAGTGGTCGATGTCGCCACGCTCACAGGCGCCTGCGTCATCGCACTGGGTGGCGTGGCCTCTGGCCTGCTTTCCAACAGCGATGCGCTTGCGCGCGACCTGCTGCACGCAGGCGAAGATGCCGCCGACCGCGCTTGGCAGATGCCGTTGTGGGAAGAATACCAGGAGCAACTGAGGAGCAATTTCGCCGACATGGCCAACATCGGTGGTCGCGCCGCCGGCACCATCACCGCCGCCTGCTTCCTTTCGCGCTATACCAAAAAATACGACTGGGCGCACCTCGACATTGCCGGTACCGCCTGGCTGTCAGGCAAGGAAAAGGGCGCGACCGGCCGGCCGGTGCCACTGCTCACCCACTATTTGCTCAAACTCGCCGGCAAGCTGAATTGACGCAGGTGTTTTTCTACCACGGGGCGGCCGATAAGTTGGCCGCCGCCTGTGCCTTGCTGGGCAAGGCCGCCAGCCAGAAAAAACCCGTGCTGGTCTATGTGCCAGACGAAACAACTGCCCGCGAGCTCGATCGGAGGCTGTGGACGCATCAAGCGCTCAGCTTCATTCCACATTGTCGTGACGACGCCCCGCAGGCAGCCGACACGCCGATTCTGATCTGCAACCAGCTCAACAGTCCTGCTCAGACAAACCGTCTGATGAATCTTGGCGCAATGCCCCCGCCCGATCTGGCCAGGTTCGCCAGCCTGATCGAAGTTGTCGGCACCGACGACGAAGACCGCGCTGCGGGTCGGCAACGCGTCAGGGTTTACAAGGAGCAGGGGCACGACGTGCAGTTTTTCGATCTGAGCGAGCACGCATGACAACGCCCGAGCGTCCGGTCGATGCTCTCGCCGGCAGTGCCGTGCTAGCTCGGGCCAATGCGCTGATGCAGAGGCGGCGGCCTCAGAACGACGATCTGCCGATTCTGACCGACGCATTGCCAGAGTCCGAATTGCCGGTGCTGACCACCGTGCTGGCAGAAGACGAACCGGACCCGGTCGAAGCACTGGCGCCGATCTCCACTCCAACTTCGACACCTGCCCATACGTCAGCGCCGGCACCAACGGCCGCCGACCTCGCAGCGCAACTCTCGCGCCATGTCAGCGAACGTCTGGCCTCAGAATTGCCGTCGCTGATTGACACCGCCCTGCAACAGGCGTTGGCCGGGTTGGCCACGACTTTGCGGCACAATCTGAACGAAACGGCCGAAGCCGCCCTCCGGGATTTTCTCGCCGATGCAACGCCTGCTGGGGATCGCCGCGCCGAAGAGGACACCCCGGCTAGCTGATCTGCACGCCGGGAGACCCTGCCGTCACCGTAGCGGTCACCCGCTTGGCGACAATCGGCGCAGCCGGCGCCTTGCCGGCCACGAGGCGGTTCATCTTGCGCAGTTCGACCTTGACCGCCGCCGGCGTCACGGTGACGATGCCGTAGCCCTGAGCATCGGTATCGACATGTTTCAGCCACGGATTGCTGTTCAGGCTGGCCAGCGCGCGCGCCAGACCCAGCAACTGCGTGTTGAAGGCCGGGTCCTGCCCCATCGCCGCCAGCACCGCATCGGTTGTGGCATCCAGTTGCGCTTCCGGCACCCCCTTGGCGCCCAACGCAGCACGCAGCGGATGACGCGCCTGCGCCTTCAATCCGTCCAGCGTCGGCGGCGCCTTGGCCAGCGTGAAGTCGAGCAGATTGACGTCAAAATCGATCGTGCCGAGGCCAGTAACCGGCACACCCCGGATCGGGTAGAACACCAGCGTCGCCAGATCGGCGGAAAGCGACGTGACGGCGCTCTTCAAGTAGGAGTAAAAGGAATCGCTGGAAACTCCGGCCGTCACGATTTCGGTCATCACCGCCTGGCCGCCGCCCGCAGCGCGATAGTCGTCGCGCACTTCGCCGGCATAGAAGGCGTGGATGTCGCCAGTCAGCGCCACAACGTTCTTGATGCCATTGGTCTTGAGATAGGCCATCAGATCGCGTCGTTCCGCGTCGAAGCCGTCCCAGTCGTCGGCGTTCAGCACATATTTGTCGAAATACGGCGCCAGCGCGGCCTTTTTGCTGGCCGGGATGTACGCCGAATTGGCGCCATTGGCGATGATGTCGGCGCGAATCGCGCTGAAGGCCGGTTCCGCGCCACCCGAACCCTGTAGCGCGATCAGCGTGGCGATGGCGGCTGTCCCGTCCAGCCCCTGCTTGAGCAGCATGACTTCGGAACCCCAGAGCTTCCAGGTAGCCGTGCCTGCCATTTTGCCCTTCCACCAATCCCGCTGCGTGCGGCCGAGCATCGACACCAGCGCCAGCGGGTCGCCGGCGGCGGTGCCCGCCGCCACCTTGGCCGCTTCGATACGGTTATAAATCAGGCTCTCAGGCACCATGTAGCGGCTGCCGATGGAGCCGATGGGCTGCCCGGTCAGCGGGTTCGGAATGGCTTCCGAGACGATATGATCGGAGCGATACAGACGCTGGTCGGTCATCACCAGTTGCGCCAGCGTGCCAAACCGGAAGTCGCGGTAGATCTGCACGGTCTGGAAACCGGCCGCCGCGTCGTTGAAGGTGACATCCGCCGGCATATGTTCGAACCACGCCTGGTTGGCGCTGCGTCGCCGCGCGGTTTGGTGATTGTTATCGGCAGCGCCGGTGGCAACGTTGTAGGTGCCGTTGGTATAGGTTTCCGCGTCGCCCCAGCAATCGTCGGAAAACTCATGGTCGTCCCATACCGCGATCATGGCATAGCGCTCATGCACCGCCTGCAAACGGGCGTCCGAACGATAGCGTTTGTAGAGATAGCGATAGTCGTCGATCGCCGTCGCATAGCTGGAACCATCCGCATTGGCGGTGCCGACCGGGAATTTGAGCTGCGAATGCAGCGCCTCGACCGCCCCGGTCTGGAAATCCTTGCCCACGGTTTCGTAGATGTAATCGCCCAGATGGATGAAAAAATCGAGGTCGGGCTCGCTCGCCACCAGATCGGTGAATCCGGCCCAATGGTTGATCGTCCAGTCCTGGCAGACCAGCATGGCGAAGCGCAGTTGCGCGGGCGTGGCGGTGGCGGCTGGTGCGGTTTTGAAGCGGCCGATGCGCGAGCGGCTGGCCCCCACCGAGAACTGGTAGAAGTACGTCGTATTCGGTTGCAACCCCGTCAGCTTATGACGCACCGTGTGGTCATAACGCGACTGCGCCACCAGACTGACGTCGGCCACCAGCGCACCGTTCAGGGCGTTGTTGGTGCCCAGTCCGGCGGCATTGTCGGCGGCGCTGACCATCAGGCGAATGTTCGTATCGCCGGTGGCGGAGGTCTGGATGTCGTCATCCGCCACCGGCACGGCACGCGTCCAAAGAATGATGCTGTCTTCGCGGGGATCGGCGGAGGCGACACTCTGCGGAAACTTGTGCCCATCGACCAGCTCGCTGCCGCCGTCGGAACACGCGGACAGGCCCAGTGCGGCAACGGACATGGTCAAAAAACCGGATTTTTGCAGGAATTCACGACGTTTCATGACAGGAACCCTCGGTTGGCGGACAGGTAAATCCGGCCATTCTAGGCAGCGAAAGTTACAGTTTTGTCACAGCGCACTGCGCCACCTGCGCCTAACCGGCAGACACCAAGGCAGGCGTGGGCGGATCACCGGGTATAATTGATTCTTTTCGCCCTCCAGCCCCCTTCATGGAACTCGCCAAAGCCTTTGAACCTGCGGACATCGAACGCCGCTGGTATCCCGAATGGGAATCGCGCGGCTATTTCGCCGCCGGTCTCGACCAGAACAAATCCGATGCCTTCTGCATCCTGCTGCCGCCGCCCAACGTCACCGGCACGCTGCACATGGGGCACGGCTTCAACCAGACGATCATGGATGCGCTCACCCGCTACTACCGGATGCGCGGCCACAATGCGCTCTGGCAGCCGGGTACCGACCACGCCGGCATCGCCACGCAGATCGTCGTCGAACGCCAGCTGGACGCACAGGGCATCTCCCGCCACGACCTCGGGCGCGAAAAATTCCTCGAAAAAGTCTGGGAATGGAAGGAATACTCGGGCGGCACCATCACGCGGCAGATGCGGCGACTGGGCACCAGCCCGGACTGGAGGCGCGAGCGCTTCACGATGGATGCCGGCCTCAACAAAATCGTCACCGAAACCTTCGTGCGACTCTACAACGAGGGGCTGATCTACCGCGGCAAGCGGCTAGTCAATTGGGACCCCAAGCTGCACACCGCCGTCTCCGATCTGGAAGTGGTGCAGGAAGAGGAGGAGGGCTTCCTCTGGCACATCCGCTATCCGCTCGCCGACGGATCGGCCAGCCTGACGGTCGCCACCACCCGCCCGGAAACCATGCTCGGCGACACGGCGGTGATGGTGCATCCGGAAGATGAACGCTACAAGCACCTGATCGGCAAAACCGTGAAGCTGCCGCTGACCGGGCGTGAGATTCCGATCATCGCCGACGCCTACGTCGATCTCGAATTCGGCACCGGCTGCGTCAAGGTCACTCCGGCGCATGATTTCAACGATTATGCGGTGGCTCAACGGCATGGTTTGCCGATGATCAACGTGCTGACGTTGGATGGAAAAATACAAGGCGGAACCCTAAACAATATTCTCGACCGCGAAGAAGAAGCATCGCGCTATTCCGCTGACGGAGAGATTGGCCGTCTAATTGATGATCAACCGATTCCCGGCAAGGAGTCATGGGAATTCATTCCCCAAAAATATTGGGGACTCGACCGCTTCGACGCCCGCAAGGCCATCGTCACCGACCTCGAAGCCCTCGGCCTGCTGGAAAAGACCGACAAGCACAAGCTCAAGGTACCGCGCGGCGACCGCACCGGCGTCGTGATCGAGCCGATGCTCACTGACCAGTGGTTTGTCGCCATGTCCAAACCGGGTGAAGACGGCAAATCGATCACCGAAAAGGCGCTCGAAGTCGTCGCCTCCGGCGAGATCAAGTTCGTTCCGGAAAACTGGGTCAATACCTACAACCAGTGGCTCAACAACATCCAGGACTGGTGCATTTCGCGCCAACTATGGTGGGGTCATCAGATTCCCGCCTGGTACGGCGACAACGGCGAAACCTTCGTCGCCCACGACGAGGCCGAAGCCCGCGCCCAGGCGGCCGCCGCCGGCTACACCGGCGCGCTGACCCGCGACCCGGACGTGCTCGACACTTGGTATTCCTCGGCACTGTGGCCCTTCTCGACCCTCGATTGGACGCCGGAATACCCGGCCAAATCCAACCCGGCGCTCGATCTCTACCTGCCCTCAACGGTGCTGGTCACCGGTTTCGACATCATTTTCTTCTGGGTGGCGCGCATGGTCANNTGACCAAGCACATCACCGGCAAGATTCCGTTCAAGCACGTCTATGTGCACGGCCTGATCCGCGACGCGGAAGGCCAGAAGATGTCCAAGTCCAAGGGCAACGTGCTCGACCCGATCGACCTGATCGACGGCATCGGCATCGAAGCGCTGGTGCAGAAGCGCACCACCGGCCTGATGAACCCCAAGCAGGCGGAAAGCATTGCCAAGAAGACGCGCAAGGAGTTCCCCGAGGGCATCCCCGCCTTCGGCACCGATGCGCTGCGCTTCACTTTCGCCAGCCTCGCCAGCCCGGGGCGCGATATCAAGTTCGACCTGAACCGCTGCGACGGCTACCGCAATTTCTGCAACAAGCTGTGGAACGCCACCCGCTTCGTGTTGATGAATGTGGAAGGTCACGATCTGGCGCTCGACCACGTCCAGACCGAAAGCGGCGCGTGCAGCGCACCGAACGGCGAGGCGCGTCTGGCGTTCAGTTTCGCCGACCGCTGGATCGTCAGCCTGTTGCAACGCGTCGAGGCCGAAGTCGAGCAACATTTCACCGACTACCGTTTCGACCTGCTGGCGCAAGCGATCTACAAATTCGTCTGGGACGAGTTCTGCGACTGGTATCTGGAAATCGCCAAGGTGCAGATCAACACCGGCTCCGAGGCAGAAGCCCGCGCCGCGCGCCGCACCCTGGTACGCGTGCTGGAAACCGTGCTGCGCCTGGCCCACCCGCTGCTCCCCTTCATCACCGAGGAACTGTGGCAGACGGTGGCGCCCATCGCCGGTCGCAAATCGCACGAATCGGTAATGCTGGCTCTTTACCCGCGCGCCGATCTCGGCAAGCTCGACGAGATCAGCGAAGGCAAGATCGAGCGCCTGAAGGCGCTGACCTATGCCTGCCGCAACCTGCGCGGCGAGATGAACCTCTCGCCCGCCCAGCGCATGCCGCTGCTGGTCGCTGGCGGCGGTGACGACATCGCCTCCTTCGCGCCCATCCTGCAAGCGCTGTGCAAGCTCTCGGAAGTGCAGCTGGTCGCCGAGATTCCGAGCGACGACGTTGCCCCGGTCGCCATTGTCGGCGAGGTGCGGTTGATGCTGAAGGTCGAAATCGACGTCGCTGCCGAACGCGAACGCCTCGACAAGGAAATCGAGAAGATCGAGAAACAGGTCGGCATCGCGCAGAGCAAGCTCGGCAACGAAAGCTTTGTGGCGCGTGCTCCAGCCGCCGTCGTCGCTCAGGAAAAGCAGCGTCTGGAAGAGTTTGCGGCGCTGCTGGAGAAACTGCGGGCGCAGCGAATCAAGCTGGGGTGAATCATCCGGTCAATATACGAATGGCGGCCCGGTAAAGCCGCCATTTTTTCTTGGCTGCCACCTGCTCAGTCGCTGTTCAAGAATGCGGAAATAGTCTCATTCACCGTTGCAACTTGCGTCAATCCGTCTAGATGTCCGCCGGCTGTCTCGATTACCTTCATCTCTGCACGCAATCCGGCGGCGCGAACCTTGGCCACGGCATCCTCGTTCATGGGCACTGTGGCAATCGTATCAGTGCGCACCGGCAGGAACAGATACTTGGCTTTTGCCGCAGCCAACTGTCCTTCAACATCGAACAACTGCCCTGCGCGCACAAGGTAAAGATAGTGATTTGCATCCATAATCCTCGCCTGCGCCACACCCACTTGCCTTAGCAAACTGGCAGACAAGAAATCATTAAGGATGGAGTCAGCCGGGCTCTTGTCAGGGTCGGCCGGTGCCAAATCGCCGAGAGTCAGGCGAACCGTCGGTTCGGTCATCGCCGACACAGCGGCAATGCGCAATGCTTCTGCGATACCGGACAAAGGTGGATGCTCGGGATCATACTGACCGTTGCGCCAATCCGGGTCATTGCGAATTGGTCGCGTCCACATATCGGAGACTGCCAAAGTGGAAGCGTCCATGCCGATACCTGGTGATACGACCGCGATCACCCGAGGAACCGCCTCCGGAAATTCAACCGACCATTGCAAGGACTGAAACGCGCCTGCAGAGGGCCCGGCAACTGCAATCAGCTTATCAATTCCCAACGACAGCAACAACGCCCGCTGCACCCGGACCAAATCGACGTAGCGGATGACCGGAAAATCGAGTCCATATCGCTGACCCGTTTCGGGATTGACAGTCGCCGGCCCTGTGGTAACAACATGGCCGTTAAACACGGGAACGCAGCAAAGCACGTCACTGCACACGACGAAATAGCGATCTGTATCAAATACCTTACCTGGCCCGATGACACTGTCCCACCAACCTGGCAACGGATCGCTTCCCTGATATTTGCCGGCGGCGTGCGCGGTGCCGCCGAAATAGTGGCAGATCAGAATGGCGTTGTCGCGCGCGTCATTGAGTGTCCCGTACGTTTCGAATCCGATGCGAACCTCTTTGAGTGTGCGCCCGGACGCGGTTTTGAAAGTGGGTAGTGTGAAAACCTGTCGAGATACGATCATGGTCATGCTCCGCTGCAAAGAGGCCAACCGAGTGCCACCCCTATACAATCCCCGTTGTGTAGTAGATGCCGATCACCACGAAAACCCCAATCGTTTTCAATAGGGTGATTGCAAAGATATCCTTGTATGACTGCCGATGGGTCAAACCCGTGACGGCCAGCAAGGTGATCACCGCGCCATTGTGCGGAAGTGAATCCATCCC
Source organism: Betaproteobacteria bacterium UBA1934 (assembly GCA_002337055.1). GTDB lineage: Bacteria > Pseudomonadota > Gammaproteobacteria > Burkholderiales > Rhodocyclaceae > UBA1934. The sequence continues at coordinate 98,497 of DDFG01000001.1, read as the reverse complement.
CCCCGAAGCCATCGATGCCACCCGATGCATCACCTCCAGTGGTATTCCAGCAGCGTTCGCGTTTGCGACAAATGTATCTGCCATCGCCGCCAAAGCAATGCCCAATCCGCCGGAGGCTGACCCGACGACGCCCGCTAATGTGGTCACCGTTATCGCTTCGTTGATCAGCGGATTTGGGATGCTCCTCAGCGCATCCGCAATGATCAGAAAGCCCGGCAAAGCGGCGATCACTGAACCATATCCATACTCAGACGCGGTGTTGATTGACGCTAGCAGAGATCCCGCTATCGCAGCTTTGCTGCCTTCGGCAAAGCGATGGACGACATGCTTGAAAGCGAACAGGAATACGATCGCGATCCCGATCAGCAATGCTCCTTCGACTGCCCACAGCGCTTTGACGGAGGATATCTTCTGGACGACAGGCGCAGCCTTTCCAATCACCGCCGGAACAAATTGATGAGATTCGCCATATGCACTTGGAATAATCTCTGTAAATATCTTGTTCGCAACCGCTACCATCACCAGCGGCAAAATCGCCACCAGTGGATTCGGCAGGTGATCACGCCCATCATCGAATGACTCGGGCTCGTTGATGTGGCCACTGCCATAGCCTTCCCCTGCCGCCATCGCGCGACGACGCATCCATTCCAGATAGACCATGCCCGCAATCACGATCAGCGTGCCGCCGAGAATGCCCAGCCATGGGGCGGCATAAATCGTCGTCTTGAAAAAGGTGGTCGGGATTACGTTCTGGATCTGTGGCGTGCCTGGAAACGCATCCATTGAAATGGTGAACGAACCCAATGCAATCGCCCCTGGAATCAGCCGCTTGGGAATTTCCCCCACCCTAAACATCTCGGCAGCAAATGGATAGACGGCAAATACCACAACGAAAACCGAAACGCCTCCATAGGTCAGCAGAATGCACGCCAGCACAATGGCCAGAATGGCGCGATCCCGCCCGATCGTGCGGATTACGAAACTAACAATGGATTTTGCGAACCCGGCCAGTTCGATGACTTTGCCGAAAACTGCACCTAGCAAGAAGATCGGGAAATAGAGTTTGACGAAAACGACCATCTTGTCCATAAAGAGGCCGGTGAACATGGGCAGGACCAGTGTAGGATCGGTCATCAGCACCGCACCCATCGCGGCTATCGGTGCAAACAAAATGACGCTGTGTCCTCGATATGCGACATACATCAGAAAACACAAAGACGCCAACACAATCAGAAATGCCATGATCGCCCCCTCTCAAATAGTCAATATCCGGTCTGCTGCCGACCGGTGACCTTACGTTAGCCTATTGCATAAAGTTCCCATATTCGTACGGCTACGCTTAGTAGAACTACGCATCCCTAAAAACATGACATACGCGTATATTTCAAGAAACCAGACGGACTCATTAATATCTGAACAAATTGGCTCCAACGAAAAACCCTGCCCCAGATGCGATGAGCATGACAGTATCGCCTTCCTTGATCTTTCCGTTCTCGACAGCGTGATGAAGCGCCATCGGCACGCTTCCGGATCCCGTGTAGCCATAGCGATCCATCACTGTGGTGGTGCGCTGAAGCGGCAAAGCAAGTAGATTCATGACCTCTTCGATCACGGATCGATTGATTTGCGAAAACAAAATGTGGTCGACATCCTCGATACGCAACCCCGCCTTGGCAACCAACTGCTTCGCCACATTCGGCCATAGCTTTACATTGCGATCACCAGGCAGCGGTTTCAGGTTTTGCAATCCATATTCACCTCTGTCCAATCGCTCATGCGTAATCGGAAATTTCGAGCCACCTGCGTACAACCCGATGAAATCCCATTGCGTACCGTCCGCCATTAACTGCCCAGCCAGGTACCCGGAGTTGTCGCGGTCGTCGGTACGCTGCAAGACGACCGCCCCGGCGCCGTCAGCGAATATGGCATGTCCAAACGCGTCGCCAGGACGAACGAATGCAGGCATGTTGTAAACGCCGACTACAACGGCATATTTCAGGTTCGCATCGCACGCTATCATTTTTGCCGCGATATCAAGCGAAGTCGTGAAGCCAGCGCAGGAGGCATTCACGTCGAAGCAACCGGTCAACATCTGCCCACCCTGAAGACGGCCTTGCACGACCACTGCCGAACCAGGGGACAGATATTGAGGCGTATCGGTTCCGACGATGAACAAACTGACCTGCATGGGATCGATGCCAGCACGCGCTATGGCGGCCTTGGCGGCTTCAGTGGCAAAATCAGTTGTAAATTCCTTCAGACCCCGCAACGTGGCGTTGTGACGCCTGAAGATACCCAACTTTTCCTCCAGTTTGCCTTGATCGAACTCAGCGCCGATCAACTGCCACAATTCGCTGTTGGCGATGGCGGCGCCGGGGACATACAACCCTGTTCCGATGATTTTGGCCTTTGCCACGCTTCCTCCCGCATCTCTGAAACAATGCGCCCGAAACTCAACCCGCCCGGGCGTCCGACCTACCTACAGTTAGCGCTGATGCCTTATTTGTGGTGCCGTTCGAGAAAGGCGGAGCGAATTTGCATCACCTCCTCACGGAAGATTCGGGCGTCCATCGCGCGGACGTTCTTCATGACCGGCCGGAAGTCCATCTGCGCCAGCACGTCCCGTTCGATATCGATGCCCGGCGCCACCTCGATCAGTTCCACCTGTCCGTCAGCCAGTCGAAACACCGCCCGCTCGGTGATGTACAAAATCCGCTGATCGCCCCGAGCAGCAATCCTGCCGGCGAAAGTGATCTGCTGCACCTGCTGGACAAACTTGCGCGTCCTGCCTTCATGATCGATCTTCAACTTGCCGTCGGCCACCGACACTGCCAAGCCATCGGCTGTCAAAGTGCCGACGAACAACACTGTGCGGGCATTCTGGCTGATGTCGATAAAGCCGCCACAGCCGGCCAGACGCTTGCCGAATTTGCTGGAATTGACATTCCCCGCTGCGTCGCATTGAGCCATGCCCAGGCAGGTGAGATCGAGCCCGCCGCCGTCGTAGAAATCGAACTGGTCCGGCATGTCGATCACCGCCTCGGCGTTGATCGACGCGCCGAAATCGAGGCCACCGGTCGGCATGCCACCGATGATACCGGGCTCGACGGTCATAGTCAGATCGTCGAGGATGCCTTCCTCGTTCGCCACCGCAGCCACTCCCTCCGGCACACCGATGCCGAGATTGATCACGTCGAAAGGCACCAACTCCATCGCCGCGCGGCGCGCAATGATCTTCCGCTCATCAAGCGCCAGCGCCCTCCTGGGCGGCAGATCGACCTTCAACTCGCCGGAAAAGGCGGCGCTGTATGCCGTGGCATAGGTCTGCTGGTGATTCTCCGGTGGCGCCACGACCACATAATCGACCAGGATGCCCGGTATCTTCACCGCCCTCGGATTGAGAGCGCCCTGCGCGGCCAGCCGCTCGACTTGGACGATGACCGTTCCGCCCGAGTTATGTACGGCGGTAGCCATCGCCAGACCATCGATGGTGAGGATTTCATGCTCGAAACTCACATTTCCCGCCGCATCCGCCGTAGTGCCGCGAATGAGGGCCACATCGAGCGGAAAAGACTTCATGAAGAGCCACTCTTCGCCGCCGAGCGAGACCACATCCACAAGTTGTTCCTGAGCACGCGCATTGACCCGCCCGCCCTCGATGCGCGGATCGACGAAGGTCCCCAGGCCGACCTTGCTCAGCACGCCGGGGCGATGACCTGCCACCGCCCGGTAGAAGTTGGTCAGGATGCCTTGTGGCAAGTTGTAGGCCTCGAACGCTTCGGCCAGCGCTAGTTGCCCCATTTTCGGCAGCAACCCGTAATGGCCGGCGATAACGCGCTTCCACAGGCCCTCCATGGCCACCCGGTTAAGACCGCGATCCTTGGCGTCGCCGGGGCCGGAGGAGAAGAGAAGGGTCATGTCCCGCGGCGCAGCCGTCGCCCGGAAGCGCTTCTCAAGCGCGATGATCAGCGCTTCCGCCGTACCCGCGCCGAGAAAACCGGTCACACAGACGACATCGTTATTCTTGATCGCGGCGATGGCTTCATCGGCGGTCACGACCTTGTTCTGTTTCATGATCCCTCCCATTCGCACCGGTCGCTCACTTGGCGCGCGACTTGGCGTAGCACAGGCCGCCGGTTACTTCGATATCGGTCGCGTCAAGTGCGTCGTTCTCGACCGCAAATTTCACGGCCGCCGCAATTTCTGACGGTTGCACCAGCCGCTGGATATGGACATCGCGGGTAATCGCGGCCAGCGCATTCTGGTCCATACCGGCGAGGATGGGAGTCGCGACATAGCCCGGCGAAATGCTGACCACGCGGATGTTGTGAATGCCCTTCATCATGAATTCCCCGGCCAGAATCTTCGGCCATAAAGCCACGGCAACCTTGGTCGAGGAATAGTTGATCTGGCCGACCTGGCCCGTCTTGTTGATCGACGAAACAGCAATCAGCACACCCGGCCACCGGTTATCCACCATGCGGCGCGCACCCTCGCGGAAGGTCAGAAACGCGCCGACCAGATTGACGTCGAGCACGAACCTGAAATCCTCCACCGGCATCACTTTCCTGACCTTGCCGGTCTCCTTGTCGGTATTGATCATGACGCCATCCCGGATGACTCCGGCGTTGGCCACCACAACGTTGATGGCGCCAAAGGCGGCTACTGCCGCCTGCATCAGTTTCGCCATGTCGTTCTCGTCGGTCACGTTGGCCAGCACCCCCGCTGCCTGTCCGCCTGCCTCGGTGATTTCCGTGACGACGCGATTGACCGCCACCTGATCGAGATCCCCGATCACCACTTTCGCCCCCTCTGCTGCCATTTCCCTGGCAATGGATTCGCCGATGCCGCTGGCGCCACCGGTAATCACCGCAACTAATCCCTTGATTTCCATGCTCCACTCCCTCATCGCATTGGTAACTCGAATAAGGTATTCCGAGTAGCGAGCAGTGTGCAGTCGTGCGATTACCCTATCGTAGTTCTACCTAGGGGATTGCCGGATCGCATTGATACGCGATAATTGAATGATTCCGTTCCAACTTTTGTCATGAACAACGAAAACGCCATAGCCGATACGCTGCTCGCTTTTGAAATGGTGCCTGTCGGCCTGTGCGTGCTGAGGCACAGGGTCATACAGGTCTGCAACACCGCGTTTGCCGAGATGTTCGGCTACAGCAAAACCGAACTGATCGGCTCCTGGCTGCGCCACCTGTATGCCTCGGATCTCGAATTCGAGGACATCGCCCAACGCGCCCTGCCGGTGTTGATAGAAAAAGGCCAGTACAGCGACGAGCGCATCATGATGCACAAGGATGGAAGCCTGTTCTGGTGCCATGTCTCGGGACGCGTGCAGGACAAGGCACATCCGTTTGATTGCGCCACCTGGATGTTCGAAGACCTCTCCACCACGCGCCCGGTCAATGTCGAATTCACCGCCCGCGAACGCGAAGTCGCCCAATTGCTGGTCACCGGCAAAACCAGCAAACAGATCGCCCGCGAACTGGGAATCAGCCATCGCACCGTGGAGGCGCACCGCGCAAGGCTCATGCGTCGCCTCAACGTCTCGACCCCCGGCGAGATGATTGCGCGACTGATCGGCCGCAGTTAGGGCGCCAGTCTCGCGGCGATTAGACCCCGCACGGCGTTGCCCAGATAGAAACCGTTGGCCAGGTCCACCGGCCCCAACACCGCCTCGCGCGCGCGCCCGGAAGCCAACAATTCGGCGCGCAATACCCCCGGCAACGCCCCCGAGGCGAGCGGCGGCGTCAGCAAGACACCGTCACGCTCGACGAACACCGTGCTGCGTGCGCCCTCGGCCACTTCACCGCGCTCGTTGCAAAAGATCACATCGAATACCTTCGGCTCGTCCGCGATGCGCCGCAATGCCCGGTCATAACAGGCACGGGCAGTTGTTTTGTGTCGACGCAGGGGGTCGTCGGCGATTATCCTATTGGCCGCGAGCCACGCCAGCCGCTCTTCACCGGATTCCGGTGCCAGGGGAGTCAATTCCAACGTCGTTTCGCCGGATTTGGCCAGCGTGAGGCGCACCCGCCAAATGCCTTTCGACGATTGTGCTGCCAGACGGGAACGCACTTCGGCCTCGTCGTAGCGAAACCCCAGCCACTGCGCCGAGGCGCGCAGACGACCGAGGTGGCCTTCCAGCCGTGGATAGACGCCATTCTCCCGGCGCAAGGTCTCGATCAGGCAGAAACCGGGGTCGAGTTCGGTGAGAAAACGCGCCTTCAACCAGCATTCACGCCATTCGTCGGCGGCATCGGATTCGGCGACGATCCCGCTGCCAACGCCCAGCCGGCCGCCCCCGCCGGATTCCAACTCCAGCGTGCGAATGGCCACGTTGAGGCGAAAATCGCCGTCCGGCGCCTGCCAACCCAGCGCGCCCGTGTAGAGTCCGCGCGGTTCGTCTTCCAGTTCGCCGATGATCTGCATGGCGCGAATTTTGGGAGCGCCGGTAATCGAACCGCACGGAAACAGCGCCGGCAGAATGTCCGCCAGACCGCATTCGCCCACATCGGCGGCCACCTGCGAGACCATCTGCCAGAGCGTGGGATAGGCCTCGATCTCAAACAGCGACTCGACCCGCACGCTGCCGGTTTCGGCCACCCTTCCGAGGTCATTGCGCAGGAGGTCGACGATCATCAGGTTCTCGGCGCGATTCTTCGCCGACTGGCGCAACGACTCGGGATCGCTGGCGCGCGGCGCCGTACCTTTCATCGGCCGGGTCACAAGGCGCGCACCGTGCTTTTCGATGAACAATTCCGGCGACAGCGACACCAGCGCACCTTCGGCCGCCGCCACCACCCCGCCGTAACGGACCGGCTGGCGGGCGCGCAATGCCCTGTACAGCGCGAGCGGATGCCCCCAGGCGCGAAAGGTTAGCGGAAAGGTGTAATTGACCTGGTAGCAGTCGCCCGCCGCGATCCAGTCGCGGATGCGCTCCACGTTTGCGACGTAGCAAGCCTCCGATTGACTGGATTCAAAGCCGCCCACGCCTGCGTGACGCGAATCTTCATCGAGCGCCGAAAGTGCCATGTCGAACCAGAGTTCGACCTCTTCCGGAGACAGCGGCTGGCGGCGCCCAAAACGCCACAAGCGCGCCAGCGGCTTCGCCGGACTTCGCCACCGCTGCGCAGATGCGGCGGCCGGTTCATAGGCGTAGCCGAGTTCATAATCCAGCGCCAGCACCGTCCAGCCTTCCTGCCAGGCTAGCGCGGCGGCAAGATCGGCGGGAGTCTCCGCCGTCAGCGAGGCGACAGGTTCGGTGAACAACCAGGCGGCCGCCTCGCCGGACGGCGCCAGTCTGTCTTCAAAGAGGGCGAAAACAGAGGGGACTATTTGCGCTTGAGCGAAAATTCGAACACGCCCTCATGGGCGCTCTGTTCGAGCAATTCGTTACCGGTCTGGCGGGCGAAAGCCGCAAAATCCTTGACCGAGCCGGGGTCGGTGGCGAGTACGCGCAATACCTGACCGGATTGCATCTCCGCCAGCGCCTTTTTGGTGCGCAGGATGGGCAGCGGGCAGTTCAGCCCTTTGACATCGAGTTCGCGATCAAATGACATGGTCTTATAGCGGCAGTTGGCGAGCCGCTATTCTATCGCTCTTTGCGCCTTTCCTTCATCTCATCGGCAAGACGGTTCTTCAGCTCGCGCAGCCGGGCATCGATGACCGAGGATTCAAAGAAGTTGGCGTCGCCCGCCTTTTGCGCAAGTTGCAGCTGTTCCACCGCCGCGCCGGTCTGCCCTTGCAACGCGTAAGCTTCGGCCGTCGCCCGGTGTTGCAGGGCGCGCTTGCCCAACGCCGCGTAGGAACGGGCCATCAGGGTATAGAGGCGCACATCCTGCGGGTAGTTGCGCAGTTGATCCTCGGCCAGCTTCAGGCTGTCGGCAAATCGCTGCTGGCTGGTCAGTACATCGCCATAGGCGTACATCAGGCCCATGTTGAGCGGGTAGCGGGCCATGGTGTCACGATAGAGCGCCAGTCCGCCGTCGATATCCCCCATGCCGATCCTCACTTCCGCCAGCAGCCGGTCGATCATCGGCGACACCAGGCGAAGGCGCCGCGCCGCCTGGAGTTCCTTTTCGGCGCCCTGCCAATCCCTGACGCGGGTCAGCGCCACCGCCAATCCATAGCGCGCCGCGCCTTCCGAGGGATATTTGCGATCGTTGACCAGATTCTGAAAATCCTTGATGGCCTCGCTGCTATGTCCTTTCATCGCTCGCAGTTTTGCGCGGACGAGATGAAAATCGGGGCTGTCCGGAACCTGGCGATAGCGCTGGGTGCGCTCGCGGTTCTGCATGTCCGAGATGCGCTCGACGGTCAGCGGGTGCGAGCGCAAATAGACCGGCGCGTTGCCTTCGTAAACCCGAGTGGCCTTTTGCAGGCGCTCAAAAAACCCGGACATGCCACGCACGTCCATGCCGGATTTCTGCATGATTTCAAAGCCGCTCCGATCGGCTTCGCGTTCGTAATCGCGCGAAAACGCCAGTTGCGCCTGCACCGTCGAAGCCTGCGCAGAAACGACGGCGGCCGAGGCCACCTGCGAATTGGAGCGGGCGGCCAGCAGAGCGAGCGCCATGCCCAGCATGGCAGCCAGGGAGAGTTGTTTTTCCCGCTGAATCTGGCGCGCGATGTGGCGCTGGGTAACGTGCGAAATTTCATGCGCCAGCACGCCGGCCAGTTCGGATTCGCTTTGCGCCGCCAGGATCAGGCCGGTGTGCACACCGATGAACCCGCCCGGCATCGCGAAAGCGTTGATGCTCGGATCGTCGATGGCGAAGAAGTGAAACCCAATGCCCGGATCGCTGCTGGCGCCCGCCAGTCGACCACCCAACTGGTTCAGGTAGCTTTCGATCTCGGGATCGTCCAGATAGGCGGGATCGCGCGCCTGGATTTCGTGCATGATTTGCTGGCCGATGCGCTTTTCAGTCGCCATCGAGAGATCTTCTCCGGCCGAATCGCCCAGTTCTGGCAGATTGTTACCGGCGACCGAAGAGAAGGCGATGAGCGCGGCCATTAGGCCGCAGGCAAGGCGATAGGTTCGAGTCATGGTGTTATGATAGCGCAGCCCCTCTTTCAGGCGACTGACGCAAGCTGTAAGCATTCGTAAAATGGCCACGATCCCGAACCCGCCCGATCAACTCTCCGATTCCCCGCTCACTCATTTCGATGCCGCCGGGCAGGCGCATATGGTCGATGTCGGCGCCAAGGCCGAGACGGTGCGCGTGGCGCGGGCCGCCGGCCGCATTGTAGTCTCCCACGCCACGCTGGCCCTGATCGTAGAAGGTCGCGCCGGCAAAGGCGATGTCCTCGGCATCGCCCGTATTGCCGGCATCCAGGGCGCCAAGCGCGCCGCCGACCTGATTCCACTCTGCCATCCCCTCGCGCTGACTCGCGTTGCGGTCGAATTCGGAATCGACACCGCCGACTCCGCGGTTGACTGCATCGCCACCGCGGAATGTTGCGGGCGAACCGGCGTCGAGATGGAGGCGATGACCGCCGTCGCCACCGCCCTGCTCACAATCTACGACATGTGCAAAGCCGCGGATCGGGGCATGTGCATCGAGAACGTTCGCCTGCTCGAAAAGCAGGGCGGCAAATCCGGCCACTGGCTGCGCGAGGCTTGAGCGGCTAGCCCGGCTGCGCCCGTCCCCAGGCGTAAATCCATTCATCGCGGATCGGCACGCCATCAATGCCGATGAGTGGTATTTCCGGTTTCAGTACTCGCGCCCGCACGACCGCGTCGATGTCCACCGACGCCAACCGCCCCCCCATGCGGGCGTAAAACGCCTGTGCTTTCGCATTGTCGTTGGTGGTCACCAGCCAGGTGTCGGGACAGCCGGCCAGAAAATGGCGCAATAGTTGCGCGCCGATGCGCTGTCCCGGCCTGAATGCATCGAGCGTCAGCACTTCGGTCGTGTCCGACTCGGCGTCACGCCAAGACAATGCTCCAAGCAGCGACGAACCTTCCATCGCCACGAGCCAATGTGCGTCGGCTAAGGGGTGGCGTAGACCACGCGTGACGATCATCGAACCCCAGTGATCGGTCGCCGCTGCGACGGCGGCGGGGCGTTCAGCCGGCGAGGGGAGCACAATCCTAAGCGGCGTCACCATCTCGACATCGCTTCGGTCCGCCCCGGCCGTCACTCGAACGGGTGACGCTTGAGGATGGTTTCGTCGCGCTCCGGTCCGGTCGAGACGATGTCGATCGGAATCTCGCACAAGGTTTCGAGGCGATCGAGGTAGTTGCGCGCCGCCGGGGGCAAATCGGACCAGCGTTTGACACCGAAGGTCGTCTCCCGCCAACCCGGCAGGGTCTCGTAAATCGGCTCACAACGGGCGACTTCGTCGGCGCCGATGGGCAGCAGATCCAGGCGTTGCCCGTCGACGTTGTAACCGGTGCAAATCTTCAATTCGTCGAGACCGTCGAGCACATCCAGTTTGGTGATGCACAAGCCGGTAAGGCCATTGATGCGGGCCGAACGGCGCAGGGCCGCGGCGTCGAACCAGCCACAGCGACGCTTGCGCCGCGTCACGGTGCCGATTTCCTTACCCTTGTCGGACATCTGGAAGCCCGGCGTGCCCTCGGTTTCGATATCGAGCTCGGACGGGAAGGGGCCGCCGCCGACCCGCGTGCAATAGGCCTTGGTAATACCCAAAACGTAGTGCAGCATGCCCGGCCCCACCCCGGCACCCGCTGCCGCCTGCCCCGCCACGCAATTCGAAGAAGTGACGAAAGGATACGTGCCATGGTCGATGTCGAGCAGCGTGCCCTGGGCACCCTCGAACAGCAGGTTCTGACCGGCGGCATTCGCCGCATAGAGGGCCGCTGAAACATCCGCCACCAGCGGCTTGATCTGCTCGCCATCGGCCAGCGCCTGATCCAGCACCTTGCGGTAGTCGAGCGCGTCTGCCTTGAGGAACTGCGTCAGCACGAAGTTGTGATAATCCATCACCTCGCGCAATTTCTCGGCGAAGGATTCGGGATGGAAAAGGTCGTAGACGCGCACGCCGCGCCGCGCCACCTTGTCTTCATAGGCGGGGCCGATGCCCTTGCCCGTGGTGCCGATCTTCTTGTCGCCGCAACGTTGCGCCTCGCGCGCCAAATCGAGCGCCGAGTGATAGGGCAGGATGACCGGGCAGCCGGAACTCACCTTGAGGCGGCTGCGCACCTCCAGTCCGCCCGCTTCGAGCGTATGGATTTCTTTCAGCAGATGGGCAATGTCAAGTACGACACCGTTGCCGATGTAGCACGGCACACCGCGCACAATGCCGGAAGGCACCAGATTGAGTTTGTATTCGCGCTCGCCGACCACGAGCGTATGCCCGGCATTGTGTCCGCCCTGGAAACGGACAACGCCGCCCGCCTGGTCGGTCAGCCAATCGACGATCTTGCCTTTGCCTTCATCGCCCCACTGGGTTCCGACGACGATGATGTTCTTTGCCATGTTCAATTCTCAGTTGGGGTTGAGGGTATCGATAATCCATTGACAGCCAGCCGGCCGCAGGCGACGGTCACCTTCGGGCCGCTCGTCGATGGCTTCGCCGGGGAGCAATTCCACCACTGTTTCACCGGCCGCTCGCAGGGCCTCGATTTTTTGGCGGAGCGCCACGTCAGCGCCCGCCGCCTGGCAAACGATAGCCGAACGAGACGGGCCAACCGGCGCCAGTCGAGCCACTTCACGCAGATCGAACGAGAAACCGGTGGCCGGGCGGGCACGACCAAATGCCTCGCCAACGCCGTCATAACGTCCGCCCTGGGCAATGGCCGCCGGGTAGTCTGGGCGATAGGCCGCGAACACCACACCATTGTGATAATGGTAGCCGCGCAGGTCAGAAAGATCGATGGAAAACGGCAATTCCGGTGCAGCTGCCAGCAATTCGGCGAGGTTATCGAGTGCGGCACCAATGGCCTGCAGCGGTGGCAATTCGGCGCGAGCCCGCGCCAGCACTTCGACGCCACCGAACAAGTGCGGCAGGCGCAGCAACGCTTCGCCGATGCCATTTGGCAGGGACTCACAAAGCTGGGCCAGCCCAGGAACATCCTTGGCTCGCAACAGGGTCAGGAGTTGTTCTTCCGTCGCGGCATCGAGTTGAGCGGACTCGGCGAGTGCCCGGAAGATACCCACGTGCCCCAGGTCGATGCGCGCAGCCTGCGCACCACAAATCTCCAACGTCTGGGCCAGCAAGCGAATCACTTCAAGATCGGCGGCGATGCCGGCATAGCCATACAGTTCCGCCCCAATCTGCAAGGGCTGACGGCTCGAGGCGATGGTGCGCGGCAGGCTGTGCAACACGCTGCCGCAATAGCACAGGCGGGTCACGCCCCGGCGGTTGAGCAGATGGGCGTCAATGCGCGCCACCTGCGGCGTGATGTCCGCCCGCACCCCCAGGGTGCGCCCGGAGAGTTGATCGACGACCTCGAAGGTCTGGTGTTTGAGATCACGACCGGTACCGGTCAGCAGCGAATCGAGGTATTCGAGCAACGGCGGCATCACCAGCTCGTAGCCTCGTCCGGTGAAGAGATCGAGCGCCTTACGGCGCAAGCCCTCGACGCGCGCCGCTTCGGCCGGCAGCGCATCGGCAATGTATTCGGGAAGCAGCCAGTTCATTTGAAGACGATCAACAGAATGAGGCCGGCCAACATCGAAGTCAGGCCGATGAAGCGAAGTTGGCCATCGGTGAATTGAATCAGGCGCATGAAAGTTTCACGCCATTTCTTCGGCCACACGAAGGGCAGGACGCCTTCGAGCACCAGCATCAGCGCGAAGGCCACCAGCAACGAATTGTTCATTTGCCGCGGCCGCCCTCACCGCCCTTGCCCACGCCCTTCATGTACTTGAAGAAGTCGGAACCGGGATCGACCACCATCACGTCGCTCTTCGACTTGAAGCTGGCGCGATAGGCTTCCAGACTGCGATAGAACGAGTAGAACTCCGGATTCTGGCCAAATGCCTGACCATAGGTGGCCGTTGCAGCGGCATCGCCTTCGCCCTTGATCTTCTGGGCGTCACGATAGGCCTCGGCAATGATGATTTCGCGCTTCTTGTCGGCGTCGGCGCGAATCTTCTCGGCCTCGGCGGCGCCTTCCGAACGGAGCTGGTTGGCGTTGCGCTTGCGCTCGGCCTCCATGCGGCGATAGACCGCGTCGCTGACTTCGGTCGGCAACTCGACCCGCTTCAGGCGGACATCGACCACTTCCACGCCGATGGTGCGCGCATCAAGATCGGCCTTGGCACGCACGACCTTCATGATTTCGTCGCGTTCGCCGGAGACCACATCGTGCACCGTCTTGCGCCCGAATTCTTCGCGCAGGCCGGCGTTGATGGTCTGATTCAGGCGGATTTTGGCGCGTTGTTCGTCGCCCTGCACTGAGATGTAGAACAGTTGCGGATCGACGATGCGCCACTTGATGTAGGAATCGACCAGCACGTTTTTCTTTTCGGAGGTGACGAAGCGCTCAGGCTCAGGATTGTCGAGCGTCAGGATGCGCTTGTCGAAGAAACGGACGTTCTGGATCAGCGGCCATTTGAAAGTCAGGCCGGGCTCCTTGATGAGGTACTTGACCTCGCCCATCTGGAAAATGATCGCGTACTGGCGCTGATCGACCGTAAAGACCGACATCGCCAGCACAACCAGGACGGTCGCCAGAATGGCGCCGAAGAAACCGAAACCGTGGCGCATCAGCGGGCCTCCCTTTCGCGGCTGGACAGCGACGGCCCGCGTTTGTTATCTGATTGCCGGTCAAGCTGAGGCGGTGCCTCGTTGGGAATCGGCGTCGCCCGCGACGGCCCGGCAGCGTTCGATTCCGCCACCGGAGCCGGCGTCGCCACGGCCGCACCGGCCTGCATCAGCTTATCGAGCGGCAGATAAAGCAGATTGCCCTGTCCCTTGGTATCGACCAGCACCTTGCTCGTGTTGGAGAAAATCTGCTGCATAGTATCGAGATACATGCGCTGCCGAGTCACTTCCGGCGCTTTGGCGTACTCGGAAACCACCGAGCGGAAGCGGGCCGCATCGCCTTCGGCGGACGCAATCACGCGCTGCTTGTAACCCTTTGCCTCCTCGCGCAGACGCGCGGCGGCGCCTTCCGCCTTGGGCACGACATCGTTGTAATAGGCTTGGCCTTCGTTGATCTGCCGTTCGCGGTCCTGCCCGGCCTTGACGGCATCGTCGAAGGCGGCCTGCACCTGCTCGGGCGGCTGGGCATTTTGCATGGTGACCTTGGAGATATAGATGCCGCTTTCGTAGCGGTCGAGAATCCCCTGCATCAACACCGTCGCCTGGCTGGCGATCTTGGCGCGGCCGCCATAGAGCACGTCGTCCATGCGGTTACGGCCCACGACCTCGCGCAAGGCCGTCTCGGCGGCACCAACCACGGCATCGTCGACGCTACGGTTGGTAAACAGATAGTTTTTCGGGTCCTTGACGATGTACTGTACGGCGAACTGCACGTTGACGATGTTTTCGTCATCGGTCAACATCAGCGCCTCTTTCAGCACCTTGTTCTTTTCGCTGCCGCGGTAGCCGATTTCAACGGTGCGCACGTCCGACAGCTTCACCAGTTCGTGCGACTGGATCGGGGTCGGCAACCGCCAGCGCAGGCCTGGCTCGGTCACTTCCTTGGCGCGGCCGAATTCCAGCACGATGCCGCGTTGCGAGGCATCGACGATATAGAAGCCAGACGCCAGCCAGATGATGACGACCAAGGCACCCAGCAGGCCAAGGCCGCTGCCAAGAAACTTGGGATTGAAATCGACCGGCGTACGCGGCGGGCGCCCGCCATCATCGCCATTGCCGTTGCCACCGCGTTTTTGACCCAGCACGCCGTTCAAACGGCGCTTGAATTCCTGAAGAATCTCCTCCAGATCGGGCGGGCCGTCGTTGGGGCGGCGCGGACCGCCTGCGCCGGGTTTGTCGTCACCCCCGCGATTACCCCATTGCGGATCGTTCAGCGACATCAGTATGCCTATGGTCGGAATCATGAGTGTTCGGGATGCTCGGTTAGCTCATCGGAATCGGCGTTGTCGATCGACGCGGCAACACGCCGCGCCTCGACCTTCTCGCCGGAAATTTCGGCCAGCGTCTCGCGTAGCAGGGCAAGGCCTTCACCTGACCGGGCGCTGACACGGACGCGAACGATTCTATCATAGTCGTCCCGCTCGATTGCCGGCGCCACGCCGGTCAGGTCGATCTTGTTCCAGACCAGCACTTGCGGCACATGCTCGGCGCCGATTTCAGCCAGCACCTTGTTGACCTCGGCAATTTGCTGATCTCGCACATGGCTGGCGCTATCGACCACATGCAGCAGCAAATCCGCCTCCACCGTCGCTTCCAATGTCGCATGGAAGGCCGCAACCAGAGAATGCGGCAGGTCGCGGATGAAACCGACGGTGTCGGACAGGACGATATTCCCCGCGCCTTCCACCCATAGCTTGCGCGAGGTGGTGTCGAGCGTGGCGAACAACTGGTTGGCGGCATAGACGCCCGCCCTCGTCAGCGCATTGAACAGCGTCGATTTGCCGGCATTGGTGTAGCCGACCAGCGACACGGTCAGTGCGTCGCGCCGCAAGCGCGCCCGTCGCTGCACGCCGCGTTGCCGGGAGAGCTTGTCGAGGCGCTCCTTCAGGAGCTTGACCCGGTTGCCGAGCAGGCGACGATCGGTTTCCAGCTGCTTCTCGCCGGGGCCGCGCAGACCAATGCCGCCGCGCTGGCGTTCAAGGTGGGTCCAGCCGCGTACCAGACGGGTGGAAAGATGCTCAAGCTGCGCCAGCTCGACCTGCAGTTTGCCCTCGGCGCTCTGCGCCCGCAGCGCGAAAATGTCGAGAATCAGACTGGTGCGGTCGATCACCCGGCATTTCAGCTCGCGCTCCAGGTTGCGTTCCTGCGCCGGCGACAGCTCGTGGTTGAAAATCACCAGATCGGCTTCCGCCGCCGCCAGCATCGCCGCAATTTCGGATACCTTGCCCTTGCCGACAAAGGTAGCCGGATCCGGGCCGCGTCGTTTGCAACCAACATCGCCGCATAGCACGGCACCCGCCGATTCCGCGAGAAGGCGGATTTCCTCAAGCTGATCTGGAAGATCGGCCTGACCGAAGTCGACCTGGACGATCAGGGCGCGTTCGCCAGCCTGGGGACGATCAAGCATAACCGGTAAGCGTGCGAAGACCTGCCGCGAACGGCAGGCGGTTCAGCCGCAATTTGACAAATGGATTATTCGGCGCCCTGTTCCTGGGCGATCTGCACCGGACGGGCGGGCACGACCGTTGAGATGGCGTGTTTGTACACCATCTGGGTAACCGTGTTTTTAAGCAGGACAACGTATTGATCGAAGGATTCAATTTGGCCTTGCAGCTTGATGCCATTGACCAGGTAGATGGAAACCGGGACGTGTTCACGGCGCAGGGTATTCAGAAACGGGTCTTGTAGCAGTTGCCCTTTATTGCTCATGGTAAAACTCCATGTTGTTGTGTGTCAGTGCGTGAGACGGTAGGGGAAATGTACCCAATTTTTTTGCATTGCGGTAAAAAAGTTATTTCCCGGCTTTGTCGGCGTAGGGATTGTGGCTGGTATTGAACTGGATACGCAGCGGCGTGCCCTGTAGTTTGAACGCTTCCCGGAAGGAATGTTCCAGATATCGCTTGTAACTGTCACCGATATGATCGAGCGCGTTGCCGTGCACCACGATGATCGGCGGATTCGAGCCACCCTGGTGCGCATAGCGCGGTTTGGGTCGAAAAACACCGTGTCGCGGCGGCGTCTGGCGAGCCACGGCATCGATCAGCACGCGAGTCAGTTGCGGCGTCGGCAATTTGGCCATGGCAGCCTTGTAAGCGGCGTCGACTGATTTGAACAAGGCTTCGAGCCCGCTGTTTTCCAGCGCCGAGATATAGTGGAAACGGGCAAAATCGAGGAACTTGAACTTGCGCGCCACCAGGCCCTTGGTCTGCTCGCGAACATAGGGATCGAGGTGGTCCCACTTGTTGACCCCAACCACCAGCGCCCGCCCGGACTGGACGATGAAATCGGCGATGTGGGCATCCTGGTCGGAAACATCCTGGCGCGCATCGATCAGTAGAATGACAACTTGCGCATCCTCGATCGCCTGCAAGGTCTTGATCACCGAGAACTTTTCGATGGTCTCGAAGACCTTGCCGCGCTTGCGCATCCCGGCGGTGTCGACCAGCGTATAGTGCCTGCCGTTTTTCTCGAAATCGATCTCGATGGAATCGCGCGTCGTGCCTGGTGCGTCAAAGGCAATCACCCGCTCCTCGCCGAGCAGGGTATTGATCAACGTGGACTTGCCCACGTTGGGCCGTCCGACGATGGCCACCTTCAGTGAGGGCTGCTTCTCTTCTTCCTCTTCTGGTTCGGGGAAACCGTCCAGCGCCAGATCAACCAGATTGCGCACCCCGTCGCCATGCGTGGCAGAAATCGCGTACGGATCGCCCAGGCCGAGTTCGTGAAACTCCGCCGCGACCATGCCGCGATTCATGCCTTCCGTCTTGTTGACGGCGACAAGCACCGGCCGGTCGATGCGACGCAGCTTGTTGGCTATTTCCTTGTCATGCGGCGTCAGCCCGGTGCGACCATCGACCACGAAAACGACTGCATCGGCCTCGGCAATCGCCTGCTCGGTCTGGCGTGCCATTTCGTGCAGGATGCCATCCTTGACCAGCGGCTCGAAACCGCCGGTATCGACCACCAGATGCGGCTTTCTTCCCAGGCGGCCGTGTCCGTAGTGACGGTCGCGCGTCAGCCCGGGCTGATTGGCGACGATGGCGTCGCGCGAGCGCGTCAATCGGTTGAAGAGCGTAGACTTGCCGACGTTGGGCCGGCCGACCAGGACGAGAGTGGGTTTCATTGCGCCTCGATGGCCTGCACGCTGCCGCCGCTGGTTTGCACCAGATACGTCGTGCCGAAAATGACCGGCGCCGTGCGGATCGGCGTGCCGTCGGTATTGACGCGCGCGGCAAACTCGCCGTCGTCGCGGCGCAGGAAGTGCACCACGCCGGCCAGATCGCCCAGTGCCACCAGCGTGCGCCGGACAACGGGCGCTGACACGCGGCGGTTGAGCAGCTTGTCCTGCTTCCATACGCTGCTGCCGCTGCTGCGATCCAGCGCGTGGATCACGCCTTTCTCGTCGGTAATATAGAGATTGCGGCTATCAACCGCGAGACCGGCAGCCGACGAAATTTCGCGGCCCCACAGCAATTGCCCGGTTTGGCCGAGTTCAAAACAGGACACTTTGCCCTGATACGCCGCAGCGCAGATTTGACGACCATCGACGACCGGCGATGACACCACATCGGCCACGCG
This sequence comes from Betaproteobacteria bacterium UBA1934, assembly GCA_002337055.1. Lineage (GTDB taxonomy): Bacteria > Pseudomonadota > Gammaproteobacteria > Burkholderiales > Rhodocyclaceae > UBA1934. Next base: position 80,164 of record DDFG01000001.1, on the reverse strand, counting down.
GTCCAGCTCAGTCGCGCCCTTGGGAAGGCTGACGGTGCCTTCCCAGATCGGTGCGCCGTTCTTCAGTTCCAGCGCGACGATCTTGCCACCGGGAAAGCCCACGAAGAGCAGGCGCTCGGCGAAGACCGGCCCGGCAAATCCACGCAACGACAATGGCGGAGTCGAGCGCTGATAGAACCAGCGACGGCTGCCGTCCTTGCGGTCGAACAGGAAAACGCGGTTGTCGCCGCTCTTGACGGCCACGCCGTCGTCGTCGACCGCCGGCGCGGCCAGCACTTCACTGCTGACTCGCGCTTGCCACTGCAGTTTGCCGTCGGCGGCGGAAAACGCCAGCACGTCGCCCTTGGCGGTGCCAACTACAACAAGCCGTCCATCGCTACCGACACCTGCCGAGAGCGGCTGGCCGGCATTGACGCGCCAGGCAATCGCACCGTCGCTCTCGATCCGCGCCAGACTGCCGTCCGCCGCCGCAACATAGACGCTGTTGCCGGCCACGGCGGGCGAGAAGGCATAGGCACCGGCCTTGCCGATATCCATCTTCCAGCGCACACGGACATCGGCAGTGGTCTGGATCGGCTTCAGTTCGGTCGCCTTGACGCCGTTGCTGGAGAAGGGATTCCATTTATCCCAGGTTTCCGACATCGTCGAACAGCCTGAGAGTGCCACCCCGGTGGCGAGCAGTGCGGCAAGCAGAACAGGTTTCATCAGGCACTCTCCCCGAGCGCATCGATCTTCTGTTGCAGCAGGTCGCGGTAGTTGCCGCGACCCAGTTCGGTTTTCTCGTCAAGCCCGCCCATCGCGGCCTTGAACGCGGCCTTCGCTTCGGCCTTCTTGCCTTGCGCGAGGAGGGCTTCACCCTTCATTTCGGCAAAACGCGGAGCAAATACCGGCGCAGGCGCGATGTCGAGCTGTTTCAGCGCCTCGTCGTAAGCCTTTTCGTCGATCAGCAGCGTGACCAGACGCAAGCGTGCGATGTCCCTGGCTTCATTCTTGCCATTCTCGGCAACCCAGGCGAGTTGCAGTTTGGCCGATTTGGCATCGCCGGCCTCAATCGAGGTCTTGGCCGCCATCATGGCACCCAGCGCCGCATAGGACGTTCCGGCAAACTTGTCCGCCAGTTCACCGGCGATCGCCTTGGCACGCGCGGCATCTTTCGCCATCGCTGCATCCTCCAGCGCGGCAAACACCGCAGCCGCCTTGGCAGCCTGCGTATTCTGATACCAGTTCCAACCTTGCCATCCGGCCATCGCAAGCGCGATGACGGTGATTACTCCGGTCACCAGGTTGCCGTACATTTTCCACCAGGTTTTCAGCGTATCCAGCTGTTCCTGTTCTTCCAGATCGTAATGCGCCATGACGCTTATTCCTCGTCGGTGTCTATCAGTTGATCGATGATGGCTTCCGCCAGTTTATCCACATGCACGCGCTGCTGCGCCGATGTCTCGCCGCGCAGCGCCTTCAGTTGGGCCTCGCCCGCCGCCGCTTCGTCGTCACCGATAATGACGGCGAAAGCCGCGCCGCTGGCATCGGCTTTTTTCATTTGCGACTTGAAACTGCCTCCGCCGCAATGCAACAACACGTCAATCCCGTTGTCGCGCAAACCCTCTGCAACCCGATGCGCCAGTCTCGATGCCGCTTCGCCCTGATGGACAACATAGACGTCGACCCCGGACGGCGCGGGTTCGCCGCCGGCATCCTGAATCAGCGCAATCAAGCGTTCGATGCCCATGGCAAAGCCGGCCGCCGGCGTCGGCTTGCCGCCGAGCTGCTCGACCAGGCCGTCGTAGCGACCGCCGGCACAAACCGTCCCTTGCGCGCCGAGCTGGTCGGTGACCCACTCGAACACGGTAAGATTGTAGTAATCAAGGCCACGCACCAAGCGCGGATTGACCGTGTAGGGAATGCCGGCATCGCGCAGAATCTGCTGAACCCCCTCAAAGTGCTGGAGCGAGGCTTCGCCGAGAAAGTCGATCAGCTTCGGCGCGCCCGCGCATAACTCCTGCATCGCCGGATTCTTGGAATCGAGAATGCGCAGCGGGTTGGTATGCAGGCGGCGCTTGGCGTCTTCGTCCAATTGTTCGACGCGCGCCTCGAAATAGGCAATCAGTTCGGCACGATGGCGAGCGCGTTCTTCCGGCTGGCCCAGGCTGTTCAGTTGCAATTCGATGCTATCCAGCCCAAGGTCGGCCCACAGACGCGCCCCCATCAGGATCAGCTCGGCATCGACATCCGGGCCTCCGAAGCCGATGGCCTCAACGCCCACCTGATGAAACTGCCGATAACGCCCCTTTTGCGGCCGCTCATGACGGAACATCTGGCCCATGTAATAGAGGCGCTGCGGCGTCTGTGATGCCAGGCTGTGCTGGATGACGGCGCGCACACAGCCAGCAGTGCCTTCAGGACGCAGCGTCAGCGGCTCGCCGTTCAGGCTGTCGACAAAGGAGTACATCTCTTTTTCGACGATATCGGTCACCTCGCCGATGGCGCGTTTGAACAGCGGCGTCGGCTCAACGATGGGCATGCGGATCGGCCGGTAGCCGTAGGATTTCAGCCAGGAACGAACCGCTTCTTCGAACAGCTCCCAGAATTCGGCTTCCGCCGGCAGAATATCGTTCATGCCGCGAACGGCTTGCAAGGTTTGGCTCATGGGTGGATTTTCGGTAAATACGTTCGGGCGACATAGCGCTCGATGAGTTGCTTGAATTCTTCCGCGATGTTGTCGCCGCGCAGGGTGACGGTTTTGACGCCGTCCTCGAACACTGGCGCCGCCGGCGCCTCGCCGGTGCCGGGCAGGCTGATGCCAATATTGGCATGCTTCGATTCGCCTGGGCCATTGACGACGCAACCCATCACCGCCAGCGTCATGTTCTCGACGCCGTCGTATTTCAGCTTCCAATCCGGCATGCTGGCACGGACGAAATCCTGCACCCGGCCCGCCAGTTCCTGAAAGAATGTGCTGGTGGTACGGCCGCAGCCGGGGCAGGCCGCCACCATGGGCGTAAAGGCGCGCAGTCCCATGGTTTGCAGAATTTCCTGGGCAACGATCACTTCCTGCGTACGGCTGCCGTTCGGTTCCGGCGTCAGCGAGACACGAATCGTGTCACCGATGCCTTCCTGCAACAGCACGGCCAGCGCAGCGGTCGAGGCGACAATACCCTTGGACCCCATGCCGGCTTCGGTCAACCCCAGATGCAGCGGGAAGTCGGCGCGACGCGCCAGATCGCGGTAGATGGCGATCAAATCCTGCACGCTCGACACCTTGCAGGAAAGCACGATGTGATCTCCGGGCAACCCGAGTTCCTCGGCCTTGGCCGCCGATTCAAGGGCCGACGAAACCATTGCCTGACGCATCACCTCACCGGCATCGAGCGGTTCGGTACGGCGATTGTTCTCGTCCATGATACGCCCGAGCAGATCCTGGTCGAGACTGCCCCAGTTGACGCCGATGCGAACCGGCTTGTCGTAACGGCAGGCCAGCTCGATCATCTGTGCGAACTGCTCGTCCTTCTTTTTGCCGAAACCGACGTTGCCCGGGTTGATGCGGTATTTGGCCAGCACCTCGGCGCACGCAGGATACTCGGTGAGCAGGCGGTGACCGTTGTAATGGAAATCCCCGATCAGCGGCACGGCGACGTTCATGCGGTCGAGATGTTCGCGGATTTTCGGCACCGCCGCGGCCGCTTCCGGCGTATTGACGGTGATGCGCACCAGTTCGGATCCGGCACGCGCCAGTTCGGCACACTGAATAGCAGTTTTCAGGTAGTCAGCCGTATCAGTGTTGGTCATCGACTGCACAACAACAGGCGCACCTCCTCCCAACCGGAGGTGGCCGACAGTGCAGGAGCGGGTCAGCTTACGGGAGGCGATCATCGGCTCACTCCAACGTCAGGCGGGCGACGTCGCCACGTTGATAGGGCACCAGGTCGACCATCTGACCGCGAAGCTGAACACGCACCCCGGCTGCATAGCCAACAGTCAGCGCAAAGGGCGGATCGCCCTCGATGTCGCGTTCGCTGCCGGCCATTCCAACTTGCTGGAAGAGCACGCGACCGGCTCGATCGCGTACTTCCACCCAGACATCCTTATCAAAGCTCAGACGGAGCAGCGGCGCCTGCCCTGCCGACGCGGTAGCGTTTTCGGACACGTTGGCCGGACCGCTCGCCGCAGGCAGGCTCTGTGGCCGGATCACCTGATTGACCGACGTGTTGGGTGGCAACAGGGGCTCGACCGTTGATGGCGCAGAGGCGGCGGGCGCGGGGCTGGCAGTCTCGGCCGACCGGGCTGCTACATTGACCAGCGAACGGCCCGCTTCGATGACCTTGGACAAATCGCTGGGCAAAAAGAAATAGACCAGCATGGCGACAACGAGCAGCGTGGCGCCCAAAAACACGAAGGCAAGATCGCGTTTGCGGGGCGACCGGGTGGGTGTCGGCATGTTGGCCCGCAGATGGTTAGGCAATGCCAGATCGGGTTTGCGGGAACCCAGCGCATCATCGAGTTGCGCCATCAGCGGCGTCGGATCGAGTTGCACAAGACGGGCGTAGTTGCGGACGAATCCGCGAATAAAGGTCGTCCCCGGCAGGGCACTCCAGTTATCCGACTCCAGCGCTTCCAGTTGACGTGAGCCGAGCTTCAACAGTTGCGCGGCCTCGTCCGGCGTCATGGAGCGGGCCTCCCGCGCCGCACGCAACCGGCTTCCCACCGATGGGGGCGGCATGACAGGCGGCGGCGCCGACTCGGTCAGCACGGGTTCGGATTCGCGGACCGATTCGCTCATTCGAAACGCCCCTTGAGGAAGTCCTGGTATTCCTGCGAGGCGGGATGCCGCCCGCGCAGTTGGACTGCGAGCGCGCCCTCAGTCTCGCGGTTGCCCATCTTGCGCGCAATGCGCAGCGCCAGCCACAGGGCTTCCGCTGTCGGTGCGTCGCTATCCTTGAGCACGCCATTGATCAGGTTGCGCGCCTCATCCAGCTTGCCACGCCGGTAAAAAAGGTTGGCCATCTGGGTACGCGGCACCAGGCCACCATCACGTGAAAACCGAATAGCCTGGTAAAGATAATTTTCGGCGCCTTCCAGATCACCTGCCTTCAGGGCACATCCTCCCGCATTCGCGTAGGCCAGATCGGGCGTCGAATAGAGCGGACTTTTCAACGCATTCAGGAAATAGGCTATCGATTGCCGTTCACGGCCTGTCTGGCAGAGAAACCAGCCGTAGTTGTTATTGATTTCAGGATCCTGCGGCGCGAGGTCAAGCGCCTTCTTGAATTGGCTTTCTGCCTGCTCGTTTTCTCCCAGGTTGGCATGCACCAGTCCCTTGACGCTGTATGCCGGGGCGTAGCGGGCATCCAGATCAATGGCAAGCCGCAATTCCTCAAGCGAAACAGCCAGATTGCCTGCCTGAAAATAGAGTGCCGCCAGTTCGGTATGCACCCGGGCGCGTGATTGCGGGTCGGCAGGTGGCGAGGGGCGCGAACTTACCGCTTGCGAGCTGTTGTAGTTCGGCTGGGTCTGCCCCCAGACCGGTGGCGCCATCGCTACCGTGACCAGAGGTATCAACAAGGACAAGCCGGCAATCTTGCTCATACGCGGACCTCGTGAATGGGAATGGCGGCCGTGCGCCGGGTTTTGTCCCTGACCTGCCCGGCCAGTTGGCCACATGCGGCATCGATGTCGTCGCCACGAGTTTTACGGGTGGTGGTGACGATTCCTGCCTGCATCAGCACCTCGGCAAAACGCCGGACCCGCTCCGCTCGCGAGCGCCCGAAGGGCGAACCGGGGAAAGGGTTGAACGGAATCAGATTGAACTTGCACGGCACATCACGCGTGGCTGCCAGCAATTCACGGGCGTGTGCATCGCTGTCGTTAATGCCGTCGAGCATCACGTATTCGAAGGTGACAAAGTCCCGCGGCGCCTTGTCGAGATATCGACAACAGGCCGCCATCAATTCGGCGATCGGGTATTTCTGGTTGATTGGGACCAATTGGTCGCGCAACGCGTCCGAAGGCGCGTGCAGCGACACCGCCAGCGCCACCGGGCATTCGTCGCGCAGGCGATCCATCGCCGGCACAAGCCCCGAGGTCGACACCGTCACCCGGCGACGCGACAGACCGTAGGCGTTGTCGTCCAGCATCAGCTTCAGCGCAGCGACGGCATTGTCGAAATTGGCGAGCGGCTCACCCATGCCCATCAGCACGACGTTGGAAATGGTGCGCTCGCCTTTCGGATCGGCCCCGAGCAGACGATTGACCTGCCAAAGCTGGCCGATGATTTCGGCTACCGTCAGGTTGCGGTTAAAGCCCTGCTTGCCGGTGGAACAAAAGGCACAATCGAGCGCGCAGCCGGCCTGCGTCGAGACGCACAGCGTGCCGCGATCGTCTTCGGGAATAAAGACGGTTTCGATGGCGTTGCCGCCCCCCACGTCAAACAGAAACTTGCGCGTGCCATCATCCGAGAGTTTGTCTGACACGATGGCAGGCGGAATAACCGTCGCCTTGGCCAGGAGCTTTTCGCGCAAGCTCTTGGCAAGGTCGGTCATGGCATTGAAATCGGCCTCCCCGTTCCGGTGCAGCCAGCGCAGCACCTGCCGGGCGCGAAACGGCTTTTCGCCCAGTTCGGCGAACCAGGTGTGAAGCGCCTCAGCATCGAGATCAAGGAGGTTTTGCGTCATGCGTTCAGCGACCGGAATAAACGTTCATTTCCGGAAAGAAGAAAGCAACTTCTACTGCCGCCGTCTCCGGCGCATCCGAACCATGCACCGCATTGGCGTCGATGGATTCGGCAAAATCGGCACGGATCGTGCCCGGTGCGGCTTTTTTGGGGTCGGTAGCACCCATCAGTTCGCGGTTCAGGGTGATGGCGTTTTCACCTTCAAGCACCTGAATCATCACGGGACCAGAGGTCATGAAGCCCACCAAATCCTTGAAGAAGGGACGCTCCTTATGAACGGCGTAGAACTTGCCCGCTTCTTCGGCCGACAGCCAGGCCATCTTCGATGCCACGATCTTGAGACCGTTGGTTTCAAAGCGCGAGTAGATCTTGCCGATCACGTTCTTCTTGACGGCGTCAGGCTTGATGATGGACAGGGTACGTTCAATCGCCATTGTTATCTCCGTAATGTGGCTGTTGGGGAACATTTCATTTTATCAGCTTTTGGCATGGCTTTATCGGCATGATTTTATTGCCATTTACGAAAGCAAGCCGCCAAAAGAAAAACGCCGGCACGCAGCCGGCGTTTTTTGGGGAATGCCGAGCAGCTTAGTAGATACCGGTCGCGTAGTACACACCGATCACTACAAAAACCGCCAAAGTCTTGATCACCGTGATCGCAAAGATATCCTTGTAGGAGGTCTTGTGCGTCAGGCCCGTCACCATCAGCAGCGTAATCACGGCGCCGTTGTGCGGCAACGTGTCGCAGCCGCCGGAGGCCATGGATGCCACGCGGTGGAACACTTCAAGCGGAATGTTGTTGGCGGTAGCCGCAGCGATGAACTGATCCGACATAGCCGCCAGCGCGATACCCATACCGCCCGATGCGGAACCGGTGATACCGGCCAACGTCGTCACGGTCACCGCTTCGTTGATCAGCGGGTTGGGAATGGCGCCCAACGCGTTGGCAATGACCAGGAAACCGGGCATCGCGGCGATGACGGCACCGTAGCCATATTCAGAAGCGGTGTTCATCGAGGCCAGCAGGGCGCCAGCGATGGCAGCCTTGGTGCCCTCGGCGAACTTGGCGATCACCGGCTTGAAGGCGAACACGATCACGACCAGGATACCGGTCAGCAGAGCCAGTTCAACCGCCCAGATTGCCTTGACAGCACCGATCTTCTGCACGACCGGAGCGGCCTTGCCGATCACGGCCGGGACGAACTGGTGGGCGGCATCGGTGTAGATGGCGGGAATGACCTTGTTGGTATAGAACCAGTTCGACACACCGACCACAATCAGCGGCAGGATGGCGATGAACGGATTGGCCAGCTTTTCGTGCGTGGCATCAAACGGTTCCGGTTCCATCGTGTGGCCGGTACCGTAGCCTTCGCCAGCCGCCGTTGCACGATGACGCAGGGTTTCCAGATAAACCATACCAACGATCAGAATGAAGATCCCACCGATGACGCCCAGCCAGGGCGCGGCATAGAGGTCGGTCTTGAAGAAAGTGGTCGGAATGACGTTCTGGATCTGCGGCGTGCCCGGAATCGAGTCCATCGTGAACGTGAAGGAACCCAGCGCGATCGTGCCCGGAATCAAGCGCTTCGGAATATCGCCGGACTTGAACATTTCAGCAGCGAACGGGTAAACCGCGAACACCACCACAAACAGCGACACGCCACCGTAGGTCAGGATCGCGCACACCGCCACGATAGAGAACATGGCGCGCTCGCGGCCGACCAGCTTGATAACCGATGAAACGATGGATTTGGCGAAGCCGGAAAGCTCAATGACCTTGCCGAACACCGCGCCCAGCAGGAAGACCGGGAAGAAGTTACGAACGAAGACGACCATCTTGTCCATGAACAGGCCGGTAAACATCGGCATGACCAGAGACGGGTCGTTCAACAACACTGCGCCCATAGCCGCGATAGGCGCAAACAGAATCACGCTATACCCCTTGTACGCAACGTACATCAGGAAGCATAGCGATGCGAGCACGATCAAGAATGCCATTTGATGTTTCCCCTCAAGTGATTGATATTGGCGCGGCAAGTTTTCTCCCTTTTTGGGGAGCCGTCAATCGCCGAAATCCCTGTGAATATTAGGAAAAAGCAGATAAGCAACAGGGCGTAGCGCTGTGTAACGTACTGTAACAAGCTGTACCTAACCGCGACAGTATTCGAATGCCATGCGGCTTGTAAAGCCTATCACATTGAAAATAAGGCGCTTTCAAACAGTTCCGGCAATGCGGTTTTTGGTGCGAGACGACGCGCCCCGAAGCATGATCAATATAAATTTTGTTTATTGACTAATACAAAGGTCAGAAGCCCATCCCGAAAGAATGTTGTCACTTTGACAACGCCACCTGCCTCACCCACCAAATGTTGATCGGAATCGGACGCCGTCAGGACGATACAATGCGGTTTTTAGCCCGCGCTCACCGCCATGCACGAACTCACGCTTGCCGAAGACCTGATCCAGCTTGTGGAAAACACCGCCCGGCGCGAACAGGCGCGCGGCGTCAAGACCGTGGTGGTGGAAATAGGCAGGCTATCGACCGTCGAGCCCGACGCCTTGCGCTTTGCCTTTGACGAGGTTAAGCGCGGCGGCCTCGCGGCGGAAGCCGCCCTGCGACTGATCGACGTGCCCGGCGCCGGCCTCTGCCGCGCCTGCGGCAAGACCTCGCCGATGGACGAGATCTACGGCACATGCACTCATTGCGGCAGCCCCTGCCTCGACCCAGTTGCCGGGCAGGAGATGCGCGTCAAGGAGATCGAAATCGCCACATGACGGAGTGGCGGGGCGAAACCTGCCGCCCGTTCCTCAGGCGAGCTGGTCGAACAGTTTCATGGTCAACGCGCCGTGCGCTGCCGCGCCTCCGGCGCGCAGGGCGGCCGCCAGCAGCACAGCCTCGGCAATCTCTTCTTTGCTGGCGCCGGCCTTCTTCGCGCCCTTCACATGCGCCTCGATGCAATAGACGCATTGCGTCGAATGCGCCACCGCTAGGGCAATCAATTCCCGGTACTTGCGCGGGATGACGCCGTCTTCGCGGCCGACGATGCGGTCCAGATTGACCCAGGACTCGAACTCCGCCGGCGCGGCTGCGCGTAGTTCGCGCATATGCTTCAGATCGTCCTTGTCGTAATAATGCTCGGGCATGGCGGCTCTCCTGTCGTAAAACCCCATCATAGCGGGGTTGCCGGGTCGTCGGCCACACTGCCCGGGCAACTCAACCCAGGAACCCCACGTTGCGCGTTCCGGCATTGAAATTGGCGAGATTGGGCAGCACCGCCAGCAAATCGCTGTCGGAAGCGCCAAACCAGCGTCCCAGCGTGGCCGCATACTGATCCACCGCCATCGTTGGCAGCAGGCGCCCCTGACCGACATCGTCGGCACCGTTGTTCGCCACAGCCGGCGCCACGCCGTAGTAGGCTTTGCCCTTGACTGCACCGCCCAGCACAAAATGCATGCTGCCCCAGCCGTGGTCGCTGCCGTCGTTGTTGCCGGTCAGCGTGCGGCCGAAATCGGAGGCGGTAAATGTCGTCACGCGGTCGGCCACGCCCAGTTCCACGGTAGCGAGATAGAAGGCGGAAAGCGCGCCGGCGACCTTTGTGAGCAGGTCGGGATGCACGGTCAGCAGGCGGTCATGCGTATCGAATCCGCCAAGCGACACGAAGAACACCTGCCGCTTGGCGCCGAGCGCGCTGCTGTTCGAGATCATGCGCGCAACCAGTTTGAGTTGATCGCCCAGACTGTTGCCGGTGGGAAAAGGCGTCGTCAACGCCGGTGCACCGGCCAGCGCCGCCGTCAGCTGGTCGTTGGCGCCAATGGCCCGGGAGGTCACGCGGTTGTATTCGTTCTCGAACAGATGGGTGCGCGGCTGGGTAATCAGGCTGCGCAGGGCATCAGAACAGGCCGTCGAACCGAAGAGTGGCGAACTCAAGCCACGCAGAGGCACCGAACCGCTGGGCGTGACCTGATACTGGACGGCGGTGCGCCCCGACAGAAAAACGGCATTGCCGGAGACGTTGACGCAGGTAAAAGTGGCATTGCCGTTACCTGCCACGAAAAGATCGCCCAGACGACCGCCCCAGCCGGAAGTGGCGCCTTCCGGCAATGAGGATTGCCAGACCGATTGCTGGTCGTTATGCGAGAACAGCTTGGGCGGCAGGGGCACCGACTTGTTGTTGTATTGCGTCTTGCTGGTCGGTTGAATGAGCGTGCCCACATTGAGCATGACCGCCATCCTCCCCGCATCGAACACCGGCAGCAACGGCGCCAGTTCCGGTGCCAGCGCGTACTGGCGGGCGGCGCCGGCGCTGTCGCGCGGGGCCACGCCAGGTGCCAGCACCGTGCCCGTCAGCGCATCGCGGCTATAGGCCAGCGTCGGTCGCAAGGCATGATAAGCGTCGTAACTCGCCTGGTCATACGACACCAGCGTATTGCCGTAATCGTTGCCACCGTATAGAAAGACGCAGACCAGCGCCCGGTAATCGGCGGCGGTGGCGGCGGCCGCTTCCGACATGGCGGCGAAGTTGAGCGCCCAAGGCAAGGCAGAACCGGCTACACCAAGCGCGGAACAGCGCTGGAGAAACGCGCGGCGGGAGGCGTTTTGCAAATCGTGACGTGACATGGCTGATCTCACTTCTGCACGAGGTATTCGGGGGAAGCCAGCACCAGCAGCAGTGCCGCGTAAATACGGTTGTTGCGTGCCGCATCGGTACCGCCCGGCATGGCCGCAATGGCGGTCTTCAGGGTGGTCAATGTGGATGCACCCAACTCGCCGGCAGCGAGCACCACATTCAATTCATCGACCAGACTGGCGGCATTGTCGGCCAGCGCCACCAGACTCGTGTAATCGGCCACCACGTCGCCGACACCACGACTGACGGCGGTTTGCATGTAATTGAGGTATCCGACCACCGTCGATTCGTTGGTGATCTGGAATTCCGGCGCCACCAGCCCGGCAGTGCCGATGGCGGTATTGGGCGGCACATAGCCGGGGCGGAAGTAGTTGAATACCGTCGGCGAACGCAGGGGACTTTGCCCCAGGCGCGTGCCGGCGTCTGTGGTGTCACCGATAGCCCAGGCGTCGCTCGCCGAATTGGCGTTATAGGCGCGGGCCCAGCCGATGAAGCGCAGCATGGGCTCGCGCAGCTTGCCAAACGCCGGATCGGTCAGACCGGCGGCACCACGTGCGTCGTCGTCAAGGAGAATGGCCGTGACGACGGCCTTCAGGTCGCCGCGCACCTTGCTGCCGTTGTCGTTGAACACGGCGGCCACGCGGGCGACATATCCGGGCGACGGGTTGCTGCACACCAGGCGCTGAATCAACTGCCGCGAGATGAAGGGGGCGACGTTGGCATGCGTTGCGATGAAATCCAGCGCCTGATTCAGGCTGGCGACACCGTCGGTGCCGGCAGGAATGGTCAGACCGAGAAAGGCCTTGGCGCCGGTCTCGTGACGGCCCGCGATCTGAACCATCGGACGCCGCTTGAATTCTGGCGTCGATGTGTCGCCGCCCGCCAGATCGTAATCCCAGCCTGTGAATACTCGGGCAAGCCCGGCGATGTCGTCCTGTGCATAGGTTTCCTGCGCCTTGCCGCCTGAGAGCGCCGGCGTACCATCGAGATTGAGCTGATAGAGGCCGATGCTGAACAACTGCATGATCTCGCGCGCATAGTTTTCGTCCGGCAGCGCCCCGGTAGCGGCGTTGTAGCGCACATTGCCGCGAAAGGTCAGGTATTCCCCCATCGCCGCGCTGGTTGAAATCACCTGGAGCAGATTGCGATAGGTGCCGAAAGCATTCGCCTCCAGCATGTCCAGATAGGCGGCCGCGGAAAAACTGCGCCAGCCGCTGCCGATGAAACCGTCAATCGCGGCGACAAAAATTTCCGAAAGCGCCAGGGTAACGCGCTGCCGGAGCGTGTCGGGCGAGGCGATCAACTTGCGCCAGGCAGCAGCGTCAAAACCCGCTTCACTGTTGCGATAAGTGGCGGCATCGAAACCCTTCTGCACCAGCCAGTCCCAGCGGCTGGTCGCGCGGGGTAAGGCAAACTGCTCTTCCAACCAGCCGCGATAACCCAGCGACTGCACGCGTGCGATCTGCTCGCGCGTCGGCCCCATCGAGGCTTGGTTCAGAAAGCGAGCGGCCTGCTCGGCCGTTGGCGGCACCAGGGGGGGTGGCGTGGGTGGCGGCGTCTCACCGCTGCCTCCCCCTCCGCCGCAGGCAGCCAGCGCGGCTGCGCCGAGGGTAACCGGCATCAACTGCAAAATGTTGTTTGGGGAAGATGTTTCGGGCGTTACGCCATCCAAGGGTGTGCCGATCGAATTACTCACTTCGATTTCTCCCGATTCGTGTGAAGCAGAACCCAGCGTTTCATTTCGCTGCCGGCATTGGCGACCGGCTGCCCCTCAACTTGCAAAAGCTTGACGGCAGAATATGTCCGGCTCGGGTCTCAACCGGTAATCAAGTGTAACAACTCGTTTCCATAGCGTTCCACCTTGGCCTGCCCCATGCCGCCAATGGTCATCAGCATTCCGCGGCTGCCCGGACGTACTTCGGCGAGCTCACGCAAAGTGCGGTCGTGCAGGATGACATAGGCGGGCACGCCCTGTTCGCGCGCCACCATGCCGCGCCACATGCGCAACTGTTCAAACAGCTCAGCATCGGCCGACGAGAGCCCGTCGGCGCCGCGAGGCCGCCTGGCTTTGACCGCTGTCGAGTGCGTGGCGCGCACCCGGCGCATTTCGACCTGCGCTTCGCCCTTCAGCACCGGGCGGGCGGCATCGGTCAGTTTCAGCGCGCCGTGTTCGGCGAGGTCGACATGCAGCGTACCGGCGGCAACCAACTGGCGAAAAATCGAGCGCCAGGCGCGATCGTCCAGATCCTGCCCGACCCCAAAGGTCGGTAGCCGCTCATGCCCGCGTTCCCGCACCTTGGCGCTGACCTTGCCGCGCAACACGTCGATAAGGTGCATCGCGCCAAAACGCTGCCCAGTGCGGAACACCGCCGACAGCGCTTTTTGCGCCGCTTCGGTGCCATCCCACAATTCGGGCGGATCCAGACAAACGTCGCAGTTGCCGCACTCGCGTCCCGCTTCGCCGAAATACTCCAGCAACACGCTCCGCCGGCAGCGCGGCGATTCGCAGAAAGCAAGCAAGGCGTTGAGCTTTTGAGCTTCCAGCCGCTTCTGCGCCTCGTGCGCGTTCGATTCGTCGATGCGCGTCCGTTGCAGCGCCACGTCTTGCAAGCCGTAGGTCATCCACGCCTCGGCCGGCTCGCCGTCGCGCCCGGCGCGGCCGGTTTCCTGGTAATAGGCTTCGAGGCTCTTGGGCAGATCGAGGTGGGCGACGAAGCGCACGTCCGGTTTGTCGATGCCCATGCCGAACGCGATAGTCGCCACCATCACCACCCCGTCCTCGCGCAGGAAGCGCCGCTGGTTGGCGGCGCGCACCTCGGGCGACAGACCGGCGTGGTACGGCAGGGCATCCCAGCCTTGCGCCGCCAGCCACTCGGCCGTTTCGTCGACTTTTTTGCGCGACAGGCAATAGACAATACCCGCTTCGCCCCGGCGATCGGCCAGAAAGGCGAGCAATTGCTGACGCGGGTTGTCTTTCTCGACAACGGTGTAGCGGATGTTGGGCCGGTCGAAGCTGGAAATGAAAATTTCGGCATCGCCCAGTCCCAGCCGCTCGATCATCTCGCGCCGGGTCGCCTCGTCGGCAGTGGCGGTCAGCGCAATGCGCGGCACCCCCGGAAAGCGCTCGTGCAGGGCAGAAAGTTGCAGATACTCCGGCCGGAAATCGTGGCCCCACTGGGAGACGCAGTGCGCCTCGTCAATCGCGAACAGCGCCAGCCGGCTGGCGGCGCTCAGGCGTTCGAGCATGATCAGGCCGCGCTCGCTCATCAGGCGCTCGGGCGCCACGTAAAGCAGGTCGAGTTCGCCGGCGTGCAGACGTTGCTCGATGTCGCGCGCTTCCGGCCAGTCGAGGCTGGAATTCAGAAAAGCGGCCCGCACGCCGAGTTGCACCAGGGTATCGACCTGATCCTGCATCAGCGCGATCAATGGCGAGACGACAATGGCGCAGCCGGAGCGCAGCAGGGCGGGCAACTGGTAGCAGAGCGACTTGCCGCCGCCCGTGGGCATCAACACCAGCGCGTCGCCGCCACCGGCGACATGCGAGACGATCTCGGCCTGGCGACCGCGAAAAGCGGCGTAGCCGAAGGTCCGGCGAAGAATGGCGAGGGCGGGATCGGTGCGAGAGGCGGAAGCGGGCATGGCGGGGCGGATGCTACCGGTTCCCCGCCGCCGTGCAAAGCGGAACCCGCAACGGCCCGTCGCCGCGCCGCGGGGAAAGCGCGTGGTTACTTCAATGCCGCGAGTGCGGCCGCGTAATCCGGCTCGTTCTTGATCTCGGACACCAACTCGCTATGCAGCACGAGGTCGTTTTCATCGAGCACGACCACCGCGCGCGCGGCAACGCCCGCCAGCGGCCCGCTTTCGATCGCAACGCCGTAGGCCTTGAGGAAAACCGCGCCCCGCATCGTGGAGAGCGTTTTCACATTGTTCAGCCCCTCGGCGCCGCAAAACCGCGCCTGCGCGAAAGGCAGGTCGGCCGAAATGCACAGCACGACGGTATTGGGCAACTCGCTGGCCGACTGGTTGAACTTGCGCACCGACATCGCACAGGTGGCGGTGTCAATACTCGGAAAAATGTTGAGGATCTTGCGCTGACCACGCAAGCTGTCCAAAGCGAGATCGGACAGATCCTTGGCGACTAGGCTGAAGGCAGGCGCGGTCTGGCCGCGTTGCGGCAGATCGCCGGCCACGGTGACGGGATTGCCGCCCAGGGTTACTGTGCTCATGGTGCTTTCCTTTTAAGTGGTTTGATAAAGTCAGTGTTCAGATCATGGCGGCGAGCAACGACCGCCGCAGCTTGTCCGCACGGCGCCACGCGCCTGCTGCCGCCAGTAAAGGCGCACGCCCAGCAACCCCGCCAGCGCCGCCGCGTAAACCAGCGGTTCGCGGATGTCGAGCTTGACCATCCAGAAGAAATGGAGCACCGCCAGAATCGCCGCCGGGTACGCCAGCCGGTGCAGTTTCTGCCAGCGGCGCCCACCCAGGCGGCGAATCATCGCATTGGTGGAGGTGGCCGCCAACGGCACCAGGAGCACAAAGGTGAGAAACCCGACAGTGATGAAGGGGCGGTGCAGAATGTCGTCGAAAATCGCGTCCCAATCGAAAAACTGGTCGGCCCAGACATACGCGGCCAGATGCAGCAGCGCGTAAACAAAGGCTGTCACCCCGAGCATGCGACGCAGTTTCAGCAGCCATGGCCAGGCCAGCCAGCGCCGCAAGGGCGTGATGCACAGCGTCAGCAACAGAAGGCGCAAAGCCCAGTCGCCAAGGCCGCGCGTGACCGCCTCGACCGGATTGGCGCCAAGATGATCCGTCCAGGCCGCGGCAAAAAACCAGAGTGCCGGCGCGACACAAAGCGCGAGAAGCGCCAGCCTGATCGCTCCCAACTGGGCAGGCGACGGCATCCAGCCTCGTTGCGGTTCAGAAGTGGACACGCAGATCCATCCCCGCGTACAGGCCGGCAACCTGATCGCCATAGCCGTTGAACATCAAGGTCGGGCGCTTGCCGAATTCACCGAGCCGCCTTTCGGTGGCCTGGCTCCAGCGCGGGTGGCGAACTTCCGGATTGACGTTGGAATAGAACCCGTATTCGCGAGGTTGCGCCTGATTCCACGCCGTAGCCGGCTGCTTGTCGACCACACGGATACGGACGATGGATTTGCCGCTCTTGAAACCGTATTTCCAAGGCACCACCAGCCGCACCGGGGCGCCGTTCTGGTTGGGCAGGATGTCGCCGTACAACCCTACCGCCATCAACGTCAACGGGTGCAGAGCCTCGTCCAGCCGCAATCCCTCGACATAGGGCCAGCGCAGCGACCCCATACCGACGCCGGGCATGGTGTCGCTATCCAGCGCCGAAATGAATTCGACAAACCGGGCGTCGCCCAGCGGCTCCACCTGCTTGAGCAGATGCGCGAGCGGAAAGCCAATCCAGGGAATCACCATCGACCAACCTTCAACGCAACGCAGGCGATAAATGCGCTCTTCCAGCGGAAACATCAGCAGATCGTCGATACCGAAGACCTTGGGGCGCTTGACCAGGCCCTCGACGCTCACCGTCCAGGGGCGGGTTTTCAGGCGGTGCGCATATTTGGGCGGATCGGTCTTGTCGGTGCCGAATTCGTAAAAGTTGTTGTAGCCAGTGATGTCTCGCAGGCTATTGGGTGTTTCGGCGGTCGACAACGGACTGCGCGGCGCGCTGGCAAATCGACCGGCCGACCACGCCGACGGCGCCAACCCTAGCAGTGCGCTGGCGCCAGCCAGCCCCAGTAACCGGCGTCGACGCTCAAAAAGCCCACGATCCGTGATTTCAGACGTTGCGGGCCCGCCCGGCTCGATACGATGGATCAACATGGCCTGCCCTTTTGCAAAGAATGCACGCGGGTTCGATAAGCGAGCGGCAGGACAAGTTCCTTGATCTCTATGATTCCGCAACAACCTTGTTGCGGCCTGCCTGCTTGGCCCGATAGAGCGCCTGATCCGCACGCTTCAGCACGCTTTCGTTGCTCTCGCCCAGGCGGTATTGGGCCACCCCGATGGAACAGGTGAGATGTCCAGTCACGAAAAGATGCGCGGCAATCTCCAGGCGCAGCTTGTGCGCAAGCTCGGTGGCGCCGGCCAAACCGGTATCCGGGCACAGAATCATAAATTCTTCGCCCCCCCAGCGACCCACGCAATCGATTTTGCGCACGCCCTCCTGCAGGATTTTCGCCAGATCGATCAGCACACGGTCGCCGGCCTGGTGCCCCTGCGTATCGTTGATTGCCTTGAATCGGTCGATATCGACCATCAAGATGCTGAGTGGCGTCAGCGTCCGGTTGACGCGTTCGTGCTCGTAATCGAGCACTTCGTCGAGCTTGCGGCGGTTGGCTAGCCCAGTCAGGCGGTCTGTCGCCGAAAGCGTGCGGAAACGCCGTTCGGCGGTGACATCGGTCAGCACCACCATCATGTGCTGCTGACCGAGCATGCGGAAACTGGCCTCCAGATATAACTCGCCCCGCCGGAATTCCGACGGCAGCTGCATCAGCAGGCAGGCGCGCTCGGTTAAACCGGTTTCCTGGATGATGCGCGGGATCAACTGCCGCAGACGCTCCCGCGCGTCGAGATCCTCGGGAAAAAGCATTTCCGCCAGATCACCGCCCGCCGGCGCGCCACCGAGCATGGATACACAGGCCTGACTATACTCGCTGTCAATCCGCAGACGAGCGTCGAACGAGAGGAATCCCTGTCCTGAACTGTTGAGCAGCGTATGAACCTGATCTTGGCGCCGCCGCAGGCGCTCGGCCGTCGCCTCGGCGGCTTCCTTGGCGAGTCGCAGCTCGTTTTCGATACGCTTACGCGCCGTAATGTCCTGAAAAATACTGACATAGCCGCCATCGGGCAGCGGATTGCGACGCACTTCCAGCACCGTGCCGTTGGGCATGCGGCGCTCGGTATGCATCACGCGACGTTCGCGGAACGGCCGCATCTGCTCTTCCACCAACGTTTCCAGGCTGCCTGGCCCAAAATCGCCACGCTGGGCAAAAAAACGGGTCATGGTCTCCAGTTCCAGCCCCACCTTGACTGTCCCCGGCGGCAGGTCGAAATAGTATTCCGCCCGCGGTGTCCACCAGATGTAGCGCAGATGCTTGTCCCAGATAACCAATGCGCCCGGCATATTATCGGTGCCGGCTTGCAGCAGGGCTGACTTGGCGGCCAGCTCCGTTTCGATACGTTTTTGCTCGGTGATGTCTTCGATCAGCCAGATCGCACCTCGCCCAAGATCGCCGGGATCGATTGCCGATCCGCGCAGAATTCCAATCATCGTGCCGCCGTCACGTTTGGCAAATACATGCTCGTGGTGATAGGTACCCCCCGAACAGATCACCTGGCGGTAGCCGGTGGAGACGAGTTCGTACTCTGCGTCGTCAGGGTAAAGCATGCGGGTGGCGCGTCCTTCCAGTTCGCCGATGCCGTAGCCCAATAGATGCTCCAGCGCCCGGTTCACGCGCCGCATGATACGTTGGCCATCGCCGTTGGGAACCACGGTCAGAATGCCCAGCGACGCGTTTTCGAGGATCAGCTCCATCTCCGCCGTTTTGTCGGCAAGCGTGCGCCGACTCTCGATCAAACGCTGGCGGGCTTCCTGATGGTGGGAAATATCGTCGTAAAGCGTGATGAAGCCGCCGCTCGGCAAGCGAGACGTACGCGACTCGAAGATCCGGCCGTCAACCGCCCGGCACAGTGCGCTAAAAGGCGCGGCGGCTTGCCGGAGCGATTCCACCCATTGTTGCGAAAACTGATCCGGATCCACCTCCCCGAAAGCGCCACCCAACGCCATTCTGTGCAGCACAGAAGTCAGGGATGCCCCGGTATGCACGGTCATGTCCGACAGTTTGAAGGCGCGCTGGAAATGCCGGTTGCAAGTGACCAGACAAAGTTCTTCGTCAAAAATGGAGATCCCCAGCGCAAGCTGCTGGATGCCTTCGCCGAGGAGCTGAAGTTCCTTTTCCGGAGTAACCGGTTCGCAGGCGGATACGTCGTTCCTTGTCATTCTGACCGCGCGAATGCGCTTCTCCCTGATATTTTCAAAGCATACGCCCTCCCCATCTCGAGCGCCAGTGGACCAATTTGGACGCTCAGCGCCGCGTACGCGGTTACCGTTCGTCATGAAACACCCGCCAAAGGCTTTTCGAAAACCCTTTTTCGATCATTGCCTTTTCATGCTCTCGGCGTATGATTTCAAGTGAAATCCCGACCCCCTCTGGAGGCTTCTATGCAACTGCGTCACGCAACGTTGACGGCGGCGCTGGTCATGTCTTTCGGGTCCGCGTGGGCGGCCCCCGCCGATGAACTCAAATCCCTTCTTGAACAAGGATTCCCCAGCAAAGCGTATGACTTGGGTAAGAAGACACCTGACCTGCTCGGAGAGGCGAGTTTTGATTTCTTCTTCGGGATTGCGGCGCTGGATGCCGGTGCGCCGGGAGAAGGGGTGCTCGCCTTGGAAAGATTCCTGCTGCAATTCCCGGAGAATCGGCAGGCACGTTTTCATGTTGCGCGCGGCTACTACATCCTGGGCGAGGATGTTCGCGCGCATGGCGAACTGGCCGCCCTGCTACCCGATGCAAAAGGCGAAGAAAGGGTAGTCATCGAAGCCTATCTGGACGCCATACGTGCGCGCGAATCGCGCTACACGCCGACCGCAACTTTCTTTATTGAGGCGGGCATCGGCCACGACAGCAACATCAACGCCGGCATTCGGCCAGGCGCCGTCGACGGCTTGCCCGGATTCACTGTCGACCCTTCGGGAATCTCGTCAAAAGAGGCCGATTCGTTCCATTCGCTGCAAACCGGTGTACAGGGTTCCTACCCGGTAGCACCGGGCGTGATGTTGACGGGTGGCATACAGGCTGGCGGACGATGGCATTGGGCTGGCGCCAACGACGTCTTCAACCAGAGCAACGTCCAGGCCCAAGGTGGCATCACGGTACTCAACGGTCGCGACCTGTACAGGACTGGACTGGAATACAGCCTCCACTGGGTGGACGGTGCCCAATACCTGCAAGTCGCATCCTGGGTAGGCGAATGGGCGCATCAGACTGACCAGTACAACCGACTGGCGGTCGGCGCCCAGTTTTCGCAGTTGCGTTACGAGGACATCACCGTCTTCTTCGACAAAGCCAAAACACTCTCCGGCCCGTCGGGCGCGCCTCAACGGAACAGTAACTTCTCGGTCTTGTATGGAACCTGGACCCATGCATTTACGCATCCATGGAACCCCGTTCTGGCGGGTACCCTGAACTACGGACATGAAAGCAACGTCAAGGATCGCCCTGAATATTCACGCGAGGTCTACGGCGCGCGAGCACGCCTTAGCGTTCAGCCTGCCCCGAAATGGAGCTTGACCGGAGAGCTCTCTTATCAGCAAAGCCTGTACAAGGATCATTTTGCCGGGATCGCCGGTTTTCCCAAGCGACGCGACAACTTCACATCCCTAGAACTGGGTGCCAGCTATGCGATAGACCGGAACTGGTCAATAAGAGCGGAAGCCACGTACGCGGACCAGCGTTCAAATATCGGTCTGTACCAATATGATCGCAACATGGTCGCACTGAAAGTGCGCTACGACTTCAGGTGATCGGAGGACCTCATGAAAATCAGACAGATTGCTTGGACCCTATCCATCCTCTTCACCAGCGGAAGCGCCTTTGCAGCACCGGTCGCAAAAGTGCTCGCACTGGCCGGAGACGCCTATGTCACGCGTGCGGGACAGGAATCCCGGCTAACGTTGGGAGCACCCATCGAAAACGGCGACTCGCTACGCGTGGCAGATGCTTCCGTGCTCCAGGTACGGTTCGTCGACGATTCGATTATTTCGTTGCGCGCCAACTCCGTTTTCAAGATCGAAGATTTCGCACATGAGCGCAATCCACAAACTGATCGGTCGATATTCGGACTGATCCGCGGCGGCCTGAGAACCATCACCGGTCTGATCGGCCGTGAGAATCGCGCCAACTATGCAGTGCGTGGCGCAACCGCGACGATTGGCATTCGTGGCACGCATTACACCATCGTGTCCTGCACCGCTGAAGCCGCGTGCGTCAATCCGGACGGTACTACGGCACCGGAAGGCATGTACGGTGGCGTGACCGACGGGCGCATCGCTGTCACCAACGATGCGGGTGAATTCCAGTTTGCTCAACAGGAATACTTCCGCCTCGCCGGGCGCACTGAGCAGCCTGAAAGGTTGCTTGCCCCTCCCTCCTTCCTAGGTGCCGGATTCGAAGCAGCCGCGCGCGGTCGCCAGCGCGGCGTTTCGGCCAGATCGGCAGTCGCTGCCGGGCGTAACGCCGACGACGGCGGCAACAACCCGGAAGCCAGCAATTCCCCCCAGACCACCACGCTGGCTTCGCCAATGGACGCCTTGCCGGCTGGCACGCTGGCATATGCGCCTGCCAACAATCCGACCGTCGCGGGCGGGACGCCAGTGCCGGCGCAAAGTCCCATCGTGGCAGGTGATGGCAAATCCCCCTCCGCCACCACAGGGCTGTTGACCCTATTCGCCGCCAGTAATCCTGCGGACACGACACAGCACTACGCCGGCACCAACAATTTCTCCACCGTGCAGTGGACCGATACCGGCTTTCAGAAGGCCTCTAACGACGCCAACAACTATGTTGACCGCGGCACAGCCGCAACGGCTGATCGGGGCGCCGATGGAGGCGTCATCGAATGGGGGCGTTGGGTCGGCGGCCCGACATCAGCGGGCGGCTGGGGCAACAACCTGAGCTTCTCGACTACGCAGGGAATGCATTACCTGGTCGGCGCGCCTACGGCAAGCATGCCGACCAATGGTGTCGGCATCGCCTACTCGCTGCTTGGCGCCACCTCGCCCACATTCAGTGACGGCTCGGGCAGCGGCTTGGGCCTCGGCAAGGTCACTGGCGGTTCTACCCTGGTCAATTTCCTGACGCGCAACCTGAGTGGCAGTTTCGACCTGGCGTTCGCGGCTGGCAATACCTACAAACTGGCGCTCGACGGCACATTCTCTGGATCATCGGTTGCGGGGTCCGGCACCATGCTGCGCACGGCGGGCAGTACCGATGTATGCGGAGCAAACGGATGCGTTGGCACGGTCAGTGGCTTTTTCGCCGGTGACGCCGCCAGCTATCTGGGTCTGGGATACGACCTTCGTACCAACACCACGACACCGCTGTCGCTGAATGGCGTCATCGCGCTGAATCGAACGGGCGCCCTGCCGCAAATCTACACAGCCACCGGTACCTACTATGAATCGCTCAACAACATCGGCATCGGCCTCAAGACCGGTGGCATTCGCAGCAGCTATGTTGACGGCGGGTATTACACCCAGAACATTTTCAATAATTTCCAGTTGCCAACCGGTCTGACAACCTACACCGGTATCATGGATTTCCTGGTCAACGCGATAGGCCCCTATCCCGACCTAAACCAAGCCGGCGCCTACAAGACCAAAGCTGCTTCCACCAACCTGGGAAGCGCCAGCACCTCGGAAGGGACGATCAACTGGGGACGGTTCCAGGAATCAGTCGCCAATTCCACGCTGCCGGCCGAAAATGCCCTGTATTTCGAGCATTGGGCCACCGGTCCGGTGGTTTCCAGCTTGCCCACGGTGGGGAATTTTGTCTTCTCTTATCTCGGCGGCACACAACCGACAGATCAGTCTGGCAACGTCGGCAACGTTGTCAGCGGCGGCTCATGGGCGGTGAATTTTGCCAACCGTACCCTGCAATCCGCCACTCCGCTCCAATGGACGATGCCCGGCGGAATCAATTACACGCTCAACGTTACGTCGCCGCTTTCCTGGTCGACCAGCACTTCTCCTACAGAGATCCAAACCAGCCCGAATAACGGCACACTGACCACCAACGAAACCAAGGTCAATACGCTGACTGGCAGCTTCGTGTCCTGTTCCGGCTGCTCCATGAATGGCGCGTGGCTGTCGCCCCAGTTCATGGGAGCAACAGGCACCGGCTTGAGCATGGGCGTCAAGACCAGCGCCATTGTCGGCGGCAGCGAACAACTCACAGGGCAGGTACAGGTCTATGGCAACCCTGCGCCGATACCGGCCAACATCACCTACGTTTTCTCTGAAAACGAAACCCGAGCTGGGGCGACCACGGTCAATGCCTACCCCAATGCACCGGTGACGACCTACACGACATTCAACAATGGTGCTCACAACGCGCTGATTGCAGTGTCGCAGGACGCTGTCTTCCCGGTCGGCATGCCGACCACCCCGCTTGACGAACGACTGGGTTGGTACAGCACCACCTCCTCCCAAACTGTGGGGAACGTCACCACAACGATTACCTACACTAAGGACGCATCGGTCGACAACGGCAGCACGGTAACGGGCGAAGGCACCTACTACTGGGGGCACTATACCCGACAACTGGTCACCTCAACCTCCATGCCAGGCCCATATCCCGCCGCTACGACTACCGAAACTGATCTGGCACACTGGTCATATGGTCCTGTAGTCAGCAGCCTGCCTACAACCGGCACCTTCACTTTCACGTCTATCGGGGGAACGCGCCCGACAGATCATGCCGGCAACATCGCATCAGTAAGCAATGCGGGTAGTTGGAGCGTCAATTTCTCAAACCAGACGCTGATGAGTGCGTCCCCAGTATTGTGGTCAATGCCAAATGGCACGTCTTACGAATTGCACGTCACTTCGCCGTTATCGTGGGCGCCGACGGCGCCATCCACCTCGGTGACGCCTTTGACAGTTGGCACCCTCACCAAGACTTCCTCGTCCATTTCGTCTATCTCGGCTACCCCGTATCTCGCGTGTTTCCCGAGTTGCAGTGTGCTGGATGCCAAGCTATCGCCCCAATTTGGTGGAGCAACCGCTACCGGTCTGAGCATGGGGATTTCGACCAACGCGCTGACGCAGTCCGGGCAGCAAACCACAGCGCAGGTACAAATTTATAAACGCTAGCCGGTATTTTCTTGGCAGGCCTTGAAAGGGCGCCCTGGCGCCCTTTCATTCTTTTACCGCCACTTTTTTGCAAAATCGCTTTCTTATAACATTAAGCGATATTTTTTTAACTCAATATTCTATTTCTTACTCCACCACCTTGGTACGATGCCGCTATCGGTTGAGCAGGCAACAGAATGGATTGGCTTTACACACTTTCGGGCTTCGCGGTAGGCGCCATTGTCGGTTTGACAGGCGTTGGCGGCGGGTCGTTGATGACGCCCTTGTTGGTGCTGCTGTTTGGCCTTCATCCCGCCACGGCGGTCGGCACCGACCTGCTCTATGCGGCACTCACCAAGGCTGGCGGCACGGTCGCGCATGGCCGCAAGGGCCACGTTGAATGGCGTCTGACGGGGCTCCTCGCCGCCGGCAGCCTGCCCGCCGCCGCGCTCACCATTTTTGCCCTCTCCCTGTTGCCGCACCGCAGCCCGGCCATGACCCAGCTCATCTCCACCGGCCTGGGTTTCGCCTTGCTGCTGACTGCCACCGCCATCATCTTCGGTCGCAAGCTCAAGGAATACTCGGCGAACCACGACAGCGATACGTCGTGGCGGCATCGTCATACCGATAGCCTAACCGTCATCGTCGGGGCCGTCCTGGGCGTCCTCGTGTCGATATCGTCGGTCGGTGCCGGCGCATTGGGTGTCGCCGCACTGTTCTTTCTTTACCCCAAACTTTCTTCCGTCCGTATTGTCGGATCGGACGTCGCACACGCCGTGCCGCTTACCCTGCTCGCCGGCCTCGGCCACTGGTGGCTGGGCAGCGTCGATTGGTCACTGCTCGGTTCGTTGCTGCTGGGATCGTTACCCGGTATCTGGATCGGCAGCCACCTTTCCGCCAAAGTGCCCGACCGCATCCTGCGACACCTGCTGGCCACCATGCTTGTATTGATCGGCGGCAAACTGATCGCCGCCTGAGGAGCCTTGAATGTATCGTTATAATCCGGTTGATCATGCCATCGTGCGCGCCCGCGTCGAGCAATTCCGCGACCAGGTGGCGCGCTGGCAAACCGGCGAACTGACCCCGGAGGAGTTTCGCCCCTTGCGCCTGCAAAACGGCCTGTACGTCCAGCGCCACGCCCCGATGTTGCGCATTGCCGTGCCTTACGGTCTGCTCTCCAGCACGCAACTGCGCAAGCTGGCCTTCATCGCCCGCACCTACGACAAGGGGTATGGGCATTTTTCCACACGCCACAACCTGCAATTAAACTGGCCGAAAATCGAAGATTGCCCGGATATTCTGGCGCATCTGGCCGATGTCGAAATGCACGCCATCCAGACTTCCGGTAACTGCATCCGCAACGTCACCACAGACCAGTTTGCGGGCGTCGCACCGGACGAAATCATCGACCCGCGTCCGCTGGCCGAAATCATTCGCCAGTGGAGCACCTTTCACCCCGAATTCGCCTTTCTGCCGCGCAAGTTCAAGATCGCCATTTCCGGCACAGCCGACGACCGCGCACTGACCTGGTTTCACGACATCGGCCTGCATCTGAATGCCGGCATGGATGGCCAGCCGCACTTCCGCGTCATCGTCGGCGGCGGTCTCGGCCGGACGCCGATTCGCGGCCAGATCGTCCGCGAATCGCTGGAATGGCAACACATCCTGACCTACTGCGAGGCCATCCTGCGCGTCTATAACCGCTACGGCCGACGCGACAATCCGTTCAAGGCGCGCATCAAGATTCTCGTGCAAGCGCTGGGTATCGAGGAATTCGCCCGCCAGGTCGAAGAGGAGTGGCTGCACCTGAAGAATGGCCCCTCCACGCTGACGCAAGCCGAATTCGACCGCGTTTCCACCTTCTTCACGGCGCCGGCCTATTCGCCGCAAGCCGACAGCGACGAATTGCTCGACCATCAAACCTTGGCCGACAAAGCTTTCGCCCGATGGATCGCCCGCTGCACGCACCCGCACAAGATCGCCGGCTATGCCGCCGTGACACTCTCGCTGAAAAAGCATGGTCAGGCGCCGGGTGATATCACCGCCGACCAGATGGACGCCGTCGCGGACCTCGCCGACCGCTACAGTTTCGGTGAACTGCGCATCTCGCACGAACAGAACATCGTGCTGGCGGACGTACCCAAGGCAGATCTGTATGAACTCTGGCAGGTCGCCAAGGCCGCCGGACTGGCTACGCCGAACATCGGCCTCCTGACCGACATGATCTGCTGCCCGGGCGGCGATTTCTGCGATCTCGCCAACGCCAAGTCCATTCCCATTGCCAACGCCATTCAGGCGCGGTATGACGATCTCGACCACCTGTTCGACGTCGGCGATCTCGAACTGAACATTTCCGGCTGTATGAATTCCTGCGGTCACCACCACGTCGCCCATATCGGCATTCTCGGCGTCGACAAAAACGACGCAGAGTTCTATCAGGTGACGCTGGGCGGACGGCAGGGCAATAACGCGCAACTGGGCAAGGTGATCGGCCCCTCGTTTTCGGCTCAGGAAATGCCGGACGTGATCGAAAAGCTCATCGGCGTATATATCGAACATCGCCACGCCGACGAAACCTTTCTCGATACGCTGGACCGCATCGGTGCAGAGCCCTTCAAGGACAAGGTCTATGAAGGCAAAGTGCGCCGCGGCAAGCCCGCCCCGACCGAAAAGGAGGCCGCGTAATGGCTCGCATTATCAAGCAGGGCGCGCTTGTTGATGATCCCTGGCAAATCCTGGCACTGAACGAAGGTGACCTCGCCGAGACCGTTCCCCTCCCCACCGGCCCGGTCATTTTCCCATTCGATGTCTGGCAGGCCCAGCGCGAGGCCGTTCTGGCGCGCGACATTCCCTTCGGCCTCTGGCTCGATTCGCATCAGGGCCCGGAAGAGATCGCAGTCGATTTCGGCCATTTCGCGCTGATCGCCATCAATTTTCCGAAATTTGTCGATGGGCGCGGCTATTCGACCGCCCGGCTCCTGCGTTCCCGCTTTGGCTGGATGGGCGAATTGCGCGCCATCGGCGACGTGCTGCACGACCAGCTTTTCTACATGAAGCGTTGCGGGTTCAACAGCTTTGCGCTCAAGGCCGGCAAGGATATCGACGGTGCGCTCGCCACCGCTTTCACCACCTGGCAAGACAACTACCAGGCCGCCGTCGATCAAAAACAACCGCTGTTCCGCCGGAGCGCCGCATGAACCCCGGCATCCGCCCGAACCTGACCGGCGAACTGAAGTCGCGTGTCGAAGCCAAGACGGCCGAGGCGCTGGCGTGTTTACAGACCGTTGCCCGCGATTTCGTACCTGCCACGCTCGCCAACAGTCTGGGCGCCGAGGACATGGTTCTGGTCGATCTGATCGCGCGCCACCGACTGCCCATCGAGATATTTACGCTCGACACCGGCCGCCTGCCGCCTGAGACGTACGCGCTGCTTGCACAAGCCGAGCGGCACTACGGGTTGAAATTCAGGGTTTACTTTCCGCAACGTGAGGCGGTGGAAGACTACGTCGAAAAACATGGTATCAACGCGTTTTATGACAGCATCGAACTCAGAAAAGCCTGCTGCCACGCCCGCAAGGTCGAACCTCTGGGCCGTGCGCTGGCTGGGTGGGCCGCGTGGATTACCGGAATGCGCGCCGAACAGGCCACCACCCGGGCCACCCTGCCGGTCAACGAATACGACGACGCGCACGGCCTCGCCAAATTCAACCCGCTCGCCGAGTGGACCGAGAAGGAGGTGTGGGCCTATATCCACCTGCACGACGTGCCTTACAACGCCTTGCACGAGCAGTTTTACCCGAGCATCGGCTGCGCTCCGTGCACCCGGGCCATCAGCCTGGGCGAAGACATCCGCGCCGGCCGATGGTGGTGGGAAGATGCTCAAAACAAGGAGTGCGGCCTTCATGTCAAGTGAGCCAGCTTCATCCCGCTAGCCATGGCAAGCCATTCCTGCCCGGATTCGTTCATAATAGACGCAGGAAATCAGGAGAATTTAGGTGGCAACCGCGGACGATCTCATCAAGGCAATCCGTAGCGGCAAAATCGCGGCGGTACGCGCCCTGCTGGAAGCAGGCACACCCGTCGAACTCGATGACGGATTGGGCGCACCCGGCCTTCCGCTGGGCATTGCGTGTTTTATGGGCCATGCCGATATCGTATTGGAACTGATTCGGCACGGGGCGCACGTCAACCTTGCAGACAACTGGGAGCCCGTATCACCACTGGTCATGGCCACTCGCGGCAATCGCCCTGAAATCGTCAGACTGCTCGTCGAACGGGGTGCCATCGTCCCCAACGGTATGCAGACCGGCCTTTCTGAAACAGAGCTTGCCGCTGCTGCCTGGCAAGCGCACTGGAATGGGCTGCGCGCAGCACCGCCGCTGGATGACTCCGGCGTCATTCCAGAGGTAGAGGAAATTGTCATGTCCAAACCTTACGGTGTGGACACGACCGTCCTGGAGGCTGATATGGTTCGTGCGGCCCAGGAAATGGAAGCCCGCAACAAGACCAAGCGATGAAACCCGGCCGCCTGTCTTGCTAAACTCGGTATCGATAGGCTACGGAGACCCGTATGCGGATACACCAGACCGTCGCGCGCAACCGCGCCGAGCTTGGCCACCTCGACGCCACCCTTACCGGTTTCCGCCCCGACCTGCTGCTGGTTTTCGGCGCCCCGGAGTATTTTGGCCCACCTTTACTTGCCACGCTCGCGCGAGCCTATCCAGACCTCCCGGCGCTGGGTTGCACCACTGCGGGTGAGATCACCGGGGATGGCGTTGAACAGGGCGCTTGCGTGGTGACCGCGCTGGCTTTCGAGCACACACCCTTCAAATTGATCGAGGCGGATATTCCGCACATGGCGCACTCGCGGGCAGCCGGCCTCCAGCTCGGCCAGACACTTGCCGACCCTGACCTGGTCACCGTGCTCCTTTTCGGGCCGGGCGTCGACGTCAATGGCAGCGCCCTGGTCGACGGGCTGGCCAGCGCAGTACCTCCCGGCGTCCCGATTGTCGGCGGGCTGGCTGGCGACAACGGCGCGTTTGTCAAAACCTGCACACTCGGTCCGAGCGGCCTTTCAGAGAGACGAGCGGTGGCAATGGGTTTATATGGCGACGCCATCGATGTCGGCCACGGCTCTTTCGGCGGCTGGGAACCGTTTGGTCCTGCACGCAAGGTGACGCGCGCCGACGGTAATGTACTGTACGAACTCGATGGCAAGCCGGCGCTTGAGGTCTACAAACGCTACCTGGGAGAACACGCCAACGGCTTGCCGGCGACTGGTCTGCTCTTCCCATTCTCCATGGAATGCGAACACGGGCAGGACTCCGGGCTCATCCGTACCATTCTTGGCATCGACGAAGCGGCCGGCAGTCTGATTCTGGCAGGTGTGATTGTCCCCAACGGCTTCCTGCGACTCATGCACGCCAGTGCCGACAAGCTGGTCGACGGCGCAGAAGCAGCGGCGCGCACCGCGCTGGCCGGCGGCAACGGAGAATTCGTCTTGCTGATCAGCTGCGTCGGCCGCAAGCTGGTCATGGGCGGGCGTGTGGATGAAGAAATCGAAGCAGTCGCCGAGGTGTTTGGGCGATCATCGATACTCGCCGGATTTTATTCCTACGGCGAGATCGGCCCATTTACCGCCGGGCGCGGCTGCAAGCTTCACAATCAGACCATGTCCGTCACCCGCCTCGCGGAACGGCCTCGCAGCAAATGACGTCGATGCCCTACAACAAAACGCTGCTCCGGCAACTCAAACGCTCGCTCGGACTGCCTGACGAACCCGCGTTGTCCCGATTTCTTGCGGGCGAACGCGACGACGCGGCCGTGCAAGCCTTGCTGACCGGGCTGCCCGATTTTCTCGACCGTGTCTCCGCCAGCTACGACCAGTACGAACGCGATCTCGACTTGCGCACGCGTAGCCTGGAACTGTCCTCCAACGAGTTGCTCGACGCCAACAACCAGTTGCGAGACGAACTGCAAAGCCGCGAGCGTACCGTACAGAGCCTGCGCGCCACCCTGCGCGAACTGCAACCGGATACCGAGGCTGGCGAAGGCGAAGATCTGGAAGCCCTGTCGCAATGGATCGCGCGCCTGGTCGAGGAGCGCGAGCACAGCAGGCTGGCGCTGAAAAACCAGAAATTCGCGCTGGATCAGCATGCCATTGTCAGCATCACCAATACCCAGGGCACCATTCTCTATGCCAATGACAAATTTTGCGAAATCAGCGGCTATTCGCACGATGAGTTGATCGGCCAAAACCACCGCATCGTCAAATCAGGTATGCATTCCGACGAAATTTTTCGCGGAATGTGGCAAACCATCTCCGATGGGGGCGTGTGGCACGGCGAAATCTGCAATCGGCGCAAAAATGGCGAGTTGTATTGGGTCGCCGCCACCATCGTTCCGTTGCTCGACGAACAAGGCTTGCCAGACCAATACATTGCGATCCGCACCGACATCACGGCCAGAAAAGAAGCCGAAGCCGGCATTCTGCGCGCCAAGGAGGCGGCGGAAGCGGCCAGTCATGCGAAAAGCGAATTTCTCGCCAACATGAGCCACGAGATACGGACGCCGATGAACGGCATTCTGGGCATGACCGATCTTCTGCTCGATACCCGGCTTGACCCCGAGCAGCGCGAATATCTCGGCATCGTTAACAATTCCGCCGAATCGCTGCTGACCATCATCAACGACATCCTCGACTTTTCGAAGATTGAAGCCGGTAAGTTGCACATTGAGCGTATTGCCTTCGATCTCGGCCGCACAGTCACCGAAACGCTGCGCACACTCTCCATGCGTGCCCACCAGAAAAACCTGGAGTTGATCTGCGATATTGGCGATGCCGTTCCCCGACAAGTCGATGGCGATCCTGGCCGCCTGCGCCAGATTCTGGTCAACCTAATCGGCAACGCCATCAAATTCACTGAACATGGCGAAATCACGCTTCGCGTCGACATCGCCGGCAGCGCCGACCGTATTCGCTTTGCAGTCAGCGACACCGGTATTGGCATTCCCGCCGACAAACAGGCACACATTTTCGAAGCCTTCACCCAGGTCGACGGGTCGACGACACGACGCTACGGCGGCACCGGACTCGGCCTCTCCATCACCAGCCGGCTGGTCAGCCTGATGGAAGGCACGCTGCAACTGCATAGCGTGCCCGGCAAGGGAAGCACTTTCTCCTTCGAATTGCCTTTACCTCCGCGTTCGAGCGAGCGCATCGTTCGCCCGGCTGTCGACGACCTGCACGATCGCCGCGTCATGCTGGTGGACGACCACCCGGTCAACCAGCGGGTACTGGCGCACATGCTGGAAAAGCTCGGCGCTCAGGTGGAGCCGCATGCGAGCGCCGATTCCCTGCTGAAGGCGCTACATCACGGCGCCAATCCGGAGGCCATTCTGCTCGACGCACAAATGCCCGGCATGGATGGTTTTCAGTTGGCAGCCACCCTGCAAGCGCAGTATGGCGCGAACCTGGCCCCGATGGTCATGCTCTCGTCCGGCGCCGCTGCCGGCGATGCGCAACACTGCCGGGAATCCGGCATCGCCGGGTATCTCAGCAAACCGGTCAGTAGCGAAGAACTGCTCGCCATGCTGGACCGCGTGCTCCATCTTGGCGACACGCGTAGCGCCACTCCCGGCGCCACGCTGATCACGCGCCACAGCATCGCGGACGAGCACGTCAGCCACCAGATTCTGCTGGTGGAAGATCACGTCGTAAACCAGAAACTTGCTATCACGCTGCTCAACAAATGGAGGCAGACGGTCACCGTCGCCAACAATGGCGCCGAAGCGCTGGCGATCTTTGATCAACGCCGTTTCGACCTGATCCTGATGGACATGCAGATGCCGATCATGGGGGGGCTGGAAGCCACTACCGCCATCCGTCAGCGCGAAGCGGCCCGCGGAATCGACCGCACGCCGGTGATCGCACTCACCGCCAACGCCATGCAGGGTGACCGCAAAATGTGCCTGGAAGCCGGCATGGACGATTACATTGCCAAACCTATTCGCGCGGCCGATCTCGCCGGCGTACTCGCTCGCTTTGGCATCATCGAACGTCATGTCCATCCGGTAGAGAGTTTCGACTATGCTAGTGCGCTCGCCCGCGCCGACCGTGAAACCATCGACATCGTGCGCCAACCTTTTCTCGATACCTATCAGCGCGACCTCGAATTGCTTGCCTCAGCACTTGACGAAACCGATCTGACGACCGCCGAAAGGCTCGCTCACACGCTGCGCGGGACATTGGCGACCTTTCTGGCTAGGCCGGCCGCTGACACCGCCCATACTATAGAACTCGCGGCCCGCTCCGGCGAAGGCCACCGCGCCCGCGAAAACCTGCCCGCACTAAACCGCGAAGTCGAGCGGCTGGCCGTCACTTTGCAAGAGCATTGACGCCGGAAACACACGATCAAGTGTGAAGTATTTCCTCCCCACGACAATGGCAGGCACTTAGAATCGGCCTCAATCTCCGATCAATGGGCACTCCATCATGAACAAAAAGCCTCTCTTCCTGCTGCTTGCCACATTGCTGGCCAGCCCTGCTTTCGCCGGCATCGTCGTTGACGGCAACCTTGCCGACTGGGGTGTCAAGCGTACCGGCACCGCTTCTGACTGGACACCCGGCGCCGGCATTCATTACACGATTGAAGACCAGACTGGCTCAGCGGGCATTCGTCTTTATCCCGGTTACGGCGGCCAGGCATACGATGCGGAAGCGCTGTACGCGACCATTCTCGGCAACACGCTCTACATCGCGCTGGCCAGCGGACATAATCCGCTGACCATCAACGCACCGGCATCCAACACTTACGGCCCCGGCGATTTCGCCATCGATTTCGGCAAGGATGGTACCTACGACGCCGGCATCAATATCAAGTATAAAACCAGCGCAACCACCACCGAAGCTTTTGGCGTAACTGGTGGCGTGTACAAGAACCCGACTTGGGCGTATGGCTTGTGGGATACCGCCGGCAACTACAATCCGGGCAACCCTGATCGCCGCGACCCGACCTCCCTATTGGCCGGCACGCAAGTCGGAACCGCCACCGTCGCCTACACGACCGTCGGCGCAAACAACTACGGCCAGTACAAGACGGATCTTCACTATTTCTACGAACTGAGCGTAGACACGTCAGTGTTGAAGACGGCGGGGTGGGATGGACGCTCGGCGTTCAACATTCACTGGACCGAAAATTGCGGCAACGACAGCATCGTTGCTGATCCCGCAGTGCATGTGCCAGAACCGGCCAGCCTCGCACTGCTATCGTTGGGTCTAGTTGGTGTCGCCGGTTCCCGCCGGCGCAAGTTGCAGACCTGATCCAGCTAACGGGCAGCCTGGCAACCCTCATCTCCTGCCGGACTCCACCCGCAAACGACCTTCGGAATATCTCCGAGGTCGTTTTTTTTGGCGTATGCAAAAAATAGCAGGCAGTTATAACAAGATGACTATTCGTTCTTACCTGGCTATTAAGGCGGGTTAAAATGTCACTCATTCTCCGCATCCCCGCTTCAGATCACCATGACCTACACTTCGCAACGTATCGGTCTTTCTCATCTCGACTGGCTGGAAGCCGAGGCCATCCACATCATGCGCGAGGTGGCCGGTCAGTGCGCCAACCCCGTGTTGCTCTTTTCGGGCGGCAAGGATTCAATCTGCATGTTGCGCGTAGCCGAAAAAGCTTTCCGTCCCGGCAAGTTCCCGTTTCCGTTGATGCACATTGACACTGGCCACAATTACAAGGAAGTGGTCGACTTCCGCGACAAGCGCGCCGCCGAGTTGAGCGAGCGCCTGATCGTCCGCTCCGTCGAAGATTCCATGAAACGCGGCACCGTGGTGCTGAAGCACGAAAACGAATCGCGCAACAAGCATCAGTCCGTGACCTTGCTCGAAGCCATTGAGGAATTCGGCTTCGATTGCTGTATCGGCGGCGCGCGGCGCGACGAAGAAAAAGCCCGCGCCAAGGAGCGCATCATGAGTTTCCGCGACGAATTCGGCCAATGGGATCCGAAGAACCAGCGTCCGGAACTGTGGAATCTCTACAACGCCCGCAGCCACAAAGGGGAAAACATTCGTGCCTTTCCGATTTCCAACTGGACGGAAATGGATGTCTGGCAATACATCGAACGCGAGCAACTCGAATTGCCGAGCATCTATTTCGCCCACACACGTCCCGTCGTGATGCGCGGTGGCGCCATTTTCCCGGTCAATGTCGAACTTGCCAGCGGCGAGGTTCTGAATATCCCGAAGGCGGGCGAAGCGGTCATTGACCTGCAAGTCCGCTTCCGCACGGTGGGTGACGTGACCTGTACGGCGCCGGTCGAATCGGACGCCGACACCGTCGAGAAAATCGTGCTCGAAACCGCCACGACAACCATTACCGAACGTGGCGCCACACGCCTGGACGACCAGACCAGCGAGGCCTCGATGGAACAACGCAAGAAGGAGGGGTATTTCTGATGAGCGCCCCGGAAAAAATCGAAGACCACGGCCTATTGCGCTTTCTCACCTGCGGCAGCGTCGACGACGGCAAGAGCACGCTGATCGGACGCCTGCTTTTTGACACCAAAACCATTCTCGCGGACACGCTCTCGGCGATCGAACGCACGTCGCAAAAGCGGGGCATGTCCGCCGTCGATCTCTCGCTGCTGACCGACGGCCTGCAAGCCGAGCGCGCGCAGGGCATCACCATCGACGTTGCCTACCGCTATTTCTCGACCGGCACCCGCAAGTTCATCATTGCCGACGCCCCCGGTCACGAGCAATACACGCGCAACATGGTGACTGCGGCGTCCACAGCCAATCTCGCCATCATACTGATCGATGCGCGCAAGGGGGTTCTCACGCAGACCCGGCGCCATTCGGCGCTCGCCCACCTGGTCGGCATTCCGCATCTGCTGGTCGCCATCAACAAGATGGACCTGGTCGACTACTCGCGGGAGACCTACGAGCGAATCAAAGCCGAATACGTCGAATTCGCTCGCGCCATCGGCATCGAGGACATCCGCTTCATCCCGCTCTCGGCGCTGAACGGCGACATGGTCGTTGAGAGGGGCGAACGGCTGGACTGGTACGACGGCCCGACGCTGCTGGAAATACTCGAAGCAGCACCGGCCGCGCACAGTGAGCATAACGAACAGTTCCGCTTTCCGGTGCAATACGTCTGCCGCCCGCAGGATTCAGCCAACCCGGAACTGCACGACTATCGTGGTTTCATGGGCAGCGTCGAATCCGGCAGCATCCGGGTTGGCGAGCGCGTCACTGTGCTGCCTTCCGGTTTGACCACAACCTTGAAAGCCATCCAGATCGGCGGTGCGGATATTGACGAGGCGATTACCGAGCAAGCCGTCACTCTTCTGCTGGCTGACGAAATCGATATTTCGCGCGGCGACCTGATCGTCAAGGCGGACCAGGCTCCCCCGGCCAGCAAACAGATCGACGCCATGGTGTGCTGGCTTGCCGAGACCCCGCTGGATCGCGCCCGCACTTACCTCATTCGCCATACCACGCGGGATTCCAAGGCCAAGGTCGCCGCTATCGCATACCGTCTTGATGTCAACACGCTGGAGCACGTCGACGCCGACCGCCTTGCGATGAACGACATCGCCCGGGTCAGCTTCAAACTGGCACAACCCGTATTCGCCGACCCCTATGCGAAGAATCGCTCCACCGGTGCGTTTATCATTATTGACGAGAGCACCAACAACACGGTCGGTGCGGGCATGATTGTGGATTGACACCTCGATCACCCGTTATCCTCGCAGACATGGCGCGCTTCAATGGCGCGCTATTTTTTTGAGCACGCGCCGTCGTCATAACGCGCTGGCATTCAGAATCACTGCAATGGCGGGTCTCACGACGATGCGAGCGCGCTGTCACAATGCGAAACAAATTACTCATAGAGTGCTAATAACTATTATTTTCATATGGTTATAGAAACATTTTGCTTTGTTGCAAGTTTTTACAATAATATTATCAATGCCACTTGCAATATGCCGACGTGCCTATATAATTGGTGTTATGACCTTGGTAATAACCGTCTCACCAAGGCCTCTATTCACCACCCTGTGCCTGGAGAACCGTATGAGCAACGTCAAAGCAATCGAGAAAATCGAACCCCGCGAAATTCGCCGCAAGCTTGGCTTGAACCAGCAGCAGTTCTGGTCCAAGATCGGGGTCACCCAATCCGGCGGCTCCCGTTATGAAAGCGGCCGCAACATGCCCAAGCCGGTGCGCGAACTCCTGCGCTTGGTGCATGTCGAACAGATCGACATCGCCACCATTAAGCGCGAAGACTGGGAAGTGGTCGAATACATGAAGGCAAACGAGCCCGAATTGTTCAAGACTCTGAAAAAATCCGCTCGCAGCAAGGCCAAGAAGGCCGCTTGAGTCCCGTTTTCTCTGTACCGTCGGGCGTCACGGGTTAATCACAACCCTGGCGCCCGTTTTCTTTTCAATCTCCGCCGCAAAGCGCTCCAGTTCCTCAACTGGTAAGCGGCCGAGACGGGATGCCTGTGGCTGCATTGACGGCCGCGCCAGGCCATAGAGATGAATCCCCGCCAGTCGCTCGGCGAAGGGGCGCACAAAATCGCAATACGCTGCACGCACCACCGCATCGGGAGGCTCGTTATCCAGCGCGAACCAGCATGTTTGCAGCCAGGTCGGCGCGGTCGCCAGCGCAATCTCCAACCGCCTCGCCAACCGTTCGGGATGCTGTGGCACGCCGTTGACGATCATGCTGGCCGCTTCGCCCACACGATCGATCTTGAACCAAATTTCGCCACCCAGTTCGCCAAGCCGCTTCAAACCATCGCGCACTGTCTGGCGGTGAATCAAGCTGCCGTTGGTAATCAACCGTATTTTCAGTTCCAGCAACAAGCCAAAGTGTCCCAGCACCTCACCCACGGTGTTCACCGCATCTGCAAACTGCGCCGAACTGGTCGGCTCGCCATTGCCCGAGAAGGCCACGTCTACCAAACGCCGCGCTTCTGGAGCAACTTGCCGGACCATAAAGTCACCTCGCAACACCTCGTCGACAAAGCCCGTCAGTTCGTCGCGCAGGCGGCCGAGATCAACCGGCGGCGGGCCTCCTCGCTGCAAATTCTCTACCTGGCAATAGAGGCAGGCCCAGTTGCAGGCGTTGTTGACGTTCAGATTGATGCCTATCGACACGCCTCCCGCCCGGCGGGAAACGACGGGATAGACATACTGGCGGCCGGCACTGTCGCGGCGGTGGTCTTCAGGGGTGAGCATGCCCCGAATGATATAATTTGCAGACCAATTAAACACCACTTCTGACGATGTTCATCACGCGCCGCCTGGAATTCGATTCAGGACACCGCATTCCCGACCACAAAAGTCAGTGCCGCCATCTGCACGGACACCGCTACGCCATTGAAATCACTCTCTACGGAGAGGTGATCGACAAGGCAGGCGATGCCGCCAATGGCATGGTCATGGATTTCTCGCAGGTAAGGGACATCGCCAAGACGCATCTTGTCGACGCCTGGGATCACGCTTTTCTGGCATTTCGGGGCGACCGTGCGATCGTCGATTTCCTGACCTCGCTGCCCGGACACAAGACCATACTGCTGGATCGCGTGCCCACAGCCGAAAATCTGGCACAGATCGCCTTCGACATTCTTGACGCGGCCTACCGCGACAGCTACGGCAACCACCTCCGCCTTCACCGTGTGCGCCTCTACGAGACGCCCAACTGCTGGGCCGATTGCATCGGCAATTAAATTCAGCAAATTCAAAAGGTGGGTTTCTAGGTAACTCAAGCTCTGCGGTCGGGATGGCCGACCCGACTGCCCGCTGGGTTGCGAGGCAGGTCGGTGAACTGTTTGCCGTGCAACAGGCTTTGGAAACCGCACCGACTCGCGACAAGCTCATCAAGGTCATCGCGTATTTGATCACGGAAGTGGATCATAGGCAAAGTGCCGCCTTTGCCCGGCGCATCGGAGTAGCAAAAAGCACTATTCATCACTGGCTCAAAGGCGAAGGCACGCCGACTCTTGAAGCTAGTCTGAAAATCGCTACTCTGTGCGGAGCGAGCTTGACGCAACTGCTGACTGGCGACTTGTCAGGGTGGAAACGGCCCGATTCTGAGCTGCAAATGATCCCATCGCTTTCGCAGCCGACACCACGCGCTCGCGCTGTTCAACGAGAACTGAATTGGATTGACATTGAAATCAGACTTCAGGAATTTCTATTGCTGCCAACTCCAATCAGCCTACTGGAAGCTGGCAGGCGGTTGAGCGTGGAGCCCCGGCAACTGCATCTTCGCGCCAATATGATCACGCGGAAACTCAGCGAACGCTGGAAAGATTATCTGCGCCGACGGCAAGAAACGCATGTAGCCGATGCATGGCCTTATCTCGAGCGGGCGTGTATTGATATCTTGGCAGAGGGAAAAGCAGTCACTCGCCGGGAGGTTGTCGTACGGGTGCCGGCTCCGATTCTTACGCCCCTGAACAATCTGCTACAGGTTCTCTAAGATGTACAAAGTCACCTGACGACACCGAATTTCGCAACAGAAACAGAAAAGTAATCTACAGAATTTGGACAGGGAACGGACCGGCCTAACGGCCGGCTTTTTTACGCCTTGCGATGAGCACGGCGCAAAGACTTCGCATTGTCAGCCACAGATTTCCGATGAAGAAAAATGTGTCCTATCGGAAAAATTAAGCATAAGTTGTCCATGTGGACACATTATGCTTAACGGCACACAGAGAGACAAACTGAGTGCTTGTTTTTATTGGCGGAGGCGGTGAGATTCGAACTCTTATCTAAACCAAAACACACAAAATCCGCTGTGTGTGTAGGTAAAACAAGGGGTTTCTAGTTGCTCACCGTGCATCTAATGGCGGAAGGTCAGGGATTCGAACCCTGGAGTGCCTTACGACACTGCCGGTTTTCCTTACCTGCTATAGCTTTCGCTACCAGACATAGTCTGTTTGGGGTCTGGACTTTGCCTTCACCATAGCAAAACTGCTTTAGGTGGGAGCCGTCAAGTCTCTACACGTTCCTAGCAAGCTAGGCTTCGCTCGGCGTTACCTCGGTTTTCACCAGGGGCTT
This sequence comes from Betaproteobacteria bacterium UBA1934, assembly GCA_002337055.1. GTDB lineage: Bacteria > Pseudomonadota > Gammaproteobacteria > Burkholderiales > Rhodocyclaceae > UBA1934. The sequence continues at coordinate 40,844 of DDFG01000001.1, read as the reverse complement.
CTCCGACTTTGACTCCTTACATCTGCAACGTTTCCGAAGCAGCGCTCGAGTTAACAAGACCGGTGCATTCAACCGCTCTGCCAACCTTCCGTGGGGCGAATTATATCTGACTTCCTGAATACCGCTAAATTGCCCAATGACCAGAAGTCAAAAATTCCATCTAATTAGTTCCTCACTGTGCAACCAATGTAAGGAATGGCTTTATATTTTTAGCGCAGACGCAGCCACTGCGATGCCGTTCCAAAAAATTGCTGGACACAGAGCTGCTTGAGTACACCTTCAAATTTCGGTGCTTTCTACGTCACAGGTATGACTTTAGGATGGAATATTTCTCATAGGTGCTGCCGCTGTGCTTAACGACGATTGCTTATGACGTGTGATAATTGCAAGCCTAGGTTACATGGGCTACCAAGCGATACTGCCCAAGCTGAAGGGTACGCCGGCGCAGGCAATTCTGAGTTCGCCAGCAGAGGCGGCTGGGCGTTTCACATGTGACGGCCGGCGTTATTGCTCCCAGATGACGTCATGCGCGGAAGCTACCTATTTCCTTCGCAACTGCCCAGGCACAGAAATGGACGGTGACGGGGATGGCACCCCGTGCGAGTCTCAGTGGTGCACTAGTCCATTTGCAAAATAGAAACTGCCAACTGCTTGAGACACATTTAAGCCTCCATGGCTTGAGCCAATGCTCGGTACAACGTAGCCCGAGACACCCCAAGGTTGTTCGCAACTTCTCTGGCAGGAACTCCACTATCGAGTAGATGCTTGGCCGACTTGACCTTTGAGTCATCCATTTTTGGCTTCCTGCCACCGAGACGGCCACGTGCTCTCGCTGCCTTCAGACCAGCATTGGTTCGCTCACGAATGAGCTCTCGTTCCATTTGAGCAAGGGCAGCCATTACATGGAAGAAGAACCTGCCTGCCGAAGTCGAGGTATCGATTCCATCAGTCAAGCTACGGAACTGGATGCCTTTTTCTTGGAGGCTCTCCACCAAGTCGACGAGCCCCTTCACGGTGCGCCCTAACCGGTCGAGTTTCCAAACCACAAGGGTATCCCCCTGGCGAAGGTACTTCAGCGCTTCGTCCAAGCCAGGGCGATTCTTCGCAGCTCCAGAAAGCTGGTCAGTGAATAGTTGCTCGCAGCCTGCCGATTTCAGTGCATCGGACTGTAGGTCCAGGTTTTGGTCTTCGGTTGATACTCGTGCGTAGCCCACAAGCATGGCAGCTCTCCGTCTCAAATCTCGTCTAAATTAAGTATAGCGAGATTTTGAAATTGAGACTTGATTTCAAGACACGAAAGTATGGCAATCCGCCGTGGCTGGGGCCGTTACCAGGCGCGTCTCAAAAAGGAACATTTTCGAGACGCCGAATTTCAGTTATACCTAATATATGGACAACTATCCCTATTTTGAGGATTTATCGAGCCGATACCGGCCGTACCTGCGAAACCTATTGCACCTTGAATCAGGAGTACACGACTTGAGGGCCATATTGATACGTCAAGTCGCTAAGGGGCCTAGGTGCTTGAGCGGAACTCACGGCTGCTGCTACTAACCACATACGGTAGCTGCAGCCCGCGATACTCGTCGCGAAAAAGTTCTGAATCCTCGCAAGCATCAACAAGGGCAGTAATAGCTGCCGAACATTGCAACCGGCGCTGGTTCTTGCTATCGATTTTCGGATTTAGTTGAATCACCCCTGTCCTTGCCTTCCAAGCCTTCTTCAAGGTTTTGGCCCATGCTCTAGCGGCAGCATGTTGCCCAATCTCAAAGGATTTTAGTCTTTCGTGGAAAAAGGTAACTTCATCCAAAGTTATCTCACCGTATAACTTTGAACGCTCCAGTTCGGATAGGCATCAATGACTTCGTTGAGATGCCGCTTGGTGGGGGCCAAGGAGGTTCCAAATGCCTTTGCCTCAACTAAGTAATCCAAGAAGCCGGCAACAACTTCCGCATAGCGTTTTTGCGTAGCAAATGCGTAGTCCCAATTTTTCTCACAATAATAGGAGAACGCTTGGACGGGCACTCCGTCATTATCGATGAGGTCCCAAGTCGTATGTCCCAATCTTTGGGTTTCGACACGCGTCAAATTTTTCAAGCCAGCCATAGTCATCCCGGGCAACATGACACTAACAATTTAGCGCCATTAGTTGCACAGTGCAATAACTAATTAAATAGCTTGATTTTGCTACGCTCCCACGTGTTGCATTAGGTGCACAACAACCTGGTTAAGATAAGAACTCACGAAAGGTTGCCCTTTGCTGGTTTTCAAGACCAGTGCAATCGACCACTCTGCCACACCTCCGGCAGGGGTGGCATCTTACCACACCGCTGGCCGACCATCCTGCTCCGTTCCCGGCGCGCTCTCGAATGGTTGCAACTCTCGACGCCCTCCAGTAGTCTAATGATCCGTTGGCTTCCCTTTTTCAAAGGACATACATGCACTCCGACATCCAGATTACCCGTGCGGCGAGCGTTGATAGCGCCCTTCAGCAGAACCGCGTGCTGCGGAACACCTATATGTTGCTTGGCCTTTCGATGGTGCCCACCGTACTTGGCGCATTGATGGGCGTACAGATGCAATTCAGCTTCTTCGCCGGCAGCCCGCTCATCTCTTTCCTGCTCTTCCTGGGGATCGCGTTCGGCTTCTTCTGGGGCATCGAACGCACCAAGAACAGTGGCTGGGGCGTAGCGCTGCTGCTCGGCTTCACTTTCTTCATGGGGCTGATGCTGTCTCGCATTCTGCAAGTTGCGCTCGGCTTTTCAAACGGCGGTTCGCTGATTGCCATGGCGGCCGGCGGTACCGGCGCCCTCTTTTTCGTGCTCTCGACCGTGGCCGCCACCACGCGGCGTGATTTCAGCGGACTGGGCAAGTTTCTCTTCGCCGGGATGATCGTGATCCTGCTGGCTGCACTGGCGAACGCCTTCTTCCAGGTTCCGGCCGTGTCGCTGGCCATTTCGGCCGCCGCCGTACTGATTTTCTCGGCCTACATCCTGTACGACATCAACAATATCGTTCGCGGTGGCGAGACCAACTACATCACCGCCACGCTGGCGGTGTATCTCGACATCTACAACGTCTTCGTCAGCTTGCTGAACCTGTTGATGGCGTTTTCGGGCGAACGCGACTGAGCCCGTTCGGCGCAGACAACGGGGGGCAGCCAATGGCTGCCCCTTTTTTTTGGCACTGTTCAATCGCGCTCGAACAGCGCAATCGACTCAACGTGGGCGGTATGCGGGAACATATTGATCGCACCCGCTGCGACAAAGCGATAGCCCTGCACGCCCACCAGCACAGCGGCATCCCGCGCCAATGTGGCAGGATTGCAGGAAACATAAACGATACGCCTGGGGCCACCGCTGGCCGGCAGGGCCTTAACCAATTCAATCGCGCCTTCGCGCGGCGGGTCGATCAGCATCTTGTCGAATTCGCCGAGCGCCGCCAGCGATTCCGGCGTGCATTCAAACAGGTTGGCGACCCCGAATTCAACGCGATCGGCCAAACCATTGGCCGCCGCGCTTTCGGCGCCACGGCGGACCAGGGCATCGCTACCCTCGACGCCGACCACCTTGGCCCCCGAGCGCGCAATCGGCAACGTGAAGTTACCCAACCCGCAGAACATGTCAGCAATGCGCTCGCCCGGCCGTGGGTCCAGCAGCCGAAGGGCACGCCGCACCATGACACGGTTGACGGCGTGATTGACCTGCGTGAACTCGGTCGGATGAAACGCCAGATCCACCGCGAATTCCGGCAGACTGTATGAGAGAGCCGGCGCATCGACCGGATGAAACCGCCATGCGCTATCCGGGCCCTTGGGTTGCAGGTAGATGACGACCTCGTGTCGGTCAGCGAAGGCGCGCAGCAGGGCTTCGTCCTGGGCATTCAGAGGTTCGAGGATGCGCAGCACCAGTGCGGTGCAGTGCTCGCCAACCGCCACTTCGACCTGCGGCAGGCGGTCGCAGATCGACAGGCCGCCGATCACTTCACGCAACGGCAGGAGTAGTGCAGAAACATGCGGCGGCAGGATTTCGCAGCAATGGATGTCGGCAATATAACTGCTCTTGCGCTCATGAAACCCAACCAGCACGCCACCTTTTTTAGGCACCTTGCGTACGCCAAGACGGGCGCGATGGCGATATCCCCAGGGTTCGCCCTGGATGGGCGATAGCATGCGCTCGGGACGCACACGACCGATGTGCCACAAATTATCTTCGAGCACGCGCTGCTTGACCGCCACCTGCGCGGCGGGGTCGAGATGCTGCATGGCACATCCGCCACAGATGCCGAAATGCGGGCAGCGCGGCGGCACGCGTGCCGGAGAGGGCGACACCACTCGGACCACGTTGGCCAGCTCGAAAGTCGGTTTCTTGCGATAGCTCGCGTACTCTACCCATTCGCCGGGCAGGGCGCCGTCGACGAACACCGTCTTGCCCTCCAGGCGGGTAACTCCGCGAGCTTCGTGATCAAGCGACTCAATGTGTCCGGACGGCATGCTCGCCTCCAAGCAAAAGCGCGGATTTTAACAACGCGCTACACTCTACGCCATGTCGGAACAACTACTCACCACGTGGGCGGAGTATCAATCCGCCATCGATAGTGCCCTGAACGCGGCCCAGGCCGAGGTGTGCATCTTTGACCCCGACCTCATGCAGTTGAGGCTTGATTCGCCCCAGCGGGCCGGAAAGTTGCAGCGGTTCCTGCGCGCTGATAGCCGACATGGTGCCCGCATCGCGCTCCAACGCACCGACCACCTGATGCGCGATTTTCCCCGTTTGCTTGCGCTATTGCGCGAACATCCGGCGCAATTGCATATCGTCGAGGTACCCGAACATCTCGGAACGTTGCGCGATTGCCTGTTGCTCGCCGATACCAGGCAAGGCCTGCGGCGCTTTGATTTCGAACAGGCTCGCAGCAAGGTCTGGCTGGATGAACCCGAAATCCTGGCAACCTGGCGGCAACGCTTCGAGGCGATCTGGAACGAAGGCGGCCGGCCGATTAGTGCCACCATTCTGGGTTTATAGGCAGCTCAAGCGATAAATTGACCGAATTTTCTGATTCCGGCTCAATCATTTGCGAAATTCGCTGCTATAATTTTTCGCTGGTTGCATCTGCGACCTCAAGAAATTTGATTGAAGTCTCAAATAGTTTCTTTATCGATAAGGAAATCACATGAACAAGTCCCTGCTCGTCGCCGCCATGCTGGCCGTTGCCCTGTCCGCTTGCGCCAAGAAGGAAGAACCGAAGGCTGCTCCCGCTCCGGCTCCGGCTCCCGCCGCTGCTCCGGCTGCCGCTTCCGCCGCTCCGGCCGACGCTTCCGCTCCGGCTGCTGCTCCTGCTGCTGCTTCCACTGCTGCTCCTGCTGCCGCTTCGCCCGCCCCGGCTGCTGCCGCTCCTGCTGCCGACATGAAGAAGGACGTCGTGAACGCCGCCAAGGAAGTTGCGAAGGAAGTCGCCAAGGACGCCGTCAAGAAGTAATTCTTGCAGCCCTAGCAAAAAGCGAGGCCTCTGCCTCGCTTTTTTGTTGCCTCCGTGGCGAGTGCCCGTTGCAGACACCCAAGAAAAAGGCCGGTGGGCAACACCGGCCTAGCTTATCAGACCTGCTGATGTCGATTTACTTGAGTTGCTCGTGCAGCAGTTTCAATATCTTGCGTGCGGTTTCCGACTTGTCGATGCCACCTTCGCGAGTCAGCACCTGAATCTTCGTCACCTGGCCGGCATCGGAAACATACACGCGATACTGCTCCTTGCTGACAGCACTGCGATCGCTCTTCCAGAACGCCAACTTGTCGAGCCAGCTCTTCTGGGTTTTGACCTCGTCCAGCTCAGGGTCGACATAGCGCACAAAGTAGATGCCGCGCACACGATCGCGGTCTTCAACGGTGAAGCCCACGCGGTCGAGTGCCAATCCCACTCGACGCCAGGCGCGATCGAAACCTTCCTGAACCTCGACAGTCCCGGTCCCATCCGCCAGTTGGGTCAGACGGGCGCGATCATCGGATTTGGCGCTGGTCAGCAAGGTATCGGCGCGCTTTTCATCCGTCCCCAGACGCACCATCAGGCGCCGCAGCATTTCCGCCTCGAGCTCGGGGCTGGGTGGGCGGGGCTGCCAGCGGGCATCCTGCCAGCGGGCATCTCCCTTGTTGTTGGAAACGAGCACCTCTTCCATGCCGCGGTGACTGATGAAGATATCCGTCGTGCCCGGCTCCCGGCCCTGTTCGAGGCGCGTGCGGAACTTGTCGCGTTCTCCGGTGGAATAGAGCGAATCAAGCAACTTGCCAATCGTGTTGCGAACAACATCCATCGGCAGTTTCGCCCGGTTCTCGGCCCAGTCGGTTTCCATGACGCCGGCTTCCGGCACCTCGGTCACCACGATAAAGCCCATTTCCTGCCAGAATTCCTTGACGGTGCCCCACAAACGGTCAGCCGGTGCCGAGACGACCAGCCAGCGCTCATTGCCGATGCGTTCCACCCGCACCTTGTCGCCCATAGCCGGCAACACGGCTTGTTTTTCCGCCTTCGGCGTTCCACCCCGATCGGCATTGTAGGACGACAAGGTGGCTGTTCCCTTCCCGCTCGCGTCTGGTACCGCGTAACGCTCCTCGCGCGCGACCTGGGTGAGATCGGGCGGAATTTCGAGCGAAGGCACCCGGCCGGCAGATTTGTAATCGATCTTCTTGGTATCGGGCAGGATGTCGCCAAAGCCGCTACACGCCGACAGGCCGGCCGCGATCAACACCAGGGAAAGTGAATGCAGTCTTTTCTTCATGAATACTCCGTCAGGCAAGGACACCCGCCTTGCGCAGGGCGGTGCGGATACGTTCCTGGTTGGCGGCCGACAACGGTGTTAGCGGCAGGCGAATACCGCCCGGCGCAAGACCCAGTTGTTGCACCGCCCATTTGACCGGGATGGGATTGGCTTCGCAGAACAGATCGCGATGCAGGTTCAACAGGCGGAAATGAATGTCGCGCGCGGTCTGGGCGTTGCCCGCCGCAGCGGCGGCGCACATCTCGTGCATCAGGCGCGGGGCAACGTTGGCGGTAACCGAAATGGTGCCGTGGAAACCGAGCAGGATGGTTGCCATGCAGGTCATGTCGTCGCCGCTGTAGAGGGCAAAATCCTTGGGCGCGCGAACAATCAAGTCGCAGGCGCGGTCGATGTTGCCCGTCGCATCCTTGATACCTATGATATTGGGAATCTCGGCTAAGCGCAGGGTGGTGTCATTGCTCATGTCGGCCACCGTCCGCCCAGGCACGTTGTAGAGCAGGACAGGCAATTCGACGGCTTCGGCGACGGTGCGGAAGTGGCGATATAGCCCTTCCTGCGTCGGTTTGTTGTAGTAGGGCACGACGGAAAGTGCCGCCCGAGCCCCCGCCTTCTGGGCGAAACGAGTCAATTCGATGGCCTCTGCCGTCGAATTGGCGCCCGTACCGGCGATCACGGGCAGGCGACCGGCCGCATGTTCAACAGTGAAGCGGATCAACTCGCAGTGCTCGTCAACGCTGACGGTCGGCGATTCGCCGGTGGTGCCGACGATGACGATACCGTCCGTGCCTTCGGCGGCATGAAAATCGATCAGCTTCTTCAGCGCGGGGAAATCGATCTGTCCATCTTCCTGCATGGGCGTCACGATGGCGACGATGGAACCGGTAATCATGGTCAATACCCAAAGATCAACAAGCTTGCGATTTTAACCGAAGGTGTGAGCCTGCGGGAGACTGCTTTCGCCGACGCGCTCACTCCACGAGATTCGATGGCGCGGGATCGCCCGGCGTGGCGCTATCGCCGGGCTGCCAGTGCAACGCGCGCCCACTCACGCGCAGGCAACCCTCCGGCAAGTACAGCGCGGGATGTCGATCCGGCGCTGAATGCTGAAGTTGCCGCACAAATTCATCCAGTCTGGCGGCGACAGGCACCCGCCATCCCAATTGCCGCAAACGCCAACGCAGCAGATTTTTCAGGCGTGACGAAGATAACTGCCGCAATGTCGTCAGCCTCGCCGCCTCGCCCTCTCGACAGCGCGCCCAATCGATTTCCGCCAGTTCGCCCAGCAGACTGTCCGCTTCGGCGAAGTGCCCCCCTGCCTGAGCGAGCAAGCGCGAGCACGCAGAAAAACGCCGTCTTAGACGCGGTAAAATCTCGTGACGGAGAAAATTGCGTGAGAATGCGGGATTCGCATTGCTTTCGTCTTCAACCCACCCGAGACCCTCCGCATGTCGAGCAATGACATCTCCGGGCACATCCAGCCACGGGCGCAGGATGCGCACAGCCCCCAGGAAGCGCACAGGCGGAATCCCGGCGGCGCCGGACACGCCGCTGCCGCGCAGCAGGTTGAACAGCACGGTTTCGGCTTGATCGTCCTGGTGGTGAGCAAGCAGCAGCGTCTGTGCGCCATAATCGGCAAAAGCGCGGTAGCGCGCAGTGCGGGCCGCCGCTTCTAGGCCGCCCCCCTGGCCCCGTTCGACCGATGTACGCACGACGGTTAGCGGTATACCCAATGCCGCGCAGCGATGCTCGCAGAACGCAACCCACCGGTCGGCATTGGGTGACAAGCCGTGGTGGACGTGCAGCGCCGTGAGGCCTTCGAGATGCAATGCCGCCGCTGCGTGTAGCAGCAATACGGAATCGCGACCGCCCGAGAGTCCGACACAGAGGCGCTCGTTCAGCGCCCCATGCGTGTCCAGAAAAGCGGCGAGGTGAGCTTCAGGCAGCCAGCTCTTTAAAGCGGCCATAACCCATCAGACGCTCGTAACGGGCGGCCAGCAACTGTTCGCTGCTCATGGCGGAGAGGTTCTTCAGCGCATCGTGCAATGCCTTCTTGAGACTCTGCGCCATGGCGGCGTGATCGCGGTGCGCTCCGCCCAGCGGCTCGGGAACGATCTTGTCGACCAGACCTAACGATTTCAGGCGCTGGGCGGTGATGCCCATGGTTTCGGCTGCTTCGGGCGCCTTTTCCGCGCTCTTCCACAAAATGGATGCGCATCCTTCCGGCGAAATAACGGAATAGGTGGAGTATTGCAGCATCAGCAGCGTATCACCCACGGCAATCGCCAGCGCGCCGCCGGAACCGCCCTCGCCGATGATCGTGACGATGACCGGTACCTTGAGGCCCGCCATTTCGTATAGATTGCGGCCAATCGCCTCGGATTGCCCGCGTTCTTCGGCGTCGATACCGGGATAGGCGCCCGGCGTGTCGACAAAGGTCATGATCGGCAAACCGAATTTCTCGGCCAGTTTCATCAGGCGGAGCGCCTTGCGATAGCCTTCCGGGCGAGGCATGCCAAAATTGCGGTAGATCTTTTCCTTGGTGTCGCGCCCTTTCTGGTGTCCGATCACCATCACCGGCTGGCCATTGAAGCGTGCAATACCGCCCACAATCGCCTTGTCGTCGGCGAACGCCCGGTCACCGTGGAGTTCTTCGAAATCGGTGAACATGCGCGCAACGTAATCCAGCGTGTAAGGACGTTGCGAATGCCGCGCCACCTGGGCGATCTGCCAAGGCGCAAGGTTGGCATACAGATCCTTGGTCAGTTGAGCGCCCTTCTTTTCCAGCCGCCCGATTTCTTCGGAAATGTCGAGCGCGGAATCGTCCTGCACAAAGCGCAGCTCGTCGATCTTGGCTTCCAGCTCGGCGATGGGTTGCTCGAATTCGAGAAAACAGGTTTTCATAGGCGTTCCGGTAGGAAAAGTCGGCCATCATTTTACCGCAAAGCGAGCCATTCAATACTCGACCGGGATCGGATCGAGGCTGCGCCAAAGATACCACGTCGCCACAGTACGCCACGGCCGCCAGCGCTCGCCAAACGCTGCCAGCGCGGCACGAGTGGGCCTTTCGCCCGACAGATAGTGGTTGCCGATGGCCCGCTGCAAGCCGATATCGTCCAAGGGGAAGACGTCCGGCCGGCACAAGTTGAAGATCAGGAACATCTCGGCAGTCCAGCGACCGATACCGCGCACATCACACAGTCCGGCAACCACTGTTTCGTCATCGAACCCCACCCAACGGGCGGGATCGATACGCCCACTACTGAAATGCTCGGCCAGATCCACCAAGTATTCCATTTTACGCATCGACAATCCGCAATCGGCCAGCCCTGCCTGCCCAGTACGCAACACCGCCGCCGGGGTCATCTCGCCAACGCGCGCGACAACGCGGTTCCAGACGGCATCGGCCGCCTTGACAGAGATCTGCTGGCCGGCAATGGACCGAGCCAGCGTCGCAAAGGGATCCCCTCGCGAGGCCAACCCCATACCGCAATAACGGCTGATCAGCACGGCCATCACCTCGTCGCGACCAGAGAGCGTTACGCCGGCGTCGTGCCAGTATGCGGGCAAGGCCGTCATCGTGAACCTCTCCTGAACGTATCCAGCGTTTGGCGGCCCGGCCACCGGCTGGTGTAGAATGGCCCGAGGTCGCGCGCAGCCACCAACCCGGACCCCGACCCCGGCCGGCCCCGCCCCTCGGAGAAGACATCCCGGCTGCAACGGGTAAGGTAGCGCGGCCAGTTTATTGACAGGATATCGGAGACAGGCAAAACCATGAGCGGCAAGCAGTATATATTCATTCACCCTTGGCTGAATCGAGACGAGCACTGGGGCGGTTTGATGGTGTCGACTGCCGCTGGCTGCGATCCCGACTGCCTGGCGCGACTCGCTTCACAGGCCCAGCCCGAAGGCACCCCGACCATCGGTCACCAGTTACCTTGGTTTGTGCCGCTGCTTGATCCGGCGCAATCCATTGGCGGCTGGCCGCTTGAACGCACGGTGTTCCTGCTCAGCGAGCCGGAAGAGGCGGTCGATCAGTCCTGGCTTGCACCTGTCGAGCCGATCAGGCAGGCCGGTGGCAAGGTTGGTTTGATCTCCTATCCCCATCATGCCCTGCCGCCACCGGGCGGCAAATGGGATTACGTCTTTGTCGAGACTCAACACGCACGTACCACCGTGCCCGTAAAACTGATGGTACTGGCGACGCAAACCACGATTGCGCTTGGGCCTGTTCGTACGCGGCAGGATTTCGATTGGGGGTTGGCCAATCAGTGCGCCCTGCTCAGCGCCGATTTCATCCACACCCGCAGTAAGGAACCCAGCAAACCCGACATGATGCGGGCGCACCTGCTACAGTTGCTGTCGCTGATTACCCAGGATGCCGATACCGCCGCAATCGAAGATATTTTTCGGCAGGAACCAAAGCTCTCCTACAGTTTGCTGAGACTGGTCAATTCGGCCGCGCTCGGGCTACGCACGCAGATCAGCAGCTTCTCGCAGGCCATCAATCTGCTCGGGCGTCGGCAGTTGCAGCGCTGGCTCCAGCTGCTGGTCTATGCCGATCCTGGCAGTAGCGGCCGACCCAACCCGCTGCTACAGTGGGCGGCGATGCGCGGCCGCTTAATAGAACTGGCCTTTGCTCACATCAACCCGCCGCCGCAACTGGCCATCTCGGCGGACAGCGCCTTTATGACCGGTATATTCTCGCTGCTGGATGTCTTGCTCAACCTATCAATGGACGAGATTCTTGCGCAATTGCCTGTGGTCAGCCCGGTCAAGCTCGCCTTGACCGAACGCGCCGGCCCACTGGGTGATCTGTTGTGTGCCATCGAAAACGCCGAACGGCATAAGCCAGAAACGGCCAGCCAGATTCTGGAGTCGCTCGGGATCACCTGCGACGACTATGTGCAAGCGCAACTCGATGCGCTCGAGTGGTCGAGCAAGGTCAGCCAGCAGGCGTGCTGAATTTCCTTATTGGCCGCCGCAGAAAGGGTTAAAACGGCGTTCCTCGCCCATGGTCGACATCGGGCCATGGCCGGGAATAAAACGCACGTCATCGCCGAGCGGAAACAGCTTTTCGTGGATTGAGGCGATCAGGGTGTCGTAATCGCCACGAGGGAAGTCAGTGCGTCCGATCGAGCCCTGAAAAAGCACATCCCCGACTTGCGCTAACCGGCTCGGAGCATGATAGAACACAACATGGCCCGGGGTATGCCCCGGGCAATGCAACACGTCCAGCTCAAGATTTCCCAGATTCACTTTGTCGCCCTGTTGCAACCATCGTGTCGGCTCAAAGGTGCGCACACCCGGAAAGCCGAACATTTTGCTCTGTTGCGGCATGCCCTCGATCCAGAAGCGATCTTCGGCGTGCGGTCCTTCGATCGGCAGATGGCAGCGTTCCGCCAATTCAGCCACCGCGCCGGCGTGATCGATGTGACCATGCGTCACGAGAATCTTGCCCAGGGTCAGTTTATGCTCTGCGACATGCGCGAGGATGCGGTCAATGTCGCCGCCGGGATCGATCACCGCGGCCTGCCGCGTGGCTTCACACCAGAAAAGCGTGCAGTTCTGCTCGAAGGGTGTCACCGGAATGATGGCAAATTGCATGTGAGGTCATTGGTTTTAAAGAAGGCGCATTATGGCACGCAAAAAAGCCTTGCCGAAATCGCGGACCTGCACTTAAACTTGAAGGGCCTTTAAAACATGAGGTTACCCGCTTCTTTTCAAGAAGAGGAATAGCATGATCGAACAACCGCTGCCGGATATCGAAAGCTGGGTCAGAGTCTTCTCTGAAAGCAGCCTGCCCATTCTGCGTCATACGCGCCGGCAGATCGATGAGATGGCGGCCCACATCGATGATGTGTCGGCACGCGAGCTGGCGCAGGTGGTCTTGCAAGATCCGATCATGTCTGTCCGGGTACTCGCCTACATTCAGCCACTGCGTGGAAAAAGCCTGCAACACGACATTACGACCATTGCCAGTGCAATCATGATGTCAGGGATTGAACCCTTCTTCCATCGCTTCGGGGATCTGCCCACCATCGAGGCCCGGCTCAAGGACGTGGCGCCGCAGGCCTGGCTGGGCGTCATGCAGGTGATCCGTCGTGCCCAGCGCGCTGCCGATTACGCCTGGGACTGGGCGGTCTGGCGTCATGACGTCAATGCCGAAGAGGTACGCCTTGCAGCCCTGCTGCACGATCTCGCGGAGATTTTGGGCTGGTGCTTCGCCCCCCGCCTGGCACTAGATGTGATGCGACTGCGCCGAGAAAACCCAACTATGCGCAGCGCCGAGGCGCAACGCCAGGTCATCGGGTTCTCAATGCACGAACTGCAGCAATTGCTGTGCCGCGTGTGGCACCTACCGGATCTGCTGAAAGATCTGATGGATGATGACCACGCAACCTCGCCTCGCGCCAGAAACGTGACGCTGGCGGTGCGCCTGGCGCGCCACTCGGCAAAAGGCTGGAGCGACCCCGCCCTGCCCGACGACTACAAGGAAATCGGCGAGTTGCTGCACCTGCTGCCAGAAGCAGTGATGCAGCGGGTGGGCGTGCCCGCCGGCTCCGACGCCGCCTGAGCGCGCAACGCTCAGGCCCGCGACTCCAGCGTTTCCCAACGTTCCAGCAAGGTTAGCAACTCGGTTTCGATGTCGGCCAGACGCGCCGCGCAGCGTTGCGCGTCGTCACCGCCCGCCCCATACAGGGCGGGATCTTCAAGTCGTTCGACCAGCAATTTCTGCTCGGTCTCGAGCGCCGCCACCTTGTCCGGCAACAATTCCAACTCGCGCAACTCCTTCCAACTCAGTTTGTCGGCACGTGACTTTCCCGATGCGGATGGAGCCGACGCAACCTTTTCAACCAGCGGTTTGGGGGCGAGAGATTCGCTTGCCCGTTCCACGCGCCAGGCCGCCCAATCGCTGTAGCCACCCACCCACTCCCGCCAAACGCCGGCGCCTTCCGACACAATGGCCTGCGTCACGACATTGTCGAGAAACTCGCGGTCGTGGCTGACCAAAAACAAGGTGCCCGGATAATCCTGCAAAAGCTGCTCCAGGAGCTCCAGTGTCTCCAGATCAAGATCGTTGGTCGGCTCGTCGAGCACCAGCACATTGGCAGGACGTGCAAACAGGCGCGCCAGCAGCAGGCGATTACGCTCGCCACCAGAGAGGGATTTGACCGGCGATCGGGCCCGTTCGGGTGAAAACAGAAAATCACCCAGATACCCCACCACATGCTTTCGCGTACCGGCAATATCGACATAATCGGAACCCGGCGAGATCACATCCGCCAGACTGGCTTCCGGATCAAGTTGGGCGCGGAACTGGTCAAAATAGGCCACTTCGAGCTTGCTGCCTTGCCGCAGCGTTCCGGCATCGGGCTTGAGTTCGCCGAGGATCAGGCGCAGCAGCGTGGTTTTGCCTGCCCCATTGGGGCCGATCAAACCGATCTTGTCACCACGCATCAGTCGTGCGGAAAATCCTCCCACGATGGTACGTTCGCCGTAGCGCTTGACGACGTCGATCATTTCAACGACCAACTGACCGCTCTTCTCGCCCGCATCCACGCGCAGGCTGACTTGGCCGATGCGGTCTCGGCGCGCCGCTCGCTCCGACCGCAAGTGGTCCAGCCGCTGCACGCGAAAGACCGCCCGCGTGCGGCGGGCCTCGACCCCTTTGCGTATCCAGGTCTCTTCTTCTTTCAGAAGCTTGTCGGCGCGCGCGTTGGCGAGCGACTCTTCATGCAGCAACGCTTCCTTGCGCCCCCGGTAGTCGGCATATCGGCCCGGAAAACTGACCATCTGGCCGCGATCGAGTTCGACAATGCGAGTCGCCAGCCGGTCGAGAAAACGACGGTCATGCGTGACAAAGAGCAAGGTAACGCCAGAATCGAGCAGAAAATCTTCCAGCCATTCGATCGCCGCGATATCGAGGTGATTGGTCGGTTCGTCCAGCAACAGCACATCGGGTGAGGCCACCAGCGCCTGCGCCAGGGCGAGCCGTTTCTTCTGCCCGCCGGAAAGCGTCGCCACCTGTGCGTTGGCATCCAAACCGAAGCGCTCGATCACCCTTTCCGCCTGCGACTCCCAAGACCACGCCCCGACAGCCTCCAATTCGTGTTGCAAGGCGGCAAGCCGAGCCAGATCGGCCTCGACGCCAGCACCCGCATCGGCGAGACGGTGCGACACGAGGTGGTATTCGGCCAGTTGGTCGGCGACAGAGCCAAGCCCGGAGACAACGGCGGCGAACACATCCTGATCAGGCGCCAGTCGAGGTTCCTGTGGCACATAAGCGATTCGCAACCCCGGCTGGCTCCAGATCACACCATCATCGAGCGAACCTTGCCCCGCCAGTGCGGCAAGCAGGGAGGATTTGCCGACGCCATTGCGCCCGATCAGCGCCAACCGCTCACCTTTGTCCAGTTGAAATTGGGCGGCATCCAGCAGGGCAACATGGCCAAAGGCAAGAAACGCGTCAGTAAGGGTAAGCAGTGGCATGGCTTCAGTGAAGAGTGGGCGAGGCGCGATTTTACGCGATTGGCTTCGCCCGGAACGAGCGGCTACAATACGCCCCCTGCTCCCCGTAGTTCAATGGATAGAACGGGCGCCTCCTAAGCGCCAGATGTGGGTTCGATTCCCGCCGGGGAGACCAGTCCAAAGCAAAAACGCAGGGGCGTCCATAAATAGAACAGGAAAAAGAAAGGCCCGGTCTCGCCGGGCCAAAAACAAGTCTCTTCTCACTGCTGACAGATCCCGAGGAAGTTACCAAATGGATCGAGTCTTGCGTAGCAGTCATCGTGCCAGGCAAACGATTTTTGCATCCTCATGTTTTTATTGAGATTTTGCAAATCGGATTATGGTGGCCAATGTTGCCTATTGCAACATACAGTTCCATAATTTTTCCGTTCACCGAATATTTCTGACAAAAAATTTAAATTATTCAGACGCTTCCACGTATGATGCAATTCGCAACACTCGTTGCAACATAATTCGACATGCGAATTTTTCAATCTCTCCACGCCAAAATCCTGCTCGGCTACTGCGTTGTGGGCGGTCTGTTCGTCGCGCTAGTGACGAGCGCGCTGTTCCAGTTTCGCGTATTGCAAAACCAGATTGCAGAACAGCGCCAGGTAACGGTGTTTTACGACGCGATTCGCTTTGCGCGCCGCATGGAGAAAAACTACTTGCTCTATCGTCGCCCGACCGATCTGAAAGAAGCCATCGAAAAAGCAAATCAGGCGCGGGAAACATTCTTGCAAATGCCCGAGCGCGTGCGCAACCAGATCAGTTCGCCGCAGGACGAAATCGACGTCATCCGCTACGCGGAATTGCTGGAAGAACTCTCCGGCCGCGATCGCCGCACCCGGATTCCGCAAGAAATCCAGGATGATCTTTACGCCGTCGGCAATCAGTTGCTCAAAGCCGGCGAGACGCTGGACCAGCACGCCAGCGAACACCTGATGACCGTCGTTAACGACCACCAGCACGATCTGGTGGTAACCATCGTGGCCGCCGCCGTACTGGTCTTGCTAGCCGGTATTGTCGTCACGCGGCGGGTTGTCCGCCCCTTGCGCGACATGGAATCGCGTCTGGACAAGGTCGCCAAGGGCGAGGCGGGGCGGGTGGAAGCGCACAGCGATGGTGAAGACAGCGAATTGCGCTCACTTGCAGCGTCGATCAACACCGCCCTGTCGCAACTGGAAAACCGCCAGCAAGTGATCGCCCGCTCTTCGCGGTTGCTGGCATTGGGCACCATGCTGTCGGGCGTGGCGCACGAGTTGAACAATCCGCTTTCCAACATCTCGTCGTCGTGCCAGATCATGCTGGAAGAAATCGGCGAACTCAGCACCGACGAGGCCGCCCGCCTGCTCTCGCAGATTGACGACCAGGTCTTGCGCGCCCAACGTATCGTCTCGGCGCTGCTCGATTTCTCGCGTGATCGCCCCTCGCTGCGCCACCGCGAGACGCTGGCGCCACTAGTCGAGGAGGCCATGTTGCTGGTACGCGGGCAGATTCCCACTGCCGCCCGGATCGAACTGAAGATTCCGGACGATATCGCAATCGACGTGGATCGTCAGCGTTTCCAGCAGGTGCTGGTCAATCTCATCAAGAACGCCGCCGAGGCTTTTCCCCCCGAGGGACGCATCGCAATCGCCGCGTGGCGCGAATCTCTGCCCGAAGGCCATGGCACCAGCATTGAAATTGAAGATAACGGCTCCGGCATCTCGGCTGCTGACCTGCCGCGGATTTTCGACCCCTTTTTCACCACCAAGGCTGTCGGCAAAGGCACTGGCCTGGGCCTCTTCGTCGCCCACGAAATCGTCACACAGCACGGAGGCACCCTGACGGCCAGCTCCGAACCGGGCCAGTGGACCCGCTTCTGGATGCACATTCCTGACATGAACGATGCCTGATACCCAAGTCCTGATTGTTGACGACGAGCCCATCGCAAGGCAAAACCTCGCGCATGCGCTCGAGCGCGAAGGCATTGTCACCGACACCGCTGCCGACGGCGACGAAGCGCTGGCCAAACTGCAACAATCGCCCGCACCGCTGGTGCTGACCGATCTGCGTATGCCGGGAATGGACGGTCTCGCGCTGCTGCGCGAGATCCGCCAGCGGCTGCCGGCCACCGAAGTCGTCGTCATTACGGCACACGCCAGCACTGATTCCACCGTTGAAGCCATGCGAGCCGGCGCGTTCTACTACATCGAGAAGCCATTCCGTTTGCCCGAAGTGCGCAAGGTCGTTCGCGAGGCACTGGAAAAAACTGCACTGAAAAGCGAGAACGCGCAATTGCGCTCCGCTCTGGCCCGCGCCACCGGGCCTCACCGCATGCTGACAGTCTCACCGGCCATGGAAGCGCTTCTGGATACCGCACAGCGCATCGCCGCCACGGACTGCACCGTACTGATCGTTGGCGAAACCGGCACCGGCAAGGAGGTGCTCGCGCGCCATCTGCACGGTATGAGCACGCGCGCTGAAAAGCCCTTTCTCGGCCTGAATTGCGGCGCCCTGTCGGAAGAGTTGCTGTCCAATGAACTATTCGGGCATGAGCGCGGCGCCTTTACCGGCGCAACGGCTGGCAAGCCCGGCCTGCTTGAAACCGCGGCCGGTGGCACCGTTTTTCTGGATGAAGTCACGGAGATGTCGCTGTCTGTTCAGGTTAAGCTGCTGCGCGTCCTCCAGGAACGTGAGTTCTACCGTTTGGGCGGTCGCGAAGCGATACCGGTCGATGTGCGCATCGTCGCCGCCACCAACCGCGATCCGGAGCAGTGCGTACGCGCAGGGCAGTTGCGGCAGGATCTCTATTTCCGGTTGAATGTTGTCAATCTGACCTTGCCGCCGCTACGCGAGCGACGTGTGGACATTCCATTGCTCGCCAACCACTTTCTCGAGAAGTTCGCCAAGCGCATGAACAAGCGCATGCAGGCAATCTCCCCCGAAGTCTTCGAAAGCTTGCTGACGCACGCTTTTCCCGGCAACGTCCGGGAGCTGGAAAACATGATCGAGCGCGGCGTCGCGCTGGCGGATGGCGAAACGCTCACGCCCGCCCTGCTACCCGCGCAACTCCAACCCATCCCGGAAGCACCATCGGACGAGGACCCGGTCACTCTGGCGGAAGCCGAGCGACGTCACATCCTGAAAGTGCTTGAACATGCGGGCGGCAATCGCGTGCTGGCCGCCCAATTACTGGGCATCGATCGTGTTTCGCTGTGGCGCAAGCTTCGGCGCTACGCCGAAGTCGGGGCGGCTTGAGGCGACGCCCCCGCAGGGCGCCGCAACGGCTTACGCACCGGGCTGCACGATCCCGAGCTTTTTCGACCACCAGGGCGTCAGCGCGGGCAAGAGAGTCAGTGTCCATACCACTACCCAGGCGGTCAGCGGCATCAACAACTTGAGATCGGGGAACTGGGCGACCGTGATGACCGCCAGCACCACAGGAATCACCCCGGTTTCGCGCACTAGGCTGAGAAAGAGTTTTTCTTTCATATTGATCGGTGTCGGCAGGAGCGAAAGCATGACCGCCAGCGGCCGTGCCACGAGGATGAACAGCAACGACACGAGCAGCCCGAGCAATGCGGATTCCCAGAGATCGCCAAGCGCCACGAACGGTCCGACCATCATGAAAATAGTGGGCTTAGCAATGCTCTCGATCTTCACTTCCATCGCCCTTAATGTGGTGTCGAAATAGCCTTTGCCATGGTTGTAGTTGGCGAGCAGGCCGGCGACGAAAGCCGCCAGAAAGCCGTTGCCGTGCAGCGCCTGCGCAAGCAGAAAAGTTACCAGCGGCACTGCCAGCACCAGCGCGAAGTCGTAGGTAGTTTCTCCGCGTTTGCTGGCGGATTCACGCGCCTGCATGGTTTCGTATGCCCACATCGCGCCCCAGCCGATCACCCCGGCAATGCTCCCGAACAGGAACTGTTTGCCCAGCATCAGCAGGTTTTCGCCACTGAACAGGCCAGCGGCCAGCGCCGCCATCGAATCCACCGAAGTTCCTGCCAGAATCATGGAGGCCACCGCCGCCGTAAAGATGGCGCCGACCGCGTCGTTCAAGGCGCTTTCGGCAACCGCGATATCCGACACGCGCCGGTATTCCGCCTTGAATACCACTTGTTTCAGTGTCGGAATCAGGGCCGCTGGGTCGGTAGACCCGATGATGGCCGCCAGCAGGGCGGCCGTACGGCCATCCAGCCCCAACCAGACCAGCAGCGGAAACATGATGA
The DNA here is from genome assembly GCA_002337055.1 of Betaproteobacteria bacterium UBA1934. Lineage (GTDB taxonomy): Bacteria > Pseudomonadota > Gammaproteobacteria > Burkholderiales > Rhodocyclaceae > UBA1934. The sequence goes on along the minus strand of DDFG01000001.1, from coordinate 21,359 downwards.
AGAAAGTGACCAGGTAGCCCACAATCGCAATCATCAGGGTCGGGAAGGCAATCTTGACGAAATCCGCCCGCTGCAATTCATCCCCGCCACCTTTCAGAATGATCGCCGCAAGCGCCGTGCATACCACCACGGGAATCATGATCTGCGGTGCAATCGGCGCCAGCGCGTCGTGCAGGACGATGCCCACCAGGAGTTGCAAGGTGAAATTCGGGAAGACCGTCCCTTCCGCGAACTTGCTGCACGCCCAACCGAACGCCAGAAATAATCCGAGGCACCACAGTGAATTGGCTATTGCCGCCTCGGTGCCGTCAAGCGCGGCAAAACGATGCAGGATCTCGGGAGCCGCCCGGTTGAGCAAAAAGGCAAAAACGAACAACGCAACGATTTTTCCGTACTTCATATTATCTCGGCAGGTAAAAATGGACGAGCCGGCAAACCGGCGGATGGCAATATTCCCACTATGACGTGAGGGATTATTGCATCTTACCCGTGTTTTGCGCCGCAGCAAAGTCGCGGAGGCATCCTTGAGAGCGGCTCAGAGTCTCATTCGATAGTAAAATACAACAGATCTCCGATGTCAGTGTACGGTCAGCTTTTGCCATTTTTTGTGCACTGACAACATTGCGAATCTTTCCCTTTCACAGTTTACCGAATGCACAGTATCGACATCAGCGAACAATCGGGCGTCCGAAGTCTGCATTTCGGCTCTGATTGGATTCAGGGTGCCATGCGGATTGCCCGCCCCTGGGCATTGGAACTCGCATACACCCGGGAGATGATGGCTTGCCTGCTATTCGGCCGTACATCGCCATGGCCGCGCAATGCCTTGCTGATTGGACTTGGCGCAGGATCGCTTTGCAAATTCATCTACCGGCACCTTCCGGAATGTCAAATCGATGTGGTCGAAATTCACCCTGGTGTGCTCGCCGCTGCCAGGCAGTTCTTCAAGCTGCCCGACGATCCTGGCCGACTGAATGTCTTTATCGACGACGGCGCCGATTTCGTCAAGACGTGCGAGCAAAGCTATGATTTGATCATGGTCGACGGATTTGGGCCCGACGCCCGCCCGGGGCGTCTAGATTTATCTGATTTCTACGTCGCATGCCGCGAGCGACTCGGCAACGATGGCCTGATAGTCACCAACCTTCTCGGTCGAAGCCGTGGTTTCCGTGCCAGCGCAGCGCGCATCGAGGAGTCGTTTGTTCGGCGCACCATCGTCTTTCCCTCGTGTGACAGTGGCAACGCCATCTGTTTTGCCGCAACGGGTGAACTCATCGACATATCGCTCGACGAGATGCGTAACACCGCGCACGAGGTGAAGGCACGCATGGGCCTTGATCTGTTGCCAACCATTACCCGTCTGCAACTGGCCTCCTCTTTTCCCGGAAACCGCTTCCGGCTATAGGCCAGGCAACTGAACCGCTCCGCCAACGCTGCGCAGCAGCAAAATTCCGTCCATAAAATCTACGCGCTGGATTATTGGTGGCATAAGAATTTACGCAATTCACTCATATATCACTCTTAATCAACATGTTAAATGCAATTGAGGCACATCAACCCGCGATAGGAAAGATTTTGCTGCGTCGCCGCAGCGTTGCCAACTCAAACACACGACGTCGATAATGAGCACACTTAAATTCTTCGCGGAGCGTGTCATGCTTTCCATTCAAGACCTGCTTGATTTCTGTGATCTGGGACACAAGGAAATCGAAGCCATTGCCGATCATCAGCGCATCCCGCTAGTGGCTGCTGCGGAACTCGGGCAGCGCTTGATTCAAACTGATCAGGGGCAGATCAAACTGCACTCCATGCTGCTCGACAGCATGCATTCCGCGCTCGCTCGTGGCGAAAAGGAAAGACTCCTGCAATTGACGGAGGGTTTCCTCAGTTTTCATCGCCAGTATCCGCTCACGACCTTGGCATACGCCCAACGGTCAGTATGAGCACCCTGCTCAGGCGCCGGTTCCGGAACTGGCGCTGGTAATGGCATAACCTGCCATCGCAGCAATGACAGGCTCAGCTTCGCCCACCGCGCCGACGAGCGACAATTCGATGCCGGGATGAGCCTTACTCAATCGTTTGAGCAATTCCGGCAGATCCGTTTTCAGGTGTCGTCCGGTTGCGATGAACATCGGCACAACAACAACCCGGCGGGTGCCTTCTTGAATCAACCGGGCTATACAGGTCGGCAAATCCGGTTCCATCAGTTCCAGAAAGGCAAGTTCCACGCGCACGTCGGGTTGCAGCGCCAACATGGCAGCCCTAACTTTTTGGATCGGATTCGCCCATTTCGGGTCACGGGCGCCGTGGGCGAACAGCACGATGGCAGGTGAGGTCATGAGACAGAAAAGCTCGCCATGTTGACAATCAGGGTTGAACCCGTGCACTGAGATAGAAAGTGCCGCAAGCTTAACGCAATCGCCCTGGCGAGAAAACTCTGTCGCAACAAAGAGCGGCACCCGCGAGATCAACGAAGGCCAGCGCTGTTCAGAAGCCTCCGCACGAGTCATCGTCGCAACGGGCACAGTGACAGTTGCAGCCTCCGTCCCGCCGCCGAAAAGGGCCCAGCTCGGGATGGCGACGCTGAAAACGCCGATAAACCCGCTCCATGCCGATGCCTCCGATCAACAGCGCAAAGATTAGAGCGACGGTTACGACATAGGTCATCATCTCAGCCACCAAGGCCCGCAAATCCCATGAAGGACAGCGACAGAATACCCCCGAGCATTAGTGAAAGCGCAGTTCCCTGAACCAGACCGGGCACCTGCGACAGTTTCAGGCGCTCACGCACGCTTGCCATCAGTACCAGCGCCAGCGTAAACCCCATCCCCCCACCCAGGCTAAAGGTCAGCGACTGAGTCAGGCTGTATTCGCGTGATGTCTGAAACAGGGCCACCCCGAGCACCGCACAATTGGTGGTGATGAGCGGCAAATAGATGCCAAGGGCGCGAAAAAGACCGGGGCTGTATTTCTTCAACACCATCTCGACCAATTGCACCGCCGAGGCAATGATGACGATATACGAAATCAATCTCAAAAATTCGAGATGCATCGCTGTCAGCAACACGTTCAGCCCATAGGCGCAAAGCGAAGCAACGACCATCACGAAAGTGGTGGCGAGGCCCATCGGGAACGCGGTATCCAGTCGTCCCGAAACGCCCAGAAAAGGACATAGCCCAAGAAACATCGCCAGCACAAAATTGTTGGCGAGCAGGACATTGATGAATATCTGGAATTCATTGCCGCTCATGACTGCGCTCCTCCAGCTTCCTTGCGACGGGCCCACCAGGCGAAGATCAATAACCAACCGCCCAGCACGAAGAAGCCGCCAGGCGGCAGCACCATCACCACCCAGGGCTGAAAGGATTCACCGAACAGGGTAATCCCGAACAATTTGCCCGCCCCCAGGATTTCTCGCACAATCCCCAAAGAGAGCAGACCCAGCGTGAAGCCTGCTCCCATCCCGACTGCGTTGAGCATGGCAGGGATCGGGGGTGTTTTCGAGGCGTGTGCTTCCGCGCGTCCCAGAATGATGCAATTGACGACGATCAACTGAATGAATGCGCCGAGCGCATCGTACAACTCGAGGCTGATGGCCTGGATCAGGTAATCGACAACGGTAACGAAGGTAGCGATGATCACAATGTAGGTTGCAATCCGCACCTCGCCCGGCACGATATTTCGCATCAGGGACACCAGCAGACATGAAAAGATCAGCACCAGTGTGGTGGCGATCCCCATCGCCAGCGCATTGACGCCGGAAACGGTTACCGCCAGGGTGGGACACATGCCGAGGACCATCACAAAGGTCGGGTTCTGGCGCCACAAACCTTCTGTCAACTCATCCCAACTTTGGGTAACGGAAGCGCTCATCGCTTGCTCCTGATTTTTTCCAACTGCGGCACCAGTTTTGGCAACAACGCTCGCGCCGTATCGTTAATGCCTTTGCCCACGGCGCGCGATGTGATCGTCGCGCCGGCAATGGCGTCAATCTGCCACGGACTGGTTTTGGAGCCGTGTTTGACAACCTTGATATCGTTGGCCAAGGCGCTCTTGTCAGCATTCAGTTTGGCTTCAAGCGACTTGAAGTTGGCCCGAAAATCCTTATCGACAGTGATCTTGTCGCCAATGCCTGGAGTTTCTCGGCTGGATACCTGATCGAATCCGACGATACATTCACAGTCCGGCGAATATCCAAACATCACGCGCACCACGTCGGCGTATCCGGTTGCCGCGCCCTCGGCCGCGACTCCCTGTAAGCGACCAGTTTCGTCGTAGGCTGCGAAAAAACGGAGCACACCGTTCGGTGCGTCTTCGCGGGCGACTTCAATGCTTCCATCGCTACCGATCATGTATGCATCCACCGATTTGGCGCCAGGAAGCACTTTGAATACGGCTCTTTCCTGGGCAATGATCTTGTTCGCCTTGACTGCCGACAAAGTACCCTGATAAGCGCTGACGATCGCCAGTCCGCAAATGGCCGACACCAAACCCAAGGTGCGCAGCATGGCGCCAGTCGGCGTGCTTTGCGCGGGCGCGCGAGCGGCGGGTTGAGTTTCAGGCAATTGTTCGCTCATTTCTTGTCCTTCTCACGACCCGCGACATCCACCGGTTCGGCCGGCAACAAAGGATAGACTGCCCGGCCTTTCCGTTTGCCGAGGCTGGCTGTGCCGAATGGTCTTGGTTGCGTGACGCGCTCGATCAGCGGTGTGGCGGCATTGGCGATCAAAATCGAATACATCACCCCCTCGGGTAGACCGCTGAAATACCGAATGATGACCGTCAGAAAACCGATCAGGCCACCGTACACCCACACCCCGCGCGGCGTAACCGGCGAAGTCGCCATGTCTGTCGCCATATAGACCGCACCGAGTACCAAACCGCCAGAGAGGAGTACAAAGACCGGGTCGGGATAGCGAGCGGGGTTGAGCAGATAGACGACATAGCCAGTCAATGCCGCTCCGATCAGCGTCGCCACCGGAATGCGCCAGTCCAGGAAGCGGCGAGCCGCCAGATAGAGGCCGCACAGGACGATGAGGATAGGCGCCGGTCCAACCGCTAGGTTTCCGCCAATCGACGTGAGCAAATCAATAGCGGGTGCCAGAACGGTTTCGAATTTCCATTTCGCCAGCGGCGTGGCACCCGCCCAGGCGTCAAGCTTGGCAGCAGCGATCCAGGCCGAGGTATCGGCCGGCGTCATGAAAGGCATCGCCAGCGACGATGGAATGAACTCGGTGAAACGCCCAGGCATGAAAGATGGCGTATAGGTTGCAATGGCCGTCGGAAAGGCGGCCTGTCCGAATGCGCGTCCCACCAGTGCGGGATTGAACACATTTCGACCGAGTCCGCCAAACAATGCTTTGCCCAGCGCAATCGCCACAAAACCAATGACGAACCCCATCCACAGCGGAAAGCCGGGCGGAATCGTCAGGGCCAACAGCAAGCCGGTAATGGTGGCCGACCAGTCGCCGATATCACCCGATTGCCCGCCGAGTCGGGCGAAAAGACGATCCGCCAGCAGACAGCTGGCTGTCACCACTACCAAGGTCGCCAAGGCGGAAATGCCGTACTGGAAAACATAGAAGGCACAGATTGGCAGCAGCGACCAGACGACGTTCTTCATGATCGTCTCGACGCTACTGACGCCCTTGATGTGCGGAGAACTGCGAATTTCGAGGCGCGAGCTCATGCGACAGCCCTTTCACGTAAGACTTGTTTGGCGACGCGGAACTGTTGCACCAACGGAATGCTCGATGGACAGACAAACGAGCAGCTTCCGCATTCGAAACAATCGCCTAGGTGGTATTGGCTGCCCATCGGCTCGTAATCGCGCATCGCTGCGAGCATGCCCAGCAACGACGGGTTCAGCCCCATCGGACAGGCTGCCACGCACTCTCCGCACTTGATGCAGGGATAAATTTTCTGGTCGTCGCGGTCGCAAAAGTCGGCGCCCCGCATCACCAGCAGACCGGACATCCCCTTGGTGACCGGCACGTCGAGCGACGCGGCCGCCTGACCCATCATCGGCCCCCCCAGGATGACCTGATACGACTCGGCAGGCGCGCCCGCATAATCGAGCAGGAACTTCATCGGCGTACCGATCGGTACGCGATAGTCGCCTGGGCGCTGCACAGCGGGTCCGGTCACCGTCACCACGCGCTCGACCAGACCTTCGCCGCGCGGCAGCAGGCAGCCGAGGGCAGCCAGGGTGCCGACGTTGAGCACGACCATGCCGTAGGCAAGCGGCAGTCCGCCCGAGGGCACCTCGACACCGAACAGCGCCATGATGAGCATTTTTTCCGCGCCCTGCGGATACTTGGTCGGCACCGCCTGCACCGCAATCTGGTCGGCCGGGATGTGGCGGGCCATCAGCGCAGCCTGAATCGCTTCCACCGCACTCATCTTGTTGTCTTCGATGCCGATTACCGTGCGAACCGCGCCGGTGGCTCTCATGGCATGGCGGATGCCTTCGATCAGATCGTCTGCATGTTCGACCATGACGCGGTGATCGCAGGTCAGATAGGGCTCGCATTCGCAGCCGTTGACCACCAGAGTGTGCACCTTGGCGTCTTTGGGCACGGACATCTTGGCGTGACTGGGAAAGGCCGCGCCGCCAAGACCGACCATACCGGTCTGCTGCACCGCAGCAATGATCTCTTGCGGGTTGAGCACTCCCATGTCGCGCGGATGCGCAACCTGGACTTCCTGCGTCGATCCGGGCTGCACCTTGATGACGATGCTCTGTTCCCAAGGGCCTTTCGCGCTGGGTCGCAGTTCAATGGCCTCGACGAAGCCCGTGGCGGGCGCATGGTGCGGCACCGACAACCAACCGTCGGCTTCGGCAATCAATTCGCCGCGCACGACTTCCTGACCCACCCGGACAACCGCCCTGGCTGGCTTGCCAATGTGCTGCGAGAGCGGCACGACCAGACGCGACGCGAAGGGCAGACGCCGGATCGAACGCTCGGCAGTGAGCTTGTTCTGCGGCGGGTGAATCCCTCTCTTGAAGGCTTCACCCCGCAACAACGATAACAGGTTCATGGATAGACCCTATCGCATCAGTTGTACTTCGCCGCGCGAGCGACCAGCTTGTCCAGCCCCGGCTCCGCCGCATTCCACGGCGTGCCCGGATGAATGCAGCCGGCCGTGCACTTCTCGGCCGCCTTGACGATGTCGGCAAACTTGCCGCCCTTGGCATCGGCTACAACGATCTGCTTCTGGTCGTTATAGGCAAAAACCTTCGGAGCGATGTTCATGCATTCGTCGCAGGCCGTGCATTCCGGCGATTCGACCCACACCGGTTCATAGCTGGCAGCCGCCGCGGCGGGCGTCGGTGCCGCGGCAGCCGCAGGCGCCTCGGCCTTGATCGCCGGCGCCGCTGCTGAGGTGGCTGCGCCGCCCAGTGAAGCGGTGATCTGCTGCAACAACTCGGCCCGCACTTGAGCGGTAAGCGCCGCCGTGTCGACCGTGGCGCGACCCACGCCCGCAACGTCCTTGATCTGCTTCCAGTAATTCAGGCGTTCTTCCGTCGAGCGCACCAGGTCGGCCGTCAGGATCAGGCGGCCAAGTCGGTTCTTCTTGTCGACGGACCAGATGAACGGATACTTGCCTTCGCGCTCGTCCTTGTCGAGTTTGATGAAGTCGGCCAGCAGCACCATATTGTCGTTCCAGGTTTCCGGCGGCGCCTTCTTGAACTGCTTGGAGAAGCGCGCTTCGGTGGCGGCGAAGTCGGCGAAGGTCATCGGCACGTCCATGCTCTGTTCTGCACCGCTTTCGTCGACATAGCGCAACGTGTATTTCGGCCAATCCGCCTTGGGCGACGGGTTCCCTTCCAGCGACACGCATTCGCTGAAAGTGACACCGCGATCCGGGTCAAAGCTGAACAGCGGATAGGCGCGCCCTTCGACGGCCAGACGCGATTGTTCGACGCTGCGGTCGTCGCCCACGCCATGCTCCGGCGGGCAGACCGCATAGATGTTGAACAGTGCCGGACGACGGCTGTTGATGCCATCGATATAGCACTCGAGCAGATGATTGACGTGCCCGATGGTGCTCTGCGCAACATAGGCTGCACGATGCGCCATGGCGATCAGGCTCATTTCCTTGCGGATTTCCTGCTTGCCGTGCTGCGCCTTACCAAACTGCGCCATGTCGGAGACCTGGCTGATAAAGCCCGACGTACAGGCCTGACCGCCGGTGTTGGAATACACCTGCGTATCGACCACCAGCACCTTGATGGGCATGCCGGACATCATGGCGCGCGACAGGTTCTGGAAGCCGATGTCGTACATCGCGCCGTCGCCGCCCAACGACACCACTGGCGGGCAGAGCAGCCATTCTTCCTCGCTGAACTCGTGCCAGGTAAAGCGCTTGAAAAAGTCGTCGTCGCGCGCCGGCACATAGTCGTTGGCCAGTTCCTTCTCGGCCAGCCGAATGGCCTTGAAGCCTTCCGCCATCTTGACCATGTGGCCCTCAAAGAGCCCCATGGCGACCGACGGCGAATCCTGGAAGAGATGCGAAGTCCAGGGAAAGGGATAGGGATGGAAGGGATAGGTCGACGCCCACACCGAGGTACAGCCTGTGGAATTCACCATGCCCATCTCGGCGCGACCGCGCTTGGTCGGACCTTCGATGTAACGCCACTTGAGATCCTTCAGGCGTTCGAGAAGCTGCGCCATCTGGCGCACCCAGGCCTGATCGATCGGCTGCGACGCTTTGCCCACCGCGAGGCTGGCCGCCAGACCGGAGAGCGTGAGATCGGTCGCGGCTGCCGCATCCACCGCCTTGACCATGGCGGCGGTGTCGGTCAGATCAACCGTCGCCGCCAGCTTCATGCGCATGTGCGTCTCCAGGCGGGCGATCAGATCGTCGATCCGCGCCACGAATGCCTTGACGCGCGGCTGCATCAGCGCCGTCACGGTCGACGTGAACAGATGGATGATGGTCTTTTCGCCACAACCAAGGCAGGCGCCATCACCACACTTCATCGAGTTGTAGGCGTGCTTGTTGAGCAGCAGGGTCTTCAGCGCCCCCACCTTCTCGTCGAGATTCTCGATACGGTTGTATTCGGCTGGCGTGGTCGGCAGATCAAGCCAGAGATTCCAGTCCTTCTTCAAGGTGTCGATCGACTGCTCAGTCTGGACCACCGCCTTCAGCGCGTCATCCTCGCAGACGTCGATACAGAGCATGCACCCCTTGCAGGTATAGGGGTTGATGGTGATCGAGAAAAGCCCGCCCGAACCCTTGGCCTTCTTTTCTTTCAACGACCAGTAGGGACGCGTGGTGGCAAACTGGAAGTCGCCGATCACCGCCTTGAAGGTGTCGAATTCGGCAGTCATGGCGGCGCGGTCGGCTTCGTCCGCGTCCGCCAGGGTGGCCTCGATAGCCTTGTCGATCAGCGGGCGCACGGCAGCGCCATCGCCATCAATCAGGCCGCGCAGTTTCTTCTCGACCGAACGTACCGCCCGGCGCAGGAAGCGGGTCGGCGTACCGCCAGTTTCGATGCGGGTGATCGCGGTATTGAATACATCGGCGATATTACTGACCAGACCGGGAATAGCAGAGTCAGGACACACGGTGTAGCAGTCACCGCAAGCAGTACAGTTGGTCGGCTCCCACTTCGGATGTTCGAAGCGGATACCGGTCATGTCGCGGAACACGCCGGTCGCGGCCGGAAACAACGAGGTGCCGATGAACGGGTCGACCAGGTTGTCCGAACCCTTGCCGGTCAGATAGAAATTGCCGGTCTGCTCCCAGAAACGGTGGATGTCGGAAACACGGCCATCGCCCTCGGGCATTTGCTTGAGCATGATCGGCAGGCCGCCGGCTTCCTTCCTGACCGCGCCCTTGCGCGTCACGCCGACTTGCTTGTCCTTGATTTCAACGAGTTCGGTGAAGCCGCGGCGAACAACGCGCAGGTTGTTGTCGACCACGGCCTTGCCCTTGCCGCCGAACTTGTAGTTCAACTGCTCTTCGATGGCCTTGAACAGCTTCTCTTCAGAGAGCTTGGCGTTGGACATGACCGGCGACGCGGCAAAGAAGGAACCCTGGAAGGCATTGCCCTGCATGCGCAGTTGCAGTTCGGGACTGCCCGCCTCTTCGCGGGCGATCTGGAAGGCGTCGATGTAGAAGACGTGAATATCGTTGTCGACGATGAATTTCTGCGCCCAGACCGGGAAATTCGCCCAGGTCTCCTCACCCAGATTGGACTGGATGATGAACACGCCGCCCTTCTTCAGGCCGGAGAGCGGGTTGGAGTGGCCGAAGACTTGCGGATCGGGCGACAGGACGACGTCCACATAGAGGTATTCGCAATTGACGCGAATCGGTTCTGGCGCCGCCGAGAGATAGTAGGTCGTCGGCTGGCCCTTCTTTTCGGAGCCGTACTTCGGGTTGGCCTTGATGTCCCAACCCAGCAATTCAAACAGCGTCACCGCCAGATTCTTGCCGGTGGTGATGGCGCCCCAGCCGCCGATGGAATGCATGCGCACCGTGACGGAATCCTTGGGCAGCAGGTTCGGGTTCTCGCTGCCGCGCACTGCCAGTTCCTTGATCTTGGGATAGGCGTCTTGCAGGCTTTGCTGGTGGATTTCGTCTTTGGGATTGAGCGCATTACGCACGAAATCGACGGAGAGATAGAAGAAGCGGCGCTTGCCGCCTTCCGGCAGCATGTTTTCGATGGTACCGATGATGGCTTCCGGCTGGGTGTCGCGCGAACCCAGGCCGTAGCAGCCCGAGTAAAGCTGCGGCATCTGCGCGGTGGTAATGCTGGCATAGCCGGGGAACGGCAGGTCTTGACCGGCGGCGCCGTTTTCCAGGCACTTGGTCAACGTCGCGCGGATTTCGCGCATCAGCGGCAGATCCTCCGCCAGCGGCTGGTCGGTGCGCTCCAGCACCGCAACGCCCTTCTTGCCCTTCAGGAAATGACCCAGCAGATCGCCCGGGAACGGGCGGAACATGGTGATATTGACCACCCCGACCTTGATCTTGCGCGTGTCACGCAAATAATCGGCCACGGCTTCCGCCTGCACGATCATCGAGCCCATACCGAGAATGATGTAATCGGCGTCTTCGGTGCGATAGCCGGCCACGCGGCCGTATTCGCGGCCGGTCAACTCGGCGTATTCAGCCGCGCACTGCTCGAAGATATCTTCAATGTGATCGAAGAAATACGGACGCTGGCCGATGGTAGCCTGCATGTAGGCGTCCTGGTTCTGCACCGGGCCGGAGACGAGCGGAGTATCGACGTCCCAGATGGCCGGCACGCGGCGGCGCTTCGGCCCGTACAGCATGTCCTGTGCCGGGGTGGGCGTATCGATCAGGTCGTCCGGCTTGCCGAGAAACTCAGCCACCAGTTCGCGTTCCGGCAGACGAGCGGATTCGATCAGGTGCGTGGTCAGAAAACCATCTTGACCGACGATCGCCGGCGTCAGCGCCAGTTCCGCGGTCTTGCGGGAGATGAGGTTGAGGTCGGCGGCTTCCTGCGCGTCCTTGGCCAACACCTGGATGAAACCGGTATCGTCGACGCAATGGTAATCGTCGTGCGAGCAATGCACGTTCAGGCTGACCTTGGTAATAGCGCGGCAGCCCATGTTCAGCACGTAGGGCAGGCGCTTGCCGACCGCCCCGTAGAGCGACTCGTGCATGAAGGCGATGCCCTGCGCCGAAGAGAAGTTCACGGCGCGCAGACCGGTCATCGACATGCCGGCGGTCACACCGGCGGCGGCGTGTTCGGATTCCGGCTCGATGAAAATCAGCGGGCGGTCGGAAATATTGAGGTGACCCTGCGCCACCGCTTCAGCCCAGTATTCGCCCATCTGCGTCGAGGGTGTAATCGGGTAGGCGCCGGCGGCGTCGGAGGCTTCACGCTCGACGTGAATGACGGCGGTGTTGCCATCCACGGCGTCGCGGACGCCGGGGTACTTCACAGTGCGGGCCTCGGCGGCCGATGCGCCGCGGTCGAGCAACTTGAGTTCCTTGAGCTTCTTGAACATGGCAAACACTCCTTAATGCAAAACAGGCAACGACTGCTGGCGCAAGATCTTCTTGGCCGCAGACCCCTTGATGGAAAGCTTTGGATTTTCGTACCAGACGATGGCACCCGTCGGACAACGGTCGATTGCCGCTCGGGTCGCCTGAGCGTTATTGGAATAATCGATCACAGCAAGATTGTTTTCCAGGCGCATCAAATCGGGGCCGGCGTCAATCACACATCGGCCGCATGCGGTACAGGCCACCTCACAAGCGGCTTCGGCGACATCGCCATCAGCGCGATTTTTGCAGGCCACCCACAGTTTGTGGCTTACAGGCTGTATGGAAAACAACACTTTCGGACAGGCATCGACGCAATCGCCACACGCCGTACATTTCTCCGGGTCAACCTGGGGAAGGCCGTGCTGATCAAGATGGAGCGCGCCAAATTCGCACACACTGACGCAATCACCGAGCCCCAAGCAACCCCAAGCACACTCCTTGCCGCCCCCTCCCGTGACTGCAGCGGCACGGCATGTCTGCAAACCGGCATAGCGAGCGCGCAGGTATGCCACGTGCGTTCCACCGCCACAGGCAAGGCGCGCCACCCGTTTTTCCACTGCACCGGCGTCTACACCCAAAAAACGTGCGATCGCTTCACGCTGATCGTCCGAACTCACAGTGCATTGAGCGGCAAGTATCTCGCCCAGCACGGCTTTCTCGGCGAATGCCCGACAACCCGCCTGGCCGCAGGCACCACAATTCGATTTGGGCAACAGGTTCTCGACCTCACCAATACGCGGGTCTTCGTATACAAACAGCTTACGATTGGCGATCGCCAATGCCAGTGCCAACAAGACGCCAAGCGCCAGCATGAAGCCACTGGCGATCAGTAGATTTGTCAGAGATTCCATCCACTACCACTCCCACGCAGTCATCGATCTTTTTCTAGCCAAGCAAGCGAGGCCGCCTAGCTATTACCCCTACCCGTAGGCAGTTTCGCAACAGCCACGGCGCGGCAACACAATTTGCAATTGGCATGGAACTCCCCGTCCTTGGCCTTGCGAGCCCGGCGGCGAGAGCCTCACGGTGCAGCCGGATGTTGATCCAGCCAGCGGGACGGTTGAGCGGCTTGATGCTCTTCCGGTAGGGCACGCAACGGATTAGGCCCGCTGCATGTTCGTGTTCGGAGGATTATAGGAAAGATGACGCGGTGCACCAACAGATCATTGTTATGCACCAATAAAACGTGTCTATAAAGGGGGATAGCCACCGGCGCATTTCTGTGCGTCAGGCAAAACAGCCGGAACACTTTGTGGCGCGGGTGGCGAATCAGCAGGTAGTTCGCTTCGAATCCAGAGGTGTTGAAAAGTTCCCTTCCACAGCAACAATTGCTTTCGCCTGATTAAGATCGTCAGCGTAGCCACTGGCGTAAAGGCAGCAGGCAAGCTGATTCGCAATCGGCAACGGCACTGGGATGCGATGCTCAAGTACCTGCCTGATCCATTGGAACGTCTGGGCCGCTCCCATTTCCACTGGCAAGTTGGGCAATGATTTGAGACTGTCGTTCTGTGCCTCGAACAAGACCTCGGTGACGCCGTCGTGCAGATACTCCATGCGGGGGCGGCGCTTGGGGTTGGCGTAAGGTTCACCTTCGGTAGCACGCAATAGCAGCGATCGCCCCTGCGCCTGAAGCAGAACCTCGCGCATCAGGTCGATGAAGGCAGGATGAGTGGCGGCCGCCACGACAATACCACCGCCCTTGAAGGGATCCAGCATCTTGATCAGGCTATGGGCTGTGTTGCGCACGCCTAGACGACTACGCAGGCCGAGCAAGCTTGCCAGACCCGGTGAGAGACTGGCTGTTGGCACAAATACCAGGCCACCGTCCTCCAGTGCCCGCTGGGCCATTTCCACGCTGACGCAAGGCATGATGCCGAGTTCCCTGAAAATCTGGGCACTAGTCACCCGGCCATGCCCTTCCAGTGAACCATGAACCACAACCGGCACGCCAAAGCGCTGCAGCAGCAATGCCAGCAGCGGCGTCAGATTGGCCTCCCGACGTGCGCCGTTATATGAAGGCAGCACAATCGGCGCCGGGCGCCCGAAAGGTACGCGCATTGCAAAACTGCGCTGATTAACTGCAGCGAGAAAGCCACGCAGTTCCTCACTGGATTCGCCCTTGATACGCAGCGAGAGAATGATTGCACCCAACTCGAGATCGGGAATGCCGCCGTCAAGCATTGCGCCATACACTGCTTGCGCTTCCTCGAACGGCAAGTCGCGTGAACCTTCTGCACCGCGTCCAATTTCTTTTATGAATTGCGAGTATCCCATGCTGGTCTCGTCACGCCTCCTTGCCAAGATGTTTAGCAACACTTGTGCCATTCTGCGGCGAGTTCGCCGGGGGCTGTGCGCAACATTCCATTTTCCACAAGACCGCTTGATTAGCGGCCGCAACAGGGGGGAATCCTTGCGGCAGGGCGACGAAAATGCAGCAAAATATCAAGCTGGAAAACGGTCACGCCGCTGGTGCCATGCAAAATGAGCCGATCAGAGCATCGGGTACGCGAGCACCGCGTGAAAGCCATTCCAGAACGCACCAAATCAGTGCATCATGGCGGTTGAAAAGCGCCTATTTGACGCGTTGCAGCCTGGGCTTACCACCTTCCGGACGCGCAGGCGGCGACGGTGGTGTTTCGTCAGGTGGAGTGCTGGCCGCACCGATATCTGGAACCATTGTCTCAACCGCCAGGGGTGGCAAATTGGGGGTTCCGTCAAGATTCACTTCAAAGGCCATACCTGCACCATTCTCACGCGCATAGATGGCGGCCACCTGCTCCACGGGAATCGCCAGTTCTCGGGCAACGCCGCCGAAGCGCGCCTGGAACTCGATCCATTCGTTACCCATCTGCAGGCGATTGGTCGCCTCGTTGCCAACATTGAGCACGATCTGACCATCGCGCACGAATTCGCGCGGCACCTTGGTACGTGCATCGACCGACACCGCCACATATGGCGTAAAACCATTGTCGCAACACCATTCCCAAATGGCGCGAATCAGATAGGGCTTGGTCGACGGCAGTTCTGGCATGGAGTCTTTTCCTCGAAAGCAAGGCCCCTTGTCGGGGCCTTATTGCCGCTACTTGCGCATGACCTTTTCAGACGGCGTTAGGGCGTCAATGAAACCCTGACGACTGAAAATACGTTCCGCGTACTTCATCAGCGGCGCGGCACTGCGTCCCATATCGATGCCGTAATGATCAAGGCGCCAGAGCAGCGGCGCAATGGCTACGTCGAGCATTGAGAACTCGTCTCCCAGCATGAATTTCTGTTTGTTAAAGATGGGCACGATTTCGGTCAGGCGATCTCGAATTTCCTGGCGTGCCTTGTCGGCGGCCTTGTGGTTCTTCTCGATCGGCTCGATATAGTTGAAGATTTCGCGCTCCATGCCCATCAACAACTGGCGCGCCCGCGCACGCATAATGGGATCAGGCGGCATCAGTTGGGGGTGCGGAAAACGTTCGTCAATGTATTCGTTGATGATGTTCGGCTCGAACAGCACCAGATCGCGTTCAACCAGCACCGGCACGCGGTTGTGCGGATTGATGACTGCCAGGTCTTCCGGCTTGTTGAACATGTCGACGTCGATGACCTGAAAATCCATGCCCTTTTCAAAAAGGACGATGCGGCATCGGTGACTGAAGGGGCAAGTGGTGCCCGAATAAAGGTTCATCATTTCTCACAACCCTCAAAAAGCGACTCGGCACCGAGCGTTCGAGCTAGTCGAAAGCGCGGTGCCGGGGTCTGGTTCAGACGTAATTTTCGCAGATCAGTGCACGTCTTTCCAGTATTCTTTTTTCAGCGCATAGGCAAGCACAAACAAAATACCAAGGAAAATCAGCACGCCGACTCCCAGGCGCTGCCGGAACTCTTGCTGCGGCTCCGCCATCCACACCAGAAAACCAACGAGGTCGGAAACCGTCTTGTCGAACTCTTCCGGCAATTGCTTGCCGGGCACGGCCAGTTGGAGCTTGTGCTCGGCATCGCGCACCTGCACGCCTTGCAATTCTTGCAGGATGTGCGGCATGCCCACATTTTCAAATACGACGTTGTTCCAGCCAGTTGGGCGCTTATCGTCTCGGTAGAAGGAGCGCAGATAGGTGTAGAGCCAGTCGGCTCCCGAACCAGCCTCGGAGGCGCGCGCGCGGGCGATTACCGAAAGATCCGGCGGAGCTGCGCCAAACCACGTCTTTTGTTCCTCCGAACGCGCCGCAACGCGCATGGGTTCGCCGATTTTCTCGGCGGTAAACATCAGGTTGTCGCGCACTTGCTGCTCGGTCAATCCTAATTCCATGAGCTTGCTGTAGCGCATGTAGGACGCGCCGTGGCAATTGAGGCAGTAATTGACAAAGTACTTTGCGCCGTTCTGGAGCGCAGCCTTGTCGCTCACCGAGCCCGGCCACTTGTCCAAATGAGCTGTGCTACTGGCGAATGCCAACAGGGGCGCGAAAAGCAGGGCAACGAGAATTTTTTTCATTGTATCCGTCCTCACTTCATCGTGACCCGGTCGGGTTCAGGCTTGAATTTATCCATACGCGACCACCACGGCATCGTCAGGAAGAAGCCGAAGTAGTACAGCGAGCAAAGCTGCGAAATGATCTCGCCCGCTTTGGAGGGCGGCTGCGTGCCGAAATAGCCAAGCACCAGAAAGACCACGACGAAGATGCTGAGCAGGGTCTTGAAGATCGGGCCGCGATAGCGAATCGACTTGACCGGACTGCGATCCAACCAGGGCAGGAAGGCGAAGATCAGGACAGCGGCGCCCATCCCCACCACACCCCAGAACTTGGCGTCGAGACCGAAGAAGTTCCAGACCACAGCGCGCAGGATCGAGTAGTAGGGCGTGAAGTACCAGACCGGCGCGATATGTGGCGGGGTCTTCAGCGGGTCGGCCGGATAGAAGTTGTTGTACTCCAGGAAATAGCCGCCACCCTCTGGTGCAAAGAATAGAACGGCCGAGAACGCCATCAGAAAGACGATCACGCCGACGATGTCCTTCACCGTGTAGTACGGATGAAAGGGTATTCCATCAAGGGGTATGCCATTCGTGTCCTTGTGTTTCTTTATTTCCACGCCGTCCGGATTGTTCGACCCCACCTCGTGCAACGCCAAGACATGAGCAGCGACAAGGCCAACCAGCACCAGCGGCACTGCAATCACATGGAAGGAAAAGAAGCGGTTCAGGGTGGCATCACCGACCACAAAATCACCACGAATCCAAATAGAGAGGTCGGGTCCGATCAGCGGGATGGCGGAGAACAGGTTCACAATCACCTGGGCGCCCCAGAAGGACATCTGGCCCCACGGCAGCAGATAGCCGAAGAAAGCTTCCGCCATCAGCGCCAGAAAGATGCCGATGCCGAACAGCCAGATCAGTTCGCGCGGTTTGCGGTAGGAGCCGTAGAGGAGGCCGCGGAACATGTGCAGATAGACGACGATGAAGAAAGCCGACGCTCCGGTCGAGTGCAGGTAGCGTATCAGCCAGCCCCAAGGCACGTCGCGCATAATGTACTCGACGCTAGCGAAGGCCACAGGCACGCCATTGGCGTTCAGCGAGGCATCCGGCTTGAAGTGCATGACCAGGAAGATGCCGGTGACGATCTGGATGACCAGCACCAGTAGCGCCAACGAACCAAAGAAGTACCAGAAATTAAAATTCTTCGGCGCATAGTATTCGGAGAGATGATCGCGCCACAGCGCGGTAGCCGGGAAGCGGGCATCCACCCATTCGAGCAGGTGACCAGGCAGCGAACCGTCCGACTTGTATTTTTCGTGAGTGCTATTGGCAGCCATCGCTTATGCTCCCTTCTTGTCTTCGCCGATGAGAATGCGCGTATCCGTGAGGTACACATGCGGCGGGACTTCAAGGTTGGTCGGAGCCGGTTTGTTCTTGAACACACGGCCTGCAAAATCGAATGTCGATCCGTGGCACGGACACAAGAATCCGCCCATCCACTCGCTAGGCATGCCTTCTTCGGCACCCTTCTTGAACTTGGAAGAGGGCGAGCAGCCCAGGTGGGTGCATATACCAACCGCCACCATGATGCCCGGCTTTATCGAGCGGGTGTCGTTCTGACAATACGTCGGCTGCTGGTTCTTTTCCGATTTCGGGTCAACCACCGCTTCGGCGACCTTGGTCAGCGATTCGAGCATTTCCTTGGTGCGATTGATGATCCACACCGGCTTGCCGCGCCATTCGATGGTCATCATCTGGCCGGGCTCCAGCTTGCCGATATCGACTTCCACCGGCGCGCCGGCCGCCTTCGCCCGTTCGGACGGCAAGAGGCTGGAGACGAAGGGTACCAGCGCGGCAAGGCCTCCGACCCCGCCGACGGCGGCAGTCGCGACGAGAAGACGCCGCCGCCCGCAGTCCACTTTCTGATTGCTCATAACGCAAACCCCTGATTTATTGAAGTGTTGGGTAAAATACCTGCAAAATTATACGCGAAGCGCATGCCCTTTAAAAGCAAGCGCTCATGCTCGTTTTCCAGCGCCATCACGGGCCGATTTAATTCTATTTGCATAACCGCTGCAGTACAAGGATGGTTGGATAACCCTACCGTGCGAAAGGTTCCCTAAGAATCGTAATTCTTGCGCTCACGCAGCGCCTGCGCCAGCGTACCGGCATCAACGAACTCCAATTCGCCGCCCACCGGTACGCCCCGGGCGATGCGGCTCACCGCGACATTCAGCGGTGCCAGCATCGCGGTGAGATAGTGTGCGGTTGCTTCGCCCTCGTTGGTGTAGTTGGTCGCCAGAATGACTTCGCGTACAACACCATCGCCTGCCCGCGTCAGCAAGCGGTCGAGACCAAGTTCACGCGCGCCGATGCCGTCCAGCGGCGATAGCCGGCCCATCAGCACGTAGTAAAGCCCGCCAAACGCCTGGGTCTGCTCCAGCATGTTCATATCGACCGGCGTTTCCACTACGCACAACACGCTGCGATCACGTTTGGGCGACGCGCAACGATCGCACACTTCGGTTTCGGTCAAGGTATTGCACAGCCGACAGTGGCGGATCGCCTCGAGTGCGTGCCGCAAACTGTCGCTTAAGTGAAGCGCCCGACTGCGATCGCGTTGAAGCAGGTGATACGCCATGCGTTGCGCCGATTTGGGGCCAACGCCCGGCAAACAGCGCAGGGCCTCGATCAGCGTATCGAGCGAGGATGGCATTCGGGACGACGGTCAGAACGGAAGCTTGAATCCGGGCGGCAGATTGAGTCCGGATGTGAAACCGGCCATTTTCTCCTGGGAGATTGCCTCCCCTCGCCGTACTGCGTCGTTGAAGGCCGCCGCCACCAGGTCTTCGAGCATCTCGCGGTCGTCCAGAACCGATGGATCGATGCTGACGCGGCGAACATCGTGCGAGCACGTCATCACGACTTTCACCATTCCGGCGCCGGACTGTCCTTCCACCTCGGTTTGGGCAAGCTGCTCCTGCGCTTTTTTCATGTTTTCCTGCATGAGCTGCGCCTGTTTCATCAAGCCGCCCAGTCCGCCTTTCATCATGACTGATTTCTCCGTTAGAACAATGGTTTAATGGATGATCCGACAAGCGTGGCGTCGCATTCTTCAATGACTTCGCGAACGAAGAGATCTTTTTCGATCGAAGCGTGTGCGGTGTCCTGTTTCTCCTGACGGTCACGGGCCACCGCAGCGGCAGGTGTTTCGGACAGGACTTCACCAACCTCGATCCGCAAGGCGATGTCGTGCCCAAAACATTCCGAGAGAGCTTGCTGGAGTTTGTCCTGCGATGTCTTGATATTCAGATGCCGATGTTCCGCCGCCAAGCGCAATAGGATGGAGTTCGGCGCGCGTTCGCGCAATTCGCACTGCTGAGCCAGTTCCCGCGCCATGCCGGCAAGTTTAAGCTGACTCACAATAGCCTGCCAACCTTCCTCCAAAGGGCTGGCGAGCTTTTCGGCTGAACCACTGGCAACGCCGCCGGATTGAGCGGATGCCGGCTTCTGGAACGGCGCCGCAACTGCGGATACGGGGGGTTTCGCTCGGGCAACCGGCGTTTCGACGGATCGGTTCCCGGTCGCCGGTGCAAAAGCATGCAGTCGCAACAGCGTCATCACAAAACCGGCATACTCGTCGGGCGCCAACGCCAATTCGGATCGTCCTTGCACAGCGATCTGATAAGCCAGTTGCACGGTTTCCGGCGTGATCGCGCGTGCCAGCGCGAGCAAGCGCGCGCCGTCCGGTTCGTCGTCATCCAAAGTCTCGGGCGCAAATTGCGCGATCTGGACGCGGGTAAGCAAGCCAGCCAGTTCCTGGAGGGCGTTGGCAAACGAAAGACTGCGAACCGCCATGTCCGCCGCCACTTGCAGCATAGAGGCGACGCGCCCATCGACAAAGGTTTCGAGCAGATCATAGAGGTAATCGAGATCGACGTTGCCCAACATGGCCCGCACCGGCCCCTCTTCGACGCGTCCCGCACCATGGGCAATCGCCTGATCGAGCAGCGAGAGGGCATCGCGCATGCTCCCGGCAGCCGAGCGAGAAATCAGCGCGAGCGCAGACGTTTCGTAAGGCACCGCTTCGGCCTCCAACACGCGCCCCAAATGGCCACAGATGGAGGCGGGTGGCATCTGCTTGAGATTGAATTGCAGACAGCGACTGAGCACAGTGACCGGGATTTTTTGCGGATCAGTGGTCGCCAGAATGAACTTGACATGCTCTGGCGGCTCCTCCAGCGTCTTCAGCATAGCGTTGAAGGCTGAATTGGAGAGCATGTGCACTTCATCGATCACATAGACCTTGTAGCGTCCACGGGTCGGCGCGTAGATCGCGTTTTCGAGCAATTGACGCATTTCATCGACCCGCGTGTTGGTCGCAGCATCGACTTCCAGAAGATCAACAAAGCGCCCCGCGTCAATTTCCTGGCAGGAACCGCACACTCCACATGGCGTGGCGGAAACGCCCTGTTCGCAATTCAGCGATTTGGCGAGGATACGGGCAATGGTCGTCTTGCCCACCCCGCGAGTGCCCGTAAACAAATAGGCGTGATGGAGACGGTTTTCGGAAAGCGCGTGGGTCAGGGCCCGGACGACGTGTTCCTGCCCGACCAGAGTGGCGAAATTGCGCGGCCGCCACTTGCGCGCGAGAACTTGGTAGCTCATCCCCCGACCCCTCAAAGAAATGGAAATGGCGAGCCTTACCCCCGGCACTTGCAGTCAATGGCTGTGGCTGCTTCCTTCCGGACCTGACCAGGTTCACCACCCTGCAATGCGGGGAGACCCGCCAGCTACGATTCTATCACAGGGCATACAGCCCTCGGAAATTTGGGGTTTTCGTTCTAAAAAAGGCGAAGCCCGCGTAACT
>DDFG01000004.1 GCA_002337055.1 Betaproteobacteria bacterium UBA1934 | reverse complement strand
GGGGGCGGCCGCCACACGCCCTTCTTCAACAACTCCCGCCCGCAGTTCTACTTCCGCACCACCGACGTGACCGGCTCGATCGATCTGCCGGCGGGCGTTGAAATGGTGATGCCGGGTGACAACGTGGCGATGACCGTCAAGCTGATTGCCCCGATCGCCATGGAAGAAGGTCTGCGCTTCGCCATCCGCGAAGGCGGCCGTACCGTCGGCGCCGGCGTCGTCGCCAAAATCATCGAGTAATTTCGTTCTTTGACAATTCGGGGTGGAAGCGATTCCACCCCTCGCTCTTTGGAAAACTGCCATGCAAAACCAGAAGATCCGCATCCGCCTGAAGGCCTTCGACTATCGCCTAATCGATCAGTCCGCCCAGGAAATCGTCGATACCGCCAAGCGCACCGGCGCCGTCGTCCGTGGTCCCGTGCCGCTGCCGACTAAGAAGCAGCGTTTCGATATCCTGCGTTCGCCGCACGTCAACAAGACCTCGCGCGACCAGCTCGAAATTCGCACGCATCTGCGCCTGATGGATATCGTTGATCCGACGGACAAAACGGTTGACGCGCTGATGAAGCTGGATCTGCCGGCTGGCGTGGATGTCGAGATCAAGTTGCAGTAAGTATCAAACAGCAGATATAATCTGATATTTTTCGGGGGTGGCTCGTTCGGGCTACCCATTTTGCGTCAACATCGGTCGGCCAATCGCAGCCGACGATGAGGAGAATAACCATGAGTCTAGGCCTTGTAGGTCGCAAGGTGGGCATGACTCGCATCTTTGCCGAGGATGGCGTGTCCATTCCGGTGACGGTGCTGGACGTGTCCAACAATCGCGTGACCCAAGTCAAAACGCCGGAAACCGATGGCTATGCAGCCGTGCAGGTCGCTTTCGGCCAACGCCGCGCCTCGCGTGTCACCAAGCCGGAAGCGGGTCATCTCGCCAAGGCGGGGGTGGAAGCGGGTCACGTGCTCAAGGAATTCCAGATCGAAGTCGATCAACTGGCCAATTTCAAGCCGGGTGATCAGGTTGCCGTCACGATCTTTGCCGAAGGGCAAAAGGTGGATGTGACCGGTACCTCGATCGGTAAGGGTTTCCAGGGTGGGATCAAGCGTCACAATTTCAGTTCCAACCGTGCCTCCCACGGTAACTCGATTTCGCACAATGCGCCCGGTTCCATCGGCATGGCGCAGGATCCGGGTCGTGTTTTCCCGGGCAAGCGCATGGCCGGCCATCTTGGCGCTGTCAAGGCGACCCAGCAAGGGCTGACCGTCGTGCGCGTCGACGCCGAGCGCCAGCTACTGCTGGTCAAGGGCGCCGTGCCGGGTTCCAAGGGTTCCGACGTCATCGTGCGTCCGGCAATCAAGGGTTAAGGGGGCGACATGGAACTGAAGGTTATCAACGAACAAGGTCAGACGGCTACCGCGTTGCAGGCGTCCGACGTGCTGTTCGGTCGCGATTTCAACGAAGCTCTGGTGCATCAGATCGTCGTGGCTTATCAAGCCAACGCACGCTCCGGTGATCGCCAGCAAAAGGATCGCTCCGAAGTCAAGCACACCACGACCAAGCCCTGGCGCCAGAAAGGAACCGGTCGCGCACGCGCCGGTAGCAATGGCAGCCCGCTGTGGCGTGGAGGCGGTCGTATCTTCCCGAATTCGCCGGAAGAGAACTTCTCGCAAAAAGTGAACAAGAAGATGTATCGCGCCGGTATGGCCGCCATCCTCTCCGAGCTGGCCCGTCAGGATCGTCTCGTGGTGGTGGATGCGCTGTCGGTCGATGCGCCCAAGACCAAGCTCTTCTCGCAAAAGCTGAAGGCCATGGGTCTGGAGGACAGCCTGCTGGTCATTACCGACGAGCTCTCTGAGAACCTCTATCTCTCTTCCCGCAACCTGCCGAACGTTCTGGTTCTGGAAGCCCACGAAGCCGACCCGGTTTCGCTGGTGCGCTTCCCGAAGGTGCTGGTCACCAAGAACGCCGTGGCCAAGTTTGAGGAGATGTGGGCATGAATCAGGAACGTCTGATGCAGGTGCTGCTGGCGCCGCAAGTGTCCGAAAAGGCCACCTACGTTGCCGACAAGAACGAACAGATCGTTTTCCGCGTCGCGACCGATGCGACCAAGCCCGAGATCAAGGCGGCTGTCGAGCTGCTGTTCAAAGTGCAGGTCGATAGCGTGCAGGTGATGAACACCCATGCCAAGGTCAAGCGCTTCAAGGGCCATGTCGGTCGCCGCAAATCCTGGAAGAAGGCCTTTGTGTGCCTGAAGCCGGGTCAGGAAATCAACTTCGCTGAAGGAGGGAACGCTTAATGGCCCTCATTAAAGTCAAGCCGACCTCGCCTGGTCGCCGTGCCGTCGTGCAGGTGCGCACCGAAGGTCTGCACAAGGGCAAGCCCTTTGCGGCCCTCGTCGAAGCGCAGAGCAAGAAGGCCGGTCGCAACCACAATGGTCACATTACCGTGCGCCATCAGGGTGGCGGCCACAAGCAACACTACCGCGTGATTGACTTCAAGCGCGACAAGGACGGTATTCCGGCCACGGTCGAGCGCCTGGAATACGATCCGAACCGTTCCGCCAACATCGCGCTGCTGTGCTACGCCGATGGCGAGCGCCGTTACATCATCGCCCCCAAGGGCCTGGTGGTCGGCCAGGAGCTGATGAGCGGTGTCGATGCGCCGATCAAGGTGGGCAACGCCAAAGTGCTGCGCAACATTCCCGTCGGTTCGACCATCCATTGTGTCGAAATGCTGCCGGGCAAGGGTGCCCAGATCGCCCGCTCGGCCGGGACGTCGGTCCAGCTGCTGGCCCGCGAAGGCTCGTACGCCCAGATCCGCTTGCGCTCCGGCGAAGTTCGCCGCGTGCATGTCGAATGCCGTGCGACTATTGGTGAAGTCGGCAACGAAGAGCATAGCCTGCGCAAGATTGGTAAGGCCGGTGCCCAGCGTTGGCGCGGTATTCGCCCGACCGTTCGCGGTGTGGCGATGAACCCGGTCGACCACCCGCACGGTGGCGGCGAAGGCCGTACCGGCGAAGGCCGCGTGCCGGTGAACCCGTGGGGTCAGCCGACCAAGGGCTATCGCACCCGCAAGAACAAGCGCACGAACAGCATGATCGTGCAGCGTCGTCATAAGCGTTAAGGGGTAGAAAATGGGACGTTCTCTCAAAAAAGGCCCGTTTGTCGACGCGCACCTGATCGCCAAGGTCGAAAACGTGCGTGCTACCAGCGACAAGCGCCCGATCAAGACCTGGTCGCGTCGTTCGACGATCCTGCCGGAATTCATCGGCCTGACGATCGCGGTGCATAACGGCAAACAACATATCCCGGTGTTCGTCACCGAGAACATGGTTGGCCATAAGCTCGGCGAGTTTTCGCTGACCCGGACGTTCAAGGGTCACACCGCCGGCAAGAAGGCCAAGAAGTAAGGAGCGATGATGGAAACTCGTGCAAATTTGCGAGGCGTACGCCTCTCCGCGCAAAAGGGCCGCCTAGTGGCGGATCTGGTGCGCGGCAAGCCGGTTGCCCAGGCGCTCAACATCCTGGCCTTCTGCCCGAAGAAGGGTGCCGGTATCGTCAAGAAGGTTCTCGAGTCGGCAATCGCCAACGCGGAACACAACGACGGTGCCGATATCGACGAGCTCAAGGTGAAAACCATCTACGTCGAAAAAGGCATGGTGCTCAAGCGTTTCACCGCGCGCGCCAAGGGCCGTGGCAACCGGATCAGCAAGCCGACTTGCCATATCTACTTGACCGTCGGAAACTGAGGATAAGCCATGGGACAGAAAATCAATCCGACTGGGTTCCGCCTGGCCGTCACCAAAAACTGGAGTTCGCGCTGGTTTGCCAATAGCAAGGACTTCCCGGTGATGCTCAACGAAGACATCCGGGTTCGTGAGTACCTGAAGAAGAAACTGGCGCACGCCTCCGTGGGCCGCATCCTGATCGAGCGTCCAGCCAAGACCGCCCGCGTTACCGTCTACTCGGCACGTCCGGGTGTGGTGATCGGCAAGAAGGGCGAGGATATCGAAGCGCTGCGCACGGATCTTCAGCGCATCATGGGCGTGCCCGTGCATGTGTCGATCGAGGAAATCCGCAAGCCGGAAATCGATGCCAAACTGATTGCCGACTCGATTGCCCAGCAACTCGAGAAGCGCATCATGTTCCGCCGCGCCATGAAGCGCGCGATGCAGAACGCCATGCGTCTCGGTGCCCAGGGTATCAAGATCATGAGCTCGGGCCGACTGAACGGGATCGAAATCGCGCGCAACGAGTGGTATCGCGAAGGCCGGGTGCCGCTGCATACCTTGCGTGCCGACATCGACTACGCGACGTCGGAAGCGCTGACGACCTACGGCATCATCGGGATCAAGGTCTGGGTTTATAAGGGCGAAATGCTGGCGCGCAACGAGCAGCCGGAAGTCGTCGAACCCACCGCCGAAGACAAGAAACCCGCTCGCCGCGCTCCGCGCCCGGCTGGCGACGCCGCTCCGTCCGACAAGCCGCGCCGCGCGACGGTCAAAAAGGCCGACGGCGACGCTGGCGCTCCGGCCAAGCGCGTAAGAAAGGCAGGTGCTTAACATGTTGCAACCGAATCGTCGCAAGTACCGCAAGGAACAGAAGGGCCGCAACACCGGCCTGGCGACCGTCGGCACCAAGGTGTCCTTCGGTGAGTGGGGCCTCAAGGCGACCGGTCGCGGTCGTCTGACCGCCCGGCAAATCGAAGCCGCTCGTCGTGCCATGACCCGCCACATCAAGCGGGGCGGCCGGATCTGGATCCGCATTTTCCCGGACAAGCCGATCTCCAAAAAACCGCTGGAAGTGCGGATGGGTAACGGCAAGGGTAACCCGGAATACTGGGTTGCCGAAATTCAACCGGGCAAGGTGCTTTACGAGATGGATGGTGTCAGCGAAGAGCTCGCGCGCGAAGCGTTTACGCTCGCGGCGGCCAAGCTGCCGATTTCCACCACCTTCGTCACTCGTCATTTTGGGTAATCGATCATGAAAGCTAGTGAACTGAGAACCAAGAGCGTGGACGAGCTCAACAAGGAATTGCTGGATCTCCTGAAGGCGCAGTTTGGTCTGCGCATGCAGAAGGCCACCCAGCAGCTGGCCAACACCAGCCAATTGTCCAAGGTTCGCCGCGACATCGCGCGCGTGCGCACCCTACTCCGTGAAAAGGCGGTGCAGCAATGAGCGAAACCACCCAAACCAAGCGTACCGTCATCGGCCGCGTCGTCAGCGACAAAATGACGAAGACGGTAACCGTCCTGGTCGAGCGCAAGGTCAAGCACCCGGTCTATGGCAAGGTGATGACCAAGTCCAGAAAGTACCACGCTCACAATGAGGGCGAGCTAGCCAAGGCTGGCGATCTGGTCGAGATCGAAGAGACTCGCCCAATTTCCAAGACCAAAGCCTGGCGTGTCACCAATGTGCTGGAAAAGGCTGTCGTTGTCTAAATAGTCAACTTCAGCACTTGCAGGTAGCAAAAGAAGCCGGTATAATCCGGCTTCTTTTTTCGCTGCATGGCATTCCGCAATGCAGCAAATTGATCGGCCCCTCGCGGGTTCCAAGACTGACCGCTTTGGCGGGATAAGTTGGAGTTTAAATAATGATTCAGATGCAGTCGATTCTGGATGTCGCCGACAACACCGGCGCGCGTTCAGTTATGTGTATCAAGGTGCTTGGTGGCTCCAAGCGCCGTTACGCCGGTATTGGCGACGTCATCAAGGTCAGCATCAAGGATGCTGCTCCGCGAGGTCGCGTCAAGAAGGGCGATGTCTATAACGCGGTTGTGGTGCGTACGGCCAAGGGCGTGCGTCGTCCGGACGGTTCGCTGGTCCGCTTCGACGGCAATGCCGCCGTGCTGCTCAACAACAAGCTGGAGCCCATTGGCACCCGTATCTTCGGGCCGGTCACGCGCGAATTGCGTACCGAGCGCTTCATGAAGATCGTGTCGCTGGCGCCGGAAGTGCTGTAAGGAGCCGAGCATGGAAAAGATCAGAAAAGGTGACGACGTCGTCGTCATTACCGGCAAAGACAAAGGCAAGCGCGGCACCGTGCTGGTGCGCGTCGATGCTGAGCGCGTGATTGTCGAAGGCGTGAATCGCGCCAAGAAGCATGTCAAGCCGAATCCCGTCAAGGGTGAGGTCGGCGGCATCGTCGACA
Organism: Betaproteobacteria bacterium UBA1934; assembly: GCA_002337055.1. Taxonomy (GTDB): domain Bacteria; phylum Pseudomonadota; class Gammaproteobacteria; order Burkholderiales; family Rhodocyclaceae; genus UBA1934. The sequence continues at coordinate 1,050,930 of DDFG01000004.1, read as the reverse complement.
AGGACATGCCGATCCATATTTCCAACGTTGCGCTGTTTAATCCCGCCACCCAGAAGGCTGACCGCGTTGGCTTCAAGGTGCTCGATGACGGTCGCAAGGTTCGCGTGTTCAGGTCGAACGGCGAACAGGTGAAGGCTTAAGGAATCGACATGGCTCGTTTGCAAGATTTTTACAAGAATACCGTGGTGGGTCAGTTGACCCAGCAGTTCGGCTACAAGTCGGTCATGGAAGTGCCGCGCGTCACCAAGATTACCCTGAACATGGGTGTTGGCGAGGCGGTTGCTGACAAGAAGATCCTGGAAAACGCCGTGGGCGACATGACCAAGATCGCCGGTCAGAAGCCGGTTGTGACCAAGGCGCGCAAGTCCATCGCCGGTTTCAAGATTCGGGATGGTTATCCGATTGGTTGCATGGTGACCCTGCGCGGTCCGCGCATGTTCGAATTCCTGGATCGCCTGGTGACGGTCGCGCTGCCGCGTGTCCGTGACTTCCGCGGCATCTCCGGCAAGGGTTTCGATGGCCAGGGTAACTACAACATGGGTGTCAAGGAACAGATCATTTTCCCCGAGATCGAGTACGACAAGATCGACGCCCTGCGTGGTATGAACATCAGCATTACGACGACTGCGAAGACCGATGCGGAGGCCAAGGCCCTGCTCGCCGCCTTCAAGTTTCCGTTCAAGAATTGAGGTCATCATGGCAAAACTTGCTCTGATCAACCGTGAAGAAAAGCGTCGCAAGCTGGTCGCCCAGTTTGCCAAGAAGCGTGCCGCCTTGCAGGCCATCATCGACAACGAAAGCTTGTCCGATGCCGAGCGTTACGAAGCTCGTCTGAAGATGCAGCAGTTGCCGCGCAATTCGAGCCCGTCCCGTCTGCGCAACCGTTGCCAGATGACCGGCCGTCCGCGTGGCGTTTTCCGCAAATTCGGACTTTGCCGGAACAAGATCCGCGATCTCGCCATGAGTGGCGAGATTCCGGGTGTTGTCAAGGCCAGCTGGTAAGAGGAGATTCAATATGGCAATGAGCGATCCGATCGCGGACATGCTGACCCGCATCCGCAATGCCCAGCTCGCCGAGAAGGCAACCGTGGAAATGCCCGCCTCCAAGCTGAAGGTGGCTATCGCCGCCGTGCTCAAGGACGAAGGCTATGTCGACGGTTTCTCCGTGCGTCAGGCTGAAGGCAAGGCGACTCTCGACATCGTCCTGAAGTATTACGCCGGTCGTCCGGTTATCGAGCGCATTGAGCGCGTCTCGAAGCCCGGTCTGCGTATCTACAAGGGTTCCAACGACATTCCGCGTGTCATGAACGGGCTGGGTGTGGCCATTGTGTCCACCCCCAAGGGTGTCATGACCGACCGCAAGGCCCGCGCCAGCAATGTTGGCGGCGAAGTCCTCTGCATCGTGGCCTAAGGGGGGAGATATGTCGCGTATTGGTAAGAATCCGGTGTCCCTGCCGGCCGGCGTCGAAGTCAAGGTCGACACTCAGGAAATCACCGTCAAGGGCCCCTTGGGCACCTTGAAGACGGCGGCTCACCCCTCCGTCAAGGTCGCGGTCGAAGGTCAGGCCGTCGTCTGCTCTTGTGTCGATGGCGCTGTCAATGGCCCGGCGATGTGGGGCACGATGCGTGCGAACCTGAACAACATGGTCACCGGCGTCTCCAAGGGTTTCGAGCGCAAGCTCAATCTGGTCGGCGTGGGTTACCGCGCCCAGGCCCAAGGTGACACGCTGAACCTGTCGCTGGGTTTCTCCCATCCCGTCGCGCACAAGATGCCGGCTGGAGTCAAGGTGGAGTGCCCGACCCAGACTGAAATCGTAATCAAGGGGATCGACAAGCAGCAAGTCGGTCAGGTGGCCGCTGAGGTTCGCGCCTATCGCAAGCCGGAGCCCTACAAGGGCAAGGGCGTGCGCTATTTCGGCGAACAAGTGGTTATCAAGGAAACCAAGAAGAAGTAAGGGTGGCATATGTTTAACAAAAAGCAAGCGCGTCTGCGCCGTGCCCGCAAAACCCGGGCCAAAATCGCCGAGCTCAACGCTGTTCGTTTGTGCGTCAATCGCAGCAATTGCCACATCTACGCCCAGATTATCTCCGCCTGTGGCGGCAAGGTGCTGGCCGCGGCTTCTTCGCTGGAGCCGGGCTTCAAAAAAGATACGGCAAAAGGTGGCGATGTCGCCGCGGCGACCGCGGTGGGCAAGCTTATTGCCGAGCGTGCCAAGCAGGCAGGCATCGAGCAAGTGGCGTTTGACCGCTCCGGTTTCCAATACCACGGCCGCGTCAAGGCGCTGGCCGAGGCAGCCCGTGAAAACGGCCTGAAGTTCTGAACGGGCAACGAGGTAGAAAATGGCTAAACCTGAAAGAAACAAGAAGCCGCAACAGGCGGATGAGCGCGACGACGGTCTGCGCGAAAAGATGGTGTCGATCAACCGGGTCACCAAGGTGGTGAAGGGTGGTCGTATTCTCGGTTTCGCGGCGCTGACAGTGGTTGGCGATGGCGATGGCGGTGTTGGCATGGGTAGCGGCAAGGCCCGCGAAGTTCCGGTCGCCGTACAAAAGGCGATGGATGAAGCGCGGCGCCGTTTGTTTAAGGTCAAGCTCAAGGGCGGCTCCGTTCATCACACGGTGATGGGTAAGCACGGCGCTACCTCCGTGATGATACAGCCGGCGCCGGAAGGCACGGGCATCATCGCGGGTGGTGCCATGCGCGCGGTCTTCGAAGTCATCGGCATCACGAACGTGGTGGCGAAGGCGCATGGCTCGACCAATCCCTACAACATCGTGCGTGCCACGCTGCATGGTCTCAAATCCATGAACACGCCGGCGGAAATCGCCGCCAAGCGCGGCAAGTCCGTCGAAGAGATCCTGGGGTAATCGACATGGCTGACAAGAAAATCAAGGTGAAGCTCGTCAAGAGCCTCATAGGCACCAAGGAATCGCATCGCGCGACTGTGCGTGGCCTCGGCCTGCGCAAGCTGAACAGTGTCTCCGAACTCGAAGACACTCCGGCCGTGCGCGGCATGATCAACAAGGTCGCGTACCTTGTGAAGTGTGAGGGTTAAGAACATGCGTCTGAATACCATCAAGCCCGCCGAGGGCGCCACGCACGCCGCCAAGCGCGTCGGTCGCGGCATCGGTTCCGGCCTGGGCAAGACCTGTGGCCGTGGCCACAAGGGCCAGAAATCGCGTTCCGGCGGCTTCCACAAGGTCGGTTTCGAGGGCGGTCAGATGCCGCTGCAGCGTCGTCTGCCGAAGCGCGGCTTCAAGTCGCTGGTGGCTGGTCGTAACGTCGAAGTGCGTCTGTCCGAGTTGGCGCTGTTGCCAGTCGAGGAAATTGATCTGCTGGCGCTCCAGGCGGCTGGCGTCATCCCAGCAGATGCGCTGTCTGCCAAGGTGATCCTGTCCGGCACCATCGAGCGCAAGGTCGTCCTGAAGGGCGTTGGCGCCACCAAGGGCGCCAAGGCCGCGATCGAAGCCGCTGGCGGCTCCGTGGCCGAGTAATCTTTGCAAGAGGCGAGAGCGTTGGCAGCGAATCAGAATACGGTTGGCAAGGGCGGCAAGTTCGGCGATCTCAAGCGCCGGCTGTGGTTCCTTTTGGGCGCGTTGGTCGTGTACCGCATCGGGGCGCATATCCCCGTGCCCGGTATCGATCCGAACGCGCTCGCCGAGCTCTTCAAGTCGCAGCAGGGCGGCATCCTGGGTATGTTCAACATGTTCTCCGGCGGCGCCCTGTCGCGCTTCACGATTTTCGCGCTGGGTATCATGCCGTACATTTCTGCGTCGATCATCATGCAGTTGATGACGGTGGCCAGCCCGCAGCTCGAAGCCCTGAAAAAGGAAGGCGAAGCCGGTCGGCGCAAAATCACCCAATACACCCGCTACGGCACGGTTTTCCTAGCGTTGTTCCAGGCCATGGGCATAGCGATTGCGCTTGAAGCTCAACAAGGACTTGTGGCCGATCCCGGCTTTATGTTCCGGCTGACCACGGTGTCTACCCTCGTGACCGGAACCATGTTCCTGATGTGGCTGGGCGAGCAGATTACTGAACGGGGTATTGGTAACGGCATTTCAATCATCATCTTCGCGGGTATCGCGGCCGGCTTGCCGAATGCCATTGGCGGCCTCTTCGAGCTGGTCCGCACGGGGGCGATGCACGCGCTAACGGCGCTGTTCATCTGTGCGCTGGTTGTGGTGGTCACTGCCTTCGTTGTGTTCGTCGAACGTGGGCAGCGCAAGATTCTGGTGAACTACGCCAAGCGACAGGTCGGCAACAAGGTGTATGGGGGTCAGTCCTCCCACCTGCCGCTCAAGTTGAATATGTCGGGCGTGATCCCGCCGATTTTCGCGTCGTCAATCATTTTGTTCCCGGCCACGCTGGGCAACTGGTTCGGGTCCGGCGATTCCATGCGGTTCCTGAAGGATATCGCCGCGACGCTCTCTCCTGGGCAGCCGATCTACGTGATTCTTTACACGGTGGCGATCATTTTCTTCTGCTTCTTCTACACGGCCCTGGTTTTCAATTCCAAGGAGACTGCCGACAATCTGAAGAAGAGCGGCGCCTTTGTGCCGGGTATCCGCCCGGGCGAACAAACCGCGCGCTACATCGACAAGATTCTGATGCGCTTGACCCTGATCGGCGCCGGCTACATCACTCTGGTGTGCTTGTTGCCGGAATTCCTGATCCTGAAGTGGAACGTGCCGTTCTATTTCGGCGGTACGTCGCTGCTGATTATTGTGGTCGTCACCATGGACTTCATGTCGCAAGTCCAGGCGTATGTGATGTCACACCAGTATGAGAGCCTACTCAAGAAGGCAAACTTCAAGGGCTCTCCGAACATGATCAAGTAAGGCGGCCATGTCGAAGGAAGATGTCATCGAGATGCAGGGGGAGGTGGTTGAGAACCTCCCGAACGCGACCTTCAAGGTCAAGTTGGAAAACGGGCACATTGTCCATGGCTTTATCTCCGGCAAGATGCGCATGCACTACATTCGTATCCTGCCAGGCGACAAGGTCACGGTGCAATTGACCCCCTATGATTTAAGCAAGGCCCGGATCGTTTTCCGGGCAAAGTAAAAGAATTCTCTACGCAATAACCCGCGGGCAAGGAAATCACGGCTGCTTTCCCCACCGCAGACGAGGAGTGAAACATGAGAGTGCAACCTTCTGTGAAGCGCATCTGCCGCAATTGCAAGGTCATCCGTCGCAAGGGCGTGGTTCGCATCATTTGCAAGGACCCGCGTCACAAGCAGCGCCAGGGCTAATGTTCTGTGCGTATTTTGATTTCGTTTAATTTTGTCACGTTGGGGTGAATAGATGGCCCGTATTGCTGGGGTAAACATTCCGAACCATCAGCATGCCGAAATTGCGTTGACCGCGATTTTCGGCATCGGCCGGACGCGCGCACAGAAAATCTGTGACGCAGCTGGCATTGCTCGTACTACTAAAATCAAGGACCTGTCCGATACGGACATGGACCGTCTGCGCGATGAAGTCGGCAAGTTCACGGTTGAGGGCGACCTCCGTCGCGAAGTGACCATGAACATCAAGCGCCTGATGGATCTCGGCTGCTATCGTGGTCTGCGTCACCGCAAGGGTCTACCCTGCCGCGGTCAGCGTACCCGTACCAATGCCCGTACCCGCAAGGGTCCGCGCAAGGCCATTGCTGGCAAGAAGTAAGGAAAGATCATGGTCAAGACTGCAACCAAAGTCCGCAAAAAGGTCAAGAAGAACGTCGCCGAGGGCATTGCCCACATCCACGCGTCGTTCAACAACACCATCATCACCATCACCGACCGCCAGGGCAATGCCCTGTCGTGGGCGACTTCCGGTGGCGCCGGTTTCCGCGGCTCCAGAAAGTCCACCCCGTTCGCGGCGCAGGTGGCGGCTGAAGCTGCCGGCAAGGCGGCCCAGGAATGTGGCGTCAAGAATCTGGAAGTTCGCATCAAGGGCCCCGGCCCCGGCCGCGAATCTTCTGTTCGTGCGTTGAACGCCCTGGGCATGAAGATCACCGCGATCACCGACGTGACGCCGATGCCGCACAACGGCTGCCGTCCGTCCAAGAAGCGCCGCATCTAAGGAGAAAGACAAGTGGCTCGTAATCTCGATCCGAAATGCCGTCAGTGCCGTCGCGAAGGCGAAAAGCTCTTCCTGAAGGCCGAAAAGTGTTACACCGACAAGTGCGCTATCGAGCGCCGCTCCTACGCGCCCGGTCAGCACGGCCAGAAATCAGGCGCCCGCCTGTCCGATTACGGCGTTCACCTGCGTGCCAAGCAGAAGATCCGTCGTGTCTATGGCGTGCTGGAAGGTCAGTTCCGCAAGACCTTCTTCAAGGCTGAACAGAAGAAGGGCCAGACCGGCGAAAACCTGCTGCAGCTGCTCGAATCCCGTCTGGATTCCGTTGCCTACCGCATGGGTTTCGGTGGTTCTCGCGCCGAAGCACGCCAGGTCGTCCGTCACAACGGCGTTCTGGTCAATGGCAAGCGCGTCAACATTCCGTCCTTTCAGGTCAAGCCGGGTGACGTCGTTCAGGTGACCGAGCGTATTCGCAGCACCCTGCGTGTCAAGGCTGCGCTGGAAGCCGCCGAGTCGCGGGGGTTCCCGGAGTGGCTGTCGGTCGACGTGAAGGAAGGCAAGGGTACGTTCAAGGCGCTGCCGCAACGCGCAGAGCTGCCGGCCACCCTCAACGAAGGTCTGGTCATCGAACTTTATTCGAAGTAATCGGCGTTGTCCGACAACAAAAAAGGATAGCCCATGCAAAGCAGTGGACTTCTGAAACCGCGCATCATCGACGTGCAAAGTGCCTCGCCCGTGGAAGCCAAGGTGGTCATGGAGCCGTTCGAACGCGGCTACGGTCACACCCTCGGCAACGCGCTGCGTCGCATCCTGCTGTCGTCCATGCCCGGCTACGCGCCGACGGAAGTGACCATTGACGGCGTGCTGCACGAGTACTCCACCATTGAAGGTGTCGAAGAGGATGTGGTCAACATCCTTCTCAACCTGAAGGGTGTCGTGTTCAAGCTGCATGGCCGCGATTCCGTCACGCTGAATCTCGCCAAGGAAGGCGCCGGTCCGGTTCGTGCCGGCGACATCGACCTGCCGCACGACGTCGAGCTGATCAATCCGGAACACGTGATCGCCAACCTCTCTGCCGGCGGCAAGCTGGCCATGGAGATCAAGGTGGAAAAGGGCCGTGGCTATGTGCCTGGCAACGTGCGTAATCTGGGCGACGCCAAAACCATCGGCAAATTGGTGCTGGACGCTTCGTTCAGCCCGATTCGTCGAGTGGCCTACAGCGTCGAAGCTGCCCGTGTTGAACAGCGCACCGACCTTGACAAGCTGATCATGGAAATCGAGACCAATGGTGTCGTCGAACCGGAAGAAGCCATCCGCTACGCTGCTCGCGTGCTGATGGAACAGCTGTCGGTCTTCGCCGATCTGGAAGGCACCGCACCTGCGGTGGAGGCTTCCAAGCCGGCGCAGGTCGATCCGGTTCTCCTGCGTCCAGTGGATGATCTCGAGCTGACGGTTCGTTCCGCGAACTGCCTGAAGGCCGAGAACATCTACTATATCGGCGACCTGATTCAGCGCACCGAAAACGAGCTTCTGAAGACCCCCAACCTGGGTCGCAAGTCGCTCAACGAGATCAAGGAAGTGCTCGCCTCGCGCGGCCTGACCCTTGGCATGAAACTCGAGAACTGGCCGCCGGCCGGTATGGAAAAGGCCTGATCGGCCTTTTCCGACCGCGGCAGTCAAGGGACGCCTGCAGAACATAGAAAGGATTAACCATGCGTCACCGTTTGGGACTTCGCAAACTCAACCGTACCAGCAGCCATCGTTTGGCAATGCTGCGCAACATGACCGTTTCGCTGCTCCGTCACGAAGCGATCAAGACCACACTGCCCAAGGCCAAGGAATTGCGCCGTGTGGTCGAACCGATGATCACTCTTGGCAAGACCCCGTCGCTGGCCAACAAGCGTCTGGCCTTTGATCGTCTGCGTGACCGCGATATCGTCGTCAAGCTGTTTGCTGAAATCGGCCCGCGCTACGCCGCTCGTCCGGGTGGCTACCTGCGCATTCTGAAGTGCGGTTTCCGGAATGGCGACAATGCGCCGATGGCCTTTGTCGAGCTGGTCGATCGCCCGGAACCGACGGAACCGGTGGAAGTGGACGACAGCGCCTCGTAATCTCTCGCGCTCAAGCTAGAAAGCCGGGCTAAGTGCCCGGCTTTTTTTACGACCTCGGCATCTTTTCTGCACAGGTGATCAGCATGATCGAGACGTCGTCCCGTGCTTGTCCCCCGTCAAGATGGCACCCCAACAGTCCGGTCAGTGCGTTGAATCGCTGGTCCGGGCTGACGTGGGCGACCGCCTCCAGAATGCGGGTTTCGCCAAGCGCGACGCCGCAAGGGCTGGCGCACTCCGGGAAACCATCGGAGAACAACAGCATCTGGTGTCCAGGCTGCCAGGCAAATGATCTCGATTGGCAATCCAACGTGTCGTTGGCAACGATTCCCAGTGGCAACTGGGTGGAGGCAAAGGTGCCAACGGTGTTGCCGGCGCGATCTAGCAGAAAAACGGAAGGGGTGCCGCCAACCCATATTTCTCCTGCGCACTGTTTGCAATCGAGGCAAAGCAAGGTGAGCGCGACAAATCGCCCGACCGGCATCGATTCGCGCAACTGATGATTCAGTTCGCTGACAATTTCGCCCACCGAGCGGTTGTATTTAGTCATCCGGTAGAACAGCGCCAGTATGGGCAGCACGCTGATCGCGGCGGTGAGGCCGTGCCCGGTCGCGTCGGCGAGCATGGCGTACAGCCGACCTTCCGGTGAACGCGCAGCGGCGACCACGTCGCCACTGAAATGCTCTGCGGGAATCACGGTGTACTGCAAGGCCGGGTCGCGCAATCCAGAGCGGTGCAGTTGCTTTTGCATTAGCCCCATGGCCAGAGATTGTTCGGTCTGGGTCAGGTCGTAATACGCCTGAAGCTGCTCGGCGTTGTCGCGTAACTGGCGTTCGATACGGTGACGCTCGCTGACATCGCGGATGACGCCGATGAACAGCCGAGAGTTGTCGAGGTGCACCTCGGTAACCCCGAGTTCGGCAAAAAACCGGCTGCCGTCCCGCCGTTGTGCCTCCACCTCGCGCTCGCGGCCGATAATGTGCGCCGGGCCACCATGCAGATAGTCTGCCACATATTGCGCGTGTAGGCTTCGATGGGGCTCCGGTACCAGCATGCTGACATCCTGCCCGATCAGTTCGGCGGCCAGCCAGCCGAACAGCCGTTCGGAAGCTGAATTGCAGGCAACGATGCGACCGCGTGTGTCGATGGTGACGATGGCCTCCATGACGTTGTCGGAAATTGCCTGGAGCCGCTTCAACGATTCGGTCGCGCGCTGCTGCAGTGACAGCGAGCGTTGCATCGAGCGCATCTTTGCTTCGAGGACGACGAAGTTGATCGGCTTCGTCATGTAGTCGTCGCCGCCGGCTTCCAACCCTTCTACCAGATTTTCGTCACGATTGAGTGCCGAGAGGAAAATGATGGGAACCCAGGTGTCGGTGGTCTGCGCCTTCAGGCGACGCGCCACCTCAAAACCATTGAGTCCCGGCATCATGATGTCAAGCAGGATCAGGTCCGGGCGACGCTCAGCGAAGCAGTCCAGCGCCTCCTGACCGTTTTCCGCCAGGACTACCTCGTGGCCCAGTCGCTTCAGGAAGACGCTCAGGATGTGTAGATTGGTGCGGTTGTCGTCGACCGCGAGCACGCGCAATTTCTGCAAGTCGCCTCTCATGACTGCGATGGCATGCCCGCCTCACGGCGCGGGATGCATATCCTCCAGTTGGGTTTGCAAAATGCTAACACGAAGGAAACAGTGAGGCGGAGATTGCCGGCGTTACAGCCGCCTATCCTGGGGAAGCGTTGCTTTCCTGCTGCTGAATAGCCCACATGCCCGCGTAAACGCCGCCAACAGCGAGCAGTGCCGCGTGCGTGCCTCGCTCGACGACATGCCCCTCCTGCATCACCAGGATGTCGTCAGCGTTCATCACGGTCGACAGTCGGTGTGCGATGACCAGGGTGGTACGACCTCGCGCGGCCAGTTCGAGTTGGCCCTGAATTGCTTTTTCGGTGTGCGAATCGAGTGCCGAGGTTGCCTCGTCGAATACCAGGATGGGTGGATTCTTCAAGAGGGCACGCGCGATTGCAACGCGTTGTTTTTCGCCACCGGAAAGCTTGAGTCCGCGTTCGCCAACCCGCGTCTCGTATTTTTGCGGCAAGGATTCGATGAATTCGTGCAACTGGGCGGCCCTGGCTGCTGCGAACACCTCATCCCGGGTTGCCTCGGGCCGGCCGTACTGGATGTTGTAGAAGATATTGTCGTTGAACAGCACTGTATCCTGCGGGACGATCCCAATGGCGGCGCGCAGGCTGGATTGCTTCAAGCGGCGCAGATCGATGCCGTTGATCAGGATTGCCCCGCCAGTGACGTCGTAGAACCTGAACAGCAGACGCGCGAGCGTTGATTTGCCTGCCCCGGAATGGCCGACTACGGCCAGCGTACGCCCTGGCGCTATGGTGAAATCGACGTTGCGCAGTATTGGGCGAGCCGCCTCGTAGGCGAACTCGACGCGGGCGAAATTGACCTGCAACTGGCCCGGCGGCAGCTCACGAGCGTCTGGCGCATCGGCGATTTCGCGATGTGCCGACAGCAGATTGAACATGCGCTCGATGTCGGTCAAGGCCTGGCGGATTTCGCGGTAGACCACACCGAGAAAGTTGAGCGGAATGTATAGCTGGAGCAAAAAGGCGTTCACCAGGACCAGATCGCCCAGCGTCATGCGTCCGTCCACAACGCCTTGCGCCGCTCGCCACATCATCGCGGTCACACCCAGCGCGATGATGGTTTGCTGCCCGATGTTCAGCATGGAGAGGGTTGTCTGGCTCCGGGTGGCCGCGTCTTCCCAATGTGCCATCTGCTCGTCATAGCGCGCCGCCTCGAAATGCTCGTTATTGAAGTACTTCACGGTTTCGTAGTTGAGCAGGCTGTCCACTGCACGCGAATTGGCTGCGGAATCGGTGTCATTCACTGCTCGCCGGATGTGAATCCGCCAGTTACTGACGACGATGGTGAAGACGATGTACGAAACCAGCGAAACCAGGGTGATCGCAACAAACCCGAAGTCATAGGCCACGAACAGCACGCCCAGCACCAACCCCACCTCGACCAGCGTCGGCAGGATGGAGTACAAGGTGTAGCCGATCAGGCTGGCGATCGCCTTGCTGCCTCTTTCGATATCGCGCGATACACCGCCGGTCTGGCGTTCAAGGTGAAAGCGCAGCGAGAGTGAATGCAGATGGCGGAAGACCTCCAGCGCGATATGGCGTACCGCGCGCTGTGTGACCCGGGCAAACAGAATTTCCCGCAATTCGGTGAAGAGCGATCCCGCCAGTCGGACACTGCCATACAGCACCAGCAACAGCACCGGCAGGGTGAGCAAGCGGTCCGGCTCGGAAAAACCATCGATCATTGCCTTGAACAGCATCGGCAGGCCGACTCCGGCCATCTTGGCCGCAATCAGCGCCGCCATGGCCAGCGCCACGCGCCAGCGATAGTGCCAGAGATAGGGAAGCAGGGTGGCGATCGTTCGCCATGCGTGCAGTTTGCCGGCGTCGGCCGGTGAGGAGAGGGAGGCGTGTCGCATCGTCAGGGCTCTTGGCTATCAGCCGACAGTATAAGAAAGTTTGCCGGCCGCGGTGTGTCAGCGCGCAGAGTCGGCACCGACGCGACAAGCGGCGGCCAGAAAGCGTTGCCTGCGGCGCCGACAAACACCGGTGCGTAATAATTCAGTAAAATCTAACGGTTTATCCTCACCCAAACTGTCTGGAGACAAACCAATGAAAAAAACCCAGTTGCGCCTGTTGTCCGCTGCCATGCTGGCAGGCTTTTCCGGCGTCGCTTCAGCGTCGGCCTTCCAGTTGCTGGAACAAAACGCAAGTGGCCTGGGCGTTGCTTACGCGGGGTCGGCAGCAGTGGCTGACAATGCCGCCACAATCTTCTATAACCCGGCCGGCATGACCCAGCTGAAGGGTCGTCAGGTTTCCGTCGGGCTGGTGGCCATTGGCCCGAGCTACGAATTCCGCAATGAAGGTTCTTCTGGCACAGGCCTGCTGACCCCGGCTGTGGTGGGTTCCACCGGCGGCGATGCTGGCGGCTGGGCCGTGGTGCCAAATGCGTATGTGTCCTGGCAATTGACGCCGGAACTTTTCGGTGGCCTGGGAGTGTCCGCGCCGTTCGGCCTGAAGACGGAATATGACGACAACAGCTGGGTTGGTCGCTTCCAGTCCCTCAAGTCCGAAGTCAAGACCATCAACCTCAATCCCTCTCTGGCCTATCGCGCCAGCGATACGGTCTCGCTCGGCGTGGGCATTAATTACCAGCAAATCAAGGCGGAGATGACCAGCATGACGCCGCTGGGCAAGTCGATGCTCAAGGGGGACGACCATACCTGGGGCTGGAACGTGGGTGCCTTGTTCACGCTCTCTCCCGCCATGCGTGTAGGCGTCGCTTACCGTTCGGCGATGGACTACACGTTGACAGGCAATCAGTCGGTCGGCACCACGGTGATTCCGGCCAGCGCCAAGCTTAAGCTTCCCGACACCTTCACGGTTTCGGTATGGCAGCAACTCTCCGATCGCTGGGAATCGATGGGCGACCTTTCCTACACCGCGTGGAGCAAGCTGGGCCTGCTGAACGTTGTCCGCCTGGCGGATTCGCGCATCATTGGCGCCGAAAGCTTTGCCTACAAGGACACCTGGCGTCTGGCTTGGGGTGCAGCCTACAAATACGCCGATGACATCAAGTTGAAATTCGGCCTGGCCGCTGACCGCACGCCGACTCGCGACACCACACGTACGGCGCGGGTGCCTGATAACAACCGCATCTGGCTCTCGTTTGGCGCCCAGTGGAAGCCAGGCAAGGATACCGTCGTTGATGCAGGCTATACCTATCTCTACGTCAAGGATCCAGCGATCGCCCAGACCACCGTCTTCCGTAGCCCGACGACTGGCGCGGTGATCGGCACCTCGACGCTGCGCGGTCATTACGACGATAGCTGCCATATCGTCGGCGTGCAGTTCTCGCAGAACTTCTGATCGCGAAATAAGGATGCGCTTCGACTCGGCAGAGCTGACACTGGGGTGGCGCGAGGGACTGTTGTTCCTGGTCGTCCTGCTGGCGCTCTACATGCTGTTCGAGTGGTGGCGCATCCGTCGCTTGCGGCAATCGAGAAAGCGCGGCGCAACGGCGGTCGAACCGACCGTTACGCCCGCGGAGATGTCACCGGAAATCCTGCCATCGCGTTCTGAGTCCTTGGGCAAGGCAGCGCCCGCCATCCCTGTGGAGGCAGAGCCGCCCTGGCTGGGCGAAATGCTGGCGGTTCGTGACAGCTTGAGCCGCGAAGTGGCGCAAATGCGAGACGAACTCGATGCCCTGCGCAGTGAATTCGCGGCCCTGCGCGAAGAAACCCGTAGCGAGGCGGCCCAGTTCAAGGCCACGCAGACTGTCTCGCCGCTCTACACCGACGCCATGCAGATGGCGATGAACGGATGTGCTCCCGAGGTCATCGCCGAGCGTTGCGGCATCGCCCGGGCGGAAGCCGAACTGGTGATTGCGCTGGCACGAAACAGGGAAGATTGACGATGGCCGACGAGCGTACAGACGCAGACCGAGAAACCGAACTCCGCGTCAAACTCATGAAGCGCCTTGCCGTGGCTGGCGGCTTGGTGGCGCTGCTGCTCGGGGCGCTTGCCTTTTTCGATTATCTCGCCAAGCCGGACGAGCCCGAGGCACCGGTGTTTACAAAACCAGTGCCGGTACCCCCCAAAAAAGAAGTCAGCCAGCCCGTCAAGCCAAACGCCGATTTGCCCACGCCCCCGGCTCGCGAAGACAAGCCGGCCGAAACGCCTATTCCTGCTGCGTCAGTCAAAACCGAAGAGCCTGCCGCCAGGCCTTCGTCGTCGCCACCCGATAGACCTGGTGCAGCGATCTCAGATGCATCTGGCAAGTCCGCCCGTGTCGCCGCCAAATTGCCGGCGGAACCCACCGATAGAGCAAGTCGGCCTGTGTTGGGGTCGGCGACTGAACAAGGTGTCCCCGAAAGCACGGCAGCGCCCGGTGCGGCAGTCGTGGCGGCGCCCGTCCGTCCTGCGCAAGAGGCGACCCCTGCTCAGCCCGGCATAGCCATCACGCCGGTGCCCTCCGCCACCTTGCCGCGCCTGTTGCGTGGGTATTCGGTGCAGGCGGGGCTATTCGCGAATGCTCGCGCCGCCGAGGAACTGCATGCCAAGTTGGCGTTGAATGGCATTCCCTCCACGCTCGAAGCCCGCGTTAGCGTCGGACCGTTCAAGACTCGCGAGGAAGCCGCTGTCGCGCAAGCCAAGCTGAAAGCGCTCGGGGTCGAGGGTCTCTTGCTCACGCCCAGCGCGCGACGCTGACAGCCATGTGGCGCGGACGGAAGCCTGCGGGGCCGCGAACCCGATCCCGAATCAACTCTGAGCTGTCAGACGTTTCGCCAGTCGGCGCGCAAATACGCCCATTTCCTTAGCGGCCTGGATGTCGCCCTTGCTTTCGGCGACCGTGATGCCCTGTTGATAAGCGGCCAACGCGTCCGCACTGTCGCCTCCCTCGTCCAATGCCTTGCCTAGCGTCTTCCACGCCGCCGAAAACGCGGGATCGCGCCGCACCGCTTCGCGTAGCGCGGCTACCGCCCGCGCGTGGTCGCCCGCCTTGAGGTACTCGTTGCCCAGCGAGTAGCGAAGTACCGCGTTGTCGCGTGGGCCGCCCAGCAATTTTTCAAGATTGGCGATTATGGTCGCGCTCATTTACCATCTCCAGATTTCCATCGACTAGGGAATCAGACCACGCCATGAGCAAAACGATCATTTCGACGCCGAAGGCCCCCGCCGCCATTGGCACCTATTCGCAGGCCGTGCGAGCGGGCGACACCCTCTATCTTTCCGGCCAGATCGGCCTTGACCCGGCCAGCGGCCAGATGGTCGAAGGTATCGACGCTCAGATCGAGCGTGTTTTTGAAAACCTCAAGGCGGTTGCCGAAGCGGCCGGCGGCTCGCTGGCCGATCTCGTCAAACTGAATGTCTATCTCGTCGATTTGGCGGATTTTGCCAAGGTTAACGAAGCCATGGCGCGTCATTGCCCGGCGCCCTATCCGGCGCGCGCCGCCGTTGGAGTCAAAGCCCTGCCGCGCGGCGCCTTGGTTGAAGCCGACGGCGTCCTCGTGCTGGGCGGATGATTGCACCAGGGGCCCCTTCCGAGGGCGGGCTGCCCGCAGCGCTGAAGAAGAAACTGGCGCGTCTGGGGTTGTCGCGGCCGGTCGATCTGTTGCTGCACCTGCCGCTGCGTTACGAGGACGAAACCCGCCTGACCCGGATTGCCGAAGCCCCTTGGGGGGTGCCCGTGCAGGTCGAGGCGGTGGTGGAATCGGCGGAAATCCAGTTTCGCCCGCGCCGCCAGTTACTGGTGCGGGCGCGCGACGACAGTGGCGAGCTCTGGGTGCGCCTGTTCAGCTTCTATCCCAGCCAGAAGGCTTTGCTGGCGCCCGGCCGGCGGGTGCGGTTCTTCGGCGAGGTCAGGGGCGGGTTTTTCGGAGCCGAGATGGTGCATCCCCGCTTTCATGCGGTGGAGGCGGGTGAGGTTCTGCCGTCGACGCTGACCCCGATCTATCCGACCACGGCGGGAGTCGGTCAGCTCACGCTCAGAAAGCAGATCGCGCGCGCCTGGGCGGCGGTCGACCTGACCGATTCGATTCCGGCCGCGTGGCGCGTGCGTCTGGCGCTGCCCGGCATCGATGTGGCGCTGAAACAATTGCACGAGCCGCCGGCCGGAACCGCCTCGGCGGCGCTCGAGAAACACTGCCCCCACTGGCGGCGCATCAAGCTGGACGAACTACTGGCCCAGCAGCTATCGTTGCGCCGTGCCTACCGCACGCGTCGCGAGCGGGGCGCGCCGGTGCTGGCGCCGGCCGGGGAACAGGCCGCCGCCCTTTTGCGCGCCTTGCCGTTCGGGTTGACGGGCGCGCAGCAAAGGGCGGTGGCCGAGATCGGGCGCGATCTGGCGCAAGCTTTCCCGATGCAACGCCTGCTCCAGGGCGATGTCGGCAGCGGCAAAACGATCGTCGCGGCATTGGCTGCCTGCGCGGCGGCGGAAGCGGGCTGGCAAACCGCTTTCATGGCGCCCACGGAGATCTTGGCCGAACAGCATTATCAGAAGCTGGCCGCCTGGCTGGGCCCGCTGGGCCTCCAGGTGGCGTGGCTGACCGGCAGTCTCAAGGCCAAGGCGCGGCGCACCCAGTTGGCGGCCATGGCGGACGCAGCGCATCTGGTCATCGGCACCCATGCGCTGATCCAGGATCACGTCGATTTCGCGCGACTGGGCCTTGCCATCGTCGATGAACAACACCGCTTTGGCGTGCAGCAGCGTCTGGCCCTGCGGCAGAAGGGAGCGAACCCGCATCTGTTGATGATGTCCGCGACACCGATCCCCCGCACGCTGGCGATGAGCTATTTCGCCGATCTCGACGTTTCCGTTCTCGACGAATTGCCGCCGGGGCGCACGCCGATCCGCACCCGTCTGGTCAGCGATGCCCGCCGCGCCGAAGTGACCGCCTATGTCGACGAGCGCGTCCGCGAGGGGCGCCAGGCCTACTGGGTGTGCCCGCTGATCGAGGAGTCGGAGGCGTTGCAACTGCAAACGGCGCTGGAGACTTTCGAGCGGTTGCGCGCCGAATTGTCGCATCTGCGGATCGGCCTCGTGCACGGGCGGTTGAAAGGCGACGAGAAGCAGGCCGTGATGAGCGACTTCGCGCGCGGGGCGCTGGATGTATTGGTAGCCACGACGGTGATCGAGGTGGGGGTCGACGTCCCCAATGCCAGCCTCATGGTCATCGAGCACGCCGAACGGTTTGGGCTGGCGCAGTTGCACCAGTTGCGCGGCCGGGTCGGGCGGGGCGTCCACGAATCGGCTTGTGTGCTGATGTACGCCCAGCCGTTGTCGGAAACTGCTCGCGCGCGACTGAAAATCATCTATGAACACACCGATGGCTTCGAAATTGCGAGGCAGGATTTGCAGTTGCGTGGCCCGGGCGAGTTTGTCGGGGCACGTCAGAGCGGCCTGCCGTTGCTGCGCTACGCGGATCTGGACGCCGATGCCGATCTTGTCGAGATCGCCCGCGAGATCGCGGAAGAACTGCTGAACGATGCCCCCGAGTTGGCGGACCGCCATCTGCAACGCTGGCTCGGTGGCCGGGAAGATCTGCTGAAGAGCTGAACCCGGCGGCCGCAGAGTCCGGCACGGGTCTTGCGAGGTAAACGTCATGCTCCGTATCCTGGTTATCGACGAATTGCAGCAGCGGGCGGCGGATATCTGCCGTGGCCTGATTCTGGCCGGCCATCAGGTCGCGGCAGTACTCGCCTCGGCCTCCGATCTTCCGGATCAGGTGGCCCGTATTAAGCCGGATGTCATTCTGATCGAGACCGATGCCCCGTCGCGCGACACGCTGGAGCATATTGCCGCGATGGAGCGTGATGCACCTCGTCCGGTGCTGGTCTTCGCCCGCGAGAGCGACGACGCGCTGATCAAGCAGGCGGTGGCGGCGGGCGTTTCCGCCTACGTTGTAGACGGGCTGGAAGTCGCCAGGCTAAAACCCATCATTAGCGTTGCGCTGGCGCGTTTCGAGGCGCATCAGAGCTTGCGCCGCGAGCTGGCGACGGCAACGCGCAAACTCTCCGAGCGGTCAGTGGTGGAGCGCGCCAAGGGTATCTTGATGGATCGGCGCGGTCTGGACGAGGGGGCGGCGCACGCCATGTTGCGCAAGCTCGCCATGGACAAAGCGCAACCGCTCGGCACCGTGGCGCAAAGCGTGATCGACATGGCCGATCTGTTGCTGTGACCCGGCTGCGCCAATGTTGTGCGTTGCAGCGAATATGATGCACTGAGGCTGTGCAGAAAACTACTGTTCGCAATCAAAGCCCCGCCGAAAACCAAGTCAGAACGGCCCTTTCGGTGCGAATCCCAAGCCTGGCACGCGCTTTGCATTAGGTTGGTCATCAGCCGGAGCAAGGGTGTTCCGGCCGTAATCACGGACAAAGGCGTCCGTCCCTCCGCGCCCCCTTTGCGGAGAGACGGACGCCTTTTTGTTTTGACGCTTTCTGTTTTTTCTTGAGGAGATGGCCATGCAAGAATTTGATTCTGTTTCCGAAAACGCGCCCCTCGATCCACGCCGCCGCGAATTCTTCCGAGCGTCGGCCATGTTTGGCGGCGCCGCCCTGATCTCCGGACTCAGCGTGGCTCCTGGCGCCCATGCCGCCGGTAGCGACAAGCCCGAGAAGACCGAAGTGAAGATCGGGTTCATCCCGCTCACCGACTGCGCCAGCGTGGTCATGGCCGCCGAAATGGGCTTCGACAAGAAATACGGCATCAAGATCATCCCGACCAAGGAGGCTAGCTGGGCCTCGGTACGCGACAAGCTGGTGAACGGCGAACTCGACGCAGCGCATGTTCTCTACGGCTTGGTCTATGGTGTGCAGATGGGCATTGGCGGGCCAAAGAAAGATATGAACGTGCTGATGACCCTCAATAACAACGGTCAGGCCATCACGCTCGCCAACAAGTTGAAAGATTTGGGCGTGACCGACGGCGCCGGCCTTAAGAAGCTGCTGACCAGCAAACCCGGCGAATACACCTTTGCCCAGACCTTCCCCACCGGCACGCACGCGATGTGGCTGTATTACTGGCTGGGCGCGCACGACATCAACCCGCTGAAAGACGTCAAGACCATCACCGTGCCGCCGCCGCAGATGGTGGCCAACATGCGGGTCGGCAACATGGATGGCTTCTGCGTCGGCGAGCCGTGGAACAACCGCGCCATTATGGACAAGATCGGTTTTACCGCCGCAACGACGCAGGATATCTGGACCGATCACCCGGAAAAGGTGCTCGGCACGACTGCCGACTGGGTGGCGAAGAACCCCAACACCGCGCGCGCCATGACGGCTGCGATCATCGAAGCCGGCCGCTGGATCGACGCCTCTCTCGCCAATCGCCGCAAGACCGCCGAAACCATCGCCCAGAAGGCCTACGTCAATACCGACATGGAAGTCATTCTGGAGCGCATGCTGGGTCGCTACTCCAACGGCCTGGGCAAGACCTGGGATGACAAGAACCACATGAAGTTCTTCAACGACGGCGCGGTGAATTTCCCGTACCTTTCCGACGGCATGTGGTTCATGACCCAGCACAAGCGTTGGGGCCTGCTCAAGGACGAACCGGACTACCTGGCTACCGCCAAGAAAGTCAATCGCATTGATATCTACAAGGAAGCCGCCACGGCGGCTGGCGTGGCGTTGCCGAAATCCGAGATGCGCACTAGCAAACTGATCGACGGTGTGATCTGGGACGGCAAGGACCCGAAGAAGTACGCCGGCGCCTTCAAGGTCAAGGCCTAAGGAGTAGCGATGCCCCCCGCCCTCAACCCCAACCCCACGGCCGAGCCGGTGCCGGTCGCGAGACCGACCGACCGGCCGACGCATCTGGCGGTCGTGCGTGACGCCCGACCGGCCAAAGACTGGAGAATCCCCATGAACAATATCGCACGCAAAGTGCTTCCGCCCTTGCTTGGTCTGCTGGTGCTGGTGGCAATCTGGCACCTCGCCACGATGCGCGGCGGCAGCATTCCGGGGCCGCTGCAAACCTGGAACGAAGCGGTTCGCCTCTTTGCCGACCCCTTCTACCAGAACGGGCCGAACGACCAGGGTATCGGCTGGAACATTCTCTCTTCGCTGAAGCGCGTGGGGATCGGGTTCGGGCTGGCTGCGGCGGTGGGCATCCCGCTCGGCTTCATCATCGGCCGCTTTCAATTTACTGCCGGCATGCTCAATCCGCTGATCAGCCTGCTTCGCCCGGTGTCGCCGCTGGCCTGGCTGCCTATCGGGTTGCTGGTGTTCAAGAAGGCTGACCCGGCGGCGACCTGGACCATCTTCATCTGCTCGATCTGGCCGATGATCCTGAATACCGCCGAGGGCGTGCGCCGCGTGCCGCAGGATTACCTGAACGTTGCCCGCGTGCTGCGCCTGTCGGAAGCCAAGGTCTTCAGCAAGATTCTCTTCCCGGCCGTGCTGCCCTACCTGCTGACGGGTGTGCGTCTTTCCATCGGCACCGCGTGGCTGGTCATCGTCGCCGCCGAAATGCTGACCGGTGGCGTCGGCATCGGTTTCTGGGTGTGGGACGAGTGGAACAACCTAAAGGTCGAAAGCATCATCATCGCCATCTTCGTCATCGGCATCGTCGGTCTCATGCTGGAACAGACGCTGCTGCTGATTGCCCGCCGCTTTACGCACGAGAACGTCTGAGGAGATCCGTCATGAAAAAACTGGTGCAAATCGAAAACGTCGGGCAGACCTTCGACACCAAGCTCGGCACGTTCACCGCGCTGCGCGACATCAACCTGGAAATCGCCCAGGGCGAGTTCGTGTCGCTGATCGGGCACTCCGGCTGTGGCAAATCGACGCTGCTGAACCTAATCGCCGGCCTGACCTTGCCGACTTCCGGCGCGATGATCTGCGACGGCCGCGAAATCGCCGGCCCTGGCCCGGACCGTGCGGTGGTGTTCCAGAATCACTCGTTGCTGCCCTGGTTGACATGCTTCGACAACATCTATCTCGCCGTCGAAAGCGTGTTCGGCAAGAAAGAAGGCAAGGCCAAACTCAAGCAGCGCACGCATGACGCGCTCGAACTGGTGCATCTGGCGCATGCCGAGACCAAGTTTCCCAACGAGATTTCCGGCGGCATGAAGCAGCGCGTCGGCATTGCCCGCGCGCTGGCGATGTCGCCCAAGATCCTGCTGATGGACGAACCCTTCGGTGCGCTCGATGCGCTGACCCGCGCCGGTTTGCAGGACGAGCTGATGCGGATCACCGCCGAGAGCGGCGCCACCACGGTGATGGTGACGCACGACGTCGATGAGGCGGTGCTGCTTTCCGACCGCGTGGTGATGCTGACCAACGGCCCGGCGGCGACCATCGGCGAGATTCTCGAAGTCAAGCTGCCGCGTCCGCGCAATCGTCTGGAGCTGGCGGAAGTGCCGGAATTCGCCCATGCGCGCGCCGCCATTCTTGATTTCCTCTATCGCAAGCAGTTGAAGAAGGCGGCGTAAGGAGAAACTAAATGAAAAAGCAGAAACTTGTCATGGTGGGCAATGGCATGGCCGGCTGCCGGGCGCTGGAAGAACTGCTGAAGATCGCGCCGGATCTGTACGACATCACCGTTTTCGGCGCGGAACCGCACGGCAACTACAACCGCATCCTGCTCTCGCCGGTGCTGGCGGGTGAAATGACCCTGCCCGACATCGTGCTGAACGATTTCGACTGGTACCGCGATAACCGCATCACGCTGCACGCCGGCAAGAAGGTCGAGAAGATCGACCGCGTGCGGCGCACGGTGATCGCCGCGGACGGCACGGTGGCGGAATACGACCGCCTGCTGCTCGCCACCGGTTCGACGCCCTTCATCCCGCCCGTTCCCGGCAGCGATCTGCCGGGCGTGCTCGGCTACCGTGACATTGCGGACACCGAGGCGATGATTGCGGCCGCCCAGTCGCACCGCCATGCCGTGGTCATCGGCGCCGGCCTGCTCGGGCTGGAGGCGGCCAACGGCCTGAAGCTGCGCGGGATGGACGTGACGGTGATCCACATCGGCGACTGGATCATGGAGCGCCAGCTCGACCGGGTCGCCGCCGGCATGTTGCAGAAAGCGCTGGAAGATCGCGGCCTCAAGTTCCTGCTCGCCCGTCACACCGAGGCCCTGGTGGGCGGCGAAAGCGGACGTGTCGCGGCGGTGCGGCTGAAGGATGGCATGACCCTGCCGGCGGATCTCGTCGTGGTGGCCGCCGGCATCCGTCCGGCGACCGGGCTGGCGGAAAGCTGCGGGCTGCACGTCAATCGCGGCATTGTCGTCAGCGACACCCTGCAAACGGTGACCGATCCGCGCATCTACGCGGTCGGCGAATGCGCCAGCCATCGCGGCACCGCCTACGGGCTGGTGGCACCGCTGTTCGAGCAGGCCAAGGTCTGTGCCACGCATCTGGCCGAATTCGGCATCGGCCGCTACACCGGCTCGCTGACTTCGACCAAGCTCAAGGTCACCGGCATCGACGTCTTTTCGGCCGGCGATTTCACCGGCGGCAAGGAAACCGAGGAAATCGCGCTGCACGACCCGGCAGCCGGCGTGTACAAGAAGCTGGTGGTCAAGGGCGACCGCCTGATCGGCGCCTGCCTGATCGGCGACACCGCCGACGGTGCCTGGTATTTCCGCCTGCTGAAAGACCAGCAGGACATCCGCGAAGTGCGCGATCATCTGATGTTTGGCGAAAGCTCGCTCGGCGACACCGGCCATGCCGGTGGCAACAAGGCGGCGAGCATGCCGGACACGGCCGAAGTGTGCGGCTGCAATGGCGTCTGCAAGGGCACCATCGTCAAGGCGATCCGCGAAAACGGCTTGTTCACCGTCGATGAGGTCAAGAAGCACACCAAGGCGGCGTCGAGCTGCGGTTCCTGTACCGGGTTGGTCGAACAGATTCTGGCCTCCACGGTCGGCGGCGCCTACAAGCCGACCACGGCGGCCGACAAGCCGGTGTGTGGCTGCACCGATCTGGCGCATGGCGCCGTACGGCAGGCGATCCGCGACAACAAGTATCTTTCCATCCCCGCCGCGATGCAGGGCATGGGCTGGCGCACGCCAAACGGTTGCACGACCTGCCGGCCGGCGCTCAACTATTACCTGATTTCGACCTGGCCGCACGAGGCGGAGGATGACCCGCAATCGCGCCTGATCAACGAGCGGGCGCACGCCAACATTCAGAAGGACGGCACCTATTCGGTGGTGCCGCGCATGCTGGGCGGGCTGACGACGCCGGCCGAACTGCGCGCCATCGCCGACGTGGCCGACAAGTACGCGGTGCCGACCGTCAAGGTGACCGGTGGCCAGCGTATCGACCTGCTCGGCATCAAGAAGGCCGATCTGCCGGCGATCTGGGCCGATCTCGGCGAGGCGGGCATGGTCTCCGGGCACGCCTACGGCAAGTCGATCCGCACCGTGAAGACCTGCGTCGGCAGCGAGCATTGCCGTTTCGGCACGCAGGCGTCGATGCGCCTGGGTGTGGCGCTCGAGCGCATGCTTTTCGCCATGTGGTCGCCGCACAAGGTCAAGCTGGCGGTCTCCGGTTGCCCGCGCAACTGCGCCGAGGCAGGGATCAAGGATGTCGGCATTATCGGCGTCGATTCCGGTTGGGAAATCCACATCGCCGGTAACGGCGGCATCAAGACCGAGGTCGCGCATTTTCTCTGCAAGGCCGGCAGCGACGACGAGGTGAAGCAGATCGCCGGCGCCTTCCTGCAACTGTACCGCGAGGAGGCGTTCTACCTGGAGCGTACCGTGCACTACGTGCATCGGGTGGGCTTCGACCATATCAAGCAACGGGTGGTCGACGATCCGGAAAACCGGCAGACGTTGTACGAGCGTTTGCTGTACGCGCTGAAGGATGCCGCCGATCCATGGGCCGAGCAGGTTGCCAATGCGGCGAAGAAGCGCGCCTTTATTCCGATCCGGCTCACCGAGCCGGTCAGTGCCTAAGCCTGGGAGTAGCCATGAGCCAACTGTATGATCTTTGCGCCCTGGACGAGATTCCGCGTCAGGGAAGCCGCGTGGTCGAGGCACCGCATGGTGATGTGGCCGTGTTTCGCACGGCCGACGACCGCGTCTTCGCCCTCGACGACCGTTGTCCGCACAAGGGGGGGCCTCTGTCTCAGGGTATGGTGCTCGGACACCGGGTCGCCTGCCCGCTGCACAACTGGCTGATCGAGCTGGAATCGGGCGAAGCCGTCGCGCCCGATCAGGGTTGCGTGCGCCGGCACGAGGCACGGGTCGACAACGGTCGCGTGTGGCTGTCGATTGAGGGATGATATGACACACACGCCGACTTCCCTCCACTCGCTGCCCCATGGTGCGGGCTGACATGGATCGCACCGCCGTTACCCGCTCGACCTGCTGCTACTGTGGTACTGGCTGCGGCGTGCTGATTCATCACCACAACGGGCAGATACTCGGGGTCGAAGGCGATCCCGAGCATCCCGCCAATTTCGGGCACTTGTGCACCAAGGGCTCGACCCTGCACCTGACCACCGGTCTTTCGACGCGCGCGCTTTATCCCGAATGGCGTGCGGCGCGGGACGAGCAGCGCCGCCGCATCGATTGGGACACGGCGCTGGACACTGTTGCCGACCGTTTCGCCGCGATCATCCGCGAACACGGGCCGGACGCGGTCGCGTTCTACCTTTCCGGGCAATTGCTGACCGAAGACTACTACGTTTTCAACAAGCTGGCGCGGGCGCTGGTCGGCACGCACAACATCGATTCCAACTCGCGCCTGTGCATGAGTTCGGCGGCGTCGGCCTATACGCGCACGCTGGGTGCCGACGCGCCGCCGTGCAGTTACGAGGATTTCGAGCACGCCGACTGCGTGCTGATCACCGGCGCCAACCCGGCTTTCGCCCATCCCATCCTGTTTCGCCGGCTGGCCGACGCCAGAGCGGCGCGGCCGGCGCAGAGGTGGATCGTCGTCGACCCGCGCACTACCGACACCGCCGCCGCTGCTGATCTGCATCTGGCCATCGAGCCGGGCACCGACACCGTGCTGCTCGGCGCCATGCTGCATGTGCTGATCTGGGAAGGGCTGATCGACGGCAGATACATCGCCCGTCACACCGCCGGCTTTGAAGCCGCGCGCGACGCCGTGCGCGACCTGACACCGGCTGCCGCGGCCGCCATCTGCGGTGTTCCTGCGGCGGACATTGTGCAGGCGGCACGCTGGTTCGGGGAAGCTGGCAACGCCCTGTCATTGTGGTGTCAGGGCCTGAACCAGTCGCACCATGGCTCGGATAACGGCGCGGCCCTGATCCATCTGCACCTGGCCACCGGCCAGATCGGCCGTCCCGGCGCCGGTCCGTTTTCGCTGACCGGTCAGCCCAACGCCATGGGCGGCCGCGAGGCGGGCGCGATGGCAACTTTGCTGGCCGGCCATCGAGAGCTTGCCAACCTCGAGCATTGCGCCGAAGTGGCCGCCTACTGGGGCATCCCTGCGCTGCCAGAAAACCCGGGTCGCACGGCCACCCAGATTGTCGACGGTTTGCACGATGGGTCAATTAAAGCTGTCTGGATCGCCTGCACCAACCCCGCACAATCGCTGCCCGATCAGGCCAAGGTGCGGGCGGCGCTGTCCCGGGCCGAATTCGTCGTGTTGCAGGATGCCTATTCCGACACCGAGACCGCACCCTTTGCCGACCTGCTGCTACCCGCCACGACCTGGGGCGAAAAGGAAGGAGTGGTCACCAATTCCGAGCGGCGCATCAGCCGCGTTCGCGCTGCCGTGCTGTCCCCCGGCGAGGCGCGCGCCGACTGGCGCATCGCCCGCGACGTCGCGCTCAGGCTGGGCGAGCGTCTGGGGCGGGCCGATGCGCTGCGCCTGTTCGATTTTGAAACCACCGCGCAGGTTTTTGCGGAACACGCCGGACTCACCGCCGGGCGCGACCTCGACCATGCCGCACTGACCCATGCCATTCTCGAACGCGACGGCCCGCAACAATGGCCCTGGCGCGACGGGCAGGGGCAGGCGCGGCTCTATGCCGACGGCCGCTTTGCCACGCCGGACGGGCAGGCGCGCTTTGTGCCGATTGCGCTGAGCACGACCGCCGAAAAAACCAGCGCCCGTTATCCGCTTCACCTCAATTCGGTGCGCCTGCGCGACCAGTGGCACGGCATGAGCCGCACCGGCAAGCTGGCGCGGCTATATAGCCACAGCGAACAGTGCGCGCTGCAACTGGCGCCGGGCGACCTGGCGCGGCGCGGCTGGCAGGCGGGCGATCTGGTGCGGGTTGCCAGCGCGCGCGGCAGCATCGTCCTGCCCGTGCAGCCCGATCCGGCGCAAAAGCCGGGGCACGCCTGTCTGCCCATGCACTGGGGCCGCCGCCGGCTCGCGCATGGCGCGGCCAACGAATTGCTCGCCGACGCCGTCGATCCCTTCTCGAAACAGCCGGAACTGAAGCACGCTGCCGTGCGGCTGGAAAAGGCCGAGTTGCCCTGGCGAGGCGTGGCGTTGGCGCTGCTCGACGGCGATGCGGCCAATGCGTTGTCGGCGGCCCTGGCGCCGTACCTCGACCAGTTCGCCTACGCAGCACAAACCCAAGCCGGCCGCGAGCGCGCCTTGGTCGTGCTGCATCTGGCCCACGAGGCCGCACCGGCGGCGGCCACGCTGGCGGCGCTCGAGGTGCTCTTCGGCGTGGGCGAGACGGCTGCCGACATCGGCCGGTTCGACGACGGACGACGCGGCATCCGCAAGCGCGCCCGCCTTGCCGGCGACGAACTGCGGGCGCTGACGCTCTTCGGCGAATGCGCTGCCGCCGGCTGGTTGCGCGATGCCATGCTGTCCGCCCGATCTGCCGCCGAATACCAGCGCTGGCTTTTCGCGCCGCTGGCGCAGGCGCCGATTACCCAGGTCTGTCGCGGGCGCATTCTCTGCAATTGCCTGGACATCGCCGAAGCCGACATTCAGGCTGCTGTCGCGGCCGGCATCGACACGGTCGACGGCCTCAAAGCCAAACTCGGCTGTGGCACGGGCTGCGGCGGCTGCCTGCCCGAGATCGGGCGGTTGTTGCGCGAACGGGCGGTTGCGGTGGCGTCTTCTGGCTAGGCTTTGGCAGAAGCGTTCATTGGGAATTAGCTGCGACGAAACGAAGGCGCGTGATTTCCGACGGCGCGCCGAAGCGTTTGGGCGGCCCCCAGTAGCCGGTGCCCCGGCTGGTGTATATCCACATCCGGCCGACCTGGTGCAGGCCGGCGGTAAACGGCTGTTGCAGGCGCACGAAGTGATTCCAGGGCCAGAACTGGCCGCCGTGGGTATGGCCTGACAGTTGCGCGTCGAATCCGGCGGCGGCCGCCTGCGGCGCCGTCCGTGGCTGGTGGGCGAGCAGCAGACGCGGCAGGCCGGGAGGGCTGCCGGCCAGCGCCTGCTCGGGGTTGCTGGCCTGAGCGGGGTCGAACACCTCGGCGCTGAAGTCGGTGACCCCTGCCAGCACGAAGCGGCCTTCGCCGTGTTCGATGACCACATGTTCGTTTTGCAGCGGCTTCACGCCGAGTCGGCGGAATTCGGCCAGCCAAGCGTCGACACCCGAATAGTATTCGTGATTGCCGGTCACCATCCAGACGCCGTGTCGCGCTCGCAGTCCGGCCAGCGGCGCGGTGTGAGTTCGCAAGTGTGGCACCGTGCCATCGACGATGTCGCCGGTGATGGTGATGAGGTCAGGCTGCAGGGCATTGACGCGGTCGACGATGGCGGCGACGTAATCCTGCTTGATGGTGGGGCCGACGTGGATGTCGCTGAGTTGAAGGATGCTGAAGCCCTCCAGCGACGGCGGCAGATGCGGCAACGGCAGGTCGACTTCGACGATGCGGGCGACGCGCCGGGCGTTGACGTAACCGGCCAGCGTGACCGCGACGGCAAGCAAGGGGACGCCAAGGGCGCTGAGCGACGGCCATTTCGGGCCGAGCGGGATAAGAAGGGTGGCGTCGCGCAACACGGTCAGCACCAGCAGCGAGGAGAAGAACCCCATCGCCAGCGAACCGAGCCAAGCAATGCGGTCGGAAAGCGGCTGGCGAACGATTAGGAAGCGGGCGAGCATCCCCAGCGGGACAAGGAGGCAGAGGGCCGCCAGCAGCGCTGCCGCGAGGGCCGTTTCAACCCGGTCGAGCGGCAGGGCCGGGAGGAGGCGCCAGCCGATGTAGGCGTGCAGGCCGGCGAGTATGGGCAGCACGGTGCGCAGGAAACGGCGCAGGCGGCCGGGCAGATGGTCGCTTGGCGAGGGGTGGGCGGTGGTGGCAGCAGTCATGAATGTCGGGAGCGTGACGGTGGCGACCCGGCCGGGCCGGGTCGCTGCGGGTGGTGGAGGAAAGGGTGCGGAGGGGGCGCGGTGAGGGCGCGAATCAGGCCGGCTTGTCGGTCGGCGTTTCGGCTTCGCCCGGACGGCGGCAGAAGCGCGATTGCAGGCGGTCGCGTTCTTCCGGTGTCAGCGCGCTCCAGCGCTCTTTGGCGTCACGGCCGAAACGGTGTGGGCGGCAGCCGAATCCGCCGAACAGGATGCGGGTCAGCGCCAGCAATCCCAGCGCCTCGAAATATTCAATGGGTCGGACCCCCATGAAGATGTGCGGAACGAGGGCGTTCCACAGCCACATGGTGACGGCGCCAAAGAGAAAAAGGAAGGCGGCGATCATGACCGCGCCGCCGAGACAGCGGAGCACGGAACGGGGACGTGAAGGGGGGCAGCAGTTGAATCTCATCGGGTTCTCCTTAATCGGGCATGGCTTCGTAGAGGGGTTGCAAGCGGGCGCGCAGGTGCAGAATGGCTTGACGCTTCCAGCCCAGCAGGGTGTTGAGGTTGACGCCGGTTTCATCCGACATCGTCCGAAATGAACGACCGTCGATTTCGTGGCCGATGAACACGTCGCGCAGCGGTGCCGGCAGCTCTTCCAAGGCTTCCGTCAACGCTTCGAGCAGGCGGGCGCGCCACCAGGCGGTTTCCGGGTCGCCGTCGACCGCGGGTAGCGCCTGTTCGAGCCAGCTTTCGTCGTCATCCTCGTCGCCGAACGACGGCAGCGCGACTTCCCGCTTCTTGCGGAAGCGGTCGACGATGCGGTTCCTCGCTACCCGCACCAGCCAGGCGCCGACCTGCTCGATGGGCTCCGGCAGGCGATAGGCTTCGACCAGTTCCGACATTACGTCCTGCAAGACATCTTCCGCATCGGCCGGGTCGGGCACGCGGCGGCGGATGAATTGCCACAGCCGTTGCCGTTCGCGGGTGAGCGTGTTGAGCAGGGTAGGATCGGCCATGGCGTTCGCAGGTCGCGTAAGAGCGGGGAAAGGGGTAATCGTCGTGTCCATGTCAGGTTAGACGATTGATGAAGAGAAATATTGTGGCTGGCGACGACGATTGTGAAATGTGTTGTGTTATCAAAGCGTACAAGCGGGACTGCCTGTCACGCGCTGGGTTCCTGATCGTCGAAGCGTTGCCGGGCCGTGACGATGAACGCCTGATGTTGCGACGCCCAGTCGACCAGGTTCAACAGCGGCGGCAGAAGGGAACGTCCTAGCCCGGAAAGCGAGTATTCCGTTCCCGGTGGCCTCGTATTCAGCACTGTGCGCGTGGCGAGACCGTTGCGCTCCAGATCGCGCAGGCTTTGCGTCAACATCCGGCGGGAGACATCCGGCAGGCGCCGAAGCAGCTGGTTGAAGCGCTTCGGGCCGGAGTCCATTTCGATCAGCACCAACACCGTCCATTTAGAAGTGACGCCGCTCAGGATTTCGCGCACCGGGCAATTGTGCGGATCGAAGCCCTGCGCTTGCCAGGTGTCCAGACGGGTATTCGCATTGATTTGAGAGGTCATCGCAGTTCCCTTTTTGTAACCTTGCCACCCAAAACTGCCTTCTTGCTGGCATAAGGTCTCAATTGTAGACTTAAATGCATTCTTGAACCTGAAGGAAGTGCACATGACTCAATATTTGGTAACGGGGGCATCCGGCCAACTCGGCGGAATGGTTATGGATCAAATGGCCGTGCGGGTGCCCAGGACACAACTTGTCGCCCTCGTGCGTACGGATGGCGAGGCCGCGCATTTTGCCACACGCCAAATCCCCACACGGCGAGCGGATTATGACGATCTGGAGGCGCTGGTCGCGGCGCTTGAAGGCATTGACAGGCTGTTGCTGATTTCATCGCCCGCGATCGGTCAGCGTTTGCAACAACACCAGAACGTGATTTTCGCGGCTACCCAGGCACGAGTTGGGTTTGTCGCTTACACGTCGATGCTGCATGCCGGCAGCGCCGGGATGGTACTCGCCGAAGAGCATGTCCAGACCGAGCGTGCGCTTGCCGCTAGCGGAATGCGCCACACGCTGCTTCGCAACGCATGGTATTCGGAAAACCTGCTGCTTTCGCTTCAGCAAGATCTGAACAGCGGTTGCCATTACGGCGCGGTCGGCGAGGGCGTGTTGTCAACCGCAAACCGGCACGATCTCGCGGAAGCCGCTGCGACCGTGCTGCACGGGGGCTACGACGGCGAGATTCTGGAACTCGCGGGCGACACCGGGTTCACGCTGACGGAATATGCCCGTTTGTTGACGACTCTTTCGGGCCGGGCGGTCAGTTATGTCGATATGTCCGAGGCGGCCTATCGACAAGCCTTGGTGAGCGTCGGCATACCTGACACCTTTGCCGCGATTCTGGCGGACACCCATGCAAAAGCGGCAAAAGGCGCGCTGTGCGACACCAGCAAGACGCTCTCGCGGGTGATCGGGCGGGCGACGACGACGATTTCACAAAGCATTGCGACCGCGCTGGAGTAAGGGGGCGGCACGCGATGGTGGCAGGGATGACACGCCGACGTGCGTGATGCCGGCTGGCGTCGTGCGCAATTCACACATGGGTGAAAGCGGTTGGATGCGCGTCACATGGTGCAAACGGGGTTCCGCAGGGACATGGCGCGCATGGCGTTTGGGAATATCAGATCGACTCCATCCGATTCACTCTGCTCCGACAGTTAAAAAAAGCGCCAGCCTGCAGGCTGGCGCATGTGACGCAACAAGACGGTCGGGGATCAGAATTTGTAGTTGAGACCGACGTAAAACGTACGGCCCGGGCCGGGGACTGCCGTGCCCCACATCGATGCCGACCCCGAGGTGCCGTATGTGCCTCCGGCTCCCGGGGTCGCGGGCCGGACGAAGCCTGCTTCGTTGTTGAGGGACATGGTGGCGCCTTCGCCAACATAGGCGCCACC
The DNA here is from genome assembly GCA_002337055.1 of Betaproteobacteria bacterium UBA1934. Classification (GTDB taxonomy): domain Bacteria; phylum Pseudomonadota; class Gammaproteobacteria; order Burkholderiales; family Rhodocyclaceae; genus UBA1934. Next base: position 1,019,993 of record DDFG01000004.1, on the reverse strand, counting down.
CAGGGGCTGGGCGTACATGCGGTCGACGAGATTTTCGATGCCAAAATCAATGCGCAGTTTTTGCATCGAATAACTGCCGCGCAGATTGATCAGGCTGTAGCCCGGTGTCCTGATCTCGTTGCGGACGCCGGAGACATCGTCCTTTGATTTTACGGCCACCAGTTCGACGCTGTTGCTCCAGCCGCCTGTCTGGTGCGTCAGGGCTAGCTTGGCGTTGAGCGGCATGATGTTGTAAAGGTCGTCATCCGTATCGGTATTCTTGCCCTTGGTGTAATTGAGCAAACCTTTCACGCCGAAATCGCCGAAGCGGGTGTTGCCAAGCGGCATGCGACCGGAAATGTCGATGCCGTAGAGTCGCGCCGCCTGATTGGCATAAGAAAGCTTGACGAAGCCCGTGGTTCGGGTGGCGTTCTGGTCAGTTCCGCTCGTCGGCCGCCGCACGGCGTCGATGTAGTCTTTGACCGTCGTGTAGTAGGGGGTGACCTTGAGCTCGTAGCCGCGATCTTCACTGTGCCAATCGCCGGTGATGCTCAACGTGTGCGCGACTTCCGGCTTGAGATCGGGGTTGCCGACATAACCGTCGCCATCGCCGACGAAGTTATTCATTTCCATGGCCATGCTGTTGGTTGACCACGGATACCGCTCGTAGAGATTGGGCGACCGGGTTTTCTGGGCGAAACCGTACTCGAAGGCCTTCTGACTATCCAACGTGTTGCGCGCCAACAGCGTGAGGTCGATATTGTGGTCGGCGCGTCGTCGATTCAGGTCATTCCATGCCTGGCGGGTGCCGATTACGCTGCTGGCGTACATGATTCCGGTGTTGTAGCCCTGTATATCGTCGCTGTCTGATTTGACCCGCTCGTAACGGACGCCGGCGAGAGTTTTCCATTGTGGGGTCCAGGCGGCTTCCCACTCGCCATAGGCGGCGATGCGATCGCGTTTGCCGTTGCGGATATTCCAGAAAGTATCGGGCGCCATGCCGCCGGTACAGTTGGCCACCGCCCCCGTGTAACCGCAATCGGGCGCCGGCGGCCACCAGTCGTTGAGATGATAGGTCTGCCATTCGGCGCCGATCCGCACCAGGTCGCGCGGGTCGAGATCGATCTCGACCTTGGCTGAGGCACCGTTGGTCCGGCCTTTGGTCCACATCGGCATGCCGTTGACCGGGTAGCGATTGAGCAGCTTGCCGTAGAGATAAAGTTTGTCCGGCCCGAAATCCATGAAATGATCCACTTTCTCATGGTAGGCGCGGGCTTCCAGACTGCCCCACTCGAATGTGCCGAGATAGCGCAGGTTCAGGCGCAACTGCTCGTTGTCCAGCATATCCATGCGCTGGTTGGGGTAGAGCTGTTGCGGCAGATCCTGATAACCGAGTTTGGCTTCGAGCAAATGATTGCCGCCTTTGAAAGCAAGGCCCAGCGTGTGGTTGCGCGTCTCGTAAGCGGTGGAGCCGACCTCGGTCGATCCCGGCTGAGGCAGCGCGGGAACGCCCGCGGCAGGATTTGCGGGGTTTGCCGCCGCGGCGAGGGAGAATTTCCGGAACTCGCCGCCAGCCTTATAGTTGTCCGCCTTGGCGCTCGCCCCGGTGTAGCTGAGGCTGAACGATTCGCTCGCGTAGGTGACCGAGACGTTGCCGCCCGCGGCATGGCCATTGCTACGATAGAACGCACCGACCTCACCTTCGATCAGGCTGCCCTGGCCCGTTGCCGCGAATTTCGGCGCAGCGGTCTCGACAACGATGCTACCGCCGATGCTGTCCCCTCCGAGGCTTACCGGTGAAATGCCGGCATAGACCTTGATGCTGCCGACCGCCGTGGGGTCGACATAAGACAACGCCGGATTCATGTGATTGGGACAGGAGGCGATCAGATCCATGCCATCGACCTTGATGCGCAACCGGTCGTCCGCGAGACCGTGCATGGCCGGCAAGCTGGAGACGCCGCCGGCACCGTAAAGCGCCACACCGGGGGTGTCGCGTAGCAGTTGAGCCGTATCGCTGGTGGACGCACGCTGCGCGGCCAGGTCTCGTTCGTCGAGGCTGCCGGATGCGACCGGTACTGGCCGGGGCGAAGTTTCGGTGATGACGATGGTGGGTGGTTTGCTCGCGATGTCGTCCGCCAGCACCGGCGAAACGGCGAGGGGAAAGGTCGCCGCCAGAATTAGGGAAAACCGTTTGGGTTGGAAAACGCGGGGATGAAGCCGAATTTGCATGATATCGAGGCTCTGTCTTCGGTTAGTGAGCGTGTTTTTCGGCCGTCGGTCTGGTCACTCTGGCGTGGACTATCTGGGTGCTGCCATCTTCAAACTCCAAGGTGATGGGCACCGTGCCCCCTTCTTGCAACGGCGCTTTGAGATCGATCAGCATCACGTGGTAGCTGCCCGGCTTCAGCGCGGCTTCGCCCTTCGCCGGAACGGCAATCAGCGGCACCTGACGCATCTTCATGACGCCGCCTTCGTTGACGTGGTTGTGCAGTTCCGTCACCTTGGCTATCTGACTCTCGGCTTTGACGAGGCGGATTTCCTTGTCACTCGGGTTGCCGAGCAGCATGAAGGCGCCGGTCACCTGCGTGCCGGGCGCATTGAGGCGCACCCACGGATTTTGGATCTGCACGCGCTCGGCCTGCGACTGCGCGAAAGCGAGAGACGTAAAAAGAACGAGGGTTGCGAGAAAGCCGAATTTTTGAATGCGATTGGACATGCTGATTCCTTTGTGAGTGTCATGCTGGATCAGGTGGATAAAACCTGTTCGCGATGGTTGTTGCCGCGCCGGCGCAAGCTCGATACACCGATGACGCCGGCCGCGCGCAATCTTTGCAAGGCACGCGACACGGTTTCCAGGCGTAGCCCGGTGATGTCGGCCATATCCCGCAGGCTGGGCAGTCGCCGTTCGCCCTCCTGCGGTGACAGCAGGGCAATGAGGCGCTTGACCCGCTCCCGTGCCAATCCCCCGCGCAGGGCGACTACTTCCGCGAAACGCCGCTCCGAACTTGCCAGGGTGCTCAGCAAAGTTTCGCTCGACAACTGCTGGGCAGCGCCCGGCCACGGTGTCAGCGTGCAGGGCAACATGGCCGTCGCGTTGAAGCTGTATTGGCCGAAGATCAGGGATTCGGCGCCGATGATGTCGCCGGCAACCGCAATGCCGGCAAATTCGCTTGTGCCGTCTTTGCGGACGACATCCAGCCGGACAGAGCCTGACATCACTCGCCATGCGCCGCCAGTCGCGCTGGCGCAATAGACCGCCTCTGCTTGGCGCAGCGTGCGTAGCGCCGGGTTCGGAGCTGCAGAAGGAAAGGGATCGCTCATCTGCGGTGTAGCCTGAAAGTGTTTGTGGCCGATTCACCCCGAGGGACGGAGTCCGGAGGGTGAGTCAAAGAATGCGGCCGACCGTGATGCCCGTTAGCCGAAGCGCAACAGGTTTTCCCGATCATGGCTGCGCAACAGACGGATCGGTGCGCCGCTCAGGAGACGGGGGGCGCAAACAGGTCGGTGGGGGCGAATCAGGAAAGTCGGGGAGGGGCACGTGGCTGATCGCTTCGCCACGCCGCAGAGAGGAAGGGGGTTGCACCCGCCGAGGTGGCCACGGTGGCTGCCGGCAGGGCGGTCGGCGTCGGCATTGCAAGCGCGACGGGCGGCAAACAGGCGAGCTGGCTCGCCAGACAGTACTGGCAGGTATCGCCCTGCTGCGCGTCGCGGGCAGCTTGGCCGCTCGAATCCATCTGCACTTTCTTGGCGCCGAAGCTCGTGCAGATCGTCACAACCTGGTCGCCACGAACGGCGGAAACCGCCCTCAACGCGGTGGGCAAGACCGCGTTGCACACTGCGAGCACCAACGCGATCCAGAGCACGCGGGAGACAAATGCGCGACCGATTCGGGTGCGCAAATGTGCGGGGCTCGTTGGCATTGGATGTTCTCGTCGATTGGGGGTAGGCCGTATGCTAATGATTTTGCATGCTGATGGCAACGGAGATTGGGCCCCGCCGAGTAGGTTCGGCATGACGCGGATCGGGGAAAATCAGCGTCCATCGGCTTGGCGGAGCCACCTGCGCTGACGCGATCAGGTGAGAAAGTGCACAGGAGCAATTAACTGTTGACTTTCGTGTCGATATAACTAAAATCATCGACATGAAAACAGATTATAGCCGCGCCCTGCCCGAAGAATGGAAAGCGATGTCCAAGGTGTTCACCGCCCTGGGCGATGAGCACCGCCAGCGTATTCTGCTGTTGTTCGAGCCGGGCGAGCGGCTGAATGTCGGGCAGATCGCCGAAGCGTCCACGCTGGCCCGTTCTACTGTCTCGCATCACCTGAGGATATTGCGCGAGGCCAATGTGCTGCAATCCGAAAAGATCGCCAAGGAAGTGTGGTTCTGGATCCACCACGACTATCTGGAAGAAGTGTTCGGCAACGTGCTGGACTACGTGCATGAATCGAAACCCTGAAATTTTTTTGAACCAATATAACGAAATGAGTAGGTATATCGATATGTTTAACGGATGGTATAGTGCGATGCCAAGGAGGTTCTCATGCGTCATCTGATTCGCCCGGTGTTGCGCCTCTTGGCGCGCTTGCTGTTCCGTGTGGACGTGCGCGGCAAGCTCGATGCCTTCACGGCCGAGCGGCTGCTGGTCGTCGCCAACCATGAATCCTTCCTTGATGGCTTGCTGCTCGGGTTGTTCCTGCCGATCGACCCGGTTTTCGTCGTGCATACCGGTGTGGCCAACGATTGGTTCTTCCGCCTGCTGTTGTCGCAGGTCGATTACCTGGCGGTCGATCCGACCAGCCCGATGGCGATGAAGCGGGTCATTCGCCTGCTCGAAACCGGGCGTTCGGTGGTGATCTTTCCGGAAGGCCGGATCACCACGACCGGCAGTCTGATGAAGGTGTATGAAGGGCCGGCCTTCGTTGCCGCCAAGACCGGCGCGACACTGGTGCCGGTGCGGCTTGACGGCGCGGCGCGCAGCTATTTCTCGCGCTTGTCGGGCAAACATCCGCGTCAGTTGTTTCCGCGCATCAGCATGACCATTTTGCCGGCCACCAAGCTTGTCATGCCCGAGGCGCCGACCGCCAAGCTGCGCCGCCGCAAGGCCGGCGAAGCGATGCGCCGCCTGATGCAGGAAATGCTGTTCAAGTCGCAGCCGAAAGAAACGCTGTACGAAGCGCTGTGCAATGCCGCCGAGATTTTCGGCAAGAAGCGCAAGCTGCTCGAAGACATGAAGCAGATCGAATATTCCTACAACGATCTGCTCAAGATGGCGCTGATGCTGGGTCGCCTGGTTGAGCGCATCAGCAGCGAGGGCGAGCGGGTCGGGGTGCTGCTGCCCAATCTGGCGCCGACGCTGGGCATGATCTTCGGCATGACCGCCCGTCGCCGCGTGCCTGCGATGCTCAACTACACGGCCGGCGTCGAGGCGATGCAAGCATCGTGCGACGCCGCCGAAATCCGGACGATCGTCACGTCGACAGCTTTTGTCGAGCAAGCCAAGCTGGCCGACAAACTGGCGGCGCTGAAAAACATCAAACTGGTGTATCTGGAAGACCTGCGCGCGGGCGTCACGCTGGCCGACAAGCTGTGGCTGGTGTTCTACGGTCTGCACTTTCCGCGTGCCTTCGTCAAACCCGCGTCGCCGGAAGACGCGGCGGTGGTGCTGTTCACCTCGGGTTCGGAAGGCAAGCCCAAGGGCGTCGTGCTGCCGCACCGTGCCATCCTCGCTAACATCGCCCAGATTCGTGCGGTCATCGATTTCTCGGTCGACGACAAGGTGCTCAACGCTTTGCCGATCTTCCACTCCTTCGGCCTGACCGCCGGCGCGCTGTTGCCGGTGCTGACCGGCGCCAGCCTCTTTCTGTACCCGACGCCGCTGCATTACCGCATCATTCCGGAACTGGCCTACGACCGGGGTTGCAGCGTGCTGTTCGGTACCTCGACCTTCCTCGGCAATTACGCCCGTTTCGCACATCCCTACGATTTTTACCGCCTGCGCTATGTGGTCGCCGGCGCCGAGAAGCTGTCGGAATCGGTGCGGAACGTCTGGTTCGAGAAATTCGGCGTGCGCATCTTCGAAGGCTATGGCGCAACCGAAACAGCGCCGGTGCTGGCGGTGAACACGCCGATGGCCTACCGCACCGGCACCGTCGGCCAGCTGCTGCCGGGTCTTGAAGCCAGGTTGTTGCAGGTGCCGGGCATCGAACGCGGCGGCATTTTGCATGTGCGCGGCCCCAACGTCATGGCCGGCTACCTCAAGTCGGACCGGCCCGGCGTGCTGCAACCGCCGGTTTCCGACGTCGGCGCCGGGTGGTACGAAACCGGCGACGTGGTCGAATTCGACGACGAAGGATTCATGCGCATCGTCGGCCGGGTCAAGCGTTTTGCCAAGATTGCCGGCGAGATGGTTAGTCTGGAGGTGGTCGAGAAGCTGGCGACGGCAGCGGCCCCCAATAGCCAGCACGCCGCCAGCAGCCAGCCGGATGCCAGCAAGGGCGAGGCGCTGGTGCTGTTTACCACCGACGGTGAACTCAGCCGCGAACTGCTCGCCGCCAAGGCGCGCGAACTGGGGATTCCGGAACTGGCGGTGCCGCGCAAGATCCGCCTGGTCGCCTCGCTGCCGTTGCTGGGCACCGGCAAGATCGACTACGTGACGCTGAAGAAGCACGCCGAGGAGGCCTAGCGTGAAGTCCCCGCTCATGTCACGCCGACGCTTTCTGCAAGGCCTCGGCGCCACCGGACTCGCGGCTGTCGCCGGCTGGAGTCTGGCCAAACCGGCCCTGATCAACCCCTGCCGCGCCGCGACGCCGCTGGAATTGCAGGACAGCCCGTGGCTCGCCCGCGTCTGGCAGGGGCTCGATCCCGCGCAGGTGTGGGATTGCCACGTTCATCTGGCCGGGGTCGGCGACGCCCACAGCGGCATCGACATCGGCCCGCAACTCTCGTCGCCGTTGCGCCCGCTGCAATACGCCCAGCGCCTGGCCTACATGAACGGCGGCTGCGCCAACCATCGCGGCAGCGTCGATCTGGCGTACATCGACCGGCTGCGCAATCTGGTCGAGGCGATGCCAGCCGGGTTCAAGGTCATGCTCTTCGCCTTCGACCGTTTTCACGACGATGCCGGCCGGCCGTCGCCCGAACGCTCCGCCTTCTACATTCCGGATGCCTGGGCGATCCGTCAGGCGCAGGCGTTCCCGGCGGGATTCGAGTGGGTGGCCTCCATCCATCCGTATCGCGCCGATGCGATCGATGCGCTACAGGCCGCCGCCGCGCAAGGCGCGCGGGCCGTCAAATGGCTGCCGGCGGCGCAGGGCATGGATCCGGCCTCGGCCAGATGCGAAGCCTTTTTCAACGAACTCGCGCGGCTCGATCTGCCGCTGATCGTCCACTGCGGTGAAGAAAAGGCGGTCAAGGGCGCGGATACCCAGCGTCTCGGCAACCCCCTCGGGCTGCGCCGGGCGCTGGATGCCGGGGTCCGCGTCGTCGTGGCGCATTGCGCGACGATGGGCGACGACGCCGACCTCGACGCCGGCCCGCAAGTCTGGCGACCCAGTTTTGAACTGTTCGCCCGGCTGATGAACGAGCCACGCGCGCAGGGCCGCCTGTTTGGCGACATTTCGGCGGTGGTGTTGCGAAACCGCCGCGTGCGCGTGATCCAGACCCTGCTCGACCGCACCGACTGGCACCGGCGCCTGCTGCACGGCTCCGACTACCCGCTGCCCGGCATCTTGCCACTCATTTCGCCGGCCACGCTGGCGCGCGCGGGCCTGCTGCCGCGCGACGCTGTGACGGATCTCGAAACCTTGCGCGAACATAACCCGCTGTATTTCGACTTGGCGCTGAAACGCCTGCTCGCCTCGAACGGGCAAGGTTTTCCGGCCAGCGTGTTCGAGACGCGGCGGTTTTTTGCGCGACCATCGAACAAAGAAAACACGTCAACAATCTAAGGGAGAGGGAATGAACATGTATTTTCGCGCGGGTGCGCTGGTGGTGGCCAGTTGTCTGGCTGCGCCGGCCATATCGCTGGAGGGGCCGCGGCTGGCGAATGCGGAGGGCCGTTTCGGCTTGTTCCCGGCGACCGACTTCCGGTTGGTTAACGGCCAATGCGCCGATTGCACCACGGAAAAATCCGCCCTGTGGTACTTCGCGAACGAGACGATCGCGGTGCCCGGGCACGACGCGGCGGAGTTTACGCGCGGCCGTCGGGCCTTCGAGGATTTGCGGCAATGGACGGCGACGCACGCGGCCGACGTTCCGGTGAAATACCCGGCGCTGCTCTGGGTCGGATCGCCGGAGGTGATCGAGTCGGCCCGGATGAATGCTGACGGACGCACGCTCCAAATCGGCCAGAGCAGCACGCTGCCCTACGCCTTGGCGCCGAAGCTGGAATCCAATCTGTCTTACTTCGATGCGTCGAGTCTCCGGTATTTTGCCGGTCGCCTGCTCGACGTGCGCGGCAGGACCGAACAAGGCCGCTTTGTCGTGCGCAGCCTGTGGCCTGCCGACACAGCGCTTGATTTTGCACGGCTTCCGTACCGTCCCCTGCAAGCCGGCGAATCGCTGGACCGTCTGGTGCGTGCCGATGAGGGTGGGGCGCGAGCCCCATTTGAAGCGCGCGTCTTGTGGCAACGCGATCCCAAGGGCCCGCGCGACTGGGCAAACAAGCCGGTGCTCGCCTTCGTGCTGAACGGTGCCCAGGGCGACGACGACGAAGCGCACGGCGGCCACTTTGCGGTGGCGACCGGACGTTTCGGCACCAAGGGCGAATGGGGCGACTGGACAGTGAATAACTTCTACAACCTCGATTCGGTCAGCGAAAAAGGCATCATCGCCGCCAGCCTGCCGCTGGATGCCTATCAGGGCGATCTGAACAGCGGGCAATCGTGGTATCGCCCTTCGTACCTCGTGGTGGCGGTGTTGAAACAGGAACGCGCCGCGGCAAGATATCAGGATGCGATCAATCGCGTCTTCAATCATTTCTACCGGCACGATTTCGTCTATCGGCACGCGACGGCCAATTGCGCCGGCATCAATATGGAAACGCTGCGCACGGTCGGCTGGCAGATTCCGGCGCAAGGCCCGACCGGCCGTCTGAAGGGCGTCGCGGCCTTGCCCTACATGACGCTCAAGGATCGCAGCCTCGACAGCGGTAAAAAGGCGACTGACTACCTGATGGCCGAGCAGACCAATCTCTATCCGATGGTGGCCTTTCAAGCCGCAGGCAACGATCTTCTACAACGTCTCGCTGTCGGTAAGGGGGCGACGCCCTACGAGCAGGCGTTGGCCGAGGATCTCGAAGGTCTGGTTTTCATCCGGCTGCCGCAATTCCCGTCGTCGCGTGCGTTCGGTCAGGCGCCGGTCGCCTCCATCGACGAATACATGCAGCGCGCGCCGGCAGATCGTTCGAAATGGAAGATCGTGCCCGTCGGCCCGCGTCCCTTTCCGGCCGAATTGAGAGATCCCGATTCGCCCGCCGAAGAATGGCTGCCGTCTTCCTACACCATCGCCGGCTGGGGCGGATTCCTCGGCTTGGCGATGCTCGGGCTGACGCATCGTGGCTGGCGTTGGCGCAAGGCGCGCCGCGGCGCAGGAACCATTGTCTATCGTAAAGGAGGCGCGCAATGAGCGGTCAGTTTCACCTGTTGAGAGAGCGGCGGTTTTTGCCCTTCTTCTCGACCCAGTTTCTCGGCGCTTTCAACGACAACGTCTTCAAGAACGCCCTGGTGGTTCTGCTTACGTTCCAAGCCGCGAGCTGGACCTCGATCAAACCCGAACTGTTGTCCAACCTCGCCGCCGGTATCTTCATCCTGCCTTTTTTCCTGTTTTCGGCCACCGCCGGACAGTTGGCCGACAAATACGACAAGGCTCGGCTGGCCAGATTGGTCAAATTGCTCGAAATCGGCATCATGGGTGTCGCCGCCGTCGGATTTGCGTTACACAGCCTGGCCTGGCTGATGGTGGCCCTCTTTCTGATGGGACTGCACTCGACCCTGTTCGGGCCGGTGAAGTACGCCATCCTGCCGCAGCACCTGAAAGAGACGGAACTGATCGGCGGCAATGCGCTGATCGAGGCCGGCACCTTTGTTGCCATTCTGCTCGGCACGCTGGCGGGAGGACTGCTGGCGGCGATGGAGAATGGGCCGAGCTGGATTTCCGGTTGTGCACTGGCCATCGCAGTGGCGGGCTATCTGACCAGCCGGGGCATCCCGACGGCGCCGGCCCCGGTGCCCGAACTGAAGATCAACCTCAATCCGCTCTCGGAAACCTGGCGCAACATCGGTTACGCGCGCGGCAACCGGGTCGTTTTTCTCTCCATTCTCGGCATTTCCTGGTTCTGGCTCTACGGCGCGCTGTTTCTGGCGCAGTTCCCGGCCTTCGCCAAGAACGTGCTGGGTGGCGGCGAAATGGCGGTAACCCTGCTGCTGGCCGTGTTCATCGTCGGCATCAGCCTCGGTTCGCTGCTCTGCGAACGCCTCTCCGGCAAGCACGTCGAAATCGGTCTGGTCCCGTTCGGCTCCATCGGCCTGACGGTGTTCGGGCTGGACCTGGCTTTTGCCTCGCCCGCCGCCGTGCCCGCCGGTGCGCCGCTGGCCGTACCCGCCCTATTGGCCTTGCCTGGCACCTGGCATGTGCTGGCCGATCTCTTGCTGTTGGGCGTGTTCGGCGGCTTTTTCATCGTACCGCTCTATGCGCTGGTGCAAGTGCGCAGCGCGCCCGAGCAACGGGCGCGGATCATCGCCGCCAACAACATCGTCAATGCGCTGTTCATGGTGGTCGGTTCGCTTGCGGCGGCGGCGCTGCTCGGAGAAGGGCTCTCGATCGCGGTTCTGTTCGGTGTGGCGGCGCTCTGCAACGCGGCGGTGGCCCTTTATATCTACGGCCTGGTGCCGGAATTCCTGCAACGCTTCGTGGTCTGGCTGCTAGTGCATACCATTTACCGTTTCAAGGCGGTGGACGTCGATCAGCATGTGCCGGACGAGGGTGCGGTTGTGCTGGCCTGCAATCACGTCAGTGCGGTCGATCCCCTGCTCATCATGGCGGCCTGCCGTCGGCCCGTGCGGTTTGTGGTAGCGCCGGAACTGCTGGCCAAACCCGTGCTCGGTTGGGTGCTGCGCCAAAGTCGCGCGATTCCGCTGGGTGACGCCGCCGCCGTGCGCCGCGAGATCGCTGCGACGCTGGCGGCCGGCGACTTGGTGGGCATCTTTCCTGAGGGGCGGCCGACCACGGATGGCGACATGCGTCCGTGTGAACCCGCACTCGTCGAGCTGATCGCCGCCACCGGCGCCCCGACCGTGCCGATGGCGCTGGTCGGCATGTGGGAAAGTCCGTTCTCCGCCAAGCCGGGCGGCTTTCTCGGCAAATGGCTGGCGCGTGGCCTGTCGCCGCAGGTCGAGTTGGTGGCGGGCAGCGCGATGGCGGGAGAGATCACCGCGTTGGCATCAGGCATCGCCCGGCTGCGTGGCGAAAAACGGTAAGAGCATGCTTAAATGGCGAGCCCGCGAGTGCGCGGCGTCGATTGACTGAATTCCACCGGAGCAAACGATGATCTCCCTGATATTCGTCCTTGGTATCGCTGCCCTCTTTGCCGTGCTGCTCTCCAGCGAAACCGCCCACGGTGGCGGCGGCCTGAATGTGCGGCCAGCGGGTTTGCTGACCTGGTTTGTGTCCGGAAACTGGCCCGCCAAGGTCGGCGCCTGCCTGGTGATCATCGGCGTCGGCGCCCTGATGCGCTACGCCTTTGCCAATCTCGACGTGCCGCCCGAGGTCAAGTTGGGCGGCGGCATGCTGGCCTCGGCGGTGTGCGGCGTTGGCGCCATGCTGCTGCGCGAGCGCCCCGAACGGCGCGCCGTCTATCTGGCGCTGGCGGGAACCGCCTTCGGCATTGCGTATCTGACGGCCTACAGCGCCTACGCCTTTTTCAGGTATGTCACCGACGTCAACGCGCTCGCCCTGCTGGCGATGGTCGCACTGGCGACCGGTGTCTTCGCGGTGACGACCCGGACGCTCTCGGTCGCCGTTCTGGCGATGATCGGCGCCTTTCTGGCACCCAAGTTCGCCATGGCTGCGCCGACGCCGCTGCCGGTCTATGGCTACTATCTTGCCGCCAGCTTGTTGACACTGGTGATGGTGGTGCTGCGCGGATGGCGGCCGCTGATTCATCTGAGTTTTCTGTTCACGCTGGCCGGCGGCCTGTTTTTTGGCTGGAGCGCGCGCTTTTACGAACCCGTGCATTTCGTCACCATGCAGCCGCTGCTTCTGGCGCTGGTGGCCGTGCATGTGGCGATGCCTTTGCTGGAGAATCAGCGGAGCGGTTCGCGTGCTTTCGATTCGTTCTACGCCCTGGTATTGCCGCTGATCGCGGCCGCCCTGATGCTGAAGATCGCGCCCGATCCGCATACCGATGGCGCGGTCGGGCTGGCCTTGCTGGCCGCGATCTGGGCGCTGGCCGCAGGCGGGTTGTTCGTCGCCCGGCGCGAAGAAGCGTTTTTCCATTTGCTGCTGGCCGTGCTGCTGGGTTTTGGCGCGCTTTTCTGTTATTCGCAGGATCTGCCCTGGTCGCTCATCGGGCTGGGCGGCGCAGTGATCGCGATGGGCGCCGCGCCGCGCCTGGGCGGCTCGCGCGGCATGCAGCAACTGGCCTGCGTGGTGGCGTTTCTCTGCGCGGCGACGCATGTTTTGGGCTCGGTATTCCTGCCGGTGCCGGCGGCGCCGTTTGCCAACGAGGTTTTCGCTCACCGCATGGTGGCGGCCGGTCTGATGGTGGCGGCGGGCTGGATCGGGCAGCGGGACGATCTGTCGATGGCCCGGGTGCTCGGTTTTCTGGGGGCGTTGTGGGGCGGTTTGGCGGTATTCGGCGAACTCTTGCGTCTGCATATCGACTATCTGCCCCAATTGATCTACGGCATCCTGCTCGCCTGGACAGCGTTGTCGGCGCTGTGGACAGGTTTTGGCAACCGCCGTCTGGCCTTCTCGGGCCTGGCGATCTTCGCGCTGGCGGCGATCGGCTGGTGGGCGATGCGCGAGGCCGCCGAAGACATCTCGCTGGCGTACCTGATCGCCACACCACTCGCGCTGCTGGCGGTCGCCTGGGCGGGACGGGAAGGGCCTGCGACCGAGGGCGACGAGTCGGCCAGCGATTTCCTGCCCAGTCTGGCCATCGGCCTGTTGCCGCTGGCGTTGGCGCCGTGGGCGCTGGCGGTCGGCGAGTGGCGCGAGGTCGACACCTACCTTTTCGAGGCGACGCTGGTGGTGCTGGGCGTGGCCGTCGCCGGCGCCACGGCGCGTCTGTGTCTCGCGCACAGCCCGCGCTGGAACAACCGCATTCAGCCGTTGCACGTCTATCTGACCCTCGCCGCCTTGCTCTGGGTCGCCCTGTTCCACATCGAACGCGGCATATGGCCGGTGGCCTTCGAAACGGTCGCGCTGGCCTATCTGGTGGCTTACGTTACTCGCCACCGCCGCGCCGACACTTCCGCAGGGTTCGGTGTGCAGGCGGCGGTGACGCTGGCGGTGGCGCTGGTCATCCAGGCCATGCTGCTGCGGGCCTTCGGCCCGACGCTGGACGTGATGACGGCGTCGGACATCCATCGCATGCATCTGCCAGCGGTGGTTTCGCTGATGTGGGCGGTGTTCGGCGGTTGTCTCGCTTGGTGGGGCACGCAGAGCCGCTCGCGCGCCGCGTGGAGCGCCGGGGCGGTGCTGCTGGTGCTGGCGGCGGGTAAGTTGGTGCTGTTCGACTTCGGCGGTCTCGGCCAGCTGGGTAACATTCTGGCCTTTATCGGTGCCGGTCTGGTCTTTCTTGGTGTGGCCTGGCTCGCGCCGATGCCGCCGCGCGTTGAGCCGCCTCCGCCGCAGCCTGAGGCGGAATGGGCGGATACGCAGGTCAACGAGGGGCAAATTCCGAAGTCAGCTACGTCGGTCGCTCAAGACGGGTTGCCCAAACGGCCCGCGCGGCCCCGCTATCGCGACGATTCGCCCGGTATGGGGGGGTTATGGTTGTTGCTGATCGGCATGGCACTGGCGGTAGCGATGATCGGCGCCGGTTGGAGCCAGCATTTGAAACACAAACGTGCCGCCGCGGAATACCGCGAGCAGCGTCTCAGGATCATGCAGGAGCGCGAAGAGGCCACCCGCCCGCCGCGGCCGGTGCTGCAGCACGCGCCCCAGCCTTTCCCCGGTGATGGCGGCGTGGCGCCGCGTGCGCCGGTGCAAGCTCCGACGCCGTCTCTGCCGGCGACGGTGACTGCGGCGAGAGCTTCTTCACTGCCGGCCACCGCGACGGTTTCCGCAGTGCGCCCTGTTGCGCCCGTGGAAACGACGACGCGCCTGGAAAGGCGAGTGGATGACGCTGGGCGTGTCGAGTATCGTCAAGTCATCGAAAGCCGCGAACGACCCTGAACGCAGCGTACGTCGGGGATCAGGCCGTCTGGGTGCGGCGGTGCCAGGCGATGAAATCCGCCAGCGGTACCGGGCGGGCGAACAGGTAGCCTTGCGCTTGATCGCAGCCGAGCGTGTGCAAAACCTCGGCCGTGCTCTCGTCCTCGACGCCTTCGGCCAATACAGTCAGGTTCAGGCGGTGCGCGAGTTGCGCAATCGAGGCGATGATCTCCCGGTCGCGCGGATTGACGGCAGCCTGGCGCACGAAACGCTGGTCAATCTTGACTTCGTCCACGGGCAGTCGTTGCAGATAGCTCATGCCGGCATAGCCGGTACCGAAATCGTCGATCGACAGCGAAAGGCCGAGCGCGCGTAGGCCGGAAAGAACCTCGCTGACCTGCTGAGATTCTTCGACCATCATCGTTTCGGTGATTTCCAGGCGCAGACGCCTGGGGGGGATTTCCCAGGTGGCGAGCGCCTGACCGACGAGATCGGGTAATTCGAAATCGAGCAAGTCGCTGGCCGAGAGGTTGATGGAAATCGGAATGCCGATCCCGGCTTCATCCAGTTGTGTGATGATCTGCATGGCCTGGTTGAGCAGCCAGCGCGCAAAGCGAAAGCGCAGGCCGAGTTTGTCCAGCGCTGCAATGATGTGCGGGGGCGGCATGCTGATGCCGTCCGATTGCGGCCAGCGCAACAGCGCTTCCGCGCCAACACAGCGCCGGCCGGGCAGCGCTACCTGAGGTTGCAGGTGCAGACATAACGGGCGGTCGCCGATGCCGGCTAGGGCATTGGGCAAATCGGCCAATCGCTGCGTTTGTTCGCGGTCGCGTTCATCCATGTCGGCGTGATAGACCTCGACGCCACTGTCATTGCGTTTGCCGTACAGGCGGGCAATGCGTGCCGACTGCACCAGATGTTGGGGATCACTACCGTCGTCGGGGCAGAGCGCGGCGCCACAGTAGCCGGTCAGCGCTAGTGCGTCGCCATCGAGCGTTGCAAAAGCATCGACCAGACATCCGCGCAGGCGCAGCATCGCCAGGGTCAGCGAGGCCGGGCTCATCAGGTCCGGCATCAGCACCAGCCACTCCCAGTGCGTCAGCGAAAAGAGGCGATCTTGGGGCCGCAACACGGCCTGGAGACGATCGGATACGGCCTTGCGAAGCTGATGGGCGGTCTCGGGATTGAGGCGGTAGATCGTTGGCGTTGGCGGTATGAACACGGAGACGATGCCCAGCGGCCGTCCATCGGTCTGCTTGCGCGCCAACTGGGCGATGTCGACCAGGGCGCGCGACCAGCGCGGTAGCCCTGTGAAGGGTTCGAATTCGTTTGGCGAGGGGGGGGGGCCGCTCACTCGCCGGTTATCCGAGGTAAAGCTCGCGGGGGTCAATCCCGTAAGCATCGGGCGCCAGCGAGCGGACGATGCGATAAGCCTCGCCGTCTGGGGTGGCGGGCTGCATCAGCAAATCGAGCGTGCGAGGATAGCGTTCGAGGCTCTTGTCGGCGGCCAGCACGATGAAGACGCGCGGCTGTAGGCGACGTATCCGGTTTTGCTGAATAACGACCGCAACTTCGCCGCTGTTCAGTTCGACCATGGCACCTACCGGATAGACGCCCATGCATTGGATGAACTGGTCGATCAACACTGCGCGGAATTTGCTGTCGCGCAGTGAAATTAACTCCTCGATCGCCTGATGGTGTGACACGGCGGTGTTGTAGGCGCGCTGGCGTGTCATCGCGCAGTAGGCGTCCATCAGGCCCGCCAGTTCGGCTTCAAGCTTGATCTTGTCGCCGGTCAGTCGGCGGGGGTAACCGCTACCGTCGTATCGTTCGTGATGGGAGGCAACCACGTTGATGCGGCCGGTATCGAAGCCAGGTTGGCCAAGCAGCATCTCGACGGAACTGCCGACGTGCGACTGCACCAGGAGGTATTCCGCGTCGTCGAGTGGACCGGGTTTGTTGAGTACCTCCAACGGCAGATCGATCTTGCCGATGTCCTGCATCATGCCGGTGAGCCCCAGACCTTCCACGGTTTCGTTCGGCAGGCTGAGGAAGCGGGCAAAGATCATTGTGTGGATCGAGACGTCAACCGCGTGGTCGTACGAATACTGATCCGTGCTCTTCAGGCGGGTCAGCCAGAGCAACGCGTCCGGATTGCGTTGCACGCTACTGGCCAGTTCGGTCACGAGTGTGCCGACCTGACCAATTTTCTCGCGGTTCTCTAGCGAAAGGCTCTCCCGGATTTGTGCCAGCGTGGCCTTGACGTCGTCGATCAGTGGCGCGGAGTAGAGCAGTTCCGGTTCCAGGCGGCTTTGACCGTCGACGGGATTGACGGCTGGTTTGCGTGTGTGCCGTTTGGTCTTGTTGCCACGCAGATATTCGCAGATACGCGCGAAATCATCCGGCTGGGCTTCATCAACGGTGGCGAAATCTGCGGGCAGGCGGGCAGGTGGGGGCGTTATCGCCTGACGGGCCGGCGAACGCGCATGGACGCCTACCGAGCGGCTGCGATCGATGAAGACCGTTTGGCAATGCTTGCGCAGCAACGCCAATTCCCGGTCGTCCTCGATCAGAAAGCCCTGTAGCAAAAAGGGTGTTTCCAGCCAGGGACGATCCAGCTCGGCAACGAACATGCCGGTTTGCAGGGCGGAGGTGGCGATCCGTTCTTTCATCTTATGTGCGGGCCTATCTCGCTATTCTATTCTGCTTCGTGGCTTCGTGTCAGCGTCCTTGCAAGGGTAAAATGCCAGCCCATGAATCTTGCAATCCTCCGCGAACGACTGGACCTCTACGAGCGCCTGATGCGCCTCGACAAGCCCATCGGCATTTTGCTGCTGCTCTGGCCGACGCTCTGGGCATTGTGGCTCTCATCCGGCGGGTGGCCTAATCCCTGGGTGCTGTGGGTGTTTGTGCTGGGCACGGTCTTGATGCGCTCGGCCGGCTGCGTCATCAACGACGTCGCCGACCGCGAATTCGACCGTCATGTCGAGCGTACCCGAGAGCGCCCGGTGACTGCCGGCAAAGTCAGCGTACGCGAGGCGCTGGCGCTTTTCGCGGGGCTGTCGATCTCCGCCTTCGTGCTGGTGTTATTGCTGGGCCGTCCCCTGGTCATCTGGCTGTCGTTGCCGGCGCTCTTTCTGGCCATTAGCTATCCTTTCACCAAGCGCTTTCTGGCGATTCCCCAGGCCTATCTGGGCGTCGCTTTCGGATTCGGTATTCCCATGGCCTATGCGGCGCATCTCAACCGGGTGCCGGAAGAAGCCTGGTGCCTGCTGCTGGCCAACATCTTCTGGGCGATCGCCTACGACACCGCCTATGCCATGGTCGACCGCGACGACGACCTGAAAATCGGTATCCGCACCTCGGCGATCACCTTTGGCCGGTTCGATGTCGCGGCGATCATGATCTGCTACGGCCTCACGCTGGCCATCCTGGCGTGGCTGGGCGTGCGCTATCACCTCGGGTGGATTTACTACGCCGGGCTGGTCACGGCGGCGGGGCTGGCGGGCTACCATTTCACGCTGATCCGCGGGCGGCAGCGGCAGGCGTGCTTCAAGGCGTTTCTTCACAACAACTGGCTCGGCGCGGCGATCTTTGCCGGGCTCGCGCTGGAGGCGCTGGTGCGCGGGAGGCTGGGGTGAATTACCGGGATTTACGCGACTTCGTGGCGCAGCTGGAGGCGCTGGGCGAGCTGAAGCGGGTGGGCGTCGAGGTCGATCCCCATCTCGAAATGACCGAGGTTTGCGACCGCATGCTGCGGGCAGGCGGTCCTGCCCTGCTGTTCGACAAACCTCGGGGAGGGGCCATACCGGTGCTCGCCAACCTGTTCGGAACGCCGGAGCGGGTGGCGCGCGGGGTCGGCATCGGCGGCGGGAGTGACGCGCAGGGCGAGAACGTTGACTGGCGGCGGGCTTTGCGCGAGGTTGGCCAGGTACTGGCTGCGCTGAAGGAGCCGGAACCGCCGAAAGGGTTGCGCGATGCCTGGGACAAGCTGCCCTTGCTCAAACAGGTGCTGAACATGACGCCCCGGCTGGTCTCTTCCGCGCCTTGCCAGGAGGTTGTCTGGGAGGGTCAGGATGTCGATCTCGGGCGTCTGCCTATTCAGCATTGCTGGCCTGGCGACGTGGCGCCGCTGATTACCTGGGGCCTGGTCGTGACCCGCGGGCCGAACAAGATCCGTCAAAACCTCGGCATTTACCGCCAGCAGGTGCTCGGGCCGAACAAGGTCATCATGCGCTGGCTGGCGCATCGGGGCGGCGCACTCGATTTCCGCGATTTTCAGCAGGCGCATCCGGGCCAACCGTTTCCCGTGGCCGTGGTCATCGGTTGCGACCCCGCGACCATTCTCGGCGCGGTGACGCCGGTGCCGGACACGCTCTCGGAGTATCAGTTTGCCGGTCTGTTGCGGGGCGGCAAGACCGAACTGGTGCGCTGTCTCGGCTCCGATCTGCATGTGCCGGCGCGCGCCGAAATCGTGCTGGAAGGCGTCATCCACCCGGGCGAAACGGCGCTGGAAGGGCCGTATGGCGATCACACGGGCTACTACAACGAGCAGGCCGAGTTTCCGGTTTTCACTATCGAGCGCATGACCCTGCGCCGCGACCCCATCTATCACAGCACCTATACCGGTAAGCCGCCGGACGAGCCGGCCATTCTGGGGGTGGCGCTGAACGAGGTATTCGTGCCGCTGTTGCAGAAGCAGTTCCCGGAGATTGTTGATTTCTACCTGCCGCCCGAAGGTTGCTCCTACCGACTGGCTGTGGTCAGCATCAAAAAGCAGTACCCTGGGCACGCCAAGCGGGTGATGTTCGGCATCTGGTCGTTCCTGCGTCAGTTCATGTATACCAAGTTCATTATCGTGGTCGATGACGACATCGACATCCGCGACTGGAAAGAGGTGATCTGGGCGATCACGACGCGGATGGATGCCAGTCGCGACACCACACTGGTAGATAACACCCCCATCGATTACCTCGATTTTGCCTCGCCGGTGACCGGGCTGGGTAGCAAGATGGGTCTGGATGCTACTCACAAATGGTCGGGTGAAACGACGCGCGAATGGGGGCGGCCGATTGTCATGGATGCGACGGTGAAAGCACGGGTCGATGATATCTGGCAGACGCTGGTCAAGGTTGGCGAGTAATATTTCGGAAGAAATACAAAGATTACGGAGACGACCCAACATGATTGATTCCGGGGAGCCGGCGGCCCTACGTGCCGCGCTGGCGGAACGCGACGCGGCGCGGCGGGAGATCAAGCGGTTGCGCTTGCAGCGCGAAATGCTGCTGGCTATCGGTGGCACGATGGAACTGGCGACGCTGTTGGCCCTGCTCAAGAAGGAGATGCTCGGCATCCGCGGGGTTGATGGGGTAGTCATTGCGTTGCTGGATGAGCAGGGCGACCATTTGGTGGTCAAGGATCTGACCTATCCTGAAGAATACCGCTCGCTCGAAGGTACTTTCCTCAACTACAAGATTCCGCTGGACGAATCGCGCAATCCTCACATCCGGGCCTTGTTGGAGCGTGCGCCGGTCATTTCCGATTCGCTTTCCGGCGACACAGATGTCAAGCTGACCCTGTCGCGCTGGAAACTGCGCCAGTCGGTTGCCTTGCCGATTGCGGTCGAAGGCGAAGGCGTCGGCTCGGTGATGCTGCTCTGTCAACAGAAAGCCCTGCCCGGCGCCGCCCAGGAGCGGGCGCTGGAACTGATTGGCCTCTTTGGCCACTCGCTCAGCCATGCTGTGTTGTACGACCGCCTGAACCAGCAAAAGCAGCTCTATGAAGCGGCAGCCAACGAGCAGGAGCGGTTCTTGCAGTTCGTTGTCGATGTGAATAACCTGACCCTGCCGGATCATATCTACGGCATGATCGGCGCCGAACTGATGCGCCGGATGCCTTTCGATGTGGCCGCCGTTTTCATGGCGCGCGACGGATGGCTGCAATGCTGCCGTACGGTGCCCAAGTCGGAGTTTTTTGCGCCGCAGGCGGCGGCGTTTCAACGGGTTTGCGACGACGATCCGATTCGCATCGATGTCATGGAAGGCGGTGTGCCCATCGCCTTCGTCCGCGATATTCCGATGGTCTTTCCCGATGCTCGGCTGATGATGGATCTGCCGATGGCGGAAAAGGCCAAGAACGCCCTCGCCAGCCTGGGAACGCCGCGTACCCTGGTGAATATGCCCATCCGCGCCAAAGGCAAGCCCATTGGCGTGCTGTTCATGGTCAGCCTGGTGCAGCCGTGCGCTGTCAGCAAGGAAGACCTGCGCCTGCTCGATCATCTGTCGGCCTTTTTCGGCTCCGCCATTTCCAACGCCACGACCTACGAACTGGCGGAAGGGCAGCGGCGTGAAATCGAGCGACTCAATCTCATCCTTCAGGACAGGGTTGAAGAACTCGCCGATCAGATGGCCACCGACAAACTGACCGGTCTCTACAATTTCCGTGCGTTCGAGCAGGAATTGCAGCGACGGGTGAATGAATGTGAGCGTGAATGTCAGGGCAATGCGCCGCCTGAGGGGCTTTCCATCGTGATCGCCGATATCGACCATTTCAAGCGCTTCAACGACCGCTACGGCCATGCCGCTGGCAATGTCGTCCTGGCGGGCGTGGCACGCGAGATGGCGCAGCTTTCCCGGAAGATGGATATGGCCTGTCGCTATGGTGGCGAGGAATTCGTGGTCATCCTGCCCAAGTGCGATACGGAAGGCGCCTTGATCTTCGCCGAACGCTTGCGCATCGCGGTCGAAAATGCCCGTTTCCGTCTCGATAGTGGTGAGGAAACCGGGGTCACGGTGAGCGTCGGCGTTGCCAGTTTCGTTGCTGGCGACAGCCATGAAGCCCTCTTCGAACGTGCTGATCGCGCGCTATACCGCGCCAAGCGCGGCGGCCGCAATCAGGTGCGTTCATGAGCGGCGGCGAGAGCGCCTGCCAGGTTGTCCCGCTCATGCTGGACGATCGCCGGCATGTGCGGGCGTTGCTGGAATTGCTAGATCACTATGCCAGCGATCCCATGGGCGGCGGCGAGCCGCTGTCGGCGGAAGCGCGCGACGGACTGGTTGTGGGGTTGTCGCGGACGCCCGGTTACGTCGGCGGCCTGGCCTGGCATGATGGCGAAGCGGTGGGGCTGATCAACTGTTTTCTGGGTTTTTCGACCTTCGCCGCCCGGCCTTTGCTCAATATTCACGATATCGCCGTGTTGCGGCCCTGGCGCGGCCGGGGTATCGGCCAGGCGCTGTTGGCTTTCGCGGAAGAAGAGGCCCGGCGGCGCGACTGCTGCAAGCTCACGCTCGAAGTGCTGAGTAACAACCACCGTGCCCTGGTGGCTTATGAAACGGCCGGATTCGCTCCCTACGTGCTGGACCCGGCGGCAGGGCAAGCCTTGTTCCTGCAAAAGAAGCTGTAGGCGATCAAGGCTGGCGTGCGACCCATAGCAGCAGGGCGTCGATGGCGGGTTGAGCCGCCTGCGCATTCGGGTGACTGACCAGAAAGCTGACCGCCACCCGGCGGCCGCGTACGTCCAGCGCGTAACCGGCGGCGGCACGCACACCCTCCAGCGTGCCGGTCTTGATATGAGCCCGACCGCTGGCGACCGTATCCTGCAAGCGTTTCTTCATCGTGCCGTCGAAGCCGACGATGGGCAGGCTGGCCACCAGTTCCGGCATCACCGGGCTGAACCAGGCATCGAGCAACAATCGGTTCAGACTGCCGGCACTGATGCGCTCGCTGCGCGAGAGGCCCGAGCCGTTGTCGATCACCAGTTCATCGAAACGCAGGCCGCGCGATTGCAGCCATTCCGTCACCCGCTGGCGGGCGCGTTCGGCGGTGGCGGGGCGCTCGGGTGAGAGAGACAAAAAAACCTGTCGTGCCATGACGTTGTTCGAGAATTTGTTGATGTCGCGCACCAGTTCCGCCAGCGCCGCTGAATCCTGCGCCGCCAGCAAGGTTGCGCCGGCTGGCGTGCGACCGGCACGTACGCCGAAGGCGCCGGGTGAGCCTGCCGTACCGCCCAATTCGTTCCACAGTGCACGAATCAGGCCGCCCGCCTGCGCGTCGGCACCCAGTGGCGCGAGATACAGGCTACGTTCGCCGCAGGCCGCGGCGTAGCTGCCCTGAAAGCTCAGCTGGCTGCTATCTGCGGATAGTCGAGGTGCCAGTCTGTCCTTCCAGTCGCTGCCGCATTCACCGCGCGTGAGCTGCAAAGCGTTTTCGATTTGCAGCCCTTCGTCGGGCGTTTCGACCAGCAGGCGGACGCCGCTGTTGGCGGGAGCGAGCGTGAAGCGCAGTGTGCGGAAATTGATCAGCAAGGCGTCGGGACCGACGTTGTAGGGACGCATCGGCTTATCGTCAAAGGCGCCGGGGTCGAACGGCGGCACCTCGAACGCACTGCGGTCGAGGACAATCCCCCTAGCGAGATGGCGCACGCCGCGCACGCGCAGTTGGCGCAGCAGGGCGGTGAGGTGTTCGATGGCGAATCGGGGATCGCCACTGCCGCGCAGGTAGAGCGAGCCCGTGAGCGTTCCATCGGACGTCAGTTCGCCGTCGGTCAGCGCCTCAGTTCGCCATTGGTAGGCCGGCCCGAGCAGATCAAGGGCGGCATAGGTCGTGAGCAGCTTCATTACCGACGCGGGATTCATGGGCACGCCGGCGTTATGCTCCAGCAGCGGCGAAGAAGCATCTACCGGCTGCACCACGATGGCGACACTGGCAGTGGGAATGCGTGCGGATTGCAGCGCGGTCAGTACTTCGGCAGGCAGTGTCGCCGCCGGCGCATGCCAGGCGGTCAGGCAGAACAGGGCGAGGAGCAGACGAGCGAGCATGGTGTTGGTCGAACGGAACGATATGCGCAGTGTAGCGCGAGGCGCAGCGCGGGCGAGTGGACGTTTCACTCAAATCGGTTATGCTTTGCGCGCCCCGCCAACATGAATCCGGAGACCGTGACGTGAACCGATTTTTAACTGCCAAGATCGTCAATACCTCCGAACTCGGCAAGGCCCTGGGCAAGGCCGAGGCTGGCCAGCTCATCCAGCGGGTGCTGAAGCGCATCGAGCGCGATGCGCGGGTAGCCGGTGGAAGGTTGGAGAAGCAGACCACTACGCGAGTGATTATCGAGTTTCCAGATCAGATCCAGGCAGAAGCGATGGCCTGGAAGGTTGATTCGGTGATTGCGGCGGTGCCGGTGCCCAAGGGATTGCGGCTCAAATCGGCGGTGTTTGTCGCCAATCGCGACGAAGCCGCGATCTGGGAGCAATCTCAATTTGAAACCCTGGCGGGCACGGGCATGGCTCGTACGCTCAATCGCGAGCGGCCGGTGGAGCGCATCGAAGTCAAATACGGCGAGCGCTCGTGGTTTCTCGATTTTGCCCACGCCAAGCTGACGGTGGGGCGCGATGCCGATAATGACATTGTGGTCAAGCACGAATGGGTGTCGCGGCAGCATGCGAGCCTGACCTGGGTCGATGCCAGGCTGTTGATTCGCGATATGAGCTCGAACAGCACCTATGTCCGTTACCTCGATAACGCCCGCGAAATTCGCTTGTGGCGTGACGAATGGACGCTGGACCGCGACGCTTCGCTGGCTTTCGGCATGCCGCTGGCCGTCAGCGAGGGAAAGGCCGTTCGGCTCGAAATCCTCTTTTAATTGTGTGACTTGCGCGTGCGGAAGTGGTTGTTTGCGACTGCAGTATTTCGCGAGAAGCGCACCAGACTTGGCCCTGCGCAAAGTTAGTTAGTACAAATGCACCATTCGTCGGTGGCTGACTGGCTTGTTACAGTGCCAGAGCGGCTTGCAAAGCCATTCCTTTAGTAAACTGGCAAAAGAGGGTTTGACATGGAGGCATTCGGTCATCTAGGCATTCGTACTCGTCTGACCATCGGATTCACGCTGTTGCTGGTGCTGATGCTGATCACCAACCTGCTTGCGCTTCAACGCATGGCCGGCATCATGGAAGATCTCAACCAACTCGTCGATGAGCGGGTCGTCAAAATCGACGAGGCTAGCCATGTTCTCGAAACCGCACTCACCAATGGACGCGCTCTGCGCGAATTGCTTTTGGCCGAATCGCCCGCTGAACGGGCAAAGATCAAGGACGAAGTGGCCAAACATCGCAAAGAAAACGCCGAATTGCTCACCAAGCTCGAAAGTCAGCTCCGGACTGATGATGCAAAGGTGCTGATGGCCAGAATCAATGAACAACGGGCCGGCCTGACAGAATGGTATACGCGGGTTTTTGATGCGGCGGAACGTGGACAGTCTGAGGCAAAGCAGGTTCTCTACAATGAATTCGTGCCTCGAAATAACCAGTTGATCGATTCAATGCGCGCCATGGTGGAGTTGCAGGAAAAATACACGCATCTCGGTTGAGGCTGATCGTCACAGTTACCAACAAGCTCGCTTGCTTGCCGTCGCTTTGCTCGTGCTAGGGTTCGCTATCGGCATTGGCGCCGCATTCTTGATCACGCGCTCGATCACGCGGCCGCTCGGCGAATTGCGCGAAGCGATTGTGGATGTGAGTCGCCGCAACGATTTTACGGCGAGCGTGCGGGTTGTCGGCAACGACGAGGTGGGTGAGACGGCGGCGGCTTTCAACGAACTGATGGAGACCGTGCGCGGCAGCTTGCAACAACTCAAGAATTCGATCGCCCAGGTGACCGAAGCCGCGCAGGGATTGGCCGTCACGGCCGGCCAATCGGCAAAGGCTTCGACAGCAACCAGCGAATCGGCATCGTCCATGGCCGCGACAGTTGAAGAAGTGTCAGTCAGCGTCAGCCATGTGTCTGAAAACGCTCGATCCGCTTCGGAACTGGCGCAGCGCGGTGGCTCGTTGTCAGCCGCGGGGGGATCGGTCATCCGCAAGACGGTACAGGAAATGCACTCCATCGGCGATGCCATCGACCGGGTGGCGGTTTCAATCACCACCTTGGGCGAGCATTCGCACCGGATTTCCAGCGTCATTCAGGTGATCAAGGATGTGGCGGATCAGACCAATCTGCTGGCGCTGAATGCGGCGATCGAAGCGGCTCGGGCGGGCGAGGCGGGACGGGGCTTTGCGGTGGTGGCGGACGAAGTGCGCAAGTTGGCGGAGCGTACGACGCTGGCGACCGGTGAAATATCCGAAATGGTGCGCAGTATCCAGCAAAGTTCGGAAAGTGCCGTCGAAGCCATGCGTACTACGGTGACACAGGTAGAGGCCGGGCGCACGCTGGCAGGCGAAGCGGGTCGGTCGATCACCGAAATCGGCGAGGCGGTCGAACAGGTGGTAGCCGTGGTGGGTGATATCGCCGAGTCGATTTCCGAACAGTCGTCGGCGTCGCAGAGTATTGCCCAGCAGCTTGAGCAGGTTGCCCAGGCCGCTGAGGAGAACAGCGCGGCGTCGTCGGCGACCTCGGAATCGGCGACCCGCCTTGGGCAATTAGCGGTCGAGATGCGCGCCACCACTGAGCGTTTCCGGGTATAAGGCGCCAGAGGCGGTTTTGGCTGGCCGGGCCTGCCCGGCAGGCAAGACGCCCACGTCGGGCGAAAGGTTGTCGCGCATCGGTCACGGAATTGTCACTGGCGGTCCCTAAGATGGGAAGCTGATCAAATCCCCCTCGCGCCGGGCGAGGCTGCCGCCGATGCATGTTGTTCGTACCCAGATTGCCCATCCCCGCAATCTTCCTCCCTCCGGGCGCCCGTGCCCGACCGACGCGCCGTTGGGCGACGGGCAGAAAAGTGCGGCGGATGAGCTTGACGACATTGTGGCGCGAGAGGCGCTGGAGGCGGTATTCCAGCCCATTCTCGACATCAGGACGGGGCAGTATTTCGGGTTCGAGGGACTGATTCGGGGGCCTGCGAACAGCCGGTTTCACCTCCCCGCCGAGCTATTTTTCTCGGCGCGCGCTGCGGGCAAGTTGATGGCGCTGGAACGGGCGGCACGGCGGACCATCGTGCGCCGCTTTTCCGAACTGGGTTTGCCCGGCCGCCTTTTCCTGAATGTCAGCCCCAGCAGTCTGTGTGAGATGCACGCACGCCAGGGCGAGGCACTCGCATACCTGCGGCAGCACGACCTGCATCCTGGCCGCATCGTGCTAGAAATTACCGAAAACGAGCATCTGGCTGATGTGGGCGAGGTGCTTGAGGCGATTACCTATTGCCGCAGTCTTGGCCTGACCATTGCGCTGGATGATCTGGGTGAAGGGTTCGCTAACTTGCGCATGTGGTCCGAAGTCCACCCCGAGATCATCAAGATCGACCGACATTTTATCGATGGCATCGCGCGTGACCGGCTCAAGCTGCATTTCGTCCGTGCCATGCAGACCCTGGCCGAGTCGTGCTCCGCGCTGATGGTGGCGGAGGGGGTCGAAAAAGCCGAGGATCTCTATTTGTTGCGAGATCTGGGTATCGCTCTCGCGCAAGGCTACCTGATCGAGCGGCCCAGCGCGGTGCCTTGCCTCACACCCGGTGCCGAAATTCGGGTGGCGCTGCGTGCGCACCGCAAGGTCGTGGTCTCGCACAGCGGGGCTGCGCAACGATTGCCCAAGGTGGTCGATCTGATGAAGCCCGTCATGCCGGTGCAAGCCACCAGCAGCAATGCCGAGGTGCTCGAGCGTTTCAAGGATGATCCCTTCCTTGCCTTTTTGCCGGTTGTACGTGGGCGGGTTCCGGCAGGTTTGATCAGTCGCGACCGCTTTTTCGATTTTCTGGCCCGTCCTTTCCGCTACGACCTGATCGCCAAGAAGCCTTGCACTTCGATGCTGGATCCGCATGTGATCTATATCGAGGGCAGCATGACCTTGCAGGAACTGGGGCTGAAGCTCTCGCGCGATGAAAAGTCGACGCTCGAAGGTTTTGTCGTGGTGGATGCCCAAGGCGCATATGTGGGGGTCGCCAGCGGGCGCGATGTCATGGCGGTGATGACCGAGATGCAGATTGTTGCCGCACGCCACGCCAATCCGCTGACGCAACTGCCTGGCAATGTGCCGATCAATGAACATATCGGGCGTTTGCTTGAATGCGAAGTGAATTTCGCGGCATGTTATGTCGACATCAATCACTTCAAGCCGCTCAACGACCAGTATGGCTACGCGCGAGGTGATGCGGTGATCGAAATGTCGGGCGCCATCCTGGTCGAAGCTTGCGATGCCCATCTCGATTTTGTGGGCCACATCGGCGGCGACGATTTCATGGTGCTCTTTCAGAGTACGGATTGGGTGGCCCGGTGCGAAGCTATTCTGCGTCGTTTTGATACGGAAATCAGAAACTTTCTCGACGCGGATGACATCGAGCGTGGTGGTATCGTCAGCGAGAGTCGCAGTGGCGAAATCGTGCAGCATCCCTTGCCCAGTCTGGCAATTGGCGCCGTGTTGGTGACGCCGGGCAAATTCAAGAGTCACCACGCCGTGGCCGCTGCCGCATCGACTTGCAAGAAAGAAGCGAAGAAATACGCCGGCAGCCAATTATTCATTGAACGGCGCAACGCCTGAGGCGCTGCGCTAAGGCGGCTCCATACGCGAACTGTCGTTGATCACTCAATTTGAAGCAATCCAACTGAGCTGCTCACCGGATTTGAGATTTTGGGGAGAGTGCTCCCTCCAACAGGGGAGTTTGCGACGACCCGATAACAAGTTGTTGCACGGTAGCAGCGTCAAATTGCCATCGCCTTTGGCTCGAACTCAGTTGGCGAGATAGCCCACTTCGTAAACCTGTGTTCCGACTTGGGCCAGATCGTTTTTGTAAGAACGCCATAAACGAAAACGAACCAAACTCCACGAGTGTGGCTCGAAACCCACGAGCGAACCCAAAGCCTCATCTCCATCGTTCTCTAAATTGACCAGCCGGCTTTCGCGCTCCTGTAGTTCGGCAAGGTCAGTATGGGGATCGATCCGAACAATTTCTCGCGTGGCAATCTTGGCCAGGGTGAATTCTGGCGACAGTTGTGCCTGCCAGACCGACCAGAGCTTGATCGCCGGCCAGCCAAAGGATGCGGTCAAGGCAGCAAAGCCGGGGCTGGCCAAAAAGCGATTGATGCCTTCGTTGCTTTCCCAGAGATAAAACGGTGCGTAGAGATTCTCACGGGTTCTGTGACCTTGCGAATCACGACTGGCAAGCACGAAGGCCTTGAACAACAGATTGTGAAAGCCATCCATTTTGTGGCCGTTGTCTGAAATACGTCGGCGAATGATCGCCATGTCGTAATCCGCCGGTAGGGTAAAGCTGTACTGCATGGCCAGCATGATGAACTCCTCAGGTTTTCGAATCGTCGACCAATGTCGCCCTGCCATTGCCGAACGACCACTCATCGGTTGCAGTGGTGGTAATCA
Organism: Betaproteobacteria bacterium UBA1934; assembly: GCA_002337055.1. Taxonomy (GTDB): domain Bacteria; phylum Pseudomonadota; class Gammaproteobacteria; order Burkholderiales; family Rhodocyclaceae; genus UBA1934. Next base: position 991,340 of record DDFG01000004.1, on the reverse strand, counting down.
CCACCATGACATCTTCGTGGCGAATACCTGGGGTCGCCGCGAGCAGTTCGACCAGCCGGGCGTAGAAGGCCTTCTTGGTTTCAGCATTGCGCAGACGACCCGCCGTAATTGCGATCAACACGAAATCATCGCTGCGCGGCCCGCATTGATAGTGACGGTCGAATACCAGTTCGTCCTGCGCAAGCTGGTGAATGACATGAAAACGGTCATTGGCAGGTACCTCGAAGCATTCCACGAGCGCCTGATGCAGACTCTCCGAGAGCGCCCGCAGGTAATCCGGTGTCTTGCCCTTCAGTAGAGTTATTCGGGAAACCGGCATGATTTATCTTTCCTGCCGGTGCTGGACGGCCTGATTTTGGGCCGCAAGCGTATTAAGCAACTTGATGGCTGAAGCCGCCGTCGGCCAACCGGAATAAAAGGCCAGGTGGGTAATGATTTCGATCAGTTCCTCTTTCGTGACGCCGTTTTCCAGCGCCAGGTTGAGGTGGAAGGGCAACTGTTCGAGCCGATACATCGCCACCAGGGCGGAAACGGTGACGATGCAGCGTTCGCGCTTCGTGAGTTCCGATCGTTCCCAAATATCGCCAAACAACACTGCATCGGTGAGTTCGGCGAGCTTTCTTGCGTCCTCCCCCATGGCTTGTTGGCCGTAGCTTTGTGTCCCGTTCATTGCGGTTCTCCTGATTGAAAAATGAATTGACATCGCCACGATAATGATCAAAATCCGTTCTGAATATCGGATAGTTTTTGACTTTTAATCCACAAAATCGGGATGATTTGCATGCGGCAACTGAACTTCGATCTCGACGTCTTGCGCAGCTTTGTTATCGGCATCGAGCTTGGCAGCTTTGCCAAGGCGGCTGATCGTCTGGGGCGCTCAACCTCGGCTGTCAGCGCACAACTGAAGAAGCTCGAAGCTCAGGTTGATTTGCCTATCCTGAGCAAATCCGGGCGCGGTCTGGTGCTGACGCCGCGCGGAGAAACCCTGTTCAGTTACGCCAAGCGCTTGCTCGAACTCAACGACGAGGCAGCCACGGCCGTGCGTGGTGCCGATCTGGCTGGCTGTGTGCGCCTCGGTTTGCAGGAAGATTTTGGTGAGAGCTTGCTGTCCGAAGCTTTGGGCAGCTTCGCCCGCGCTCATCCGCATGTGCGTATCGAGGCCCGCGTGGCGCGCAACGCCGAATTGCTCGATCTGCTTGGTCGCGGCCTGCTGGATCTCGCACTGGCCTGGGATTCCGGCCAGGGCTTGGCTTACGGTCAGCGCATTGCCGAACTTCCGATGTGTTGGATTGGACGCCAGGGGGAAGTGACCGATTGGGAGGATGAACCGTTGCCGCTGGTAGCCTTCGAAGCCCCTTGCCTGATGCGCAATGCAGCGACCGCTGCGCTGGATCGGGACGGGATTGCCTGGCGTCTTGCCTTCAGTAGCAGCAGCCTGAGCGGTATCTGGGCGGCTGTGGCGGCCGGATTAGGGATCACAGTCCGGACTTCGGCCGGGTTGCCGGCCCGGTTGCAGGTGTTGGCGGGCATGCCGGAGCTGCCTCGCATCGGCTTGCTACTGCATCGGAGGCAAGCGGAGCCTAACGCAGTTGTCAGGCAACTGGAGACGATCATCCTGGAAAAACTCGGGCAACTGCTTCCGGTTCGTTGAGGATTTGCCGGTGCGTCCCGCCTGGTGTGCGCTCTGTATCAGCGATGAATGATGGGCTACAGAATTTTTCCGGTGCCCCTTGAAATTCGGTAAGGCCGCCACTATTATTAGCACTCGTCGGCGGTGAGTGCTAACAGCCTCCGTCGCTCCCCGGTCTGCGGGCCGGCCAGTCAAACCCTCAGTGAACCTTCATTGATACAGGAGTCATCTACATGAAAATCCGTCCGTTGCACGATCGCGTGATCGTCAAGCGTGTTGAAGCCGAACGCACCACCGCCTCCGGCATCGTCATTCCCGATTCCGCCGGCGAGAAGCCGGATCAAGGCGAAGTTCTGGCCGTCGGTCCGGGCAAGCGTGACGACAGCGGCAAGCTGATCACCCCGGACGTCAAGGTCGGCGACCGCGTCCTGTTCGGCAAGTACGCCGGCCAGACGGTCAAGATCGACGGCCAGGAAGTGCTGGTCATGCGCGAAGAAGACATCATGGGCGTGCTCGCCTGAGCCCCCTCCCCGAATACATTAGGAGAAAAGAATGGCAGCTAAAGAAGTCAAATTTGGTGATTCCGCCCGCGCCCGCATGGTCGAAGGCATCAACATCCTGGCCGATGCCGTCAAGGTGACGCTCGGTCCGAAGGGCCGTAACGTTGTGCTCGACCGCGCTTTCGGCGGCCCGACCGTGACCAAGGACGGCGTTTCAGTCGCCAAGGAAATCGAACTCAAGGACAAGTTCCAGAACATGGGCGCCCAGATGGTCAAGGAAGTCGCTTCCAAGACCTCCGACGTCGCCGGTGACGGCACGACCACCGCCACCGTACTGGCACAGGCCATCGTTCGCGAAGGCATGAAGTTCGTCGCCGCCGGCATGAACCCGATGGACCTGAAGCGCGGTATCGACAAGGCTGTGCTCGCCACCATCGAAGAACTGAAGGCTATTTCCAAGCCCTGCACGACCAACAAGGAAATCGCCCAGGTCGGCGCCATTTCCGCCAACTCCGACACCTCCATCGGCGACATCATTGCCCAGGCGATGGAAAAGGTCGGCAAGGANNTTCGACCGCGGCTACCTGTCCCCGTACTTCATCAACAACGGCGACAAGCAGCAAGCCCTGCTGGAAAACCCGTTCATCCTGCTGTTCGACAAGAAGATCTCCAACATCCGCGACTTGCTGCCGGTGCTGGAACAAGTCGCCAAGGCCGGCCGTCCGCTGCTGATCATCGCCGAAGACGTCGATGGCGAAGCGCTCGCCACGCTGGTGGTCAACAACATCCGCGGCATCCTCAAGACCTGCGCCGTCAAGGCCCCGGGCTTCGGCGACCGTCGCAAGGCCATGCTGGAAGACATCGCCATCCTGACCGGTGGCACCGTCATTTCCGAAGAGACCGGTCTGACGCTGGAAAAGGCCACCCTGAAGGATCTGGGCCAAGCCAAGCGTGTCGAAATCGCCAAGGAAAACACCACCATCATCGATGGCGCCGGCGATGCCAAGTCGATCGAAGCGCGCGTCAAGCAGATCCGTATCCAGATCGAAGAAGCGACCTCCGACTACGACAAGGAAAAGCTGCAAGAGCGCGTGGCCAAGCTGGCCGGTGGCGTGGCCGTCATCAAGGTGGGCGCGGCGACCGAAGTCGAGATGAAGGAAAAGAAGGCCCGCGTTGAAGACGCCCTGCACGCCACCCGTGCGGCCGTGGAAGAAGGCATCGTCGCCGGCGGCGGCGTCGCCCTGCTGCGCGCCCGCGCCCAGATCGGCAAGCTAAAGGGTGACAACAGCGACCAGGACGCCGGTATCAAGATCGTCCTGCGCGCCATGGAACAACCCCTGCGTGAAATCGTCGCCAACGCCGGTGACGAGCCCTCCGTGGTGGTCGACAAGGTTGTTCGCGGCAAGGGTAATTACGGTTACAACGCTTCCACCGGCGACTATGGCGACATGGTTGAAATGGGCGTGCTGGACCCGACCAAGGTCACCCGCACCGCGCTGCAGAACGCCGCGTCCGTCGCCGGCCTGATGCTGACCACCGAATGCATGGTGGCCGAGCTGGTCGAAGACAAGCCGGCCACCGGCGGTATGCCCGACATGGGCGGTATGGGCGGCATGGGCGGCATGGGTATGTAATTCGCCTCGGCTCCCGCTAGAAAGCCCCGCCGTGCGCGGGGCTTTTTTTTCGGGCGCCACAAGCCGCAAGTCTGGCAGGAAAAAGAAAACCCGCGGTTAGCGGGTTTTTGCGTCCGGTACTGCGGGTAGCGTCCGGATTGTAGGCTCTGTTGAGGTTCTCTGTGGGGTCAGGGGCGGTTCGCCTGAAAAAGGTGGTAGGGGGCGCGGCCAAAGGCTCTGCAACCCCCTGAGCCGCGTTGAGGCAACGGCTCCTAGACCAAACAGGTGAACAGCCGCGTCAGAATAAGGTGTTTTGCTTACACTGGGCTTACAATAACAACATAAAAATACATTCGGAGACCGGCATGCGAATCTTGATTGCCGAAGATGACAAGGTAATCGCCGATGGCCTTGGGCGCTCACTGCGCGGCGCAGGCTATGCCGTCGACCACGCGGCAAACGGGTTGGATGCCGACAATGCGCTGGCGGCCAACGCTTATGATCTTTTGATTCTAGACATAGGCCTGCCCAAACTTTCGGGCCTCGAGGTGCTGAAGAGATTGCGGGCGCGCAGCTGCAGCTTGCCGGTGCTGATTCTGACCGCGTTGGACGGTACCGGTGACCGAGTGCGTGGGCTTGATCTTGGCGCGGACGACTACATGGTCAAGCCGTTTGAGCTGGCCGAACTGGAGGCACGCGTGCGCGCGCTGACCCGCCGATCAACCGGCACGGCGCCACGCATTCGCGTTGGGCGGCTGGAATATGACCAGATCAGCCGGACAGCCGCTATTGACGGCGCCAATGTTGAATTGTCGGCCCGTGAGACGGGTCTGTTGGAAATCCTGCTGAAGCGGCCGGGTCGGTTGGTCAGCAAGGATCAACTGGTTGATCACTTGTGCGGCTGGGGAGAAGAGGTCAGCCACAATGCCATCGAGGTATATGTTCATCGCCTGCGCAAGAAACTGGAGGCCGGTGGTGTCCGCATTGCCACTGTAAGAGGATTGGGCTATTCCCTTGAAGAACCCCGAAGTCACGGCGCGAACGCCTAGCAACCTCACCGAGCGCACCATCTTTGGTGAGGTGCTCGACTGGATGCTGGCCCCGTTGCTTTTCCTGTGGCCAATCAGCATCGCAGCAACCTACTACCTGTCCCAGAATATCGCCGATATGCCTTACGACGAGATTCTCGGAGGGCGGCTCGGTGAGATCGTGTTCAGCGTTCAGCGAGGCGAGGCAGGGTTGGCCTCTTTGCCTTCCGACGGTTTGTTACCGTCCCGGAATGAAGGCGCGACGACCACCTGGTATCGGGTTGTGCGCGGCGATGGCAAGCATTTAGGCGGGCGGGTCGAATTGCCGGCGTCACCCGCGCATCACTGGCGTGCGGACGATGCCGGCGAAATCGTCTTTCGTAATACCGAGTTCGATCGTCTGCGTCTCCGCGTTGCGCAAATGTTGCTGGCCACCGAGGACAAGGAACGCGATGCCTGGGTGCTGGTCGAGGTGGCCGAATCGCAGGAAAAACGTGTCCAACTTGCTAACAATATCGTGGCCACGGTGATCGTGCCGCAGTTCTTCCTCATTCCGCTGGCGCTTGCTCTGGTGGGGCTGGGGCTGAAGAAAGGGCTAGGGTCGCTGGGACACCTGCGCGAAACGCTGGGCGGCCGCGATGTAGCCGATTTTTCGCCTATCCCCGGAAGGAGCGTGCCCGAGGAAGTCGAGCCACTGGTCGATTCATTCAATGTGATGCTGCGCCGGATGAAGCGAAACGGCGATTCACAACGGCGATTCATCGCCGATGCCGCGCACCAGATCCGCACGCCGCTGACCGGGCTCAAGATGCAGGCGCAACTGGCGGCGCGCGAAAGCGACCCGGCGGCAATCCAGTCCGCTTTGCGACATATCGCAGCGAGCGTTGATCGCGCCACGCGCCTTTCGCAACAGCTGCTGACCCTGGCGCGAACCGAATCGGGAGAAATTGCCCATCAGCAATTTGAAAAGCTTGATCTCGACACTTTGTTGCGCGAATGCATCGAAGACTGGGTGATGCATGCCCTCGACCGCGAAATCGATCTCGGCTACGACCCCCATGGCGACGGATGGGTGGTCGGAAACGCGATGCTCTTGCGCGAGCTGGTCAATAACCTGATCGACAACGCGCTGCGGTATACGCCGGCCGGTGGCGCGGTGACTTGCCGGGTGTTGCAAAACGGCGAATTCATGGTGCTCGAAATCGAAGACAACGGGATTGGCGTCACGCCCGAACAGGCAGAACTGGTTTTTGAACGGTTCTACCGGGTTGACGACGCGCATTCGCAGGGGAGCGGGCTTGGTTTGGCTATCGTCCGCGAAATTGCGACCTTGCACAGCGCCTACGCGGCATTGCGGCCGAATCCACGCGGCAAGGGCGCAGTGGCGCGCGTCGTCTTTCCGTCCTGGGAAGATCCCGTCGCCGATCAGGAAACGGAGCAGTCTTACCCACAGGAGGCAGGACTGGCCACTTGACCCTGCGAGCGTTGACGTCCCCACGCGACTCGTGGATAATTCGCGCCTCTTAAGGCCAGTTAGCTCAGTTGGTAGAGCAGCGGATTGAAAATCCGCGTGTCCGTGGTTCGATTCCGCGACTGGCCACCAAGGTTTTCAGGGGCTTAGCCGAGAGGCTAGGCCTTTTTTACTTGGTCGCCGTGACAAAAACGTGACAATGTAATCACATTGCCTGTCGTCCCGGTCTCGATCCTAGATGCCGCAATTGCTAAGTGATCCGTTGCAAACTTGGCATAACGATCCACCATAGACCGCGTTTTCCAACCACCGAGCTCTTTAAGTTCGTCACAACTGGTGCCGGACTGGCGATGCCAGGAGGCCCAGGTATGGCGCAGGTCATGAAACCGAAAGTTACGCAATTCCGCCTTTTCCAACGCAGAGAACCATGCCTTGTTACTCACATTGGCTTTGATGGGTTCGCCACGATAAGTGAAGCAAAACTGCGAATGCTTTCCGACCTGTTCTTCAAGCACGGCTAGTGCATCTCGATTCAACGGAACGCCTCTCGGCGTGCCATTCTTGGTCTGATTTAACCAAGCCGTCCCTCGATGGAGATCAACCCGGTTCCATTCCAAGCCCAAAATCTCCCGCGCACGGCATCCGGTCGCCAGAGCAAATCGCACAATCGCCGCCAAATGGGGCGGGCAAAAAGATAAAAGCCTGTCGGCCTCTTCTCTTGTCAGCCAGCGATCCCTTTCGACTTCACCGGGCAACATGCGGATTTTCGGAATGCTATCGATCCACTGCCATTCATCGCGTGCTGTTCGCAGCAAATTGCGAACAAGCGCCAAATAGCGGTTGATCGTTGCGGGCTTATTGCCCTTCTTCATTTCTCCTTGGATGATTGTCCAAATTACATCGCCATTGATGTGATTCAGCTTTAACCCACCCAGATACGAGTGAAGATTCCTACAAATTCGCCGGGTATCCCGGTAACTTCTCAGCGCTGCTTTGACTTCCAAATACCGGACTACCGCCTCCTGCCAAGATCGCTCAGGCTTGAACCCGAAGTGCTGCTGCCGGTAAGCATCCAATGTCAGCTTGGCTAACAGGGCTTCGGCGTCTTCGCGGTTTTCAGTCCCAGCGCTTTGGCGTATTCGGATTCCGTTCGGGAGCGTTGCTGCAATCCACCAGAACCTAGAATCCGGTCGCCGGTAGACTCCTGTTTCACGGGCCATAAAGACAACTCCTTTCCGGCCCGCCAATGCTCGCGCTGCTTATACTCATCAAGCCAGGCATCCAAGTCAAGCTTGTCATACACCGAGCGCCGTCCCATCTTGATGAACGGGACGTGCAACTCGGCCAGCAGCGTGATCCCGATCCCGAGATACGCCGCCGCCTGTTCCTTGGACAGACAACGCGCAGCAGGCAAAGGCAGGCCGTGTTCATCCATCTCAGCCCCCTGATTCCTTGCGATACGCCTTAGCCTGATCCGCAATGGCCTGCGCCTGTCTCTCCGCCTCCTGCTCGGGGTGATTCAGGGCCGTGTTGTACTGGCGATGTTTCAAAGCCAATTGTTCAGCCACAAAATTATCGAAGGACAACCCCTGCCCATAAGCTCGCTTATCCAGGTATTCGAGCAACTGCGCGATGAAATCTTGGCTGCCTTCGTAGGCCTCATTCGCGGCATAACCATGCTTAGCCAAGAAAGACAGCATGACACTCCCCGCCATCTGAAAGAGCTTGTCATCCTTGGGACTCCTGGTCGGACTGAAACGCTTCGACAACGGCCCGCCCTTACTCTCCCAATCGATGGACGAGAGGAACCCCCACAGCGGATGAATCGGCCAACGAGAGCGAGTCTTGTCCTCGCTGTTTGGCAACGTCAGACGCAGCCAATCCGTCGTGGCATAGCTCCACAAGCCATTGAGATGGGAAAGCACTTCAGAGAGCTTGGAAAGCCCCTTCTGGGTCAACACTTCCCGCTTCAATTCGAACTCCAAGCGCCACACCGTTTCACCGGGTTGCCATCCGGCTTTCTGCCAGAGTTCGAGTATCCAGTCCTTCTTGCTGACTACGATTTCCAGGACCTTGTTATACAACCTGGCAGACAGAATGGCGCCCAGGCCAATCGACCAGCCTGTGAACCTACCGAGGGAGGAATAGGTATTGATGGACGCGGCGCGAGTCACCCAGGCTTGGCGATCCCAACTTTCCATATCGACGGAAGAAACGAAGTCGACATAGAGATCGATCCGGCTGACGTTCGCAGCTTCTTTGATCTCGCCGAGTTCGGAGAGCAAAGACAATAGATGCTTCTCTGCGTCCACCGGACCGACGTGGGCGAGATAGGCGGCTGAAATCTTTACATACGCCATGGGGGCATGATTCCCCGGCTTTCTTGGCGGCTGTGAGAGTTGGATACGGAAAGCGCCATCTTCCAGGATGTAGCTAAACAGAGAAGTGCCCTTGTTCTTCACTTCAAAGACGTGACTTCCCAAAGGCAATTGCGCCTTGCCCACGTCGTCGGGATTCTCGGATTGGGCCAATGCTTTGAGTGATCTTAATCGGGCATCGGTATCGGCGAACAACGTACCGGGATAGGAGAGATAGAGACTATCCACGCCCCAACGGAGGGCTTTAAAAAACCCATTCTGTTGCTGATTGCTGTTATCGGGGTCTCTGATAGAAGGGGGCGACCCCGATACCGACGTTTCCACCCCTTCTTGCCCACCGTCCGCCTGCGCCACAGGCGCAGTGCGGGCGGCGGTCAGGGAAGGGGTGGCTGGGTTTGAATCGCTGTGCGCTCCTGTACCGACAGCGCCGATTACTTCCGACTTCTTCATATCCGTTCCTTTCGGATGGCGCCAGGTTTGCCACTTTGGCTGCCTGGAACGGATACGAATTAAATAGAGGTCATCACCTACCGACTGTCAGTAATTTTTGAGCGTTTTAGCTAACAGCTTTTTGCTTCATGAACTGGTACGCGAACTGACGAAGGTTTTCGGCGACGTCGCCAACGTCCGTTGCGCGATCAGCGGCTACTAGATTTAATTCTTCGACAAAGAGCTGATGCAGTTCAGCGGCTGAGAGTTTTTTTGCGCCAGTTTCATGGAGAACCTGAAGTACGAGGCGCATTTGTTGGTAGTTACGCTGCTCTCGCTTGGTCAGCTTGCCGTTTTCCGCGCGCCGCAATTTCCTGAGAAATTTCTCTTCGTTTATCAACACACGTTCACTGACGTATGCGTTGATCGAGGGGCAGGCCAAGACGGTACGATCAATCTTGACTGCGCTGAGGAGCGCTTTCTCCGCGTTCGGCAGCCTATTGCGAACGGCGGCGACCTGTTCATTCAGGTAATACCCAAAGGTCACTAGAGAGCGGAAAGTTTCAGTAAGAGAGAAGACCGCCCCGAAAACGGCTGCTACCCTTGGCCGCAATTCATCCTTGTCTTCAGGCGTAAGCGGCTGTTCTTTCAACTGCTGGTCCAACTGTCCAAGATCTTCCTGGATGAACTGTACGGGGTGTTCGGCTTGAGACAATCCAGTAATTCCGTCGGATTCTCCGATCAATTCAGCAACCGCTTGGGCATGTTCCAATATCGGCAGTTCATAAAAATCATTCCAGACTGCACTAGCGCAATCAGGTGCAAAGAATTCGGCACGTTTACCGGCCAATTCGATGCGCGTCTCGGTTGCCGTGGTTCCGAACTGTTCCGACAGTTCCAGAAATATGAGCAAATCTACTGATGAGAGTTTCCCGAAGTTCATGACTAACTTAGTTCTCAACGTTGTTTAGAGCAACTGGACTACAACCCAAGGATGATGAGGAGGTAAGTTGTCCAATAAGAACTAAAAAAAGCGGTATCGGGTTCGCAAGCTAGCCTCCAATTGCCTCTCTTACTCTACGGATCAACTTAATCGCATAGGCGCCTGGCACTTGTGCGGAAAAGCCGTATGCCATTGCACTTAACGCAATAGCCCATGGCTCCGATACTAGCGACGCCAGAGCAACCAAGACGATCAGGCCAATCAGGATGCCAACAACAGCCGCTTGTGCCTGTGGTACTCCAAGGATTTGGTTTTGAGGTACTTTGAACTTAAGCTTCACTCCCTTAACTGCAATTGAAAGCCAGATGGTCGGTGCGGTGACGGAATTTGCGGAATTCAGATATGCAATTCTAATAACCTGGTTCCGATTGAATATAGGAATAACATATTCTCGCTGTCCGTTGTAAATATTCCACTGGGCATCTGTTGGGGTCTTGCCGGTCTCAATAGCCAATTGCTTATTGTATTTTTCTGACCACTCAAGATTTATCGGATTGTCGAGAAGTTGTGTCTGTTCTGTCATCAATTTTGTATCGTTTGTATAAACACGAACGGATACGTTTTCATAATCGTTAAGGCTCTCATTTTTCATCTCAAGTGTTGAAAAATAGAGATTTGAAATGGGCTGTCCATTTAGTGTTACAGCTACGTTTCCAAAAACGGGGTCCTCTGTAGTAACACCAACTCTGCTGTGCGTAACAGAGTAGGAAAAAACACCTCGCCGATTGAGTATTCGCTGAGTGAGCCAAGCGGTTACGATACCTCCCACGCCACCAGCGATCACTGAAAAATATTGGTGCTGAAAAATCTGAAGTAAGTCAGTCATAGCCCATCACAATTGTTAGTACGGCGTCGGACTAGTAATTACAACGGTTTGAGAAGCAATGCAATTCGACTATTTTGAATGCAAGTTCCATACGTTTTCATGATTTCTTTAGCAATCGAACAAATTCCTCGCTCATCCTAAATATAGGTGCACTCCCAACAGAAACATCTTGAATGTAGCCAGCCTCCCGTAAGAGCGCACATTGGTTGCGGACATGTGGGTGTGTTGATTCAAAGTAAGAAAATCGAGGGAGGCTGCTGTTAAAAGTAACTCGATCATTGGGAAGGATGACGAATTCACGAATCGTGCCCGAATTATCGCCATTCAAATCGATGATTATTTCTTCGAAAAGTGATTTCATAAGGCTCTGGAGTTCAGAAAAACGTTGTTTGCGCTCCTGAGCCGCCTTCTTTGCTCTTCGCTGATCTGTATACTTATCTGCAAGGTATGTTCCGGCGCTTCCGGCCGCTGCGCCGCCAAGAAATGTCACAAGGTGCGAAATATTAAAGAGGGTTGCGGGTTCATTTGGCATTTTCTCTATCCAATAAGCATTGGACAACGATGATCCATCACTGTCAGCTTCAGCATTTCAGGATGATACGGCGTGCTCCATAGAGAATAAAATCGAGCCTGCAAAGAGTCAGAGCTGCAAGTGGTGCACGTGGAAGTAGTGCAAACACCATGGATGCGTTCTTAGAGTGATCTCTAGTCCTTCGAATGTTCTTTGCAAGACATCGAATTAATCCAAGTTGCTTTGCAACAAGCTGAACGTTGCCAATGGCATTGTACTTCGGCTTGCAGAAAAACCAAATGACCAGCTGTATCTGGTGGCTGCCGCGACAACTAGAAATCCGGGCTCAGATGACATACGTGACAAAAGCCACCGTGGTTTGGCGGCTTTTGGCGAGTGTTGGCGGTGCCAATCATTTGATTAATAAGCAAAATTCAAAATTGAAAATCCGCGTGTCCGTGGTTCGATTCCGCGACTGGCCACCAAAATTCAGCGCCCAACTGTTCTCAGTTGGGCGTTTTCATTTGTGCTTCCCGCAAACCACGCGGGGATCGCACCCATTCTGCGTGTGCCAGAGGCGTGCGCGACCTGACCCGAAGGGCGGTCAGTTCGACACTATTCTGCCCTCTGTTCTCTCAAAATCTCCACCAACTCTTTCGCCAAGGCACGCGCACATTGCCTTATGCGGCAAGGAATTATGCATGCGTCGGCGCTTCGGGTTTGACTGCTGGCTTGGATGGCCAGCCCAATACGGAAGCTGTCATCGTAACCGAGCGGATCACTTCGGTACGTGGAAAACGAGTACTGTCACGGTCAACTCGCGATTGGTATCGCCATTTGCATGAAACACGTAGCGGAATCCACTCTCGTGTGGCCAGCTCACTGTACGCTTGAAGTTACTATGTGCCTTGGCACTTGCATCAACGCCTGTACGTACCGTCGTCATTTCCTTACCGCGATTGAACACCAGGATTACCGTCTTGCCGTCCCGCCAGGTGGCGTAGCTCAAGAGTTGGTCGATCGCCTCCCCAAAGGCCTTCGGGCCCTTCCAGAATTTGCACTCGGCAATGAAGACGTTGCGTTCACCCTCGCGCAGCAGGATGTCGGTTTTTCCAGACATATTGAACGTCTCGCCCATGGCCTTGCCCTCAAATTGGCCGTTGAGCTGAACGAGAAAGTGCTGCCGTAGCGCTTCTTCATCCATCGTCTTAAAGGCATCAGGGCTGCGTTCCATTACGAGCGTCATGTCTTGCATGATTTTGAGCGCCTGCTCGTACTGCTCCATCGCCCAGGCCGGCTCCGGTGTGAAAGGCGCAGCACTCGCAGGGGGAAGAGCAGGAATCGCCTTTTTACGCGCTGTTGGTATTGCGTATGTCGTAGGTGCGTCTTCGCGTCGCTTGACCGGGATGCCGAGAGACGCCACTCGTTGAGATTGGGCCAACAGCCGCTCTCGACGTTGCTGGATCGCTTGCTCAGCGATGGCGCTTAGCCCGTTGTTATGCGCGTCAATCATCGGGCGTTGCCATCCGAGGTATTGCTCAATATCTGCCAACGAGCGATCGATTAAAGGTCTGACATCACGCGGTGCGTCGGCAGGCGAGTCGTAGCGAAGTACTAGCTCGTTCTTCTCGATGATCGCGCGCGGTGGATTTGAGGTCGAGGTATTGGGCTGAGCGTAGAACAACTCTGCCTCACCCTCGAAGGGCACGCGCACCTCGACACGCTCGCCGGGTACCATGCACGGGCGACTCTTGTCGTCGATCCATCGGTTGGAGTCATAGCGGACATCGACCTGTGTTTCGTGATGATCGGCGTACCATTGATCGCGCAAAAGGCTGATCGGCTCCACACGGTACTTTGCCGCCAGATAGCTTTTTAGATCGTCGGGTGCGGTGTTCAGCAACCTGTCGGGTTGAAGGCTTTCGATCTCCCGGCGTATTTCGTCAACTGTGTTGCGTAGCGATTGGCTGAGATCATGCGTGCAGAAAAGCAGGCCTTTGCTTTTATCGATACCTCTTCCGAACATTATTTCTTCCTCTGTTTGTTGTCACGGGTGATTGAGGTTGGATGCGCATGGCATCCAGTACACACCTTGGCGCCGGTTAGACTCCACAAGTGCTCTGTAGGCGTGCAACGGCCCCTCGTACTCCGGCTTACCCTTGTTCGCCGCTTTTACCTTGAACAGGTCGATCGGCTTGTCACTCTCCTGTCCAGCTTTCAGCATAACGCGCTCGCCATCGACCTTGACGCCTTTGAATGACCAGAGTGCGCTGAAGATGGCGGCTTGGCCTTCAGTGCACCGAATCGGTCCATGGGGCCAGTCACTCAATATCACCCAACTGAAGTCTGCCGAGAACGGCCCATGGACAGGCGCCCATGGATCGGCTGCGACATTTAATTCTGTGCCCGCCCCTGGGCGAATGTAGGCGATCCCACCTCCGTAGAACGTGAAACGTTCCTCCAACGCCAGCCACTCGATGCCCACGCTGAATGGCGATCCGCGTGTCGTGCGCGGCCTCGGCGTGATCACCCGAATGTCGCCGCCCGCCACGCGCACCCGATCCAACAACGCGGGTTCTTGCAGCACGCGCGTCAGATCGCGGGCGAGTAGGACGGGTGACCGGCGGATATCACCCAGTCGCCACACGCCATCGCCCAGATCATCAATGCCGTCGCGGCTTTCGATGTCGAGCGCGAGACGCATTTTCTGCCGAAACCAGTCCTCGTTCAGCGCCAGCGCAGTACCGTCGTTCGCTTCGACGGCCACGGGTCCGCAGTCCGGGCAACGGCACATCCGTCCACCCCGGCCATCACTCCAGACCTGCGCCCGGTGCTGTTGGCAGTGCGGGCAGAGCACGAACGACTGATCCACCGTCGTCGGCTTGACCGCGTTAACCAGAACAGACAGCGTGTCGACATCGCGTGGTGAGAGCGTGGCGCGCAGCACGGGCGTACCGCCCGCGAACAGGCGGCACACTAAGGCCCAGGCATCGTGCGCCGCCATCGATCAGTCCTCGAATACCGACGGGGAACTGATCGCGTCCACCTCTGGTGGCAGTTCCTGGGCACTCAAGGTCTGCCCCTTTTGCAGGATGCCGACCTTGACCAGGTAGCGCTCCAGTTGCGCCTGCAGCTTGTTGTCGAACTTGTGCAGGTTCAGACGCCCCTTGCTGGTCACTTCGATGGTGACCACCTTGGCACGCGTCCGGCCCGGCTCCGGCGGATAGTAGAGATTGACCTGCGCCGCCGTCACTGCCCACTGTCCTTCCAGCGGGCCGGGAAGCTTCTCCTTCAGCAGTTCATGCACCGAGCGCTGCTGGCTGGCCTGCATCGCCGTGCATTCGATCTTCAGGTCGCCGTCCGGGCTCAGCAGGGTGAGCGACTTGAGTTGTATCAGAGAGAACCCGTCGTCGAACACCTCCGGTACATCGAAGCCCGTGCGCAAGGTGGACAGGTCCAGACACGGCGCTTTGATCTTCTGTGCATTCGCCTTGACGCCCAGCACATGCTCCGCGAAGGCCTCGACCAGCATCTGCTGGACTTTCTGGCCGCCGCGCACCAGCGTGCGCACGACGCCAGTGGCTTGGGCGTACTCCAACACCATGTGGATGTTCGGATTGCCGACCCGGCGCTTCAACACCACGCCTTCGAACTCGAGGCGCAGCATGGCCAGATCCTTGACATGGACCGTCAGCAGATAGACGCCGGGGCTGCGCTCCACCAGGTACGCGACGCAGCCATCGCCGCATTGCCGCTCCCGCTGGTAGAACGCCGAAATGGCTTGGCGCAGCCCGGTCATCGCTACTTCGGTGTCGATCGGCGTGCGCTTGACGCCGAGGTCGTATTGTTGGGCCTGTGTGCCGTGATGTGCCCAGAAATCGAAATCGCTGGCACGCTCGAATAGCGTCGGGTGATGGGTGTAGAGCCAGAATGAGCGCTGAAGGTCACTTTGGCACAGCGCCAGTCCGGTCACTGCTGCCGGGTCGGCCATCGCGGCCTCGAACATCGCCTGCCGGCCCGCCTCGTCACCCAGTGAAACGCTGGCCATGAGATTGGCCGCCATCCGGTCGCGCGCATCCGTGTCAGTCCACGCGGTAACCACTTCTACCAAGGTCTGGTTGGCATCAGCTGCATCGCCCGGATTGATCTCAGGCATTGACAAGCCGTGGCCCGTCAGGAAGTCGCGTAACGTCGCATCCACCGGCAGCTCGAGCATCACGTCGACAAAGGTTTTCTTCATCTTGTTCGTCCTTTCTGAATCGGCGTCGGAGGTCTGCGACCGATGTTCGGAATGCACTGGCCAGCGACATGGTTACTGAACACGCATCTCACTCAAGTAAAGCCACGAGATACAAGTGCGATTCTGAACCTCGGATTTCCGCTTGTCAATCAAAGGAGCACATCTAGACCTTTTGCGTATCACGTGGCTATACTATCGGCCTTGCTTTTATTCACCGATTGGTTTTTCACTACGGGAGCATCGCCATGGCTTCGGAGTTCGGAGCACGCCTGCGGCGTTTGCGCGAGGCGAAGAAATTGACCCTGCAGCAGGTCGCTGATGCGGTCGGTTGTACCAAGGCATACATCTGGGAACTGGAAATGAAGGATGGGCAGCGCCCCACAGCGGAGCGGATTCAGAAGATCGCTCAGGTGCTCGGCGTGACGATGGAGGATGTAATGGGCACGCCCATGCAGCAGGCTCCCGAAGCCAGCCCCGAGGACGTCGCCTTCTTCCGTGAGTACGCCGTAATGTCAGAGGAAGAGAAAAAGCACTACCAAGATGTGCTCAAGATGATGTTTTCACGCAAAAGCGGTGACTGAAAATTGAGCGCAGCACAGGCCCTGACGGGTTCCATTGCTTCCAGCCATGTCATCAAGTGGTTGCGGGCCTGGTACAGCGAGGGCATGCCTGATGCCATCGACTTGGAAATCGTCCGGCAGATGCTGCCGGACACGCCCTATGGGGCGGGTGTTCGGGAGATCAGGCCACCGGTGGAAATTCATGGCGACACGTTCGAAGGAATGCTGGCGCGCGATCCAGATGACCACGCGGTTTGGGGTATCGCCTACAACGGCAAGGCTCGACGTGAGCGGCAACGCTTCACCATTGCCCACGAGTTGGGTCACTTCATCTTGCATCGCAGTCAGCAACCAAGTTTCAACTGCGACAGCCAGAGCGTTCACACCGGCATCGATGGCCTTCGCCAGATTGAGCGCGAAGCAGACGAGTTCGCTGGCAACCTGCTGATGCCCGGTGACCTGCTGCGTGATTGGATATCGAACCAGCGCATCGATCTACACGTCCTCAGCGCCATTGCCAAGCGGTTCCAGGTTTCATTCGAGGCGTTGTGCATCCGCTTCATCAAGTTCACCAAGCAGCGCGCAATCCTCGTCTATTGGGACAATGGCTTCGTGAAGTATGAATGGCGTAGCAGCAGCGCCGTCAGGACGCGGGCGCGCATCCGGCGGAACGGTGACCCACAGGAGCCATTGCCTGGCACGTTGGCCGCCGATGCCAGTATCGACCAAGAATGGGATGGCGTTGAAATGTCAGCGGCGATCTGGTGCCCGGAAGAGGCAACTCATATGAAGCTGTGGGAGTTCAAGCACAGCTACAGCGCACGTGACCGAATTCTCACGTTGCTTTTGCTCGAAGATGCCGAGCCTCGCTCATGGGATCGGTCATGGCAGGAGGGCGAGAGCTTCGACAGCTTTGACCAGTTCGTCTCGAACGGCCAGTTGCCGGTCCGATAAGTTGCGCCCAATGAATCACGTGATAACGCAACCAACGGATGAAGATCTGCCGACTCAGCAGCGCGAGATTCAGCGAATGCTGGGCCGATGCCTACTGCGCTTGCAGCAGTATGAACACCTGATCAAGGCCATTGTCGCGCATCACGAAATTGCTGGCCCCGCACATTCCTTGGAGTCGATTCGCGCTGAACGAATCGCCGATACCGCGAGCAAGACCCTTGGCACGTTGGTTGGCCAGCTCATCGGATCCTATGTGGTTGCCGATGCAGCCGACGCTTCGACCGATCTCACGACCGGGGCATCCGACAATGTCATTTCATTCGGAATGCGCATGCAACTGAGCTTGTCTGCCGAGGACTATGCTCGGACAGAAAACGAACTCAAAGAGCTCGTGCTGCTACGGAACAACCTAGTTCACCATTTCATTGATCAACACAACCTCTGGAGTGAGGATGGATGTCGTAGCGCCCATGATGCATTGGTTACGGCCTCCAGCCGCATCGATCAGCACTTCGAGCAACTGCGTGGGTGGGCTGAACATATGGAGCAAGCGCGTCAGTTAGCCGCCGAATTCGTTCAGTCAGATGCGTTCCATGACTTCGTCGTCAATGGAATTGCGCCGGATGGGACTATAGAGTGGCCCGCAGCAGGAATTGTGCGCGCACTGCGAGAGGCTGCCGAAGAGTTGGCCATCGATGGATGGACGCCTGTCGCTGCGGCTGGCCGATGGATTGCCGAACGCCACCCAGATCAGTTACCAGCCAAGTACGGGTGTAGTAGCTGGCGGCAGGTGGTTCATGAATCCCGCGTTTTTGAGCTTCGGTACCGCGAAGTAGATCGACAACGCGCTGCTTGGTATCGCCCGAAAGAGGCGTAGATCGTAGTCATTGCCAGGCACAGTCGGACACTCAGTCTCAGGGCTCCGCATAACTCCGCTAAAACACGTTACCCGGAGGTGCCTTCGTTCATAGCATGAGCAGCGTTTTCTTATGGAACGCTTCCCAACATGAACGACATCGAACACACCTTCATCACCCCGAGTAATTTGGCGCCTCGGCACGCGCACGCAGAAATTGCCGATTTGCTGTCCGCAGCCCTGCTGCGCCTGCGCTCCAGAAATTCACGATCAGGAGATCAGAAACATTCAGGCGACAGAGAGTCGGTTTGTCTTGGCTTCTCCAGCCAACAGCGCGTGAATGCGAACCCCGATCAGCAAGAAGGAGTTCGCCCATGACGACACACGCACCCCTGCCCGACACCGCAACCATATCGGCTCGAATCGCTCAGCTGCCCCTGTTACCGATGGACAGCCTCTGGGCGCTGTGGGATGAGCATTTCGACCAGCGGCCGAATCATCATCACCGCACCTGGCTGGAGAGTCGCCTTGCCTACAAACTTCAGGAACGTGCCTACGGTGGCCTCAAGGTTTCGGTACGGCGCAAACTGGAAAGCATCGGCGAGACTGGCGTGCTGCCGAAGAATCTGCAACGCGATGCCGATCGCCTTCTGCCCGGCACCATACTGACGCGGACCTACGATGACATCGACCACCATGTATTGGTGCGCGGTGTACGCGACTTCGAATATCGAGGCCAGCGATTCACCAGCTTGAGCGCCATTGCCAGGGTGATCACGGGCAGTCCATGGTCTGGTCCTCTGTTCTTCGGACTCAAGTCGCGCAACAAGAAGGAGGTCGTATGAGAACCATGCGCCCCATGCCCGCTTCTTCGCAACCGATCGTTCCGAAGAAGCGATGCGCCATCTATACGCGCAAATCCACGGATGAAGGTCTGGACCAGGAGTACAACAGTCTCGAAGCGCAACGGGACGCCGGCCTGGCATTCGTCGCCAGCCAGCGCCACGAAGGCTGGGTTGCTGTAGGCGATGGTTACGACGACGGCGGTTACTCGGGAGGAAATTTGGATCGCCCCGGTCTCAAGCGGCTCATGGCGGACATCGAAGCTGGTGGAGTTGATATCGTGGTGGTCTACAAAATCGATCGTCTCACGCGCAGCCTGTCAGATTTTGCCAAGCTGGTGGACGTGTTCGATCGCAACGGTGTGTCCTTCGTTTCGGTCACCCAGCAGTTCAACACCACCACGTCCATGGGGCGGCTGACGCTCAACATCCTGCTGTCCTTTGCCCAATTTGAGCGAGAGGTCACTGGCGAGCGTATTCGCGACAAGATTGCCGCCAGCAAAGCCAAGGGAATGTGGATGGGCGGCATGCCCCCATTGGGCTACGACGTCGTGGAGCGAAAGCTCGTGGTCAATGCCTCCGAAGCGAACTTGGTGCGTGGCATCTTCCGGCGTTATGCCGAGCATGGATCGGCGGCACAACTGGTTCGGGAACTAGCCATCGAAGGTCACACCACCAAGTCCTGGGTGACCCAGGGTGGCCAGCATCGCCCGGGGCGCCCCATCGATCAGCAGTATCTGTTCGCCATGCTGCGCAACCGTATCTACCTTGGCGAAATGGTTCACAAGGGGCAGAGTTTTCCGGGGCAGCACGAGGCCATCGTGCCACCAGAACTCTGGAACGCGGCTCACGCCTTCATCGAACGGCGGAAGCAGGGCCCTCGTGAGCACCGCACCGAACATCCCGCACTCCTGGCCGGTCTACTGTACGCACCCGATGGGCAGCGCATGATTCATCACTTCACGAAGAAGAAAAACGGACGCCTCTATCGCTACTACGTGCCCTACCTGCACAAGCGGCGCAATGCAGGGGCCACATTGCTGCCCGGTACCGAAGATATAGGTGCCCTACCTGCCGCCGAGATCGAGGCCGCAGTTTTTGAACAAATCCACCTGGTGCTCCGCTCGCCGGAGATGCTCGTCGCCACCTGGCGTGCCTGCCAGAAATATCCCGCTGGTGCGGATCTCGACGAAGGACATGTGCTGATCGCGATGCAACGAATCGGCGCAGTGTGGGAACAGCTCTTTCCGCTTGAGCAGCAACGTATCACGCAACTGCTGATCGAGCGTATCCAAGTGCACGGGCAAGGACTGGATATCCTTTGGCGCGAGGACGGGTGGATTGGGCTGGGCGCTGACATTGCGCAGCACCCTCTGGTTGAGGAAATGAAGGAGTCCAGGGAGGAAGCGTTCGCATGACAACGACCATCAAACCTGCCATGAAAGCGAACAATCCCCGTCTGCGTAGTGTCCGTATCGATATCGGTGGCGATGCTCGCGACTACACCACAGGTCATCAGCGCGTGACGCTGGTGCCGCTGACTATCCGGCGTAAGCAGAACCGGAAAGTGATGATTCCACCTCCTAGCGACGGATCAGGCCAGGGCAACGGAGGGCATGATCTGCCAATGATCAAGATGTTGGGCAAGTCCTTCTACTGGCAGCGTCTGCTCGACGAGGGGCGCTATCCAACGGCGAACGATTTGGCGCGGTCATTGAAGCTCGAGCCCGGGTGGGTGGCAGAAGTCTTGCGCCTGACCACGTTGGCACCGGACATCATCGAGTCGGTTCTCGAGGGGCGCCAGCCCCGTGATCTGAATCTCCATACGTTACGCGGCCGTCGCGACCAACTACCTCGTGATTGGCAAGAGCAACGCAAGGCGCTGGGATTCGCGCCCTGATCGGCTAATTCCGAAATCCTGATGCTGACGGCGAGCCCTGTGCTCGCCGTTTTTGCGTCTACGGCCCGGTATTGGCGAACCAGAAGTTCCGTCGTGGTTCGCCATTCGGTCCCTCTTATGTTCGCCACCCGACGACTGAAATGAGGCCTGCAATTCCTCAACAACGTCATAGGAGGCTTACATGCCGACACCAGTCAGTAACACCCCTCAATCGCCCCACCCGGCGATCAACAGCCTGGCACCGGGCGACCGGCGGGTCTTGAATGAAAACGAGCTCGCGCAGCGTTGGGGTGTCAGCCCCAAGACCCTGCAGCGTTGGCGCAGCGAAGGTCGCGGACCTCGCTATCTCAAGCTGTCGAAGCGGGTCAGCTATCCCCTCGAGGCCGTCATCGACTTCGAATATAGCGCACTGCACGACTCGACTTCCGAGCGTGTGGCGCGGTGAAGGAGATAGCGATGAACGACCTCACTGTCTTCCCCGATCAGCTCACCGCAATGTCGGTGTCGCAATTGCAGGCGCTGCCACCGGCACACCTCGTCGAAGTCCAGCGCAATATCGGGCAACTGGCGGACTGGCTCAAGAAGGAGCAGGCCAAGGTGCATACCGCCATGCAGCAGCGATTCGAAGAACTGGAACGCGCTGCGCGTGCGTAAACCGGCAAGGATTTCGGCACGGTTCGCTTCAGTGACGGCCCGCTCAGCGTGTCGATCGACAAACCGAAACGCGTCAGTTGGGACCAGAAGCAATTAGCCGAGATTGCCAAGCGCATCGCAGCGTCTGGCGATCGCGTCGAGGACTACCTTGACATCGAGTTCAGCGTCCCTGAATCCCGCTTCAACAACTGGCCGACGACACTGCGCGAGCAGTTCGAGGCCGCCCGCACCGTCAAACCTGGCAAGGCCATCTACGCCCTTGATCTCGATTCTGAGGAGTAACGCATGAATACCATCAACACCTCCACGCTGCGCAAACGCGTCAGCTCGCTCTTCGCCGAAAACCTACCGGAGCAGATCCGCTACCGGGATCAGGACGGGCACGAAGTGGTCATCCCGACCCACACCGCGACCCTCGACGAACTGGCCTTCGCCATCCAGTTCGCCGCTGAGGAGCAGTCCCTTGCCAGTCGTCGCCGCTGCGCACTGGACGATCTTTATGTCAATGCCCGCAAGGTCGGTGCGATCGGTTCGGATCGTCTGTCCGCGATCGACTGGAAGGAGTGATCATGACCATGCTTACTCCGTTTCAGTTCGAGTCGCACGCCCTCCGGGTGCAGATCGATGATGCTGGCCAGCCATGGTTTAACGCCAATGACGTCTGTGCTGCACTGGAATTGGCGAATCCCTCCGATGCCGTATCCAAGCACGTCGATGCCGATGACCTCGCAAAACGCGAGGTCATCGATAGCCTTGGGCGGACCCAGCGCGCCAACCACGTCAATGAGTCTGGCCTTTACGCACTGATCCTCGGCAGCACCAAAGAGGCCGCGAAGAGGTTCAAGCGCTGGGTGACCAGCGAGGTCTTGCCGAGCATTCGCAAGACCGGGAGCTACGCGGTTCCCGCCTTGGCCGCTTTGTCCGCGCCGACGCAAGATCGTGTCACAGCCCTGTTATTGATCGGCGAAGCCGTCGCCAAGGTGCCGGGAGTTAAGGCCGGGATTGCCATGGCCGCGACGCTGACCTGCATCCAGGAGAACACCGGGCTGACTGTCGAGACGATGCGTCGCGCGCTGCCCGTGGCCAACGAACCAATCTGTTCGCTCAATGCGACCCAGCTCGGCAAGTTGATCGGCATCTCTGCCAAGGCAACCAACCAGCGCCTGGCCAACTACGGTCTTCAGTTCCGCAATGATCGTGATGAGTGGGAACTGACCGAGGCGGGCGAATCCTGGGCTGAAGCCATGCCGTACTCGCGCAATGGCCATAGCGGTTACCAGATCCTCTGGAATCCGGCGGTTGCCGAGCAGTTGAAGGAGGTGGCGTGATGGCACTTCCCATCATTACCGCTGACCAGCGACTGCGCGAGAAGAAGGGTGTCAAGCTGGTGCTGCTCGGCAAGAGTGGCATCGGCAAGACCACCCAACTCAAGACGCTTCCTGAAGGCACCACCTTGTTCGTCGATCTGGAAGCCGGCGATCTCGCGGTCAAGGACTGGCGAGGGGACTGTGTGCGCCCCACGACATGGCCGGAGTTCCGTGATCTGGTGGTGTTTCTGGCAGGGCCGAATCCGGCATTGCCTGCCGAGGCTCCGTACTCGGATGCTCACTATCAGCATGTCTGTGAGCGCTATGGCGATCCGGAGCAGTTGGCGAAATACGAGTGTTATTTCGTCGACAGCATCACGGTGCTGGCCCGCCTGGCCCTGATCTGGGCTAAGACGCAGCCGCAGGCAATGTCCGAGCGCACAGGCAAACCCGACACGCGCGGCGCCTATGGGTTGCTCGGTACCGAGATGCTCGGTGCGCTGATGCATCTCCAGCACGCCCGGGGCAAACACGTGGTGTTCGTGGCCATCCTCGATGAACGTCTCGATGATTTCAATCGCAAGGTGTTCGTCCCGCAGATCGAGGGTGCCAAAACCTCGGCCGAGCTCCCCGGCATCGTGGATGAAGTGGTGACCCTGGCCGAGATCAAAGCCGAGGACGGCACTGCCTACCGTGCCTTTGTCACCCACACCCTGAATCCCTACGGCTATCCCGCCAAGGATCGCTCCGGACAGCTTGATTTGCTGGAGCCCCCCGACTTGCGCGCGCTCATCGAGAAGTGCGCCACCGCCACCCAATCCCAAATTACCAAGGAGTAATCATGTCTGCCTGGAACGATTTCAACGACGCCGAACAACAACAATCCTTCGACCTTATTCCCAAGGGCACTGTCGCCCGTGTGCGCATGACCATCAAGCCCGGTGGCTACGATGATGCCGCACAGGGATGGGCGGGAGGATATGCCACGCAGAGCTTCGACACGGGCAGCATCTACCTGGCCTGCGAGTTCGTGATCCTTGAGGGTGAATTCGCCCGCCGCAAGATGTGGTCGAACATCGGCCTGCACAGTGCGAAGGGGCCTGCGTGGGGCAACATGGGCAGGACGTTCGTTCGCGCTGCGCTCAACAGCGCCCGCAATATCAATCCCAAGGACAACTCACCGCAAGCGGCGGCTGCACGCCGCATCCAGGGGTTCCACGAACTGGACGGCATCGAGTTCGTCGCTCGCATCGATGTCGAGAAGGATGGTCGCGGTGAATTGCGCAATGTGGTGAAGATCGCGGTTGAGCCCGATCAGCCCGAGTACGCCCGCGCCGTCGGCAGCACACCTGCTCCGATGGCAGCGCCCACCGCTGCGCGCCCGACGATGCCCTCTACCCCGGCCCCCAATGCTTCTGTGTCAGGTAAGCCCGCCTGGGCACAGTGAGGGGATGGGCATGAACGGGAAACGTTGCGGCAATTGCCGCTATCTCGATCCGTCAAGTGCCAGTGATATTGGCGGCCTGCGCATTGCACGCTGCCGCCATCCCAATGGTGTGCGTATCGGTTCGACCTCAATTCGCGATAACTACGTCGAACTCGATGCCTATTGTACGGACCACGCCGTTCGTGCTCGCCCAGGCAAGCCGGCCGGAGGTTGCCATGTATGAGCGGCAAATGCTGGGTATGCCAACGCCAGGCGCGTGGATTCGGTCACTCCGACAACCAGCATCGCATCGGCGATCCACGCCGGTACCCGATCGACTGGGTGTTCTGTTCACGCCGCTGTCAGGATGTGTTTCACGCCCTGTATGGCAACTGGCTGCATGTGAAGGATGGCGGCAAGCGCATCGAGGAGGTCGCCATGATCGATCCGTCTGACGTCGAACTCGCCGCCATGCGTAAGTGCCTCAAATCCTTCGGCGAGGCCGCCGGTGAGATTGGGTTTGCCAAACCACTCGGTGACTACAGCGAAGCCGAGGCACTGCGCGTGATCGACGCCATCGTCACTTGCTACACCGATGCGATGGTAGAGCACCACGAGGAGACAAAGTTTCCGCCGGTACGCGGCATGGTGCCGACCCCGGATCCGATGGCCAATCCCTTTGCCGATCTGGAGGACGACTTGCCGTGGGAAGACGGGAAGGGGGCGAAGCGATGATGGACTTCAACTCATCTTCAAGCCTCTCCGGTCAGATCACGGCATTGGTCGATCTTGGCATGCAGCGCCTGCGTTCCGAAGAGATGCCGCGTGACTACCTCGGGGCATCGCGTCTCGGCGTGTCCTGCGCGCGTGCGCTGCAGTACGAGTTTGCCAAAGCGCCGGTCGACCCTGGTCGTGACGCCGATGGACGCTTGCTGCGTATTTTCAGGCGCGGCCATGTCATGGAGGATTGCATGATCGACTGGCTACGGGCGGCAGGGTTCGATCTGCGCACTCGCAAGGCCAATGGTGATCAGTTTGGTTTCTCGGCGGCCGGTGGACGTCTGCAAGGCCATATCGACGGCGTCATCGTCGGCGGTCCCCAGGGCTTCGCCTATCCCGCGCTCTGGGAGAACAAATGTCTGGGCTCGAAGTCCTGGCGCGATCTCGAAAAGAGTGGGTTGGCGGTGGCCAAGCCGGTCTATGCCGCGCAGGTGGCGATCTATCAAGCCTACCTTGAATTGCATGAGCAGCCAGCCATCTTCACGGCGGTCAATGCCGACACCATGGAGATCTACACCGAGTTGGTGCCCTTCGACGCAGCCCTGGCCCAGCGCATGTCCGATCGGGCACTGAACGTGATCTCGGCGACTGAAGCCGGCGAATTGCTTCCACGTGCCTTTCATGACCCCACCCATTTTGAGTGCCGGATGTGCGCATGGCAGGACCGGTGCTGGAGGAATACAGCATGAACCCATCATCCATCACCGATGTATTTGGCGAGCGCTTGGTCGATGCAAGCGAGGCTGCCCATTGCCTGAATTTGCCGATGTACCTGCTCACGCATCCCAAGGAACGAGCACGACTGGGCATACCGCATTACCGGGTCGGCAAGCTCGTCCGCTTCAAATTGCACGAGTTGGAAACGTGGATGTTGGCACAGGGAGGCGCGGCGAATGCTTGATTTCAACGATGCCTCGGTTGAGTTGCCACCTGAGAGCGGGGCGACACGTGAGTCGTTACGGACGGATCTCGTCGGCCGACTGGAATCCGTACTGGCCACGCTGTTCCCGGCAGGAAAGAAGCGTAAGGGGAAATTCCTCATCGGCGACGTGCTTGGCAGCCCCGGCGACAGCCTCGAAGTGGTTCTCGATGGCGAGAAGGCCGGGCTATGGACGGATCGGGCGAACGGTGATGGCGGCGACATCTTCGATCTGATCGCAGCCCATCTCGGTGCTGATGCGCAGACGGATTTTCCGCGAGTGCTACAGCATGCTGCTGATCTGCTTGGCCAGTCGCCCCCTGCACCCTCCCGCAAAACCAAGAAGGAGGCCCCGGTCGATGAACTTGGTCCAGCAACTGCAAAATGGGACTACCTCGACGCGGCCGGAAAACTGATTGCGGTGGTTTACCGCTACGACCCTCCTGGTCGGAAGAAGGAGTTCCGCCCTTGGGATGCCAAGCGGCGCAAGATGGCACCACCCGAGCCACGGCCTCTCTATAACCAGCCCGGCGTGGCCTTGGCCAGCCAAGTAGTTCTGGTCGAGGGCGAGAAATGCGCGCAGGCCTTGATCGATGTCGGCATCGTGGCGACCACTGCGATGCATGGTGCGAACGCCCCGGTCGAGAAAACCGACTGGTCACCGCTGGTTGGAAAGTCGGTACTGATCTGGCCTGACCGCGACAAGCCGGGCTGGGAGTATGCGACACAGGCGGCACAAGCCATCTTGTCGGCTGGGGCCAAGTCCTGCTTCATCCTGTACCCGCCCGAGGAGGCGGCAGAGGGATGGGATGCAGCGGATGCCATCGCTGAGGGATTTGATGTCGCCGCCTTCCTTGCCCATGGCCCGCGCCTGCAGATGCACGACATCACAGCGGATGCCGAGCCGGTCGCCAGCAGTGACGAATCGGTGTGGGGCACAGAGGATGCATTGGCTCTGGCCTTCACTCGGCGTTATCACCGCGACTGGCGCTACGTCTCGACGTGGGGCCGCTGGCTGGTGTGGGATGGGAATCGCTGGCGCACCGAGGACACGCTGGCTGCCACCGATCTGATCCGTAGCGTTTGCCGGCATGCCGCCGTGCGTGCCGAGAATCCCAAGGTAGCCGCCAAGCTGGCCAGTGCCAGTACGGTCGGTGGCGTTGAGCGGCTGTCACGCGCAGACCGCAGGCATGCGGCCACCACTGAGGAGTGGGATGCCGATCCATGGCTGCTCAACACCCCTGGTGGTGTGGTTGATCTGAAAACCGGTCGCCAGCGTCCGCACGACCGCGCTGACCGGATGACGAAAATCACTACGGCGACACCCGGGGGCGACTGCCCGATCTGGCGTCAGTTTCTCGATGAGGTTACGGGTGGCGACACGGAGTTACAAAGCTATCTGCAGCGAATGGTCGGCTACGCGCTCACTGGATCGACGCGGGAGCACGCGCTGTTTTTCCTGTACGGCACGGGCGCGAACGGCAAGTCGGTGTTCGTGAACACGCTGGCCACGATCCTCGGCGACTACGCGACCAACGCACCGATGGATACCTTCATGGAGACGCGTACTGATCGTCATCCGACCGACATGGCCGGGCTGCGCGGCGCGCGCTTCGTAGCGGCCATCGAAACCGAACAGGGACGACGCTGGGCCGAATCGAAGGTCAAGAACCTGACGGGAGGCGACAAGATCTCCGCGCGTTTCATGCGCCAGGACTTCTTCGAGTTCTTTCCGCAGTTCAAGTTGTTCGTGGCGGGCAACCACAAGCCGGCGATCCGCAATATTGACGAGGCAATGAAGCGGCGACTGCACCTGATCCCGTTCACGATCACCGTGCCGCCGGAGCGACGCGACAAGCATCTCCAGCAGAAATTGCTGGCCGAGCGTGACGGCATCCTGGCTTGGGCTGTGCAGGGCTGCCTCGACTGGCAACGTCTGGGACGGCTTGATCCTCCCCAGCGTGTAGTCGAGGCAACCGAGGAGTATTTCGAGGCCGAGGATGCATTGGGTCGCTGGCTGGAGGAGTGCTGTGTGCGCGAGGCCAACGCCAAGTCGCTGACCGCCGAACTGTTCACTGACTGGAAGCAGTGGGCGGAAGCGGCGGGTGAATTCATCGGATCGCAGCGACGTTTTTCCGATCTGCTCATCACACGCGGCATCGAGAAATGGCGCAACAGCATGGGTGTGCGGGGATTTCAGGGCATCGGCCTCAAGAACCCGCCCGCGCCTGCTTACACCCCCTATGCCGACAACTGATGCTCATGAAAAACCATTCGTCTGACGCAGCCGACGCTGTTTCACGTAACTCGCCACACGCGTGCGCGTGCGCGCCTCATGGAATGTTTCGACAAACCGTGTCGGCTGCGTCAGGCCGAGAACAAGAAAGGACTGAATACATGAACACGACGATCCTGGCCCTTGATTTGGGTACCAACACAGGCTGGGCTGTCCGCCTCAAGGACGGCCAGATCATCAGTGACACGGAGACCTTCCGGCCTCAGCGCTTCGAGGGCGGAGGTATGCGCTACCTGCGCTTCAAGCGGTGGCTCACGGAGATCAAGCAATCTGGCGAAATCAATGCCGTGTACTTCGAGGAAGTGCGACGGCATGTCGGTGTCGATGCCGCTCATGCCTACGGTGGTTTCCTGGCCACGCTTACTGCATGGTGCGAGCACCACCAAATCCCGTACCAGGGCGTGCCGGTCGGCACGATCAAGAAGCACGCGACCGGCAAGGGCAATGCGGGCAAGGACGAGATGATTCTCGCCGCCCAGTCACGGGGTCACGACCCCAACGACGACAACGAAGCCGATGCCCTGGCATTGCTGCACTGGGCCATCGAGACGCAGGAGGTGTGACGTGAAGATCCCTACACCGCAATATCGCTGCCCACTGGGTCGCCTGCAACCGCAGACCACCGACCTGGAAGCCATCAAGCAGACTGGTTGGCGCGACCAGCACATCCTCGTGGTGTCGGAGGAGGATGCTCGGTTGGATTTCGTCGAGCGTGAATTCGTGCGGCGGATTGGAGATCGTCTGTATGGGGGAAAGCGTCATGGCTGAATGGTCTATCGAGGACGTGGCAGAACGCTTTGCTGAAGCGGCCGAAACCAGTCGGCGATTACCCAGGGTCACCGTCCAAGGCTACTTCAACGTGTGGCCGGCCTTTGCCAGGGATGCCTGGGAGGCCTACCCAGATGATGAGCATGTCTATCGCCCCTTGCCACCTTCACCCCACGCCATCGAGCAGATGCTGGAGACGATGCGTTGGGTGCAGTGGCTCGAAGTCGAACAGCGACATCTGATCTGGATGCGCGCCAAGCACTACGAATGGAAGTTCATCTGTCGCCGCTTCGGCTGCGAGCGCACGACCGCTTGGCGGCGGTGGCAACGGGCATTGCAGATCGTGGTTGAGCGACTCAACGAGCCGGCGCATCGCGCCGTAGTGTTTTGAAGTGATTTGGCGTGCGCGAGCGTGCCACAGATGCAGACGGCGGCAATCTGCGGCTTTACCCCCTGCAACATCTACCCCGGATTTTGGATAGCATGACAGCTATGATCTGGCGAGCGGTGTGGGTGTGAAGCTTCATCGCTCTCAGTCAAGAAATTCGACGGGTCCTTCCTGTCAAAAATCCCATGCGGGAGGCGACAGCCCGGCATTTCGATAGCGTCAGACCGCGAAACGAGGTTACCGGGGGTTACCAGTTACCACCCCGGTTACCACCTGAACCGAGTTACCACCCAATCTATGACCCGCCCACTGTGGCGGGTTTTTGCATTCCATGACCCAAACCTTGAACGTCGAATACCGGAAGGTCGAGACGCTGATCCCGTTCGCCCGCAATCCGCGCACGCATTCCGAGGCGCAGGTCGCCAAGCTCGCGGCCAGCATCGTCGAGTTCGGCTGGACCAACCCGCTCCTGGTGGATGGCAGCCACGGCATCATTGCCGGCCACGGTCGCCTGGCCGCTGCGCGCAAGCTCGGCCTGTCCGAGGTGCCGGTCATCGAACTCGGCCACCTCTCGCCGTCACAGAAGCGCGCCTATGTAATAGCTGACAACCGCCTGGCACTCGATGCGGGATGGGATGAAGAGATGCTCGCCGCCGAACTGGCGGAACTCACGGAGTCAGGTTACGAACTGACGCTGACCGGATTCTCCAACGAGGAAATTGAAGACTTACTGGTGGATGGTGGGGAAGGAACGGCCGAGGAGTCCTCGGCTGATTCCGACGACGATGCTGCCGACGAGGTTCCTGATACGCCGGTCAATCCGGTATCGCGTCCCGGCGACGTCTGGCAACTGGGTGCGCATCGCGTGATTTGCGGTGATGCCGCCGACGTCGCCGTGGTTGCAGCCTTGATGGCCGGCGAGCAGGCGGCGCTGTGCTTCACCTCGCCGCCCTACGGCAACCAGCGGGACTACACGAACACCATCATTGATTGGGATGCCCTGATGCGCGGCGTTTTCTCCAACCTGCCGATGACTCCGAACGGCCAGGTGCTGGTCAATCTTGGGCTGATCCATCGCGACAACGAGGTCATACCCTACTGGGATGGTTGGCTCGACTGGATGCGCACGCAGGGCTGGAGGCGTTTTGCCTGGTACGTCTGGGACCAGGGGCCAGGATTGCCCGGTGACTGGAATGGTCGGCTGGCACCGTCGTTCGAGTTTGTCTTCCACTTCAACCGCCAGGCACGGCAGGCCAACAAGATTATGCCCTGCAAGTTTGCGGGTCAGGAAACGCATCTACGCAAGGACGGCAGTTCCACGGCCATGCGCAAAAAAGATGGAACGATTGGTGGCTGGACAGCTGCCGGCACACCCACGCAGGACACCAAGATTCCGGATTCCGTGATCCGCATCATGCGGCACAA
The DNA here is from genome assembly GCA_002337055.1 of Betaproteobacteria bacterium UBA1934. Lineage (GTDB taxonomy): Bacteria > Pseudomonadota > Gammaproteobacteria > Burkholderiales > Rhodocyclaceae > UBA1934. Next base: position 960,636 of record DDFG01000004.1, on the reverse strand, counting down.
GGGAAAGATCGGACAGGACATCGATCACCCGGCGGTATTCCCGGTGGCACTGCCAGAGCACATTCTGGAAACCTACACCGACGATGGCGACATCGTGTTCGAACCATTCTGTGGATCAGGCACCACGCTGCTTGCTGCGCAACGCACTGGCCGCGTAGTGCGGGCCACCGAGATTGCGCCCGAGTATGTTGATGTGACCATCAAACGTTTCCAGCAGAATTTCCCGGAGGTGCCGGTCACGCTGGTGACCACTGGGCAGACCTATGGTGCAGTTGCCGCAGAACGCTTGGGAGCACCCGCATGACGATTTCGTGGCTGGCCGACAAGATCGAGCAGTGGCCGACTGCCAAGCTGGTGCCCTATGCCCGCAATGCCCGGACGCATTCGGATGCGCAAGTGGCGCAGATCGCCGCGTCAATTGCCGAGTTCGGTTTCACCAATCCGATCCTGGCCGGCGGTGATGGCGTCATCGTGGCCGGGCATGGCCGTCTGGCTGCGGCCCAGAAACTCGGTATCGCTACAGTGCCGGTCGTGATCATTGATCATCTGACTCCGACTCAGCGTCGCGCCCTGGTGATCGCAGATAACCGCATCGCCGAAAACGCCGGGTGGGACGACGCCATGCTCCAGATTGAACTGGCGGCGCTGCAGGATGACAACTTCGATCTGTCCTTGACCGGCTTCGATGCCGATGCCCTGGCCGACTTGCTCGCCGGTGAGGAAACGACCACTGAAGGCGATACCGACGAGGATGCCGTTCCGGAAGACACTGGCCCCGTTGTATCCAGGGCTGGTGATATCTGGCTCTGCGGGGAGCACCGCGTGCTCTGCGGGGACTCGACTGATGCCGATACCTACGCCGCTCTGCTGGGTGACGAGATCGCCGACATGGTATTCACGGATCCGCCGTACAACGTCAATTACGCCAACTCAGCCAAGGACAAGATGCGCGGCAAGGATCGCGCGATCCTCAACGACAACCTCGGTGACGGGTTCTACGATTTCTTGCTGGCCGCACTGACGCCCACCGTGGCGCATTGCCAGGGTGGCATCTACGTGGCCATGTCGTCGAGCGAACTGGACCGCTTGCAGGCGGCGTTCCGTGCGGCGGGCGGCCACTGGTCCACCTTCGTGATTTGGGCCAAGAATACCTTCACCCTGGGGCGTGCCGACTATCAGCGTCAGTACGAACCGATTCTCTACGGCTGGCCCGAAGGCGCCGATCGTCACTGGTGCGGCGACCGTGACCAGGGCGATGTCTGGCAGATCAAGAAGCCGCAGAAGAACGATCTGCACCCGACCATGAAGCCGGTGGAATTGGTGGAACGGGCGATCCGGAATTCGAGCCGGCCGGGCGACGTGGTGCTGGATCCCTTCGGCGGGTCGGGCACCACGATGATCGCGGCGCATAAGTCGGGCCGCAAGGCGCGGCTGATCGAACTGGATCCGAAGTACGTCGATGTGATCGTTCGCCGCTGGCAGGACTATGCCGGGGCGAAGGCCATCAGGCTGTCCGATGGCGTGGCATTGGACGCGCTGTCAGTCGGTGGGGAACTCCGGCAGGAGATCGCCGCTGGTGATATCAGCGACGTAGTGGACATTGCGGAACTCGCCGGGGTTGTCAGCGAGGTGGACTCCGCCGACTGACTGGATTGCCACACCGTACTTGCGGGTGAGTTTGGTCAGTTCGGTGATGAACTTGTCGTAGTTGGCTTCGAGTTGCGGGGTGGTGACGATGGCGGCCATGTCGATCTCCTCACGCTGCTTCGGCTTCGAAGGACTCGTCAGTCACTTCGCAGTGGATCACGAAGCCAGTCAGGTAAGGCAGCCCCTTCGGGATGCCGTAGTCCTTGCTGGTCTGGCGGCCAATCGTCCAGCCCATCCACCGCGTTACTGCGGCGTCGATGGCTTGCTGGATCGTGTGGCCCCGGAGCATCTCGTTTAGGACGTCGTCGGCAAAGTGGCGTCCGTGGCGGCTGTCGAGGAACAGCCTGACGGATTCGAGGGGCTGGTAGGTGGCATCCGAAATTGCGGTCATCGCTATCGGCCAGGCGGCTGCTGCGGTGTCGTTCATCGTGCCAACGAAGCCCCAGGCCTCGTTTTGGGTGGCGGGGATGGTTTGCTGGGTGGTCATTTCTGTCTCCTTGGTTGATCGTTGCGACACCCGTATGAACGCGCTGTTTGATTGAGAAGCCAAGCTCTTCATCGCAGAAATCTGAATCATTTTTCCGAGGCGATTTGGTCGAGCAATTCCATGGCACCGGCGTCGCAGCACAATGCGATGCGCAGGGTGCGCAGCGCCTGATCGATACTGACTTCGGGCCGGCGATTGTCGAGCAGCCAGCGAATCGCGCTGGCCTGGTCGTTGTTGGGTGTCGGCGACTCGATCGCCACCCCGACGTAACGCCCGTAGCTGCTGCCGGAGGGATCGACGTAGAGCGTGGTGCGGCCGGGGGCGCTGACTTCGACCACACGTCGGTGACCATTCGATTGGCCGCCACGTCCTGCCAGCCAATCGCGGTCTTCCAACAGAGTGTTGGCGAAGGCGTCGTACTCGGTTGCGGTCAGCTCCTTGCGGAACTCGATCGTGATGACCTCGGGCGGTGCACTTGGATCGCTGTTGTGATGAACCTCGTCGATGCTGCAGGGCTTGCGGGTAAAGCGTGCGCGGATGCTGGTGCTCATGATGGTCTCCATTCAGTGGATTGTTTCGATACCCACATGAACGCGCTGTTTGATTGAGAAGCCAAGGGCATTCTGAATCTTTATTTGGGGGCGGTGGCGCGTGTCGCCACCCCGGTTCCGATCAGACAATCCGGTAGATGCGCTCGCCGCCTTCGGGCTTCTCGGAGGCAAGGTTGAGCCCGAGTTTTTTCTTGAAGGCACCGGCAAAGGTGCCGCGCACAGTGTGGGCCTGCCAGCCGGTGGCCGCGCAGATCTGGCTGATGGTGGCGCCCTCGGGACGCTGCAACATCTGGATCACGGTGGCCTGCTTGCTGTTCTCACGGGTGCGGGGCTTGCCCTCGACGCCGACCTTGAGCAGGTGTTTTGCCGCGTCCTGCTTTTCTTGCGCCCAGTTGGCTTCAGCCGCCGACACGGCGGCCTCAACCTCCGGGTCGGGGTGAATGGCCGCCGGCATCGGTCGTGCGCGCCCCAGGGCGTCGTAGCCCTCGGCGGCGACGAACCAGTCGGTGCTGTCGCGGGTGACCAGGGCCTTGTTGAACAGGCCCTCCAGCACCTTGGTGCGGGCACCGCCCTTAATGTTGTCAGGGAACCATTCGATCTTGCCGCCGGTGTGTTCTATGGCGTAGGCGAGGATGGCGTGCTGGGCATGGCTCAGTTGTATGGTGGTCATTTGATGCTCCTTCTGGGGGGTTGATGGTGTGGCCATAAACGCGCTGTTCGAGAGTGAAGCCAAGTGCTTTCCGCTTCTATTTCAGGCCTGCTTCGCGGCCTGTCGGCCAGCCTCGTAGGCCGCCATCAGGGCGCTCTTGACGCCCCAGACACTGACCTCGTGGAAGTCCATCCGGTCGCTGTTGCGGGTTTCCAGGGTTTCGATGAACAGGTGGTCCAGTGCGATCTGCTGGAGCAGGGTTTCGAGGGCTTGGTTGACTTGAGGGGGTTGCTTGCTCATGTGTGTCTCCTTGGGCGTCGTTGATGGTGATGACATGAACGCGCTGTTCAAGAGTGAAGCCAAGCTATTCCTGCTTGGCTTCAGGTCTTTCAGCGCACCTCGGATTCGAGGAGGACGTCGTCGTAGCTGAAATCGCGGTTGCCGATGCAACTGCCGTTTTCCAGTTCGTACTCGGGTTGCTCGTCTCGATCATTCACAAACACGACGCGCAGTACGCGCCCGTCGATGCGGATGTAATCGCCGACCTGGGCTTTGATTTGGTAACTCATGTCAATCTCCTTCAGGATGGTTGATGGTGATTGCATGAACGCGCTGTTCTGGAGGAAAGCCAAGCACTGAATCGCGACGTCTAAAAACTTCTGCGATCGGCTTGATGTAAATCATGGGTCTGTCGATACGCGCCTACGCCCGCCATCGCGGCGTCTCTCATGTAGCAGTCAAGAAGGCGATCGATACCGGCCGCATCACGCCGGAGGCAGACGGCACGATTGAACCAAATCGCGCCGATCTCGAATGGGCACAGAACACGGTGGCGGCCCGCAAGCCAGTCGCTGCAAAAACACCTTCGCCGGCAGCGGAGCCGATTCGCCTGGCAAGTGCTCCGGTCGAACCTGTCGCCCCGACGCTGTCAGCAGGCGGTACCTCGCTGTTGCAGGCCAGGACTGTCAACGAAGTCGTCAAGGCGCAGACAAACAAGGTGCGCCTGGCCCAGCTCAAGGGCGATCTGGTCGATCGTTCGCAGGCTATCGCCCATGTGTTTCGCCTGGCCCGCACGGAGCGTGATGCCTGGCTTAACTGGCCAGCCCGGATTTCGGCCGAGATGGCTGCCAAATTGGAAGTCGACGCCCATGAACTGCACGTCGCCCTCGAATCTGCCGTGCGTGATCACCTGATCGAACTCGGTGACATGCGGCCTCGGGTGGATTGATGGAACAGGAAGAGTACGAAGGCGCCCTCGATATCGAGCGCGCCTGGCGGGAGGGGCTTGTCCCGGATCAGCTGCTATCGGTATCGGAATGGTCCGATCGGCATCGCATGCTGTCGAGCAAGGCATCGTCCGAGCCCGGCCGCTGGCGCACCAGCCGTACGCCGTACCTGAAGGAGATCATGGACTGCCTGTCGCCGACCTCGCCGGTCGAGCGCGTGGTGTTCATGAAAGCCGCCCAGCTGGGTGCCACCGAAATGGGATCGAACTGGATCGGCTACGTGATTCACCACGCGCCCGGCCCGATGATGGCGGTCTGGCCGACCGTGGAAATGGCCAAGCGCAACTCCAAGCAGCGGATCGATCCGTTGATCGAGGAGTCGCCCATCCTCAAGGAACTGATTGCACCGGCCAGGAGCCGTGACTCGGGCAATACGATTCTGGCCAAGGAGTTTAGGGGCGGTGTGCTGGTGATGACCGGGGCCAACAGCGCCGTCGGTCTGCGCTCGATGCCGGTGCGTTACCTGTTCCTCGACGAGGTCGATGGTTATCCGCTCGACGTCGATGGCGAAGGCAATGCGGTGGCCCTTGCTGAGGCCCGCACGCGGACCTTCTCTCGACGGAAGATTTTCATTGTGTCGACACCGACGATTGCCGGTGTCAGCACCATCGAACGTGAATACGAGGCGTCAGATCAACGACGCTTCTTTGTGCCATGCCCGCACTGTGGTCATAGGCAGTGGCTGCGCTTCGAGCAACTGCGCTGGGAGCGTGGCGAAAATGGGACGTTTCCAGAAACTGCTGCCTACGTCTGCGAGTCCTGCGAGGTGCCTATCCATGAGCACCACAAGACCTGGATGCTGGAGCACGGCAAATGGAAAGCGATGGCCGAAGGGACAAACCGCACGGCGGGGTTCCACCTGTCGTCGTTGTACAGCCCGATCGGCTGGCGCAGTTGGAAGGAGATCGCGGCGGCCTGGGATAGTGCCATCAGCAAGGAGTCCGGATCCGCCGCCGAGATCAAGACCTTCAAGAACACCGAACTCGGGGAGACCTGGGTCGAGGAAGGCGAAGCGCCAGACTGGCAGCGGCTCTTGGAGCGCCGCGAGGACTATCGCATCGGTACGGTGCCGGTGGGCGGATTGCTGCTCACCGCCGGTGCCGACGTACAGAAGGACCGCATCGAAGTTTCGGTCTGGGCCTTCGGGCGCGGCAAGGAGTCGTGGCTGGTCGAGCATCTGGTACTGATGGGCGACACTGCCCGGAACGAGGTGTGGCAATCGCTGGCCGCCGTTCTGCGCGAGACCTGGACACATGAGACGGGATGTCAGATGAGCCTGGTGCGCATGGCGCTGGATACTGGCTTTGCCACGCAGGAAGCCTATGCCTTTGTGCGGTCGGTGCGCGATGCACGGCTGATGGCGGTCAAAGGCGTGGCCCGGGGTGCAGCCCTGGTCGGCACGCCGACAGCGGTGGATGCCACGACGGGCGGCAAGAAACTGCGCCGGGGGATAAAAGTGTTCTCGGTGGCCGGTGGCATCGCCAAGCTGGAGTTCTACAACAACCTGCGCAAGTCTCCGGATGTAGCCGATGACGGTGTGGCCGTGCGCTATCCGGCCGGCTTCGTCCATCTGCCCAAGGTGGATGCCGAGTACCTGCAGCAACTGTGTGCCGAGCAACTGGTGACCCGACGTGACCGGAACGGCTTTGCCATTCGCGAGTGGCAGAAGATGCGCGAGCGCAACGAGGCGCTCGACTGCTATGTCTATGCCCGTGCCGCTGCTGCGGCATCGGGACTCGACCGTTTTGAGGATCGCCACTGGCGAGAACTTGAACGACAACTCGGACTGTCTCCACCGGAAACCGTCACCCAACAACCTGTCGAGGCCACCCACGAACAACAACTCGCCGGTGGCCTTGCTGTTTCTGGAGCCAATTCACGGTCGGCCAGGCGCCTGATCCGCAGCCGCTGGCTCAGCTGAGGAATCCTCCATGAGCCTGCAATCGCAACTGAACAGCTTCGTGACGCGGGTGGCCGAGATGTTCCAGCAGATTGATTCGCGCACGGGGCCGCTGGCACGACTTGATACCAACGCCAAGTCGGATCTGGTGACCGCGATCAATGAACTGGCAGCGCGTCCCTCGGGCGGCGGTGCCAGCAGCAGCGGCGTTGCCTACCAGCACAACCAGCCCTCGGCTTCGAATGCCTGGGTCGTCAATCACAACCTTGGATTCCGACCTTCGGTGTCGATTCTCGATACCGGTGGCAACGAGATCGAGGCCGACGTCCGGCATACGAGTGCCAATCAACTCGTCATCACTTTCGCCATTCCACTGGCCGGCGTGGCCCGTCTGACCTGATTTATTCCACAGGAGATTTTCATGTCCCGCAAGCAACTCTCGGATCTCGACTTTGGCGGCGTCGCCCGTATTCGTAACCTGCCATCGCCGGTCAATGCCGACGAACCGGCACGACTGGCTGACCTCAATTCCGCCGTCGAAGGCCTCGCCTGGAAGGACTCCTGCCGGGTCGCCGCCCAGACCAACCTGAACCTGTCGTCGCCGGGTGCATCGATCGACGGCATCACCATGTCGGTGGGTGATCGTGTACTGGTCAAGGCGCAGACACTCGGCCCGGAAAACGGTATCTACATCTGGAACGGCGCTGCGGTATCGATGACGCGCTCGCTCGATGCCAATACGGCGGCCGAGTTGGAACAGGCGATTGCCACCGTCGAGGAAGGGACCTCGGCCGGTACCAGCTGGCGGCAGTCGGTGGTGAACTTCGTGCTCGAAACCGGCACCGTCACCTGGATTCAGTTCGGTACGGCGGTCGGTGCTGCCTCGGAAACGAGTTCCGGCATTGCCGAGATCGCCACGCAGGCCGAGACGGACACGGGTACCGACGATCAACGTATCGTCACGCCCCTGAAGCTCAATGCCTGGGCCAACAAGACGCGCCGGGCGCAAGCCACGATCGGCGACGGCACCAGCACCCAGTTCGACGTCAATCACAACTTCGCTACCCGCGATGTGATCGTCCAGGTCTATCAGGCCACCGGCAACTACGAGCAGGTCAATTGTGACGTCTCCCTGCCGAGCACCAACAGCGCACGGCTCAACTTTGCCGCTGCCCCGGCAGCGAATGCCTATCGTGTCGTGGTGATGGGGTAATTCGTGAAGGATCTGGCCTACCGGGTGCTCCCGGTCGTTTCGGCTCTGCCTGCTGCGTCGGCCGCCTTGGCGGGCGCAGTCGTTCGGCTATCGACGGACAACCATCCGTATTGGTGCGACGGCACGACCTGGATCGATCTGGTGCCGGAGCCCCGCCTGTCCACCGTGCGCCTGGCCGCCGACGTCACCAACAACACGACGACACTGGCCAACGTCACCGGTCTCGCGCTGGCGCTGGCGGCGAACAGTACCTACCAGATCGATGGTCGGGTAATGTTTCAGACGGCGACCACCACGACCGGCATTCGCTTGACCCAGACCGTGCCCAGCGGGGCCACGGTCGTCGCGCAATGGAATACCCCGACGTCGCTCACGGCATCCACGTTGGCGAATCAACGTGCGGCCGACGCCGGTGCCACGACAACCGCGATCGATACAGCCAACGCCAACACCCTCGCGACCACATCGATCCTGGTGATCACCGCTGCCACGGCCGGCAACCTGCAAATTCGCTTCGCCTCCGAAGTCTCCGGATCCAAGGCCGTGGTCAAGGCGGGCAGCAATCTCGTCGCCATCAAGGTGGCATAGGAGTCGTCGTCATGGCCTACACCGAAGATCAGCTCACGGCGCTGGAAGCGGCGCTGGCCAGGGGCGAGAAGCGCGTCACCTTCGGCGACAAGACGGTCGAGTATCGCTCGGTCGAGGAACTGAAGGAAGCCATCCGCGCCATCGAGCGCGGGCTTGCCGAGCAGGCAGCCCAGACCGGCCTCATTCCGCCGCCGGCAAGGCAGATTCGCCTCACCACGACCAAGGGATTTTGATGGCCTTCTTCAAGACACTCCGCCGAAGACTCTTCGGCGGAAATTCAACATCGGCGACCTATGACGGCGTCGGTGGCGGACGTCGCTCCATCGCCTGGTCGGTCGGCAATCCGGGTGCCGTCGCGGCCTTGCTCTACACGCAGTCCGATCTGCGCGCCAAGAGCCGTGATCTGGTTCGACGTAATGCCTGGGCCAACTCTGCGCTGGAGTCCTATGTCGCCAACGCCATCGGCACCGGCATCAAGCCGCAGTCGATGGTGCAGGATGCCACGACCCGCGAAGCCATCCAGTCCTTGTGGCGCGATTGGTGCGTCGACGCCGATGCGGCGGGACTCACGGATTTCTACGGCCTGCAGGCATTAGCCTGTCGCGCCATGCTGGAAGGTGGTGAAGCGATCGTGCGCCTGCGCTACCGGCGACCGGAAGATGGGCTGACAGTCGGGTTGCAACTTCAGGTACTCGAGCCCGAGCATCTGCCGGTGACGCTCAATACCGTCGCCCCCAACGGCAATGTGATTCGCGCCGGCATCGAGTTCGATGCGCTCGGGCGCCGGGTGGCTTACCACCTGTACCGCTCGCACCCCGAGGACGGCATACTGGCACCGATGTCCGGCAATGGTGGGTTGGCCACGGTGCGTGTCGATGCCGCCGAGGTCATCCATCTGTTTCGGCCCCTGCGCCCCGGCCAGATCCGGGGCGAACCGTGGCTCGCACGTGCGCTGGTCAAACTCAACGAACTCGACCAGTACGACGATGCCGAACTGGTGCGCAAGAAGACCGCCGCGATGTTCGCCGGCTTCGTCACGCGCCTGTCTCCCGAGGACAACCTGCTTGGCGAAGGCTCGGCCAACGCGGATGGTGTGGCACTCGCCGGACTGGAGCCCGGCACAATGCAGATTCTGGAACCGGGCGAGGACATCAAGTTCTCGTCCCCAGCCGATGTCGGCGGTTCCTACGCCGAGTTCCTGCGCATGCAGTTCCGCGCTGTGGCGGCGGCGATGGGCATCACCTACGAGCAACTGACCGGGGATCTCACCCAGGTCAATTACTCCTCGATCCGCGCTGGCCTCTTGGAGTTCCGCCGCCGCGTCGAAGCCCTGCAGCACGGCGTGATCGTTCATCAGTTGTGCCGGCCGATCTGGCAGGCATGGATGGCGCAGGCGGTGCTCGAAGGCGCACTGACCCTACCGGGCTTTGCCCGGGGCGATGCGACCCAGCAGCGCGCGTTCCTCGCCGTGAAGTGGATTCCGCAAGGCTGGCAATGGGTCGATCCGCTCAAGGAAGCCGATGCCATGAAGGCCGCGATCCGCTCCGGCCTGATGTCGCGCTCCGAAGCCATCTCGGCCAACGGCTACGACGCCGAGGACGTCGATCGCGAGATTGCGGCCGACAACGCGCGTGCCGACGAACTCGGACTGGTCTTCGATTCCGACCCGCGCCACGAACTGCCGACGGCTGCGCCGACTCCGGTCGTTCCACCTGATTCACACCCGCAAGGAAACTGACATGCCGCTGCCGCACCTGGCGTCCCGTCTCTACGGGACGCCGCTCCTCGTTTCGCGCTCGAAGCTGGACATCATCCTGTCCGTACTCGGCGAGCGCATCCACTGGCCCGAACCGCAGTCCGCCATTCCGCTGCCACCCTCGCGTGTGCAGACCGATGCTCCCTTCGGCATCGCGGTGGTACCGATCCACGGCACGCTGGTTCGGCGCGGCCTTGGTCTGGATGCCGCCTCGGGGCTGACGTCCTACGGCGAGATCGGCGCGATGCTCGATGCTGCGCTGGCCGATCCAACCGTGGCCGGCATCCTGCTCGACGTTGATTCCCCCGGCGGTGAAGCGGGCGGTGTCTTCGAACTGGCCCGCCAGATTCGTGCTGCCGATGCCCGAAAGCCGGTGTGGGCGATTGCTTCAGACAGTGCCTTCTCGGCCGCCTATGCGATTGCCTGTAGTGCATCGCGAGTCTATGTCACCCAGACGGGCGGCATCGGTTCGATCGGCGTCATCGCCATGCACGTCGACCAGTCGGCCCGAGATGCCCAGGATGGTTATCGCTACACGGCGATCACAGCGGGCGACCAGAAGAACGACTTCTCGCCGCACCAGCCCCTCGACAAAGAAGCTTCGGCGCGACTGCAGGCCGAGGTCGATCGCTTGTACGGGATCTTCGTCGATCACGTCGCAGGCATGCGTCAGTTGGAGTCGCGCTTCGTGCGCTCCACGCAAGCTGGTCTGTATTTCGGCCCCGAGGCGGTGGCTGCCGGTCTGGCCGATGCCGAGGGCAGTCCGGCCACAGCACTGGCGGACTTTTCGGCCTTCCTCGCCGAAAAGCGCAAGACCCCATGCGCGTTGCTGGCGTCGCCGCTGGCCGCGCGTCATTCCATCACAGCCAAGGAGAACCGTATGAGTACCACTGACGAAAAGTTCACCCCGACCGACACCCCGGTCCCGACCGATGTCGCGTCCCCGGCCAATGCACCGGCCACCCCGGCACCGGCCGATCCTGTGCCGGCTCCGGACGAGGACACCGTGAAGGCCGCCGTCGCGGCTGCGCGGGCCGATGCCGTCGCCGTCGCGGAACTGTGTCAGTTGGCCGGGCAACCCCAGCGCACGGCGGCCTTCCTGTCTGAGGGCGCTTCTGAATCTCAGGTACGCAAGTCCCTCCTGGCGGCGCGTGCTCAGAGTCCCGAGATCACTTCGGTGATCGATCCCGATGCCGCCGCGCAGTCCAGTAGCGAGGCATCTCCTGAGCGCAACCCGCTCATGAAAGCCGTCAAGAAACTCACCGGAAAGGACTAAGCCATGACTGCACTCAACGAACCCCTCAACCTCGGCGATCTGCTCAAGTACGAAGAGGATTGCCTCAATTACTCGCGTGACCAGGTCACCGTCGCCATTGGCGAAAACCTCGAACTGGGCGCGGTCGTTGGCCGTGTCGCCGCCTCCGGCAAGGTGAAGCGCTTCGACCCGACGGCCACCGATGGCACCGAAGTTCCCGCCGGCATCCTGCTCGGCGCGATCGACGCGAGCCTGATCGAACGTGACAACGGCCTGCTGCTGGCGCGTCACGGCATCGTCGCCACGCATGCGGTTACCTGGCCGGTGGGCATCACCACCGCACACAAAGCCGCCGCCATCGCCGCACTTGAGGCGCGCGGCATCCTCATTCATCAATCCGCCTAAAGGAAATCCACCATGAACAATCCGTTCAATTCTCCGGCGTTCTCGATGGCGGCATTGACTGCCGCGATCAACATCATTCCCAACCGCTACGGCCGCATGGAGGAACTTAATCTCTTCCCGGCCAAGCCCGTGCGCACCCGCCAGGTCATCGTCGAGGAGCAGAACGGTGTGCTGAACCTGCTGCCGTCCTTGCCGCCTGGGTCGCCGGGCACCGTCGGTACCCGTGGCAAGCGCAAGGTGCGCTCGTTCGTCATCCCGCACATCCCGCATGACGATGTGGTGCTGCCCGAGGAAGTCCAGGGCATCCGTGCCTTCGGTTCCGAGACCGAGATGGAATCCGTGGCCGGTGTCATGGCGCGGCATCTGGAGACGATGCGCAACAAGCACGCCATCACCCTGGAGCATCTGCGCATGGGGGCCTTGAAGGGCGTCATCCTCGATGCCGACGGTTCGGTGATCTACGACCTCTACGAGGAATTCGACATCACGCCGGCCACGGTGAGCCTGGATCTGGGTAACGCCAACTCGAACGTCAAGAAGAAGTGCGCCGATGTCCTGCGTCACCTCGAGGACAACCTCAAGGGAGAGTTCATGACCGGTATCCGCGTGCTCTGTTCGCCGGAGTTCTACGACGCGCTGACCGACCACCCCAAGGTCAAGGATGCCTTCACCTACTGGCAGCAGGGCGCGGTGCTGATCAACGACATGCGCTCGGGCTTCACCTACGGCGGCATCACCTTCGAGGAGTATCGCGGTCAGGCCACCGATGCCACTGGCACCACGCGGCGTTTCATCGCCGCCGGTGAGGCGCATGCCTTCCCGCTCGGTACCGTCGACACCTTCGGCACCTACTTCGCGCCGGCCGACTTCAACGAGACGGCCAACACGCTCGGCCAGATGCTCTACGCCAAGCAGGAGCCGCGTAAGTTCGATCGCGGCACAGATCTCCACACCCAGAGCAACCCGCTGCCGATGTGCCATCGCCCCGGCGTGCTGGTGAAGCTGACGGCAGCGTGATGGTCGGTGTCACGGATCTTTACGACGCTGCCGCGCGCTGCGGGCTGCTGGCCACTGTCAAGGTGGGCGCAGTGACGGTGCAAGCGGCGTTCCGTGCGCCGGATGAAAACGTGCTCGATGGCTTGGCGCTCTCACGCGACTACCAGATCGAATACCCCAGCGAGCGTCTGACGCTGAGCCAGGGGGATGCGGTGGAAGTCGCTGGCCAGTCCTACCGGGTCCGTGAAGTGCGCCAGATCCGGGATGGCTCGGAGTCCGTGGCGACCCTCTCCAAGCTGTGATGGAGGTCTGTCATGCAAAGCATCCGCGAACAGATTATCCAGACCATCGTGGCGAGGCTCACGCCCGTTGCCTCGGGACAGGGCGCCACGATCCGTCGCCAGCCCACGGTGCCGACCGATCGGGCGCAACTTCCCGCGCTCCTGGTCTTCCCGGAATCGGAAGCGGTACGCCGCATCAATGACCGCACCGAGCGGGAACTGGTGATTCGCGTCGTGGCGCTGGCCACGGGGTCGGCGACTGATGGCCCCGAGCCCGCAGTCGATCGCCTGATGACCGCCACACACGCCTCGCTGTTGGCCGACGTCACCCTCGGAGGGCTGGCACTGGGAATGGAGGAAACCGATACCGAGTGGCAGCAGGACGACGCCGACCTGGATGTCGCCGCACTGCCATCCCGTTACCGAATCACCTATCGCACGCTGGCCCTCGACCTCACTCAGAAAGGATAAAGCATGCCGCAAATCGAACTTCTCAAGCTCCACACCCATGCCGGCGTCGAGCAGGGCGCTGGCAGCGTCATCGATGTCGATGAGACCACGGCGAACTGGCTCATCGAGCACGGCGTTGGCCAGGCCGTTGGGTCTGCCGAGCCGCGACGCAGCCGTCAAAACGAGGCAAGCCAAACCACTTCAACTACCACCCACAAGGAGTAACACCTCATGACCTATTTCTCTGGACAAGGACGCGTTTTCATCGGTTCGCGCGACACCAGCGGCAATCCGCAAGGCCTCACCTTCGTCGGCAACGTCCCCGACCTCAAGGTGTCGCTGTCGGTCGAAACCCTGGAGCATCAGGAATCGCAATCCGGCCAGCGCCTGACTGATCTGCAACTCATCAAGACCAAGAAGGGCGAGTTCGCCTGCACCCTGGAGGAACTGATCCAGACCAACCTCGAACTTTCCCTGTACGGATCGACCACGACCCTGACCACAGGCACCGTGACCGACGAGGCTGTCATCGCCACCGCCGAACTCGGCAAGCTCTATCTGCTCGGCAAACAAAACGTTTCCTCGGTGGTGGTGAAGGCCGGTGCCACGACCGTGGCGGCAGGTAAATACACGGTCAACGCCAAGCATGGCTCGATCATGTTCACCGACATTACCGGCGTTACCGGCGCCATCACGGCGAGCTACAGCTATGGCGCGGCCAGCGTCACGGCGATGTTCACGCAGCCGCTGCCGGAGCGCTGGGTTCGCTTCGAGGGCCTGAACACGGCGGACTCCAACAAGGAAGTCGTGATCGATCTCTACCGGGTCGCCATCAATCCGGCGAAGGACTTGTCGGTGATAGGCTCCGATCTGATGAAATTCGAACTCTCCGGACAGGTGTTGGCCGATCTGACCAAGGCGGCCGCCGGTGCGCTGGGACAGTTTGGCCGCATCGTGCTGTTGTGATGACGGGCGAACCCTTTGCCGTATTGCCGCCGGTACCGGTGACTCTTGTCATCGGCGGCCAATGCATCGACCTCACGCCGCTCAAAGTGGGCGAGGTGCCGGCATTCGCGCGGGCGATGCAACCCATTGTCGCCAGCCTCTCGGCATCACCCGACTGGTTGGCGATGCTGGCCGAGCATGGCGAGGCGGTGATCGCCGCCGTCGCCATTGCCACGCGTCGCCCGGTCGACTGGGTGGCCGACCTTGATCTCGACGATGCCGTGCATTTGGCCGAAGCGGTATTCGGAGTGAATGCCGATTTTTTTATCCGGCGCCTGTTGCCGAGCGTGACGCAGGCAGCGGCGCGGATCGGTCAGGCACTGGAAAGCCCGACGCCTGGAGCGATGCCATCCAGCGTTTGATCGGTGCGGGGCACGCCTACGCCGACATTCTCGACTACACACTAGCGCAGATAGATGCCTTTCTGGCCGCCATCGAGCGGCAGGAGTCCCAACAACTGGCGAGTCTTCTGTCGGTGATCGCCACCGGCAGCCAGGGCGACAGCAAGGCCATCGCCCGGCTGCTCAAGGAAATCCAGTGCTGAAGCTCTCCCTGACCGCGACGGGCCTGTTCGAAAAATCCAACTTCGAGGCCTGGACCCGGCAGAAGCAGACAGCCATCCATCAGGCGGTCGCGGCAGGCATGCAATCCGGCGGCAAGGTCGTGGCCGATACCGCGCGCACCCGGATGAATGCCGATTTCACGGTCAGGAAACCGGGCTTTGTGAGATCACTGCGGGCCAAGGTATTCGACCGTGATCCGGATCGCCTGCCGGCGCTCTTGATCGGCTCGCGCATTCCCTGGCTCGGCATTCATGTTCGGGGCGGCACTCTTTCGGGCCGGATGCTGATTCCGCTACTGCCCGAGCACCAGCGCATGGGACGCAAGGCGTTTCGGCGCGTGATCGACGGGTTGCTACGTACTGGCAACGCCTTTTTCATTCAAAGGAACGGCAAGGCGATCCTGATGGCTGAGGCCATCAAGGAGAACACCGCCGAGCTGCGTCGCTTCAAGCGCGCCGAGCGGATCCGCACCGGGGCGAAATCGATCAAGCGCGGCACCGAGATTCCCATTGCCGTGCTGGTACCGAACGTCACTCTGAAGCGCCGCTTCGATCTGGAGGGCGTTGTACGCGGCCAATTGCCCGTCCTCGCCCGCGCCATCGAGCAACGACTGAACAAGATTTGAGAGAGATGAACCCGTCGTGACCCAGGATCGTGCCCAACTGCTGATCACCGCCGTCGACCAGACCCGCTCGGCCTTCGACTCGATTCGTGGCAACCTGGCCAAACTCGGTGACGAGTCGAACCGAGTCAAGGGACTGCTCGCCGGACTCGGCGTTTCCCTCTCGGTAGCAGGGTTCGCCACGATGATCAAAAGTGCCATCGACGCGGCCGATCATCTGAACAAACTCTCGCAGAAAATCGGCATCTCGGTCGAAGCCTTGTCGACCCTGCGCTTCGCCGCGCAACTGTCGGATGTGAGTCTGGAAACCCTGCAGAAGGGGATCAAGGGCCTTTCGCAGAACATCGCTGAGGCCAATACCGGTGTCGGCGACGGGGCACAGGTGTTCGATGCTCTCGGGATTTCGGTCAAGAACGCCGACGGCAGCATGAAGTCCACCGAGGCCGTGCTGCTGCAGGTGGCCGACGTCTTCGCCAACCTGGAGGATGGCGCGGTCAAGACGGCGCTGGCCGTGAAGCTCTTCAGCAAGAGCGGCATGGACATGATCCCGTTCCTGAATCAGGGGGCGGCCGGAATCAATCAACTGACCGCTGAGGCCGAGCGGCTTGGCCTGAAGCTCACCACAGAAACGGCACGTTCGGCGGAAGCGTTCAACGATAATCTCACGGCACTCAAAGCCTCTTCGTCCGCGCTCGGCATCACGCTGGCCCGCGACTTCCTGCCCGAACTCATCAACATCACGAATGCCATGCGCGAGGCGGCGAACGACTCGGGCAAGTTGAAGGCCATGTGGGTGGGTCTTGGCGGGGTCGGCAATCTCCTGTTTAACGGGACCGAAATCAAGCAGGCACGTGACGAGGTTGCGCGCATACAGGAACTGGTTGACTCGACGCGCAAGAAGGTCGATACCGGCAAGGCGCCGGTGCCGTTCATGCCCTTCGATGTGAAGTTCAACGAAGGTGCGATGGCAACGCTCAGAAAGAACCTCGCCCAATGGGAGCAGGAACTGGCGGCAGCGAAGCAGCGGCTGGATGCGCTGACCAGCCCCAAACGTGCGGACGAAAAGTCCCCAACCGGCAAACCAACCGAGGATATGCAGCGTATCGCCTGCGTCGTGTCTGGCGGGCAATGGGTCAACGGCAAGTGCGAGAAGAAGTCGGCCGACAATGAGAAGGACACGACCGGCGCGCAGCTGGCCATCGTCAAGGCGCAGGCCGAGGCCGAGTTCAAAGTCCTCAAGGAAGGACTCGATCTGCAGAAATCCGCACTGGATCGCGCGCTCGATGATCGTCTGGTCTCGATCCGCGACTACTACGCCCGCAAGACGCAGATCGAACAGCAGGCCGTCGACCAGGATCTTGCGGCAAAACAGCAGGAACTGAGCGCGCAATCCACGGTGGCGGTTGGCGGCAAGGACGAGGCACAGCGTCTGCGCGCAAAGGCCGAGGTCAAGAAACTCGAAGGCGAAATCACCGTGCTCAACATGAAGCGCGGCGAAATCGAGGTCGTCAATGCCCACGCCGCCGCCAAGGCAGAAAAGGAACTGGCCGACGAACTCGCCCGTGTGCGTGACCGCTTGGCCGAGATTCGGGGCGGTGCGGGTGGCGAGGTCACTCGGGCAAGGCTGGAGCGCGAATATCAGCCACTCGTCGAGAAGCTGCAGCGCATGGGTGACACTACCGGCGTGGCCGATGTCGGTCGTCTGATCAACGTCGAAGGCGACATGGCAGAACTGGCCAGGCTCGAACGCCAGTATCAGAACGTCACCGACCGCATGAGCATCCGCGAACGGGAACTCCAGGTGCAGAAAGATGCCGGGATGCTGACCGAGGCGCAGATGCGGCGGGAAGTGCTGACCCTGCACCAGCAGACCGCTACCGAAGTGGAAGGCATGATCCCGAAGATGCAGGCCTTGGCCACCGCCACAGGATCGGAGGAAGCGATCAACCGGGTGGCGCGGCTCAAGGTGGAGGTCGCCGGGCTCAAGACCGTGGCGGATGACGTGGCCACGCGCATCAACGGCGACGTCGAGAACGCCTTCACAACCATGTTCGAGCAGATCGGGTCGGGCGCAAAGTCAGCCTCCGATGCGTTTGGCGATTTTGCGCGCTCGGTACTCGCGGCCATCAACCGCATCGCCGCGCAGAAGATCGCCGAGGAACTCTTCGGCGGCATGACCAAGGGTGGTGCCGGCGGTTTGGGTGGCTTGGTGTCGGGTTTCTTCAAGTGGGCGGGCTTCGCTGGGGGTGGCTATGTTTCCGGCCCGGGCACCGCGACGAGCGACTCCATTCCGGCACGCCTGTCCGCCGGCGAGTATGTCCTGCGTGCGGATGCCGTTCGACGTGTCGGGGTCGATTTTCTGCATGCATTGAACGGCGGCCTGCGCATTGGACTTACAGGGCCACGATGGAGTGGCCAACGGCTGGCCTTTGCCGACGGTGGACTGGTGCCAGATGTCGCCCAAGCACCCGCTGCTGCGCCGTCGCAATCGGTGCGCATCGTCAACGTCATCGATCCTGGCATGGCGGCCGACTATCTCAATTCCGCCGCCGGGGAAAAAACCATTCTCAACGTGCTCTCGCGCAATGGCTCGGCCGTGCGCGAATTACTGAGGTAAGCCATGGCCTTTACCAGCGGTACCGCCACCGACTATCTCGACCTGCTGAACCGGCTCAAGCAGTTCGTCACCCAGGACATGCTGCCGGCCAATGAACGCTGGTCAGTCCTGCGCTGGGTGCCCGGACCGCCCGCCGAACTGGTGCTGCAAGGCCCGGGGCTGGCCGGCTCCGACCAGATCAATGTCGGCATCCTGTCCGAGGCCGGTGCGGACTACGGCAACTGGAAGCTGCGTGGCTTCGTCGGCTGGAATGCGGCGCAGACCTTCGATGGCCAGTACAACCCGAGCGGGACGTTTTACGCGCTGCTGATGGCATCGGCCATGCCCTACTGGATTGTGGCCAACGGTCGTCGCATCGTGATGGTGGCCAAGACCGGCACCTACTACGAGATGATGCACTTGGGCCTGTTCCTGTCCTATGCCACGCCGGGGCAGTACCCGTATCCGCTGCTCGTTGGCGGCACCTACAACGGTTCGACACGGTGGAGCAACTCCTACCAGTACCGCAATCACCTGCCCAAGTCGTCCGGATATTCCGGCGCGTACTACGCACCGACCGGGATCTGGACCGGGGTATCAGCGATGTGGCCGGGAAGTTGGGGTAGCAATACCCGGGAATGCCCGGATGGTTCCTACCCGCTGCTGCCATTTGTTCTCGCGGGGTTGGGTGAGATGGACGGTTGCTACTGCGTTCCCGGTTATGCGAATGCGGTGGAAAACATCATCAGCGTTGGCGGCGTTGATCATCTGGTGGTGCAGGACGTATATCGCACCGGCTACAGCGACTACTGGGCTTTGAGGCTCGCGTGAGGAAACAGTGATGAGCCACCACGCTCGCAAAATCTGCTCACTGCCCCCCGAGGGGGTGCATGCCTCCTTCGGGACGGCTCGTCAGGAGGCATGATGGCATTCCAATCCGGCATCACCACCTCGGCGAACGACCTTCTCGACAAGATCCGGCTCTTCGCCGCCGGCTCATGCGGCTACACGCAGTTGATGTATCAGGCGGACGCCGGCTACTACCGTCTGCACCTGCAGCACGCCGCCAGCGGCCAGTTCGTCCATCTGCACTCCTACGCGGGCTATGTTGCCTGGTATGGCTCAACCAGTTTCAACAGTGGGTTGGTTTACAGTTCTCAAACTGTCGCCTCCGGGTCGTTCTCCGTATCGCCGATGTCGGGCAGCGCCGAGTATTTCCTCTTCGGCGGCGATGGTTGGTGTTACTGCATCGTACAAACCGCCAGCACGACTTACGGACCGCTCATCTTTGGGGCGATCATCAAGAGCTGCTTGTTCACCGGCGGAGCATTTCTGTCGGACACCTACACCACAAACGTGCGGGCGGACATCGACGGCAATACGAACAAGTGGAAGTTGGGAAGCTACTATTCTGGCGAAGAAACGGTAAAGGCGTTCTATTCAGCGACGACGCGCCAATTGGATAGTTATTCACCCATTGCTTTTAACGGGGTGACACCGCTTTACCCCGCGACGGTCGAAGTGGGTCGTCCGACGCCCAGTTATTTTTGCTCGATGATGGGGTATGCACCTGGCGTACGCTTGTTGCGGATGAACGGGCAGTACGTCAACAAGGACATCGTCACGCTGGGCAGTAACGACTGGATGGTCTTCAGCATGAGCTACGGCGGCTACGCTTTCCTGAAATGACCACCTACGCTGGAGCCATTCTGCCCTCCGGGCTGCCCTCCAATCCCGCCTATGGCGCGGCGTACAAGTTCCTGCCGGCACCGCTGACGCTGCCATACCCGAGTGCCCTGGCCAGTAACCCGCCCGATGCTGGCCCACTGGCCAACAACCTGCCGGTTGCCGAGATCGTGTCGACCTTCGCGGGGGGGTTGGTTCGTCAGTTCGAGCAGGACTGGTATCACCACGTCCATCTGCTGCCGGCCAAGATCGCCTTGGGCAATCTGCTGTCGACGCAGATCCGCCAGGTCGAGGTGTGGAACGCCCATTTTGCCCTCAAGACCTTGTCAGCGGTTGTCGGCCAGAACGACGGTGGCATCACGTTGGCCGCGCCGGCCAATCCGCCGACCCACTACGGGATGCTGGAGTCACGCCTGCACAACGTTTCGGTGAGCCTCGACGGGCCGCCGGTGATCGAAGCCAGTTTCACGTTTCAGTTTCCCGACGAAGCACCGACGCTGTCGATCTCGGGGCGGCGCGTCGTGGTATTCGGCCTGAAGCCCAACTGGGCAGACGGCTGGCTGGAGCGTCTGATGTGGGCGACCGACGTGCTGACTGCTCGCGACGGTACCGAACAGCGCGTCAGCCTGCGGGCCAAACCGCGTCGCTCGCTGGAATTCTCGATCCTGGTCGGACGCGACGATGCGGCGCTGCTGGACGTGTTGTTATCGGCCTGGCAGTCACGCGTCTATGCCTTGCCCATCTGGCCCGACAAGGCTTTCCTCTCGGCCGCGATCACTGCCGGCAGTACGGTGATTCCGATTGCGACCACGAATTTGGAGTACGAGGCCGACGGCCTGCTGGTGATCGGCAGCGACAGCCGCAACACCGAGGCGGCCGAAGTTCTCTCGGTGGCGAGCAATGCCGTGACCCTGAAGCAACCGCTTCTGTCGAACTGGCCAGCCGGATCGTTCGTCGTGCCTGCGCGCACGGCCCGTCTGCGAGTGACCCAGTCAGTGTCGCGCGTGACCGACGCCATCGCACGGGCCCGCCTTGTGTTCGACATCGCCGGCACCACGGCAATCACGAAGCAGGAATCGACGACGACCTTCAATTCAACGCCGGTGTGGATCACACGGCCGAACCGGGTGCGCGACATCGAGAGTGACTATCAGCGGCTGGCTGAAGTACTCGATTACGAGACTGGCATTACGGCGGTCGATGACCATGCTGCACGCCCCTTCGTGCGGCGCGCCTTCGACTACCTCTTCAAGAATCGCAGCGAGATCACCGCCTTTCGGGGCTGGCTGGCGGCGCGGGCGGGGCGACTGACGGCGTTCTGGCATCCGACCTGGGAAGCATCCATCGTCCCGACCAAGAAAATCTTGTCCAACCAGACGGTGATGGCTGTGGCTTCGCGCGGCTACGCCCTGTACTTCAACCCGATGCCGGGACGCACGGAAGCCGCGTTCCTGCACAAGAACGGCACGTGGTATTTCCGCACCATCCAGGGATTCGGTGCCGGTACCACTGGCGACGAAGAGGTGATGACGATCAACCAGTCCTTCGGCTTCGATGCCAATCCCGAGGACTGGGTCGCCATCTACTTTCTGGAAAAAACCCGGCTCGATGCCGACCAGATCGAAATCAACTGGCAGACCGACAGT
Source organism: Betaproteobacteria bacterium UBA1934 (assembly GCA_002337055.1). Taxonomy (GTDB): domain Bacteria; phylum Pseudomonadota; class Gammaproteobacteria; order Burkholderiales; family Rhodocyclaceae; genus UBA1934. Next base: position 939,054 of record DDFG01000004.1, on the reverse strand, counting down.
GTCGTGGAGGCATCGGTACCGATGCTCTCCGTGAAAGCCTGACCGGATACCCTCATGAGCTACAACACGCAGGAAATCTCGGCGGCCGCCGGCCAGCCGGTGGAACTCTATCGCTTCGTCCTCGGACAACAGGTGTGGACGGTAACCAGCGGCCGCGAGGCGATCACTTATCAGGTCGAGAGCTATCAGCCCGCCGTGATCCGCCGCTCGGCGGTCGAGCAGTCGCCGGAGTTTGCCCGGAACGGCATCGACCTCGAGTGCGCGCGGGATTTTGCCGTGGCGCAACTCTTCGCGGCGGCACGCCCCAACGGCGTGGTGTCGCTGACGGTGTTCCGCAACCACCTCGGTGACTCGGAGTACATCACCTGGTGGAAGGGGCGCGTCGCGTCCGTCGTGTTCGCCGGCAGCACCGCCAAGATTCGCTGCGAGTCGATCTTCACTGCGTTGAAACGGCCGGGGCTCCGCGCCCACTACCAGACCGGTTGCCGCCACGCGCTGTTCGATCCGGGCTGCGGGGTGAACAACCAGGCGTACAAGCTCGCCGGCATGGTGGCGTCCTTCTCCGGGCTGAACGTGACCTCCAGCGCCTTCCTCGCGCAGGCATCCGACTGGTTGACCGGGGGCTACCTGCGCGTGGCCGGGGTGCCACGGATGATCACCAACCATTCGGGTGACACCATCACGCTCTCGGCCGTGCTGCCGGGGCTCGCCGTGGGCGTGGCGTTCGAGGCCTTCGCCGGCTGCGACCGGACGTTCGCCACCTGCCAGTCCAAGTTTGGCAACAGTCTCAACTTCGGCGGGTTTCCCTGGATTCCCGCCAAGAACCCCTTCGCCGGGGATTCCATCGTTTGAGGGCAACACCATGTGGGTACAGATCGCGATCTGGGTCATCACCACGGTCATCGGCATGCTGCTTGCGCCGAAGCCGCCCAAGCCGGCCGCCCCTACGCCGGGGAATCTCGACGTGCCTGTGGCGGAATCCGGCAAACCTATCCCGGTGCTCTTCGGCACCCGGGTCATCCGTCAGGCCAACGTGGTCTGGTACGGCGACGTTAAAACCACCGAGATTCGCCAGTCATCCGGTAGTGGAGGCAAGAAGTGACAACCATCCCCCCAGCCCCCTTCCCGAGAAAGAGGGTGATCGTGACGCACGACGACGCCAAGGCCTTCGGCTACTGCAATGCCGGCCTGCGCAAGTGGTTCCCGCGCGAGGGCGTGACTTTCGACGAGTTCCGGCAGCACGGCGTGACAGCCGAGTGGCTGCGCGCGACGGGCGATGCGATGGCGACCCGGTTGGCCGACGAAGTTGAACAAATTCGCGAGCGTCTGCATCAGTCGCAGGAGAGCGCATAAATGGGCGGCGGCGGAAAAGGCGGTGGTTCGTCATCCTATGTCGTCGGTCATCGCTATTACGCCGGCCTGCACCTGGCGATCTGCCACGGCCCGGTGGATGCGGTGACGCGCATCATCGTCGGCGAACGCACGGCCTGGAGCGGCAGCGTCACGTCCTCGCAGACCCTCTACGTCAATGCCCCGGAACTGTTCGGCGGGGATTCGCGCGAGGGCGGCGTCCAGGGCTATGTCGAAATCAAGATGGGCGGCGCGGCGGAAACGGTATCGGGTTATCTGCAACAGAAGCTCGGAAGCGTCATTCCGGCCTTCCGGGGCGTGGTGTCGATCATCGCCCAGCAGTGCCAGTTGTCGGCGCTGAACCCCTACATCAAGCCGTGGAGCATCGAGGCGCGGCGCATCCCGGCACCGGCGGCACTGAGTGGCGGAAACATCAATGGCGACGCCAACCCGGCTCACATCATCTACGAGTGCCTGAACAACGCTACGTGGGGTTTGGGCTACGCGGCCAATGAGATCGATGCGACGAGTTTCCAGACCGCCGCGAATACGCTGTCCTCCGAACAGTATGGGCTCTCCTTGCTCTGGGAGCGAGAACAGCCGCTGGAGGAATTCATCGCCGAGATACTCCGTCACATCGACGGCACGCTTTATGTCCATCCGCGCACCGGCAAGTTTGTGCTCAAGTTGGCACGGGCCGATTACAACGTCTCCAGTCTCTTGGTGCTCGATGCCTCGAACATACTGGAACTGGAAAGCTTCTCGCGGCCCTCGGAATCGGAACTCGTCAATCAGATCACCGTCCGCTACCGTGATCGCTCCACTGACAAGGATGCCGCGATTACGGTGCACGACCTTGCCGCGCTGGAACTGGCGGGTGGCGTGGTGTCCTCCGCCACGGTCGACTATCCAGGCATCAGCAATGGCAGCCTGGCGTCGCGGGTGGCGCTGGGCGATCTCAAGCAGTTATCCGTGCCGCTGGCCAAGGCCACGCTGATCGCCAATCGGCAGGCATCGAATCTCAATATCGGCGACGTATTCAAGTTCACCTGGCCGGAACTGGGTATTGCGCAACTGGTGATGCGAGTCGTGCGCGTGTCCTATGGCACGCTGACCGACGGTCGGGTGCGAATCGAGTGCGTGGAAGACATCTTCGGCCTGCCGTCCGCCTCCTACGTGTCCCCGACCCCGACTTCATGGGTATCTCCGCTGACATCGCCAGCCCCGGTGCCGTATCGCCGGTTGAACGAAGCGCCGTGGTGGACCGTGGTCAAACGGGTAGTCGGCGAATCGGCGACTGCACAAAACGAACTGGACCCCCAAGGCGGGCTACTGGTGGCCTGCGCGAGTCGTCCATCCGGTGATTCGCTCAACGTCAAACTGCTGACGCGCCAGGGCAGTGCTGCCTACGCTGAGGTGGATACGATGGGCTTCACGCCGAATGCGACGCTCATCAATGCCTGTGATGAGCAGGCCACGGTATTCAGCATCGGCAATGGCCAAGACCTGGACATTGTGAAGCTCAACACTTACGCCTACCTCGACAACGAGATCGTGGCGGTCAAAGCGATCAATCTTGTGGCCGGCACGGTCACAGTCGAACGCGGCGTACTCGACACGGTACCGGCTCCGCACTTGGCCGCTGCGCGCATCTGGTTCGCTGATGCGCTGGAGGCGCTGGTCACCGAGCAATACCTCTCCGGCGAGTCGTTGCAGGTCAAAATGCTGTCGGCGACCGGCCTCGGACGCCTGGCGGAATCGGCGGCGACCGCAGACAGCTACACCTTTGCCGGCCGGATGATCCGGCCCTATCCGCCGGGGAATGTCCGGGTGAACAACGTGATGTGGCCGACCGCGATTCTCGGCCAGATGACCCTGACCTGGGCGCATCGTGACCGGATGCAGCAGACCGTGTATCTGGTGACGCAGTCGGAGGGCAACGTCGGCCCGGAAGCCGGCGTGACCTACACGGTGCGCTTCTACAACGAGAACAACACCCTCCAGAAAACCGTGACGGGGCTCACCACGACCGCTTGGACGTATCTCTCCACGGACGAGGCGACCGACAGCGGACTGGGCCGCATCAACGGCAAGTTCAAGGTCGAGATCGAAGCGGTGCGCGCCGGCTACACCAGTTGGCAGAAGCAGACTCGCAGCGTCGACCGCGCGGGGTACGGGCTGAACTATGGCAAATACTACGGAGGCATCTGATGGCAAGCACTGATCCCAATCTCGGACTCACCTACGGCTGGACGCTCGGCGAGTCGGGCTGGAATACCAGCATGGACGCAAATTTGAAACGGCTCGGTGCGGTAGTCGGCATCTCGGTCAAGGATCGAGATTTGACCACGCCGCCGGCCAGTCCGGTCGATGGCGACCGGTACATCATTCCTGCCGCTGCCACAGGCGTCTGGGCCGGGAAGACCAACCAGATCGCCGTGCGCGTGGCGAGCACTTGGGAGTATTACGTTCCCAAGGTCGGATGGCTCTGCTTCGTCGAGGACGAGACCGTGCTCTCGGCCTACAAGTCGGCAGGCTGGAGTGCCGGCATCGCCATTTGACACTGATTCACCAACCCCGCGAACCCGCCCACGAGGCGGGTTTCGCATTTCTGGAGGACGAAAACATGGATTCCACACCAATGGAGCGCCGCAAGATGGTGACCATCCCGCAGGAAGAGTTCGAGGCGATGCTTGAACTCGCCGCCGAACGCGGTGCCCGGCACGCGCTGGCCGATGTCGGTCTCGACGGGCCGGAGGCTGCACACGACATTCGTGAACTGCGCGGATTGCTCGATGCTTTCAACGAGGCTAAGAAAACCGCTGGTCTGACAATCGTGAAGATGTTGGTCACCGGTCTCGTGATGGCGCTGCTGGCCGGCGCATTCCTGAAGCTCAAGCTGTTCGGAGGTGGGCAATGATCGAAACGCTACTGGGCGGTTTGCTGGGTGGTGCGTTTCGCCTGGCTCCGGAAATCCTGAAATGGATGGATCGCAGTGGCGAGCGCAGTCATGAACTGGCGATGCAGGACAAGGCGTTGGAGTTCGAGAAACTACGCGGTGCGCAGCGGATGGGTGAGATCGGTGCCACTGCCGATGCTGCGTGGAATACCGGGGCCATCGAAGCCTTGCGCGAAGCGATGGCGGCGCAAGGGCAGCGTTCCGGCGTGCGCTGGGCCGATGCGCTATCGATCAGCGTGCGGCCGGTGATCACCTACTGGTTCATGGCGCTCTACTGTGCTGCAAAGACGGCAGCATTTGTGGCTGCTGTCACCGCCGGCGCTGGGTGGGGCACGGCGATCCTGCACGCATGGACAGAAGCGGATCAGGCGCTGTGGGCCGGGGTGCTGAATTTCTGGTTCCTGGGGCGTGTGTTTGACCGGGTGCGGCCGTGATCGAAATTCCGAAAGCGGCGATCAATCTCGCCAAGCGATTCGAGGGTTTCGAACGCAAGGTAAAGAGTGGGATCGAGATCACCGCTGTTCCCTACATCTGCCCCGCAGGTTTCTGGACGATTGGCTACGGCCACCTGTGCGATCCAAAGCATCCACCGATCATCGAAGCAGAAGCCGAGGTCTATCTGGCGCGCGATCTGCAAACAGCGCTGGCGGCGACGCTGCGCTACTGCCCGGTGCTGGCCATCCAGCCGGAGGGGCGGCTCGCTGCTATCGTGGATTTCACCTTTAACCTCGGCGTGGGACGGTTGCAGGCATCGACGCTGCGGCGGCGGATCAACCAGCAGAACTGGATTAGCGCAACAAAGGAACTGCGGCGATGGATCTACGGTGGAGGAAGAGCGATGTCGGGGCTGGTGAACCGAAGGGAAGCGGAAATCGAACTGTTATTGGCTGGCACTGATCGTCTTCCTGTTCGGTAACAAATACCCAAAGAACAGGTAAAGAGCGCCCGCCTCAACGCATAGCTGCGATCCGCGCCGCTATCGTAGTCCAGTCCACGTCGGGTGTTTGGTGGCACCAGCTGACGCGTACGCAGGCATTGGCCTCCTCGTCGCTCATTCCCATGGCCTTCAATACATGGCTTGGGGTGTAACTGGTCGAGGTACAAGCCGATCCATTCGAGATTGCCACGAGATCTTTGATGGCGACAATCAGTGCCTCGGAATCCAGTCCCTCGAATGCCACATTGAGCACATGAGGCATCACCCTGGACTGGTCTCCGCTGTACTTGGGATTTAATTGCTCAAATGCCTTCATTGCCCCAGCACGAATCTCACTGCATCGGTCATGACGATTCCTGTGGTCGTGCACGGCTATCTCCGACGCCACACCCAGGGCAACAATGAGGGCAACTGGCAATGTGCCAGGACGCAACCCTCTTTCCTGGCCACCGCCAAAAACGAGCGGTTTTAGCGGAACACGGTCGTACCCGCGACGACGAACAATTAGCGCACCAATCCCTTTGGGCCCAAAAATCTTGTGCCCACTCACGCTGATCATGTCGATACGTGGATTGCGGAGCGTATCGAGATCTTTGCCAAAACCCTGAGCCGCATCGGTATGAAGATAGGCAGGATGGCCATCCATTACCGCTGCAATCTCGCTAAGGGGCTGTAGTACTCCGGTCTCATTATTTGCTTGCATGACCGAAACCAGCACGGTTTCCGGCCGTAGTGCTTCGGCCAGAACTTTCGACTCAACATATCCGCCAGCTGTAACGGGAAGGCGTGTCACCGAAAAGCCCTCTCGTTCCAGTGCTTCGAACGGTTCCAGCACCGCTTTATGCTCGAGCGTCGAGGTAATAACGTGCATTCGCTCAGCGCTGCGGGCTGCTTCCCGCAAGCCTAAGATAGCTAGGTTGTTGCTCTCGGTTGCGCCGCTGGTGAAGATCACTTCATCACGCTTGGCTTCCACGACTGCCGCGACCTGATCTCTCGCCCGCTGAACTGCTTGCTTGGCCCGCGCACCGAACTCGTGGGTTCGGCTCCCTTCGTTTCCAAATTCTTCAGTTAGGTAGTGCAGCAGAGCTTCGCGTACGGCCGGCTCGATCGGCGTCGTCGCGTTGCAGTCCAGATAAATCGGTGAAAAAACAGGGTCTTGCATGTATGTTATTACTTGAATAATTAACAAACCTAGCGCACAATATAGGCATACAAATTGTGTGATTCACCTTTAAATTTTACACCTAACCTGCGTACATCACGTAATCAACTGCAAGTCAGCCATATCAGCATGGAAACTCAACCGACTCTCACGTTCCCGGTCATTAGGGGTCTTCAAGCGCACCGTGAGTACTTCGTTGCGATGTGGTCCTTGCGAATGTTGCGCCAGATCTCGATTTTCGACGAAGACGAACTTCCGCCCGAACTGCGTGCTCAGCGCACCTTGAACAGGGCACGTATCCCCGAGATCTGCTGTTACATGCTTGACAATCCGGATGACTATGTCTTCTCCGCCCTCACGGTTTCGATCGACTCCGATGTCGCTTTTGCCCCGCTTCCCGGGCAAGACAAGCTCGGTCTGCTACGGGTGCCAATGGATGCTCGCTTCATCATCAATGACGGGCAACACCGCCGTGCCGCCATCATTGAGGCACTTGAGCAGCGTCCTGAACTAGGCCACGAAACCATTGCCGTCGTTTTCTTCTTGGATATCGGGCTGGAGCGTTGCCAGCAGATGTTTGCCGATCTCAACCGGCATGCCATTCGCCCCAGTCGCTCTCTTGGTCTACTGTACGACCACCGCAACGACAAAGCCCAGCTGGCAAAACTCGTTGTGATGAAGTCTGATGTCTTTCGAGACATCGTCGATATGGAGAAGTCCTCGCTCGCCAAACGATCCCGCAAGCTTTTCACGCTGTCCGCGTTCCACAATGCCTGTGCAGATCTCGTCGAAGGGATGGCGACTGGCAATATCAACGAAGACGCTTCTCTCGCCCGCACATATTGGGAGGAGGTTGCGAAACACTTTCCCGCCTGGGCGCAGGTGCGCGAAAATCGGCTCCCTGCAAGTGAGGTGCGCGAGGGCTACATCCATTCGCATGGCATTGCGCTGCAAGCACTCGGTAAGGCAGGCAATACACTGCTGAAACTACATCCAAAAGACTGGAAAAAGCGTTTGAGCGGAATTGAACAGATTAACTGGTCACGCAATAACGCCAACACCTGGGAGGGGCGTGCGCTTATTGGCGGCAAAGTCTCTAAAGTTACAACCAACGTAATTCTGACAACTAACGTCATCAAGAAGGCACTTGTACTACCACTCGACGAAGAACAACAACGGGTGGAAAACGCTCACGCTCGCAAGAGTGGATGACGATTCACTGAAAAGCTACTTACTCTATGGCAACAAAACCAAAATCAAAGCTGCCGAGCGTGCCTGTTCTGCCGCCCGCACGAACCGGCTCCGAAGCGACTACGCGCAAGAGAGATTCAGCATTTGCAGAACTCGGCTTCAAAACAACCATTGAACTATTACACGAGGAGATCCGCGAGCTATATCTGGCCGACGATGTGCCGTGGATCATTGGCTATTCGGGGGGTAAAGATTCGACAGCCACACTCCAGTTGGTTTGGGGGGCCATTATTGGGCTTCCGGTAGAAGCGCGCACAAAGGTAATCCATGTTATTTCGACGGATACGTTGGTTGAGAATCCCGTTGTTGCAGCGTGGGTATCGAATTCCCTGTTGGTGATGGAAAGGGCCGCACGGGAGCAACAGGCGCCGATAAGACCGAAACGTTTGACGCCAAGAACCGTTGACTCATTTTGGGTGAATCTCATCGGACGTGGCTATCCGGCTCCGCGGCACAAGTTCCGTTGGTGCACCGCACGCCTCAAAATTAATCCTTCAAACGCGTTCATCAACGGCATTGTGTCGTCCAGCGGTGAGGCAATTCTTGTGCTGGGTACCCGAAAGGCAGAGAGCACAAAGCGCGCTGCCAATATGGCGAAACACGAGAAGGGGCGCGTACGTGATCGCCTGAGTCCGAATTCCAGCCTGCCTGGTTCTTTGGTCTACACGCCGGTTGAAGATTGGAGTAACGACGACGTTTGGTTTTTTCTGATGCAAACAAAGAATCCATGGGGTTACAACAATCGAGATCTCCTTGGGATGTATGCAGGAGCGTCTGCGGACGGGGAGTGCCCACTTGTTGTAGATGACTCGACGCCGAGTTGTGGTGATTCGCGTTTCGGCTGCTGGGTATGCACCCTTGTGGAACAGGACAAGTCCATGACTGCGATGATTCAGAACGACGTCGAGAAAGAATGGATGATGCCTCTCTTGGAGCTCCGAAATGCACTGGATTTCAGAGGGGGCGGGGTAGGCCCCGACGATTTGGACAGCACAGATCGCCATTTACGCGATTTTCGCCGAATGACCGGTGCGGTACAGATGATGGCAAACGGCCGCCCCATCCCAGGACCATACACGCAAGAAGCACGAGAGACGTGGCTCAAGAAATTGCTGACAGCGCAGGTGCATATTCGTCGAAATGGGCCTTCTGACGTACAAAGTATCGAGCTGATCACGCTTGATGAACTTCAGGAAATCCGGCGCATCTGGGTAGTGGATAAGCACGAACTAGAAGACTCGCTCCCCCGCATCTATCGCGAGTTCACCGGCGAGATGTATCCGGGTCGCCCACTAGACGACAACCTCGTATTAGGGGAAGCCGAGATGAAAGAACTGGCCGAGCTCTGCGGCAATGACCGTCTGCACTATGAACTCACCCGTGAATTGCTGAGTTTCACAGGACAGCAGCGCTCGCTTGGGCGGCGCGCAGGATTGTTCGAGCAACTTGAAAAAACCTTCAAGCGTCATTTCTATGACGACAGGGAGGATGCCCTGAACAGAGCACAGCACGTCGCGGACGAACGCAAACGACGTGAAGCGGCACGTCAATCCGGAGCCATTGGCTACGGGCCCAAGCCCCAAACCGATGCACTGGAGTTTAAAGAATGATTCTCGACACCATCATTCTGGAGAACTTTGGCGCCTATAGTGGCCGGCAAGAAGCTACGCTGACACCGAAGCAGGGAAAACCGATAATTCTGTTCGGCGGACTAAATGGCGGTGGCAAAACGACGCTATTGGATGCCATCCAACTTGCCTTCTATGGACCTAAGGCCCGTATCTCCAACAGGGGGCGCCATGCATACAAGGACTATTTACGACAGTCCATCCATCGCGGCAGCGATCCGAGCGAGGGCGCAAGCATCACGGTACGCTTCCGTCGCGTGATTGAAGGCGAAACGCGTTATTTCGAACTCTCCCGCAATTGGCGCCAAGGAATAAGAGGCATCGAGGAAACCGTGCGCGTGCTGCGCGATGGGAGGGCAGATGACGTCTTTACCGATCACTGGGACGAGGTGATTGAGGCCTATCTACCCAGCAGCATTGCCCACCTGTTCTTCTTTGATGGAGAGCAGATTATGGAATTGGCCGATGGCGGTCATGCGGCCGATATTTTGGGAACAGCAGTTCATTCGCTACTGGGTCTAGATCTCGTCGACAGACTCGAAACTGACCTAAAAGTATTTGAGCGCCGTAAGCGTACCGAGGGCTTGAACGCTGCTGCGACAGAGCGGCTGGCAGAACTTCAGCGCGAGTTCGAAAGGATCGATCGTGAGCAGGAACAGGTTGCCAATGAAGAAGGCACCGTAGTGAATCAGGCGGGTCGTCTGGCGAAAGAGGTCCTGAGCCGCGAAGAGATATTTCGCGCTGAAGGTGGAGACCTCTACGACCAACGAGCTTCGTTGGAGGCCAAGCTGGCCGACTTCAAGCATCGACGCGCGAAGCTAGAGACTGAGTTCCGCGAGTTGGTGTCTGGCCCGCTCCCCTTACTACTCATCGAGCCGCTACTAGCCGAGGTTGAGAAACAGGTACGGCACGAGCGGGAAGTCCGCAGCGCTAAGACACTGGTCGAAGTACTTGAAGGGCGTGATGCTGAAGTGCTCGCTTCTCTGGAAAGAGATGCGATCCATGTGAAGGCGATTGCTGCCATCCAGCGGGCCTTGTCCAAGGATCGTCAGCAGCGTTGCGGTTTTGCGGCTGAGTCCTTGCTGTTGAATGCTTCTGACGATCTAGCACCGCACATTGCACACCTACGTAGTGTCGTCTTGCCGGCGGCGGAAGAGCAAGCACGTTGCTTCACTGAGGAACTAACCGTTTTGGACGAAAAAATCGCGCATGCGGAAACTGACCTGGATCGCGTGCCGACGGCGGACCGTATTGCTCTCGTCCAGTCTGAGCTCGATACCGCGCGCCGTGCGCATGCCGAAAAGCTTGCCGAACTTGAAGCTCTACGAATGCGCAAAGAAGCCTTGCGTAAGCAGCGGGCGGATACTGAAGCGCGTCTCGACAAGCTTGGCGAGCAGGAAATGGATGCTCACCTTGCGGAGGACGATCGCCAGCGGATGCTCAAGCATTCGCAAAAGACGCGTGACACGCTTGACCGTTTCCGAACTCAGATTGTGAAGCGTCATACAAGCGGCATGGAATCGCTCATGCTTGAGTCGTTCCAAAAGTTGCTCAGGAAGTCGGGCTTAGTGACTGGGCTCACTATCAATCCGAACACTTTCGAAGCCACGCTATCCGGACGTGACGGCAAGCCATTACCATTTGATCGACTCTCTGCCGGAGAGCGGCAGCTGTTGGCCACATCCATGCTTTGGGGCCTGGCTCGCGCATCCGGGCGCCCCGTGCCAACCGTGATTGATACCCCCTTGGGGCGTTTGGATTCGGAACACCGTAGCAATCTAATTGAACGCTACTTCCCGAATGCATCTCACCAAGTACTCTTGTTGTCGACCGACGAAGAAATCACCGGCGGGTATTTGGACGCGCTCCGGCCTTACATTTCAAGGTCTTTCCTTCTCGCGCACAACGAGCAAGAAGGGGCGACGACAATCGAAGAAGGGTATTTTCCATCATGAAACCACCTGTTGATCATGTTCGTGTAAGCGCAAAAGGTAAAGAAACACTTATCAAGATCAAACGGCGTACAGGACTCGAACACTGGAACGAGATTTGCCGCGTCGCGCTTTGCCGATCCTTGGCCAACCCCACTCCACCTACGAAACCGCTCAAGATGGGGGAAAGCTCCATTGATATGGAATGGAAGACCTTTGCAGGTCCCTATAGCGAAGAATTTGCAGCGGCAATTACTCTACGTGCCAATTCCGACGGAGTAGACCTTTCGTCAAGAGATGCGCTAGCCGACTATGTTAAGGCCCACATTGAGCGAGGTATTGCAAGTCTCCAAAACGTCAAAACACTTGGCGAGATGGTTAAGCAATCGTAGCCTTAGATCGAAAGTTCCAGGTCTGGTGGAGCACGTGGCGATGCTCGTTGACTATCAATGAAGTCCAGCAATCCATCTAGGTCGGCCGGCCGCGATGAGAAAAACTCCTGCAAGACGGCCAGGCCGCCGTTGGCATATTCCTGAAAGGCAGAGATTCTCTGCTCCTCGCTTTCGGGCGTCCCCGCCAAGACCTCGGCAGCCCCCGTGTCCGCTAGCGAGATTAGGAACATCACTCCCGGCCATGCGGGGCTGTTGCCGAACGTACTCTGGTCAATTCCTTTTCCAGAATCGATCGCCTTCAGTGGGTCTCTACGAGCATTTCGATATCCGATCTGCGCTGCAAACATCAGTAGGCGCCATATCTCTCGAAACACGCCCAATTGATCACTCGTCAATAGCCGAATGATTTCTTCCTTGTCGGTAGCGCGGTGAATACGCTTGATTCCAGTAGTCGAGTTCATTTTCGATGCTCTTGTCTTGCCACCATTGGCCAATGCATACATCTCGTCGCCAACTAATGAGAAGCTATTTCGTTCCTTGAAAGAATCACTCCTTTCGACATTCTCGGTATGCCGGCGAATAGTTGTTCTGAGAACGTGCTCCGGGTTCTGGGTATTGAATTCAAATAACCCGCTTTGAACTATCTCAGTGTAGATTTCTGGGATCGTTGCTGCCCTTCCGATTCTTTCTAGCGCCTTCTCGGCGGCATCTCGAATGGTTAATTGGTCCATCATAGCTCGCGGATCTCTGTAAATTCACCGCTGCGCTCGGGGAAGTATTGCTGAAGTTTTTGCCCGTTGACCACCAGCTCTTGAGTAGCTCGTTCTGGCATTGTCGGACCATGATAGGTTAGGTAGTAACGCTTTCCGACCCGACCGGATTCATTCATCGCCTTCTCGACCTGTCCATTGTATTGCTCTGGACTGACCAGCAACAATACTTGGGGAGCTAACTCCGGAATATGGCGAGCAACACCCTCGCGGAAGACGCTGAGTGAGCCAAAAGGCGAATCAATAGCTACTGGGTAGGCAGATCCGGACACATCTTTCAGGATCGTCGGAATCTCCGAGCGGCGTTTGGCCAGAGCAACCAGGCTGGCGATGAACACCAGTGACGTTACGGTGCGCTCCCCCGTACTCAATGCAACGTCCACCTTGGCCGGGTTGGTATCGTCTTCTCCAGAACTCACGTTCTTACGTATGCGCAACGTGTAATTCTCGCTCAGCTCAGCCCAGTAATCTTTAGTCATTATTTTGCGGAAGTGGGCGTCGATCTCCGCATTCAAGAGGGGGCGTAAGTCCTGCGTCTCGGCCTCAAGAATTTGATCAAGGATGCCTGCACAATCCTCGACCGCATCGACTCGCCGCTGCGCGCGTGCGGCAGCTTCTTCCTTGTCTTCGATTTGCCTGATCTGAGTCTGCAGGAGTTCAATTTCACCTTTCGCTGCCTCAATCAACGTGGCGAGACGGCTACTCGTAGCGATTTCATCTTCACGCTTGAGTTGCAGACGCTTCCTAGCGTCTTCCAGTTGCTGAACTTCTTCGTCTTTCTTGCCGCCGAGCTGCTGATGGATATCCTCAACTTCTTCATCGAGGTTACGAATGTCGCGTGTCAGCTCCAGCCGCTCGGTGTTTAGTTGCTTGAGTTGTTCTTCGGTTTGTCGAGCAACTCCCTCGATCAATCCAATAGCATGGTCAAGCGCGCCCACCGCGTTGTTGAAGTCCTGATCGCCAGCTATCGTGAGCAAGCCCTCTACGGCTGTACGCTCAGGTGAGCCTTCTGCCAAACAGCGCTTGCAGATACACGAGCCGCTCTCAAGCAATTCTTGAAGGAAGGTGTTCAATACGCGCGCAGGTATCTTTCCTTCGCTACGAAGCCGGGCCACTATTTCACGGCCACGCCCAATGAGGTCCGTAGCAAAAAGCGTGTAACCATCATCGGCAACTAGCTTTGAAAGGCGGCGCACGACCTCGTCACGTCGGGTCGACAGGTTATCGCGCTCCCCAAGCAAACGGACACGCCGAGCTTGCAGTTCGTGCGCCTCCCGATTTGCAACGAGCTTGTTATCGATGACTTCCAGCTCGCTAGCAATCGCGCCGAGATTCGCCTGCGCTTGCCGGCGCTGCTCTTCTAAGTCCTTCTGGTCTGATTCGCGTTGAGTCAGACGCTCAATTAGTTCGCGCTTTTCTTCATTGGTGGTCTCGCGCTGCTCGGCCCGCAGCTTGCCGCGAACATTTTGGTGCCGTAAATCGTCGATAGTCATCTTCAGCAGGCGCAGCCCTAGCATCTGATGAATGGCCTCGGTAACTTGCGCGCTGTTGCGTTCCATGGCGAGATAGTTGATGCGTTCGCCATTGAAAAATAGAAAGCCACTGATCCCATCCGGCACAATTGCCTGGATAAACTGCTGTGGCCGAACTACCGGAAATGTTTGACCATCACGCATCACTTCAAGCGTCAGGTCAGGCTGCCGAGGATTGGATTTCTGCTGCGCCAGCGTAAGACGTCGAGTGAGGGTATACCGAGAGTCATCATGCTTAAAGGTCAGCTGTACCGTCGCCGAGATTTCGTTCGGGTCTCCCCCTCGATGCACAGCTCCCTCGTGGATGATTTCGTCCGGTTTCTCGAAATCTTCTTCCTTGCCATCGGAACCCATAAGGCCATCGCGGCCATACAACGCCCACAGCAGTGACTTGAGGACGGTCGTTTTGCCAAATCCGTTCTCGGCGTGAACAATTGTGACGTTCCGCTCTTTCAAGTCCGAGAAAACTATCTCTTGCCGCCCCTTGAACTGGCGGAAGTTCTCAAGGACAAGTCGCTCAAGAATCATTTGATCACTCGCTTGATATGGTCATATAGCCGCTGATGGATATCGGAGCGGCGCTTGAGGTGCATCACATCTCGCTCTTCCTTCAAGAAATCGCGGATGAGATCCTTGTATTCGGTCTTTGCCGAACGGAATAGCTCTTGCGCACGCGATAGCGATGTCTTCGAGCTGTCTTGTTGATTTGACACCTTGCCTCTCCTCGAATCGAATCTGAGATCTATTCTCCATCTCAACTACCAGGCGGCTTCAACCCGCCAACAAGTTATGTTTGATGCGAAGCTCACGCAACGAGCCGAGAGCTTCCGGGCCGTTTTCCGCCATCTGACAGAACTCCACTATGCGCGCGAGCTCTCTCCGGAAGAAAGCTCGCTCCATATTGAATGCATCATCATCCTGATCGCCGCCATAGTCAGGAGGCGAAACGATGAAATCGTAAATTATCGCACGGGATTTTCCTGATGCATTCCGAAGAAGTCGTCCGCGCCGCTGAATGAACTGACGCGGGTTTGTTGAACTTGCTAACAAGAACCCCATGCGGAGATCGGGCAAGTCAATTCCCTCATCAAGGCAGCGGATTGCTACAACACCGTCGAGGAACCCACTGGCAAGGTCTCGCAAGATTTCTTCGCGCTCCTGAGCTGTTTCGCGATAGGTGAAGTTGCGCACGCGCAAGCCATGCTTTTCGCCAAGCAGTCGTGCCACGGCCTGAATCTGGCGGACTTCGTCATCAGTAATGCTGTCGGTTGTCCGTCCATCCCCACAGTAGAAAATGGCCTTCTGCGGCCCCTCGGGCAACGAAGAGATCAAGCTGTCGAGTGCGGTCATCTTGTTGGCGGCCCCGCCCAGCAACCGTGCACGTTTGATTAGAAGGCGCATAGCGGCCTGCTCAATGTCATCGCCCCTATCTACAGCTGGCATGATTCTCGCCAGTTTGGCCGAAATCTCGGCGTATTCTTCAGCCTCTGGCTCTGTTAAGTCGACGAGGACTGGATAGTAGCGGTAGGGGCAGAGGCGCCCTTCTGCGATGGCTTGGTCCAGCGTGTACTCGTAGATGACCTTGCCAAAGTACTCGATAACGGCCTGAGTACCGATTGCATCGTGGTGGCGTTCCGGCGTAGCTGATAGGCCAACGCGCATCGAAATACCGTCAGGAAGAACCGTCTTAATGCCAGGGGCGCCGAGGTTGTGGACTTCGTCGGCAATCAATAGATGATGAAATGCACCGACCGCGACTCGCGGCTGTAGCCGAGACTGGAAGCTTTCGCTCATGAACGTAGCGTTGGTGGTGACGATAGCATGTACCTGAGAGAGTCCTGCCGAAAGGCGCTGATAGCCTTCGTCCATCAGCGCTTGCCAGCGCTCTCGACCCTCAAAGGCCGCAACAGGATTCAAACCAAAAGTCACCATTTCCCGTATCCACTGACGGCAAAGGTTGATGAATGGACAAACGATAATGAGTACCAGCGAATGGTTCTTTTCTGCGACCTTACTCGCGAGAGTTAGCGCTGTGAGGGTCTTGCCTGATCCTGTTGCCATGGCGAGTATGCCGCGTCCCCCGTTCTTGCTCCACGCTCGAATAGCTTCCTTTTGATAGGGCCGAAGATCGAATCCCACAGGGGGTTGAAAGGCACAGGACGTTATAGGCTCCCGAGCCTCATGGAGATTGATGCCGGGCGGTGGCCGCCCGGGATCACGATAACGATCGAGCAACTCCTTGCTGATCGAGCTGAAATCCAGCACTTTGAGACCGGGCGTGGAATTTTTCCACAGAGCCTCAAAATTGTCGATTTCTTCCTGTACTCTCCCCTCAGTGTCTCTCCATGAACAGAAAACTTTGATGCTCTCAAAATTCTCCAACAGACCGCCAGCGGTCTCGTTTGATGAACCAGAGAACGTCACATGGTTGTCATGCGCGTCCGTAAAGACGCCAGCTTTTTCGTGGAAAATACCGCGAGCGTACCCCCCTTGTGCGTCAAGTCGGAGTGCGAGTTTGATCTCGAGAAGCCCTGATGCAGTCAGCCAGGCAAGCGCATTAAGGCGATCCCTGATCAGTGCGTCTTCGATATCCGCAAGACATCTTGCCGCGATTGCGCGCAGTGCGTCCAAAGGCGTATCGGAAGCGGCGCGCAAAGCTTCAACATCTCCCGGTTCGAGGTAAGGGGATACGACAAGCTGCATCTTCCCGCGTCGGGCGGCAAGGCTTGCTACTCCTCGAGCAGCTAATGCGAGCCCCGAGCTGGTGAAGTAACCCGCCGCGCGCCGGTAGAGCACAGATGACTCAAGGCACGGGTTGAAGAAATCCCTGACGAGATCATCTCGCCCAGTTCGGTAAGACAGACGAAGAGGAAGATCTGGAAGGTTCAATCCACCTCCCTTACAGCCAGGGCGCTCCAGGGCGACAGTCTGCGAGGACGAGTTCCATAGTGATGAAAAGCGTCAAGTCGACCAGTGGGCGAACCTTTGTACAGCAGCGGTCTCTGAAGGAATCCGCTCGAACTCATTTCATGCGTCACTGCTTTTTGTCGAAAAATGGCTCTTCCCATGGACTCCTGTCCCTCAGATGTGCAGATCCTCTTCCTCGAGGAAGGGGGGGATTCGGGGTTGCATCGTCATCGCATGTTGAACTTCGGCACGGATGACAGACTGTCCGGAGGAATCTGATGAACGCGACATTGCTCCGCGCAAGTATTCCAGACCGCCTGCGGCGTAACGTTCGAATTTACGAATCAGCTCCTCTTCTCGTTCGGGGCGAAGGAACTCAACGTCACCCGTTCCAATCAGGGGAATCAAGAGCAGGAATGAAGCGAGGCTCGCGGCCCCAAAACGGTGAGATTCAAATGTATCGGTACTGATTTCTTGCCGCTGCGATCCGACATCCCGCTCCCGTTGGTGAGTCAGACCCAGTATTGCGGCAAATATGATTGCGCCCGTGTTGTATCGATACATCGGCGCGTGAACACCGTTGTTGCTGGAGTCCTGACCTTTCAGCATGTTGACGAGATCGGCATACTCACCGGGCCAGTACACCGTGCGACTTGCGCCAAAGATGCTTTGCTGAGCCATTATTCAAATCTCCACAATGACTGATTCATCACGATCAGACTCGTACTCGTTCAAAATGATTGTTTTTCCACTGATTTGCATCGTCTTGACGGGTTTGTTGCCGCGAGACCCTGCCTGTCGGGAGATCAGAACGTAGCGTCTTCCGATGTGCGGGTTGAGTGCATTCGCAACCGCATCTCCCCATGCTGCAGATGAAAGCAGAAGAACAAGTTGTGACGATTGGCTGGCAAGATTCTCTGCCACGGAGCTTTGGTACTCGGGGTCCAAGGCCGAGAATGGTGCATCCAATACCAGCGGTGCTACCGTCGGTTCTGCTAGGAAATCTATCTTCTCCTGCGTCTTTCGACCGGCCAAGGCGACTACCGTGGTAATGAACGCGAACTTCAGGACCTGCCCCTCGCCTGTACTTCGACCCACTTGGCGCCCCTGAGCATCGAGCATCTCGACCTCATATGTCTTCGGGTTGATCCTGGCTGAGTAATGCTTGGTGAGGTAGCGGGAAAGGATGCGATTAAGCTCAACTTGAAGCAGGTTCAGCGCGCGGTGTTCCTGTTTCTTCAGTGTTTTTTCGATGTATTCCGACAAGCGCTTGATCTTGTCTATTTCTTTCCGTACAGCATCACCATGGCCGATTCGCTTCGCGGCCGAGTCATATCGCAATCGAAGCTCTTTGATCCTTGCTTCGTTGCTCGCGATCTGGTTCTTGAGTATCCCATGCTGGCTGACAAGATCCCGAGCCTTATTGTGAGAAATATTGCGCTCATTCTCAAGTTGGCGGATTGCCTCTTCGTCAATCTGCTCGAGCTGCAGCTTGATCTCTTTAAGTTCTTCGTCTATTTCAGCAATTTCAGTATCGGTTTCTGCAAGCCTACGCTGAAGTGCCTCCAGGGACGTCTTATAACTCTCACGAGTAGCCTGAATGTCCTTCAGCAGATACTGGATACTCCTGACCCGATTGTTAAAGCTGGTTGTCGATGCATTGCGCAGGAGACTGCGGATCTTTGTTTCTTCGCATGAGTCATGGGCTATTGCCCGACCGCAGACGCACATGCTTTCCCGGAGAATGTCCTCAACTAGTTGTTCGCTGTAAGGAGCAGGGAGCCTGCCCGTGTTTTCCTTGATGTGAAGCTGATCTTCGAACGGAGACGCAAGAGGGGCGAGCAAGACAGCAGGTGCCGATTCTCCAACGAATCGGGCGATTTGCTCCTGAATGTCCCTGCGAGTCGAAACGCGGTTCTTACGCCTTGCCTCAAGCTTTGTGCGCTGGTCTTGCAGTGGCCTGCTTTTCGGTAGATCGCGTAGCTGGGCTTCAATACGGGCAACCTCGACGTCGACTTTTTGCAAGAGTGTGTCCAGCTCGTTGGCCTTGGTTCGTTGACCCGGGAGTACGTGCTCGATCCTCTCGATGTTACTCTGGATCTCGTCCAGCTCTTTCGAATTAACAGTCGAAACAAGGTTGCGCTGTTTCTTACTCAGGCATCTTTCAAGGTCTTCGATCATTGAGTCGACAAGCTCAAAACCAAGTACCCGTCTAAGTTCTCGACGAAACTGCTCGCTACCAGAGAGTTCCAATTCGCCAATCGCTTCTGCATCGAAGAAGAACCAGCGCGAAAGCCCCTTCGGAATGATCCTCTCAATGAATAGCTGCGGCTTTGAGACAACGGTCGCATTACCCTCATCGAGGGTGTACAACTCAATGTGGGATTCCCCCCTGCCGGTGACAGTGCGACGTACGAGGTATTGACGCTCCTCATGCGAGAACGCGATTTCGACAAAACACTCCGATTCTCGATATTCGTCACGCGCAGCCTTGTTTACCAACATCTCCGGATTTGACAACCTTGGAGTGAAGGATCCAGTTAAACACCAGAACACCGCGTTCAGCAGATTAGTCTTCCCAGCGCCATTTTCGCCGTGAATGATCGTGACGCCTCTGTCGGACACCGGGGCAAACTCGACAACCTGTTCTCCGTAAAAGCCACGGAAATTACATATGCGAAGGCGCTGCAAGAACATCAGAAGCTCTCCTTCGCAATTACTTCGAGGAGACGATCTATGCGTTCGTCCGCCGATCGAGCCGTGCCTGGTGCCCGTAGATCACGTTCAAGAAGCAAGAGCTTCTGGGCGATTTCGTGGTACGCGCGCTCCTCGGATGTCATCGCCCGTTCCTTTTCCGCATCAATTTCGGCTGCTACCTCGCCGAGTAGATCGCTGAGTTGCATTTATCCCCCTTTGTAACCGTCATTTTATATGGGCTTATTTCGACAAACTAGTTGCCACGTGCCATGAAAAAACCCTAAACGCGTCTAAAGTCATAGTTTTCGGAATGCGACGACCATTAGCCTTACCTGCGGTCATAATCGTTACCTGTTGAAGCATCTCAGGTCCGAAGCTGATGTGGATTGGTCGGTCTGGGCCATAGAGATATAGGCGATCGAATACGAGATTCTCCGCAATCCATTTGGCCACCTCTACCATGTCTTCGTCTTCGACAATGAAATCCACCGCTGCGCCAAGACGGTCGCAGATGTGCTGACCGAAGCGGTTTTGTTCATGTGCGGCATGCTGGTCTAGCTTGGGTGCAATCCGAGCAGAAATAGCCTTTGCCAGTTCCTGGGAGCAGAATCCGTAGGTGAGACGAATCATTCCGAAGTAATCAATTAGTGGATCGATCACACTGGTCGCGAGCGCATGCAGCGCGTTGAATGTCTCCGGATTGCGTGGAAGGTTTGCCATTCCAGTACGTTGCCATGTTTCGCCGCACTCGATGAGGTCTCGATACTTGAAATGACGACCACACGGTTCGTCGAGCTCAGGAAAAGACGTCGCTCCACGTAGGCCATACTCGCGAACTTCGAGACGACGTATCGACAACTCTGCTTGCAGTTCCTGTTCAGACGGTCCATATGTGTCCGGGTCAAACAGGGTCAGGTCGGACAAGGCCTCGTCGAAAGCGAGTTGTTTCGCATACATAGGGAAATATTCATTTATGAACCGAGATTTATAGTACAGAAGCGGAGGCTCATAGGATGAGCCATACAGGAAGAAGCTGATCTCCTGACTCCGAAGAGTTACCTTGATTCGTTCGAGCATACGGGGCAGGGGGAGGCCATCGAAGTCGTCGAACTTCATGAACGTAACCTTGCTGGAGCGAACATGGATCTTCACTAGATCGATGTCGTCCAGATCGCCGTAAAGCACCGATCCACACCCTATGTAGATGCGCAAGAGCGCTGGTAGCTGTTCGATGAGCGACGCGTGCAACTGGAGGTAGTCGCTTGAGACATAGTGGCCTAATCCCTTGGCGCTCGCAGCGGCACACGCTGCCTCGAGTGAAGCGGGATCTGCAACGTCAAGCAAATGGCGCTGCGCAACCGCCTGGGCCCGTTGGTAGTCGCCGAAGTGGGATTTGATATCACGTTGCAGCGTAACGTCCAGTTGCCGATACGGCTTGCGGCGAGCAAAGAGTTGCAGCGCAAGAAAGACAATGATGTCCTCGTTACGCTGGCTTCTTGATGCCTCCAGTTGCTTGGGGTCGTTTACGGATTGGACGAATCTGAGTGCTTTGCCCCACGAGCCGAATACCCGAAGAGCCTCACCATATCCGTGGAACTCTTCTTCGCTGGGTTCCCGCCCGAGTTCCAGTATGCGCTCCCAGAGCGCGTCAATTAGCGCGCCGTGCTCAGATACGAGCCGTTCAGCTCGAGATTCGCGCACCCGTGGTGCTGTCCGTTGGCGCTCTCGTCGGTACCCTAGCAACCGAAGCCCATGATGACTTCGCTGGCGGCCATAGAGAAAGCGCTGCTCCGCTTCCTTGTCGGCGAAGACGAAAACAATGCCTGGCGCTACCGGAATGGCTTCTGTATCAAGAACAGTCTCGACAAACTCTTTCAGCTCGGACTGAGTGAAGTATTTCTGGAACGTGTTTCGCTGAGTAATGTACCCGTCGCGGAAGGTGCGGCCTGGAAGGATGTTTCCCGTGTAGAGCATCGTGGAGACGACAAGCAACTGCCTCGCCAGAGAAAAAGCACCCAGTAGGGCATCCACGCGCTCATCAATGTCCTCGATGACATTTATGACGAATCCGAGATTGACAATATCTGCCGCTACTTTGGACTCCTCGGGCGCGAAGTGGGGATCCCAACCGCTGGCGGCAACCCCGTTCTCCCGGAGAGCCGTTAAATCGTCTCCACGGCCGCAGCCATAGTCAAAATAGGTATACTGCTTATCAAGTAACCCATGACGTGCCAGCGCTTGCATGGGGGCAGAAAGACCAACCCGGCTGAGCGCAGTGCGATAGCGCTGGATACCGAACTCGGCTTCCTCCTCAATCGCAGAGCCAATCAAGTCGTTGCCGAGCGGCTGAAAATTATGCCCGACAAGGCAGTAACCAGCTTCGCGAATTTTTACCTCCCAGTTTCGCCTGAAACCGATGGTGTTTGTGTCAGAAAACAGCCCGATCTGCTCCGCCTGTGCGGTTAGGCGCTGGTACTCATGACAACGAGGATGGTCCGGTGCAAGAAGCAGTTCTTTTCGATGGAGAACCGGCGGATTGAGCGAGTTTTGGTAAGTCCGATAAGTAACTCGCCTATGTTCTGGGTAAATACGCCAAGCTTCCGAAAGCTCTGGGAATGGCTGCTCGAAGAAGTCTGGGTAGCTGAGTAACGATACTTCCCCTTTTCTTCCATCTACCTTGAAGACGTTGGCAGTCGCTGTAGCTTCCGCACAAATGCAAGATGCCGACATCACAAGATCCAACAACGATTGGGCTAAGTGCTCAATCGCTGATGCATGTATATAGATCGTCTCTGCGACAACCTTTCCAACCTTGGTATTCATGAACTACACAAATGCATATCCACTGGTAGGAAACGAAAGATGGCTAGCCTACCGAAATCAAACAAGTTCTCCATAACACAAGCCGTAATGCCGCGTTGCTGAAGTCGCGCCTGCGCATGGTGCATGATCGGTAGCATCGTTGCTCCCCTTGGTAACCGGTTGATGAATGCTATGTTATATGGGGTGTGGCTCACCGAGTGAGCCTAAAAAGCATCCTCGGCGAGTTAGGATTTCAGGTTGCGGGAACGCCGTAGAGTGGGTCATCCGTACAGCGACAGACCGCGCCTGAACTCAACCACCACGCGATCTCGCAACGTTTTTGGCTCGACCACCTGGCAATCTCCTCCATATTTCAAGATATCCATGATGAGTTCTCGATCGTCGGCGTAGGGGACCTTGAGTTCGAAACTGCCGTCCTTGTTGATCCTGGCACGCTGGTTGGGATGCCAGCGTTCCGATGACACCCAGCGGGAGCGCTCTGGCGAAAATCGTAGTGTGGCCCAGGAAATGTTTTCCCCTGAAAAGATTCCGTACCCCGTGCCCAGAACCTTGTCCAGCCGCTTCTCGGCGACATCTATGGCGCGTTTGTCGAGGATTTCGGCGTGCTTGATGGCGTCAACGGAAAATGCCCTCAATCCGTCGCGAAGATGGCACCAGACATCGAGATACCAGTTGTCGCGGTAATGCATGAGACGCTGCGGTGAGACTTCGCGCTCGGTTTCCTCGTTCGTGCCTCGGGCGTGGTAGCGGATCACAAGCCGTTTGCGCCGGAGCAGTGCCGAACCGACGGCCTGGAAGTGGTCGAGATGAAACTGACGGGCACCGATGGTCTCGATGTGGATGCGCCGCTGGACTTCTTCGGCCGGGTTGTCCGCCGAACCGAGCAATCCTGTCAGCCGGGCCAGCAGCGGTTTGATCTGGGGGCCGAGCAGGCCGCCGGTATCGAGATTCGACAACAGATGCTGCATGGTCAGCAGGGCGTGGATTTCCTCAGCGGAGAACCAGAGGCCAGGAAGTTCATATTGTGGGCCAACTCGATTGTTCCCGATCTCGAAGCGGTAGCCGCCGAGATCGCGGTCGAAAATGATGGGAGCGTTGAGACGATCTTTCAGGTAGGCGAGGTCTCGCTTCAATGTCGCCCAGGAAACGCCCAGCCGCTCCTGCAGTTCCTGGCGCGGAACGAATTTTCGTCCCGCCAGTATCTGGTCGATCTGAAAGATGCGTTCCATTCCGCTCATGCCAATCTCCGTCGGGATTGCCTGGAAGATCGGGCTTACCCCATGAGCCCGAAGGTGGGCATCATGACACGGAAAGGGAGGGGCAAGATAGATGCCATCTGAACGCGGGCGATGCTTTCGTGCCGAATTTTGGATGGGGTGTGGCTGTTCGGGGCATGGGTACATGGTGTCATCCTGTACGGAAAGAAACAGGTCTCCGCTATTGATTCGGATGGCGCCATCGCATCAGGATGTAACAATATCTGTGTTTTTTCTGACTTTGCAGCGATTGAACGATCTTCTTGATTATGAAAAGTACGTTGCCAGCATTGATGGTAAGAACGATATTGCTTCCGGATGGGCGCTTCCGGTCAGACTGGCGAACCAAAGAACGACAGGGCTACATCCTTACTCGGCCACCCAACTGCAGATCCCGGCGAGCGCTTGCCGAACTTCTGGCGTTCCATGCAGTAACCGGTCTTGTTCGTCCGTTGCGATTTCGTGATTTTCAGGATTGCGGCCCAATTCGCCTCTCCGCATGGGAGATTCCGGAAACGATTTCTGGATCTGCCGAGTTCGTCTATCTTCGACCGTATGTGAGATTCATTCGATTGTCGCTGAACGATTTGCCCATTGAGTTGATGCGAGTCGAGGATTGGCCAAGTACGCCTCTTTCGGGATTCATGGAATCGCTTGAGCTTGTGCGGAATGACCCGTGGGAAGACGTCGTGCACTTCTCCAGCCAATTCAAGGCTGCGCCGACGATTCTGGCGCTCGATATCATCCGGGCACAATTACAGACCAGCACCCAATGGAAAGCATGGGCCACTTTGTATTTGACGGCGCCGAACATGATTCGGCTTCCGTCCAGCGGATCGCCTGCGGAGCAGCCGGCTGTTCATCATTTTCTCTGCCCGAAATATGGATGGATATTTATCATCAAAGATGGCCGGATTGTCGGTATTCGCGCCGCACGCGCGGGTGAGCATCAGTCGATCGTAAGCTTGCTGTTGGAACATCAGCCTGCCTTGGAGGAAAAGTCGATTGCTTCTACTGCGATCTACGCCATCGGAGCCGCGAAAAGCAATGTCGAGCGGCTGCGTATCCTGGACGAGTTTTTATGCGTGCTGCCAGGGCAGTTCAGACGAGTATTTCGGGATGATGAGGCACATGAGAGCCGTACCGCATTGCATCACGTCATGAAAGGGGCTCTTGATACGGCCGGGAATCAAACTACCAGGGCATCAATACTGAGGGTGTTTTTGCAGGCTCTCCCGAAAGAAGAATCGCACTTGAATCTGCCCGACGGCACACGGGCCTCGGTGACAGGGCATGTCCTTGACCGGCTGATGACACGTTTCAACATGCGATCAGCGCTCAGTAGCCTTCGTTGGCTTCACAATAACGCACGAAAGTTGAGGGCGGCTCAGTTGTCCCCCTCGCTGCAGGCATCGAAAGCGCTGAATTACGATGCCTCGGCGGTTCACTGGCATCACTTCAATGAATGGACCATTGTGGTTTCGGAGGGCGCTGTGATGACCGCCTATTTTCCGAGGAGCGATGGCTGACCAGTAGAAGTTCATTGTGTTTGGCGGTCTACGTGAACAAGGAACAGTCGTTTTCGCGGCAGGACTGTTTCAGCGGAATACTTCAGCAGAGGGTGCCGCTGTTCGCTGATCCGCGTCCACCACCACGGATGAGCAGGCCAGCGGCAAGCCTGTCAGTCGTCGTCCCTCATCACGGGCAGAAACAGGACATCCGTTTCGGCAACGACGACCCTGATGCATTCAGATTGTTAAAGAACCGCGTATCGCCCACATGGGCTGTACTACACCTTCCTGCCCGGAAGGATTTCAATCGCCAATTCCACGTGTGCCAGTCATTTATCCAGCGCGACCATGCGAACGATGCTGTCAAACTCATTCAGCACGTCGGGATGGTTCTTCGTCAGGTGGCGCAGGATGGCTTCGTTGGCCATGAGCTTCGCGAGATAGCCCTTGGCGAGCACCAGGTTGAGAATGTCTTGCCCGTAGGACTGTTCGGCCAATTTGAACTGTTCCTGAAGGTTGCCCATTTCTCGCTCCATCTTGGCCATCTGGTCGGCGGTGACCCCGGTGACTTTCTTGGGTTTTGTCTCGCCCACGAGCATGTTGCTGTTCGTGGCGGCCAATAATGCCTGCCCATAGGCGACCGTGAGATTGTTGGCGCTCAACATCAACTCGACGCACTCGACTTGCCGGGTTGGTTTGAGTTTGCGTAGCACCGCGCCGAGATTCGGAGAGAAATGTTGATCCCGCAGTAATTCGGCAGCCTCCGGGCAGATCCCGTCGAGCAAGTTCAACTTCTTCTGGATATGGCTGATATCCACATCCAACGCCTTGGCCAGCTTCTGCGGCGAAACACCGCGATCGACAGCACGCCGGATCATCAGATGTTCCTGAATGCTGGAGAGGCGGTTGATCCGATTGTTGTAGGTGTAGCTCTCATCATCGGTGGCGACGAGACACGGAGCTTTGTCGAACCCCAGAGTTTTTAATGCCACCAGACGCGTGTGCCCATCGAGCAGAAGGTACTGCCCGGCGCGATCGGGTTTGCCCACCGACAGAGGCTCGATCACGCCGACCGTTTCAATGGATGTCTGGATTTGCTTGTATTTACGGGACGTCAGCAAACCCTCCGGCGTCTTACGGGAAGGCAGGATGGAAGAAATCGGCAAGAGCAACGGCTCGAGGACAAAACCCAACGGAGGCGTCGTCATGTTCCGCTCCCTCGGGCCCAGACACGATCGGCCAGATATTGGGGCATGGTGTCCAAACCCTCGGCCCGCAGCAACGTCGTGAAATTCTCATCGGCCAGCAATTGCCGAAGTGCGCCGACGATGAACAACAGGTTGCGCTGGGCTGTTTCGGACTTCCTGATCAGCAGTTTTTGGCGCTCGACTTCGCGCTGATAGTTACGCACCAAGCTTGAGGTGGTGACATCCTCTCTCGGTTTCCGGGAGCCCATGCTGCCGCCCATGCCACGGCCTTGCGCGCGACGCCGCTCGATGACACGCCGCGCCTGGATCAATTGGCTGCCACGCAGTTTCCCAGTTTCGTAAGCATCTTGCAGGGCGGTCTGGACCGTCTTGTCGTCACTGCCGGCGCCGGCAATAACGATCGCCAAATGTAACGGGATGCGCCCGCTACCGACGGCCGTCAGGAGTCGCTCTTCCCCGTTCTTGAGCAAATACAGAACGCCATGGACGTATTCCTGACTCAGGCCAGTCTTCTCAGCGATGATCTTCTTGTCGTAGCCCTGATCCCGAAGCTGCTCGATGCCGGCCAGGAGTTCCAGTGGGCTGAACTTACGCCGTGCGATGTTCTCCGTCAGGCTCATGATGAAGGCCGATTCGTCGTCCACCTCGGTGACCATCGCCGGAATTTCGCGCTGGCCGATGGTCTTGAAGGCCTTGAAGCGTCCTTCGCCGCAGATCAGCAAATAGCGCTCGCCATCACTCCCTAATCGTGGAGTCACGATGATCGGCTTCTTCAGACCAATGCTCTGGATGTTGCCGACGATCTGTTCGAAGACGCGACTGTTGCGCTCACGCGGATTGAGCACGTCAATGCGCTCGAGCGGAATCATCCGCAATTCCAACGGGCGATGTTCGTTGTCGAGGATCATGCGGCTCTCCGTATACGAATCCGCCGCGCCATCCCGTAGAGGTAGTCCAGACTGTCGAAGCGGTAACTCTCAAACTCGACGGAGTTGTGCTCGGCCAAATGAATACCTGGCTGACCGAAATCGAGGCGCGGAAGCAGGTAATAGTCCAATGCGGCCTGGTTGCTCTCATCCAGGCGCACGGCCACGGTGATGTCGGGGGCGAGGCTGGTGTCGAAACGCACTTTCCATCGCCTGCGCGCGTTGTCGAGGCTCTGGCAACGCGCCAGCACCAGCGAGACGGAGAATTCGTGATTCACGGTGAGCAGATCGGTGGCCGCATCGCGCGTGACGAGGCCACCGACTTCGGCGATCATCCGTTCCGTTTGGCTGACGATTTCGGGGTGCAAGCGGCGCAGGAACTGGTTCACCTCCAGATACTGGTAATCGCGATCGGGGGTGAAGCCGACGGCCTGGTATGCGCGAATCAATCCGCCAAAACGGTGCGCATAGGCCGCCGACGACGGCATCCCTTCCGCCTCATCGATGATCAGGCCGGACAGATAACCATGCTGCTGGTACAAGCGGCGGAGCTTCTCGATCAACTCGTCGTCGGTGTAACGATAGGAGCGCGCTCGCAGAATGCCCTGGGCGGTGTAGAACAAATCCGGCGACACGATTCCCTCAAACGCGCCGTCTTTCCGGATCCACATCTCCGGATCGTTGGTGACGCGGTGTTTCTTGAGCTTGAACGAACGCCGGTTATAGATATTGTTGCCGATGTACTTCTCGTTCGAGAGCACTTCGCGCACGGTAGCACGCGTCCATTCGCGGCCGAGGTCGGTGAGGACGTTCTGATTGTTGAGGCGTTCTGCAATTTCGGATTCCGCCAGGTTGTCATCGACGAACCAGCGATAGATCTGATTGACGACGGCGATCTCGTTGTCGGGGCCCGGTTGCAAGATGACGCGGTCGGTTTGCAGACTCTTGTGCTCGCCGCGCGCTAGTTCGCTCTTGACCGCCCCCGACTGATCGATCAGCACACGCCGCAGACCATAGCCGGCCGGACCGCCTTGCCGAAAACCCAGTTCGATCAGCCGGCACTGTCCGGCGAACACCTTGGCCGACAACTCCCGGCTGTATTCACCGGCCATCGCCCGTTTGACGCCCTTGACGATGGTGGAAACCGGCGACCCGTCGTTCTCGAACTGTTCAGCGCAGTAGGCCACCTGGATTCCCGCGCGGCGGCAGATGTACTCGTAGTAGGCACTCTCGTCGGCATCCTGGAAGCGCCCCCAGCGGCTGACGTCGTAGACGAGGATGATCTGGAAATCGGCGTTGCCGGCTTCGACATCCTTGATCAGTTGCTGGAGTGCTTGCCGACCGTCGATGCGCAGACCGCTCTTGCCTTCATCGGCATAAGTCCGAACGATCTCGATACCACGCCGGGCAGCGTATTCCCGAATCTTGTCTGCCTGGTTCTCGGTTGAATACTGCTGGTGCTCAGTGGACATCCGCACGTATTGAGCGGCACGGAATAGGGATGCCTGAGTTTGGCCATTGTTGTCTTGTTCTTGCATTGCCGTGACCACCCCTTTCCACGCAACAAGTCCTCCCTGAACATCGGGCATCCCTTCGCGACGGTCGGTAGGTCAATTCATACGCAGGTCAGTCGGACTGGGGCACTCAGTTGTTCAGGGAACGTACACGCGGGACGTTAACAGGCGAGGACGATGTCGCGGCACACGTCCTCATTTGCAATCACACGTCTTCACCGTCCATTTGCACCCTCAGTGGGGTGATCTCGACGATCCACGTTTGGCTGCCAATCGTCCCGTCCGCAAGGATTCGCGCCATTCGGTACCGGCCTGACGGCAAATGAGTAGACGGGTTTGACACGTCCTCATTTGCAATCAGCGCCGAGCGCTGTTTTTGGTTCCGCTGTTGCTGTAGATTTCGGTTTCGCCCAACGTAATCGGGGTTTTCGTGGCGGTACTGTTTCCAGTACTGAGGATTCTCGGAAGCCCAAGTCCTGCTGTTGCGAATGTCGTTGTCACGATAATCGGAATCGCCCTGACGTTTCTGCTGCTGCCAGCGGCGACGACGTTCGCGCTGGCATTCGGGGTGGGGGCAGTAGGTCTGGTGCGGGGTTTGTGGCCGAGGGGTGAAAGGGCGGCCACAGGCGTCGCAGGTTTTTTGCTCCATGAGAGTCTCCTGAAAAAAGACTCCATGGAAACGCGGTCGGTAGTTGCACGCCATTGCCACAATAGGTGCCAAGGAAATGCGAGAGATCTGCGCACTCCAGGGGTAAAACTTGATTAAACTTGATTTTGGCTGCCGTTTATCTATAATTCGGCCACTATGAGCAAAGTGTTACACAGTCAGTCGGTGAAGTCGGCCCTTGGTACGTTGGGCTGGACTCAGAAACGACTTGCGGACGAAATTGGCGTCACCTCGCAAGCAGTCACGAACTGGCTGAAGGGGACCGATTTCCCACGTCCGGACAAACTTCTCAAGTTGGCCATGACCCTCAAGTTGGGTTTTGACCAGTTGGTCGATTCACAAGTGGCCAAGCCAGTAATTGCCTTCCGCAAGAAGGCGGGCACAAAAACGACCAGCGAGCATATTCATCGCGCAGAAGTGATGGGCGCACTACTCAAGCCCTTGGTTTCCTTCCTCCCGCCGCGCAGAGCGTTACGCACGCAGATTCCCTCACCTTCAACGGACTACGAGGCATTGCAGAATACCGTTGCTGCTGTTCGGGAAAAAATCGGCATCGGCATGCAGGCCGAGCTGACCTACCAGCAATTGATCGGTGAATTCCGTGCCAACGACGCCGTGATCGTTCCGGTCATGTGGGGGCGGAAGCAAAATCATGAAAACGCGTTACATATTTTGCTGCCTGATGAGCAGGTGACATTCGTCTACTTGAATCTGGATACGCATCAAGAAGACTTTAAATTCTGGATGACCCACGAACTCGCGCATGTCTATACACCGGAGATTGCGGGCAAAGACGACGGCGAGGATTTCGCGGATGCATTCGCGGGCGCACTGCTCTTTCCACGTGAATTGGCGCATGCCGCCTACGTCGAAGCGGCGAAACTAAAGACGAAGACGCCTCAAATGGAGGTACTTCGCCACTATGCACACAAACACCGCATCTCGCTTTTCAGCGTGTTTTGTGAGGTTCGAAATTACGCAAGTGCGACGGGGGTTGCGCCACTCAAGGTCTCGGAACTGGATATCCATGCGGTAAGGAATTTGACCCGGGGCGGGTTGGTTAGCGAAAGCCTGTTCAAACCTTTGCCGCCGGATCCGAAGACCCTGATCGCCACGTCCAATACGACGTTTCAATCACCGTTTTTTTCGTCGCTTCAAAAAATGCTGCACGATCGTGGCACCGGTGCCGGATATCTCCAGCAGGTGCTCAATGTTTCGATTCATGATGCCTCTGCCCTGTATGCAGAGTTGGTGCGTTGACTCTCGTCCTTCTTGATACAAACGCATACTTGCGCTTGGCCAAGCGTGTTCGGCCGATGCTGGGGGTCAAGTTTGGCCAGAAGGAATACGTCCTCACTGTGTTGAAGGACGTTGAAACCGAAGTCCATCGCAACCCAACGTTGCGCGCAAAGTATCCGTGGTTCGACGGCGACGATCTTCGTGCCGAGCGACTGGCGACTCGAATCGCACTGGGTGCTGACGAGAAAGAACGTCTTGACGTCGCCCAGAGTGTGCTTCAAGGTTGGGTGCTGGACAACCTCGATAGCTACATGACGAACGGTCGTTCACCACCGTCGGAGACGGACTGTCGTGTGCTGGCTTTTGGGCAAATACGTCCCGCCATCGTGGTTACTGACGATTTGGGCATGCACCTGCTGGCCAAAGATTTTGAAATACCGGTCTGGCACGGATGGGAGTTGCTGTCGAAAATGCGGACAGCGAAAATCGTGCAATCGGAATTGATCCGTGAGATTTATGGAGCTTTGGAAACGAACGGCGATCTCACCAAGACGTGGATCGAAGCTAAACACACGGCCTTTGTGAAGGTTTTTGGGCCGAAGCCGGAAAACTAAGGGAGAATTTGCTTCAACACGGCCCGCTCCTCTGCGTCGAAAGACGTACGGGTGGGTTCTCTACTTCTCAAGCAAAATAGGGCGCCAGTTTGGTTGTTAAACACGGAACCGAATTGGGGGGGGGCTCGCACAGTGCGAAGGGCTCCTTGCTGATCATTGGCCGAGGAATGGGATGGCATCAGCGGGCGAGGCGGGTGTCCCTACGTGGTCTGACGAAGCACTCGTTTATGTAAAATTCACGGCGTACTTGTAGATAGTCGGTTGAAATTTCTGCTATAGTCCACCACCAGCTTTAAGTCCTTCAGTTTTTTGAGTAAACTGATGCGACCTGAAATCAGGGGCCCTTCCGGGCCCCTTTTTTCATCCGGGTTCTGACCTTTTTCTGTCAAAACCTGTTCCCCAAGCGATGCCACCCTGCCCGCGTCAAGAAGTCGAGTACCATTGCGGGAAGCCGATTGTGATTGGACGCTAAATGTTTAACATGCTTGAACGGGCTGTCGCGGGACGCAACATCTTGCTTGCCGGTCTCGCCCGAGTATTCGCTACGGCGGGACTGTTGTTCTCGCTATCAGGGTGCGCGGTGGTGACGGTGGCGGATGCGGCGGTCAGCGTTGCGGCGACCACCGTAAAAGTGGGTGCCAAGGTGGTCGAGACGACAGTCGATGTTGCTTCTGCCGGTGTTCGGGCGGCAACGGGCAACACGCCCGAAAAGAAGTGACCAAGTTAGCCGCCGTGGCGTGGTTGCGGTGGCAGATTGGACGTGGAGGTGATGATGAAATTCGTGGGTGTATTGGGATTGGCGATGTCGCTCGCCGCCTGTGGCCTGGCCGATGTGGGAACCTCGGCGGCGACCGCCGGCAAGGTTGCGGCGGAACAGGCGAAACAGGGCCAGGCAGCGGCCGACAAGATCAAGCAGGATCTTGAGGCGGCGAACAAGGCGCAGGCCGCGCGGTTGGACGACGCCGAAAAGAAGTAGCCGCGTCAGCGGCTCATTGCCTCGCAGATCAGCAGGCGCACCGTAGTGGCGTCGAAAGGTTTATCGCAGACCAGCGAGACACCTGCTTTTTCAACGGCGGCGAGTCGCCCTTGGTTTTGTTCGCTGGTCACCATCAGAACGGGCACTTCGTTTTGCCAGCTTTGGGTACGGATGTATTCGGTCAACTGGCGGCCATCCATCTCAGGCATGTTGTAGTCGGTGATCACCAGATCGACCATGGTTTCCTCAAGCCTGTGGATGGCCTCGAAGCCGTTCTCTGCTTCCGTGATACGGCCTACGCCCAATTCGCCGAGCAAGCGCTTTAGATGTCGCCGCGACATCCCGCTATCGTCCACCAGAAGCACGCGTAGCCGCTCGAAGTCGGCCGTATCGAGATCGGCAGGTGGATTCAGGTAATCCGCTGCGGCGAAAACGGCGCGTGCCAGTTGCTGTTCGTCAAAGGGTTTTGCCACGATGCTGCAGGCGCCGGACTGACGCACCGGATCGAGAACATGCGGGCGCGTTTCGCTCGATATCAAGATAAACGGGGTGGCTTCTGTGGTGGTTCTTCGCCGCATGGCCGCTACGAGATCGGTACCCGACATGTCCGGCAGGTAGAGGCTGCTGATCACCACGGGCAGCGGCAGCGCAGCAATCTGATCGAGCGCGTCTGCCCCACCGGAACATTGCACGATGCGGGTAGCGCCGAGCTTTTCCAACATCCGGCGCACCATATTTGCTTGCATGGTCGAAGGTTCGACCACCAGAATGCTGAGTTGGGAGAGCGACGAACTCATAGGTGTGCATCCACAGACGAGAGTGGATGCACTATAACAGTCGGGAGGGGGGCGCGGCGCAGCCCCCGCTGTCGGCTACAGGCTGCCTTAGCGCAGACGCAACACGGTATCAGCCACGCGATGGCCGAGCGCGGCGCCAGTCTTGAGGTCGCTGTCGAGCATGGCGTCGGCGCCCTGATCCGCGTTTGCCTGCGCCATCGCGCCCGAAAAGGCACCCAGCCGGTTCAGATCGTCCACCGAACCCTTGCTGTTGTTGTTGCCGGGCAGCAGGTTGAGCCCAACCCAGATCATGCCGTGCTGGGCGGCGAAGATCATCAGGTCGACCATCGTGTTCAGTTTGTCGCCGTTCTGGCTGGCGGAACAGGTGAAACCTGCGCCCACCTTGTCTGCCCAGGCGCGGCCATACCAGCGGCCGGAACTCGCTTCCATGAATTCCTTGAACTTGGCCGTCGGGCTGCCCATATACGTCGGCGAGCCGAAAATCAGCGCGTCGGCCGCATCAAGTTCCTGCCACTGCGCCTCGTCCAGGGCGCCCGTCGGGTAGAGCTTGCCTTCCACGCCGGCCACTTCGGCCACGCCAGCCAGCACAGCCTCAGCTAGGCGTTGAGTGTGGCCGTAGCCGCTGTGAAAGACGATCGCAACTTTCTTCATGAGATTCTCCAGTCAATTGTGAGGGGGTAGGTCAAAAATCAGGCATTCGCAGTCGCTTGCGGCGACAAAATCGAGACGGGATTCGTCCTTTATCCGCGCGCCGTCGCCTGTTTGAAAAGGGATGTCATTCAACGCCAGGTCACCCGCGACGACGTGCACATAGGCGAGGCGGGCGGGCGAAAGCGGCAAGCTGGCGGATTCGCCGGCAATAAGGCGGCGGGCGTAGACACGGGCATCCTGGCCGATGAGGGTGCTACCCTCGGCGCCATCCGGAGAGGCGAGCAGGCAGAAGCGGCGCCCGAGTTCATCGGGGTCGATGGCGAGCTGCTCGTACGAAGGCGGCAGGTTGCGCGTGGAAGGCTCGATCCAGATTTGCAGCAGGTGGGTCGATTCGGTTTCCGAAGGATTGTGTTCGCTGTGGCGAATGCCACTGCCGGCGCTCATGCGCTGGATTTCGCCGCGCCGGATCACACCGGCATGGCCCAGGCTGTCGCGGTGCGCCAACTGGCCCGCCAGCGGGTAGGTCAGGATTTCCATGTCGCGGTGACCATGCGTTGCAAAGCCCGCGCCGGCCTGGATGCGGTCTTCATTGATGACGCGGAGCGCACCCCAGCCCATCTCGTCCGGGTCAAAATAGTCCGCGAAAGAGAAGCTGTAACGGGCAAGCAGCCAGCCATAGTCGGCATGGCCGCGTTGGTCGGAAGGGCGTCGAGTGATCATTGGTGAGTCCTGTTGTGCGATTGGATTCCCATGTGGTGGCAAAGTTTTGCAATTAAAGCGAAATAAATAGAATGATTTGATTAAAATTATTCACATGAATATTTCACTCGAAGCGCTGCGCTGCCTCGATGCGATCGATCGTCACGGCAGCTTTGCCGCCGCGGCGGCGGCGTTGCATCGTGTGCCTTCGGCACTCTCACACGCGATAGGCAACCTTGAGAGCGCGCTGGGCGTGCCCATATTCGTTCGCGTCGGACGGCGTGCGGTGCTGACCGAGGCAGGTCAGGCGTTGCTGGAGGATGGCCGCCATCTGCTGGCGGCGGCCGAGGCGCTGGAGCGTCGCGTGCGGCGGGTGAGCAGCGGCTGGGAACAGGAATTGCGCATCGCGGTCGATGCCCTGATTCCCGTTTCACGGCTCATGCCGCTGCTTCAGGCGTTTCAGGCCGAATGTCAGGTCACGGCCATCCGCATCGGGGTCGAGGTGCTCGGCGGCGGTTGGGATGCCATCGCCACCCAGCGCGCTGATCTGGCCATCGGTGCGCCCGGCGAACCGCCTGTCCACGGTGGGTTGACCATGGCCCCGTTGGGGGAGGTGCAACTGGTATTCGCCGTGGCGCCTGGTCATCCTCTTGCGAGCATCCCGGAGCCCGTCCCCGCCCGCGTGCGCGCCCTGCATCGTGCTGTGGTACTGGCCGACACGTCGCGCCAGTTGGCGGCGCGCACCAGCGGTTTGCTGGAAGGACAATCGGCGCTGTATGTGCCGGATATGGAGAGCAAGGCGGCCGCGCAGGCCGCAGGGCTGGGCGTGGGTCATCTGCCGCGCTGGTTGGCCGAGCGGGAGGTGGCGGCGGGGCGCCTAGTCATCCGGCGCCTGGAGGAGACTCGCCCGCCCACACGTCTGAACGTGGCCTGGCGGGCGCGGCAGAAGGGCAAGGCGTTGGCCTGGTTCGTCGCGGCGCTGGCTGAACCGGCGACGCAGGCCAGACTACTGGCCGGGCTGTAGGTCGATCCAGTCGAGAATCGGTTGCCACTGCGCGAGGTCGCGCTCGGTCCGCGAGCGGGGCAGGTCGAACAGCGTCAGCCCCGCGGCGGTGGCCTGGACGTAGAGTTGGGTGTCGCGCAGACAGGTCAGCACCGGCAGTTCAAGGCTCTCGAAAAATCGTTCGAGGTCGGCGGCGGCGCGGGTACGGGCATCCACTCGCATACCGATGACGGCAATATCCGCACGCCCCTTGCGAACGGCCTTTTCGCCTTGCAGTTGATCGAGAAAGCGGCGGGTCGCCAGCATGTCGAAGGTGGAGGGCTGCACCGGCACCAACACGCGGGCCGAGAGCTTGAGCACCTTTTCCAGCAGCTTGCCGTGCAGACCGGCGGGGGTGTCGAGCACGACGTGGCAGACGCCCTTGGGCGGACGGGCGACGTCGTCATGGTCAATTTCCCATGTGCGGATGGCCGGGCATTCCGGTGGGCGCAATGCCAGCCAGTCGCGCGAGGAATGCTGGCGGTCGGTATCGCCCAGCATGACGCTGTGGTGCAGGCAGGCGAAATAGCCGGCGAGGTTGGTGGCCAGCGTCGATTTGCCGGAGCCGCCTTTGGGGTTGGCAACCAGAAAGGCTTTCATGCGTCTCCCGCAAGTCTGGTGAGTGTCTGGCGAACCAGGTTGATGTGTTCGCGCAGCGTGTAGATCAGGTCGGTGAACCCGAGCGGAATCGATAGCGAATTGGCCTGCTGTTCAATGGAATCCAGGCGCTGCCGGTATTCCGCCTCGCGTGCAGTGTCGAAATGCGACCGGATATCCAGTTCGAGATACTTGAGTTCTCCGTAAAGCCGGTAGATGCGCGAGCGGATACGCCAGGAATATAGCGTCGGCGCTACCCGGAGCAGCGGCAGTAGCAGCGCGATTAGCGGCAGCAGCAGGACGATCAGCCGGTCGATCAGCACCGCCAGCCAGAAGGGCAGGTAGCGTTGCAGGAAAGGGGGGCCGCTCTTGTAGTAGCGCTTGGCTTCGTCGGCCAGCGGCAGGGCCTCGTTGCGCACCGAAGGAAACTCACCTGGGCGCTGGAAGAAGCCCGAGCGACCGTGCACCTCGCTGGCCGCTTGCAGTAACAGGGCTTGCAACGCCGGGTGAAGATCGTCCCGCACGACCAGGCTGGCGGTCGCGGCGAGCAGGTGAATGTCTTCCGGAGGCTGGTCGGCACCCACATCCACGGCGCCTCTCGGCAAGGTCACGGTGGTCAGGAAGGGGAAGAGCTTGGTATAGCCTTCCGCCTGCGAGAAGCTCATCAATTGCACCCCGGGGGTATGTAACAGCGCCTGGACCACGGGGGCCTCTTGCGCCGCGATGATGAAGGCGGCGTCGATCCGACCCGATTTCAATTCTTCGGCCGCCTTGAGCCCGCCTAGCGGCACCAGATGGTCGCCTGCCGTGATGCGATTGGCCGCCAGCATCTGTTCGGCGAGCTGCCGTACGCCGCTTCCTTCCTGACCAATGGCGATCCGCTTGCCGGCGAGTTGATTCAGTTTGTCGAGTTTGCGGTCGCCACGATAGAACACCCAGACAGGCTCATAGAACACGCTGCCGAGCGACAACGCGGGCGATTCTTCGAAATCGTAATACGCCTCCTCGGGCGGCAGCACGATGCCGCCCTGCAAAAAGGCGACATCGGCCTCGTTCTTCTCCAGGCGGCGCAGGTTTTCAAGCGCGCCCTCGGAGGTACGCACCTCCAGCGCGATGCCGTTCTTGGCGAGAATGGCGGAATACCGTCCGGCAAGCCGGAAATAGGCGCCGCCTTCCGCACCCGTGGTGATGACGATGTGTTTGGGGGGCGCCGGTTTGACGAAATGCAGCGCCGCGAAGAAGGCAATGGCGAGGATTAGCAGGATCCACCAGGCGGTGGCCAGCAGGTCGCGCAGGGAAATGAGGCCGGCTTTCAATTTTTCGATCATGGTGACAGGATGAAAAGAGACGGAAAGCGACAGTGCCGCAGGCGGTCGCAAACAGCGCAGTCAAGGCGGAAAGGTACCTGTCGGCTACCTGTCGCTATTCTAGCGCGACTCGCCGGCCAGTGGCCGAGGAGAGCGCTCTAGCGTCTGGGGAGGAGATTGCTTGGTGCGGAGCGAGCAAGGTGGTCGCCGATTGGTTCTTTCAATCGCTCAAGCGGGAGTGCATCCTCCGAAAACCTATATAGACCG
The DNA here is from genome assembly GCA_002337055.1 of Betaproteobacteria bacterium UBA1934. Taxonomy (GTDB): domain Bacteria; phylum Pseudomonadota; class Gammaproteobacteria; order Burkholderiales; family Rhodocyclaceae; genus UBA1934. Next base: position 901,444 of record DDFG01000004.1, on the reverse strand, counting down.
CGAGGAAGCTCGCGGGGATGTATTCAATTACATCGAGATGTTCTACAACCGAAACGCCATCACGGCTATGCAAACGATGTTTCTCCAGAAGAGTTGGAAAACCAGTATTTCAACCGCCTACAGAACGGCTAGAAAAACCGAAAGCGATTCGTTGATGTCGCCCCTGTGCTGGAATCACCCGGTGGTTTGTATGATCGATTAACCGGGCGCGGCCGGCCAATTCGACTTGGAGGGTCCATGCTCAAAGGGACAGGCACGGTCGAATTGCGGTTCGATCACCACCCGACAGGCAAGATCGGCAAAACCGGCCTTACTGTTTGCGACAGGGGCCGCAAAACCTTCGGACATGCCTTCACGCGCAGTGACGCGGTATTGGCCGATCGCTCGTGGCACCATGTCAATTCCCGATTCAACGCGGTGTCAGTTTTGCATAAGCAAGCGCCAGCCACTTCATGCCTGCCGAGGCGAAGTTGACCTGCACCTGGGCATCGTCCGCACGGCCTTGCGAGGCGACGATGACGCCGATGCCAAACTTGGCGTGTTCGACCGTCTGGCCGATACGCCATCCCCCCGCAAGGGTCGATTGCGTGGCCCACACCGGCTCGCTGGGGGCGGCGGACGCGGCGCTCATCCGGTTGAGGCGCAACAGCAGTTCGGGCGGGATTTCATCCAGAAAGCCCGAAGGCACCGAGTAGCGCGTCTGGCCGTGTAGCATGCGGCTCTGCGCCCAGGCCAGATAGAGGCGCTGGCGGGCACGGGTAATGGCGACGTACATCAGCCGACGCTCCTCTTCCAGACCGCCGATGCCCTCCAGTACCGCGTTTTCGTGCGGGAATAGACCCTGCTCCAGCCCGGTGATGAAGACGACGTCGAATTCAAGACCCTTGGCGGCGTGGACCGTCATCAGTTGCACCGCTTCCTGCCCCTCTCCGGCCTGATGCTCGCCGGCTTCCAGCGAGGCATGGGTGAGGAAGGAGACCAGCGCGCCCTGCTCGCCCGAAGTGGCGACCACCACGCCTTCGTCGTCGATGAAGGTGGCGGCGGCATTGACCAGTTCGGCGAGGTTCTCCAGCCGTTCCTGCCCTTCCTTCTCGCCGCGATAGTGGTCGGCGAGGCCGCTCTTTTCAACGATATGTTCGACCATTTCCGGCAGCGGTAACGCAGCAGTTTCCTGTCGCAGCGTTTCGATCAGGCGGATGAAGGCGCCGACGCTGGCGCCCGCCTTGCCCGAGAGCGAGGCGGCAGCGTTGTAGAGCGGCGAATTAAACTGATGCGCGGTAGCTTGCAGGCTTTCCAGACTGCGCGCGCCGATTCCCCGGGTCGGGAAGTTGACCACCCGCAAGAAGGCGGTGTCATCGTCCGGGTTGGCGATCAGGCGCAGGTAGGCGAGCGCGTGCTTGACTTCCTGTCGCTCGAAGAAGCGCAGCCCGCCGTAAACGCGGTAGGGTACGCCGCGGCTGAACAACTCGTGTTCGAGCACGCGCGACTGGGCGTTGGAGCGGTAGAGCAGGGCGATCTGGTCGCGCGGCACGCCGTCGCGGACGAGTTCGCGGACCTCCTCGACCACGAAGCGGGCTTCGTCGAGGTCGGAATAGGCCTCATAGGCGCGAATCGGTTCGCCGTCGCCGGCATCGGTCCACAGGTTCTTGCCCAGCCGTCCCTGATTCTGCTTGATCAGCGCGTTGGCGGCGTTGAGGATGTTGCCGTGCGAACGGTAGTTCTGTTCCAGGCGAATGACGTTCGGACCGGCGAATTCCCGCTCGAAATCGCGCATGTTGCCGACCTCGGCGCCGCGAAAGGCGTAGATCGACTGGTCGTCGTCACCCACCGCGAACACCTTGCCGCCGCCACCGGCCATCAGTTTCAGCCAGGCGTATTGCAGGCGGTTGGTATCCTGGAACTCGTCAACCAAGATGTGCCGGAAGCGGGCCTGATAGTGTGCGCGTAGCGGTTCGTTGCGTTGCAGCAATTCATACGCCCGCAACAGCAGTTCGGCAAAGTCGACCACGCCTTCCCGCTGGCATTGTGTTTCGTATTCCGCATACAGTTCGACGCGCTTTTGCGTCCAGGCATCGTAAGCCTGCGCCTGAACGGCGCGGATGCCCTGTTCCTTGTGGCCGTTGATGAAATGCATCAACTCGCGGGGAGGGTGCTTTTCGTCGTCGACGTTGAGATTCTTCAGCAGACGCTTGATGGCAGCCAGTTGATCGGCGGAATCGAGGATTTGGAAGGTCGGAGGCAGCCCGGCTTCGCGGTAATGCGCGCGTAGCAGGCGATTGCACAGGCCGTGAAACGTGCCGATCCACATGCCGCGCGGGTTGATCGGCACTTGCGCGGTCAGGCGGGCGGTCATTTCCTTGGCGGCCTTATTGGTGAAGGTGACCGCCAGCACACCATGCGGGCTGACCTGATTGGTGGCCACCAGCCAGGCGATGCGGGTGGTCAACACACGTGTCTTGCCGCTGCCCGCACCGGCGAGAATCAAGGCATGAACGGGCGGCAGGGTGACGGCTTGAAGCTGGGGAGGATTGAGAAGGGCGAGCAAATCCGACATGAGCGGGAGCGTTTTCAAAATTCAAGGGCAGGCAGCGAGTTTGATCCGGATCAAACGACTGCCAAGATAAATCTGTTCAACTATGACAAAAGTCGTATAATTCTGTTTGTGCACCGCACCATAGACGACCCGGCGAAGTGGTCACTCAGTCAACGGGGCGTGGTGTTGTCACAGGAGAACAGTACATGCAAGCACCTATGATTTTGCCATGGATAGCCCATCAGGCGTCGATCAGCGAAGACCTCGCCCTGAAGCTTTGGCGCCGCGCCGCTGGCGAGGCCGAAATCCGGCTCGGCAACCATGCCTCGCCCGAATACCATCGGCGAGTGATGAGCCATTTTCTGGCGCTGGTGGAGGAAGAGTCGATCGCCGCTGGCCATACGCCGAGCCGGGGCTCGTCGACGCTACCGCTGGCCGAGTTCGTCCATAGCCAGCGACGTATCGCCCGACAGTCCTTTCTGGCGGCTGAAAACCTCTGCCGCTACTGGCAGAATCAGTGTCAGAACTACTGCCTGCCGCGCGAGGCGGCTTGGCGGCGCACCGCGTCGACGCCTTCCAGCCCCAGTCGCTGCGCCAATACCGGGGCGACTGACTCGGCACTGGCACGATCAGCCAGGGGGCCGCTCAACACTTCGTACCGGTATGTGCCCTCGTACCGCAAGGGCAGCACTCTCGCCGGGTAACCGGCCGCCTGGGCGCGGTCATACACCGCCAGCGCGGCGGATTCGCTTTCGCCGACACCGAGTCGGACCCACCAGGGGCCCGCGCGATAGAGCGGAACATTGGGCAACGGCTCGGTCGTCAGCGACCATTCCGCGATCTTTTCGGGGGTCACCTGGCTGACCGCGCCGGGTGCTTCACCTCGGGCGGCGCCGTAGAACTGAAGCGGCTCGGTCAGTTCCACCGGAGTCGACATCGGATGGCTAACCACGATGTGGCCTTCGAGCAGGCAAATCAGATCGTCGCTGCTTTGCGAACGGCCCCAGATATCGGTTCCGCGGATGCCAGCGGTGATGGTGCCGACCCGGACATTGATGGCGCGCCGTCCCGTCACCTTGCGCAAGGCGTCTGTGGTAAAGCGGAACGCGCCGGTGATGACATCGATGGCCGCGCCAAAGGCACCGTCGTTCCGGCGGCCGAGGGCGTTGAATTCGACGCGGGCATCGCTACCCAGCTTGACCAGGCTGCCATCCGGCAACTGGACGAAAGCGCGTCCCTCGCCGCCAGTCACCAACCGGTCGCGGTTATGCAATTCCATGCCGGGCTGGGCAGGTGTCCGCACGCCGTTGCGTTCGACCCAGGCGGGCACCTGGATGGCCGAAATGGCGGTCACGACCTCGGCATGGACGGACGCGACGAGTGTCATCAGGCAGGCGGCCAGCATGGCGTTGCGAATAAAGAATTTCATGGTGGACTCCGGGGGGCGACGGGGGAAATACGACGCGAAAAAGGGCATGAGCCGGCGCGACGGGGAGTCATTCTACACAAGCCGATGCTGGCGCAGGCGGTAATCCATGATCCCGCTTGCGCGGGCTTCCCGGGCTGTGTTCTCATCTCGTCGAGTGAGACAGCGGGTGGTGCGATGTCGGAAGAGTGGAGCGATGAAAGGTTGATGCTGGCGTATCGGGACGGCGATGCGACGGCCTTCGAGCATTTGTACCGCCGCTACCGAATCCGCCTGTACCGGCATCTGGCCCACCAGTGCGGCGACAACCGCTTGGCCGAAGAGCTCTACCACGACGTGTGGATGAAGGTGATCGCCGCGCGTGCCGGCTATGAACCGCTGGCCAAGTTTTCCACATGGATTTTCAGGATCGCGCACAATCGGCTGATCGATCACTATCGTCGGCATGACCGCGACGGCGCCAAGCAATACGACTCAGACTGCGATCCCGACGAACTGGCCGCTTCTCCCGCCGAAACGCCACCACGCCTGCACGAGCGGGGCGTTATCGCCGTGCGTCTCGCCACCGCGCTCGCCGCGTTGCCGGAACCGCAGCGAGAAGCCTTTCTGATGGCGGAAGAGGGCGGTTTGAGCCTGGAGGAGATCGCCAATGCGATGTCCTGCGGGCGTGAAACCGTCAAGAGCCGCTTACGCTATGCGATGAGCAAATTGCGCCATTCGCTGAAGGATCTCCTATGAACGATCACCTGGAAAGTTTGCAGGAAGAGGCTCTGCGGAAGCTGGTTCGCGGGGTGCCCGTCGGTGAGCCGCCCGTCGATCTGGACGCCGCCATTCTGGCGGCAGCGATGAGCGCCGCGCCCCCCATACGGACACGGCACCGTCCTAACTGGTGGCGCCGTTTGCGCGCACCGCTGGCGGTGACGGTGACGGCGTTGCTGGCGACCATGTTGGTTCTGGTCGCGCCGCGTCAACCAGCCGTGGCCCCCGCGAGTGTCCCGGCAGTGGCGCCGGCCGAACAGGCACCGGCCCCAGTTGAAACGCGGGAGGCGGCAGCGCCAGCCACAAGCCAGCCGGCCGTGTTGCTACCTCCCGCCGCACGCGGTGGCATCGTACACGAACGGAGCGGCCGAGAGGCATCCAAGGGAGGGGAACCGCCTCCCGCCTCTTTGCCTCAGGTCGCGAAAGCGATTGGCGAGGCGAGGTCGATTGCGACGGACAGGGCGGAGGCAAGTGGGCCACCGTTGCCATCGCCCGCATCCATGCAGCCAGGTGCACAGCCTGCCCGCTCCGACGAGCCGACCGCTGGTGCAGACCACGGCGCATCCAAAGTTGCGCCGACGTCCGCGGATACCGCGCCGTTTCGTGCCACCCCTGCCTTTTCCAGAGAAGGCACCATTGCGCCGCTGAAGGCACAATCCCCTGCTCCCGAACGCCATGTGGCGGAAATTCGTGCCCTTCGCCGGCAAGGCCGAAACGACGAAGCCGACCGTCGACTGGCCGAGTTGCGGAGACTCTTTCCGGACTATGAGTTGCCGGCGGATTTGCGTTGAGGAGAATATCCGACGCGGCCCGTTGATCTACAATCATGTGGTGGATGCACGCTGTTTTAAGGAGAATGAAGATGTCTAGGGTGAACTTTCCCTTTGCGAGACAGATGGGTCTCGCGACCTTGGTGCTGGCGATGGCCGGCTGTGCCTCAACCTATCAGCTGACCCTCATGCCGCGCGATAGCGGCAAACTGTATTACGGCGAGGCGGTGGAACAAAGCGCCGACGGCCAGGCCAACCTCCGTGTCACGATTGAAGGCAAGACCTATCAGGGGAGTTGGGTGCCGGTCTCGGCGGCGCGTTCCAGCGCCACGATGTCGGGGTTTGTTGGTTGGGGTGGCCGGCGAGGCGGGTTTGCGGCGGTACCAGTATTGATCGACAACCCCGAGGGAGCGTCGGCCAAGGCCTTGTTGCAGGCAGCGGATGGTAGTGGTCTGCGTTGTGATCTGCGCGGTTTAGGCAGCGGCACCAGCGCCGGCGGTACCTGTCTTGACGATAAGGGGTTGGTGTACGACGTGCAGATGCGGGTTGGCAAGACCGGCGGGTAGAACCGTAAGGGCCGCGATAACGCGGCCTCGTTGCAAGGGATCAGAGAATCTGGCGGCCGATCAGCCAGGCGACGGAGGCGATGACCGCACTACAGGGAATGGTCAGGATCCATGCCCAGACAATGCCGCCCGCCACACCCCAGCGCACGCGCCGGGTGCCGCGTGTGGAGCCGACGCCTGCGATGGCGCCAGTGATGGTGTGCGTCGTCGAGACCGGAATGCCCAGCGCGGTGGCTAGAAACAGGGTGACCGCGCCGCCCGAGTTGGCGCAGAAACCCCGCGCCTGGTTGAGCTTGGTGATGCGGTTGCCCATGGTCTTGACGATGCGCCAGCCGCCGAACATGGTGCCCAGGCCCATGGCGGTATAGCAGGCGAGCACCACCCAGCCGGGTACATGCTCGTTGGGTGATGAGACGTTGGCGGCGATCAGCAGCATCCAGATGATGCCGATGGTTTTTTGGGCGTCGTTACCGCCGTGACCAAGGCTGTAGGCAGCGGCGGAAAGCAGCTGTAAACGGCGGAAATGCTTGTCGACCTTGCGTGGCGGCATATGTCGGCAGATCCATGACACCAGCACCATCAGCAGGCCGCCAAACACAAAACCGAGCAGCGGCGCGACAAAGATGAAGGCGACGATCTTCCAGATGCCGGTCATGATCAGCGCTTCCGGACCGACCTTGATCATGGCCGCGCCGACCAGCCCGCCGATCAGCGCGTGTGACGACGACGAGGGAATGCCGTAATACCAGGTGATGATATTCCACAACGTGGCGCCCATCAGCGCCCCGAAAATGACGTAGTGGTCGACGATGGCCGGCGTGATGGTGCCCTTGCCAATGGTGCCGGCGACCTTCAGTTCAAAGAGAAAATAGGCCAGAAAGTTGAATCCGGCCGCCCAGAACACAGCGTGATGCGGCTTCAGCACACGAGTTGAAACGATGGTGGCAATGGAGTTGGCGGCATCGTGGAAGCCGTTCATGAAGTCGAAAGCCAGCGCAACGATGACCAGGACGATGATGACGCCCAGGCTCATGCTTAGTTGTTCCATGCAGCGCCTCGCTCAGGAGTTCTCAAGCACGATACCCTGGACGGTGTTGCCGACATCCTTGCAGCAGTCGGTCACCGCCTCGAGCTGCTCGTAGATGGCTTTCAGCTTGATCAGCTGGCGCAGATCAGGCTCCTCGCGGAAGGCGCGCGACATCGCCTCGCGCATGATGACGTCGACCTCGTCCTCGATCTGGTCGATCTCGCGGCAGGCCTTGAGGATCAGCGGTGCGTTGGCGAGCGAGCGCAACAGCTTGATCACGCGGGCCACCGTCTCACAGCAACTGAGCGAGAGATCGGCCATGCGCTTGGCTTCCAGCGTGACCTTGTGGATGTCGTACAGAGTCATCGACTCGGCGACGTTCTCGATCTGGTCGAGCACGTTGTCCATATGGGTGATCAGTTGATGGATTTCGTCGCGGTCGAACGGGGTGATGAAGGAGGTGTGCAGCATCGCCTCGGTTTCGCGCGTGATCTTGTCGGCCTGGCGTTCACATTGGTCGATCTGGGCGGCGTGCAGCGCGGCTTGCTCGGGGGAGTCGATCAGGGCGCCGATCATGGCGACCAAGGCTTGTCCGCCGGCCACAATCTGTTCCGCGTGAGCATCGAAAAAATCGAAATAGCGGACTTCCTTTGGCATCAGGCGACCGAACATGACAACCCCGTGACGTTATTATGACAAGGCCGACATTTTAGCATGCCAGCGCGAGAGGCGCGAAAAACAAGGCATTGCCTGTTATCCATACCGTAGGAGTGGCGAGTTGACTTAGTATGTGCCTTTACTAAATTTTCACCGCAATAGGCGAAACCCATATGTTGCGACCCACGATTTCCCGCTGCATTCCCTGGCTGCTCGGTTGGTTGCTCATCGCGTGCGGGAGCATCGCGCAGGGCCCGAAGGACACCCCGGCGCTGATCTCCACCTTGAAGGCGCAGGCGGATCGTTGGGATCAGGCGATTGTGGCGAAGGATCGCCAGGCTATTGCCGCCAACATGGCGGATGATTTCCGGCAGATCGACGGTGTCGGCAACATTGAAACCAAGGCTTCGTTCATTGACGATCTGATGTCGGCCGACCTGACGATCGATCCCTATACGGTCGAGGATTTCGAGGTGAGACTGTTCGGCGACGTTGCGCTACTGAGCGGGCGCACGACGATGACCGGGAGTTATCGCGGCAAGCCGTTTTCTACTCACTATCGCTATATCGATATCTACGTTCGGCGCAGTGGCGAATGGAAGATTGTCAGCGTGCAGATATCCAAGTTGCCTCGCTGATGCCGTCGGTTTGTGGCCTGTCGCTGGCGCGGGCCACAACAGGTGACCCCGCGTTAAACGGGCCGAAATGCGTCGGAAACGCCAGAGCGAGACCCCGTTTCGAGTTTGATCGCGTTTACAGGTGCATCCCCCCACTGCCACGGAGTGCACCATGAAAAATCTGTTATCCACCCTTTGCTTGCTATGCCTGACGACAATCGCGACGGCAAGTGGGCTGATCGATGTCCAGGTGCTGGATCGTTCAAGCGGCCGCGTCCTGGAAACCTGGCGCCACCAGGGTCGTCTCTACGTCGTCGGCACGCCCGGCGAACGCTATGCCGTACTGTTGCGCAACCGCAGTGGTGGCCGCGTACTGACCGTGTTGTCGGTCGATGGCGTCAATGCGGTCAGCGGCCAGACTGCCGTCACGTCGCAATCCGGCTATGTACTGGCGTCAGGGCAGAGTATCGAGGTGGCCGGCTGGCGCAAGAATCTCGATGAAGTCGCCGCCTTCTATTTCACCAGCCTCGGCGACAGCTACGCTGCCCGCACCGGTCGTCCGCAGAATGTGGGCGTAATCGGCGTCGCGGTCTTTCGCGAATACGAACCGCCACGACTGCGGTACGAAGAGCGCGACATAATGGATTCGTCGGCCGGCACCGCCACTTCGTCGCCCAGTTCGCCGCGCATGGAGGCGCAGAAGTCGCGCGCCGCCGAAGAAAGGCTAGGCACTGGCCATGGCGAGCGGCTCAATTCGCGGGTCGATACCACCGAATTTCGTCGCGCCAGCGAGTCTCCGGTCGAAATCCTGGGTCTCTATTACGACAGCCGGGCCAATCTGGAGGCGCAGGGCATCATTCCGCCACGCCGGTCGCGGCACCCCGAGCCCTTTCCCGGCGGCTTCGCACCCGATCCTATACGGTGATGACCTTGGTGGCAGCCTGTTGCGCCTCGACGATGCGCAGCATGTTGCCGATCTCGCCCACCTCGACGGCATCGAGCAGGCCATAGAAGTCAAGGCAGGTGCGGCAGAGAATCAAGGGCACGCCGGCGGCGGTCAGGCGCTGCAAGCCTTCCAGGCAGGGCGAGCCGTGCGTGCAGAGCTTGACCCCCTCGCCGTAAAACAGAATGGCTTGCGGATGCAACCCGCTTTCGGCCAGGGTCAGAAAGTAGTTGGCGGCGAGCTTCAGACGCAGCGCGGGGTCGGCTTGCCCCAGGCCGTGGCCGGTGACGAGAATCGCAGTGTTTTGCATGACGATGACCAGAGGATTTTTTGCCAGTGTAATGCATGTGCGCGGCCTGCGAGGGCGGGGGCGAACAGCGTATAATCGCCTGTTTTGACAGAACCCTTGCCAGAAAAGGCCTCGCAGCACGCCATGACCGCCTCTACCTTGCCCCCGATGCCGGAAAAATACCAGCCGGCCATTCTTGAACGCGCTGCCCGTCAGCACTGGGAAAAAACCGCCGCCGCCCGGGCTGTCGAAGACACGACCAAACCCAAGTACTACTGCCTGTCGATGTTCCCGTATCCGTCNNGGCTACAACGTGCTGCAGCCGATGGGCTGGGACGCCTTCGGCATGCCGGCCGAGAACGCCGCGCTGCAAAACAATGTGCCGCCGGCCGCCTGGACTTACCAGAATATCGAATACATGAAGGGCCAGCTGAAGTCGCTCGGCTTCGCCATCGATTGGGAACGCGAGCTGGCGACCTGCACGCCGCAGTATTACCGCTGGGAGCAATGGCTGTTCACCCGCCTCTACGAAAAGGGCTTGATCTACAAGAAGCTCGGCACCGTGAACTGGGACCCGGTCGATCACACCGTGCTCGCCAACGAGCAGGTCATCGACGGGCGCGGCTGGCGCTCCGGCGCGCTGGTCGAAAAGCGCGAAATCCCGATGTATTACATGAAGATCACCGCCTACGCCGAGGAACTGCTGGCCGAACTGGACAATCTGCCGGGTTGGCCGGAGCAGGTGCGGTTGATGCAGAAGAACTGGATCGGCAAGAGCACCGGCGTGCGCTTTGCCTTCCCGTATGAGCTGGATGGCAAGCCGGAAAAGCTGTGGGTGTTCACCACCCGCGCCGACACCATCATGGGTGTCACTTTCTGCGCCGTCGCCGCCGAGCATCCGCTGGCGACGCACGCCGCCAAGAACAACCCGCAACTCGCTGCTTTCATCGAGGAATGCAAGCAGGGCGGCGTCGCCGAGGCCGATCTGGCGACGATGGAAAAGAAGGGCATGCCGACCGGCATTTTCGTCACCCATCCGCTGACCGGCGAACAGGTCGAGGTCTGGGTCGGCAACTATGTGCTGATGGGCTACGGCGAAGGTGCCGTGATGGCCGTGCCGGCGCATGACGAGCGCGACTTTGCCTTTGCCAAGAAATACAGCCTCGAAATCAAGCAGGTTATTCAGGCCGAGGGCGAAACCTTCTCGCTCGACGCATGGCAAGAATGGTACGGCGACAAGAGCAAGGGCGCCTGCGTCAACTCGAGAAAATACGACGGGCTGGCCTATGAAGCCGCCGTCGATGCCATCGCCGCCGACTTGGCCGCCAAGGATCTGGGCGAGAAGAAGGTGCAATTCCGCCTGCGCGACTGGGGCATTTCCCGCCAGCGTTACTGGGGGTGCCCGATTCCGATCATCCATTGCCCGAGCTGCGGCGACGTGCCGGTGCCGGACGAGCAATTGCCCGTCGTGTTGCCGGAAAATGTCGAAATCACCGGCGCCGGCTCGCCCCTGGCGCGCATGCCCGAATTCTACGAATGCAGCTGCCCGAAGTGCGGCGGCAAGGCGCGGCGCGAAACCGACACGATGGACACCTTTGTCGAATCGTCCTGGTATTTCATGCGCTACGCTTGCCCGGATAACGCCACGGCGATGGTTGACGAGCGCGTCCAGTACTGGTGCAAGGGCGGTATCGACCAGTACATCGGCGGTATCGAACACGCCATCCTGCACCTCTTGTATTCGCGCTTCTGGACCAAGCTGATGCGCGATGTCGGTCTGATCGGCGATCTGGGTGAACCCTTCGCCAATCTGCTGACCCAGGGCATGGTGGTGGCGCCGACCTTCTATCGGGAACTCGGCGAGGGCAAAAAGCAGTGGATCAACCCGGCCGACGTGGATGTCCAGACTGACGAGCGTGGCCGCCCGGTGGGTGCCACGCTGAAGGCCGACGGCCTGCCGGTGATCATCGGCGGCACCGAGAAGATGTCCAAGTCCAAGAACAACGGTGTTGATCCGCAGGCGCTGATCGACCAGTACGGCGCCGATACGGCGCGCCTGTTCATCATGTTCGCCTCGCCGCCGGACCAGTCGCTGGAGTGGTCGGATGCCGGCGTTGAAGGCGCTTTCCGCTTCATGAAGCGGCTGTGGAAGCTGGTGCATGAGCATGTGCAGGCCGGCGTCGTCGCGGCTTGCGCCAGCAGCGAAGGCTTGCCGGCCGCGCAGGCCGATCTGCGCCGCAAGCTGCACCAGACCATCGCCAAGGTCGCCGACGATTACGGTCGCCGCAAGCAGTTCAATACCGCCATCGCCGCAGTGATGGAGTTGTTGAACGCCGCCGACCGTACCGATCTGGCCGACGCCAATGGCCGTGCGCTGGCGCAGGAAGTGCTCGAAGCCGCCGTGCTGATGCTCTTCCCCATCGTGCCGCACATCGGGCAGGCACTCTACGCCTACCTGCAACCCGGCGCCGATGCCGGCAATGCCGTCTTCCCGAAGTGCGATCAGGCTGCTTTGAAACAGGACGAAATCGAGTTGATGCTGCAAGTGAACGGCAAACTGCGCGGTTCCATCCGCGTTGCCGCCGCGGCCGACAAGGCGAGCATCGAAGCGGCGGCGCTGGCCAACGAGGCCGTGCTGAAATTCATGGAAGGCAAGCCGGCGAAGAAAGTGGTGGTCGTGCCGGGGCGTCTGGTCAATATCGTCGTCTGAGCGAGGTTCGCATGCGCAAACTGGTTGTCCTTCTTCTCGCCGCGCTGACCCTGGCTGCCTGCGGCTTCCAGTTGCGCGGCAGTTCGGGCAACCAGTTGCCGTACAAGTCGATCTTCCTGGCGATGCCGGACAACACCGACGTCGCCATTGCGTTGCGGCGTTATCTCGCTGCAGTGCCGACGACCCAGCTGGTGCGCGAGCGTGACAAGGCCGAGGCGGTCTTCCAGCAGGTGGCGGATCGGCGCGAGAAATCCATCCTCAGCCTGAACGCGCAGGGTCAGGTGCGCGAATTCCGCTTGCAGGTAACCTACAGCTTCCGCATCCTCGACAGCAGGGGGCGCGAAATTGTGCCGCTCAACGAAATTACCCTGCTGCGCGACATTACCTTCAACGATTCCGCCATTCTCGCCAAGAATCTGGAAGAGAACCTGCTCTGGCGCGACATCAACTACGATCTGGTGTCGCAGATCATGCGCCGGCTCTCCATCGTCAAGCCCAAAGACCCGGAAGACGAATGATATGAAACGCCCCCCACGCTCGCGTTGCTCGCGGAGAGCCGGCTTTGCACAGCCGGTCCGTTTCGCAGGCGCAGAGCAGTGCTCTGCGATTTCCCCGCTCCACCCCCCAGAGAGGGGGGCGGTGCGCTTGGGGCAGCGCGGCGCTCGCTGACATGCTGCTCAAGGGCGAACAACTGGCCGCTCATCTCGAACGCGAGTTCCGGCCGCTCTACGTCGTCTATGGCGACGATCCGCTGCTGGTGATCGAGGCGGGCGACACCATTCGCGGGCGGGCGCGCCAGCAGGGCTACAGTGAGCGTGAGGTGCTGACAGCGTTGCCCGGCTTCGACTGGAATTCGCTGCTGGCCGCGGGCGGCAATCTGTCGCTCTTTGGTGACCGCAAGCTGATCGATCTGCGCATCCCGAACGGCAAGCCCGGACGCGAGGGCGGCGCCGCCTTGCAAGCCTGGTGCGAACACCTGTCACCCGATACGGCGTTGCTGATCACCTTGCCCGAACTGGACTGGAAAGAAGAAAAAGCCGCCTGGTTCACCGCGTTGGTGCAAGCGGGCGTGGTCATCAAGCTGGTGGCACCGCCGCTGGCGGAGTTGCCCGGCTGGATCGCCGGCCGTCTGCGCCGGCAGCAGCAGAGCGCCGACGACGAGGGTTTGCGCTTCATCGCGGAGCGGGTCGAGGGCAATCTGCTGGCGGCCCATCAGGAAATCCAGAAGCTGGCGCTGCTTTACCCGGCTGGTGTCTTGTCGCTGGCGCAGGTACGTGAAGCGGTGCTCAACGTCGCCCGCTACGATGTGGATGGCCTGCGCGAAGCGCTGCTGGCGGGCGACCTGAGCAGGCTGACGCGTACGCTGGAAGGCTTGCGCCTGGAGGGCGAGGCGCCGCCGCTGGTGCTGTGGGCAATGAGCGAGGAAATCCGTGCGCTGGCCGCGATCAAGCAAGGTCAGCAAAAGGGCCGGTCACTTGACGTTTTGCTGAAAGAGGCGCGGGTCTGGGGAGGGCGACAGAACTTGGTCAAGCGGGCGGTCCAACGATTGACGGTGCCAACACTGGAAGCCGCGCTACGGCACGCCGCACGTATCGACAAACTGGCCAAGGGCATCGGTGAGGGTGATGCCTGGGATGAATTCCTCAGGCTGGGGATGCGCCTTTCGCGCTAGCGTCGGACGGATCGTCGGACGATTCGTCAGGATTCAAGTTTTCCCAGAGGCATTCGCAATCCTGCCGGGTATCCCACAAGGCGGGCATTTGCTGGGCGTGTACTAGGCATTCGCCTTCGCAGTCGTCATGGACGACGACGACCTGCACGTCCTGGTCGACGGTACGTTCGCCGTCCCAGTAACTGCATGTTGCGCAGACTTTCACTTCAGCCGGTAATATCAACATCTTGCCGCAAGCCATTTCACCCTCAGGAATTTCATATTTTGCCTTATGATGACTTGCGCTGTCGAAAGTTCCGGGCAAGGAAGTGCTAAAGAGATGATTGAGATCAAAAACTACATGCAAATAGTCGGTCGCCAGGCGCGGGCGGCATCACGACGACTCGCCGGGGCGACCACGGCGGAAAAGAATGCGGCGTTGCAAGCTGTCGCCGGTGCGATTCGCCGACACAAATCGGCATTGGTGGCGATCAACCAAGAAGACCTCGCCGCCGCGCGCGCAGCCGGGCTGGAGAGCGCGATGCTCGACCGGCTGACGCTCTCCGAGAAAGGCATTGAAAGTATGGCCGAGGGAGTTGAGCAGGTGGCAGCCCTGCCGGATCCGGTCGGCGAGATGTGCGACCTCAAGTACCGCCCCTCTGGCATCCAGGTCGGCAAGATGCGGGTGCCGCTGGGTGTGGTCGGCATCATCTACGAATCGCGTCCCAATGTGACGGCGGACGCGGCGGCGCTGTGCCTGAAGTCGGGCAATGCGGCGATCCTGCGCGGCGGGTCGGAAGCGATCCGCTCCAATCGTGCCATCGCGGCGCTGGTTCATGAAGGGCTGAAAACAGCGGGATTGCCGGCCGATTGCGTGCAGGTGATAGACACCACCGACCGAGCGGCCGTTGGTGAGTTGATCACCATGCGCGAATTTGTCGACGTTATCGTGCCGCGCGGTGGCAAGGGATTGATCGCGCGGCTGTTGAACGAGTGCCGGGTACCAATGATCCAGCACCTCGACGGCAATTGCCATGTTTATATCGACGACGGCGCCGACCCGGCCAAAGCCTTGCGGATTGTCGAAAACGCCAAAACCCAGCGTTATGGCACCTGCAACACCACAGAGTCGTTGCTGGTGGCGCGCGGCGAGGCGTCGGGGCAGTTGCCGGCCATCGCCGCCATGCTGACCGGCAAGGGCGTGGAGATTCGCGGCTGTGTCGAAACGCTGGCGCTGGTGAAGGAGGCGCGACTGGCCACCGAGGAAGATTATTGCACCGAATTCCTGGCGCCGATTATCTCGGTCAAGGTGGTTGCCGGGATCGACGAGGCTATTGCGCATATCAGCAGGTATTCCTCGCATCACACCGAGGCCATCGTCACCGAACATCATCCGCGTGCCATGCGCTTCCTGCGCGAGGTCGATTCCGCGTCGGTGATGGTCAATGCGTCGACGCGCTTTGCCGACGGCTTTGAATACGGCCTCGGTGCCGAAATCGGCATTTCCACCGACAAGATTCACGCACGTGGCCCGGTCGGGCTTGAGGGGCTGACCAGCCAGAAATGGGTGGTGTTGGGCGATGGACATGTGCGCGGTTGAGGCATCTGTGCTCGTCCGTGCGGCGCGGCCGGCAGATATCGCCGCGATGGCGCAGTTGTCCGGCCAGTTGGGCTATCCGGTTGATGCGGTGGCATTCGGCGAACGGCTGGCGCATCTGGCGGCGCGGCCGGAGAATGGGATTTTTGTCGCCGAACTTGACGGAGGCGTGGTCGGTTGGATACATGTCGGTGGTCGTATTCTGCTCGAATCCGAACCCTTCGCCGAGATCCTCGGGCTGATTGTCGACGAAGGCTTCCGTCAGCGTGGCATTGGCGCCCGGCTGGTTGCCGCTTGTCTGGATTGGGCGGGCACGCACGACTGGTCGACGGTGCGCGTGCGCTCCAACATGATCCGCGTCGATGCCCATCGCTTTTACGAGGGGCAGGGATTTTCTTGTAGCAAAAACCAGTCGGTCTTCGTCAGACCCATCGAGAGGGAGATGATTGCATGAGCGCGCTGTGTCTGGCTGCGGCAAAGCTTTTTGCTGCCATCCCTGTGGCCAGCTTCACCCTGGCCTGGACGACTCCCGGCGACGACGTGCGCTGGGAGCAGCAGTGGCGGGTCGAGAAAAGCCAGTTGCGCCTGCTGGACGCCCGGAAGCGTGAGAGCGACTCGGCACCAACGCCCGGTGTCGGCGAAAACATGGTCAAGAAACGCATCCTCGTTGCGACCGGGGCGGGAATGCCACGCTACGAAATCTGTATCGACGGTCGCTGCCGTCCGCTCGTCAGCCTGTTGCCGGGGCTGGAGCCGGATAGCAGTATCGAGATATCGGCCTGCCCCGATGAAGCCGACTAACGCCGCCTTTCAGGCCGTCGTGGCGCTGCCGGCCTTTGCGCTCGGCATCCGTTGCGATACCGACTGGGTCACGGCTCTCGAATTTCTGCCGGTGCAGACCGAACAGACACCCGCGACACCTCTGGCGGCTGAGGCGGTGCGCCAGCTGCGTGCCTGGCGCGACGATCCGCGCTTCGTCTTCGGGTTGCCGTTGAAACCGGCCGGCACGCTCTTTCAGCGGCGTGTATGGACGGCCATTGCCGCCATCCCGTTCGGCGAGACGCGCACCTACGGCGAGGTGGCCAAGTTGCTGAGGAATGCGCCGCGTGCGGTCGGGCAGGCGTGCGGTGCCAATCCCTATCCGGTCGTGGTGCCCTGCCATCGCGTCGTGGCGGCGGGCGGTGGGTTGGGCGGGTTCGGCAAGCAGGACGATGGCGCCGCGCTCGACGTCAAACGCTGGTTGCTGGCGCATGAGCGGCAAACCTGACACACCGGTCAACGCCGCCGATCTGGCAGAAATCGACCTGTTTTGCGATGCTCTCTGGCTGGAGGATGGGTTGGCCAAGGCGACCCTCGACAGCTATCGCAGCGACCTGCTCCAGTTCGCTCGCTGGCTGGCGGTACAAGGGCGGGGTGCCTTGCTGGGCGCCGACGAAACCGCGCTGGTCGCCTATGTGGCGCATGTTGCCGCCCGGCGCCGGCGGGCGAGTTCGCAGTCGCGCTATCTCGCCACGCTGCGGCGCTTCTATCGCTGGCACCTGGGGCGAGGGCGCATCCAGGCCGACCCGACCCTGAAGCTGGCCAATCCGGTACGCCCGCCGCGCCTGCCCAAGGTGGTCAGCGAGGCGCAAGTCGAAGCGGTGTTGGCCGCCCCCAATCTCGAGACGCCGCTCGGCCTGCGCGACCGCGCGATGCTCGAAACGCTGTATGCGACGGGTTTGCGCGTGTCCGAACTGGTCAAACTGCGCCTGCACGAAATCGGCCTCAACGAAGGGGTCTTGCGGGTGTTCGGCAAGGGCAGCAAGGAGCGTCTGGTGCCGCTCGGCGATCACGCGGTGGATTGCCTCCGTCATTATCTTGCCGAAGCGCGCCCAGCCTTGCTCGTCGGGCAACAAAGCGACGCGGTCTTCGTGACGCGACGCGGCGGCGGCATGAGCCGCCAGATGTTCTGGATGCTGATCAAGCGTCACGCGAGGCATGCGGGCATCGACGAAAAGCGGTTGTCGCCGCATGTGTTGCGGCACGCTTTCGCAACACATCTGCTCAACCACGGCGCCGATCTGCGCGTTGTCCAGTTGCTGCTTGGCCACGCCGACATTTCAACGACACAGATATATACCCACGTTGCCCGCGAGCGACTGAAATCGTTGCATGCGGAACATCATCCGAGAGGTTAGTCGGAGGACAGGGGAGGTGTCAGGGCTCAGGCTCCCTGTGTTGTGAGGCGATCGGCATCAGCCGAGGGTGCAGAGGGCGGCCGCCACGGCACGACGCGATTCCGGCCGGTGTTCTTTGCACGGTACAGGGCGTCGTCGACTCGAGCAAGCAATGCATCGATGTCGGAGATCGGTTCGCTGCTCGCCACGCCGATGCTGACCGTGCAGGTCAATTTCGCCCGTTCGGTCTGGATCGAAGTTTCGCCGATGGCCGCGCGCAAGCGCTCGGCAATGGCGATGCCTTCATTTTGGTGAGTGTTGGGCAGCAGCACCAGGAATTCCTCGCCTCCCCATCTTCCGGCGATGTCGATATGGCGCAACTTCATGAGGCAGATATCCGCAATGGCGCTTAGAACGGTGTCGCCCGCAGCATGCCCCCAGGTGTCGTTGGTGGCTTTGAAGTGATCGATGTCGAACATCAGCAGCGTGAGCGGGCTGCGGTTACGCTGGCTGCGTTCCAGTTCGATTTGTAGACACCTCAGCATTTCGCGTCGATTGGCCAATCCGGTCAGTGCGTCGGTGATGGCCAATGCATGCAACTCTGCACTTTTTCGGGTGAGATCGTCGAACAACAAACGAATACCCCAGATTCCCGTCAGCATCAGCAGCGACACCGCCAGGCCGAATGTCGCATCGGAGAGATTTGCTGCCTCCCCGTCGAGATGGCGCCAGAACGGGATGGCGCGGCGCTGCACCATCAGGGCTAGGGCGATCGTGATGCACACCCAAGCCATCCGGTAACGCCCGGCGCGCTTGATTTGGAAAAGGGCGATCACGGCGGCTGCGGCTTGAAACAGCGAGGATAGGAAGAGTAGGAGGGAGGTCATGTCGAGAGGATTATCTGCGAAATAACGACTCCGCGCAGCCAGGCGAGCGCTGAAGGATTGGGCGGCGCGATGGCGATGAGTCCGTTGCCGGATGCACAGACTTGGGGCGTCGAGCGATTTCCAATACACTCGTGCGGTGCGGCGGGAAATGCCGCCGTAGAGGAATAAAGAGGGCATGGGATGGACGCGCTGATTTACTGGGTCGGGCTGGTGGCCGTGGCGGTGGGGGCATTGACTGGCGTGCTCGATTCGGCTCGCAAACACATGGACCTGATTGGCGCGGTGCTGGTAGGGACAGCCACCGCGCTGGGCGGAGGCACGGTGCGTGACATCCTTATGAGCCAACGGGTGTTCTGGGTCCTCGACCAAACCTATCTGATGGTGGCGATCGCCACCAGCGTCATCAGTTTCTTCATCGCCCGACGCCGGGTCATTCCCGTTCGGATGCTGCTCGTTCCCGATGCGATCGGATTGGCGCTGTTTACCATCATCGGCACGCAATATGCGCTGCACATGCACGAGCCCTGGCTGGTGGCGAGCCTGATGGGGGTCACCACCGGGGTGGTTGGTGGGGTAGTGCGCGACATTCTCTGCAATGATGTACCCGGCATCTTCCTGCACGGGGAGCTGTATGCAACCGCTGCCTGGATCGGCGCGCTGGCGTTGATCGGTTTGCAGGAGCTGGGCATGTCGCCGGTGATGGCGGCGTGGATCGGCATGGCCATCGTGCTGGGGCTGCGCCTGGCGGCGATGGCTTTTCACATCACCATGCCCGCGTTTACAGGGCAGGTAGAGGAGAAATCATGAATCAGGCTCCCGAAACGCCGGCTACCAAGTTTCTGCGTGCCGCGCGCGTGCCTTTCTCAAGCCATCTGTATGCGTACGAGGAACATGGTGGCACGCGTGTTTCTGCACGCGAACTCAACGTTGACGAGCATGCGGTGGTCAAAACGCTAGTGTTCGAGAACGAACGTGCGGTGCCGTTGATCGTCCTGATGCATGGCGATCGCAAGGTCTCGGCCAAGGAACTGGCGCGCCAGATCGGCTGCAAAAAGATCGAGCCCTGCGACCCCGATACGGCAAATCGGCATACCGGGTTTCTGGTGGGCGGCACCAGCCCGTTCGGAACCAAGAAGAAAATGCCCATTTACCTGGAAAAGAGCATCCTCGATCTGTCGCTAATCTACATCAACGGCGGTCGGCGCGGATTTCTCGTAGGCGTGCATCCGCACGATCTGGTACGGGTGTTGCAACCGACTGCAGTGAGCGTAGCGCTCGACAAATAGTCAGACCGAGCGTTCGATCACTACGCCGACTCGCCGGACGCCCGGCATCATGCCGAGTTTGGCGACCGAAACACGCACGCGCTGGGCGGCGAATTCTTCCAGCAGCAAGGTGGCGACATGCTCGGCCAGTTTCTCTAGCAGATTGAAATGCTGCTCGCCCAGTTCTACCCGTAGACGATCGACAACCACGGCGTAATCGACCGTGTCGCGGATGTCGTCGCTGGCGCCGGCACTTGCAGTGGACACACCAATCTGCAAGGAAATCTCGACCGTTTGCTGCATCGCCTTCTCGCGGGGGTAGATGCCGATCCAGGTTTGCACGCGGAGATCGTCGATGAAAATGGTGTCCATGCCTTTGTGCGGGAATCGAGGGTAAAATCCAGCGGGGATTGTAACTGAAACGTCAACTATGCCGACTGAAGCCGTGATTGCCCTGGCCGCTGTGGCCGCCTATTTGCTGGGTTCCGTACCCTTTGCCGTCATCGTCTCGCGCCTGTTCGGTCTGGCCGATCCGCGCAGCTATGGTTCCGGAAACCCCGGCGCGACCAATGTGCTGCGCTCGGGCAACAAAAAGGCGGCCTTGCTGACCCTGCTGGGAGACGCCGCCAAAGGCTGGCTGGCGGTGTTTCTGGCACAGAAGTTCCAGTTGGGCCCCTGGGGTGTCAATCTGGTTGCCCTGGCGGTGTTCTTCGGCCATCTTTTTCCGGTCTTCCTGAAATTCAAGGGGGGCAAGGGCGTGGCTACGGCGGCCGGCGTCATTCTGGCGCTCGACGGTATTCTGGCGATTGCGGTGCTCGGCGTCTGGATCGCGGTCGCCATAGCCTTCCGCTATTCTTCGGCGGCAGCCGTCGCGGCGGCCGTTGCTGCTCCGCTCTTCGCGGCGATGATTCACGGCACGGGCGGAGGCACGGTGGTGGCTATCGGTATTATTGCGCTGGCCTTGATCGGCAAGCATTGGGCGAATATCCAGCGTCTGCTGGCCGGTCAGGAGAGCAAGATCGGCGGCGGTAAGCACGGGTAGGACGTTCATGGCCCTGATCCCCGCCGAGACCCTGGCGGCCTACTGGTCGGCCAGTGAGAACATGACCAATCTGCTGGTCATCATCAACGTTTTCGGCGCGCTGCTGCTCGGCATGCTGGTGGGCTACGAACGCTCCTATCACGGGCGCGCGGCGGGCATGCGCACTTATGGTCTGGTTTGTATGGCCTCAGCTGCGCTGACAGTGATTTCCGGCTATCCGCAATTCTGGTTTGGCGGCATGCACGTGGTGACCGCCATGCCGGACCCGACGCGGGTGATTCAGGGAATCGTCACGGGCATCGGTTTTCTCGGGGCTGGCGTCATCATGCGTGAAGGATTCTCGATCAGCGGGCTGACCACGGCTGCGTCGATCTGGGCCGCATCGGTGATCGGCATTCTGGTCGGTATCGGATTCTATGCGGCAGCCATCGCGCTGGCCCTGACCTGCGCGGCCGTGATGCTGTGGATTTCCAAACTCGAAGGTTGGTTACCGGCCAGGCCGGCCATTGCCATCGTGCTGCGCTTCCGCTCAGGTTTTACCCCGCAGGAGGACGTCTTGCGCCGGGTCGCGCGCGAGCGCGGCTATACCATCGCCACGGGCACGATCAGCATCGACTTCAAGGAAGGGTGCCCGGAATGGCACTTCGTTGCGGTATCGCTGGGGCGCGACATGGGCACCTCGCTGTCGGCGCTGGCGGAAGAACTGGCGAAATTCGACGGTGTTGAGAGCTTCCACCTCTCGCACGCCCGCAATTAGCGCATCAGATCAGCCAGCGGCCAGCGCGGCTTGATCGCAAATACGCCTGCCGGCTTGGCCTCGGAGCCGGCTTGCAGACGTAACGCCCCGGCCAGCGCAATCATGGCGCCGTTATCGGTGCAGAACTCCAGCTCCGGGTAATGCACGCGCCAGCGGCGCTTTTCCATTTCACGGTTCAACTGCGTGCGCAATTGCCGGTTGGCGCCAACGCCGCCGGCCACCACCAGCGTCGTTAAACGGGTCTCCTTGAGCGCCTTGATCGCCTTTCTCGCCAGCACCTCGACAATGGCTTCCTGAAAAGCGCGGGCGATGTCGGCGCGGTTGGCTGCGTCCTCGACGCCATGCTGGCGAACAAGATTGAGCACGGCGGTTTTCAGGCCGGAAAAACTGAAATTCAGGTCGCCCGAATGCAGCATCGGGCGCGGCAGGTCGAAGCGGTGCGGATCGCCGGTCTCCGCCAGTTTCGACAGTGCGGCGCCGCCCGGATAGGGCAGGCCGAGCAGTTTGGCGCTCTTGTCGAACGCTTCGCCAGCGGCATCGTCCAGCGTTTCGCCCAGCGTTTCGTATTCGCCGACGCCCGTGACGCGCATCAGTTGCGTGTGGCCGCCCGAGACCAGCAACGCAACGAAAGGAAACCGCGGCGGGTCATTGGACAGCAGCGGCGAAAGCAGATGGCCTTCCAGGTGATGCACCGGCAACACCGGCTTGCCGAGCGCCAGCCCCAGGCCTTCGGCAAAGGCGCAGCCGACCAGCAGGGCGCCGGCCAGTCCGGGGCCCTGCGTGTAGGCGATGGCGTCAATGGCTTCCAGCGGCAGGCCGGCGCGGGCGACAGTGTCGCGCAGAAGCGGCACGATGCGCCGGATGTGATCGCGCGAGGCAAGTTCGGGGACCACGCCGCCGTACTCGGCGTGCATGGCGATCTGCGAATGCAGCGCGTGCGCCAGCAGGCCGCGCTCGCTGTCGTAGAGCGCGACGCCGGTTTCATCGCAGGAAGATTCAATGCCGAGCACCAACATGGGCGCGCATTCTACCACTTGAATCGCAAGGCTTTTTTCAATTACAATCACAAGCTTTCCGCAATTGCGGGAAAGCCAAATTTTAACGGGCCGCGCCACACTTGACCGCGCCGCCTGTTCCGGAAGGGGGTGATACTATGCCAAGCATTCGCGTCAAGGAAAATGAGCCGTTTGAAGTTGCCATCCGCCGCTTCAAGCGCACGGTCGAAAAGACTGGTCTCCTGACCGAGCTGCGCGCCCGTGAGTTTTACGAAAAACCCACCTCCGAGCGCAAGCGTAAGCTGGCTGCCGCTGTCAAGCGCCACCACAAACGTATTCGCAGCATGACCCTGCCGCCGAAGATGTACTGATCCAGTCGCTTCGATTGCAGCCCCGAAAGCCGCCCGCCTGACCGCTGGCGGCTTTTGTCCTTTAGGAAAAGAAAATGAGCCTGAGAGAGCGCATCAACGAGGAAATGAAGGCCGCCATGAAGGCCAAGGAAACGGCCAGGCTGGGGGCGATCCGCCTGCTGTTGGCGGCGGTGAAGCAGAAGGAAGTCGATGAGCGTATTACCCTCGACGACGCCGGCGTGATCGCCGTGGTTGAAAAACTGACCAAGCAGCGCAAGGACAGCGTCACCCAGTACGAAGCCGCTGGCCGTACCGATCTGGCCGACGCGGAAAAATTCGAGATTACGGTTTTGGCTGCCTATCTGCCTGAAAAAATGGGCGCCGACGAGATGGCGGCGGCCGTGGCGGCGGCGATGGCCGAGACTGGCGCGACGGGCCCGGCCGACATGGGTAAGCTGATGGCGGTGCTGAAGCCGCGTCTGGCCGGCAAGGCCGACATGGCAGAGGTATCGAAGCTGGTTAAGACCAAACTCGCCGGTTGATGGCGTGATCCCAGAATCCTTCATTCAGGACCTGCTGGCGCGGGTCGACATCGTCGACCTGATCGACGGCTATGTGCCGCTGAAGAAGGCGGGGGCCAATTACGCCGCCTGTTGCCCGTTTCACAGCGAAAAATCGCCGTCCTTCACGGTCAGCCCGAGCAAGCAGTTCTACCACTGCTTCGGCTGCGGTGCGCACGGCACCGCCATCGGGTTTCTGATGGAATATCAGGGTCTGGGTTTCGTCGAAACCATCAAGGAACTGGCCGGCAAGATCGGCATGCCCGTGCCGGACGATGCTCCGGGCGTGCGCCATGACGACCAGGGCAGCTCGCGCGGCCTGCTCGAGGTGATGACGCGGGCGGCGCAGTTCTACAAGGAGCAGCTCAAGCAATCGCCCAAAGCCATCGACTATCTCAAGCAGCGCGGCCTGACCGGCGAGATCGCCGCCAAGTTCGGTATCGGCTATGCGCCGCCGGGCGGCTTGAAAGCGGCTTTCGTCGACTACAACGACAAGCGTCTGGCGGCGGCCGGGTTGGTCAAGGTGGGCGAGGACGGGCGGCGTTACGATTACTTCCGCGACCGGGTGATGTTCCCCATCGTCAATCAGAAGGGCGAAGTGATCGCCTTTGGCGGACGCGTCATCGGGCAAGGCGAGCCGAAATATCTCAATTCGCCGGAAACCCCGCTGTTCGAGAAGGGGCGCGAACTCTACGGCCTGCCGCAGGCGCGCCAAGGCCTGCGCGACAGCAATGTGGCGGTGGTAGTCGAAGGCTACATGGATGTGGTGGCGCTGGCCCAGCACGGCGTCGGCAATGCCGTGGCGGCGCTCGGCACGGCCACGACGGCGGTGCATGTGCAGAAGCTGCTGCGGCAGGTCGATCGCATCGTCTTTTGTTTCGACGGCGACAATGCTGGGCGCAAAGCCGCCTGGCGGGCGCTGGAAAACGCGCTGGAGGCGCTGGCCGACAACAAGAGCATCGGCTTCGTCTTTCTGCCCGATCCGGAAGACCCGGACAGCTTCGTTCGCACCTATGGCAAGGCCGCTTTCGAGCGCAAAATCGCCGAGGCCATGCCACTTTCGGACTTTCTGCTGCGGCATCTTGCCGAGCGTTGCGATCTGACCAGCTCGGAGGGCAAGGCGAAACTGATATACGAAGCCAAACCGCTGCTGGCAAAGCTACCCACACCGTTGCTGCGTCTGCAACTGGTCAAACGGCTGGCCGAAGCCAGCGGCTTTGTGCAGGCGGAGGTCGAGCGGCTGTGCGAGTTGAAGGCGATTGCCCCGCCTGCGCCGGCCAAAGCGCCACGTGCCGCACCCTCGATTTCCAGGGCGCTGCTGCGGCTGGTGCTGCAAAAACCCGCGCTGGCCCTGCGCTTGCCCGTCGATCTGCTGCCGGATGCGGCGGAGCGGGCGGCGTTAATCCGCTTGCACGATCTGGCGGCGGAGGGCGGTATTCTGGCCTATGCTGCATTACGCGAACGGTTGCGCGGCACGCCGGAAGAAAACCGGATCGAAACCGCCGCTGCTGAACTTCTTGGCCTGCCGTTTGACGAAGTGGAAGTCGATACCGAATTCGCGGGCGTGCTGACCCGCTTGCAGGAAGGTGGCCAAAAACGCGCCTTTGCCGAATTGCAGGCGCTTGTGCAGCGTGTTGGCGTCAGCGGCTTGTCGGCGGATGAGAAGGCGGCCTATCTGCGTCTGTTGTCCGGGCGCGGAAAGGACGGCTAAGTTATGGTAAAATCTACGGTTTTCTCAAATTCTTAGGATCGTGTTCATGGCGAAGGCAAAAGAAACCGCGAAAGCACGTACCAGCAAGGCCAAGGAAAAGGCCGCCGAAAAGGCGCTGCTCGAGGGCGGCCAAGGCGAAGCGCCTGCGCCCGTCGATGCAGAAGCGCGTAAGACGCGCCTGAAAAACCTGATCAAGCTTGGCAAGGAAAGGGGCTACCTGACCTATGCCGAAATCAACGACCACCTGCCGGTGGAAGTGGTTGATGCCGAGCAGATCGACAATATCATCTCCACCTTCAGCGACATGGGCATCCAGGTCTTTGACGAGGCGCCGGCCGCCGAAGATCTGCTGATGTCGGACGCGGCGCCGAACGTCGCCGACGACGAAGAGGTCGAGGAAGAAGCCGAACAGGCCCTTTCCACCGTCGACTCCGAATTTGGCCGCACGACCGATCCGGTGCGCATGTACATGCGCGAAATGGGCACGGTCGAACTGCTGACGCGCGAAGGCGAAATCGAAATCGCCAAGCGGATCGAAGACGGCCTGAAACACATGATTCAGGCGATCTCCGCCTGCCCGACGACGATTGCCGAGATCCTCGACCTGGCGACCCGTGTCGAAAGCGACGAGCTGAAGATCGACGAAGTCATCGACGGCCTGATCGATCCGAACGCGGTGGAAGAAGCCCAGGAACTGGTGCCGGAGGAAACCGCCGACCTTGAAGCCGGCGAAGAGGAGGAGGAAGAAGAAGGCGGCGACGGCGGCGGTGCCGTGTCGGCCTCGCTACTGCAACTGAAGGCGGATGCGATGGTGCGATTCCAGGCCATCCGCGCGCTGCATACCAAGATGCACAAGGCGCTCGTCTCCAAGGGCCCGCAGGACAAGGCCTACATGAAGCTTCAGCAACAGGTGACCGACGAGCTGATGAACATCCGCTTCACCTCGCGTACCATCGAAAAGCTGTGCGATTCCGTGCGCGGCATGGTCGACACTATTCGCGCCTCCGAACGCAAGATTCAGCACATCTGCGTCGACAAGGTGAAGATGCAGCGCCCGCACTTCATCAAGTCCTTCCCCGGCAACGAAGTGAATCTGGACTGGGTCGATGGCGAAATCGACGTCGCGCCCAAGACCTATCACGCCATCCTGACGCGCAATGCCCCAGCCATCAAGGAAGAGCAAGGCAAGCTGCTCGACCTGCAACAGCGCCTCGGTATTCCGCTCAAGGATCTGAAAGAAATCAACAAGCAGATGTCCACCGGCGAAGCCAAGGCCCGTCGCGCCAAGCGAGAGATGACCGAAGCCAACCTGCGTCTGGTCATCTCCATCGCCAAGAAATACACCAACCGCGGCCTGCAATTCCTCGACCTGATTCAGGAAGGCAACATCGGCCTGATGAAAGCGGTGGACAAGTTCGAATACCGTCGCGGCTACAAGTTCTCGACCTATGCGACCTGGTGGATTCGCCAGGCCATTACCCGTTCGATCGCCGATCAGGCCCGCACCATCCGCATNNCGCATCCCGGTGCACATGATCGAAACGATCAACAAGATGAACCGTATTTCCCGCCAGATTCTGCAGGAAACCGGTGCAGAGCCGGATCCGGCGACGCTGGCCAAGAAGATGGAGATGCCCGAAGAGAAGATCCGCAAGATCATGAAAATCTCTAAGGAGCCGATCTCCATGGAAACGCCGATCGGCGACGACGACGATTCGCATTTGGGCGACTTCATCGAAGATCAATCGACGCTGCTGCCTGCCGACGCGGCGATGTATTCCAGCCTGCGCGGCGTCACCGCCGAGATTCTGGATACCCTGACGCCGAGGGAAGCCAAGGTTCTCAGGATGCGCTTCGGCATCGAAATGAACACCGACCACACGCTGGAAGAGGTCGGCAAGCAGTTCGACGTCACCCGCGAGCGTATCCGCCAGATTGAAGCCAAAGCCTTGAGAAAACTCCGCCATCCGAGCCGCTCGGACAAACTGCGGAGCTTCCTTGACAGCAACGGCAGCTAAGCATTTTCGGGCCTGTAGCTCAGTCGGTTAGAGCAGAGGACTCATAATCCTTTGGTCCACGGTTCAAGTCCGTGCGGGCCCACCAAACACCTCGTTGTATTTTAAGGTTAAAACAGCCGATCCGGTTTATCCGGCCGGCTGTTTTTTTATTCGGCCACCTTTTCTACAGTCTGGCTAAAGTCTCCGGGCAATAGCGAAATCTCTACCTCAGAATCAAGCTCAGGAAGGGCAAGTCTTGCCGGTGTGGCGTCTTGCTCTTCGGTTACAGAAATTGTGTTGCTGCTCCCTTCAACCAATAAAGTAGGCAATTTTTTTGTCGCCTTGACACCCAAGCTGCGCAGCATTTCTGCTTGCCGAATAACATTACCCTTCCCGGTTGCCAGGCGCTTGTGGGCTTCGTCGTAAGAATCCTTCGCCTGCTGCAGTCGATTGCCGACCTGTTCCAGGTCTTTCACAAAGTCGACCAGCTTGTCGTAAAGTTCGGCCCCGCGCTTGGCGATATCCTGTGCATTGCGCGTTTGCTGTTCCTGCCGCCACAGGTGAGCAACCGTCCGTACAACAAATAGCAGGGTAGATGGGCTTACGAGCAAGACGTTGCGGTCCCATGCGTCCATAAACAGGCGATCGTCGTTTGAAATCGCGAGCATGAATGCCGGTTCAATGGGTATGAACATCAGCACAAAATCGAGCCCATTGCCGTAAAGCTTTTCATACGCCTTGGTGGACAGTCCCTGTACATGCTTGCGCACAGATTCCAGATGCCGCCGCGCAGCAATCATGCGTTCTTCATCCGACTCGGCAACTGTGTACTCTTCGTAAGCAATCAAGCTCACCTTCGAATCCACGACCAGTTTGCGCTGCTCCGGCAACATGATCACCACATCTGGCTGAGCACGGCTACCGTCTTCCCGGGTTTGACTATCCTGGACAATGTACTCCTCGCCCTTGCGCAGGCCGGATGCCTCGAGAACACGCTCAAGCACCAGTTCTCCCCAGTTGCCTTGCGCCTTGGTATTGCCCTTCAGCGCGTTGGTGAGATTTTTCGCCTCCTGGCTGAGCGCCTGATTCAACGCAACCAGTTGGCGCACCTGCTCCCCCATCGCCGAGCGATCCTTGCTTTCCTGTACGTAGACTTCCTCGACCTTGCCCTTGAATTCGGTGATTTGCAGACGCAACGGATCAAGCAACTGGCCAAGATTCGCCTGGTTCTGCTCAGCAAATTTCTTGGATTTCTCTTCCAGCAAATCGTTGGCAACGTTCCTGAATTGCTCGGACAGCGTGTTCTTGGCATCTTCCAGCAAAGCGAGCTTTTCCTGCGACGCCTTGAGCTCTGCATGAAGTTTCGTTTCCAGCTGCGATACCAGAGCGGTCAGACGCGTCACCTCGGATTCAGCATTCGCGCATGCCTGCTTCGCTTCCCGCAATTCATCCTCCAATGCCGGAATACGCAAGTTCTGCTCTTCCAGCGCCGCACGGCGTTCGCTGACTCGTGCCAATGCCTCGTGTTTTTCCTGCAACTGCTGGCGGGCGGAAGTCAGTTCATTTTCCAGGGAAGGAATCCGCGATACCTGCTCCTCGAGCGTTGCCTTTTGCGCCGTCAGACTATTCACGGATTCATTCGCTTGAATCACCTGTTGTCGTGCATTTCCCAAATCTATTTCGAGGGATTCGATTTTTTGCGCGCCGGATTGTGCAATCGCGGCTTTTTCTGAAGCGTCAGCCGAGACACGACGCAGTTCCTCGCCTTGCTTGCGCATTTCATCGGCCGTTCTGGCTACCCCCTGCTCCAGTTCCGGAACCCGTGCAGCACGTTCGGCAAGCTTTGAAACCTCATCCCTGGCTGCATCGAGCTCTTCACGCTGTTTGTCGAAACGCGTCTCCAACTCGCTTTGCGACAACGATTCCTGCGCCAGCATTTCTTCCTGGGAGCGAACCCGCTCCCGCAACCGGGATAGCTCGTCCTGTGATTCAGCTTGGGTTTTGAGCGTAGCCGTCTCGACCGCTGAACGCTGCGCACTGAGTGCGGCCAGCCAGGCAATGGCTGCACCGATACAAACACCCGCAATAGCAGAAACAAGAATAAAAATAGTTGTTGAATCCATGATCAATCTCCTCATACGCATTCGCGTCTAAAACATTATTCAATTGCCATTAGGCCATCTCTCCAATAGAGGGTCATCTCTGGCAAATTCGAAATCACTTTCGCAAGCCCTTCAACTCCCGGCCTCTTCCGTTTCATGCATTGGAAAGAAACTCGCGTACAGTTCCGGGGGCAACAAATCCTTCAGTTCGAATTCCTTGATCGCGGCTTCGATCTGTTCGGCGGCTGGCTGGTCCACCTCGATCCCATCGCTCTCAAGTTGCTCGATTAACAGGGCGGTCGACTTGTGGAGCGATCTGCACCACTGTTCACTAGCCAGGTCCGGCCAATAGGCGGCGGCGCTTAACCACTTCTGCCAATGCTCTACTACGTCTTCTCGATTTGACGCGTCCAGCACGGACTCGGCAATCAATCGTGCGCAATCGTCACGCGCCGCTGCATCAAGGCCAGCCCGAAGATGCTGGCAGGCGTAGTGGAGAAGTTCGGCATCCAGTGCCTGACATGCCTCCACGACCCCTGCGTCGTCCTGGTTCGCCACCCGCGCCAATTGCCGCAGTTGCTGCTGCTGGCGAGCGAGAATGTCGAGAAGCTGTGGATCACGAAGTTGCCAATCATGAAAATTGGTTTGCTTGAATCGGCCAAATTTGTTCATTTACATTCTCCTTATAGAAAGCCGATCCGGCGGCGCGACGTCGCGGATTGGCCCTTACCGTTAATCGGGAGTTCATCGCGGTTTTCGCGCAACGCTTGCGCAAGCGCCGTGCGTAAAACGTGTTTTGCTTCGCGCACACTCATGTTTGCGAGCACTGTTTTTGCCTGCATGCCAAGTTCTTCCGGGAATCGATTGGTCAGGCTGAACTCTGCGAGAAGCCCCGAATAAAGCCGTTGTGCCAGGTTGATCAGCTCGTTCTCGCTGGGCGCCTGGACTTCGAACTCAGTAAATCGTGATCGAAGTGCCGGATGGATTCTTTCGACATCATTGGCCGTTGAAATCCAGTTCGCCATGGAAGTATCGAGCGGCAACCACGGGACCGATTTGTCACAAAAAATCGCCGCCGACTTTTGCTCCAACAACTGATAAAGCGCCCCCAGCGGATCACCCCAGTTCGCTGGCGTTTTGTCGATCTCATCCAGGACGAACAACGGGTTTGCGTGCGTGTCCTGAACGATCTTTTTCCACACAATTCCGGGCTGACTGTTCGACCAATACTCCTCGCTGCCGCCGAGTTGTGCCGAAGCTTGCGACGATGACATGCTGATTACTTCCCGAGGAAGTGCAAGCAAATCCGCAAGCGTCAAGGCGAAGTCAGTTTTTCCGACGCCGGGCGCACCGTGCAGCAGAATGCGCAACCCGCACATTGCAGTGTTTTTCTGGCGGGCAAGCATTTCTTCACCGAGGATGTAATTCACTGCGCTTGAGAAATTGGGGTGGGTGGCGTGTAACCTCCCGATCGCCTCCGCCATTTCGGCCGATGCCGTGGCTCCGAGTAGTCGCATCGCTCCCCGTTCGCGAATAAGCGAGAAAATGCGTTCGTCGCGTTTCGATACATCACGATCTGCAACAAGTACTTCTCGCTTCTTCTTCGGAATGTTGAACACGGACACCATCCTCGTTCCGGATGTTCGGCAACTTGTCGAGCCGGTTTCAGAACGAATGCGCAGTGAAGCGATGAACTGCTGAAGGTTTTCCAGGCGACACTCTGGGCTGGTCGCGTTATCAGTGTTGTCGAGTGCAGGAGTCGTATTCATTTGCGCATCCCCCCTTGACGCTGGTCACGCTCAATCTGCCACTTCTCCTTGTAGACGCGGTCGTCGATCCGGCGCGGCAACGGCGCCAGAAATTCGTGAATCGCCTCGAAACTGGGAGATTGCTCGCCAATTTCACAACCGGAATCCGCAAATACAGCTTTTGCCCATTCGTCATTGAGCCAGTAGTACTCACGGCCGCGAATCGCATCCGTGGGAACAAATGATGTGGACATCACCAAATTCGTCGTGTGCGTATCGTCATCGAAATAGTGCCGGATAGCGCCGGCTCGCATCAGTCGCCGCCCCCAGTCCGACGAATCGGTTGAGCGCAACCAACATTCGGGCTCTTCTTCACGCAAGACAGGTCGGATTAGCAGATAGCGTCCCTTTCTGATCAGGATTTCCTGAAACTTGCGTTCCTGAAGTATCCGTAGAAACAGTTTTGCGTGGCATTTCGATAGCTCGGCAAATCCGACCGGATTGATCTGCGGCTGGTAGACCTTTGCTTTTTTAGGGCGAGGCAGGCTAAGCGTCTGAGCCGGTTCAAAACGATAGTTCTGCACGCGCTCGGGCAAATCGCGAATCACCTGATAGTCGGTCCTGCGGTGATGTGCAATGTTCTGGCAGAGGTCAACGACTTCCTCGACAAAATCACCAGCGAACCATTCCGTGTAGCCGTCCACCTGCTCTGAATAATGAAGGCGGAACGGCTCGAACACCGTGTGCAGCAAGCTTTCGACGTTATTCGTATCCACTTTTACAACGACCGAGCGTGCCAGATCGATGTCGGAATAGACACGTGACAGATCGACAATACGTCCGATCGGATCGACCGAGCGCCCGATCTTGAGCCGACTACGATCAGTCGTGGCGAGTGCGTAAATATGGGGTTGCCCGTTCGTTGAAAGACCGGAACCCTGAGTTGCTGAACTTACTTGACCAGATTGCATTTGCATTCTCCTATGATGTTTATCGGATTCATGTGACGCGTTTGCGCTTCACATGATGCATATTATGCACGTCTATTGCAGTCTGTCAAGTTCTTTTGATATATTTACGCTTCAAATGACGCGAGGTGCATATGCTCCGATTCCGACTCAAAGAATTACTAGCCGAGAAACAGTTCAATGACGGCCATGCGGTGACGCTAATCGCGGTCGCCGAAGCAACAGGAATTCACCGCATGACCCTGTCAAAGCTGGCCAATCACAAAGGCTACAATCCGTCTGCTGACGTGCTGGACAAGCTCTGCACGTATTTCAAGTGCAGAATTGAAGACTTGGTCGTTCATCTTCCTGATGACCCGCCAGCTTCTAGCGAAGCTTGAGGCTTAGCAGACGTTGCTTTCCACTAGTAAATTCCGGCCACTAACAGGCACGGTGGCAAGACATAGATCAATCTCAGGAATGTCATCGAAATAACATCGACATTCTGTGTGAGTGGCTAAGCTGCGCAAGGCAGCTATAGCAACCGTTGACGGTAGCTCGCACGTAAGGTCGATGTCGCACAGTTTTCTGCCGTTGGCGGGTTGAAAACCCTGAGGGGATGTTTATACAAATAGCCTCAGACGCCACACTACCAATAATTAGCAACCGCTTAATACGTATCTGCCAATGCCATTTGCGTGGATAATTGGAGCTCTCGGTATGTTTGGCTGATAAATGGGCAATAACCAAATAGAAGAGGTCTATCGTGTTGCCACCCGAAAGGATCTCGCAGAAACAGGGGGCGGGCACAATCAGAAGGGTGTCGACTTTCAGCGCGCCTGGGCCATAGAGCGCATGTTCGACCTTGAAAAATCCGGGGCCGCCGATTTTCTCTTTCTTTTCGAATCGATTCAGGATGTCGCCGAGCTTGATTCGCCAACCGAGCCGTCCTCCATTCGAATCTATCAAATCAAGAAAAAGGACCGCAAAGAATGGAGTTGGGCTGAGCTGACGAATCTGGTCGAACCCGGGAAAAAACGAAGAACCTCGAAAAATCCGCCCCCTGATATCAAAGATAGCCCAATCGGCAAGCTGTATTCCTCGGCCTTAGCGTTCAAAAAACTCAAGTGTTCCGGGAGGTTCATCTCGAACAACGGATGCGATCTGCCGTTGAACGGCGGAGGCAATGCCGCCACATCCCTCCCGTGCGACCTTTCGACACTGGACGCAACTCACTTGGACGCCTTGACCCTTGGCCTAGAAACTCTCCACGAAGCAGGCACACTGCCAGCCAATCCGGGCCTGATTCACGTGGAGAAGGTTCCAATGCACCCTGATCAGCCGACCAAACATCTCATCGGGGCAGTTGTTATATTTCTCAACGAGCGCAGCCCAAGACATGCAGGGCAAGCCCAAGCCTTGGTCGAGGCGTTGCTAGCCAAGGTCGGCCCTCTGGGGGCCAAAACCGATTCTTGCCCAAGTTTCGAAGAGCTCAAAAAAGAACGTGGCTACACCAGAGCGGAGTTTTCTGCGGCCCTGAGCAATCTGGAAGAACTTCCAGACTTGATGACGCTGCTTGAAGACTGGCTCGACAAGCTCGAATCGGAATGCGGTCTCGGGTTCATGGAGAAGGCGGCAGTCCGGGTTGCTGCCTCGAAAATCTTCCGACTCCAAGTGATGGGAGGCGAGGACCCCGTCGTCTCTTCAATGTTACTGGATATCGACGCTTGGCTTGATACCCACGCACCCGGCTCCTCGCTCAAAGCTTTTATCGATGAAGCCTCGGCGGACCTAGCCGATGCTCATTCCTCAATCCGCCCAGCGGATTTCAGCGCGCACTTCTTACTTCGAGCCTTGAAAAAATGCGTGGCCCAAACCTAAGAAAATTAGTCAGAAGCCTTCGGACGAAATCATATGAGAAACTTTCTATTCGAAAGTATTTGGATGCTCTCCCGGCGCGACCGGCGAGCCAGGCGGGTGGAATTCCACGAGAACAAAAACCTGATCTGCGGGCGGAACCACACGGGGAAGTCGAGTTTGGTCAAAACCATGTTCTTGACCTTGGGGGCCAAGCCGGAGGGAAAACTATCTCACTGGGATGAGGACACCGTTTCGCTAGTCGGCTTCCGTGTCGACAACCGAAGATTTCAAGCCCTTCACAGCTCTGGAATTCGCGCTTTATTTGAAGATGGCGTCCTTGTCGCCGCGACCTCCGAGCATTCGGAATGGAGCGCGGCTTTCGCCTCCGCTACAGGATTCAACCTTGTTCTCTTGGATAAGAAGGGGCAAAGCGTTCCAGCAGACCCCAAGTGCTTTTTCTTGCCCTTCTACATCAACCAGGACGGCAGCTGGCAAGCAAGTTGGAATACATTCACCGGCTTGCAGCAGTTCAGCAAACCGATGGGCTCGATTCTCGAATACTTTTCGGGCATCAAGCCTCCAGAATACTACCAGGCGAAAGCCAATAGGGACGCCGAACAACGCCTGCTCGACGATTTAAAAAAAGAGCGGGGCTTTCTCGATAAGGCTCGGGAACGATTCGGCAAGAAACTGCCTCTCTCAGGACCAAAAATCGACCCGGAGAACTTCGAGCGGGAAATCGTGCAGTTGACGCTCGAAATAACTGAACTCAATAAAAAACAAGAGAAGCTTCGTGCTCAATCGGTTTCCGAGCGCGAATTACTATCGAGCATCTATCTGCAAATCAATTTGGCGAACGAGGCGATTCGCGCTTATGACGGCGACGCCAAATATCTGCGCTCTGAGCCGAGGGAAGCCTTGGTTTGTCCCGTATGTAATGCCGAGCATTCCGATTCGTTCATGGATTTGCTCACCTATGCTGACGACGCTCGCTCGTTGAGGGAGATCACAGTCCGGCTCGAAAAGGACGGTCGAGACGTCGCAGTCAAACTCCAACATACGGTTGCTGAGATTGAAGCTCTCGAAAGTCAGTATCGACGCATATCCAACTTGCTCGACACTCGTCGTGGAGACCTTCAATTTCGGCAGGTCGTCGAAAGCCTTGGGGCAGAGCAAGCTTTTCAAGCTTTTGAGGAGGAGCGCTCGCTATTGGACGCAGAGATCGCCGTTCACTCCGATGAGGTCGGACGACTTAATGCAGAAATGGAAAAACTGACCAACACAAAGCATTCCAGCGCGATCTTGAAGCAGTATCGGCAAGCCTACGCGACCGCTCTCTTTAACCTGAATCTGCCAGACACGGGAAAAGCTCGCATTACGCTTACCAGCCGGCCCAACGACTCGGGAAGTGGTGGCCCTCGCGCGATCCTCGCTTACTACTCCGCCCTTTGGGAAGTCTGCTGCGGGAAGACCGGATCGTTCATGATGCCGCTCGTGATCGACTCTCCGAACCAACAAGGTCAGGACGACATCAATTTGCCTAAGGTAATCAAGTTCATCTCGGAGAGATTACCCGCCAGTGCTCAACTCATTCTAGGATCAGAAATCGACGCCGAGCACGATTTCGACAAAAAGATTGTGCTGGATTCACCTTACAAACTGCTTGAGGAACAGTTTTTTGAAGAGGCGGATGCGGAATTAAGTCCATTGGAAACCCTAATGTATCTGGGCTTGAAGTCGACCGAGAGTACCTAGATTTCTAAGGATGGCTATGCCAGGGTTTTTATTGCGATATTCCGATGTGACCGCAAATAGAGCAAGTGCAATCAATATCCACTGCATCCCAAACGGAACCTTTTTACACTGCGGTTTTATGAATGTTTCGAACGTGCCCATCAATACGGTGCTTACGATCCTCAGAAACTCTGTTGCTCTGCGTCAGTTCATTCAAAATGCCGCAATGCGCCGCCTCCTGCGTCTTGTTGCAGGTCTGGCGTAACTCTCTCAGATGTTGTTCCAATTGACGCAATTCACCAATCCTATCGGTGACATGCCGGATATGTTCGTCGAGTAGCGAATTGACCCCGCCGCAGTTTTCTTGCGGGGAGTCCTTGAACCGAAGCAGAACCCTGATTTCATCGAGGGTCATGTCCAGCTTGCGGCAATTGCGAATGAAGGAAAGTCGTTCGGAATGGTCCTCGCTGTAGATGCGGTAGTTGCCTTCGGTGCGACCTGCGACGGGCAATAGCCCCTCACGCTCGTAGTAGCGGATAGTTTCCACCTGAATGCCCGTGATGCGGGCGAGCTCACCTATTTTCATCGCTTTTCCGATGCTCCCTTGGGCCACGCAATATTCAACAGTTTACCGTGTCATTGTAGGCGCTTGACTCTATAGCCGCTACAGGGTTTTTAATGGTAGTCGTTAGGAGACTTCATGGCCCAATCTTTCCAACCAAATCAAACTCAGGTCGAATGCACCCCTTGCGGCTGCTCTGGTGGGTGTGCATCCACGGCACGCCAGACCGTTGAGCAAGTATCCGAAATTGCGAACGATGGGCAACGAATCGACACCTTCCATATTGAAAAAATGGATTGCCCGACCGAGGAGGGCCTTATCCGCAAGCGCCTGAGCGGCATGGCGGGGATTGTCGGCCTCGAATTCAACCTGATGCAGCGCAAGCTCACGGTTGGACACCTTCTCGATCCGGCGGACGTTGAGCGGGCATTGTTGGCTATCGGCATGAATGCAGTAGCCGAGACATCAACATCCGGCCTCAGCGAAGAGATTTCCAAGCCCGTAGTGAGTCGTCGCCAATGGGTTCTGATGAGCGTCGCCGGTCTGAGTGCCATGCTGGCCGAGGTGATCGCTTTTGCCACGAGGCAAGAGAATGCCTGGCCGGTGATTGTCCTGGCACTGCTATCGATTACCACCGGCGGATGGGCAACCTACAAAAAGGGCTGGATCGCCGTCAAGAACGGCATGCTGAACATCAATGCGCTGATGTCAATCGCCGTTACCGGCGCGCTTCTGATCGGCCAGTGGCCAGAAGCTGCGATGGTCATGTTTCTATTCGCACTGGCCGAGGTGATTGAGGCGCTGTCGCTGGATCGCGCCCGCAACGCCATCCGAGGGGTGCTGGCGATGACGCCCGAAACAGCCTCTGTCCAGAATAACGGCGAATGGATTGAGGTTTCCGCCAAAACCGTTTCCATCGGACAAGTGGTGCGCATCCGTCCGGGAGAGAGAATTCCCCTGGACGGCGTGCTCGCAAGCGGTCAGTCGGCGGTGAATCAGGCACCCATCACCGGCGAGAGCATCCCGGTCGTCAAATCGTTGGGCGATCCAGTCTTTGCCGGCACCATTAACGAGACAGGTTCGTTTACTTATCGAGTAACATCGGATGCGGGCCATTCGACGCTGGCGCGCATCATCAAAGCCGTTGAAGAAGCCCAGGGCAGCCGCGCGCCGACGCAGCGCTTCGTTGATCGGTTTGCACGCATCTATACCCCAGCGGTTTTCGCGATGGCGTTCGGTGTCATGCTGATTCCGCCCCTGTTCTTCGGCGCCGGTTGGCTGGATTGGATTTACAAGGCACTGGTGCTGTTGGTGATTGCCTGCCCCTGTGCCTTGGTCATCTCGACGCCGGTCACGATTGTCAGTGGTCTGGCTGCCGCCGCACGGCGTGGCATCTTGATCAAGGGTGGGGTTTATCTGGAACAGGGAAGTCAGTTGCAGGTGTTGGCGCTCGACAAGACTGGCACCATAACGCAGGGCAAACCCGTGGTCACCGATATCATTGCTATCGGCTCCGACGAACAAGGGGCCTTGCGCCTGGCAGCCAGCCTCGCGGTACGTTCCGATCATCCGGTTTCGGGTGCTGTCGCAAACTGTTGGAAGGAGAAATACGCTGCCCCCTTGGCGGAGATAGGCGATTTCGAAGCACTCGCCGGCAAAGGCGTAAAGGGACGTTTCGACGGCGAATGCTATTACTTGGGCAACCATCGCCTGTTGCACGAACTGGGGCTTTGCACCCAGGAAACCGAGGCCGCGCTCGAAAGGCTCGAATGGGAAGGCAAGACGGCTATTGCCATCGCCAGTTCTTCGACAATCTTGCTCGTGATTGGCGTTGCCGACACCGTGCGGGAAACCAGTCACCAAGCTGTGGCCGAATTGCGCTCTTTGGGTATTCGCACGGTCATGCTGACCGGTGACAACCAGCAAACCGCCAGCGTAATCGCCAGAAACGTCGGTATCGACGATGCTCGCGGCAATCTTTTACCCGAAGACAAACAACAGGCCGTAGCGGCCGAACTCTCTGCCCACGGCACGGTCGGGATGGTGGGCGATGGCATCAACGATGCGCCGGCTCTGGCCAAGGCCAGCATCGGCTTCGCCATGGGTGCCGCTGGCACCGACACTGCCATCGAAACCGCCGATGTCGCCCTGATGGACGACGATTTGCGCAAGATTCCGCAGTTTATCCGGCTGAGCCGTTATACCTGCATTATCCTCAAGCAAAACATTGTTCTGGCATTGGGCATAAAAGGTCTCTTCTTCGTTCTCGCTTTGCTCGGTATGGCCAGTCTTTGGACAGCGGTTTTTGCGGACATGGGAACCAGCCTGCTAGTCGTCGCTAACGGGCTAAGGCTACTGCGCAAATGAACGCCTATTTGCTCGCGATTCTGGGAGTTTTTGACATCATGCTGATCGGCGTCGCGACCAGAAAACTGCGCGAATCGCGATGGTAAAGACAAAGGCGGCAATGTAAAATTCATGCGAACCATTCTCAAAAACAATTTTCAACCCTGCGACTCCCGTCCACAATAATCGTCGTCAATGAATCGCTTTCTTCGCTTCCGTTCGCTGCTGGTGACGCTGCTGACTTTTTGTCTGCTCAACGCGTCGCTGTGGAGCTATGGTTCGGAGGTCATGGCGGATTTATTGTCCGATGAAATGTCAGTTGCTGTGATCGGCACCAACTCCAGCGATCACGAACATGCAGAGAAATTCTGCAACCACGGCTGTCATGCGCAGATACAACTGACTGGGCTTAACTCCAGCAGCATTTCTCTCCGTCTGGCGGACGCGACCCTCATTCCAAGTGCCGAGGGTTCTGTCGTTTTCCCGACTCAACCCCACGACGGCCCATTCCGCCCGCCCCGAAACTTCTTTCAAGCTTGAATCGACATCGTTCGTAAGCGGAGAGCTCTTGGTTCTCTGCTTCATCATTGCTTGAAAGGGTTCTCCCATGTTGTTCGTCACCCCTCTCGGGGCGCGCGGCTTGCTGCGTCGTCTCGGTTTCCTGGCGGGGCTGTTCCTTGCCTTGAACACGGCTCATGCGGCCGGTCCGTTGACCTTGAACGAGGCATGGCGCCTCGCGGAGTCGGCTAACCCGGTCCTTCGTGCCACGCTCGCCAGTCAAGATGCCGCCCAAGGCCAGCTGCAGGATGCGTCCGGTCTTCTTTACAACAATCCGCAGCTATCCACCGACCAAACCCGTCGCCGCGTACCGCAGGCCGGTCTGCCAGAAAATCGCTTCTACGAACGCACAATCGGTATTTCGCAAACTTTCGAGATTGCCGGCCAGGCAGGACACCGTCGCGAAGCGGCATCCCGAGAATTAGCCGCCGTGACTGAAAATATCGACGAGACGCGCCGCCAGATACGCGCCGAGGTCGAGCAACGCTTTTCCCGTGTTCTGATACTGCAGCGCCGGATCGATATCGAGCGCGAGGCCCTGACTTCCGTCAATGATGCCGCTAACGCAGTCAAGAAGCGCGTGGCGGCGGGCGAAGACAGCCGGCTCGACGGCAATCTGGCAACGGTGGAAGCGGAGCGTGGCCGCAACCAGCTCGCCGTTCTGGGAGAGCAACTTCTGCAGGCTCGTGCGGAACTCGCCGCAACCCTGCAATTACCCGCCAAATCGCTGCCGGAAGTTAGCGGCGAATTACGGGCAACGCCGCCGGATACGTCGCTTGATGCTTTGCTGGTTACCGCCAGCCAGCGCCCCTTGTTACGCGCCCTTGAACATCGAGAACAAGCGGCCCGTAGCCGGCTCGGTCTGGAACGCGCCTCTGTCTTTCCCGATGTGACGGTGGGTTTGAGTACCGGACAGGAAGCGCCTTACGAGACTCGCGAGAAATTCACGCGCCTGACGGTCTCGATTCCCTTGCCGCTGTTTCGACGCAACGCGGCTGGTATCGGCAAGGCGACCACCGAACTGACTCAGGCCGAGATCGAGCGTCAAAGCACTGAGCGCGATGTGCTGGCTCGGGTGCGCACCCTCTGGCAGCGTCTCGATAGCTTGCAGGCACGCGTCAAGCGCTTGTCGGATTCCGTGCTGCCGGCCCTCGACGAGAATCGGCGGCTGTCGGCGACTGCTTACCGGGCAGGCGAAATCGGCCTCCTGCAACTTCTGCTGGTCAACCGCCAGTTGCTCGATGCCCGGCGCGATTACCTCGATGCTGTCGGCGAATTTATCCAGACCCGCATCGATCTGGAGCAGACAGCCGGCTGGTCGGCTGTCCATGCCAATCTTTCTTCGGAGAAGAAACAATGACTCGAATTATCGCCATGGCTGCGCTGGCCATCACCATCGCGCTAGTCGGCTGCGGTCGTAGCGGCTCATCCACTGAGGCTAAACCTTCTCTGCAAAAAGCCGCAGCAGGGGAAAAAGAGGCCGCGCCGGAAGCTGGCCAAATCCGTTTAAGCGAAGAGGAAATCAAGACGGCGCATATCCGTACCGAAGAAGTCGGCGAGGCGGAGGTTCACCAGCGCATTGCGGTAACGGCAACCATTCAGGCCAATCAGGATCGGCTGGCCCACGTCGCGCCGCGTGTACCGGGGCGCATTGTCAGTATCGCCGCCAAATTGGGCGACCGGGTCAAGGCCGGTCAGCCGCTTGCCAGCCTCGATAGCATCGAGATAGGAGAGGCACATTCGGCTTATCTGCAGGCCGAGAGCCAGTTCAAGGTGGCACAAGCCGATTTCGAGCGTGCCGAGAAACTCCATGCGGAACAGATCGTGCCGCAGAAGGACTATCTGCGTAGCCGTGCCGAATATGAAAAATCCCGCGCCAATTACCGCGCGGCAAGCGACAAGCTGCGGTTGATGGGCGTCAAGCCTGCCGCGTCGGATAGTGCGGTATCGGTTTTTCCGGTGAGCGCCCCGTTCGCCGGCCAGGTGATCGAGAAAAAAGCGGTGCTCGGCGAGCTTGCTCAACCCGACAAATTCCTGTTTACGGTGGCCGATCTGTCAGTGGTTTGGATCGAGGCCAGCCTGTTCGAGAAGGATTTGGGCAAGGTCAAGACCGGTGCCAGCGTCGGGGTGACGGTGGCAGCCTATCCCGACACGGTCTTTATCGGTCGGCTGACCTATATCAGCAGCGTCATGGACAAGGAAAGCCGCACGGTCAAGGCGCGGGTGGAAGTGCCCAATGCCGATGGTCGGTTGAAGCCTGACATGTTTGCCACGGCCGCAATCGACACTGGATCGGCTAGCAAGGCGCTGACCGTACCGGTAAGCGCGGTGCTTTTGATCGAAGGCAAGAAGGTTGTCTTTGTGCGCGAAAAGGAAGGGTTCGAGAAACGGGAAGTCGATCTCGGCGACAACCTGGGGGGACGCGTTGTGGTCAAGGGCGGCATCGAAGACGGTGAGTCGGTGGTGGTCGAGGGAGGCTATGCGCTCAAGGCGCGGCTATTGAAATCCAAAATTGGCGATCACGACTAGGAAACCATCATGCTTAACAAGATTGTCGATATTTCCCTGCGCTACAAGCTGCTGGTTCTGGTGGCGCTCACCTTGATCGTCCTGCTCGGGGTGCGAGCCTGGCAGCGTCTGCCGCTGGACGCCTTCCCCGACGTCACCCCAGTCCAAGTCAATATTTATACCGAATCGCCGGGCCTGGCGGCCGAGGACGTGGAAAAACTGGTCACTTTCCCGGTCGAATCCGTCCTGGCCGGTTTGCCCAAGGTGGAGGCAATCCGCTCCACCTCCATCTTCGGTCTCTCCTTCGTCAGCGTCTATTTCAAAGACGACATGGACATTTACTTCGCCCGTCGTCTGGTCGGAGAAAAGCTTGTCGAAGCCAAATCCCGTATTCCCGAAGGTTACGGCGAACCCGTCCTCGGGCCGAATGCCGCCGGCCTCGGGCAGGTGTTCTGGTACACGCTGGAGGCGATGGACGACAAGCTCTCCGGCATGGACCTGCGTACCGCGCAGGACTGGGGTGTGCGCATGATCCTGCGCACCGCGCCAGGGGTAGATGACGTGACTTCCTGGGGCGGCGACGAAAAGCAGTTTCAGGTACTCATCGATCCGCGCCGGCTGATCAAATACGGACTCGGTTACAAGGAAGTAATGACCGCCATCGCCGCCAACAACAGGCAGGTGGGTGGGCAGTACATCAATCTCCAGCGCGAGCAGTATCTGGTGCGTGGCTTGGGTCTGGTGGCCAACGCCGAGGATATTGGCGGCATTCTGGTCGTTCAGCGGGAAGGTACCCCGATCTACGTGCGGGACGTCGCCGACATTCGCCCGGCTCCGGCGCTGCGTACCGGCGCGGTGACCAAGGACGGCAAGGAAGTGGTGATGGGCATGGCCTTGGCACGCACCGGCGAGAATGCCCAGCAGGTGGTCGAAGCCGTTCGCGAGAAAGCCGTCACGGCACAGAAGACTCTGCCACCCAATGTCAAATTCGATGTGGCGTATGACCGCACCGAACTGATCGGCAAAGCGATTTCGATGGCTAGCGGCGCCATGCTGGAAGGCGCCGCGCTGGTTGTTCTGGTGCTATTCCTGTTCCTTGGCGAAGTACGCTCGGCGCTGATCGTGGTGGTCGCCATTCCCGCCGCCTGGCTGATTGCCTTTCTTCTCATGGATCAAACCGGCGCCAGCGCCAACTTGATGTCGCTGGGGGGGTTGATCATCGCACTAGGCATGACCATCGACGGGCCGGTGGTGCTGGTGGAGAATGCCTTCCGGCTACTGTCCCATCATGCCGGCAAATCGGTCAGCCGAACGGCGGTGGTTCTCGAAGCCGCCCGTGAAGTGATGAATCCGGTGGCTTTCGGCGCCATCATCATCATCGTCGTCTTTTTGCCTCTGTTTGCCCTGACCGGCATCGAAGGCAAACTGTTCAAGCCGCTGGCGATCAACATGACCTTCGCCATGGTCGGTTCGTTGATCCTCACCGTCACGCTGATGCCGGTACTCGCCGCCTTGGCGCTGCGCCCGAAAAAAGAGGAAGACCCCTGGCTGGTACGCTGGCTCAAACCGCGCTTTGAACCATTACTACTGTGGGCGCTGACCAACAAGCGGCGCGTCATGATGATTACGGGCGGATTGCTGGTCGCGGCGCTCGCCCTCTTTCCTTTTCTTGGCAAGGAGTTCATGCCTACCCTGGAGGAGCAAGGGATCATGTTCCGGGTGACCAGCATTCCCTCGACCTCGCTGGAAGAATCAATCGCCGTTTCACAACGCATCGAGGAAGCCATCAAGACATTCCCTCAGGTAGACCATTCGATTGCCATGATCGGGCGTGCCGAAAAAGGCGAAACGGCGGATGTGAATTACATGGAAATCCTGGTCAAGCTGAAGTCTCGCGACACCTGGCCGGAACGGATGTCCTATCGGGAGTTATCCGGCAAGATGCAGGAACATCTGGAAAAGGAGATACCGACAGCAGTCCTGGCGGCGACCCAGCCGATTCAGATGCGGGTGGAGGAACTGATTTCCGGCGTGCGGGCAACCCTAGCCTTGAAACTCTACGGCGAAGACCTGGCGACACTGGATCGTTTGGCGGCAGAGGCCAAGGAAATTGTCGAGAAAGTGCCTGGCGCTAGCGATGTGGCGCTGGAAGCCAATCAAGGCAAGCCGCAGATGATCGTCAAGGTCAATCGACCGGAAGCGGCGCGCTACGGCATCAATGCCGATGACGTGCTCGATGTCGTGCAGGCCGGTATCGGTGGCAAGGCCGTCAGTACCTTGATCGACGGGGTGCGTCGCTACGACATTCAGGTCTGGCTGCCGCCCGAGTTCCGCAACAGCGTCGAGGCGGTGAGCGCCATCCCGATCCGCACCGCGAGCGGTGCGCTGGTGCCCCTGTCGCGGGTGGCAACCATCGAGTTGACCGAGGGCTACTCCTTCGTGCGCCGCGAGCAATTGCAGCGTTATGCGGTGTTGCAACTGGATGTCAAAGGGCGCGACGTGGATGGCTTCGTCCGCGAGGCCGATGCGCGGCTCAAGACGCAGTTGAAGCTGCCCGCCGGCTACTGGCAGGAATGGGGGGGTGCCTTCGAGAATCAGCAGCGGGCCATGGCCAAGCTGGCGGTCATCTTGCCATTGACCATTGGACTGATCTTCATCCTGCTCTACACGGCATTCAACTCGGTGCGCTACGCCACGCTCATCATCGCCAATGTGCCATTTGCTGCTATCGGGGGGATTTTTTCGCTCTTTGTCAGCGGCCAGTATTTGTCCGTGCCGGCGGCGGTCGGTTTTATCGCCGTCTTCGGCGTCGCCATGTTGAATGGCATCGTGCTGATTTCCTTTCTCAACAGTCTGCGTGAGCAAGGCATGGGCATTCGGGAAACTGTACTGCAAGGGGCGGTGCTGCGATTACGGCCGGTATTGATGACAGCGCTGGTGGAGATTCTTGGGTTGATTCCCTTCCTGCTGGCTACAGGAGTTGGTTCCGAGGTGCTGCGCCCGCTGGCGACCGTTGTGGTCGGTGGGCTCGTTTCATCAACGGCGCTGACCTTGTTCATTCTGCCGCTGGTTTACGAGTGGATGGAGAACAAGGCCGAACGCCGCATGGCGGCAGGCTGAAAATAAAATGGAGATAAATGTGAAAGTTCTTTTCGCCCGAATGATTTTTGTTTTATTCGCCGTGGCCTTGGCCGGTTGTGCCGGGCAAACGCGTAGCCTCATTCCCGAAGATAGTGACCCTTTCCTGACAACG
Source organism: Betaproteobacteria bacterium UBA1934 (assembly GCA_002337055.1). Classification (GTDB taxonomy): domain Bacteria; phylum Pseudomonadota; class Gammaproteobacteria; order Burkholderiales; family Rhodocyclaceae; genus UBA1934. The sequence continues at coordinate 856,561 of DDFG01000004.1, read as the reverse complement.
GGGCTATTCAAGCACGATGGACTGGTGGGAGATTTAATGCTTCTGGAGTTCGAGGGCAAGCGCTTTGAAGCACGTGGCTTTGCCATCCAACAGAATCAGAGCCTGAACGAACTGCGACGGCGATTCGGTGGCGGCAAGCACTATGACAAGATCGAATCCGGAGTCGATACCGATCACTACGAATACTCTGCCCAACCGGAACTGCACGCGGCGGATGGCACAACCCTGCGGTGCCGCATGACTTGGCAAATGAATATTTCGCCCAAGGGGTATTGCGTCACGACAGCAGGGGTTCGCCTCTATTTTCGCTTTGAGTAAAGCGGGCTAACTTAAGGAAATACACCATGAAGGAAATCAAGGCATTCATCCATCCGCATCGTGCTGCCGCAGTTATCCAGGCTCTCCGGAACTCCGGCTTGTGCGATACGGAAGCGGGGCCGGCATGCTGTCACATCGCCGTATCCCAAGTGCAATGCGTGCAGGGCGCCTCGGAAGTCGCACAACAGCACTACTCCGTCGAACTGGGCGAACCGGTAGTGCAGCAAATCAAACTCGAACTGGTCTGTAGTGACGATGCGGCGGATGCTCTGGTCGATTTGATTACGCGCATCGGACATGCAGAGCGCGATTGTTCGGGGTGGGTACAGGTAGTGACGCTGGAAAGACGCGAACCCATTGCCTGATGGCGAATGGAGCTACGTTTTGTTGATCAATATCCCAAGATGGCAATAGGAACAATGATGAAAAATTTGATGTTATCGGTGCTGCTGGTCCTGCTCGCAGGCTGTGCCACGAATATTACTTTGTTGGACACACAGAACGGTTCCGCCACAGGAACTGGTTTTCTGCAGGCGCGCTTGATTGAACCATATCGGATCGAGATCGAACTCGATGGCAAGCGCTATGCGGGCGACTGGACCACCCTCCCGTGTGACAAGGAAACCTGCCTGAGCAAGTACAAACTGGTTGCCAAGGCACATGAGCGACATCTCAAAGTCGGGCAAGCGACATTGACTGCCAACGACGGTTCACGATTGAGTTGCGAATGGGTAGCACACCTCCCAAAAGTCGATGGGACATGTCGAACGCCGGAAGGGAAGGTTTTTGAGTTAAGAGGAGCGGAATAAATATAGATAAACGGTGATCACAAGCACGGATGCACGAATTGTGAACGTATCGTGAGCAATCCGCTGCTCAATGTTCGTGCCGATGGTAGGCATCCGGGAAATGCTGGTGCGAATGATGTAACTGAGCGTGCCGGTGAGAGTGGCTATGCGACGCGACATCCACATCATGTGAATGTGGATGATGCTCATCATGCGTGTGCTCGTGGTCATGCTCCAACGCGTCGTGCATGTGCAGATGCTCATGATGTTCGCTCAGGTGCAACCAGAGGCCAAAAGCCATCAATGCCCCGGCAATCAACAAACTCGGCGTCAGCGACTCTCCCAGAAGTAGCGCCAGAATCATGCCGGCAAACGGGGCCACCGAAAAATACGCTCCGGTGCGCGCCGTGCCCAGATGACGCAGGCCGACTACGAACAAAGCCAAGCTGACGCCATAGGCAAGAAAGCCGACCACCATCGCCGCAGCAAGATTTGGTAGCGGCGGCAGGCTGGCGCCAAGCAATAAGGCCAGAACAAGATTGACTGCTCCGGCGACCAAGCCTTTGATAGAGGCGATCCAAGCAGCGTCCGTCAGCGAAACCTTGCGCGTCAGATTGTTGTCGGTGCCCCAGGCGAGGCAGGCCCCGAGCACAGCCAGCGCAGGCCACCAGGCATCGAAGCGAATCTCGCCCGGCCAACTCAGAACAATGGCCCCGGCAATGATGGCCAGCATGCCGAGCGCAATACGCCGGTCGACGTTTTCCTTAAAGGCAAACCACGCCAACAAGGCGGTAAACACGCTTTCCGCATTCAGCAGCAAGGATGCACCGGACGCCGGCATGCCCATCAGTCCCAGCATGAGCAGCACAGGTGCGACAACGCCTCCGCTCACAATGGCACCTGCAAACCACATGGCTTCATGGCGCGGCAATTTCACCGCAGGCGCCTTGATCAACCAACGATAGAGCGTCAGCCCCATGCCTGATCCAAGGTAGAGCAGACCGGCCAGCATCCAAGGGGTGACCGAATCGAGCAGCAGTTTCGCCAAGGGTGTTCCGGCGCCAAATAACAAGGCAGCACCAAGCGCGGCGGCGACGCCGGTATGACGAAGTGCGTCAGTTAGTCGCATTTACTGTCTTTCTTTTAGCTGCATTTCTGGGTTTGTTGCACTGATCAATTCGCGCAAGATACCGCAGTTTGCTACGGTTTGCGGGGCCGCGCAGTAACTGCGCAGGGCGGTCAATGGCCGTTCTAGCGCACACAGACTCTCGGTCCGGGTAGCCATTCATTCGGTACAGCGCCAGTCGGGTTAGGTGCGGGGTTTCTCATCCTCAGGTATGTCTTTTCGTTTTGGCGGGTTGTGTCGATAGAGTTCACGGACAGGGCGGGCTCCGAGCATTTTGTCTGGGGCAACAGATTGCCCCGATGCCTGCATGGCGTTCGCATAGTGCTGGCTGGTTTCGTCGCTCAGGTGTCCCATTCCTACTGCCAGTTGCTGGCGCGATACCTCTGATGATTTCACGTCTGCTGTAAATGAGTGTCGCAGGCAATAGCAGGTCACGGATTTCCGTCGATTCGGCCATTCTCGTCGCGCCGAATCGCGAATAGCGTTGCTGAACGTGTTGGGCTTGTCGATGCGAACAGAGAGAGCCCCTCCTGCCTGCATAACCTCTCTGACCATTTCTCCAACCAGTCCGGATCGAGGCAAATCCCAAATCAACTCTCGCCACGGTTGGCCGGAATGCTCTGTTACTTTTTTGCCTTGTATTTGAGCAATCAATTGATCATTTTCGATTCGAAAGAGGATGGATTGTTGCAATTCGGCGGGACGGCAACCTGTGATCGCAGCCGCTAAGAAAGGTAGGTGATATTTCACCATCCGCTTCGCCAATCGTTCCCGCCAGTCTTGTGGCAAGCCTGGTAAATCCTGTTTCTTACTATGCTTTCGTTGTCGGTTTTCGACTGGGATCGGGCATCCGGAGGGAAGGGAACTCATCAACGAAAAATAAAATTCAATGCCATCTATCGCACTGGACCATTGATCAAACAGAACCTCGTTTGTCCCCTCGGTTCGCATGAGGCGCTGTAATTTGTCTTGCTCCGAAAGTAGCGTGGTTAACTGGTAACGAGCGACATCAACTAATGCTGCCCTGCGTTTGAACCAGGTCCGTACTTTTCTCGTGTCGGCGGCACGGCACAATACTTCAGCAACAGATTGGGCTCCTGCTAATAGACGTGCGGCGACTTTTCCATAGTCTTCAATGGTTGAGCCAGAGCAAGCACTCTTTGCGGGGTTTTCGGCCAACCAGGCTCTTGCGATTTTGATGGAAACGTAGGGGTCGTTAGCGCTCATTGACTACTCCCGAAGTGTCCCGGCTACTACGCAGCCGGGGGAAGCGGCATGCTGGCGGGAAACAGGCGAACTGCGTTCCCCCGTTACCCACCAACATGCCACATTCTTCAGGGTGCCCTGAAGAATGTGTTTTGGTTGATGTGATGTTCAAAGAATGAGTCAAGGTTTTCCCTGCGTATCTGCTAAACGGCCCGCTTACTAAAATGTCGCTTGTTCGGCCAGAAAGAGAAATGATGCTGGTCGTTATCCAGTGTTGATTCCGCTTTCATCGCGATTCGGCAGAATCGAGAGCGAGCATTTGTCTGGCGGGTTCTGCCTTGGGGCAAAAAGCACAACATTGCTGATTTTTGGTGTGCCGTACGGCTGAGAAGGTTTGCCAAGTCGCAAGATTGCGTCCGAAATTTTTTCAAGCGACGGCCGCAAATGTTCTAGCTGGACATAGTCGGAATGAACCTTGGTTGCCCCATCGCCGATCTTATGCAATGACAATAACATTGCCGAAAATACATCAACGCCGGCTGCTCCAGCTGCTACCGAACAAAATGTTCGTCGAAAATCATGGTGTGTTATTGGTCGCCCCTTCTGGTTGCAAACGCTTGACTCACCGGCCAATACTCTTTTTTTGCCCATGACTGGTTTACCCCGTTTCCCGAAACGAAGTTTCCCGTCGCGGTCTTTTAGCTGATAGGGTATCCGATCAATTGTGCCGCCGCCTGCTACCCACAGCCAGTCGAGATAAGTGTCGTGATAGCGAAGTGGTTTGGATACATCGAGATGATGTGGAAAAACATATAAAGCCTCACCTGCCGTGGCTTTTCTACGGCGAAGAATCGTGATCACGTAATTTGAAAGTGGTAAGGCTTCACTTTCATCTGCACGTCCTTTCGCCTTCGTTAGATCAAGCTGTTTTTCATGCAGTTTGATTAAGTCCCACCGCAATGTCTTGACGGATTCGGCGCGCAACCCCGTGAATATTGAAATGGCGAGAAAGTCTGCAGCGTCTTCATCCATCTTCTCAAGCGCTTCAAAAAATGCCGGAAAGCGGCTCGGTGGTAGATGGGTTCTTCGAACAACCGGCTCGTGACCGTCAAGTCTTAACACTTTTCTCGCGGGATTGTGGTCGAAAAGGCGGGCTCCGACTTTTTCTTCAAAATGGCGAATGAGTGTGCCAATGTTAATTATTAACCGATCGGCGACGGATGGTCCGCTAGCGTCAATGATGGTCTCGTGAATTTCATCGAGTTCCTCATATCCCAGCAAACGGAGCGGCTTATCAAGCCAATCACAAAAATGCCTCGAAATTTCGCGTTTCATGTCATCGGCAGTTTTTTGCAGAATGCTGCGTTTTCTTCCCGGTTTTACGCGAACTGATGTGTAGTGATTCAGTACCTCTTGAAGGCTGGAGTCCAGACGCTTTTCGTCAAGCTTCTTTTGCTCTTCGACTGCGTTTTGTTCGGCCGGAGTCAGTCCGGTTTCATGCATAGAACGAAGGATGGACTGCGCGCGGAGACGGGCATCTTCGAGACTGATCTCGCCAAGCGCGGCGATATGAATGAATTGCGGTGATCCGGCGCGATTGAAAGCTTTAAAAGCCTTTTGTCCAGAAGACGTGACCCGCACTGCCAAAGCAGGACAGTTGCTGTCGTAGTAGTGAACATGTGCCTTTCCGGCACATTGCGATAATTTTTCCAACCAAGTGTCGGAAAAAGGGTAGTGGTTTTTGCTGCGTTTCATAAAACACCTCTCGTGAGAATGGAGAAAGGTGCTCGGTGGTCCTTATCTGACTTTTCCGGTAAACTAAAGTCTGGCTAAAGTCTCAGCATTTGAAAACGGTTAGTTAAAAACAATGAAATACGTATCGATGATATTGACTTGATGCGATTTTTATCAAAACAATCAAGAACTTCCGGCACGAACTTATTGTAAATAACTAATTGTTGCTTTCAAAGCTATTGCACTCATAATCCTTTGGTCCAGGGTTCGAGCCCCTGCGGGCCCACCAAATAAATCAATGGCTTGCGAGAAATCGCAGGCCATTTTTCTTTAGAAATTTGTTTTTAGTAGCCTATTAGAAGGCAATAATCGAGGCGTTTTGGTCGTCAACTTTTCGGCCTGAGCTGACCGTGGGACTGCTGTCGGTGTTGGGCAGCAATGTGCCGGTTACTTGCCGCTCAGGTGGAAATGCATCTGAACGGTAGCTTAGCTATCTGGCGAATAGTTGCTCCCGACCCTAAGCTGTACTTGGGGTGATGGAAAAGCGGACGCTCAACGTTTGACATGAGAGGCGCTTGAGGGCCAAAGTGTCCTATCGACGAAAGGGTCAGCCTGTAGGCCGAGCTGGCACATGCTGCACCCACTGACTAATGATTAGTTTGAGAGCGGCCGCTCGGGCGGCAACGGCACCTGGTTCATTGAAGTTGACACAAGCGCGATCCGGACCGAGCCATTGAAGCAGGCTTTCAGGGTCTTCGATGGCACTGCGGGAGATCGAACTTTTCTTCGCACCGAGGTGCAGTATGAGTTGAAGCGGAACCTTTCCGTTCAGACGCATGGTGGCGAAGTGCTCACCCGTATAGAAACTGGGCGCATTCCACTTTACCTCTTCTCGAATTTGGCCCGACGCCGCGAGTACCACTTGCCGCAACGTCTCAACTTCCGCACGCAGCGGCTTGGCCAGTTCAGCGATGTATGCCTCCACAGATGTTCCAGACGAAGACTTTCGGGTCGCCATATGCACTCCTGAGCAGGCTAACGTTCGACATGAGCGGCAGCTGGAGGCGTGCGAAGCCCGCTGAAAGCTGTCCGCTCGATGGAGGGGTTAGGCCACGGGGCCAAAGACTCGCTCATAGATCTGACTTTGATACTCATCGTGAAGGCACTCGGCCTCAGGCAGATTTAGTTGCACCTGCTTCGCATCTTGCACCGCAAAGAGCTCGAATTCAGTGGAATTCTCAGGCGTGCGAACCCCGTCGAGTACGCACAAGGTGCCGAACAGCGATGCATGAACGGCAAGCTCCACTACTTGACGCAGGCGAACTTGATCCGCCGCCGACAAGGCTTGATACCAGGCACTTAGCTCAAGAAACCGCTTCGAGGGGCGACGACCGCTGGGCCCGCGCTCGAGCGTTGTAAGCGTGTCTGCCACGCTGGCCTCATGGACAACCTGAACCAGGCCGGCGACGAAATGCTTGGGAGTCATTGAGTGGCCTGACAGTGTTTACACGGACACAGGGGTTCGTATAACAATTGATATTGTTGACGCGGGATCGGCTGTTCAAAGCGCATTGCTGTTAGTGACTTAGAGTTCTGGCTGTCAGTATAACAAATCAATATACCGAACGAGTACGAGAGAGCTATGGCAGCTTTCGGGCAACATCCTCGTAGGGCCGCTCTTGGCCGGCAGTGCTCGTTCACCTTGAAGCCAGAAAGCGGCTGCAGGGCAAGGTTATCTTCGCGGCCAATCGGCAATTGTCGTTCGCCAAGTTATAGTTGAAGCCCGCCACTCTTCTGAGCACTTGCCATGGTCACTGTACTCGTCGCCCTCGTTCTTCTTTTTGCCGGCGTGGCGGCTATCTATCTGCTACTGAAGAATATGGGTGAAAATGGAATCGACATTGCTGCGCCAGGGAGTTGCAAGCGGGGCCGTTGCGGTGTTCCGAGCCATCCGCCGCCTGAGGAAGCGGAAGAAATTTCCCTACAGGCTGCAGATGTGGGTGATCAGAGCAAAGCGAATTCCTGAAGGGCAACTTTGGGATACCGCTGCCTACTCACCCAATCGGCCAACACGAGACGGCTGCCCTCGCGCTATGACAAAAAGGTCCGAACTTGGTGCTGACGGTGGCGTCAGCATCGCCTTAATTACACACTCTGCCATTGGCCGACCGCTGCTGTTACATCTGAATTTCCACGATGCGGAACACACCATGCCTCGTTGTGTTCCCGTGCGTTGCGAAACGCCTCGCCAATCGACTGTCCTAGCGTCGTGCCATGCATAGTTGTCCTTTGAGCGGCTATTAACGGTCGATTCCGCATTTGACGCAATTCAATACGCAGAATGTACCGTTCGTCGCAGCATCATGTTCGAAGCTGGCTAAGAGGGTATTCTCCAGCGCTAAGTCTTAAGACGGAAACCTGCCATGCTACGTACGCTTTCCCGCCTAGCTCTCCTGTGCCTGCTGTGTCTGCTCGGCCATGTGCCCGCCTCCGCCGCTGTCGGCGACACGGCGGCGCAGACCGTGAGTACTACAGTTGCGGCCTTCAATCCTACCGACGCCACCGATGCTTTCATGGCACGCTTGACCGGCCCCGCTCGTGCGAAATCCGATGCATATGCCGAAGGTGGCTACTGGTTGCAGTTCTGGAATCTGCTGTTAGGAGTCGCCATTTCCGCGCTTCTGCTGTTAACCGGATGGTCCGCGCGAATCCGCGATTTCGCGGAACGCAGGACTGGCAGGCGCAACCTGCAGGTGCTGATTTATGCGCTGTGCTTTATCATGCTGACGGCGGTGCTGAGCTTTCCTTTGATGATCTATGAAGAATTTTTCCGTGAACACCAATACGGTCTATCAAATCTGAGCTTTGCGGACTGGTTCGCCGAGTCATTTACAGCTTTGATGGTCAATCTCGTGCTGATGGGGGCCGCCATTACCGGCCTCTACGCCATTCTGCGTCGGGTGCCAGGTAGTTGGTGGGCCTGGGGAAGTCTCGCCAGTGGCGGCTTCATTGCGTTCATGATGATGATCAACCCGGTCTTCATCAAGCCCTTGTTCAACGACTACAAGCCTCTTCCCGACGGCGAGATACGTAGCGCGATCATGTCACTGGCGCGGGCTAACGGAATCCCCGCGGACGACGTCTATGTATTCGATGCCTCGAAGCAGACCAAGCGGATTAGCGCCAACGTCAGTGGCCTGTTCGGCACAACTCGCATTGCACTGAATGATAACTTGCTGAATCGTACGTCGCTGCCAGAGATTCGAGCAGTCATGGCGCACGAAATGGGGCATTACGTGCTAAACCATGGTCTCAAGCACGCCATCGCTTTTAGCATGCTGATACTCGGCGGCTTCCTCTTCGTGCGATATAGCTGGAACTGGACTGCGGCCCGCTGGGGAACACGGGCTGGGGTGAGAGACATCACCGACCCCGCTGGCTTGCCGTTACTGTCAGCGCTGCTCGCTGTCTTCTTATTCGTCGCCACACCAGTGAGCAACTTGATCATTCGTACCGGTGAAATCGAAGCCGATCTTTACGGCCTTAATGCGTCGCGTGAGCCGGATGGTTTCGCAGAGGCCATCTTCAAACTGGCGGAATACCGCAAGCTACAACCCGGGCCAGTTGAGGAATTCGTCTATTACCACCACCCAAGCGGTTACAGCCGGATACTCACCGCCATGCGGTGGAAAGCGGAGAACCTTCAATAGCCAGCGGATCGTTCTGCCGTAATGCCGATCGGCATTGCGATAGACAAGCAACACTGGGGCCTTGCAAGTGCGTCGAGGCAAGTCCCGCAACTTGAAGGATCTCTGTTCTGCAGAACGGCATGGTGCTCTAGGTTCGGCTGCTCCACATGGTGAGTCTCACCGTGACCGGCCGTTTCGAGGCGATAGCTGTCATAGCCAAGCGTAAGCCCACGGACTGCTGAGGGTCGATAGTACGTATTCGCCAGATAGGAAAGCTGCCATTCCCAGCGCATCAGGGCTGAACGGCGGCTAACCAGCGGATTGCTGACCGATAACACATATGTGGCCAATGACCGTTTTGGCCGAGAATCAGACTGACCTACCCCCCACAGTCCATACCACGGTTAGTAGAGAAGTACGCCAAGGGTCTACAATGAACACTTTCCCGCCCCTTATCGAGCCTCTGTGAAATTCCTGCTGCTAGCGTTTTTTATCGCGCTGATCTGGTTATTGCTTCGCCCGCGTATGCGCCAGCCAAAGCCAAAGCCAGAGGCGCGGCCAGACGAGAAGATGGTGGTTTGCGCGCACTGTGGCGTGTTCTTGCCCGTTTCAGACGCTTTGCCGGATGGTGACGCGCATTACTGTTCCGACGCGCATCGCCGCGCGGGGCGGGGCGGGGCGTGAAGAACTGGCTTTCCCAGACCTGGGAGCCGGACTGGCGGTCGTTTCGCTATTTCAATATCTACCGCCTGATCGTCGCGGCGGTCTTGCTTCTGTCGTTTCTGATGCCGCTGGGTTGGAGCGGCATGCATCGCCTACCCGTCGGCAATTTGTTGCAAATTGAGGGGCTGCTGGGGGCGTATCTGCTGCTGGTGGGCGGCGGTGCGGCCGTCTCAGCGTATTGGCCGCATCGCTTCAACCTGCAACTCACGGCGCATGTGCTGCTCGATGTGGCTACCGTGACCCTGCTGATGTATCCGCTTGGCGGCGTGGCCAGCGGCATCGGCATCGTGCTGATGGTTTCGCTGGCGGCGGCGAGCCTGGTGGCGCAGGGGCGGCTGGTATTGTTTTATGCCGCGATGGCGACGCTGGCGGTATTGGCGATGCAGTTTCTCGGCATTCTGCATGAGCGCTTCGATTCCCAGACTGTGGTGCAGGCAGGGTTACTATCGGCGGGATATTTCGCCACGGCCATTCTGGCCCGCCTGCTCGGCCAGCGCGCCATGATGCAGGAAGAGCTGGCGCGCCGGCGCGGTGTCGCGCTGGAGAACCAGATGCGGATCGGCGGACGGATCATCGAGCGGATGCAGGGCGGCGTGCTGGTGGTCGGCCGCAACGGCGCCATGTTGCGCCACAATCCGGGTGCCGCGCAGTTGCTCTCGACGCCGGAATCGGACGGTGCTCCACTGGCGGCCTTTGTGCCTTCGCTGGCGCTGGCTTTCGCGCGCTGGCAGCGTGGCGAACTGAGCGGCGACTTCGACTTTGTGGGGCCGACGGGCAAGCCCTTGCGCGCACGCTTCGAGTCGACCGATAGTTCGGATGGTGAGGCGCTGGTCTTTGTCGAGGACATCGGCCGCGTGCGCACGCAGGCACGGGAGCTCAAGCTGGCGTCGCTGGGCAGGCTGACCGCCAGTATCGCGCACGAGGTTCGCAACCCGCTGGCGGCGATCAGCCATGCTTCCGACCTGTTGCACGAAGAAAGGCGGGGTGAGATGCAGGAGCGGCTGCTCCGCATTCTGCATGACAACGTTTTTCGGCTGGATCGCATCGTGCAGGATATTCTCCAGCTCGGCAGAAGCGAAGGCGGCCAGCCGGAAGAGATAGCGCTGAAGCCGTTCCTGCGCGATTTTGTCGAGGAGTTCAAGGCCGTCAAACGTCTGGCCGAGGATGCCGTCGAGATCGATTGCGAGGGGGCGACGTTCTGGTTCGACCGCTCGCAACTCTTGCAGGTGATGTGGAACCTGGCGGGCAACGCCGCCCGGCACAGCACCCAGAAGGCCGGGTGCGTGCGCCTGTCGGTGGTGACGGGTGACGACGGGCGAGTAGAATTGCACGTCATGGACGATGGCGCCGGGGTGCCGGATGAAGTCCGGGAGCAGATTTTCGAGCCCTTTTTCACCACGCGCCATCACGGCACCGGGTTGGGGCTGTTCATCGCCCGCGAGCTGTGCGAGGGCAATAGTGCCAGCCTTGAGCTGGTGCCGGATAGCGGGGGGCATTTTGTGATTGTCGGGAGGAGCGCGTGCCAAATCGCAACGAACAAAGGCGGGCTCGCGGCGAATTGAGCCGCGTGCTGGTGATCGACGACGAACCCGACATCCGGGAACTGATCGACCTCACCTTGTCGCGCATGGGGCTGGCGGCGCACTGTGTCGGCTCGGTGGCGGAGGCGCGCCAGTGCCTGGCCGAGCACAGTTACCAGCTTTGCCTGACCGATATGCGTCTGCCCGATGGCGAGGGGCTGGAAATCGTCCGCCACGTGGCCGAAACGGTGGGTGAGATGCCGGTGGCGGTGATCACCGCGTTCGGCAGCGCCGAAAACGCGGTGGCGGCGCTGAAGGCGGGCGCGTTCGACTATCTTTCCAAACCAGTGGGACTGGAGCAGTTGCGGGCACTGGTCAAGAGCGCGCTCAAACTGCCGGTGGACGCCGAAGGGCAGGGCACGACCGAGAGCCTCAGCGGCGATTCGGCGGCCATCGAACAGGTGCGGGGCCTGATCGAAAAGCTGGCGCGCAGCCAGGCGCCGATCTATATCTCGGGCGAATCGGGCAGCGGCAAGGAACTGGCGGCCCGGCTGATTCACGCCCGCAGCGCGCGCGCCAACGGCGCTTTTGTGCCGGTGAATTGCGGCGCCATTCCCGAAAACCTGATGGAAAGCGAATTCTTCGGTTACCGCAAAGGCGCCTTCACGGGCGCCGATAGCGACCGCGAGGGCTTCTTTCAGGCGGCGGCCGGCGGCACACTCTTTCTCGATGAAATTGCCGATCTGCCGTTGCCGATGCAAGTCAAGCTGCTGCGCGCCATCCAGGAGAAAAAGGCGCGCAAGGTGGGGAGTACGCAGGAGGAGCCGGTCGACGTCCGCATCATCAGTGCCACGCACCGCAATCTGCGCGAATGCGTGGAGAAGGGGCAGTTCCGCCAGGATCTGTACTACCGGCTCAACGTCATCGAACTGAAGATGCCGCCGCTACGCGAACGCCCTGAAGATCTGGCCGCGCTGGTGTTGACGATCCTGACCAAGCTGGGCAGCCACGCCACGCTGGCGGAAAGCGCTCTGCGCGCGCTGGAACGCTATCCCTTCCCCGGAAATGTGCGCGAGCTGGAAAACATTCTCGAACGCGCAACTGCGCTCTGTGCGGAGAACGTGATCGAGGCCGAAGACCTCCAGCTTTCGCCGGAAGAGTCGCCGGATGATCTGGTCGGGCGCGGCAGCGAAACCCTGGACGATTACCTCAACCGACTGGAGAAAGCGGCGATACTGGAAGCGCTGCAAAAGGCCGGCAACAACCGCACGGCTGCTGCCCGCTTGCTCGGCGTGACCTTCCGTTCGCTGCGCTATCGTCTCGAAAGGTTGGGCATCGAATGAACTGGAGCGCCGACGGCTGGTGGCTGCATGCGCGCTGGGTCGAATCGCCCAATTTCGGACCTCGGCCCGACGGCGCGGGTGTGTCGCTGGTGGTCATCCACAACATCAGCCTGCCGCCCGGCGATTTTGGCGGGCCGCATGTGGAGCAGTTTTTCACCAATCGGCTCGACGCGGCGGCGCATCCTTATTTTGCGACGATTGCCGAGGTCGAAGTGTCGGCCCATTTCTTTATTCGTCGCGATGGCGAGGTGATCCAGTTTGTCTCTGCTGACGACCGTGCCTGGCACGCCGGCCAGTCAATCTGGCAGGGCCGCGAAAATTGCAACGATTTCTCCATCGGTATCGAGCTGGAGGGCAGCGACGACACGCCTTTCACCTTTGAACAATACGAAAGCCTGAAAGATCTGCTCGGGGCGGTCGACAAACGCTACCCGATTCAGGCCATCGCCGGGCACGCCGACGTGGCACCCGGCCGCAAGACCGATCCGGGGCCGCATTTCGAGTGGGCGGCGATCCGCCACGAATTCCCGCGCTGGCAGTTTTCCGAATCGGCGCGCTAGCGACGTCTAGTTCTGACGTTCTTCAAACAGTGCGCGCAGCAGGGCGAGATAGACCTCGTCGGGCGGCACGGGGCTGTGGCCTGACCACTGCACGCTGAAGCCGTGCCATAGCGCGATGAAGCCGATTGCCGCGTGCAGCGGCGGCAACGGTGGTGGCTTGTCGTAGCGGGCGAACAACTGCGAGAAACCGTTGGCGAAGGCCGTCAGATAGGGCACTTTCTGCTCTGCCATGCGCTCGGTGAAGCCCGGATTGCGATTGGCGTACATCTGCAATTCCAGCGTCAGCATGGCGAGATCCCGATTGGCATGCAGATCCTTGAGCCATCGGGCGATGCCCGCCAGCGTCTCGTCCAGTGTCTGGGCGGCGCTGGCGTCGATCAGCGCCTGAAAATCAGCCGCCAGCGCCAGCATCTGCGTCTTGGCCAGTTCCACCAGCAGGGTGTCCTTGTTGGTGAAGTTGGAATAGAAAGCGCCCTGCGAAAATCCCGCGGCTTCGGCGATGTTGCGCACGCTGGCCGCCACGACGCCGTGCCGGGCGATTTCGGTGTGCGCGGCCTCCAGCAACAGGCGGCGGGTCCGTTGCTGGCTTTCTTCGCGAGTCAGGCGGGTGCGCGGAGTCTCCATGTTTTCAGGATACCACTTGCTATCCGAATAGCAAATGATCTAGTATAAATAGCAATTGCTATCTGGAAAGCGAATGGTATGAAATTGGAAGGAAAAGCAGCGTGCTAGACAAACCAAACCGTTCGGTGGCGGCTGCCTTCGCGTGCGGCGCGGTTTGCCTGTGCGTGACGGCGTGGCCGGCACGTTCGCAGGAGTCGGCGTCGCCCCTGCTCCGTCAGACGACCGGTGTGGCGGCCCTGACCATCGAATCTGCGCTCGAACGGGCCGAGCGCGTCTCGGATGGTCTGGCAGCGGCCGATGCCGCCGCGCGCGGCAAGCGCCTGCTGGCGGAAGCGACGGAAAGTCTGCGTCTGCCGGATATCAGCCTGGACCTGCGCGAAATGCAGTTCCAGAAAACCATGGTGTTGCCCCTGGGCGATCTGGCGCCCATTGCGAGCCGGTTCGGCATTCCCGATCCGGTCCGCATCGAGGAGCGCGACTGGCGGTTGCGGCCGATTGCCACCCTGACCATGCCCATCTACTCCGGCGGGCAGATTCCCGCCGCGCAGCAAGCGGCCGCTGCGGCGGCCCGTCAGGCCGAGGCAGAGCGGGCTGGCGAGGCGCAGACACAGGCGATGCGGGTGATCCAGGCCTACTTCGGGCAGCAACTGGCCGACCACGCGGCGGAAATCCGGCGCGGCGTGCGCGACGGCATGCAGCGCCACCTCGACGAGGCGGAAAAACTCGAACGCGGCGGTCTGGCGACCAAGGCGCAGCGCTTGCAGGCGACGGTGGCCCGCGATCAGGCCGAGCGCGAATATCAGCGGGCCGGCTACGAACTGCGCGCAGCGCGGGCCACGCTGGCGCGCCTGCTCAGGAACGATGGAATGCTGGAGGCGAAGACGCCCCTGTTCGTGTTGTCCAAACCCATCGGCGAGGAAGCGGTTTTTCAGGATGCTGCGCACAATCGCCACCCGCAACTGGCGCGCGTGCAGGCACAGATCGATCAGGCGGAACAGGGCGTCCGGTTGCAGGAAAGCCGGCTGAAGCCGCAGGTGTTTTTATTCGGCCAGCGCGACCTCAAACGCAAGGACGCAATGCTCACTGATTCCGACTGGGTATTCGGCGTCGGCCTCAAATACACCTTTCTGTCCGGCAGCGACCGACCCCGTCAGATCGGGGCGGCGCGCGAGCAGTTGCGGCAGGCCGAAGAAGGCCTGCGCGAAGCGCAGAATCAGGTCGCCATCGGGGTCATCCGTGCCTGGAACCAACTCGAAACCGCCCGCCAGAATTTCCTGCTGCTCGACAGCTCGCTGGAACTGGCGCAGGAAAACCTGCGCCTCCAGTCGCTGTCCTTCCGTGAAGGCCAATCGACCTCGCTCGATGTGATCGACGCGCGCCTGCGGCTCGGCGCCGCCGCACTGGAAAGAGCCCAGGCGGCTTATCAATACGATGTAATGCTGGCCCAGTTGCTGGAGTTGTCGGGGCAGATCCAGCGTTTCCCCGACTACGCCAAACTGGCAGACAAGGTGATTGCACGATGAGACGCAAAGCATTTCTATCTTCCACCCTGGCTCGTCGCAAATTGTTGCCGGCGCTGCTGGTGGTGTCGCCCATCGTCGTACTCGGCTTATGGTTGGCCGCACGCGCGCCGGAAGATCTGGTGCAGGGTATGGCCGATGCCGATGCGATCAACGTGTCGGCCAAGATCAGCGCCCGCGTGGCACGGCTGAAAGTGCGCGAGGGCGATCGCGTCGAGGCCGGTCAGGTGTTGTTCGAGCTCGACAGCCCGGAAGTCCAGGCCAGGCAGAAGCAGGTCGGCGCCGTGCTGGCGGCGGCGCAGGCACAAGCGGCCAAGGCCGAAGAGGGGGCGCGTCAGGAAGATATCCGCGTCGCGGCCGCGAACTGGAAGCGGGCCGAGGCGGCCGCGCAACTCGCCAACAGTACGGCGAGCCGGCTCGAAGCGCTCTTTCAGGAGGGCGTGGTGACGCGCCAGCGCTGGGATGAAGCCGATGCCCAGCGCCGCAGTGCCGAGCAGACGTCGGCAGCGGCTCGCGCCCAATACGATCTGGCCCTGAGCGCGACCCGCCGACAGGACAAACAATCGGCGCAGGCATTGGTGCAACAGGCCGAAGGCGGCGTGGCCGAAGTGGCCGCCGTGCAGGCCGAAACACAAGGGCGGGCGCCCAGCGCAGGCGAGGTGAACAAGCGGCTGGCTTCGGTCGGCGAGCTGGTGCCGGCGGGCTATCCGGTGTTTACGCTGGTCGATCTCGACCGCATGTGGGTGGCGTTTCACCTGCGCGAGGCGCAGTTTGCCGGCATCAAGCCGGGCGTGCGCCTGCGCGGGCAGATACCGGCGCTCAATCGCAAGGATGTCGAGTTCGAGGTGTATTTTGTCAACCCGGCCGGCGATTACGCGACCTGGCGGGCGACGCGGCAATCCGCCGGATACGACGTCAAGAGTTTTGAAGTGAGGGCGCGCCCGACCCAGCCCGTTCCCGATTTCAGGCCGGGGATGAGTGTCCTGTTCGCATGGCCGCAAAACTGAGTTTCGCGCGGGCGCTGGCCGCCTCGGCCTGGCGCGAGTGGCAGCATTTGCGCCGCAGTCCGTGGGATATTGCGCAGACGGTCTGGATTCCCTGCGTGTTGCTGCTGGTCGTGGCGCTCACGTTCGGGGCAACGTTTTTGCGCCAGATTCCCGTCGCGGTGGTGGATGACGACCAGAGCTCGGTCAGCCGACAGCTCGTGCGCCGCTTCGATGCCGCGCCCGGGCTGCGCGTCGCCGCGCGGCCGCTGACGCTGGACGAGGCCCAGGCGATGGCGCGTCGTCTCGACGTCTATGCGGTGATCTACTTGCCCGGCGATCTGGCGCGCAAGGTGGCGCGCGGCGAGACCGGCAGCGTGCTGACCTATTACAACGCCAGCTATCTGGCCACCGGGCAGACGGCGGCGCGCGAAGTGGCGGCCGTGGTCCAGGCCAGCGGCGCCGAACTCGGACGCCTGCGCGGCGGACGGGTAGCGGCGCAGGCAGCGCCGGTGCGTGTGCAATCGAATGCGATGTTCAACCCCGAGCGCAGCTACGAACATTTTCTGGTTGGGCTGATCCTGCCCGCCATCTTGCATCTCGGGCTGGCGCTGGCGGTCATCGGGGCGCTCGGGCGCGAGTTGCGCGATGGCACCGCCACATCCTGGCTGGACGCGAGCGGGCAGCGGCTTGGCCCGGCGGTGCTCGGCAAAGTGTTGCCCTATGGATTGCTGTTCATGCTCTATGGCGTCTGCTCGCTGGTCTGGGTGGCCGGTCTCCGCGGCGCCGGCGTTGCGGGGAGTGCCGTCTTGCTCTTGGCAGGCATGGGGCTGATGTATCTCGCGTATGCAGCGGTGGGGCTGCTGATGCTGGGCGTGACCCGCAGCATGGCGCTGGCGCTTGCCGGTATGGGCTTGTTCGCCGGGGTGTCGCTGGCTTTTTCCGGCGCGACCTTTCCGCTCATCGGCGCGCCGTGGTTCGCACGCTTCTGGAGCGCCTTGCTGCCGTTTACTGCCTATGTCGAACTGCTGGCCCAGCAGGGGGATATGGGCGCGCCCGTGTCCGTATCGCTGTGGCCGCTGGGTCGCTTGCTGGCATTCGTGCTGCTGCCCGGTATCGTGGGTTATGTCCTGTTTGGCCGCGCCGCCCGCGACCCGCGCCAGTGGGGGCGGCGATGAAGGCGTTTCTCGACGGCTTCGCCAACGCCTTCAAGGCGCTGCTGGCCGATCCCTCGGCCCGTTCGGCGATGATCCTCGCGGCGGTGCTGTATTCCTTTCTCTACCCTTCCGCTTATCAGCATCAGATCGCGCTCGATCTGCCGGTCGTTGTGCTCGATCTCGACGGCGGCAGCCTGAGCCGCGCCCTGTTGCGCAAGGTCGATGCCCTGCGCGCGGTGGTGCGCGTCGATAACGTGCCGTCGATGGAAGCCGCGAGGGCGGCGGTGGCGAGCGGTCGGGCCGAGGGCATTCTGGTGATCGAGCCGGATTTCGAGCGGGACATCCGCCGGGGCGCGCAAGGCAAGGTGACCCTGCTGGCAGAAGCGGCCTTTCTGGCGCGCGGAACCTATGTGCTGCAAGGGCTGGCCGACGCGGTCGCTGGCCTCTCTCGGGACGCGGTGCTGATCCAGACGCAGTTCGCCGGCCCGCCAGCGGCGCCGGCCTTGACCAATATCCAGCGGCCCTTGTTCAACACCCGCGAAGGCTATGGCAGTTCCGTGGTCGGCGGCGTTAGCACCCTGATCGTCCAGCAGACGTTGCTGATGGGGATCGTCCTGTTGGCGGCGACGCGGCGGGAGATGAAGGGACGCATCGTCGTGTCGCCCCCGATGCTGGCGGGTATTCTGAGCGCCTTCTGGTTGCTGGGGATGGCGAGCCTGCTGTACTACGCCGGCTTCGTCTTCTGGTTTCAGGATTACCCGCGCGGCGGCAATCTGCCCGGCCTGCTCCTCTTCGCGGTGTTGTTTGTGGCCGCAGTCGTTGGGTTGGCGGCGTTTGTAGGCAGCTTCTTCAGGGTGCGCGAGCGCGCGTTGCAAATCATTCTGGTCGTTTCGACGCCGCTGTACTTCATTTCAGGCCTGTCGTGGCCGCAGACCTCGATGCCTGAATGGCTGACCTGGCTGGCCCGCCTGGTGCCGACCACGCCCGGCATCAACGCGATGATCAAGTTCAACGAAATGGGCGCCAGCATCGGCGAAACGCTGCCGGAACTGCTCAACCTGTTGGCTCTGGCGTTGTTCTACGGGGCACTCGCCTGGTGGCGATATTGCCCTAGCGGTCGAACATCACATAGCGTTTCCTGACCCGCTCGAGGACGCGGAACTCGCCGCGGAACCCGGCCGGGATGACGCAAGCGTCGCCGGGGCCGAAGCGGCGCGCAACGCCATCTTCACCGGCGATCTCCAGACAGCCTTCGAGAATCTGAAAAAACTCGTGGCGGTGAGGGTGAAAGGCGATGCTCCAGGCGCCCGGCTCGCATTCCCAATCTCCCATCGACAGGGCACCGTCCTCACCGGCGTAGCGTTCGGTGGTCAGACGCAGCGGCGCCGGGCCGATGGCGCGCTCCGCCGCTGGCCGGTCGGCCACAGCAGACGGCGCCAGGTCTGAAAACGCGATCAGGCGGCCGGGGGTGGGCGGCACTTCCTCGAACAGCAGGGCCAGCGTGTCCACTGGTTGATAATCGGGGTTGAGCAGACCGTAGTAGGCAGAATCGGAAAGTTCGTTCTTGTCGGCCCAGCGCTGGCGGGCGAACCCTTCGCGCTCGAACCCGCAGCGTTCCAGCACGCGGGCGGAGGCGTCGTTGCGGGCGTCGATTTCCGCTTCCAGACGGCGCAGACCCAGGCGACCGAATGCGAAGGCGATCCACAGCCGCAGTGCCTCCTGCATATAGCCCTGCCCCCAGTATTCGCGGCCGAGCAGGTAACCGACCTCGGCGCAGGCGGCGGTCGTGTCGAAACGGAATATCAAACAGTTGCCGATGGTGCGCCCGCTGTCGCGCTGGCGGATGGCGCACTGGTAGCTCTCGCGTTCGCGGTGGCGCTTGTTGTGTCGGCCCAGCCAGGCTTCGGCGTCGGCGAAGCTCTTCCAGCTCTCGTAGGGCAGATAACGCGTGACGGCGTCGTCGGTATTGATGGAGTAGAGGTCGGGCAAGTCGCTCGGCGTGACGAGCGACAGAATCAGGCGTTCGCTTTCGATGTGATGCGGAATCGGTTTGTACATGGGAGCGGAAGAGTGGGCGTCAGCCGGGTTTGAATGTCGTTCGGGGGGGCGGCCATCAGAGCGCAATTTCCAGCACGATGGCGTCACCGGTATAGGCGGGCATCGCCTTGCGATACAGCTCGCAGAACCCTAGTCTTTGCCAGAATTTCAGGCCTCGCTGGTTGGTTTCGATAACGGCCAGACGTAGTCGCTGGCAATTCCATGCGCGGGCCATCTCGACGGCGTGTTGCCATCCGATCAGGCCGTAGCCTTTGCCCTGGTGAGTTTCTGCGAACAACAGGAGGCCGAGGAAGGCGATTTCCTGTTCCGGGTAGCCGCGGACCAGATCCAGGCAACCGAGGATCTTGCCGTCTTCGCTAAAGGCACCGAAGAATTTGTCCGTTCGCGCGGTATCGGGTGGCAGATCGCTGATCGCCGAATAGCCGTCGCCCGGCTGTGGCAGGCGGCCTTCGACCAGCAGGGTGTATGCCGGTGCGGCTTCCAGGAGTTGTTGAATGGCCGCGACATCGGCGGGTTCGTGTTCGCTACAGGCAGCAAGTTCAAGCATAGGGCGGTTTCAGGCCTGGAGAAAATGGCGGATGCGGTCGATGGCGATGGCCAGTTGCGGAATGTCGGTGGTATACGCGAAGCGCAGATGCTGAGCGGCGCAATGCGTGCCGAAATCTAGGCCGGGTGTGGCGGCGACGCCCGCTTCTTCGAGCAGGCGGGTGGCAAAGGCGAAACTGTCGGGCGCCAGTTCGCTACAGTCGCAGTACAGATAGAAGGCGCCCTGTGGCCGCGCGACGACCCGAAAACCCAGCGTTTCCAGTGCCGGCATCAGGAAATTGCGGCGATGGCGGAATGCCTCGCGCCGCGCTTCCAGAATCGCCAGCGTATCCGGCTCAAAGGCGGCCAGCGCGGCATGCTGGGCTGGCGTCGACGGCGCGATGAAGAGGTTCTGCGCCAGTTTCTCGATGTCGCGCACATAGGCTTCCGGCACCACCAGCCAGCCCAGTCGCCAGCCGGTCATCTGGAAATATTTGGAGAAACTCTGCACGACCCAGAGGTCGTCGCTGACCGCCAGCGCCGTCTCGGCATTGTTTTCGTAGGTCAGGCCGTGGTAGATCTCGTCCACGATCAGGTGGCCGTCGCGGGCGGCAACGGCCGCGTGCAAGGCCTTGAGTTCGCCGTGGGTCAGCATGGTGCCGGTGGGATTGGCGGGCGTGGCGACGATGAGTCCGTCGGTACGGGATGTCCAGCAGGCGTCGAGATGGGTGGGCGTTGGTTGGAAATTACTCTCCGGCCCGACCGGCAGGCCAACCGGTACGCCCTCGAAGGCGCGCACGAAATGGCGGTTGCAGGGGTAGCCGGGGTCGGTGAGTACCCACTCCCGGCCCGGTTCGGCGAGGCAGGCCAACGCCAGCGTCAACGCCCCCGAGGCGCCTGCGGTGACGACGATGCGCTGCGTGGGCACAGTAACGCCATACCGCGTGTGGTAGAACTCGGCGATGGCCTCGCGCAGTTCGGGCAAGCCGAGCGCCGGAGTGTAGAAGGTCTTGTTGTCGATCAGCGCGTGGTTGGCGGCGCGGACGACGGGTTCCGGGGTCGGGAAATCGGGTTCGCCGACTTCCATATGGACGATTTCGCGGCCGGTCGCTTCGAGCGCTTGTGCGCGGGCCAGCAGTTCCATGACGTGGAAGGGCGCGATGTCGCGGGTGCGGGAGGCGGGACGGTAGCGCATGGCTTGACGCATAATGGCGGCGAAAGAACCATTGTATCGGGTGCGGGGGGCGAAATGGGTGAAATAGCGGATCAACACGCGGCGACGGCAAACGGACGCGCGCTCGCCTTTCCCTGCCCTGGGTGCGGCAGCGCCCAACGCTATGCGCCGGGCAGTGGCGATCTGGTCTGTGTCAGTTGTGGCGCGCATCGACCGATAGCGGCGGCGCCCGGCGGCATCGTCGCGCAGGACTATGCGCGCTATCTGGCCGAGGGCGAGCGCGGCGCGCCGACCGACGAAGTCCGTCTGGTCACCTGTCCCGGCTGCGGCGCCGCCGTGAGCCTGCCGCCCGAGGTGGCGGCGCAGGCCTGCGCCTTCTGCGCCACGCCGCTGGTTCTCGATCAACGCGAGACTGCGCGCCGGTTGGCGCCGCAGGCGCTGCTGCCGTTCGGGCTCGATGCCGCGACGGCGCAGAGCCGGTTTCGCAGCTGGCTGGGCGGCTTGTGGTTCGCGCCCAATGCCCTGAAAAAGGCAGCGCGGCAGGAAGAAAGCCTGCAAGGCCTGTATCTGCCCTACTGGGCCTACGACAGCGCCAGCGCCAGCGACTATGTCGGCGAGCGCGGCAGGCATCGTCGCGAGGAATACACCGACAGCGCGGGGCGACGCCAGACCCGGCTGGTGACCGACTGGTTTCCGGCGAGCGGCGAACTGGCGCTGGATTTCGAGAATGTGCTGGCGACCGGCAGCCGCTCCTTGCCTGGCGATTTGACGGAAGCCCTGGAACCGTGGGATCTCGACCGCCTGCAACCCTGGCAGGCCGAATACCTGAGTGGCTTCGCGGCCGAGGCCTATCGTGTCGGCGTCGAAGAAGGCTACGCTGCCGCCGAACAGCGCATGCGTCAGGCCATCGAACAGGCCGTCCGCCAGCAGATCGGTGGCGATGAGCAACGCATCCACGAACTGCGGACCCGGTTTTCCGGCACGCGCTTCAAGCACCTGCTGCTGCCGCTCTGGATCAGCAGCTATCGTTTCAACGGCAAGCTCTATCGTTTTCTGGTCAACGCCCGCACCGGCGAGGTACAGGGCGAGCGGCCGTGGTCGGCCTGGAAGATTGCCGGAGCGGTGCTGGTGGCGCTGATCGTCATCGTCTGGATTCTGCTCCAGCAGTGATCGTCAAAGCGCCGCCGCCAGTTGCCCGATCAGGCGTACGGCCGCTTCGACGCGGGGCGTGATCGGCTGGCCGCAGGCGAGACGCAGGCAGTGGCGGAAGCGATCGGACTGCGAGAACAGCGAGCCGGGCGCCAGGGCGATGCCGTGTTCGAGCGCGCGTTCGGCAAGCAGATCGGTATCGGCGCCGGCCTGCAATTCCACCCACAGCACGAAGCCGCCGCGCGGAGACGACAAACGGGTGCCGGCCGGAAAGTGGGCGTCGACCAGTTGCATCATGCGCGCCGTCTGGTGGCGGAAACGTTCGCGCAGACGGGTGAGGTGGCGGTCGTAGCCGCCGCTGTCGAGATAGCCGGCAATGGCCGCCTGCAATAGCGGCGGCGTGGCCACGGTGTTGCGGAACTTGAGCATCTCGACCCGCTCGCGGTAGCGGCCGGGGGCGATCCAGCCGACACGCAGCGCCGGCGCCAGCGATTTGGAGTAGGAGCCACAACTGAGCACTTCGCCGCGGCGATCCCAATGTTTGGCCAGCGGCGGGCGTTCGCCGTCGTGGCCGAGTTCGCCATAGACATCGTCCTCGATCAACGGGATGTCGCGCGCATTGAGCATGGCGACCAGCGCCGCCTTGCGTTCGGGCGGCATCACTGCGCCGGTGGGGTTGGCGAAGTTGGGCACCAGCAGCACGGCCTGCACCTGTCCGGCCACGCGCGTGGCCGCTTCGACCCCCGCCAGCGAAATGCCGTCGACCGGGTCGCTGGGCACCTCGATGACGCGCAGACCCAGCGTCTCGATGATCTGGAACAGCCCGTAGTAGGTGGGCGACTCGACCAGAATCGTGTCGCCGGGCCGGGCGACGGCCGCCAGCGCCAGATTGAGCGCCTCGGCGCAGCCCAGGGTGATGACCAGATCGTCCGGCGCGACCGGGGTACCGGCGGCCGCGAGCCGGCGGGCGATGGCGTTCTGGAGCGCCGGCAGGCCGGCGGGGTCCATCACATAGCGGGCGATCAGATCGGGATCGCGCAGGGCGGCGCGGTTCATGTGCCTGCGCAGGGCTTCGGCGGGGAACAGCGAGGCCTCGGGGCAGGCCGCGCCGAGAGGCACGAGGTCGGCGCGGCGGTGCGCGTCGACGATGCGCATGGTTCGCGCCGAGGTGCCGATCAGGCGAGCTTCGGAAGGGCGTTCGGCGACCGTGCTTCGGGTGAGCGGGGTGCCGGGGGCGCGCACGAAATAGCCGGACCGTGGCCGTGCCTCGATATGGCCCTCCGCTTCCAGCCAGCGATAGGCCGCGACGGCGGTGGCGAGGCTGAGCCCGCGTTCGCGGCAGAGTGCGCGCACACTCGGCAGGCGATCGCCGGCCTGCAGGGCGCCGCTGGCGATGCTGGCGGCGAGGTTCTGCCCGACGCTACGGTACAGGAAATCATCCATGACGCATTCTGTTATTGTTAAATATTTGCAATTCTATATCTGTTACTGCTTTGTTTGCTGCGGGAAAATGTGTTCGATTCCACCGATTGCAGGAGACGAAGCATGATCGAATTGGCCGAGGCGGCATTTGGCCGCCTGCTGCCCAGGCTGGTGTCGGTGCCGTTCAATCACCTGTTTGCGCGCGCGGTGCTGGATGGCCATGCCGGTGGGCGCGTCTGGGTGGACGATGCGGCGCGGCCGGGGTTCGTGCACATCCTCACCCGCTATGGCATGTCGCTGGTGATCGGCGAGGGGCCGGAGGCGCCGGGCTGGCGGGTGCTCGGCGAGCATTTGCGCGCGGGCAGCTACCGGCAGAAGGACGAATGGATGCAGGTGCATCTGGCGACCGATGCCGAGACCTTCGATCGACTGATCGATTACGCGAAGCCGATGCCGGGCGCGCCGGTGGAGGGCGAGCGGTGTCAGTGCTTTGTGCGGCTGAATTTTCGGTTCGATCCCGCGCGCCACCAGGCAGGGGGGCAACAAAACGACCCGCCGGAGCTATGTGTGCGTTCCCTGACGGCAGCTGAGTTCGCGCTGCCCGACGTGACAGTGTCGCCGCATCTGTTCTGGCGCGACTTTGAACAATGCGTGGCAGCCGGTGGCGGTTGGTGTGTGGAGGTGGAAGGCGAACTCGCCGCGCTGGCGTTTGCCTCCTTCCGCTCGGGAGAACGGCTGGAAATCGGCATCGAAACCCGCCCCGCCCATCGCCGCCGGGGACATGCCCGGCGCGCGGTGCAGGCACTGATCGGGCATTGCCTGCGCGAGGGCCTGGAACCGGTCTGGGCCTGTCACGGCGACAATATTGGGTCAGCCGCCACGGCGCGCAGCCTCGGTTTTGTCGACACGCTGCGGCTCCCCTATTATCGTCTGCCGGCCCGGACTGCCGCGTAGGCACCAAGACCCGGTTCGCTTGCTGAAAGGATGCACGAATGAAATACCCCCTCTACCAGATCGACGCCTTCACCGACCGGCCCTTCGCCGGAAATCCGGCCGCCGTCGTGCTGCTCGACGAATGGTTGCCGGATGCGCTTTTGCAGGCCATCGCGGCGGAAAACAACCTCTCCGAAACGGCGTTCGTCATCCCGCGCGACGACGTGTCGCCCCTGCGTTGGTTTACCCCCGCCGCCGAGGTCGATCTATGCGGTCATGCCACGCTGGCGACGGCCGATGTGCTCTTGCGTCACTTTTACCCCGCCAGCGACACCGTGCAGTTTTCCACCCTGTCGGGTGAATTGCGCGTAGATCGCCAGGGTGACTGGCTGGAACTCGATTTCCCGGCGCGCCCGGCCATGCGTCAGGCTCTCGACCCCGCCGTGGCGGAGGCGCTTGGCGGCGTGCCGTGCGAGGCGTGGCTGGCCCGCGCGTTGATGCTGGTGTTCGCGTCCGAAGCCGAGGTGGTGGCGCTACGTCCGGACTTCCGCAAACTGGCGGCACTCGCACCGGGCAAATTCATTGTCACGGCGCCCGGCGAGCAGGTCGATTTCGTCTCGCGGTTTTTTGCCCCGGCAGTCGGCATCGACGAAGACCCGGTAACCGGCTCGGCGCACTGCACCCTGATTCCTTACTGGGCTGACCGCCTCGGCAAGGCCGCCTTGCACGCCCGTCAGCTTTCGCCGCGCGGCGGCAACCTGCGGTGCGAATATCGCGGCGAGCGGGTTGGCATCACCGGGCAGGCGGTAGAGTATTTGCGCGGGGAGATTGTCGTGCCGGGGTAGAGGTTGAATGCGGTGGGTGAGGGGAGGTTCGGCCGGAAGCGGACATCGGAAATAGGTGGCTTCGCTCGGCGACATTACGACTCGGCGATTACCTCCTGACGCTGATGCCGGTCAGCTTGGCCACAGCCCCGATAGTGGCGGAATGGGTGCCAGGGCCGTTCATTTTGCTATTGCCATGCTTCTCCGCGTGCTGTTTTAGTAACCGGCCGCCTGCCCGTCTTTACGAGATTCGCTGGCCCCCGCCCAGGCACCGTTCGGCAAGCGCATGATGGCTTGATAGCCGCCGAAGGCACCGATGTCGATACCGATCCGGTGACGCATCTGGGCCAGGCGGCGCACCGTCTCGGGGGCGAATCCGTTCTCGAGCATGAGCCGGCCGCCGTCAGTCATTTTTCCGCCTGTCGGTTGTTCGGGCGAGTCCCAGAAGAATCGCGGGGCATCACCGGCTTCCTGCAGATTCATGCCGAAATCGACCAGATTCATGACGATCTGTACATGTCCTTGCGGCTGCATGTCGCCGCCCATGACGCCGAAGCTGACCCAGGGTTCGCCATTGCGCGTAATGAAGGCCGGAATGATGGTCTGGAACGGCCGTTTGCCTGGCGCGAAAACGTTGGGGTGATCGGGGTCGAGCGAAAACAGTTGCCCACGATCCTGTAGGATGAAACCCAGCCCGTCGGGCGCCATGCCGCTGCCCATGCCACGGTAGTTGCTCTGGATCAGCGACACCATGTTGCCCTCGGCATCGGCCGTTGTCAGGTAAATCGTGTCCGAGGTCTTCAGAGCCGTCCCGCCGGCACCGACTTTTTGCGCGGCCCGTTGCGGGTCAATCCGGGCGCGCCGCTCGGCGGCGTAGGCCTTGTCCAGCAACCCCTTCACCGGCACGTCGGCGAACTGCGGGTCGGCGTAAAACCGGGCACGGTCGGCAAACGCCAGCTTGATCGCCTCGACTGCCGCGTGCAGGTGGCGGACGCTGCCAAATCCTGCCGATTTGAGATCAAACCCTTCAAGGATGTTCAAGGCCTGTAGCGCCGCAATGCCTTGCGAATTCGGCGGCAATTCCCAGACCTCGACGTCGCGATAGCGCACCGACAGCGGTTCGACCCATTCGCTGCGATGCGCTGCGAGGTCTTCGACCGACAGGAAGCCGCCATTGCGCTGCACATAGTCGGCGATGGTTTGCGCGATTTCGCCACGGTAGAACGCCTCGCGTCCGCCATCTCCAATCCGCTCCAGGGTCCGCGCCAGATTCGGATTGGTCCACATCTGGCCTTTCGCCGGCCCCGCGCCATCGCGCATGAACTGTTCCTTGATGCCGGGAAATTCCTGCAGGACCTTGACGTTGCCACGCCAGTAATAGGCGATCACGTCGCTGACCGGAAAACCTTCGCGAGCGTATTTGATGGCCGGCGCCAGAATGGTGCGCATCGGCAGCTTGCCGAAGCGTTGGTTCAGCTCAAACCAGCCATCGACGCAACCCGGAACGCTGACCGGCAGCGGGCCATGCGGCGGGATTTCATGGAGCTGGCGGCGCGCCAATTCCGCCTTGAGCTGCTCGAAGCTCAAACCTTTCGGCGAGCGTCCGCTGCCATTGAGGCCATACAGGCGCTTGGATTTGGCGTCCCAGACGATCGCAAATATGTCGCCGCCGATTCCCGAGCCAACCGGCTCCATGAGCCCAAGTGCCGCATTGGCGGCAATTGCGGCATCGACTGCATTGCCGCCCTGCTTCATGATATCCAGCGCGATCTGGGTCGCCAGTGGCTGGCTGGTCGCGGCCATCGCATGCGGTGTGAGCACTTCGGAACGCGTCGCGAACGGGGCATCGGTAATCCGGTCAGCCGCCAACGCGGGTGAATTCCATGACAGTGCGCAGACCAGCGGAAGGAGTTTTCGTGCGAAGTGTTTCGTCTTCATTGGAAGGAATCTGTGTCTGTCGATCAGTCGATGATTTCGATGGCGAATTATGCGCCGAGGCCAGCGAAAAAGACGATCGTGCGGATTACCGACGGGACACGAACGGTTCCGCTCTCTAACGTATGGGGAAACACTGCCAGATGTCCGGCGAGGATGTGTTGCCAGTCGAACTCCTCGCGAGCGCGGAACTGGCCGCGAGTGGCCAGTTGGTTTCTGAGTTCGGGCTGTGCGTGCAGCAGCTGGATTTCCTCGGTCAGTTGGCGGATGTTTTCCGGGTCGAAAAGCAGACCGTTGTCGCCGTCGTGGATCACACTCAGGATGCCGTCTGAGCGGCTGGCCAGCACGGGCATGCCGGTGGCGGTCGCTTCACACAGGACACGGCACATGGTCTCGACGTTGCTCGCGCTGGTGACCGGGTTGCGGCTGTCGCGGCTGGCGAGCACTAATAAGTCGCTGGCGGCATAGCAGGTGTGGATGTGGTGGTGCGACACCCGGCCGATGAACGTGATGTTGCGGATACCTGCTGGGCGCAGTGCTGTTCGAACCGTCACAGGTATTTACCATCGCCGACGGCGACCAGATGCAGATCCAGCAGGGAGGATTACAGACGTGTCAGGACATTCAGCTACAGGTTGATGCGTTTCTTGGCGACGAACCGGCCAGTGGTCATCAGCACAAAGGTGATTCCGGGAGTTGCAGAATCCTACGGGCGCCGTGTTTACTCAGGCCGGGTGTGGCGGGCGAAGAGATCGAGGTTGTGGTGAAAGGAGAGTCGCCCGAGGATGCGATGCACCGTGTAGGGCTGCTTTGCATCGTAAGTGATGGCTTCTTCGGTGAGGGCGGGGGCGCTGATGCGGTGGGTGAACACTCGATCGCATGACCTTGCTCGGCGAGGTGGCGCGCCGGATACGCCGCATGTGTCTGCATGCCGCCGATGCGCGGCGGAAACTCGGTCAGGACGAGCAGGAGGCGCCCGCGGGATTGTCCCAGTACGGCTCGGGGCCGAAGTGGTGGGCCAGGAAGTCAAGGCAGGCCCGTACTTTGGGGAGCAGATGGCGGTCGGGCAGGAACGTGGCGCTGACGTGATCGCCAAACGCCGTGGCGGGGGCGGTGGAGGGGAGAACCGGTCGCAGCCGTCCGGCGGCAAGATCGGGGCCGATGAGGTAAGAGGGGAGCAGGGCGATGCCCAGCCCCCGCAGTGCCGCGGTGCGCAGGGCATCAACGTTGTTGGCGCGAAAGCGGCTGCCGACGCGGACTTCGCTCTTGCCTTCGGGTGTCGCAAAGCGCCAGGACAACTGCCATGTGTAGGCGAGGCACTGATGGTGCGCGAGATCGGCGATGGTCTGCGGCTCGCCGGCTTGGGTGAGGTAGGCGGGGGCGGCGCACAAGACGCGCCGGATCGGTGCCAGCCGGCGGGCGACGAGATGTTGGGCGGGGGTGGCGCGCAGGCTGATACCGATGTCGAAGCCCTCGTCGACCAGATCGACCTGCCGGTCGAGCAGAATCAGTTCGAGACTGACTTCCGGATTGGCCGCCAGAAAATCGGGGAGTGCCGGAACGATGTGCAGTCGTCCGAAGGTGACCGGCGCAGTCAGGCGAAGATGCCCCCGTGGCGCCCCATGCAGACGGGAGAGTGCTTCCCGCCCCGCCTCCATTTCAGTCAAGGCCCGCAGACAGTGCTCGTAATAAACCTTGCCGGCTTCGGTCAGGCTCAGTCGGCGCGTCGTACGCTGAAGCAGGCGCGTTTGCAGGCGGGCTTCCAGCATGCTGACACGCTGGCTGACCATGGCTTTGGAAAGCTTCAGCGCATCGGCGGCGGCGGTGAAGCTTTTCAGTTCGACGGTTCTGACGAAAGCGGTGATGGCAGCGAAGTCGTCCATCAATTTGTTTTGCTTTACTAAACAGTATTTATTAATTATCACTATTTAACACGATCAAGCACTTAAATAAAGTGTGATCCATGCCGCTCATATCCTTGTCCAACCGAGGCGGCCTGACAGGAGATCAACATGAAAGCTGTTCACGGGTTCTATATCGAAGATGTCGCGCCGGGCATGAGCGCATCGGCCGCCAAGACCATTTCCGAGCGGGACATTCAGCTGTTTATGACGGTGAGCGGCGACGACAATCCGGTCCATAGTGATCCGGCGTATGCCGCCACGACGCCGTTCAAGGGGCAGATTGCGCACGGCATGCTGACCACTTCGGTGATGTCGTCGGTTCTTTCCAATCAACTGCCGGGGTATGGCTCGATCCTGCTCGATGTCGCGGCGCGTTTCAAAGCGCCGGTCTATCCCGGCGATACGGTCCGGACGACGGTGACCGTGCGTGAGGTGATGGCGGAAAAACGGCGGGCTGTATTCGACGCGGTGTCCTATGTCGGCGGGAACAAGGTGCTGGAAGGGCAGGCGACGTTGCTGCTCGATTCGCGGGCGATGCATTGATTGACGGAAAGGCGAAAAATTATGAGTGATATGGAATTTAAGGCGCTGCTGTTGAAGAGCGAGGCAGGCGAGGTGCGGCCGATCATCGAACGGATCGGACTCAATGTATGGCCGGATGGCGATACGGTCGTCGATGTTCACTACTCGAGCATCAATTACAAGGATGCGATGGCCATCGGCAATCGCGGCATCATCCGTAAGTTTCCGGCGGTGCCTGGCATCGATTTGGCCGGTATCGTGCGGGAGTCGGCCAATCCGGCATTCCGACCGGGCGATGCGGTGGTGCTGACCGGCTGGGGTATTGGCGAACGGCATTGGGGAGGATTCAGCCAGGTGGCGCGGGTGCAATCGGGATGGCTGGTTCCGCTGCCGGCCGGGCTGACGTTGAAACAGACTATGCAGGTCGGTACGGCCGGTTTGACCGCCATGTTATGTGTCGAAGCGCTGGAGCATGCGGGCCTGCGACCGGCTACCGGACCGGTGTTGGTGACTGGCGCTTCCGGCGGTGTCGGCAGCGTGGCGGTTGCCGTGCTCGCCAGGCTGGGTTACGAGGTGTGGGCGATGTCCCGGCCGGATCAGGCCGATTATCTGACGGCACTGGGGGCCAGCAGGATCGTTGGCCGCGACGACTTTGCCCCCGCGAAACCGGGACGGCCGGTGCTCGAAGCGGAAACCTTCCCGGGTGTCGTCGACACCGTTGGCGGCGCCACGCTCGCCAATCTGCTGGCGCGTGTGGCGTATCGCGGCAGTGTCGCCGCCTGCGGGCTGGTGGGCGGCACCGATGTCGATACCACGGTCTATCCCTTCATCATTCGCGGAGTCAATCTGCTCGGCATAGATTCGGTGCGCTGTCCGACGCCTGTGCGCCAACAAGCCTGGCAGCGCATTGCACGTGATCTGCCGTTGTCAATCTTCGAGCGGGCCTCGCGCGAGATCGCGCTGGAAGCGGTGCCCGGCGTGGCCGCCGAAGTGCTCGCCGGACATGGGCATGGGCGGGTGGTGGTGAATCTGCACGCTTGAACGGGCATGGCTTGTCGTCGAGAACATGACGCGCAATACTACTTATTTTGCAACGGTACGGAGCGCGTCATGCAACGACAACTGATCATCGGTGACAAGATTTTTTCTTCCTGGTCCTTGCGCCCTTGGCTGGCGCTGGTCAAATCCGGCTTGCCCTTCGAGGAAATTCTGATCCGCATCCATCGGCCGGAGAGTGTGGAGAACATAAAGAAATACAGTCCGGCGGGCAAGGTGCCGGTGCTGATCGAAGAGGGCGTCGCGATCTGGGATTCGCTGGCCATCATCGAATGCCTCGCTGAGCAGGCGCCGTCGCTATGGCCGGCGGATCGTCTGCAACGCGCATTCGCACGTTCGCTGGCGGCCGAAATGCATTCCGGTTTCGCGGCGCTGAGGTCGACGATGTCGATGAATGTTTGCGCCTCCGGGGTTCAGGTCGAAGCGGGTGCCGACGTTCAGCGCGACATCGAACGTATTCAGTCGATCTGGACGGATTGCCGGGCGCGTTTCGGGGCGGGTGGTCCTTGGCTCTTCGGCACATTTACGGCAGTGGATGCGATGTTCGCGCCGGTGGTGACGCGATTCCGCACGTACAACGTGAGCGTTTCGCCCGTTGTGCAAGCCTATATGGATACAGTCTGGAACGATCCCGCAATGCAGCGCTGGGTGGCGGACGCACAGGCCGAGCAATAAGCGGGGCGTCGTGCGGGAGAGCGTTGTGGCCATCGATCGTGGAACCTGTCCGGGTGCCTCCCGTTTTGGGCGCCTGATGAAATGCGGGTGGGCGCTGTGGGGAGGCGTGATGACGAGCGTATGTCTGGCGGCTGGCGTCTCGCCGTTGCCCCAAGTGGATACGATGATCGATCCCGGGCGGAGTTTCTGGAGCAACCACGTGCATTACGGCGTGCCGCATCAGGTCGCCAAGGTGCGGGATGGGCGGGGACGTCTCTGGCAGTTGGCGTATCTTGATCTCTATCAGGGACCTGACGAGAAACGTAGATCCGCGCCGGTGCTGGTCATGCTGCATGGCCGGGCGATGAATTCGGGATATTGGGGCAATCTGCTGCAACGTCCGCTGGATGCCGGGTGGCGGGTCATCTCGATCGATTGGTCGCACACAGGCAAGTCGTTGCCGCTCAACCTCGATTTGCCGGTCAATCGCAGCCTCGACGATGCGCGCCATCTTGTCCACGAACTTGTAGTCGAGCAACTGGGGATCGCACGAGCCAGCTATCTCGGGCATTCGCTCGGCGGACAACTGGCGGCAGGCTACGCCATTCGACATCCAGAGCATGTCGAGCGGCTGGTGCTGTATGCCCCCGGCGGATTGGAAAGCATGCCGCCCGTCACCCGGCAGGGCATTCGGATTGACGATCCCGCACTGGCGGAGGGCGCCGACGACTTTCTGGTGGAGTGGGAAAAATCGGGCATCCTGCCCAGCATGGGCCGAACTGCCGAGGCCGTCGAACGCGGCTTCTACGAACCCTTGCGGCCGGGCAGCCGCCCGTATGTGCGGCGGGGCGATCCCCTGGGCGAGTTCATGGTGGCGTCGCGGGCGTCGATTCTGCGCGGTGATCCCCGTGAGAAGCAACGAGCCTTGCTTTCCTACGGTTGGGACAGTTTGTCGGCGTTGATGGAATGCCGGGTCGAAGATGCCGATTCCTTTCCCGGTCGATTGACCCGGTTGAAGGTGCCGACCTTGCTGGCGCTGGGCGTTCAGGATCCGCTCTATCCCTTGCCGGGCTCGGGCAACACCAGTCTGGTCGGCGATACCGTTCAGACTGTCTGGATGCTGGCCGGCGGCCCGCGCTCGCCATTGCAGATTCGTCTATATCCGGGAGCGGGGCATTTTCTGCATACCGATCTGCCGGAGCTCTTTGGCGGCGAGGTCATGGCTTTTCTGGCTGAAGGCAAGTGGCCGGAAAAATTGTACGAAGGCGATCCCGCGCCCTGGTTGCCGCCGCCCAGAGCGGCCTTGCGCGATCTGCCGGAGGACGTGGCCGCGTTCAAGCGCAGCTATGAACAGGCCTTTCTGCGGCACGATCTGGACGCGGTGCGTCAGGTGATTCACCCCGATTACCGCAAGAACGGGGAGAGCCGGGAGCAGCGACTCCAGACCTATCAATCCTTTCTCGCGGCAGTAACTCGCTGGGAACTGAAGGTGTACAGCATCGAGCGCAAGGGCGATGCGATCGAGATGGAGGCCGAAACGGTCACCAATTTTGGCGTGTTTCCGGACCGATTCACGCTCAGGGTTTCAGAAGGCGTCTGGCGGAGTTACGGCAACCAGCTTTGAACAGCGGGGCGCACGCGGCGTAAAATCACCGCCATTCACATCAGGGAGAACACCATGTCGTTACCGCACGATCCCGTCGTTTGGCAAACGATTTCTCGGAACATCGACGCTCGCCACTCCGTCCGTTCATATCTACCGACCCCGGTGCCGAAAGCCGTGGTCGAGGAACTGTTGCGGATCGCGTCGCGGGCACCCTCGGGCACCAATACACAACCCTGGCACGTCTATGTTGCAATCGGCGCTGGACGTGACCGCGTGGTCAATACCGTCTGCGCGGCCTACGATGCCGATCCAGACCGCATCGAGAACAGCTACCAGGATGTGTACTGCAATCTCAACGGCGAACCCTACATCACCCGCAAGAAGCGGCTTGGCAAGGCAATGTACGGTCTGATGGGCATCGGTTTCGGCGAGCGCGAGAAAATGCACGCCCAGCGCCGCCGCAACTTTGAGCTTTTCGGGGCGCCGGTCGGCATCTTCGTGACGGTGGACAAGGCCGTCGGGCGTGGAAGCTGGATGGATGCGGGCATGTTCATGCAATCCTTCATGCTCGCGGCCAAGGCCTATGGACTGGATACCTGCCCACAAGCGTTCTGGGTGCAGTACGAGTCGGTTGTGCAGGAAGCCCTGCGCTGGCCGGACGACCAGCGCCTGGTCAGCGCGATGTGCTTGGGCTATGCGGACGACAGTGCGCCGGAAAACCGCTTGCGTTCGGAACGCGCGCCGGTCGAGGAGTTCGCAGTCTTCGTCGAATAGCCGGTCCCCAGGTGGCGCAGGCGGCGCCCGCGTGGCGCCGCCGGGCATGGATCAGACTGCGCTTTTGAACAGCTCCATCTCGAACAGTTCTCGCTTCAGGGTCAGTTCCTTGGGCGTTCTTTCGCCGAGCTTGTCGAACCATTCCTTGTGACCAGCCAGTTCGGATTTCCAGGCATCCGCGTCAATGCGCGTCAGCGCCTCGAATTCGGCTTGGGTGATGTTGAGTCCTGTCCAGTCGATATCCTCGAACTTGGGCATCCAGCCCAAGGCGGTTTCGCGCGCGGCAATGCGGTCCTGGCAGCGGTCGACGACCCACTTCAGCACGCGCATGTTCTCGCCGAAACCCGGCCACATGAACTCGCCCTGCTCGTTCATGCGGAACCAGTTGACGCAGAAGATCTTGGGCGTCGCTTCGACGGTGTGTCCCATGCGCAGCCAGTGGTTGAAGTAATCGCCCATGTGGTAGCCGCAGAAAGGTAGCATGGCGAAGGGGTCGCGACGCACCACGCCCTGCTGGCCGAAGGCGGCGGCGGTGGTTTCCGAGCCCAGCGTGGCGGCCATGTAGACGCCGAAGTTCCAGTTGAATGCCTGGTAGACCAGCGGCACCGTGGTGGCGCGGCGGCCGCCGAAAATAAAGGCAGAGATCGGCACGCCGGCCGGGTCTTCCCAGGACGGGTCGATGGAGGGGCACTGGCCGGCCGGGGCGGTGAAACGCGCATTGGGATGGGCAGCCTTGCGACCGGCCTTGCCGTCTTCCGGCGTCCAGTCCTTGCCTTGCCAGTCGATCAGGTGCGCCGGCACTTCCTTGCTCATGCCTTCCCACCAGACGTCGCCGTCGTCGGTCAGCGCGACGTTAGTGAAAATGATGTCCTTCTTCAGGGTGGCCATGGCGTTGAAATTGGTCTTCTCGCTGGTGCCGGGGGCAACGCCGAAATAGCCGGCTTCCGGGTTGATGGCGTAGAAGCGGGTGACGCCGTCCTTGTCCTTGCGCGGCTTGATCCAGGCGATGTCGTCGCCGACGGTGGTGATCTTCCAACCGTTGAGTGGCTCGGGCGGGATCAGCATGGCGAAATTGGTCTTGCCGCAGGCCGACGGGAAGGCGGCAGCGATATAGGTCTTTTCGCCAGTGGGCGATTCGACGCCGAGGATGAGCATGTGTTCGGCCAGCCAGCCTTCGTCGCGCGCCATGGTGGAGGCGATGCGCAGGGCGAAGCACTTTTTGCCGAGCAAGGCGTTGCCGCCGTAGCCGGAGCCGTACGACCAGATTTCGCGCGTTTCCGGGAAGTGGACGATGTATTTGGTGCTTGGGTTGCATGGCCACTTGCTGTCGGCCTGACCGGGTTCGAGCGGTGCGCCGACGGTGTGCACGCAGGGCACGAATTCGCCGTCCTTGCCCAGCACGTCATACACGGCCTTACCCATGCGGGTCATGGTGCGCATATTCACCACGACGTAGGGCGAGTCGGAAATTTCGACGCCGATGTGAGCGATGGGCGAGCCGAGCGGGCCCATCGAAAACGGAATGACGTACATCGTCCGGCCCTTCATGCAGCCCTTGAACAGGCCGTTCAGGGTCTGGCGCATCTTGGCTGGGGCTTCCCAGTTATTTGTCGGACCCGCGTCTTCCTGTTTTTCGGAGCAGATGAAGGTACGATCCTCCACCCGCGCGACGTCGGAAGGATCGGAACACGCCAGATAGGAGTCCGGGCGCTTATGGTCGTTGAGCTTGACTAGCGTGCCCGCCTGAACCATCTCGGCACAGAGATGGTCGTATTCCTCCCGTGACCCATCGGCCCAGTGGATCGCGGCAGGTT
Source organism: Betaproteobacteria bacterium UBA1934 (assembly GCA_002337055.1). Classification (GTDB taxonomy): domain Bacteria; phylum Pseudomonadota; class Gammaproteobacteria; order Burkholderiales; family Rhodocyclaceae; genus UBA1934. Next base: position 820,920 of record DDFG01000004.1, on the reverse strand, counting down.
CGGTCAGGGCCGCAATATCGGCGACCCACTGGATCAAGCCGGGATGTTGAACATGTTGGGGATGGGGCAGTGCCATTTTTAATGTCTCCTCTGTAAAGGCATAATTATGAATCACCGTACGTTGCGGGTCGCTCAAGAGTGACGTAGACAACGAGGTTTCGAGTTTGTTTCCACGAAGCTACAATTCACCCTCTTTATTAATAACGATTCAGCAGGAACCCCCATCATGGACAACCAGTTGCGTGAAGCCGCCCTGAACTACCATTGCCAGCCGAAGCCCGGCAAGATCGCGGTGGTGCCTACCAAACAGCTCACCAACCAGTATGACCTCTCGCTGGCCTATTCGCCAGGCGTGGCGGCGGCTTGCGAGGAGATCGTCGCCGATCCGGCGAACGCCTCGCGCTACACGTCGCGTGGCAATCTGGTAGCCGTGGTGACTAATGGAACGGCGGTGCTCGGCCTGGGCGCCATCGGCCCGCTAGCGGCCAAGCCAGTGATGGAAGGCAAGGGGGTGCTGTTCAAGAAATTCGCCGGCGTCGATGTCTTCGATCTGGAAATCGACGAACGCGATCCGGACAAACTGATCGACATTGTTGCGGCGCTGGAGCCTACCTTCGGCGGTATCAACCTGGAGGATATCAAGGCGCCGGAATGCTTCTACATCGAGCAAAAGCTGCGCGAGCGGATGAAGATTCCGGTCTTTCACGATGACCAGCATGGCACTGCCATCGTGGTCGGGGCGGCGGTGATGAATGGCCTTTATCTGCTCGGCAAGGAACTGGCTGACGTCAAGGTCGTGACTTCAGGTGCCGGCGCGGCGGCGATTGCCTGCGTCGACCTGCTTGTCAGTCTTGGCGTCAAGCGCGAGCACGTCTTTCTCACTGACCAGAAGGGCGTGGTCTATGTTGACCGCCCGGCTGGCATGGACCCGGCCAAGGCGCGCTACGCCCAGACCACCGACGCGCGGACGCTGGACGACATCATTGATGGCGCGGATGTGTTTCTGGGATTGTCGGCTGGCGGCGTGTTGAAACAGGATATGGTCAGGAAGATGGCCGCCAAGCCGCTGATTCTTGCACTGGCCAACCCTACGCCGGAAATTCTGCCGGAACTGGTACATGCGGTGCGCGACGACGCGATCGTGTGTACGGGTCGTTCTGACTACCCTAATCAGGTTAACAACGTGCTTTGCTTCCCCTTCATTTTTCGGGGCGCACTCGACGTCGGCGCTACGACCATCAACGAAGAAATGAAGCTGGCGGTGGTGCGCGCGGTCGCCGAACTGGCGCGCGCCGAGGTCTCTGCCTCTGTGGTGGCGGCCTACGGCGAGAAAATGCCCGCGTTCGGGCCGGAATACCTGATCCCCAAGCCGTTCGATTCCCGTCTCATTACCCGCGTCGCGCCGGCGGTAGCCGAGGCGGCGATGGCGACCGGCGTGGCACTGCGTCCGCTGTCCGATATCGAAGCTTATCGCCAGAGTCTGGACGAGTTTGTACATCAGTCGGGGTTCATCATGCGTCCGGTCTTTGCCGAAGCTAAAAAGAACCCAAAGCGGATTGTCTTTGCCGAGGGTGAGGAAGAGCGCGTGCTGGAGGCGGCGCAACTGGTGGTCGACGAAGGCCTAGCGCACCCGATTCTGATTGGCCATCCCGCCAATATCAACCGCAAGATCGAAGCTGCCGGCCTGCGCCTGAAGCAGGGCGTCGATATCGAGATCATCGACTCGCACTGTGAGTTCTTCCAAACCCATTTTGAGGACTACTGGCGCGCCTACCATCGCGCCAACGAGCGTAAGGGCGTATCTCCCGAAATTGCGCAGCGCGAGATTACCCGGCGCAACACGCTGTATGCGGCGCTGATGGTGCGGCACGGCCATGCCGATGGTCTGATCTGTGGTATCAACGGCAATTTCGGCATGCATCGCCGCCACATCCAACGCGTGCTCGGCATTCGCCCCGGCGTCGAGCGCTATGCGGCGATGAATCTGCTGATGATCCCCGGGCGGACGGTGTTCATCGCCGATACCTATGTCAACGCCGACCCCACCGCGACGCAACTGGCTGACATCACGATCATGGCGGCCCGGGAAATCCGCAAGTTCGGTATCGAGCCCCGGGTTGCCCTGCTCTCGCATTCTTCGTTCGGCACCCGCGATACGCAGAGTTCGCTGAAAATGCGCGAGGTGCTTCGCTTCGTCAATCAACGCGCGGCGGATATCCAGATCGAGGGCGAAATGCACGGCGACGCGGCTATGGACGAGCAGATCCGTGACGCGATCTTCCCGAATTCCCGCCTCGTTGGCCGTGCCAACCTGCTGATCATGCCGAATCTCGACGCGGCCAACATTGCCTTCAATCTGCTGAAGGTGGCGGCATGCGATAACGTGACAGTTGGCCCGATCCTGCTTGGGCCAACCAAGCCAGCACATATCCTGACGCCGACGGCCACAGTGCGGCGCATTGTCAACATGACTGCGTTGACAGTGGTGGATTCCGCTGTCTTAAAGTAACTATGTAGAATATATCTCTATCTGCCTATTTTTCTTGATTTATTGGAAAGTGTTGTTAAACTTTGGCGCATTGTGTCAAGGTGATGTGGGAGAGGTTGCATGAATAAAAAGCTGGGAATGGCGCTGTTGTTCGGCGCCTGGTTGGGGCTCGGCTTCAGCGTGCCGGCGGCAGCGAAGTCCGAGCCGGCAGTTCATCACAAGGTCAAGGCCGGCAAGAAGGCAAAGTCGGCCAAAGCACCCCGGGCGGCGAAATCCGTCAAGGCGGGCAAGCAAGCCAAACGCGCTCAGGTGGTACCGGCGCGTGCACACAAGTCGGTGGCGAAGAAGGGGATGCGCAAGGTCTCGTTCGAGCAGTTCGAGCCGGGTCGTCTGGCGCTCCATTCGGCGTCGGCCTTTGTGCTCGATCAGGGCAGCGGCGAAACGCTGGTCGACAAAGGTTCGCAGGCCGTGCTGCCGATTGCTTCCATTTCCAAGCTGATGACCGCCATGGTGGTTTTGGATGCCAAACAGGACATGCAGGAAGTCATCAGTATTGGCGACGCTGATGTCGATGGTCTCAAGGGCACCCGCTCCCGCCTGCCGGTAGGCACGACCATGACGCGCGAGACGGCGATGCTGCTGGCGCTGATGTCATCTGAAAACCGTGCCGCCCATGCGCTCGGGCGCCAATATCCGGGTGGCCTCGCTGTATTTGTCGAGGCCATGAATCGCAAGGCGAAAGCATTGGGCATGACCAGTTCCAACTTCGAGGAACCGACCGGACTGTCCAGCAACAACGTTTCCACCGCTCGCGATCTGGCCCGGATGGTGACGGCGGCCGCGCAGTATCCGGAGATTCGCACGATGTCCACCACGCCGCAGGCGATGGTCAGCCTGAACGGTCACATTCGCGAGTTCAACAATACCAATGCGCTGGTCAAGAGCGATCATTGGGAGATTGCCGTCTCCAAGACCGGTTTCATTTCCGAGGCGGGTCGTTGTCTGGTGATGCAGGCCAAGGTGGCTGAACGCCCGGTGGTGATCGTGTTGCTTGACTCGGTCGGCAAGATGACGCGGGTCGGCGATGCGAATCGTATCAAGCGCTGGATGGAAAGCGCCGGGGCAGGTACGGGAAATCGCAGCGCCTGATCTAAATCGCAGCGCCTGATCTGGATGGTGATCATGAAAAAGCCCGCATTTGCGGGCTTTTTCGCTTGAGAATGGATGGCGTGTTCAGGTGGGCAGAAAGCGTTCGCTGAAGATGCGCGTGGCAGGTACCCCGGCATCTCGCGCGGCGCGTTCGCCAGCTTCAATCATGGCGGGCGGGCCACACAGATAGATGTCGCTGTTCAGCGCTTCGGTCAGCCAGTGTTGCAAACCGTCGACGGGCGTTCCGGCGGATTGGCTGCCGTCGCTTTCCCAAAGGCGGATATCGACGCTCAGGGCAGGCAGGTCGGCGCGCAACGTGTCGATCATGTCGAGTGCGAAAAGATCGCTCGCCCGCGTGACGCCAAAGACGAGCCGGCAGCGATTGCCTTCGCCGAACTCCGCCATGCGGGTCAGCATTGCCAGCATTGGTGCGATGCCTGTGCCGCCGGCCACGAAAGCGCGCGGGCGGGTGCCGTTATCCTGCAATACGAAAGCGCCTTGCGGGCCACGAACCTGAAGGCGGCTCCCGACATTGGCCGTGTCCTTCAGCCAGCGCGAGAACTGGCCAGTGGGATGAAGGCGGATCAGGAAGACCAGCGTGCCGCTCCAGTTGGCGGTATTCGCCAGCGAATAGGCGCGCGTCAGGCCGCTTTCCGGAACCGTGAGCTCGACAAACTGACCGGGATCGAACTCGGCGCCCGTGCCCAGTTCCGGATCGTCGTCGAGTTGCACGACCAGACGGACGGTTTGTCCGCCGATATGCTCCAGTCCGGCGACCGTCCCGGTCCGTTGTGGAATAGGGCGGAAAGAAATGTGGCCGTGATCGTAAGGGGTGGTGATCTCCAGGTCGCTGTCGGCATAGGTGCGGCAGAGCAGCACGCCGCCATGTTGCCGTGCGTCGTCGGAAAGGGCGTCACGGCTCGTTTCGCCCAGATGGAAATCGCCACCGGTGCAGGTGGCGTGGCAGGCGCCGCAGCCGCCGCCCTTGCACAGCGCAGGCAGGTGGATGTCGGCACGGGCGGCTGCGCTAATCAGGTCCTCGCCGTCGGCGCAGGCAAAGTTGAGCGACTGGCCGTCGCGGGTAGTGAGTCGAATTTGATGCTCGGACATGGGCGTATCACTTGGATTCAATGGCAACGCCCCGCGCCTTGGCGCGGGGCAGACAGCCGGGTGGGTCAGGCTGCTTTTTTCAGCGAGGCAGCAATATCTGCTTCGGGTGTACTGATGGTTTGAATGCCGAAGGTGCCGACCAGCACGTTGATCAGGTTGGGCGTCAAGAAGGCCGGCAGTGTCGGACCGAGACGGATGTTGCGGACGCCGAGCGAGAGCAGGGTCAGCAGCACGGCGGCAGCCTTCTGCTCGAACCACGAGATGACCAACGACAGCGGGAGGTCATTGACGCCGCAGTTAAAGGCCTTGGCCAGCTCGGAGGCAATGACGATAGCCGAATAAGAGTCGCTGCACTGACCAAGATCGAGCAGGCGCGGAATGCCGCCGATGGCACCGAATTCGCCCTTGTTGAACCGGTATTTGCCGCAGCCCAACGTCAGAATCACGGTGTCGTCCGGTGCCTGTTCGGCGAAATCGGTGTAGTAGTTACGGCCAGGCAGGGCGCCGTCGCAACCGCCGATCAGGAAAAAGTGGCGGATGGCGCCGCTCTTGACGCCTTCGATGACCTTGTCGGCGACGCCAAGCACCGTATTGCGCGCAAAGCCGATGGTGATCCGCTGCTCCGGCGCGTCTTCCTTGAAGCCGGGCAGTGCTTTGGCGGCCTGTACGACGGCGGAGTAGTCCTTGCCGTCGAGATGACGCACGCCGGGCCAGCCCACCGGGCCGAGGGTGAAGATGCGCTGACGATAGCCGGGTTGCGGCTCGATCAGGCAGTTCGAGGTCATCACGATGGGGCCGGGGAAGGAAGCGAAATCCTTCTGCTGATCCTGCCAGGCGCCGCCGTAGTTACCAGCGAGATGCGGATAAGCCTTGAGTTTGGGGTAGGCGAGGCCGGGCAGCATCTCGCCATGGGTGTAGACGTTGATGCCGGTATCCTGGGTCAGTTCGAGAATGTTAAGTAGATCCTTGAACTCGTGGCCGGACACCAGAATCGCCTTGCCGGCAATCGGCGTGACACGCACCGAGGTCGGTTCAGGGGTGCCGAAGGAGCCGGTGTTGGCGGCATCGAGCACTTCCATGGTCTTGAAATTGACCTGGCCGAGGGCCAGCGCCTCTTCCAGCAGGCGCGGCACATCGGTCGGCTCGCCCGCCAGAAAGTCCAGTGCCTTTTCAATGCCACCGTAGATGGAGGCGTCGTCATAACCCATCACTTGCGCATGGTAGGCATAGGCGCAAACGCCCTTCAGGCCATACAGGATCAGGTTGCGCAGACCGATCACGTCGGCGCCGGCCGTGTCCTGCCCGGCAAGAATGCCGACCGTGGCTGCCTGCTTCAGCAGGCCATCCATGTCAGCGGCGGGCGCGAAGGCGGCGGGGCCACTCTGGGCTTCGATAGCCTGCCCAGCTTGTTGAGCGGCTCGTTCGTAGGCGGCGCGGGCGGCGTCGCGCAGTGCGGCGGCTTCCGCGATCAACGCCACGAAGCGGGCTGGGGTGAAGTTGACGTTGGTCAGCGTGGTAAACATCGCATTCGGAATGAAACGCTCGGTGGCCGTTACCGGCGCTCCCAGCTGGCGCGCGCGCCAGGCGTATTGCGCGATGCCTTTGACGGCGTGGATGAGCAGATCCTGAAGGTCTGAGGTGGTGGCGTCCTTGCCACACAGGCCTTTGCTTGCGGCACAACCGGCGCCGGCTTCCGAACGGTAGGTTTGTTCGCACTGATAGCAAAACATGAAAAAGCTCCTGAAAGAGGGAAGTGAATTGAAGGCGCGGATTGTCGCGGCGCAGCAAGCCTGATTCCTTGATGGGGATTAAATTCAGCCGGATATGCGACGAATCCATTTGCATCTGCAATGCGACCTTCTGTCGCTGCCGCCAGGGCGAGTTGGCGTATTGCGTCGCCACATCACGACTGATCAAATTATGCGAAAGGAATTCAATGTTCCCATAATGCATATGCATTATGGGACTATTTGATAACAAATATTCCGAATAAACATGGTGTTGAAATTTTGTAGTATTGACAACCCGTCATGAATGCATTACATTGGCGACGTTGCTGCAATGCAATATGACTTTGGCGGCACTGGCCCTGGCAGAACTCTCTTGCACATCGCCGCGTCTACTTCCCGACGCGATGGTGTTTGCAATGTCCCCACCAGGCGCTTTCCTCCTGTGAGAGCGCTTCCCCTTAACCGCCCATCGGGCTGGCTTTTGACCCGATGGCAACAGTGAAGGAGAGACCATGTTTCAATCACTTACCTTTTCTCCCACGTTTCTCCGGTATGCCGAGACGGGCTGGCGCTGTTTGCGTCATGTGCTGCTGATCGCCGGTGTCGTGTTTCTATTTGGTTCCGCGCAACTGCTGTCGGGAAACGACCAGTTGCGAGAATGGTTACGGCCCCTGCTGATGTTACCGGGGGTTTCGCTCGCCGTGCCCGACGACGAGGTGGATGATGCACCCGATGCGGCGAACGACAGGCTGAGTCCGCGCATGCAGGCAGCGCTTGACTATGCTGCCCGCCGTTATCGGGTTTCCGCCGAGGCGTTGCGGCCGATATTTGCAGTGGCCGAAGAGTCGGCCCGCGAATGGCGGCTTGACCCCATGCTGATCGTCGCGGTGATCGCCGTCGAATCCCGTTTCAATCCGCTCTCCGAGAGTGTGATGGGGGCGCAGGGGTTGATGCAGGTGATTCCGCGCTTTCACAAGGACAAATTGCCGGCAGAGGCTTCCAGGGCAGCACTGCTCGACCCGCTTCTCAATGTGCGGGTCGGCGCGCGTGCGCTGCACGAATACATTCGGCGCCAGGGCGGCGTAGCTGCGGGACTCCAGCAATTTGCCGGTGCCGCGGATGATGCTGATCAAGGCTATGCCGCACGCGTGCTCGCTGAAAAGGACAGAATGGAGACGGCGGCGCGCCGGCGCGCCGGCAGCGAGGGCTGAAGATCTGCCCAGAAACGGTTAAACTGACGCTTTTTGGCGTCGGTGCGACCGAAATGGAATTCAAGGCCGAAGGCCCCCTCGCAGTCCCCCTGTGGATCAATGGCCGCCCCTATCTCAGCATGGGCGAGCGGCTATTCGATGTCGTCAATCCGCTGACCGGCGCCGTGGTTCGACGCGTACCGCTGTGTGGCGTGGCCGAAGTCGAGGTGGCCGTCGGCGCCGCCCTTGATGCACTGCCTGGTTGGGCAGCCCAGCCGTTATCGGCGCGACACCGTCTGCTGATTGTGCTGGCGGAAGCATTGCAGGGCTATGCGACGCATTTTGCGAAGCTGTTGCAGGACGAATCTGGAATTTCTGAAACCGAGGCGCTTGCCCAGATCGAAGCGGCCGTGAATTGCCTGCAAGACGGGCGGGTGCATGCTGCTGGCGGGGGCGTTCTGGGTGGTGTGATCGACCGCCAGCGCCCGCTTTCGGGGCTGGCGACAATGCTGGCGCCGGTTGCGCTGGCGGGGGGCGCTCTGGTTTGCAAGCCCAGCCCGCACGCGCCTGGCGCAGTATTTGCGTTTTGCGAGTTGACACAGCGGGCCGGTTGGCCGGCGGGCGTGGTGAATCTGGTGCAAGGTGATGACGGTGTGCTAAGTGCTCTGTGTCACCACGCCGACATTGCGGAAATCGATTACTGTGGTGGCGCCGAGCTTGCCGAACCGTGTCGTGCCAGTGCTCTGGCTGCAGGCAAGCGCTTTGTCGACGTCACCCCCAGACGTCCTTGATTCGATGGAGACGACCATGGTTGCGGAAGACGGCGGCAACAAGGTGGGCGACGACCTCAATGCCCAACGCTTTGCCATGCTGGAAGACATCGCCAAAGAACTAGCTGGCGATATCTATTTCCCCACCTGTTTTGAGACTGCGGACCAGTTGCGCCGCCTGCTCGATGATCCCGAAGTCTCGCTGGATGTCGTCGCTGCGGCGGTCAATCTTGATCCCCTGGTTAGCACCAAATTGCTGAATCTCGCCAACTCGGCGGCTTTTGGCACGCCCGGGCAGTCGGTACGCGACGTCAAGTCGGCAATCTCGAGACTGGGATTGCAACGCGTGCGGACAACCAGTATGGCCATTGCGATCAAGCAGATGCTGATGTCTCGCGACATGGTGCCCTTTGCTGCATTCACTGAGAATTTGTGGGAGCATTCGTTGTACAGTGCTTCCGCCGCCTGGGTAATCGCCCGCCGTCTGACCCGCCTGAACCCCGACGAAGCCCTTCTGGCGGGCATGGTGCACGACATAGGTGCGTTTTACATGCTGTATCGCGGCGTCAAGTATCCGGAACTGGTCAAGCGTCCGGATACGCTGCGTCACCTTGTCATGCAATGGCACGAAAGCATTGGTGTGGCCTTGCTGATGAGTTTGAAAGTACCGGACGACATCGTCGAAGCCATCGCAGACCATGACCAGTTGCGGCCCATTCCCACTGTGCCGCATGGGCTCAGGGACGTGGTTTATGTCGCCAATGTGCTGGCAGGTTCGGGCTTTGAGTGGGCCCATCAGGACATCGCTGTCGATCAAGTTGATCCCGCCGCGGTCGAAGCGCCGCCGGCCTATCTTGAATTGATCGACGAAATCGCCGCCCACGCTCAGGAAATGCGCGCCGTATTCGTCTGACCGGCGCAGGCGAGGTGGAAGCAGAGAGCGAAACTGGCTGACCCGCTTTCGCTCGCGGTCAGAGAACCCTAATAGCCGGTTTTCTTCGGTGTGGCGGGCAGCGCTGTAAATTCCGCCGGCACCCAGGAGAAGCGGTCCGCGCTTTCCGCCCGCACATGCCCGATCCCCGGGAAAGGCAGGTGCACCCCGGCAATCAGAAGCCTTCCTTGGCGACTGCTTTCATCGGTGCTCGCCGGCTGGCAATAGCCTGCTTCTGGTCGATATCGAACTCGATGGAAATACCCGGGCGGGCAAATTGCACCGCACGGGCATGCACCATCTCATCCCAGATTACTAGGGCCTTGCCACCCGATTCAATGCGGAAGGCGGTGTGGTCGTGTGCGTCGGTAGCGTGGATGTCCGGTACCAGTTCGTCGCCCGGCTTGAACGTCTGCCATCGGCCGGCAGTCTGATACGGTGCGGCCAAGTCGCGCGCCATCTTGAAGAATGGCTGCATTTCGTTCGGGGCGGCTACGGCCACCTTTTCGGAGAGCCAGAAATCGTGGTCTGCCTATGCAGCGAAGACCCTGGTGTTGGGGAAAGCCGCCTGGCCGTTTTCTCTGATCAGGCCACTGATGTGATCGCCATGAAGATGAGTAATGACTACGATATCCACCTGACCCGCTTCGTAACCGGCCGCCTTCAGGCTTTGCAGGATGTAACACAGTCCGGGGCCAAGCAGCTTGGCGGCACCAGAGTCGAACAGCACGAGAAGCTTGCCGGTGTTGATCAGATGGCATTCACTGCTGTCTGGATCTTGGGGTTGGCGACGAACATGCGCGCCAGGAGCCTTCGCAATTCGTCCTCGTTGGTGTGCTTAAGAAGCTTGGTATCGAGTTCAGCGGCGCCATCGAACAGTACTGTCACCTCATACTGTCCAAGCGTTTGCCGCTAATAGCCAGGCACCTGGGTGCCCTGAATCGGTGCTTCGGCGCGGACAGGCAGTCTCGTGGCAGTAAGCAGTGCGGTCAGAAACTAGGGCGCTAGGCGCCTCAACATCGCATTACCCTCATTCCTCTTCGGTTGAGGGCGCGCCACGGCACGCCCGAATCCAACCGCATTGGCGCGATACGGCCCTGCAGGCGGCGATCACGCTCCCAGTGCCTTGCCGACTACCTCGGCGACATCCCGCGACAAATCCGGCTTTGCCTGGATACGCTCCAGCGCCGAACGGGCGTGCGCCTGCCGGCCGGCATCGAATGCGCGCCATCGGTCGAAACTGCGCGAAATGCGTGCCGCGACTTGCGGATTCAGGCTGTCGATCTCGATGATCGCGTCGGCAGCCAGCGCGTATCCGCTGCCGTCGGCGGCATGGAAATGCTTGGGATTGGCGGAACAGAAAGCGCGAATCAGTGCATACACCTTGTTCGGGTTCTTGATATCGAAGGCCGGGTGACGCAGCAGCCCGCGCACGCGCGCTGGCGTATCGGCAGCACGCGAGGTCGATTGCACCAGCAGCCATTTGTCGACCACCAGTGCCTCGTGTTGCCATTCCGTCAGAAAGGCTTCCAGTGCGGTCTCACGCTCTCGGCAATCGAACTGGGCCAGAGCCGTCAGGGCCGCCATGCGGTCGGTCATGTTGTCTGCACCGTTCAGGTGAGCGACCACCAAACCATGGTGGCTGTCATCCGCTTCCGCGAGATAGGCGAGGCAGGCGTTCCTGAGCGCACGCTGGCCGGCCTGCGCGGCGTCGGGCGAATAGGCGGCTCTTACCTGCAGGCGGTCGTATGCGTCGCGCAGCTCGTTGTAAAGGGTCTCGGAGAGATGACGGCGCAAGGTGAGGCGCGCCCGGTGGATCGCTTCCGGATCGACCACGCCTTGTAACGTTTCGGCCAGCACCACTTCCGAAGGTAGTACCAGCGCCTCGGCGACCAAGGCCGGATCGCCACCGGGCAGAAATGCCGAAGCGAGCAGGGTACGCACCGCGTTGGCATAGCCGGCGGGGATCCAGTCCGTGGCATCGGGCCGGGTGAGGCCGCCAAGAAGTATGTCGGTGGCCAGGCGTTGTCCCGCTTCCCAGCGGGCAAAGGCATCGGCGTCGTGCGCCATCAGGTGGATCAACTCGGCTTGGGAATAGGGGTAATCAAGCACCACGGGGGCGGAAAGTCCGCGCAGCAGCGAAGGCACAGGCGCAGCGTCGATATCCTCGAAAACGAACTGCTGGCGATCGGCGGTGACGGCGAGCACGCGTTCGGTTCCTGCCGCGGTGGCTTCGCCAGCCAGGCGCAGCGGTAGCGCGCGGCCGTCGTTGGCCAGCAACGCCATCTTGAGGGGCAGGTGATAGGGCCCGCGAACGAGCGGCGTGCCTTCGTCGGCGAGACGCTTTTCGTAGGCGGTTTCCGGGTAATGCTGTTCAACCCGCAAGGTGAAGCGGCGGGCGGCGGCATCGAATTCGCCGCGTGCTTCAAGGCGCGGCGTGCCCGCCTGGTTGTACCAGCGCTTGAATTGAGTGAGATCGAGGCCGGAGGCGTCCTGCATCGCGGCGACGAAATCCTCGCAGGTCACGGCCTGGCCGTCGTGGCGCTCGAAGTACAGATCCATGCCCTTTCTGAAGGCTTCGGCACCGATCAGGGTGTGGATCATGCGGATGACTTCGGCACCCTTTTCATAGACGGTGGCGGTGTAGAAATTGTTGATTTCGGCGTAGGCGGCGGGGCGGATCGGGTGCGCCATCGGGCCGGCATCCTCGGGGAATTGCGCCGTGCGCAACGTGCGCACTTCCTGAATGCGGGTGACACCGGCCGAGTGCATGTCCATTCCGAACTGCTGGTCGCGGAAGACCGTCAGGCCTTCCTTGAGCGAGAGCTGGAACCAGTCGCGGCAGGTGACGCGGTTGCCGGTCCAGTTGTGGAAATATTCGTGTGCAACGACGCGGTCGATGTTCTGGAAATCGATATCGGTAGCGGTGTCGGGGCGGGCAAGCACGTACTTGGTGTTGAAGATGTTGAGACCCTTGTTTTCCATGGCGCCCATGTTGAAATCGCCGACGGCGACGATCATGTAATGGTCGAGGTCCATTTCGAGGCCGAAGACGTCTTCATCCCACTTCATCGACTTCTTCAAGGCTGCCATCGCATGGGCGCACTGGTCGAGTTTGCCCGGTTCGACGTAGACGGCACAGCGCACACGACGTCCGGAAGTGGTGATGTAATGATCTTCCAGTACATCGAGCTTGGCGGCGACCATGGCGAACAGATAGCTCGGCTTCTTGAACGGATCGGCCCACTTGGCCCAGTGGCGGCCATCGGCCTCGTCGCCGGCGGCGACGGGGTTGCCGTTCGAGAGCAACACCGGAAACTGCGCCTTGTCGGCGTGCAGGGTGCAGGTGTAGGTTGCCATCACATCGGGCCGATCGAGGAACCAGGTGATGCGGCGGAATCCTTGCGCCTCGCACTGCGTGAAATAGCCATCCTTGGAACGATACAGGCCCGAGAGGCAGGTATTGCGGTCGGGGTCGATACGGCTCACGGTGGTCAGTGTAAAGCGCGCGGGCAGCGGGGCGGGCAGCGTCAGACTGTGGTCGGTGGTCGAGTACGCCGTTGCCGCCAGCGGCACGCCATCGAGCGCCACCGATTCGAGGACGATGTCTTCGCCGTCCAGCACCAGATCACCCTCGCGCTGGCGAATGCACGCCAGAGTGGCCGTCACGCGGGTATGGTCGGCGAAAATGGCGATGTCGAGATCAACTGTTTCGATGGCGCAAACGGCCGGGCAGTAGTCCTTCAGGTAAATCGTCTGGGGGGTATCGGAGCGCATGACGGCAGCCTCGCAGAAATCGGTGAGGCGGGCATTTTAAACCAATCGCGCCTCGTCGCTGTGGTAGCCTTGACGCCTTTCGTCCGCCGTTTGCCGCTTATGTCTCCGCTTGACCTTCGTCGCTTTCTATATTGTGTGCTGATATGGGGCACCACCTGGCTGGCGATCACCTTTCAGCTTGGCTCGGTGACGCCCGAAGCCAGCGTCGCCTGGCGCTTTGGGCTCTCGGCACTGATTCTTACCGCGGTGTGCCGCTGGCAGCGGCTGCCGCTCCGGTTTGGCTGGCGCGTTCATCTCCACCTGGCGGGGTTTGGCATCACCATGTTCGGCGTCGGCTATCTCTGTGTGTACTACGCAGAAAGCCATGTTGCCTCCGGGCTGGTGGCCGTCGGTTATTCGGTCTTGCCGCTGACCAACCAGATCGGAGCTCGGGTTGCCTTCGGTTCGCCGATCAGCCGTCGGGTCAGCATCGGCGGGCTGGTTGGCCTGTTCGGCGTGATCTGCGTGTTCTGGCCGGAACTGGCCGGATTACATCCGGGGAGTGATGTCATCCTTGGTGCGCTACTGACTATCGGTGGCGTACTTTCCAGCACGGCGGGCAATGTTTGGGCCACGCAACTCGAGCGCGAGAAGGTGGGCGTTCTGCAAAAAATGGCCTGGGGTATGGCCTACGGCACTGCCACCTGTCTGATCGCGGTGCTGCTGACCGGACAACCGATGACGTTTGATCCCAGCCCGGCATATGTTCTGTCGTGGTTGTATCTGGCTCTGTTCGGTTCGGTTGCCGCGTTTTTCTTCTATCTGAAGCTGCTGGAGAACGTGGGTGGCGGGCGTGCCGGCTACATCGGCGTGATGACGACCGTAGTCGCGCTGGTGATGTCGTCGCTGTTCGAACATTTCACCTGGACGCCGCTGTCTGTCATCGGCTTGGTTGCAGCGATTTTTGGGAATGTATTTATTTTGCGGCGAAGCCCCGCTGATTCGAGCGAGGCCTGACATGCGGGCGCTGATTCAGCGAGTGCGCCGAGCGCGAGTGGATACTGGAGGGAAAACGCTGGCAGCGGTCGGGCAGGGTTACGTGGTGCTGGCGGGGTTCGAACATGAGGATGGAGAGGCCGATATCGAATGGACGGTCGGCAAGCTTGTTCGGCTACGACTCTTCTTGGACGAAAGCGGTGCAATGAACCGGAGCATCACGGAGGTTGGTGGGGAGATCCTGGTAGTGTCGCAGTTTACGTTGCATGCTTCGACCAAAAAGGGTACTCGACCGTCATGGCACCGTGCGGCCCCTGCGGCCCTTTCCGAGCCGATGTTCAGGCTGTTTGCCAGGCGATTGGAAGGGGAGTTGGGGCGGCCTGTCGCCGTCGGCATCTTCGGGGCGGACATGCAAATCGAGTTGATAAACGATGGGCCGGTAACCATCATGCTCGACTCCAAGCGGCCTGAATAGGTCGACTCCGAGGCCATTCGCCATTTTTCCTTGGTGCTGGCGACGAGCTTGTTGCTCTTGAGCCACAAAGCACTTTTGGTAGCGCCAATCTCGTGACGATGCGCGCATCCATCTGGTCCTGGGAAAGGGCCGACTCGCCGATTTCGTGTGATGTCAGAATGAATTGGTGATATGCCGGCAAGGCGGGGGCGAAACCCCGGAAAGTCCCTTCCTGCATGTCGGAAAGGGCTTCGCACGAACCTTTCCTTTTGTTGTTGGCACGCAACAAAAGCATGCGGTTTATGTCATGAAAGTGGGAATGGAATTGCCTCGAAGTTAAGCCTTGCCTGAAAATGGGAACAGCCTCTCGGTTTAGAGAGCTCTGTCAGTTTTGCTGTGCCGGCGGCCGGCAAGACTGGTTTCCCAAACACAAGGAGAATTTTGATGCAAAAGAAACTGATCGCTCTCGCCGTGGCCTCCCTGGCCGCTGGCTCCGTGTACGCTCAGTCCAGCGTGACCATCGGCGGCTGGATGACTATCGGCGTCAAGAACTACAAGGGTTCTGACCTCAATACCGCTGCTCGTGGCACCGCGCAAGTTTTCAAGAACGAATTCCGCGTTGATGACGACTCCAATTCCCGCTTTTGGTTCACCGGCAAGGAAGACCTCGGCGGTGGCATGGATGCCCACTTCTACATTGAAAGCCGTTTCGGCGCCGACAACGGCCCGTCCGCCACGACCTTTGGTCTGGCTGCTGGCGACACTTTCGTCGGTATCACCGCTCCTTACGGCACGTTTGACTTCGGTCGCGTGACGACCTACTACACGCAAGGTGTCTTGATTGAACTGGACAAGTCCCTGTCTGGTAACAACCAGCTGTCCCTGACCGAACTGAGCACGATGGGTACGATGGTGTTCAACAATTTCTCGCGCAACAGCAACAACATCCGCTACATCACCCCGCGTGTGGCTGGTTTCCAAGGCAAGATCGTCTATAGCCCGAACTTCGCCCCTGACGAAGGCAAAATCCCGACCCCGGGCGCTGCCGTCAACAACAGCTATAGCAAGGGCGATGCCTGGACCCTGTCCGCTGACTACATGAACGGCCCGATCTACTTGAACGCCGCCTATTGGAAGGCCAACATTGAAGGTCGTCCGGGTCAGCTTGCCCCGGTTGCCAACATGCTGCTGGCCGATCAGGAAAGCTATCGTCTGTCCGGTTCCTACACGCTGCCGTTCGGTCTGAAGATCGGTGCGTCGTATGACCATGGTTCTGTCAAGAATGTTCTGGCCGGCACCCGCATGCCGACCGTCTTTGCGACGATTCCGAACACCGATGCCGCTGCTGGCGGTCATGTCCTGAATAACGGTAAAGTCAGCCGCAATGCTTGGTTCATCCCGGTCAGCTATGCATTTGGCAACAACACCGTTTTTGCGAAGTATGGCCAAGCTGGCAACATCAAGAACTGGTCGCGCACCGATACCGGCGCACGTTTCCTGGTTCTGGGTTACGACCACGCGCTCTCCAAGCGCACTGCCATCGGTGTGAGCTATGCCGTGACCGACAACGACAGCAACGGCACGTACCAACCGTTTGCTGCCGGTTCGACCCACACCGGTTCGCAACTGGTTGCTGGCGAAAAGGCTACCGTTCTGCAAGCCAACCTGACGCACCGCTTCTAATCGGTTCGCAAATTGCTGGCCGGAAGAGATCCGGCTCAGCAAACGCAATCAAGACGCCACGGCATGCCGTGGCGTTTTTTTGTGCCTGCATGGCGAAGCGGGACTATTTTCAAGTTGGGGAAGTGTATATCGACGACACGAATCTGCAACAATCGTGTCGTATTGGCGGGTTATGATGAGCCACCTTGTGTTTGACCCCATTGACCCTACTTTCCTATTTTGACTTTCAAGGAGTGGATCTTGAAGAAGAAACTGATTGCGCTAGCTGTTCTTGGCGCTGTTGCTGCGGTTCCGGCGATGGCTCAGTCGAATGTCACCATTGGCGGCTACATGGCCATCCAGGTGAAGAACTACAAACTGAGCGATCTCAATTCAGCGGCCCGTGGCCTGGCCCAGAACGCGACCAACGAATTCCGCGTCGATGACGACGCCAACTCCCGCATATGGTTTACTGGCAAGGAAGATCTAGGGGATGGCCTGGATGCCCACTTTTACCTGGAAAGCCGCTTTGGCGGTGACAATGGCTCTGCGGCCTCCACTTTTGGTCTGGCCGCCGGCAATACCTTTGTCGGTCTGGGTTCCAAGTCCATGGGCACGCTTGATCTGGGCCGCCTGGAAACGTACTACATTCAGGGCGCTGGTATCGAAGCCGACCGCACCAGTGTGAGCGCTCATCAAGCCAACAAAGCCATCATGGGCGTCATGGGCGGCCAAACGATCAACCGCCTGAGCCGTAACGATAACAACATCCGTTACATTTCCCCGATTATGGGCGGATTTAAGGCGACGGTGGTGTATTCGCCAAACTATAACGTCGATGAGGGCAAGATTCCCGCTGCCGGCACGACTCCGGTAAATAACGCCTATTCCAAGGGCAATGCCTGGACGTTGGCTGGCGAATACGCCAACGGCCCGCTTTTCCTGAACGCCGCTTACTGGCGTGTTACCACCGAAGGCAAGCCGGGTGATTTGGTGGCTACGCCGAATACGGGTTACGTGACAACTGCTCAGGCCGATCAGAAGGCGTGGCGAGTGTCGGGTTCCTATATGCTGCCGTTTGGCCTGAAGATCGGCCTGATGTACGACAAGTCGCGTCTTGACAACGTGCGCGCCGGACAATTGATCGGATCGCCTGCAAGCGCAGCGGCCGGTGGTGGTACGGTACTGGCCAATGGCGCAGTCTCGCGCTCGGCCTGGATGCTGCCAATCAGCTACACCTTCGGCGCCCACGCGATCTACGCGAAGTATGCCGTGGCTGACGATCTCAGCAATTTCAAGGGTGCCAAGGCCGGTGGTAGTGGGGCAAAGTTCTACAACCTGGCCTACGATTATGCGCTTTCCAAGCGTACGGCGTTTGGCGTGAGCTACACCGTTATCAACAACGACCCGAACGGTACCTACCAGATTAATGGTGCCGGGACGACCGGTGGCGGCTCACTGCTGGTGGCAGGCGAAAAAGCCTCGTCCATCCAGTTCAACCTGAAGCACAGCTTCTAAGCGGATAATCCACCCACCAAAAAGCCGCCCTCGGGCGGCTTTTCTATTGCCGATGCGAAAGATTGCTAACCGAACCAGATCAGGTTGTCGCGGTGAATGAGTTCCGCCTCGTCGATGTAACCCAGTATGCCGGCAATATCGGTGGTCGAGTGGCGAGCGATCCGACGGGCATCGCCGCTGGCGTAATTGCACAAGCCCCGCGCGATTTCCTGAGCGTCGGGTGCAATACAGGCCACGACAGCGCCGCGCTCAAAGTCACCTTCAACGCGCAGCACGCCAATGGGCAGCAGGCTCCGGCCCTCCGCGAGTGCCTTGACGGCGCCGGCATCCAGATGCACTTTGCCCGTGAGCTGCAAATGGTCGGCCAGCCACTGCTTTCGCGCTGCCAGTGGCGGCGTTTCGGCGGTCAGCAGGGTGCCAACCGATTCTCCCGCGGCCAGGCGAATGATCGGGTCGGGCTCGCGGCCACTGGCGATGATGGTGTGCGCGCCGCTGCGAGCAGCGCGTTTGGCCGCCAATACCTTGGTGATCATCCCGCCACGTCCGATCGCAGTGCCGGCACCGCCGGCCATGCCTTCCAGAACCGGGTCACCGGCCTTTCCTTCCGCAATCAGCGTGGCATCGGGGTCTCGCCGAGGATCCGCCGTGAACAAGCCCGACTGATCGGTCAGGATAATCAGCGCATCGGCCTCGACCAGGTTAGCCACCAGCGCTCCCAAGGTGTCGTTGTCGCCGAACTTGATTTCGTCGGTCACGACCGTATCGTTCTCATTGATGATCGGAATAACGCCCAACCCTAGCAGCGTGGTGAGCGTTGAGCGGGCGTTCAGATAGCGTTTGCGATCCGCCAGATCGTCATGTGTGAGCAGGATCTGCGCGGTACGGAGGTTGTGCTGCGCAAAGGCGGCCTCGTAAATCTGCACCAAGCCCATTTGCCCGACCGCGGCCGCTGCCTGTAATTCATGTACCGACTGTGGCCGCTTTGCCCAACCCAGTCGCTGCATACCGCAAGCGATGGCGCCCGAGGACACCAGGACAACCTCCTTGCCATTTGCACGCAAGGTGGCGATCTGGCGCGCCCAATCCCGGATGGCGAGTTCGTCAAGTCCGTTGCCGTTATTGGTGACCAGCGCCGAGCCGACCTTGACCACCAGTCGGCGGGCCTGAGCAATGCGCGTCGCCAAGCTCATGCTTCGTCGTCCTCGGAGAAGGAATCCGCGTCCTCCCCTTCTTCAAAGACCGGCTGTCCGATTTCCTGCAATGCCTCGTAGATTTTGTATACCAGTTCGCGCGTTCCGTCGCCGCTAATGGCCGTAATGCAGAAATGAGGGCCGCAGTCACCCGCTGCACTGCGGTAGGTAGTCAGGAACGCGTCAATCCGCTCCTGGCGTTCTTCCTCGGGGATGAGATCGAGTTTGTTAAGCACCAGCCAGCGGGGTTTGGCGGCCAGTTCTGGGCTGTATTTCTCGAGTTCGCCGACGATGGCAATCGCATCCTGCACGGGGTCGGCCTCAGGATCGAAGGGCGCAAGGTCGACGAGGTGCAGCAGAATGCGGGTGCGCTGAAGGTGTTTCAGAAAGCGGATGCCGAGGCCTGCCCCGTCTGCGGCGCCTTCGATCAGGCCGGGCACGTCGGCCACGACGAAACTCTTTTCCGCATCGACGCGCACGACGCCGAGATTGGGGTGCAGCGTCGTGAAGGGGTAATCGGCCACCTTCGGACGCGCGGCGGATATGGCGCGGATCAGCGTGCTCTTGCCGGCATTGGGGAGGCCCAGCAAACCGACGTCGGCCAATACCTTCAATTCGAGCTTCAGTTCGAATTCTTCGCCCGGCTCGCCCTTGGTGCACTTGCGCGGTGCGCGATTGACGCTGGATTTGAAGTGGATGTTGCCGAGACCGCCCTTGCCGCCGCGGGCAATCAGCGCCTTCTTGTCGTGCTGGTCGAGGTCGGCCAGCACCTCTTCGGTGTTGAGGTCGGCGATGACGGTCCCGACCGGCACGCGCAGGACGACATCGTCGCCGCCCGCGCCGTAGCAATCGGCGCCGCGTCCGTTTTCGCCGCGTTGGGCGAGGAACTTGCGGGTGTAACGATAATCGACCAGCGTGTTCAGGTTGCGGTCGGCGATGGCATAGATGCTGCCGCCCTTGCCGCCGTCGCCGCCATCCGGTCCACCCATCGGGATGTATTTTTCACGACGGAACGAAGCCACGCCGTTACCGCCGTCGCCGGCTTTGACATAAATCTTGGCTTCGTCGATGAATTTCATGTTTTTTCTCTATAAACGAAAAAGCCCTATCGCAGGGATAGGGCTTTCTGTCCTGCGCCGGAAGTTATTCGGCGGCGGGGACGATGCTGACCGTGCGACGGTTCTTGGCGCCCTTGATGGCGAACTGGACGGTACCGTCCTTCAGCGCGAACAGGGTGTGATCCTTGCCGCAACCGACGTTTTCGCCCGGGTGGAATTCAGTGCCGCGCTGGCGAACCAGAATGTTGCCGGCGAGAACGAACTGACCACCGTAGCGCTTGACGCCTAGTCTTTGGGATTCTGAGTCGCGGCCGTTACGGGAACTGCCGCCTGCCTTTTTGTGTGCCATGGTTTACTCCTTCTCCCGATTACGCCGCGATCACGTCGATGCGCAGTTCGGTGTAATTCTGACGATGCCCCTGGTGCTTCTGGTAATGCTTACGGCGGCGCATCTTGAAAATCTTGACCTTGTCGTGACGGCCCTGGGCAACCACGGTGCACTTGACGCTTGCACCGGCGACGAGCGGGGCGCCGACTTTCACCGTCTCGCCTTCGCCTACCATGAGGACCTGATCGAGGGTGATTTCTGCGCCAACTTCTGCCGGTATCTGTTCTACTTTAAGTTTTTGGCCAGCGGACACGCGATACTGCTTGCCACCGGTTTTTACGACCGCATACATGTTGGACTCCGAAATTGCTACTGTGAAGAACCGCGCATTATACGCACAAATTCAAACAAGTCAAAGGGTTGAGTAGTTTATGTTAGACTGCCACCCTTTCGTTGAGGAGAACGCCATGAATGCACGCACATCGGCCAGTGGCCTGGTCGTCGAAGACCTTGTCTTGGGCGAGGGCGCCGAAGCCGGCGTACGCAACGAAGTCACCGTTCACTACACTGGCTGGCTGACGGATGGGCAGAAGTTCGACTCCAGTCACGATCGGCATAGCCCGTTCTCGTTCACGCTGGGTGTCTATCAGGTGATCCAGGGGTGGGACGAAGGCGTGCAGGGCATGAAGGTGGGTGGCAAGCGCAAGCTGACCATTCCGCCTGAGTTGGGTTACGGACGCCAGGGAGCCGGCGGCGTGATTCCGCCAAACGCCACGCTGGTGTTCGAAGTCGAGCTGCTCGAGGTGCAATGAGCGAAGGTGTCCGCCTCTCCAAACTGATGTCCGAGCGCGGCCTGTGCTCAAGGCGCGAGGCGGATGTCTGGATCGAAAAGGGCTGGGTGTTCGTCGATGGTGAGCGCATCAGCGAACTCGGCACGCGCGTCGATCCTGCGGCGAAAATCACGCTGGCCCGGGAAGCGCAAAAAAGCCAGGCACGACAGGTCACCATCTTGTTGCACAAGCCGGTTGGATATGTTTCTGGCCAGCCGGAGCCGGGCTGCACGCCGGCTGTGGCCTTGATCTCTGCCGACAATCAGCAGCGCGGGCCGGGCGACGATGTGTTTCGTCCGGCCATGCTGAGGGGCTTGGCGCCGGCCGGTCGGCTCGATGTCGATTCAACCGGGTTGTTGGTGCTGACGCAGGATGGCCGCGTCGCCAAACAGTTGATTGGCGACGACAGCGAAGTCGAGAAGGAATATCTGGTGCGGGTACGCGGCAAACTGCTCGAAAACGGCCTCGGACTGCTGAACCACGGTCTTTCGCTCGACGGCAAGAAACTGCGCCCTGCGAGAGTTGAATGGCTGAACGACGATCAGTTGCGCTTCGTTCTGAAAGAAGGGCGAAAGCGCCAGATACGGCGCATGTGCGAACTGGTCGGCCTGACTGTGGTGGGGTTGAAACGGGTCAGGATCGGTCGCGTTCGTCTCGGCGACATGCCGCTCGGGCGCTGGCGCCTGCTTGGGAACGGAGAGGGATTTTGAATCGGCTAAAATGCGGCGGAAACGGCACTTCGCGTCAGGCGCGCAGAGGAAACGGATGGGATTGACAGAAATGGCACGCTGGCGGGCAATCATGGCTCGTCCGAACCGGCAAACGAACGCTAACACGTTGTTCGGTGGGGAGAGATGCGCGTTTGCGCTTAAGGTCGTCGTGATGTCGGCGTTCGTGGGAGGCGCCATCCAATTTCAGACGGCTGCTTGGGCACAAGAGAAGCCGAGTGCCGAGAGACGCGAGAAGGCCGCCGAAAAGCCGCTGTCCAACACGGTTTTTTTCTGTCGGCATGAAGGGCAAGAGGTTTATACCAATACTCGTCTGAACAAGGCGTGCAAAGCAACGGTGCTCGGTCCGCAGGTGGCCACCGTTGCGGTTAAGCCGGGTGCATCCCCGACCAGTGCGTCTGCCGGGCCGGGCGGGTTTCCAAAAGTGACGGAAGACGCTCAGCGTGCGCGAGACGTTGATCGTCGGCGTATCCTCGAAGAGGAGCTGGCGACCGAACAGAAACAGCTTGAAGCGGCCAAGAAAGAGTTCGAGGTGCAAAGCGGGAAGGCGACGCAGGAAGAGAAAAACTACCAAAAAATCATCGAGCGCCTGCAACCTCACAAGGAAAAAATCAATCAGCATGAGCGCAATGTCCAAGCATTACGCAAGGAACTTGCCGGCTTGCCGAAATAGTCATGTAAGACGACGTGGCGGCCTCTGGCAGGCGGTCACGCACCGATACGAATGTCGACCAGGTGATGCAATACTCATACAAGGCACTGGATGGCGGTGGTTTTATCCGTGACGGGCAGCTGACGGCCACGTCCGAAGATGACGCGTTGCGTCAGCTTTTTGAAAAAGGATATCGCCCGGTTGATCTCAGGGAAATACGTTCTGCGGTCACGCAAAAGGGATCGGGCAATCGCAAGATCAAGCATACCGATGTGCTGGCGCTGATTCGCGAGCTCGCCACGCTCCTGTCGTCAGGCGTCGGACTGGCCGAAACTTTCGCAACCTTGCACGAAGCGACGACGCACGAGGCGATCAAGGCGACGTTGAGCAAACTGATCGCCGCCGTGCATGGCGGGGAGGGATTTTCGGCAGCGTTGCGCAAATCGGGGTTGCAGCTTCCGGAATACGTTCACGCCCTTGCCCGCGCCGGCGAAGCTACCGGCGATATCGGCAGCGCGCTGTCGCGATGTGCCGATCAGCTCGAATTTGAAGAACGCATGCGAAATGAAGCTCGCGAAGCGCTCACTTACCCGCTGATTCTCATCCTGACGGGTATCGCCGCGATCACATTTATCTTCTCGTTTGTGGTGCCGCGATTTGCCGGATTGTTGAAAGGTCGTTCGGTCGATCTGCCATTGCTGTCCGAAATAGTGCTCCGCACAGGCGTCTACGTAAATTCGCACTGGCTCGCAGTCGTGCTGGTGGCGGCGGCTCTGGGCGGGATCGGGGTGGTACTTGCGCGCAACCCGAAGTTCAACGAGCTGATGTTGACCGCCTTGTCACGCATGCCTCTGTTCTCCACCTGGCTCGAAGGAGCTGAAACCGCACGTTGGACCTCGATTCTGGCAGTGCTGGTGAAAAGTCGGGTGCCGATCCTCCTGTCGGTGGAACTGGCGGCCTCGTCGGTGCGCCTGCCCGACAACGCCTCGCGTTTACGTAGCGTCGAAGACGAAGTGAGGCAGGGGAAGCGACTGTCTTCAGCAATCGAGGA
The DNA here is from genome assembly GCA_002337055.1 of Betaproteobacteria bacterium UBA1934. GTDB lineage: Bacteria > Pseudomonadota > Gammaproteobacteria > Burkholderiales > Rhodocyclaceae > UBA1934. Next base: position 797,329 of record DDFG01000004.1, on the reverse strand, counting down.
GCGAGGAATGCTTGAGGGGACATCGCTCAGCATGTTGAAGGTCGGGGAGAAATCTGGCGAGCTGGCGTCGATGTTGGGTTACATTTCGAGCTATACCGCCGATTTGCACCGACAAATGCAGCGAAGGGTGGTGTCCCTGATCGAGCCGGTCAGCATTCTGGTGATCGGTCTGGTTCTGGGCGTAATCATGGTTGGCGTGGTGCTCGCCATGACAAGTTTGACAGAGGTGAAATTGTGATCGACAGGAATGCACAAAAATCGATGTGGTCGTTGCGTGAGGCGGGGTTCACGCTGCTGGAAATGCTGGTGGTGCTGGTGATCGTGGGGCTGCTGGTCAGTATGGTGGGACCTCGCCTGTTCTCCAAGGTCGATTCGGCCAAGGTGCAAACCGCCGAGGCTCAAATCAAGTTGCTGAGGGGGGCCATCGAAACCATGCGTCTGGATATCAACGTGTATCCGACGGCCGAACAGGGGTTGAAACTGCTGGCCGAGCCTCCCGCCGACCCGAATCTTGCACCGCGCTGGAAAGGCCCCTATCTCGAGGGCGCCGTTCCGCTCGATCCCTGGGGAAACCCCTATCAGTATGCTCCGCCTGAAGGTGCGGGCAAGCAGTTCAAACTATACTCGTTCGGGGGCGACGGCAAGCCGGGAGGGAGCGGTACCGATCAGGATATCGGCATAGGAGGGGTGCCTCCGGAAGGGCAGCAAGGCTCGGGTGCCGGCACCGCCAAGCCCTGAAAGCCGCACGGGAATCGGAATGCGCGGTTTCACCCTGCTGGAGACCTTGTTCGTTCTGTTTATCGTCAGCCTCCTGTTCGGGCTGGCGGCGCCCCGATTTGTCGCCAATCTCGATAGATATGAAATGGCGTCGCAGCGAAAAGACATCGTCGATCAGTTCAGGCAGCTTCCGCGTCGCGCCAGGCTGCTTGCCCGGGCTGTCGAGTTGCCTGCCGAGCTGGCCACAGCGGATTTGGGCGATGGGTTGCCGCCACTCACTCTCCCGCCGGGTTGGCGCGTCGAGTTCTCTCCGCCGCTGATCGTTTCCAGCCTGGGGGCTTGTGGTGCATCGACGCTCTGGCTGGTACCTGACGCTGAGCCCGAGATGGGCGTGCGTTACCGTGTTATTGAGCCGAGCTGTGAACTGCAAGAGCTTGCCTCCTGAATTCGCCGTCCAAAAGGGGTTTGGCCTGCTGGAAGCCTTGGTCGCCCTGGTGCTGCTCTCAAGTGTGGGGTTTACCCTGCTCGCCTGGGTTGAACAAAATCTCGACACCGCCCAGCGTCTTCGCGCGCATTATCAGGAACAGGATGCGAGACGGCGGGCTCTCGACTGGCTGCGAGCCGTCAATCCCATGGAAACCCCTGAAGGCGAAGCCAAGCGTGACGACGTTCGGTTTGCCTGGAAAGCGACTCCAGTAGGCCCGGTCGTCGCGCAGGCAGGCTATCCGGCGGGAACGGGACGCTACGAAGTTGCGCTTTATGAAACGACCATTACCGTTTATCGGACGCAGGAACAAACCCCCTGGTTTAGTGAAAAATTGACGATGATCGGCTATCGGAAGGCGATTTCCGGTTCGCAGTTGGTGCCGAATGTGCGATAACCGGCGTATCCCGCAGAGGGGCTTTACCCTGGTTGAAGTCCTGGTGGCGCTCGTGATCACGGGCATGCTGGTATCGATCCTGATGGGCTCGCTCTATTACCTGTTTAGGGTGGAAGACGCCTTGCGCGACGAGATCGATGTCAGGGAGAACGAGCTCCGGTCAAAGGCCTGGCTTTCCGAAATACTGGGCGGATGCTTGCCGGCTGCCGGCGGGAGCGGGTCGGAATTTTTGGGAACCGCCAATGAAATTCGCTGCGATACATCGGCGCCGCTCAGGCCGCAAAAAGTGCTGTCGCCGCGACGAGTGACGCTGAACCTGAAAAAGGGCGACGAGGGGGGAGTGATACTCACCTATTCGGAAGAAGGCAGTCGCGCCGAAGCCGTGATCATCGCCCGCTTTCCCGAGGGGGAATCCCGCTTCCGCTATGCCGGAACCAAAAAATCAGAGCTTGATCTCTGGCCGCCCGCCAGGAACGACCCGGAAACCTTGCCGAGGCGCGTCTTCATTCAGATCAGAACGCCGGGATTCGACCGCCTCGAATGGATGGTCGCCATCCGTGCCGAACCATGGCTGGAACCCCCGGTGAACACGCCGTTCGGCGCCATGGTGCTCAAATGAAGAGGGCAAGTAGTCGCTCACGGCAGGGAGGATACATCCTTGCCCTGAACATCGCCGTGCTTGCGATGATGATGGTGGGCGCGGCCTATATGGGGCAGCGCATGTCTCTGGCACGTCAGCTTGCGCAGGCCGAACAGGCTCGCGTCAATGCGGAATATCAGCTTGAGTCCGCGCGCGCGCGCGTGATGATGCTTCTGGCCACGGTGCCGCGTAGTTTCATCGGGCTCGGAGAGGGCAACGGCGCCGTCATGCTCGACGGACAACCTTATCGCATCGGTAACGATGTCGAAGTGACGCTGCAGGATGTGCGCGGTCAGGTCTCGCTCAATGGACTTCCGTTGAGCGGACAAGGGCGGGTGAGACTGGAGCGCCTGCTGGCAACCTATGGCCTGGATACACCCGAAACTTCCCGGCTGACCGATACGTTGCTGGATTACCGCGATCCCGACGATTTGCGGCGACTGAACGGCGCCGAGAAAGAAGATTATGTGCGGGCGGGGTTGCCGGGGCAGATCCGCAACGGTGATTTGCTGACGACCGAAGAGCTGGCGCGCGTCTATGGTTGGGCTGAAAACAAGAAGCTATGGGGCGACGATCCGATCACCCAGCACGTCAATGTTCAGCACCTCATGGCGTTCAATCCGAATACCGCAGGCTGGCGGGCTCTGGTGGCGATGAGTGATCTCACCGAAGACATGGCGCGCAACCTGGTCAAAAGCCGGCGGTCTGCGCAAGTCGCCAACATCGCGTCGCTGGTATACGGTGGCGAGTTGGGCGACCCCTTCGGGCCGCGCTCCTACGTCACGCAGTTTCCCGGCAGCATGGTCGTGGTGACGCTGCGCCTCGTGAACGCCCCGTGGGGCTATCGAATGTTGGTCGACCATACGCCCGACATGGAAAATGCGCCCTGGCGTATCGAATCGGTGACCCGGATCGCCTTCCCCAAAAAGGACGAAGAGACGTCGCAGCTCCGCGAACTCCCCGAGTGGAGCCAATTGCGAGAGCCGGGCACTCGGCAGCTTCAGGTACAATTACCGTTTTAGATCAATACGGAACGCCAATTGTCTGCCAAGCAGAACATCGCCGCACCCAGCCAGCCTGACGCCAAAGCGCCCGGGGCAGAGTGGCCATTCAAGGACAAAATTGCCGCCGCCCTGGGGCTGCGCAAACAGGCCATCCGCTTGCCGAGAGCCGTTTGTCGCTGGGTCAGGATGGATCTGGCGGGTATTCCCGCCAAGATGCATGGGTCGTCGATTCGGCTCCAGTTGCTGCAACTGAGTGGAATCGCAAAACCCGGTTTTGCCTGGAAGACGAAAGACGGCGCCGCTGACGTGTGGTACTGGGATGAGCAGTCGCTTCGCGACCAGGGGCTGTTGCCTGCCTCCACCGGCGACAAGAACGATCCTTTTCCGGAAACCCTGTTTCACATGCCGCAAGGCCACGGTCTCCATCTGGTTGCCTGCGCCACCGGCTACGAATGCTTGGCGCTGGACGCCGCAGGTATCCGCAAGACACGCTGGTTCGACTCTATACCCTCGGGCGATGCCTGGCAGGCTTTCGTGCGCGACGCTGGCCTCGATCCGGCGACGAGCCCGCTGCCCGACGTCGAGAAGCCGCCCGAACAAGACCCCGTTGCCGCCGGCTGGAAAACGCATTCCGATGCCGCCGGCGCGCCATCGTCGTTCTATTGGGCCGGGATAGTCGCCGTCACCTTGTTGGGCGCGATGCTCAGCTATGCGGTGACGTTCAATCTGAAACTGGTGTGGCGCAACCACGAACTCTCGTCAGAGTATCGCCAACTGGCGCAAGAGAATGCCGGGCTCATCGCGCTGGGCAACAAGATTGCCGAACACCAGGGTTTTCTGTCCGCATTCAAGTCGGTCAGGCCGGATGCTTCGCAATTGCTGCTCCTCAAGAATCTGGTGGACACGGGCGTGTTTGGCGAAGAAACCCGGATCAGCCTGCTCGAGTGGGAATATCGCAGTGGCCGGTTGCGCTTGCTGTTCGCCGTTCCGCAAGATGACTTCAGCCTCAGCCTGTTTCTCTCTGCCCTCGAGCGCCAGGACGGAGTTGCCGATGTCAGGCTGCTGCCCGACACGCCACCCGCGACCATCGGCGTGCAAATATCGCTGGTCGGCGCTGGCGGAGTCGTTGCTGGAGGCGCCAAATGATGCGGCTGCAACTGAAAACGGCCATCTATAACGGCTGGCGCGAACTTCGGGCGAATCGCCGTTTGCAGTGGGGCGCGCTGGCCATACTGGCGATACTGGTCGTCGAGGGCGGGATGCGCTGGGGCGACCATCTGTCCGGGCAGCAAAAGGCGCTCCAGAAATTGCAGGGCGATGTGGCCGAATTGCGATCCCGCGTCCGACATCAGGCAGATTTGGAGAAACACCTTGCCGGCCTTTCGGAGGTGAGGCAAGCAGTTGAAGAGCGGCTTTGGTCGGTGCCTTCCGAGGCCGTGGGTCAGGCCCGGCTCAAAGAGTGGATTGAGGACGTGTTGAAACGATCCGGCGCGACCGGCGCCAACCTTACGTTGTCAGGGGTGGCGTTGCCAGGGGGTCGGGATCCCTTGGAAACGAACCCGGCGACAAAAGGCGGCGCGCCCGATCTGCGCGAGTTCCGTGCAAGCGTGCGGATGAATTTCTCGCCAGCCGCGCTCGAAAAGGTGCTCGCCGAAATCGAAGGCGGCAACGCATTGGGCGGAATCGAATCCCTGTCTGTAAATCGTCGTGAACGACGTGCCGAATTTACGCTCTTCGTGCTGATGCGCGTCGCCCATCCTCACGCCGCCGGGAGTGTCCAATGATGCCCCAACGTCGCATTGTGGTGGGCATCGCGCTGGTATGGCTGGCGGCGGCGCTGCTCGCCGCCGTTTGGCCGTTGCCCGAGCAGGTGCTGGTCGGTGTTCGCCGTCAGGCTTCCACCAACGTTCCGGACGTGCTCGCCTCGCCTGCGGGAATCGCCAATGCCGTCATGCTGCTCGAGCAGGTGCCGGTGTGGGGAGTGCAACGCAACGGTCAGCCGCTTGGCCCGGTTGCGGCCAAAGGCGCTGTGGAAGAAAAGAAGATCAACTGGTCGGTCGTGGCAACCATGGTTCAGCGCGAAGACCGCTTCGTGCTGGTGGCGGTCGAGAAAGAAACCCCTCGCGCCGTCAAGGAAGGGGAAGAATTGCCCGACGGAAGCAAATTGCTCAAAGTGCTGCCCGATTCCTACACTGTCGAAATGAACGAAAATGGGAAAAAGGTCGCGGTCACTCAATTCATTGCAAGTGAAAACGATGTCAAACGAAAAAAGAAAAGCCTCGCCAAGTAAAACCCCGCGCGGGCTGATTGCGCTCCAGGTCGTCGCCCTTGCGATGACTGCGTCGGGCTGCGCTCTCGTCGCCACGAATTCGGATGTGGCCAAGCAGCAATTTGTCCCCACGCCCTGGAGCAAGCCGGACAAGGCGGCCGGTTCGCAACGCGATCCGCTTTCCGAGGATCGACCGGCGGAAGAGCGCGGCACGAGTTTCTATCAGACGCCCAAGATGCCCGAACCTGCCCGTTCCTCGGTTGGCAATCCGCCCCCTGCTCCAACCAGGTCGGATGCAAAAGAAGAACCCATTGCTGCTGTTGCACTTGAAAGCATGCCTCTGCCGCAGTTCGTAAACGCGGTGTATGGCGTGGTGCTTAAACGCAACGTCTCCATGGACCCAGCCGTTCTGCAGCGAACCGATCTGGTCAGTCTGCGCACGGGCAAGGCGCAGACGCCTTCGCAGCTGGCCGCCGCGGCGCAGGCTGTCTTGCGGTCATACGGTCTGGCCGTCAATGAATTTCAGGGGCTGGTCCGCGTTGTGCCGGAAACCAACCAGTCGGGATACCTGCCTGAAATCCGCAGAGGGCGCGCCCAGCCTGAAATTCCCGCGTCGCTAAGACCCGTCTTCTATTACGTCGAGCTCGAACACACGATGACGGCGGGGGTCACCACCTGGTTGCGCAACCTTTTTCCCAACCGGTTGACGGTGACGGAAGATGCTCCTCGCAATGCAGTGATGCTGAGCGGGCAATCAGATACGGTATCGGCGGCAATGGAAGCCATTCAGCTGCTCGACCAACCCATGCTGCGAGGGCGGGTCAGCGCCCGTTTGACCCCGGTCTTCTGGTCGGCGGACGAACTGGCCAAGCGGTTGACCGACGTGCTGGCGGCCGAAGGGTACGCGGTGGCGCAGCAGCCTGGTGCGACGACCCCGATTCTTGTGCTCCCGGTGGCGCCGATCAATTCGATCATCGTTTTTGCCACCAATCAGACCATTCTCAACCACACCCTGCGTTGGGCGCGAGATCTGGATCAGACGCCGCAAGGCACAAGCGGCGGCTATATCAATTACTACGTTCGTAATACCGACGCCTCGGATCTCGCAAAAACACTGCAAGAGGTTATGGGAGGCTCCTCTGCAGTGGCGGCGACAGGTGGTGCGGGTGCAGCGTCAGGTGTAACTGTTAACAAGAAAGTCGTGGTCAACTCGGCAGCCAACGGCTTGATCATCAAGGCAACGCCCTCCGAATACCAGCAACTCTATGGCCTGCTCCAGGAACTGGATCGTCCGGCGCGCTCTGTGCTGATTTCGGCTACGGTGGCGGAAGTCCGGCTCTCCGACAACGAACAGTTCGGCTTCAACTGGTTGCTCAACGAATTCACCAAGCACGGCGTGCGCGTGTCAGGCGGGGTGGGTTTGCCAGCACAGCCCTCCACCGGCACCTTCCGCCTCAATTTCGCCAACCTCGCGGGTAACCCGCAAGCCCTCCTGACGGCACTGGCCTCCAGCAACCGGATCCGGATTCTGTCCAATCCCAGTCTGGTTGCGCTCAACGGCCAGGCGGCCACGATTCAGGTCGGGCAGGAGGTGCCGATCCTCACCAGTCAGATCAGCAATGCCAACACCGGTACGACGACCGGCCAGGGCGTGCTGCAAACGATCCAGTACCGCAGTACGGGCATGATTCTCAAAATCAAGCCGGTCATCCACTCGGGTGGGCGGGTTGATATCGAAGTGTCGCAGGAAGTCAGCGCGGCCCAGGTCAACGAGACCGGGGTTAACAGTTCGCCCGTCATCTCCACGCGCCGCATCGAGACGAAAATGTCGCTCACGGACGGAAATACCACGCTGCTGGGAGGGTTGATCTCCGAGAATCGATCCTCCGGCGATGCCGGACTGCCATATCTGAAAGACATTCCTTTTGCAGGCGCGCTTTTCCGGACCAACGCCAATGCCACGGTCGACCGTACGGAACTGGTTGTCTTGCTGACACCTCACGTTATCTCGGACGACTTTGACGCACAGGCGATCACTTCGGCCTTCCGCTCCCAGTTTTCCTGGGCGATGCCTGCCTTGGAGAAGCCAGCCCGGCCGGCCGCGCCGGAAGCGTCGAATGAAGGCGGTGTTACGCCCGGCAAAACCGACGTAAATGCCCCCGCGCCTGCCGCCGATGAGGCCAAGGCTGCGGTTTCTGCAAAATCTCCTGAGCCGGCCCCGGCGAAACCCGCGCCGGGCGAAAAAATCGGCGACAAAGGTGCCGCTGCGCCGCGTTCAAAAACCTATGCTTTGCCCGAAAAAGACGGCGTTGATAGCGTTGCGCCCCGTTCTGTTGCTCCAATACAACAGGAACGACGCGAAGCGACAGTCTCTGCGCCGACTGTCACGCCGCCGGCCGCAGAAATTAAGGACAATTCCGCTGCCAGAACGCAACGGCCCAATCCGCCCGGAGGCAAAACGGTCACGGACGACAGCCTGCGGCAGGAACTGCTCGAAACGCTCAAGCGGGGACAATGACTTTATTCCAACAGTCACAATGGGGGAGGGGGTTTTGTACTTGCCAAGCTCCTTGAGCTATGCGAGACTGCGTTGCGCTATGGTATTTTATGCCGTGCTGTTGAAGATTGGTTTGAATCTCAAGAGATGTGATGTATAGTTCCACGTGCTGCGGTATGCGGCAGTGCGAGCAGGATTCAATTCGGACGCCTGGCGCATATCTTGGGTTCAGGTAACTTTTTTTTCTGTACAGAGGAAACTTAAAGATGAAACAAACTCTTCTAACCCGCCTGGTCTTGGGTGCGATTGCTGGCATCGCCGTCGCCGGTACCGCGCAAGCTGGTCAGATCACCGCATCTTCCACCAATATCGCGCGTGAAGTTATTTACGACAACACTCAAACCATCGTTTCGCCGACGATTTCCTATCGCTTCGCGGGTGACATCAACGCCACCGTGCAGGTTCAGGAATTCCAGGTGCAATTCGCGCTCGAGAGCGGTGCTGCCTGGGGTCCGGCCCCGTCGGCTGACGCCTTCACCATTACTCCGACGGTCGGTACCAACGCTGGTCTGGCGGGTCAAGGTGGTACCAACTTCACCGTGTCCAACATCGGTGTTGACACCGCGACCAACACGCTGTGGGCGACCATCCGCGTGCCGGTGGCGCCGGTTGCTCCGTGGACGACGTCCCTGCTCGACCAGCCCATCATCACCGTGAACGGTATCACCGCTCTTCCGATTACCACCAAGGCAACGATCAAGGGTCTGAAGACCGTGGTGGGCGATCTGGTGACGGATTACACGACCGCTGGCAAGTGCGCCGACAACAAGAGCCTGTTCGTTAACTTCAAGCACTTCAAGTTGCTGGCCAACCCGGCTGCGTTGGCTGTTGATGGCACCAATGGCGTGGCTGACGAACATGCCCGCTCTGGCGCGACCAACCGTGCCGGTATCGTGAACTTCCCGACCAACCTGCTGGTTTCCTTCGCCGCCTCCAATGGCGACGCCAAGGTTGACCCGGCTGGCCTGAACAAGGTCTTCAAGGGCACGACCACTGCCGGCACCCTGCCGTCCTTCGTCTCCACGACGCTGGCCAACCTCGGCAAGCTGACGCTGGTGCAGAACGCCACCGGCTACGACGCCAACCTGGTTAACCAGTACCTGCTGGCTGGCGCTGGCGCCGGTCTGCAAGACGACACCACGGCTGACCAAGCCAACGGTATCGTTGAAGTGAACAACGTCAAGATTGATGTGACGGCCAGCCAAGGCTTTGCTCCGGGTTCGTCCCTGTTCCTGAGCACGACTGCTGACTGTACTACTGGCCCGATTGCTGGCTCGACGGTTGCTACCGGCGCCACCAACACCACGACCGTGACCGTTCCCAACACCACCGTTGCCGCCTCCTTTGGCGCCACCGGCGTGGGCCCGGTCTATGTTTGCTACAACGTGGCCGCCGCGACCGGCGCGATCCCGCTGTCTGCCTTCACGGCAGTTGGCACGATCGTCAAGGCTTCGCAAGTGGCTGTGGGCGATGGTTTTGCCGAACAAAACAACGTTTGTAACGGCAACCTCTACACCCTGGGTGGCGGCATCAAGATCGACGTTCGCAACTACGCCAACTCCAAGGATCCGGCTGGCTGGCAAAGCGTGATTCGCCTGATCAACAACAACGAATCCCGCACGGTTGACGTCTGGGCTCAGTTGATCCAGGTTGATGGCAAGTACGGCCCGTACGGCAAGATCGCCACGCTGGCTCCGCGCGAAGCGAAGAACATGAGCTCGCCGCAGATCGACGCGCTGCTGATCAACGCTCCGGCTTCGACCGCCAATGGCGACTCGACCCCGCAAGCGACCGGTACCGGTGCCCGCCTGCGCATCGTCTCCGAGCAAGCCTCTTCGCTGCGTGTCCAGAACTACCTGGTCAACCCGAAGACCGGCGCGGTGATGGAGTTCTCCAGCTCGCAAGGCGTTGATTTCGAAGGTAACGACACTCGCGTCCCGGTTAGCGGCGGCGCTTATGTCGATCAAACCATCGACCAAGACGCTCAAGCCAGCCTGAACGGCAAGTAATTGCCCGACAGATAAGTCGCAAGAGTCAAACGGGGAGCGCAAGCTCCCCGTTTTTTTTTGGTCAGTCCGCCCCTGACGGAGAGGGTATAATTCCCGCCTTTGGTGGCCCTCCGTACGATTGATATGGCGTCCAGCGCTTCTCCGCAATCCGGTCGTTCCATGCTGCTCGGGCAGATCTTGGTTGGCCGTTCCGTTATCGATGACGCTGCTCTGAGCCTGGCGTTGGAGCGCCAGAAACAGGCGGTTGGCGAACGTCTTGGCGCCATTCTGGTTCGTCTTGGCCTGATCTCGGAGCAAACGCTCCTGCAAGCGCTCTGCGAGCAACTCGGCTTGACGGTGCTGGATGACGCGCACCTTGCTGCGGTCTTGCCGGCCATTGAGATATGGCATCGAGAAAACGCGATTTCGCAGGCGCTGGCGACCCGATATGCTTTCGTGGGCTTTGCAAGCGGCGAAGACAGCGTCACCATCGCGGCCCGCGATGTTCTGGATTCCAGTTTGAGAGAGCTGCTCGAATCGACGCTCTGCCCGGGACGTCGTGTTGAATATGCCCTGATCGCCGCCAGAGACCTGGAGCGCCTCCTCGCGCAGATTTACCGCATACAGTCCGCCCAAGGGCCGCAGGCCGATTTGAGGCGCCTGGCGGAAGATGCCCCGGTGGTGGAACTGGTCAATGGCGTCATGGCGCGGGCGACCGATACGCGAGCATCTGACGTACATATCGAGCCGGAGGAATTCGGCTTTGCGGTGCGCTACCGGATCGACGGTGTGTTACAGGGAACGGAGCAGTATCCTCGTGAACGTTTCGACGCGGTGGTCAGCCGGATCAAGTTGATCTCGGGGCTCGATATTGCCGAGCGCCGCATGCCCCAGGATGGCCGCTTTTCGATTCGGACCTCCGGTGTCGACACCGATGTCCGGGTTTCGGTGATCCCGGGCGTGCAAGGCGAGTCGCTGGTATTGCGATTACTGCCCAACACGCAGAAAACGCGCTTCGATCTGAACACCATCGGAATCGAGGCCGACCACCTGCAACTGTACAAGAGCTGGATGGCGCAACCCGATGGCGTGATTCTGGTGACCGGTCCGACCGGTTCGGGCAAGAGCACCACGCTCTATGCGACCCTCCTTGCTTGCGATACCGCGCACGAGCGCGTGCTGACGGTGGAGGATCCGGTCGAGTACCAGATTCCGGGGGTGACTCAGTTTCAGGTTCATCCCGAGATCGGGTTTACCTTCCCGGCCGCACTTCGTTCCATCCTGCGCCACGATCCCGACACGATCATGATCGGCGAAATCCGTGATGTGGAAACCGCCCGAATCGCGGTTCAGGCATCGCTGACAGGCCATCGTGTCTTTTCGACCCTGCACACCAACGATACCGCGACCGCCTTTTTGCGGCTATCCGACATGGGGGTCGAGCCTTTTCTGGTGGGTGCGACCGTGCGGGGCGTGGTCGCGCAACGCCTGGTGAGAAGGCTTTGCACGGCGTGCGCCAAGCCACACCATGCACCCGAATTGATGCCGACGTCCGTTCTGGAGGCCTTGGAGAAGCTCGCCGTCAGGCGCGAGGATTGGCAGTTCATGGAACCGGCCGGATGCAGCCAATGTGGTGGCACGGGATACCGGGGCCGGATTGCCGTCTATGAATTGCTGGCGGCGACCGATCGGCTTCGTGCGGCGCTCAATCAGCCGTCGCCCACGTTGGAGTCGCTTATGAATGCCGCAGGCACGGGATTTCGCACCCTCAGGGAAGATGCCTTGTTGAAGGCGGCGCGTGGCGTCACGAGTCTGGAAGAGGTGTATACGCTGGCCGGTGGCGTCGACTACCGGGATACCCTGAACGCATGATGGCTGCCGGCTTTCGATCGCGGCGTCGTGTTGTCTGAATCAGGCTGTTTTGGCGATGCAGGCGCATTCCGTATCTCCCCTGGAAGCCGCTAAATCGGCGTGGCGGCACCGTCAGATGATCAGGGACCTGATCCGCCGGGAAAGTCTGGGGCGGTATCGCGGATCGATCCTGGGCGTCGCGTGGTCGTTTTTGCATCCTCTGTTGATGCTTGCCGTGTATACCTTTGTATTCAGCGTGGTATTTCGCGCGCGCTGGGGCGTCGCCAACGAGTCGCAAACGACGTTCGCATTGATTCTCTATGCCGGATTGCTGATTTTCAATCTATTTGCGGAAACGGTGAATCGGTCGCCTACCCTCATTCTTCAGAATGTCAATTTCGTCAAGAAAGTGGTGTTCCCGCTTGAAGTATTGCCGATGATCGCATTCGGATCGGCGTTAGTGCATTCCGTGGCCAGCGCTCTGGTGTGGCTGGTTTTTTACGGCCTACTGTTCGGTGCGCCGTCGCCCACTATTCTGTTGCTTCCTGTCGTCCTGCTGCCCCTGGCCTTGCTCGCGCTGGGCTTGTCGTGGTTTTTCGCGTCGCTCGGCGTGTATCTCCGCGATGTCGTGCAGGTCGTGGGCGTGGCGGTGACCACCCTGATGTTTTTGACGCCGATCTTCTACCCTGCCTCGGCCTTGCCTGAAACGCTGCAAGAGATGCTCTATCTCAATCCCATGGCGTTGATCGTCGAGCAGGCCCGTTCCGTGATGTTCTGGGGACGCGCGCCCAATTGGGAACAGTGGTCGAAACTGTTCCTGTTTTCGGGCTTGATCGCCTGGATGGGGTTCGCCTGGTTCCAGAAAACCAGGAAAGGATTCGCGGATGTGCTCTGATGTAGTCATTCGCGCAGAGGGCGTTGGCAAGTGCTATCAGATCTACGCCCGACCCCGGGATCGTCTCCTTCAGATGCTGGCGCGAGGTCGCCGCCAGTATTTTCAGGAATTTTGGGCATTGCGCGAACTCAGCTTCGAGGTGCGGCGAGGCGAAGTCGTCGGATTGATCGGAAGCAACGGTTCGGGCAAGTCGACCTTGCTGCAATTGCTGTGCGGCACCCTTAACCAGACGATCGGAAGCGTCGAGGTGTTTGGGCGCGTGGCGGCCTTGCTTGAACTGGGAGCGGGTTTCAACCCGGAATATACAGGCAGGGAAAACGTCTACCTCTGCGCATCGCTTTACGGGCTCAGTCACGAGCAGATCGGCGACCGTTTTGACAGAATCGCCGAGTTTGCCGACATCGGCGAGTTCATTGATCAACCCGTCAAGATATATTCCAGTGGAATGTTTGTGCGGCTGGCGTTCGCGATCATCGCGCATGTCGATGCAGACATTCTGGTGATCGACGAGGCGCTGGCGGTGGGCGATGTCTTCTTTGTTCAAAAGTGCATGCGTTTTCTCCGCGCATTTGCTAAAACGGGGACGTTGTTCTTTGTCAGCCATGATATTGCCGCCGTCGTGGGGCTGTGCTCCCGTGTGATGTTGCTCAAGGCCGGACAGTTGATCCGCATGGGAGACCCGAAGGATGTCTCGTCGTTCTACCTGGCTCAAATGAACGCGGGGAGAACAAGCCTTCGTGCGCCGGAAAGCAATCCGGCTGGCGGCGATGCGCCTCCTTCACCTGGTGACGAAGGGTTCGATGCGGATACCGGGCATGAGTTTGGATCGGGTAAATCCCGAATTGATTCGGTGCGTCTGGAAGATGAGTCAGGGCGACATATTGCTGCGGTATCCGGCGGTGAGCGGGTGCGCCTGGTGATCTCCGCTGTGGTGTTGCGGGACTACGAGCGACCGCTGATGGGATTTCTGGTCAAGGATAGATTGGGGCAGTCGGTCTTTGGCGCCAATACCTATGGTATGAGCGATGCCTCGCTGGAAATGGCGGTGGCGCGAACTCGTGTGGTGGCGAGTTTCGATTTCAACTGGCCGACGTTGGCTTCTGGCGATTACAGCGTATGCGTTTCAAGCGCGGAAGGGGATCCGGTCGCGCACGAGCATCATCATTGGGCAAATGATGCTGTCATAGTACGATGTCAGCCATCTGTTCATTGCGCAGGGATTTTCGACGTTCCCATGGTTAACGTTTGCATGGATGTCGACGATAATGCTGCACGGTCAACCCAACAATAGGAAGCGGGCGCGATGCCGGAGGGGCCGGGTGCGGGAAGCCGCTGTCCGGATAGGTTAAATGGTCTCAGCGACGTTCATGAAAAACTCGGAAATCGGCTGTTTCGGACAGTGCCCCGGAATTCAATGCTCACAACCTTCGCCACGGGCGCGGGAATTGGCTTGTCTCTGACGATGCCGCACATCTCGTAATGCAATCGGCAAGCAAAACGACTGGCGAGATGCCTTGTGTGAATGTGCTGTTGACCACACACAATGGTGGCGCCTTCATCGAAGCGCAGTTGCGCTCGCTTGCCGAGCAGACCGGCGTGACAATCAGATTGCACTGGGCGGACGATGCGTCTGACGATGATACGCAGGCGCGTGTGGTGCAGCACGCCGCAGAGCTCGGTTTGGATCTTGTTGCCTACTCCGTCCAGGGAGGGTCGGCGACCCGTTGTTTCCTGAGCTTGGTTGGCGCGGTCGCTGACTCAGCCGGGTTTTTCGCCTTTTGCGATCAGGATGATGTTTGGTTCAGGGACAAGCTTGCGGAGGCCGTCGCGCGCCTGGGGCCACCCGAGAGTACAACGCCGATGTTGTACTGCGCCCGAACCGAGTATGTCGATGCCGAACTGCGGCATCTGGGTTTTTCGCCGCTGTGGAACCGCGAGCCCGGTTTGCAAACGGCATTGGCGCAGAATATTGCTGCCGGCAATACCGTTGTGATGAACAGGGCAGCCTTTTTTGCCCTGAAACAAGTCGCCGATCTTGAGGTGCCCGCGCACGATTGGGCGGCCTACCTTGCTGTTTCCGCGGTGGGGGGGGAGTGCATTTTCGATCCCATCCCCCGCCTGGCCTATCGTCAACACGGGCACAACGTGATCGGCTCGGGTGTGGGAATGTGTAATCGGTGGCGCCGGGTGTGGGCTGGTTTCATGGGGGGCTATGCGCACTGGAACAGTCTGAACCGTGCCTTGCTGGCGCGATTGAAAGACCGGATTCCGGCGGCACAATTGCCGACGATCGCAGATTTTGACCGTGCCTGTTTTGGCCGTTCGCCCTGGGGCCGCGTCGCCGCATTGCAGCGATCGGGCGTCCGACGGATGCGCCCGGCGTCGCAGCTGGCGTTCTACTTGGCGGCCTGGCTGGGGCGATTGTGAATGGCTGCCCACGCCCGATAGGAAGCCGTCGCGGCAAAGAGGCCCGGAAAATGCCTGAACGCGAAATGCTTCAAACGCGGACGCAGATGAGAAGGTAGCAGCCGATACAGGAAGGGCCCGACGCCGAGCGCGTGTGTGGCGCTCGTCTGGTTGCGCTTGCCTTTGCGGGCGAAGCGATTGAGTACATCCCGGACGGTCAAGGTTTCGGTGGGGGAAATGCCCAGACTTTCCAGTACGCGTGGTGCGACGGGGGTAGACCGGCGGCGGTCTTCGATGATCCGGCGAACGCGCTCGTATTCGGCGGCACGCTTTTCACTGACTCCGCCTTCTGTGGGAACCGTATTGCTACCGTCATTCTTGTAGTAATAGTCGCCGACGCGGGTGGTCAGCAGCGAGAAATCGGATGGGTGCGCCGCACACACCCGGAGGAGCAAATCGTAATCTTCTTCCCAAATGAGACCGGTGTCGAACAGCAGCACGTCCGACGGAATGTCGGCGCGATCGATGACATAGGAGTGAATGGGGCAGAAGTTGCTGCTGAAGAGGTCAACGAGGTCGCCGCCGGAAAAGGGAGGGGGCGTCTCGGCAGCGGGGCGAATGAATTCTGCAAAGACATCCGCCTTGATGACCCTGACCGACGCGAATGCGATGGCGGATCGACTCAATTCCAGTTGGGACACGAGCAGTTCATAGGCCTCCGGATACAGCGTGTCGTCGTAGTCGAGGAAGGCGACATAGCGGCCACGACAGTGTGCGAGACCCATGTTCAACAGCTCCGTTCGGGCGTCGACGGGAGCGGGCTGCTCGAAATTCACGATCTCAAGCGAAGGGGCATCCCTGTGTGCGCACAACGGCGCTAACCTGGTCTCGAGAGCCCGCAGTTCGGCATCGGCAAATCGCTGCGTGACGATGATCAGGTTGAGCGGCCGGTAACGCTGACCGATCAGCGAGAACACGCAGCGCTCCAGTTCGCCCAGGCGTTGAATGTCATGAAAACGGACAATGCAATCGAGTTGTTCTGTCTGCATGACGCTTACCACCGTGTAGGCGCGAAGCTGAATCCGTGCGAGAAGTCCGCGTAGCGCAGCCAGGACGAAGGCACGGGGGTGGGATAGCGCCCGGGCGGCAAGGCGCCGAGAGCGCGCAGTTCATCGGCGATCTGGTTTTCGAAGGCAGGCGATTGCCATTTGCGGGCCAGGGTCACACCCGACGAATAAATCATTTTCAAGGTTTCGGGTGACATGGAGCGGTTGGTGACGGCGTGAAGAAAAAGCGCGGCTGGACAGGCTTTGGTGGCGAAGCCATGAGCGCGGGCTCGCCAAGACAGGTCGACATCCTCGCAATACATGAAGAAGCTTTCGTCGAAACCTCCAAGCGAATGATAGGCCTTGCTCGGGATGGCCAGGCAGGCGCCCGATACCCAGGGCGTGTCGAGGTTGATCGGGTCGTAGTGTTTCGGGTGTTCCACTGGAAACTGAATTGCTTCGATCAAGGCGTTGCCCTCATAGGCTGCGCTCATGCGCAGCAGATGGCGAATCGCATCGGGGTGCAGCATCCCGTCGGGATTGATGGCGATGTAGAGATCGGCGCCATGCAGAAAGGCTTCGGCCATGATCCGGTTGTGGCCGGCACCAAAACCGATGTTGCCCTGCGTTTCCAGGTATGAAATGTCAGGCAGGTCGCCGATCTGCGGTGCGGAAGGTTCGCCATTATCGAGCACGTACAAACGGGAGGCTGACGCGCCCGAAGCGGCCAGCGATGCGTTTGCCGCATCGACGGCTTGCCTCAGTTCGCGCGCATCGTTGTTGTGTGTGACGATACCGACGGCGATGCGAAAGGGAATATGGGGTGTTGCGGTCTCGCCGAGGCAGCGCGCTCTGACCGCATCGGCGAGTCCGGCGGGCGGATGGGCGATGGGCGTTGGCATCGCCTTACGCGGTGCGATGCCCGATGGCTTCAGCACCTGAAAAGCATATTTCTCGATGAATGCATCGAATTCGGCTTCGTGTCCGACGGGACAGATCATCGGCGTGTGATCGAACAGTTCCGGACGGGCGACCTTGAGCCACCTGAAGCCCGCGGTTTCACAGACATGAAAGAGCAAGCGCTCGATAGCATGAGCGATCGTGGCATCGACTTGCCCCTGCTCGGGTTCAAAATCGGCGTAATCCAGGTCAAGATCAAGCAGAGGCTGGATAGCGTGAGAACGAAGCCACAACATCGACCCGGAGGGGAAGTCGAGTGGCGCCCGTTCATCGAGAACGAATCCCATGCGCGTCGCCAGGCGTGACGCTGCGGGCAGATTTCCACCCCAGTTCAGCCAATGGCGCATTGGTTCAAAATGCTGCGAGGCAACCATGCCCAGCTTGGGATCGCGCTCAAACATCCAGTAGATGGATTCCACGATGGCGGGCGATCCGATCAGGCTCTCGAACAGAAAGTGTCGCCACCCCGACAGGATGTCGGCATGTTTCGATTGCTTCGAGTGCAGGAACAGGATGAAGTCGTAGCGCGGGTACACCTCCCGGAAAGTGACGAGTTTGGGTGCGACATCGCGCCCTCGATTGGGGGCTACGCGGACATCGACCGTCCCTTTCGGCCAGCCTTCGAACACGCGTTCGATCATCGCCCTGGATGACTCGTCAGGCGTCGAAATGTACAGATCGAGCGACCCGGGAATGTTGTTCAAATAGAGACGGAATTCCGACGCGAGCTCCGCGTAATACATGTGGATGACCGATGCGACGCGGCGAGGTGTTGCACGGTCGACCGTAACGAAGGAGAGGGGGATGGCCAGACTGTGATCGATTTCGAGGGAACGGGCGGCTTCTGGCGGGGTTGGCCGGTGAGCGGCGGTGGCGGGATCGTCGGTCGGCTCGCCCAACGCATTGGCCCGGCTGGCGGCCCAATTCTTGTAGGCGGCGCGGTTACGAAACAGCCACGGAAAGAGTTCGAACAGCGTTTCCTTCAGCCGGCTCCGCTGGTGGAGCGGAAGAGATCTGAAGGTGGTTGCCAAAACGTGCTTCAAGGCGGCGGCGAGGTTGCGCGCCGCGGCCAGAATCAGCAACGGGAGAGCGGCGGCTAGACGGCCGAGTGTGGCCAGCCAGCGAAAAGGCGCCATGCGAGCCATGTTCAGCGTTGCGTTTTGCCGGCAAACGAGCGCCCGGAGTTCGGAGATGACTTTTACCTGCTCTTCGTTCGCTTCCTGGCTGCATTTCAGTCGCCGTTGCACTTCCATCAATTCGATTTCAGCGGCGTGGCGAGCGGTGGTGGCCGCAACAAGCGTCTGCTCGCGTTCCCGGTCCGTGAGCCGGAGCGCCAACAAGTCACACGCCATGCGGTGGCTCTGGTTGCGCAGGCTGTCGATCTGCCGTTGAGCTTCGGTCATGACGACGGAAGCTGCGTCAGTCGGTAACTTGGTTGCGCTAAGCACCCACTGGAAGACGCGGTAATCCGGGGAACGCTCGATGGTGTTGCGGGCGTCGAGAGACAGCGAGTTCCAGTGCGCGGCGAATTCGGGATGTTCGGCACCGGCCTCGACCGGGCACACGTGCTCGACTGCAAATCCCTCTGCATTCAGCACGTCCGTCAGGCTCTCTCTCGTGAAGAAATGAATGTGCGTGCGATCCAGCAATCCGGTGGAGCGATAACTGAACTGGCTTTGCAGTAGCCCGGCAATGACACCGCCATGCGCGATATTCGGCGTCGAGAGTACAATACGTCCGCCGGGTTTCAGCAACCGGCGCGCGTGCGCCAGACAGCGCTGGGGATCGCGCAGATGTTCGAGCACATCGGCGGCCAGCACGACATCGAACAGCGGCGCGGAGGCAAGTTCAGTCGCCCAGACGTCTTCGTCAAGATTGCACACTTTGACGTCATCGCACCATTCCCTTGCTTTCTCGGCAGCGCTGGCATCCATTTCAAGCCCGGTGACGGCGCAACCGCGCTCGTGCAGCACCCGGCTCATGTGCCCCGTCGAACAGCCCAGTTCCAGCACGCGCTGATCGTGGCCAACCAGCCGAATTACGCGGCCGGCGACACTGTCGGAAGCGATGTCGAACTCGTAATCGTAGCGACTCATGGCGAAAGATCTGAATTAGAGTGAAGAAAGTGACGCGGTTCTGCTTGTTCCCGCGCCCGCGTCAATTTGTCATGCCTTTATTCTACAGGATGTGAGTGAGCGGCCATCTGATAGCGTAAAATCAGACGTTTTCTGTTGTTCGGTTGATAATGTCAGTGGCTTTCGGTCGAAATGATCCCTGTCCCTGCGGGAGCGGGCGCAAGTTCAAGAGGTGTTGCGGGCAGAATCACCGTGCAGAAACTGTTCCGACGGGCACTCGGTCGTCAACGGACGTGCTTGGGGAGATTACGGCACTGTTGCGCGCGGGCCGTACCGTCGAGTGCGAAGCGCTCTGCCAGCGGACTCTGGAGCATTCTCCCGGCATGGCGAACGTGGCCTATCTGGCGGGCGTCGCGGCGCGGGCAAACGGGCGCCTGAATCATGCCATCGGATGGTACAGACGCGCCATCGCGCTCAACCCAATGCAAGCGGTTTTTCATGGCGATCTGGGTATCGCCCTCCATGAAGCAGGGGAGGTCGATCAGGCGGTCGCCGAACTTTTAGAAGCCTTACGGCTTGACCCCGCCAGCGCGGAGGCGCACAACAATCTCGGTTACCTGCACTTGCTCGGAAAACGGCCGCAGATAGCAGAACCATTCTTTCGCAAGGCGATAGAGCTTCAACCCGGCTTTGCGCTGGCTCACGGCAATCTCGGTGTGGTGTTAGCCCGCCTTGACCGGTTAACCGAGGCTGAGGCAATTCTGGCGCGCACGGTGCAGCTTGATCCGAATCAGTTCGATGCGCTCAGAAATCTCGCCGCAGTCTGGCAGCGTCAAGGAAAGTATAACGAAGCTATCAATTGCTGGCAGCGTGTCATCGAGCTTCGACCGGATTTGCACGAGGCATGCTGCGATCTGGCTAACCTTCTTTTGTTGCAGCAGAGGTCGATCGATGCGGAAACCTGCCTGCGGCGCGCACTCGTGTTGTCGCCCGACAATCCGTGCTATCTGGCGCGTCAGGGGGTCGCTCTGAAGGATCAGGGACGATCTGACGACGCCATTGCGGCCTTGCAGGCGGCGAGAGCGCGACAGCCCGCCTTGTGGGCAGCGGGTTTTGATCTTGTTGATGTGCTGATCGATGCCGGGCGCGTGGAAGAGGCGTCGGAGACGTTTTTGGCGGTGTGCGGGCAAGTCGTGCCCGACAACACATTCAGCTCAGAGGCGGTGCCTTTGCTGCCCGTGATTCCGGCTTCCGTCGACGAGATCGAAAAATGGCGTGCGCGGTTTGCAGCAGCCATCGAGCAATTGAAGGGGCTGCCGCTCGGCAAACCGGAACTGGTCGAACGCCTGCTCCCGCGGTTTTTCTACCTGGCTTACCATTCGTGCCCCAATCGCGATTTGATGTGCGCTTTGAGCGCCACATTGCGGCAAACGACGCCCGCGCTGAATTTTGTGTCGCGGCATGTTCGGGAATGGACACCGCCGGATGAGAGGCAGCGTATCCGCATCGGGTTTTTGTCTCATCTTCTCGTCAGGCACACTGTCGGGCACCTGTTTGCCGGCATGATCAAGCAGATCGATCGGCAGCGCTTTTCGGTGGTTTTGATTTATCCGCCTTCGGCGAAACAAGATCTGCTCCGGGCGGAGATTTCGGCCTGCGCCGACGAAGAAATCACGCTGCCGGGGGGCTTTTCCGACCAATTATCCGTTCTGGAGGAAGCCCGTCTGGATGTGCTTTTTTATCCGGATATTGGCATGGCCGCATCAACTTACTGCCTTGCGCATGCGAGGCTGGCGCCGGTTCAGGTGGTCGGGTGGGGGCATCCGGAAACGACCGGTGTTGACACTCTCGACTACTTCGTGTCGTCGACGCTGATCGAAAACGAAAGTGCCCAAGAACACTACTCCGAACATCTGGTCTGCCTTGATCGCCTGCCATGCTATTACGAGCCCGACGCGGGCGCGGTCGACATGCTGACACGGGCCGAGTTGGGGCTGCCGGAGCAGGGAGTTCTGTATGGCTGCCCTCAATCCTTGTTCAAGCTGCATCCCGATTTTGACGCGGTGCTGGCGGAAATCGCCGAGCTGGATCCTTCGGGAACCATTGTTCTGGTGGCAGGCAAGACACCTTCCTGGGTTGAATTGTTGAAAGCGCGCTGGGCGCGCACCTTCCCGGTATTGCTGGAGCGGGTGCGCTTTCTGCCCGCGCTGCCCCGGCCGAGATTCGTCGCCATGCTGGCCTATATGGACGTGCTGCTGGATCCCCTCTACTTTGGCAGCGGCAACACGCTGTACGAAGCGTTTCAGGTGGGCACACCCATCGTCACCTGGCCGGGGGTGCACATGCGCGGCAGGATTGTGGCGGGCGCCTATCGTCAAATCGGTATTCCGGACGCGCCCGTCGTCCATAATGTGCGAGAGTATGCTGGGCGGGCCTACGCGGTCGCCAGGGATTCCTCCTGGCGACAAAGGATCATGGATGCCGCCGCAAAGCCTTCCGGGCTGTTCAACGACCTGGCGGCGGTGCGGGAGCTGGAAGCCTTCTTTGCAACGGCGGTGCAGGAAGCTGGCAGCGCGACGCGGCTTTCGAGAGCGTCGGCAACATGATCGGGCGGAGACACGCTTTCGTGCGCCATGAAACTTGTAGCGGGGCGGGATCGCTTCAATCCGGGAGCGCCGTAACGCCGATGTCGGCAGCGGTCTTTGCTGCCATGAGTTACCTTGGCAGGGCATCCCTCCGGGCAGACTCCTGTCTGCTCGTTCAATCGCTGAAATGTTCAGTATTTTTGTAGTCGGAGATCAACGTGCATCCAACGGCAATGTCAAATTGCAAACTGTTCTTTGATACCTATGCGGCATCTTTTCTGGCAAAAGGCCAGGCCCGCGTGATCGAAATTGGCGCTCAAGATGTGAATGGCAGCTTGCGGGAGGTTGCGCCGCCCTCGTTTGAATATGTGGGGGTCGATTTTGTGAATGGAAAAGGGGTGGACGTCGTGCTGGACGATCCCTACTCGCTTCCGTTTGAAGATTGTTCGATTGATATCGTCCTTTCGAGTTCCTGTTTCGAGCATTCAGAGATGTTTTGGATCGTTTTTCTGGAAATTCTCCGTGTGCTGAAGCCGAACGGACTGTTCTACCTGAACGCCCCTTCGAACGGAAATTTTCACAGGCACCCTGTCGACTGCTGGCGGTTTTTCCCCGACAGCGGTCGGGCTCTGGTGACCTGGGCGAAGCGCAACTCGATCAACGTGGCCCTGCTCGAGTCTTTTGTGCGCAACCAGCGCGACGCCGTGTGGAATGATCTGGTCGCGGTCTTCTTGAAAGATGACCAATTCATGGCCGATTTCCCCCTCCGGATGCAGGATTCGATCACGGATTTCCAGAATGGACTGGTTTATGGGTCAGACGAGTTTCGGGCGTATTCGGAGTTTCCAGAGGATCAGCTCAAGTTGAGGGCACTCTGAGGGCGTCGCGGATGAGCAGATTGACTGACGCAGCGCTTAAGGCGGGAAGCCAAGCTTGAGAGGCGGTTTTCGGTGATGAAGTGTATTTTTTGGGTGCAGCAGCCATGAACGGCGTGACATTGGAAATGACGCTTCGCCGGGCACTGGCCCATCATCAGGCTGGCGAACTTCAGCAGGCCGAATCGTGCTACCGCGAAGCGCTGTCGCTTAATCCACGGCATCCTCAGGTTTTGCATCTGCTGGGCTTTCTTGCCTTTCAGGTCGGGCAACACAATGCTGCAATCGAACTGATCGAACGCTCGTTGTCAGTGCATCCACAGAATCTGATTGCGCTGCGCGATCTGGGCAATGCACGGCAGGCGACTGGCGAACTCGACGGTGCAGCTGCCGCCTATCGGCGTGCGCTTGATATTCAGCCGGACTTTGTAGACGCGCTGAACAATCTGGGAAACGTATTACTGGAAAAAGGCGATCTTGCCGGTGCCGAGACGCTTTATCGGCGAGTGCTGGAAATCGATCACGGGCATTTTCGGGCACACAACAATCTTGGCAATATCCATTTTGCGAATGGCCGCGATAGAGAGGCCGAGGCGTGCTTTCGCGCATCGTTGGCGATTAACCCGGATTACGCGGATGCCCACAACAATCTCGGGAACCTCTATCTTGGGCGCAAGCAGCCCGCCGAAGCGGAGACCTTTTTTCTGGCGGCGCTCCGGTGCGACCCCGATCACTTGCGAGCCATGAACAACCTGGGGTTGCTCAGGATGGGGGTGGGTGACCTGGCCGGCGCTATCGAGCGGTTTCAACAGGCGCTTCAACATCAGCCTGAAAACCCCGAAACCTGGAACAACCTCGGCCTGGCGCTTGCCGATCAAGGGAGTGATGACAAGGCCATTCAGTGTTTTCAACATGCGCTGGACTTGAATTCATCCCTGATCGAAGCGGGCGGCAATCTCTGTTCCGCGCTGTTGCGACAGGCGCGCCTGGACGATGCCGAGGCCTTGCTCGGGGAGCTGCTTGCGCGGGCCCCCGAGGTGGCCGGATTGCATGTGTGTCGGGGGTATCTGGAGACCGCGCGCGGGCGTCAGGGTACGGCAATCGATTGCTATCGACGAGCGCTTGCGCTGGAACCCGACGATGCGGGCGTCCACAGCAGTTTGCTCGCCACGCTGCAGTTGTCGACCTCCCTGACTGCCGAGGAATCCTATCGTGAACATGTCGCTTTTGCAGGTCGCTTCGAGACGCCCCTGATCTCCTCGCGGAGGCCGCATCCTCGGGGGCGACCGGATAAGGGGAGACTCAACATCGGCTGGGTATCGGGCGATCTCCATTCGCATCCGGTCGGGCATTTTCTGGAAAATGTGTTGACCCACCTGGATCGACGCCGGATTGCGATGACCTTTTATCCGACCTCGCCCTACGCCGACGGACTTACCCAGCGGCTGCGCGCGCACGGGGATCGCTGGGTATCGCTGTGCGGGATGAGCGATGATCGTGCGGCGGAGCAGATCCGGAGCGACGGCATCGACATCCTGATCGATCTGTCGGGGCATACCGCCCGTAATCGACTCCTGGTTTTTGCCCGCAAACCGGCTCCCATTCAGGCGACCTGGCTGGGTTATTTTGACACGACCGGGTTGCGGGCGATGGATTACATTCTGTGCGATCGCCACGTGATACCGCAGGCGGAGCGCGACTATTACACCGAGCGGCCCTGGCTACTGCCTGATAGTTACCTTTGCTTTACTCCGCCGGACGAAGATATCGCAGTGGGAGACCTGCCGCTGCTGACGACGAAGACGCCCACATTCGGATGCTTCAACCGGCTGACCAAGGTGGGTGAACGCGTCGTCGAGGTGTGGTCGCATATTCTGAAAGCTGTGCCGGGCGCGTGCCTGCGATTGCTTGCCGTGGAGTTGAACGATTCCGGTGAACGTGAGCGGCTGATGGAGCGCTTTGGACGCTATGGCGTCCCGGCCGACCGGTTGTTGCTGCACGGTTCGGCACCGCGCCGGGATTTGTTGGCGGCTTACCGCGAGGTCGATATCGCCCTGGATCCATTTCCCTACCCTGGTGGCACCACTACCGTCGAGGCGTTGTGGATGGGCGTGCCGGTGTTGACGCTGAAAGGCGACCGTTTTCTCTCGCACGTCGGCGAGAGCATCCTGAATACGGTCGGCTTGCCGGATTGGGTGGCGACGAGCGCCGATGACTATGTCGAAAAAGCGGTTGCCATGGCCGCGCACCCAGACGAACTACAGTTGCTGCGTGGTGCATTGAGACCCCGACTCCTGGCCTCGCCCCTGTGCGATGCCCCTCGGTTCGCCAGACATCTTGAAGCGGCTTTCGATGCGATGTGGAATACTTACTGCAAACAGCAATAGGACAGCTCATGGAACAAACAACACTGGTCACTGGGGGGGCGGGTTTTCTTGGCTCGCACCTGTGTGATCGCCTGGTTGCACGCGGATACGAAGTGCTCTGTGTGGACAACTTTCACACTGGCAGCAAGGCGAACGTCGCCCAACTGATCGGTCGGTCAAACTTCGAACTGATTCGCCACGATGTCTGGCTGCCGCTCTATGTCGAAGCGGACAGGGTCTTCAACATGGCCTGTCCGGCCAGCCCGATCCACTATCAGCGTGACCCGGTGGCGACGGTAAAGACCTCGGTGCTGGGGGCAATCAACATGCTGGGGCTGGCCAGACGATGCGGCGCGAGAATCCTTCAGGCTTCCACCAGCGAGGTCTACGGTGACCCGCAACGCCACCCACAGCCGGAAAGTTACTGGGGTCACGTGAACCCGAACGGTCCTCGCGCCTGCTACGACGAAGGCAAGCGTTGCGCGGAAACGCTGTTTTTTGACTATCACCGGCAGCATGGTGTCGATATCCGTGTCGTGCGGATTTTCAACACCTACGGCCCGAGGATGCAGCCAAACGATGGTCGGGTGGTCTCCAACTTCATTCTTCAGGCGCTCAAGGGCGATCCGATCACCCTTTACGGCGATGGCAGTCAGACGCGATCGTTTTGCTATGTGGACGATCTGATCGATGGTCTGTTGCGGACCATCGATCAGGAGGGCGAGGTTGGCCCGATCAACTTGGGCAATCCCTGCGAGATGACGATACGGGAACTGGCGGAGCAGGTATTGCGATTGACCGACTCCCGCAGCGAACTGGTGTTTCGGCCGCTGCCCCAGGACGACCCGGTCCAACGCCAACCGGATATCGCCAAAGCGCGCTCTGTACTCGGATGGACGCCGCAGGTGCAACTCGAGGATGGTTTGAAAGAAACGATCGCCTATTTTAGAAAGTTGTTGCAGAAATGAAGCTCATCCCTACATCTTGCCCCGTGTGCGGCCATAGCCTGGCCGCACCCTTCTTCGACGCAGGACACCAGACCCTGGCCACGCTGGGCTGGCCCGATTCGGCGACCTCAGCGCAGGCCATGCCGAAGCATCGCCTCGATTTCGTGCAGTGTCCGCGCTGCACGCACGTCTGGAATCGGGCGTTTTCCTACGACGCCATCCCTTACGAAAACAATCCCAACCGCATGTTCAACAAAGGCGGGATCTGGAAGGGGCACCTGGCCGCTACCCGCGATCTGGTGCTGGAGTACCTGCCGTCAGCGCCGGTTGTTGTCGAAATTGGCTGCGGCGAAGGTCATTTCGTGCGTGGTCTGGCCGAGGCCAGACAATCCGGTCGCTTTGTGGGTTTCGATCCGAATGGCAGTTCCGAAACCGGATTGGGAGTTGAATTTCATGCGCGTTTGTTCGAGCCCTTGTCGGACATGGCCGCATTCACGCCCGATGCTGTGGTGATACGACACGTCATCGAACACCTGACCGAGCCCGCGGCGCTGCTGGAACAACTTGCCTGGGGGGCAGCCGGACTCGGCAAGCCCAGCTGGTTGTTTGCTGAGGTTCCCTGTATTGACCGCGTTTTTGAGACGGACCGCTTGGCCGATTTCTTTTACGAGCACGTGTCGCATTTCACTACCGAATCCTTCCGTACGCTGATGCAGCGCGCCGGCGAAATCGTAACGCTGGCGCATGGCTACGATGGCGAGGTCGTATTTGCTCTGGTGCGCCTTGGTGTGGCCGACAATGCGCGAGTGCTGGCCGAACAGGCGAATGCGTTTTGCTACCGGGCTCAACGCAGCCAAACCTGCATTGGCGATCAACTCGCGACGCTGGCGGCCTCGGGCAAACGTGTCGCGATCTGGGGAGGGACCGGCAAGGCCGCTGCGTTCATGCACCATTTCGGCGCCGACGCACAGCGTTTTCCTCTCGTTGTGGATTCCGACCCAGACAAGGCGGGGACCTTTGTGCCTGGTTGTGGCCAACGCATCGAGTTCCGCGATGTCCTGAAATCGGCGCCTGTTGATGTCGTTATCATTCCCACGCAATGGAGGTCGCGCGATATCGTCGCCGAAATGGCACGGGAGGGGATCGTGGCGAATACCGTTCTGATTGAACACGACGGTCGCTTGATTGATTTCAAGGCCGATCGGCACCCCTATCAATCCTGAGCCTGTAGCAGGGTGCATATGCACCCGACTTGATCACTCCGCCCTCAGTGCCTCAACCGGGTCGAGCAGTGCAGCCCGCCTGGCCGGCAACACGCCGGCCAGCAGGCCGATGGTGGCGGCCAGGCCTTCTGCCATCAGGACGAAACTGATCGGCGTGTGCACCGGCAGCGCGGGCACGGCGAGCTGGATCAGTTGCGCGAGGCCGATCCCCAGCGCCAGGCCCATCAGCCCTCCCGTCGCGGCGAGTGCGACGGCTTCGCCGAGAAAGAGGCCGAGGATGGTTCGCCGTTGGGCGCCGAGGGCTACCAGCAAGCCTATTTCGCCGGTGCGCTCGGTCACCGCGATGGTCATGATGGTGACGATACCGACCGCGCCGACCAGCAGCGAAATGCCACCCAGCGCGCCAACCGCCATAGTCAGTACATCCAGAATATTGGAAAGAGTCGACATCATTTCTTCCTGCGAAATGATGGTGAAATCTTCTCGGCCGTGCCGCGCTTTCATTCGTTCCTGCACTAGCGCCACGACTTTCGCCGCGGGCACGCCTTCTTCCGCCGCCACGTCGATTTCGTTAAGGCCGTCCCGATTGAAAACCTCCAAGGCGCGGGCGGCGGGGATGAAGGCGGTATCGTCCAGATCAATGCCGAGAAATTGGCCTTTCGGTTCGAGTACGCCGATAACCCGGAACTGATCGGTGCCAACCTTGAGGCGGGCGCCCAGCGCATTTTCGGCGCCAAACAGCTCCTCCTTCAATTTGGGGCCCAGCACCACCAGCGCACGGGCGTTTTCGGCATCGTCTGAAGGCAGAAATTGCCCGGCTCGGATTTTGCCCTTGAACACGGCGAGCATTTGCGGCCCAACGCCGTAGACCAGCGTTCGGCGCAACCGGCCGTTGGCGCCGACTTCGGCATTGCCCCAGGTGCTGGGCGTGACGGCCACAACATGAGGCAGCGCGGCGAGGGCGCGGGCATCTTCGAGCGACAGCGGTTTGGCGCTGGTAGGCAGGCCTGAAGGCGGCGCGCCGCCGGTCTTGACCTTGCCGGGATGCACGCCGATCACATTGGTGCCGAACTGGCTGAATTCCGCGAGCACGAAACGATGAATGCCTTCGCCGATAGAGGTCAGAAGAATGACGGCAGCGATCCCGACCGCGATGCCGAGCAGAGTCAGAAAACTGCGCAGCCGCTGGGCAGTGACCGCGCGCAGCGCCAGGCGGAGGGCGTCGGACCAGCTCATGTCAGTGCTTCATCAGCGCTTCGACCGGGTCGAGGCGGGCAGCCCTTCGTGCCGGCATGACACCGAAAACCAGTCCGGTGACCAATGCCGTGCCGATGCCGGCGAAGATGGCCCAATTCGGCGGTTGGGCCGGAAAAACCGGGAAGAATTGCCGCACCAGAAATGCACCGATTTCGCCGAGCACATAGCCCGCCAGTGCGCCAAAAGTTGAAAGCATGGCGGCCTCCGCCAGAAAAGCCTGGCGGATATCGCGGTCGGTGGCGCCAAGCGCTTTCAGCAAACCGATTTCGTTGGTTCGCTGGGCGACCGCCACCAGCATCACGTTCATTACCAGAATACCGGCCACCGCAAGGCTGATCGCGGCGATGCCGCCTACCGCCAGGGTCAGCGCGCCGAGCAGACGGTCGAATGTGGCAAGCACGGCATCTTGTGTGATGACGGTTACATCTTCCTCGCCGCCGTGCCGGGTCTTCAGGATCTCCAGCACCTCGTTCTTGGCGGCCGGAATGGCCTCGCGGCTGCGCGCTTCGACCAGAATGCGAAAGAGGGTATTGGAGTTGAAAAGCGCTTGCGCCAGGGCGACTGGCACGATGACCAGTTCATCCGTATTCATGCCCAAACCCGTTCCTGTCGAAGCCAGCACACCCACGATGCGTACCCGGCGGTCGCCCACGCGCGCAAGCTGGCCGACTGCCTCTTGTGTACCGAAGACCTCCTCGCGGATCTTGGCGCCAATGACTGCGACGGGCGCGCCGCGGTTCCAGTCATCGTCCGGCAGAAATTGGCCCTGAGCCAGGGTGAAATTGCGGACTTCGAGCATCTGCGAGGTCGATCCGGCTACCATGCCTTCGCGGACATGCCCGCCAAAGCTGATTTCAGACGTGCCAACGGCCAGCGGCGCCAGGCGCTTGACCGAGGGGGCGCGCCGCAGGGCGGCCGCATCGGAAATGGTGAGGTCGCGCGGCGTGCTGGTGATGGCGTTCGCCGGGTTGAACCCGCCCGTGCCCGAACGGCCGGGCAGCACGATGACCAGATTGGTGCCCAGTGACGAAAACTGGCCGACCACATACCGTCGTGCCCCGTCGCCCAGCGCGGTGAGTACGACTACTGCCGCGACGCCGATGGCCATCGCCAACACCGACAACGCCGTGCGCAGGGGGTAACCGGTGGCGGCAGAGCGGGCGAAACGCACTGTGTCGGTGAGCTTCATGCGAGGTTGGCGGAGCGGCTGGAGTCGTGGTGCAAATGCCCGTCTTCCATCACCAGTTGCCGACGGGCACGACCACCGAGACCAGGATCGTGCGTCACGACGATCAGCGTGACGCCGCTGGCGTTGAGCACTTCGAGCAAATGGATGACTTCATCGCCAGTGTGGCGGTCGAGATTGCCGGTCGGTTCGTCGGCCAGCAGCATGGCGGGGCGCATGATGGTAGCGCGGGCGATGGCGACGCGCTGCCGCTGCCCGCCGGAAAGCTGGTCGGGGCGATGATCGGCCCGGTGCTCAAGGCCAAAATCTCTCAGGGCAGCCGCGACCCGTGCGTCGCGCTCGCGCGGTGGCAGGCCGGCCAACATCATGGGCAGGGCGATGTTTTCGGCGGCGGTCAGGCGCGGAACCAGATGAAAACTCTGGAACACAAACCCGATGCGCTCGCTGCGCACGCGCGCCTGCTCGCTGGCGGAGAGGGTGGTGACATCGCGCCCCTCCAGCCGATAGGTGCCGCTGTTGGGGCGGTCGAGCAGGCCGAGCAGGTTAAGCAAGGTCGATTTGCCGGAGCCGGACGGCCCCATCACCGCGACGTAATCGCCGGCTTCGATGGCGAGATCCAGCCCGGCGAGCGCGTGGACGTCGCTGTCGCCCAGGTGGAACACCCGTTCGATGCCGGAAAGTTCGATCAGCGCCATGTTATTTGGCAGGTTTGTCGTCGACCACAGCCTCGGCGCCCGCCTTGACGCCTGTGCGTTCGAGCGAGGTGACGACCCGGTCGCCCGATTGCAGGCCTTCCTGCACTTCGGTGAATTCCCAGTTGGCGAGGCCGGCTTTGACGGTGCGTGCTTCCAGTTTGCCATCGCGGTTCAGGATCAGCACCTTGCCGCCCTCCTGAATCGAGGAGGTTGGTACACGCGGCACGTTTTCACGCCGTTCCAGCAAGACTTCGACGTCGGCGGAATAGCCCACCAGCAGGCGACCCGCCTCCCCGGGTTTGTCAAAATTGACTTCGATGTCGACCGTCCGCGCCTGCTTCTCAACGGCTGAGACATAGGGCGCCACGCGTTTGACCGTGCCGGCGAAGGTCTGCTTGGGCAGCGCGTCCAGCGTGATGCGGACGCTCTGGCCCACCTTGAATTTCGGGGCGTCGACTTCGTCCATCGGCGCCTTGACGTAGAGACAGGTTTCGTCGATCAGGTCGATGGCCGGCGGTGTCGGTACGCCGGGCGGCGAAGGGGTCGAATATTCGCCCAATTCCCCGACAATCTTTGCCACGGTGCCGTCAAAGGGGGCGTACAGAGCCGTGCGTCCTTGCTCCACCCGGGTGACTTGCACCCTCGCGTCGGCCTGCGCCACATCGGCGCGGGCGGTCTCGCAGGCGGCGCGGCGGGCGACGGCCTCAGTGCGTGCTGCGTCCTCCTTCCCGATGGAGACAAACCCCTGCTTGCGCAAGGCCACTTGCCGGTCGGCTTCGCGTTCGGCCGCTGCCGCCACGGCACAGGATTCGGCGACGCGTTTGGTTGCCATCGCCCGCTGGGCTTCGGCCAGGGCCTGCTGCGCCTTCTGGTCGTCGCTCCAGAGCTTCATCAGCAACTGACCTTTCTTGACGTGGTCACCTTCCTTGACGCCGAGAAACTCAATGCGGCCGCCCATAATGGTCGAGAGCTTGGTGCGTTGGCAGGCCTCGACGGTGCCGGCGCGGGTGTTGGCGACTGTGGATTCGACCTTGCCGCTCTCCACGGCTTTGACGAGCACCGCCACCGGCTTCGGGCGGGTGATCCAGAAGCCAAGCAGCAGCAGAATGAACAGAACAATCAGATAGGGCAGAAACTTGCGGAGAAGGGGGGGCATGGCCGGGCAGTCCAGGGTCAGCGACAGTGTGCAATGGTCGGCTGATTCGCTGGTTGTGGCAAGGTTTCCCCTGACGAATTTGTGGTAATATGAAGTCAATGCGAATCATTCTCGATTGAGTTGGGTCTTTTCCGGAATACATCATGACTCTCGATCAACTGGCGCCTACCCAATGCGCAACTGTCGTGGATATCGAGTTGCCGTTTGAACTGCGCGAGCGACTGGCGGCGCTGGGCGTCAAGGCGGGCCGTCACTTGGCCGTCGTGCATCGCCTCGGTCACTGGGGGCCGATGCAGGTGCGCGCCGGGCACACTGACTTCATTTTGCGGGTGCGTGAGGCGGCGGGCATCCGCATCAAATAGCCATGGCCGTTCGCCCGACACGCCGTCGCATTGCCTTGGTGGGCATGCCGAATACCGGCAAATCTACGCTGTTTGGTCGGCTCACCGGCGTTCGCGCCAAGGTCGCCAATTGGCCGGGCATGACGGTCGATCTGCTTTCTGCCAAGGTGATCTTGGGCGAACAGGCGGTGGAAGTGGTCGACCTGCCGGGCCTGTATTCCCTGCACGGCTTTGGCGAGGACGAGCGGGTTGTCCGTCATTTTCTCGAACAGGAGTCCCTGTCGCTGCTGGTTGTGGTGCTGAACGCCGTGCAGATCGAGCGGCAGTTGCCGCTGGTGCTGCAACTGAAAGCGCTCGAATTGCCCATGCTGGTCGTGCTCAACATGGCGGACGAAGCGGCGCATCTGGGTATCCGCATCAACGTCGACCGTCTGACCGAATCGCTGGGTGTGCCAGTGTGTCAGGTGAGCGCCAAGCGGGGTGACGGCATTGGAGAGTTGCGCCGGCGTATGACAGCCGCCATCGCCGGGCAGGACGGGCGGATGTCGAGTCGTGCCGACGCCCTGCTGATCGAGGACGATCGGTTAGAGATCGAGGCGGAGCGCATTGTTTCCGCCGGCGTCGATTTTCCGCACAGCCTGCCGGCAACGCTGACCGACCGTATCGACCGCGTCCTGCTACATCGCTGGCTGGGGCTGCCCCTGTTCGTGCTGTTGATGTACGGTCTGTTCCAGGCAGTCTACGGCATTGGCGTGCCGCTCCAGGATGGCTGCAAATGGTTGATCGGCCTGCTTCGCGAAGGCTGGCTTGCCCCGGCGCTGGAGAATGCGTCGCCCGTGTTGCGCAGCTTCGTGCTGGAAGGTCTGGTCGACGGCGTCGGCACGGTGCTTACCTTCTTGCCCATCATTCTGGTCTTTTTTGTGCTGATGGCTGTGGTCGAAGACAGTGGCTATCTCGCCCGTGTCGCTTTTCTGATGGATCGCTGGATGGCGCGTCTGGGGCTGGATGGCCGGGCCTTCGTGATGCAGATCATGGGCATGGGCTGCAACGTGCCTGCCCTGATGGGGACGCGCGTCATCCGTTCGCGCTCGCAGCGCCTGCTCTCGCTGCTGGTCATTCCGTTTTCGCTGTGTTCGGCACGGCTACAGGTCATCGTCTTTCTCTCGGCCGCCTTCTTTCCGCCCCATCAGGCGCCGCTGGTGCTGTTGAGTCTGTATGCGGTGAGTTTTCTCGTCGCCTTTGCCTCGGCAGGGGTGTGGAAACGCCGTTTCGGCAGCGACGAACCGCTGTTGCTCGAATTTCCGCCCTACCGTCTGCCGACATTGCGCGCGCTGTTCCAGCAAGGCTGGCATTCCACGCGGCATTTTCTGCAAGGCGCTTCGGGCTTTATTCTGGGCGGCGTGCTGTTGATCTGGCTGCTGACGCATGTTCCCTTCGATCAGGCGCCGGCCAGTGCCGGCACGCTGGCCGGACAGCTTGCCGCCTGGCTGCAACCGGTGTTTTCGCCTTTAGGCATAGATGCCATTCTTTCCATTGCCCTGTTGTTCGGTTTTGTCGCCAAGGAAATCGTGCTGGGCGGGCTGGCGGTGATCTACGGTGCCGGCGACGACCAATTGGGCGAATTGCTGGCCTCGCGCCTCGACTGGGTGCAGGCCTACAGCTTCATGTTGTTCATCCTGATCTATACGCCCTGTCTGTCGAGCGTGGCAACCATCCGGCGCGAAGCCAAGAGCCTGCGTTTTGCGACGCTGGCGGTGATTTGGCCGCTGGTGGTGGCCTGGGGCGTCAGCTTTGGTTTCTACCAGACGGCGCGCTGGTTGCTGGGCTGAGTCAGGAAAAACCGGGCAGCCAGCCGCTGCGCATCGGGCTTCGCACCGGTTCCAGCGTCCCCTGGAACAGAGCTTCGATGACCGGCGGATCGTGCCAGGGCTGATCCATGAACGACAACCCGATTTCTTCTACCACCCGACCCGACCAATAGTGGTTGGCGACGTCGTCCAGCGCCGACAAGCCCAGGCTGTGCGGCAGGCGCAGATAGTCGAGCCAGCTCGAATCGTGGAAGGAGCACAGGTAGTCGCCCTGCGTCTTGGCACAGATCAACTGCTTCCCGAACACGCGGTCAGGATGTTTCTTGCGAAAGGTTTCGGCGTCGGTGCGGGTGGCAAACAGTAGCAGCGCATGCAGACGGCTGGGAAAATGGTTGAAGCGCCGCTGCCGGAAGTATTCGAGATGGTATTCGGCAAAGTAGTTCTGCACCGCCAGAAACTGGTCGGATGGCACCGGTGTGCCGCCCTCGACGGAAGATAGAGTGGCGCCGAACGGGCTGCCGGTCAGCACGTCCCAGCCCGGCAAATCGGAGTCATCGTCGAGCCAGGCGTAAAGTTCGAGCGGCGCATTGTCGCGTATGAGGTTGTCTTCCATCGAGAGCCTTTGACGAATGCCGCTATTCTCTCGCAACACGCCGCTTTGGCAAAACCGGGTGGTACGGTCGGATAGCGGACGCGCGGCGATTTAGCGCGGCGCGTTCGCCATGCCCTTCAATTCGCTTACGATGGAAGTCAGTTGATCCTGAAGCCGGGAAAAACCGGTCTGGGTATTCAGCATCTCGTTGAGGCCGTTTTCCAGAATGGCGTTCATGAGGTCTTCCTGGGCCGTGGTGAGCGCCATTGACGCATAGGCGTCTTCCATGCGCCGCGCAAAAGTTTCTGCCGCCAAGCGCATGGTAACCTGCATCTCGCGCTGTGTGCGGTCGATGTCGTCCAGGGTTTGCGTCATCCGAAGGACCGCCCTTTCGATGGCGGTGCCTCGTCGTGACGAGACCATTTCGGCGGCGATGGCGGCGATGCGCACCTGGGCGCCTTCGACGATCATCGCCAGGTGGTCGCGAAGGCGGCCACAGCGTTCGGCATCATCGATGGGCATATTGTGTATAAGCAGGGTGACTTCAGGATAGGTAATCGACATCCTCGATTTGAAATGCACCACTCGCTCCATGCGCGTCATCTGGGCGATGACGGACACCTCCAGGGGGCTGGCTTCGCCGGTGTCGGTCAGTGTGATCGGGTCGTCCCCAGCACGCACCTGGACGCTGCCGCGCAGCCCAAAACTACACAGCGAGACCAGCACAGCGCAGGCCACCGCACGAAAATCGGCGCAGCCTGAAAACTGCCGCAACGCCTCAAGGACGCACCCCATCTCGCTCAGGCTGGTCATGGCCGTCATCGCGGCTCCACCCGCGTAATCCGCCATCTGCTTCAGGCTGGCGCGCTCTTCGGTGGTTTTCAGCAGCTGATCGAGTTTGGCGATCAATTCGTGATGGTCGAAGGGTTTGACGATGTAATCAACGCCACCGGCGTCGTAACCTTTTAGACGATCCTCGATGCCGTCGCGTCCGGATACGAAAATGACGGGGATGTTGTGTGTCTGGTCGCTTTGTTTGAGTTGGCGACAAGTCTCGTAGCCGTCCAGTCCGCCTGGCTGCATTTCGACATCCAGCAGGATCACATGCGGACGACGGCGCGTCGTGGCCGCCAGGGTTTCTTCGCCGCTGCCGACGCATTCGACCTCGTATTTGTCCTCCAGTGCCAGCGTGCACATTTCCCGTGCGGTGGGGTCGTCGTCAACTACTAGGATCAGGCATTCCTTGTCGCTCATCGGTCTCTCTCGGTTGATTTTCGTCATTATTTTGGCGCCACTGCTTTTCCCAGTGCTCGATCCAGCGGGGCAATTCGTTGGCGGGCATGGGCCGGGCGATGAAGTAGCCTTGGGCCTCGGCGCAGTTCTCGGCCAGCACGGTATCCCAATCCTGCTGGGTTTCAACGCCCTCCGCGACGGTGTTCAGCCCGAAGGTGCGCCCCAGGCGGATGCTGGATTCGAGAATTGCGCGTTCGGAACCATCGGTACCGGCCCCACAGACAAAGCTGCTGTCGATCTTGAGTTCGCTGAAGGGCAACTGCTTCAGCGATTCCATCGTCGAATAGCCCGTGCCAAAATCGTCGATCGAAAGGCCAAAACCCTTCAGGCGCAACCGGATCAGGATGTCCAGACACAGTTTGAGGTTGTGCATCAGGCGGCTCTCGGTGACCTCCAGCACAAAATGCCGTGTGTTCAGCCTTTCGGCAGTCAGCACGCCCTCCAGTATCTCGGGGAGATCGATGCGGCGCAGGTTTTCCATCGAGAAATTGACATTGATGCGCACTAGCCTCCCCTGGTCGAGCCAGCGCCGCTGTTGTCGCGCGGCCTGGCGAAAGACAGCCATCGAAAACTCGTCGATCAGGCCGCACTGTTCGACGACGGGGATGAAGCAATCCGGCGGGATCAGGCCCCGCGTCGGATGCCGCCAGCGGGCAAGCGCCTCGACGCCGAGAAACCGATGGTCTTGCAGCGACACCTTGGGTTGGAAAAACAGTTCGAGATGGTCGTTGCGCAAGCCCTCGACGATTTCTTCGGGAGTGAGCTCTGACGGACTCGAGGGTCCGTCGATTTTTTTCATCGGCATCTTGCGGTTGGCGGCAAGGACTTCAAGCAACGCTTGCTCGGTGACCGGTTTTTCCAGGGTGCCCAGAATATGCAGGCCATGCTCGACGGTCAGCCGCTCAGCCGCTCAGCCGCTTTCAGCACAGCCACCGGTACGCCGGAGAGCAGTATGATGTCACCGGAATAGCCTCGCTCCGCCACGTGGCGAAGGAACTGGATGCCATCCATACCTGGCATCTGGAGGTCGCAAATCAGCAAGTCGGGCGCCATGCTCTGGCCATCCAGGCGGGCAAGCCCTTCCTCGCCGTTACTGGCGGTGAGGATGTCGGCGATGCCAATGGACAGCAGCATCTCTCCGACCACGAGCAAGGTGACGGGGTCGTCGTCCAATAACAGAACGCGAAGCGACTTGGGGGCAGGTAGCGTATTCATTACGAGTAGTTTAGGCGATTTCCCCGAGGAATGGGTGCTTGGCCACGTCCACCTCAATCGCCAGCAATTGCACGCGGATTGCGGCGAGTTCGGCGATTGCGCGATCGGTTTGGGAAGAGGCATCGCCACGTTCTATGCATTCGAAATGTTCGGCGAGGGCGAGTGCGCCGACTGTGCGTGAAGCGGATTTCAGGCGATGCCCCAGGGCGCGCAGCGTCTCCCAGTCATCCGCCGCGAGAGCCGCTTCCATCTTTTCGACGTCGACGGGTGTCGTTTCCAGAAACTTTCGGACGATGCGAGCCACTTTCGCCGGATCGTTGCGCAGATTGCGGGCCGGAATGGTCAGGTCGATATGCAGAGCTTCATAGGCGGCGAGCGTTGGCGCGACGGTCGCGGGCGGTACGGCCGTTGTGCCGGCTACTGGCATGTCGGCCCTTTGAGCGGGCGATGCCTGTGCAGGCGCTACGAGCGCTTCCACGACAGGTGATTTGCCCATCCAGTGCAACAGCTTGGCAAAGAGAATTTCGGGGTCCACCGGTTTGGGGACGAAATCGTTCATGCCGGCGGCCAGGCAGCGCTGAATATCGTCGTCGAAGACATTGGCCGTCATCGCCAGAATCGGGCACTGCGGGCGCCAGAACATGGCCCGAATGATGCGGGTGGCGGCCAGTCCGTCCATTTTGGGCATTTGCAGATCCATCAGGATCAGTTCGTATTCGGTCGAGTTGATCCATTCGATCGCTTCCTCGCCATTGTTGGCGACATCCACAATCAGTCCTGCGTCGTGCAGCAGACTGAGGGCCACGTCCTGATTGGTCAGATCGTCTTCGACCAGGAGGATGCGGCTACCACGATAATCGCGCTTCAACAATGTCTCGGCGGCTTCGGCGTCGACTTCACGCATCACTTGAGCAACTGTCGGGCTGCGGCGGAAGCGTGCGGTCAGCCAGAAGACGCTGCCGTGTCCGATTTCGCTGGTGGCGCCGGTCTGGCCACCCATCAGGCGCGCGAGACGG
Source organism: Betaproteobacteria bacterium UBA1934 (assembly GCA_002337055.1). Taxonomy (GTDB): domain Bacteria; phylum Pseudomonadota; class Gammaproteobacteria; order Burkholderiales; family Rhodocyclaceae; genus UBA1934. The sequence continues at coordinate 759,485 of DDFG01000004.1, read as the reverse complement.
TCCGTGATTGCCAGCCCGAGGCCTGTGCCACCGTGCTTGCGCGTGGTCGATGGATCAAGTTGCTGGAAGGACTGGAAGAGATCGGGAATGCGCTCCTGCGGAATGCCGATGCCGCTGTCCTGAACTTCAAACCGGATGTTAACGTCATCTGCGGTCTCCCCGATCACCCGGGCGGAGAGCCTGACCTTGCCTTTTTCGGTGAACTTGACCGCGTTGCTGGCAAAGTTCAACAAGGCCTGACGAAGCCGTACCGGGTCGCCGATGACATAGGGCGGAATATCGGCGCAGTCGACCGTCACCTCGATGCCCTTGCGGCGTGCATCTTCGGCGATCAGCGAGCGGACACCGTCGATGATGGACGGGATGCGGATGTCGATCTGTTCGAGCACCAGCTTGCCGGCTTCGATCTTCGAGAAATCCAGAATGTCGTTCAGCAGCGCGAGCAGATGCTCGCCAGCGTGACTCAGGGCATTCAGCTTCTGCGCCTGCTCGGCGGTCAGCGTGCTGCGTTTGAGAACGTGCGCCATCCCGAGAATGGCGTTCATCGGTGTACGAATCTCGTGGCTCATGTTGGCCAGGAAGTAGCTTTTCGCAATGCTTGCCGCCTCGGCCTTGCGAGCGCGCAGTTCCAGTTCGACTTGCATGTCAAGCAGTTTGCGGTTTGCTGCACCCAGTTCGCTCGTCCGCGATTGAACGAGTTCGGCCAGGTGGTAGCGGTATTGGTCCAGCTCGTTGGCCATCTTTTTCTTGGCCGTGATGTCTTCCTGAATGGCCACGTAGTGACTGATCGCGCCTTCCGCATTGCGGATCGGGCTGATGATGGCGAAATCGACGTATTCGCTGCCATCCTTGCGTTGATTGATGAATTCCCCGCGCCAGATGCCTCCTGCCTTAAGGGTATTCCAAAGGTCAGTGTAGACCGCAGGCGCGGTTCTGCCGGATTTGATCGTGCTGATCTTTTTGCCCAGGAGTTCGTCGCGTTTGTAGCCGGTATTTTGTGTGAAGGCGTCGTTCAGGTATTCGACCCGCGATTCCAGATCAACAATGATCACGCTTTCCGGGCTTTGCTCGATAGCCTGGGAGAGCTTGCGCAGTTCCTGTTCCGCTTTCAGACGCTGGGTGACATCATTGGATAGCACGACCACCGCGTCACGACCGTCGAACCTGATGCGATGGGCATGGATTTCGACCTGGATCTCCCGGCCACTTTTCAGGTAATGGCGGAAAATGCCGGGGTTCATCTTGCCTTCACGCGTGCCCACAATGGCCCGTTCTAGCAACGGCCTGTCTTCCGGCGGGCGAATGTCCATGATGGTCATCGACTTGAACTCGTCGCGATCGTAACCGTAATGGTTGATGGCTGCGTCGTTGACCGCCAGGAACTTGAAAGTCTCGATGTCATACACCCACATCGGGTGTGGGTTGGCCTCGAAAAGCGTACGATAGCGGGCCTCGCTGTCAGCCAGTTCGTCGATCTTCTGTTTCAGCGGGCGCAGGTCGCTGTAGGTAATGACGAAACGCTCGGTCACGTTGGTCAGACCGCGAACCAGGGCGCCCGAGACAAACATGGGGATCAGCGTGCCGTTCTTGGCCCGCCGCTCGACCTCGCCCGACCAGCGACCGACCTGGCGGAGCTCTTTTGACAGCGCTGCATACTCGGTCAGGTGGTTTGAGTCCTCGGGGACGAACTTGACGATATTGAGGCCGAACAATTCGACCTGCGTGTATCCCATCAGGGTTTCGAAGGCCGTATTGGCAAAGACAATGCTGCCCTCGACATCGCACATCAGCATAGGCTGGGCGGTCTGACGTAATGCCTCGCTGAGCAGGAACTGTTCGGCCTGAGCATGCTTGTGCTCGGAAATGTCTTCGGAAAGGATGACCACGCCGCCAATCTGGTCGCCGTTTTTGTACCAGGGGCGAACCTCCCAGCGGATCCACTGAGTCTCACCGTTGCGGCGCGAAAAAGACTCTTCCGGGCAATGAATGTTCTCGCCCGCCATCGCTCGTAGATGCATCGCCTTCCAGTGCTCGGGCAGTTCGGGAAAGATGTCGTAGTGCGAGCGGCCGATGACGGCCTCGCGGTCGAGTTCGTAGTCGCCGATCCAGCGATTGCTGGCGGCCAGATAGCGCATGTCGAGGTCGAACATGGCCAGCGCCGCTGGAGCGTGCTCGATGAAGCGGAGCAGTTGCTGCTCGCTTTCCTGGAGGGCGGTTTCGACGGTGATTCGTTCTGAGATGTCGTGGGCGATGCCGAAGACCCCGTAAATCGCTCCCTCCCGGTCGCGCAGCGCACCCTTGGTTGTCAGAAAAGTGCGCCGGCCGATGGGCGTGTCCACCTCGATTTCCAGCACGCGGAGTTGCCCATCCTGCAAAATGGCTTCGTCTACCCGGCGAATTTCTCTCGCCTTTTCAGGTGAGTGGGTGCTGAAATCGTCATAACCCACGACCTGATCTGGAGTTTTGCCAAAAAGACTGGCTGCTGCCTGGTTGAACAGCAAATATTTGCCATCGGTGTCTTTGGCAAAGATCACTTCGCTGGAGTTTTCAACGATGGATTCCATCAGTTGTAGCATGTCGATCCGGTCAGCCAACGCAGCGTTCGCCCGGCGCCAGGCGTTGCGCAATAAGGCCGCCAGCAGACTGACAGCGGTGCCATTGATCAGCAGCAGGGTCCATTGCAAGGCTAGATAGGGACGACTGGCGTCGCCACCGGTGACGGACGACCAAATGGTTGCGCCGATTGCACCACAGAGTATCAGCGTGGCCAGCATGCCTGGGCCAAATCCGCCAAGAATGGCGGTGATGGTAATCGGGAACATCATCATGATCATCAAGGGATAATCGACGATCGGTGCCGAAAAAGTCATGCGCAGACCGAGCGTGCCCAAGCTGAGTACGATGGACAGCCCGTAGAGCGTCCAGGCAGGCCAGTGCAGAACGGAGTGGGTGGCAAACCGTGGCCCTCCGTTGCCGGCATTCGCATGCCTGTTACTTAGAGAGCGCACCAGCGTGAAATAGAGCAACACGGACGTTATGCCGACGAACACCACGCCTTTGACTATATCGGCATAGATTTGGGTGGTGCCGTCGAGCGCCAACAGGTTGACCACCAGATCGGAACTGATGATCCAGATCGCCGCAACGACCGCGTAGATCAAGACGATTCGGAATCGACTCTGCGATTCGGGACGGGGGGACAGCCTGTTCATGAGTTAGGGGCGTCTCCGGTAGCCGTTGTACACAGCAGAGTCCGCGCCGCCGGGATGGCAGAACGTCTCTCCTCCAGTTTCATGCTGGCGCATACGCCTCGTTTGGCGAGGGGCGCCTAATTTTGTGGTCTATCGCGCAACTACGGGTCGACAGATCCAGATGGCCGCAGTTCCATGATAGTACAAACAAATACGCTGCCAAGCCCAATGGCGGGCGCGAGAGGGTTGAAAGGCCGCATCATTTGGCGAGAAAGAGCTCGGGATCGACTGCGGTACCGTTCAGAAAGACCGCCCAGTGCAGATGTGGCCCGGTGGCCCGGCCGGTGGCGCCGACGGCGCCGAGAGCCTGACCGCGGGTGACGCGCTCGCCTTCCCGCACGGTTGTGCGCGAGAGATGCATGTAGGCGGTGATCAAGCCGCTGCCGTGGTCGACGAAAACCGTGTTGCCATTGAAGAAGTAGTCGCCCACGTTGATGACGATACCGCTCGCAGGCGCCGTAACCGGAGCACCCGCTTGGGCGCGCACGTCCAGCCCGGCGTGCGGCGCGCGCGGCAGGCCGTTGAAAATGCGGCGCAGACCAAAGCGCGACGAAAGCGGGCCAGCGGCCGGCAAACTGAAATTGGTGTCGGGTTCGACGCTGCGGAAAGTCAGCTTGAGGCGTTCGGTGATTTCGCGCTCGGCCGCGATGCGCGCCAGTTCCTCTGCATCGGGCGTCACCTTGTTCTGCTCGCGGATCTGGAGTTTCTGAATTGGATACGCCTTGGCGACGACCGTGAAAGTCAGGTGCCGCCTTTCATCAACGGTGATTTCCTGACGGCCTGGCGGTGTGTCGAGGGAAAGCCCGATCAGCGCGTGCCATTGGCCGCTGGATTGCACCACCGCCAGCGGTCGTCCCCGAAGGCTAGCGGCGGGCGCTGGCTGTGTTGCCGGAGCCAGCGTCAGGACGGCCACCCCGCCCGGCACCGGCATATGGGGCGGCAACGCCATGGCGGTCAATGACCACAACCCCGGTGCGCACGCCAGTACGCGTGCAATGTGACGGGCGAACGGGGTGAGTCGTGGGCGCATTAACGGAAACGGTTGATCGCGTCTCGTGTTTCCAGAGCTGCTGCCCGTGCCGCGGCGGCGAAATGCTCGTCCTTGCCGGCGTAGAGGATGGCGCGCGAGGAGTTGATCATCAGACCCGTGCCGGCACCAGTTTTTCCGGCGCCCACCGTCGCCTCGATATCGCCGCCTTGGGCGCCGATGCCCGGCACCAGCAGCGGCAAGTCGCCGACCAGGGCGCGGACGCGCGCGATCTCGGCCGGAAAGGTGGCGCCGACCACCAGCGCGCACTGGCCATTGTCGTTCCATTCCGTGGCGACCAGTCGGGCAACACGTTCATAGAGCTTTTCACCGCCGACGTCGAGAAACTGGAGGTCGCTGCCGCCGGGGTTGGATGTCCGGCAGAGCAGAATGACGCCCTTGTCGCGGTACGCCAGGTAAGGCTCGACCGAATCGCGGCCCATGTAGGGGTTGATCGTCACCGCGTCGGCCCGGAAACGCTCGAACGCCTCGACGGCGTATTGCTCGGCGGTGCTGCCGATGTCGCCCCGCTTGGCGTCGAGAATGACCGGGATGCCAGGGTGCTTTTCGTGGATATGTGCGATCAGCGCTTCCAGTTGCGCTTCGGCACGGCGAGCGGCGAAGTAGGCGATCTGCGGCTTGAAGGCGCAGACAAGGTCGGCGGTGGCGTCGGCGATGGCGGCACAGAACTCGAAAATGGCGTCGTCGCGGCCTCGGAGGTGGGCCGGGAATTTGGCGGGATCCGGGTCGAGCCCGACGCAGAGAAGGGAATTGTTCTGGCGCCAGGCGGCGGCGAGAGAGTCGATAAAGGTCATGTTCGGCGCGGCGACGAATGAAAAACACAATATTGTCGCATCCGGGAGCCGGGTTGAACCAGTTTCGGGCCGCTATTTCCGGTGCCGCGAAAGCGCAACAATTTGTTTCCCCGCTCAACGTCGGCGGTCGCAATCGCGTTGATGGATTAACCACGACGGAGGTTCATCATGCGAAACATCGTTCTTCTCACGGCCGCCCTGCTCGGATGGGGTGGTCTGGCGATCCCGGCACAGGCCGATCCGGCCATCGGCGTCCGCATGAACGGCGGCAACTGGGCGGTCGATCTGTCGACGCCGGGTGCATATTGGGGCGCGGCGCCGCCACCCGTGCATATCGTCGCACCGACGCCAGTGCCGCCACCGGTCCACATCGTGGCCCCGCAACCGGCGCCGCCGCCGGTGGATATGGTCGCGCCGCCGCCGCCCGTGCGCTGGGTCTGGATGCCCGGCTACTGGTCATGGCACGGCCATCACCGCTATTGGGTGGAAGGCCGCTGGGAGCCGCGTCCGCACGGCCACTGGCACCATGCGCCGCCTGTGCCACGCGGCTACGCATGGGGATATCGCTAAGCGGATGGCGGCGGGCTTAGCCCGCTTTGGCCCACGAATCCTTCAGCGTCACCGCCCGGTTGAACACTGGCGCACCCGGCTTTGAATCGACGCGGTCGGCGACGAAATAGCCGTGCCGCTCGAACTGGAAGCGCGCTTCGGGCGCCGCTTCCTTCAGCGCGGGTTCGAGTTGGGCGGTGATGACGACCTTGGATGTCGGATTGATGTCGTCCAGAAAGTCGCCCCCCCCAGTGCCCGGTGCCGCGGCCTTGAACAGGCGGTCGTAGAGGCGCACTTCGGCGGTGTAGGCGTGCGCCACCGACACCCAGTGCAGATTGCCCTTGACCTTGACCGAATCGGCGCCCGGCGTGCCGGACTTGGTTTCCGGCAGGTATTCGCAGAGCACGGCAGTGACCTTGCCGTCCGCATCCTTCTCGCAGCCGGTGCACTTGACTACGTAGCCGTAGCGCAAGCGCGCCATGTTGCCCGGATAGAGACGGTGGTAGCCCTTGCTCGGCTCTTCCATGAAATCCTCGCGCTCGATCCACAGTTCGCGCGAGAACGGCACGGCCCGCTTGCCCAGTTCCGGCTTCAGCGGATGGTTGGGGGCGAAGCACTCCTCGCTGGTGCCCGCCGGGTAATTGGTGATGATCAGCTTGACCGGGTCGAGCACGGCGATGCGGCGCTCGTCCGATTCGTTCATCGTGTCGCGCATGCAGTTTTCGAGATCGACATAATCGATCAGCGAATCCGACTTGGAGACGCCGATGCGCTCGGCAAAAAGGCGGAATCCGGCCGGGGTGTAGCCGCGGCGGCGGGCGCCGACCAGCGTCGGCATGCGCGGGTCGTCCCAGCCCTCGACGTGCTTTTCGTCGACCAGTTGAATCAGTTTGCGCTTGGAAAGCACGATGTAAGTCAGGTTGAGACGCGAGAATTCGATCTGTTGCGGCAGCGGGCGTTGCAGCAGGCCGGCTTCGGCCAGGCGTTCCAGTAGCCAGTCGTAGAACGGGCGTTGGTCCTCGAATTCCAGCGTACAGATGGAGTGGGTCACGTTCTCCAGCGCATCCTCGATTGGGTGGGCGAAAGTGTACATCGGGTACACGCACCACTTGTCGCCGGTGTTGTGATGCGTGGCGTGGCGGATGCGGTAGATCGCCGGGTCGCGCAGGTTGATGTTGGGCGAGGCCATGTCGATCTTGGCGCGCAGGATGTGGGTGCCATCCGGAAACTCGCCGGCCTTCATGCGCGTAAACAGGTCGAGGTTTTCCGCTACGCTGCGGTTGCGGAAGGGCGAATCGGTGCCGGCCTCGGTCAGCGTGCCGCGATTGACCCGCATCTCCTCGGCGCTCTGGCTGTCAACGTAGGCGTGGCCGCGCTCGATCAGCGCCTCGGCAAAGGCGGCCATCCAGTCGAAGTAGTTGGAGGCGTAATAGAGGTTGGTTTCGCCGTCCTTCTCCCATGAACAGCCGAGCCAGTGCACGGCGTCGATGATGGAATCGACGTATTCCTGTTCTTCCTTCTCCGGGTTGGTATCGTCGAAACGCAAGTGGCAATGGCCGCCATATTGTTCGGCGAGCCCGAAATTGAGCAGGATGGATTTGGCATGGCCGAAATGCAGATAGCCGTTCGGCTCGGGCGGAAAGCGGGTGCGAATCTTGGCCGGGTCGAGCGGCGCAGCGGCGTGATCGGCTGCGGTGCCTGGCTGGCCGGCCCAGCGGCGGGTGGCGTGCTTGCCGGCGGCAAGGTCGGTCTCGACGATGTTCTTGATGAAATTGGCGGCGGGCGGGTTGGGGGGCGTAGCGTGGGTCACGACGACGAAACCTGGACGAATGGTGGAAGCCGTTATTCTAACAGCGGTGCCGGTCATCTACCGCGCTCGCCAGCAAGCCCGGCGGTGGGTGTGCTCAGCTCAGTAGATCGAAGAGCAGCGCGGCGCCGCCGACAACCAGATCAGCCAGCCCGCTGCCGTCGCCGGCCGCGACGCTGTGGGTTCGCTGTTCCCTCGTCCATTGCGACTTGTCGCGCTCGCGCTGCAACACCGCATCGGCCAGCGTTAGTACGTCGATCTTGCCGGCTTGGGCGGCGGCCTGGCCGTAGCGCTCCAGCGCCTTGTCGACCGATTGTGGATCGAGGATGGCGAGCGGCGCCCGGCAGTGGCCACAGACCGTGTCGGTGCGGATATCGACCGGCGCCCCGCAGCTCGAGCAGCGGATGATTTGCACTTTCTTGGCCAGTTCGGCGATTTCATCGCCATTCAGCTGGCGGACGAAGCCCTTTTCAGTCAAAAAGGCCGAAAAGGCGGTGAAACGGCCATGCCCGCGCAGGCAGCGGTGATAGCTGAATTTTCCGTACTTGCAGAGATCGTAACCCTGCATCAGCGGATCGCGGCAGCGCGGGCAGTGCAGTTGCGCCTGCCACGGGGTGCGCGGATCGTCGTGATGCGCGCGGATCTGGTTAAAGAGTTCGAGCGTGCCGGCCGGCGCCAGTTGCAGGCTCTCAAACTCGTCGAACCAGATGCCCTGGCAGGTAAAACAGAGGTCGAGTGTCAGCGTGCCTTCCGGCTTGCGCGGAAAATCCACGGCGAGCATGGCCCCGGAGCAGGTCGGGCAGGTGAGCGGCGTCGTCATGCCCGCCATTCTGCCTGAATCGCGGCGGCGTGGCGGGGCCTCAGTGTACAATGGCATGCATGAACGGGATGACTCTCCGATGAATACGTACGGTCTGCTTGCGGTGGGCGCCGGTGCGGCGCTGGGCGCTTGGGCGCGCTGGGCGCTCGGCCTGGCGCTCAATCCGCTCTTCATCATGTTGCCGCTCGGCACGCTGGCGGCGAACGTTATCGGCGGCTATCTGGTAGGTCTGGCGGTCGGCGTTTTTCATCTCCACCATGGCTTGCCGGCTGAACTCAAACTGTTCGCCATCACTGGGTTCCTCGGCGGCCTGACCACTTTTTCGACCTTTTCGGCCGAGGTCGTCGAGCGCCTGCTGGCGCAGCAGCCGGGCTGGGCGCTGGCGTTGGCCGGCGTGCATCTGGCCGGTTCGCTGATCGCCACATATCTTGGCCTGCTGACGGTCGGCGCGACCCGCATTTTCTCCTGATGCGTTCCGATTTTTCCGATTGCCTGGCGGCCGATAGGCCGCGCCTGAAGTCGCTTTTCCGCGAACTGAAAAATGTGCAGGGGCCGCGCCGGCAGAAGGCGCAGGCCGATCTGAACGCCCTCTACGAACGCTCGCGCGGCATCGTCGCCAAACGCCGTGAGCGCCTGCCCAAGCCGGTGTTTCAGGAAGACCTGCCCGTCAATGAACGCCGAGCCGAAATCGCCGAGCTGATCGCCAAGCATCAGGTGGTCATCGTCTGCGGCGAAACCGGTTCGGGCAAGACGACGCAACTGCCCAAAATCTGCATAGCCCTCGGGCGCGGGGCGACCGGCTACATCGGCCACACCCAGCCGCGCCGTCTGGCGGCGCGCTCCGTGGCGACGCGGGTGGCGCAGGAGTTGCAGACCCAGGTCGGCATGGGCGTCGGGGTCAAGATCCGTTTTCAGGACAAGACCATTCCCGAATCGGTGATCAAGCTGATGACCGACGGTATCCTGCTCGCCGAGACGCAGACCGACCCCTACCTGAATGCCTACGACACGATCATCATCGACGAGGCGCACGAGCGCAGCCTGAATATCGATTTCCTGCTCGGTTACCTGAAGCAGTTGCTGCCCAAGCGCCCCGACCTGAAAGTGATCGTCACCTCGGCGACCATCGATGCCGAGCGTTTCGCCGCCCATTTCAACGGCGCGCCGGTGATCGAGGTGTCGGGCCGGCTTTACCCGGTGGAAATCCGCCACCGTCCGGTGCAAAGCGATGACAAGGACGACGAGCGCGATCTCTACGACGCCATCGTCGATGCCGTCGATGAAGTGAACCGCCTCGGCCCCGGCGATACGCTGGTCTTCCTGCCCGGCGAGCGCGAAATCCGCGAGGCGGCCGAGGCGCTGAGGAAGCGCCACCCGCCCCACACCGAGATTCTGCCGCTCTTCTCGCGCCTCTCGGCCGGCGAGCAGGACCGGATTTTCAAGCCTTCCGGCGCGCGGCGCATCGTGCTCGCCACCAACGTTGCCGAAACCTCGCTCACCGTGCCGGGCATCCGCTACGTGGTCGATACGGGGCTGGCGCGGGTCAAGCGCTATTCCTACCGCAACAAGGTCGAGCAGTTGCAGGTCGAGGCCATTTCGCAGGCGGCGGCGCGGCAGCGGGCCGGGCGCTGCGGCCGCGTCGCTGCTGGCGTTTGCATCCGTCTTTACGACGAGGCCGATTTCAACGCCCGCCCGCCTTACACCGACCCGGAAATCCTGCGCTCCTCGCTGGCCGGCGTCATCCTGCGCATGAAGTCGCTGCGCCTGACCGAGGTCGAGCACTTCCCCTTCATCGAGCCGCCGCCCGGCAAGGCCGTGGCCGACGGCTACGCGCTGTTGCAGGAACTCGGCGCGCTGGACGAAAACAATACGCTCACCGGCATCGGCCACGGTCTGGCCAAGCTGCCGCTCGACCCGCGCATCGGCCGCCTGATCGTCGCCGCGCGCGATCTCGGCTGCCTGAAAGAAGGGCTGATCATCGCCGCCGCGCTCTCCACCCAGGACCCGCGCGAACGCCCGCTCGATCGCCAGCAGGCGGCGGACGAAAAGCACAAGCTCTTTGCCGACGAGAAATCGGAATTCCTGAGTTGGCTGAAGCTGTGGAACTGGTACCAGAATGCGCTCGAACACAAGAAATCGAACCGGCAGTTGCTCGACACCCTGCACGCGCACTTCCTCTCCGCGCTCCGCATGCGCGAATGGCGCGAGGTCTGGGGTCAGTTGCACGCCATGGTCAGCGAACTGGGCTGGAAGGAGAACGACAAGCCCGGCGACTACGCCGCCATCCACAAGGCGCTGCTCACGGGCCTGCTCGGCAACCTCGGCTGCAAGTCGGACGAATCGGGCTACTACCTCGGCGCGCGCGGCATCCGCTACCTGATCCACCCCGGCTCGGCCTTGCAGAAAAAAGCCGGCAAATGGATCGTCGCCGCCGAAATCACCGAAACGACGCGGCTCTTCGCCCGCTGCGTGGCGAAGATCGAGCCGGACTGGCTGGAAGAGGTTGGCGCCCACCTGATCAAGCGCACCTATTTCGACCCGCACTGGGAGAAGAAATCCATGCAGGTCGCCGCCTGGGAGCGGACGACGCTCTACGGCGTGGTGGTGACTTCCAAACGGCGCATCCACTACGGCCCGCTGGCGCCCGCCGAGGGCCGCGAGATTTTCATCCGGCAGGGGCTGGTGGCCGGCGAAATCGACGAGGCCTACGCCAAGCGCTGGCCCTTCTTCCAGCACAACCAGAAGCTGATCCGCGAAATCGAGAACATCGAGCACAAGCAGCGGCGGCAGGATGTGCTGGTCGATGACGAACTGATCGCCGCCTTTTACGACCATCTGATCCCGGAAGGCATCCACAACGGCGCCACTTTCGATCACTGGCGGCGCGAGGCGGAAAAGGAGCAGCCCAAGCTCCTGTTCCTGACCAAGGACGACCTGATGCGCCACTCGGCGGCCGGCATCACCACCGACGCCTTTCCGCATCACATCCGGCTGGGCGGGGTCGAGTATGCGCTCGCTTACCATTTCGAGCCGGGCAACCCGCGCGACGGCGTGACCATGACCGTGCCGCTGGCACAACTCAACCAGTTACCGGCGGCGCGGCTGGAATGGCTGGTGCCGGGGCTGTTGAAAGAAAAACTCATCCAGCTGATCAAGACGCTGCCGCAGAAAATCCGCGCCAAGCTGGTGCCGGTGCCGGAATTCGCCGAGGAATTCATCGCTGCCGTCGGTAACGACGAAAAGAAGATGGCCGCCGGGCTGATCCCGGCGCTGATCGCCTATATTCTCGAAGCGCGCGGGCTGAACGCCCGTGGCTGGGCGGTCGAGCCCGAATCCTTCCGGCCGGACATGCTGGCGGCGCATTTCTCGATGAATCTCAAACTCATCGACGAACACGGCAGGCAACTGGATATGGGCCGCAATCTCGCGCAGTTGCGCGGCGAATGGGGGCGCGAAGCCAAGCAGGAATTCGCCGAACTGCACGAAACGCCCTCCGAATACACCGGCCTCACGGACTGGACCTTCGGCGAACTGCCGGAACTGATGGAAGTGCCGGTGGCCGGGCAGACGGTGATCGGCTACCCGGCGCTCTCCGACGAAGGCGATTCGGTTAGCCTGAAAGTCTTCGATTCGCACGAAGAAGCGCAGATCGTGCACGGCTGGGGCCTGCTGCGCCTGTTCATGCTGCAATTCCGCGAGCAGGTGAAGTATTTCGAGAAAAACGTCCCCAATCTGACGAGCATGGGCATGCAGTTCATGACCTTGGGTACCACCGAGGAACTGCGTCAGCAGATCGTAGGCCTCGCCTTCGAACGCGCCTGCCTGTACGAACCATGGCCGATCAACGCCGAGCAGTTCAAGACCCGCTGCGCCGATGCCAAGGCGCGCTTGGGGCTGCAAATGCAGGAAGTGGCGCGCATTGCTGGCACGGTGCTGAGCGAATGGCAGGCGGTACAGAAGAAGCTGCCCGCCTTCAAGGCACATGCCTCAGCGCTGGCCGACATCGAGGCGCAGGTCAAACGGCTGGTTTACAAGAACTTCCTCGCAGAAACACCTTTCGAGCGCCTCAACCACCTGCCGCGTTACCTGAAAGCGGTGCAGGTACGGCTGGATAAACTGCGCGCCGACCCCGCCCGCGACGCCCGCCTGCTGGCCGAGTACCAACCGCTATGGATCAATTACGAACGCCGCGCCATCCAGCTCGCCAAGGCTGGCGTCGACGACCCGCAAGTCGAACAATTCCGCTGGCTGCTGGAAGAACTGCGGGTCAATCTCTTCGCGCAGGAACTGAAAACGCCGGTGCCGGTGTCGGTCAAGCGCTTGCAGAAGCAGTGGGAAGGGATGCGAGGCGCGTGAGGCGGGCGCGCCCAGGCTCTCAACGAGAACACAGGCAGAACTTGCCTGAAGCGTGATATCCAACTCACGGCCGAGTTTTGGGTTGTGACCGTTCCAAATTTAGCGCGAAATTGCTAAAATGCATAATCGTTTGGCATTACAAAACTAACGGCAGCCAAACTTTTTCACGAAAGAATCAAATGAAAACTCCCGGATCAACGATGTGGCTGCGGTCTGTTCGTGCGCTTTTCTTTGGAACGATTCTCGCCGTGCTTACAGCATGCGGGGGTGGCGGAGGCGGGGGCGCGCCCGCTCCGACGTATTCGATAGGAGGGACCCTCAGTGGTCTGGCGGGCGGGGGAAGCGTGGTGCTGCAGAACAATGGCGGCGACGATCTGACTCTGACCGCCAATGGCACCTTTACTTTCGCCACCCTGTTGCCCGCTGGTGCAACCTACAGCGTGACGATCAAAACGCAGAAAAGCGGGCAGGTGATATGCAAAATCAATAGCGGCACCGGAAACGTCAGTGCCAATGTGACCGATATCGGTGTGATCTGCGAGAACGCGGTAGTGGCATCGGTCTTGGCCGGCGGGGCGGGGTCGGCTGGCAATGTGGACGGCACCGGTAGTGACGCGCGGTTTTATTTGCCAGGGAGCATCGCGATCGACAGCGGCGGCAATGTGTATGTGGCGGATACATCGAATAATACCATCCGCAAGATCACACCTGCGGGCGTGGTCAGTACGCTGGCTGGGGCGGTGGGGCAATATGGCGACTCTGATGGCGCTGGGAGCGCAGCGCGGTTTGGCTCCACGGATGGCATCGCAGTCGATAGCGGCGGCAATGTCTATGTGGCGGATACGTCAAATCACACCATCCGCAAAATCACGCCGATGGGCGTGGTCAGTACGCTGGCCGGGGAAGCGGGGCGATTTGGTAGCACCGACGGCGCCGGTAGTGTCGCGCGGTTTTATAACCCGAGTGGCGTCGCGGTCGACAGCGGTGGCAATGTGTATGTGGCGGATACGTCGAATAACACTATTCGCAAGATCACGCCAACGGGCATCGTCAGCACGCTGGCGGGTGCAGCGAGTCAATATGGCAGCGTCGACGGCGCAGGTAGTGCTGCGCGGTTTAGCAGGCTAACAAGCATCGCGGTCGACGGCGGTGGCAATGCCTATGTGACGGATTCGACCACCATCCGTAAAATCACTTCGGCGGGCGTGGTCAGCACACTGGCGGGGGTGGCAGGGCAATGGGGCGGCGACGATGGGGTGGTCAGCGTCGCACGGTTTGCGAGCCCGCAAGGTATCGCGGTCGACAGTGGCGGCAACGTGTATGTGGCAGAAGTGAATTTCCACACTATTCGCAAGATCACACCGACAGGCTCTGTCAGCACGTTGGCCGGGAATCTTGGGTTATTCGGCGGCGCCGACGGCGTCGGCGCCGCCGCGCGGTTCTATTACCCCAGTGGCACAGCGGTCGATAGCGGCGGCAATGTGTATGTTGCGGATAAGTGGAATAATGCGATTCGCAAAGTTACGCCGGCGGGTGTGGTCAGTACATTGGCGGGCGAGTCGGGGCAACCTGGCGGTGCTGATGGAGTTGGCAGTGCCGCGCGGTTTTACTACCCGGGAGGCGTTGCGGTCGACAGCGGCAGCAACGTGTATGTGGCGGACAATTGGAACCACACCATTCGCAAGATCACGCCGGCGGGTGTGGTCAGCACGCTGGCTGGCGAGGCGAGGCAGCCCGGTAGCGCCGACGGCGCCGGTAGTGCCGCGCGATTTAATAGCCCGAATGGCATCGCGGTCGACTTTGGCGGCAATGTGTATGTCGCAGACTCAAATAATCATACTATCCGCAAGATCACACCAGCGGGTGTAGTCAGCACATTGGCCGGGGTGGCGAGGCAGGTTGGACGCGAGGATGGAGTTGGAAGTGCTGCGTGGTTTAACTACCCGCTGGGCATCGCGGTTGATAGCGGTGGCAATGTGTATGTCGCGGATTCGGTAAACTACACTATTCGCAAGATCACGCCGGCTGGCGTGGTCAGCACGATGGCTGGGGAGGCCGCGCAAAGAGGCAGTGTCGACGGCGCTGGCAGAGTCGCGCGGTTTAACAGCCCGCATGGTATCGCAGTCGACAGCGGCGGCAATGTGTATGTGGCGGATACGTGGAATTACACCATTCGCAAGATCACGCCGGCGGGCATGGTCAGTACCCTGGCCGGGGCTGCGGGGCAAAGTGGCAATGCCGACGGCGTCGGCAGTGCCGCTCGGTTTGACGGCCCAACCGGCGTTGCCGTCGATAACTATGGCAACCTGTATGTGACGAATGGAATCGACAAAAGCATTCGTGTTATCTCGCCAGCAGGTGTCACTAGAACTATGGCATATAGCACACCGGGCATCGGGATTTCTTCTGGATTCCCATACGTTGCTTGGAATAACGGCAAACTCTTTGCGACGTGTGCACATGCCGTTCTGGTTGCTGACCTTGGCTACCCAGCAAACTAAATGGTTTTCGTATCGTCCGAAACGGACAAGTGCGAGCTCGGCAAGAAATAGGGGCCAGAGACATTTCACCTTTTCCTTGAAATGTGAATGATTTCTGACCCCTTCGGCATGTCGCGTTGTCTGAAAGCGATATCGGTGCAGTTGGGCAAGTTCCCGACCGACCCGGCCGTGACGCCCGTCGGCGGGCCGAGACTCAGCGCCGCGGTGTACCCTTTACGAACGCCGCGCCATCCAGCTCGCCAAGGCCGACGTCGACGACCCGCAGGTAGAGCAATTCCGCTGGCTGCTGGAAGAACAGTGGGTCAGTCTCTTCGCCCAGGAACTGAAAACGCCGTTGCCGGTGTCGGGCAAACGCCTGCAGAAGCAGTGGAAAGGTGTTTGGGGCGGGTGAGCGGAGGAATCTTGCGCTTCTATCGAATGCAAGTCCGGCGATGCCGTGTGAAAAAATGGACAGAGAATATCTGTTGACCGCGAGGTGATCATTCGGAAATAATCAAAAAATGAATAATAAATATGTCTTTGTGCTGGATTGAAAGGGGTGAATGATGCGGATGCAACGTGAGCTGGCCGTGGTTTTCCTGAGTTTAATGACGATCGCGACAACCGGTTGTGGCGGTGGAGGTGGCGGCAGTGTTGCCGCTACCGCCGATGTCCAGGTGACCGGGAAGGCATTGGCGCAGCGCGTCGTTTTAGGCGGCGTGGCGCGCTACGCCATGGTGGTGACCAACGCCGGGCCGGACGGCGCTCAAGACGTAGCCATTACCGCTAGCGTCGACGGTGGCCAAACGCTGTCGAGCGTGACATGTACGGCCAGCGGCGGGGCGGTATGCCCGCCCACCTTGGGTGCTTCGATGACGGTTGCTGCATTGCCCAAGGGTGGCAGTCTGAGTTTCACGCTTTCGGCGGCGGCGCCGAAGACTGACGTGGGTGCAACACTCGCTGCGACGTTTGCTGCGCAGTTCGTTGCCGATCCGGTGATAAGCAACAACTCGGCTACTACGGCAATCGTCACCACGGCACCGAATTCGGTTAGCCTGCAATCCGACTATGGCGACTACATCGGCGGCGGCAATACTTATGCGTACAGTCGCTCCAACGCGGTCATTGCGTTCAATGCTAACGGAAGATTGCTGAACGTTACAGTCGACGGCGATCAAAACTGGAGGGGCGAGTTCATGCTGCCAGCAACGCTTAGCCGGGCCCAGAACGGCACCTTCGCCAACCTGACGCGCTACCCGTTCAACGACCAGGCCGCCGGTGGCCTGAGTTGGGATGGCGAAGGGCGTGGCTGCAATGAGCTGAACGGCTCGTTCTCGGTGAGCAACGTCAGCTATGTCGATGGCGTGCTTGAGGCGATCGACATCAGTTTCGAGCAGCACTGTGGAGGTGGCGCCGCCGCGCTGCGCGGGCAGATTCACTGGACGAATGCGGATGACACCACGCCACCGGGACCGGTCAATCCTCCTCCCGCAGGGTTGTGGGCACCGGCGCCTGGGGTCACACCGGCCATCGGCAACTATGTTTACCTGCAAAGCAGCCTTGGCGATTATATTGGCCTAGGGGGAAGCTACGTGTACGCGCTGGACTCTTCGACGCTGAATGTCACTGCCAATGGCGCTCAACTATCGGTCAACGTCGCCGGGTGGCACGGCGACTTTCAGGCGATGCAGACGTTGTCCCAGCTACAACGGGGTTACTATGCCGACTTGCGGCGCTATCCGTTCCACAACCCGGCCAAGGGAGGGTTGAGCTGGTACGGACAAGGGCGTGGTTGCAACACGCTACTCGGTTGGTTGGTTGTCGATAGCGTCAGTTACGATGTGATGGGCCTGGCGGCAATCGAGTTGCGCTTCCAGCAGCGCTGCGAAGGCTCTATGTCACCGCTTTACGGCAAGATCGTTTGGGCGCGGTAGCACGCTGCTGGCCGAATACCAGCCGCTGTGGATAAATGACGAACGCCGTGCCATCCAACGCGCCAAGGCCGGTGTCGGCGACCCGCAGGTAGTTGGCTCTTGGAAGAACTGCGCGGCGCGTGAGCGAAGGTATCATGCGCTCTTTTCCGGAGCGGAAGCGTCTGCTGCCCGCCCAGACTATTCCAACCGATGACAGGAGCCGCCATGCGCCGTACCGCCCTTGTTTTGCTGTTGCTGCCACTCGCCGCCTTCGCTGAAGAAGCGTCTCAAGCCGAATCGGAGGCGGCGACCGAAAAGCTCGTCGTGCAAGGTGTGCGCGATCCCGCCATCATGCCCTACGCGGAGGCCTACAAGTTCTTCAGCCAGATCGACCGCGTCGCGCATGACAAGGTGCACATGCGCATGCAGGTGAAATCGGCGGATAAATCGGTCAAGACGTCGGACATCAGAATCCGCCTCGTGGGCGACAATACCGACATTGCGGTGCCGTTGGGTGAGGAAGGGGATATCGTGGTGCCCCGCTCCGAGACGGCGCTGGCCGACAAGGCGGAGTTCGTCACCAACCAGAAGAAGGACAGCCTCCAGGTTCATATGACCCTGACGCCGAAACTGCCCGTCGGCGACCGGATCAGCTACGCCGATGCCCTGGCCTCGGCCGATCAGGTCAAGCGGATGATGAAGGAAATTGTCCCCTGGTATTTCCGTCTGCTGATTTCCGATCCGAACGCAATGCGCGCTTGTTTTGAGCGCGAGGGCGGTGAGGCCGCGCTGGTCGGGGCCGACGGCCGCGAGACGCTGGCGATCAAGGGAAAGCGTCAGTGCGCCGTGGTGCCGCTGGATGCCAAGCTGGGCGACCGCTGGCAAGCGGTTGCGCTCAGCCCGCCCTACAAGCTTGAATTTGCGCGTATTGGCTGGTTTTCGGACGGTCAGCCAGACTGAGTGCGCCTGTCTGCCGTCGCCACTGATGAAGTTTGGCCGAAAATTGGCCTTTGTAGACCTACTGAGAACGCCACGCCATTCAGTCAGACAAGGCCGGTTTCGATGATCCGTGAACCGAACATTTTCGCTGACCGCCGAAAGATCCACGGGATAATCTCTTCGCTTGGAAACTGAAAACGTCGGTGCCAGTGTCGGCTAAACGATTGCAGAAGAAATGGGATGGAGGCGGGCGATTCAATGGTTTGAAATTCTCTCGTCGTAATCGCGGCAGTAACCTACGATCTTTCAGAAAATTCCGGGCCACAAAAAGGGTCTTACCGATCGGGGCGGTCCCTATTCTTATCGCCAATTGCCCCGCAAATTTGCCGGTCACTCGTTCCTGAATGCGATGGGTTACAGTAGGTTATGTATGCGCACCCATTCAGTGCGAGAGGCATCAATTTGAATCATTCATTGTGTTAACCAGTTCGATAAACCACAGGAAACACAATGCGCCAAGCGTGATCGCACGTCGGCATAATAATTGCATCACGGTGGGCGAGGGTTGTATTGGAAGACACTGTTACTTCCTTTCCTATTGGGAGTTCCACCATGAGAATGGTTTCCTCGAACTCGGAAGCATTTCCACCAGAGGGAAGTCGCCGTATTGTTGACGGTGCCGAACGGGCATTCTTCGGTGGCTATTGGGTAAAAACGTATCCGGTTCCCTCGGATTCGCTTTCGGCCAAGAAACATCTGATCGAAGCGCTGACGCGCCGTTTGTTCAACCATACCGAACACGGTCTCAACATTCCGGGGGCGCGCCTTCAAGAGGCGCGCACGGCCTATGAAAACGAAACCGACCCGAACAATCGTCGGGTAAAGGGCGGTATGTTAGCCGGCTCACTATTCAATCGTGCAGCCGACATCTTCCGGCGGTTGGTCGAATTGCAGGCCGAAGGAATCGAGATTGGTGAAGATTTGCCACTGGTTCGGGAATGTGGTCGCTGTCTGATGGAGGCGATGGAACTTGGTCGTCATGTGCTGCATCGTAGCGGTGAGGAAGGGTTGGACGAATTGTGGGGCGAACCCTTTCGTGCCTTCTCGATCCCGCTGGAAGCATTCTACGAAAACCGCTATATCAAGATTAGCCAATGCATGCGGGATATCGATCGGATTGCGGCCAATATGGCGACCAATTTTTCGCAGATTCCGGCGTTTGAAGGCGTTGAGAAGACAGTATTGGAATTCGCCACTGCGGCTCGGATCAAGCCCTGCGCACCGATGTTGATATTTTTGATGTCTGGTCACGTTTTGTCACCACAGGAGAGCGCCTTGCCGAGTTCATGCCCAATCAGCCATTGGGAGAGGTGAAGCTGGACACCCTCGACTCTTCTCACAATTTGTCAGATGGCGTCGAACTTCTGCGCCGCGGCCGCAATCTCATTTTTCACATCGCTCGGGCGCGAACGCCGATGCCGAAGAGCACACAAGAGTACATTGAACGAGTGGAATTCTATGTGAGTAGCGGGAGATTGCCCCTATTGCCGGCTCCGTTGCCCGGCTGATTGACTGTGCCGCGCATTCGGACTGTGGTGCTGACTGTCTGTTCATTTCCACCGACAATTTGTGTGCATTACGCTACGCGGCGTTGCAAGATATGGAAATGCGTGTTGGTTTGACATGAATGATGGCTGAACCACTTGCCAGTAGTCGCATTGTGCGTGTGGTTCCCGAATGGTGTGCTCCGTATCGTCCTGCATACTTCGTTCTCCCCTTTGCTTGCTTTTGTTCGGCGCACTTGCGGCAGTTCATCTAGATCATCAAGGGAATTAATCCGCAGGTCATCATCGATTCAGTTGCTACCCGTATGAAGGCAACGCTCCCGAAGAGACCAGCCAGAACCGGATTTTCGTTTGCCCGCAAATTCACGGCCCGCGCGAAGTCCGTGATAGCTCCCGCCTTGTCCAAAAAACGACGGTGTTTGCAGCCTTCCTTCGTGTCTCCGGCTGACGACATTGTTTTCTAATATTTTTCAATGGCTTATCGAAAACGCGATTGGCCTTGTCGCCATTCGGCGACACTTCTCTGTGTGAAAGCATCTGTAACCATTTGATTTTATTGAAAATAGAACCTGGCATCAATTCTGCAATGGTATAGGCAAGGTGAAGCGTCGAAATTTCAAAGAAGGATTTTGCGAAGAACCTTTCTTTCTCGCAGACGTTTCATGGGTGACTGCGAGGCACCCGACGACGAGTTGCCGCTACCGGATTTATTTGTGAAGGAAGGATTTGAATATGAAAACCAAACACTTTGGCATTCTTGCCGCAGGAGCCGCGCTCAGCGTAACTGTATTGGCTGCCGACGTGGGTGTTTCGATTAGTGTTGGAGAACCTGGCTTCTACGGTCGCCTGGATCTCGGCGGGTTTCCGCCTCCCGCGCTGGTTTATCGTCAGCCGGTCGTCGTGGCGCCGACTGTCGCGCCGGAACCTGTCGTCTATCTTCGCGTCCCGCCTGGTCACCGCAAGCATTGGTCACGCCATTGCCAGAACTATGGGGCCTGCGGACAACGGGTCTACTTCGTCCGCGACGATTGGTACGCCAGGGAATATGTCCCGCGCTATCGCGAGCGCTATATGGAACACGCTGGGCGGGGCCATTACGTGGAACGCCGTGATCGCGATGAACGTTGGGACGATCGCGGACATAGCGAGGGGGGCGCTCCGCCTCCTTGGGCGGGGAACGGTCGCGGGCATGGGCGCGGCCGAGATTGAGCCACTTTGGGATTTTTCCAATCTATGAAACCAATTGAATTCAAGGAGATATCATGATGAATAGCTCAATGATCAAAGGAACGGTGTTGGGTGCGGCCGCGGTACTGGCTATCGGTGCGGGGGCGGTTACAGGGTACTCAAGCTATACCACATCGCATTACGCGGACGTTGTGGCTGTGGACGAAATCAAGGAATCCGTCAGAACGCCGCGCGAAGAGTGCAAGGACGTTGCCGTTCGCAAACCGGCACCAACACAGGACCAAAACCGAATCGCAGGCACCGTCATCGGCGGACTGGTCGGTGGACTGGTCGGCCATCAAATAGGCCGAGGTAACGGCAATACCATTGCCACGGTGGCCGGAGCCGCAGCAGGCGGTTATGCCGGAAATTCCATCCAGAAGCAGATGCAGTCGAACGATGCGGTCACCCAGGTGCAGAAACAGTGCACAACGAGTTATTCGGTTTCACAGCGGGTGGTCGGTTATGACGTGACCTACCGTGTTGGCAACGACTTGAGGCATGTACGGATGGATGAAAAACCCGGAAAGCGTATTCCAATCGTTGACGGAAAACCGGTGTCGCCAACGCGCCGCGAGGTCTAAAGAGTCGAGCAGGAGGAAGGTGTTTTGCCACAAACAAGTGGTAGGAAAGGTTGCTCGAACTCGCTCGATCTTTCTGACCCGAGCGGTGTGGGCGACTGTCGAATAGGGGTCGCCCGCCTTCCCTGGTCGCACAGGCACAGACATCCGCTTGTGAAGGACTCTGTGGATTGGATGAGAGTCACGTTCGATTGGCGTGCTAACCATAGTGAATTTTCATTGGAGGTTAAGATGAGAAATCAGATTGCTTCGCGTGCGCGGCTCTGGCGACACGCTATCAATTTCAGGTTGTGCCAGGCCAGTGAAGAGGGACTGCTGGCACAAGCACTGCTCTATCTTTCTGCTGCCGGCGGTGTTTTGAGCGCCGCGTGGTTCGCGTTGAGGGACATCGGGTTTTTGGAAGGTGACGATCCCGGCGTTTTGCTGAATGGAATCGTGATGCTGAATGGGGGCTAAGGACGATAGTATGGACTCGATGCCTGGGAGATAATACCAACGGAAAGACCGCCTCCAATTTACTCCAAGGTCCACACAGATGGCATTTCCATCTCCTGTCCAGTACCCCCGCTCGTTTCTTAAGTTGCTGTCGGTCGGATTCGCACTGGTCGCAATTCCACTTCTCATCGGACTGATCGGTAACGCGATTGCGATTCGTCAGATTTCACAAAAGAGTCAGCTTGCGGTATTTCAGGCGGCAAGAATGACGCAAGAGAGTCGGCTGGTGCTTGAAATTCTGACAGCCGAGGAGCGGGCCGCTCGCCAATTTTTGATATTGGGTGACCAAGAGTTCCAAAAGACCTATCTTGCTCAACATCAGCGTTTCGAAGAAACAATGGGAAGAATCCGTCAGCTATCGCTTGCTGACGAGCAATATGCGGAAGTTCAGCAGTTAGAGGCGGCGGAATCTGACCTCTTCAAGCGGTTGTCCACAAACAAGCCATCTAACAAAACAAGCGGAGAGCCGGAGGGCGACTTCGCGCGACTGGAGCAGGCGGCGCAAGCGATGCTCGCGCATGACAACGCGCGCATCGACAGAGAAATTGTCGATCTCAAACAATTGACTGCTGATGCCGAACGGCGGGTTTACTGGCAATTATTGACACTTTTTCCGATCGCAATATTTCTTGTTGTGGGCTTCACGCATCTGTTGTCGCGACCGATCGCGCAGATCGAATCGGCAATCGATGGGCTTTGGAGTGGCAGATTCGAACACAAGATCGCCGTTGACGGACCCGGCGACTTGCAGGCCCTGGGCGAGCAACTGGACCGTTTGCGATTGCGCCTGGTGGAACTGGAGGAGCAAAAGAGCCGCTTCCTGCGTACGATATCCCACGAACTGAAAACGCCGCTAACTGCTTTGTGCGAGGGAACAGATCTTCTCGGTGGCGGTGTCGGCGGGACGTTGACCGCAGGTCAACAGGAAATCGTGCATATCCTGACCGAGAGCAGCCAGCGGCTAAGAAGACTGATCGAGGACTTGCTCGATTACAGCGCCGCCGAATTCGACCAGTCGGCGTTGCGCAGGCAATCCTTTCCATTACGCGAATTGATTGTTTCGGTGGTCGAAACCCAGCGTTTAGCCTGGGTGGCGCGCGGTCTGAAAGTCACCGTCGATGACGAAGACGTGGTGATTGATGCTGATCGTGAGCGCCTACGCTCTGTCATCGATAATCTGCTATCCAATGCGATCAAATATACGGGGTTGAACGGGAATATCCGTTTGGGGGCTAGGCGGGAAGGTCGGTTTGCCCTGCTTGAGGTGTTCGATAATGGTCCTGGCATTTCGCCTGAGGAGCGTGATCGGGTTTTTGACCCATTTTTTCAAGGGCGTTTGCCGGGCAACGCACCGATCAAAAATTCCGGGTTGGGTCTTGCCATCGCGAGGGAGCACGTGCTGGCGCACGGAGGGCAGATCGCCTTGTTACCCGGCGAGGGAGCGCGTTTTCAGGTGCGTCTGCCCGTATAATGCTTGCCATCATGCGCAAGCTTTCATCAATCTTGCTTCTCAGTTTGAGCATTCTGGCTGGATGCGCCCAATTGGGCGTATCTTCTTCTGATGCCTATTGGATCAAGGGCAACACGAAGAAGACTGTCGTCACGCCGACCGAGTCGATTCTCGCTTACTACGCATACGTGCGTGCGCTGACGGGTTCTGAGTGGACCCGGGAAAACGAGAATCTGAAAGAAACGCTCGGCAAGAACGCCGGGGAATTCGATCGCCTCCGCCAGATCATGCTTCTTGTTGCGCCGGCTTCTCCGGCCCGGGAACGATCACGTGTTGTGCCGCTGCTCATGATGTTGGAGAAAGATGCCCAGAAGTCGGGATCGGCGCTTATGCCCCTGATCCAGCTCTTGAGGACGGAATTCGACGAACGTCGTCGTCTGGAAGACAAACTGCGTGACGAGACTCGCAAGAGTGACGATCTGGAACAAAAGCTCGAAGCCTTGAAAGCCATCGAGAAGAATCTCTCGGAGCGGCGCCGAATGCCCCAGGGTGTCAACAAGCCGTGAGCGCCCGCATACTGCTTGTCGACGACGATACGCATCTTCTGCGGCTCTTGACGCTCCGCCTTGAAGCGGCGGGTTATACGATTACCGCCACTGCGAATGCCGAGGAGGCGATGGCCCATCTGACCGCCGAGCGGCCTCAATTGGTGATTACCGACGTGCAGATGCCGGGTATGGATGGTTCGGCATTGTTTGATGCAATACAGCGCATCCATCCTACTTTGCCGGTGATCATGCTGACCGCGCATGGCAATATTCCGGAGGCCGTGGCGGCAACCCAGCGAGGCGTGTTCGGATACCTGACCAAGCCCTACGAGGCAAAATCCCTGCTGACGGAAATTGAGCGTGCGTTGGTGTTTGCAGGTGGCACTGGTGCTGCAACCGACGAAGCCTGGCGTGCAGGCATCATGACTCGCAATGCGACGATGGAAGCGCTGTTGGCACAGGCGAAGCTGGTTGCAGCAGGCGACGCCTCTGTCCTGATTCGCGGCGCATCCGGTGTCGGCAAGGAATTGTTGGCAAAAGCCATTCATCTCGCCAGTCCTCGCCATGCGCAATCTTTTCTCGCAGTCAATTGCGGCGCTATTCCCGAGCAATTGCTGGAATCGGAACTGTTTGGTCATGTCAAGGGCTCATTTACCGGGGCGGTTCGCGACCACCGTGGGTTATTTCAAGAGGCCCAGGGAGGAACGCTGTTTCTAGATGAAATTGGCGACATGCCGCTGCAGTTACAGGTCAAACTGCTGCGAGTGCTTGAAGAGCGACAGGTACGATCAGTGGGCGCGGTACGCAACGTGCCTGTCGATGTGCGGATCATCTCGGCAACGCACAGCCCGCTGGAGGATGATATCGCCGCGGGAAAGTTTCGCAGCGATCTGTTCTATCGGCTCAATGTGGTGTCGCTGACATTGCCGCCGTTATCCGAACGGCGCGACGACATTCCATTGCTCGCTAGCGGTTTCTTACGGCAGCTGAGTAGCAAATATGGCAAACCCATCACCGGTTTCGCGCCGGAAGCGATGAATGCGCTCGTTGGCGCATCTTGGCCCGGCAATGTTCGGCAGCTTTACAATGTGGTTGAGCAGGCTGTAGCGCTATCAACCACGCCGCTGATTCCGGCCAGCCTTGTCGAAAATGCGTTGAATGACATTCATGGCATGGATTCCTTTGAAGAGGCGCGAACCCGTTTCGAGCGCGATTACCTTGCCCAGGTTCTGCGAATTGCTGAAGGCAATGTCACGCAAGCGGCACGTCTGGCGAAGCGCAACCGCACCGAGTTCTACAAGCTTCTTCAGCGGCATCAACTGGATCCGGTGTTGTTCAAGTAATTTGCTGTCACCTCGTGGCGACATCAATAAGCTCATCATTTCAATGGGTTGGAATATTCAGCTTGTTTGCCGTCGTCTACTGGCGACATTAATTCGACGTGATCTCCAGATTGCTTTCGTAATATATTGATTATTTAATACTTTTCATGTTGGCATGCACCTTGCCATGAACTGATCATGCGGCGGATTTTCGTCGTTCATGCAAGGAGAAGAAAATGATCAGCCAACTCAATGCGCATCGTGTTTTGTCAATTGCTCTGGTGGTTTGTGCGACCTTGTCGCTCGGGGCGTGTAGTAGCAATCCCAGCAAACAAGACGTCGGCACCGTTAGCGGTGCCATTATTGGTGGTGTAGTCGGGTCGGCGTTGACGGGCGGAACCGGCATAGGCACGATCGGTGGCGCAGCCGCAGGGGGTTACCTGGGCAATCACATTGGCCGCGACCTGGATCGAAAATAATGTCCGTGCTGTATAAGGGACAGAGCCTGCGGCATCGGAATGCCATCTTCCCGGCACTTGTAGCCGCCGCTGCGCTGGCAATCCTAGTGAGCTTGGCGGGAATTGCGGGCATGGCTGGACGCTTGCCGGACATGCCCGCAGGTGGCGTCAAGCGCACCCCGGATCACGGATGTACAGGATGCGGTGTGGTGGAGTCGATTCAGCAACGGCGCGTGGACAGCCGGCATCCCGTTGCAATTTGGCAGACGCGAATCAGGTTCGATAACGGAGAAGTCCGCACTTTCGATCATCGTTCCGATCCGGAATGGCATATCGGCGACCGAGTCCGTATCGACCCCGACCGGTTTGTTGTCGATCAAAAGGCATGACGGGCGCGAGCAGTCCAGCCCCGTTCGTTAGAGCTTTGCCTCCAGCGCCGCGCCGAATTGCGTGCGGCCCTTGCGTTCGGTGAGGCTGCCATAACCGCCATCGAAAGTGGTTTGCGACCAGGTGGCGGCCGGGCTCAGGTTGTTGGCGAAAAAACGCAACGATAGGGTGCGGCTGTATGCCCATTGCGCGTAAACATCCAGGGTGCGGCTACGTCCTTGGTCGAGCGACTGGATGTCGGTTTGCCGGGTCGTGTAGCCGGGCGTGTAGCCCAGCGTGCCGCCGATGGTGAGCGGCCAATCGGCGAAGCGGTGGTCGAAGCCGAGGTTGCCGGACCATGGTTGCTGGCTGTCCAGCCGGTTGTAGGGGCCGGCCAGCGCCTCGACCTGCGAGCGATAGAAACTGAGCGAGCTGCGCAGGTTGAGGCCAAGCTTGGGATCGAACCAGTTGGGGAAGAGTTCGTTCGCCCTGCCCTTGATCTCGAATTCCACCCCGTGGGTGCTCGCCTTGGAGAAATTGCGCGGCACCGACACCCAGCGCGCCACTGGGCTCCAAGCCACAGTCTGCAAGCTGGTGACATTGCGGATCAGGTCGTTGATGCGGCGGTGAAAGACGCCGACGCTGAACAAGCCGCCCGCCGGCAGGTATTTTTCAAAGGCTAGGTCGAAACCCAGCGCGAGCTCGGGCTTGAGCGCCGGATTGCCGATCCGGTCGGGCGCCAACTCGGTGTTACCGGTCTGCGGGTCGGGATACAGGCTGGAAAGCGACGGCCGACCCAGCAGGCTGGTCAGTTCGGGCGCCTTGTAGGTACGCGAGACACTGGCTCTGATCAAGTCGCGGCCCTTGGGGTCGAGTTTGTAGTTGATGTGCCAGAGCGGCGTCAGCACGCGGCTGACGTTGGTGGTGCCGACACTGCCGCCACTGCTGTCGGTACGGATTTCTTCATGGCGCAAACCGAAATAGGTCGACCATTGTGACGAGATTTCCCATTCATCCTGGGCATAGACCGCCGTGCGTTCGATCCGCGCCGAGAACGGCTGCCCTTCGAATTCGGGCAGTTGCGGCACGCCGAGCTTGGTGGTGTCGCGGGCTTCCTCGCGGCGGCGGCGTTCGATATCCCAACCGACGGTCAGCGTGTGCGAATCGCCCAGCAGGTGGCTGTATTTGCCCGCCTGGGTGAACCCGCGATCCTTGAGGTCGCCGGCGGTATGCAGATAGGGGCTGTCGCTGCGCAGGGTCCAGCTGTCGAAACGGCCGCGCGACTCGTTATAGCCGGCTTTCAGCTCGATACGCTGGGTGTCGCTGAAGCGGTTGACCCATTGCGCGCTGGTGCGCAGCGCCTGCCAGCTCCCGTGTTGCTCGCCGTTGTCGTCGAAAACGGGCTGCCCCGCCAGCGTGGCGTTCTGGTAGGTCGTCGAGTTGTTCCAGCGACCCTTCTGGATGAACGATTGCAAGACCACGGTTTCTTCGTCGCTGATCTTCCAGTTCAGGCGCGGGCCGAGGTTGAAGCCCTGGCCCCAGAACAACTGCTGCGCATTTTGAAGCGATTCGGCCGGCCGCCCGTCGCTGCCTTCCATGGTCCGGTCGGTGGCAAACCGGCTGCCGCCGCGCCATTGAAACAGCGAAATTGGCACGCTGTAGGCGGCGCTGCCGATTTTTTCGCCAATAGTCAGGTTGGCGTTACCGGTCGGCCGCTCGATGTTGTAGTTCATGCCCAGCCGCAGATCGCGTTGGGCCACCCTGGGAGCGTCTTTCAGGATGATGTTGATCGTGCCGGCGACGGCTTGCGCGCTCTGGTCGGCGGTCGGCGCCTTCGTCACCTCGATGCGTTCGATCTGCGAGGGGCTCAGCTGGTCCAGCGCGAAACCCGGCGGAGCGGGGTCGCCGTTGATGAGAATCTGCGTATAACCGGCGCCCAGCCCGCGCATGCGTGGGGTGCCACTCTGGACATTGACGCCGGGCAGGCGCTTGAGCACGTCGAGCACATTCTGGTCGCCGTATTTATCTAGTTCCTCGCGGCCATAAATCTGCTTTGCCACCATGGCTGCGCGCCGTAACTCGGTGCCGGAAGGCGTGCGCGAGGTGATCTCTATGCGCTCGGTGCGCTGGCCTGCCCTCGGCGTATCGCCCAGGCCGGGCGGTGACTCCTGCGCAAGTGCGAGGGGCGGCCAGGCGGTGGCGAGCGCGAGGCAGAGCGCGCGGCGAGGGGGAATGCGAGGTGTGGTCTTCATCAATATATCCGGAACAGGCATTGGGTTCGATCAAGCGAATTGAGATATCCGGATACGCGCTTTGGTTGCGCCAGGCCGAATCCTCAGCGGCGCATTCTCGGGGCGGCGGGGAAGCAGGTCAAGCCAGATCTGGCAGCGGTACGATGCGCCAGCCGGCGGCTTCCAGTACGGCACGAAGGCGGCGGGCCACGGCCACGCTGTCGGCGCCGTCGCCATGTACGCAGATGCTGCCGATGGCGGCGGGAATCCGTTTGCCCGACTGGGCGATCAGGGCGCCGGCGTCGAGCATGGTCTGCACATGGCCCAGGCAGGCGGCGCCGTGCAACACGGCGCCGGACAAATGACGCGGGACGAGCTGGCCATCGTCCTGGTAGGCGCGGTCGGCAAAGATCTCGGCAACGGTGGGCAAACCCGCCGCGTCGCCCGCAGCGAGCAGCTCCGAGGCTGCCGGGGCGAGCAGGACGAGCGCTGGATCGACTGCTCGAATCGCCCGGCAGATGGCGTCGGCAGTGCGGCGGTCGGCGCAGGCTAGGTTGTTCAGGGCGCCATGCGGCTTGACATGGCTGACGCGGCCGCCTTCCAGCGTTGCGATACCGGCCAGCGCCCCGATCTGGTACGCGACCAGATTTTCGATCTCCAGCAGGCTCAATGGAATGGCCCGACGCCCGAATCCTTGCAGGTCGGCGTAACTCGGGTGGGCGCCCAGGCTGACGCCCCTTGCCATGGCGGCGCGAACGGTGCGGCGCATGGTGTCAGGATCGCCGGCATGAAAACCGCAGGCGAGGTTGGCGGAAGCGACCGCATCGAGCAACGCATCGTCGTCGCCCATTTTCCAGGCTCCAAAGCTCTCGCCGAGGTCGGCGTTCAGGTTGATGCGTTTTTCAGCGGGCATACACGACTCCGTCTACAAGGTTGGCGGCATAGAGAGCCGCCAGATCGATGACGCCCGCCTCGTGCGGGGGGGCCTTCGCAGCAAGGGTGGCGGCGATGCGGGTTTCCTGTTCACGCAGCGCGCTCGCCGCGCCGGTGGGGTTTGTCCGCTCGAAGCGCAGTGTGGCGCCGGGCAGCAGACGGCCAAGGCGCGGCAGGTCGGCGCGGATGACCGTGGCGATCTTGGAGTAGCCGCCTACCGTCTGGCAATCCGCCAGTAACACGATGGGCGTGCCGTCGGCGGGCACCTGTACGGCGCCGGGCGTTACGCCGTCCGAGACAATGTCGGCGCCACGCGCATTGTGCGTCAGCGGCGGCCCGGCAAGGCGCAGACCCATGCGGTCGGCTTCGGCGCCGACAGTGTAGGTTTCGCTGAAAAAGCGCTCCAGCGCCGCGTCGTCGAAGTGGTGCGCCTGCGGGCCGGGCAGAACGCGAATGGGGCCATGGTCGGCGAACAGCTCACCGGGGTCGAGTGCCATGGGGGGTTGCGGTCGTTGACAGGCGAGGGCGATCGGCAGCGTGTCGCCGGTGTGCAGGATGCGGCCGTGCAGGCCGCCAAGATGGGCACGGAGGTAGGTGGCGCGGCTGCCCAGCACAAGCGGCACGTCGACGCCTCCGGCAACGGCCATATAGGCCACGCCGGCTTGCGGCGCGCCAAGGCGAATCTCGTCGCCGTGCCCGAGTTGCACCGTTTGCCAGGCCGGGCAGATTTCCTCTCTGCCATCGAGACGGCGCAGGCGGGCGGTGGCATGGGCGAACGCCAGGCGCACCGGCGCAAGGGCCCGCAGAGCCGGACCGACCAGCCGCCATTCCAGCGCGGCGGCTTCGGATGGATTGTCGAGCAGGCCGTTGGCGAGCCGTAGCGCCACGGGGTCGAGCGCGCCGGAAAGCGGCACGCCGAGATGGCGAAAACCGGGGCGGCCGAGATCCTGAACGGTCGCCAGCGCAGGCGCGGACAGCACCTCAAGCATGATTGACGGCCACAAAGCGCACGGTGTCGCCCGGTGCCAGCAGCGCGGGACGAGCGGTGTCGGCAGGGTTGAACAGGGGCGTGGCGGTATGGCCGAGCAGATGCCATCCCCCCGGACTTTGCCACGGGTAGACCGCCGCCTGTGCTCCTGCGATGGCGACACTGCCAGCAGGCACCGCCGTGCGCGGGGTGACCAGGCGCGGCAGGCGCAGCCATGTCGGCAATTCGCCCATGTAGGGAAAACCGGGCAGAAAGCCGATCAGAAAGACGCGGAAAGGAATCGCGCACATCGTTTCGATGATTTCGCCAGGCCCGCGTCCGGTGGCGGCGGCGACAGCCGCAAGATCGGGACCGTGTTTGCCACCAAAGACGGTGGGCAATGTCCATTCACTCGCGGTGCGGTCATCGTCGGGGGCATCCGGCAGCGCCGTCAGTGCTGCGGCGAGGTGCTCGCGGGGCAACCGCAGCGGGTCGAAATGCACAGTCAGCGAACGCCAGGTCGGCACCACGTCGGTGACGCCGGGCAAGGCGAGCTTCCTCACTGCGGCGGCGGCGGCCGTGACGCGCTGGCTGACGGCGAGATCGATCTCCTCGCCGAATTCAAGCGTCAGCGCGCCGTCGCCCAGATCAAGCACGTGCGGCTCCATGACCAGCCTAGACAACCATCCGTTGCGGCAGCCAGGTGACCAGTTCGGGTACCACATAGAGCAGGCCCACCGCCGCCATCATCAGCATGAAGGCGGGCAACGCCTGACGGGCGATCCAGGTGATCTGCCGCTCGGTCATGCCTTGCAGCACGAAGAGGTTGAAGCCGACTGGCGGCGTGATCTGCGCCATTTCGACGACGACCACGAGGAAGATGCCGAACCAGATCGGATCGATGCCCGCAGCTTCGATGGTCGGCTGGATGACGCCAATGGTCAGTACCACCATCGAGATGCCGTCAAGGAAGCAACCCAGGATGATGTAGAAGATCATCAGTCCGAAAAGCAGCCAGAGCGGGGTCAGGCCCAGTCCGCCTATCCATTCCGCGAGGTGGCGGGGTAGCCCGAGATAGCCCATGGAGAGGGTCAGGAACGACGAGCCGGCGAGGATCAGCGCGATCATGCAGTAGAGGCGGGTGGCGCCCAGCAGGCTTTCGCGGAAGGTGCGCCAGGAAAGCGAGCCTTGCAGCGCGGCCAGGATCAGGCTGCCGACCACGCCGAGCGCGGCGGCTTCGGTGGCGGTGGCGATACCGACGTAGATGGAGCCGAGCACCAGACCGATCAGCAGCACCACTGGAATCAGGTGGCGCGAGGCATGGATTTTCTGCGCGAAGGTAGTGTGTTCGGAGATCGGCGGCACGGCGTCGGGGTTCATCAGCGCCCAGACGACGATCCAGCCCATGAACAGGATCGCCAGCATCAGCCCCGGCAGCACGCCGCCAATGAACAGCTTGGCGATGGAGACCTCGGCCGCGACGCCATAGACGATCATGATGATCGACGGCGGAATCAAGAGGCCCAGCGTACCGGCGCCGGCCAGTGTGCCGACCGTGATTGCCTCGGGGTAGCCCCTTTTTTGCAGCTCGGGCAGAGTGATTTTGCCGATGGTGGCGCAGGTGGCGGCGGAAGAGCCGGAAACGGCGGCGAAGATGGTGCAGCCGATCACGTTGGTATGCAGCAGGCGGCCGGGCAGCTTTTCCAGCCAGGGCGCCAGGCCTTTGAACATGTCTTCGGAAAGCTTGGTGCGAAACAGGATTTCGCCCATCCAGAGAAACATGGGGAGGGCCGTCAATGTCCAGGAAGAACTGGAGCCCCAGATGGTGACGGCCATGGCGTCGCCGGCCGGGCGGGCGGTGAACATTTCCATGCCGAGCCAGCCGACGCCGAGCAGTGCAAGGCCGATCCACAGGCCGCTACCGAGCAGGATGAAGAGAAAGACGATGAGGGCAAGGGTAATGAGCAGATCCATCATTCGCTCCTGACCGGTTCGGCGTCGGGGTCGCGGTGACGCAGATGGTGACCGCGCAGGACGGCGACAAGGTTCTCGGCCATGGCCACCAGAAAGACCACACTGCCGATCGCCATGCCGAGCTGCGGAATCCACAATGGTGTGGCGTCGTTGCCCTGGGAAATGTCGTTGAACTGAAAGGATTGCCAGACCAGCCTGGAGGCGAACCAGGCCAGCAGGCCAGCTAGCAGCAGGCCGCTGCCATGGCACCAGATTTCCAGGGCGCGATGGGCGCCGGGCGCGCGCCGCGAAAGCGTGTCGAGGATCAGCGTGACGCGAATGTGCTCGCCGCGTTTGAAGGTATGGGCGAGCGCCAGAAACGCGGCGGCGGCCATGCAATAGCCGGCGTAGGCGTCGGTGCCGCGCACGTGAAAGTCGAACAGGCGGCCACCGACCGAGAGCAGGATCATGGCCAGCGTGCCGATCATGAACAGCGCCGCCGCCCAGGCAGCGGCGCCGTAGACCACATCGAGAGCGCGCTTCATCGGCTTATTTCTTGTAGGCGTCGTAAATGGTCTTGCCTTCGGCGCCGGCGGCTTTCAGCCATTCCGCGATCATGGTGTCGCCCACTTTCTTGAGATCGGCCTTGAGGGCGGCGGCGGGCGGTTCGACCTTCATGCCGTTTTTGGTGAGTTCAGCCATGTAGAAGCGGGTTTTTTCCTCGCTCAGCTTCCAGCCGCGTTCCTCGGCGGCGGCGGCGGCCTTCAGAACCGCGTCCTGGGTCGGCTTGTCGAGTCCGTCGAAAGCCTTTTGCGAGACCAACACGGCGTTTTTCGGCAACCAGGCTTGTGCGTCGTAGTAGAACTTGACCTGTTCCCACACCTTGCTGTCGTAGCCGGTGGCGCTCGATGTCATAAAGGCGGAAACGGCGCCGGTGGCCAGCGCTTGCGACAGTTCGGCGGCCTGGATCGTGACCGGCTGCGCGCCCACCAATTCGGCGATGCGCGAGGTCTGTGGATTGTAGGCGCGCCATTTGACGCCCTTCAGGTCGGTGGCTGCGGCGATGGGCTTGGCCGAGAAAATACCTTGCGGCGGCCACGGTACGGAGTACAGCAGTTTGATGCCCTGTTTGGCAAGGTGCGCCTCCATCACCGGCTTTTGCGCGATCCAGAGTTTCTTGGCTTCGGCATACGATGTGGCGAGGAAAGGCACGCCATCGGTGCCGAAAATGGGATCTTCGTTGGTGTAACCGGAGAGGATGATCTCGCCGATCTGAGCCTGCCCGCCCTGGATGGCGCGCTTGATCTCGTTGGCCTTGAACAGCGAACCATTGTTGTGCACGGTGATCTTCAGCTTGCCGGCGCTGCCTTTCTCAACGTCCGCCGCGAATTGCACAATGTTTTCGGTGTGGAAGTTGGTGGCGGGGTAGGGCGTGGGCATGTCCCACTTGGTCTGGGCGAAGGCCGAGGCGGATACCAGGCCAAGGGCGGCAAAGAGAATGTGGAGGCGGGTTTTCATGGACGTGACTCTCCTGTGGCGAGGGGTGGAGGGTGGCCGCGTGGGGTCGGCAAAGAGGGAGGTACCGGGAAGCGCTTCAACGCTAGCAGTTCGTTGACAAATCGTCAATAAATCGCTGGAATCCGGCTTCTACTCTCCAGGACTACCCTCATGCAAAAGAATCCCCCCGCTCCGGCCGGACGGCTCGCCGCCGACGCGGATCAACCCGCCGGCGATGTCGGTCGTATCGTCTCTTCGCAGCATCTGGTGTCGGAAAAGAGCCCTGACCTCTCGGAATTCGAGTTCGGGCTCATTATCGGCAGCCATGCCTTCGGGCGCTGGATGATTCGCTGCATGGCCGCAGCCGGGGTCAAGGACATGACCGAAACCGAAGTGCTGGTGGTGCACCACGTGAATCATCGCGCACGGGAAAAGAAGCTCGCGGATATTTGCTTCGTGCTCAACATCGAAGACACGCACGTCGTTTCCTATGCGCTCAAGAAGCTCGCCCGGCTGGGACTGGTCAGCGGTGCGCGGCGCGGCAAGGAAGTGTTCTGGTCAACCACCGACGCTGGTAGGGCGCTTTGCGAACGCTACCGCGAGGTGAGAGAAGCCTGTCTGATGCCGGGATTTTCAGGCGATGCGGACGAAAACGCGCACATCGGCGAACTGGCCCGTTTGCTGCGCACCCTCTCTGGTCGCTACGATCAGGCGGCGCGCGCCGCCTCGTCAATCTGAGTCGTGCTGGATCACAACCAGCAATTCTGAGCGCAGGGCCTCGGCTTCGCGACGGCCGTCCGCGACATGGTGATAGCGCGGAACCATTCGTTGAACAGCGCACGCAACGGGACGTGGTCGTTTGCCATTTCGATGCGATCCAGCAATGAACTGGTGCCAAGTGTGCCGACAAATGCGTTCAGCGTATTGACCATGAAATTTTTTGCCAACTGGAAACGCACTGGGTCATGCATGGCCGGTAGTTCGCCGAAAGCGGTGACCGCCAGCGCCGGCGCGGCCGGCTGGGTGGCGGCGCCCGGTGTGGCGGTATCGACCTGACGGTATTCAATATAGCCAGCTTCTTCGAGCAGCCCTGGCGTGTGCTGCAAATCGTCCGCCTGCAATATGCCGCGCAAATCGTCGACGCTGCGCTTGCCGTCGACAAAGGTCAGAACCCGGTGAATCCGGGGTGAAAGGCCGCCAGCCTTGGTGACGATTTCGTCCGCGCCCTTTTGTGTCTTCGCAAAGACCGCAACAATTGTTTGTCTCGATTAGGGTATGTGTCGCTTTTTTTATCGACATTCCGGACGCTTTCGGGGCTATCACCAAGGCGACCTGTGTCCGGTTGACACGGTGGTGCCGCAAAGCATGTTATGTTTGCTGGATACCGGTTGCGAAAAAGGAGTTCGCAAGTGTGGCGGATCATCGGATGGCTGCTGGCCTGCGCATTCAGCGGTACGACATGGGCCGATCTGGCGGAGACGATTGAAAAGATCAAACCCTCGATCGTCATGCTCGGGAGCTTCAATGTCCTGGGCAGCCCACAATATGTGCTGCGTGGCACGGGGTTTGTGATTGGCGATGGCAATGTGGTGGCGACCAATGCCCATGTGGTGGCTGCCCAGGTGGCGGCGGCCGAGGCCGAGCAAAAGGCGGCAGGCAATTCGGGGGCGCCACCGGGAGAACTGGTGGTGCAGGTTCGCCAGGCAGGTGAGTGGCAGATGCGCCGTGCCAAAATTCTGGCGCTCGATACCACCCACGATCTTGCCCTGGTGCGCTTTGAGGGGACGCCTGTACCCCGCCTGACGTTGCGCGACAGCGCCGGCGTGCGCGAGGGGCAGGCCATTGCTTTTACCGGCTTTCCGATCGGCGGCGCGCTGGGTTTTTCGCCGGTGACCCATCGCGGGATTGTCTCTTCCATCACGCCCATCGTATTGCCCACCGGCAATGCGCGGCAACTTAGCCCGACCTCGATTCGCCGTGCCAAAGAGGGCAGTTTCGACATTTTTCAACTGGATGCCACCGCCTACCCCGGCAATAGCGGCGGGCCGGTGTTCGATCCCGAAACCGGCGAAGTGTTGGCTGTCATCAACATGGTTTTCGTCAAGGGCAGCAAGGAGGCAGCGTTGAGCCACCCCTCCGGAATTACCTATGCGATTCCGGGGCGCTACGTGGCCGAACTGCTGCAAGGCCGCCATTGACTGCGGGCCGACTGTCATGTGCCTGAAATGAAACCGACATGCAATGTGAAAGCGGGCGCGCTAAAGTGCGCGTATCGGCGCGGGATGGGCTTGCGCAGGGATCAGGCAGGGGAATGGGTATGGGAATTCGGAGCATGTGGGGGCTGGTCGCTGCCATCGTCATGGGCGTTTCCGGCTGCGGGCAATCGCCGTCCAAAACGGTCGCAGACGGGGCGGCCAGCAAGGAGGTGGTGCTGCTGGCGCTCAACGATTTTCACGGCAATTTGCAAGCCTCGCGGCCGACTCCCTACACTGCTCATCGCAAGAACGCGGCGGGCGTCGATGAAGCCGTGCCGGCGGGCGGCTACGCGCATGTAGCGACCGCGGTCAAGGCGCTGCGGCAGCGTTACCCGGATCATCTGGTGGTCGGCGTGGGCGACCTGATCGGCGCTTCGCCGGTCGATTCGGCGCTGCTCGAAGATCAGCCGACGCTGGCGGCACTTGGCGAACTGGGCATGAGCGTCTCTGTGATCGGCAATCACGAACTCGACAAGGGCGCTCGCGTGTTCCGCGACCAGATCGCCGGGCGCTGTGCGGAGCGCGGCTGTACCTGGCCTGGCTTTGCCGGCGCGCGTTTTGATTATATTGCCGCCAACATCATCGACAAACGCACTGGACGACCCTGGTTGCCGCCCTATGTGATCCGCGAAGTCGCAGGCGTACGGGTGGCCTTTGTGGGGGCAGTGACCACTTCGACGCCGTCGCTGGTGGCGCCGAACGGTGTGCGCGACCTTGAATTTGAGGATGAGGCCGTCGCCATCAACCGGCTGGTACCCGAGATCCGCCGGAAAGGCGTGCATGCCATTGTCGCGCTGATTCATGATGGCGGCATGTTCCGGGGGGCGGCCAACGATCCGACCTACCGTTGCGACGGGTTTGCGGGGCCGATCATCGATATCGCCCAGCGTCTCGACAAGGCCGTATCGGTGGTGTTCTCGGCGCATACGCATCAGGCCTACACCTGTCGCGTCGGCTCGCATCTGGTGGTGCAGGGGCAAAGCTACGGCGCCTATGTGACGGCTGTGCGTCTTGCCATTGACCCGGCCAGCGGCGCGGTGACGCGGGCGGAGGCAGAGAATCATCTGGTCGACCAGCGGGCCTGGCCGGCCGATCCGGCCGCGCAGGCGCTGGTCGAGGAAGTGGGTCGGCGGGTCGCGCCGGTACGCGATCGAGTCGTCACGCAATTGCCCTTTGCCCTTTCGCGTCGTGCCTTCGAAGGGTTTGCCGATTCGCCGCTGTCGGGCGTAATCGCCGATGCCCAGGCGGAATTCGCCCGTCAGTCGGGCCCGGTGGATTTTGCCTTGATGAATGCGGGTGGTATACGCACCGATCTGGTCGGGAACGGCGCGCCATCGCCCAAGGTCACCCTGGGCGATGTCTATGCCTGTCAGCCGTTTGGCAACGAAGTCGTGGTGATGACCCTGAGCGGCCGCGAAGTGCAGGCACTGCTCGCAGCGCAGGCGAGCGCCGATGGCGGGCGGGGCCGCCTGCTGTTGCCCTCGGCCGGACTGACCTACACGTGGACGGCGGGAGCGGGGTCCTCGATTACCGACATCCGCGTCAACGGCCAGCCGCTGCAAGCCGAGCGGGACTACAGGATTGCCGTCAATGGTTATCTGGCGGAAGGTGGCGACCGTTATCCCGGTTTCCGGCATGGACGTGACCGGGTTGTGGTTGGCAAGGATGCAGATGCGCTGGCAGCCTATCTGGCGCGGCAGGGTGTGAAGCTGACACCGCCGGCCGGTCGCATCCACGTGCGCGAGTAGCGCTGCATTTCCGGGGTTGCTGTCATGATCCCTTAACACGCGCTTTTTATAGTCGACAGCCTTGAAATAACGAGGCTGTCATGCGCTCTTGGAATGAACCGAAGACGCATCGGGCGAGAATTGAAATCATCCCGATGATCGATGTGATGATGTTTTTGCTGGTGTTTTTTGTGCTCGTCAGCCTGAACGTCATCCCCGCTACTGGCGTCAAGACCAACCTGCCCAGCGCCTCATCGGCGAGCAAGAACGCGGACCAGAAGGTCGCGGTCATCACGCTCGGCAAGGAAGGCGAGTTGCAGCTCGACGGCCAGAATGCCACACCGGAGAGTCTGATTGCCGGGCTGACACGCCTGCGCCGCGAGCATGCCAAGTTGACCGTGGTGGTCAAGGGCGATGCCGAGACACCGCTGCAAAAGCTGCTTGACGTGATGGATCTGCTCAAACAAGGCGGATTCGAGGCGATGTCCATCGCCGCCAAGCAAAGGTGAGCGCGTGACTGCCCTCGTCTATCAACATCGCTCGCCGACCTCCGCAACGGCCGCCGGCGCGGTATTCGCCGCGCTCGCTTTCGGCGGTGGACTCCATTTGGCGAACGAATGGAAACCGACGGCAGACGAAGCGCCGGTCGAAGTCAGTCTCTATCAGGAACAGCAGCCCGTGCCCGAACAGGTACGTCCGCCGGAGCCACGACGGATACAGACAAGCGCCCCAACGCAACCCTCGCTCCGGCGGGCTGAGAGCTTGGTCGAGAACCCGCTCGCGCCACCAGCGCCGGCCGTGAGCGAACCGCCCAAACCTGCGTCAGCACCGCCCGTACCTGTGCCTGAACCCGTTCGCCAGAACGTCGCCGCGACGGCGGAACAGGCCTATATCGCCAAGGTACGCGCCAACGTGCTCGCCCGCAAAAAGTACCCGACGGGCCGCGAAGTCAGTCTGCTGCGCCCGGCCGGCAAGGTACGTGCCTGGGTGGTGCTGGACCGCTGGGGCGCCGTACGTGACCGCGGCATCGAGACCAGTTCGAATTCCATCATTCTCGACAACGCCGCGCTGCGCCTGCTGGGCAGCGGCGAGTACCCACCCTTTCCCGAGCAGGCCTTTGTCGGACAAGACAGCCACCGTATTTACTTTGACCTCGATTATCAACCCGGCGAAGCCGGATAACCCTTCTGACTGACATGGAGAACTTTATGAACCCGACGAAAACCCTTCTGGCCGTGCTGATCGCGGGCCTGTTTGCGCCGCCTCTCCTGGCGGCCGATAAATCCTCCGAAGGCGGCAGCATTTCCATCGTGGGCGAGGGCGACCGCCTGGGCAACGGCCTGATGGTTGAAGAGGACGGCGTCAAGGCGCGCAGCGTCGTGACCAAAGCAGCGATTGAAAAAGCCATCCCGACCGCTAACCCGTTCCAGTTGCTTAACATGCAGCCTGGCGTCAATGCGTCCAGCTACGACGCGACCGGGTTGTTCGGCGGTAACCTTCGCGTGCGCGGCTTCAACAGCGATCAGATGGGTTTCACCATCAATGGAGCGCCAGTCAACGATTCCGGCAATTTCGCGGTGTTCCCGCAGGAATATTCCGATAGCGAAAATCTCTGCGAACTGTTCATTACACAGGGTTCTGCCGATACCGATGCGC
The DNA here is from genome assembly GCA_002337055.1 of Betaproteobacteria bacterium UBA1934. GTDB lineage: Bacteria > Pseudomonadota > Gammaproteobacteria > Burkholderiales > Rhodocyclaceae > UBA1934. The sequence goes on along the minus strand of DDFG01000004.1, from coordinate 720,297 downwards.
CGCATGTCGGCGCGTCCGGCGGTAACGTCGGCCTGGTGTCTTGCGGGCCGAAAGATAAATTCGGTGGCAAATTCTCGCAGACCGTGGGTGAACTGAGCCTGTCGCGCACCTTTATTCGCGTCGACACCGGCAAGATCGGCGAGACCAATCCCTTCAAGGCGTTTGTCTCCTACTCCAAGTCGCAGGCCGACAAATTCAAGGGCGAAGGCAAGGCCGACCGCGATCACGTTGATGCCGGCATCGCCTGGAAGCTGGGCGCCGATACCGATCTGACCGCCAGTCTGTTATACAACCATGCCGTCAACAACAACTACATGACGCTGAGCAAGGCGCAGTGGTTGCAAAATCCGAAGGCCGATTTCACCACCGCCATTCCGCAGCATCTGGTGTCCGGCAACGAAAGTACAACCGCCAATTTCGGCACCTCGGGCATCGTCAAGCCGGCGTATTACGGCTATGCGCTGAACCCGTTCGAGAACTACCTGTTCACGGCGCGGCTGCAAACCCGCGTCATGCCGAATCTGACCTTGAGCGCGGAGCCTTACTACTGGTATGGCTACGGCACAGGCGGTGTCCAGCAGACGACGCTGGCTGAAGCCGCCTCCAGCAGCACGCGCCTGGGCAACGGCATTGGCGACATCAACCGCAATGGTCTCTTTACCGATACCGTCGGTGTCTATCGCGGCAGCGTGACGGAAACGCATCGTCCGGGCGTGACCTTCAAGGCTAATTACACCGTTGACAACCACCGCATCCTGGCGGGTTACTGGTTCGAGCGCGCGCGTCACCGCCAGACCCAGCCGGCCACAACAGTCGATAACGCCGGCAATATCGGCGATCTCTGGCTTGGAGATCACCTGGTCATGCTCAACAACGGCACCACCTATCAGGGCCGTGACTGGCTGACGATTTCCACCGGCAGTTCAGCTTTCATCACCGATACGATTTCCCTTGCCAACGACAAGCTGCAAATCGTCCCGGGTCTGCGCTATACGTCGATCAAGCGCGACTTCAACAATTACGCCTCGTTTGGCAGCGGAATGGGGGCGAACTACGAAGTCGAACGCACCTACAGCAAAACGCTGGGTAGCGTTGGCGTGACCTACAAGGTGACGGAACCCCTCCAGGTCTTCGCCAACGTGACGCAGAACATGCGCGCACCCTCGAACTTCGTTCTGAGTGGCTGGGTGTCGTCAGTGACCTATGCCAACGGTGCACCGACAGTTTCGACCCTGAAGCCAAACGATGCGATCAAGGCGGAAACTTCGACTAATTTCGAGGCCGGCCTGCGTTACACGGGTGAGTGGATCAACAGCTCAATCGCGTTGTACGAAATCGATTTCAAGAATCGTATCGCGCAAGGCTACAACCCGATCACCGCGACGTATTCTGACTACAACGTCGGCGATTCCAAGACGCGCGGCTTTGAACTGCAAGCGGGCACCAAGCCGGTCAATGGCATCAGCGCCTTCGGCTCGCTGACCTACACCGACAGCAAGATCGACAACGACTTCCCGTCGCTGAAGGGCACGACGGCGACCATGCTGCCGACCAGCGGCAAGGTCTTCCCGGATACCCCGAAGTGGATGGCGGCGATTTCCCTGCAATACAGCTCCGGTCCGCTGCTGGCGGCCATTTCCGGCAAGTACACGGGCAAGCGCTACACCACGCTGGTCAACGATGAGTCGCTGGACAGCTTCACCAAGGTCGATTTCGATGCGGGCTATGTGTTGCCCTCGACCAGCTTCTTCAAGAAGCCCACCTTCCGCCTCAACGTCAGTAACCTGTTCAACAAGAAGTATCTGCTGGCCAATTCCGGTAGCGGTTCCAACGTCACTGCAACGCTGGATACAAGCTACAGGGGTGGCGGCACGCCGACTTACTATGTTGGCGCCCCGCGTTTCACCAGTCTGACCTTCTCCACGGAGTTCTGACCGTCTGGCGCGGTCGCGGATGATGCCGCGACCGCGCCATTCCGGAACGAATTCGACGAAAGAAATCCGCAATGAATATCCAGTTGCTGCACGACATCACCTTCTATGTGCTCTACGCCTCGGCGGCGCTTGCCACCTTTGTTGCGGTCGAGCGCATGATCTATTACTCCGTGACCCTCAAGCACGCCCGTCGCTTTGTCGCCGGAAATGGCGATTCCGAGGGCGCGACGCTGGCAGCCGCCATCGTCAAGGAGGCTTCCACGCTGTGCCAACAGACCGACAGCCGTCACGATATCGAAGATATTACGGAGTCGATCTACCTCGGTGCCCGCGAGAATTTGCAGCGTCACCTCTGGATGCTTGACACGGTGGTCACCGCGGCGCCCTTGCTGGGCCTGCTGGGGACCATTCTGGGTATTATCGACACCTTCACCGCGCTCGCCCGCTCGGGGATTTCCGATCCGCAATCGGTATCCGCCGGTATCGGTACGGCGCTGTTCGCCACTGCGCTGGGGATCGCCGTTGCGCTGTACGGGCTGCTCTTCCATAACTTCTTCCAGGATCGCGTGGACCGTATTTCGGAGACCATCAAGATCCTGCTGCTCGGTGCAGCACGCGGCGCGTCTGTTCGGCCTTGAAGCGTCTCCTCGGGAGCCGGCGATTTCCGCCTCTCGGGCAGGTTCGATACAATCGCGGCTGCTTTGGCCCGATTGAGAATCATGGATACCGAACCCTCCGCCTACGAAATCATTTGTACCGAACTCGACAAGGTCGCCGCGCTGCTCTGTGACGCTGGTGACCTGCGCGAGCGTATTGCGCCCAGCCTGGCCGAGATCCGTGCCGTGGCTCAAAATGCGCTGCCGTGCCCGGTCATGCCGGCCATTACGATGAAGGATTACACCGAGCAGATGCCGACCCCGGCCGAACTGTTCGCCCGTGTGGCGACTGCCGGCTCGCACGTCGAGTTTCACGGCTATACCTTCTGGCCGGTGGAAGACGGCTGGTCGCTGACCAATCCCTATGGTATCGACGACGTCATGCAACTCCGGAGCGTGGAGGATTTCGACCGCTTCTTGACCCAATTGCAGCGCGGCGCGATTATCGGCGGCTGAATCTTCAGCGCGGGGAAACAGCGTGAGCAGCCAAAAATCGAACGGAAAAGCACCCGCCCGGGTGCCGGTGGCCGATCTCGCGGAGTTTCTGAAAAAATCGGAAGACGTTCGCGGCCTGGTCATGAAGACCTTTTTCGACCACCTGGCGAATCTCAGCGAAGGCCTGGTGGTGGTCGACAAGGATGCCCGTGTCGTCTGGATGAATGCCGCCTATCCCAAGCTGCTCGGCATCGACGACATCGCGCCGATGATCGGTCGGCCGGTGGAAGAGGTGATCCCCAATTCGCTTTTGCGTTCGGTGGTCGGCAGTGGCCACGCCGACATGCTGGACATCATGGATTTTGGCGAGCAGACGCTGGCCGTGATGCGCATCCCCTTCCGCGATGGCGAGGGCAATATCATCGGCGGCATCGGGATGACGCTCGCCAACGCCCGTCATCTGCTGCCGATCATCACACGCTACCGCCAGTTGCGGGCCGACCTGGCGCAGACCAAGCGCAAGCTGGCGGCGGCCCGGCGCACGCGCTATACCTTGTCGAGCTTCATTGGTGATACGCCGGCCTGCCTGGAACTCAAGCGACTGTCGCGGCGTGCGGCGCGCACCATGTCGGCCGTGCTGCTGCTGGGCGAGACGGGCACTGGCAAAGAGATGCTGGCGCAGGCCATTCACGCCATGAGTCCGCGCGCCGACGGGTCGTTTATCGCCGTCAATTTGGCCGCCATTCCCGAAACGCTGATGGAGACGGAGTTCTTCGGCGCCGCCGCCGGCGCCTATACCGGGGCCGAGCGGCGCGACCGCGAGGGCAAGATCCAGTTGGCCGACGGCGGCACCATCTTTCTCGATGAGGTGGGCGACATGTCGCCCTCGCTCCAAGCCAAGTTGCTGCGCGTGTTGCAGGAGAAAGAAGTGGAGCCGGTCGGCTCCAACCAGTTGATTCCGGTCGATGTGCGGGTGATCGCAGCGACCAGTCGGGATTTGCCCGCCATGGTCGCGTCTGGCGAGTTCCGCTCCGATCTCTATTACCGGCTTAACGTGCTGACCCTGAATATTCCGCCGTTGCGCGAACGGCCGAGCGATCTGCCAGCGCTCTGCGAGCGTCTGCTTGAACAGCACTGCCGCGAGTTGGGCATGCCGCCGCGTGAAATCTCCGGCGCCGCCATCGATCTCCTGCGTCAGCACGACTGGCCGGGCAATGTGCGCGAACTGGGCAATGTGCTCGAACGGGCGCTGCTGCACAGCGATCACGAGTTGATCGACGCCGCCGACCTCGCCAACATTCTTGCCGAACTGCGTCGTCCGTCGCGCTCTGCGGCCCGCAAGGGTGAAGGCGACCGGACCGTGCCCCTGGCCGAAATGTTGGCATCAGCGGAAAAGGCGGCGATCGAGGCTACGCTTGCCCATTGCCGTGGCAACAAGTCGTTGGCGGCCAAGCAACTGGGTATCTCGCGCGCCTCGCTCTACGAGAAGCTCGCCGCGCTCGACATCGTTCGCTGAGCGCGCTGTCTGGAAATTCGGACAATCCGTCTGCCGATCTGGACGAAATTGGCTGCCTCGCCTCGATTCCCGTACCTCCAAGTATTTGAATACACGCACTTGTCCCCGCATGGCATCGGCCTTGCAAGAGCGGGGCAGGCCGCGACAGTCGTGGCCATTTGTGAAGTACATTCAAAAACAGGAGAAAAAGATGAAGATCGAAAAGATCGGTGTCGTCGGGGCTGGCATCATGGGGAGCGGCATTGCGCAGGTCTGCGCAACAGCCGGTTTGGATGTGGTCATGGTCGATATCAGCGACGAGGCCACGCAGCGCGGGCTGGCCGCCATTGACGGCAGCCTGGCCCGGCAGGTGAAGAAGGAAAAGATCACGGCCGCCGACAAAGCGGCCGTCATGGCGCGCATCCGCACGTCGCTGCTGTATCAGGATCTTGCCGACCGCGATCTGGTCGTCGAGGCCGCTACCGAAAACGAAGCGCTCAAGGTCAAGATTCTGCGCGACATCGACATGCTGTTGCCGGCGGGCGCCATTCTCGCCACCAACACCTCGTCGTATTCGATCACCCGGCTGGCGGCGGCGACCCGTCGTCCGGAACAGTTCGTCGGCATGCATTTCTTTAACCCCGTGCCGATGATGGCGCTGGTTGAAGTCATCGGTGGCATGCGCTCGTCTCCCGAGGCGCTGGCAGCTGTGCAGGCCATGGCCGAGCGGTTGGGCAAAACGCCGGTCATCGTCAAGAATTCGCCGGGATTCGTGGTCAACCGCATTCTCGTCACCATGCTCAACGAAGCGATTTACGCCTATCAGGAAGGTCTGGCCAGCGCCGAGCAGATCGATTCCGCGATGAAACTGGGCACCAACGTGCCGCTGGGCCCGCTGGAACTGGCAGACCTGATCGGTCTCGATACGGTGCTGTCGATCATGAATACCTTCTATAACGGCTTCAACGATCCCAAGTATCGTCCAGCGCCGTTGTTGAAGGAAATGGTAGACGCCGGATGCCTCGGCAGAAAGACCGGCAAGGGCTTCCACAACTACGCCTAAGCTGCTCCATCGTACCGGCGCCGCCTTTGCGGGCGGCGCCCGTTGCCAGCAGGTTCGGAATAAACTCAGGGCGCCTGGTAGTGTTTCAGCGCGTGTGCCGCTTCGGCAAAGAAGTGGCGCGCCTGATTGGGGTCGGCAGGCACATCCATTTCACCGTTCTGATAAATCATTGCCAGTGTTTGCAGCGCCGCCGGGTGTTCCAGCTCGCCCGCCCGCCGATAGTGCGTCAGCGCCTGGGGCCAGTCTCGCGGCACGCCCTCGCCGGCGCGCAGCAAGTTGCCCATGACGAACAGGGCTTCCGGCACGTCCCGTGACGCCGCCTTGGCAAACCAGGGGATCGCTTTGCCGGTGTCTGCCACCTCGCCGTATCCGCCACGCTGCATCACGCCCAGATAATAGGCGGCCACGGCAGAGCCATGTGCCTCGGCGCGTTCAAACCAGTGCTTCGCCTCGCCGTAATCGAGCGGCTGCCCCTGCCCGAGAAAACGGGCGCGCCCCAACATGAAGGCGGCCTCTGCATCGCCCTGATCAGCGGCCTTCTTGAGCCACTCCTGACCAGCTACCTGCCTTTCCGGCTGCCGGCTTGCCAGCAGTAGAGTGCCCGCGGCGCGCTGGGCGAGCGACGATCCGCTTTCAGCGAGTTTGAGCAAGTGGCGGAAGGCGTCGTTATCTTCGGAGAGCGCGGCCAGGGTCTGCCATTGTGCGATAGCGACCGAATCGTCTGTCTCCTGAGCGGTTTCGTGATGCGACCATGCCGCTACCGCCGTGAATACGAGCAGAGCCAGGCTAAAGCCGAGCGGCCACGGCCGGGTCAGGCGACGCCACCGCCCGGACACGGCCGCTCCGGCATCACTTGGAGAGATCGATGCCATACAGCGAGAGACCCTTGCCGGAACCGTCGTCCGCCTGATAAACGGAAATGTTGGTCAGGCCGGCCGCCTGGGCGACGGCGAGCTTGCCCTGCGCCGACGGGAAGACGACCGGGCCGGCGGTGGTGACTCGCGTGAAGCGCCAGCTGCGGTCGGCGCCGTTGGCCGCGCGCGTGATCGTCTTGGCCGTCTTGATGTACTGGATCAGTACATCGCGGTTGGCGTCCGGCGAGGCATAAATGGTCTTGCTGCCATCTAGGCCGGGGAAGTTGCCGCCGCCGCTGGCGCGGTAGTTGTTGGTGGCGACGATGAACTGTTGCGCGGCGGTGACGGGCGCACCCTTGTAGAGCAGATTCTTGATCCGGTTGCCTACGGGCTGGGTGACATCGATTTCGTAGCTGATGTCCTTGCTTGTGAACATGTCGAAGTTGTAGCCAGGATAGGTGCTGATCAGCGTCTGTACGGCGGTGCTGGCGGGGTTGATCTGGTTGAAGCGTTGCGCGGCGGTTTCCAGCCAGGATTTGAGTGTGTCGCCCGCCACTTTGACCGCGTAGATGGTGTTCGGGTAAAGATACAGGTCGCCGGCGTTGTTGATGGCGATGGCGCCGGCAGGGACGTCCGTGAAATCAGTACCGCCCGCAAAGCCGCTCTTGAAGGGCGCGCTGACCGAAAGCACCGGCAACGAGGCGTACTGCGGCAGATTGGCTTGCACATAACGGGCAACGTAATCGGCCTGCGCCTGATTCACCAGTTCGATGGCGCCCGGGTCGCCGACATCGGCGAAGAGGGTGGACATTTCAAAATCGGTCGAGCCGATCGGTGTCTTGACGTAATTGATGGTGGCCTGGTGCTCCGTGGCGATGGCGGCGGCGACATCGGACGCCACGGCGACGTAGGTGCCGTCCTTGTTTTTGATGGCGCGGTTTTCGACGGTCGTCTTGGTCTTGTCCACCACCCATTTGCTGCCATCGTAAGAGAGGGCGAGGTTGATGACGCCGAGATCCTTGCCCCAGTAGTTGCCCATCACCGTCGGCACGCCATTGACCGTGCCCTTGACGGCATCGACGCCAGCCAGCTTGAACTGCGCGGCGAGCGAGGTGGTGACGGCATCCAGCGGGAACGGCAGGTGCGAGTGACCGATCAGCATGGCGTCGACGCCGGCGACCTGCGAGAGGTGATAGCTGCCGTTTTCCATGGTCGGCGAGTAAGGCGCGTCGTCCAGTCCGCCATGCGACAGCACGACCACGATATCGGCGCCCTTGGAGCGCATTTCCGGAATGAACTGCTGCGCGGCTTCCTTGACGCCGACGGTATAGACCTTGCCATCCAGCCAGCGTTTGTCCCAGCTCAGAATGGTGGGGGGCGTAAAGCCGATGACGCCGATCTTGAGCGGTACCTTGACGCTTTGGCCATTGGGATCGGTGGCGGTGATCGTCTTGCTGAGAATGGTGTAGGGCTGGAACAGCGGCTGTTTCGTTTTGGCGCTATAGACATTGGCCAGCACTTGCGGAAACGCCGGTCCGGCGCACTTGGTCTGGGCCGCCGGCTCGGGCATGCCGTCGACGCTGAGCGTGCTGCCGGTGACTTGACTCAGGAAGGGTAGGCCGTAGTTGAATTCGTGATTGCCAATGTTGCCTGCATCATAGGCGACGTTGTTCATGACTTTGTACATCGCCAGTGTCTGGGTGCAGCCGATGGGGCTGACCAGAGACTGGTAATCCGCCAGCGCGGTGCCCTGAATCGTGTCGCCATTGTCGAGCAGCAGGTTGTTGGGAAACTGCTGCCGGGCCTGCGCGATCAGCGTGGCGACGCGCTCGAACCCCAGTGATTTGTCTTCGATGAGCTTGAAGTAATCGTAGCTCATGATATTGGTATGAAGATCGGTCGTTTCCAGCAATGCGAGTTGCGCAGTCGTACCGGTCAGGATGAGCGGAGGCGAACTGCCGCCGTCGTTGCAGCCGGACAGGAACGCGGCAGCCAGCAGGCCGGCGAAGATCAGGGTCATTTTGGGGTGCTTTTGCACGGCGATTCTCCATTGGGTGAAGACAGATCGCTACTCTCCCAAGAATCGGTTACGCGCGTGTGACGGGAGGTTGAACGTGCATCAGCGCAAGCAACGCATGCGGGCGTATTTCACATCCGGCGCCAATCCGGTGTGGATTTTCGACTTCGGGCGTGCTTCTATTCTCATATCGACCGGGACACGCGCCTGTCGCGTCTGCCCGGTGGCCGACGAGAGGCGTCGATGAAACTTGAAGAGATGATGCTGGAGCACTGGTTGCAATGGCAACTGGACGCCCTGACGCTGTGGGTGAGTCTGGTTCGCCTGGGGGACAATTTCGTCTGGATTGCCGAACCCGAAGTACAGCAGTTGTGCGAAAAACTTAAGAGCCGCTGAAATCTGCGGTTGCGGCGCTGTTGAGCAACGCCCGCAACGAAGCTTGCGTTGCGGGCGACAACCGCTCGCCGGCGAGATCGACGGTGGCAAGGCCCAACCGACGATATGCGGCGATCAGCGGGGGATCCTCGGCGAGCGCTTCCAGGTGCGATTGCACCGTTCCGACGTCGCCGCGCACGATGGGACCGGTAAGTGCGGCGGCGGGGCCGAGCGCGGCGATGTTGTCCAGGGTTTGCGCCATCAAGCCGGAGATCAGCGGCAGTGCCTGTGCGGGGTCCAACCCGGCATGTCCTGCGCTGGTCAGCGCCAGACCCGACAGCGTGGCGAGATAGTTGGAGGCGATGCAGAGCGCGGCGTGATAAGCAGCCTTGCTGCCGGGTTTCAGGCGAAAGGGTTTGCCACCCAGCGCATTCGCCAGTCGCAAGAGCATTGCACAGGCGGCATCGTCGCCATCGATGGCGCAGGCAGTGCCGGCGAAGCCTGCGGCCGCTTTTTCGGGGTCTGCGAACGAGTAAACCGGATGCAGGCAGCCGACGCTGGCGCCTTGCGATCGCAACGGCGCCAGCAGTTCGGGCGAGCCGGCACCGCTGAAATGGGCTGCCACCGCGCCTGGCGGAACGACCCCGGCATTGGTCAGGGCTTGCGCAACCGGGGCGATCAGGCTATCCGGCACGGCAATCAGCCACAAATTGGCTTCAGGCAGATCTTCAAGGCGGTCGGCAGTCTGTCCGGCGCCCACAAACGCGCGGGCTTCGATCAGCGCTTCGGGGCCGTGCAGGGCGCGCAAGCAATACTCTTCGTGGCTTGAGATGAGACGCGCAAAGGTACGGCCGACTCGACCAGGGCCAATCAGGTTGACGGTGACGCGGTGAGAGGTGGACATATGTGGAAGAGGCCTTCAGGTCGTGCAGCGCACGGCATTCATGCTGCCCTTGTAACGGTTGAATCGCCAGATGCCGGTCAGCGTCGCGTCGTCGGAAAGCACCATGCGCAACCGTAGCCCGCAGGGTTGCTCGGCGACCAGCGCGTCTGCATCGAAACGGGCGTTGATCAGAGGTTCGTTGGGCATCAGCGCGGCGGTGCCGTACCACCAGGCTTCACCGATGACCGACGCGTCGCTGACGGTACTGACGACGAGGGCGAAGCGGCCGCTATATTCGCCGATCTCCCAATTTCCCTCCCAGCGGCCGAGCCAGGGGCTGGGCGCGCAACACGTGTTCATGACGGCATGTCCTCCGGGGGCCTGCCGTGTTTTTATCGATGGCGAGCAGGCTTGTGTCGTCGGAAGCGTACGCGAAGCGACCGGACGCGTCCAGCCCGTAACACCTTGGGCGAGAAATGGCGGCGTTCACGGTCGTCGTGTAAGATCGCCGGTCGGGTGGCCAGCGTGCGACGGGCCATTTGGCAGCGCGATTGCCCTGCCTTTTCGCAAGATTCGCGAGTGATTGAATTCCATGTCCGATATTTTGCTGGCGCTTCTCCGCAGCATCACCAGTCTGACGCAACCACGTGTCTGGGCGTGTCTGTTGGCGCCGGCGGCGCTGTCGTTTTGTTTGTGGCTAGGGCTGGCGATCTGGGGGTTGCAATCGCTTGTGCAGCGTCTGCTCGATCTGCCCCCGATGACGCAGCTGGCGGGTTGGGGGGCGCTCTGGCTGGCGCATTTGCTGGCTTATCTCGGCGGCTGGATGGTCATTTTTGCGCTGGCCTATCTGACGGCCACTCTGCTGGCGGCCATCGTGGTCATGCCCTGGTTGTTGAGGCTGATCCAGTCACGCCACTATCCCGAGCTGGCTGCGCTGGGGGCCGATAGTTTTGCGGCCGCCACGGCCAACAGTGTCTGGGCTGCGGTGGTGTTCGTGGCAGGCTGGCTGGCGAGCATCCCGCTCTGGTTGATTCCGGGAGGCGCACTGGTGTTGCCGCTGTTACTGATGGCCTGGTACAACCGACGCACCTTCGCTTACGACGCGCTCAGTCAGCATGCCACGCCGGAAGAATGGCGGCGGATCCGCCAGGAAAAGAGCGGCTCGCTTTTCATGCTCGGGGCGTTGATGGCCGTGTTGGCGCACGTGCCGGTGCTGGGCTTGCTGGTCCCCGGGTTGGCCGCGCTGGCGTATATCCATTTTGGACTGGAAGCCTTGCGGCGCGAGCGCGGGGGCGCCGTGTTGAGCGGAGAGGCGCGGCGGATCGACGAGCCGCCTGCGGGGTACTTGAACGGGGAGCAGCAATGAAGCATTTCGGTGCGGTGGTGATTGGAGACGAGATTGTGTCCGGCAAGCGTCAGGACGCCCATTTTCCGGCTGTGGCGGCGATGCTGGCGGCGCGTGGCTTGCGGCTCTCCTGGGTGCTGTATGTGGGTGATGATCGCACGCGGCTGACCGAAGTGTTCCGGCGCAGTCTTGCGGCGGGCGACGTGGTGTTTTCGTTTGGTGGCATCGGCAACACGCCGGACGACCACACGCGGCAAGCCGCCGCTGTAGCACTCGGCGTCGATCTGCAACTGCATCCGGAGGCGGTGAGTGAAATGCAGGTGCGTTTCGGCGACGACCTCACGCCGCAGCGCCTGTTGCTGGGCACCTTTCCGGCGGGATGCGAGATTGTTCCCAATCCTTTCAACCGTATCCCCGGCTTCATGATGCGGGAGCATTTCTTTGTGCCGGGTTTTCCGCAAATGGCGCATCCCATGATCGAATGGGTGCTGGATACTTTCTACGCCGAACTGTTTGCACCGGCGGCCACTGTCGAGAAAGCCTTCTGGCTGACTGGCGAACGTGCCTACGAGAGTGCGCTGCTCGATCTGATGGAGCGCATCGTTGCGGCATACCCCGACCTGCGCCTGTTTTCGCTTCCTTCGCTCGCCGGCACTGAGCGCCGCCATCTCGAGTTGGGAGTGGAAGGTGTTCCGGCGCGTGTCGACCAGGCCATGGCCGACATTCGCGCCGAGGTGGAATTGCGCGGTATTCGGTGGGTATGGCGTCCCGATAATCAGTCGCCGGCAGCAAGCCCCGCCAGCCGCTGACGATAGGCGGCCACGTCGGCGGAGGTCTGTTCGGCGCTCTGTCGCAGCACGCCGGCGGAAACGAAGGGGGGCAGCCAGGTCATGCCGGTGAGGTTGGCGGTGGCGTGGAGTGGCAGCAGCAGTTCCTCGAAGGTGTATTGGTTGTAGCCGCCGTGTGTATAGGCTTCCGCCGGGCCGCCGGTGGTCATCGCCACCAGCATCCGCTTGCCGCGCAGCCGCTCGCCGCCCGGGCCGTATGCGAACCCGTAGGCCAGCACCTCATCCTGCCATTCCTTGAGGATGGCAGGTGTGCTGTACCAGTAGAACGGAAATTGCAGCACGATGATGTCGTGCTCGAGGAGCAGCGCGCGCTCGCGTTCGCCATCGATCACCCGGTCCGGATAGTGCCGCGTCAGATCGTTGATGGTGACGGCGGGCAGATCGCGGACCGCGTCGAGCAAACGAGCGTTGAATTGGGAGGCCTCGGGTTGTCGGTGGCCGTAGTTGATGAGAATGCGCGCCATGCTGTCGTCCGATCGTTAAGGGTTGGAGTGAAGACAGTGTAAAGCGGAATGTTTTCAACGCAACTACACTAATATTCAATATATTTTCAACGGTTGGTTGATAATCATGCGGAACTTGCAAGGGGTGCTATCGTTTGCCGAGGCGGCGCGGGCCGGCAGTCTTTCGGCGGCGGCCAGAAAGCTGGGGCTGACACCGGCGGCAGTGAGCAAGAACGTCAAGCGGCTGGAGGCCGACCTGGGCGCCCGCCTGTTCAATCGCAGCACGCGCAAACTGCGCCTGACCGCCGAGGGGGAGACGTTTCTGGGCCGCGCCGAGTGCGCCTTGCGTGAACTCGACGAGGCGGTGGCAGAAATCGGCCAGAAGGCGGGTGTTCCGGCGGGTCGGGTGCGAATATCGGTGGGTGCCGCTTTTGGGAGACATTGGGTGCTGCCGGCCCTGCCTTCACTGCTCGCGGAGTATCCGGAATTGCGGGTGGAACTCGATCTGGAGAATCGCCAGGTCGATCTCGTGGCGGAAGGGTTCGACATCGGCATTCGCGGTGGCCTCATCCGCGATTCCAGCCTGATCGCGCGGCGGGTGTGCGCGCTGCCGCTGGTGCTGGTGGCCAGCCCCGGCTATTGCAAACGGCGCGGCGTGCCGCGCTCGCCGGCCGAACTTGCCGATCATGAATGCGTGACGGTGCGCTTTCGGTCGGGCAGCACGCCCGCTTGGGCGTTTCGGGAAAACGGCCAGTTACGGGAACAGACGCCAGATGCGCGCCTGACGGTGACCGAACCCGAAGCGGCGATCGATCTGGCGCTGGCGGATGGGGGCATCATTCAGGCCGGTTTGCATCATGTCGCGCGCCACCTGCGTGACGGCCGACTGCAAACGCTGCTGCGTGCCTGCCATTGGCAAGGCGAGCGGGAAATCGTGCTGCACTATCCGCATCGGCAGTTTCTCGCACCGCGCGTGCGCGTGGCAGTCGAGCACTTGCTGCGCCACTTTGCCTCGGCAGCGGATCTTCACCTGCAACCCGACGATTTAGCGCCATTCGACGCCTGAAAACGAAAAACCCCGGCCTGGCCGGGGTTTGCTGGGCAAGGGAGGCTCCCTTGATTACTTGCTCTTCTTTGCGGCAGCGCTGGTCGCGCTGACGGCCTTGGTCGTGGCGGCGGTGGCGGCTTGAACGTTGGCTTCGGCGATGTCGGAGAGTTGCTTGGCCATCGAGTTCATGTTGTCGAAAGCCTTGCTAGAAGCATTCAGCATCGACTTCATGGCCGCGGCGAAGACGTCGCCGCCGACCGGGGTCGAGGCAGTGGTCTTCTCGATGGCGCTGGTGGCATTCTTGCTGAAGGTGCTGTACTGCGATTCCATCACGGAAGTCAGTTCCTTCTGCATTTGCGCGGCCAGGTCATACACGGCGCGCGAGTATTCGACCCACTTGTCCATGTTGGGCTGAGCCAGCGCGGCGTTGATCGTGCCGAAATCCTTGGCATCCTTGGCCGCCATCAGTTGCTGGGCGTTGGCGATAACGTTGTTGAAGAACTCGCGCGAGGCGGCGATGTTCAGGCTGGCGAGGCGCTCGACGCCGTTGAAGGCGGTGCGGGTCAGGGCCATCATGACTTCAGCGTTGGCCTTCTGGGCGCTGGCGAGTTGCTCGAAATTCACGGGTGTGGTCATTTGTCTCTCCGGGTGGTGTGAAAGGAGCAGGCCCCGAAAAAGCGGAGCCTGCCGTTTTACAGCTAAATTAGGACGACTTCTTCTTGCTGCCGGTGGCCGGGGCGGAAGCGGTCACAGCCTTGACGGTGGCGTTGGTTGCGGCGGCAACATTGGCTTCGGCGATTTCGGCGACTTGCTTGGCAGCCTTGTTCATGTTGTCGAACGCGCTGTTGGCGGCGGCAATGGCGCTCTTGACGGCGGCGACGGCAACGTCGGAACCGGCCGGGGCGGACTTGGCGGCCTTGTCCAGCAGGCCGGCAACGGTCTTCTGGAATTCGCCGAATTGGGCTTCGACCATCTTGGAGAGTTCTTCCTGGGTCTGGGCGGTGATTTCGTAGACGCTGCGGGAGTAGGCGACGGCCTTCTCGACGTTCGGTTGAGCCAGGGAGGCCTGGATCGAGAGGGCTTCCTGAACGTCCTTGGCGGCCATCACGGCCTTGGCGCCGGACACGGTGTCTTCCAGCACGGAGCGGGCGGTGTTCAGGTTCAGGGCAGCGATGCGCTCGGCGGAGGCCAGGGCGGTGTTGGCGAGAGCCAGCAGGGAATCAATGGTGGCCTTGTTGGCGGAAGCGAATTGTTCGGGCGTGTTGATCATTTCTATTCTCCATGTGTGGTGTTATTCATCAAATATAGGCGATGCCGGTCACGTTGCGCCAGAATGATTTTGCTGCGCTGCAACATGAGGCAATTATAGAATTCTTTTTTTACGTGTCAACGATGTCGACAACATTTTTTTGCCGCGACGCAAAAAATTTTTTCTCTGCGGAATCATACTTTTGTAATAGTTTTGTTGCAGATGCATGACAGAAGCGGCTTGCAGCGAAGTCGGGGAAAGAGGGACGCCAGATAGTTGAAACGGGGGATTGGCTGGGGTGTCATGCTGCGGAGCGCAAGATACCTCGCGGGGACGAAGTACGCCCGGCCTCGCTGGAGTTTGGCGTGGGGTTGCGAAAGCCGGCGCGCCGGATGCGGCCGGGTTCGCAGAATCAGGGTTTTGCGGGTGAGACCGGGCCAGGTGCGCTGGCGGGCGAGGTGGATAGTTGGCTGGCGCCCTGGAGCTGCAATTTTTCGCCCTTCGGTGCACTGTCCGTTTCTACCGGGGGTGGCCTGTTTTTGGGCTGGAGAATGGCACGAACCCGCGTCGGCGGAGTTTTGGGGTCGCGGTTCTCGCCAGCGGTGGCGAGGTAGCGTTCGGAGATCGAGTCGTACCAGATGTAATCGCCGCGCAACTGGTCTTCTCCACTCTTTACCCAGGCGCGTCTGAAAAGCTCGGCGACTTCGGTTTTGGTGCTGTATTCGATGCGTTCGGCCTCGCCATCGACGAATTCGTCCTTGCCATCGCGTTTTTGGCGAAAACGCGCCAGCCCGCCCGGGCCGCCGTACGCCGTGCCCTTCTGGAAACCATAGGCATCTTCCGTGACCACGATGCGGTCGGACTGGATGACCAACGTGCCCTTGGTCAGGATGACATGACCTTCGAGGACTTGCACTTTCTTGGCGTCATCGACGGAAATGCGGTCGGCTTCGACCTGAATCGGCTTGTCGCGGTCGGCGCGTTCCGCGCGGGCCATCATGGGCAGGGCGGCGAGCACGGCCGCAAGGATAAGCAGCTTGGGGGTCATGGTTGTGGCCTGGTCGGATACATCAGCCCCGTCACCCGGGATTGCAGGATGAAGGTCGATGTGTTGTTGTCGAGGTGCATGCCGATACCGCGTAGCCAGGAGGGGCCTTCGTTGATTTCGACAGGGCTTTGAGTGAAGGCAGTACCGTCGTCCGGCAGTACGGTCAGATCGGGCATTCGCGCCAGCAGAGGTGGACGTTCGTTCCAGGCGGCGCGGCTGGCCACCACGTTGCCGGTGAGGTAGACCTTTTTGCCGCGTTCGGTGACCAAGGCCTGCTGCCCGGTCAAACTCATGTCGGGCAGACCGGGTCGATAGTGCACCAACTGGGGTTGCCTGATCAGCGAACTGTCGTCATCGGCATAGTGTTCCATGTAGGGCGAGTTGAGGCGGTATTGAAGTTGGCCTTGGGCGTTCATTCGCCGTACCGTGAAATTTTCGACGATGCTGTCCGGGTCGTGCCTGAGTTTGCCGTCGTGACGGCTTTCCGGCAGGTCGGCAGCACGTTCCAGCCAGAAACTGAGCGCGGCGAGCGCGGTCAGCAGAACCAGCGGAAAGATCTGGCCGGACCAGCGTTTCATCAGGCGTCTAGATACGAGGCAACCAGGCCGTCAAGCTTGCCTTGCGCGGCGAGGATGAATTCGATGGCCTCGCGCACGGCACCCTTGCCGCCGCCGAGCTGCGTCACCAGGTGGGCGCGTGCCTTGACTTCGGCGTGCGCGTTGGCGGGTGCTATGGCCATGCCGCAGCGCACCATGGCTGACAAATCCATCAGGTCATCACCCATGAATGCAACGGCTGGCCAGCCCAGCCCCATCTTTTCAAGGAGCTTGCCGAGCACTTCGCGTTTGTTAACGGCGCCCTGAAAGAGATAGGCGATACCCAGATCGGCAGCACGTGCCTCAAGCGCAGGCGAGCGGCGACCGGTGACGATGGCGAGATCGATGCCGGCGCGCTGGGCGAGTTTGACGCCCTGGCCGTCCTGAACGTGAAAGGTTTTCAGTTCGGTGCCTTCGGCGGTATAGATCAGACTGCCGTCGGTCATGACGCCATCGATGTCGAAGGCGATCATTTTGATGCGGGTTGCGCGGGTGTGGGCGTCCATCAGATCACCTTAGCCTTGAAAAGATCGTGCATGTTGAGCGCACCGATCAATGTGCCGCCTTCGTCGACGACAAGCAGGGCATTGATGCGATGCCGTTCCATCCGCTCCACCGCCTCGACCGCAAGGCGGTCGGGCCCAATGGTGTGCGGCGAGCGCGACATCAGATCGGCGATGCGCGCCCGGTGAAGGTCGATGTCTTTCTCGAACGCGCGGCGTAGGTCGCCGTCAGTGAAAATCCCGACAGCGTGACCGGCGTGGTCGACGATGGCGACCAGGCCAAGCCCGCCGCGCGACACAGCTAGAATCGCTGCCTTCAGGCTGGCATCTTCGGCGATGATGGGCACGGCCTCGTCGCTGCGCATGACGTCGCGCACGTGCGTAAGCAACCGCCGGCCGAGCGCGCCGCCAGGATGCGAGCGCGCGAAATCTTCCGCGCCGAAACCGCGCGCGTCAAGCAACGCGACTGCGAGCGCGTCGCCCAGCGCCAACGCGGCGGTGGTGCTGGCGGTGGGTGCCAGATTGAGCGGGCAGGCCTCTTGGCTAACGCCGGCGTCAAGATGGATATCGGCTTCGCGGGCGAGCGACGATTCGGTGTTGCCTGTGATCGAAATGACGCGCCCGCCTTGCCGCTTGACGATGGGCAGAATGAAAAGCAATTCCTGCGATTCGCCGGAATAGGAAAGGGCGATCAGCACGTCGTCGCGCGTGATCATGCCCAGGTCGCCGTGGCTGGCTTCCGCCGGATGCACGAAATACGCGGGGGTGCCCGTGCTCGACATGGTCGAGGCGATCTTGCGGGCGATGTGGCCGGATTTGCCGATGCCGCTGACGATCAGTCGGCCCCGGCATTGCAGGATCAGCTCGACGGCAGCCGCAAAGCGGTTGTCCAGGCGGTCGATCAAGCCTGTTACCGCCTCGGCTTCGATTTGCAGCGTTTGCCGGGCCAGCGCCAAGGGGCGCGAGAGAAGGGAATCGCTTGGGTTCATGCGGCGGCAGCGTTTATGATTACCACGAGTATACCTGACTTCAAAGGCTGCCTTGAACGCACTTACCCTGATTCTGGCGCTGCTGGGCGCCTCCGTTTTGGCGGTGGCGGCGTTCCGGCGGATCAATCTGCCGCCGGTGCTTGGCTATCTGCTGGTGGGCAGCCTGATCGGGCCGCACGCCAAGATTTTGCTTGATGACAGTTCGTGGGTGCATCAGTTGGCCGAGTTCGGCGTGGTGTTCCTGATGTTCTCGATCGGGATCGAATTCTCGTTGCCTAAGTTGCACGCGATGAAGCGCATCGTCTTTGGGCTCGGCAGTTTGCAGGTTGTGCTGACCACTGCACTGATTATGGGTATCGCCATGGGGATCGGGCTGACCTGGCAGCTTGGCCTCGGGCTGGGCGGTGTCATCGCCATGTCGTCGACTGCGGTTCTCTCCAAACTCCTGAGCGAGCGGCAGGCCCTTGATACGGCTCACGGACGCGAGATCGTGGGTGTTCTGCTCTTTCAGGATCTTGCGGTGGTGCCGTTGCTGCTGGTGGTTCCGGCACTGGGCAAGCCGCCCGAACAGCTCGCGGTGTTGCTGGGTGTGGCGCTGCTCAAAGCGGTGATTGTTCTGGCGATCATTTTGTTCTTCGGGCAGCGACTGATCCGGAAATGGTTTAACTTCGTCGCCCGGAACAAGTCGTCGGAGCTGTTCATTCTCAACGTATTGCTCGTCACGCTCGGGTTGGCGCACATCACCGAACTGGCCGGCCTGTCGCTGGCGCTCGGAGCGTTCGTCGCAGGCATGTTGATTTCGGAAACCGAATATCGGCTTCAGGTCGAAGAAGACATCAAGCCCTTCCGGGATGTCTTGATGGGGCTGTTTTTTGTGACCATCGGCGTCAAGTTGCATGTGCCGACCTTGCTGCAAAACTGGTTCTGGGTGCTCCTGCTGCTGGTGGGGTTGCTGGTCATCAAGGGGGCGGTGGTTGGACTGGCCTCGCGCGCGCTCGGGGCGACTCCAGGCAACGCCATCCGTTCCGCCCTGTGGTTGGCGGCGGGCGGGGAATTCGGTTTTGTGCTTCTAGGCGAACTTGAAGGCATGCCGCCGGCGGTGGAACAGGTCGCTCTGACTGCGCTGGTGTTGTCGATGCTTGCTGCTCCTTTCATTGTTCAGGTCTGCGAGCGGGTGGTGATGCGATTCGTCGCCAGCGAATGGCTCTTGCGCTCGATGCAGCTAACCCGGGTTGCCGCGCGCTCGATGGGAACCCGCCAGCACGCCATCATCTGCGGGTTCGGGCGGACAGGCCAGTATCTTGCCCGCTTTCTCGGTGATGCCAAGGTGGACTTTCTGGCGCTGGATCTCGACCCCGAGCGCGTGCAGGAAGCAGCGGCGGCCGGCGAAAACGTGGTGTTCGGCGACGCGGCGCGTCTTGAAACCCTGAAGGCCGCAGGCATTGCTCGCGCCAGCGTGGTGGTGGTGACTATTCAGGATCCCTTGTTGGCCGAAAAAATCCTGCACCACGTGCATGCGTTGCGGCCCGATCTGCCGGTGGTTGTGCGGACGCACGACGAAAGAGACCTCGAACGGCTGGCACGTGCAGGCGCCGCGGAAGTGGTTCCCGATTCGCTGGAGGCCAGTTTGATGCTCGCCTCGCACGCCATGGTGTTGGTCGGCGTGCCGCTCAATCAGGTGTTGCGCCGGATTCGCACCATGCGTAGCGAGCGTTATCGGTTACTGCGCGGGTTCTTTCACGGCTTGTCGGACAGCGATGACGAGCAAGGCGGCCAGCCCCGGTTGCATTCGGTCTGGTTGCAACCGGGCAGTCGAGCGGTGGGGCGGATGCTCAAGGAAATCGATCTGACGGCCTTCGGGTGCGAGGTCAGCGCGATTCGCCGACGCGGCATCAAGGCTCTGGAGCCCACGCCGGAAGCGCGGCTTGAGGAGGGCGATGTGGTGGTTCTCCTCGGCCGGCCAGAAGCGGTGATGGCGGCCGAGGACAGGCTGCTCAGGGGTTAGATGTTCTTGCAGAGCACGTACAGATTCGTGCCGTTGTCGACATAATTGGTAGTCGGGGCTGCGGTTGTCAGCGCGGTTGGAGCTGTGGTTTCGAGCAGCGCGCGAACATTGCCGGTCATGGCATTGCCGTCATCCATTTGAGCATCGAGCGCTTGTGCGATTTTGGCAGGAAGACTGCCCGTGCAGATAATGGTGCCATTCAGCCCAAGTCCGCCCGTTTGAACGCCCATGATGCCGCCCGCCGCATTGAGCGGTTGAGTGGAACCCGTAGCGATGGAACCGGTATCACCCGAGACGAATCCGGCCAGGCGCAGATTCAGCCAAAATTTACGAGTTTCGTCAGTGTCGGTGGTCGAGGAATACGTGCCGGAGAGGATGTTGTTGCCGTCCCCCTGGTTGGCTGCGACAGTCAGTGCACTGCCGGCCACCGACCAGCGAACCTGGCCAGGATCGTCGCCAGGCAGGCGCTTATAGCGATCCTGATAACCGTAGATAGCGACGGCCAGCCCGTTCAGGTCATTGGACACGTTCTTGATCTTGGCCTGGGTGATCAGTTCCTGGCCTTTCAACACGCCGCCCAGCAAGAGGCCGATAATGACCAGAACGATGGCAATTTCAACCAGGGTGAACCCTGACTGTCCGCGTTTCATGACTGACTCCAAGATTAGTAATATTCTGATATCTTAGCAAAAAACGTGCCTTTATTGTTCGCGTAAATTCTCTCGATTTGGCTTGATTTTTTGGGCTTAGGTGTCTGATTTTCGACAGGTTGATCGAAAAATGAACACTCTGTTTGTGCAGAAATTGACGGATTGGGCCGCCGCTCGCCCTCATTGGCTGCTGGCCGGGCATTTGTTGATTCTGCACATTCTTGCTTTTGGCGGCTGGCAGTCGGTGACTGTTCGTCTTCTCATGCCGGTGGCGGTGGGGCTGGTGTTGCTCTGGCAGCCGTTTGTCGAGGGCGAGCGGCGGCTGAATTGGCGTCAGGCTGGTTTGTTGCTGCTGCTCGTGCTGGCACTGGCACAGTGGTTGAACCCCTGGTGGATGTTGGTCTGGGTGGGTACGCTGGCTGCTACTGTTGGCGGTCGGGTGTTGTGGACCAGCGTGCGGCGGGAACGCTGGGGATACCTCATCGTTTTTGGCTACTTGCTGGCACTGATGGTGCTGGCGCTGGTGCCGGGCATTGCCGCTGGCACGGTCGCGCTCGAGCCTTGGTCGATCGAATGGGCTGGCCGCCTGGTATGGGCTCTGATTCCGTTGTTTGTCGTGGTGATGCCGGCGCGGGCCGACGTGCCGCCCGGACGCGACGCCTTTGATTTCTTCTACGCGGTGCTGGTATTCCTGCTTCTGGCGGCATTTGTACTGGGGGCGCTGGCGTTCATGCTGGTCGCGCGGGTCAGCTATCTGGAAGCGGTGATTGTCACTTCGCTAGTGCTGGCCGGGGCCCTGCTGCTGCTGGCCTGGGTATGGAACCCGCAGGCGGGTGTGGCGGGATGGAGTTCGTTCTTTTCGCGCTATCTCCTCTCGCTCGGAATGCCTCTTGAGCAATGGCTGACTGTCCTGAACGAAGAGGCCGAGCGGCACGACGATCCGGAAGTGTTTCTCCAGGCGGCGCTGGCCAGGATGCTTGACCGTCCCTGGCTCATCGGTGCTGTCTGGCAAGCGAATGGGCGCGAAGGGGAATGCGGCCGCCGGTCACCTTATTCTCTGGCGGCCGATTTTGACACGGTGCGTTTTCAGCTATTTCTGCGCCATGCGCCCTCGCCCTCGATGCGTTGGCATCTCAACTGGTTGTTGCGCCTGACAGCGGAGGTGTATCTGATCAAGCGCCAGGCTCGCGAGTTGCAGCGTATCGGGTACATTCGGGCCGTCTACGAAACGGGTGCGCGCGTGACGCACGACGTGAAGAATTTGCTGCAAGCGCTGCAAACCCTCTGCTATGCCGCGACGCAGCCGGGGGAACCGGTCGCGATTGCACAATTGCTCGGGCGCCAGTTGCCGCAGATCGCGGAGAGGCTGAAGTCGACCCTGGATAAACTCCAGAACCCGGAGGCTACGGCCATTACCTCGCAACGCGCCGAGGATTGGTGGGAAGCGCTGAATCAACGCTACGCGGGCGAAGCGATTGTGTGGGAATCCGATGTGGCGCCGGACATCGCGCTGCCGCGGGAGTTGTTCGACAGTGCTGCCGAGAATCTCCTGCAGAATGCCCTGTTCAAACGCCAGCAATCGGTTGGCTTACCGGTGCGCGTAAGTTTGCGGCAAGGCGCCGGAGGCGCCGAACTGTCGGTCCAGGATGGCGGCGATGCCCTGCCGGAAGAACTGGCTAGGCGGCTTTTTCTGGAGCCTTTGCCTTCGGCACAGGGGTTGGGGATCGGGCTGTATCATGTCGCCCGTCTGGCTGGCGAACTCCATTACCGCTTGGAACTCGCCGACAACCGTGCGGGTTGCGTGCGATTTTATCTCAGCCCGGATTGACGGCGGATCAGGCCGCGGCGCCATTGCCGCCGCGTCGCCCGGTGAGTCGATACACCACCGTATCGCCCTTGCCTTTGAGATAAATCGTCTGCGGTTCGTGGAAATCAAATTCGCCGCGCAGGCGAAGCCAGGTCGTGTGGTCGACCTGGATCATGCCCGGCACGCCTTCACTGGTAATGCGGCTGGCGAGATTGACGGTGTCGCCCCAAAGGTCGTAGATGAATTTCTTCTTGCCAACCACGCCCGCAACGATGGGTCCGGTGCCGATACCGATACGCAGTTCCAGATGACGATCATTGAGGTTGTAATCGCGGCGAAGCAATTCGCACATGTCGAGCGCCAGAGTGGCAATGGCGGCAGTGTAATCTTCTCGCATGCTGTTCAGGCCGCCTGCAACCATATAGGCATCGCCGATGGTCTTGATCTTTTCCACTCCGTGTTGTTCAGCCATCTCGTCGAAGGATGAAAAAATGCGGTTTAACATCGAAAACACCTGTTGTGGAGACAGTCCCTCCGCTACGCGGGTGAATCCGACAATGTCGGCGAACATGACCGTCACATCGGCAAAGCCGTCGGCGATCGATTGTTCGTTCTTTTTCAGGCGTGCGGCCACTTCGCCGGGCAGAATGTTGAGGAGTAACCGTTCTGAGCGTTCCTGCTCGGCCTGCAATTGACGGTGGGCAACCTGCAAGCGCTCATCCGCCTTTTCTCGTTCCAGGCTCGAAAAGCGCAGCAGCAGATAGACGATGGTCGAGATGGCGGCAAAGTTGAGTGCGAAGAAAAAGATGCTGGTCCGGACTGGAATCCTGAACGACGTATTCGTGACCGTGTCCGCCAGGTAATAGTCAAAAAAGCCGGAAAGTCCGGTGAGAAACAAATAGGCGATGAACCACGACAGCGACTCACGTACGCCGAATATCAGCACCGCGCCAATCGGTGCCAGCAGGCCCCAGAGACTCGCGCCCGAGGCTGTAATGAAATTGCCGATACTCCATTGCAGGACAAACGGTGCGAACAGGAAAAGCGCCAGTTGCGAGAAACGGAAAAAATCAAAGTGGCCCGTCTTGAAGAAGATCAGCAGATTGACTGCCAGCAATAGCTGAAAGACGAACGGAGCGGTCGCCGAGAACTGCGGCCCCAGCTGCCAATACAGCAGCAGCCAGATCATTGAACCGATGCTGACAAGGCCGGTGGCAAACACCAGCAGCGTCTTCTTGATGCGAAGCTCGGGCGGGTCGTCCGGACTGAGTCCGGTTTCGATCAGGGAGTGGAATGCCTCGGCTTCGCGCATGCGGGATGGAATCGGTGCCAATACGTTGTTCGCCAATACGTCGGCATTTTTAGTTTGACACCCCGACGTCGGTCGGTCAAGGCAGACGCCCGGCTGCAATCAATCGGTTGTAGAGGATATTGGGAGAGAGCCAAACGACAAGATCGTCGAATTCGCCGCCAGGCGCATCGGCGGGTGTGGGGGGATGGGTGACGAACAGGCGGTCTGCGTTGTCGTTGGCTTTTTCGTCGTCGCTGATCAGGATTGCGGCACCGTTTGGCCCGGTGGAATAGATGACCGCCACGGCATTGGATGTCAGGGCTTTTCCGCTGGCGCAATTGGCGGTAGCGCCTGATCCCGTGGCACCGGTTGCCGTGCTACAGATGCGTAGGTCCGGCACCAGGCTATTCCAGTTGATCCGTATGCTGTTGGTGGAGGTATTGGAGGTGAATGCGCTGCTGTTGGTCGTCGTGACCGCGTAGCGAATGGGGTTCCCCCAGGCGTCGACGGCATATCCGGATTCATTCGATTGCGTCAATCCTAGAGTGATGGCGGGAAGCAATCCATCCCAAGCGTTGGAACAAATCCCGCCACCCAAGGGTGACTCGGTGCCTGTCGTGTTGGGAGCCGCCGGGCAGGGCAGGCGCCCGTTGGCAACCGCGAAACCCACCAACGCATCCATCGCCGACTGCATTTGTTTTTCGGTTGTTGCAACATTGGCGACATTGCGTTGGGCAGTCAGCGACATCATCAGTCCGCCAGCCAGTAGCGCCACCACTATCGTGACGATGGCAAGCTCCGCGAGCGTGAATCCGCGCACTGATTCGGGGGGTCGCTTCATGGACAGGAGGGATCTCCGGGGCAGATGATGACTATCCGGTCGTTGTAATTGGGGGCAGGTGATTTCTCGACACCATCATACACATCATCGCCGTTTGTGTTTTCAGCGCTGTCGAGGTAATCCGCGACGTTTGTTGACGGAAACCCTTGCTGCTTTGGATTGGGAGAAGGTAGTAGTTGCAGGGGGCGCCCTGTTCCGATCAGCAGCGCGTACAGTCCGATCTGTCCTCCGGCGGTCAGCGTAGCGGCAGCACATCCAGGTGTAGCGATCGAACATTTCGCGTCGAGCGTGTAATAGATATAGCGCGACCAATTGTTGTCGGTGAACCAGGCTGGAAAAGCCGGGACCGAATGCGAACAGGTGGTTTGAGTGAGTTTGATGCTGCCAGATGAGGTATTGGCGTAACGATAGGGAGCGTTGACGCTCTGGCTGCTTGCGCCGGAACAACGCCCGATTTGTGAGGGTTGTCCCGTACCGGAACATTGGCACGTGGAACCGACACGGCTGCACGATCCCTGACTTGCCGAAAACGGGACGTCGACAGCGATCGTGCTGACGGCGGCGACCGGCGCGATCATGTCAACGGAAAAGGGAAGTGGCGCATTGACCGTGAGCGCGATGTTGCCGACATTAAGGTCGGTCCCGCTGCACCATCCGTTTCCTTGACAAGTGCATTGCGTCAAGGTGGATGTGCATTGGCCACCCGAAGTGAAATATTTGCCTGTGCTGGTGAAGGCGACGTTGTCGAGCACGCCAGCCGGACAATTCCGGCAACCGCATTCGGTATTGGTGCAATAGCATTGGCATCCGTTGTTTAGCGGCAAATGCCCGCGGCGATTGCCTTCCTGGCAATTGAAGTAGCCGTCGCCCAATAGGCTTGCGTACGGGTAGTACCTGCTTCCGGTACCATTGCCGCTGCTTCGATAGAAGGTGCGCAACTGCGCGGCGGCTTCCACAAGTGCCCGTTTCTCTGCTGCAGCGACCAATTCATCGACGGTGACGAACAACAGGCGATCATTGAAGGCATTTTGCGGATCGTTGGGGTCGCCGATGATGAAATCGTTGTCCAGATCGTCGTTGCGAAACGTACAAGGGGCAACCGCGCCATTCGGACACCCCGCGGAGTTGGCGCGCACGACGTAGCTATCGAGGTATTCGCGGGCGTCGCCCAGGTGCGGGCTGGCCGGGCGGTTTTGGGTGCCCAATGGGGGTCCCGGAATGATGACCACGAAGGCAACGCGATCCGAGATGACATTGCCCATCGAATCACGGACGGTAAGCCATGGATGAGGCAATTGAGTGTCGGTGGGAGTGCCGGGGCACCCGGCGGGATAGCTGCCCGGGTAGGGCAGATCGAGGATACCGGGATTGATCGCCTTGAGGCAGGGATCGACCAGATTCGCGGATACCGCATACCACGGCATGACACCAGTTGGATCGTGTTCGGAAGAATCCGGCAACTGCAAGTTTAGATCACTCCAGGGCAGGCGTCCCAGACAGCGCATGTTTTCACCGCTTGAAATTAGGGTGCCGTCATTCTTGCTGCGGTCATAGCATCCGCCGTCCCACCGGCCATCGTAGTTGCGGGGAGATTCGGTTTTGTTCAACGCGTCGGGATACATCATGTCGCCGGGACGTTGCCCATTCAGGGCACTTTGCGCAAACCCCATCAAGGCGTCGCGGGCCATGCTCAACGTGAGAGTATCCCGTTCCTCGATCAGTGCTCTGGGCTCTATCTCCCGAGTGTGCAGGATCAGGGTTCCCAGAGCCAGCACGGCGATCAGCATGACGACAAGCAAGGCAACGCCTCGCTGTTTGCCGGGCAAATGGATCATGGCAAGCGGGTCGAACGCCCGGGATGTCTCGTCACCTGCCCGTCCTTGAGCAATTCCTGACGTTCGCCGGTGATCGGATCAAAGCTGTCACCCACGCGCAGTCGTGGGCTGGCGAGACGTGTGGCCGGTTGTACACTACCATTCAGCCATTGTGCCTGCATGCTGTTGCCTCGCCGGATGTAACCGTTATAGGTCAACGTCGCGCGGCTGGCTTCGGGGCTTGGCCGCCCGTTCGTTTGTCTTTGGCGATCAAGTGTGGCGCGTTGTTCCGGCGTGAAAAACAAGCGGCCAAGCGCTGAGCCGTCTGCCCCGGCGGCGGACAATGGAAGCAGGGAGATCACGATGGCAAGCCAGCGATTCATGGGCGTTTGATTTCCAAGGGCGCCGCCGTGATCCAATCGAGTTCGCATTCGGCGTTCAGGGGAGGCGGAGTGTGAGTCGCGTCGGCCGAAGTTGGTCGCGCAAGCTTGCAATGCCGAACGTACACCAGTGCACGCGCTTCCCGCTCAATGGTGCCCAGCGCACGCAAGAGATCTTCTTCGTGCAACAAACCTAGCCTGAGCAGCAGCGAGCTCCTGAAAAAAGTGTAGCCGCCGGCATTGGCACCTTCGATGGCTGCCTGGGGCATGAACTCGTACTCGAGCGAGGGTAGTCCGAGGCGGCCTGGCAGTGCCGCCAGCATTTCTGTCCATTCCAGCCGGTTTTCTGGTCCGATGATTCCCTTTTGGTGGAGGTCGGTGAAGAGTGTCGCCTTTTGGCGAATCTCCTGTTCTTCGCTACTGGCGCGGCGCAGGCGGCTCTCAGCCTGGCGCAACTGGCTGCTTGCGGTATTGTATTGAACGTTGGATTCGCGGTCATAGCGAATACCCCAGAGCAGCAGCAAGGCCGACACCAGCAGCGCGGCGCAGGCCAGCGCAAGGTGCATGCGCAGTTTCTGGAGGTCGCCGGTGAGCTTGCTCATGGCGTTTCCTTGCGGCTGATGCCGAGCGCAAACGAGTGAGGTGACAAGGGCTGATCGGTGCTGTTGCCCTTGATACCTTGCGCCGGATCAATGTCAAACGGCGGGCGCAGAACCTGAACACTCAAGTCCGATTGCGTGCGCAATGCCGCGACCAAGGCGTCAAAGCCGGTCATCGTCTGGCGTGGTGTCGCTTTGCCAGTGAGGCGAACCTGGCCAGTGAGCGTCAGCGATTCCTCGCTCGCAGTGGCGGTGTCGACCGGGGCAGTTTGTTTCCACTCCAGGCTTTCCACATCGATGGCTGGTTGTTTGTCGAGTACCTGGGAGATTTGCGCGAACAGCGCACGCGGTTTGCCCTGATGCCGCTGAAGGCCTGCATAGCGGTTGATGATCTGTCTTAGCGCGTCATTGTCGATCTGGATGTGCGGAAAGGTGGCCGCGATGCCCCGATAGCGCAATTCCATGGCATTGCCCTGCGCAAGCAATGCCGTGGTCTCCTGACGCTGCTGGAATCCACCGAAGAAGAAATAGGCACTCGCGAGTGCCGCGGCCACGACGCTGAGCGCCGAAAAGGCCAGCAGGGTGCGCTTGAGGAGAAACAGCCGGTAATCGTGCCGCAGGTTCTCGCCAAGATACTGTTGGGGGGGTGGGAGGATGGCCAGCTGATGTATGAAGAAAGCTTCGGCGTGACTGTCTTCGGGCGGCGTCTTCAGCCCGATTTTGCGGGCTCCCTGTTGGTTGTCTATCAGCTCGAAACGCAGATTGGCGGAATCGATGCACGAAGTGCGCACGGTCTGCATGGCTTGAGGGTGAGCCAGCACATACGCAGTGAGGCCGTCGTTTCGCCCGATCAACCGCTGGCCGAGCAAATACTGGTGCAGCTTTCTTGCCTCGGCGGCCAACGCGCCGGCCGTTGCGGCGAGGCTGCTGTCTGGCAGCGGTGCGACCCGCGAGAAAACGGTGATTCCGGAGACAATGAAGCTCTCTCTTACGCTGTTGTCCTGGAGCGTGAGCAGAATACATCGCGCTGGCGCGTAGCCCAGGCGTTGGAGCATAGGGCCGCCCAACTGGCCGATACCATGCAGGCTCTTGAGCGGAGCGCCCACTCGGGCGAGCGGCGCCAGCCATGCTTCAAAAGCCGCTGGATTGGTGAAGGCTGACAGCAGCACGCGCTCGTTGCGACGGCGGGATTTTTCATGCCCCAACGTTACCGAAACGGTCAGCGGTGTCGAGAAAAAGAACTGGCTGCAACGGCGCCGGATGACGGCTTCCCGGTCCGCACCACGCAAGAAGGGAATGGTGTCTTGCTGATATGCCTCTTCGGGCGAGTTGGACAGCAGCGTCAGCGGCTGATCCGTCAGTGTGGGCAGGATCGTCTCGAAGCGGGCGACGCCTTCGGGGCTATTCTCGAAGCTGTGCTCCAGCGCGACTTCACCGTGGCGCCAGAGCCAGACAGAGAGCCGGTGGGCGTCGAGGTAGAGAAAGCGCTTCATGTCTTGATCTTGCTGATGACGTCGTAGATCGGGCCGATGACCGAAAGCATGATCCAGCCCAGCATGGCGCCCAGCACAATGGTCAGCAGCGGTTCGATGACGGCCTGCGCCTTGCCGACGGATTCCTTGACATCGCGGTTATAGAAATACGCAACGTTGTGTAGCGCGCGATCCAGATCGCCCGTATGCTCGCCGACGCGCAGCATTCGTACTACCAAGGGCGGGAACAGACCGGCATCGCGAAAGGCGCCGGCAACATGCTGTCCCTCACGAATGGAGACCTCGACACGCTCCAGCGACTGGCGAACGACGCGGTTGCCGACGACCTTTTGGGTGATCCGCACCGATTGCAGGATCGGAATGCCCGAGGCGTACAGCATGGCGAATGTACTGGCGAAACGGGAAAGGATGATTTTCTTCAGAATGTCGCCGAGCAGTGGAATAGCCAGCTTGAGCGCGTCGAAGCGGGTGTGGAAAAGCGGATTGGTGCGCAGGGCGATCCATAGTGCGCCGACGCCGAGCAAGGGCAGCAGGATGAACAGGTACCAGTAGTTGATCAACAGGTCAGAGATGAAGAAAAGCGCGCGCGTATGCAGCGGCAGCGCTTGCCCCAGGTTCTTGACGAAGAGCTTCAGTTGCGGGACGAGGTAGATCATCAGGAACACGGTTGCGGTCACGACAATGGCGCCGACAAACGCCGGGTAGATCAATAGCTTGCGCGTGTGGGCGGCGAGTTCATCTTCCCATTTGAAGGATTCGGTCAGGCTGGCGAGCACTTCCGGCAGGCGTCCGCTGGCTTCGCCGGCGTGGATCAGGCTGACCATGACCGGGCTGAACGCTCTTTGCTGCGCTTCCATTGCTTGTGAAAGTGTCTGGCCGCCCTCGATGCTTTCGATCAGCCCGGCCACGACCTCGCGAAAACGCGGGTTTTCGACGCTGTCCCGCAGATCCGCCAATCCTTCGAGGATGGGGACACCGGCGCGCGTCAATTGTTCGAGATGGAAGCAGAAATTGATCAGTTCAGGTCGTGGTGCGGCGCCGCCAAAACCTACTTGACGCCGTACGGGAGCGCCGTCGACGAGATCGAGTTCCATGCGCTTCAGGCGCATCTCGAGGTCGATTAGATTGATGGCGTCGAGGCGGCCAAAGACCATCCGACCTTCGGCGCTGACGGCTTTATATGTAAATAGCATGATTACATGCGATCCGTCAGGTCGACGACGCGGGCCAGTTCGTCGAGCGAGGTGGAGCCATCGAGCACACGCCGCAGACCATCGTCGGCCAGGGTGCGAAAGCCTTTCTGGATGGCACGGGTGCGGATCTCGTGGGCGGTGGCGCGACGGGCGATCAGTTCGTCCAGATGGCTGTCGATGCGCAGCAGTTCCATGATCGCCAGGCGCCCGCGATAGCCTTGAAAATCGCAGTGCTCGCAGCCGGTGGCGCGGTAGAGCAACGGTCGGGAAGCTTCCGTGGGCAGTCCAAGCAAGTGTGCCTCGTGTGCCTCGGCGGCGTGCGGGGACTTGCAGTGTTCGCAGAGGCGCCGCACCAGACGCTGCGCCACGACGCCGATGATGTTGCCGGCCATGATGTCGGGCAGCACGCCAATATCGAGCAGGCGCGGAATGACGCCGATGGCCGAATTGGTGTGCAGGGTCGTGTAAACCTGATGGCCGGTCATGGCAGCACGGAAAGCCATTTCAGCAGTTTCGGCATCGCGTACTTCGCCAACTAGAATGACATCGGGGTCCTGCCGCATCATCGAGCGGATGCCGTTGGCGAAATCGAGCTTGGCCGACTCGGCGACCGAAGTCTGCCGCACCAGCGCCATCGGGTATTCGACCGGGTCTTCGAGGGTCATGATGTGGATGCCCTCGGCGTTGATATGGTTGAGCACCGAGTACAGGGTCGTCGTCTTGCCGCTGCCGGTGGGACCGGTGACCAGGATTATGCCCTCCGGGCGCGCAATCATCAGTTTGAGTTGGTGCAACTGCTCTTCCGCAAGGCCCAGCGCCTCCAAAGGAACGATGCCTTTGTGGCGGTCGAGCACCCGCAGCACCAGGTTTTCACCGTGGATGGTGGGCTGGCTGGCGACGCGAAAATCGATTTGCCGACCCGACACCGTGAGGCCGATGCGTCCGTCTTGCGGCGCGCGCATTTCGGCGATGTTCATGCCGCTCATCACCTTGATGCGCACGGTCATCGCTGGCCAATAAGACTTGTGCAGGGCGCGGATCTGCCGGAGCATGCCGTCGATGCGGTAACGTATGCGCAGGAAATTGGCTTCCGGCTCGAAGTGAATGTCCGAAGCTTCGCGCTTGACGGCGTCGGTCAGGATCGCATCGACCAGACGTACCACCGGTTGGCTGTATTCGTCGTTGGTTGCGCCGACACTCTTCCAGTCAATTTCACCGGTTTCGATTTCGGTGAGGATGCCATCGATCGACAACTCGTAGCCGTAATACTGGTCGATGGCCCGATCGATTTCCGACTCGCCGGCCAGCAGTGTATCGAGTTCGATTTCATCAGGCAGTTGTGCGCGCACCCGGTCAAAACCGACGATGTCCGCGATATCGGCCACCGCCAGGGTGAGGCGGCGGGCGGCGGCGTCGTAATCCAGCGGCAGCAGCCGGTGTCGTTTGGCCAGTTCGCGCGGAACCAGCGCCAGCGCCTGGGGATCGACTGCGGCATGATGCAGGTCGATGGCCTGCTTGCCGAGATTTTCCGAAAGCGCCTCGCGCAGGGTGGCTTCGGACACGAAACCAAGCGAGATCAGCAGCTTGCCGATCGGCTGATTCGATTTCATCTGCTCGAGCAGCGCGATCCGCAGTTGATCTTCAGAGAGAATGCCCTCCGAAATCAGGATCTGGCCAAGGGGCCTGCGTTGCAAGGCGGGGATGCTCATGGCGGCGTCGGGCCTGAAGAAAGTTGGCGCAGCCGGCGTTCAGCCTGTTCCACTGCGAAAGCGGGCGTCCGCAACGCCGCCGCGGCGAGCGCCTGGCGATAATACTGCGCCGCCAGCCTGGGTTGCTGCATGCGGTCGAGGCTGATGGCGAGGTTGAACAGATAGTCGGGGTGGTCGCCTTCAGCCGCCACTGCGTTGAAATAGGCCTGCTGCGCCTCAGGCCAGTGCTGCTGGCGAGCCAGGAGGTTGCCCAGGGTAAAGTTCAGGGCGGCGGACTGTGGTTGTTCCGCCAGCATCGATTTGACTCGGCTCTCCGCCGCGAGCGGATCGCCCGCGGCGAGCTGGTCTACCTGCGCGGCTTGCGCGCCTGCATCTTTGGGGTCGGCAGTGAGCGCCAGTTGGCGCAGTTTTTCCGCTTCCTCCGTGCGCCCCTGTTTTTGCGCGATGGCGGCCAGCCCGAGCATGGCGTCGACGTTCTGCGGGTCATGCTGCCAGGCCAGTTCGTAGTCGCGCCGGGCCGCGTCAAGCGCGCCCGTTTGCAGATGGTTCCAGGCGGAAAGCAGGTACGGGTCCACCTCGGGGTGGCTGCGAGTCAGGCGCAGTGCGGGGCGGGTGGGTTCTTCGCCGGCGGCCATCCGGATGGATCTTCGGGGCGGTACCGGCGGGGTCAGGGATTCTGCTTGCGCCGTGGTGTCGGCTATTTGTGGGCCAGGTAGCGTAGGCAGGACCGTCGGCTTGGTCACCTGCAAAGCTGGTGCGACGGGGGTGGCCGGTTGCAACAGGCTGGCTGACGGCAGGCGGTTCAGTTGCATCCAGAAATATAATCCAATGGCGACTGCGCCGATCCCCAGAATCACCAAAGTCAGTACGAGCGGCGTGCGCGAGGGCGTGTGTGGATCCTTGGCAGCGAATACCGTTTGGGCGGTCTCGCGTCGTGCGGTGGTCGAGACGTCCGCGTCGGGGTTTCGCGCTGCGCGAAGGGGGACCGCCGACGCGAGGTCAGCATCCACTGCCGCAATATGCGTGGCCAGATCGGGCAGTGTCGGTCGGTGTGGGGGAACCGACGTCGTTTCAACGTTCGCCAGCGGTTCCAGTGTCAAATCGACGCCGCTGGCGGAAGGTTCGTCAACGGCACGGCTCAGCCCCTGTTTATTTTCTTCCGCCCGTTTAAGGGCTTCCATCAACAGGCTCATGGCCGGTCGGCGGTCGACGTCCGGCCAAAGGCGGCGGCTTCGCGCGGCGGTGTGAAGAAATCGCGGTCAGGCAAGAGTCCTTTCAGCGGCGCGTAATCGCCGTTCAGGCTGGCTTCCTTGATGACGACCGGGCGCAGAAAAATGACCAGCTCCGATTTGCGCACGTTGTTGGCGCGCGTGGTCACCAGTTCGCCCACACCCGGCAACTGGCCGAGAATGGGGATGCGGCCGTTCTTGTAATCGACGCTGTCTTCCATCAGTCCGCCCAGAACGGCGATCTCGCCATTGCCGACGCGCATGACCGACTCGATTTCGCGAGTGCGGATCTGCGGTACGAGGTTCTGGATACCGACCGGAATGGCCGGATTCGGATCTTCCTTGAAGGCCGAGATGCTTGAAATGCTGGGCCGGACGTTGAGGATGATGGCGTCGCTGTCGCTGATCTGTGGCGTGACGGTTAGCACCAGGCCGACTGAGACCGATTGTGGCGTGGTCGTGACGGTAGTCAGGCTGTTGTTGACACTTTGGGTCGTGTCGGCCTTGATATTGAAATACACCACGTTTTCGACCACTTTGAGCAAGGCGGTCTGGTTGTTGAGCACCGACAGGCGCGGGCTGGAGAGCACCTTGGTCGTGCCGAACGAATCAAGCAGACGGATCGCGGTGCCGACGGTATTGCCCACAAACGTCATCCTGAACGGCTCGATGGCGTTGGTGGCGGCGCTGTTGACCGAGGCCGAGGTCAGGGAGAAGCGGCCGCTACCGATCAGGCGCGTCCAGTCGATGCCTTGTTCGTGGCCGTTGCCCAGTTCCACCTCGACGATGGTGGCTTCGATCATCACCTGCCGGCGGGCGGCGTTGATCACTCGGTCGAGAAACTCCTGCACCTTTTCATGCTGCCGACCCGTGGCGCGGACAGTCAGTGTGCCGGTTTCGGGATTGAGGATGACTGAAGCGGCCTCGCGGAAGGTTGTGCGGCGTACGACCGTGCTGCCGCCGGCTTGAGTGGTCGAAGCGGCGCCAGGATTGGCGGCCAAGGCGTTGGCGACGGCGGCAGCGGCTTTTTGCCCCGTACTTTGAGGCAGGGCGGCCGCGCCAGTGGCATTTTGGTGGCTGCTCTGTTCGACGGTGGTCTCGCTGCTGCCTTCCGGCAGGATCTTGTCGGTTTCGCGCAGAATATCCTTGACGTTCTTCTCCAGCGATTCCCAAAACTGGTTTTTCGAGGCGTTCTCGATCCGCGTGCTTGAGACATTGCCCGCCCCGCCGCCTCCCCCCCCCGTGGCACCTGCGATGCCGGTAGAGGTGGCGATCTGGGTGTTGGCGGACACCGTGCCGCTGACATTGCGCGACAGATTGACGTAATCGACCTTGTAATGGCGCAAGAAGGGCGAATCGGGCATGACAGCCAGATTGGGGCCGTCCAGCTCAAAGCGCATGTCGACCTGCTTGGCGATCCGGTTCAGCAGCTGCGGTACCGTCTGGTCGATAGCGTTGAGCGTGACCGTGCCACGAATGTCGGGATGGATGTCGATATTGAGCTTGGCGTCGCGCGCCAGCGCGAACAGCAGGTCGCGGGCGGCGACGTTGTTGACCACCACGCTATAGGTATCCGCCTTGGCCGCCGGGCGCGGCCGGGGCACGCTGATGGGCGTCTGGACGGGCGCCGGGATGTCGGCCGCCGGAATGGTGGCACTGGTCGAGGTGAGATGTCCCTTGTCGCCCTCGCGGACGGCTGGTGCGCTGCATGCCATCAGCGCCAGGGCGGTTGCCATTATGCCGATCGATCTTGTATTCATCCGGTCAGGCCTCGTCCATACAGAGCCCAGGCTAGGTAGGAAGCCACCTGGGAAGGAAAACATGTTATCACGCCATGCCCTTGGCTTGCTCATCGATGCAGCCTTTCCACCAGGCGCGGGTAGGGTTGCAGGGCGCGCAACGAAGCCGGCAGCGACTGAATGGCGGCAATGGCGGCGGTGCGACTGTCAAATTCGCCGAAAATGATGCCGATACGATCCCGGCCAGAGCGGTTCGAACGATAAGCGCGCAGCAATTGTGCGTCCAGGCTGTGGCCATGGCGGACGAGAAAACGTTCGGCCTCGGCGGCCTTGTCGCTGTCGGTGGCAAAAAGCTGGATGAAGTAATGATCGCGGGATGCGCTGCGTAGCCAGGGAGCGAGTGCATCGCGGGCGCGGTCGAGTTGCGGCGTTTCGCGGGGCGTCACAGTGGACGAAGGCGGGGCGAATGCCGCGACAGGCGCAGTGGTTGAGCTTGCGGCGACGACAGGCAAAGATGTGGCCGACGGCAACGGCGCTTCGACGGCGGACGTGGCGGTTGGCAAGGACGGGGAGGCAACCGGCGGCACAGATGACGGCGCAGCGGAATGTGCGAACCAACCGATCGCGATACCCAGTCCCAGCGCCGCAATCACACCAGTCAGCAGGGGCCGCCAGTGGAGCGACCTCGACGGCGTGAGCGGCGCGAAATGGGCATCGGCTACCGCCGCCGCGACCTGTTCACGGTCCACTTCATGTTTGCCTTCCGAAAAGGCGGCCAGCAGCGACTTGTCCGCCAGTATGTTGATACGGCGGGAGAGCCCTTGCGAATGCTCCGCAATCAGGGTTGTCGCGCGGTCGGTAAAGGGATTGGGGCCGCGGTAGCCCGCCTTGCGCAGGCGGAACTCGAGATAGCCTTCGACATCGGCGCGTTGCAAGGGCATCAGCGAGAACTGCTGGGTGATGCGTTCACGCAATTGCCGCAGATCCGGCGCGGCGAGGCGTTCATCGAGTTCAGGCTGGGCGAACAGGGCGATCTGGAGAAGCTTTTCGCCATCGGCTTCGAGATTGGAAAGCAGCCGGATCTCCTCCAGCGACTCGCGCGGCATGGCGTGGGCTTCGTCGATCAGCAGGACAACCCGTCGTCCCGCGGCATAACGCTCGATCAATGTTTCTTGCAGCGCCCGCATGCGGGCATGGCCGGAAAGCGCCTCGTCGGGCAAACCGAGTTCGGCGGCGATGTTGGCCAGCAATTCCTGCGGCGCCAGCGAAGGGTTGGCCAGATAGAGCGTATCGATCTGCTCGGGCAGGCGCACCAGCAACATTCGGCACAGCGTCGTCTTGCCGCTGCCCACTTCGCCGATGACCTTGACGATGCCTTCGTCTTCGGCAATGGCGTAGACCAGCGCCTCCAGGGTCTGGCCGCGCTTGGCGCCGGTGAAAAAAAAGCCGGTGTGCGGAGTGATGCGGAACGGCGCTTCGGCAAATCCGAAGTGATCGAGATAGAGGCTCATTCGCGCGTCCAGTTTTCCATGCGGTTGTAGAGCGTGGTGCGATTGATGCCCAGGCTGCGCGCCGCCTGGCTGACATTGCCATGGGCAAGTTTCAGCGCGGCCTCGATGTAGGCGCGTTCCCATTCGGCGAGTGCGCGGTCGAGATCAATGGCGCCGTGTTCGCGGAGAAAACGTTCGGCTGCGTCAACTGCCCCTGCAAAAGTGTTGGCAGGTTCGTCGGGACGCCGGGGGGGCTCGTCGCCGACATCCAGTTCTGCCAGCAGCCGGTTTGGGTCAATCCGTTGGCCGGGGTGTTTGGCGGTCAGCCGGACGACGATATTACGCAATTCCCGGACGTTCCCGGGAAAGCCGTACTGGCGCCATAGCGCGGTGGCGTCGTCGTCAAGGCACACAGGGGAGGTGCCCGCCTGCGCGGCAAAGAGGTGACGGAAGTGCTCGAACAGGCGCAGGCGGTCCTCTTCCATATCGCGCAGTGGCGGCACTTGTATGGTGAAGACCGAGAGGCGATGGTAAAGATCGGCGCGGAAGCGACCGGCCTTGATTTCTTTCTTGAGATCCCGGTTGGTGGCGGCGATGATGCGCGCGCGCGCGCTACGTCGCTGCGTTTCACCCACCCGCTGGTATTCGCCGTTTTCCAGTACGCGCAAGAGCTTGGGTTGAAGTTCGGGTGGCAGTTCGCCGATTTCGTCCAGGAAAAGCGTACCTTCGCCCGCTTCCTCGAAATAACCGGCCTGCTGGCCTGTGGCGCCGGTGAAAGCGCCGCGCGCATGGCCGAACAGCGTGGGTTCGAGCAGGCCGGGCGAAATGGCCGCGCAGTTCAGGGCCAGAAAGGGGAGAGCGGATCGCCGGGTCAACTTGTGCAGACAGCAGGTGGCGACCACATCCTTGCCGCTGCCGGATTCGCCTTCGATCAGAACCGGATAGTCAAAATTCGCAAATTGCGTGATCTGCTGACGCAGTCGCTGCATCGCCGGGCTTTCGCCAATCAGCGTGCAGGCGGCGGCCGGCGCCGGCGCTTGCGGCTGAAAACGCAGGGCGCGCTGCAACAGCTCGAGCAGGCGGCCGGGGTCGCAGGGCTTGGCGACGAAATCGATGGCTCCCAGGGTACGGGCATGTCGGGCGTTGTCCTCGTCATTCTGGCCGGAAAGTACGATGATGCGGATACCGGGAGCAGCGGCAAGCAGTTCGCCGATCAGCGCAAACCCCTCGTCGGGTCGGTGTGGCGTGGGCGGCAGGCCGAGATCGACGATGGCGATGGCGGGCGGTGCAGCCAACCCGGCGAGCAGCGTTCGACAATGCGGGCGCGAGGGGCTGGTCAGCACCTCGAAATGGCGCGAGAGCGCGAAGCCGAGCGAATCGCCGATCAACGGATCGTCGTCGATGAGCAACAGGCGCGGCTTGGCTGTGTCCGAAGAGGCCAGGTTCATGGGGGGATTATAATGCCGGTGCGCTGAACGGGGCGTGTTCACGCGAGCGCGATTCGCCGCCGTGGTCACGAAACATACTTGAGTAGTCTGCTAAAATATCAGCTTGTTCAAACGGCAGAAGCCTTTTATTCGTGTCTTCCGAACCTTTCGTCCAGATTGACGATGTCCATTTCAACTACGACGGCCGCCCGGTGTTGCAAGGTATCAACATGCACATTCCGCGCGGGCGTGTGGTGGCGGTCATGGGCGGTTCCGGTTGTGGCAAGACGACCTTGCTGCGACTGATCGGCGGCCAGCTGAAGCCGACCTCGGGCGGCCTGCGTGTGGGTTCCTACGATGTGCCCAGTCTGCCGCCGGACGAGTTGTATGCGATGCGGCGACGCACTGGCATGCTGTTCCAGTTTGGCGCTTTGTTCACCGATATGTCGGTATTCGACAATGTCGCCTTTCCGCTGCGCGAGCACACGGATCTGGCGCCCGAACTTATTCGTGATCTGGTGCTGATGAAGCTGAATGCGGTGGGGTTGCGCGGCGCTGCAGAGCTGATGCCCAGCGAGTTGTCGGGTGGCATGGCGCGGCGTGTGGCACTGGCGCGTACCATTGCGCTCGACCCCATGTTGATCCTTTACGATGAACCGTTTGCAGGTCTAGACCCGATTTCGCTGGGTGTGGTCGGGCAACTGATCCGGCGCCTGAACGACGCACTGGGCGCCACCTCCATTGTGGTGACGCATGATGTGCTGGAGTCGTTGCAAATCGTCGATTACATATATTTTGTGTCCGAAGGCCGCATTGTTGCGGAGGGTACGCCTGACCAGATCCGCGCATCCGACGCGCCCTTTGTAAAGCAGTTCGTGCATGCCGAGGCCGACGGGCCGGTGCCTTTCCACTACCCTGCGCCGGCGTTGCGCGAGCAGTTACTGGTGAACCATGCAGGATAAATCCTTCTGCCTGCTCCGGTCGCTTGGCCGCTGGGTGAATAATGCCCTGGTGCGCATGGGTTTCGCCACGCGCTTTGCGCTGGCGGTTTTGTGGCTGTCCGGCACGGCGCTGCGTCGCTTTCAGCTCACGGTGCGCGAAATCTATTTCACCGGCGTGCTGTCGCTGATCATCATCCTGGTGTCGGGGCTGTTCGTCGGCATGGTGCTGGGTTTGCAGGGCTACGACACCTTGCAGCGTTTTGGATCGTCCGAGGCATTGGGCGTGCTGGTCTCGCTGTCGCTGGTACGCGAGTTGGGGCCGGTGGTTGCCGGATTGCTGTTTGCCAGCCGTGCCGGATCGGCGGTTACCGCCGAAATCGGCCTGATGAAGGCGACCGAGCAATTGACGGCAATGGAAATGATGGCCGTCAATCCCATTGCACGCGTGGTGGCACCGCGATTCTGGGGGGGGGTGATCTCGATGCCCTTTCTCGCCGCGCTCTTCTCCGCCATGGGCGTATTCGGCGGCTGGCTGGTCGGCGTCATCCTGATCGGCGTGGACGACGGTGCTTTCTGGTCGCAAATGCAGGCGGCGGTGGATTTCAAGGAAGACGTTGTCAACGGGGTGATCAAGAGTTTCGTTTTTGGTGTACTGGTGTCACTGATTGCGGTTTTCGAGGGTTACGACTCGGAGCCGACGGCGGAAGGTGTTTCGAACGCGACGACGCGTACCGTGGTGACTTCGGCCCTTGCAATTCTGTTTTCCGACTTTATCTTGACAGCTCTGATGTTCCGAGGTGGTTGATGAACCGCACTGCACTTGATCTCTGGGTAGGCATTTTCGTGGCGATCGGTTTTGCCGCACTGGCTTTTCTCGCCATGAAGGTGGGGAATCTTTCCGGCGCCAACATGGTCGACGCCTATGTCCTGAGGGCGAATTTCGAGAACGTCGGTGGCCTCAAGGTACGCGGACCGGTCAAAAGTGCGGGTGTGGTGGTCGGGCGCGTGGCCGAAATTCATTTTGACCCGCAAAGCTACGAAGCGGTGGTGACGATGAACATTGATGGGCGCTACCACTTTCCCAAGGATACCTTCGCGGCGATCTTCACATCCGGTCTGTTGGGCGAACAGTATGTCGGACTGAATGTCGGCGGCGATGAAAAGATGTTGAATCCCGGCGACAAAATCAAAAAGACCCAGTCAGCGGTGGTGCTGGAACAGATGATTGGTCAATTCCTGTTCAGCAAAGCGGCGGACGGTCAGGAGAAAAAGTGATGAAACGGAGCGCACCGGCGCTGGTGCTGGCGCTTGGTTTTGCCTTGGGGCTTTCCGGTTGTGCCACAACCGGCGAGAAGAATCCGCACGATCCCTACGAAGGCTTCAACCGCGCCATGTTTGGCGTGAATGAGGTGGTCGACAATGTCGTGACCAAGCCGCTTGCAAAAGCTTATGACAAAGCGACGCCGCTGCCTGTCAAGGCTGGTGTCGGCAATTTCTTCGCCAACGTTGCCGATCTTTTCATCGGCGTCAATAACGGGTTGCAAGGCAAGGTTGGCGAAGGCGCCTCGGATGTCGGCCGCCTGCTGATCAATTCGACCGTTGGCATCCTCGGCCTGTTCGATGTGGCCAGCGAACTGGGCCTGGAAAAGCACGACGAGGATTTTGGCCAGACGTTGGCGCGCTGGGGTGTGGGTGACGGCGGTTATGTCTTCCTGCCGATTCTGGGCCCTCGCACGGCTCGCGATACCCTTGGCTGGGCCGTCGACGCGAGCGTCGACCCTCTGCGCCGTATTCCGCGCGTTGCGACGCGCAACAGTGTGGCCGGTCTCCGCATTGTCGACGTACGGGCCAGCCTGTTGCCGGCCGACAAGGTCGTGGACGAAGCGGCGCTGGATCGTTATGCCTATATCCGCGACGGCTATTTACAGCGGCGCAAGGCCCAGATTTGGGATGGCCGCCCCCCCAGAAATGAGGAGTGATAGAAAGTCATGAATATCAAAAAGTTCCTGCTGCTCGGTTTTGCAATGCTGATGTCTGCCGCCGCGCTGGCGCAGGAAGCGCCGGATGCGCTTGTCAAACGGGTGACCAATGAGGTGCTCGATATCGTTCGCGCCGACAAGGAGTTGCAAAGTGGCAACGCGAGGCGCGCGATCGAACTGGTCGACCAGAAAGTGCTGCCGCACTTCAATTTTTCGCACATGACCGCGCTGGCGGTCGGCAAGGATTGGCGGACGGCGACGCCCGACCAGCAGCAGCGTCTGACGGCGGAATTCAAGACCCTGCTGGTGCGGACCTACTCGAATGCGCTGACCAGCTACAAGAATCAGACCATTCGCTACAAGAATTTCAAGATGAATCCGGCCGACACCGACGTCGTGGTGGCAACTGAAATCGTCCAGCCCGGCGCCCAGCCTGTGCGTCTCGATTACAGCCTGGAAAAGCTCGACAGCGGTTGGAAAGTCTACGACGTGGTGGTCGGCGGTATGAGTCTGGTGACCAATTACCGCGACCAGTTCGGCCAGGAAGTGCGCGAATCCGGCATCGATGGCCTGATCAAGGCCATTGCCGCGAAAAACAACAAACCTCAGGCGGGCAAGACGGACAAGAAATGATTGAGCGGGAAGGTGACCTTTGGCGGGTGACCGCCCCGATGACCATGGCGGGCGCTTCGGCGCTGGCTGTGGCCGGGTGCCGTGAGATCGAGACTGCTTCGGCCGACGTCTTCGATTTCTCGGCGGTGACCGAGGTCGATTCGGCCGCGCTTGCGGTCATGCTGACGTGGCAGCGCACGGCTGCCAAGGCCGATCTGACAGTGCGTTATGTGAATGTGCCCGCCGGTATCCGTGCTCTGGCCGATCTCTACGGAGTCGACGATCTTTTTACCCTCGCCTGAAGGCACACCGGAGCTGGCATGAGTGTCGCTGTGTCCATTTCCGGGGTCGTCAAGCGCTTTGGCGCGTTGATGGCGCTTGACCACGTCTCGATGGACATCGAAGAGGGTGAGTTTTTCGGGTTGCTCGGGCCAAATGGCGCCGGCAAAACCACCCTGATTTCCTGCCTCGCCGGTTTGTCGCGCGCGGATTTGGGTAGCATCCGCGTGCTGGGCTATGACGTGCAAAGTCAGTACCGCGAAGCCCGCCGCCGGCTGGGGGTGGTACCGCAGGAACTGGTGTTCGACCCCTTTTTCTCGGTGCGCGAGTGCCTTCGCTTTCAGTCGGGCTATTACGGCATCCGCGACAACGACGCCTGGATCGACGAGATCCTCGCCAATCTCGACCTGACAGCCAAGGCCGAGACGAATATGCGACGTCTTTCCGGGGGCATGAAGCGCCGCGTCCTGGTGGCGCAGGCGTTGGTGCACAAGCCGCCGGTTATCGTCCTTGACGAGCCGACGGCCGGGGTCGATGTCGAACTGCGACAAAATCTGTGGCAATTCATGCGTCGCCTCAACCGCGAGGGGCACACCATCATTCTGACCACCCACTATCTAGAAGAGGCTGAATCGCTTTGTGGCCGCCTGGCCTTGCTGAAGGACGGCAAGGTGATTGCACTCGAATCGACAGCCAGCTTGCTGACGCGCTTCTCGGGCCACACGCTGGCGCTGCGGATTCCCGACGGCGCGGCGCTGCCGGCCGATCTGGCTGCGCTCTCCAGCGGCGTCAAGGAGGGTTTCCAGACTTTCGCGCTGACCGAATTCGCGGCGGTCGAAGGCATTCTGGCGCGCCTGCGCGAACACGGTATTCGTATCGACGACATGCGCGTATCGCCTCCCGATCTGGAAGAAGCTTTCGTCAAGGCCCTGCGACAATGAGTGGTTTTTCGACCCTGTTCAAGAAGGAACTGCTCCGCTTCTGGCGAGTGGTCTTTCAGACCGTTGCCGCGCCGGTGCTGACGGCGCTGCTCTACCTGCTGATTTTCGCGCAGGTGCTTGACGAACACGTCTCGGTGCATGGCGTGCGCTACGCGGCCTTTCTGTTGCCCGGTCTGGTCATGATGCAGATCTTACAGAATGCTTTCGCCAATTCTTCTTCCAGCCTCATTCAGTCGCGGGTGACCGGCTCTATCGTTTTTCTGCTCCTGCCGCCGATCTCCTATGGCGCTTTCTGGAGCGCTTTCGTGCTCGCGGCCGTCGTGCGCGGACTGGTGGTGGGCGTCGGTGTGCTGGCGGTCACGCTCTGGTTTGCGCCGATATGGCCTGCCGCGCCGGGTTGGGCGCTGGCCTTCGCGGTGTTTGGTGGGGCCGTGCTCGGCAATCTGGGTGTGATTGCGGGCATGTGGGCCGAGAAATTCGACCAGCTTGCCGCCTTTCAGAACTTCCTGATCATGCCGCTGACCATGCTTTCCGGCGTGTTTTACTCAATTCACGCACTGCCACCGTTTTGGCAGGCGGTCTCGCATTACAATCCCGTTTTTTACATGATCGACGGTTTTCGCTACGGCTTCTTCGGGGTTTCCGACGTGGCGCCCGAGCGTGCGCTGCTGATCGTCATCGCCTGTTTTGTCGCCACCGCCGCCCTGACACTGGGCCTGTTGCGACGCGGCTGGAAGCTGAGAACATGATGCATCCCGAACATATCAAATCCCTGATCCAGGCCGGCATGTCCTGCACCCATCTCGAACTGGAAGGCGACGGTCGGCACTTCCACGCGCTGGTGGTCAGCGCCGAATTCGCCGGTCTCAGTCGCGTGGGCAGGCAGCAGCGCGTCTACAGCACGCTCAAAGACAAACTCGATTCCGGCGAACTGCACGCTCTGTCGTTCAGGACGCTGACGCCGGAAGAATGGAGCGTTGCCCATGGATAAGCTCCTCATCGAAGGCGGCGCTCGCCTGACCGGCGAGGTGGCGATTTCCGGCGCCAAGAACGCGGCCCTGCCGATCCTCTGCGCCAGCCTCCTGACCCGCGAGCCGCTCCAGTTGGCGAATGTGCCGCAATTGAACGACATCGCCACGATGCTGCAACTACTCGGTGAAATGGGCGTGGCGGTCTCGCTGGATGAAATCGAGGGCTTGCGGCTGGATGCGCGCGGCCTCGACAGCCCGTTGGCTTCGTACGAAATGGTCAAGACCATGCGGGCCTCCATTCTCGTGCTGGGTCCGCTGGTTGCCCGCTGCGGCGAGGC
This sequence comes from Betaproteobacteria bacterium UBA1934, assembly GCA_002337055.1. Lineage (GTDB taxonomy): Bacteria > Pseudomonadota > Gammaproteobacteria > Burkholderiales > Rhodocyclaceae > UBA1934. Next base: position 676,788 of record DDFG01000004.1, on the reverse strand, counting down.
GCGCGTTTCGCTGCCCGGCGGCTGCGCCATCGGTGCGCGACCGGTCGACCAGCACATCAAGGGTTTGCAGGCGATGGGCGCGGAAATCAGCGTCGAACATGGTTACATTCACGCGCGCGCCAGCCGGCTGAAGGGTGCGCGCATATGCACTGATATGGTGACGGTGACCGGCACCGAAAACCTGATGATGGCGGCGACACTGGCCGACGGCGAAACCATCATCGAAAACGCCGCGCGCGAGCCGGAAGTGGTCGATCTGGCCAATTGCCTGATTGGTATGGGCGCTCGCATTTCAGGCGCCGGCAGCGACGTGATCCGCATCCAGGGCGTCGACAAACTGGGAGGCACGGCGCACCGCGTCATGCCCGACCGCATCGAGACCGGCACCTTCCTGTGCGCAGCGGCGGCGACCGGCGGCGATGTGCGGCTGATCCGGACGTCGGCCGCCTATCTCGATACCGTCATTGACAAATTGATGGATGCTGGTTGCGAGATTGTCTCCGAACGCGACGCGATTCACATCAAAGCGCCCCCCAGACTCAAGGCTGTGAGCATACGCACGGCGCCCTATCCTGCCTTTCCGACCGACATGCAGGCGCAATTCATGGCGATCAACGCGGTCGCTGAGGGAGTGGCCACCCTGCGCGAAACCATTTTCGAGAATCGCTTCATGCACGCGGTCGAACTGATGCGCCTGGGCGCCGACATCCAGATCGAGGGCAGCAACGCTATCGTGCGCGGCGTGCCGCGTCTTGACGGTGCGGCGGTCATGGCGACCGATCTGCGCGCCTCCGCCTCGTTGATCATCGCCGGGCTGGTGGCGACCGGCGAAACCCTGATCGATCGCATCTACCACCTTGATCGCGGCTACGAACGCATCGAGGAAAAACTGGCGGCGTTGGGCGCGCGCGTTCGGCGAGTGGGCTGATCGCCGCGTCCCCATGCGTTCGGAAAAACAGGACATGAAGACGGCGACACCCGCTTCGATCGGCAAGGTGTGGCTCGTGGGCGCTGGCCCGGGCGATGCCGATCTGTTGACGCTGAAAGCGGCGCGGCTTGTCGGCGAGGCGGATGTCGTCGTCTATGACAACTTGGTGGGGGGTGATGTGCTCAAGCTCGCGCGCCCCGATTGTCAACTGATCTACGCGGGCAAAAAGGCGGCCAATCACACTCTGCCGCAGCCCGAGATCAACGATCTGCTGATCGACCTGGCCCGTCTGGGCAAAACCGTGGTGCGCCTGAAAGGGGGCGATCCCTTTATTTTCGGGCGCGGCGGCGAAGAAATGGCGGCGCTGCGGGCAGCCGGGATCGAAGTGGGGGTCGTGCCGGGCGTCACTGCGGCGGCGGGCTGTGCGGCGGCGGCAGGCTTTCCGCTGACGCATCGCCATCATGCCCAATCGGCGGTGTTCGTCACCGGCCACCGGCAGCACGGTGGCGAGATCATCGACTGGCCCGCCTTGTCGCGTACCGGACAAACACTGGTGTTCTACATGGGCATTGCTCGCGCCCCTGAAATTGCCACCGAGTTGATCGCCCACGGCGTGCCCGGCGACATGCCGGCGGCGGTGATCCGGCACGGTACCTTGCCGGACCAGCAGATCCTGATCACGACGCTGGCGGCCCTGACGCCCGATCTCGCTACGAGCGGCATCCGCCCGCCTGCCCTGATCATCGTCGGGCGGACGGTGGCCTTGTCGCCCCTCTGGGAAGGCTAATGGACCTGCCCTTTTTTCTGCTCGTCTTCACGTCATTTTTCACGCTGATCAACCCGCTCGGCGTGATGCCGGTCTATCTGACCATGACCAGCGGCCTGGCTATCGAGCAGCGCCACGCCACCGTCCGCAAAGCCGTCGTGACCTCGACCGTGGCCTTGCTGGCGTTTGCGTTCGGGGGCCAGTTCCTGTTCAAGTTCTTCGGCATTTCGATCGACAGCCTGAAGATCGCCGGCGGATTCATCCTGTTCTTCATCGGTCAGGACATGCTTCAGGCCAGGCTGGTCAAAACCGAGGTGCACGAAGAAGACGTCCGCGAATATGTGCGCGACATTTCGATCACGCCGCTGGCGATACCGATGATCAGCGGGCCGGGCGCCATCACCAATGCCGTCGTGCTGATGAACGAGGCCAACTCGCCGCAACGGGTGGCGATTTTGACAGGCACGATTCTGCTGATCGGCGCAATCACCTGGGGCGTTTTGCGCCAATCCGAGCGTATTTCCGATTTTCTGGGCGAAACTGGCAACAAGGTGCTGATGCGTCTGATGGGCCTGATCGTGATGGTCATCGCGGTCGAATTCTTCGTCGCCGGCGCCCGGCCCGTTCTCCGCAGTATTTTCAATATCGTCTGAGGTTCGTCGCCGCGGCCTCGCTCCGAAAGGAATCAACATGCGTATCGAAGAAGACCTGAAACTGGATTTCAAGGACGTGATGATCCGGCCCAAGCGCTCAACCCTGAGTTCGCGCGCCGAAGTCGACATTTCACGGGACTACACCTTCAAGCATTCCAGGGCGAATTACCATGGCATTCCCATCATCGCCGCCAACATGGATACGGTGGGCACCGTCGAGATGGCCAGCGCGCTTGAAAAACATGGAATGTCGGTCGCGCTCCACAAGTACTACGACGACAAGGTGCTGGTTGATTTTTTTGGCAAGCTGGAGCGCAAGTCGGCCGCCTTTTATTCTCTGGGCATCGGCGCTGCTGATTATGACAAATTCCTGCGCGTCAACGAGGCGCTGGAGGGCGGCATCGAATACGTCTGCGTCGACGTCGCCAACGGTTACACCGGCGCCTTCGTCAAGTTCCTGCACAAGATCCGCAACGCGCATCCCAAGCTGACCATCATGGCCGGCAACGTCGTTACCGGCGAAATGGCCGAAGAGCTGATCCTGGATGGCGCCGACATCGTCAAGGTCGGCATCGGACCCGGCTCGGTGTGCACCACCCGCAAGATGGCCGGTGTCGGCTATCCGCAACTCTCGGCCGTGATCGAATGCGCCGATGCGGCGCACGGCCTGGGCGGGTTGATCTGTTCGGACGGCGGATGCACGTCGCCGGGCGACATCGCCAAGGCCTTTGGTGGTGGCTCCGATTTCGTGATGCTGGGCGGCATGCTGGCCGGGCACGCAGAAAGCTGCGGCGAAATGGTCGAGGTCGACGGGCAGCCCAAGATGCGCTTCTACGGCATGAGTTCGCGTCAGGCCATGGATAAGTACGCCGGCGGCGTGGCCGCCTACCGCGCCTCGGAAGGCAAGGAGGTGCTGATCGATTACCGTGGCAATGTCGAAAGCACCGTGCAAGACATTCTGGGCGGCGTCCGCTCCGCCTGCACCTATGTCGGCGCGCAGAAGCTGAAGGAATTGTCGAAACGGACCACCTTTGTCCGCGTCGCCCGTCAGCTCAACGAGGTGTTCGGCGCCTCCTGACAGCTTCTGGATCACTCATCCGAATCGAGGTCGGGCAGCTTGTTCGGGCTGCCCGATTTTCTTGGCTGTCCCCGTAAGTATTTGGCGGGTAAAAAGTGCAGGCTACTCAGCAATACAGAGTAAATCGGGTCGACTTGATGTTGCAGGTCTAACCCCCAACTGGACCCTCAAGATCCTCTCATCTTGGGGGCAAAATGAGCCTGATTGAAAAGTTCGGCGTTCCGGAATATCTATTGCTCTGCGCCATTGCCGGCGTGTTCATGGCGTTTGTGCCCTGGGGGCTGACCAAGGTGGTCAAGTGGGCCAAGGGCAGGCCTGCCGGAGCCTATTTGATACTGGCACTGTTTCCACTGGTTTCGATCCTGCCCATACCGCCATCCGAGATCGAGAAGCTGCAACGAATCAAACAAGAAGAAGTAAAGCGCAAAGAGGATTCCGGGGATCCGTTCGATGAAAACCAATAGTCAGCGAAATTCTCCATAGACTGAATAGCGCGGACTGGTTCGTGCAAAATGGCCGTCGCTCTGCGGGGAGATCGCAACTGTGCTGCCGTTGAAACAGACTATCAAGTCGAGCGCATTACGGCGTTTCAAGAGCTGGCTCAAGGCGTCGCCGCACGATCACCAAATCTCCGTCTTCTCGATGCACGGTGAAGCCCGCTGACAAATAGAGAGATAACGGGCCATAGTGACGTTCGGCGTCAGTTGCAGCCTGCCGCGAAGGTGAAGCTTCGGCGACCGTCAGGCCCTGCTCGCGCAACATGTCGCAAGCGGCTGAAAGTAGCGCACGCGCGACGCCCCTTCGTCGGTGTTCGCGCGCGATCACGAAGCAGGTGATTTGACCAAGCCTTTCGGCGTCCGGGTCGGGTTCATCGGCGAAAGCGTCGAGCAGGGTTCTCGGCGCGGCGTTGCACCATCCGATCACATTTTCGTCGTGATACGCAAGCAAACCTTGCATTCGCCCACAGCCGATCCGGTCGCATGCCGCGCTCCGGTTTTCGGCGGCCGTGCGCGTACTCCAATCAACCCGGGAATGATCAACGTAGAGAAACTGGCAGTAACACGACTTCCATTCCGGATTGTCCGCGAAAGCAGCGCCCTCGAAGAATTGCAGAAAATCGTCTCGGCGTTCAGGGGTCAGACGGCGGATCGATAGCGAATTGTTTGACATGTCAGGGCGCCCGTGGAGTGAAGCAATCGTATGGAAACTCAAGCGTCAAGCGGAGCATACAGCAGCGTCTCAAGATCGGCTTCACGCGTATTGCCCGGGTTGTTGAGATAGCGCTCGTAGCATTCGTTGCCGGCGAGGCGATGGCCGCTTTGGGGCAGCCACTGACCGAGAAATCGTTGCCAGGCATCGCCCAGGGCGCTGTAGCTGCCGCGATGCAGGGTACATGCCCATCGGCCCGCGGGCAGCGTCAGTTCTTTCAGGCCATCCGGCAGGGCGGTGCCGGCTGCGATGGTGACTCCCGCCGCAGAACGCAATTGCCGGGCGGGCACCGATTCCGGGTCGTCGTAGTAGATGGCGATCATGCTGGCCCCCGGATTCGCAAACAACCCGGCGGGTCCCGCGATGCCCGCCAGCTGTTCAAATGCTGTGTTGATGGTGTTGTAGGGGCCGGTGTGGCCAAGTGCGGCGACCCGGATTTCGGGACGGTCTTCGATCTGAACTTGCATGTCGAGAACTCCAGAATGAATGAAGAGAGTTGCCGTGTCGGCCGGAAAGTCGACATCCGGTCCGTCGGCGTGGATACCGCAGGCTGCTTGTAGCCGGTGCGAAAGGGGGCGTTGCGTGTCGTCGCTGCCGCGCAGGCCATGCTGTTCGCGCGACAATGTCCGATGTTCGGTGGGTGATCGGCCAAAGGCCTCGCAGAATGCGCGTGTGAAGGCTTCATGCGTTTCGTAGCCAGCATCCATGGCGATGCGCAGTATTGAATCCTCCTGCTTCATCAAGGACCAGGCAGCACGCTCCAATCGCAGTCGTCGATGCAGTTGCAATGGTGTTTCGCCGACCAGACCACGAAAAACACGGTGAAAATGCAAAGGTGCCATGCAGGCAGGCGCCGCCAGTTCCTGGAGGTCGAGCGCCTCGTCCAGCGAAGTGGTGACGCGGAGGATGGCGTCACGCACCAGACGTTGATAATGCGACAGCGTCGACTGTTTGATGTTGTTCAGTTCCATAGGTGCAAAGTGTGCAGCATGCCGATGTGCGTCGCTTGACGGAAATTGACAACTTTTTGGTGCGGCGGGCAGTGGTCTACCGCACTGCACTATCGATTGAAAATATGGAAGCCGACCACGTTTCTGAGAATGGAAGTAGCTAAAGGAGCAGGGACATTTCACTCGGAAACCCGAGAGTAGAACACCAGGGTGTCGGCGGATGAATTAGCCTGGGTTCGGAAAGGCCAATGACTCGTATCCCATTGACCGGCTGATAGTTTAAAGAGCCTCCGCGGCCATTTGCAGGTTGGCGTATTTCAGTGTTTCGACAACGCTAGGTACAGTCATGGTTATGGCTCCTTTTTCGGAATCAGAATTTGGTCGACAAATTTGCGGGTATTCGTGCCAATGCCACCGATAGAACCCGGGCAAATGTAGTGGTTCAGCCATGGCATGGAGTGCGTGGGCGTGTGGATGTAGCTGATGGCGTAGCGGGTCGGTTCATCCAGCACTTCGTCGGTCTTGAGGTCGAGCACCTTGATCGTGCTGCTCGCCACCCACAGCGCCCGCTCCTGCGGGTCCACCGAACCCTCAAAGGTGACCGCGTATCGCGGTGGCGTCTTGCTCGACGAGGGGAGCTTGTCCAAATTGAACCGGATGTACCCCTGGAGATAGCTCTTGTCCGTTTGCCAGGGTTCGTCGTAACGAGCGCTATACCGATACCGTTGCCCGTCCTTTGGATCGATAGCTTCGACCCAGCGGTATCCGGGCAGGCCGCCAGGACGTTTGTCTGTGTCGGTATATCCGCGTATCGGAGACACGGTACCGTTCGCATCGATCAGTCGATATTCGTATTCTAAGAATGATTGTATGTAAGCGTCGCCGTAGTACTCTTCTCCAAACGCCGCCCCGGGCCAATTGGGATCGGAGAGCTCGCGGTCGCCCCGGTCGGGGCGAATCTTGAGCAGCAGTATTCCATCCACGTCCGGCACCGTCTTGTAAATCCGGATGCCGGCCACCTTCTCGCACTTTTCCTTGTAATAGGCTTCGGCTTCCTTGATCTTGGCCAGGTATTCGGCACGGTTTCGCGCGTCGTAGGCATGAACCGGCCATGCGATGGTTGCCGCAAGCGCAACTCCAGTCAGACATCGGCACGGGCGTTCGAAACGCGCAAGGAGGCGATGCTGAACGTTTTCTGGATTCCGGGTCTTCATCCTTGTTCGCTTTCAAACGTGGCTAGCTGCCGCGTAGCGACGCCTCACAGTTCGATGGTCTCTTCAAAGCTGGCGTGCGGGGGGCATGATCGGTTGTCGCAGAGGGTGCCGGAGAAGAGGGTGTTGTGCGAAGCAGTATATCGAACGTTCCGCAGCAGACAATATGACGAAAGGAAAGCCCTTGCGGGTTCAGGTGCGTTTCGACTCAGTTGCTGGGCGGGAGATTTGGCGCTGCGCCGGCCATGGCAACGACATTCCGGCGGAATGTCAGTCTACGGGAGTGCGGCTTTCCGGTCGGAACTGCCAAATGGGAGCTTTATGCCCTTTCCGGCGCTAGACGTTTTTCGATTTCGATGATCGCAAAGGTGGCAAGGCCGCAGAGGATGGCGATTCCCCATTCGTTGGGTGTCATGCCTGCGGTGCTGAACACCGTTTGCATTGGCTTGAGATAGGTGAAGGCGGCCTGCAAGCCGAGCATGAGCCCGGCGCCGATCAACAGCCAGCGATTGCCGAAAAGGCCCAGCGACCAGGCCGAGCGGGTGAGCGACCGGCAGTTGATGAGGTAGAACAACTGCACCAGTACGATAACGTTGACGGTGGTGGTCCGCGCGGCGGCCAGCGCAGTGCCTCGCGCCAGCTCCCAATGAAACACGGCGAAGGCGGCAAACAAGATCAGGGCGCTGGCGAACAATACGCGCGTCAGCAAGCGGCCCGAGAGCAGGGGGGCGCCCGGGGGGCGCGGCGGTCGCAGCATGATGCCGGGTTCGCGCGGTTCCAGCGCCAGCACCAGGCCGAGGGCACCGGCGGTGGTCATGTTGATCCACAGAATCTGCGCCGGCAGGATGGGCAGCGGCACCCCGGCCAGCACGCCGACGACGACGATCAAGCCGATGCCGATGTTGGCGGGCAGTGCCCAGACCAGAAACTTGCGCAGGTTGTCGAGCACGCAGCGGCCTTCCTCGACAGCGGCTTCGATGGAGGCAAAATTGTCGTCGGTCAGCACCATGGCCGCGGCTTCCTTCGCCACGTCGCTGCCGGTCTGGCCCATCGCCACGCCGATATTGGCCTGTTTGAGCGCCGGCGCATCGTTGATGCCGTCGCCGGTCATCGCCACGACATGGCCCTGATGCTGCAAGGCACGCACAAGGCGGAGTTTCTGCTCGGGGGCGACCCGGGCAAAGATATCGGTCTGCTCGGCGGCTACGGCCAACGCGCTGTCGTCCATCTCAGCCAGTTGCGGCCCCGTCTGGCAACGCAGTTCGCCGTCGGCCGCGCCCAAGCCGATCTGGCGGGCGATGGCGAGCGCCGTCAGGGCGTGGTCGCCCGTGATCATCTTGACCTGAATGCCGGCGGTGCGGCAGGCCGCCACGGCGACGATGGCTTCGGGGCGCGGCGGATCGAGCATGGCCTGCAAGCCCAGAAAACAGAGCCCGTCGTCGATGTCGGCCTCGCTCAACGCTGCGGTGCCGGCTGGCAGCGTCTTGCGGGCCAGGGCAAGCACACGCAGGCCCAACCCGGCGAAACGTTCTGCTTCCGCTTCGATGCCTGCCCGGTCGAGCGGAATGGGGTGGCCGTTGGCGCCGAATGCGTTGGTTGAGCGCGAGAGCACGGCCTCGAGCGACCCTTTGACAAAGGCGATGGTGCCGTCGTTCTGGCGGTGTAACGTGGCCATGCACTGACGTTCCGAGGCGAAGGAGAGGACGCCGAGGCGTTCGGGGATGTCGGCATGCAGTCCGCCTTCGGCGGCAACCACCAGCAGTGCCGCCTCGGTGGGGTCGCCGTGGGCCACCCAGCGTTCGCCCTCACGCACGATGCTGCTGTTGTTGCAGCTGCGGCCGGCCTCCAGACAGGCATGCAGGGCGGCGTTGTCGTGGCCTTCGGGCTGGATCTCGCCAGCGGGCGCGTAGCCGGCCCCGCTGACGCGATAGGTGATGCCGCCTGCATGGATGTGTTGCACGGTCATCTGGTTGCGGGTCAGGGTACCGGTTTTGTCGGAACAGATGACCGTTGTGCTGCCCAGCGTCTCGACCGCCGGTAATTTGCGGATGATCGCCCGCCGCCGCGCCATGCGGCTGACACCGACAGCCAGGGTGATGGTTACCGCCGCCGGCAAGCCTTCCGGGATGGCGCCGACGGCCAGGGCAATGGCGGCCAGCAGCATATCGCCTGCGGTTTCGCCGCGCAGCATGCCGACGGCAAAGACCAGCGCGGCTAGCGCGAGGATTCCCCTCAGCAGCCATTCGCCCAGCGTCTCCAGTTTGAGCGTGAGCGGCGTGCGCAAGGTTTCCGCCTCGCCCAGCCAGTGGGCAATGCGGCCGACCTCGCTGCGGTCTCCGGTAGCCACCACCAGTCCGCTGCCTTCGCCGCTGGTGACCCATGTCGAGGCGTAAGCCAGATTTTCGCGGTCGCCCAGCGCGGTACTGGCCGGCAGTTCCCGGTCGGCAGTTTTGATGGCGGGCAGGGATTCGCCCGTCAGCGCGGCTTCGGCGATCTGGAGATCGTGTGTTTGCACAAGGCGCAGGTCGGCGGGAACCTGATCGCCTGCTTCCAGCCAGACCAGATCACCCGGTACCAGCGCCTCTGATGGCACGACCAGACGCACCCCAGCGCGGATTACGCGGGCGCGCGGGCTGAGTGTGTCGGCCAGCGCGGCGAGTGCCTTCTCTGCGCGCGCTTCCTGCGCGAAACCGACGATGGCGTTGATGAGCACGACGCCGAAGATGGTCAGCGCATCGCTGACATCTTTGACAAACAAAGTCGCTATGCCGGCGGCAAGCAGAATCAGCACCAGAGGGTCGCGGAACTGCTCCAGAAAACGCCGGAGCGCTGATGTGCCGCGTTGCGGCGTCAGGCGGTTGGGGCCGAAGCGGGCGAGGCGGCGGAGCGCTTCGTCGGCATCTAGGCCCCGAAGCGGATCGCTGGTCAGGTGGGTGCAGATATCCCCGATGGCGAGGCTATGCCAGGCTGGCGAGGGCTCGCCCGGGAGCATTTCAGGCGCCTTCGCGCTTGTCGTCCGGCTCGAAAAACACCCAGCGGGTGGCCGGGAAGCGCGCTTTCAATTCGTCTTGCACGGTGTTGATGGTCGCGATCATCCGGGTGGCATCGTCGCCTTCCGCCATCCTCGCCTTGACGGCGACGAACATGTAGCTGCCCAGCTGAAAGGTAATCAGATTGTAGAGCTCGGCAATTTCGGGACGGGCCGTCAGCCAGGCGCGCAGCGCAGACTCGGTTTCGGGCGCTGCGCTTTCACCGATCAGCAGGCTATGCACCTGGGCGCCGACACCCAAGGCCACCACGATCAGCAGGACACCCACGCCGATGGAACCGAGCGCGTCGAAAACCGGATTGCCGGTCAGCATCGCCAGTCCGACGGCGGCCAACGCCAGAGCCAACCCGCACAGGGCGGCAATGTCTTCACCCATGACGACGATCAACTCCGACTCACGTGCCTCCCGAAAATAACGCCAGAGCGGCATATCGCCTGACTTTTCGCGAATCTCGCGGATGCAGCCTCTCAGCGACCAGGCTTCCAGCACCACGCCGATTCCGAGCACGATGACTGCCACCCAGGGGTGTTTCAGCGGCTCCGGGTGCATCAGCTTCTCGATGCCCTCGTATAGCGAAAAGGCCCCCCCCAAAGTAAATAGCATGATGGCGACCATGAAGGACCAAAAGTAGGTTGCCTTGCCATAACCGAGTGGATGTTCGGGCGACGGAGGTTTGTTCGCCTGCTTGATACCCAACAGGAGCAGCAGCTGATTGGTGCAGTCGGCAGCGCTGTGGACGGCTTCCGCCAGCATTGCGGTGGAACCCGTATAGGTGGCTGCCGCGGCCTTGCTGGCGGCGATGCCGGCGTTGGCGGCGAGGGCGTAGAGGATGGCGCTCATGTTGTCGTTCTACCTGTGGTGGCGCGGCTAGGCAACGTGTTGCGTTGCAGTATAATCAAATTTTAAGGCGAGACTGTCTTGTGAACGGCATCACCATCGCCCTTTCCAAGGGCCGCATCTTCGACGAAACCCTGCCGCTGCTGGCCGCCGCCGGCATTGTCCCGCAGGAAAATCCGGAAACCTCGCGCAAACTCATCATCGGCACCAACCAGCCGGACGTCAAGGTGGTGATCGTGCGTGCGACCGATGTGCCGACCTATGTGCAGTACGGCGCCGCCGATCTGGGCGTGGCGGGCAAGGACGTGCTGATCGAGCACGGCGGCGAGGGACTCTACCAGCCGCTTGACCTCCAGATCGCCAAATGCCGGATGATGGTCGCGGTGCCGGCGGGGTTCGATTACGCCAGCGCCGTCCGGCAGGGCGCCCGGCTCAAGGTGGCGACCAAGTACATCAAGACGGCGCGCGAACACTTCGCCGCCAAGGGCGTGCATGTCGACCTGATCAAACTCTATGGCTCGATGGAACTGGCACCGCTGGTCGGTCTGGCCGATGCCATCGTCGATCTGGTGTCGACGGGCGGTACGCTGAAAGCGAACAATCTGGTGGCAGTCGAGGAAATCCTGCCCATCTCCAGCCGGTTGGTGGTCAACCAGGCCGCGCTCAAGGTCAAACCATTACCCATTCAAACCATTATCAGGGCCTTTTCGGAGGCTGTGGAGAAATCAGCATGATCCGCATCAAGCGTCTGAAAACCGCCGACGCCGACTTCAGGCAGCGGCTGGACCAATTGCTCGCCTTCGAGGGCGCGCAGGACGACAGTATTGACAATGTCGTCAATGTCATTCTGAAAGACGTGAAATCGCGTGGCGACGCGGCGGTGCTCGAATACACCAACCGTTTCGACCGCCTCTCGGCGACATCCATGGCCGAACTGGAGCTGCCGAAATCGATACTGAACGATGCCTTGAACAGCCTCTCCGCAGCCGACCGCGAGGCGCTCGAAATCTCCGCGGCGCGCATCCGCGCCTACCATGAACGTCAGGAAGCAAAAGGCTGGAAATACACTGAGGCGGACGGTACCGAACTCGGCATGATGATCACCCCGCTCGACCGCGTCGGGCTCTATGTGCCCGGCGGCAAGGCGGCTTATCCCTCATCCGTGCTGATGAATGCCGTGCCGGCCAAGGTGGCCGGCGTCAAGGAACTGATCATGGTCGTGCCGACGCCGGACGGCGAAAAGAACGCGCTGGTACTCGCGGCGGCCGCGCTGGCTGGCGTCGACCGCGTCTTCGCCATCGGCGGCGCGCAGGCCATTGCCGCGCTCGCTTACGGCACCGAAAACGTGCCGCAGGTCGACAAGATCGTCGGCCCAGGCAACGCTTATGTCGCCTGCGCCAAGCGCCGCGTCTTTGGGGGCGTCGGCATCGACATGGTCGCCGGCCCTTCAGAGATTCTGGTGGTGGCCGACGGTTCCGGCAATCCCGACTGGGCGGCGATGGACCTCTTCTCGCAGGCCGAACACGATGAACTGGCGCAATGCATTATGGTGTGCACAGACGAGGCCTTTATCGACCGGGTGCAGGCCAGCATCGAAAAATTGCTGCCGACCATGCCGCGCCAGGCGATCATCCGCGCCGCGCTGGAAAACCGCGGCGCCCTGATCGGTGCGCGCGATCTGGAAGAGGCCATCGTCATCGCCAACCGCGTCGCGCCGGAACATCTGGAGCTATCGCTGGAAAACCCCGATCCCTGGGTCGAGAAAATCCACCACGCCGGCGCCATTTTCATCGGCCACTATACGTCGGAAGCGCTCGGCGATTACTGCGCCGGCCCCAACCACGTGCTGCCGACCTCGGGCAGTGCCCGTTTCTCTTCGCCGCTCGGTGTCGACGACTTCAGAAAACGTACCAGCCTGATCAAGGTGTCGAAAGCCGGCGCCAAGACGCTGGGCCGCATCGCCCACACCTTTGCCACCGGCGAGGGCTTGCCGGCGCACGCGCAGTCGGCGAAATACCGGCTGGATGCTTGATTCTGGCTGGAATCCATAAAAGGGCGCTGCGTGCGCCCTTTTTAGTACTGTAGCCCTTGGTATCGCGCCCATGGCCGGGTGGCGCGCTCGGCGGCGATCATTGGATGATGCGATCTTTTTGCATCTGGCTGGCCAAGGTCTTGAGCATGGATTCAGCGTACTTTTCATCGTACAGCGTTTTCTCCATGTTCTTCGGAATGGCGTTACGGCCGCTCCAGGTGTTGGTATCGATCTTTGTGGTCCAAATCGGCGTGGCCGATCTGCCGGGAATGGCCTCAAGCAGCGTCGCTTTGAAAACGTTGCTGACGCTAACGGCGTTTCGGTTTTCGTATGTGTTCCCGCTGACTGCGTAAACCTCGAGAATGTAAGGCGCAAACTTTTGCTCGTCGGCTTTGGGAAAGGTCTCGGGTTTGTCGACGTCAATTAGATAGGATTGAATAACCTGAATGCCATATTGCGGGAATACTTCCTTCGCTTGATCTACCAAATGAACACCGAAATTGAAGAATCCGGTTTCCCCCAGCGCGAAAGAAGGTTTTCCGTACGATGACATGTCGAGCGTGTTGTTCTTGTATACGAAAGTGAACTGATTGACGGTCGCGCCGGGCTTGGCCAGCAGAGAGGATTCCTGGACGTGCGGTTGCGATCCGCAAGCAGACAGGACGCCGAGGATGGCGATCACGACAGCGATTCTGGCTGCAATTCCAATTTGGGTCATGTTTGGCATCATTTTGGATAAAACCACTATGTTCTTGTGTGATTTCGAGTTGAGTCAACTGGCTTGACGATCGGCGCCAACTCCTCTACCGTAAGCGCCCGATTTTTCATCCTGTGGATTGCCAAGTGAGCGCATCTTTTATTGTCGCCGCCCTCGTATTGTTGATCATCGTTCTGATTGTCCTGCTGTGGCCGCTGCTGCGTCCGCGCCGGGCTGACCGGACGACGCGGCAGGCGATGAACGCGGCGATTTACCGCGAGCAATTGCGTGAGCTGGAGACTGATCTCAAGGAAGGCAGTCTCGCCCAGCCGGCGTTTGACGAAGCGCAACGCGAGTTGCAGCGCCGTTTGCTGGTCGAGGCGGATGAGGGTGAAGCCGTGCCAGCCCGGTCGGGCACACCGCGCGCCACCCGCACCGCCCTGGCGCTGGCGATCTTGGTGCCGCTCACGAGTGCCGCGCTGTACGCGTGGCTGGGCACGCCCGACGCGCTGAAGCCCGGTCTGGATCACAAGGTGACCGCCGGCGAGATGGACAAAATGGTCGAAGCCCTGGCGGCCCGGTTGGAAAAGAACCCGGATGATCTGCGCGGCTGGGCCATGCTGGCGCGTTCGTACAAAGCCATGCGCCGTTTCGATGACGCCGAAAAGGCCTTCGCCAAACTGGGCGATGCCATCAACGAGGATGCCGGCCTGCTGGCTACCTATGCCGACCTGCTTGCCGTGCGCGCCAATGGCAATCTCGAAGGCAAGCCCCTGCAACTGATCGAAAAGGCGCTGGAACTGGAGCCGGATCACTCCATGGCGCTCTCTCTCGCCGGTACGGCAGCTTACGAACGCAAAGATTTCGCCACGGCAGTCAAGTATTGGGAACGCCTGCTGAAGACCTTGCCGCCCGAGTCCGACGATGCCAAGGGAGTGGCCGAAGCCATCGCCAAGTTGCGCCAGGAACACAATCTGGGGCAGGCGACCGGCAAAGGTAGCGTCGCCGAGAAAGCGGACAACGACGCCAAATTGACCAAGAATGACAAGTCAGTCACCCCGGCGCCGCTCAAGGGCCGGGTCGAACTGGCCAAGGCGGCGCAGGGCAAGGTGTCGGCCACCGATGTGGTCTTCATTTTCGCCCGTCCTGCGGAAGGTGGCCGTATGCCGCTGGCCGCCAAGCGCGTGACGGTCGCCGATCTGCCCTACGATTTCGTGCTCGATGACAGCCTCGCGATGATGAGCGGTCAAAAACTCTCCGAGGCCCGGCAGGTGGTGGTCGAAGCGCGTGTCTCGAAATCCGGCGACGTCAAGCCCGCGCCGGGCGACTGGGTGGGCCAGATCGGCCCGATCAAGCCGGACGCCATTGGCGTCAAATTGAGTATCGACAAGCAAGTGCCCTGACAACGTGACCCCTTCCCCTTCGATCAATCCGGGTGCGCTGTTTCTGGCGTTTTCCCGGGTGGGTTTGTCGGGGTTCGGCGGCGTGTTGCCGTTCGCCCGCCGCATGCTGGTCGAAGAGCGCGGCTGGCTGTCGGCGGAGGAATTCAATGTCCTGCAAGGCCTTTGCCAATTTCTGCCAGGGCCGAATGTCGTCAATCTCTCGGTCGTGATCGGGGCTCGCTTTGCCGGTTGGAGGGGGTCGTTCGCCGCGGTCGCCGGCCTGCTCTGCGCGCCCGTGGCGATCGTGCTGATGCTCGCCGCACTCTACGATGCCTTCGGCGCGCAGCCTACCGCACAGGGTGTTTTGCGAGGCATTGCCGCAGCCGGCGCCGGACTGTTCATCGCCATGGCGGCACGCATGGCGGCGGCAGTGCGCTGGAAGCCTCGCCTGTTGCCGTTTGCGGTGCTGGTATTCATCGGTATCGCGCTCTTGCGCTGGCCGATGCCGGCCGTGATGCTAGGCCTGCTGGGAGTCGCCGCGACGCTGGCCTGGTGGAGCCTGGGACAGGATGCAGGCGGTCGCTGAACTCTTTCTCGAATTCACGCTGCTCGGGTGCATGGCGTTCGGCGGCGTGAGCGCGCTGATTCCCGAAATGCACCGCGTTGTGGTCGAGCACCACCACTGGCTGAGCGATGCGACTTTCGTCAATCTGTGTGCCATTGGGCAAGCGGCGCCCGGTCCGAACGTACTGGTTGTCACCCTGATCGGCTGGGAAGTGGCGGGGCCGACCGGTGCGCTGGCTTCCACTCTCGGGTTGTGCTGGCCGATGAGCGCCGTGGTGTTCGTGCTTTTCCGGCACTGGGACCGCTTTCGCGGTGTGCGCTGGCAACAGGCGGTGCAGATCGGCGTGGCGCCGCTGGCGGTCGGCTTGATTTTTTCAGCCGGCTATTTCGTCGGCAGCACGGCGTTGCTGGGCGCCAGCGGCTGGGTGTTCGCGCTGACCGTGGCGGCTGCGAATGTGGGCTTGCGCACCTTGCATCCGCTTTGGCTGATCGCCGCCGGCGCTTTGGTGGGAGGGTTGGGCATCGTGTGACCGGGATGGGGGGCAGAATGACGAAACGCCGCATTGAGCGGCGTTCCGGCGATGCGATGTGCATCGATTTCCCGAACCAGCGGGTTCAGGCAGCATAGAGGTCAGGTTGGTCCATTCATGCTTTCGATAGTCGCTCCCCGGTTGGTTAGCAATTCGTGCCTGCGATTCCTTTGTACGCCGATTTCAATCTGATTGCAACTGTGTGACGTCGCGCCTGCTGCAAGCGGAGTTGGGTGCGAGATCAAGTCTGGTAGGGGTTTTCCAGCGAGTCGATCAATTCTCTGAAAACGGCACGAATCTGATCTTCGCGACATTCCATCAGGAGCGCGTCCTCGAAGGCGTCTTGCGCGATCTGGCGCAATTCTTCGAGATTTTGCCGGAGCACCTTGATCTTTTCGGTGCAGGAGACCGGCGAACCGTCCGGCTTTTCCCAACGGATTTCCTTCATGCGGCGGCTCCCAGAATGTCGGCGAGGGCGGCGACCAGCGCGCTACATTCGGCGCCGGTGCCGATGCTGATGCGCAAGAACTGCTCGATGCGCGCCTGCTTGAAATGACGCACGAGAATGGCGCGTTCGCGCAGTTGTGCCGACAACCAGGCGGCGTCGTGGGCGGGGTGTCGCGCAAAGATGAAATTGGCGGCAGAAGGCAGCACGTCGAAACCGAGCTTTTCAAGCTGCTCGGTTATCTCGCTTCGGCTGGCCACGATGGCTGCGCAGGAGGACTCGAAGTGGTCATGATCCTCGATGGCGGCGACGCCGGCAGCCAGGGCGAGGCGATCCAGCGGATAGGAGTTGAAGCTGTTCTTGACTCTTTCCAGCGCTTCGATCAGGGCCGGTTGGCCGACCGCGAAGCCAATGCGCAGGCCGGCCAGCGCCCGGCTTTTGGAGAAGGTCTGCACCACCAGCAGATTGGGGTAGCGATCAACTAGGGATATCGCGCTCTGGCCGCCGAAATCGACATAGGCCTCATCCACAACCACGACCGAAGCGGGGTTGCCGGCCACGATGCGTTCAACCGCAGTTAGCGGCAGCAAGCAGCCGGTTGGCGCATTGGGGTTGGGGAAGAGGATGCCGCCAGGTGGCGGGGCGTCCGCAGGCAGATAGTCGTCGGGGTCGATGGCCAGATCGTCGTTCAGCGGGACGGTCCGGAAATCGACACTGTAGAGTCCGCAGTAAACCGGGTAGAAACTGTAAGTGATATCGGGAAAGAGGATGGGTGTCTCGTGTTTCAGCAGGGCCACAAAAACATGAGCGAGCACTTCGTCGGAACCGTTGCCGAGAAAGACATGGTCAGCCGCGACGCCGTGATGATCCGCGATGGCCGCCTTCAGGCGCTCGCCGTTGGGGTCGGGGTAGAGGCGCAAGCGGGCACCGTCTTCGCCCAGTTCGGCCTGAATGGCGGCCAGAGCGCGCGGCGAGGGCGGATAGGGATTCTCGTTGGTATTGAGTTTGATGAGCCGGGCGATTTTCGGCTGCTCGCCGGGAACATAGGGGGTGAGGCCGCGAACGACCGCGCTCCAGTAAGGACTCATGTGACTCGCCATCAAATCGGAAGATTGGCCTGAAATGGTATCATGGCCCTTTCATCCCCGTTCCCGACCCCGATGCGAAACGCCGAAATCGTCCGCAACACCCTGGAAACGCAGGTAACCGTTCGTCTCGACCTGGATGGCAGCGGTCAGGGCCGGTTCGCTACCGGCGTGCCTTTTCTCGACCACATGCTGGACCAGATCGCCCGGCATGGCCTGATCGATCTCGCGGTCGAGGCGAAGGGTGATCTGCATATCGATGCGCATCATACGGTTGAGGACATCGGCATCACGCTCGGGCAGGCGCTGGCAGCCGCCTGGGGCGACAAGAAGGGGCTGACCCGATACGGACACAGCTATGTGCCGCTGGACGAAGCGATGTCGCGCGTGGTGGTCGATCTCTCGGGCCGGCCGGGGCTGGAATTCAACTGCGTTTTCACCCGTGCCTGGATCGGCCAGTTTGATGTCGATCTGGTGCGCGAGTTTTTCCAGGGCCTGGTCAATCACGCCGGCATCACGCTGCATGTCGACAACCTGCGCGGACAGAATGCCCATCATCAGGCCGAGACCATTTTCAAGGCCTTCGGGCGTGCCCTGCGGATGGCCGCCTCGCCCGATCCGCGCATGGCCGGCGCCATGCCTTCGACCAAGGGGACGCTGTGACCATCGCGGTCATCGACTACGGTATGGGCAACCTGCGTTCGGTTGCCAAGGCGCTGGAACACATCGCCGATGGCCGCGAGATCGTCGTGACAGACAATCCGGCAACGGTCGCGGCGGCCGAGCGCGTCGTCTTTCCCGGCCAGGGCGCCATGCCCGACTGCATGCGCGAGCTGGAGGCACGCGGTTTGCGGGTGGCCGTGCAAAAGGCGGCGGCGGAAAAACCGTTCTTGGGCATCTGCATTGGCCTGCAAATGCTCTTCGAGCACAGCGAAGAAGGTGGTGTACCCGGTTTGGGGCTGTTCGCCGGTCGCGTGAAGCGCTTTCCCGAGGCCGCCATGGTCGGGGCTGACGGGGCGCGTCTCAAGGTACCGCATATGGGCTGGAATACGGTGAAGCAACTCGCGCATCCTCTCTGGCAAGGCATTGCGGACGAAGCGCGCTTCTATTTTGTGCATAGTTATTTTGTCGAACCCGCCGATCCTGGTCTGGTGACAGCGACCACCTGTCACGGTGTGCGCTTTACCTCGGCAGTCGGGCGGGATAATATTTTTGCGGTACAGTTTCACCCCGAAAAGAGCGCTGCCGACGGCTTGAAACTTCTCCGGAATTTTCTTGCCTGGCAGCCGTGAGAGCGCAGTATTGCGAAGAACCTACCCCCTCCCCGACATCCCATGCTGATTATTCCCGCCATTGACCTCAAGGACGGCCAGTGCGTCCGCCTCAAGCAAGGCCTGATGGAACAGGCCACCGTCTTTTCCGACAGCCCGGCCGACATGGCGCGACACTGGCTCGAACAGGGCGCGCGCCGTCTTCATCTCGTCGACCTGAACGGCGCATTTGCCGGCAAACCCAAGAATGAGGCTGCTATCAAGGCGATCCTGCGTGAAGTCGGCGACGACATTCCGGTACAACTCGGCGGCGGCATCCGCGACCTCGATACCATCGAGCGCTGTCTCGACGGCGGACTAAGCTATGTCATCATCGGCACGGCGGCCGTCAAGAATCCCGGCTTTCTGCACGATGCCTGCGGCGCCTTTCCCGGCCAGATCATCGTCGGGCTCGACGCGAAGGATGGCAAGGTGGCGACCGACGGCTGGTCGAAACTTACCGGCCATGACGTCGTCGATCTGGCCAAAAAATACGAGGATTACGGTGTCGAAGCGATTGTCTATACCGATATCGGGCGCGACGGCATGCTGTCCGGCGTCAATATCGAGGCCACGGTGCGCCTGGCGCAGGCGCTGACGATTCCGGTGATCGCCTCGGGCGGCCTGGCCAGCGTCGAGGATGTCAAGTCCCTGTGCGCGGTCGAAAGCGAGGGGATTGTTGGCGCCATTGCCGGTCGGGCGGTGTATGACGGTACCCTCGATTTCCGTGCCGCCCAGGCTGCCGCCGATCAGGGCGGTCGCGCGTGACGCTCGCCAAACGCATCATCCCATGTCTGGATGTGACGGCCGGTCGGGTCGTCAAGGGAACCAACTTTGTGGATCTGCGCGATGCCGGCGACCCGGTGGAGATCGCACGCCGCTATGACGAGCAGGGCGCCGACGAGGTGACTTTTCTTGACATCACTGCTTCTTCAGACCAGCGCGACATCATTCTGCATATTGTCGAAGCCTGCGCCGAGCAGGTCTTCATTCCACTCACTGTCGGTGGAGGCGTGCGCTCGGTCGCGGATGTCAGGCGTCTGTTGAACGCCGGCGCCGACAAGGTCTCGATGAATACCGCCGCCGTGCAGCACCCCGAACTGGTGGCCGAAGCCAGCGGCAAGGTCGGATCACAGTGTATTGTCGTCGCCATTGATGCGAAGGCCACCGGGCCGGGCGCCTGGCACGTCTTTACGCATGGCGGGCGGCAAGATACCGGGCTCGACGCCATCGCCTGGGCGCGGCAGGTTGAGGCACTGGGCGCCGGCGAGATTCTGCTGACTAGCATGGATCGCGACGGCACCAAGGCCGGTTTCGATCTTGCGCTGACACGCGCCGTTTCCGAGGCAGTCGGCATTCCCGTTATTGCCTCGGGGGGCGTCGGCAATCTCGATCATCTGGCCGATGGCGTCGATCAGGGCCATGCCGATGCCGTGCTGGCCGCCTCGATCTTTCACTTTGGTGAATACACCGTGCGGCAGGTCAAGGAGCACATGCGCGCTCGCGGCATAGAGGTGCGCCTGTGAGCGATCTCGACCCTGTATTGCCCTGGCTGGACGCCTTGAAATGGGATGCGGACGGCCTTATTCCTGCCATCGCGCAGGATGCCGGCAGCAACCGCGTGCTGATGTTCGCCTGGATGAATCGCGCTTCGCTGGAAGAGACGGTGCGTACCGGCAACGCGGTATACTGGTCGCGTTCGCGGCAGCGCTTGTGGCGAAAAGGCGAAGAGTCGGGGCATGTCCAGAACGTGCGGAGCCTGCGTACCGATTGCGATGGCGATGTGCTGTTGCTCGCCATTGAGCAGATTGGCGGCATGGCTTGCCATACCGGCCGCGAGAGTTGCTTCTTCAGCGAATTGCAAGGCGAACGCTGGGCGCCTGTCGACCCGGTGATCAAGGACCCGAAGGAGATTTACGCAAAATGAACATGCCGATCCACGAAGTGTTGCAACGTGTCTCCGAAACCCTGACGGCGCGCCGCAGCGCGAGTCCGGAGACGTCCTATACGGCTCAGCTTTTTGCCAAGGGCCCGGATTCCATCCTCAAGAAGATCGGTGAGGAATGCGCCGAGTTGATCATCGCCGGCAAGGAAGGCAGCCAGTTGCATATCGTCCGCGAAGCGACGGACGTGGTGTATCACACGATGGTGCTGCTGGCCTTCTACGATCTGACCATTGACGACGTCCTGCTCGAGTTCCGTCGCCGCGAGGGCATCTCGGGCATCGACGAGAAAAAATCGCGGGGCGCCTGATGAGCGATTGCATCTTTTGCAAGATCGCCGGCGGCCATATTCCTGCCGGCAAGGTATTCGAGGACGAAGACATTGTTGCCTTCCGCGACATCTATCCGCAACGACCGGTGCACTTGCTGGTGATTCCGCGCAAGCACATCGTTTCCTTGGCTGAGGTCACGCCGGAAGACGTGCCGATACTCGGCAAGATGCTTGCTAAGGCGCATGATCTGGCGGCTGCGGCGGGCAGTCCGGACGGTTTTCGCGTCATCATCAACACCGGGCGCGTGGGCGGCCAGGAGGTGTTTCATTTGCACGCCCACATCGTCGGCGGCCCCGATCCGGTCGGCCCGATGCTCAAGCATTGAAGGAGAAGTGGCATGGGAAGCATCAGTATCTGGCACTGGCTGATCGTTTTGCTGATCGTCGTGCTCGTGTTCGGCACGAAGAAGCTGCGCAACATCGGCCAGGACCTTGGCGGTGCCGTCAAGGGTTTCAAGGATGGCATCAAGGAAGGTAACGACGCCGCCGCAAAACCTGCCGAAAGCGCGCCCTTGCAGGTGCCGCAGGGGCAGCAGACTCCAGGTGGGCAAACCATCGACGTCGAGGTGAAGAAGTAAGACGGACGGGCGGTCGAGAGCGCCGCCGTCAGGTCATTCTTCAACAACTGGCATGTTCGATATCAGTTTTTCCGAACTGGCTGTGATCGGCGTGGTTGCGCTGGTTGTTATCGGCCCGGAGCGTCTGCCGCGTGTGGCGCGCACGGTCGGGCATCTGCTCGGGCGGGCGCAGCGTTACGTCGGCGACGTAAAGGCCGATATACGCCGTGAAATCGAACTGGATGAGTTGAAAAAGTTGCAAAACCAGGTGACCGATGCGGCCAGCGACTTTCGGGACAACTTTCGCCGCGAGGTCGATGCGGCGCGTGCTGCCTTTGTGTCGCCCGCCGAGAACGCGCTGGCCGACCTTGAACAGACTGCCCAGCAGGCGGTGACGGCGCACGAGGTCTCGCCTGCGCTGCCTTCGGCACCGGTCGGCGAGACCGCAGTCGGCAGCCTGCCGGAACCGCCGAAAGCATGAGCGAATCTTCCGAAGAATCCTTCATTTCACACCTGATCGAGTTGCGCACACGCTTGATCCGCTCGCTGCTGGCAATCGGTATCGTGTTTGGCGCGTTGTGCGTATATCCTGGCCCCGGCGTGATCTACGACTGGCTGGCGCTGCCTTTGACCGCCGCCTTGCCGGAAGGCACAAAGATGGTGGCGATCGGCGTCATCACGCCATTCATGGTGCCCCTGAAGGTAACCAGCATGGTCGCCTTTGTCGTTGCCCTGCCCTTCGTGCTTTATCAGGCCTGGGCCTTTGTCGCGCCTGGTCTGTACGCGCATGAAAAGCGGCTGGGGTTGCCGTTGATCGTCGCAAGCACAGTACTGTTCATGGCTGGCATGGCGTTCTGCTATTACTTTGTGTTTGGTCAGGTCTTTAGCTTCATTTCTAGCTTTGCGCCCAAGAGTATTACCCCCGCACCTGATATTGAAGCCTATCTGTCCTTCGTGCTGACTATGTTCGTGGCTTTCGGCCTTGCCTTTGAGGTGCCCGTGGCCCTGGTGGTCATGGTCAGCATGGGGCTCGTCGATGTGGTCCGCCTGCGCGAATGGCGTGCCTATTTCATTGTCGGGGCATTTGTGGTCGCGGCGGTGGTGACCCCGCCGGACGTGGTTTCGCAACTGGCCCTGGCGATCCCGATGTGTCTGCTCTACGAATTGGGTATTCTGGCGTCGATTCTGGTCATCCGCGACGTCGCCAAAAATACCGTTCAGGACTGAATGACTTGCCCGGCCACGCCGGTGGTCTGTTGGCGAACGGGTTGACCCTCCTCGAAACACCACAATGTGCCCGGTGGCATGACGTGCCAGGCCTCGTTGTCGGTGAGCGGTTGGGTAGCGATGACCGCGACGCGGTCGTTGGGCGTCGTCAGGTCGTTGAAGTCGACGGTGACGTCCTGATCTTTCAGGTGTGCGGCTGCAAAGGGCGCACATCGCACAATGTAGGCGAGGGCCGTCGAACAATGCGCGAACAGGCGTTCGCCGTTGGAGAGCAGGTAATTGCAGGCGCCATGCTGACTTAGCGTTGTCGACAGGTCGTGGAGCGTGTCAAAAAGCTCGTCGGGCGGGGGAGGGCATTGACCGAACCGCGCGCGCAAGCGGTCAAGTACCCAACAGAACGCGCGTTCCGAATCGGTGGTTCCGACGGGCATAAAGGCGCCGGAAAGCGGTGGCGCAAAGTTTTCCAGATTGCCGTTGTGTGCAAAGATCCAGTATCGTCCCCATAGTTCGCGCATGAAAGGGTGTGTGTTTTCCAGGCTGACCGCGCCCTGCGTTGCCTTGCGAATATGAGCAATCACATTCAGCGAGCGGATCGGGTAGGCGCGTACCAGTTCAGCAATCTGTGAAACGCAGGAAGGTTGAGGGTCGAGAAAAAGGCGTACGCCCTTTTCCTCGAAGAACGCGATTCCCCATCCATCGCGATGCACATCGGTCACACCGCCCCGCGCCTGAAAGCCGGTGAATGAGAAACAGATGTCGGTGGGAACATTGCAGTTCATGCCGAGCAGTTGGCACATTCAGAAAAACCTCTATTCTTCGCTACGCTTCAGGGCCGGGCGTTTGCCGATCTTGACCGGAATTTCGACAATGTTCTTGTCACGGCGCAATCGGAAATTGGCCTTGTCTTCAGGTTTCAGAGCGGCGATCAGGTCGAGCATCACCTGCGGGTCCTTGACCGGTTTACCCTGAACGGCAAGCAGCACGTCGCCGGGCTTGATGCCTGCGAGATCGGCCGGGCTGCCGCGTACGATGCCGGCAATCAGGGCGCCGTCGGTGGCCGGCAGATTGAAGCTTTCGGCCAGTTCGGGCGTGATTTCCTGTGCCTCGACGCCGATCCAGCCGCGAATCACCGTGCCGTTCTGGATAATCTGCTCCATGATGGTCTTGGCGCTCGAGACCGGAATCGCGAAGCCGATACCCTGCGAGCCGCCGGTGCGCGAGTAGATGGCGGTATTGATGCCGACCAGGTTGCCGGCGGTATCGATCAGAGCGCCCCCCGAATTGCCCGGATTGATGGCGGCATCGGTCTGGATGAAGTTCTCGAACGTGTTGATACCCAGGTGCGAGCGGCCCAGCGCGGAAACGATGCCCATGGTGACCGTTTGGCCGACGCCGAACGGGTTGCCGATGGCGAGCACGACATCGCCCACTCGCAGGTTCTCCATCTGACCAAAGGTGATGGCGGGCAGCTTGTCGGCCTTGATACGAAGCACGGCCAGATCCGATTCGGGGTCGCTGCCGACGACCTTGGCTTTGTGAGTGCTGCCATCGTTCAACGCGACCTCGATGTCGCTGGCTGCTTCGATGACGTGGAAATTTGTCAGAATAAAGCCGTTGGGAGTGACGACTACGCCCGAACCCAGACCGGCGCTTTTTTGCGACCCACCGTCGAAACGGTCGCCAAAGAAATGGCGAAAGATTGGATCGTCGAGCAGCGGATGGCGCGGTTGTTTGATTTCCTGGGTCGTGTAGATGTGCACGACCGCCGGGAGCGCCTTGCGGGCCGCTTCACGGAAAGAGTTGGTCGGTCTGGCATTCTCTTCTCCGGTCGGGCCGGGCGCCGCTTCCTGAACCACCGCGGTTGAGGGGCGCCTGCCAAGCCATTCCGGCCTGAGCGTGGAGACCACGAACAGGATCGCCACCGCAATCGTGACGGTTTGTGCAAAAATCAGCCACAACCTTTGCATGGATAGATCCGATGACACCCGAGAAATTGGCCACTTATATCGACCAACTGCTTGAAATTCAAAACTTCCGCGATTATTGCCCAAATGGCCTGCAAGTGGAAGGACGTGACTCCATTTCCCGCATGGTGGCGGGCGTTACCGCCAGTCAGGCGCTGATCGACCATGCCATCGCCGTTCATGCTGATGCCATTCTGGTGCATCACGGCTGGTTCTGGCGGGGCGAGGACGGCCGGGTTACGGGCATTCGCAAACGCCGGCTGGCGTCGCTGCTGAGCCACGATATCAGTCTGCTGGCTTATCATCTGCCGCTCGATGCGCATCCCGATCTGGGCAACAACGCACAATGGGCACGCCGCCTGAACTGGCAGCCCAAGGGGCGCTTCGGCGATCAGGCGATGGGCTGGTGGGGCTTGAACGGCCAGGAAGAAAGTGTCGGCCAATTGGCGGCCCGCCTGGGCAGCGTGTTGGGGCGCATACCCATGCTGATCGGCGACGACGGCCGCCGTGCGGTGCGTCTGGCCTGGTGTTCCGGCGGTGCGCAGAGCTACCTCGAGCAAGCGATTGCACTGGGCGCCGATGTCTTTCTCTCCGGGGAGATTTCCGAGCAGACGGTTCATCTGGCGCGCGAATCGGGCGTCGCCTATATCGCCTGTGGTCACCACGCGACTGAACGCTGGGGTGTTGCCGCGCTGGCCGGGCATTTGGCGACCGAACTGGGCCTTCACTGCGAGTTTGTCGATATCGACAACCCGGTGTGAGTGATCAATCTGCGATCAGGCGCTTGCCCATCGAGATCGTGGCGTCTTCTGTGAAACCCAGGCTGCGATAGAACGCTACGGCGTCGGTGTTGCCGGCACGCACCTGTAGATTGAGCTTGGGGCAGCCGAGCTCGGCAAGCTTCGTCGCCAATGCATTCACCATCATGCCCGCCAGGCCCTGCCGGCGGCACGAGGGGGCAACCGCAAGGTAGTTGATCCAGCCCCGATGGCCGTCATAGCCCGCCATCGCCGACGCCACGATGTCGCTATCAAGTTCGCCAACCAGAAATAACTCGCGCTGGACGGCCAGCTTGCGCTTGATGTCCTTCCAAGGGTCGTTCCAGGGACGAAGCAGGTCGCAGGCTCGCCACAATGCAACGACAGAAGAGGTATCCGGTTCGCAAAAGGGTCGAATGTGCATGAGATTTCGCTTATGATGAATACCACTAAATTGAGTAGTCTGAATACGATGCTCGGGGGAAAGCGACTTTCGGCGTTGGTTGGAGTGGCACTCTTTGTGCCGGGAACCCATTTTGCCACATCGGTATGGGCGAATACGGACGAGTCGGCGGGAGGGTTGTCGCTCGTGCGTCTGGTCGATCAATTCAGCCTGAACGACCTTGCCGATGTCGTGGTAACCGATACCAAGATCGCGCAATCGCGCGACAGCGTGACCCAGAGGATCGCCGTGTTGCGACAAGACGATATCGAGCGTCAACCGACGCTCAACCGTAATCTGGCGGACCTGTCGATGTATGTTTCCGGGCAGTTCGTCAACGTGCTGTCGCGCAATGACGCCAATTGGGGTTCCTACGCCGGCCTTGGGCCGAAATACAACAGCTATCTGCTCGACGGCCTGCCGATGGATTCATTTGTCGATGCGATGAGCCTTGAACTGGCGGCCATCGAGCGGGTTGAAATTCAGAAAGGGCCGGCGTCGGTTCTCTACTCGAACTATCTCAGTATGGATTTCGTCGGCAATGCCACGCCGCTGGCCGGCACGACCAATTTCATCTTGAAATCGCGGATCGATCAGCCGCTGACCCGCGCCACGATGGGGTTGGGTTCGTGCGGAGGCCGCTTCGCCCAGCTTTACCGCCAGGGTGGCGAAGGGGCTTTAAGCTATATGGTCGGGGTCAGCGCCGATCAGGCTGACTACACGCAAGTGGGCGAAGCTGGCAGTTGGTTGCAAACGACAAGGTCGCCCGAATACACCAAGACCAAGTGGTTTGCTCGCGCCGGGCTTGCTCTCGGGCGTGCTGATCACACCCTCTCGGTTTTCGTGCAGGAAACGCGCCACGACGGCACGCTGGGCCGGCCGAACCGCGATTTCGATCACCGGTATGACACCCTCAACCTGGCCTACAACAACGCCTTTACGGAGAACTGGAATCTCCAGTTCAAGATCGGGCAGCGGCATTATGACCGGTCTTACGCAAATGACGACTACCCGACGAGTCTGGCGTTCACACACACCGAACGAACACGCCAGATCATCCGGCCGATGGATTTGACCTTCAGCTACCTGCATGGGCAGGAAAGCCTGCTGACCTTGGGCGCTGACCGGCAAACTGTGCATTACTGGGTGATCGAGCGGAGTCCGCTTGACGCACAGATGCGGCGGAACGACGCATCGGCGGAATCGACAGGTTTCTTTATCCAGGAGAAATGGCACTGGGGCGATTGGGTCTTCCGGGGTGGGCTGCGGCGCAACAAAGTTCAACATGACTACATGTTGCTCGGCGGCAATGCGCCCGCCGTTCGCAGTGCGAAGTGGGAAAAAACGCTCTGGAGCTTGGGTGCGCGCTATCGTTTGGCGCCGGCGCTGGCTATTTATGCCAATGCAGGGACGAGTTTCATGCCGCCAGCGGCTAAACAGATCGGCGGTACGGTGAATTTACCCAATGCCAGCGGGGAGTTGGCCAATCCTGCCCTGAAACCCGAAAGCGGGACTGGCATTGACTTGGGTATCGACTGGCAGCCGCTTGCAACGGCGACGTTCGGCGTGCGGCTTTTCGACAACCGTATTTCAAATGCAATTGTCAGCAGCATTGTAAGTGCCGATCCTTCGCAATCGCGTTCTGAAAACGCCGGGAAGGCCCGCGCCCAAGGTATCGAACTGGATTGGAATCAGGCGATCACGACGGATGTCGCCTGGTTTGCCAACCTGACGCGGACTCAAACTCGTCTCGACAACCCCGTGGTGCGTGACCAGGATGACACCTCGATCCCTTTCACTCCGGGCACGCTGATGAATGCCGGAGTATCGGCTTCCCTACCCGCCGGGTTCAAGGTATTTACCTATGCGCACTGGGTCGGGCGGTACTACGATAGCGCTTCGCGTGCATCGCGCCTGAAATTCGGGGATTACGGCACACTCAATCTGCGTTTGTTGAAGCCGCTGTCACCCGGACTGGATCTCACGGTCGACCTGATCAACCTGACCGACCGCCGATATGACCTACCTTTCAGTTTCCGTGATCCCGGCTTCAATGGACAAATCAGCCTTTCCCTTGCATTCTGACCCAACCATGCCCTATGTGATTCCCGCGCCGCCGCAAGTGGCCGTCCCGGTTGTCGGGGGCGGTTTGTTTCCCGTCCGTCGCGTGTTTTGCGTTGGCCGGAATTACGCCGAACACGCGCGGGAAATGGGCGCGCTGGATCAAGCCAGCGGTGCCGAACCCCCATTCTTCTTCATGAAGCCGGCCGATGCGCTGGTGGCGGGCGGCGACGAACTGGCCGTCGTCTATCCGCCGCAAACCGCCAATCTCCAGCACGAAATCGAGCTGGTCGTCGCGCTGGGCCGCGGCGGCCAGAATATTGCGCCGGAGGCGGCTCGTGGCTGCATTTTCGGTTACGCCGTAGGCCTCGACCTGACCCGCCGCGACATGCAGGCGCGAGCCAAGGAAAAAGGTCATCCGTGGGATCTATCGAAGGGTTTCGATCAATCCGGCATACTGGGCGCCATCGTGCCTGCTGCGGTGTGCGGACACCCCGAGCGCGGTCGCATATGCCTGGCGGTGAACGGCACGCTTCGGCAACAGGGCGATCTTGCCCAGATGAGCTGGCCGGTGCCGGCCATCATCGCCCAGCTTTCGCAGAGCGTGCGGCTGCACGGCGGCGACCTCATCTATACCGGCACGCCCGCGGGCGTGGCCGCCATCGTTCCGGGAGATCGTCTGGCAGGCAGCGTGGAAGGGGTGGGCGAGCTGCATGCCCGAATCGTGGCACCGGGCTGACATCGCGTCGAGCGTCGGCGCGTTGTGCATGTAGAATGGGTTCGGATTCGGCCCGTCGTGCCCTGCGCTCGACAGCGCCCTTTTTGCAACACTCCTTCTCACCCCTAAAATCATGTTTCTCACCGCTTGCCGCGGACTGATCGCTCACGCGCTACCTGTGCTCGTTGCCCAATTGGCCTCCATCGGCATGGTGGTGGTCGATACGGCGGTGCTGGGCCATGTCGGCGCCATTGAGCTGGCCGCGGTGGCTATTGGCGGCGGCATCTATGTTTGTATTCTGTTCGCACTGGTGGGCATTCTCCAGGCGGTGACGCCCATTGTTGCCCATCGCGTCGGTGCCGGGCGGGATGCCGAAACCGTACGTGTTCTCCGCCAGGGATTCTGGCTGGCGCTGGCGTTGAGTGTGCCCGGCATCGCCACGCTGATCTGGCCAGACTGGCTGCTCGGACTCTCGCCGATGGAAGCGGCGGTCGAGGAGCGGGTGCGGGGATACTTGCTGGTACTCGCCTGCGGCGTGCCCGCCTCGTTGCTCTACCGGACCTTCTATTCCTTCAGCAATGCGCTCGGACGCGCCCGCCTCTTGATGGCCATCGGGCTGGGCGGACTGGTGGTGCATGCCTTTCTCTCATGGGGATTGGCGTTGAAGGGATGGGCGGGCGCGCCGCTGGGTGTGTTGGGTTGCGCCGTCGCCAATGTCTCGGTGTCCTGGCTGACCTGTGGCGCTGCGGCGTTGTCGTTGATATTTGGGCCGCTGGGCAAGCGCTATCGCGCTTTCGAGCAATGGGAAAAACCGGATTGGGTGATCTGGCGTGAACTGTTGCAGCTTGGATTGCCGATGGGCGTCGCCAATTTTGTCGAGATTTCCGCATTCACGCTGGTGGCGCTACTGATCGCACCGCTGGGTGCCACGGTGCTGGCCGGGCACCGCATCATCGGCAACATCGCCGCGCTTTGCTACATGTTGCCGCTGGCATTCGCCATCGCCACTCTGGCTGCCGTCGGGCAAAGCCTGGGCGCCCGTGATTGGGCCCGCGCGCACCGCTTTCTTGCCGCCGGACTGTTGCTTGCCGGTGGTGTCTCGTCCGCCATGGGTGTCGTGCTCTGGTTTGGCATTGAACCCATGGTGGCGCTCTATACCAACGATGCATCGGTTCGCAAGGTGGCTGTAAGTTTGGTGATCTACATTGCAATATTCCAGTTCTTCGATGCTGTGCAGACGGTGGCAGGTCATGTGCTGCGTGCGTATCGGGTGACGTTCTTGCCGATGCTGGTGCAAACCCTGGTGTTCTGGGGCATTGGCATGGGGGGCGGCTGGTGGTTGTGCTTTGGCCCGCGAGACATGGGAATCGCGGGCTTCTGGCTGGCTTCGGCCGCCAGCTTGATGATGGCGGCAATCCTGCTCGCAGGCTTGTTGTGGAAGGTGGCGAAGGATTTTGAAGTGTAAATAGACCCGCTGCCGAGGCTTCAGTCTTAGGTCATTTAAAAGACATCTTTTGGTTGTGCTGTGCTACCATTGTTCTGTAATTACGGTGACGTTTCAACCTGACAGAGAAGAGGAACGGTATGAAAATTCATGAATACCAGGGAAAAGAAATCCTGAGAAAATTTGGCGTGACGGTGCCGCGCGGAGTGTTCTGCCCGGCGGTGGAAGACGCCGTCAAAGCCGCTGAATCCCTGGGCGGCAAGGTTTGGGTGGTGAAGGCGCAGATTCACGCCGGTGGCCGCGGCAAGGGCGGCGGCGTCAAGGTCGCCAAGTCGCTCGATGAGGTGAAGCAATACGCCAGCCAGATCATGGGCATGCAGTTGGTGACCCATCAGACCGGACCGGAAGGTCAGAAGGTTCGTCGCCTGCTGGTCGAAGAAGGCGCTGACATCAAGAAGGAATATTACGTTGCCGCGCTGACCGACCGTGCCTCGCAGAAGGTGGCGATGATGGCCTCTTCGGAAGGCGGCATGGATATCGAAGAAGTCGCCCACAAGACGCCGGAAAAGATCATCAAGGCCTTCGTCGATCCGCTCGTTGGCCTGACCGACGCGCAGGCGCTGGAACTGGCCAAGGGCATCGGCGTGCCGGAAGGCTCGATCGCACAGGCCGTTGATACCTTCAAGAAACTCTACACCTGTTACATGGAAACCGACGCCTCGCTGGCCGAAATCAATCCTCTGATTCTCGAAGGCAACGGCACCATCAAGGCGCTCGACGCCAAGTTCAATTTCGATTCCAACGCGCTGTATCGTCACCCGGACATCGTCGCGATGCGCGATCTGGATGAAGAGGATGCCGACGAAATCGAAGCCTCCAAGTTCGACCTCGCCTACATTTCGCTGGACGGCAACATCGGCTGTCTGGTGAATGGCGCCGGTCTGGCCATGGCGACCATGGATACCATCAAGCTGTTCGGTGCCGAACCGGCCAATTTCCTCGACGTTGGCGGTGGCGCCACGACCGAGAAGGTGACCGAGGCGTTCAAGATCATGCTGAAGAATCCCAAGGTCAAGGGCATTCTGGTCAATATCTTCGGCGGCATCATGCGTTGCGACACCATTGCGACCGGCGTCGTGACGGCCGCCCGCGAAGTGCACCTTTCCGTGCCGCTGGTGGTTCGGATGAAGGGCACCAACGAGGATCTCGGCAAGAAGATCCTCGCCGAATCCGGCCTGCCCATCATTGCCGCCGATACCATGGCGGATGCCGCTACCAAGATCGTTGCCGCTGTGAAGTGAGGAAGTCGATATGTCCATTCTGATCAACAAAGACACCAAGGTCATCACCCAGGGCATGACCGGCAAGACCGGCATGTTCCATACCTCCAAGTGCCGCGAATACGCAAACGGTGCCAACTGTTTCGTCGCCGGCGTGAACCCCAAAAAAGCCGGCGAGGATTTCGAAGGCGTGCCGATTTACGCTTCGGTCAAGGAAGCCAAGCAGGCGACCGGCGCCACCGTCTCGGTCATTTACGTGCCGCCCGCCGGTGCCGCCGACGCGATCTGGGAAGCGGTCGAGGCCGAACTCGATCTGGCCATCTGCATCACCGAGGGCATTCCGGTGCGCGACATGCTGGTCGTGCGCAACAAGATGAAACAGAAAGAAGCTGCGGGCGGCAAGAAGACGCTGCTGCTCGGGCCGAACTGCCCCGGCCTGATCACCCCGGACGAAATCAAGATCGGCATCATGCCCGGGCATATCCATCGCAAGGGCCGGATCGGAGTGGTATCGCGTTCCGGCACGCTGACGTACGAAGCCGTCGCGCAATTGACCGAAATCGGCCTCGGCCAGTCTTCGGCCGTCGGCATCGGCGGCGACCCGATCAACGGTCTGAAGCAC
Source organism: Betaproteobacteria bacterium UBA1934 (assembly GCA_002337055.1). Classification (GTDB taxonomy): domain Bacteria; phylum Pseudomonadota; class Gammaproteobacteria; order Burkholderiales; family Rhodocyclaceae; genus UBA1934. The sequence continues at coordinate 644,714 of DDFG01000004.1, read as the reverse complement.
ATCGATGTGATGAAGATGTTCAACGACGATCCGGAGACCGATGCGGTCATCATGATCGGCGAAATCGGCGGGCCGGACGAAGCCGAAGCTGCGCAGTGGTGCAAGGCCAACATGAAGAAACCGGTGGTCGGCTTTATCGCCGGCGTCACCGCTCCTCCGGGCAAGCGCATGGGTCATGCCGGTGCGTTGATTTCCGGTGGTGCCGACACCGCCGACGCCAAGTTGGCGATCATGGAAGAATGCGGTTTCACCGTGACCCGCAACCCGTCCGAAATGGCCAAGCTGCTCAAAGCCAAGCTGTAATTTCGCCGCTTCCGAGTTAACGAAGGGCCGCGTCGATGGGATGCGGCCCTTTTTGTTTGAGCAGGGGGCGGATTCGCCTGTGCGATACGAGAGACAGAAGCTGCCTTCACGCCCGGTGCATATGACTATAAATTTGACTGGCCTCGAATGACGCGCAAGAATAGCGAGTAAGCATTTGACTTTCGGCTTCTTTGCCACGGAGACAAGAGTGCCGGCGAAATCAAAAACCGCGTTCTGGAAATCGGGTGGGTTCCTCGCCTTGCTGCTGGCGCTTTTCATGCTCGCGGTGGGGCAATCCGACCTTATCCAGAGCCTCGAGCGCAAGGCGTACGACATGGGCGTGCGCGCGACCGAGCGGACTCCTTCGCCGGACATCGCGGTCATCGCCATTGACGATGCCAGCATCGCCAACCTCGGTCGCTGGCCGTGGCCACGCGATCTGCATGCACGCATGACCGACCTGTTGTCGGGTGCCAAAGCCAAGGTCATCGGCAACACAGTGTTCTTCTACGAGCCGGAAACGGGGGTTGCCCAGCAGTACATCGGCAAACTCCTCGAACTGGTTGCCCCCGCGAGCGAAGCCGAACCTGCACCACCACGGAGTGCGGAAGGCGAGAAGATTCTCGCGCTGCTGAAAGAAGCGGAAACCGCGCTGAACACCGATCGCAAGCTGGCGGACAGTTTCGCGCATGCGGGTAATGTCGTGTTGCCGATGACTTTTCGCCTGGGTGAGCCGCGCGGGCGGCTTGACAGACCCGTGCCTGATTTCATCGCCCGCAATCGTTTGACCCAGGTTGCCTCCGCTGGTGGCGGCGCGCTTCCGGCCGTTTCCTTGCAAGCGCCTTTTCAGGCCGTCGGCGAAAAAGCATTGGCGCTGGGGCATCTCAATGCCAGTCAGGATGTCGATGGCAGCATTCGTGCCGAACCGCTGGTGGTGCAATACTTCGATCAGACCTACCCATCGCTGTCACTGGTGCTGGCGGCCAAGAGCCTGAATCTCGGTGTGGACGACATCAAGGTGCGGCTGGGCGAGGAAGTCAGGGTCGGCAAGCTGAGGATTCCGACCGATATCGAAACGCAGATGCATACGTTCTTCTATCGGAGTTCGGACGCACGCCCGGCCTTTCAGGTCGATTCCTTTTTCGATGTGTTGAATGGCAAGATTCCGGCGGCCAAGTATGCCGGCAAGATCGTCCTGATCGGCGCCACGGCCGATGGCGTGGGCGCGCCGCAGGTGACCCCGGTTGCCAAGGATATGCCGCCTGTGCTGACTCTTGCGCACGCGGTTTCCAGCATTTTGCAGGAGCACTTTTTTGTCGAGCCGCGCTGGGGCGTTTTTGCCGCATTTGGCGCGTTCGTGCTGGTGGCGCTGTATCTGATCTTCGTCCTGCCCAAGCTTTCCGCCGGCGTCGGTGCAGCGGCGACCGGGGTGTTGATGGCGATCGTGATTGCCACCCATTTTGGCCTGATGGTCGGCGGCGGATTGTGGATTCCGCTGATGTGGCCGGCGTGCCTGTTGGTGTTGGGGCATCTGCTGCTGACTACACGCAATTTCCTGGTGACCCAGCGCGGCAAGGTCAAATCCGACCTCGAATCGGCCGAATCGAACCGCATGCTCGCATTGGCCTTTCAGGGCCAGGGGCAACTCGATCTGGCCTTCGACAAGTTCCGTAAATGTCCCATGGATGACGGCCTGCTCGAGAACCTGTACAACCTGGCACTGGATTACGAGCGAAAACGGCAGTTCAACAAGGCAGAGGCGGTTTTCCGCTATATGGCAGATTACCGGCTCGATTTCCGCGATCTCGCCCAAAAACTTGCGCGCGCCAAGCAGCTTTCCGAGGCCGTATTGTTGGGGAGCGGCGCCGGGCAGGCTGTGGGAGGAACCGTCATCATTCCGGGCGGACAGGTTGAGAAACCCATGCTGGGGCGCTATCAGGTCGAAAAGGAGCTGGGCAAAGGCGCGATGGGAGTGGTCTACCTCGGACGCGATCCCAAAATCAACCGCGTGGTGGCCATCAAGACCATGGCGCTTTCGCAGGAGTTCGAAGGGGACGAACTGGACGAGGTCAAGGCGCGTTTCTTCCGTGAGGCCGAAACCGCCGGCAGGCTCAATCATCCGAATATCGTCACCATCTACGATGCCGGCGAGGAACACGATCTGGCCTACATCGCGATGGAGTTCCTCAAGGGCAGGGATTTGGTACCTCACACCAAATCCGACGCACTCTTGCCCCTCCCGTCGGTCATTTCCATCGTCGCCCGGGTGGCTGATGCGCTCGATTACGCTCACCAGAACAGTGTGGTGCATCGTGACGTCAAGCCCGCCAATGTGATGTACGAAGCCGAGGCGGATCAGGTCAAGGTGACTGATTTCGGGATTGCGAGGATTACCGATTCTTCGAAGACGAAAACGGGAATGGTTCTGGGTACCCCTTCCTATATGTCTCCCGAGCAATTGGCGGGCAAGAAGATAGACGGCCGTTCCGACTTGTTCTCGCTGGGCGTGATGTTGTATCAGCTCTGTAGCGGGCATCTACCCTTTGTGGGTGAATCCATGGCACAGTTGATGTTCAAGATTGCCGGGGAGGAGCCTGCGGACATCACGGCCTTTGCGCCGGGGCTTCCGCCTGCCTTGATCGCGGTGATCGACAAGGCGCTGGCAAAGGACATCGGCCGGCGCTATCAGCGCGGTAGTGAAATGGCGGCCGATCTGCGCGCCTGTTTGAACGATGGCGGCACGAATGCCGCGGCGGCAGTCGATATCGAGTTTTGAGCGAGGATAACAAAATGAAACTGGCTGAAGCGCTCGAGGTGGTGGTCCGTACCGATCCTGGTATGGTGCGCTCCCACAACGAGGACGCGGTATTTGGCGATGCCGAGCGGGGATTGGTGATTCTGGCCGATGGTATGGGCGGATACAACGCTGGGGAGGTTGCCAGTGGTATGGCGACTACCTTGATTTCAAACGATCTGTTGCCGCTGATCGAAACTATTCGTCCGCAATCGATCGACGCTGCGACAGGGCAGCGTGTGGCGCACAAGTACATCATCGACGAAGTTGCCCTAACCAACGATTCGATTTACCGCGCCGCCCAGAGTCAACCTCAATACGCGGGTATGGGCACAACGTTGGTCATGGCCTGGTTTTTCGACAATCTGGTCAGTGTTGCCCATATCGGTGATTCGCGCCTCTACCGCCTGCGCGACAATGAGTTTCAGCAACTGACCCGCGATCACTCGCTTTTGCAGGAGCAGATCGATAGCGGCATGATTACGGCCGAGGAAGCGAAATATTCCCAGAACAAGAATCTGGTGACGCGTGCTTTGGGCGTCGATCCGGAAGTCGAGGTCGAAATCCACGACTATGATGTGTTGCCCGGTGATATCTACGTGTTGTGTTCGGATGGCCTGAACGACATGGTTGAAGACGCGGAAATCGGGGAAACCCTGCAAATGCTGCAAGCCAATCTGGAACTTGCGGGCGACCAGTTGATTCAGATGGCGAACGACAACGGCGGGCGCGACAACGTTTCGGTAATATTGGTGCGTGTGCGTGGCGACTTTGCCGCGCCGAGCGGTTGGTGGCAGAAGCTGCTGGCCTGGTTCAAGTCATGAGGGTGGCAAGATGGCAAAAATGATTCTTTCGATGGACGGTCTGGTGCTCAAGGAAATTCAGCTGAACAAGGAAAGGCTGACCATCGGGCGCAAGCCGCATAACGACATCCAGATCGACAACCTGGCCATATCGGGCGAACACGCTGCGATCGTGACGATCCTCAACGATTCTTTCCTTGAGGATCTGAACAGCACGAACGGCACCCTGGTCAATGGGCAGCCGGTCAAGAAACATTTTCTGAAGAACAACGACGTGGTCGAACTCGGCAAGTACAAGCTGAAGTACATCAATGATGTACCCGCAGCCGCCGGTGCCGCTGATTTCGAAAAGACCATGATCATCCGGCCGGGTGGCGCGAAACCGGTTCAGCCCGGCGACGCCGCGCCCCCTCCGGTTGGCGTGACGCCGGCCCCGATGACGCCACCGGCCGCTTCGCCAGCCAGCCACGCCGCACCGATGCCGCCACCCGCTGCTGCGCCAGCCGCCGCAAACGCGGCAGTCATCCAGCTGTTGAATGGCCCGAATGCTGGCAAGGAGCTTGAGTTGACCAAGACCCTGACCACGCTGGGCAAACCAGGCGTTCAGGTGGCTGTAATCGCCCGGCGTCCGCATGGCTATTTCATCACGCACGTCGAAGGCGCGCACTTCCCCGTCGTCAACGGCGCCACTCTTGACGCTCAGGCACACCAACTCGAAGACCATGATGTCGTCGAAATCGCGGGCGTCAAAATGGAGTTCTTTTTCAAGACCTGATCGGTCGAGATCAGCCGGTGCTGAAGAAATATGCCTTTCGCTACATTCTCGGCGCCGCGCTGGTGCTGGTTTTTCTCGGGCATGCGAGCGAACTTTGGCCGTTGCCGTTCGTAAATTTTGTCGATCACTATCTCTATGATGTACGGATGCGGCTGGCGGCCCGTAGCGACGTGGATACCCGCATCGTCATCGTCGATATCGACGAAAAGAGCCTTGCGGAGGTTGGAAGGTGGCCATGGGGGCGCGATAAAGTCGGCGAACTGGTTAGCCAGCTGACGGATCGATACAAGGCGCCCGTTGTCGGGTTCGATGTCGTGTTTGCGGAACCCGATCGGAGCTCCGGCTTGCCGGTCTTGGAGCAGCTGGCAAAGAACCAGTTGCGCGAGAACAAGGAGTATCTGGGCGAACTCAAAACGCTGCGAAGCAAGTTGGACTACGACGCGCAGTTTGTCGACATTCTGAAATCTCGGCCGGTGGTGCTGGGGTATTACTTCTCGAACCAGATTTCGGCGCGCAAGACCGGCGTGTTGCCGCCGCCCTCATTCAGCCCGGAAACCTTTGCGGGGCGAGAGATCGGGTTTATTGAGTACGATGGATTTGGCAGCAATCTGGCGATGTTCCAGCAAGTCGCTACGGCATCCGGACATTTCAATCCCGTTCCGGATGAAGATGGCATTTCACGGCGAGTGCCGATGTTGGCGGTGCATGCGGGCAACTACTATGAGTCGCTGTCGCTCGCGACTCTGCGCGTGTTACTTAACAACGCACCCATTCGACCTGTATTTGCCGACAAGACGGGTGGAATGGAGTGGCTGGATATTCTGGATGGCAAGCGGGTCCTCCAGATTCCGGTCGATCGCCAAGCGTCGACACTGGTTCCTTTTCGCGGTGGCGAGCGCAGTTTTCCGTACGTTTCGGCAGTCGATGTGTTGCGGGGAGACGCTCCCGAAAGGCTGCTGACCGGCAAAATCGTGCTGGTCGGGACGACGGCACCTGGCTTGATGGATCTGCGGGCCACCCCTTTCGGTCCAATCTATCCGGGGGTGGAAATGCATGCCAACATCGTCGCGGGCGTGCTTGAGGGTAATTTGAAATACACGCCGTCCTATGGGGAAGGTGTCGTATTTTTTGTCATTCTGGTCGTTGGTGGTCTGCTGGTGTTTTGGTTGCCTCGCGTATCGCCTGTGCGCGCGACCCTGCTGGCTGGCGGGGCACTGGTTGTAGTGGCGGGCGGGAATGTCTTGCTTTGGCGCTTTGGCAATTTGGTGTTGCCGCTCGCCGGATCGTTGATCATGATCCTGTTGCTATACGGCCTCGATTCTGCCTGGGGCTATTTCTTCGAGGCGCGCACCAAACGGCAATTGACAGGATTGTTCGGCCAGTATGTGCCGCCGGAGTTGGTCGACGAAATGGCGCGTGACCCCGAAAACTACAGTATGGAAGGCAAGAAGGAGAATTTGACTGTTCTCTTTTCTGACGTGCGCAGTTTTACGACCATTTCAGAAGGCCTGGATTCGAAGGAGCTGACCCAGCTCATGAATACCTATCTGGGTGAAATGACGCAGGTGATCCGGCAGTATCGTGGCACGCTGGATAAGTACATCGGCGATGCCATCATGGCCTTCTGGGGAGCGCCTGTGCAGGACGCGGAACACGCCCGGCAGGCCGTGCTGGCGGCGCTGGCGATGCAAAGGGCTCTGCGCACCCTTGACGCCTCGTTCAAGGCGCGAAGTTGGCCGGAACTGCACATCGGCATCGGCATCAATACCGGTAGCATGACCGTGGGCGACATGGGGTCGCCAGTGCGCCAGGCGTACACAGTGATGGGCGACGCGGTGAATCTGGGCTCGCGCCTCGAAAGTCTGACCAAGCAATACGGTGTCGGGATCATGGTCGGCGAAACGACGCGTGCTGCGGTTGACGAAGTGGTTTTCCGCGAACTGGACAGAGTTCGGGTCAAGGGAAAGGATAAGCCGGTTGCCGTCTTTGAGCCGGTGGGATTGGCAAGCGAAGTCGAGCCGGCTAAGCTGGAAGAGTTGCAGCTCTGGAATCGGGCGCTGGACCATTATCGGTCCCAGCATTGGGATGCGGCGGAGGCAGATCTGGTGAAACTGATCGCGCGCGCGCCCGACTGCCGGCTGTACGTCCATTATTCGGAACGGGTTGCCTATTACCGTCGTCAGCCGCCGGGCGAGCAGTGGGACGGTGTTACCACATTCGAGACCAAGTAAGATGAAACTGCGTATCCTGGGGTGTAGTGGTGGAATCGGTGGCCGGCATTTACGTACGACCTCGATGCTCCTCGACCATGACATCCTGATCGATGCCGGTACGGGAGTGACCGATCTCTCGATGGCCGAGTTGTCGATGATCGACCATGTGTTCATCACGCACACCCATCTCGACCACATTGCCGCCCTGCCGCTGATGCTGGATACGGTCGGCGACCGGCGCCCACGTCCGCTCGTCGTGTATGGCACCGAGGCGGTGATCACGATACTTCGCAACCACATTTTCAACTGGGCAATCTGGCCGGATTTTTCCGAGATTCCCACGCCGGATCGACCGTTCCTGCGTTTTCAGACCATCGAGGTCGGTCGTCCGGTGCACCTGTGCGGCCGCTGGATCACCGCATTGCCGGTTGAGCACACCGTGCCGGCGGTCGGCTACCGGCTTGACTCCGGGGTGCATAGCCTGGCTTTTTCGGGCGACACGGGAGCCTGTGACGCTTTCTGGAAGGCCGTGAATCACATCGAGAATCTCAAGTACCTGATTGTCGAGTGCGCTTTCTCGAACCGTGAGGAACGTCTGGCGGCTGCTTCCAGACATTTCTGTCCCAAGACGCTGGCCGCCGAGCTGCTCAAATTCGAGCACGACTGCGAGATATTCATCACGCACCTGAAACCAGGCCAGATCGAATTGACGATGGAAGAAATCGAAGATTGCCTGGGTGACTTCAAGGCAGGTATGTTGCAAAACAACCAGGTTTTCGAGTTCTGAACGAGCCATGGATCTCACCGCCGCCAACCTGGGTAAACTGGAGCCGCTCAGCAATCTTTCGCTGCCCCGGCGCGACGAGATCGTGACCATGTGCCGCATCGAACATTACCCGATTGGCGTCGACCCATTGCGAGGTATCGAACTGACTGGCCAGTCGGTTTATCTGCTGCACGGCGAACTGCTGGTTCGCTTGCCGGATGGCGGCGCCCGTGTAATTGTCGGCGGCTGTGACGATGCCCTTCGACCGTTGGGTCATCAGACTGGCCGGCCGGTGTCGACGCGGGCGATTACCGAAGTCGACATGTTGCGGATGGATGACGACCTGCTGGATATCCTGATGACATGGGATCAGCTCTCCAGCGCCGGGTTGCACGCCGAAAGCCGCGACGAATCGACCATCTGGCGCACCATGACGGGCATGTTCCATAGCCGCGCGCTGACCAGCGGCGCGCTTGCGCGCTTGCCGATGGCGCATCTGCACGAACTCATGCACCGGTTCGAGCGCATCAAGGTATTACACGATACGGTTGTTGTGGGCGAGGGCGAAGAGGGCGACTACTACTACGTTATCGAATCTGGGCGTTGCGAGGTCACTCGGGCGGTCGCGGGAGCCAATCTGCACGTGGCGGAACTGATGGCCGGCGATGCCTTCGGCGAAGAAGCGCTGGTGGCCGGAGAACGACGCAACGCGACAGTACGGATGAAGACCGACGGCTGTCTGTGGCGACTGGCGAAGCCGCACTTCATCGAGCTATTGCAAACGCCGCTGTTGCACGGTGTCAGTGCCTCCGAGGCGCGTGGCAAGGTCACCTCCGGCAAGGCAATGTGGCTGGATGTACGTTATCCTGCTGAATATGCGCAGGATGGCTTGTCTGGCGCAATTAATGTGCCGCTCAATGAAGTGCGTAGCGCATTTGGCGTGCTCGACCGGGCGCGCCAGTATGTCGTTTATTGCCAGAGCGGGCGGCGCAGTTCGGCGGCGGCCTTTCTGCTGGCGCAGCACGGATTGCAGGCATACTGGCTGGAAGGCGGATTGGCCAGCCTGAATAAAACCGATAGCCAACAGAACGGAGCAAGGCATGACTGACGTGGCGAGTCGCTTGGTCTTTTTGAAAAACCTGCACGGTGTAACCAACAAGATCCATGCGACGAACAACATCGACGAAATCATGCTCGAGTTGTCGCAGGATATCTGCAACCTCTTCCACGCCGATCGCCTGACGATCTACGCGGTCAGCGAAGACAAACAGTCGATCGTTTCCAAGGTCAAGACCGGGCTCAACTCTTTCAAGGACCTGAAACTCAGCATCAACGACCTGTCAGTGGCAGGCTACGTTGCTTCGACGAAAAAGGCTGTCAATATCCACGATGTCTACGACGACGTGGAATTGAAGAAGTACAGCCCGGAGATGAAATTCCTCAAAGAGGTTGATAAACGTACCGGCTATCGTTCCAAACAGATGTTGGTGGCGCCGATCATCGGAAGTGGCGACGATCTTCTGGGTATTGTTCAGCTCATCAACAACAAGAGTGACGAGCCGTTTTCCAAACTGTCCGAAGAGGGTGTGGGCGAACTCGCCAAGACGCTGGCGATCGCCTTTACGCAGCGACAGAGGCCGACTGGGGTCGTGCGGACCAAGTACCATCATCTGGTTACCGATGGGGTTCTGTCCGGTAACGAACTGGAACAGGCGCAGCGACAGGCGCGCGAAAGCGGCGCCGACCTTGAGGCCACGCTGATTCAATCTTTCGCAGTCAAGCCTGCGGCCGTCGGTCAGGCGCTGTGGAAATTTTTCGGCGTGCCCTACGAAGCGTTCAAACCGGACCGTATCAAGCCAACCGATCTACTCAGAAACATCAAACGTGATTTCGTCGACAGCCAACAATGGTTGCCACTGGAAGAGACGAATGAAGGACTCATCGTCGTCGCGCCCGACCCCGAGCGGGTGCGCACGGCGCGCATGGTCAATAACGTGTTTCCGAAGAGCAAGATCGTCTTCCGGGTCACTACGCAGCGCGAGTTCGAGCAAACGGTCGACCAGTTCTTCGGTGCACTCTCCGATATGGGCTCAATGGACGATCTGCTCTCGGGAATGGCCGAAGGCGAGGAGGGCAGCGGCGATGGCGATGAGGTGACCGCAGCAGCGGACAACGAACTGGTGCGCCTGGTCAACAAGATCATCGTTGAGGCCTACCAGCAGGGCGCGTCGGATATTCACATCGAACCACGGCCGGGCAAGGAGAAGACCATAGTCCGTTTTCGCAAGGACGGTTCGCTGGTCAATTACATCGAGGTGCCGGCCTCGTTCCGGGCGCCCCTGGTGACGCGCCTGAAAATCATGTGCGACCTCGACATTTCCGAAAAGCGCAAGCCGCAGGACGGCAAGATCAAGTTCAAGAAATACGGCCCGCTCGACATTGAACTGCGGGTTGCCACTATTCCTACGGCGGGTGGCGTCGAGGACGTGGTGATGCGGATACTGGCCGCGGGCGAACCGATTCCGCTCGATCAGCTCGGGTTGTCGCCGCGCAATCACGACAATCTCGTCAAATGTGTCGAGAAGCCCTACGGCCTGTTCTTCGTCTGCGGCCCGACCGGTTCCGGCAAGACAACGACGCTGCACTCCGTGCTCGGTCATCTCAATCGGCCTGACACCAAGATCTGGACGGCGGAAGATCCGGTCGAAATCACTCAGAAGGGCCTGCGCCAGGTGCAGATTAACAAGAAAGCCGGGCTGGATTTCGCCACCATCATGAAAGCCTTCCTGCGCGCCGATCCGGACATCATTATGGTCGGCGAAATGCGCGACGCCGAAACGACCGGCATCGGCATCGAAGCTTCGCTCACCGGGCATCTGGTATTCGCTACGCTGCACACCAATTCGGCACCCGAGTCGATCATCCGCCTGCTCGACATGGGCATGGACCCGTTCAATTTTGCCGATGCCCTGCTCGGTATTCTGGCCCAACGTCTGGGCAAACGCCTCTGCAAGAACTGCAAGGAAGCCTATCACCCCGATGCGACCGAACTGCGGCAACTGCTCGATGAATACTGCGAGGAGCTGACCAACACCGAGCAATGGAAGAAAGACCCCAAGGCAGCCAAGGAAGCGATTTTCGGAGAATGGAAAAGCCGCTATGTGAAAGACGGCAGATTCACTCTCTACCATGCCAAGGGTTGCGATACTTGTAGCGGTACCGGCTACAAGGGCCGCGTCGGTCTTCATGAACTACTGGTCGGGACCGATCCGGTCAAAAAGCTGATACAGGAAAAGGCACGTGTCGCCGAGATTCTGGCGACCGCACTCAACGAAAACATGCGGACGCTTAAGATGGACGGCATCGAAAAGGTGCTGCAAGGCATTACCGACATCAAGCAGGTGCGTGCGGTGTGCATCAAGTAAGGGGGGCGGGCATGAGCATGAATACTACCGTCGAGGATCTTTTTCGGCGCCTGGAGCAGCTGAACGACATTGGCGCATCGCTGTCCGGCGAGCGGCATCTCGAAGCCCTGCTGGAGAAGATTCTGCTGGCGGCCAAGAGCATTACCCGCGCCGATGGCGGTACGCTCTATCTGATGTCGGAAGACAAGCGCCACCTGCATTTCCAGATTGTCCGCAACGACACTCTCAAGATCGCTTTCGGCGGCACGCTAGGCGAACCGCTCCCTGCCGGGTTCAAGGATCTGCCCTTGCATACAGCCGATGGCGCGCCGAACAACAGCATGGTGGCTGCCTATGCCGCGCTGACCGGTCAGACCATCAACATCGCCGATGCCTACGAGGCGGAGGGATTCGATTTTTCCGGTACTCGCCGGTTTGACCAGAGCACGGGCTATCGCTCGCAGTCGTTCTTGACGGTGCCGATGAAGAATCACGAAAACGAAGTCATCGGCGTGTTGCAATTGATCAATGCGCTTGACCGGACGAACGGTCATGTGACCACCTTCTCGCCGGCCGACCGGCGTCTGGCCGAATCGCTCGCCTCGCAGGCGGCGATTGCGCTCACCAATCGCCAGTTGATTGCCCAGATGGAAGAGCTGTTCGAGTCCTTCATCAAACTCATCAACACGGCGATCGACGAAAAATCGCCCTATACCGGCGGCCATTGCCAGCGCGTGCCGATACTCACCATGCTGCTGGCCGAGGCGGTCAACGAGACGACCGAGGGGCCATTGGCCGACTTCAAGCTCACCGATCAGGATCGCTACGAACTGCGCATTGCCGCATTGCTTCACGATTGCGGCAAGGTAACCACGCCGGTGCATGTGGTCGACAAGGCCACCAAGCTGCAAACCCTCTTCGACCGCATTCATCTGCTCGACACCCGTTTTGAAGTGCTCAAGCGCGATGCCGAGATCGCCCATTTGCGTGCCATCGCGGCCGGCACTCCGGCCGGAGAAGCCGAGATTGTTTTTGCCGAGCGCATGGCTAACCTGGAGGACAACCGGGCTTTCCTTCGGCGCGTCAACATCGGCGGTGAACGCATGCGTGACGAAGATATCGAAAGGGTACGACGCATTGCCAGCGATCTGACTTGGACCAATCCGGCGGGTGAGTGCGTGCCCTTTCTGGATGCTGACGAAATCGAGAATCTGACCATCCGAGCTGGGACGTTGACTGGCGCGGAACGCGAAATCATCAACAACCACATTGTTGCCACCATCAAGATGCTTGAACAACTGCCCTGGCCCAAGCATTTGAAGAATGTGCCGGAATATGCCGGTGGCCACCATGAGCGTATGGACGGCAAGGGCTACCCCAAGGGCCTCAAGCGCGACGAGATGAGCGTACAGGCCCGCATGATGGGCATTGCCGACATCTTCGAGGCACTGACCGCGCGCGACCGCCCGTACAAAGAGGCCATGAAAATCTCGCAGGCAATGGCGATCATGGAGAATTTCAGGGCCAACGGTCACATCGATCCGGATCTCTTCGCGGTTTTTGCCCGCGCGGGAGTGCACACGCGCTATGCGAGCACGTTTCTGGACAGTACCCAAGGCAATGGATGAGCCGAGGGTCGGAATTTGGCAACGCTGACTGACGAAGCGCGGGTAAAAGTGACAAAAATTGTCAGTCGTTTTTCACTGTTGCTGGCCGATTTAGTGGCAAGCCACGCCCAGAGCCGTTTTGGCAAAGGTTGCCATGCCTCCGTCGTGCTTGGCGAGGTGGCACGAAATATGTATGATTCCCCTCGTGGATCATCCACAATCTTTTGCAAAAGGAGATGAGCATGAAGAAGATTCAGCAGGGTTTCACGTTGATTGAACTGATGATTGTGGTTGCGATCATCGGTATCCTGGCGGCTGTTGCGCTGCCGGCTTACCAAGACTACACGATCCGTGCGCGTGTGTCCGAACTCGTGCTGGCGGCCAGTTCCGCTCGTACGTGTATTACCGAAGCCTATCAAGGTGCGGGTGGTGGTCCGTCGATTCCTTCTGCAGTATCGGACAATTGCTCCATCGCGGCTGTGGGCAAGGTGACGGGGGCAACTGTGAATTCCTCTGGCGTCGTCAGCGTGACGGGGAGCACTGCTGCTTCGTCAGTTGGTGCAGCTGTGACAGTTGTTCTTTCGCCGACGATCAATTCGACTGCGGGCACCCTGACCTGGAGTTGTTCCGGTACACCGGCCCGCTATGTTCCGGGATCCTGCCGCGGCTAATCAGACGCGCTTGGACGACCCCTCTGCGGAGGGGTTTTTTGTTTGTGCCGCTTAGTGAGGCCAATCACCATGGCAGACTTTTTGGAATTCTTTAGTTTCGACACTGAACGGCGTGTCGCGCGCGACATTGCTGCCACGCTCGGGAAAAAGATTTCCGCAAAATTGATGACGGAGCGCCGACAGGTTCTTTCCGCCAAGCGCATTTCGCAGCATCTCGAAGAAGCTTATGAGCAAGCGGCATTGGCTCTTTCCGGACGCCGACTGGGCATGATGCGTCGTGCTGTATTGGCCAATACATTTCGGTGGGAATTGAAAACAGCGGGTTTCCCCGATGATTTTGTGTCGGTGGCGACCGAAGGTTTGATCGTGGCCCTGACACCGGGCAAAAAGAAAAACCGCTAGACAGGGCGTTTCGCCATGCTGAAACAGTTATTTGGGCGGATTTTCGGTGGTCTGCGCCCGACCGCCCAAGCGCTTTCCGAGTTGCGCGAGCAAACTGCTCCAGAAGGTGCGGTCAGAGATCTTCGGGCGGCTGCGGAGGCGTGCCGACGCTACCTCAAATATTGCCCGGATGACGCTGAGGTGCTGAACAATCTCGGCTGTTATCTTTACGATCTTGGCGAGGAACCAGAAGCGATCGGTTGTTTTGATGCGGCGTATGCGCTCGACCATAACTTCATCCCGGCGGTGATCAACCATGCGCGCACTTTCATTACCTTGAAGCGCGCGGATGAAGGGCTGGAATCCTTGCGTCGTGCCAAGGCAGCTAACCCAGATGGCCCAAACATCGCGAATATCTATGGAAGCATGGCGCTGCTGAAGGGGCGAACAGCGCAAGCTCATGCTTTGAGCCGCTCGGCATGGTTGGGGATGTTCGACAATTTGCGTGGAGCCAACGCTTTTTTGTTTGGCTCTGCCTACGCGGATATCGATGGTCGGCGACTGGCTAGCGAACACCGTTTCTGGAGCGAAACCCAGGTGCCGTGGAGGCTGCCCGACGATACGGATGTTGAGGATGGTGACCCGAGCGAAGAGTCGCTCAAGACGGTGGAGGTGCCTCCAAAAGGCACACGCATTCGTATTGCGTATTGGTCCCCGGACCTGCGAAATCACTCAGTGGGTCTTTTCGCCCTTCCTCTTTTCCTGAACCACGACAGATCGAGATTCGAGATTATCGTCTATTTCGATTTTCGGCAACGTGACCCAGTTAGCAAGCAAATCGAGCAGCTATGCGACCATTTCATTCCGTCGTGCGAGATGACCGACCAGACATTGGCGAAATTGATGCTTTCCCACGATCTGGATGTGCTGGTGGAGTGCGCAGGGCACACCTCGGCGAATCGCCTGAATCTGCTTCAGCAGAGATTCGCGCGATTGCAAATCACGGCATTGGGCTATCCTCCGACCACTGGCTTGAGCACTATTGATGCCAAGCTGCTTGATGTTCATATTGTCGATGACGACGTGCCGACGAAATATACGGAAGCGCCGATGGTCATGTCGCAGTCGTTCTGGTGCTTTGGGCCGCCTGACCCCATTGACATTGCGCCTGAACCTCCGTGCGTTCGTAACGGATATGTAACTTTCGCCTGTGTTGGCAATATCGCCAAAATCCATCCTCCTATGCTGAAGGCATGGCTGCGTATCCTGGATACGATCGACAACGCGAGGCTGCTGATTCGTTCGATGAGTTTTGCCGATACTTCCGCGTTGAGTTCCTTCGAGCGGTATTGCCAGGAGCTCGGCATGGACATGAGCCGTGTATCTCTGGCCGGCCCGGAAGGTGGTGCAAACTATTATGCGACATACAACGAAGTTGACATCATTCTCGATACCTTCCCTTTCAATGGAGGTACAACAACCTGCTTCGCAACATTCATGGGTGTGCCGGTCGTTTCGATGCAAGGTGACTCGCTGGTATCCCGCATGGGCAAATCGATCCTGAGCAATCTGGGGCTGACCGACTGGATCGTTTCCAGTTATGAAGAATATGTAGACACAGCGATTACAAAAGCTCGTGATCCCGAGTTCCTGCGCGTGTTTCGGGCAGAGGCGCGACAGCGCTACCAGTCAACCGCCCTTGGAAATGGGGCGATGTTTACGCGCGAGTTCGAAGAAAAATGCGAACAATGGCTTCTTGCGCGCCCCTCATACAATCACCGGGTGGCGCCGCTGCCGGAGGATGAATTAATCGCACGCGCCTACCGAGTGTTCCGCTATGGTCAATTCGAGGCAGGTCAGCGTATTGTCGATCATTGTTTGCGAGAGTATCCGCAGTGTGGCACAGCCCATGTGTTGCTAACGCAGCGCTGGACGGCATCGGGTGATTTTGGCCGCGCCGCGACCTATTTGCGAGAGAGAGTGAGCGAGTTTGCGTCTGCCCACCAATTCAATGCCTGGGTCAATATCGCGCGCTACGGGATATATGCAGAGGCTTATTCCGAGGCACTTTACGCCATCGAACAATGCCGCCTTGTGCCAACCGTGAGATCTGTTGATGTCGAGCAGCTTTTACTGTTGGAGGCTTGGGAATCGACACGCTCGTCCAACACGACTACCCGACAGACACGAACGCCGGTTCCTACAGGAAGAATCTGTGTCATTTGGGTGGGTGACGATTTTGCGGGATTCTTGTCTTTGCGTGAGAAATTGTCCACAGGAACCATTCCCCAAGAAAGGCTGGTTTTTGAACAATGTTTGGAGAAACGACGTGTTGAAACGTACCTGAGAGTGCTTCGTGATCCGGATATCGACTATGTCGTAATCATGCAAAAATCGGTTGATCTCATTGACGCTGCCTCGCTGTCTAGCCTGCTTGCGGCGCTAGAGGAGTTCGATCTGGTCGGCATTGGTGGGGCTCGTTCGTGGCGGCATATTGCCTGGCGTCACGATGAGTTTACCGAAAAAGCGGATTGCCGCATCGCGCCTTCCGGCGAGCGCGCCGGTTGGTATGAGGTCAACGTTTCTGGTGCGGAGCGACGTCAACTATCCGGCGGATTTGTGGTGCTGGATGGCAACCTGCTGGCCACGAAGCGCGCCCGTTTCGATAGCGTTGATGTCGAGTCGCTATTTGATGCGGAGCTTGATGGAGGGGGCCTCTACCTTGAAGAGTTTTTTACCCATTCTGCTTGCCGCGCGGGCCTGAGTTTAGGTGTTCGCCTTCATTCCGGTGTTGTGATCGACTGGCGTGTCGACATCTGGAGCGATAATCTGGGAGACGCCAGCTGGCAGATTGCCAAACGCTTGGGGATCGATCCGCTTGAATGCGACGACGGCGATCGGACGGTTGTCTCGGTACCGGTCGAAGATGCACAAAGTGCCGCCCGCCTGTTGGATTTTTACCTGACAATTTGATTGGATGGGTACAGCGTCACGCGGCCCCTGCGGCGTTTCATTGCCCTAATTTCCCCATTTATCAAAATACATCTGGCATTGCTGTTCGTAACTGTCTTTCCCGAAATCTCCCGCGCTTTCGTGGATGATATTGATCGGCCATGTTCCAAGGCGGAGGCGTTGTCTGCGCGCTGTTCGACAGAAGTCCATGTCATAGAGATCAAAGCGGAAACGCGAGTCGAAAACAACTCCGGCCTCGCGAACCGCCTTTGCGCGTAGGGCCAGAAATACGCCATCCATCAGTTCGCATGGTTGTGGAGTCGGACCGAAGACTGACTGTGCATGCGCACCCGGCTTTCCGTGCGAGACGGCGCCAGAGAGATATTCGGAATCCCAGATGAATTGTCCGTCGGGTCTTCGTTGACTAAATGCCCAGGCAGGCTGAAAAGGAGATCTGCGCCGGTTTCCGGCTACTCCAACGACATCGAATTGGCGTAGCCCAGCCAAAATCTTGGGAACAAGTTGCCGATCATTCAGCCATACGTCGTCGTGCAGGAACACGAGCACATCCGTCAGCGTGTCTTCCAGCAGGTGCTGATTGTAGATTTCAGGAAGGCCCTTTGCATTCTCAAAATGAATGACAGCGTTGACATTTGGCTGTTCTAACCAGAAAGGCAGAGATTGGCCCAACGGCGAATCCCGCCAAAACTCGTCCTCGGATTTGCGTGACGCACTCACGAAACAAACATTGTTTAGAGTGGACGGGAAAAAGCTCTCTGCAACAAGTTGGCCTCCTGGAACTGTTACGAGAAAATTACGAAGGCGATTCTTGATTACAGTGATCAGCATGCGATTCTCAAATTGAAAACGTGCGAATACGGAGGCTCTAATTTTTTTTTGTCGCGACGATGACGTATTGTAGCGGCAGCGAATTGTTCAGAAAGCTGTCGAAGTCTAGGTTCATGAAATTGGCGAGAGGTTCAAGGTATTCAAGAAACTCGACTCCTGATTCGGGGTTGAAGATTCGTGAAATCACTTTTTCAACATGAAGATCATGTCTCGCCATCATTTCAAGCATGTCGTCACGCGCGAACCACCTCAAGTGTGTTTTGTCAAAAATCCCGGACTCCTGTTTGGGCCAACTGCCAGCCATGAGTTGGGCGAATACACTCCAATGCTGAACGTTCGGAATGCATGCGATGATCGAACCGTTGCTCGATAAAAGACGAGCGGCTTGAGCGAGCGCGCTGTCGGGATCAATCAGATGCTCCAGCACATCGCCAAAGAGAATATGATCAAAGCCCGGCGGATGGAAGATGGAGGTGAGTTGCGGAGAGGTGCGCCAATCGGAGATCCCATTCAAGTCACACAGGACGGCCTGATCAAGAAATGGCTCGGCCAACGTTAGCGCCTCCGACTCGATATCGATCCCTGCGTAGTGTTGAACGCCAGGAAAACGAGAACGGATGGCTGCCGCAAGCGCTCCCGCGCCACATCCCACCTCCAGAATTCGTTCGGCGGTTGGGAGTATGTTCTCCAAAATGGTGACGTTAACATTGCCGTAGTAGTTCTCTTGCATTCTTGGTTTCCTGGTCAGCCAGATCGGGTCGTTTGTTGAACATCCGAATTCATTTCGGTGAGAAGAGGCGGGAGTCAAACCGTTCAGTCGCGAATTTCGATATCTACGTCACCATACGTCTTAAGTCGGCTATGTGAATCCTCTTGCCTTCGACACGGATGAGACCTTCATCGCTTAATTCATGCAGGATGCGCGAGAAGTGTTCTTGGGTGAGATTCAGGCGCGACGCAATGATGCCCTTGTTCGTTGGCAGCGTCACAACCGCACTCTGGGAGGTATGATCGTGAGGTACTTCGCGGAGCAGATATCCCACGATCCGCTCTCTGGCCGATTTTAGCGAATACGATTCCACATCCGCCACCAGATGGTGCAGACGCATCGACAAACTGGCGATCATTTTGCGCGCGAAGGCAGGGTGCGACTCCAGTTCCTCGAAAACCGTGGTTTTGGCGATGTGCACAAAATGAGAGTCGGCCAGCGCCTGCGCGAAGACCATGTAGGGTTTGTCCATGAACATCAGCGCTTCGCCAAATGTCTGGCCGGCGCCGAGAATCTCGATGACCTTCTCGTTGCCTTGCGGTGAGACGAACCCGATTTTCACCTGGCCGCGAATGATCAGGTGAAAACCGTGGCAGGAGTCGCCGCGATGAAACAGGATCTCGCCCTTTTCGACACTGAATTCCCGCGAGCCACGGGCAAAGCTCTTCAGTTCTTCGGGAGCCAGGTTGCCGAAGAGCGGGGTGCCGGCAAGCAGGGTTTCAATGGTAGCGTGTGTCGTCATGGTCAAACAAACGTAGGTAGGGACGCATCTTGTCACCCTCCGTGAAGGCTGGCAACCCGTTAGAATTACGATTTCTCCAGCATGATGCCGCGCGTGCCCAAACTCGTCGTTTTCAACAAACCATATGGTGTGCTCTCGCAGTTTACGCCGGAGGGTCGCTGGCGGGCGTTGAACGAGTACATCCCTCTACCAGATGTATATGTTGCTGGGCGGCTCGACGCCGACAGTGAGGGTTTGCTGCTGCTGACCGACTGCGGGCCCTTGCAGGCTCGTATTGCCGACCCACGCTTCAAACTGGAGAAAACCTATTGGGCGCAGGTCGAAGGGGCGCCGGCAGAAGTCGATTTGCGCCCCCTGCAGTCTGGTATCGAACTCAACGATTTTCGCGCTCGCCCGGCCGCGGCACGACTGATTGCGGAACCGGCCGGATTATGGCCGCGCAACCCACCCATTCGCGTACGCAAGCAGATTCCGACCGCGTGGATGGAAATCGGCTTGCGCGAGGGCAAGAATCGGCAGGTCCGCCGAATGACCGCCGCCATCGGATTTCCCACGCTGAGATTGATTCGCGCGGCGACCGGGGCACTTTCGCTTGAGGGGTTACAACCCGGTGAATGGCGTTGCCTGGAGGGTGCTCCGGAGACATTGTTAAAGGCATTGAGGGGAGAAAGTGCATGAAGAAGCTCGGGTGGATGCTGGCTTTCGGGGGCTGGCTGATGATGTTTTCCGGCATTGCGTGTGCGGTGACTCCGCGTGCGGCAGAAGATGCCACTTCAGAAGTTGGCGTCAGTGACAAACCCATCCATCGCCCGGCTACCGCCAAAAAACCTGTGGCTGGAAAGAAAGCCAGATTGAGCGGGAGCACGAAGAAAGGTGCGCGGCGCCCAACCCGGGTTCGCCGCTAAACGGTGTGAGCACCACGCCCCGCATTGCCAGTCGGTGCGTGCGACGGTATCCTTCGGCACGCATACGCCATCGGTTGAAGCCATGAAAATACTTACCGCCTTATCCACGCTTGCCTTGTTCATCGCCTTGCCGGCGTTCGCCCAACAGATGCCGCGAACCGATCTGACTGCCGGTTTTCACCGCATCGAGGCCGAGGTCGCCGCCAACCAGGGTACGCGCATGCAGGGATTGATGAACCGACGCAACCTCGCTGCCCATCAGGGTATGCTCTTCGTGTTTCCGGAAGTCCAGCAGCATTGCATGTGGATGCGCAATACCCTCATTCCCCTGTCGGTCGCTTTCTTGGATCACGAAGGACGCATCCTGAACATCGAAGATATGCAGCCGCAGACGGAGGACAACCATTGTGCGGTGCGTCCGGCGCGATTTGCGCTGGAAATGAACAAGGGTTGGTTTGCCGCCAAAGGCATCAAGGCTGGCGCCAGGATTGGCGGTCTCGAAAAGGTGCCGGCGCCACGCTGATGTCCGGTCAGTGGGGGGGCTTATCGGCGGTTGACTGCCGCGATCCGGTTCTACGCGGCTGGCTGCGCGAACCGGATTCGCTGACGGCCCGCTGCGAACGCGCCTGTCGGGAATTCCGGGTTCGCCTGCTGACCTTTCGTCGCGAGGATTCCCTGTTCGTCACCGGGCGCGGCAAGCGATGGGTGCGCGAAGTCGTTCTGACCTGCGACGGTCGCCCGGTTATATTTGCGCATACTGAACTCGGCCAGCAGGCGCGTGGAAGATTGCGGCAATGGCTGGCGGGTCTGGGGAGCCGTTCGCTGGGCAGTCTGCTGTTTGCTTATCCCGGATTCCAGCGCGGAAAGATCGAGTACCGGCGCCTCGATGCGCGAGATCCGCTCTATCGGCGGGCGGTGGCGGTGGCCGAGACGTCGGATGGTGATTATTCGCGTTGCCTCTGGGCGCGATGTTCAGTGCATGCTCTGGGGATGCAATACGTTTCGGTGACGGAGGTATTCCTACCCGCGATTAGCGCGCTGACGAATCAAGGGAATTGAATGATCGGCGCGAAACGCCTATTCGTTGGATAATGGACGCGCGACAGCCCAAGTGGAGCGTAGCCATGAGTGACAAAGAAAAAGGCTCCGAAAAAGGTGGAGCCATTGACTTAAGCTTTGCTGGTGCCCAGGAAGGGACTCGAACCCCCACGCCTTGCAGCGCTAGTACCTGAAACTAGTGCGTCTACCAATTCCGCCACCTGGGCAGGTGCGAAGAAGCGCGAATTTTAATGAAAACCAGGAATATGTCAACCAAACAGAAGATTGCCAAAGTGCGCCGCCAGGACCCCTGGTTCGAGCGCGAAGCCGCTCGCTACGAGATGCCCTTGCCGTCGCGCGAATATGTCGCCGAAAAACTGGGCGTCGAGGGCAAGCCCATGACTTTTGAACAGTTGTGCGACTTGCTCGCCATCGACAAGGGTGAACGCGAAGCTTTTCAGCGTCGGCTCGGGGCGATGGAGAAGGAAGGTCAGCTGCTCAGAAATCGCAAGAATGCCTATATCCTGCCCGAACGAGCCAGCTTGCTTGTCGGCAAAGTCGAGGGGCACCCCGATGGTTATGGGTTTTTCCGCCCTGACGATGCCAGCGAAGATGTTTTTCTCGATCAGCACCAGATGGAAAAAGCCTTGCACGGCGATCGCGTGCTGGTACGGCTGACCGGGGTGGATGGCAAGGGACGGCGCCTCGGTTCCATCGTCGAGGTGACGGAGCACGCCAATACTCGCGTTGTCGGGCGGGTACTGGTCGAGCACGGCATCGTTTTTGTTGTGCCCGAAAATCGTCGCATCGCCCAAGACATCCTGATCCCGCCCGACAAGAAGGTGCGGCAAAAGGTGAAACCCGGTCAGGTCGTGATGGTCGATATCATCGAACAACCCAGTCGCTATTCGCAGCCAATCGGTCAGATCAGCGAGGTGCTGGGCAATTACGCCGATCCCGGCATGGAGATCGAAATTGCCCTCCGGAAGCACGATCTGCCGTTCCAATTTGGCAAGGCGGCGCTGGAAGAGAACAAGCGTTTGGCCGACAAGGTCAGAAAGGGAGACTGGGACGGTCGTGTCGACCTGCGCGCATTGCCGCTGGTGACTATCGACGGCGAGACGGCCAGGGATTTCGACGACGCGGTCTATTGCGAGAAGAAGGGGCGCGGCTGGCGGCTGGTTGTGGCGATTGCCGACGTGTCGCACTACGTCCGACCCGGCATGGCGCTCGACGACGAAGCGAAGGAACGAGGCAACTCGGTCTACTTTCCGCGTCGCGTTATTCCGATGCTGCCGGAGAAGCTATCCAATGGCATTTGCTCGCTGAACCCCGAGGTCGAGCGGCTAGCCATGGTGTGCGACATGACGATTGCGACCAATGGCGAAATCAAGGAATACCGGTTCTATCCTGCGGTGTTCCTGTCCAAGGCGAGGCTGACCTATACGCAGGTCTGGGCCTGGCTTTCTGGCGAGAAAAAGGCGGAAAGCGACATTCATCAGGCTTTGCAACCGCATCTGCGCAATCTGTACAAATTGTTCCAGGTGCTTGTCAAGGCACGCAGTCAGCGCGGTGCCATCGATTTCGAGACGGTTGAGACGCAGATGCTGTTCAATGCCGATGGCAAGATCGACGCCATCGTGCCGGTCGTTCGTAACGATGCGCACCGGTTGATCGAAGAATGCATGCTGGCAGCCAATGTCTGCGCCTCGGATTTTCTGGCGGCCAGCAAACACCCTTGTCTGTATCGTGTCCATGCAGGACCATCGGAACAGAAGTTGCAGAACCTGCGTACCTTTATCGCTGAATTCGGGTTGCAATTGGGCGGCGGCGACGCACCGGCGGCGCGAGACTATGCGCAGTTGCTCGAGAAGATCAAGCAGCGACCGGACATGCAATTGCTGCAGACCGTGATGCTACGGTCGTTGAAGCAGGCGATGTACAGCCCGGACAATGTCGGCCATTTTGGCTTGGCCTATGAGCACTACACGCACTTCACCTCGCCGATCCGGCGCTATCCGGATTTGCTGGTACATCGGGCGATCAAGGCTGTGCTGGCGGGCGAGAAATACACGCCCGGCAACTGGGAAGAAATCGGTTTGCATTGCTCGGCAACCGAGCGGCGTGCCGACGAGGCCACTCGTGACGTCGAGAACTGGCTCAAGTGTTATTACATGAAAGAACGCATTGGCGAAGAGTTCGAAGGCAGCATTTCGGCCGTCGTGTCGTTCGGTATTTTTGTTGCGCTCGACGCCGTCTATGTCGAAGGTCTCGTGCACGTTTCCGAACTGGGTGAGGACTATTTCCGCTTCGACAATGTCAAGCATCAAATGCTCGGTGAACGCAGCGGTCAAAGTTATCGGCTGGGTGACCGCGTGCGGGTGCGGCTGGTGCGTGCGGATCTGGAAACCAACCGTATCGACTTTGTGCTTGTAAAGCCGTCGGCACCTGCCAAGGGGGGTGGCAGGCGGGCGCGGCGTGAATAGGTGCGCGGCGCGAGGAGCGAAAATTCCCCGCGGCCCGCGCCGTTTCGGCATGTTGTCTGCAAAATGTCGAAAAAGTGGCGCTATACTTCTTTCAATGTAGTGGCAGCAAACCATGTGCCGGCGTGGCAAGAAGAGCAGTGCTTGACCATGGCGGCTTGTCTGAATCGTGACTCTGGGGGGAGCAATGAATTCACTAGCCAAGAATCTGATTGGCGTCGGGTTGGCCGTTCTGGCGGCCTGCGCGTTCGGCGTGATCGCGCTGCATCGTGGCGAGACGATCAATGCGTTGTGGGTCGTGATCGCGGCGGTCTCTTGCTACATGATCGCTTATCGCTATTACAGCCTTTTCATCGCCAAGAACGTGTTGCAGCTCGATGCCTTGCGGCCGACGCCGGCCGTGCGTCGCAACGACGGACTCGACTATGTGCCAACCAATCAATACGTGCTCTTCGGGCACCATTTCGCCGCCATTGCTGGTGCCGGCCCGTTGGTCGGGCCCGTGCTGGCGGCCCAGATGGGCTATCTGCCGGGCATGCTGTGGATTCTGGCCGGTGTCGTGATCGCCGGTGCGGTGCAGGATTTCATGGTGCTCTTCCTGTCCACGCGGCGCGACGGCCGCTCGCTGGGCGACATGATCAAAACGGAGTTGGGACCGATTCCAGGCGTGATCGCCCTGTTCGGCACCTTCATGATCATGGTCATCATTCTCGCGGTGCTCTCGTTGATCGTCGTCAAGGCGCTGGCCGACAGCCCGTGGGGGACCTTCACAGTGGCGGCGACCATCCCGATCGCCATCTTCATGGGCGTGTATATGCGTTTCATCCGCCCCGGCAAGATCGGTGAAATTTCGGTGATTGGCTTTGTGCTGCTGATGTTCGCCATCGTCTATGGCGGTAAGGTGGCCGAAGATCCGGCGATGGCCGCGATGTTCACCTTCAACGGCCGCGAGCTGACTTTCCTGTTGATCGGGTACGGTTTCATCGCCTCGGTGCTGCCGGTCTGGCTGCTGCTGGCGCCGCGTGACTACCTCTCGACCTTCCTCAAGATCGGGACCATCGTGGTACTGGCGATTGCGATTGTCGTGGTTGCACCGCCGATGAAGATGCCGGATCTGACCAAGTTCGTGGATGGCACTGGCCCGGTGTGGTCGGGGTCGCTCTTCCCGTTCCTTTTCATCACCATCGCCTGCGGCGCGGTGTCTGGCTTCCATGCGCTGATTTCTTCCGGCACGACGCCGAAAATGATCGAGAATGAAACCCAGGCCCGTTTTATTGGTTACGGCGGCATGCTGATGGAATCTTTCGTGGCGATCATGGCCCTGGTGGCGGCTTCGGTGATCGACCCCGGTGTCTATTTCGCCATGAACAGCCCGGCGGCGGTAATCGGCAAGACTGCTGAAAGCGCCTCACAGGTGATCTCACAATGGGGCTTTGTGGTGACGCCCGACATGCTGACGCAAATCGCCAAGGATGTCGGCGAGAAAACCATCATCTCGCGGGCGGGCGGTGCGCCGACGCTGGCGGTGGGGATGGCGTACATCTTCTCCGAGATTCTCGGCGGCAAGGCGATGATGGCCTTCTGGTATCACTTCGCCATCCTGTTCGAAGCGCTCTTCATTCTCACCGCGGTCGATGCCGGTACGCGGGCGGGCCGGTTCATGCTGCAAGACTTGCTTGGCGCCTTTGTGCCGGCCCTGAAGCGCACAGAATCCTGGGTTGCCAACGCTATTGCGACGGCACTTTGCGTGGGCGCCTGGGGGTATATCCTGTATCAGGGGGTGGTCGATCCGTTTGGCGGCATCAACTCGTTGTGGCCGCTCTTCGGCATTGCCAACCAGATGCTGGCGGGGGTCGCGCTGATCCTGGTGGCGGTCGTGCTGTTCAAGATGAAGCGCGAACGCTATGCCTGGGTGGCGCTGGTACCGGCAACCTGGCTGCTGATCTGTACGCTGACCGCCGGTTGGCAGAAGGTCTTCCACGCGAATCCGCGCATCGGTTTCCTCGCCCATGCCGATAAATACGGCGCGGCTGCCGCCAAGGGCGAAGTGTTGGCTCCGGCGAAGGATATGGCGGTGATGAACCAAATTGTCTTCAATGACTATCTGGACGCGACGCTGGCGTTGATCTTCATGTTTGTCGTGGTGGCCGTGCTGGTGTTCGCGATTCGCACCTGTCTTCAGGCGCTGAAGTCCGACAAACCGACAGTATGCGAAATGCCGCCGGCAGCCGTGCCAGGCGCAGCAGGGTAATTCATGTTTGGCGACCTGTCCCGCATGGGCAAGTATCTTGGTCAGGCTGCCCGCCTCATGGTGGGCGTGCCTGACTACGATACCTACGTGGCACACGTGAAGGCGACGCACCCCGACCTGCCGGTGATGACGTACGAGGAATTTTTCCGCGAGCGGCAGGCGGCGCGCTACGGCGAGGGCAGGAATGGCGGATTCCGTTGCTGCTGAAGGCGAGACACCCGAACCCGCGAGGGAGTCGATTCCGGTCACCCTCCTGACCGGTTTTCTGGGCGCTGGCAAGACCACGCTGCTGAATCACATCCTGCATGCGGCGCACGGTGTCCGCATGGCGGTGATCGAAAATGAATTCGGCCCGGTCAATATCGACAGCGAGTTGCTCGTCCGCGAGAGCGCGGGCGTTGTCGAACTGACCAATGGCTGCCTCTGCTGCACGGTGCGCGAGGATCTGGTGCGCACCTTGCTCGATCTGAAGTCGCAGCGCGAGGCCGGCGAACTGGCGTTTGACCGCATCATGATCGAAACAACCGGAGTGGCCGACCCAGGGCCGGTGATTCAGACCTTTTTCGGTTCGCCCGAACTGCGCGAAGCGTTTCTGCTCGACGCCGTGCTGACTGTGGTGGACGTGTTGCACGCACCGCGCCAACTTGACGAGCAACCCGTGCTGCAAAAGCAGATTGGCTTTGCCGACCGCTTGCTGCTATCAAAAACAGATCTGGTCGATGCCGAAGCGCTCGACGCAGTCTGCACCCGCCTGGCGGCAATCAACCCGCGTGCGCCGATGCGCGTGCTCGAACGCGGTGTAGTCGATCTCAATTTCATCGTCGACATCCGCGGCTTCAATCTCAACGAAACACTGCTGTCCGAAGACGTGCCGGTGGCCGGCCGTATTCGGTATCGGCCTGTCGCGGCGCGTGAAGTCAGTTTTCGCACCGCGCAGGGTGACGAAATCGGCTCCCTGCTGCTCGAGCATCCCGGTCGGGTCGATCTCGACCGCATCGGTGAATTCGTGCAGGACGCCATCGACCGTTACGGCGACGATCTGCTGCGCTACAAGGGCGTCTTGGCGGTGCCTGGGCAGACTCAAAAACTGGTGTTCCAGGGCGTGCATCGACTGGCGGGTTTCGACCTGGGTGAAGCGTGGCGCGAGGGGGAATCCTTGTGTTCGCGCATTGTCGTCATCGGGCGGCGTTTGCCGGTCGAAGCTTTGCGTACCGGCTTTGCCGCCTGCATATTGCCGGAGTGAGCCCTGCACGCAATGGTAGACTGCGCGTTTGCCGTTCTCGAGTGTCTCCCGCCATGTCTTCTGCCCGCCTGATCTACGGTTTTCACGCCGTTACCGCCAAACTTCGTCACGATCCCGAGTCGATCAAGGAAATCCTGATTGATGCAGGACGTCAGGATGCGCGGGCGCGCGATCTGTTGAAGAGCGCCGAATTCAACGGTGTCCGGGTCAGCGAAAGCGAGGGCAAGCGTCTGGATGCGATGCTGCCCGGCGCGCGTCATCAGGGGGTGATTGCTCGCGTCGAAGGCGGTCGCAAGGCCCTGCATCTCGACGATGTGCTCGATACCTTGGAGGAACCGCCCTTTCTGCTGGTGCTGGATGGCATCACCGACCCGCGCAACCTGGGTGCCTGCCTGCGCGTGGCGGACGCAGCGGGTGCGCACGCCGTGATTGCGCCCAAGGACAGGGCCGCCGGGCTGACCGATGTGGCAGTCAAGACGGCGAGCGGCGCCGCCGAGAGCGTGCCTTACATCACCGTCACCAATCTGGCGCGAACCTTGCGGGAACTGAAGGAGCGCGATATTTGCATTGTCGGAACCGCCGGAGAGGCGCAGAGTGACCTCTATGCCGCAGAGTGGCCGGCGGCGACCGCGTGGGTGTTGGGGGCGGAGGGCGAAGGCATGCGCCGCCTGACGCGCGAGACCTGCGATCTGCTGGTGCGCATTCCCATGCACGGCAGCGTCGATAGCCTGAACGTATCGGTGGCGGCCGGCGTCTGCCTGTTCGAGGCGCGTCGCCGGCGAGGCTGATCAGGCCGCCGGCAGGGCTGGAAACCCCGGTTGGTGACAGAAACGAAGACTCTCCGGGTAGGGGAAGAAATCCTCGACGTGGCCGGAGCGGATTTTCTGCTGGGCGTCCTGCCAAAACTTGGGTTTCAGCAGATCGGCATGGTGCTTGTGGAAGAGCTTGCGCAAAGTTGGCGACGCGAGCAGGAAAGTGCTGAACTCTTCCGGAAAGACATCGTTCTTGGCCACTGAATACCAGATTTCGCCGCTCATCTCGGTCTCGAAATCGGGAGCCAGCGGGATTGCGCGGAAATTGCAGTCGGTCATGTATTCGATTTCGTCATAGTCGTAGAACACCACGCGACCATAGCGGGTAACGCCAAAATTCTTCCACAGCATGTCGCCCGGGAATACGTTGGCCTGCGCCAGTTCGCGGATCGCGTTTCCGTACTCGAGCACGGCGTGTTCGAGGCCGGTCATGTTGCCGCTGCGTTCCATGCGGTCGAGATGGATGTTGAGTGGCTCCATCCGGCGTTCAATGTAGAGGTGCTTGATGATCAGATGCTCGCCTTCGATTTCGAAAGAGGACGCCGCGAGGGTGCGAATTTCTTCCAGCAGTTCGGGCGTGAAGCGGGCGAGCGGAAAGGAGACATTGGAGTACTCCAGCGTGTCTGCCAGCCGACCCACCCGGTCGACCTGCTTGACCATCAGGTATTTGCTTTTGACCGTTTCCCTGTCCATGTCCTTGGAACTGCCGAACACGTCTTTGATGATTTTGAACACATAGGGATAGGAGGGCAGCGTAAAGACGAGCATGACCATGCCGCGGATGCCGGGGGCGATGATCAGGTTGTCGTCGGAGTGGTCGAGGTGATGCCAGAAATCGCGCAGGAACAGCGTCTTGCCCTGCTTGCCGAGACCCAGCATGGTGTAGAGCTCGGAGCGCGGCTTGCTCGGCATGATGGAGCGCAGGAACTGCACATATGCCGAAGGCACTTCCATATCAATCATGAAATAGGCGCGTGAGAGCGAAAACAGCAGGCTGATGCGCCAGGGCTCGAGCAGGATGGTGTCCAGCACCAGTTTGCCGTTGTTGTCGTGGAGAACCGGCACCGCGAAAGGGAACTCGTTCTGGCCGTTGATGCACTTTCCAATCACATAGGCTGCCTTGTTGCGATAAAAAGGTGCTGACAGCACCTGAATCTGGAAGTTGACCTCGCGGTGAGGCAATTCGCCCAGATGCCGCTGAACCGCGCCGATCAGGCAGGTGACGTCTCGGTGCAAAGCCGCGAAGGTCTGGTTCCAGCCAAAGTCGCGGAAGATTTGCTCGATTTCACGCTGGATACCCTGGCTGGCGTAGTAGCAGCGATAGGTCGGCGTCGTTTCGTTGGTTGAAATGTATTCGGTCGAAAGCGCCGGACGCACGAAGATGATGTCGTTGTGGTAATACGTGCGGTGCAACATCTTGGTGACCACGGAATTGAAAAACGTTTCGGCCAATTCGGGTTGCTTGTGATCGAGCAGCATGCCGATGTAGAGCAACTTGGCATTTTGCAACAACGAGCGGTCAATCTTGCTGACCGGGATGTGGCTGGTCAGACGCTCGACGCACTCGTTGACGCGATCATCGTAAAAGTGGATGCGGTCCTTTACCGCTGCATGCACGCCCAGCCAGTCGCCCGTCTCGAAGCGTGTTTTCGCCTCGCGGCAAGTGGCGCGAAAGAGGGTGTAGTGCTTGTTGAAACCCTCGACCAGAATCTGCGCGATTTGTCGCGCACGCGAGCCATACAGGCCGATGACGATGCTCATGGAATGAATTGTCTCCGTTTTGGGGTCGTAGAAGCGAGCCTTCGATGATGGGCACTTGATCGGACGACGCGGTCGCCCGCCACGATACAGGGCGGCGGATAGGGAGCGTGTCCCGCGTCCATTCTACACAAGCGCATGGCGGGCTGCTCACGTGGCGAGAGGTCGGGCCGAACACTTTTTGCCGTTGCACCGTCTTCAGGCAGTTTGCGCCTCTTGGGATGCGAAACCGGCTGACAGGGCGCCATCTTTACGGGATAATTTGATGTTGTAACGTCGGCACCAGAAACCGGCGGAGTTTTTCCGCAATCCGGAAAAACTTCATCACACCCACCCCAAACTTTACGGAGTGTATATGAGCGTATCCCTTATCAAGGTACCGCAAGGCGGTCAGAAGATCGTTCCGGGCCAGCCTGTCCCCGATCATCCGATCATCCCGTTCATCGAAGGCGATGGCATTGGCGTCGACATCACGCCGGTCATGATCAAGGTGATCGACGCGGCGGTCGCTAAGGCTTATGGCGGCAAAAAGAAAATCCACTGGATGGAAGTCTATGCCGGCGAGAAGTCGACGCGTCTTTACGGCGCCGACGAATGGCTGCCGAAGGAAACCTTCGATGCCTTGCGCGAATACTCGGTTTCCATCAAGGGTCCGATGACGACGCCGGTCGGTGGCGGTATCCGCTCCCTGAACGTGGCGCTGCGCCAGGAACTCGACCTCTACCAGTGCGTTCGCCCGGTGCGCTATTTCAAGGGCGTGCCCTCGCCGTTGAAGCAGCCTGAACTGACCGATATGGTCATTTACCGCGAAAACACGGAAGACATCTATGCCGGCATCGAGTGGGCGGCAGAATCGGACAACGCCAAGAAGGTGATCAAGTTCCTTCAGGAGGAGATGGGCGTCAAGAAGATCCGGTTCCCGGCCAGTTCCGGCATCGGCATCAAACCTGTGTCGAAGGACGGCACGGAGCGCCTGGTGCGCGCCGCGATCCGTTATGCC
Source organism: Betaproteobacteria bacterium UBA1934 (assembly GCA_002337055.1). Taxonomy (GTDB): domain Bacteria; phylum Pseudomonadota; class Gammaproteobacteria; order Burkholderiales; family Rhodocyclaceae; genus UBA1934. Next base: position 614,195 of record DDFG01000004.1, on the reverse strand, counting down.
ATCGACAACGACCGCAAGTCGGTGACCATTGTCCACAAGGGCAACATCATGAAATTCACCGAAGGCGGTTTCCGCGACTGGGCGTATGCGGTGGCCAAGAACGAATTCGGTGCCGAACTGATCGATGGCGGCCCGTGGTGCAAGTTCAAGAACCCCAAGACCGGCCGTGACATCATCGTCAAGGACGCGATTGCCGACGCTTTCCTGCAACAAATCCTGCTGCGTCCGGCCGAATACGACGTGGTGGCAACGCTAAACCTGAACGGCGACTACATCTCTGACGCGCTGGCGGCGCAGGTGGGCGGCATCGGCATCGCGCCGGGCGCCAACATTTCCGACCAGTATGCCGTTTTTGAAGCCACGCACGGCACGGCACCGAAGTATGCGGGTCTCGACAAGGTCAATCCGGGTTCGCTGATTCTCTCAGCCGAAATGATGTTGCGCCACCTCGGCTGGTTTGAAGCTGCCGATCTGGTCATCAAGGGTATGGAAGCCGCCATCGGCGACAAGCAGGTGACCTACGACTTCGCCCGCCTGATGGAAGGCGCCAACGAAGTGTCCTGCTCCGCCTTTGGCGACGCAATGATCGAACGGATGTAATCGTTTCCGGCGGGAAACAGGAAGCCCCCGCGTGGGGCTTCCTGCATTTTGGACATGCCATGTCTTCCGCACCTGTAGGTGTCTATGATTCCGGCCTCGGTGGCCTGACCGTATTGAGCGCATTGAAGGCGCGCCTGCCTGGCGAGGACTTTCTGTACTTTGCCGACACCCGTTATCTGCCCTACGGCGACCGCCCGGAATCCTTCTTGCGCGAACGTGGCCAGATCGCCGCCGAAACATTGGCAGCACGCGGTTGCAAGGCCCTGGTCATTGCCTGTAACACGGCAACGGCGACCGCCGCCGAATCGATTCGCGCCGCGCTCGATCATCTGCCGGTGATCGCGCTGGAACCTGGCGTGAAACCCGCCGTGGCCTTGAGCCAGCGACGTGTTATCGGCGTGCTCGCGACCACGCGGACGCTGGAAAGTCCGCGCTTTGGCCGCTTGCTGGGCATGCACGCGCAAGGCACGAAGGTGATCGCCCAGCCATGTCCCGGGCTCGCCGAAGCGATTGAAACCGATGGTTCGGAGAGTGCGACGGTACTAAATTTGCTGGATCGCTATGTACCCCCCGTGGCCGAGGCCGATGTGGTCGTGCTGGGTTGCACGCATTACCCTCTGGTGCGCAAAGCGATTGCCGATCGTCTGGGCGCCGGGGTGCATCTGATCGACACGGGTGAGGCAGTGGCGCGGCAGGTGCAGCGGGTGCTGGTGGCCCGGGGAGCGCTGGGTGGCGGCAATGGCCGCTTAGGTTTTGCGACCAGCGGTGACCCGACGCGGGTCAACGAAACAGCCGCCCGCCTGTGGGGCGAGCGGCTGGATTTCGAATACTGGTCGCTGTAGGCGATCGGTGCGCCGTCAGATCCTGAATTTGCCGACAATCTGCCGCAGATCGACCGCAATACTCTGCAGCGCGCGTGCGGACTCGGCGGTGCCGCGCATCGTGTTGCTGGTTTCTTCCACCATTTGCGCGATCTGTTCGACCCGTTGCGCAATCGACGTGCTGGCGGCACTTTGCTCGCGGGTTGAATTGGCGACTTCCGAAATGCGCTCCAGCGTCTGGTTGGCGCCGGTTTCGATGGCCTGAAGCGAATCGGCGGCGGAGTTGGAAAGCTGCACACCCTGCTCGACCACGGGCAACGCGGAACTCATGGCCCCGACGGCGCCTTCGGTTTCGCCCTGAATGCCGGCAATCATCTGTTCGATTTCTGCGGTGGCGGTTGAGGTTCGCTCGGCCAGTTTGCGCACTTCGTCGGCAACAACTGCGAAGCCGCGTCCCTGTTCGCCGGCGCGGGCAGCCTCGATGGCAGCGTTGAGCGCCAGCAGGTTGGTTTGTCCGGCGATGTCCTTGATTACTCCTGCGATGCTGGAGATCTGATTGGCACGTTCGTTCAGGGCCTGAATGCGTTCCGAGGCGCCAGCCACCGTATCGGCAATCTGCTGGATGGCCGTGGTAGCCTGACGTACGCGCGAGGTGCCCTGGTCGGCTAGCGTGACCGCCTCTTGTGAATAGCGTTCGGTGTCGTTGGCGCTATCCGAAATGTGGTTGGAAGAAACCGTCAGTTGTTCAATGGCTGCTGCCATGGCCGACGTGGCGTCCGCCTGATTCTGCGCCGCATGGGCAACTTCGGAAGCACCGGTGTTGATGCGTTCGGCGCTGGAGACCAACGTATTGGCATTGTGGCTGATCTGCCCCACCATCTGTCGTAAAGCATCGACCATACCGCCCAGGGTGTGCAGCAAACTGCCGGTCGGTGCGGAGCCGACCGAGGTGGTCAGGTCGCCGCCCGCGATACGGCGCATGATGGCTGCTGCGGCAGAGGGTTCGCCGCCGATTTCCTGAATGACGCTACGCCAAATCCGCCAGCCAAGGAGGATGACCAGGATCAGCGGAATCAGCGCCACGCTGATGTCCTTGATCAAAGTGGAGCGGAATGCTGTGTCGACGTCATCCACATAAACACCGGCGCCCACCATCCAGTTCCACGGTTCGAATTTCATTACGAACTGCAATTTGGGAACGGGCACGGTTTGTCCGGCGCGCGGGAAGGCTGTATCGACGTAGCCCTCGGGCGCGCTCTTCACCGCACCGATCAGATCGTCGAGGGTCAGGTGGCCGTTGCCGTCCTTGATCTTGCCTAGCATGTTCTGGCCTTCCCACTCGGCTTTCGGCGGAACCACGCCGACGCCCTCCATGGTGTAGACGTAGAAATAATTGGCCTTGTGGTCGTCGCCGCCAAAACGGGCCGCCTTGATGGCCGCTTTCGCCTGCTGTTGCGCCTCATCGCGGCTGAGTTTGCCGCTGGCCTCCAGGCTTTGGAAGTAGACCATCTGGTTGTGGATGACCTGAACCTCGTGACGCAATTGTTCCTTATAGCCGTTCAGCATCAGGCCACGCGCGCCGATGGCGCTGAAAGTGGCCAGCAATACCATGCCGACGACCGTCGCGGCGACTATCAACAGCAAGCGGCTGCGGAGAGACAGGTTGCTCAGCATCAATATTCCCCTCGTTTCAGTTTGGATATTACATTCATCATAGTGACACAAAATGGTGAGCGCTTGTAACGATAACGGAGCCGCGGCTCAATCCTTGAGTCGAAAACGCAGCGGCAGCAACACCTCCCGTGGCGTCCCGGAGGGCAGGCCCCGCAGTTGACGTACGGCCTGCACCGCATCGGCGTCGAGGAGCGCATGCCCGCTGCTTTGCTCGATGCGCGCGGCCGTGACATTGCCCTCTTCGTCGAGCAGGAAAAATACCAACACTTCGCCTTGCAGGCCCTGCCGTACCGCCGCTTCGGAATACCATTGGCGTAGTTGCCGCTGTACGGCATTTTGCCATGCCATGCCGGATTTTCCGACATGCGCCGGGCGCTGGGTGGGAGGGGGTTCCGCGGGTGTGGGAGGTGGTGTGGGGACCATCAATTCAGGTGCGGGCCGCATCGGAGTTGGCCGCAACAAGTTCGCCTGGAGCGGCGGTGATGCGGCCAATGAAGGCCGTGATCGCTCAAGTAGCGGCATAAAGAGCAGCGCGTGTGCCAGCAGGGAAAAAAGTATCGCCAGCGTGAGTCGGGTGGGCGCGGCAAACATGAGAAAATGACGGAAAGTACGGGGAAATTGCAAAGGAATATCGGGATGGTGAAAAACAACCAGGCAAGGGCAATGATAATCGGGATGGGTCTGCTGCTGACATATGAATTATGGGCGCTCCAACCTGTTCATGCGGCGGAGCGCCTGCCGGACGCGACCACCTTTGCCGTTCGACTTGAAGCCGGTGATGTGTCAAGCGCCCGCGAGTGGCTGACAGCAGGCCTGCCGGCCAGTTTCGAGGGGAGCCGGATTGGCACTGGCCTGATGATCGGAGCGTGGGAAGGCAATTTCGAACTGATGTCGCTTTTTCTACAACACGGGGCCGATATCAATGCGTTTAACAGTCAGGGTGAGAGTGCGCTGGCACTTGCTGCGTGGAAAGGACGCCAGGATGTGGTTGACTGGTTGCTCGAGCGCGGTGCCAAACTGAATCCGCCGGACCGTCATTGGTCCCCGCTGCATTACGCCGTCTTCGCGGGACACAAGGAATTGGCACAATCATTGATTGCCCGCGGTGCTGAAATTGATGCCGTCAGCACCAATGGCTCCAGTTCGCTAATGCTGGCGATCTACGAGGGCCACGAGGATCTGGTGCGCGTGTTGCTCGAAAAGGGGGCGGATCGCTCAATCCGCAACGACTGGGGCGATGGCGGTCTGGAATGGGCGATGCGGTTCGACCGTCTCAAACTGGCCAGGATGATTACCAGCCCTCAGGAATTCAACATCGCCGTCAGCGAGCCGCGTCAAAAATGGGGGCCGCCGAAACGCTCGGTGTTCATGTCGGCGGAACTGGAAAAACTGTTGCGTATCCGCGAAACCATGGTGGATCGGGGCATGGATCCTAAGAATATCGACAATCGCATTGCCGCCGAGCGCGCACGAATCGTCCGCCGGGAATTTAGTCCGCAGGCTTTGCCGCCACGCGCCACAGCGCTGGAAATCACCGCCAGTCGCAAACAACCTCGTCAGCAATCCGCCAAGCTGGTGCCGGAGGGGGAAGTGGGGCAAGAGAAGAGAGGTTTCAAGGTGCCGCCGGTCACCTATTCCGGACAGCCTAAAATGCCGGCTTCAGTGCCGACCAAGAACTATTGATCGAGCGGCCGGTTGGCGACTTCGGGCAAGAACAGCAGGCCGATGGTGCCTGACAACGCCAGCATGATCGCTGGATAGGCAACGCCGGCCAAGGGTTCACCACTGGCGGTAGATAGCCAGGTGACAACAAACGGCGACATGCCGCCTATCCAGCCGGCGGCGAGGTTGTGTGGCAAGGCGACAGCCGAATAGCGCGTGCGGGGCGGAAACAACTCTGCCAGCGTTGCTGTTTGCGGCCCCGTGATCGCGGCCAACGCAATAACCAGAACGAGCAGCAGGGCGCCAAGTGCAACTCGGTCCGGCTGAGGGCCGCTCGCGAAATGCAGAAGGCCATAAAACACAGGAAAGATTGCCACCGCACCCAGCAACAACCCGGCCAACAACACGGGACGGCGGCCGATGCGGTCGGAAAGCCAGCCGCAGGCCAGAGTGAGCGGAAAAAGACAGAGCGTGGAAAAGGTCTGTAATTCGCCAGTGAGACCAGGCGAGAGACCGGCGACCGTCTTCAGAAAGACGCCGGTGTAGACCTGCGATGAGAAGAACAGCAGCGAGCCGCCCGCGGACACGCACGAGAACAGCAGCGCCATGCGCGCCAGGGTTTGCCGGTCCGTGAAGCACTCGCGCAATGGCGTGGAGGCCAGCGCGTTCTGTTCGCGCAGACGTCTGAACACGGGCGATTCGTGCAGATTGAGGCGGCTCTTGATCGAAATCGCGAGCAGCAGCGCCGATATCAGAAAAGGAACGCGCCAGCCCCAGGCCATGAAATCTGCCGCGCTGAGCCAGGTTTGCAGGGCGAGAATCTGGAGGCTGGAGACCAGCATGCCGAGCGGTCCCATCAATTGAAGCACGCTGGTGTAGAGCCCGCGCCGACGACTGGGAGCGTGTTCGGTGAGGTAAACGGCGGCGCCGCCGATTTCTCCACCGACCGAAAGCCCCTGCAACATCCGCAGACAGACCAGCAGCAGAGGGGCGAGCAAGCCGATGTCCGCATAGGTGGGTAGGAGGCCAACGCAAAAAGTGGCTCCTCCCATCAGGATGATAGTCACCAGAAAAATGGTACGCCTTCCGTGGCGGTCACCCAGCGAACCGAAAAGGGCGGCGCCGACTGGCCGTACGATCATACCGATACCGAAGGTGGCCAGGCTGGCGAGAAGACCTGCAGTCGGATTTTCAGACGGAAAGAACAGGGTGCCCAGCCAGGTGGCGAGACTGGCAAAGGTGAGAAAGTCATACCATTCGAGAAAGGTGCCAAAGCACGCTGCGATGACGACTTTCTTCTGGATGGTGGAGGGTTCTTGCGACATGTCGGTGCAGTCTGGCTGACAAAAAGGGCGCAGTGTAGCGCCCTTTGCCGGCGTGGTGGCTGCCGCTGATCAGCGTTTGGTCGTGTTTGCGCGCGCGGCCTGGTACAAGGGCAGGACTTCCGGCAGATGGCGCTCGATTTCGGCAATGCGGTTTGAGCCGGCCGGGTGGGTCGACAGCCATTGTGGTGGCGCTCCCTTGTTGGCGGCGCCCATTTTCTGCCACAGACTGATGCCCGCGCGCGGGTCGAAGCCAGCGCGGGCCGCCATGTCGAGGCCGACCAGATCCGCCTCGCTTTCATCCTCGCGCGAAAATTTCAGCGTCAGCAGATTAGCGCCACCGCGCAGACCGAGTTGGGCCAACCCACCATAGCGTGTGCCCGACAGCAGTTCAGAAGCGATGGTGGCTGCACCGTTGGTCAATTGCGTCTTGGCGATGCGCTCGCGGGCGTGTTCGCGCAAGGCGTGGGCGATTTCGTGACCCATGACGATAGCGATTTCGTCGTCGGTCAGTTTGAGTCCGTCAACCAGGCCGGTATAAAAGGCGATCTTGCCGCCGGGCATGCAGAAGGCGTTCAACTGCTTTGAGCCGACCAGATTGACCTCCCAGCGCCACTTGCTGGCGGCTGAGTTGAAACGGGGTGCAAAGGGCAGCAATCGTTTGGCAATGTCGCGCAGACGGATGAGTTGCGGATGGTTTTCGGGCGCGAGCGCCCCTTGTTCGGCGGCTTGCTGCTTCAGTTCCAGATACTGCTGGGCGGCGCTTTTTTCCAGTTGTTCGGCGGGCACCAGCTTGCGTAGTGACGAAGCTTCGCCGACCTGCACACCGTCGCCGCGCGGCGATTCTGCCAACGCGGTCGAGGCCAGCAGCATGAGCAGGGCACAGCTGAAAATCGACTTCTTCATGTCGGCTCCCAAATGAATTGACGAGTTGAGCAATCCATGACTAGATTTGCGGACAATCCAAAAAAATGCAAGAGGTGGAGACATGATGACAGAAGCCGCTGCGACCGCGCCAGGCACCGAAAGCAGGGCGCAACTGGTTTTGCCACCTTTTCTGGCGCGGCGCAGGTTGGGTCTGGTGGTGGAACTTTCACGCCTGAATTCGAGTGCGGAACTCATCCGGATGGTGGATGACGTGTTCCGCGCCGGCTTTCTCTTTCGCGGTCTCGACTACACTCGATTGATGCGCTTGGCGTATCACCTGGATGAAGCATCGGACGGACTGCTGGAAATACCCCTAGCGACTGATATCGAACCGTTCCCGCCCGAGCGAAAGGACTGGTACCGGGGCGTCAGGATCGAGGATGACGTGGCCTGGTACGTGTTTGAACCGCTGGAAGGGGAAAGGACGATGGAGGTGCCGATTATCGCTGTCGACGGTGCAGGGAACGAAAGCGTTGTCGGGGCCGAAACGCGAGTGGTGAGCGAGCGCGTGCGTCTCGATTTCGATGAGTTCGTTGCCGACCTGTGGCTGAAGGGCATTCGTTACGGTATCGACGAAGCCGCCGTGCGCGCGCTCATCGCGGGCGAGCATTTTGGGCGCGCCGCAGTGGCGCGTGCCACGCCAGCCGAGGAAAGTGTTGACGGAGGCGTTGAAGAACAAACCGAAGCCCTGCATCGAGACAACGCGCCTAAAACGTTGGCGAATGGACGGGTTGATTTGGGGCAGTTTGCCAACCGCTTTCCGCAGATCGCCAAAGGCACTCTGTTGCTGATGAAAACACCGCCCCGGCGCGGGAGGCATGGCCATGCGCTGGATGGGCAGTTGCTCGACGCTCGCTCGCCCGAGGATTTCGATCTGGCCGACCTCGCTGGTGAAGGTACGCAAATCGAAACCCACGGCGGCCGGCAATTCATCAGCGCGACGATGGATGGTTTTTTGACCCTTGATGCCGCCAGCAACCGGATCTCGGTCAGCGAGAAAATCGTCAACCTGGAAGGGGTCAATACCCGCACTACTGGCAGCCTCGACTTGCAGGGCAAGGATTACGAGGAGTATGGCGACGTGCAGGAGGGGCGCTCGGTGCAGGGCTACAACCTGAGCTTTCATGCCGACGTGTTCGGCAAGGTAGTGTCGGGGGGTGGTCGTGTGCATCTGGAAAAGAATCTGGTCGGCGGTACTGCGCTCAATCGGGATGGTGAAATTGCCATCGATGGCTTGGCCTCGAACGCGCATGTTCAGCTTGGGCGTGGCGTCATTCGTGCCAAGAAGGCGGAAAACTGTTTGTTGGTGGCGGATCGGGTCGAGGTACAGCAGGCGTTTCGCTGCACGATTTTGGCTGAAGAGGTCGAAGTCGGTCTCTCGGAAGGTTGCTCGATCGGCGGCAAGCGTATCCGCCTGGGCATTTCGACCGTCGGTCTGGCGGAAGAAAATCTGGTCTCGATGCTGATGCCCGATTTGAGCGGGCTGGAAAAGGCGCAGGCTGACGAGCAACGATACATCGAAGAGTGCCTGGAGATGATCGACCAACTTCGCAAGGGGCTGCGTGCGATGACCAGCGAGCCGGATTTGCAGCGCTACTTGGTGATGGCGGGCAAGATTCGCCGCAAGGAAGTCGATCTCACACCCGAGACTCACATCGAATGGCAGGCCCAGACGGCGCGTATGGCACCGGCTATGAAGCGCGTCAATCAGGGCAGGGAAGACATCGCCGCGCTGGAAGCGGAAATTTCCACCGTGCAGTTGAGGATCGCACAGCTGGAGGCCGAGAAAGGCAAGGCGGGTGCTGACATCGCCTGCCGGATTGGCGTGGTGAATGGGGATACCCGTGTTCGCACGCTTGTCGTCAAACTCGGTTCAACGCCGCTGGCGCGTTTGCCCATCAAGGATTTGCGGGACCGGCTGCGGCTCCCCTGCGAGGGGGAGACGAGGTTGTTTGCTGGCGATCGGGGCGCCTTTGAATGGAAGAAGGACGCGGCTAGCTCGCCACCCTGAACGATAATCTCTCCAACGCTAGGCAGACGCGCACCAGTTCCACTAGCGAGCGCGTCCCCATTTTTTCCATCACCCGGGCCCGATGCGCTTCAACCGTTTTCATGCTGATATTGAGCGTGTCGGCAATCTGCTTATTGAGTTTGCCGTCGACTACCAGACGCATGACTTCGTATTCGCGTGGCGACAGCTGCCGGGCGTTCGCGAGCATGGCTTCGTCGCGCCGGCGTTGGGCTGCCAGCTGGCTGTCTACCGAGAGAGCTCGCCGGATGCGGGCGAGCAGATCGTCGTCGGAAAAGGGCTTCTGCACAAAATCGCAGGCGCCACGCTGCATGGCCGCCACGGCCATGGGTACGTCGCCGTGTCCCGTCATGAATATCACCGGCAGATGGTTGCCTTGCTGGCACAGCCGCTCGTGAAGTTCCAGCCCGCTCATGCCCGGCATGCGGACATCAAGAATCAGACACCCTTCATCGGCGGCGTCGAGCGCCGCGAGAAAGTCTTCAGCCGACGCAAAACACTCGACGCGCAGATGGTCGGTTTCCAGCAACCAGCGCAGCGAATCGCGGATTGCCTCGTCATCGTCGACGATGAATACCTTTTGCATCAAATCTCCCGCGGCAGTGTGAATTTGAAAGCAGTACCCCGACCGGCGAGCGTCTCTGCCCACAGCCTGCCCTGGTGAAATTCGACAATCGAGCGGCAGATCGCCAGCCCGATCCCCAGACCTTCCGGTTTGGTGGTGTAGAAAGGCGTGAACACCTTTTCCAGATCTCTTTCCTGCAAACCGATTCCGTTGTCGCTGACCGTCACTTCTACCTGCCTGTCGTCGCGCAAGGCGGCACCAATATGTAGACAGCGCGCCTCGGCGGGAATCGTTTGCATGGCCTCCAAGCCGTTTTTCACCAGATTGAGTAGCACTTGTTCGATCATGATGCGGTCGACTATGACTTTAGGCAAGTCTACCGGGAGATCGATCTCCAGTCTTGCTTGCCACCGGCGTGCTTCGATTTCACCCAGCGCCAGCGTTTCCTCGATCAGTTCGGTCAGGGCCAGAGGTTGTAGCTGGGGGTCGCTTTTGCGGACCATGTCGCGCATGCGCTGGATGATGGTGCCTGCACGCTGGGCTTGTTCGGAGGTTCTGTGCAGCGCGCCGAGCAAATCTTCTGGCCGGTACTGCCCGGATTCAATGCGCTTTACACAGCCAGCGGTGTAATTGGCGATGGCGGCGAGCGGCTGGTTCAGTTCGTGCGCCAGCGACGAGGCCATTTCACCGAGGCCGATCAGCCGCGAGGTTTCTTCTACCCGTTTTTGCTGTTGCCGGTTGAGATCATCGATATTCTTGCGCTCGGTGATGTCGGTGGCGATCTGCACGCAGACTGTGCGACCATCGACCCAGCGGATGGCGCGACTGTGCAGCCGGTACCAGCGTTGATCGTCCGCAATCAGATCGTCAAATAGCACCGAGGGTAGCTCGTGTTCCAACAGCGCCGTCGGATCGCGCAGCAGGCGTTCGGCGGGAGGTTGAAGGGCAGGAGCGATGGCGGCGACCGTCTTGCCGACCGCATCTTCGGCGAAGAGCGTGCAAAAAGCGCGATTGGCGAACAGAATCTCGCCGCTGGCGACATCGACCACATGTACGGCTGAGTCGAGGCCATCGAGTACGGTCAGAAAACGTTCCTGTGCCTGCCGCAGTTCATCGCGAATGCGTTTCTGCTCGGTGATGTCGTTCATGCCCACCATCCAGCCCAGTTGCCTGCCGCTGGCGTCGATCAGGGCCGAGACGTAAACACTGACGTCAAGGCGTCGGCCGTCCCGATGCATGATCCGGGTTTCCGAGCGCCCGAGTGCGGCCTCTCCAGCCAGGGTGCGAGCTACAAAACCGTGCAAGCGTTCGGTTTCTTCCGGCGGCCAATATGGGAAAGGCGGTTCCATCCCCAACAGTTCGTGTTCCTGCCAACCGACCATTTGACAGAAAGCCTTGTTGACGTAGGTAATCCTGCCCGCCATGTCGATGGCGCGGATGCCGGTGAGCAGGCTTTCCGACATCGCCTGGCGAAAGGCGTAGTCGCTACGCAACTGCGCTTCGTCACGCGCACGGCGCAACGCGTGCTGGCGCAATTGGACAAGAGTCCAGGCAGTGAAGAAGGTGAGAAAAAGGATAAGTGCGCTTGGCAGCCAGGCTTGTAGTGGGCTGCCCGTGCGATAGGCAAGCACGCGCAGGCCCAGCCGGCTGTCGAGTAGTCTGAGGTGCAAGGCGTTGGCCGCCGCACGGCCGGTCGGTGTGAGGTTGGCGTTGGAGATGATCTCGTTGCCAGCGTCGTCTTCCAGCGCCAAGCCATATTTGGTCGAGAAACTGCCGGGCAGTGTGGCGTTCAGCAGATTCTCCAGCGAGTGCACGGCAATCAGCGCGCCTTCCTGCTGAGCGCCGCGCTGGATTACGCGAACGAGATCGACCGCGTGGTGCAGTTTGCCGTTGGAGTACGGTGGCGAATATGCGAAGCGGCCGTTGGCGCGTGCCGCCTCCAGAGCTACTTGGCGCACTGATGACAAATGCTCACCCGTCTTGGCTACGCCGGAAGAATCGGGCGCCAGCCAGGCGATACGACCGTCGGCGTCGATCCGCATGATGGCGACGATGTCGGGGTTCTCGTATAGATAGGCGCTGGCCCGCTGTGTGAAGAGTGTGGGGGTCAGTCGCCCCTGTTCCAGCTCGCGATCAAGCTCCGCCAGAAAATCCTGGTGGCCGATCATGCGTGCCTCCATGGTCCGCTCGGCCCACTGGATGTCGGTTTCGACGGCGGCGTCGGCCGTCCTGCGTTCTTGCAGCTGCAACATGGCGGTCAAGCCGAGCATGCTCAGCGCGAACACGCCGATGGCCATATAAGGCGCGATCCAGAGCCATCTGACACGTACCGCGCGGCCGAATAACTCAGTAAACATGATTTTGCGAGTGCAACAAAAATTGCGGGTTTGTTTGAACTAGATCAAAAAGGCCACACTTCCCGGATGGGAGAATAGGATCTTCCTCATAAGTCCAACGGAGCCTCAGGTGAAAAACAGCGTTCTTGTGAATCTTTCCAATCGCCACATCCACCTTTCCCAGGAAGATGTCGAAATCCTGTTCGGCAAAGGCTATCAGCTTACCAAGATCAAGGATTTGATGCAGCCTGGCCAGTACGCCTGTGCCGAGTGCGTCACCGTCGTTGGCGACAAGGGAGCGATCAAGAACGTGCGCGTGCTCGGCCCGACACGTCCGGAAACGCAACTGGAAGTGCTGCACAGCGATGTTTTCCGTCTGACCGCGAATGCCGTGCCGGTGCGAGAATCCGGTCAGCTTGCAGGTAGCGCTGCCTATGAACTGGTCGGCCCGGAAGGTCGTGTGAAGAAGGATTCAGGCATGGTTGTGGCCATGCGCCATATCCACCTCGATCCCAAAACTGCCGAAGAAATGGGGTTGGTGGACAAGCAGGTGGTCAAGATTCGCACGGGCGCGCCCGGCCGCGAAATCATTTTCGAGAATGTGGTCTGCCGCGTGAGCGAAAAATATGCTGCCGAGTGCCACATCGATTTTGACGAAGGCAATGCCTGCGGCGTCGGCAATGGCTCGATGGGCGAAGTCATCAAGCAACTGGGTTGGGGCGAGGCCAACAACACGGTGATGCTGAAGGCCCGCGCCTGAATTGCTTGATGGAATAAAAAACGGCGCCGGTTGGCGCCGTTTTTTTTTGGACCAGCTGATTCAGGCCATCGCTTCGTATAGCGGGAGGGTCAGGAATTCAGGATAGTCCGGGGTCAGCGACATGCGGTCGAAAATATCTGCGGCTTGGTCGTAGGTGGCGGTATCCTCACCTTGGATAAGAACCGTCGCTTTGACTTTGGCCAGTTCCTCGGCAATCATCGGGCGCACCATATCGACGGTGACTTTGCGACCGTCTTCCAGAATGCCCTTCGGGCTGACCACCCACTGCCACACCTGCGAGCGGCTGATTTCGGCGGTGGCGGCATCTTCCATCAGGTTGTGGATGGGCACGCAACCGTTTCCGGCCAGCCAGCTTCCCAGGTAGTGGATGCCAACGTTGATGTTGTTCCTGAGGCCAGTCTCGGTAATCGGCGTGCCTGGCTGGAAATCTAGCCATTGCGCCGGGCCGAAGCGCCCTTCAACCTGCTTTTCCCATTGATTGGGCTTGTCTCCCAGCACCTTCCTGAATTCTTCCATGGCGATCGGTACAAGGCCCGGGTGGGCCACCCAGCCGCCGTCGAAGCCATCGTTGGCATCTCGGGTTTTGTCGTGACGGATGCCGGCTAGCGCTTTTTCGTTGGCGATCGGATCGTTCTTGATCGGGATCAGGGCCGACATACCACCCATCGCAGGTGCGCCGCGCTTGTGGCAGGCCTGCACCAGTGCCAGCGCGTAGCCGCGCATGAAAGGCACTTCCATGGTGATGGCGCTACGCTGGGCAAGGCAGAATTCTTTGTTTTTCTTGAATTTCTTGATGCACGAGAAGATGTAATCCCAGCGGCCGGCGTTCAGTCCGGCCGAGTGCTGGCGCAGTTCGTAGAGGATTTCTTCCATCTCGAAGGTGGCGAGGATGGTTTCAATCAGTACGGTGGCCTTGATGGTGCCTTGCGGCAGGCCGATGTGATCCTGGGCCATGACGAAGATGTCGTTCCACAGACGCGCCTCGAGGTGGCTTTCCATCTTCGGCAAGTAATAGAAGGGGCCGGCGCCGCGCGCCACTTGTTCCTTGGCGTTGTGGAAAAAAACCAGCGCAAAATCGAAAATGCCACCGCCCACCCGCTGGCCGTCGACAAGAACATGCTTTTCGTCGAGATGCCAGCCGCGCGGGCGAATCTGAAGCGTGGCAATCTGGTCGTTGAGCTTGTATTCCTTGCCGCCTTCATTCCGGAACGAGAGTTCACGCCGGATTGCCTTGTAGAGGTTGATCTGCCCCTGAATCTGGTTGTCCCAATTCGGAGAATTGGAATCCTCGAAGTCGGTCATGTAAGAATCCGCGCCAGAGTTGAAGGCATTGATGATCATCTTGGCCTCGACCGGACCCGTGATCTCGACGCGGCGACACTCCAGTGCTTTGGGCAGGGGGGCAATCTTCCAGTCGCCAGCACGGATGTGGGCTGTTTCGGGAAGAAAATCGGGCATTTCGCCGTCGTCGATACGAGCCTGCCGGGCGACACGCGCGTTCAGCAAAGCCTGGCGTCGCGGCTCGAATGCGCGGTGCAGTTTGGCGACCAATGCCAGCGCGTCGTGAGTCAGTATGGATTCATACTCGGGCTTGATAGGCGCAGTGATCTGCACGCCAGCGGGGAGGGTGAGGGCCATGATCTCTCCAAGTTGAGTGTTATATAAGACAGTGGACGTAGTTTAGCGTCACCTTTGCAAAATAAAACCCCCGTTAACTGCAAATCATCTTATACAATTAGTATCAAATGGATGCCTTCAAGCAGATGACTTCCTTTGTGGCCACTGCAACGCAGGGCAGTCTTTCGGCCGCCGCTCGCAGCGAAGGGGTAACCCCCGCGATCATCGGCCGCCGGCTCGACGCGCTGGAAGCCCGTCTGGGTGTCCGCCTGGTGCAGCGAACGACCCGGCGCCTTTCGCTCACATCCGAAGGGTTGGCGTTTCTTGAGGACTGTCAGCGCATTCTGGGCGAGTTGGCCAGCGCCGAGGCGGCGGTGTCACTCGGCAGCATTCGCGCCAGCGGCCACCTCAAGATATCGGCCCCGGCCGGTTTCGGACGGCGCCATGTGGCACCGTTGGTGGGCGAATTTATGGAGGCCAATCCCGGTTTGACCGTGCATCTCGATCTGACGGATCGTCTCGTTGATTTGTTGAAGGAAGGGGTTGATTGTGCGGTGCGGATTGGCGAGTTGGCGGATTCCAGCCTGGTCAGCGTGCGTCTGGGCGAGATGCGGCGCGTGCTGGTTGCCAGCCCCGCGTATCTGGTGCGCCATGGTGTGCCGCATTCACCCGCCGATCTGGCGGCGCATCGCTGCCTGGTGCTGGGGCAACAGCGTGGATGGCAGTTTCGGCATCCTGAGACCGGTCAGGCGGCGGTGACCAAGATTGACGGACCGTTCGAATGCAATGATGGCGCCGTGCTGCACGAATGGGCGCTAAAGGGGCGCGGCCTGGCCTGGCGATCGTTGTGGGAAGTTGGCGCGGACCTGCGGGAAGGTCGCCTCGCCACCGTGCTTGATGCCTGGCAGGCGTCGCCCATGGGTATCTATGCGATCTTTCCTGAGAGACGTCACCTGCCGCTTCGCCTGCGCCTATTCATCGACCTACTCAAAACCCGCTACGGGCGTCCGACATATTGGGAGCAGACGGCGTGATGCCGGATATCAGATTCCGATCAGTGTAATCACACCCAATATGGCGAACACGAGTGCGGCGAGGCCGTGTACGAGCCGAGTCGGAACGCGGTCGGCGATGCGGTTACCCAGCAATACCGCGGGTACGTTGGCCAACATCATGCCCAGGGTTGTGCCGGTGACGACTGCCGGCAGCGCCTGGAATTCGGCGGCGAGCGCGATGGTGGCGACCTGCGTCTTGTCGCCCATCTCTGCGAAAAAGAAAGCGATCAGCGTGGTGCCGAACACGCCGAAGCGGGCACTTTGATCCGCGTTGTCGTCAAGTTTGTCTGGGATCAACGTCCACACGGCCATGGCAATAAAAGAGAGTCCCAGTACCCAACGCAGCGTGTCGGCGCCGATGAGTGTCGTTATCCAGACCCCCAAAGCGCCGGCAAAACCGTGATTGGCAAGTGTTGCCACCAGAATGCCGAGCACGATGGGCAGCGGCCGACGAAACTTCGCGGCCAGCATGAAGGCGAGGAGTTGGGTTTTGTCGCCGATTTCCGCCAGCGCGACGATCCCGGTCGAAATGAGAAAGGCTTCCATGGAGTGTGCTCCGGCCGGTTTGATTCCCCATGACCAAGCCGACCCCCGGCCAAAACGGGATCGGCATGGTCAAAGGTCTGGCCAGGCGGAATGCTGTCGGCGCCATGGCCATTCGACCAAGTATGTTGACGCGGACCCCCGTTGCGGAAACAGGGCGGCTACTCCCCAATGACTGGGGCGGATTCTACAGCCCTAGCAGACGTTCGGCAAACGTAGCCGGAAATGCTTATGGGGATGTGCCAACAAAAAAGCCACCCGAAGGTGGCTTTGTGGGATATGAACAGTGCTCAGGCGCGCTTCTTACGGCGAACCAGCGGGATGGCGCCCAGCGCCAGACCCAGCAGCGCCAGGGAACCGGGTTCCGGCACCGTGGTGAGGGCGCCACCGGTGGCCGCGAGGAGGTAGTCGAGCGACGAATTCAGCAGGATGCCGCCGAAATAGGTGCCGAACGTACCGGGTGTTTGGCCGGTCCAGCGGCCGCTAAAGGTGTTGTTGGCAAACAGCAGGTATTCCTTGCCATCGTAGTAGAAAGACGGGCCGCCAGAGTCGCCACCACCGATCCCAGCTTCCTTGTCGTTCGGCAGCACTGGCGTGCAGACACCGAAGAAATTGCAGAAGGAATCCTGGCCGCCACCGTCAAAGTCGGCATACCACACTTCCTTTTGGCTGGCGTCGCTAAAACCTTCTTCGTCATTGGTGTCGAACAGATCAATGTAGTTCTGGCCGGAACGTTTCACGCGGAAGCTGGGGCTGACGTAGTAACCCGACACACCGTCACCGGAGGTGCCATAGCCAGCCATCGTAATCAGTTGCCCGGAATTGATGTCAGCCGTGTAGATCTTGTAGATCTTGGCGGCGGCCGGGGCGTCCTGACCGAGGTGGATGACCGCAACGTCGTCATTGACACAGAATCCGGGAACGCCGGAGGGGCAGTTGCCGAAACCCTGATAGAACGGATTCATTGAGACGGAGGTGGCGGTAATCACTGCGCTACCCGCGCCTGATCCAGCATTGAATACTGCACGCACATCATTTCCGGCCTTGGTGATGTCGATCAGCGTGCCGTTGCCGGTGGTGTCAACGCAATGGCCGGCGGTAATGATGTCGCGCTTGTTGACCAGAGTGCCCGAGCAGATATAGGACTGACCATCGTAGCGAATATTGATGCTGACAACGCCAGAGAAGGGCGAACTTGCGACGTTCGGATCCACACGAGCGGCAGGAGAATCCGGAGCCGCGCCTGATGTAATTAGAGGCGTGTAGATGCCACCTGCGAGCGCGGCGTGAGCGAGTTGAGGAACAGAAACGCCTGCCGTAGCAACGAAAGCAAAGGCAAGCAGCGATTTGGAAAGCGAGCGGGACGGAGAAGTTTTCATGATATTTGCATGGGGAGTTGGACCATCTTTCATTAGCAATGTGCATGCCACACTATATAGATCAATCGCTTAACCCGTATGCACAAGAAAAATGAAACAAAGTGTAAATATTTTCGACACTTGAGAATCATTTTTGCCATGGGCGTGCAGCTATGCAACGCCCTGGAGGCACCCTTCGCACGCGCATTCCAAGAACCGACCAGTTGGGCACGCACCTGGGCGTGCCTCACGTGGATTGCGTGGGCAACCGTCAGTCCCTTTTCACCTCAGCATCGGAATCGCGAAACAGCCTGTTTCATTTGCGCCGAGACGCTTTCCAGCGCTCGTGCGGAACTCAGGACGCTACCCGCGGCGTTGGAGTTTTCTTCAGACATGCGGGCGATGGCTTCAACATTGCGCGAGAGTTCGATGGAAGCGGTGCGCTGTTCACGCAGCGCTTCGGAAATGCCCGTAATGGCGCCTTGCACGGTTTCGGTCGAGGCGCGGATGCCTTGCATGGAGCCGCTCGCCTGCTGTGCGCTGGTAACCACGCCGCTGGTCATTTCGCGGCTGGTCTGCATGCTGTCGACTGCCGTGACGACGTTGGACTGAATGGTCGAGATCATCGAGGCAATTTCCTGCACCGAATGAGTAGTCCGCTCCGCCAGCTTGCGGACTTCGTCGGCCACGACAGCGAACCCTCGGCCTTGTTCGCCCGCCCGTGCAGCTTCGATGGCGGCGTTGAGCGCCAGCAGATTGGTTTGATCCGCAACTTCGCGGATGACCGTGGTGATGTTGCCGATTTGCTGGATATGGGTTGCCAGGGACTGGATCTGTTGCGCGGTGCGATCAACGCAATCGGCGACATTGATGACCTGATCGGAGGCGGATTGAACGTCCTGGCCGCCGCTGACGGCCATGTTTTCGGCTTCCGCAGCGCGCTCACGGGCATCGACAGCGCTGCTTGAGACGTGGTCGATGCTGACCGTAAGCTGTTCGACGGCTGCTGCTGCCGAAGCGGTCGATTGGGACTGATGTTCGCTGCTGGCGGACACCTGGTTGGCGGCGCCGGAAAGCGATGAGGAGTTGTTCTGAACCTGATCGGCCATTTGGACGACGTCATGGATCGTTCTGGCGAGATCGACACGCATCTTTTCGAGCGAGCGCACTAGGCGGGCAATCTCGTCGTCGCCGTGAACCACGCATTCGGAAGCCAGATTGCCTTGAGCAATCTGGTTGGCGAGTTGCTCGGCCTGGCTGACGCGCAGCGAAATCCGGCTGGTAATGGAATAGCCGATGCCAAGCAGCGCCAGCAGTGCCAGTCCGGTGAGTCCAAAGGCAATGTAAGTGGCTTGTTGTTTGACAGATTTGCCTTCTTCAGAGGTTTTCAGGCCCAGATCGGCGTTGAATTTCATGTGTGCCGAGTAGGCTTCGGAGACCTTCTGAGCAATTTTGACCGCATCCGGCAGCATGGCTTGAGCGGCTTCCTTGCGGCCTTCCTTGGCGGTTGCGATCAGGCGGTCTATGAACACCCGGTATTCCGCCGTGACGGCGCGGATGCTTTCGAGCAATCGGCGATCCTCGTCATTGGTGACCAGAGGTTCGTAGGCCTTGAGCGCTTTGTCCACCTGATCGCGCCCTTCGTTGATCTGTTGTTCGGCAGTCTGAAACTGCGGTTTGTTATCAATCAATTCGAGTAAACGATACACACGCACCCGAACGCGATAAAAATTGATATTCGCCTCATGCAACGCGAGGATGCTGGGCACAACGTTTTCGTTGCCGAAATTGGCGGCATCGTAGACCTTGTTCATCTGCATCAGGCTGATGCCGGTCAGTGCAACCAATGCTACAACGGCCGATACGATGAGCGCGATCAAACGCTGTTTGATGGGCATGTCTATCCCCTTCCCTTGGCGAATGTTTTGACGGTGTTGCCGTTCTATATCGGGGAATGGTTATGTCTGCTTTCCCCGTTGCGAACATTGTGACTGAAAATAGCCTGAAATGGTTCTATGCCGTAATGCATAAATTTTGTGGGAGGTGACGCCCGTTGTGCCTTCACAACGAAAGAAAGTTGGTATTGGAATGAAAAATGGCGACCTCGGCGGAGGTCGCCTGAACTCGCCCTGAAATGAGCAAGAGGGGGAAAATTGCCCGGATAGTCTGTCGGGCCCTGCTGGGGTGGGGGGCGCCTACCGCAGTCACACTGCGGGCAGGCGGTACGATCAGTGGAACTGTTCTTCTTCGGTGGAACCGGCCAAGGCCTTCACGGAGGAAGAGCCGCCCTGGATCACGGTGGTGACTTCATCGAAGTAACCGGTGCCGACTTCCTGCTGGTGAGAGACGAAGGTGTAGCCCTGTTCGCGTGCGGCGAATTCCGGCTCCTGCACCATTTCGACGTAGTGCTTCATGCCTTCGCCGCCGGCGTAAGCCTGGGCGAACTGGAAGGTGTTGTACCAGTTGATGTGGATACCGGCCAGGGTGATGAACTGATACTTGTAGCCGAGGGCCGACAGTTCTTCCTGGAAGGAAGCGATCTGGGAGTCGGAGAGGTTCTTCTTCCAGTTAAAGGACGGCGAGCAATTGTAAGACAGTAGTTTGCCCGGGCAGGCGGCTTGAACAGCCTGAGCGAATTCGCGGGCGAAGCCGATATCGGGCACGCCGGTTTCGCACCACACCAGGTCGGCGTAGGGCGCGTAGGCGACGCCACGGGAGATGGATTGCTCCAGACCGTTCTTGACGCGGAAGAAGCCTTCCTGGGTACGCTCGCCGGTGAGGAACGGCTTGTCGTTGGCGTCGTAGTCGGAGGTGATCAGGTTGGCGGCTTCGGCATCGGTACGGGCCAGGATCAGGGTCGGCACGCCCATGACGTCGGCAGCGAAACGAGCGGAGATCAGCTTCTCGATGGCTTCGCGGGTTGGCACGAGCACCTTGCCACCCATGTGGCCACACTTCTTGGCAGCAGCCAGCTGGTCTTCGAAGTGAACTCCCGCAGCGCCGGCCGCGATCATATTCTTCATCAGTTCGAATGCGTTCAGCACGCCGCCGAAACCGGCTTCAGCGTCCGCCACGATGGGCAGGAAGTAGTCGATGAAGCCTTGGTCGCCGGGGTTGATGCCGCGGGACCACTGGATTTCGTCAGCGCGCTTGAAGGTGTTGTTGATGCGGCGAACCATGGTCGGGACGGAGTCGTAGGCGTACAGCGACTGGTCCGGGTACATGGTTTCGGAGGTGTTGCCGTCGGCAGCGACTTGCCAGCCGGACAGATACACGGCTTCCAGGCCAGCCTTGGCCTGCTGCATGGCTTGACCGGCGGTGATCGCGCCGAAAGCGTTCACGTAGCCCTTCTTGGCGCCGCCGTTGACCTTTTCCCAGAGAACCTTGGCGCCACGTTGGGCCAGGGTGTATTCCGGCTGCAGAGAGCCGCGCAGACGGACGACATCAGCTGCGGAGTAACCGCGCTTGACGAGCTTCCAGCGGGGATTCTCCGCCCAGTCCTTTTCCAGTGCAGCGATCTGCTGTTCACGAGTTGCCATGTTTCACCTCTCAGAAGTTGTTGGGGTTTGGGGGTGTCGGCGCTGTTTGCGAGCGTCCATGGAGAAGCAGTATAGAGATGATTTTCGGCAAGTGCAATATCTTATATAAGACATAAGATAAAAAATTTCGCACTCGAAAATCAGGCTCAATAAGCTGTTTTGTACATCGATGGGAAAGGCAGGCGGGGCGCAGCCGTTGATGCGTCGCCCGAGCTCAGGCGGAAGGCGCGTCAACGAGCGGGTGTTGGCTCAGCAGAATGCCATCTGGGTCGGCATAGAGCCAGTGCCCGGGCTGAAAGCGCACACCCGCGAAGGTGACGGTCAGATCGCGCTCGCCGACGCCGCGCTTGACGCTCTTTTGTGGATGCGTGGCGAGTGCGTGGACGCCAAGATCGGTCGCGCCGATCTCGACGGAATCGCGAATGCATCCATACACCAGAACACCTTCCCACCCGTTTTTTGCGGCGAGGACCGCCAGTTGATCGCCGAGCAGGGCGCAACGTAAAGAGCCGCCGCCATCCACCACCAGTGCCTTGCCTTGGCCAGGTTCTCCCAGCACGGTGCGGACGAGGGAGTTGTCCTCAAACACTTTCAGAGTGACGATCTGGCCGCAATAACTCGTGCGACCGCCATAGGTGCGAAAGAGAGGTGTGACGACCTGAAGCGTAGTGCCAATGGCGTCTTCGTGTGCGTCGCAGAGATCGGGGGTCGTGAAGGTCATGGTCGGTATCTGGCGTGAAAAGGCCGTGCCGGGCGGGCACGGCCCTGGGGTGGAGAAACGTCAGAGCGCCTCGACGGGCTCCTCGCTGAACAGCAGGCAGACCTTGCCACTGGCGTCGAGATCGACGGTGACGTGACCACCGCTGACCAGTCGGCCGAACAACAACTCGTCGGCCAGCGCCGAGCGGATGGTGTCCTGGATCAGCCGCGCCATCGGACGGGCGCCCATCAGCGGGTCGAACCCCTTCTTGGCGAGCATGTCCTTGAGCGGTTCAGTGAAGTGGGCATCCACCTTCTTCTCGTGCAATTGCGTTTCGAGCTGCATCAGGAATTTGTCGACCACCCGCAGAATAACCTCGTGGTCGAGCGCACCAAACGAGATGGTGGCATCGAGCCGGTTGCGGAATTCCGGTGTAAACAATCGCCGAATTTCCCCCATCTCGTCGCCGGCCGCCGCGTTCGCAGTGAAACCCATGCTGGTTTTTTGCAGGTCGGCGGCACCGGCGTTGGTCGTCATAATGATAATGACGTTCTTGAAGTCGGCGCGCCGGCCATTGTTATCGGTCAATGTGCCATGATCCATCACCTGAAGCAGGATATTGAAAATATCCGGATGTGCCTTCTCGATTTCGTCGAGCAGCAGCACGCTGTACGGCTTTTTGGTGATGGCCTCGGTCAGTTGGCCGCCCTGGTCGTAGCCGACATAACCGGGCGGAGCACCGATCAGGCGGGAAACGGCATGGCGCTCCATGTATTCCGACATGTCGAAGCGCAGCAGTTCAACGCCAAGGCAATAGGCGAGTTGTTTAGCCACCTCGGTCTTGCCGACGCCAGTCGGGCCGGAGAAGAGGAAGGAGCCGATCGGCTTGTCGGGGTGCCCCAAGCCCGAGCGTGCCATCTTGATGGCCTGGGCGAGGGCGTCAATTGCTTTGTCCTGCCCGAAGACCACCGCCTTGAGGTCGCGGTCGAGATTCCTCAGGGCACTGCGGTCATCCGTGTTGACGTGGTTGGAAGGCACACGGGCGATTTTGGCGACGATCTCCTCGATATCCTGTTTGCCGATCACTTTCTTTTGCTTGGAACGCGGCAGAATGCGCTGGGCGGCGCCAGCTTCATCAATCACGTCGATCGCCTTGTCCGGCAAATGGCGGTCGGTAATGTAGCGCGCCGAGAGCTCCACCGCCGAAGTCAGCGCCGTGGCGGAATACTTGATGCCGTGGTGCGACTCGAAACGGGCCTTGAGGCCTTTCAGAATTTCGATGGTTTCAGGGATGGTCGGTTCGTTGACATCGACCTTCTGAAAGCGCCGCGAAAGGGCGCTATCTTTCTCGAAAATGCCGCGAAATTCGGTGTACGTGGTGGCGCCAATGCATTTCAGTTGCCCGGACGACAGCGCTGGCTTCAACAGATTGGAGGCATCGAGCGTGCCGCCCGAGGCGGCACCCGCGCCGATCAGCGTATGAATTTCGTCGATGAACAGAATGGCGTCTGGGTTTTCGCGCAACTGCTTGAGAACACCCTTGAGACGCTGCTCGAAGTCGCCGCGATACTTGGTGCCGGCGAGCAACGAGCCCATGTCCAGCGCGTAAACATTGCATTTTGCCAGCACTTCTGGCACTTCGCCGGCGACCAGGCGGCGCGCCAGACCCTCAGCGATAGCCGTCTTGCCGACGCCCGCCTCGCCGACCAGCAAGGGGTTATTCTTGCGCCGCCGGCACAGGATCTGGACGACCCGTTCCAACTCCTTGTCGCGTCCAATCAGGGGATCGATCTTGTTTTGCAGTGCCAGGGCATTGAGGTTGATGGTGTATTGCTCAAGCGGGCCAACCTGTTCCTTTTCGGCGTGTTCAGTTTCGGATTCGCCCTCCGCCGGCGTTTTGGCCGGTGGCACCTTGCTGACGCCGTGCGAAATGTAATTGACGACATCCAGCCGCGTGACCCCCATTTTTTGCAAATAGTAGACCGCGTGTGAATCCTTTTCGCCGTAAATGGCGACCAGCACATTCGCACCGTTCACTTCTTTCTTGCCGGCGGATTGCACATGCAGGATGGCGCGCTGGATCACGCGCTGAAAGCCCAGTGTCGGCTGCGTGTCGATCTCGCCGTCGCCGGAGACTGAGGGCGTGTTGCCATTGATGAACTGGAGCAATTCCTTGCGGAGCGCATCCAGCTTGGCGCCGCAGGCGCGCAGGGCGTCGGCGGCGGAGGGGTTGTCGATCAGGGCCAGCAGCAGGTGTTCGACCGTGATGAACTCGTGCCGTTTCTGGCGCGCCTCGACAAAGGCCATGTGCAAGCTGACTTCCAGTTCCTGGGCAATCATCAGTTTTCCTCCATGACGCACGCCAGCGGATGTTGATGCTGGCGGGCGAAGTTGCTCACCTGTTCGACCTTGGTTGCTGCGATGTCACGTGGAAATACGCCGCAGATGCCACGACCTTCGTTGTGAACTTTGAGCATGATTCTCGTCGCCTGTTCCAGGTCCATTGCAAAAAAACGTTGTAACACCGCAATGACGAAATCCATTGGCGTGAAATCGTCATTCAGCAATACGACCAAATACATGCGCGGCGGCTTCACGCGGGTGCGTACTGCTTCAAGTATTTCGTTGTCTTGGGTTCGCGTCGGCATACCCTGATTTTAACCCTTTGCCGTACCGAAAAAAGAGACCCGTAAAATAGGTCTGCACCGAGTTTTTGGGCGATTCTTGCGTCAAAACCACATGGCATGGCTGGAAACCCGCATGGCGTCTGCAATTTGTGTTGACGCAGGTGGTCAATCGGCGTAGAAAGCGAAAATGTTTGAAATCAGAAAGAACCACACGTGCGGCATGCACAGGGGGGCGCTGAACAAACAGGGGATCGGGGCGACCCGTATCATTTAGTTTTTTTTGTGTAGGAAAGTAGCAAACATGGCAACTGGTACCGTCAAGTGGTTCAATGATTCCAAGGGTTTTGGCTTTATCACGCCGGATGATGGCAGCGAAGATCTCTTCGCGCATTTCTCCGCGATCACCATGAATGGCTTCAAGACCCTGAAGGAAGGCGAAAAGGTTTCCTTTGACGTGGTGCAAGGCCCGAAAGGCAAGCAAGCGTCGAACATTCAGCGCGCCTGATTTCGCTTCGAGCGGAAACGAAAAAGGCCCGGATTCCGGGCCTTTTTCTTTTGGGCAAAGAAGATCGCCAGTCAGGCCGCCGCTTGCGTCGGTACGCGATTGCCGCGCCGCACGATACGGTTTTGCGAGTCGACGTAAATCAGATCAGGCTCGTGCTTGGCCAATTCGATTTCGTTATAGATGGCGAACGTGGCAATGATCAGAATGTCGCCCGGTGCGGCACGGCGCGCGGCCGAGCCATTCACCGAAATAACCCCCGAGCCGCGTTCGGCGCGAATCGCATAGGTCGTGAAGCGTTCACCGTTGTTGACGTTCCAGATATCGATCTGCTCGTTCTCACGGATGTTGGCCGCCTCCAGCAAATCTTCGTCGATAGCGCACGAGCCTTCGTAATGCAGCTCCGAATGCGTGGTCGTGACGCGATGCAGCTTGGACTTGAGCATCGTTCTTTGCATGGTGGGAAACCCTTCAGATTGAAGAATGGAAGCGAATTGTAGCCGCAACGAGTGGCCTGTCAACCGGGTTATTGCGCCGCGAGAAAAGCATTTTATATCTCGATATTGTCGATCAATCGCGTATTGCCCAGCTTTGCGGCGGCCAACACCACCAGCGCGGCGTCGCGTGACACTGGCGCGAGCAGGTCGCTCTGTTGTCGCACTGCAACATAGTCGGGCTTCCAGCCGCTGGCGACGAGTTCCGCGACGACTGCTTGTTCCAGTTGGGCAAACTCGCGGTTGCCATTTCTCACATGTTCGCGCAATTCGGTCAACGCACGATACAAGCGGGGTGCTTCGGCGCGCTCAGCTGCTGTCAAGTAACCGTTGCGTGAAGACAGTGCTAGGCCATCGGCGGCGCGTACCGTCTCGCCGCCGATGACGGTGATGGGCAGCGCGAGCTGGCGTGTCATGTTCCGTAAAACCATCAACTGCTGGTAATCCTTTTTGCCAAACACGGCTGCTTGCGGCTGGACGCAGTTAAACAGTTTGAGTACGACCGTGGTCACTCCGCGGAAATGGCCCGGACGGAACTCTCCTTCTAGCAGGTTCTGTATGTCGGGTGGGTCAACAACGTATTGCTGTGGTTCGGGATAGAGATCCGTCTCCGTCGGCGCAAACAGTACATCGACACCCGCATCGGATAACTGCTCGCAGTCCGCCTGAAAAGTCCGGGGATATTTGTCGAAATCCTCGCTGGGGCCAAATTGCAGGCGATTGACGAAGATGCTGGCGACGACGGTGTCGCCGTACTGCCGGGCCTGCCGCATCAGGCTGATGTGCCCGGCGTGAAGGTTGCCCATGGTCGGGACGAAAACGATGCTTTCGCGGCGGGTCAGTGCCTCGCGAAGTTCGGCGATGTTGGAATGAATTTGCATGATGCTAGATCAGTATTCAGTGATGTGTGCGTAACGGATTGAACAATCCATAACAAAGGTATGCGGATTCAATAACAATGCTCAGGACCGGGGAAGCTACCGTCCTTTACCGCGGCCACATAAGCCGCGATGGCCGCGGCGACCGAAGATTGGCCTTCCATGAAATTTTTGACAAATCGCGCCTTGCGGCCGGGTGCCAGATTCAGCATGTCGTGCAAAACCAGCACCTGTCCCGAGCAGGCCTTACTGGCGCCGATGCCGATGGTGGGGATGGCCAGCAACGCGGTTGCCTCGACCGCCAGAGGCTCCGGGATCGCCTCCAGCACAATCAGTGCGGCGCCCGCTTGCTGTTGCGCGAGCGCGTCGGCTCGCAGTTTGGCGGCGCCATTGTCGCCCTTGCCCTGAACGCGGTAGCCGCCCAACTGATGCACCGATTGCGGTGTCAGCCCGACATGGCCGCAGACCGGGATGCCGCGCGTGGTCAGGAAGTGAGTGGTTTCAGCCATGTCCTCACCACCTTCCAGCTTGACCATTTGCGCACCCGCCGCCATCAACGCCGCAGCGTTGCGAAAGGCCAGTTGAGGCGATTCTTGAAACGTGCCGAAGGGCATGTCGGCGATAATCAGCGGACGTTTGCAGCCGCGAGCCACGCATGCTGTGTGGTACGCGATCTGTTCGAGGGTAACGGGCAGGGTCGAGTCGTGACCCTGCACAACCATGCCGAGCGAATCGCCGATCAGCAGCGTATCGACGCCGGCGGCGTCGCAGAGTGCTGCAAAACTGGCGTCGTAGCATGTCAGCATGGTGATTTTTTCGCCGCCGGTCTTCATTTTGGCGAAGTCGAGTTGAGTCAGGCGGCGAGTATCCGCTTGGGATGACATGGGAGAATCTCCGTGAAATGAAATCTATTTGCCCGTGCTGAACTGGGCGGGATTGGCCTTGGCTGCCGCGGTAAAGCGGTTGAGCGCTTCGTGCAATTCGAGGCTGGCGGACTCCATGCGCGCGAGCGCATCGCTGGTGCCGGCGACGTCGCCAGCCTTCGCGCGGGTGACCGCATCTGAGGCATGCTGGTGGACGTGCTGGTGTGGCCGTTCGATCTGCCCAAACCCGTCAAAACGGGAAAAGAGTGCCTTGCCGGCTCCTTGGTAGTACCAGCGTCCCAGCCGGCAAGCGGTGTGCGCGATTGGCTCGGCGGGCGGAGCGTCGGTTTGGGTGACACTTTGGTAAACATCGAACTTGAAGACCTGATGGTCTATCTTCGCCAACTCGGCAAAGGCCTCGATCGCGGCGCAGGCAACCTGATCGCCGATCCGGCGCGAAAGGCTGATGATCTCGCCGATGTTGCGGTTTGATTCCGCGCCGTTCTGGTGGTTTTCGTCGGCCAATCGGGCTAGATTATTCATGCTGTTCTTGGTCGATTGCGTATTGGTCTGAATGTTGCCGACCAAGGTCGCGATATCTGCTGTTGCCTTGCCGGTGCGCTCCGCCAGCTTGCGTACCTCGTCGGCGACGACCGCGAAGCCGCGCCCGGCTTCACCGGCACGCGCTGCTTCGATGGCGGCGTTGAGCGCGAGCAGGTTGGTCTGATCGGCAATTTCCTTGATCAGGGCGAGAATGCCGCCGATTTCGGAGGCGCGCGTGTTGAGGTTTTCGACGTTATGCACCACGCCGCGTGAATCGCCCGCCAATTGGGCGAGTTCCGAGGCCAATCTGTCCATGGTGCCGTGACAGCGGTCCGAGAGATCGGCAACTTGTGCGACATCGCCGACATTCGCTCGCAATTCTTTGGAAAGCGACGACAGGCTGTCTTGCGAAGCCCGCAGCGTGGCACCAAATTGCTCGAAGCTGGCGAATACGCCGCGAATATCGCTTCGTGCGCTGAATGCCTGTGTCGATTGCAGTGCCGCGTCACGCGCCGTTTCGGCAGTGCGTAACTGGGTTTCTGTCGTGCGAAGCTGATCGCCGAGGCGTCTCAACTCGTCCCTGAGTTCGCGTTCGCGCTTGGATGCGCCAAACCAGCTTAACATGTGCCGTTTCCCCCGTTTGTTTTTGTGAGTCGTCAGCCGCGGAAGATGAAATATACGGCGCCCAGAATGCAAAGGCCAGCCCAAAGGTAGTCCAGCTTCAACGGTTGTTGCATATAGAAAACAACAAAGGGGATGAAGATGGTTAGCGTGATCACTTCCTGAAGAATTTTCAGCTGCGCCAACGAAAGCACCTCATTGCCGATGCGATTGGCCGGCACCTGGATCAGGTATTCAAAGAGCGCGATACCCCACGATAGTAAGGCGGCGATCCACCAAGGGCGGTCGTTCAGATGCTTGAGGTGGGCATACCACGCGAACGTCATGAAGACGTTCGAGGCGGCCAGCAGAAGGGCGGTTTGCCAGACAGCAGGAATCTGCATCACGCGGGCAGGCGATGAATTCCCTGCATGGCGACCGCGGGAAGCCAGGCGGCGCCCCGCCCGCGTCCCGGCAGCAGGATGTCCGGCGCGATTTCGACGAGCGGTACCATGACAAAAGCACGCAGATGCATGCGCGGATGCGGCAAGGTCAGGCAGGACGAGGCCAGCACGCGATCTTCATACAGCAGCAAGTCGAGATCGAGGCTGCGTGGGCCGTCCTTCTCGCGGCGAAGCCGTCCAAAATCGGCCTCCATCTGCAATAGCGCGTCGAGTAACTCTTCCGGCGCCAGCGCGGTATCGAGCGCGGCAACGGCATTGAAGAAATCGGGTTGATCCAGCAGGCCGACCGGCGCAGTGCGATAGAGCGAGGAATGCCGGACCAGCGTGGTTTCCGGCAGATTCGGCAGCGCCGCTAGGGCCGCCTTGACCGTCGCCACCGGATCGCCCAGATTGGCGCCGAGCGCAACATACGACCTCGCCATGCTTATTCCGGCTGTGCGGCTGGTGCGTGTTCGCCCGATTTGGGCTTGCGGCGGCGACGCCGGCGCTTCTTCTCGCCGCCGCCCGGGAGCAGCAAGGCTGCGCGGTCTTCGCCTTCGGCCTTCTGAAAAGCGGACCACCATTCGGAGAGTTCAGTATCGATTTCGCCGGCTTCGGCGCGCAACAGCAGAAAATCGTATGCCGCGCGGAAGCGAGGCTGTTCCAGTAATGCGTAAGGGCGCTTGCCGGCGCGCGCTTCGAAACGGGGCTGCAAAGCCCAGATTTCCTTGATGTCGCCGGCGATGCGGCGGGTGATGGCCAGCTTTTCGGCCTGGCTGTCGAGCACATCGTCCATCGCCGCATACAGCGCGGGAATCGACTGTTCGCCTTGCTTCTTGAGCTTTTCCCATTGCCCCAGCACTTCGTGCCACAGAAGGGTGGCGAACAGGAAACCCGGCGAAATCGGCTTGCCCGCTTGCACGCGCTGATCCGTATTGGCTAGCGCCAGCATGACGAAACGTTCGCCCATCGGTTGCTCGAGAATGACATCGAGCAGAGGCAGGAGCCCATGATGCAGCCCTTCGTGCCGCAACTGCGTGACACATTTGACGGCGTGCCCCGAGGTCAGGAGTTTCAGCATTTCGTCTAACAGACGGGCGGCCGGCACATTGTTGATCAGTTCGGCCATGGCGCGGATCGGCGCCCGTGCGTCGGGATCGATGATCAGGCCCAGCTTGGCGGCCAAACGGACCGCCCGCAGCATTCTGACAGGGTCTTCGCGGTAGCGCCGGGTCGGTTCGCCGATGACGCGGAGCGTTTTCTGCTTGAGATCGGCAACGCCGTGGTGGTAGTCGATGATGGTTTCGTCGCTGGGGTCGTAATACAGCGCGTTGACCGTGAAATCGCGACGGGCGGCGTCTTCCGCCTGGCTGCCGAAGACGTTGTCGTGCAGTACGCGGCCGTGTTCATCGGTTTTGGCGTTGTGTCCCAGATCGCCTCGGAAGGTAGTGACTTCAATAACCTCGGCGCCAGCGTGCACATGCACGATCTGGAAACGTCGCCCGATGATGCGGGAGCGCCGGAAGACGCGACGTACCTCCTCGGGCGTGGCATTGGTTGCCACGTCGAAATCCTTGGGTTGTTGCCCGATCAGCAGGTCGCGGATGGCGCCGCCTACCACATAGGCCTTGAACCCTTCTTTTTGCAAGGATTCGCAGACGCGGCGGCTGCCCGGGCTAATGCGCTCGCGCCGCAATCCGTGCGTGATCGGGCTGATCACGGCGGGCTGTGCGGCCGGGCGGACTTCTTTCTTGCCGAACACGCGGGAGATGAATTTGCGAATCACGATAACAATCTGGGAAGGGTGATTAGTGATTATCCAAGCTAACTCAATATTTTACCGCATTTGAGGCATTAGCCTGCGGCTATCGGCCCAGACCCTTCTAGTCGCGCAGCGAGATGATCCGCCAGCCATGTGCCAAGGCGTGCGCGCGCAGCGTGTCATCCGGATCGACTGCAACGGGATGCGACACCTTGGCCAGCAAGGGCAGATCGTTCAGGGAATCGCTGTAGAACCAGCTTTCGGCAAAACTGCCCCAATGCAGGCCCAGCGATTCCAGCCAGGCCTCGGTGCGGGTGATCTTCCCTTCGCGGAAGGCAGGTGTTCCACGCGGCGCGCCGGTGAAACAACCCTTCTCGCACGCCGGGATGGTGGCGATCAGGTGAGGGATGCCGAATTCCCGCGCGATGGGGCCGGTGACGAAGCTGTTGGTGGCGGTTACCAGCGCGCACAGGTCGCCCTTCCGGCGGTGACCCTCGACCAGGGTGCGTGCTTCGAGGCCGATCATGGGCCGGATGTGACGCTCCATGAATTCGGCGTGCCAGACGTCCAATTTGGCCCGGTCGTGGCGGGCGAGAGGCGCCAGTTGAAAGGCTAGAAAGGCATCGATATCGAGCGTTCCCGCTTTGTAATCGTCATAGAAAATCTGATTCCTGGCGGCATGGAGTTCGCCGTCGACCGCGCCCTTTCCAATCAGGAACTGCGCCCACTCGAAATCGGAATCGCCGGCAAGCAGAGTGTGGTCGAGGTCAAAAAGCGCGAGATTCATGGCAAGGCATCCTGGAGTACGGTGCGTAGCAAGGGCAACGTGAGCGGGCGTTTGTGTTCGAGGGAGTAGCGATCAAGCGCGACGATTAGCGCGGAGAGGCTGCGCATGTCGCGTGGAGCGTGGCGAAGCAGATAATCCAGCCATTCCGGCGGTACCTGCATGGCGCGTGATTGGGCCAGTGCCGACAAGGCGGCGAGTTTTTCGCCGTCGGTCAGCGAGTGCAAGCGGTAGATCAAGCCGGAACCGAGCCGCGTGCGCAGGTCTTCGCGCAGCGTAAGGTGCCGGGGCGATTGTCGGGCTCCCGTCAGCAGGCGGCCGCCGTCAAAGCGCAGGCGGTTGAAGTGATTGAACAGGGCGATCTGGCCGTTGTCGCTCAACGCCTCGACGTTGTCGACGGCGAGATGGCTGGATTCGTGCGCACCGGAGAGATCGGCATCGTCGCCCGCGTCGATGTAGTCGAAGCCGCTGGCGGCGAGCAGATGGCTCTTGCCCGAAGCAGGTTCGCCCCAAAGGTGAAAGGCCGTCTGCGCGGTCTGACCGGCGAGCCAGGCGCTCAACGCGCTCAGGGTTTCATCGTTGGACCCGGCGACAAAATTGTCGAGCGACGGCGGTGTGTTGGGCAGGAGATCGAGAACCAGTTGTCGCATCGAGAAAGAGGGGTGTGAATCGGGTAAAATCAACTATTTCAGGTGCCGGATTCTATCATCCGCCGCAAACCCCTTCAGGAAAGAACATGAACCAGAATACAGCCCTCTCCTATCGTGATGCCGGTGTGGATATAGACGCGGGCGAAGCGCTTGTCGATCGCATCAAACCCTTGGCCAAGCGCACTCTGCGCGAAGGCGTTCTGGGTGGGATCGGCGGGTTCGGGGCGTTGTTCGAGGTGCCCAAGCGTTATCGTGAGCCGGTGTTGGTTTCCGGAACCGATGGTGTCGGCACCAAGCTGAAACTCGCGTTTCAACTGAATCGCCATGACACGGTCGGACAGGATCTGGTGGCGATGAGCGTCAACGACATTTTGGTGCAAGGCGCTGAATCGCTGTTCTTTCTTGATTATTTTGCCTGCGGCAAGCTCGATGTCGACACGGCCGCGAGCGTCGTCGGCGGCATCGCCAAGGGCTGCGAACTTGCTGGCTGCGCGCTGATTGGTGGAGAAACCGCTGAGATGCCGGGGATGTATCCCGAGGGCGAATACGATCTTGCCGGTTTCGCAGTCGGCGTGGTCGAAAAGTCGGAGATCATCGACGGTCGCCAGATTGTGCCCGGCGACGTGGTGCTGGGCCTTGCTTCCAGTGGTGCGCATTCGAACGGATATTCCCTGGTCCGCAAGATCATCGAGCGCGCTGCGCTCGACGTGAATGCGCCGTTTGACGGTGACCGTAGTCTTGCCGATGTCGTGATGGCGCCGACCCGCATCTACGTCAAACCCGTGCTGGCGCTGATGCAGAAGGTTCAGGTCAAGGGCATGGCCCACATCACCGGTGGCGGTTTGCTCGAAAACGTGCCGCGTGTGCTGCCTGAGAATACGGTGGCGGAGTTGCAAAAGCCCGCTTGGCCGCGCCCGAAGTTGTTCGACTGGTTGCAGCAAGCGGGCAATGTCGCGGAAAAGGAGATGCACCGCACCTTCAATTGCGGTATCGGTATGGTGATCGTCGTCCCGGCCGAGGCCGCAGAAACCGCCCTGGCCCTGCTCTCCGAGCAGGGCGAAACGGTCTATCGCATTGGTGTCATCCGTGCGCGCCAGGGCGACGAGCCTCAGACTGTGGTGCTGTAGGCACCTCGCAGTCCTGTGTCTGGCCTCGTGGGTCGGTGAGGGCGCCGACCCGATGGCGTTGCTGGGTTCGCCCGCCGAGGCGTCGACGCATGCCAGACGCAAGCCACATCGTCCCAGTCGTGCCCACCTCAAGATTAAGGCGGAACTGGCCCAAGCCATTGCCGACGACGCAGGCAGCGGTCACGAACTCGGTGCCGCCAGTTTTTACGGAATAGGTTTTCATGGCCGGCGGGGGGCGAACGGCGAAGTGTTCGACGTCCGCAAGATGACTGCAGCCAGCAACCGCTATCCGCTCGGCACCTGGATTGCGGTTCAGCGTCTGGACAGCGAGCAGTGTGTTGTGGTCAAGGTGACCGACCGCATGCATCACCGTCATCGCACGCGGGTGATCGACCTCTCGCTGGCGGCGGCAAGCCGGTTGCACATGATGTCGGCCGGCGTCGTGCTGGTACGCTTAATGCCGCTCACCAGCGCCCCTGGTGAGAGTCTGGAAAAGGCTTGCAAGGCGGTTTTCGCGCGAGGCGGCTGGGCGGGGTATCGTCCATGCGAAACCTGCGATGCAACCAAACAAGAGCCGGCGGCCCAACCGCAGGTGCCCACTGACCCTAATGACGACACCGTAGGGTGGACGGGTCTGCCGGCAGTGCGGCTGCCCGGCATTCCGAAAGCGTCGCAAAGTGAACCGGCGACCAGTGGTGCGACGGGGCTGGGTAGGCTGCCAGACTAACGCCGGCGACGCACAGGGATGACAGGACTACTTGAACCTTCAGGGCGCTGCCCAGGGAGCGGGACCGTCGACATGGTCATAGCTGATGACCCTTGCCAGTAACCAGGCGTTAACCTCCTTTTTCCAGATGTGAATGAATCGGGCATACTCGGTCGGGGTGAGGGAGTCACCAGCCCCGATGCGGAAGAAATCGTGTTCGCCGATCTCGAGGGCGTTGTCGGTGCCGAGCGACGTTACGCGAAGCGAGAGGGAGTTTAACCGCCGCTTTGCCTTGAAATCGGTGCCCAGGCGTTGGCGCTCGCAGGCGGCCCCGATCAACTTGACGAAAGCTTGTCGTGAAGAGGCGATTTTTCCCCATTTGTCATGGTAGAACTCAAAGTCGTCGGTCACCATGGCGCCGACAGCGTGAGCGTCGCATCGCGTGAAGACAGCCGCGAAAAATGCCTGATCTGCGGATTCGATGTCGCGCGCGAGCGTGTCGGGCGGCGCCGCCAGCGCACCGTACGGCAGGCCAATCGTTATGGCGAAGGCCCATGCACGGCATTGAGCGATCCATCCAAGTTGTCGAAGACAGATAGCGAATGCGGGTTTTTCTGCATGCATGACAGAATCTCCTGAGCGGTTGTCACCGCATGAAAATGGAGGTGGTTAACGGACTCGACAAAAAACAACCCCGATAGCGTAAAAAACTCAAGTACAAGAAAATCGAGGGGGCGCAAACGAAAACGGGGTGAACATCAGGCGCATGTCGAGGTGGTGTCGACATATGCGCGGTGGAACGCATCGACAAGCGGTGTCTCTAACATAGCAAGGTCAATGTTGTTCAGTTGCCGAGCGTACATGGAGCCTTT
This sequence comes from Betaproteobacteria bacterium UBA1934, assembly GCA_002337055.1. Taxonomy (GTDB): domain Bacteria; phylum Pseudomonadota; class Gammaproteobacteria; order Burkholderiales; family Rhodocyclaceae; genus UBA1934. The sequence goes on along the minus strand of DDFG01000004.1, from coordinate 579,815 downwards.
GCCCCGCTTGTGCTTGCCCAGCCGAGTCAACAGCGCGGGATTGACGGCTTTGCCGATGACGCCATAGAGGCTGATTTCACCCTTGCGGGCGGCGAATCCGATGGCGCAGATCTCGCCCGTGCGGCCACCTGCCGGTGCGTAGTCGTGAGTTCCGAAACCGATGATGGCTCTGCTCCTCGTTACCGATTGGTGCGTAGACACACGGGTTCGCAACGCGGACAGTATTTTGCAATTGGCACGGCGGGTGGAATCCTCGATGGCAGCGATGAACGCGGCGGGATTGCCGGCAACGGGTTGGGTCTTGTTTTGGACCATGGTGAAGCTTTGAGGTCAGTCGTCGGGCGCGTCGTAGGACGTCGGGATGTGAGCGGGCGCGTGTCGGGGCAGGATCAGCGTCATGGTGGTGCCCCGGCCGATTTCGCTATCGACGTGAATCTGGCCGCCGAGTATGTCCTCGACAATGCTGCGGACGATGTGTAAGCCGAGCCCAGAGCCGCCCCGACCCAGTTTGGTGGTGTAGAACGGGTCGAATATCCGTGAGAGATGAGTGGATGCAATGCCGCAACCGTCGTCGTGAACTGCCAGGCGCACGGCATCCGGGTCGTGGCGGCTACCCGTGAGCGTGACTGTACCATGATCGCGCCCGTCGAAGCCGTGCAGGATGGCGTTATTGACCAGATTGACGATCACCTGTTCGAGCGACCCCGCATAGCTGTTCATGTGAAGCCCTGCTTCAACGGCATTGTTGACAGTGTGGGGCTTTTTCTTCAACGAGGGGCGCAGGGCAGCCAGTGTCTCGTCGACGATCATTCGCAAATCGAAGTCACGTTGCTGGTGGCTGGATTGGTCCACCGCGATGTTCTTGAAACTCTGGATCAGTTCCGCTGACCGTTGCAGGTTGCGAACGAGGATGTCGTTGCCCGTGCGTACATCGGTAAGATAGGCTTCTAGCGCCGAGCGGCGCAGGCCTTGTTCCAGCGAGGCGGCAATTTCGCGGCTGCGTTCGGTCAGCGTCGAAGCGACCGTCAGGCTGGTGCCAATCGGGGTGTTCAATTCATGCGCAACGCCCGCCACGAGTGAACCCAGTGCTGCCAGCTTTTCAGAGCGCATCAACTCGGCTTGGGCCTGTTGCAGTTCGTAGGTACGTTGCTGGATGCGATTTTCAAGGCTCGCATTGAGGTCGCGTATTTCCTGTTCGATTCGCCGTTTTTCCGTCATGTCGACGCACGCGGTCAGCAGTAGCGTCTGCCTTCCGACCACGATACGTTGCGCCGACAGGCCGCACAGCAGCGCCGAGCCGTCCTTGCGAAGCAGCCAGACATCGTAATCGTGCACCTCGCCGGTTTCTTCGATCTGACGATAGTAACCGGCATGGTCGATCGGGTTGGGCCAGAGACCCAGTTCGATAGGCGAGCGGCCGAGCGCGTCATCGGCGCTGTATCCGAACGTTTTGTACCAGGCGGCGTTTAATTCGCTCAGCCGATAGCTCTCGGCGGCTAGCAGTGACACGCTGAGCGCGATGGGCGAAGACTGGAAGAGCACGATGAAGCGCTGCTCGCTCTCCTGCAAGGCAAGCTTGGCCTCGCGCAAGCCGGCTTCCACTGCCTTGATGTGGGTAATGTCGGCGGCCATGGTCAGGATCACGGGTTCACCTTCCAACTCGGTGATGCGGCTTGAATAGACAATGCTGACGCGCTTGCCTGCCGCAGTGACAAATTCGCCCTGAGCGTTATCCAGCCTGCCCAGATTCATCAGACGCTCGGTCTGTTCGCGCACCGCCGCATGGTTGACGATGGTGAATCCCGCCTGCTGTAGCGTGCGGCCCAGAATTTCGTCGGGATGGCACTCGAACAGGCGGACGAATTCAGGATTGATATCAAGATAGGTGAGATCTGAAAGCCGATTGATCACAATAATGGCTGGCGCAGATTCGACGACGACTTTCAGACGACGTTCGACCTCCTTCATGCGACTGACATCGGCGTTGATCGAAATCAACACGGCTTCGCCGTCAAGCTCGATGATGCGGCTGGCGTAGATGATGGCGACCCGGCGCCCGTCCGGCGTGATGAACTCGGCTTCCTCGCCTTCGATATGGCCGTTTGCCAACAATTGCCGCGTCTGCTGCCTGAGCGCGCTGGCGTTAACAGCGGTGAATCCGCAATCGGAAAGAGTCTTGCCGACAACATCCACCTCGCTCAGGCCGTACAGTTGCTCCCAGGCGGGATTGACGCTGACATAGGTGAGATCCGTCACCCGATTGATGCAGATCGGCGAGGGGGTGGTCTCGATGATGGTCTTCAGGCGCGCCTCGGAGGTTGCTAGGGCGCGTTGGAGGCGGCGCTCGTCGGTGACGTCGCGGGCAATCGAGACGTAAAAGGGCTCGCCGTCAAGATCGAGGGTCGCGATCGAGAGACTGATCTCGCGCACTTCGCCGCTCCGAATCCGCATGGCCATTGGATAGTCGTTCAGACGCGAGGCAGCGCGCAGATCAGCCACGAATTGTTCGCGACTGTCGGCGTCGGCCCAGAGAGCGAGTTCGAGCGTGGTCTTGCCGATGGCCTCGTCTGGTGGATAACCGGTCAGGCGCTCAAAGCCCTCGTTTGCTTCGACAATGAGGCCATCGCGCAGGCGGGCGACGATCATGTAATCAACGCTGGCGGAAAACACGCGCTGGAACTTGGATTCCATCTCGCGGGCGTAACGTGCTGTTGCCTCGCGCGCGCTGATGTCGCGGATTACTGCCATGAGCAATGGCGAACCGCTCATTTCAATGCGCTTCAGGCTGACTTCCGTGGTGAGCCGTCGGCCCGATTTGTTCAGGTGTTGCCAGATGAAGAGTTGTGCTTTCCCGGTGAGTGCGGCGTGGCTATGGGCGGCCGCAGCGGCGCGACTGTCGCGGCCGTCGGGTTGCGTGGGGGGCGAGAAGTCGGCCGGCCCGCTTTGCAGCAACTCGGCGAGTTCGCAACCAAACAACGCGCAGGCGCAAGCATTGCCATCGACGAAGCGGAATGACCCATCCTCGCCCTCGGCCGCGAGCAGAATTGCATCGTGCGCGTGCTCGAATAGCGAACGATAACGGGCTTCGGCTTGTCGCGCATCGCCTAGTGCGGTGGCGAGTTGTGTTGCCATCTCGTTGAAAGAATGCGCGAGTTGCCCCAGTTCGTCGCGCCGTGTGCTGTCAATGCGCGTGCATTCACCTTGTTTCAGTTTTTCCTGCGCGTCGGCGAGGTCGCGTATTGGCTTGATCAGGGAACGGTGCAGGATGACAATGGCCGTCACGGCAGCGATGGTGAGTATCAGAATGGCGATCAGTCCGGTCTGCCGGGCACGATGAATGGGGGCAAACAGAATTTCTTCGGGGAAGGCGACGATGATTTGCCAGTCGCTGCCGGCAACAGCATGTTGCAAGCCCTGCCAGGCATTGGCGGGGTGCGCGGCGGCGGTAGCTTCCAGAATCGCCGCTGTGCGTGGCGCGCGCACGCGGTCGGCGGCGACACCGGGAACGATACTTTCCTCAGGATGGCCAACCAGCGGCGAACCTTTGCCGTCGACGAGCAATTGCACGCCACCTGGATACAGGCTCAGGCCATGGATCCAGGTGCCCAGTGTATCGACGGAGAATGTGACGCCCATTGCCCCGGTTACTCGCCCGCCGGCCCCGCGCAACGGTTCGAGCATGACGACAACCGGTTTCCCGGAAAATGGACTGGCTACCGCCGATGTGAGTGCCGCCTCGCCAGAGGCGACAAAAGCCCACTCCGGTCGAGCGCGCAGACTGATGCGCTGCCCGTCACTGTTTCGGGCGTCACCATCGCCCGAGATGATGAATACCTCGTCCGCCGCCGGAAATAGCGTGCGCCATGCGTTCAGTCGTGTGTCGGGGGTATCCGGGACGATCGACTTGGTCGCCAGGGTTTGCAGCGTGCGCCGTTCTGCCGCCAGGCGGGCCTCCAGCGACTGGGCGCGGAGCTCGAGATTGATGCTGGCGGTGTGGAGAATGATCTCACGGAAATACGGTTCGATCAGGCTGCCCAGCAGCAACAGGATCGCAAGAGCGAGGATCAGAAAAGGTGTGACCAGTTGCACGAGCAAACGGGGCAACAACCGCATTCCGATGTCCTCCTAGAAAATGGATTTTGCGTCGCAGCATACCGTCCGCGTGGTTTCTTGAACAGAGGTTCATCGCAAAACCTTGTCCGGTGCGGGGTTACCTTGTTTCGTCCAGTCTTTGCGCGAGTCGCTGGAGGCTTTGGTCGATCAGGGCGGGATCGAGGCAATCCAGACATTCCGGCTTAAGGGTGTTGCTGATCCAGGTGATTTGCCGCTTGGCGAGCTGGCGCGTGGCGAAGATACCCCGGTCGCGCAACTCGGCGCGCGGGATCAGGCCTTCCTGCGCTTCCCAAGTCTGGCGATAGCCCACGCAGCGCATGGACGGCAAGCCGAGGTGCAGGCGATAGGTCTGGCGCAACCCCCGGACTTCCTCGTCCAGCCCGGCCGCGAGCATCGCGTCGAAGCGCTCGGCGATGCGACCGTGCAGCACGCTACGATCAGAGGGTAACAGTCCCAGGGATATGAATGCGTAGGGCGCGCGGGATTCGCCGCCTGCCGCCAGCCACTCGGACATCGACCGGCCACTGCCCCGGTAGATTTCCAGTGCGCGTTGCAGGCGCTGGGCGTCGGTGGGGTGCAGGCGCGCGGCGGTGGCCGGGTCCAGGCGGGCCAGTTCGGCGTGTAGCGCCGGCCAGCCGCGCGTGGCGGCTTCACGATCGATTTCGGCCCGGAGCGCGGGGTCGGCTTCCGGCAAGTCGGCTAGACCGTCGAGCAGGGTCTTGAAATAGAGCATTGTGCCGCCGACCAACAGCGGAATCTTGCCTGCTGCCGTACTCGCGGCCATCGCCACCAGCGCGTCGGTGCGGAATCGCGCCGCCGAATAGGTTTCTTCCGGCGTAATCAGATCGATCAGGGCGTGCGGGTAGCGAGCCAGCGTGCCGGCATCGGGTTTGGCGGTGCCGATATTCATGTCGCGAAAGACCAGCGCCGAGTCGACGCTGATCAGCGACACAGGGAATCGTTCGGCGATTTCCAGCGCCAGCGCGGTCTTGCCGCTGGCGGTCGGGCCCATCAACAGGATGGCGGGAGGCAGTCTCATCTTCCGCGCAGGAAAAGCTGGTCGAGCGCGGCCAGTGGCAGTTCTGTCCAGGTCGGACGGCCGTGGTTGCATTGGCCGGCGCGTTCGGTCGCTTCCATTTGCCTTAACAGCGCGTTCATTTCCGGCACGGTCAGCGAACGGTGCGCCCGCACAGCGCCATGGCAGGCCATGGTCGCCAGCAACTCGTTGCGGCGGGCGGTGACGAGCGCGCTGATGCCGTGTTCGCGCAGGTCGGCGAGCAGACTCCGCGCCAGCGCGACTGGATCGGCCGCCCGCAACAGCGCCGGCACGCCTCGCACGGCGAGTTGCCGGGGCCCGACCGGGGCGAGTTCAAAGCCCAGGTCGCCAATCGCCGTGGCGTGTTCCTCAACCAGTGCGATGTCGACCGCGTCGGCTTCGAACACACCGGGGATGAGCAGCGTTTGCCGCGCCACCCCGTGGGCATCGCAGGCGGTTTTCAGCTTCTCGTAAAGGATGCGTTCGTGCGCCGCGTGCATGTCGACGAGCACCAGCCCGGCGCTGTTCTGGGCGAGGATGTAGATGCCGTGCAACTGCGCCAGCGCGTAACCGAGGGGAGGCGGGCCTTCTCCGGCGAGCGTGCCGGATGGTGCGAAGAGTGGTGTGTCGGGCGCACGAGCGCCGGTTTCAGGCGGCGCGGCACGGGCGAATGCCAGATAAGCCTCCGCCGCCGGTTCGGTCACCTCAAGGGGTACTTGTCGGGAGGGCACGGATGTCGCCGGGGGGGGCACCCACTGCGCCGGGGGAGCGGCGGTTGCCGCGGGTCGTGCTGTGGCGAGCGTGCGCTGCACGGCGTGGAAGACGAACTGATGCACCGCGCGCGCGTCACGGAAACGCACTTCGGTCTTCGCCGGGTGCACGTTGACATCGACTCTGGCCGGTTCGATGTCCAGGAACAGGCAGACCGACGGTTGCCGGCTGCCGTGCAGCACATCCCGGTACGCTTCGCGCAGGGCGTGGCCGATCACCTTGTCGCGGACGAAGCGGCCGTTGACGAAGACATACTGGCCTTCCCGGCCGTGATCGGCGTGAACGGGGTCGACCACCATACCGCCGAGGCGGAGTTCGGCGGCCTCCACATCCAGCGGTCGGGCGTGGGCGACGAAATCCTCGCCGAGCACGTCGGCGATGCGCCGGGCGCGCCCGGTCGGCGCCAGTTGCAGGTTGGCGCGCCCATTGTGGCTGAGGCTGAACGCGACATCGGGCCGGGTCAGCGCCAGGCGGCGGACCACATCGGCGCAATGGGCGTATTCGGTGGCCTCCGCCTTAAGAAACTTGCGTCGCGCCGGCGTGTTGAAATAGAGATCGCGCATTTCGACGACGGTGCCGGCCATCAAGGCTGCCGGCTCTGGCGATGAGTTGGCTTCGCCCTTCTGTTTCCAGGCATGGCCGGCGCCCTGTGCGCGGCTGGTCAGCGTCAGGCGTGCCACCGAGGCCACCGAGGCGAGCGCCTCGCCGCGAAAACCCAGCGTGGCGACCTGCTCCAGGTCGTCCAGCGAGGTGATTTTTGAGGTCGCATGCCGCGTCAGCGCCAGCGCCAGCTCGTCTTGCGGGATACCGCAGCCGTCGTCGGCGACGCGGATCAGTTTGACGCCGCCCTCTTCGAGTTGCACCTGAATCGCCGTGCCGCCCGCGTCCAGACTGTTTTCGAGGAGTTCCTTCAGCACCGAGGCAGGGCGTTCGACGACCTCGCCGGCGGCTATCTGGCTGATCAGGAGGTCGGGCAGGCGTTGAATGGGCATGGCCAGATTATACCTTGGGGTAAAATCCCGGCTTTATCGACCGGAAATGCCGCATGGAATGGATACTCCAGTTCATTGACATCGTTCTCCATCTCGACAAGCACCTGTCGTTGATGGTGGCTCAGTATGGCCTGTGGATCTACGGCATTCTGTTTGTCATCATTTTTGCCGAAACGGGGTTTGTGGTGACGCCCTTTCTGCCTGGCGACTCCCTGCTGTTCGTCGCCGGTGCGCTGGCGGCGCTGGGCGAGGGCGGTATGGATATCGCCACACTGATCGGCGTGTTGTCGCTGGCGGCCATTCTGGGCAACATGCTCAACTACCAGATTGGTCGCTTTCTCGGGCCCAAGGTCTTTCATTGGGAGGGTTCGCGTTTCTTCAACAAGGCGGCACTCGACAAGACTCATGCCTTTTACGAGCGGCATGGCGGCAAGACGTTGGTGATCTCGCGCTTCCTGCCGCTGTTGCGGACTTTTGCGCCGTTTGTCGCCGGCATTGGTTCGATGACCTATCTTCGCTTCACGATCTATAACCTGGTCGGTGCGGTGGGCTGGGTGGTGTCGCTGTGCCTGGTCGGCTACTTTTTCGGCAATCTCCCCTGGGTCAGGCAGAACCTCTCGCTGGTCATCGTGGTCATCATTGCGGTCTCGCTGGTGCCGGTGGCGGTGGGTTATCTTCAGCAGCGGCAGGCCTGATGTACCGTCAATTTTTTTCGTGCCAGTAAAGTGTCTCCAATGAATCGTATCGTGGTGCTGATTTCCGGTCGCGGCAGCAATATGGAAGCGCTGATCCAGGCGCACGACGAAGGTCGCCTGCCGGTCGAACTGGCGGCGGTGATCAGCAACCGGCCGGATGCGGGCGGCCTGGCGCGGGCGGCGGCGGCCGGTATTCCGACGGAGGTGCTCGACCACCGGGCGTTTGCGGGCAGAGTCGAATTTGACCGGGCGCTGGCCGAGGCGATCGAGGCGTATCGACCCGACTGGGTGGTGCTTGCGGGTTTCATGCGCATCTTGAGCGAAGGGTTCGTCGAGCGCTTTGCCGGTCGGCTGATCAATATCCATCCCTCGTTGTTGCCGGCCTTTCCGGGTTTGCACACGCATCGGCAGGCTCTGGCAGCGGGGGTCAAGGCGCATGGCTGCACGGTGCATTTTGTGACGCCGGCGCTCGATCACGGGCCCATCATCGCGCAAGCGGTGGTGCCGGTACGGCAGAACGACGACGAACACGACCTCGCGGCGCGGGTGCTGACGGTCGAGCATCTGGTGTATCCGCGGGCGCTACGCTGGCTGATCGAGGGGCGGGCACGTCTGGTCGAAGGCCGCGTGCGGTTTGCACTGGCGGAAGATGCCTCCGCCAGCCTGATTGTACCTACGGAAGAGTAATCCGCCATGCCGTTTGCGCTGCTCGTCGCCTTTGCCGGTTCGCTGGCGATCCACGCAGTGGCCCTGTTTGTGCCGGATGTCGATTTATCTACCGTGCCGGAGCCGACACCGCTGCGCGCGGAATTGCAGATACCCAAAAAACCCGAGGTGGCCGCCGAGCCCGCCCGCTTGCCGGTGGTCCGCCCGGCGCCGCCGCGTCGGCCAGCGCCCGCGGCGCGCGCATCCGAACCTGTCGCCGCTTTGCCGATACCGCCAGCGCCGGCCGGCGAGACTCCCCAGGCGCGTGAGCCGGCTTCTCCGCCGGCGCCCAAGGTGGCTGAGGCGCAACTCCCGGCTCATGGCGGTATTCGTTTCGTGGTTTATCGCGGCGACCAGCAACTGGAAATCGGCCGTGCCCAACATGAGTGGGAGTTCAACGCGGACGGCACCTACCGCCTGCGCATCATCACCGAAACCACGGGGCTCGCGGCGCTGATCAAACCGATCCGGCTGGAACTGGAAAGTCGCGGCAAGTTCGTGGCGGGCGGCCTGCAACCGGCACGCTTTTCCACCTTGAGGAACGGCGCCGAAACGGACGAAAACGCCGATTTCGACTGGGCGGCCCGGCAGGTCACACTGACGCGCGGCAACAAACGTTTCGACCTCGAGGAAGGCGCTCAGGATCTCGTCTCCTTCCATTACCAGCTGGTGTTCGTGCCGCAGCTTGCGGACGGCGCGACCATCGGGGTGGCCAACGGCAAGAAGTTCGAGCGCTATCATTTTGCGTCGCTTGGCGAAGAGACGCTGGAGACGCCGGCCGGATCTTTCCGTACTCTGCACGTGCGCGTGCAGACCGATTCCACCACCGACATCTGGCTGGCGCTCGACCGCAAGCTGTTGCCTGTCAAGATTCGCCACGCCGACCGCAAGGGTGAATCGTTTGAAACCGTCGCGGTCGATCTGGGAAAAACCGAATGACCCGTCCCGCCCGCCTGACGCCTGTCCTGATCACCCACGCCGCCCGTTTGTTGGGCGAACTGCTACGCTTCGAGTACCCGGCCGATGCCAGCGTATCGCACTATTTTCGCGAGCACCGCGAACTGGGACAGGCAGATCGCGCCTTCGTCGCCGAGACCGTGTTTGCCGTGTTGCGACGCTGGCGCAGCCTCACGCTCCGATGCGGGGGCGAAAATGCGACGCCGCGCCAGTTGCTGCTGGCAGCGCTGTCTGTCGTGCGTGGCATGAACCAGCGCGAGCTGGCGTCGATTCTCAAGGATGAGGCCGAGGCGGCCTGGCTGGGGTCGGTGCGGGCGGCGAAACCCGCCGAGTGGTCCGCCGCCGTCCGTTGCGATTGGCCTGACTGGCTGTACGAGCGACTGTTGGCGCAGTGGCCGGAGGCCGAGCTGGAATTGCTGGCCCGTGCGCTCAATCAGTCGGCGCCGCTCGACTTGCGCGTGAATATCCTGAAAACGACTCGTGAAGACGCTCTGGCGCAACTGGCGGCGAGCGGTCTTGCCGCCGCTCCCGGCGCGCTGTCGCCCTGGGCGATCCGTCTGGCCGAGAAGCCTGCGCTGGCGAAGCATCCTCTGTTCATGGAGGGGTGCGTCGAAGTGCAGGACGAGGGCAGCCAGTTGCTTGGCCTTCTGCTGGCGCCACGGCGCGGAGAGATGGTGGTCGATTTTTGCGCGGGGGCGGGCGGCAAGACCTTGCTGCTCGGCGCGCTGATGAAGAATGCCGGGCGTTTGTATGCCTTTGACGTGTCGGACAAGCGTCTGGCCAACCTGAAGCCGCGCCTGGCGCGCTCGGGGCTCTCCAATGTTCACCCGGTGCGGATCGAACATGAGCGCGATCTCAAGGTGAAGCGGTTGGCTGGCAAGATCGACCGGGTGCTGGTCGATGCCCCGTGCTCCGGCCTCGGCACCTTGCGCCGCAACCCAGATCTGAAGTGGCGCCAGAACGAAAAGTCGGTGGCCGAATTGTGCGCCAAGCAGGCGGCGATCCTGGCTTCCGCCGCGAATCTGCTGAAGCCTGGCGGGCGGCTGGTGTATGCCACCTGTAGCTTGTTGCACGACGAGAATGACGCCATTGTTGATGCCTTTCTCGCGGCGCACCCCGATTATCAGGTGCTGTCGGCCGACGAGGCGCTCGCGCGACACGGTGTCAGCCTGCCCGGTGAGCGTCTGCGTCTCCTGCCGCATGTTCATCAGACGGATGGCTTCTTCGCGGCGTTGCTGGAGCGCAAGCAATGAAAGAGAAGCAGTTTCTGCGTCTGCTCAATCAGGTTTGGGGGGAATTGCAACAACCTGATCTTGTCTGGCAACTGCTGACCTTGGTCGGCTGCGTGGTTTTGGCGGCCGTGTTTGCCCACTGGTGGCGACGGCAAGCCCGCAGCAGCCACGACAAGCTGCGCGCCGCGAGTTCGCGGCTGGCTTTCCCGCTGGCAGGCGCGCTGGCGGTAGCGATCGCCAGCGAACTGCTGGCCGAGACGCTGCCGCACCGACAACTCCTGAGCGTTGCCCTGCCGCTGTTCATGGCGTTGGCGGGGGTGCGACTGGTGGTCTACATCCTGCGCCAATCGTTCCGCCATGCGGCCTGGCTGACTGTCTGGGAACGTTGGGTGGCTGGCGTGATCTGGCTTTGCCTAGCGCTGTATATCACCGACCTGTCTCCATTGGTGATTGAGGCGCTGGACCGAATCGCGTTAACCGTGGCGACACACCGCATCTCGCTGTGGGTGCTGATCAAGGGTGGTTTTACGGTGGCGCTGACTCTGGTCGTCGCGTTGTGGATCGCCGGCATCGTCGAAGCCCGCCTGATGAAAAACGAGAGTCTCGACACCAGTTTGCGGATTGTGTCGGTGCGGGTGACCAAGGCAGTGTTAACCGTGATTGCGCTGCTCAGTGCCCTGTCGCTGGTCGGCATCGACATTACCGCGCTCTCGGTGTTTACCGGGGCGCTGGGTGTTGGACTGGGGCTGGGTTTGCAGAAGATCGCCAGCAATTACGTGGCGGGCTTCATCATCCTGCTCGAGCGATCGATCCGCATCGGCAATGTGGTGCAAGTCGGCGCCGAAACCGGCAAGGTGACCGAAATTACAACGCGCTACACGGTGTTGAAAAACCTGAGCGGGGTGGAATACATCGTGCCCAACGAAACGCTCGTTGGCGCCACGGTACAGAACCAGTCGTATTCCGACCCGATGGTATGCGTAACCCTGACGGTGGGGGTTGCTTACGACACGGATCTCGATCATGCCTTCAACCTGCTCGAAGTCGCCGCGGCGACGCATCCGCGTGTGCTGTCCGACCCGGCGCCGAAAGCGGCGTTGGTAAAATTCGGGGAATCCGCGATTGATCTGGAACTGGCGTTCTGGGTGAATGATCCCGAACTGGGTTTGCGAGGCGTCCGTTCGGATATCGCGCTGGCCGTGTGGCGCGCTTTCAAGGAAGCACGCGTCGTAATCCCCGTGCCGCAGCGCGAGGTCAGGATACTGTCGAACGAAAGTTAGAACGAAGGATAAAAAAAACCCTGCCGTTTAGGCAGGGCTTGAAGATCTCGAAGGGGATTCGAGAACGAGGGGGTCAGTGTTTGCCGCGCCGATAGCGGCGCAGCAACAAAATCAAAATTCCGGTCGTCGCGGCAATCACAAGGGCAGGCATCAGTTCCGCCTTGCCGCGCACCAGCCATTCCAGCCCGAGAACGCCCAGGAATACACCCACGCTCTCGCTGATCGGCCAATCGCGGGGTTCAGGCCGGGGCATGGCTGGCGACGCGAGGTTCCTCAGTCACCAGCCTCTCGCCAAACAGGTGGCGATGGGCAGCCAGCATGAACGCACGGCGAATTTGATCGCTCATTATGTCTCCTTGTTGTTGTTTGCTTTTGATCGACGCTTTTAGTCTAGGGAGATGACGGGGGGTTGTCTGTCCCGGTTCGATGCGATCGGGTGACGCTCACTGATAAAGTGTGACGTTCTGTGACCAGGGGTCGGTCAGCTGCGATGGGCGCGCCAGCAGAGCACGAAGCGGGCGCCGCCAAAGGGTGACTCATCGGCCGACGATTGGCCGTTGTGGAGTTCAAGCACGCTGCGCACGATGGCCAGACCGAGCCCGTAGCCGCCGGTAGCACGGTCGCGTGAGCGGTCGAGGCGGGTGAAGGCGGAAAAAATGCGCTCGCGATCGTCAACGGGGATGCCGATACCGTCATCGTCGACGACAATGCGGATACTGTCGTCTCGGAGTTCTGCGCTGATAGCGACCACCTGTTCGCCATACTTGAAGGCGTTGCGGAGCAGGTTCTTGACGGCGTAGGACATCGCCTTGGGGTCGAAATCCACTTGGCAATCGGTGGGCAGCCGGGTTAGGTCGAGACGCACCTCGATCTGGCGGGCGAGGAAGCGCATTGCGTCGACCTGCTTGGTTAGCCATTTGGCGATGTCCTCGCGGGTGAAATTGGGTTGCGGGCGTTCGCGTTCAAGACGGGCATAGGTCAGACTGGCGTCAATCAGGCCGTCCAATTCGTCGAGATCCTGCCCCATCATTTCCCACAGGCGCTCACGTTCCTCATGCTCCTCGGTCTCGCTCAGCATCTCCAGTGCAAAGCGCAGACGCGCAATCGGCGTGCGTAATTCATGCGAAATGGCGCTCGACAGATCGCGCTGCATAGCAATCAGTTGCTGGATGCGTTCGGCCATGCCGTTCAGGATGTCCGACATCGGACGAAAAACCTGGCTGCGTGCTTCTGGCGAGCGGGCGGCGAAATTGCCGTCACCCAGCGCCATGGCGGTTTTGCGCAAGGTTTCGATGTCGCGCCAGATGGGGCGTACCCAGAACCACAGCGCCACCGCGAAAATGACACCGATCAGGCTCCAGGTCAGCAGGCGCAAACGAAGTTCGAGCGGCATGCCGGCATCGCGCAGTTCGGTGTTGGCGGAGGAGGCGAGTGGGCCGAGCACAAGTACCTGATCAGTCCCACGTATTAGGTGGTACATGATTTCGCCGTTGTGCGCGATGGCGATCTCGCCCTTATCCAGTTTAGGCATCTGGGAAGGGGGAATATTCAGCGAGTATCGATCGGCAATGTCGAGCTTGTAGGCGAATTTGTCGTCCAGCAGGCGAATACGCTTGGGCCAGGTGTTCCGGGGGAATCGTGCCAGGTCCTCTTCGATCAGCGTGATCGTGCCGCGCATGAAGCGGCGGGCGTAGTCGTCGGTGATGCCTCGCTGGGCGGTTGAAATGATCAGGTCGGCAATGAAGGCGATGGCCACGAAAGATCCCATCGCCACAAGGTAGAAATTGAAAAACAGTCGGGACAGGCTGTAGCGGCCATCGCGCGACAGCGGCAACGCACGCAATAACGCGCGTGCCAGCCCGGGTTCAGTTCCAATCATGCTTGCTGAATAGATAGCCCTTGCCGCGCACGGTCTTGATCCGGGTCGGATTATCCGGGTCGTCGTTCAACTTCTTTCGCAGCCTCGAAATGCGAGCGTCGATCGAGCGGTCGAGGCCGTCGAAACCGATGCCGCGCAATTCCTGCAACAGATCATCGCGCGAGAGCACGGTGCCTGCGCGGGTGGCCAGCAGCCACAACAGGTCGAACTCGGCGGTGGTCAGATCGATGGGTTGATTGGCCAGTGTGGCCATGCGCGTTGCCTGGCTGATGCGGAATTCGCCGAATGCCAGTTGCTCGCTATCGCCCGGCGTAGCCTCGCTGCCGCCGACCGGAAAACGCCGCAGCAGCGCCTTGATGCGCGCCAGCAGCACGCGGGGTTGCACTGGTTTAGCGATGAAATCATCGGCACCGAGTTCGAGGCCGAGAATCTGGTCGAGATCCTCGTCTCGTGCGGTCAGCATCAGGATCACACCCTTGTATGCGGGGCGAACCGCGCGGCAGATTTCGAAGCCATCCTTGCCAGGCAGCATGACGTCAAGGATGACCAGGTCGGGCTGCTCGCTCAGAATGCGGCGTTCGGCGACTTCGCCGTGACCTTCGACCGAAATCGACAGGCCGTTCTTGTGCAAATATTCGGCGGTCAGTCCGGCCAGGCGTTCGTCGTCTTCAACGAGGAGTATGGTCGCATTCATGGGCATGGTGTTCTTCTATGTTTTTGAGCACGAAAATGGAAGGCGCACGAAATCAACGGCGCACGCCCCGATCCAACGCCATTATCGCGCATTTGGATGACGAGCAGGTGTGAATGCGGCGACCGTCGTGCGCGTGGTTGGCAGAACGGCCGGCACTTGGTAACCTTGGTCTCCTCCGTTTTCTTGAGAGTTCAGTGTGTTTGTGATGTTTCGATGGTCCGCGCGTGTCTGGTTTGCGCTGATGGTGGTGGCTGTGTGCGGCTTGATTGGCGGCGGCATGGTAATTCAGGAAATGTTTCGCATCAGCCCTTGCCCGCTCTGTATCTTCCAAAGACTCTTGTATGTGGTGGTAGGCGTGTTTGCGCTTGTCGGTGTCCTCCTGCCTGTCTGGCCGCGGGTGTGGGCCACTGCTGTTGCACTGGTTTCGCTGGGTGGCTTGGCGACGGCCGGCTATCAGAGCTGGATGCAGGCTTTCCCCCACCTGGCGCCGGAATGCAGCTACACCGATCCCAATCTGATCGAACGCCTGGTCGACTGGCTGGGCATGCAATGGCCCGCGCTTTTCATGGCTACCGGCTTTTGCGCCAGTCGTGATTGGGAATTTCTCGGGCTGTCGATCGCAAATTGGTCGGTGGTTGCCTTTGCGGGATTTTCTGCGCTCGCAATCTGGTTAATTCGCCGCCGCTGAAAAAGCAAAACCCGCCGAGAGGCGGGTTTGTGCGAATGCCGGAGCCCGTTCGAGCTTACTTCAGCTTGACTTCCTTGAAGGCGACGTGCTTGCGGGCCTTCGGGTCGTACTTCATGAACTCGAGCTTTTCCGGGGTGGTGCGCTTGTTCTTGTTGGTGGTGTAGAAATAGCCGGTACCCGCGGTGGATTCCAGCTTGATTTTTTCACGTCCGCCTTTGGCTGCCATGGTTCGGTTCCTTCCCTAATCAGACTTCGCCGCGGGCGCGCAGGTCGGCCAGAACGACATCAATGCCCTTCTTGTCGATGATGCGCAGGCCGGCGTTGGAAACGCGCAGGCGAACGAAACGGTTTTCGCTTTCGACCCAAATGCGACGGTACTGCAGGTTCGGCAGGAAGCGGCGCTTGGTCTTGTTGTTGGCGTGGGAAACATTGTTACCCACCATCGGGGCTTTGCCCGTCACTTGGCAGACACGTGCCATGATCGGTACTCCAGAATTCGCTAGAAGAAAGCCCGTGATTGTAGCGGATATGTGCCGGAGAATTCAAGCATTTTTTATATCCATCCCTGTTCGGCAAATGAAATCATGCCGTTGCCGGAGACGATGAAATGGTCAATCAGGCGCACGTCGACCAGCGCAAGCGCCTCCTTGAGCCGTTCGGTCAGGTGCCGGTCGGCTGCCGAGGCATCTTGCGCGCCGGAGGGGTGGTTGTGCGCCAGGATAACGGCAGCGGCATTGTGCTGCAAGGCTGATTTAACCACCTCGCGCGGGTACACGCTGGTGGCGGTCAGGCTGCCGCGAAACAGTTCCTCGGCGGCCAGCAGGCGGTTCTGGGCGTCCAGCCACAAAACCATGAAAACCTCATGCGGGCGAGTTGCCAGCTTGAGTTTCAACCATTGGCGCACGGCTGAGGGCGAGGCGAGATTGTCGCGTTCCAGCATGACCTGCGCCAGCGCTCTTCGAGCCAGTTCAAAACTCGCTTTGAGCTGGGCCGCCTTGGCGGTGCCGATGCCGGAAACCTGCGCCAGTCGCTCGAGGGGAGCCTCCGCCAGTTGGCCCAATTGTCCGTCGAACCGCGCCAGTAGGTCGCGCGCCAAATCAACCGCACTCTTGCCGCGCACCCCAACGCGCAGATAGATCGCCAGCAACTCGGCATCGGAGAGTGCGGCGGCACCATGTCGCAACAAACGCTCGCGGGGTCGTTCGCCTTCGGGCCAATCGCTGATTGCCATAGTGAGTGGATGAGTGATCGAACCGCATTTTAACCGCGAAAAGCGGCGTGACGGGATTGTCAAACAGGCATGAGTCGTAGCACCATATGACGGAGGGGAGAACAGGGGCGATGCTGAGACGAATCACGCTGGTCGTTGTCATCCTATTGCTGTTGCAAACGCTGGTGGCGGCCATCTATGTCCGCCTCGAAGGGGCGCGAGTAGAAGAAGACAGTTTCAACGACTTGCGCAGCATCGCCCACCTGAAAGCCGAACAGATCGCGAGCTGGATGCAGGAACGCCAGGGTGACAGCCTAATCCTGACATCCTCCATTAATCTCTCGCAGCGCATTCATCATCTGGTGCGCCATCCCGACGATCACGCTGACCGCAACGCCCTCACGAGTCGTCTGGAAGCGATGATCGATGCCTACGGTTACGTGGGCGTCCTGTTGCTCGATGTGCATGGCAAGCCGCTGATCGCGTTGGGCAACTACACCGATATGCCCGAATCCCTGCTCGAAATCGGTCGGCAGGTCGTGCGCGAGGGGCAGATCGTGCGCAGCGACCTGCATCGGGACGATCCGGATCATGTCCATATGGACTGGGTGGTGCCGATATTCGACCATGCATCGGCCACTCGCGATGTCGTGGCCCTGATCGTTTTGCGGACCGATCCGCGAGCTTCGTTGTATCCCTATGTGATTACCTGGCCGACCGCGAGCGAGACCTCGGAATCCTATCTGGTGCGCCGCGAGGGCAATGTCGTTCGCTATATGAATGACCTCAAGTTCGATAAGCTGATGGGCATGCAGTTCAGCCAGCCGCTTCGCACACAAGGTTCACCGGCGGCGACCGCGGTGCTGGCGACCGCGCCGGGAACGCTCAGAGGCGTTAGCTACCGTGGCGCCAAGGTACTTGCCGCCTATCAGCCGGTGTCGGGAACGTCGTGGCAGATTGTCGCCTCCACGGACAGGGAAGAAGTACTCGAACCCGTCTGGTACAACCTAAGGTGGCTGATGGCGATATTTCTGGCCGCCAACCTGTTCATCGCCGCGACCATCATGCGCTTCATTCGGCAGCAGGAGCGTCTGAAGGCGCTGGAGGTGGAAGCCGAAACCGCGCGGATGAACCGGCGCATTCAAACACTGGGAGATAACCTGCCGGGCGGCTATGTATTCCAGTTCGAGCGCCCGATCAATGGTCAAGCCGGCTTCAACTACATCAGTGCCGGGGTCGAGAAGATTCACGGGTTGTCGCCGGTAGCGGTGTTGGGGGAGGCGAGTCTGTTGCTGCGGCAAATCCACCCAGACTCGCTTGAGGAATACTCGGTTCGCGAGGCACGCAGCGCGCGGGCGCTGGAAGTTTTTTCGATGATCCTGCGCTATCAAGCACCAGACCGCTCTGCGGGTTGGCTCTACGTCAGTTCGAAACCGCACCGGTCGGAAGAAGGGGGCATTATCTGGGATGGTTTGGCACTTGATGTGACTGAGCAGAAAACCACCGAGCAGGAACTGCTGGCATATCGTCATGAGCTTGAAGAAAAAGTGGCGCAGCGAACCGCCGAACTGGCGGCGGCCAGCAAGTCGTTGGCGGTCTCCAACCAACAGCTTGAAGCGCTGTTCAACGCCGCACCAGCGGGTATCGTGATGTTGGAGGATCGCACCGTCGTGCGCTGCAATACCACTGCCGAGAGGATGCTGGGCTACGAGCCGGGCGAAATGGGCGGTACGACCACCCGTGCTTGGTATCCGGATAATGAGATATTTATTGAAGTGGGCCGTCAGTTGCGCGAGGCGCACCTGGCTACTGGCGAATACCACGGTGAGTGGGAGTTGGTGCGACGCGATGGCAGTCGCTTCTGGTGTCGCTATTCGACCCGTGTTGTCAGCCCGGGCAATCCGGAGGCGGGCGTCGTCGGCGTATTTTCCGACATCACCGCCGAACGTATTGCTGCCGAGGCACTGCGGCGGGCGCACGACGAGCAGGAAGCGGTGTTCGATGCCGCCTCGTCCGGCATCCTGCTGCTTCAGCAAGATATCGTTGTCCGCTGCAACCAGACCATGTCGCATATTCTGGGGTATACCGTCGACGAGTTGGTCGGTCACAGCACCCGCTCCTGGTATCCGTGTGAAGATGAGTTTCGGGATGTTGGCCGCAAGATGAAAGCGTGCTTTGCGCGCCGCGAGGGATATAGTGAAGACCGACAACTGCTACGTAAGCACGGTACGGCGATTTGGTGCCGGCTGACGGCGCGTCCTATCGATTTCGACCAGCCGCAAAAGGGGGTGGCAGGCATGGTCGAAGATATTTCACTTGAACGGGCAGCGTTCGAATCGCTGCAAAAGGGGCAGGAGTTGGCCGTTGAGGCGGCGCGCGTCAAATCCGAATTTCTCGCCAACATGAGCCACGAGATTCGCACGCCGATGAACGCGATTATCGGCATGACGCACCTGGCGATGCGCACCGAACTGACTGCGCTGCAACGCGACTACCTGCGCAAGATTGGCACCTCCAGTCAGCACTTGCTGGGAATCATTAACGACGTGCTGGATTTCTCCAAAATCGAGGCGGGTAAGCTGACCATAGAGCACCTTGATTTCAAGCTGGAAGCCGTGCTTGAAAACGTCGTCAATCTGGTGGCCGAAAAAGCTGCTGCCAAAGGCCTGAAAGTGGCCCTCGACGTCGATCCGTCGCTCCCGGCATGGCTGACCGGCGATCCGCTACGGCTCGGCCAGATTCTGATCAATTTTGCCAACAACGCAGTGAAATTTACTGAGCGGGGCGAGATCCGGATCGTGATGCGGCGGGAACAGGAAACCGGCGATGAACTACTGTTGCGAGGCACGGTGATCGATACTGGTATCGGTATTGCCGAAGAGCACAAACGCCGTTTGTTCGAGAGCTTTCAACAGGCGGACAGTTCGACCACGCGCCAATATGGCGGTACCGGTCTGGGGCTGGCGATCAGCAAGCGGATCGCCGAATTGATGGGGGGCCGAGTCGGAGTCGAGAGCGAACTGGGCAAGGGCAGCGCTTTCTGGTTTGTCGTCCGCGTGAAACGCGGCGTCAGTCTTGAATCAGAGAGCACCGGCAAGGCGCCGTTCGTTGGCAGGGGGAAGGGGACACCCGACACTCGCCACGAACAGGTTGCCGGCTTGCGCGGTCGCCGTATCCTGCTGGTTGAGGACAACGCGGTCAACCAGGAAGTCGCCGTGGAACTTCTGCGCGAAGCGGGTAGTGTAGTCGAGATTGCAGAAAACGGGCGCTTGGCGCTCTCCAAGGTGCAGACTGGCGCCTACGACCTCGTGCTGATGGATATGCAGATGCCGGTGATGGATGGTATCGAGGCCGCGATCGAGATTCGCAAGTTGCCGCATCTCGCCAGCCTGCCGATCATCGCGATGACGGCAAATGTCATGCAGGCGGACCGTGAGCGCTGTCTGGCCGCTGGCATGCAGGGCCACATCGGCAAACCCATCGAACCTCGGGAATTGTGGGGGGTGCTGCGTCGTTTTCTACCCGAATCGGCCGGAGACGACACGGGCACGGCTGGAGCCTTGCTCACCTCGATCTCGGCGGATCAGCAGGCGGCTTCGAAAATGCCTGCAGACGATCCCGCCGGCGCTTTGCAGAAGATTCCCGGTCTGAACAGCCAGGATGGCTTGCGCCGCGTGCTTGGGCGCGTGCCGTTCTATCTCTCGTTGCTTCGTCGGTTTTCCGATCATCACGGCGACGACGTTGAACGGATCGTCGAGGCTCTCGCCGAAAACGACCGTGAATCGGCCGAGCGGTTGGCGCATACGCTGAAGGGCGCGGCCGCCAACCTAGGCGCCGTGCAGGTGCAGGCCGATGCCGCCGTGCTGGAGATGGCGCTGCGGCGAGGCGAGACCGATGTTGCCTCGCAACTCGCTGGTCTCCAAGGTTCGTTAGACGGACTGGTAACGGCGCTGGAGCGCCAGTTCGGGTCGATACAGCCTTGAACGGGCCCCCGCGGGGCCCGTGATCGTCGGTTCGTCAGCGATTCAGCAGTTCGCGCACCAGCGGCTGGCCGTCGTAGAGTTTTTCCAGCGCCTCGATGATGGCGCCGCTATGCACCGCCACGGCGCGGTTGACGCGTACGTCATACCAGTAGTCGCCGCCCAGGCTATGGATGTTGCCGTCAAAGGCCAGTCCGACCACCTCCTGACGGCGGTTGATCACCGGGCTGCCGGAATTGCCGCCGATGATGTCGTTGGTGGTGGCGAAGTCGAAGGCTTGAGCCGGGTTGAGCAGCGGCCGCTTGGCCAGCCAGCTCGCCGGCAGCGAATAGGGATCGGCGCCGGTGGCGCGGGCAAAGGCGCCGTCGATGCGGGTCATGGCCGGGATGGTCTTGCCGTTCTCGTTCCAGCCGCGCACCTCGCCGTACGAGAGACGCAGCGTGAAGGTCGCGTCCGGGTAGGTTTCCGTGCCGGAAAGCGCAAAGCGGGCGGCGGCGATGCGTTCGGTCTGACGGCGGATCACGGCGTCGACCTGTTCGTCCATGCGTTTCTTGACTGCCAGCGCATGCGGTTCGACGGTGCGCGCCAGCACGATCATCGGGTCGTCGCTGGCGGCGATGGCCGCCGCGCCGCCTTGCCACAGGGCGCGGCGGAAGGCGATATCGCCGAGGCGGGTGGTGACCAGACGGGCGGCGAGTTGATCGGGCGATTCCTTGCCCAGCACGGCCTGGACGCGCGGATCGTCGGTGCCCAGCCATTCGCGGAGCTTGGTCAGCGCCCAGGCGAGCTTGAGCCTTTCGTAGCCGGGATCGATCGGCGCGGCGCTGAACAGCAGTTGTTCCTGGCGCGGCAGCGAGGCACTGGAGAATTCCGGCAGGCGCTCGGCATCCGGCTTGGCGCGTTCGGCAGCGCCGCGCACCAGCGTGCGGGCCAGCAGGAAGTAGCGGCTCCAGAACGGCTGGCGGCCTTCGTAGGTGCGGTATTCGTTGTAGAGGCCGCGATAGGTCTGGGTCGCGGCGGCAATGGCCTGCCACGGGTCGCCGGCCTGAGCGCCGGGCTGCTTGGCGAGCGCGGTCTTGAGCGCGTTTTCCTCTTTGGCCTTGGCCTGCCAGAAGGCGGCATCCTGCAAAGCCTTCAACTGGCCGTTGAGTGCCTTGAAGCTGTTCTCGACGCCGTGCAGGTCGCTGGCGCTGAGACGGGCGGCGTCAGCCGAGCTGCGTTGATACTCGGTCAGCACGCCGCGCTTTTCGGCCAGCACCAGCAAGCCCTGGGTCAGATCCAGATCGCGCCGGGCTTCGAGCTGGGCAACGGTGAGCTGGCGGTCGGTGTGGCCGGGGTGGCCGGTGACAAAGACCAGTTCGCCTTCGGCGGCGCCGGCCGGGTTCAGCTTGAAGTGATCCTTGATTACCGCCGGGCGGCCGTTTTCATAGGCGCGCAGCAGGGCGGCGTCGAGCGCATAGCGGGGGAAGTTGAAATTGTCCGGATCGCCGCCGAAATGGGCGATGGCCGCTTCCGGCGCGAAGGCCAGCCGCACGTCCTGGAAGCGGTGGTAGCGGTACAGGTGGTAGCGGCCGCCGTGGTAAAGATCGACGATGTCGCAGCGGGTCGTTTTCGGGTCGCCGCCGACGCATTCGGCGGTCAGCTTGGCGGTGACCGCGCGTTCGGCCTGCACGTAACGCTCGCCGGAAAGACCCTTGAGCGCGCCCTGCACGGCAGCGGTGACGTCGCGGATGTCTTCCAGCCGGTTCAGTTCGAACCCCGGGCATTGCAGCTCTTCCCCACGCGCTTTCGCGATGAAGCCAGATTGCAACAGGTTCTGGCTGGCGGTGGAGTTGTCTTCAATGCAGCGCACGACGCAGTGATGATTGGTCAGCACCAGGCCGTCGGGCGACACATAGGAGCCGGAGCAGCCGCCGGCCAGACGGGCCGAGGCGCGCATGGCGTGGCGGCTCCAGTCGGCGTCGGGGCGAAACCCGTATTCCTTGGCGATCTTGTCGGCGGGGAGGTTGTCCAGCGTCCACATGCCTTCCGCTGCCCAGGCGGGCGAGGTGGCGATGAGGGCGAACAGGGTGAGAGTCTTGTTCATGCGGTCTTTCTCAGTGTGCAGCGGATTGGCGACGTTCGAGACCGACCCAGGCGAGCACGGCAACGATCAGGGCGTAGGGCAGGAGCGAGAGCAAGTCGGCGTTCGCACCGGCATAGAAGGGGTTGTGGGCGCCGGCCCAGGCTTCCAGCGTCTTGTCGAATTCGGTCAACACGCCGGCGCTGAAGGCGATGACGATGCCGGCCAGCGCTCCGCCGGCGATATAGCCGGAGGAAAGCAGCACGCCGAGGCGGCTGTCGTTGGCGGCTTCGCGCTCGGCTTCACTCAGCTTGGCGTTTTCGGCTTTCTGGTTGTGATGGCGGTCGACCCACCAGCGCACCATGCCGCCGACGAAAATCGGCGCGGAAGAAGCGAGCGGCAGATAAACGCCGACCGCGAAGGGCAGCGAGGCGATGCCGGCCATTTCGAGCACGACGGCGATCATGACGCCGAACAGCACCAGCCCCCAGGGCAGTTGCTGGTCGAGGATGCCCTTGATGATGTAGGACATCAGCACCGCCTTGGGCGCGTCAAACTTGCGCACTTCGGTGCCGTCCGGGCGCTTGGTGTGGGTGCCGTTGATGCCGGGGTCGACGAAATAGACGAGACGGCCATCCCCGTCGACCAGATACTTGCCTGCCGGGCCGCCTTCATCGCCGGCCTTGCGCCAGACGTGGTAGCTGGTGGTGTCGGCGAGCGCCTGCGGGCCGCGCAAGGCTTCCTTCGCTTCCAGCCTGGCTGTGTCGGCCTTGAGGCCAGGGGCGACTTCGGCGGCGGGGACGTAGACGGTGGCGGAATCGTTCAGGGTCATCAAGACCGGGCCGAGCGCCAGTGCCGAGACCAGCGCGCCGCAGATGATGGCGTACTGTTGAAGGCGCGGGGTCGAGCCGATCAGGAAACCGGTTTTCAGGTCCTGCGAGGTAGTGCCGGCGTTGCTGGAGGCAATGCAGACGATGGCGCCGACCGAGAGGGCGGTGACGTAGTACTGGCCGCCGGTCCAGCCGACCAGCAGGAAGATCAGGCAGGTCAGCAGCAGTGTCGCGACCGTCATGCCGGAAATCGGGTTGGACGACGAGCCGATCTGGCCGGTCAGGCGCGACGACACGGTCGAGAACAGGAAGCCGAAGACCAGGATCAGCAGGGCGCCGAGGATGTTCATGTTGAGCGGCGTCGACAGCGTGATGACGACGATGATGCCGAGTGCCCCGATCAGCACCCATTTCATCGGGATATCCTGCTCGGTGCGGACGGCGCTCTCGCCACCGCGCGTCGAAAAGCTGGCGAGACTAGCGCGGATGCTGTGCCAGATGGTCGGCAGGGCGCGCACCATGCTGATGATGCCGCCGGCCGCGACGGCGCCGGCACCGATGTAGAGAATGTAGGCACCGCGGATTTCGTTGGGTGACATCGTCGAAATCAGCTTGCCGCCGGGCGCCAGCGGCTCGGTCAGACCGGAGCCGAAAAACTGGATCAGCGGAATCAGCACCAGATAGGCGAGGACGCCGCCGGCGCACATGATCGCGGCGATACGCGGGCCGATGATGTAACCGACGCCGAGCAATTCCGGCGAGACTTCGCAGGCGACCGAACCGCCCTTGAGCGGCGCGCCGAAAGTGACGCCGGGAGCGTCCTTCCAGCCCTTCAGCGCGATATTGACGACCTTGTAGAGAATGCCGATGCCAAAGCCGGTGAAGATGGTGGCGGCGCGCAGCCCGGCGTCGCCGGATTTGTCCTCTCCCTTGGCCTGTTCGGCATCTGCGGCGACGCGTGAGACCGGCGTCGCGGCGGCCTTCAGTACCTCGGCGCAGGCGGTGCCTTCCGGGAATTTGAGTTCGCCGTGTTGGGCGACGATCATCGTGCGCCGCAGCGGAATCATCATCAAAATGCCGAGCACCGAACCAAGCACCGCGACCAACATAACGCGCATGATTTCAAGGTCGAAACCGAGGATCAGGATTGCCGGCATCGTGACGCCGAGGCCGAAGGCGATCGACTCGCCGGCCGAACCTGCGGTTTGCACGATGTTGTTTTCGAGGATGGTCGCTTCGCGGGCGCCCGCCTTGTGGGCAAGCCGGAACAGCGTGATGCCGATCACAGCGACCGGGATCGAGGCGCTGACCGTGAGGCCGACCTTGAGCACGAGGTAGAGCGAGGAAGCGCCGAAGATCAGGCCGAGCACCACGCCCATCAACAGGCTGGCGGGACTCATTTCGCGCAACTGGGCGCTGGCGGGAATGTAGGGGCGGAAGGTCGACATGGAGACTCCGTGGGAATCGAAGTTAAGAATCAGATTTCAACCCGCCTCGCCCTGATCTTGAAGGGCAGCGTCGCGGTGTCGCCGTTATCGCCGGTTTCCAGGCGCGGCAGGAGGAAGAAGGGCAGGCGTGTCGAGGCTTGCGGCAGGGTCAGGTCGTTGCCGACGTTGAAGGCGACCCAGTTCATTTCCCACACACCGAAGAGAATTTTCTTCAAGGCGGTCAGCTTGCTGTCGCGGTCGGAGAGTCCTTCCAGCGCGATGGCGCGGCGAGCGTCCGAGGGATCGACTGGAATCCAGCCATAGCCGGGAATGTAGAACTCGGCACGACAATGCTGGTCGCGGCTGGCGCTCTCGTTGGCGACACCCAGGCTCCTGAATAGCCGCGAGGGAGCAACGCGTAGGCCATACACGCGCCGCGCCGGAATACCGATTCCCCGGCAGAGCGCGACGAACAGCCCGTTGATGTCGGCCGACCGGCCGCCGTACTGACCGCTTTCGAGCTGCTTCCTGACATCGCCGCTGCCGCCGGCCGGGAGGTCCGGGTTGTAGACGGTATTGTCGACCACCCAATCGTAGATGGATTTGGCTTGTGCCACCGGGTCCTTAATGCGGCCGACGATGCGCTCGCCCAGCGTGTGCGCCAGTCCGTCATTGGGAATCTGCGTCGAGGCTTGCAGGTTGCGGCGCAGGATATCTTCGCGCTCGGGGGCGACGGTGCGTCGGGTAATGTCGAAATGACGGTCAGCAGTGGTAACCAGGGTCGTCAACGTGAGGCGTGGTGCAGTGCCAGCGTTCCACTCGCAGTAGTAGCTTTCCAGATCGCCGTCCGGCAGTCGGCGCAGATTGGCACTGTCGGCGTTGTCCTGCCACTGGTGGCCGATGGTGCGCTGGTAGAGGGTGTCCTGATTGAGTGGCAACGGCAGCCAGACTCGGGTGCGTTGCTCGCTCCTGGGCAGTTCGAGTGTGGTTGTGATTTCGTAACTGGTCCACTCAGCTGGCGGTTCCGCAGCCTTGACGGGCGGTAGCCTGCTCGCACTGGTTCCAACCGGCGGGCGGTCAGTAACGGGGCTTTCGGCAGTGTGCGCGACCGGGCCGCTCGATTTTTTGCCCTTGCCGCTTTTGCCTTTTTTACTGCTCTTGCCGGTAGCCTTGTGGCTGGCCTTTTGAGCCGAACTTTTCTTTTTGGCAGCCCACGCTTCCGGGGTGAGGAACGAGAGGATCGCGGCGGATGCAATGAAGTCACGACGCTTCAACGGTCATCTCCTTCGGCAAACGAAAAGGCCGTGTCAATGGTGAGCGACACGGCCTGTTGAATGGGAGGCGATTATAGCACTTCGGCGGCGTGATCCGCGAGGCGGGAGCGCTCGCCGCGTTGCAGCGTGATGTGCCCTGAATGCGGCCAGCCCTTGAAGCGGTCGACCACATAGGTGATGCCCGAACTGCCCTCGGTGAGGTAGGGCGTGTCGATCTGGGCGATGTTGCCGAGGCAGACCACCTTGGTGCCGGGGCCGGCGCGGGTGACCAACGTCTTCATCTGCTTGGGCGTGAGGTTCTGGGCCTCGTCGATGATCAGGTATTTTTTCAGGAAGGTGCGACCGCGCATGAAATTGAGCGACTTGACCTTGATCCGCGAACGGATCAGGTCGTGCGTCGCCGCCTTGCCCCATTCGCCACCGTAAGGGGCGCCACTGTCGTCGCTGTGAGTGAGCACGTCGAGGTTGTCTTCCAGCGCGCCCATCCACGGCGCCATTTTTTCTTCCTCGGTACCGGGCAGAAAGCCGATGTCCTCTCCCACTGGCACCGTGACGCGGGTCATGATGATCTCGGCAAAACGCTTCTGCTCCAGCACCTGAGTCAGCCCGGCAGCCAGCGTCAGCAGGGTTTTGCCGGTGCCGGCCTGACCGAGCAGGGTGACGAAGTCGATGTCGGGATTCATCAGCAGGTTGAGCGCGAAATTCTGTTCGCGGTTGCGCGCCGTGATGCCCCACACCGCGTTCTTGGGATGCGTGTAATCCACCAGGGTTTCGAGCACCGCCGTCTTGCCCGCCGCCTCGCGGACAATAGCGCTGAATTCGTCGCCTTCGATCCAGACGAATTCGTTGATCAGCATGTTCGGGCACATCGGCCCCTTGACGCGGTAGTAGGTCTTGTTTTCCTTCTTCCACGACTCCATGCCATCGCCGTGCTTTTCCCAGAAGTTGGCGGGTAGCGGCATCGTGCCGGTGTAGAGGATGTCGGTATCCTCCAGCACCTTGTCGTTGAAATAATCCTCGGCGGCCAGGCCGAGCGCCCGTGCCTTGATCCGCATGTTGATGTCCTTGGACACCAGGATGACGGGCCGCTCGGGGTATTTGCGCTGCAAGTAGATGACGACGGTGAGGATGGCGTTATCCATCTTCGAGGTCGGCAGTTCTGCCGGCAGCTCGACGTGGATCGCCTCAGTTTGCAGAAAGAGTTTGCCGCTGGCCATTTTCGCCGAGCGTTCGAGAAGCGGAATCCCGTCTTCGATGTGGTCGGCGAAGGTCAGCATTTCGTCCAGCATGCGCGACGCCTGGCGGGCGTTGCGGGCGATTTCCGACATGCCTTTCTTGTGGCTGTCAAGTTCCTCCAGCGTCATGATGGGGAGGAAAACGTCATGCTCCTCAAAGCGATACAGGCAAGTTGGGTCGTGCATCAGCACGTTGGTATCGAGGACAAAAATCTTGGTGACGGCGGGCTTCTTGGCGGCGGGTTTGCGCGGCATGGTGGCTTTCAGGAAGGTTTGTTCAGAGGGACTTCACAAATTCGAGTACTTCAGCGGCGTGGCCCGGGACCTTGACGCCGCGCCATTCGTGGCGCAGTGTGCCGGCGGCGTCGATCACGAACGTGCTGCGCTCGATCCCGCGGACTTCCTTGCCGTAGAGCTTTTTCAACTTGATTACGTCGAATTGTTGGCAGGCGATTTCGTCGGGGTCGGAGAGCAGTTCGAAAGGCAGCGCCTGTTTGGCCTTGAAATTCTCGTGCGATTTGATCGAATCGCGCGAAATGCCAAACACCTCGGCACCGGCAGCGACGAACTGCGGGTGCAGGTCGCGGAATTCCTGCGCCTCGGTGGTGCAGCCAGGCGTGCTGTCCTTGGGGTAGAAGTAGAGCACCAGGGCCTTGCCGGCCTGGCGCGAGAGCGCGAAATCGAGGCCGCTGGTGGCGAGCAGCGAGAAATCGGCAATCCTGTTTCCGGTCATGGAATTCTCCGTCGATGGGCCTGAGGGCATTGTCGGGAATCAGGGGGGCTGCGGTCAACCCGGTAGTGTCGGGCAACTAGTGAAACCCCGGCGCCAGTCCAAGGGTTGGGTAGCGGTTCAGGGGATATAGCCAGTCACCCATCGGTGCTTTGCCCGTGCCGCCGGGATCGAGGTCTAGCGCCAGGCGGTGCTCATAGGGCGTGTGCTGGCCACTAGTCGGGAGGCTGGGACGCACGCCCATCCAGAATCCGACGTTGCTCAGTGTATCGCGCTGCAGGCTCAAGAGCGCTTCGATGGTTGTCTTGAACAGCGAATAAGCGGGCATCCGCTCGGTGAGTGGGGTGTTGTCGCGTTCAGCGGCGTTGGACAGAAGCGCCATCTTGGCGACCCGTTCGCGTAAGCGGGTGCGGGCCTGTGCGACAAGAGCCGCTGCCTCGGCGAGTTGGCGGTCCGCGAGCGCGTGGTGTTGCGCGACCAACGCAGCAGCGCTTTGCGAGGTGATCGGCGCGCTCAGCGCGGCACGGTCGGCGTCCGCGTGCCATTGCGAGCAGTGGCGTCTCAGATCGAAGAGTTGTTGCGAGAACGAGGGAGTCGTCCCGCCGGTCCGCATCAACACCAGCTGATAAGCAGCAATGGGCGAAAGGCGCCGGGTCTTGGCTTGGCCGAGAGCGCCGACGATTTCGGCGTGCAGTTCGGCCAGCGCCTTGAGGTTAGGCGGCGAACCTTCGGGCTGTCCCGTGCCGGAGGCGGTATCCAGTCGGGCGGCCAGTCGTTTCATTTCCGGATCGTTCTCGATAGCTGCCAGGAGGCGTTGCATTTGGTCGGCGGAGGCCTGCGCCACGGGGGCGTATAGGCGATCGACATCGCTTTGCGCGACCAACAGAGCGGGCGGCGACACGTCGACACCCAAGCGTCGGTCGATGTGGTGGTGGTTTACTCCGAAATTTCGGCGGTACGGGTGGAGAGGGCAGGAATGGTATCGAACAGCGCCAACCAGCGGGCGGTTTCGCCAGCCACGGCGAAGCTCGCAAGGCCGCCGATGAGGAGTGCGACCACGCCTCGCCACAGGAATCCGCCGTCGCCGGAACTGCCGCCGGGCGGCGACGAGGTGGCAGAGGAAAAATCTGTGGCGTCGACGGCGCACATGATAGGCCTATCCCGGTAAACTTCCCGCATCTTCGAATAGACGGAGTTCGAGCCTATTGAACCCGCACGCCGTTAATCAACATGCAAATCTCATGAAAACGTACGACATTCGCCCGGAGCAGTCAATCGAACTGCTCAAGGAACTGCATATCCTGACGCGCGACGGCAAGATGAATCAGGACAGCCGCCGGAAACTGAAGCAGGTTTACCACTTGTTCCAGTTTATCGAACCGCTCCTGGAAGACGTGCTGAAGACGCGGGAAGCGATTCATCTGGTCGATCATGGTGCGGGCAAATCCTATCTCGGCTTCATTCTTTACGACCTGTTTTTCAAATCCCGGCCCGGCGCCGGGCGCATCTGGGGCATCGAGACGCGCGACGAACTGGTGCGATGTTCAGAGGAACTGGCCACCCGCTTGGGCTTTTCCGACATGCGTTTCCTCAATGTTTCGGTGGCCGAATCGATGACCTCGACGGCTCTGCCCGAGCGCATAGACATCGTCACCGCCTTGCACGCCTGTGACACCGCCACCGACGACGCCATCCGCTTCGCGCTGCAACGGCGGGCCCGGCATGTGGTGCTGGTACCCTGCTGCCAGGCCGAGGTGGCCTCAGTTCTCAACCGTCGCAAGGGAAAAATGCTGTCCCAACCGTTCGCCGAACTCTGGCGTCATCCTATCCAGACGCGCGAATTCGGCAGCCACGTCACCAATGTGCTGCGTTGCCTGCAATTGGAGGCCCACGGCTATCAGGTGCGGGTGACCGAACTGGTCGGCTGGGAACATTCGATGAAGAACGAACTGATTGTCGCCAGCGACAAGAATCTGCCCCGCAAGAAAGCCGCGGAACGCCTCGGCACGTTGATCGAAACCTTGGGCTTGCAGGAACTGTCGGGGCGTTTTCAGGCCGGCGGGGCGCCGATCGATGCCTGAATCGGGAGTGCTAGTCAATGAAACGGACTGGATGGGCGATATGGTGACAATCAGATGCGATCGCGTGATGCGGCCTGGCAAGCTGGACGCGGTTCTATTCGAGAAGCATTTCCTGCATTACAATCAGTACAGTTCATTGGAAACCCTGACTTCATGAAACGCGTGCTCGTTGTTGATGACGACGCTGTAAATCGCAAATTGGCGACGATCCTCTTCAAGAAGCGCGGCTGGCAAGTGGCCGAAGCCAAAGATGGCGTTTCGGCGCTTGCCTTGCTGGCCGACTCTCCGTTCGATTATGTACTACTCGATATCAGCATGCCCGGTCTGGATGGTCGAGAAGTTTGCCAGCGCATTCGACATTCCGGTTATCCGCACATTCTTCGCATCGTAGCCTATACGGCGCATGCCATAGAGTCGGAGAAAGCGTCGATCATGGCCGCGGGGTTCGACGACATTCTCATCAAACCGGTGACGATGGATCGCCTCAATTCCATGTTCCCCGACTAGTTGGGCCGCTTGGTCGGTAGCCAAACCTCGAAGCAACTACCCTCGCCTGGGGTCGAATCAAGTTTGACATGGCCGCCCATCAGTTGGGCGAATTCTCGGACTAATGCCAAGCCTAAACCAGTTCCACCATGCTTGCGGTTGATAAACTGCGAAGCCTGACGGAATCGCTCGAACACAAAGGCTTGAGCTTCCGGTTCGATGCCGGGTCCGCTATCGCGCACGGCGATGACGATCTGCTGCCCGTCAACGATCCGGGCGCTCAACGTGATGCAGCCGGTTTCCGTAAACTTGATGGCGTTACTCAGCAGATTGTTGATGATTTGTTGCAAGCGCCGGCCATCGTTGTACAAGGTGGGTGGCAGATCGTCCGCCAGATTCGTTTCGAGTGACAATCCCTTTTGACGGGCCGCGGCACGGTGTAGCGCGGCGGCATCCTGCAACAGCGACGCAAGGTTGAAATCGCTTTCGTCGAGCAACATGTGGCCGGCCTCGATCTTGGCCAGGTCAAGAACATCGTTCAACAGTACCAAGAGATGCTGTCCGCTTTGGAGTATGGTGTTCGCGTGCTCGCGTGTTTCTTCGTTGGGCGCGTCCACACTAATGAGTTCTGCGAAGCCGAGAATGCCGTTAAGTGGTGTCCTGAGTTCGTGTGACATACGAGCCAAGAAATCGCTCTTCAGGTGACTCGCAGCTTCGGCTTCCGCACGTGCTTCTTCAAGGCGGCGAAAGGATTCCTGAACCGCGTTGGCCATGCGATTGAGCGACTCATTGAGCTTGCCCAGTTCATCGTCTCCACTTTTTTGAAAGCGGAAGTTGAAGTCGCCGCGCTCAATGGTCTGCAAGCCGCGTATCACAATCAGGATGCGCCGAGTCAGCATTGAGGCCAGCCAGATCGCGATTGCGACCACGATGCCGACCATTACCAGTGTGGAGATGGTCAACCCGATGGCGGTTGTTCCCATGGATTCGGCGATCAGATCGCGAATTTCAAGCTGACGAGCCTTCATTTTCTCGCCGAATTCCACCACTTTGGCATTCATTCCGTCGGCAGTTTCTATCGCAGGTTTGTGGAAGTCATCAATGTTGGCGCCAATGGTGACATACCCAAAACCGCGTGGCGTTCGGCGGTATTGTCCGGTGTAGTAGGGAATGGTGGCCGCAGTGGTCAGTTTCCAGACCCCGGTCCACAGTATGAGGAACGAACCTGATCCGCCATGCTCGGTGAGGTCGTGCCAGCCTTGGCATTGTGGTGCGAAATTCAGATAACGGCATTCCAGGCCGACTGTTCCGGCCTGTGTGGTTGCCTTGGCAGGCTTCTTGTCGCGCGATTGGCGATCGAAAGCAGGGATGCCAGCCAGGAAGCTACGCAGCGGTTTGCCGCTTTGCTTCCAGGCATCGTATAAGCCGGCTTCTAGCCAGGGTGTCATGTACTCGCCGGTGGAGGGATCGAAGCCGACGATGGAGTGGTGCCGGGGATGAGCGATACTTCGATCCTGATAATCCCAGATGAACGCGTAATTGCCGCTCGCCGCATCGGGGATCGGAGTGTAGCGCCTGTCGGTCGGCATCAGGTTGTCAGTGAAACTCATGATGTGTGTGTGGTCGAGCGCCAGTGTCAGGTAACCGACCACGGTCTGACCTTTCACTAGCGGTGTTGCCCATCGTACGATGCCCAGAAAGCGTTTTCCGGCCGGATTTTCGCGCCCGGCATAAGCTTCGTCTTCCGGCGCAAAGGGAATGTTGAGCGATCTGGCTTTGTCTGGGGTCAGCGGGCCAATAACCCGCGATTTGACATACGGCCCAATTACGTCCGATACGTATATCTCGCCGGGTTTGAGCTTTTTGAGAGCTTCGAAATACCTTTCAGCCTTGCAATAGGT
Source organism: Betaproteobacteria bacterium UBA1934 (assembly GCA_002337055.1). GTDB lineage: Bacteria > Pseudomonadota > Gammaproteobacteria > Burkholderiales > Rhodocyclaceae > UBA1934. The sequence continues at coordinate 547,557 of DDFG01000004.1, read as the reverse complement.
ATTTTCGCGCCTAGAAACGTCGCGCAACCCGGACGGCAATAGCTGGCTGCTTTGCACCTTGATCTTTTCCTGCCCATCCAGCCCGATGACCGTCAGTTCGTGGTAAAGCGGTCGCATGACGGTGCGGCGAACGGTCTCCGGCTGACGGTAATGGAAGTCCTGCTGGTTTTCGGGGTTGCTCGACACTACTGTGGTGGCACCTTCGGTCTTGGCTTGATCTGGCACCCACTGTTTGCCGTCGTCTCCCAGTTTCCAGCGACCGGGATCGACCAGTCCGCGTTGCCGGCTTTCGAGGAATCGGCGGAAGGCGTCTTCAGAGACGTCCAGTTTGGCCGCCAGCAGCAAATCGCGGTCCCGGTCGTACAGGAAATCGGCGACGGCGCGCGCCGTGTCGGTGGTCAGACGTTCCAGTTCTTCGCGCGCCCGGTGATCGAGCGCTTTCTGGGCTTGGTCGGAAAACGTTTTGCCCATGCCGGCCACAGTATCGCGTACTTCGACGGTGAGCTGGTCGGTCTGGTTGGCGACACCGCTGCCCAGCCGCGAGACGCCCTCCCACGCCAGCAACGCAAGCAATACCAGTGGGACGACTTTGATGACGACGAACAGCAAAATCAGCTTGCTACGGATGCCCATCTTGCGCAACGTGTCGTGCAGAGTGGTTGGCATGTTTAGGCTCCTATTCCGTTTTCAGGCTGCCGCAGCCACTGATGAATGGCTTCGTGCAAGTGAACTATTTCCAGCTTCAAACTGGGTAGCATGGTCGATACCGCATCGGCGTTTCGAGCGCGTGCCAGCAATTCCGCATCATGCGCGGCTTGCCGCACCGATTCCGAACAGGTTGTCGCGGCCAGTCCCTTGATCGTGTGGGCGGTTCTCGCAGCCGTCTCGAAGTCGGCCACCGCCATGGCACTTTCCAGTGTCTGTATTTCGGCGAGGAGGCTTTCTGCGAGTTCGGGGAGGATTTCACGCACGATATCAAGATCGTCGCCCAGTTGTTCGGACATGAGCGCAGGATCGAACGCTGGGGGCAGAGTTGCATGATCGTCACGTCGGGCGGTATTCGAAGTGCGCCCCACTTTTCTTTCACTTGCGACAGACAGCCATCTGTCTACGGTTTCCGCCAGTTGAGCCGATACAATGGGTTTGGTCAGGTAATCGTTCATGCCGACTGCCAAAGCGGCTTCACGGTCTCCCTCCATCGCGTTGGCAGTCATTGCGATAATCACCACTGTTGAATCCAGAACACACACCGAGCCTGAGCGAATCGCCCGCGTGGCTTCGTAGCCATCCATGACCGGCATGCGGCAGTCCATCAGCACCAAGTCATAGCGATTGCTGGCAAGTTGTTCGAGGGCCTGGCGGCCATTTACCGCCAGATCGACCTGGTGGCCCAAGCGCGTCAGCAAAGTTATGGCCAGCTTCTGATTGATCGGATTGTCCTCGACGAGCAGCAGATATCCCTGGCGTTGCTGTTCTGTCAGGGAATGGCGCGTGATAAGCCGATCATTGGGCGATTCGTCGCCGAAAATGGTTTGCAGACAACCACGCAGCAGGCGTTCCTTGATTGGTTTGGTCAGGTATGCGGCGAACCCTGCGTCATGCAATTGTTCGACTTCGCCGCGCATTGCAACCGAAGTTAACAAAACGAGGGGAATGCGCGAGAGCACGGATTCGGCCCGGATGGCGCGCGCCAGCGCAAGGCCATCCATAATGGGCATTTGCATGTCAATAATGACAATGTCAATTTTCTGGCTGGCGACGTACTCGGATTTCAGCAGGTTTATTGCGGCCGGTCCGTCCTCTGCCAGAAGCGGAAGCATCTGCCAGCTTTCGAGAAGGATTTGGAGCAGTCGGCGGTTGGCGGCGTGGTCATCGACAACCAGAACCCGCTTGTTTCGAAGAATCTCCGGCGATGCGATCATTGCCAGACTGACGTTGTTTTGCACCGCCAGCGGGATTTCGAACCAGAAACACGAACCGACGCCTTGAGTACTCTCGACGCCGATCCGCCCGCCCATCAACTCGATCAGGCGTCTGGCAATCGAGAGTCCAAGGCCAGTGCCGCCGAATTGCCGCGTGGTGGAACTATCTGCTTGCGTGAAAGGAGAGAAGAGAGAGGGAACCTTCTCCGCTTCGATTCCAATGCCAGTGTCGCGGACGTCAACGCGTACCGTGACCACACCATCTTGTTCCGCCATCTCGCGGACTTCGACAACCACCTCGCCATGGTGCGTGAACTTGACCGCATTGCCGGCCAGATTCAAAAGCACTTGTCGCAAACGACCCGGATCGCCTTTCAGTCGGGACGGTACGTTGGGCTCGACGACACTGGTGAATTCAAGCCCCTTTTCGTCGGCGCGAAACGCAAGCATGTCGGTGACGTCGGCAATCAGCGTGCGCAGGTCGAAGTCGATGATCTCGAGATCAAGTTTGCCAGCTTCTATTTTGGAAAAATCGAGGATGTCGTTGATGAGTCCCAGCAACGATTGGGCGCTATTGCGCGCGGTCTCCGCGAATTCGCGCTGCTCGGGATCGAGAGGCGTGGTCAGCAGGAGTTCCGTCATGCCCAGCACGCCATTCATGGGCGTGCGGATTTCGTGGCTCATGTTGGCAAGGAACTCGCTCTTGACGCGACTGGCTTCCTCGGCCGTTTCGGTCGCCAGTTTGAGGTCGGTGATATCCACCCGGAAGCCGACGATGTGGCCCGACGGCGTTTTGCGATCGACGATGCGAATCCAGCGCCCGTCTATTGTGACCTGCTCGACGCCGATACCGCCCTGCAAGTGTTCGGCGGAACGTTGGGCCACCCAGTCGTCAATAGACATGTCTGCGGCAAAGGGATAGAGGCCGCGCTCGGCACCCACACGAAGAATCCGGGCATAAGGAACGCCGGGTTTGAGAATGTCGCTTAATCCGAAGAAGAGTTCGCGGTATTTTTCATTGCAATACAGAAGCTTGTCTTCGGGGTCGAACAGGACAAAGGCTTCGTCGATGGCTTCGATCGCGGCGCGTAGCGTGTCTTCGCTGCTCTTGAGGGCCGCTAGTGCCGCTTCTCGCTCCCGCTGGTGCGCTTGCTCGAGTTGCCCGGCCAGATGGTTGATCGATTCGGCGATTTGCCCCGTTTCACCTGAAAGAGCAGGCAACCGCTCGCCCAGGTTGTCGGCCAGGCGATCCAGTCCGTCGCGAATGGTCGCCACATCGCGCGTCAACAGCGTGATCACGAAATAGATCACGACCAGCGTGACCAGCAGAGACAAAGCAGTTAACGACGCGACTGCAATGCGCATCTCGCTGACCTGTCGTTCGATATCGTCGATCAGTTCGTTGGCCCAGATATAGCCGACGACCTTGCCACCTTCGACAACCGGGGTCATTGCATTCAGTATATTGCCCCTGACTTGCAGGCCGGCCTCCACCGCCGGAGTCCCGTTTTCCATTACACGCCGACCGGGATGCTGGCTGCCGATGGCGGTACCGACGACGCGGTCGCCATATTGGGCGCTAGGCCCATAGGTCAGGATGGCGTCGAGTTCCTTGTGGTAATAACCAACACCGACGCCTGGAAAGGCGCTCGCTACTTGCTCAGTCACAGCGTCGAGTTGCCGGCTGAGGTGCGCGATGCGAGCCGACCGCTCCGCATCCGGCTCAATCTCCCGTGAAAGGGAAGTGTAGCCGCCCTGTGCTGCCAGACCGTTTTCCAGCACGCGAGTGATGCCGGAAAGATAGCTTGCCTTTTCCTCCAGAATGGCTTTTTTGGCACTGAGCGTCAGAAAGTAGCCAGTGCCGATGATGGCGAGGCAGATAAACGGAAGCAACAGGATCAGCAGCCGCACCCGCGATGTTCTTGGCCACCAGTGCGTTCGCGAACCGCGTCGCGTACCCGGTGTGCCGGAAGGCCCCCCGCTCATCTCTGTCCCTTGTGCATTATTCTGGGCGAATTCGCGTGGTTTTTCCGCACGAACACCCACTGTGGATAAGCTGAATTGTTCTGCCTTTCTGCTCCGCCTGCAAGTGGCTGGGGAGACCGGGCATGCCAACAGACAGCTTTAGACAAAGCCCTCTGAAAATTCGCTTGAGCTCGCCGTGCAACAGCCTAGGTGGCGACCGCTAATGCGTTAAGGCTCGTCTTCGCAACAGGGCGATCGATGCGAGTCCGGCCAGGATGAGTGCAGCCGAACCGGGTTCAGGTACTGCCGGGTTGTCGACCGTCTCGACAAAAAGCGTTGCCGACACGAACAGCAAGTCGCCGGTTGTGACGTCCAGCTTGAAGTTCAGTGGGTCTCCGCTCTGGAGCAGTGCGAGCAGGGGATTATCGAGCGAATCTGTGAACAAGAAATTGTCTTCGTTGCCCAAGTAGATATTCACATCGACTTTGGCGACGTTGTTGTAGTAATCGTAATAACTCGTGCCGAAAATGGGCCGGCCGTTGGCGTCGTAACCATACAGATATCGACTGGAGCCGCCGTGATCCCACTGCCAGCCGACCGGTGTCACCGAACTGGTGCTCGTTGTCGTACGGGCGGGTTCGGCAGTGCCGGTGCGTAATCCGTTCAGAAGAACGTCGACGCGTTCGTAATCGTAGAGCCACTCGCTTTGGCTGATGCGGTTATAGGCGCGAACGAAATTGTGATGAACGTCGTAGCCGTTATACACCGCGGGCTGTTCCACCCAATCGCCAATGTCCGGATGGCTGTTGTAATTGACGCGCCGCATGTCGTCGGCGTCATCCCGGAAAGCGAACTTGATGGACGCGTTCCTGATTTGCGACCCCTGCGGCAGGATGCCGGATGAAATGAATTGGCCGGCAGCCGAGGTCTCATTCAGATACAAGTTCGGCGTGATCCCGGAAGAGGGAATCTGATACAGCGCCGCGCTTGCCGGCAAGGGAAGCAGAAGCACCGTCAACGCAAATACATCCCGAAGGTTTCTTGAAAACATGGCGAACCTCCCAGCGACACCTCGTCTTCTTTTTATAGACCATTAACCATGATCATGCCATGGTTAATGCGATGTCGCCGTCGCTCCTCGGGGGCGCGACCGGCCGGATTCGTATTCTTGCAACCCCACGCCCGTACTGAAAAGGCGGCTTATTGCGGCTTCAGCATGGCCCAAAGGTAGGAGAAGTAGAGGGCCGTGACCTGCGCGCTCTGTTTATTGGTGGTGCCGGAGCCGTGACCGCCCTCGGTGTTTTCGAAGTAATAAACCGGGTGGCCGAGTTCTTCCATCCGGGCCACCATTTTGCGGGCGTGGCCGGGATGCACCCGGTCATCCCGGGTGGTGGTCCAGAAAAACGCCTTGGGGTAGGTTGCGTCCTTTTTAAGCAACTGGTAGGGCGAGTACTGGCGGATCGAAGCCCAGTCGCCGGGCTGGTCGGGATCGCCGTATTCGGCCATCCAGCTCGCGCCGGCCAGCAGCTTGTGGTAACGCTTCATGTCCGCCAGCGGCACCGCGGCCACAACTGCTTTGAAAAGGTCTGGCCGCAAAGCGAACGTTCCGCCGACGAGCAGTCCGCCCTGGCTGCCGCCCATGATGCCGAGATGTTCGCGGCTGGTGATTTTGCGTGCCAGCAAATCTTCGGCGACCGCGATGAAATCTTCGTAGGCCTTGATGCGATGGTGCTTCAGGGCGGCCTGATGCCAGCTCGGCCCGAATTCGCCGCCGCCGCGGATATTGGCCAGAACGTAAACACCGCCCCTTTCCATCCAGGCGGCCCCATTGACCGGGTTGTAGCGGGGCAGCTGCGAGATTTCGAATCCGCCGTAGCCATAGAGCAGTGTGGGCGCCTTGCCATCGGGCCTGAAACCCTTGGGCTGGATCACGAAGTACGGGATCAGGGTACCGTCTTTCGAGCGTGCCTCGAGCTGATCGACCTTCATGCCTTCGGTGGAGAAATAGGCGGGCATGGCCTTGAGCCGTGCGGAGGAGGCGCCGTCGTCAAGATAGAGCGCTGTGGGCGTCAGGAAATCGGCATAGGTATATGCGACGTGATCGTTGTAGCGGTCCACCGAGACGATGCCCGCATGGCCCAGGCCCGGCAACGGGAATTCCCGGCGTGTCCAGCCCTGATCGCCCGGCGACAGGCTTTGCAGGCGGGAGCGCACGTTGTCGAGAATCAGCAGAACGAGGCGGTTCCGGGTGCTGACCACACTGGCGAGAGATGTTCGCGGCGAGGGTTCGAACAGGATCTCGAAGCCACGAGACCCTTGAAGAAATTCGCTCAGACCGATACTCAGCAAGGCACCCTGGCGATATGTCTTGTCGCCCACCGCCCAGTCGGAACGCAGGGAAACCAGCAAGCGGTCGTTGAACACGCCTTGCAGCTTGGCATCTTCCGGCAGGCCCAGTTTGATCAGGCGGCCATCCAGTCGGAGAAAATGCTCTTCCTTGTAATACGCCCGCGTGCGGGTGACGAAGTGAATTTTTCGATCTCCGGCGACATCGTTCAGGGTGGTTCCCGTCACGACCATATCGGCTTCCTGGCCTGCAAAGATCGTCGTGGCCTGCGCAAGCGGAGTCCCGCGTCGCCATAGCTTGACCAGGCGCGGGTAACCGGAATGCGTCATCGAGCCGGGGCCGAAATCGGTGCCGACCCAGAGCGTATCCGCGTCAAACCAGCCCACCCGGGACTTGGCTTCGGGCAACCTGAAGCCGTTCTCGACGAAGGACGTGCTTTCGACATCGAATTCGCGCACTTCCACCGCATCGCCGCCGCCCCGCGATAGGCTGATCAGGCAGAAGCGGTACGCGGGCTCGAGGCAGGAGGCGCCCTTGAAAACCCAGGGCTTGCCTTCGGCACGATCGAGCGCATCCATATCCAGCACGGTTTCCCATTTGGGTTCGGCTGTCCGATAGGAGGCGAGCGTGGTGCGCCGCCAGATACCCCTTTCATGCCGGGAGTCTTGCCAGAAGTTGTAGACGTGTTCGCGATGAAAGGCGATCAGCGGAATTCGGTCCGTTGAATCCAGAATCTTGAGTGTGCGCTCATAGATCGGCCGGTACGTGTCCGTGGCTTCGAGCTCATTTGTGGTTCTGGCATTGTGTTCCGCGACCCAGGCCAATGCCCGCGGGCTTTCGACCTCCTCCAGCCACTGGTGGGGGTCGTCCTGGGCAGCGACGGAAAAACAGGCCATTGACATGACCAGCAGCAAAGCAGCGAACGCGAATTTCATGGCACCTCCGGCGAATCGGCTATTTTTTGCAGGCGCGGGAAGAATTGCAAGTGCGCGTTGCATGATCGGAACAACTATCCTTTCCGGCATCTAACCCCTTTTGGCGCTAAGCTCCGTTTACCCGTTCGTCCCACTCCCCTTGAGAAAGGCCGAATCATGAAGATCCGTCAAATCCTGGCAGCCGCGCTGGCGATGCTTGCCTCGGCAATGGCCGGCGCACAGCAGATGGCGATTGCGCCGCTTCCACCCATCCAGCCCGATCGCCAGTTGATCCTGCGCGTCCCGGAGGCAGCGCAGCCGGTGCGGTTGGCGCGTGTCGGTATCGAGGTCACCGTAGTTGGCCGGCTGGCCAAGACCACTATCGAACTTGCTTTTCGCAATCCGAACGCTCGCGTGCTTGAAGGCGAGTTGCAGTTCCCGCTACTCGAGGGGCAACAGGTCAGTGGGCTGGCGCTCGATTTCGACGGCAAGTGGCGCCCCGCGGTGCCGGTCGAAAAGGCGCGCGGGCAGGAGATCTTCGAGGAGGTGATCCGTGGTCGCATCGACCCCGCCTTGCTGGAAGCGACCCAGGGCAACAACTACAAGCTGCGGGTCTATCCGATTCCGGCGCTGGGTGAGCGCAAGGTTTCGCTGACCCTCAGCGAGCGACTGCCGCAGCGGCGCGACGGCAGCGTACTGCTTCGCCTGCCGCTGGCATTTGGTGGCAAGCTCGATCAGTTCGATTTGCGTATCAACGCGCCGGGTATGAAGCCTGCCGATGCGAAGTTGCAGCGTGGCCTCGCAGGCGCGCGCTGGGAGACTCAGGGCGGCGCCGCGCTGATTGTGCAGAAACGCGATTACCAACCGGAAGACTGGGCCGAGGTTGTTTTCGCCGCTCCGACGGGCGATGCGGTCACGAGTGAAGAATTCGCCGGCAAGACCTATTTTTACGCCGACCTGGCCGTCCCCAAGATGGCGCCTGGCGCGCGCGCCAAGCCGGCCAGGGTGGCGCTGGTATGGGATGCCTCGGGCTCTGGCGCGACGCGAGACCATGGTCGTGAATTTGCACTGCTCGACGCATGGTTCAAGGCCGTCGGCTCGGTGCAGGTGAACCTGACGATGGCCCGAGATGTTGCCGAGGAAGGAGGCGGATTCAATATCGTCAATGGTGACTGGACCGCTCTGCGAGCGGCACTTGAAAAGGTCGTGTACGACGGTGCCACGAACCCCGCCGCCTTTTTGCCAAAGGGGGTGGTTGGCGGTGATACGGGCGAGAAATCCGGGCAAGTACCCGAGTCCGTGCTGCTGTTCAGCGACGGTCTCACCAATTTCGGCGTTGCGGCGATGCCTGCCTTTCCGATGCCGGTCTTTGCGGTCAGTGCCGCCGTGACGGCCGATGGCGAGCGTTTGCGGCAAGTGGCCGAAAAGAGCGGCGGCGCCTTCGTTGACCTGCTCAAAACTTCTCCCGCCGTGGCGGCCAAGGTATTGCGACAGGCGGCGCCACGCCTGGTCAGCCTGCGCTCCAATGGCGCCCGCGATCTGGTGGCGGGTGCGCCTGACGCCGAAGGCCGCATGGCCATTGCCGGGGTGCTCAACGACGCGGCAACGACGGTTGAGCTCGACTGGCAGACGCCCAACGGCGGCCGCGAGCGGCAGGTGGTCAAGGTGGCACGCGGTGACGGCAAGGCCGCTTTTGCGGCGCAGGCCTGGGCCAGATTGAAGCTGACGACCCTGTTGCCGGAGCAGTTTCTGCATTCGGCGGAAATCGTTCGACTCGGCAAGGCATTCGGCCTGGTCACGCCGGGTACGTCGCTGATCGTGCTTGACCGCGTCGAGGATTACGTCCGTTATGAAATCGTGCCACCGCCCGAACTGCGCGGCGAATACGAACGGCAGATTGCGGCGGGCCGGCAGCAGCGCGAACGCGACCGGGCGGCGCATCTGGAAGAGATCGTCCGCCGTTTCAAGGAGAAACAGGCGTGGTGGGAACGCGAGTTTCCCAAGGGCGAGCGCCCGAAGCCGAAGGAGGTCGCTAAAGTTGGCGGCGCGGTGACTTTGGATACTGCCGCCCGACCGGCGCCGGTGGCCATGCAGCGCGAACAACTGCGCGCCGGCGCGGTGCCGATGGCCATGCCGGCGGTGGCGTCGCCCTCCGGCGAGGCCAGCAAGATGGCCGATGCCATGACGTCCGCCGCCAGCATCCAGTTGAAAAAGTGGGTGCCCGATGCCCCCTACGCCGACCGCTTGCGCAAGGCCGACGCCGATCAGCTTTATCGCGTCTATCTCGACGAACGGCCGGGTTGGGCAAACAGCACCGCCTTCTTCCTCGATGCCGCCGATGTGTTTTTCGAGCGCGGCCAACCTGAGCGGGCAATTCGCGTGCTCTCTAACCTGGCCGAGATGGATCTGGAAAACCGCGCCATCCTGCGCATCCTTGCCTATCGCCTGGTGCAGGCCAAACGGGCAGATCTCGCTGTGCTATTGCTCGAAAGGGTGCGCGAACTGGCGCCGAACGAGCCGCAATCCTGGCGCGATCTCGGTCTGGCATTGGCCGATCTGGGCGAGCGGCAAAAAGCCGTCGAGGCGCTGTATCAGGTGGTGGTGCGGCCCTGGCACAACCGTTTTCCCGACATCGAGCTGGTGGCGCTGGCGGAGCTCAACGCCATCGTCGCCACCGCACCGGGCAAGCTCGACACCAGCGCCTTCGACCCGCGCCTGTTGCGCAATCTGCCGCTCGATCTGCGTGTCGTGCTGGCCTGGGATGCCGATAACACCGACATCGACCTGTGGGTAACCGATCCGAACGGCGAAAAGGCATTTTTCGGGAATCGCCTCAGTTATCAGGGCGGCGCCATGTCGCGCGATTTCACGGGCGGCTACGGCCCCGAGGAGTTCTCGCTGAAAAAGGCCAAACCCGGCAAATATCTGGTGCAGGCGCAGTTCTATGGGCATCGCCAGCAAGTCGTGGCGGGTGCGACGACACTCTCGTTACGCCTGTTCACCGGCTTTGGCACCGCTGCGCAAAAAGAGGAAAGGGTGACACTACGTCTCAAGGGGCGTGCCGAAGTGGTGACGGTGGGCGAATTCGTGGTCGGCGATCCCGGTCGGAGCGAATGAAACGGAGGGGGCATGCACCGTCGCGGCCTTGGGCGCTGACGGTGCAGTTGGCTGGCAGCCCGATCTTTCTTATCCGCGACCGTTTTACGCTTGTGACCATCGTCCGATTTTCATCTTGAATGCGGTATGCCGATTCCGCTGTTCATCACTCGGATTGACTGCTTCGCCCACCGTTTGAAGACAGGGGGCATGGCGCCCCAAGAGTTCATCCACAAATCAGGCTTGCAAGCCTACGAGCTTCACGGCAAGCGCGCCGTGGGGCTATGCAACCGAAGCATTCATATTCGAGTGTTTGTCGCCCAAATGTCGCGCGGGGCCAGTTTGAATCAGGACTACGTAAGTACCCCCAGGTGGCGCGCTTCCTGAGCGACAGCATTTCTTCCACCTGCGGTACGTTCTAGAAGCTGCGGATGCCGGCCACCTTCTCTAAATTTTCCCAGTGCCGGGTCACAGCATCCCTGCGCTTGGCAAGCTGTTCGGCGCGGTTTTGCACGTCTTGCGAGCATGCCGGCGATAGTTGGAGAAACAATGCGATGATTACTCATCGGAGTAACTCCGTTCTCCATGAGAGACAAGGGCGTTTGATATGCGCAACGGGTCGTTACAGCTTTGCGGCTAATCAGGTTGCCGATACATGTTGATTGGTGGCTAACGGGACGAACGTTTTGGTCCGGCTGTCGAAAGTATCGATGATCCCTGTTTCAATGTCATACACCCAGCCATGCAAGTTGAGTCGATTCTCCGATAAGCCCAGTGCAACTGTGGGGTGCGTGCGGATGTTCATCAATTGGGCCAGCACATTTTCCTTTACCAAGCACGCGATCCTTTGGCGTGATTCCTTTGGGTTTCGTTGCGAAACGATGGCTTTTGCCGCGTCGGCATAGCGGAGCCAATGATTGACTGCGGGCAGGTGATCTAGATTTTGGCCACTTGCGATTGCCGCCATCGCACCACAATTGGAATGTCCACAAATGACAATATCCGTTACCTGGAGGACCGAGACCGCATATTCAACCGTGGCGGTGACCCCGCCTGGCTCGGGGCCATAGGGCGGGACGATGTTGCCTGCATTGCGTATGACAAATAGGTCACCTGGCTGCTGTTGAGTGAGGAGTTCTGGCACGACTCGGCTATCCGAGCAAGTTACGAACAGCGCCTTGGGATTTTGTTGTTCGGCAAGCTGCTTAAACAGTCCTGTGCTGTTGGGAAAGACATCACGTTGAAACTTCAGAAAACCATCGATGATTTTTTGCATGGATATCGCGGGCCTACGGAGGTGATGATGGTGGTTCGCGCACGGGGGTTGTGTGGGACGTTCAGCTGGATGAGGAGGGGTGATGCATCTCGATGCGTTTAGTTGCGAGCGAAATTTCGCGCAGGAAGCACAACAACCCCGTAATCAACGAAGTCATTGCTAGGACAAACAGTCCCGCGACCGCTGGCGATAGATCGCTACCCAGTTCTGCGCCAACAAACAGCAGACAAATCACCATGCATACCAGCAAGGCACAGATTGTGCAGAAACGGATCGCCTGGTGAATCAGACGAGAACGCCGTTGAAGCAGCGTCATTTCCGCCAAATGAACCGAAGTATCATCTTTGACAAGCTCCCGCAAAAATCGGTATCGGTCGACTACCCGCCCCAGGCGATTGGCCAAAACACCCAGCAACGAGCCGACGCCGGTGAGCAGAAATACTGGTGCGACCGATTGCTGGATGGCATGCGCGACGGTGGGAATACTGGTCGCAAGGTCCATCGTCACAAGGCGACTAGCGCAGTTTGTCGATCAGGAGGGCAAGCGCCACAAGCTGCTTGCCGACGAATGCGCGAGTATCGGCATCGAACACCTTCCCCGTGTCGGGGCTGACCTTGCTTTGTACTGTTCCGACCATGATTTCTGGCTTGTTGAGCACAATCGCATCTAAGCACACCAGCGTCTGGCGCAAATGATACTGGGCGCGAGCGCCGCCAAAAACGCCCATTGAAGCGCTCTGGATAGCAAGCGCCTTCCCTGCCAGCGGGGCGTCCGGTACTCGGGAGAGCCAGTCGATGGCGTTCTTGAGCGCACCGGGAATCGAGTAATTGTATTCTGGGGTGACGATCACGACGCCATCGGCTTTTTTGATGGCTGAACTCAATGAAAGCACTTCCTGCGGAAAGCCCGCTTCCTGAGTATCCGAATTGTAATGGGGAATGGCCCCGATCGAAGGTAACAAGGTTATTGCCATGCCTTCCGGCGCCAGATCAGGCAAGGTATTTGCCAACATTCGGTTGAACGACCCTCTACGCAAACTACCGATCAAAACAACGATTTCGTATTTCTTTTCCATGATGTCCTCCGCAGACATGGTTGATGAGGTCGTGGTGGAATTGGTCTCGTTTTGTCGGCGCCAAGATTACCGTTTCAGAACGCCGATGTACCTTGAGAGCGTTACGCAATAAGTGATCCTAGCAGGAATGTTACGCCAGCCGCAGCCAACCCAATAAACAATTGCCGGAGACCAGACGCCAGTGGATGGTTGCCTGTAAATACCGCAATGCAGACACCAAACAGAAATAGTCCAACAACGGATGCAAAGACGCTGGCGATTATTCGGTGGTCGGGCGAAACAATGAGCATCGGTGCTGTCGGAATGAAGGCGCCTAGCAGAAATACGCCGAACGACGACATGGCTGCAGCCATTGCAGATCCGCCCATGTCATCGGGGTTGATTCCCAGTTCTTCACGGACCAAAGTATCCAATGCAGTGTGCTTGTCACCGAAAACACGTTCGGCGATCTGGCGCGCCTCTTCGGTCGAGAACCCTTTTGCTCTATAAATCAAGCGCAATTCTTCTTTTTCCTCGGCAGGTAAATTGCGCATTTCTTCTGCCTCGCTCGCAACTTGTTGCTCTTGAAGCTCTCGTGCGCTTTGTACGGAAATCCATTCTCCCATTGCCATTGAGCAGGCACCGGCTAGCGCCCCCGCCAGCGCACTGACGAGTATGGTTTGCGAAGATGCCGAAGTTCCAGCGACCCCCATCGCAAGGCAAAAGGTGGACACTAGCCCATCATTAGCGCCCAGAACAATTGCGCGAAGATTGTTGGCTGCGCCGGCGCTGTGTCTGCCTTCCAACCTTGAGTATCTCGTGCCGTTCCACGCTTTGCTTGAGCGTGATGCCAATAATGACAGCATGCGTGCGTGAGCGCGCTCTTGCTTTGGCATTTCCGTTGCTGAGACTTCTTGCTGGTGATCGTAATTGGTTCGATTACGTATTTCGTTGCCAGCAACCAACGGAAGAACTGATTGGGGGCCATAAGTCTTGGAGGCCCAAATGAGAATTCGGGCGCGCAAGCGCAGTCTGCTTGGCACTTTGCCGCCGGACCTTTCGATACACTGACGCCAGAATTCCGCATGGGTCTCTTCCACTTTGGCGAGCCGCAAGTACAACTCGGCAACTTCCAATTGCGTCTCGTCGGCAGCCATTTGCCGATATAGGGCTGCCCCATCGATTTCATCCCGATAGTTGGCGATGAACCTCGCTATATCCTTTTTATTTGTGGACATATACTGCATTCTCTAGTTCTTGGCCCATCGCGTGAATGTCTTTTGCGATGACATACAGACACTGATAGGTGTGCTAAATAGTAATGCGTGTTTCGTTGTCACTGCTGATGTGTGCTCGTCCATGTGCCTCAGGCGATTGTTCGGGTCATGGAAATTTGGCGCTGATTTTTGAACTACTGCTGAACCTGAAAGCGCTCTGAGGTTCCAGTCAATGTGTTTGTTCACGGCAACAGGCATTCGAGAGGTTCAAGGACTGTCCCTTCCTGATATCAGCCATTCACGAAGCATCGTACGCCAGATTGAATATCTGCAATGATCATCCTAACGATTCTGCACCTCCCCAGCGCGGCCGGGCCGGTAGGATCGGCGCGTGCCAGTGTCTCTGGACCTGTTCATTCACTTTGGCATGGCAGCGTAGAAAGAGCCGTACATAACGTTTCCTCTCACGGGTCACATCGGTGCGGTGAGTGCAAGCGAATGGTGGTCGGCGAACCCGGCCGGAGCGAATGAACGGAGGGACGACGCACTGTCAGCGTCTGCGGGCACTGAGCGCACTGCTGATCGAAAGTGGCGATCTGTGGCGCCCGCAGCCGTTCCGCGAAACGCGGCCGGGTTGGGTGGCGCGTTGGCCGGCACTGGCCGGGGCGTTGCAGGCGCTCACCGATGACGAGTGCGCGCATCTCACCGACGATGGCGCGGCGGCGCGAGCGTTTGTTGGGCTGTATGTGCCGGAGCTGGCGGCGGCGGAACCCATGCTGGTGCTGCCTGAGACGTCCATTCGCCCCTTAGTGTTGTCTGGCGCTTTTTGGGATTGGGAAATTCCTGGGCGTAAGCGGGCACAACTCGAGGCGTTTGCCGGTGCGGTGCGCCCGAGCGGTCGGCCGCTACTGGATTGGTGTGGCGGCAAGGGGCATCTTGGCCGCCTGTTGGCACTTGCATGGCGGCAGACGGTGACGACGCTGGAGATCAATCCGGCCTTGTGCGCCGCTGGCGTAGAACTGGCAAAGCGGGCCGGCGTTATGCAAATGTTTGCATGCGCTGACGCGCTCGATCCTGTCTCACCCTTGCCGGCGGATGCGCACGTGGTGGCGCTGCATGCCTGCGGCGAATTACACCGCCAGTTGTTGCGCCGGGCGGTAGCCGCAGGCGTCGTTGCCGTCGATCTTGCGCCCTGCTGCCACTACCATGGTGTCGAGACTGCGTATGTGCCACTATCTGGCGCAACAGGTTTAGGGCTGTCGCGCGACGATCTTCGTCTGGCGGTGACCGAAACGGTGACGGCATCACCGCGCATCGCGCGACGGGCTGAGCGGGAGCGGGCGTGGAAGCTGGCCTTTGTGGCCTGGCGAGAATATGCGACTGGCGCCGCTTACCAAAGTTTCAAGCCGGTGTCGCGCGCCTGGATGGGCGGTACATTCGTCGATTTCTTTCGTCTGCTTTGTGCACGGGAGGGGGTTCCCCTGCCATCGGCGAGCGAAGTTGTGGCCTGCGAGGCGGTCGGTTGGCGCCGCTTGCGCGAGGTGGATCGCCATGCCATTGTCCGGCACGCGGTGCGGCGCCCGATCGAGATGTGGCTGGTCAGCGATCTGGCGGTCTTTCTGGAACGATCAGGCTACGCAGTCGAACTCACCCCGTTCTGTCCCCGGCACCTGACGCCGCGCAACCTCCTGCTGTCGGCCCGGAAGGCGTAGAATCGGGAAAACAAGGAGGCACCCCCATGATGCCGCGCACGGCCATCCTGACCCAACTAGCGGCGAGAACTTCGGAACAGGATCTCGCCTTTTCACCCAACATTCACGTTGCGCTCAAGATCAGAACGGCGCTCGCCGATCCCGAGTGTCACGTTGAGGAGGCCGCCCATCTGGTGCAGGCGGAACCGCTCCTCGCGGCGCGCATGGTGGCGATGGCCAATTCCCTAGCCTACAATCGCTCCGGCCGCGAAATCGCAGATGTGCGGACGGCAGTGTCGCGGCTGGGCTACCAGGTCATCCGCAATTTGGCGATGGCGCTGGTAGTCAGGCAAATGGCGCAAGCGCCGACACAGGGCCCGGTGCGCGACCAGGCGGCACGCCTGTGGGAATACACGCTGCACATGACCGCCTTGGCGAGGCTGGTAGCCCGCGAGGTGACCGGGCAGGATCCGGAAATCGCCGCTTTTGCGGCGCTCATGCACGACCTGGGCGGCTTCTTTCTGCTCTCCCGTGCGCAGGAGTTGCCGGGATTGCTCGATGGCGCGCTGAATGCCGAGGAATTGGCCGTCGAAATCGACCTGACGCGACGTCTGCTGTCTGTTATGCAGGTGCCGGCGAGTGTGATCACGGGGATCGAAGACTATTGGGCAGGCCAACTGGGCACGCAGCCTGCTTCGTTGGGTGACACTTTACTGTTGGCGGCACATCTGGCGCCGGTTCGGCCACCTTTGCATGAGCCGGCGGGAAGCGGGAGCGGTTTGCTGGCGGCCATCGACGGTGCGATGAGCGACGACACCCGGCAATCCCTGGTGGAGGAGGCCGATGAGGCGGTCGGGCGTTTGCGCGACATGGTCGCCGACGCCGAAGAGGAGCTAAGCTCGCTCCTCACGGTCATGCAGTACTGACCGCAAGGAGCGGGATAGCGTCGGGCGGGTGAGCCTTACCCCGCCTTTTGCTCGGCCGTTTGCGACTGATTCGGCAAGAGCAGGTTCAGCAGTACGGCGAGTACGCCGCACAGACTGATGCCTTGCAGCGAGAAACTGCCGATCTGGAAGCCGAGGCCGCCGATGCCGGTTACCAGCGTCACCGAAACGATGCAAAGGTTACGCGGGTTGGCCAGATCGACCTTGCCCTCGATGATGGTCTTGAGGCCGATGCCGGCGATTGAACCAAACAGCAGCACCATGATGCCGCCCATGACCGGCATCGGGATGGTCTGCAACAGCGCGCCGAACTTGCCGACGAAGGCCATCAGGATGGCAAAGCACGCTGCCCAGGTCATGACCACCGGGTTGTAGTTGCGGGTCAGCATGACCGCGCCGGTGACTTCGCCGTAGGTGGTGACTGGCGGGCCGCCGAACAGGCCGGCAACATTGACCGCCAGGCCGTCGCCGAGCAGGGTGCGGTGCAGGCCGGGCGATTCGGTGAAATCCTTGCCGGTGACCGAACCGATGGCGAGGATGCCGCCCACGTGTTCGACGATGGGGGCAATGGCGACCGGGATCATGAACAGGATGGCGGCAAGGTTGAATTCCGGTCGGCCGAAATCGGGCAAGGCGATCCACGCTGCCTCATTGACCTTGCTGAAATCGACGATACCGGCGAACAGGGAGATGACGTAGCCGACCGCAACGCCGACCAGAATCGGCACCAGCTTGAGCAGGCCCTTGGCGCGGATTGCGGTCAACATGGTGGCGAGCAGCGAAATGCCGGCGATAGTCAGCGCCAGATCGTGCGGCACGACTTGAGCGTCACCCGCCTTGCCGGTGGCCATGCCGACGGCCACCTGCGCCAGACCGAGGCCGATCACCATCACCACCGGGCCGATGACGACCGGCGGCAGCAGGCGATGGATGAACCCGACGCCGCGCCACTTCACCAGCCCGGCGGCGACATAGTAGAAGAAGCTGGCGGCGGCGAGGCCGCCGAGCGTGGCCGGCATGCCCCAGGTTTGCACCGAATAGATTACGGGGGCGATGAAGGCGAAGCTGGAGCCAAGATAGATCGGCACTTCGCGCCGAGTGCAGACCTGAAAGATCAGCGTGCCGATGCCAGCGCCGAGTAGGGCCAGGCTGGGGTTTAGGCCGGTCAGCAACGGCACCAGCACGGTCGCGCCGAAGGCGACGAATAGGATCTGCGCCCCGGCGACCGCTGTGCGCCAGGTCGGTTCTGTAGTACTCATGAAAGCTCCCTTATTGAGTTATTTGGTTCCGAAAATCTTGTCGCCGGCATCGCCGAGCCCGGGGATGATGTAGCCAATCTCGTTGAGATGGCTGTCGATCGCGGCCGTAAAAACTTCGACCTCGGGGTGCGCCGCGTTCAGCGCGGCGATACCCTCCGGCGCGGCGACCAGCACCAGTGCGCGAATGTGCTGGCAGCCCTTCTTCTTGAGCATGTCGATAGTGGCGATCAGCGAACCGCCGGTGGCGAGCATCGGGTCGATGATCAGCGCCAGGCGTTCGTCGAGCTGGCCGACGAAGCGCTCGAAATAGGGCTCCGGCTGGAGCGTGTCGTGATTGCGGGCGATGCCGACGACGCTGACCTTGGCGCTGGGCATCAAGTCGAGCACGCCGTCGAGCATGCCCAGACCGGCGCGCAGAATGGGCACCACAGTGACCTTCTTGCCCTTCAACTGCTCGATCTGGACTTCGCCGGCCCAGCCCTGGATGGTGGCCGGTTCCAGCTCGAAGTCGCGGCAGGCCTCATAGGTCAGCAGACGGGCGATTTCGGCGGTGAGTTCGCGGAACTTCTTGGTGCTGATGTCGAACTCGCGCATCAGACCGATTTTGTGTTTGACCAGCGGGTGGCGGATTTCGACGACCGGCATGGCAGGCTCCCTGAATTTAAACCTTCTAAGCGTAACGGATTCGGCGCGGAAAATCACCTCGACTTGATCTGCCTCTGATCGTGACCATTGACTTCGAGAGAAAATGCGCGCTTCAAATTCCTGGGTGGCATTCCATGCTTGAGCGTTTCTTCCAGCTTTCGGCGCACGGCACCACGGTGCGAACCGAAGTGATGGCCGGTCTGACGACCTTCCTGACCATGGCCTACATCATTTTCGTGAATCCGGATATTTTGTCCGCTGCCGGCATGCCCAAGGATTCGGTCTTTGTCGCCACCTGCGTTGCGGCCGCCGTCGGCTCGCTGATCATGGGGCTCTACGCCAATTACCCGATCGCGCTGGCACCGGGCATGGGCCTGAACGCCTACTTCGCCTTTGCGGTCGTGCAGGGCATGGGCTTTACCTGGCAAGCGGCGCTGGGCGCGGTCTTCATCTCCGGCATGCTGTTCATCGTCATCAGCTTGTTTCGGGTGCGCGAGTGGATTATTAACGCCATTCCGCGGTCGCTGAAATTTTCGATCTCCGCCGGCATCGGCCTTTTTCTCGCCATCATCGGCCTGAAGAACGCCGGCCTGATCACCGGGCATCCGGCCACGTTGATCACCATGGGCGATCTGCACAAGCCGGGTGCCATCATGGCGATTCTCGGCTTTCTGCTGATCGTCGCGCTGGAAAAACGTCGCGTGCCGGGCGCCATCATCATCGGCATTCTGGCCGTGACGGCGGCATCGATGCTGTTCGGGCAGACCACCTTCGGCGGTGTCGTGGCCGCGCCGCCCTCCATCGCGCCGACCTTCATGCAGATGGATATTTCAGGTGCGCTCAATGTCGGCCTGTTGACGGTGGTGCTGACCTTCTTCCTGGTGGAACTGTTCGATGCCTCCGGCACGCTGATCGGCGTGTGCCATCGTGCCAAACTGCTTGACGCCGACGGACGCCTGCCGCGCCTGCGCAATGCGCTGCTCTCCGATTCCGTTGCCATCGCCGCCGGCGCCATGCTGGGCACGTCGTCGACGACCGCTTATATCGAATCCGCGGCCGGCACTTCGGTCGGCGGCCGTACTGGCCTCACCGCCACCGTGGTGGCGCTGCTCTTCCTGGCTGCGCTGGTGTTCGCGCCGCTGGCTGGCACCGTACCTGCCTATGCGACCGCGCCGGCACTTTGCTACGTGGCAGTGCTGATGATTCGCGGACTTTCGGAAATCGACTGGGAGGATCTGAGTGAATCAGCGCCGGCCGTGGTCACGGCGATCACCATGCCCTTTACTTTCTCGATTTCGCACGGCATTGCTTTCGGCTTCATCTCCTATGTCGGGATCAAGGCATTGTCCGGTCGCTTCAAGGATTTGACGCCGATGGTGGTGATTATCGCCGCCGTTTTCGTCTTCAAGTTCGCGTTCCTGTAATACCATGGATTTCAGCGCGCTCATTCGTACCGTTCCAGACTGGCCGGAACCCGGTGTGCAGTTTCGGGATATCACGCCGCTCTTGCGCGATGGCGCGGCTTTTCGTGCCCTGGTCGAGGCTTTTGCCACACGTTATGCCGACACCCGTATCGATGCGGTGGTGGGTATCGATGCCCGGGGTTTCATCATCGGCGCGGCGTTGGCGTATCACCTGGGCTGCGGTTTCATCCCGGTGCGCAAGAAGGGCAAATTGCCGTTCGATACGCTGGCGGCCGCCTATACGCTCGAATACGGCGAGGCGACGGTTGAAATCCATGTGGATGCGGCGGCACCCGGCGAACACATTCTCATCGTCGACGACCTGATTGCGACGGGCGGCACTTTATTGGCAACCGCCAGCCTGATGAAGCAGTTGGGCGCCCACATCGTCGAAGCGGCGGCGGTGATCGATCTGCCGGGGCTGGGCGGTTCCCACCGTCTTGCCGACGCCGGGGTGCCGACCTACACGTTGCTCAGCTACTGAGCACCACCCGGTTACGCCCGCCGGACTTGGCTTGATAGAGCGCCTTGTCCGCCGAGGCCAAGAGCGGGTCGGCGACAGTGCCGGCCTCTGCTGACATGACCGCCACTCCGATCGACAAGGTGATCGTCCCTACCGGCGACCGGGCATGTGGAATCGCTAGCGTTTCGACAGCCCGACGCAGCGATTCCGCAGAAGACTGGGCACCTATGACATCGGTGTTGGCAAGCAAGAGACAGAATTCCTCGCCACCGTAGCGGGCGGCGAGGTCGCCGATGCGCTTGGCGTGAGCATCGACAATACGGGCTACCGCACGCAGACACTCGTCGCCCTGACCATGCCCATAGTGATCGTTGTACTGCTTGAAAAAATCGATGTCGATCATCATCAGCGTCAGCGGTTCGCGGCTACGTTTGGCGCGCAGCCATTCCTCGGTCAATGCGGCGTCAAAACGGCGTCGGTTGGCGATGCCGGTCAGGGCGTCGGTGATCGAGAGCGCCGCAAGTTGGCGATTTGCAGCTTCCAGATCCCGGGTACGGGCAAGCACTTCCTGGTGTGCATGCCGCCAGGCGCCAAACAAAATGATGATGAGATAGCCTGCGAATCCCACCAGCACGCGCTCGGCGGCACCGAAGACGCCTGAGGTATCCGCAAAGCCGACCAGCTGCCACGGGCCGTTGGCGTCCTTCCAGTCGATTGGCGCGATTACTGTCGTGCTCCCGGTCGACTCGACATTGTTCCAGTCGTTTTGTCCGTAGGTAAGCCGAACCGGTGCAGCACGCTCAAATGCCGTGGCGGAGCGCGGATGGACGCGAATGGCCGCAAGATCGCAACTGTTGCAAATGACCTGATACATCCATTGAGGTCGGTTGGTGGCGAAAATCACACCTTCCGGCGACACGACTGCGACGGGGAAGGTTTGGGTGTTCAGCAACTCATCGACTTCTGCGAATCCAAGCTTGGATACGAGTACGCCAAATACGGAAGGATGCGCGGCTGCGGTTGCATCCGGTTTGGTGACTGCGGATTTTCGTTCGGCATCGGGGTCGATGATGGGGGTGGCGATGTAAAACCCGCGCTCGCCGGTATTGATACCGAGTGCGGCATACATATTCGGGGTGCCGGCCATGGCGGCCAAGAAATAGGGCCGGTGAGCGAGATTGCGGCCGGTGATGCTGGGTCCCTCATCAATCTGGTAGGCGACGATGTCGCCTTTGGGATTCATGATAAAGGCGTCGCTCAGGCCAAACGCCCGGTCCAGCCGTTTCAGGAGATTTAGGGCCTGTGGATTGCCAGGAGGCAGGCTGCCCCGCGCAGTCTCGCGCGCGAGCGGGTCGACAATACCGGCGGCAATGGTGGCGCCCATGACCAGCTTGCGCTGGCCGCCCTCCGCTAGATGCGTGGCGATGATATCCATTTGCCGTTGAAACTGCGCCAACTGACGCTGGACGATTACGCGCTCGGCCGCCCAAACAAGCAGTAACGCGAACGCCAAGGCGAACAGGTTGAGTGATCCGGCCGCCAGGGCGAACGCCTTGAGGGAACGTAGTCGCTTGAGTAAGAGCATGTGCCGGACATCGGGAAAAGATGTCCGGATTATAGAATGCTCGAAGCGATTACTCGCAGGCTTTACCGCCGCAGCCGCCCGACTTGACGCCCAGGCGCTTCAACAGGATTTCCGGTGGGCAAAAACCGGTGAAAGCGCTTTGGAGCAGATTCAGGCCGACGAAGGCGGTAAAGGCCAGCCACCAGGTTGAATGGAAAAGGGGGCTGATTTCGACGCCGAGTGCCAGCGAGAGCAGGACAAAAAAGCCGGCCATGCCGCGGATGATGCGTTCGGTGGTCATTGTGTGTGTGCCTTTCTGAATGTGGCGTAATAGAGAACCGGGATGACGACCAGCGTCAGCAGCGTCGAGACCAGAATCCCGAAAATGAGACTGATGGCCAGCCCGTTGAAAATGGGGTCGTCGAGGATGAACAGGGCACCGAGCATGGCGGCCAGCGCGGTCAGCGCGATGGGTTTGGCGCGCACGGCGGCCGATTGCACGATGGCTTCGTTGAACGGCATGCCGGTGGCGACTTGTTCCTTGACGAAGTCGACCAGCAGGATCGAATTGCGGACGATGATGCCGGCCAGCGCGATCATCCCGATCATCGAGGTGGCGGTGAATTGGGCGCGCAACAGGGCGTGGCCGGGCATAACGCCAATGATGGTGAGCGGAATCGGCGCCATGATGATCAGCGGTACCAGATAACTGCCGAAGTGCGCCACGACCAGCAGATAGATCAGAATCAGGCCGACGGCGTAGGCCAATCCCATGTCGCGGAAGGTCTCGTAGGTAATCTGCCACTCGCCGTCCCACTTCAGGCTGTAACCGGCGTACGGGTCGGCGGGTTGCTGGATGAAGGTCTCGCCCAGTTGGCCACCGCCGTTCGGCAAGGCAGCGAGATCCATGCTCTTGACCTGGCTGCGGATGTCGAACATGCCGTAGAGCGGTGAATCGAGCTTGCCGCCCATGTCGCCGACGACATAGACCACCGGCAGCAGATCCTTGTGGTAGATGGCCTTTTCGCGAACCTCGCGGCGCACCTCGACCAGCTCGGATACCGGTACCAGATGACCATCCCTGGCGCGGACGCGCAGTTTCAGCAGGCTGTCCAGATTGGATTGTTTCTCGGCCGGCAGGGTCAGGCGCACCGGAATTTCGAATTTGGCATCGGCGTTGCGGGCCGGTGTGACATCCTGCCCTGCCAACCCCATGCCGACGACCTCGACGATGTCACTCTGGGCCACTCCCAGCAACGCCGCCTTGCTTTGCAGCACGCGCAGGACCGTTTTGGGAGCGTCGGCGTCAACGCTGTCGTCAATGGCGGTAATGTCGGCGGTCTTTTCGAAGACGCCGCGCACAGCCTTGGCTACAGCCTGCTGGCCTTTGGCGTCGGGGCCGTAGATTTCGGCGACGATGGGCGACAGCACCGGCGGTCCCGGCGGCACCTCAACGACTTTGGCGACACCGCCATGCCGTTTGCCAATAGCCTCAATGGTGTCGCGCACCGAGACGGCGATGGCGTGGCTGGAACGCGAACGATGGTGTTTATCGGCCAGGTTGACCTGAAGATCGCCGCGCCACGGGTCGGCGCGGAGATAGTACTGACGCACGAGGCCGTTGAAATTGATCGGACTGGCCGTGCCGGCATAGGCCTGATAGCTCGTCACCTCGTCGACCTTGGCCAGTTCGGCGCCAATTTCGGAAAGCACCTGCGCAGTCGACTCGACCGGCGTGCCGACGGGCAGGTCGACGATCACCTGGAATTCGCTCTTGTTGTCGAATGGCAACATTTTCAGCACGACCAGTTGGATCGCCGCCAGGCCGACCGAGCCGGCGATCAGCAGCACAACGGCCAGCCCCAGCTTCTTGCGAGCCCTGCTGCCGTTCTGCTCGTCGAGGAAGGGGGTCAGCAGGCGACGGAAAGTGCGGTCGAGCCTGTCGTCCAGCTTCGATGGGCCATGCGACGCGGCGTGTTTTGCGAGCAGCTTGCCGGCCAGCCAGGGGGTGACGATGAAGGCGATGGCCAGTGAGAGCGCCATGCCCATCGACGAATTGATCGGAATCGGGCTCATGTACGGCCCCATCAGGCCGCTGACGAAGGCCATCGGCAGCAGCGCGGCGATGACCGTGAAGGTGGCCAGAATGGTCGGGCCGCCGACTTCATCGACCGCGGGCGGGATGAGTTCGAGCAGAGGTCTGTCCGGATGCAGCGCCTGCCAGCGGTGAATGTTTTCAACCACCACGATGGCGTCGTCGACCAGAATGCCGATGGAGAAAATCAGCGCAAAGAGCGACACCCGGTTGAGGGTGAAGCCCCAGGCCCATGAAGCGAACAGTGTGGCCGCCAGCGTCAGCGTGACTGCGACGCCGACAATCACCGCTTCGCGTTTGCCGAGCGCAAAGAAGACCAGCAGGACGACGAATGCAGTGGCAAAGACGAGTTTGCCGATCAACTTTTGCGCTTTTTCGGTGGCGGTTTCGCCGTAGTTACGGGTGACCGTGACGTCGACGCCTTCGGGAATTACGGTGCCCTTCAGCGACTCGATGCGGTTGAGCGCGGCGCTGGCCACGTCGGCGGCATTGACGCCGGGTTGCTTGGAAAGCTGTAGCGTTACGGCCGGAAACTCGCCGGCTTTGGTCCCGTGTACGACATAGCGTTTGGGCTGATCGGGGCCATCCTCGACGCGCGCCACATCGGCCATGTATACGGGTTTCTTGTCGCGCACCGCGACGACCAGTTGGCGCACATCGGCGGCGGATTCTAGGAAATTGCCGGTTTGCACCAACAGGTCCCGATTGCCGGCGGTCAGGCTGCCAGAGGATTGCACGGCGTTGGAAACTTTCAGAACGCCGGCCAGATCCTGCGGCGTTACGCCGAAGGCGTTCATTTTTTCGGCGTCGAGCTGAACGCGGATGACGTGATCCGGCCCGCCCAAGGTCGAAATATCGCGCGTGCCCTTGAGCCGTTTCAGTTCGATTTCAAGGGCGCGGGCGACTTGTTGCAGGTCGAATGCCGAACGGGTGGTATCCGCCGTCGAGAACGTCAGCGAGACAATGGGGACGTCGTCAATGCCGCGCGGTTTGACAATGGGCTCGCCGACGCCAAGGTTGGGCGCCAGCCAGTCTTTGTGCGAATGCACGGTGTCGTACAGGCGCAAGACGGCATCGTTGTACTTGACGCCTACCTTGAACTGCACTGTGATGATCGCGCCATCGGGACGGGACACCGAGTACACGTGTTCGACCCCGTGCATGCGCGAGAGTACCTGCTCACCCGCGCGCGCGATGTGATTTTCCACCTCTTTCGCGGTGGCGCCTGGCCACGAGACGAGGACGTCGGCCATGGTTACATCGATCTGCGGCTCTTCCTCGCGCGGGGTCACCAGCGTGGCGAAAACGCCAAGCAGGAGCGCCACCAGCGCCAGCAGCGGTGTCATGCGCGAATCCAGGAAGGTGGCGGCGAGGCGGCCGGAGATACCGAGCGAACCAGCGGGACGGGACATGGCTTACTTTCCGGTCTTGAGCGCGATGGCTGCCTTGACCGGGTCGGTCACCACCTTCTCGCCGACCACCAGGCCCGCCAGTACTTCCCGTTCGCCGTCGGCGGCCTGCTCACCCAGGCGCAGCTGACGGAGCGACAGACGGTTGTCAGCGCCTTGCACATAGACCGCAGTCACCTCGCCGCGACGGACCAGTGCAGCTGCTGGAACGGTCAGCCGGGTGACTTGGCCGACCACGAAATGGACGCGCGCAAACATTCCCGGTACCGGCACGAAACCGCCTCCAATTTGTGCAGGTAGCGCAGCACGTGCCTCGGCCGAATGGGTGTTGGCATCGACGGTTGGCAACACCGTCACGCTGGTCGCCTCAACCCAGCGCCCACTGTCGGTGAATTCGATCTTGGCGACCTTGGCGGCCTTGAGTTCGGCGAATTTGTATTGAGGTACCTGAGCAGTGACGCGCAATCCACCCGGTTCGTACAGCGTAAACAAAGGCTTGCCGGGCGACGCCAGGTCACCGAGTTCGGCATGACGGCGGGCGAGGATGCCGCTGGTTGGTGCGAGAATGGTGGCGTGACTCAGCGCCGCACCGGCGCTACCGCGCTGTGCCGAAGCGGTGTCGAAATCGGCTTTGGCTTTGTCCAGCGCGGCCGAGCTCAGAAACTTCCTGGCTACCAGTTGCTGGCTGCGCTCGTAATTGACGCGGGCATTTCGGTATTGCGCCTCTGCGGCGGCGGCGGATTCGGCTGCCTCGCGGGCATCGAGGCGCATCAACACGTCCCCTCTCTTGACCGTCTGGCCAGCATCGGCGCGGACTTCAACGACACGACCGGCGACTTGCGCGGCAACGACCGCCTGTTGCACCGCCTCGACCACGCCATCGGCGGAGAAAGTCAGCGCAAGGGAGTGTGGCTGAACTACGATGATCGGCAGGTCCTGGGCCAGAGATGGACGCGACATGACCAAGAAGACAAACGCGTAGAGGATATTTTTCATAACTATAAGGATAGTCTAATATATAAACTTCGGCAAGCGGCAAGTGCTGCTGAAAACTGACTGAGGGAATTGATCGTGCATAAAAATTAGAGGGTGCTAATATGTTAACGAGATGTCGTTCGCACTATGTCAACTAGGAGCGTGCCATGGCAAGAGTAGTGATCCTCGGTGCGGGAATATCCGGGCATACGGCAGCCCGCTACCTTGACCGGTGGCTCGGCAAGGGAGATGAAATTGTCGTGGTTTCGCCCAACGCGAAATGGAACTGGATTCCGTCGAATATTTGGGTTGGAGTCGGTCGAATGACACCGGAAGATGTCACATTCGATCTTGCCGATATCTATCGTAAGACAAGAATCGATTTCCGGCAGGCGCGTGCTATTGCCATTCATCCCGAGGGAGACGGCGAGCGTTCGGAGCCCTATGTCGATATCGAGTACACCTTGCCGGAGCGAGCTGGCGAACAGGGCAGGGTTGCTTACGATTTTTTGATCAATGCGACCGGGCCAAAGCTGAATTTTGGCGCGACTGAAGGTTTAGGGCCCGAATATGGGTATACGGTTTCGGTGTGTACAGCCGGCCATGCCCACGAAGCAAATGAAAAATTGCAGGCGATTGTGTCAGCCCTCAAGCGGGGTGAGCGCAAGACGCTGGTAATCGGAACTGGGCACGGAACTTGTACCTGTCAAGGTGCTGCCTTCGAATACATCTACAACGTCGATCACTTGCTGCGCGAAGCCGGGGTTCGCGAACTGGCGCGGATCGTCTGGTTGAGCAACGAATATGAGGTGGGCGATTTTGGCATGGGTGGCGTGCATATCAGACGCGGCGGCTATGTCATCAATGGCAAAACCTTCGCCGAATCGCTGATGGTTGAACGCGACATCGAGTGGATCGTGCGAGCTCACGTAAAAAAAGTGGATGCAGGAAAAATCCATTACGAAACGCTCGATGGCCAGTTCCATGAACTGGCATTCGATTTTTCGATGCTGATTCCACCATTTTCCGGCGTCGGTCTAAAGGCTTTCAACAAGGTGGGCGAAGATATTTCGGCCCAGATCTTCGCGCCGAGTGGATTTATGAAGGTGGATGCCGAGTATAGCCCGCGTCCCTATGTCGAGTGGAGCCCCGAAGATTGGCCCAAAACCTATCAGAATCCGATCTACAGCAATATGTTTTCGATAGGAATTGCGTTTGCGCCGCCCCATTTGATCAGCAAACCGATGCAGAGTCCGAATGGCACCCCGATCAATCCGGCGCCTCCACGCACTGGCATGCCGTCGGCGAAGATGGCGATTGCAGTGTCGCAAAGCATCCGGGATATGATCAGAGGCGCACCCAAGCCAACCAAAACCGCTTCCATGGCTCGTATGGGGGCGGCATGTATCGCCTCAACCGGTGTGGGACTATTCAATGGGACTGCGGCGACCATGACTGTTTTTCCGGTTGTGCCGGATTACGTTCGCTATCCCGACTATGGTCGCGACCTGGATTTGACTTCCGGTGAGATCGGGCTGGCGGGGCACTGGATGAAATGGACGCTCCATCACACCTTCATATATCAAGCCAAACTGAATCCGGGATGGTGGCTGATGCCGGACTGACCTCACAACGCCACCTAACGTTATCGGCAGGAGACAATGAAATGACCGGAATTGCAAATAAAGAGCCTTATCAGCAGGCCTACTATCCACCCGCTCCAACCCGATTCACACGGATGATGCGGACGCTGTTTTTGTGGCAGGCGGTGCGCTTCTTTGTAATTAACTTGCGTATGCTCAAGCTAATGCGCCACGATCACTGAGCAGGTTTTGTCGCCTTTCAACTGTGTTTATCGTCTATGTTCCGGTTGTGCGGTGACCCTAACAGCTTGCGGCTGTGCACGTCTTCAGCACTTTGGTGAGGCTATCGAATCCGCCGCCATCATGTATTTTCCGGAAACCCATTTTCTGGAGAATTTCTTTGCCGATGGCTGATCGACGGCCACTGCGGCAGTAAACCAAGATCTGGTCGTCTTTTTTCAGGCCGGGAACTGAACGAATTTTTTCTTCCAGTTGATCCACTGGAATATTGATTGCTCCGTCGACGTGTCCGCCCGCAAATTCATCGGCGGTACGAACATCGATGATCGTGGCATTCATTCGGATGCCATTAACCGAAATGTCTTTGGCTTTCGCGGAGACATTGGCGAATGTCAGGAGGAGAGCAACGATTACGGCGAGTTTGTTCATGGCACAAAAATCATTTCAAGGGGTTGGCAGGCACGGTTTTGGATCAAGGTTGATCCGCCTATGTTGCGGTAATGGAGAGTGGAGTATCTGTGACCAACGCATTGCTTGGCAATCACTCGAATGACACAGATCCGGGCGATTCGACTGGGTGTCCTTCCGCTGTCCAGCGTTCAAATCCACCAGCAAGCGAAAGCACTGCTGTATAGCCCATGCGTTGCAATTGTGCTGCGGCAAGCGCCGAGCGGCCTCCGGTTTTACAGTAGAGTAACAGGGCACTTTGCAGTCCGGCGACGCCAGGCTGGTTGCCAATTCTGAATTCGAGCACGCCGCGTGGAATGTTTACAGCACCGGGTAAGTGTCCGGCTGCATATTCATCGTATTCGCGCACGTCGATAATAAAAGCTTGCGCTGCGGCGGATAGCGCATCGCCGCAGCTGATTTCGGCGATTTGGGCCTTGGCTTCAATGACCAGTTCGTGGGGGGTGAGCGCCAATTCGATACTCCCTTCTTAAGGTACAGAGTTTTGTCGAGTGATTTGCACATCATACGGCGGCGATGCGTGGAGTAGAAGCAATTCACATCTTTATTGGTGGCTGCATCCACAACTCTTGGCAGTGCCATCTTCATTTTGGTGTCCGTTACAACCGCATCCGGTATGGTTTTTCTCGGGATGCGTGTGCTCATGACCACCGCAACATTCGACGTCGTGCAATTCGACGAGCGATTGAGCATGAAAAGCGCGCAAAGCTTCGGCGACGGTTGTGGGATCGGTCAGAAACACTTTGACGCCACGCCTGCGCAATCCGTTGAATTGTCCGCGCCCGATGCCGCCAGCGCAAATGATGGCGTCGATTTGGTTGGGTGTGGCACGGCAAGCGCTCGAAGAAACGTCAATTTCTTGAAACTGTTGCGAATTCGAATCCACGACCAGCAAGGCCGGTGTGGCACGGAAACTTGGTGTGATTTTCGACTCAAGCCCTTTTAATTGCGAGACGGGAAGACAGATTTTCATGGTGTGACTCCTGAAGTGGGAGAGTTGAATGGATCAAGGTAAGCCATCGCGGAAATCAAACTGTAATTGGGTCACATCGTTTGACCCGCCGTCCGTTGATTAAAGGTAGAAAACGGGAACATTGAACCTTGATGAATAATAATTGGCATATGCTACTATCTGCACATGCTTAGGTCAAGCTGGCAGATTCGCGGTTGTCTGCAATTATTTAGAGTATTAGAATTAGCGAATATTAAAAGTTTCTATACGGGAGTACAGCATGAAACACCTCATCATTGGGGGCGTTGCGGGTGGCGCCACTGCCGCTGCGCGCTTGCGCCGGATCGACGAACAGGCCGAAATCGTCATGATCGAGCGCGGTCCCTATATCAGTTTTGCCAATTGTGGTCTGCCATACCACATATCCGGCGCCATCGCAGAGCGGGACCAACTGCTGGTGACCACGGCCGATATGTTCCGCGAGCGGTATCGTGTCGACGTACGGCCGCTCACCGAGGCGATCTCGATTGATCGGGGCGCGAAGACGGTTCGCCTTCGCAATCTTGAAACAGGCAAGGAAATCGACGAATCCTATGACCGCCTGTTGCTGTCGCCCGGTGCGGAACCGTTTCGACCCCAGTTGCCGGGTATCGATTCAATGCGGGTGTTTGGCCTGCGTAACCTTCCCGATCTCGACCGGATCATGGCGCACCTGCAAGCCAGTCACCCGCGCCGCGCGGTGGTGATCGGGGGGGGCTATATTGGTGTCGAAGTTGCGGAGAACCTGCATGACCGCGGGTTGTTTACCACGCTGGTGGAAGGGGCGGACCAGATCATTGCGCCGCTGGATGAAGAAATGGCGGCAATCGTCCACTCACATCTGCGGGACAAGCACGTTGAGCTCTATCTGCACGATCACATCGAGCGCTTTGAGGATAAAGAAGACCACACCCTGGTGTTTCTGGAAAGCGGCAAGCGTTTGCAGGCCGATATCGTCGTGCTGGCTATCGGCGTACGGCCGGAAACGACTCTGGCACGGGCTGCCGCTCTTGAGCTTGCGCCCAGCGGCGGTATTCGCGTCAATGAATTCCTGCAAACTTCCGATCCCTCGATCTACGCAGTCGGCGACGCCATCGAGGTGACTCAGCAGATTTCCGGACGTACCGCGCTGATTCCCCTGGCGGGTCCAGCCAATCGTCAAGGCAGGCAGGCTGCAGACAACATGGTCCTCGGCAATATCAGCGCATACAAGGGCACGCTGGGTACCGCTATCCTGAAGGCGTTTGATCTCGCGGCGGCCAGCACGGGTCTCAACGAGAAGCAATTGCGGACGTTCGGTCTGGCGCATCGCTCCATCATCATCCATCCCGGGTCGCACGCCTCCTACTACCCGGGGGCACGTCCGGTCAGCCTGAAACTGATCTTCAGCCCCGAGGATCGCAAAATACTGGGCGCCCAGGCTGTCGGCGCCGATGGTGCCGACAAGCGGATCGACGTGATCGCAACGGCGATCCAGTCCGGCCTCACAGTGGATCAATTGACCGAACTCGAACTCTGCTACGCGCCGCCCTTTGGCTCGGCGAAGGACCCCGTGAACGTGGCGGGTTACGTGGCCGCCAACGTGCTGGACGGCAAGCATGACATCGTCTCCTGGCGTGAGTTGCGCGAGATCGATCCGGCGACCGTACAACTGATCGACGTGCGCACGGCGCAGGAATATGAGCTCGGTTCAATTCGCGGTGCCCGTCACTTTGACGTCAACGCCTTGCGCGAGCGCCTTGGCGAACTGGACCGGGAGCGCCCGATTATTGTTTATTGCCAGGTTGGACTACGTGGCTATCTGGCGCAACGCATCCTCAAACAATCTGGTTTTGCCGATGTCCGCAATTTGACCGGGGGCTACAAAACCTGGGCATGGGCGGTCGACAAGCAATCCAACCCCGACATCTTCGATTACGAGGACATCAAGCTGCGCGATCCGGCCGAAATCGAGGCCGATAACGCGTCTGCCTGCCGCCTGACCGTGGCCGCCGGGCGCCACCTACTCAACGCGGTCGGCCTGCAATGCCCAGGCCCGATCATGAAGACCTACAAGGCAGTTGAGGCCATGGAACCGGGTGAAGTGCTTGAGATCACGGCATCCGATCCCGCATTCGGACGCGATCTGAGAGCGTGGTCCAAGAAAACTGGCCATACGGTGATGGGCGTGGAGATCGAGAAAGGACTGGTTAAAGCGTTGCTTCGCAAGAACGCACCGCTCCCGGTTTCGCCAGCAGCCGAATGCGCGGCGCCACCACGTGACAAGACGACGCTGGTGGTGTTTTCCGGCGATCTGGACAAGGTCATGGCCAGCCTCATCATTGCCAATGGCGCGTTGGCCATGGGCAAGCCGGTGGCGCTGTTTTTCACTTTCTGGGGCCTGAACGTCCTGCGTCGAGCCGACGCGCCTCCCATCAATAAACCTTTCATGGATTCGATGTTCGGCGCCATGATGCCGGCGGGTGTCAGCAAGTTGAACTCGATCTCAAAAATGAACTTTGCGGGAATGGGCGCCAAGTTGATCCGCAAGGTGATGCGCGACAAAAAGGTGGATGATGCTGCCAACCTTTTGCAGAACCTTGTGGATGGCGGTGCGCAACTGATCGCCTGCCAGATGTCGATGGATGTGATGGGTATCCGTTACGAGGAGCTTATCGAAGGTGTCGAGTTGGGCGGTGTTGCGGCCTTCCTCGCAGAGGCTCAGGAATCGGCGACCACGT
This sequence comes from Betaproteobacteria bacterium UBA1934, assembly GCA_002337055.1. Taxonomy (GTDB): domain Bacteria; phylum Pseudomonadota; class Gammaproteobacteria; order Burkholderiales; family Rhodocyclaceae; genus UBA1934. The sequence goes on along the minus strand of DDFG01000004.1, from coordinate 515,255 downwards.
TGTTCATTTGACCTAGGATGGAGCGATGCCATTCTTTTCTGACAGGAGCAGTATGGCATCGCCCGCCTGAGCTATTCGCAAGGCTTTGCCTTGCAGAATAGCCAAAGCGACTTTGCGATGAGCGCGGGCGATGATGTTGCCGAATGTCTGTCGCGACACTCCCATCCGCAGGGCTGCGTCTGCCTGATAAAGGCCTTCGATATCAGCCAGTCGCATGGCCTCGACTTCATCCAGTTCCAGGTCGACTTCCTCCAGTTCGTACATCGGGATGCCTTGAGGCTTGAAATAGCGGGCAGTGACATCACACGCGACCTTGCGGCATTTTTGTGGCCTGGCCATGCTTTGATCCCTTTCAAACCGGTTGCCTCTGCGGTTACCAGACACAGCGGCCCGCCGAGGCGGGCCGCTGACCTTTATTCAAACAGCCTGGCGTTTAACCGCAGGTGCCGACTGCACCGCAGGCAGTGCAGAAGTCGCAACCATCTTTGCGGATCACCGTGTGGTTTCCGCACTCGCCGCAGAGTTTGCCGACAGTCGGGAGTACCGTATTGCTGGCGTCTTCCGGCGCTTGCAGGATGCCCATCTGCTGCACAGGGTAACCGGCTTCGTCGAGAATGCCGAGCATTGCGTAGCGGTGGATGATCAGGTTGGCGATGTAGGCCACCGTCGACGGGTAGGTCTGCTGCTTGCGCGAACCGGGGACAAAGGCCATGAAGTCGCCGAGCGGTTCGGGGTAGTCGAGCAACTTGCGCAATTTCATGCCGATCCAGGCTGGGTCGAGCACGCGCATGTCGAGCGAGAGCAGCTTGCAGAGACCGTCGAGCGCACGCGGATAGTTGCCTGAGAGCCACATCGAGTAGGGCCGGGTGACGCCGTCGGGCAGGGTGATTTCCTTGAGGCCCAGCACGAAATCTTCGCCGGTGGCCGGGTTGCTGACGTCGACCGTCCAGGAGAGGGTGCCGTCGGTGCCGGTTTTGGGTTCCTTGGTGCTGAACAGGGCGTCCTTGACCGGGGTTGGGCCTTCCTGCTTCAGGGCACCGAGTTGCTCGACACGCCACCGGATAATTTGTGCCATGGCCGAAACCACCGAGGGCAGGCGCTTCTTTTCGCCGTGCGGCGGCATCGCCATTTCAAAGGTATCGCCCGGGGTCTTGGCCAGCGTGTCCAGCTTCATTTCGAGCCAAGCACGGTCGTTGGCGCGCATGTCCATCGACAGGGTCTTGGCGACCGCGCCGAGGCCGCGCGGTTCGGCCGGGCCATTGGCCCAGACTTCGAACGGCCAAGCACGGCCTTCCGGCTCGACATGTCCGACAAACAGCGCGAACTTGCCGATGGGCGAATCGAGCATGTAGGTCCAGCACAGGTTACCTTCCGGCAAATTCGGGCGACCGGGCCAACGCAGGCTGGCCAGCACCGGCGCCGGCAGATTCTTGATTTCGAGGCGGCGGTTGGCTTCGGCGATGAAGTCCTGCGGCGCAGCCTTGCTGTCGGCCACGGGAGCGGCTTCTGTCTTGGCCGGCTCGACAGAGAGGACCGACCCGAGCACGCTGTTCGGGCGGTAGGTGGCGAGGCCCTTGAGACCGGATTTCCAGGCGGTCATGTAGAGGTCCTGGAAGTCGGTGTAGGGGTAGTCGGCCGGCACGTTGACCGTTTTGGAGATTGACGTGTCGATGAAGGGCGCCACTGCGGCGACCATGTCCTTGTGCGCCTGTGCCGAGATTTCCAGCGCAGTGACAAAGTAGTCGGGCAGGTGATTGACGTCGCCGCCCAGGTGTTTGTACAGGCGCCAAGCGTAGTCCTCGACCGAGTATTCCTTCAGCGTGCCATCAAGCATGCGCTTCTTGCGGCTGTAGGTCCACGAGAAGGGCGGTTCGATGCCGTTCGAGGCATTGTCTGCAAAGGCCAGCGAAATTGTGCCTGTGGGCGCGATCGAGAGCAGATGCGAGTTGCGCAGGCCGTGCTTACGCACCTCGGCCTTGACTTCATTGGGCAGGCGCGAGGCGAAATTGCCTCCAGAGAGGTACAACTCGGCGTTGAACAGCGGGAAGGCGCCGCGCTCCTTGGCGAGTTCAACTGAATAGAGGTAGGCGGTGTCGCGCATGAATTCGGAGAGGCGCGAGGCCATGGCGCGGGCTTCCGGCTTGTCGTACTTGAGGCGCATCATCGCCAGCATGTCGCCGAGGCCGGTGAAGCCGAGACCAACGCGGCGCTTATTGGCGGCTTCCTGAGCCTGGCGTTCGAGCGGCCAGTGGGTGGCGTCGAGCACGTTGTCGAGCATGCGGGTGGAGACGCGGATGACCTCGGCGAAGGCGTCGAAATCGAAACTGGCCTTGTCGCTGAACGGGTCGCGCACGAACAGGGTCAGGTTGATCGAGCCCAGGCAGCAGCAGCCGTAGGGCGGCAGCGGTTGTTCGGCACAGGGATTGGTGGCCTCGATCACTTCGCAGTAATTGAGGTTGTTGTCCTTGTTCATCCGGTCGAGGAACAGGATGCCCGGTTCGGCATGGTCGTAAGTGGAGGCCATGACCTGATCCCACAGATCGCGGGCACGCACCTTGCGGTAAACCCAGAGGCCGTCTTCGCGGGGATAGGCGCCGCTTTCGCGCATTTCGACATTGGGTTCGGCGCGATGAACCAGCTCGACGTCACGGTCGGCCTCGACTGCTTCCATGAACCCGTCAGTGACGCCGATGGAGATGTTGAAATTGGTGAGATCGCCCTTGTCCTTGGCGTGGATGAAATCCTCGATGTCTGGATGGTCGCAGCGCAACACGCCCATCTGGGCGCCTCTGCGGGCGCCGGCGGATTCGACGGTCTCGCAGGAACGGTCGAAGACGCGCATGTACGACACCGGGCCGGAAGCGCGCGACTGCGTACCCTTGACCAGCGCGCCGACCGGGCGAATGCTGGAGAAATCGTAGCCGACGCCGCCACCGCGACGCATGGTCTCGGCCGCTTGCGCCAGCGCGGTGTAGATACCGGGCTTGCCATCGACGGTTTCAACGATGGAATCGCCGACCGGTTGAACGAAACAATTTATCAGCGTGGCCTGCAAATCGGTGCCGGCGGCGGAGTTGATGCGACCGGCGGGGATGAAGCCGTTTTCCTGTGCCCACAGAAAGCGTGCTTCCCAGTGGGGTCTGTCCTTCTCGGCTTCCATCGCCGCGAGCGCATACGCCACCCGCTTTCTGACATCGTGAACGTTCGTTTCCTTGCCCTTGGCGTACTTTTCAACCAGTACTTCAGTCGAAATTTCCTGGTCGGGCAGGGGCGGGAATTCGGGTGGTTCGGGAATGTCAGTTAGCGACAGCTGTTCGGAAACGGGATTCATCAAGCGCTCCACGGTGCTCGTTTTGGTTGGTTGGGATGATGCATGAACAGGCAGTAAGCTACTATATATAGTGTGTTGGTGCAACAAGTTGACTATATATAGTTGTTTATGCTGCATGGCACAAAGCCCGATCGGGCATCGTAAGCAGTTGATTTGTGACGATTCCTGACGACGCGCGAAAAAAACCCGGCGCATGGCCGGGTGCGGCGTGGAGCGTCGGCAATGGTCAGGAGCCTACAGTCGTGGGCGGGAAGCCGACCCGGATCGTACCCCAGCGTTTGCCTTGTACCATTAGTGGCATCGAAAGGTCGCTCAGGACTTCACCGGTGTCTCTGACGTAAGTCTGGAACAGGAAAGGCGCATTGCTCTGGTTGGCGCGCACCGCACCGGTATCGGTCTGTTTGCGGCGGTAGCGGCTCTTCAGCAGATCGGTTGCAAAGTCGCCTGTTGGCGGTTGCGAGCACTTGCTGAAATGGGCGGGCATATAGCCCTCCATGTTGGTGCAGAGCGCATAGGCGCACCCTTCAATCTCGCTGCCCCAGCGGTCGTACAAAGGCGTCATGAGCTGCGCGAAGGCGGGTTGATACGAGAGATTGAATTGCGGTGGATTGGTGTTGGGAATTTGCGAATATTGTGTGTCCCAGAGGTTGTGCTGCGTGGAGAGTTGCTCCAGCTTCTGCTCCAGTTCCTGCTTGTAGCTTTTTACCTTGGCAAATACCGCGTCGTATTTGGTTTTGCCCACCCAATAGGCACCCAGAATAGCGATGACCCCTTCGGTTTCGTGACCGCCCTGAGCGGATTTTTCCGCCGATTCTTTGATCTCGTCGGCAAGTTGCTGCGTGCCGGTGGAGATATCCGCCGCCTGGGTTGAAATATGGGTAGCTTGCCCCTCGATCTCGTTGATCTGCTTTTCAATGTGAGCAATCGATTCAGCAATTCCCCGCAAATCGGTGGTCATGTGCTGGAAGCGCTCGCTGCTGCGCTGAGCGATTTCAGAGGCCTTCCGGGAATGCTCAAGCGTGGCGGTCGATCCCGCCAGCGTGCTGGATACCATGTCGCCCATACGGTGCATTCCGCCGGTGATCAGGTTGGCGGCTTCCTTGGCGTTGGTGGCCAGTTTGCGCACCTCGTCCGCCACCACGGCAAAACCGCGCCCCGCCTCGCCGGCGCGGGCGGCCTCAATGGCGGCGTTGAGGGCTAGAAGGTTGGTTTGATCGGAGATGTCGTTGATCAGGCCGGCGGTATTGAGTACCTGTCGGGTCTGATTCATCAGTTCCTCTATGGTCTGCGAGAACTTTTCCATTTCGGTGGCTGTCGCCCGCGAGGATTCGGTCGATTGCGACAACTCGGAATAGGCCACTTCAGCTTCGCGCGCGTTGCGTTCTGCTGCTTCGGTTATCTCTCCCGAGCTTTGGCTGACCGATTCGACAGCGTGTGCGACGGCGTCGCTGGCGGATACGATGGAGGCAGTCTATTCGCGTTGTGTCGCCGAAATGGCCACGACGCGCTTTAGCTGAAAGCCGATGGAGGCGGTGGCGGCGGCGATGCGGATGTTGGCGCTACGCACCTGCCCGACACCTGACTGCAACTCGCCGAGAAAAGTATTCAGATTTTGTTCGGCAGCCTTGAGCAGCGGAGAGTCTAGCGCCAGTTGGCGATCGAGATTGGCGGCATGATTACGCGACTTGGCAAAATTGCCCGCCAGTTTGCCGAGTTCAGCCGACAGCCTTCGGTGCTGCCAGAGCGCGGCGAGGCTCGTTCCGGCGGCGGCAATGAGTAGCAGAGTAGTGACCCATGGCATTCCGGCGAGCCATTCGACAACGGCTGCAACGGCCAGCAAAACGACGGTGGCGATGTGCAAGTACATGCTGTTTCCCCCAAGTTCCGTTTTTGTTGTTGCATCCAGGCCGACATTTCCACTCGGCAGTCTGCAATATTGCGCATTTTAAGTATGCTTGGCAACCGGTTACGGCGACAAAAAGGGGGAGACGACTCCCCCCTTTTGCTCATTCGACGGGATGCCGATGAGGCTTCTCGTCAGGACGATGTTCAATCCTTGTCTTTCAAGTGTGCCATGGCGACATTGGCGTTTTCGTAGATATGCGGCGCCACTTCACGATGTTTGAGCGCATCGCCCAGTCTGGCGCGCATGAAGGCGCTGGTGGTATAGCGGGTGACGGATTCATAGTAGGTCTTGACCACGTCGCGCACCATGTCGAAGTACGGTTCGGCCACGTCGACATCGACGTGGAAGTTGTCGTAGTTCACCACGGTAAACACTTTCTTGCCCAGACCGCCGACTTTCTCCTTGACCAGAGCTCGAATCCTCTCGACTTGCTCGACCTTGCGCAGGTGCAAGCCTTCAAAGTTCAGGAACAGGATGTTCTGGTCGGCGTCATAGTTGAAACGCTGTTCCAGCGGCAAGGTCAGGATGTCCTGACGCAGGCCCATCTTGTCGTCGCGGAAAATACGAGCATCCATTTCGGAAAGGTTCGGGCTGATCAGCGGCTTAAACGTCATCTGCGCCAGAATGTCCTTCTCAAGGTCGATGCCAGGCGCGATTTCGATCAGTTCGATGCCGGCCTTGACCAGGCGGAATACGCAACGCTCGGTCACATAGAGCACGTTCATGTTGTTGTCCGCCGCCACCGGGCCCGAGAAGGTGCGGTGCTCGACTTCGTCGATAAACTTCTTGGAGCCACCTTCCTTGACGATGCGCAGTTTGGAGTCTTCAACCATGATTTCCAGGTCACCCGCGGTGAAGGTGCCAACGAAGACAACCTTTTTGGCATTCTGGCTGATGTTGATGAACCCGCCCGCACCGGCCAGACGGGGGCCGAACTTGGATACATTCAGGTTGCCTTCCTTGTCGGCCTGGGCAAGGCCGAGCACCGTCAGATCAAGACCACCGCCGTCATAGAAGTCGAACTGATAGGGCTGATCGATGATGCTGGCAGTGTTGGTGCCGGCGCCAAAACTCATGCCGCCGGCCGGTACGCCCCCGATTACGCCGGGTTCTGCGGTCAGCGTCATTAAATCGGTGACGCCTTCTTCAGCCGCCACAATGGCCACGCCTTCCGGCATGCCGATGCCAAGATTGACGACGCTGTTGGCCATCAGTTCAAAGGCAGCGCGGCGCGCGATGATCTTACGCTCGCTCATTTCCATTGGCTGGATGGCGGACATCGGCACACGAATTTCGCCGGCAAAGGCAGGGCTGAACTGCTCGCCGAACGTCTGCATGTGGTATTCGGGCTTTTCAGCCACCACCACGCAGTCAACCAGAATACCGGGTACCTTGACCTGGCGAGGATTGAGCGAGCCACGTTCTGCAACGCGTTCGACCTGGGCGATGACGATGCCGCCACTGTTATGGGCCGCCGTGGCGGCGGAGAGCACTTCCAGCGTCAGCGCTTCTTTTTCCATCGTGATATTGCCGTCAGGGTCGGCGGTCGTGCCACGAATCAGCGCGACGTTGATCGGGAAGGTCTTGTATTGCAGGTATTCCTTGCCGTCGACCTCGACAACTTTGACCAGATCCTCGGTCGTGATCTTGTTGATCTTGCCGCCACCAAACCGTGGATCGACAAAGGTACCGAGGCCAACGCGCGAGATCTGGCAAGGCTTCTTACCGGCGATGTCGCGGATCAGGTGTGCGATCACCCCTTGCGGCAGGTTGTAGGCCTCAATCTTGTCGGCGATGGCCAGCTTTTGCAGTTTGGGTACCAGCCCCCAGTGGCCGCCGATCACGCGCTTAACCATCCCTTCGTGGCCGAAGTGATTGAGACCGCGCTCCTTGCCGTCGCCCTGGCCGGCGGCATACACCAGCGTCAAGTCGCGCGGCGAGCCGGCTGGCGAGAGCGGGTCTTCTCCGAGGAAGCGCTTCTCAATGGCGACTGCCAGATTTTCTGCAAAGCCAATACCAACGAAACCGCAAGTCACGATGGTGTCGCCATCGTGGATTAAGCGAACTGCTTCGGCGGCGCTGACAACTTTGTCTCGACGTGCGTTATTGTTGCTGACTACCTGATTCGACATTTTGTTACCTCTCCAGTGTTTGCTCGGGACAATCAAAATTGGCGAAGCTGAACGATGGGTTGTCACACTTCGCCGGCCTTATGTCTCCACTTCTATTTAAGTAATTTGCCTTCGGCTCCGACGACGACAATGTCGACAAAGCGTGAACCAATCCGGTTGTTGGTGCTGAAGTTGACGGAGAAACCTCCGAGTTCCAACCGGCCGAGCGAGGCCAGGGACTGCAACACCTTTTCCGAAGTCGGATTCTTACCGGCGCGCTTGATACCCTCTGCCAGAACCCTGGCGCCGACGTATTCCTCGAACACCGCGTACGAAATCAAAGTGCCCTCGGGAGCATACTTCCTGAACGCGTCGTTAAATTCCTTGACCAGCGGCGAGACGCCGCTATAGGGGTAGGGAACAGGTTGAGTGATGGCCAGTCCGCGTACATTCGCCATGCCAGCATATTTGGCGATGTCGAGTGGATCGACCACCGAAATGCTCATCATCATGCCGGGTCCGCCTGCGTCCCGGTACGCCTTGATGAAGAGACCCAGAGGCTTGCTCGTGGCGACGGTGATCACCGCGTGCGGTTGCGCCATGGCGATCGTCTTGACCGCATCACCCATTTCGCCGGTGAGGCGGTCATAGCCGGCCCGGGCGACGATCTGTGTGCCGTACTTGGCGGCGGCGGTTTCGACTCCCGCCAGCCCCGAGCGGCCGAAGGCATCGTCCTGGAAGAAGACTGCGACCCGCTTGATGCCAAGCGTCGCGAGATGGTCGACCATGTGGGCAGTCTCGTCAGCATAACCGGCACGGATGTGGAAAATCCAGGGATTAAAAGGTGTTCGCAATGGTTCGCCACCCGTGTAGGGGGCGATCAGTGGCATGGTTGCCTGCTCCAGTACTTTTTGCTTGAGAAGTTCGCCGATGTTGGCGGTGCCGGCGTAACCAATGAGCGCGACGGGTTGCTCGCGCGCAATCACAGCTTTGGTTTGCGCGATGGTTTCTTCTAGCTTGTAACCGTCGTCGACGACCACATGCTTGATCTTCTGGCCGTTGATACCGCCTTGAGCATTGATCTGATCGAAACACAGCTTGACGCCGAGCGCCATCTGCTTGCCAGTACTTTCGAGCACGCCAGACAGTGGCACGACTTGCCCGACAACCACTTGTGCCTGACCAATGCCGGCCCAGGTCGACATCGTCAAAGCGAGGGCGAGCGCGCCCAGCACTTTCCACATTCGACTCGGATGCGATTTATTGTTGCGCATCTCTTTCCCCCGTATTTGTGACGATGTGTGACGTCAGGTAACAATTCTAACAGAGGGAGGGGGCGGCTTCGCAAGTCATTTTGTGCGAGTTGGGAGCCCGCGGGCCGCGTCTTTCGTGGTTTTGAGCAAGATTGCGGGCGCTGCCCGGTGGGATCGTCTCATTCGTCATCTCCAAACAAAAAGGCCCGGTTTCCCGGGCCTCTACAAGCAATATGCAGAACGAATCAGTGACCGCCAGTTGCCTTACCGGCTTGTTCTGCGTTGTAGCGGGCCACCAGTGCTGCGATTACGCAGGAAGCGATGCGGGTTTCGGCGGTGTCGGCGCGGCTGGTCAGGATGATCGGGCACTTGGTGCCAAGCACGATGCCGGCGGTCAGCGCGCCTGCCAGATATTCGAGCTGCTTGGCGACCATGTTGCCAGCCTCCAGGTTGGGCATGGCAAGAATGTCGGCCTGACCGGCGACCGCGGACTTGATCCCCTTGGTCTTCGCGGCGCCCATAGATACGGCATTGTCAAATGCCAGCGGTCCATCCAGCAGACCGCCCTTGATCTGTCCGCGATCCGCCATCTTGCAGAGGGCGGCGGCATCCAGCGTCGATTGCATCTTGCCGTTCACGGTCTCGACCGCCGCGAGGATGGCAACCTTGGGTTCCGGTGTGCCCAGTGCGTGGGCGAGTTCGATGGCGTTCTGAATGATGTCGACCTTTTCTTCCAGCGTCGGCGCGATGTTGACTGCCGCGTCGGTGATCAGCAGCGGACGCGGGTAGGTCGGCACATCCATAACGAATACATGGCTGATACGACGGCCGGTGCGCAGGCCGCTCGTGCGCGAAATGACTTCCGCGAGCAGTTCATCGGTATGCAGGCTGCCCTTCATCAGCGCCGACGCATCGCCGCTGCGGACGAGCGAAACCGCGACGGCGGCGGAATCGTGGCTGTGCGCGGCATTGACGACGCGAATGCCGGAAATGTCGAGACCGTTTTCTTCGGCGACTGCGCGAATCTTGTCTTCCGGTCCGACCAGAATCGGTTCGATGATGCCGGCCTGATAGGCAAGCACCGGACCGCGCAGGGATTCGCGGTCACACGGATGGGCGACGGCCACTTCGACCGGCGGCCAACCTTTGACGCGCTCCATCAGGCGGCTCAAGCGGTCATGTTTGTCGTCGATGCGGATCTCAGGCAGATTGACCTGTTGCAGACGCTCGATCTTGTCGGTGGGGGCCAGTACTTCAGCGGTGCCGCGCAACACCTGCAAGCCATCCTGATTGGTACAAACGCAGTCGAACAGGATGTGCTTGTTGTGATCGAACTTTTGTTTAGCCGTGACCGTGATGGTGATGGTGTCGCCGATGGTGACCGGACGCGAGAAGTGCAGCGATTGGTCGACCAGAATCGTGCCGGGTCCGGGGAACTGGGTGCCGAGTACCGTCGAGATCAGCGAGCCGCTCCACATGCCGTGCGCGATGACTTCGCGGAACATGCCGCTTTCGGCAAAGCCCGGATCGATCACGGCCGGATTCACGTCACCCGTCATGACGGCGAAAATCTTGACGTCTTCGGGCTTTAGGGTGCGTTGCAGCGTCGAAGAGTCGCCGACATGAATCTCATCGTAGGTCTTGTTTACGAGATAACGTTCCTGCTGCATGGTAGCTCCTTGTGGGAATACTCGGTTTGAATAAAACGATTATAGCGGGGGGGTTCCATCGCGCAAATCGTTGGCGGCAAGCCACAGGGAAGTGCCGTTCGGTCCGAGTGCATTGCGAATAAGAAACCTTGGTTTTAACGTGGGTTTATGAACGTGGGTTGCTGTTCAGGAAGTCCTTTCGAGCAGGGAAGGGAGTGCCTACGCCTTCTTTTTCTTGGGGGGCATGACCACGCCTTCGGCGACCAGCACCTTGACGCCGTTTTGATTGACGCCCCAAGCGGCAAACTTCATCCGATTCTTTTCGGGGACGAGTTCGGCGACCTCGACGACCACTTCGATGGTGTCCTGGATATACACCGGCGCGAGGAACTGCACCGATTCCGAAACGAAAATGGTGCCTGGTCCGGGCAGTTGTGTGCCAAGAACGTTGGAAACGAGGCTAACCGTCAACATGCCATGCGCGATCCGCTTCTTGAAAAACGTTTCGCCAGCATACGCTTCGTTGACGTGTGCCGGATTGAAGTCACAGGTGACCGATGCGAATTGGTAGATATCGTTTTCGGTGATGGTCTTGGCGAAATAGGCGCGCTCACCGAGCGACAGTTCGTCGATGCTTTTGCCGAGAATATTCTGAAATGCCATGTTCACTCCCCTTGTTGTTCCGCGGGCAGGCTGGGAGGGGTGATCGTGCCCGAGCCTTCCAGTACCGTTTTGCCATGCTGGTTGATGGTCGTCGCCTTGAATTCGGCGCGATTGGCCGCGACATCGATGGCTGTCAGTTCGACACAGATTTCGATGGTATCGCCGAGAAAGACAGGCGCGAGAAAGCGCACGCCCAAGCGATTGATCGAAGTGCCGAAGCCCGGCAGTTTCATGCCCAGAATGGTGGTGATGAAACCGGCGGTTAACATCCCATGCGCGATGCGCTGCTTGAACACCGTCTTCTTGGCGAATTCCTCATTGACCGGCAATTGATTGTGATCGCCGGTTACGCCTGCGAACAGCATCATGTCGGATTCGGTCAGTGTCTTGGCGAAATAAGCCTTGTCGCCGACATTGAGTTCGGAAACGGTCTTGCCGATGCGTGCTTTCATTGTTCTCTCCCGCAACGACCGCAGTTGTTGCACGGCGGCTTCACTTCCGTCTCGCCGCGCGCGATGATTTCGCCTTCCTGATTGGTGCAGACGATATCGAACCAGATGCGGCATCGCCGGCCATCGAGCTTGAATACCTCGATCGTCGCCTCGATGGTGTCGCCAATGAAGGCGGGCTGAAGGAATTCCATCTCTTCGGCGATGTGCACCGTGCCATTGCCGGGTAATTGTGTGCCGAGCACTTTGGAGACCAGGCTGGCGACCAGGATGGTAGGCACCACACGGCGTTTGAGCGGTGTTTGGGCCGCGAATTCGGTATTGACATACAAGGGATTGAAATTACCCAGAATGCCGGCGAACTGGTAGACATCGGCTTCCGTCAGCGTCTTGCCGAAAGAGGCGCGGTCACCAATCCGTATTTTGTCGATGGTCAGGCCGATTGGGCCAAAGTCATCGGACCTCGATTGTTCTGACATAAGCAAACTCCTGTCATTGGCGCCGGCGCACTTGGTTGCGCCGGCGCGGTGTAGCCGCGATCAGATGCCGATCAGGCTCAGGCCGTTATCGACATAATAGGTGTAGCCGGTGAGCGACTTGGCGGCGTCACTGACCAGGAAAGTCGTGACTTTGCCCACTTCGTCGATGTTGAGCTCGTTGTAATGCGGCACCTTATTGACTGCCGCGTCGTACAGCGCATCGAAACCCTTGATACCGCTGGCGGCGCGGGTCATCAGCGGGCCGGGGGAAACCACCAGCGCACGAATGTGCTTCTCGGCCAACTCCATGGCGATGTAGCGGGTGACGCTCTCCAGCGCCGCCTTGACCGGGCCCATCATGTTGTAGTTAGGGATGACGCTGTTGGCGCCGTGATAGCTCATGTTGATCAGTGCGCCGCCATCCTTCATCAAGGGCTCGGCCAGTTTGGCCATGCGGATGAAAGAATGGCAGGAGACGTCCATCGCCAGCTGGAAGCCTTCCAGCGAGCAGTCAACGACACGGCCGTGCAGATCCTTGAGCGGCGAAAAGGCGATGGAATGGATCAGGAAATCCAGCTTGCCCCATTGTTTCTCAACCGCCTCGAAGACAGATTCGAGCTGACCGGGCACCAGAATGTCGCAAGGCAGAAAGATTTCCGCCCCGACTTCGTCAGCGAGCGGACGCACATATTGTTCCGCCTTGGCATTCAGATAGGTTGCCGCGATCTGGGCACCAGCCGCCTTGCACTGGCGGGCGCAGCCGTAGGCGATGCTGTCCTTGTTGGCCATGCCGATAATCAGACCCTTCTTACCCGAGAGATCCACCAAATTGCTCATAATGTGCTCCTTGCATAGTAAAAAAATCAGTGACTTGTACTGCGATGCCGAACGCAAACGCTGTATTCTGGCCCTCCCATGCCGGAGTGTCCAGTTTGAAAGCTATGCTGCGGGGGCCTGCCTAGGCGAGCCTGAGGTCGACCCGAAACTCCACAAATTCGCCGGGAGCCGATCTGACTGCGATGGAACCGCCATGTTTGTCGATAATCTGTTTGCAAATGTATAACCCAAGGCCGGAACCCTTGACGCCTTCGGTGCCCGCCTGTTTCAGACGTTCGAATCGTTTGAAAAGCCGGTTCTCGATATCCCTAGGGTCGATACCCGGACCTTCATTATAGACCGTCAGCGCAACGCCCCGCTCGCCGCGGCCGACCGTGATGCGGATGGTCGAGCCGCCCTTTCCATATTTGATGGCATTGTTGACCAGATTGTTGACAACAATTTTAAGGAGATTGACGTCGCCGGCCACGGCGGGCACATCGTCGTACTGGCTGACGATGGACATTTTCTTCAGGTTGGCCTGATATTCTGGTGTATCGACCACCGGAATCACCACGTCTTTGACCAGATCGACCGGCGCCGGCTCGAAAGCGAGGTTATTCAGCTCCATCTTGGAGAGATCGATGTAGCACCGGATCACGTCCTCCAGGTACTCGCAGTTGCGAATGATGGTTTCCAGGCCTTTTTGCTGTTCTGGCGTGAGCTCGCCGAAATAGCCGCCGTAGAGCGTTTGCACGGTGGTTTGAACCGTCGCGATCGGGCTCTTGAATTCATGCGCGACGATGGCCATCAGGTCGACCATCTGGGTTTCCTTGCTGTTATCCAGGCTCTTTACCGCGTTGGCGATGACATCCCGCAATTCGCCGGCAGTAAAGGGTTTGGGAATGTAGTCGAAGGCGCCCATCTTGAGCGATTCGCGCGTCGTTTCGACAGTGGCATAGCCGGTAAAGACGATCACCAGTTGGGCCGGTGTCTTCTCCTTGATCCGGCGCAGCAATTCCATGCCGCCCAGGCCGGGCATTTTCAGGTCGGTCACGATCACGTCGTAGCGTTCGTGCGACAGTTTTTCGAGCGCTTCCTCGGCCGACGAGGCGGTTTCGATCTGGTATGGACTGTGCCTCAGGATGCTGCGGCAACTTCTGATGACGATGTCTTCGTCGTCGACGATCAGCAGACGGACTGACTCATCCATGCGCGTGCTCCTCGGAATTGAACGGCAGATGAATGTCGATGCGCGTGCCGACGCCCACCTTGCTCTTAATGTTGATGAAACCGTTGTGTCGCTTGACGATGCCGTAAGTGACCGAGAGACCAAGCCCGGTACCCTTGCCGGTTTCCTTGGTCGTGAAGAAGGGGTCGAAGACCTTCAGCAGGTTTTCTTCCGGGATGCCGACGCCAGTGTCGGAAACCTGAATATGCACGAATTTGCCGTCAGTGGCGGTTCGCGTCACGATGATCAAGGTGCCGCCATCCGGCATCGCATCGGCGGCATTGACGCACAGATTGCTGAGCACCGATTTGATCTGGTTGACGTCCACCAGAATATTCGGGAGATCGTGTGCCAGTTTCAGTTCCACCTTCACGTTCTGGAAGGAAATGTGGCTGCGCACGATCGGAAGCACTTCGTCGATCAGGCGGTTGATGTTGGCGGGGGTTTTTTCAAGCTGGGTCTCGCGTGCGAAATTGAGCATGCCACGCACGATTTCGCGGCAGCGCAGGGTTTCCGCCTTGATGACCTTCAGGTCTTCCTCGTATTCGGTGCCTTCCAGCGATTCCAGCAAGACGTCGGTAAAGGCCAGCACACCGGTGAGCGGATTGTTGATTTCGTGCGCGATCCCCGACGACAACCGGCCCAGTACCGCCAGCTTTTCAGTGCGTGCGATGCGCTGTTCGACGTCCTCCATAAACTTGCGGTCTTTCTCCGCGAGCACGTCGACCATATTGTTGAACACTTTGCCGAGATAGCCCATCTCGTCGGTGGTGCGAATACTGACGCGTCGGTAATCGCCATTGGTGATGTCTTCTGCCGCCTTGACCAGCGCGGTGATTGGCGCGATGAAGTGGTGAACGAGGTAGGCGGCGAGAAAAAGCGAAAAGAGTCCGGTGAAGACGAACATCACCAGAAACGACTTATTGGTGCCTTCGACGATTCGTTCGAATTTCTCTTCAAGCAAACCGGTGTAGAGAATGCCGATAGTGTGGTTTTCGATGTCTTTGATCGGTTGATACGCTGCGATGACCCAACGTCCGATCACATTCGCACGGTCGCGCCAGACCTGGCCCTCCTGGAACACCTTGCGGAAGACTTCCGGCGACACCCTTGTGCCGACGGCGCGGTCGCCCCGTTCGTCGCGGACGCTGGTAGAGACACGCGTACCGCCCAGAAAGACAGTCGCAGAATTCACCTCTTTACCGCCCAGTTGCTCGTCGCCCAGTAGCGTCATGGCGCGGTCCAGAATAGAGGTGTCGTTGTTGACAAGAAAGACACCGTATATGACGCCGACAAAGGTATTATTGCTCCAGATGGGAGCGGCGACCTTGAGCACGAGCCCCCGTGTTTCGCGTTCCGGCGGGTTGTCGACGCCGTGCGAGGAGTGCAGCGTGATGGCGGCACGCGCGGCGAGAGCAGGGTCTTCCTTGTCGAGCGCGCCAGCCTCCATGACGTCGAAGCCTGAAACCGCGCGCTTGTCGCGCAACACGGCGCGGACGTAGATATCGTCCGCCACCGAGTCGCCCCAGTCGTTGAGATTGCGCGCACGTACCAATACCTTGCCTTCGGCGTCGGTGACGTTCAACACATCGAGGGTGGGTTCGCCCAGCCCCTGTAAGGCGCTGAATATCTGCGTGCGCTGGCGGTGCCCGACCGTGCGCTGAAAATCACGGTAGGACGCCAGCGAGGCGATCAGCCGCTGTTTGACGTACAGGCGGCTGTCATAGGCCTCGGAGAAGACGCCAAGCTTTTGCGCCGCCTCACCGTACGCCTGATGGACGATGCTGTGATTGATGACCATCTGCCCGACAAACAAAGACCCCAATCCGGAGATCAACACCACCGTCAGCAAGCTTAAAACAAGCTTGGTTTGCAGCGAAATCCGGATCGGGGGCAGTGATGCGGGCAATATCACGGTCGATTAGGTCACATTTTGCAACTCGCGCAGCAAGACATCCAGTTGCACGGGTTTGGTCAGCATCGCGCTATTGGCCGGCAGGAAACTGTCCTTGTCGTCGAGCGAGAAGCGGGAATGCGTGACCTGGTTGATGGCGGTGAGCAGGACCACCGGCGTATCGCGCACTTCCCTGTAGCGGGAGGATTCGCGTCGGCTCCTGATCTGGTACAGGAACTCGAACCCGGCGGTGTCGGTTTCCATCGACACGTCCAGCACGATCGCGTCGGGCCGCTCTTTCAAGGTTGCCTTCAGGCCTTCCACGCCGGAGTATGCCAGAACGACCTCGTAGCCGTGCGATTTCAGTACTGCTTCTAGGTTGTGCGTCAAATCCTTGTCGTCGTCGACCAGCAGAATCTTCTTCATTTGTTGCAGCTCCAATTCGGCTTACTTCACCAGTTCGTAAATGACGTTGCGCTTTTCCCAGGCTTCGTTGCGCTCGTACATGTCGATGGGGAATTCCATCTGCTTGAGTTCGACCGGGGCCACTTCCTTTTCCACTAGTCCCAGCGCCAGCGCGACACCGTAAAGAATCGACTCGGGACGCGGCGGACAGCCGGGAATGTAGTAGTTAACCGGAATGACCTTGTCGGCGCCGCCGGTAACGTTGTAGGTGTCGAACCAGGCGCCGCCGCCCGTCGCGCAGGAGCCGATGGCGAAGACCAATTTCGGGTCAGGAATGGCGTCGTAGGCGCGTTTGACCAGCGGCAGCGTCGGACGGGTCACGGCGCCGGAAATCAGCATCGCGTCCGCGTGGCGCGGCGAAGCGACAAGCTTAATGCCGAAACGCTCGACGTCGTAGAACGGTGTCAGGATGTTCAGGATCTCGATGTCACAACCGTTACAGGCGCCGGTGTTGCAGTGATAGACCCAGATCGACTTGGCGAACGCTTTTTTGCACAGATTCTTCAACATGCTTCAACTCCTATTTGCTGGGCCGTTCGTAGTGTTCGGTTTCCGCCAACACCTCGAGCGAAAAATTCTCGGTGGTCTTGCGGATCATCGCGCGCTGTTCGAGGTTGTCGTAGCGGAAACCCTTCAGATCGATGCGGTCGATGGAGTTTGTGTTCTCCATCTCATAGCACCGGCCGCAACGCTGGCAGGTCATCATGAACAGTTCGAGACGGGTCGTGATGTCTTCCTTGTTTTCACAGGCCATCTGGAAGCTGTTGCTCATCGTGATGGCGTCTTCCGGGCAGATGTCGGCGCAGCGACCGCAGTAGGTGCAGCGGGAACCGTCGTACAGCATGACGCGGAGTTCCTGGCAGACGTCGCGGGTCAGGATGCAGCGCGATGGGCAATGGTCCGAACAGCCGCCGCAGCCGATGCACTTATGGTGATCCCAAACTGGCGCGCCGCGGAAATTCTTCGGGGCCGGGGCCGGCTGCTCGGGGTAGTTCAGCGTCACCACGCCCGGCTTCATGACCATCAGGACTTGTTTGATTTTGCTGGTAAGCCACATGCTATTTCTCCTAGCGGGTTTAGCCGAACAGCGCGCCGGCGATGGCGCACAGCGAGACGAGGAACAGGCCGGCAAAGTACTTGAGCGCCTGGTCAATGCGGTAGCGCGGGTGCGTCGCCGAGAGCAGGCCGATGAGCAGGAACACCACGGCGGTCAGCACCATTTGCACGGCCAGATCGACGATGAACACGCCGGAATGCAGCAGCGGCACAAACATGGCGATCGGCAGGTACGCATAGAACATCTGCTTCAGCATCATGTAGAGCTTGAACAGCGCGTAGTTGGGGCCGCTGTACTCGATGAACGGCCCGCCCAGGATTTCCTGTTCGGCTTCAGCCATGTCGAACGGCTGGCGCGCGACAAAGGCTTGCAGACCGAAGAGCGACACCAGCACCATGACCACGCCGGCCCAGCCGTAGTTGGCGGTGGGGGTGCCGTAGATGACGGCTGTTAGATCGAGGCTTCCGGTCTTCAGGACACCAAGCATCAGGATCATGAACAGGATGGGCTCGACCATGATCATCGTCGTCATTTCACGGCTTGCGCCGATCAGGGCGTAGATGTTCTTGCTGGAGAACGCGCCGACGAGAACCGCCACCCCACCCAGCGTCAGCAGATAGACGAGGGAGATGGTGTCGGCGTAGTGCGTCAGCGCCGTAGCCTTGCCAGCGACCGGCAGGATGGCGATGACGCACAGGATCGAGGCCAGCGCGACCAACGGCGCCATGCGGAACGGCAGAATGCCGACGGCGTCGATGTTCTGCTTGCCGAGCAGCTTGAGCACGTCGTAATAGGACTGCACCAGCGTTGGTCCCTTGCGGCTCTGCACGCGGGCCGTGACGCGACGGACGATGCCGTCGAAGAACGGCGCTAGCGCCAGGAACAACACGATGTTGACGAAGACGAGCAGCGCGCCCCAGTTGTTGTCAGGCAATTGGTTCATGATTAGGCTCTTTCCGGAGTTTTTCTGGACAGGCGTTCCAGTTCGGCCTTGGTCATGGAACTGGATTTGCCCGATTTCAGGTCGATGACGGCAACGCGGTCGGTGCAGGAGAAGCAGGGGTCTATGCTGCCCATGATGATCGGGAAGTCACCGAACTGCTCGTTCAGCAGCATCAGCGGCACGGCCTGCAGGTTCGGGTAAGTCGGTGCCCGCACACGCCAGCGTTCCGGACGATTTTCTTCGCCGGTGATGACGTAGTGGATCGACTCGCCGCGCGGTGCCTCGATTGCAGTGATGGCGTGACGCAGCGGCGGAATCTTGTCCTTCAGTTCGACGAAGTATTCGCCTCCCGGCATCTTGTCCAGACACTGACGGATGATCTTGATCGCTTCGAAGGTTTCGATGACGCGGATCACCAGCGTCGACCAGACGTCGCAGTCGGTCAGTACGGGCACTTCGAACTTCACCTCGTCGTAGGCGGCGTACGGGTGATCGCGGCGGGCGTCGATATCGACACCGCGGGCGCGGGCGACCGGGCCGACCAGACCCCAGGCGATGGCTTCTTCCTTGGTGATCGTGCCGACACCCTTGGTGCGCTTGTGGATCGAGGTGTCCTTTTCGATGGCGCGGTGAATGACCATCAGTTCTTCCTCGACCTTGTCGATTACCTTACGGATGTCGTCGGCAATTTCCGGGGTGATGTCCTTGCGCACGCCGCCGATCAGGATCATGCCGTAGGTCTTGCGGTTGCCGGTGAGGCGTTCGCACAGCCACATGATCTGTTCGCGTACGCGCCAGGCCTGCATGAACACCGTGTCGAAACCGATCAGATGACCGGCCACGCCCAGCCAGAGCAGGTTGGAGTGGATGCGCTCAACTTCCAGCATCAGCGTGCGGATGAATTCGGCGCGACGCGGAATCTGGATACCGCCGGCCGACTCCACGGCTTGCGAGAAGGCTGTGGCGTGCACGGAGCCACAAATACCGCAGATCCGTTCCGCAATGAAGGGCACTTCGTTGTAGCTGACCTGGGTCTGGCAAAGCTTCTCGATGCCGCGGTGAGTCATGAAGCCGCGGTAGTCGCAACCCTTGATCGTTTCGCCGTCGACATAGACCGCGAAGTGTTCCGGCTCATGCAGGCTGGGGTGGAAGGGGCCGATCGGGACGATCTTGGTGCCCGGGGGCGCTTCGTCCAGTTGGTAGGCCACATCTTCGGCGCCCGGCGGCACGAGATCGTGCGGCACGTTTTTGCGCATCGGGTAGATGCCGGCCGGCCAGTCGTCGGCGACGATGAGCTTCTTCGGTTTCGGGTGGTTCGGGAACTTCAGGCCCAGTAGATCCATGTATTCGCGCTCGGACCAGCCGGCGGAGGGTAGGTCGGGCGTGATCGACTCGATGGTCGGGTCCGATTCCGGCGCACTGGTGCGCACGCAGATGAAGCGGTCCGCATCGTCAACCGAGTAGGTATGTACCAGCCCGATCGTGCCGTCGCGGTCGATGTTGTCGTAACCGATGCTGCACAGGTAGCGACCGTTGATGTCGGTGACCATCTTGGAGGTCTTGCGCACGGCTTCGCGCTTGACGTCGACCATGATGGTGCGCTCGTCCGACTTCTCGACGCAGACGACGTCGTCCTGAAGTTCGGCTTTCAGTTTTGCTTCAAGTTCTTTTCTCATCATGCACCTCTAGAATCCTTCGAAAATCAGGCCCCGTGCACATTGCCGCCGGTCCACTTCATGAACTTCTTGAAGGCGGCGTAAATGTGGCTGCTCAGGTAACGGTTGGAGTCGTTCAGGGTCTGGTAACCGCAGAGCCAGACGGCGCCGGTCTTTTGCTCGGCCCCACCCGCACGCCGCAACCAGGCGGCAAACAGGTAGGCCACAGCAAGAATGGCGAGGAGTATCAGAGGCATGATGAACGCCACTCCCGCTGGGCCGCCTGCACTTGGGGTACTGAACGTGATCCCCGCCCACGATTGCGCCAGGGCAGCCTGGGTAGCGGGATCGGCGAATGTCGCTTGCACGATGGAACCTTCCGAGATGGCGAACACGCGGGAGAACAACCCCACGAACAACCACGGGAAGAAACCCTGGATCAGACAGATGATGGCCAGAATCGCCTTCGGGAACAGCATGACGCCGTCGACCTCATGCACGTTCGGGTTCTTGCTCCATTCGATGCCAACGGAGGTGAACGTCATTCCATATAGTTTTACGGTAAGAGCCAGCGTTATTGCGCTAGTTACCAAGGCAATGATCCCGAAGAGAACGAATATGCCGCCCGATTTTGCGGAAAGTAAGCTACTCGAGATAATTGCCCATTTGCTGACGAAACCACTGCTAGCAGGAATGCCTGCAATGGAAATTGATGCGATAGCAGCAAAAATCGCAGAAATCGGCATAAGTTTCATCAACCCTCCAAGATGATCAAGATCCTTTGTGCCGGTGGCGTACTGCACGCTGCCGGTGCAGAGAAAGAGCAGACCCTTGAACAAGGCGTGGTTGAAGGTGTGGTAGATGCCACCGATCAGCGCCAGCACGGCCAAGCCTTGCAGCAGCAGGTTGCCGGAGAGCAGGAAGTACTGGCCGACACCGATGCCGAGCAGGATGTAGCCCATTTGTCCAATCGATGAGTACGCAAGCAGCCGTTTGGCGTCGTGCTGCTTCAGGGCTTGAACCGTGCCGATGAACAGGGTGACCACGCCGAAGCAGGCGAGCACCAGGCCGAGATTGCGGCCGTCGGTCAGTTGCATGTCGGCCGGCACCATCCAAAACAGCGTGCGGACGATTCCATAGACGCCAGTCTTAATCATAACGCCGGACATTAGTGCGGATATCGGTGAAGGTGCCGATGAATGGGCGTCTGGCAGCCACAACTGGCCGAGCGGGAACATGCCGGCCTTCATGCCGAAACCAAGCAGTAGCAGGGCGTAGATCAGACCGCGGCTGGAACCGGAGATCTGGCCAAGGCCTTCGGTCAGGGCGTGCAGCGGAGTGCCGGCGCCGGCGTGCGGAATCATCATCGCGGCGGCGAAGATCACCAGCCAGGCCAGTTCCATCAGCACCAGATACTTGTTGGCGCTGCGGGTGATGGCGGTGTCGTGATGATCGAAGCGGATCAGGAAGAACGAGGCCAGGGTCATCATCTGCCAGGCGATGGTGAAACCGGTCGTCAGGTCATCGACCGTGACGATGCCGACCATGCCCGCGATGAAGATCGGGAAGGCGACGAAGAAACCGCGCAGGCTGTAATGGCGATAGTGTTCCATCTCCATGTAGCCGATGCAGTAGAAGGCGGTCAGTGATGACGTCAACGCGATTAGCGCCAGGAAGAGCGCCGAGAAGCCGTCGATCAGAAGGGGAACGGTGAGACCGCTGAAATGTAGTGTGTGGCTCTCGGTCACGCCCGCGCTGCCGGCGAGCACCTTGACGCTGATCGTGGCGAAAATGAGCGCCGCGACCAGCGAGAACAGGAAGTTCAGACTTCCCGCAAACTTGCGGTTACCGGCGAAGAGCGGGGTGACTACCGCCGAAACGACGAGCAGCCCAAGCCCTGTTAGCAAACCGTTGTAGATATTGAAATCCATCTTGAATCACTCCTTGCTGTTCGCACGAACCAGGTCGATGACCGCGTCGGCGCTGTCCAGGATGTCCTGGCTGATTTCTGTTCCGTAATCCGTATTGGCGGCGAAGATGCCGAGCAGCCAGACATCCTTGCCGTAGTGACGGAGCACGCTGCCGGCGGTAGACAGTGCCAGCTTGTGCGTCGACAACCCGCCGCGCGTGGCCTCCAGTTCTTCCAGCCGACCGAGAACAAGCGAGCCTGCTTCGGCTTCGCCGCCCTCGACGGCATCGATGACCAGCACGTTCCTGACATCGCTGTCGGCGATAGAGAACACATGGTTTTCGATGACGTCTTCGGCGTTGACGATCTGGTGCGACCCACGATCGGCCCATTCCCGACTGAGGCGGTCGGCGATGACGACACCGACCGCATCGTCGTTGCGCAGCAGATTGCCGATGCCGACCAGGCAGGTCGGCTCCGACAATATCTGGCGCAGGCCCTGGTCGAGCGGAATCATCAGATAACCTCACCCAGCGTCTTGATCTGGCGGTAGGTGTAGACCGGGCCGTCGGTGCAGACCAGGGTCCGGCCGATGGCGCAGTGCTGACACTTGCCGATGCCGCACTTCATTTGGCGTTCGAGCGTCGAGATAATGTTGTCTTCGCTCATGCCGCGCTTCATGAAGTCGTCAATGACGCTGTTGAACATGATCGGGGGGCCGCAGACGAAGGCGACGGTGTTGTCCACCGGCACGTTGGCTTTTTCGATCAGCGTGTTCACATAACCCACTTCACCCGTCCAGCCCGGTTCGGCGCGGTCGATGGTGATGTAGGTTTCGAAACCGTCGGTCTTCTGCCATTCCTTGATGTCCGGTTGGTAGAGCAGGTCTCTGGCGCTACGCGAGCCGTAGAGCAGGATGATGCGGCCGAAATCCTTGCGGTGTTGCAAGGCATGGACAATCGAGCTTCTAAGCGGAATCAGGCCAATACCGCCAGCAACGTAGATGATGTTCTTGCCCTTGATGTCTTCGAAAGGGAAGCCGTTGCCGAAGGGGCCGCGGACGCCGAGTTTGTCGCCCGGCTTCAAGGCGTGCAAGGCGTTGGTTACCTTGCCGACGGCGCGCACCGTGATGTGGAAGCGGTCATTCTCCGGGCTGGGTGGCAGCGATACGGCGAACTCGCCGGCGCCGAACACCGTGCACATGATGAATTGACCGGATTTGATCCTGAAATTCTTCTCGACTTCCTTGTCGAGAAAGGACATGTAGAAGGTTTTGACCTCCGGCGCCTCGTCGGCGATTTCGTCAATATTGACGACTTCCGGAAAGGTGACGATCGGGCAGAGACCGTCGTTCTTCTGGCAGGTTTCTTCGTGACGGAGTGAATTGCACATGATGCGGGCCTATGCAGTGGTTTCGCGGCGGAGGTACTGGACGACATTGGGCAGGCCGATGTCGCCCGGGCAAACCCATTGGCAACGGCCGCAGCCGACGCATCCGGGGCGC
This sequence comes from Betaproteobacteria bacterium UBA1934, assembly GCA_002337055.1. Classification (GTDB taxonomy): domain Bacteria; phylum Pseudomonadota; class Gammaproteobacteria; order Burkholderiales; family Rhodocyclaceae; genus UBA1934. The sequence continues at coordinate 491,940 of DDFG01000004.1, read as the reverse complement.
AGGTACTTCTTGGATTGAGAGAACGAGAGCTTGCAGAAGAAGCGCTTGTTGCGGCGGTCTTCCACAGGCTGACGCGGATTGTGGTCGCCAGCCATGCGCGTGTAACCCTCGAAGGAGCAGGAGTCGCGTGTACGCAGGCGTTCGCACTCGCCGTCGCACATCTTGGCGTCTTCGATGTTGAAACAGCTGCACGTCGGACAGACGAAGGAGCAGGCGCCGCATTCCACGCATTGGTTGCCGATGTACTCCCAGATTTCGTGCTTGACGAAGCCTGTGGTGATGCGGTTCATCGCACGCGAGATCCAGGCCTTGTTGTCTTTGGCCAGGGCCGGGAAGGCTTCGACGGAGCGATCGACAACGGCATCCTTTTCTTTCAGTTGCCGTGCCTCGGCCGGTGTCCAGCCGCGTTGGTCGGCGATGGCCTGGCCTTTTTCGCTGCCGACCTGAACCAGATAGCCATCGGCAATCTTGGTCAGATCGAGATCGTAACCTTCGTCGGCGGCCGGGCCGGTGTGCGTGCACACGCAGAAGCACTGGTCCCACGGGCGGGTGCAGGTGTTGGTGATGAGGATGCTCTGGCGGCGATGTGCCAGATACACGTCATCGACGTATTCCTGACCGAGGAAGAAGCGGTCGAGACACTGGATGCCGGCCAGATCGCAGGGACGCAATCCGAACAGCACCTTGGGCTTCTCGGCATAAGCCTTTTCCATCGTGACGTTTTGGGTGGCATCGTCGTAGCGGTATTGCAGAATCCGTTCCATTTGCGGGAACAGGATTTCCTTGACCGGCATCGATGGAATGGCGGCATCGAGGTCGAGCGCATCGAGGTCGCTCAGCACGTCGAAGAACACCTGACCGGATTGTTGATCGACCTGCGGTCCGTAAATCTCGTGGGATTTACAGAGTTCTTCCGCCAGCTGCTTGATTTCCTGAGAAGTCGCGAAGTACTTTGACATTTGATGCCTCTCCGTTCATGCCTCTTCAATTCGCACCGGGATGACGCTCTCTTCGCCGGCGGAGAAGGCGTCGTCATACTTGATGAGAAAATCAGAAATCATGTTCTTGATGAAATAGGGAATGTAAGCGGTGCCCGGCTGCATATCCGGACACACCTTGACGGCGATCTTCATGGTGGTACCCGCGCTGCAAGTCACCTGCACGGTCCATTTATCCTTGACCTTCAGCTTTTTGGCGTCGTCAGGACAGATTTCCACGTAGCCTTGCGGGTAGAGCAACAGGGTCTGGTCGTACTCGCGGCGCGGAATCAGCGTCTTGCGCATCAGATTGTTCTGGTGCCAGAAGTGCTGGGCCTTGCCGACCATCAGCGCAAACGGGAATTCCTCGCTGGTCTTGGGCTTCGGATATTCGATGCGGACGGCGTGGAACTTCTTCTTGCCTGCGGTGGGGAAACCCTTGGGGTCCCAGTGCAGGCCGTAGCCGCGACCGAGGCGGTCGTGCGTCAGATCGGCATAGCTGGGAACGCGCTTGGCGATATCGGTGAAGACGTGGGCAGCGTCGCAGTACCCCCAATACTGGCCGGCTTTCTCGGCCATCAGTTGGTAGAGGTTCCAGCCGGGCAGCGAATTGCTGAGGTTTTCGGTGTTCTGGCGCGTGAGTTGGACTCGGCGATCGCTGGCGGTATAGGTGCCGTCGGTCTGGTTGAACGAGGTCAGCGGCAGGATGACGTCGGCCAGATCCATGAACGGATTCTTGAAGGCGCCGCAATACACGACGAAGTCGAGGTTCTCGATGCGGTCGCGGTTGCGGATGATGCCGTCGTCGTGATCGACCACGAACAGCGCCTTCAACGGCGAGCGCGCATCGGCCAGGCTACGGAAGACGCTCTTGCCCGGCTTGCCGGTCATCCCCATGTCGTAGGTGCCTTGCAGGTTGCTGATGCCGGCCACCGGGATCAAAGCGGAGTGCTCGTGATCCATCTTGTCAGTGAGGAGGGCCAGATTGGCGATAATTTCCGTGGTCTGTTTGTCGAGACCCGAGATGCCGGTCGAGAAGACGATGACCACCGACTTGGCCATATTCAGATAGCGGGCCTCTTCCTCGATCTCTTCATAGCGGATGCCGCTCGCGTTTTCGAGCGCCACCGACGAGATCGAGCGCAGCGCCGCGATGTAGTCGGCGTAACCCGGAATGGCGTCGAGGTTTGCCTGACGGTCGTGATTCATCGTCCGCACGGCGTAGAGTGCCTTGGCCAGCGCATTCAGCAGCAGGCCCTTAGTGCCCGGCTTTTGCTGGTAGTGCTTGGTAGACAGCTTGGCTATTTGGGTGCGGGCACTGCAAATGGTTACCACGCGGGCACCGCGCATCTGCGCGGCATGGATATTGCCGCCGATGACCGGGTTCTGCCGCGTAATATCGGTCCCGACAACCAGAATGTAATCGGCCTTGTCGATGGCGGTTAGCGTGCCGATGGCGCCGGGGTAGCCAAAGGCATGCGTCAGCGCCGCCATGCTGTTGTGGTGGCCGGCTTCGGCACCAACGCCAAGCACATCGGTCTTGAAGATATCCCTGGCCAGTCGGGTCAGCGCGAAGTTGTCTTCGTTTGACGAGCGGGCCGACGCCAGCACGCCGATCTCACCCGAGGGGCCGGAGAAATCGCGCATACGCTCGATTACCCAGTCGATGGCCTCGTCGTAGCTGGCGGGGCGCAGCTTGCCATTCGACCGGATCATGGGCGTGGTGATGCGATCGTTGGTGTTGAGCAACTCGTTGACATGCCAGCCGCGGATGCAGAGCTTGCCCTTGCTGACCGGATGCCCGATTGACGGTGATACGCCGAGCACCGCTTTGCCATTGGTTTTCAGGAACTGGCCGCAGCCTGTTCCGCATAAATTGCACACGCACGCCTTATAGTTCATAAGAGCACCGAGCCTTTCGTCTATTCAACAAAACTTCGGGAAGGCAGGCGGCTAAAGGGAATGCCACCTGCCACGTTTATCTGGTCCCGCGACAGACTGAGCAGCCGCCGCATCGTCGAGAGCAACGTAAAGGGCGCCACGGGTTTATCGACAAAGGCGTCGACGGGCAGGGCCGTGCCGTCGCGCGCCTTGTCGAATCCGGCCTCGCTCGAAACGGCGGTCAGCATCAGAATCGGGACAAAACGCAAATTGGCTTCAAGGCGAAGCTGCTGGGCGACGCCGAACCCTTCTTTGGGATGGGACATCATCACGTCAAGGATGATGAGATCAGGCGAGCAAGTGCGCGCCAGCGCCAGGCCCGATTTGCCTTCAAAGGCGAATTCCACGTCGTATCCGGCGCTGTTGAGAATGGCGCGGTAGCTGTCGATGACATCGCGATCGTCGTCGATGCAAAGCACGCGCGGGCGCTTTTCAGCGGTTGTATCGGCAATCTCGGTCGGCGTGACGTCGCGGAGCGCCGCTTCTTCGGCCAGGGTACGGGCGAAGTAGGCCGACTTTTCCAGCGCGACGGAAATGTCGAAATCCTGCACAAAGACGTTTGCCGGCACCTTCAGCTTGACCGAAGTGCAATTGACGAAGGCGCAGATGCCGGCGCCGACCAGTTCTGTTGCAATTTCCTGCGCCACCTGGCTGGGCACCGCTAACACTGCAATCAATACTTTTTCGACCTGAACGACTTCGGTGACACGCTCGATCGGCAGGCAGGGTGTGTAGTCAAAAGTGGTCTCGACCTTGGCAGGGTCGATATCAAAGGCAGCGATGATGCGGAGGTCGGGGCGCAGGCCGTCCAGGTAACTGACAATGGCGCCGCCGAGTTTGCCCAATCCAACCAGAACTACTTTCTGGCCACCTTCGCCCTCAATGATGAGGCCGAGTTCCTCGATGATGTTGTCGGTGAAATAGCCGTTCTTCGGGGTGCCGATCGTCTTCAGGGACATCATGTCTCGACGCACTTGCGCCGAGGTGATCGAGGCTTCTTCCGCGAGTTCGTGCGAATGGAAGCGTTGCTTGCTTTGCTGGCGCCAGCGGAAAAGTATTCGCCGGTATATGCACAGTCTTTCAACGGTCCGTTCTGGGATGGGGGTCATGTGGATGGTCCTCTACGACGATGTGAAAGGTATCACACTGTGAAAAGTTTCACAATGTGAAGTTTTGAACGAAATCAAACTGGGTATTTTTTGATTTAGATCGCCTGAATCGTGTTTTTTCACTGTTAAGATTCGAGTATTGGTGTCAGGCATGGGGCGAAAGAGGTAAAAAGTGCTGGGCAACCAACCGATTACGGTTTTTTTGCACATCGGCTTTGTGAAAAGTTTCACATTGTGAAATGTATAACAGTTCGGGGGATTTTTCTTTGATTTAGATCGCATGGTTTGCAGAGATGGGTGGAAAGCCCCAGAAAAGACAAGAATCATGTGGGTGTTTTCCTATCCGGGAGGTTTTCGGTCCCGTGTCTTCAATCCGGTAGAAGGGTCTCGAAGCCAATACAGGCGGGTCTTCCGGGGGTGCGATCTGAGTGGGGTATCGGTTTTTCAAACCTTTCGGAGGTACAAGGGGAAATGAGTAACAACCAGAGTGAAAGCGTGACCGACGTTGTCGAGCGCGTTGTAGCGAAACACGGGCGGGACGCTACCTATATGGTGCAGATCCTGCGCGAGGTTCAGGAGGTGATGGACTGGATTTCGCCGGAGGTGATGGACGAACTGCAAGCCGCACTGGGCGTTCCGCGCACCAAGATCGAAGGCGTGGCAGGGTTTTATTCCTTCTTCTATCTCGAACCCAGGGGGCGCTACCGGGTGTTGTTTTCCGACAACATTACCGACCGTATGCTGGGCAACAGGGTTTTGCTTGACCGTATGTGCAGCAATTTGTGGGTCGAACAGGGCAAGCTTTCGGAAGACGGGCTGGTCAGCGTCGACACCACCTCATGCACGGGATTCTGTGACCAGGGTCCGGCCGTACTGGTCAACAACGTTGCAATTACCCACCTGACTGACGAACGCATCGACCAGATATGCGACCTCATTCGCGAGCAGGTGCCCGTGGTTGACTGGCCAACCGAATTCTTTGAATACCAAGACAACATCCGCCGCAAGGATTTGATTCTCAACAGCAATATTGCCCCGGGCGAAGCGATTCGCGCGGCACGTGCGCGGGCGATGGCACCGTCGGCGATGAGTCTTGGCCGTGGCGATCACGCACGGGCCGAAGTGGAATCTCTGCGGATGCGCGCCCTCTCGCCGGTCGAGTGCATGCCGGCCACGCATGAGAATCCGGGCGGGTCGGTCACGCTGATCAGCGAAATGCGTCGCTCCAACCTGCGTGGCCGTGGCGGTGCAGGCTTTATCACCGGCCTCAAGTGGGAGGCCTGCCACAACGCGCCGCTCAAGCCAGGTCAGCAACGCTTTGTGGTCTGCAATGCCGACGAAGGCGAGCCGGGCACTTTCAAGGATCGCATCCTGCTCAATGCCTACGCCGATCTGGTGTTCGAGGGCATGACCGTGGCCGCCCTGGCCATCGGCGCCCGGCGCGGCTTTCTGTACCTGCGCGGCGAGTACCGGCACATGAAGGATCACCTGGAGGCGGTTTTGAGCCGTCGCCGGGAACAAAACCTGCTGGGCGAGAACATCCTAGGGGTTCAGGGTTCGGAGTTCGATATCGAAATTCATCTGGGCGCGGGTGCCTATGTCTGCGGCGAAGAATCCGCGTTGATCGAATCGCTCGAAGGCAAACGCGGCACGCCGCGCAACCGTCCGCCTTTCCCGGTGACGCATGGGTACCTAGATCAGCCGACCATTGTTAACAATGTCGAAACCTATGCCTCCGCAGCGCTGATCATGATCATGGGGGGCGAGGCCTATTCGCGGCTGGGGACGCCGAAGTCGGCGGGCACCAAGATTCACTCGATTTCCGGCGACTGCGAGCGGCCCGGTATCTACGAATACCCCTTCGGTGTTTCGATTGCAGAGATGCTTGAAGACTGCGGTGCGCGTAATGTGCAGGCGGTGCAGATCGGCGGACCGTCAGGGGTGTTGCTGGCGCCTTCCGAGTTCGATCGCCGAGTTGGTTTCGAGGATGTGCCGACTGCCGGTGCGTTCATGGTCTTCAACAATGGGCGCGACATGTTTGAAGTGGCCAAGAATTTCACCCACTTCTTCCAGCACGAGAGTTGCGGCTTTTGCACGCCCTGCCGGGTGGGTACATCGTTGTTGACCAACCTGATGGACAAGCTCGATTCCGGCCATGGCAGCCCCTACGACTTCAACGAAATCGAGAAGATGAACCAGTTGCTGCTGTCGATGAGCCATTGCGGTCTCGGGCGCACGGCCTGCAATCCGGTGCTGCACACCATCGCCAAGTTCCGGCACGTCTTTGACAAGCGGTTGATGAGCGACGACTTTGTGCCCGCCTTCGATCTCGACAAGGCGCTGGCAGTGGCACGGCAGATGACCGGGCGCGACGACGAGGGCGCGCACCTGAAGACCATGGTTTCGTTCGGAGAACACTGAAAATGGCCAAGACTTTTACCATTGATGGCAAGGTCGTTCCCTTTGAGGAAGGCGAAACGATCATCCAGGCGGCACGCAAGGCCGGCGTCTATATTCCTCATCTGTGCTATCACCCCGAGTTCAAGCCGCATGGCTCCTGCAAGCTGTGCACTGTCAAGGTCAACGGCTGGCAGACTGCCTCCTGCACGATGCGGGCGGGCGAAAACATGGTGGTGGAGAGCAACACCGACGAGCTGAACAGCGAACGGCGGACACTGACGCAAATGCTGTTTGTCGAGGGTAACCATTTTTGCCCGGCCTGCGAACGCAGCGGGGAGTGCAAGTTACAGGCTACCGCTTACGACCTGGGCATGATGACGCCGCATTTCGATCACTTCTTCCCGAATCGGGCAGTCGATGCGTCACACCCGGACTGGATGCTCGATTTCAATCGCTGCATTCTCTGCTCGCTGTGCGTGCGGGCCTCGCGTGATGTGGATAGCAAGAACGTGTTTGCGCTGACCGAGCGGGGTATCAAGACCAAACTGATCGTCAATTCAAAATCGGGCAAGTTGGGCGATACCAATTTTTCAGTGACCGACAAAGCTGCCCAGGTGTGCCCGGTCGGCGTGCATATCAGAAAGCGTCGCGGCTTCGCCGTGCCGATCGGCGAACGCCGCTATGACAAGGCGCCGATTTCCGATCTTTCCCATGAAGCCGCCGTGGAGGTGAAGTGAGATGAACGCACCGGAAAAGAAGAAGCTTAGAGTTGCCACCTGTTCGCTGGCAGGCTGTTTTGGTTGCCACATGTCGCTTCTCGACATCGACGAACGCATTTTGACCTTGCTGGAATATGTCGAATTCGACCGCTCGCCGATCACCGACATCAAGCATTGCGGTAAGTGCGACATCGGCATCATCGAAGGCGGTTTGTGCAACGCCGAGAATGTGCACGTGCTGCGCGAGTTCCGCGAGAACTGCTCGATCCTGATCGCCATGGGTGCCTGCGCGGTCAATGGTGGCCTGCCGGCGCAACGCAACAGCCTCTCGCTGCCCGAAATTCTGGAAGAGGTCTATTGCAGCATGGCCAACGGCATCATTCCGAACGATCCCGAACTGCCGCTGCCGCTCAATAAGGTGCATCCGATCCACGAAGTGGTGAAGGTGGATTACTTCATTCCCGGTTGCCCTCCCTCAGGCGATGCGATCTGGAAAGTCCTGACTGACCTGCTGGCTGGCAAGCAACCCGAGCTGAGCCACGAACTGCTGCATTACGACTGATTGAGGTATTGAAATGACATATAATCTGGAAACTGCCCAGAACCCCGAAAAGCTCCGTCGTGTGGCCATCGAGCCGGTATCGCGCGTGGAGGGGCACGGCAAGGTCACCATCTTGCTTGACGACGACAACAAGATTCATCAGGTTCGTTTGCACATCGTCGAGTTCCGCGGCTTCGAGCGTTTTATTCAGGGACGGCCCTATTGGGAGGTGCCGGTGCTGGTGCAGCGTTTGTGCGGCATCTGTCCGGTGTCGCACCACCTGGCCGCCGCCAAGGCGATGGATGTGATCGTCGGCGCCAAGAAACTGACGCCGACCGCTGAAAAAATGCGCCGCCTGATGCACTACGGCCAGATGCTGCAATCGCATGCGCTGCACTTCTTCCATCTCTCGTCACCGGATCTGCTGTTTGGATTCGAGAGCGATGTCGGTCGTCGCAACATCGTCGGCGTGATCAATGCCTATCCTGAAATTGCCAAGCAGGGCGTTCTGCTGCGCAAATACGGCCAGGAGGTGATTCGTCTGACTTCGGGCAAGCGCGTGCATGGCACGGGCGCGGTGCCGGGCGGCATCAACAAGTCGTTGTCTGACGATGAGCGGGCCTATCTGCTCAAAGACGCGTATCAGATGATCACCTGGGCGCGCGACGCCGTCCATCTGGCCAAGAAACTGCACAATCAGGACCCGGCGCTGTACAACAGTTTTGGCGTATTCCGCTCGAACTTCCTGTCGCTGGTTGGCCACAAGGGCGAGATGGATCTTTATCACGGCAACCTGCGGGCGCGCGACGACATGGGCAACCTGATCTTCGACGGCGTCGATTATGCCAATTACCGCACCTATATCGAAGAAGAGACCAAACCCTGGACCTACATGAAGTTTCCCTTCATCAAGTCGCTGGGCAAGAAGGACGGTTGGTACAAGGTCGGACCTTTGGCGCGGGTGCAGAACTGCAATTTCATCGATTCGCCGCTCGCCGAAATCGAGCGCCGCGATTTTGTGGACTACGCCGGCAACACGCCCATGCACGCTCCACTGGCCTTCCACTGGACGCGCATGATCGAAATGCTGCACTCGGCCGAAATGATCAAGGCGCTGTTGCAGGACGACGACATTCAGGGTACGGAGCTGATGACCAGTGGCCCGCGTCAGACCGATGGTGTCGGCTTGATTGAGGCGCCGCGTGGCACGCTGTTCCACCACTATCGGGTCAATGACGACGACGTCGTGACCATGGCTAACCTGATCGTTTCTACGACCAACAACAATCAAGCCATGAACGAAGCTGTCCGGCATGTGGCTCGGCGCTATCTGCACGGTCGCGAATTGACCGAGGGCTTGCTGAACCATATCGAAGTGGCGATCCGCTGTTTTGATCCGTGCCTTTCCTGTGCCACACACGCACTCGGCAAGATGCCGCTGACTGTCGAGCTGGTCGATCCGGATGGCACGTTGGTGCACTCGCTCTCACGCAACGCATGATCCCTCTTGCGCCTGTCGTCGTCATCGCCATCGGCAATCCAAGCCGTGGAGATGACGCGCTCGGCCCGCAACTGCTCGGTCAGTTGGAGGCGTGGCTGGCGTCAACAGGGCGGCTGGAGGAAGTCGATCTGGTCGAGGATTTTCAGTTGCAGATCGAACACGCCATGGACTTGCAGGACAGACGGCTGGCGCTGTTCATCGACGCCGGCACCGGGACACCTGCACCGTACGCATTTGGTGAAATCGCGCCTAATGCGGACTTCGGGCATACCACGCATGCCATCTCGCCCGCAGCAGTGTTGCATGTGTTCCGCGAAACGCTGGGGGGTGAGCCGCCTCCCAGCTTTGTCCTTTGCGTGCGCGGCGACGCGTTCGAACTGGGAACCGGACTGTCCGAAACGGCGACCGGGCATCTTGAACAGGCCCTGATCAAGGCAAGGTATCTGCTGGAACATCCCGATCCGGCGATCTGGCGGGCCGCCAGCACGGGCATTGCGAGTATCCACTGACTGGACACCGCGCCGGCATCGCGCGGTGTCCCCGTTCATTCTCAGCGATATACGAGCACCGGAACGTTGGAGTGGGTCAGCACTTTGTGTGTTTCGCTGCCCAGCAGCAGGCCACCCAAACCCTTGCGACCATGCGAGGCCATGAAAATCAGATCGCAACCCAAACGACGGGCGGCGGCGATGATGGCTTCATGTGGAATATCGTTCGTTTCGGAAACCAGTTGATACTCGACGCCGGCCGCCTCGCATAGGGCGGCGACCTCGCCCAGATACTTCTCGGCCTGTTGCCGGGTGAGATCAGCGAAGGATTCCGGTGTGGTGGGATCGATCAGCGCGCCTTCACCGAAATACGCGACCGGATATTCCGGTTTGGCAAAAAAGGCGGATATCCTGGCGCCACTCTCCTTGGCGAAGTTCACCGCTCTTTCAGCCGCTATGCGCGAAAGCGCCGAACCGTCGGTGGGCAGTAACAGATGCTTGAACATGGTGGACCTCCCGATTTTCGCGTGTGCCTGATTTCATCTTAGGTGCTGCGAAGGCGAATGCAAAGCGACCGCGCGGCGTCGCACCGATGCCGAAAAGGCGGTGTTGATGGCGAATGCAATCACACCGCCATACTGCGGGAATGCGGTCACTGTGATATAAGTAACATGGCTAATTGATAATTATGGGAGGCAGTATGGGCAAGCCTGCCGATCGGTTCGACAGCGTCGACGCCGGGGGCATCTCTCAACTCGAGAAGATGGTGGCCAACTATACCAAGTCGGTCGATCCGTTCGGGGCCATTTCTTCTGTCGTGAGCGCACAAATGGCGTGGTTGCTGCACCCGGTTGAGTTATACCGGGCAACCAGCGCGCTGACCAATGATCTGGCCTCATTGCAGGGACACATTGCCCGGCGTGCAATGGGTATTCCTTCCAACGACGTGATCGTGCCCAACGACGACGATACGCGCTTTGTCGAGCCAATTTGGACCGAATCGGCATCGTGGGACATCGTCAAGGAATGGTATCTGGCCTTTACGCGTCGTTTTCAGGACATGTGTTTCGATACGCCAGGCATGTCCGAAAAGGAGCGTCGACGCACCGCCTTCTGGTCACGTACCTGGCTCAACATGCTGGCGCCGACCAATTTCTTCTGGCTCAACCCGGTCGTGCTGCAACGCTTTATTGAGACCAAGGGCGAAAGCGCGGTCAAGGGATTGCAACACTTTTTGCGCGACGTCAAAGCCAAGAACATTCTGATGGTCGAAGAAAATGCCTTCGTGGTCGGCAAGGATCTCGGCACCACCGAAGGCAAGGTCGTGTTCCGCAATCGAATGCTGGAGCTGATCCACTACGCGCCGACAACCGAAAAGGTGCACGCGACACCCATCGTGATCACCATGCCGTGGATCAACAAGTTCTACATCCTTGATCTGCTGCCCAAGAAGAGCATGGTCAAGTACCTGACGGATCAGGGATTTTCGGTATTCATCACCAGCTGGAAGAACCCGCCCGCAGACATGGCCGACGTGACCTTCGACGATTACGTTCAGGACGGCGTTGGCGAGGCCGTGCGCGTGGCTTGCGAGTTCTGCAAGGTGCCCAAGGTCAATCTGGTGGGCTATTGCATCGGCGGCACGCTGGTGACCACCTACATGGCGTGGGCCAATCGTCGCTACGGGCCGGAGAAAATGCCGGTCAACGCGTGGACCTTGTTTACGACACTGACCGATTTTGCGCGCCCGGGCGACATCGATGTCTTTATCGACGATGCCACTGTGGACAAGATGGAAGAGATGATGGCCGAAAAGGGCTATCTCTCAGGCAACGAGATGGCGTCGTCGTTTCGCATGCTGCGCTCCAACAGCCTGATCTGGAATTACTGGGTACACAGCTATCTGTTGGGCGAGGAACTGCCGCCATTTGATGTGCTGTACTGGAACATGGATTCCACGCGCATGCCGTATGCGATGCATTCCTTCTATCTGCGCGAAATGTATCTGCACAATAACCTGATCAAGCGCGACAAATTGCGCATAGCCGGTGAACAGATCGACCTCAACCAGATCGTGCAGCCGTTGTACGCCGTGACGGCCGAGGACGACCACATCGCGCCGTGGAAGGAGTGCTACCGAATCCGTAAGTACGTCAATGTGAGGGCGCCGGTGCGTTTTGTGCTCTCCACCTCTGGGCATATTCTAGGCATCGTCAATCCACCGACCAAGCCGCCCAAGCGCTCATACTGGATTGCCGAACCGGAACGTAACGAACATTGGGAGCACTGGCTCGGCCGTTCGGAAAAGCGCGAAGGCTCGTGGTGGGAGGATTGGACGCTCTGGTTGCGCGAGCGCAGCGGAGAGCAGGTGCCAGCCTATCCGGTCGAGACCCGTAAATTCCCGGCCCTGGCGGACGCGCCCGGTACCTACGTCCTGGAAAAGTAGACCGGTAACAACGGCGTCACTCACATCAAACCCTTTCGCCCTTGCGGGTGAAAGGGTTTTTTCGCGCTGGTGCGCTGTGTTTTTGATGGGAATCAATGCCCGCGGATACCCGTCACCGTGACAATCCGTGCATCAACTGCCGGAAGATACCCCATGAGTTCGATTCGAGATTTGATGACTGAAGACCATCGCCATTGCGACGACCTGCTCGCGGCAGTCGAACAAGCCGTCGGCGGGCGCGATGTCGATGCCGCGCGACGGGCTTTCGACAGCTTTCGCGCGGCGATGCTGGCGCATTTCCAGGGTGAGGAAGAGATTCTGTTTCCGGCTTTTGAGGCGGCAACCGGTATGACGCAGGGGCCGACTCGCGTGATGCGGATGGAGCACGAGCAAATCCGCCGGTTGCTGGAAGAAGGCCTTGCAAGCCTTGACGAAAGCAATGTCGATGCCTATCTGGGCGTAACCGACACGCTCGTGGTCATGATGCAGCAGCACAACATGAAGGAGGAGAACATCCTCTACCCCATGTGCGATCAACATCTTGGCACGCAACCTGCCGGATTGGCGGCAACCTTGAGCACGCGCGGCGGGCAGTTGTGAACACGGAGGATGTTCACCAACTCATCGATGCGCGCTATCTGGAGCCGCCCGAACCATTCGTGCAAACCATGGATGCGCTCGACAGCTTGCCGGACGGGCGGCGCCTGCAGCTGTTGCTTTTCCGCGAACCACATCCGCTGTTCAAAGCACTGCGCCAGAACGGCTACATCTACGAATCCCGGCTGACTGACGACGGCACTTTTGAAATCCTGATCTGGAAAAATGCAGTCGCTGCTGTCGTTTGAGCGGGCGCCGCCCCTTTGGGCACCGTTGCGCTTCCTGCTGACGGCGCCGCTTTTTCTAGCAGGTGCGGGTGTCCTCATGCTGTTTGCAGGTGAGGAAGTCTTTACCTCGCGCTGGATGCCGGCCAGTCTCGCATTCACCCATCTGCTCACCATCGGCTTCATGCTGATGACCATGCTGGGTGCCTTGATCCAGATCCTGCCGGTCGTTGCCGGCGCCAACCTGCCATCTTCGCGGTTCTGGTTGGTTTGCCTGCACGGTGCGTTGTGCCTAGGCACGCTATTGCTGGTGGCCGCCTTTCTCGGCGCTGCGGAGGCGTTTCCTTGGGCGGCGAGCCTGCTTGCCGGCGCGGTCGGTTTGTTCATTGTGGCAGCTGGTGTCGCGCTCTGGCCTGTGCCGGTGACTAGTCCGACTATCGCCGGCATCAAGCTCTCGCTTTTCGGTATTGCGGGCGTTGCCGGACTGGGCGTCTCGCTGGCGTTGGCGATTTGGCGCGGCTGGACATGGCCACTGATGGAGTTGACCGATCTCCACGCCGGTTGGGGCCTGGCGGCATGGGCTGGGGTGTTGCTGGCGGCGGTGTCGTATGTGGTGGTGCCGATGTTTCAACTGACACCGGCCTATCGCGCCCGCTTCAGTTGGTGGTTGCCGCCCTTATTGGTTTTTTTGGCATTGATCGAGAGCGTGGCTCTCTGGGGCGGCTGGTCAATGCTGGCGAAGATGGCGGAATGGTGTATGGCTGGCGGGGGAGCAGCTTTTGCGTTGGTGACCCTGAATTTGCAGCGGCAAAGGCGACGTGCGCGATGGGATGCCCCGTCGCGCCTTTGGCAAGGAGGTCTGATGGCCGCGCTGCTGGCTTTTGTCTTGCTGCCGCTAAGCGCGCTCATGCCGGACTGGGTGGATGGTTCGGTCATGGCGATCCTGTTCGGTGTGGTGCTCGGACTGGGCGGTTTTGTTTCGCTGATAGTCGGCATGCTCTATCGTATCGTGCCCTTTTTGCTCTGGCTGGATTTGCAGCAGCGCGGTGTGCTTTCCCACGTCGGCAAACTTCTGGCAGACCGTCCGATGGGCGTGCAAATGAAAATGCATGCGGCTTCGGTAGCACTTTGCATGATGGCAACCTTCTGGCCGGAATCTTTTTCCCGTCTGGCGGGTCTGAGTTTGCTCGTGAACGGCATCTGGCTTGAGCGTAACCTCCTGCTCGCTGTTCGGCGCTATCGGCAAACTCTCTCGAACTCGGCATGAACGCATATATCGCTATCAAGCACTTTCATTTGACCTGTGTTGTCCTTTCCGGTCTGGGTTTTTTGACGCGCGGTTTCTGGATGCTGACCGCACCGGAGAAGCTGGGACGCACGTGGGTGCGGTTTACGCCGCATGTGGTCGACACGCTTTTGCTGGTTTCCGCGCTGGCCCTGGCGGCCTGGTCGCATCAATGGCCCTTCGAACAGCCGTGGTTGACCGCCAAGGTAATTGCTCTCCTGCTCTATATCGGGTTTGGCACGATCGCGCTCAAGCGAGGCAAGAGCCGGGCGGCGCGAACCGTTGCGCTGGTACTGGCGCTGCTTTCGTTTGGCTACATAGTCGGTGCCGCGCTGACGCGCAACCCCTGGCTGATATAAGCTGGCTTAGCTCTGGTGATGCATAACCTTCTTGAGACCGGGGATGTTGAGAATGCGGATATGCTTCTGCTGCACCGCGACCAGGCCTTCGTCCTGAAAGCGCGAAAAGGCGCGCGAGACGGTCTCGAACTTGAGGCCAAGGTAACTGCCGATTTCTTCCCGCGTCATGCGCAGGTAGAATTCGGCGTGCGAGAACCCGCGCGCGGTAAAACGTTGCGACAGGTTCAGCAGAAAGGCGGCGAGTCGTTCCTCGGCGCGCATTGTTCCGAGCAGCAGCATCACGCCATGGTCGCGCACGATTTCGCGGCTCATCACCTTGTGAAAATGCTTTTGCAAGTTCGGGATTTCACGAGAGAGGCTTTCAAGGTGAGAGAACGGGATCACGCACACTTCGCTGTCTTCCAGCGCGAGCGCATTGCAGGTGTGCGATTCGGTGCTGATGCCATCGAGGCCCAGCAGCTCGCCGGTCATCTGGAAACCGGTGACCTGGTCCCGCCCGTCTTCCATCAGCACGTCGGTCTTGAAGAAACCGCTGCGGATGGCGTAGATGGTATCGAAGGCCTGTCCGGCACGATAAAGGTGCTCGCCACGCTTTACCCGGCGCCGGGCGGCGACGAGATCGTCGAGACGTTGCATTTCGGTATGTGTCAGCCCGAGCGGCAGACACAGCTCATGCAAATTGCAATTTGAGCAGGCGGTTTTGATGAGCTGTAGCGGCATGGGCCTGGCAGAAGACTTCAATGGCATGATCAACTCTGGGGCGCTTGATCCATGTCAAGCACGAAACCAACTTCCAATCGGATAATCCACACACATTAAGGCGTGCGCAATTTGATGAACTTTGCTACAGAGAACCTTGTTTTCGACCCGCGGATTATCCGTCAGTTCGACGTCAATGGTCCTCGTTACACCTCTTACCCGACCGCAGACCGTTTCGTCGAGGCATTTGATGCCGACGCCTACCGTCTCTGGCTGGGCAAACGCAATATCGGCGCGATTAGCCGACCGCTCTCATTATACTTCCACATCCCGTTCTGTAACACCATCTGCTACTACTGCGCCTGCAACAAGATCATTACCAAGGATCACGGTCGCAGTGCAAAGTACCTGAAGTATCTGGCTAAGGAAATCGCCTTGCAGGCTGAGTGCCTGGATGGCGCGCACGATGTGATTCAGTTGCATTGGGGCGGCGGCACGCCTACCTTCCTGTCGCACGACGAAATGCGGCAGCTGATGGAGGCGACCCGGAAGCACTTCCGTCTGCTGGATAACGGCGAGTATTCAATCGAAGTTGATCCGCGCAAGGTCGACGTCGATACGGTCAAACTGCTTGGCGAACTTGGCTTCAACCGCATGAGCGTCGGTGTGCAGGATTTTGATGAAAGCGTGCAGCGGGCCGTTAATCGCGTGCAGAGCGAGGAAGAAACGGCTGTCGTCATCGATGCGGCACGCGCTCACGGGTTCAAGTCCATCTCCATCGACCTGATCTACGGCTTGCCCAAGCAAACCGTGATGGGTTTCAACCGCAGCCTGGAACGGGTGCTGGCGATGAACCCGGACCGGCTGTCGATCTACAATTACGCGCACCTGCCCAGCCTGTTCAAGCCGCAGCGCCGCATTCTCGAAGCCGATCTGCCCTCGGCGGATTCGCGCTTGCAGATTCTGGCGCTGGCAATCCGCAAGCTGATCGAGGCCGGCTATGTTTATATCGGCATGGATCACTTTGCCAAGCCCGACGATGAACTGGCCGTGGCGCAGCGCCAAGCCCGCCTGCACCGCAATTTCCAGGGCTACTCGACCTATGCGGATTGCGACCTGATGGCTTTCGGCATTTCGGCCATCAGCAAGGTCGGGCCGACCTACTGTCAGAACGTCAAGACACTGGACGAATACTACGACCGGCTGGACAACAATCTGCTGCCTATCGTGCGCGGCATCGAGCTGAATGCGGATGATATCCTGCGGCGCTCGATCATCCAGGCGCTGATGTGCCACTTCGAGTTGTCGATCGAATCGATCGAGGCGGCGCATCTGATCGAATTCGAATCGTATTTCGCCGCCGAACTGGAAGACCTGCGCGAGTTGGCGAAGGCCGGACTGGTTCGTGTCGACCGCGACTGGATCACCGTCCTGCCGCCGGGGCGCATGCTGGTGCGGGCGATTTCGATGATATTCGACCGTTATCTGCGGGCGGATCGCCAACGCACCCGCTACTCCAAAGTGATCTGAACGGGCTCCGCCAGAGGCGGCCGCAAACGCGGTAAACTGGCGGCTGGATTCTCCCGGATCGCATGGCCATGCTCGGTTCCACCGAAATTTCGCTGTTCGTGGTCGGCCTTCTTGGCGGCGTGCATTGCATTGGCATGTGCGGCGGCATGGTCGGCGCGCTGTCGCTGGGGCAATCCGGTCGCCTTTCTCTGCAACTTGCCTACAACGCAGGCCGTATTTTCTCCTACTGCGTAGCAGGCGCGTTGGCCGGCTGGGTGGGTGAGGGGGTCGCGGTGGCGGCTCAGTGGCCGGGGCGTCTGCTCCTCTTTGTCGTGGCCAACCTGATGCTGATTGCAATGGGGGCTTATTTACTCGGCGCGGTACGTCCGCTGGCTCTTCTGGAGGCATTGGGCGGCCGCTTTTGGAGGCGCTTGCAGCCGCTGACCCGCCGTTACCTGCCCGTGCGGAATTGGCGCCAGGCCTTACCTTTGGGCGCGCTGTGGGGCTGGTTGCCATGCGGTTTGGTCTACAGTGCATTGACGACGGCAATGGCGAGCGGCTCGCCCGCGAAAGGTACGCTGACCATGCTGGCCTTTGGGCTGGGCACCCTGCCCAATCTCCTGTTGGCCGGCGTATTGCTGACCACGATGCAGGCGGTGGTTCGTCAGCGCTGGCTACGCGGGTTGGCGGGAGTCTTGGTTCTCGCTTTCGGGCTTTACGGTTTATGGGGCTGCTGGCAACTGGCGCAGTCACTGTGAGAAGAATGGAATATGGAATCGATTGAGACGAACCGACTTTCTGTACCTCAAATCGCCGAGCTCGCTATCGGCGGGATGACCTGCGCCGCCTGTTCTGCCCGCCTGGAAAAGGTGCTCAATCGCATGCCCGGCGTCGAAGCGAGCGTCAATCTGGCCAGCGAACGGGCGCGCGTGCGGCTTTCCGGCGACAAGACTCTCGATGATGTCGTGGCGGCGGTCAGCCGCGCCGGTTTCAGCGCCCGGCCGGCCGACGAACGGGCGCGCGAGGAAGAGAAGGCGCGTAAAGCTCAGGAGGCGGCGACCGAACTGCGCCGCTTCTGGGTGGCCTGTGTGCTGACGCTGCCTCTCGTCGGACAGATGGCCTGGATGCTGGTCGGCAGCCACGCCGAACTGCCGCGTGGCCTGCAATGGCTGCTCGCCACGCCGGTCCAGTTCTGGATCGGCGCGCGATTTTACAGTGGCGCCTGGCGTGCCTTGCGGGGCGGGGGCGCCAACATGGACGTGCTTGTTGTGCTGGGTACAACCATGGCATGGACCTATTCCACGCTGGTGACCCTGGTCGGGAACGGACAACACGTCTATTTCGAGGGGGGCGCCGCCGTCATTACGCTGGTGCTGATGGGCAAGTTGCTCGAAGCGCGCGCCAAGGCACGCACGTCGGAGGCAATCGAGGCGCTGATACGCCTGCAACCCAAGCAGGCACGTGTCGAGCGTCCCTCCGGCGAGGTGGTCGAGGTTGCCGTCGACACCCTGATGCCGGGCGACATCTTTATCGTGCGGGCGGGAGAGAGCATTCCCGTGGACGGAGCCATCATCGACGGCCAGTCGCATGTCGACGAAGCCATGCTCACCGGCGAGAGCATGCCGGTGCCTAAATCATGTGGCGACGCCGTGTTTGCCGCTACGAACAACGCCGACGGCATGCTGCGCTGCCGGGCGACCGGGGTGGGGCAACAAACGCTCCTGGCGGGCATCATTCGTCAAGTGGGCGAAGCGCAAGGCTCGAAGGCACCGGTACAACGCTTGGCGGACCGCATTTCGGCAGTATTCGTGCCGGTGGTCTGCGTCATTGCTTTGCTGACTTTCGTTGGCTGGTGGCTGTATTCCGGCGATTTATCGCAAGCGGTGGTGAATGCCGTGGCGGTGCTGGTGATTGCCTGTCCGTGCGCGCTGGGCCTGGCGACACCGACCGCGATCATGGTCGGCGCCGGGCAGGGGGCCAAGGCGGGTATCCTCGTCAAGAATGCCGAGGCGCTGGAGAGAGCCGAGAAAATCACGGTGCTGGCGGTCGACAAAACCGGCACGCTGACCCTTGGGCATCCCACCTTGACCGATGTGCATGCCGTTGGCGTCCCCCGCGATGAGGCAATACGGCTGGCGGCAGCGTTGGAGCGCGGCTCCGAGCACCCCCTTGGGCGCGCCCTGCTGGCGGCGGCCGGTGAGGTGGCGTTGCCCCCGGTCGAGACATTTCAGGCACACGCCGGACATGGCGTCTCGGGGCGAGTGGAGGGGCGCGATGTGCGTCTGGGCAAACCCGAGTGGGCGATGGCCGACAATTTGACACAAGCGGATGCCCAGATCGTCGCGGCCTGGCAGGCGGCCGGCAAGACCGTCGTGGCACTGGCGGACACGGGCGGCGTGCTGGCCTGGCTGGCGGTGGCCGATCCATTGCGTTCGACTTCGCGGGCGACGGTGGAGGCGTTGCGCCGGCGCGGCATCTGGGTCGTCATGTTGACTGGCGACAATCCTCGCACCGCTGCCGCCATTGCGGCCGAAGCCGGCATCGACGAGGTCAGGGCAGGGATATTGCCGGGCGAAAAGGCCGCTGCCGTACAGGCGCTGAAGCAGGGCGGTCAGGTTGTCGCCATGGCGGGCGATGGCATCAACGATGCGCCCGCGCTTGCCGCCGCCGACGTCAGCCTGGCGATTGGTGCCGGTTCCGACGTGGCGGTGCAGGCGGCGGATCTGACATTGGTGCGGAACGATCTTTCCGGCGTGATCGACGCAATTGATCTGTCGCAAAAGACCTTGGGCAAGATCAGGCAAAATCTTTTCTTTGCGTTTATCTACAACCTGTTGGGTATTCCGCTGGCGGCTTTCGGGTGGCTCAACCCGGTGGTCGCGGGCGGCGCGATGGCACTGAGTTCCGTGTCGGTGGTAAGCAGTTCGCTCTTGCTGCGCCGCTGGCGCCCGCACCGTGGAGAGGGATTTGAGAAAGGGCATCGAAAGCCAGGATCTGACGCTGATGCAGGCCTTCACCCGTTCGGTGATCGACCTGGCGATCGGCGACAATGAAGAATTGCTCGGCGAACTGCTGCACAATCTGGACGAGATCGTCTGGTCATATTCGATCGCCGAGCATCGCGTGCTTTACGTCAATGAAGCCGCGGAACGCATCTATGGTCACAGCCGCCTTGAATTCCTGAATCATCCGGAACTCTGGCGCCAGTCCATTCACCCCGACGACCGCGAACTGGCGCGCTGCACCGACGACCGCGTGATGGTCGATGGCCGGGCGGAGTGCGATTGTCGTATTGTCGATACTGCCGGCCGCATCCACTGGATGCATTTCAGTCTCTATCGCGTGGGGGAAGTGGGGGAGCGTGTGGTCGGCGTCGGCATCGACATCTCGGAACGCAAGCGCGTCGAACTGGCTCTGGCGGAAAGCGAAGAACTATTCACCGCCACCATGGGCACCTCGCAAATCGGCGTCTTCGTCATGCAAAAGGGACGACTGGTTTTCGTCAATTCGCTGATTCCGCGACTGTTCGGCTATGAACCGGACGAGATGATCGGCATGAATTCCTTTGATCTGACGCCCGCCGAACACCGCCAGATCGTCGTCGACCAGATTCGCCGCCGGCGCAACGGGCAGGTGGGTGAACCCTATGAGAGCGTCGGCCTGCGCAAGGATGGCAGCGCTTTTCCGATTATGGTGCTGACCGCGCCCACCACCTATCGCGGCGAGGCCGCCACGGTCGGCACCGTTTGCGACCTCAGTGAAAAGGCGAGCGCCGAGCAGCGTATCCGGGAACTCGCCTTCCACGATCCGGTGACCGGACTCCCCAACCGCGCCCTGGTCGAGGATCGCTTCGGCCAACTGGTTGCCGAGGCTGAACGCAGACAGGACAAGCTGGCCCTGTGCCTGATCGATCTCGATCATTTCAAGCGGATCAACGATACCTTGGGCCACAAGGTGGGCGACCAGTTGCTGTGTCTGTTTGCCGAACGTATTCGCGGGGCGTTGCGCAAGGTCGATACGCTGGCACGGCAGGGCGGCGACGAATTCATTCTCGTGTTGCCGGACATGGCCGGTGCCGATGCGGCCGATGTGGCGAGGCGCCTGCTTGAGCTTTGCGAACGGCCTTTCCGCGTCGGCGAACACGAACTGGCCATGTCGCCCTCCATTGGAATCAGCCTCTATCCCGATGACGGTCAGGATTTTGGCACCTTGATGAAAAATGCCGACGCCGCCATGTATCAGGCCAAGGAGGCAGGACGGCGAAATTTCCAGTTCTATTCGGCCAGCCTGAATCTAGCTAGCCTCGAACGCCTGCTGATGGAAAACGCCCTGCGTCAGGCTCTGACCTGCCGGCAGTTCGCGCTTGCCTACCAGCCGTTGGTGTGCCTCGTGACCGGGCGGATAGTTGGCTGTGAAGCGCTGGTTCGCTGGCGTCATCCGCACTTGGGTCTGGTCCCGCCAACTCGTTTCATCCCGCTGGCCGAAGACACCGGGCTGATCAATTCCATTGGCGACTGGGTGCTGGCGGAAGCGGCTCGTCAGGGGCGCGTGTGGCTGGAGGCTGGGTTGCCGGCGGTGAACATCGCGGTCAATGTGTCGCCCGTGCAGTTTCGTCAGAGTGGTTTCATCGACATGGTGGCCGGTGTCCTCGCCAGCTCCGGCCTGGAGCCGCACGTGCTGGAACTGGAGATGACCGAGGGTACCGTGATGCACGACGCGGAAGTCAATCTCGGGACCTTGTCGTCACTGCACCGCATGGGGGTAGGCCTGGCGGTGGATGATTTTGGCACCGGATACTCGTCGCTGGCCTATCTGAAACGTTTTCCGGTTGGCAAGCTGAAGATCGACCGTTCTTTCATCCGCGATATCAATGAGGATGGCGACGATCTTGCCATTGCTTCTGCGATTATCAGTATTGGACACAGTCTGCGCCTCTCAGTGCTCGCCGAGGGTGTCGAAACGGCCGCGCAGCTGGCGCTGCTTGAAGAGCGTTTCTGCGATCTGGCGCAGGGGTATTATTTCAGCGAGCCGGTTTCGCCCGAGGAATTCGGGGAACTCTTACGTCATCAACCCTTTGCAAAGGTGAATCGAAAATGGCCGAAGTGGTGATCAACATCAGCGGAATGCACTGTCAGGGGTGTGTGGGCAATGTGCGAGGCATTTTGGCCGGTCTTCCCGGCGTGACCTGTTGCGAAGTCGTGCTGGAGCCCGGCAAGGCCGAGGTCACCTACGATCCGGCGGTGGTGACCCCAGCGGCGTTGTGCACCGCCATCGAGGATGCGGGGTTCGATGCCGAGGCCGTGCAGTCATGAACGCCGCACCCGAATCCGTTCGGCTCACCCAGCTTTCGCATGGCGGCGGCTGCGGCTGCAAGATGGCCCCCGGCGTGCTGGAGGACATCCTGCGACGCATGACGGGAGGTGTGGCGCCGCCGCAGTTGCTCGTCGGGCGGGAAACCAGCGACGACGCGGCGGTGTATCAGATCAACGACGCCGAAGCGATTGTGGCGACCACCGATTTCTTCATGCCCATTGTCGACGATCCTTTCGATTTCGGGCGTATCGCGGCAACCAACGCCATTTCCGATGTGTACGCCATGGGCGGCACGCCGCTGTTCGCGCTGGCGATTGTCGGCATGCCGCTGAAAAAGGTGTCGGAAGAGACCATTGCCCGCATTCTGGAAGGCGGCGAGGCCGTCTGCCGGGCGGCGGGCATTCCCGTGGCGGGGGGGCACAGCATCGAATCGGCCGAACCTATTTACGGGCTGGCGGTGATCGGGCACGTCCACCTTGAAAACATCAAACGCAACAATGGCGCCAAACCGGGCGACAAGATCATTCTCAGCAAGCCGCTGGGCGTCGGCATCTACTCGGCGGCACTGAAAAAGGGTGTGCTCTCGGCGGCGGAATACAGTGGCCTGCTGGCGGTGACCACGCAGCTCAACCGGCCTGGCGCGGTGCTCGGCTGCCTGCCCTCGGTTCATGCGTTGACCGACGTGACCGGCTTTGGTCTGCTCGGCCATCTGTGGGAAGTTTGCCACGCTTCCGGCGTGGGCGCGCGGCTGGATTGGCCGCGTCTGCCCATGCTGCCCTCGGTGCTGGCGCTGGCCGAAAGCGGCGCGGTGACGGGCGCCTCGGCGCGCAACTGGGCGAGCTACGGTGCGCACGTCGAGCTTGCCGATGTGCTCAGCGAGGCCGAAAAAGCCCTGTTGACCGATCCCCAAACCTCGGGCGGCCTGCTCATTACCTGCGCGCCGGAAGCGGCGACCGAAATCGTGGCGAGCCTTTTGCAACAGGAATTCTTCAAGGCCAGCATCATCGGCGAAATCGTGGCGGGAACGCCGAACATTACAGTGGCGTAAGGTTGAATCCGGCGCAAGCTGTATAATCGCGGTTCCCACCACAACAAACAGGCGAGGCAAGCATGGCTCTGCACGACGTGCCCACGGGAACCAATCCCCCCAACGATTTCAATGTCATCATCGAGATTCCGATGCATGCCGACCCCGTTAAATACGAGGTCGACAAGGCCAGCGGCGCTATTTTCGTGGATCGCTTCATGGCCACGGCGATGATTTATCCCTGTAACTACGGCTATGTGCCGCACACCATTTCGGGCGACGGCGACCCGGTGGATGTGCTGGTCGTGGCGCAATTCCCGCTGCCGCCGGGTGTGGTCGTGCGCTGCCGCCCGATCGGTCTGCTCGACATGCAGGACGAAGCCGGCAACGACGCCAAAGTACTTGCCGTGCCGGTCGACAAGCTGACCTACTATTACCGCGACGTGCAGACACCGCGCGACCTGCCGCAGATCATGCTCGATCAGATTTCGCACTTCTTCCAGCATTACAAGGATCTCGAGCCGGGCAAGTTTGTCCGCGTGCTGGGCTGGTTGGGGCCGGAAGAAGCCAAGCGCGAAATCGCGCAAGGTATCGATCGCTACCAGGAAGCCTCCGAGAAGCCCGCTTACTGACATGTTGCGCGTCGCCGTTGCCCAGTTCAACGCGGTTGTCGGCGATCTGGCCGGCAATGCGGAACGTATCCTTCGTTGTGCCGAAGACGCCCGGGCCAAGGGCGCACATGTCCTGCTGACACCCGAGCTGGCGATCTGCGGCTATCCGCCGGAAGACCTGCTGCTGCGACCGGATTTCTACGCCGCCTGCGATACGGCGCTGAACGATCTGGCCGCCCGGCTGCCAGGCATTGCCGTTATCGTCGGTCATCCTCTGGCCGAAGGCGGCAGGCGCTACAACGCAGCCACGCTGATCGAAGGGGGGCAGCGCAAGGCCACTTACCGCAAGATCAGGCTGCCCAACACCGAAGTGTTCGATGAAGTCCGCTATTTCGATGCCGGTGAGGCGCCCTGCGTCATCGAGATCGAAGGCGTTCGATGCGGCCTCAACATCTGCGAAGACGTGTGGGAAGAGGGAGCGGCCGAACTGGCGCGCGCCGCAGGGGCAGACCTGCTGCTGGTGCTGAACGCCTCGCCGCTGCACCTGCAAAAGCAGTCGCGGCGCGTCGAAGTGTTGCGCGAGCGCATCGCCGCGACCGGGCTGCCGGTGGTTTATGCCAATCTGGTCGGCGGCCAGGACGAACTGGTCTTCGACGGCGCGTCGCTGGCGCTCGACGCCCGCGGCGAGGTGTGCATGCGCCTGCCGCAGTTCGAAGAAGCCGTCGGGCTGGTGACGGTCGAGGGGGGTACGCTGACCTCTGCCACAGTGGTGCCGGTGCTTGCCGAAGAAGCCGAGGCGTATCGCGCCCTGGTACTCGGTGTGCGCGATTACATTGGCAAGAACGGTTTTCCCGGCGTGCTGATCGGTCTTTCCGGCGGCATCGATTCGGCCCTGACTCTGTGTGTCGCTGTCGATGCGCTGGGGCCGGACAAGGTGCGGGCGGTCATGATGCCTTCGCCCTACACCGCACAGATGAGTCTCGACGATTCGCGCGAGTTGATCGATGCGCTCGGCGTTCGTTACGACGAAATCGCCATCGAACCGGCGATGCAGGTGTTTGACCGCCTGCTGGCCAAGGAATTTGCCGGGCTGCCCGCCGACACCACCGAAGAAAACCTGCAAGCGCGCATCCGCGGCATGGTTCTGATGGCGCTCTCGAACAAGACCGGCGCGCTGGTGCTGACCACCGGCAACAAGTCCGAAATGGCGGTGGGCTACGCCACGCTCTATGGCGACATGGCGGGCGGCTTTGCAGTGATCAAGGATGTGTACAAAACGCTGGTCTGGCGGCTCTCGCGCTACCGCAACACGCTGTCGCCGGTGATCCCCGAAAACATCATCGTCCGGCCGCCTTCGGCCGAGTTGAAACCGGATCAGACCGACCAGGATTCGCTGCCGCCTTACGAAATCCTCGATGCCATTGTCAAAGCCTACATGGAAGACGACCAGAGCCCGCGCGAGATCATCGCCGCCGGCTTGCCGGAAGACGCCGTGCGGCGTACCGTGCGTCTGCTGCGGCTGGCGGAATACAAACGCCGGCAGGCGCCGGTGGGCATCCGCATCACGCCGCGCGGGTTCGGCAAGGACTGGCGCTACCCCATCACCAACAAATATCGCGACGCTTTCTAGATTTCGGGAGACAACATGAAAAAGATCGAAGCCATCATCAAACCCTTCAAACTCGACGAAGTGCGCGAGGCGCTCTCGGAAGTCGGCATCACCGGCCTGACGGTGACCGAAGTCAAGGGTTTCGGCCGCCAGAAAGGGCACACCGAACTGTACCGGGGCGCCGAATACGTCGTCGATTTTCTGCCCAAGATCAAGATCGAAATCGTCGTGGCCGATGACATGGTCGATGCCTCCATCGATACCATCGTCAAAGCCGCCCGCACCGGCAAGATCGGCGATGGCAAGATCTTCGTCATGCCGGTGGAAGGCGTCGTGCGCATCCGTACTGGCGAAACCGACGAAGCGGCAATCTGATCGCCGGCGAGCTCGCGCCGGTTCGTTCGGCGCCGCGCCTGTATGAGTGCGTCGTGCCGACGCCATGATCCGCACCGCCCATTTCATCCTCTATGTCGCCGATCAGGCGCGTAGCCGCGATTTCTACGCCAGGGCGCTGGCCCTGACGCCGCGGCTCGACGTACCCGGCATGACCGAGTTCGACCTGCCCGGCGGCGCCGTGCTCGGCCTGATGCCGGAGGCGGGCATCGCCCGGCTGCTGCCGGCCATGCCGCATCCGGCAACCGCGCAAGGCATCCCGCGCGCCGAACTTTACCTGCTGGTCGATGACCCTTCGGCCGCACATGCCCGAACACTTGCCGCCGGGGCGCGCGAACTCAGTCCGCTGGCCTCGCGCAACTGGGGGCACGAAGCGGCTTACTCGCTTGATCCGGACGGGCATGTGCTGGCGTTTGCCCGCACGCTCGAAGCGGGCCGATAGGCCTTAGCCGTGATGGTGGGAGTAACGTTGATGCTGAAAAAGCTGTGCCGGGTAGGCGGGCTGCTAGCCTTGCTGGTCATGCAAGGCTGCGCGACGACGGGGTCTTCCGGCTCGGCCGAAACGCCCGGTGCGCCCGCACATGCGCAGGTCAAGCCCGGTCATGCGCCCATTCCGGGCGGGTACTGGATGTATGCGTTCGGGCCGGGACAAACCAAAGAGAATTTTGAGAACGTTGAACGGGCTCAGTACGACTACGCGCTGTGGCCTGGGCGCCACTGGGGGGCCATGGGCCCATTGGGTAGGGCGACGGCGAACCGACTAGGCTTGCAAGCCTACTACCCGCTCCACGTGCGCTGGAAGCTCAAGGACGGGCGCGAGTTCATCCTGGAGAACATCAACGTCGCTGCCATCATGCGCGACTACTTCCAGGCCCACAGCCTGCAACTGCAATGGCAGCGTGAGGGGCGACCTAAAGAAAAGCTGGGTGATTACACTCCGTTGCTTGCCCACGAAGTTAAGGACGATGCGGTAATCCTCAAGTGGGTCATCACCATCAATCGGACGCCGGTCAACGTCCGCCTGACGCCAACGGGCGCAGCCACAAAGTGGGATACCTACGACGAAGAACACGTCGTCGCTGTCCTCAAAGGCAATCCGACCAGCGGTATTGACTTCAGCAAGACCTACGAGCAACGCCAGTAAGCGCGACAATCAGGCGCTAGTTGCCCGTCGTCGCCCGGAACGCCTCGGCCTGCCTCAACAGCCAGGCGCAGAACAGTTGCAGCGTTGGCGAGCCGGCCTTGTTTTCCGGGTAGACCAGGTAGTAACTGCGGCGGCTTTTCAGCACGTGTTTGCAGGGGATCACCAGTTCGCCGGCGGCGACATCCTTCATCACGAAAAAGCTGGGCACCAGCGCGACGCCGAGGCCGAACTTGGCGGCGGTGACGAGCATCGAAAACAGCTCGAAACGGGCGCCGCCCATGGCGTTGACGGCGCCCAGCCCGACCCCCTCGAACCATTCCCGCCAGGCGTCCGGGCGTGCCGACTGGTGCAGCAGCGGCATTTCGACCAGTTCTTCGGGCGAGAGCGCGACCCGCCCGCCCAGCAGCGCGGGGGCGCAGACCGGCACGATTTCCTCGCCGAACAGGTATTCGGCCAGCGCGCCCGGCCACACCGGGTCGCCGAAGTGGATGGCGGCATCGAAGGGCGTGTCGGTGAACATGAAGGGTTCGGCGCGGGCGGTGAGGTCGACCGTGATACTCGGGTGGGCGGCGTGGAAATCGCCGAGCCGGGGGATCAGCCAGCTGGTGGCGAAGGTGGGGATCACCGCCAGTTCCAGCGTCCGCCCGGCGCCGCGATGCGCCATCAGCGACAGCGTGTCGTGCTCGAAGCGCTTCAGGCTCTCGCGCACCTGCCGGGCATAGACCTGGCCGGCTTCCGACAGCGTCACCCGTTTCTTGACGCGGTCGAACAGCTTGACCCCGAGAAAGTCTTCCAGCGCCGCGATCTGGCGGCAGACGGCGCTTTGCGTCAATGAGAGTTCCTCGGCGGCGCGGGTAAAGCTCTGATGCCGCGCCGCGGTTTCAAAGGCGATCAGCAATTCGGTGCCAGGAATCTTTCGTCGCACAGTGATCTCTCCAGTTAGTGCGAAATTGGAATGATGTGTTGAGGAAACATCGTTTGCTGCAAATGCACATTGCAGTGAAAATGCGCCATATAGACATGTTTTTAATGTTGTGATGATTAAGTATATGTCGTTTTTGCATCAAGTTGTTTTCTCCCTCTTGAAATGCAAAAACGATGGAGGGTGAAGATGTCTCAACCTACCGCAGTGCTGGGCGTGATCGGTTCCGATTGTCACGCGGTCGGCAACAAGATCATCGAGTTCGCGCTCAGCCAGGCCGGCATTCACGTCGTCAATCTGGGTGTGATGGTCAGCCAGGATGAATTCATCGATGCCGCCATCGAAACCGGCGCGCAGGCGATTCTCGTCTCCTCCATCTACGGTCACGGCGAGATCGACTGCAATGGGCTGCGCGGGCGCTGTATGGAACGCGGGCTTGATCACATCGTGCTTTACGTCGGCGGCAATCTGGTCATCGGCAAGCGCGAGTTCGGCGAAGTCGAGCACCTGTTCAAGGAGATGGGCTACGACCGCGTCTTTCCGCCGACCGTCGATTTGTCCAATGTGGCGCAGTGCCTGAAGCAGGATATTGCGGCGGCGGCATGAAGGTCGTCGCCATCGACATCGGCTCGACCTGGACCAAGGGGGCGGCCTTTTCGGTGGCGGGCGACGAGGTCGAACTGCTGGCACGGGCGACGCACCCGACCACGGTGGCGAATCTGGCCGACGGGTTCTTCGAGGTCTTGCAAACGGTGGTGCCGGATGATGCGATTGGTCGCATCCGGCGTGGCGAACTGCGGTTGCACTATTCCTCGTCCGCCAAGGGCGGCCTGGCGGTCGCCGCGCTCGGGCTGGTGCCCGAGGTGACGCTGGAAATCGGTAAACTGGCGGCCCAGTCGGCCGGCGCCAAACTGACCCAGGTGTTCGCCTATCGCCTGACCCGCGCCGATCTGGCGCGGCTGGAAGAGATGCCGCCCGACATTCTGCTCTTTGCCGGCGGCACTGATGGCGGCAACACCCGTTACGTGCTCGCCAATGCCGAGGCCATTGCTGCCTCCGCGCTCGATTGCGAAATCATCTATGCCGGCAATCGCGATGTCGCCGACGAGGTGGCGGCCCTCCTTGCAGGCAAGCGCCTGACTCTTGCGGCGAATCTGCTGCCTGCCTTCAACGAACCCGATCCCGAACCGGCGCGGGAAGCGATTCGCGCCGTTTTTCTGCGTGCCATTGTACGCGGCAAGGGTCTGGATCGCATTGTCGAAGCGACCGGCGTCGAGCCGCTGCCCACGCCCTACGCGATGCTCGATTACGTCGAGGCGATCCGCACGCAGGTGCCGGGCTGGGAGGCTTTCATGCTGCTCGATGTCGGCGGCGCCACCACCGACGTCTATTCCGCCTGCGATTCGACGGCGGAGCCGGGCGTCGTTGTGCGGGGTCTGCCGGAACCGCCCGTCCGCCGTACCGTCGAGGGCGATCTCGGCTTGCGCGTGTCGGCGGCCGTGACCGCCCAGGCCGAGCCGGCAACGCTGGATGCCGCCCTGACGCGCGCCGGGTTGAGTGCCGAGGTGTTTGCGGAGGCGGCGCAGCGACGTGCCGCAAGCCCGGAGATTTTGGCCGACAGCGAGGCCGAGCGGTGGGTCGACATCGCGCTCGCCGGCTTGTGCGTGGCGCAGGCCTGCGAACGCCATACCGGTCGCCATCAGCCCGTACATACGCCGGAGGGCGAGGTGCGGGTGCAGACCGGCCGCAATCTGAAAACAGTCGGCAAAGTCATCGGCTCGGGCGGCTGGCTCGGCCGGCAGGCCGATTTCGACCCGCGCCCCTGGCTGGCCGGGCGCGTACTGGATGCTCGCGGTCGGCAGGTCCTGCTGCCGCGCCGTTTCGACTATTACCGCGATGAAGACAATCTCTTTCCGCTACTGGCCAATCTGGCGCGCGCCTGTCCGCGCGCGGCGGCGCGGGCCGGGGTGGCGCGGCTCAAACAATAAGCAATTTCGGGGAGTGACGATGGAATTTGACAAGAAGCTGGAAAACAAAAGGCTGCCGCTCGATGCCTTCATGGCCGAGCGCAACGAGGTGCTGCAAGCCTGGCCGACCGGTCAGGATGTCGATTTTGAAGAAGGCGTGCGGACGCAGCAGGCGCTGCCCGAGAGCAAGCGCTTTTCCGCCGCGCTGGCGCGCGCCGAGCGCGATGGCAAGACCCTGATCCAGCCGCGCGCCGGCGTGGCGCTGGTGGACGAGCACATCGGCCTGCTGCGCTATCTCGAACCGGCCTGCGACCTGCTGCCGACGACTATCGACGCCTACACGCGCCTGAACCAGTACGACAAGGCGGCGGAAGGCATCGAACGCTCGGCCGCCGCCGGCACCTCGCTGCTCAACGGCTTTCCGGCCGTCAATCACGGGCTGGCCGAGTGTCGTCGCGTTGTCGAGTCGCTGAAGAAGCCGGTGCAGGTGCGGCACGGCACGCCGGACGCTCGTCTGCTGGCCGAGATCACGCTGGCGGCCGGGTTTTCAGCCTACGAGGGTGGCGGCATCTCGTACAACATTCCCTACGCCAAGAAAGTGCCGCTGGAACGCTCGATCCGCCACTGGCAATACTGCGACCGGCTGGTCGGGCTGTACGAGGAACACGGCGTCCGCATCAACCGCGAACCCTTCGGCCCACTCTCCGGCACGCTGGTGCCGCCCTTCGTCTCGCATTCGGTGGCCATTCTGGAAGGGCTGCTGGCGCTGGAACAAGGCTGCCGCTGCATCACGCTGGGCTACGGGCAGGCCGGCAACATGGTGCAGGACATTGCCGCGATTCGCTCGCTGCGCGAACTGGGCGACGAATTCTTTCGCGCTGCCGGTTATCACGATTTTCAACTGACCACGGTGTTTCACCAGTGGATGGGCGGCTTTCCCGAAAACGAATCCATGGCCTATGGCGTCATCGGCTGGGGCAGCGCCATGGCGGCGCTGGCCGGCGCGACCAAGGTCATCGTCAAGACGCCGCACGAAGCGGCCGGCATACCGACGCGGGAAGCCAACAAGCAGGGGCTGGATTGCACCGCTCAGGTGCTGAACATGGTACGCGAGCAAGGTTTTCCGCCCAGCCCGGTGGTCGAGCGCGAAATCGAGATCATCAAGCGCGAGGTGCGGGCGGTGCTGGCCAAGGTCTTCGAACTCGGCCAGGGCGACGCGGCGCTGGGTGCGGTGCGCGCCTTCGAGGCCGGCGTACTCGACGTGCCTTTCGCCCCGGCGGCCTGCAATGCCGGCAAGCTGATGCCGGTGCGTGATAACGAAGGTGCCGTGCGGGTGTTCGAGCCCGGACGTGTGCCGCTGCCGGCCGATGTGCTGGATTACCACCGCGAACGGGTCGCCGAACGCGCCCGGGCGGAAGGCCGCGAGCCGGTCTTCCAGATGGTGGTCGACGACATTTACGCCATTTCCAAGAGCAGACTGATCGGGAGACCGCGATGAAAATTGCCGCAGTTCATTTTATTCCGGGCTATTCGTCCTTCTATTTCGATGACCAGAAGGCGATCAAGCAGGGCGCCGGGCAGGATGGTTTCATCTATGTCGGCGAGACGGTGACGCCCGGTTTTCGCGACATCCGCCAGCCTGGCGAATGCGTCTCCATCCTGCTCGTGCTGGAGAACGGCGCCGTGGCGGTTGGCGATTGTGCAGCCGTGCAGTATTCCGGCACCGGCGGGCGCGATCCGCTCTTTCTCGCGGGGCGTTTTGCACCTTGGTTGCAGGCGCATCTGGCGCCGCTGTTGGTGGGGCGCGACATCGACCGTTTTGTGGACAATGCACGCCATTTCGACCATCTGGAAATCGAGGGTCAGCGCCTGCACACCGCCATTCGCTACGGCGTGACCCAGGCTCTGCTCGACGCCGCGGCTTTGGCGCGCGGCGTTACCAAGGCCGAAATCATCCTCGCCGAATACGGCTTGCCGCTGGTGGCGGAACCGGTGCCGCTGTTCGGCCAGAGCGGCGACGACCGCTACACGGCGGTTGACAAGATGCTTCTGAAGGGCGTCGATGTGCTGCCGCACGGGCTCATCAACAACGTACCGGACAAGCTCGGCTGGCAGGGCGAGAAGCTGGAAGCCTATATCCGCTGGCTGGTGCAGCGGGTCGAGAAGCTGCGCCCTGAGGAGGCACGGCGTCCCTGCCTGCATCTCGATGTGTATGGCACCATCGGCCTGATTTTCGACCAGAACGCCGAGCGTGTTGCCGACTACATCGCCAGCCTGAGCGACGCGGCGGGGCCGCTCGAACTCTATATCGAGGGGCCGGTCGACGCCGGCAGCAAGGACGCCCAGATCGAAGAACTGGGCAAAGTCACCCGCCGCCTGCGGGCGCTGGGTTCGCCGGTCAAGATTGTCGCCGACGAGTGGTGCAACACCTACGAGGACATCGTCGATTTCACCGTGGCCGAAAGCTGCCATATGGTGCAGATCAAGACGCCCGACCTCGGCGGCATCCAGAATATCGTCGAGGCGGTGCTCTACTGTAACCGCCACGGCATGGAAGCGTATCAGGGCGGTACCTGCAACGAGACCGACGTGTCGGCGCGCACTTGCGTTCATCTGGCGCTGGCGGCGCGGCCGATGCGGATGCTGGTCAAGCCCGGCATGGGCTTCGACGAGGGCATGAACATCGTGTACAACGAAATGCACCGCACGCTGGCGCTGCTCAAGGCGCGAAAGGGAGTGGCATGAAACCCGAATTCAAGATCCTGTCGCCGACCGCGATTCTCGGCTACGGCTTTCCCGAGGCCAGTTTTCTGCGCGGCATGGCGGAAAAGCCCGACCTGATTGCCGTCGATGGTGGCTCCACCGATCCCGGCCCGTATTACCTCGGCGCCGGCAAACCCTTCACCGACCGCACCGGCGTCAAACGCGACCTCCGCTATATGCTGACGGCCGGGGTGCGGGCCGGCGTGCCGGTGGTGATCGGCACCGCTGGCGGTTCGGGTGCGGCGCCGCATCTGGAATGGTGCCGCGAGATCATTGTCGAAATCGCCCGCGAGGAAAAGCTGAGTTTCAAGCTGGCGGTGATCCCGACCGATGTCGACAAGGCGACCGTCCACGCCGCCCTCGACGCCGGCCAGATCGTGCCGCTCGATCTGGTGCCGCCGCTGACGCACGCGGCCATCGAGGCCAGTCCGCACATTGTCGCGCAGGCCGGGGTCGAACCCTTCATGCGCGCGCTGGCGGCGGGTGCGGACGTAGTGCTGGCGGGGCGGGCCTACGACCCCGCCTGCTTCGCCGCGCTGCCCATTCTGCGCGGTTACGATCCCGGGCTGGCGCTGCATTGCGGCAAGATTCTGGAATGCGCCGCCATCGCCGCAACGCCCGGTTCCGGCTCTGATTGCGCGTTGGGCATCCTGCGCGAGGATGCCTTCGTGCTGAAGGCGCTCTCCGACGAACGGCGCTTTACGGCCGAATCGGCGGCGGCGCATACCTTGTACGAGAAATCCGATCCCTATCACCTGCCCGGGCCGGGCGGTGTGCTCGACCTGACCGAATGCCGTTTCACCGAACTGGGCGACGGTACGGTCGAGGTGCGCGGCTCGAAGCACGTCGACACGCCCTACATGGTCAAGCTGGAAGGCTCGGCGGCGGTCGGTTGCCGCACCGTCTCGATTGCCGGCACGCGCGACCCGATCATGATCGCCTCTATCGACAGCATTCTCGCTACTGTACGCCAGCGTGTCGCCCACCTGCTCGGCGGAGAAGCCGAGGCGCAGGTTTTTTTCCATCTCTACGGCAAGAATGGCGTCATGGGCGCGCTCGAACCGCAGCGCGACGCCGTCACGCACGAGCTGGGCATTGTCATCGAAGTCGTCGGCAAGACGCAGCAGCAGGCGGACACCGTCTGTTCGCTGACCCGCTCGACCCTCCTGCATTACGGCTATCCGGGGCGTGTGGCGACGGCTGGCAACCTGGCTTTTCCGTTTTCGCCGTCGGACCTTTCGGCGGGAACAGTGTTCGAGTTTTCGCTGTATCACCTGATGCCGATCGATCCGCACACCGCATTTCCGTTCAGGATGGAGACGGTGGGCGAACAGGAGGGCGCACAATGAAGAAAATGCTGGAGATCGCCCGGGTCGTCCGCTCCAAGAATTCCGGGCCGTTCGAGCTGGTGTTGGATGTGATGCTGAAAGACCGTGCGCTGTACGAGGCGCTCAAGGCCAGCGGGCAATTTTCGCCGGCACGGCTGGCGGCCACCTACGGCATTCCCGTCGCCGACATCCGCGCCATCATCTGGTTCGAGCCGGCCAATGCGGTCAAGGTGGTGCTGCCGCGCTATATCGTCTCCGGCGCGCCGGGTGACTCGGACGTCTATGGCGCACAGCAGCACGCGCCATTGCTGACCATGGAATTCGAGCTGTAACAGAGAGGTGGCGCCATGGTGGTGATGCACGAAACGCTGATCTATGCGGTCTATTACGCGCCGCGTGGCCGCGTGCGTTTGTACCGGCTCGGCCGTGATATCGCCGAGCGCCACTTGTTTCCCACCGATTTGCTGGTCGGCGTGATCGGCGCCGAGGGGGCAGGCAAATCGACGCTGATCCGTGGCATCTTTCCAGGCTTGGAACTGACCAACGACGATGAAGGCATCAATCTGCGCTCGGCGCCGATTTTCGATTTCTCGGAAAGCGACCGCTTCGGGCCGCACACCTATCATATCGACGTGCGCTACGAGCAGGCGTTTCACCAACTCTGGGAGATCGCCGAGGTCGTCAAACAGGCATTGCATCACCGCCGCCGTGTGGTCGCCGAGCATTTCGACCTGCTCTACCCCTACCTCAAATTCAATGCCCAGATTCTGCTCGGCGTCGGGGAGGAGGTGGTGGTGGCGCGCCCCAATGTCTTCGGGCCCGATCCGCAGGCGATCAAGGACATCGTCTACCGCACGGTCAAGTACCGCAAGATGGCGCATTCGGCTGAAGACATCACCAGCCTGATCCTCTGCCGCCAGTATGGTGTGCCGATTCCGGCCACTCATTCCGATGTCAAACACGGTTTTGTCATCGGTTTCGAAACACCGCCCGATATCGACCTCGGCAAGCTCGAAGAAGATGTGCGCGCAGTCATCGCCAAAGATGTGCCGATCAAGCCGGGCGACGACGATCACATCTGCATCGGCGACGAGCGCATGGAATGCACTGGCGTTCGCACGCACGTGGCGTCGTCCGGGTTGATCGAATCCTTCCGTCTGGTGCCGGAATTCCGCTACAACCCCATCGACCGCCAGCATCTGCTGGTCGGCATTGTCGGCGATTCGCGCGAGGAGGCGGGCTTTGATCGCATCCTCACCATAGTCGGGTAAGCTGATCACTTGCGCTCTGCTGGCGCTCGCACGGAGGACGACTCGATGAACGAATGGTTGAGGGAACTGAACGGGAGAGTGGGCAATACTTCAGAAGCGATTTTGGTGCGCGAACTCGATCTCGCTTTTACCGAAATTCCCGATCCGCCTCAGCCCGTCAGCGACATGCACGATTTGCTGCGCTTCTGCCGATTCGACGCGATTGTGCCCTGGCTGCGTCAGGAGCGCGACGTGCTGGCCAGGGCGGAAGCCTTCGCGCGACGCGTGGGTGCCAACAAGGTGGCGACTATTCTTGCCGATGCGCTGGCCGGCACGCCGCAACCGGCTGTCTCGTTCTCCGTCAACCTGCCGGACGGCGTATCGATGCCGATCGATGTCCCGACCCTGGAAGTGACTCGTTTCGACGGCAAGGATTGGGGCGGCACCGATCTGGCACTCAGTTTTTCCATCGAGCCGTTCGAGAAAGCGGTGTTGCGCGAAGCGCTCGCATTGGCCGAGAAGATCGATCTCCAGCCGCCGCTCGAGGTGCGCCAGCGCCAGCAGGCGGATGCCCGCGTAGGGGAGAGGATGAGCGCCGGCAAGGGTGCCGCCGAGTTGTTTACCGAGTTGGTGTCCGCTCGCCACCCGACCATGCTGGCCGGCAGTTGGGAGCAGTATGAAAACCGCGTGACGCAAGGGTGCCGCCCAGTTGCGCTCGAACACCGTCCGTTTGCAGGGGCATCCCCCCAAGATCTGGCGCGGGTGGAAAAACGTTACGGCCCGGTGGTCAAGGAACTGCTCGATCTCTATGCCGCGCACGACGGCGCCGATCTTTTCTGCCACGAGGGCGAACCAGCGTTCTGCATGGTGCCGATGGCGCACTGGCAGGAGCTGCTGGACGAGGCCATCGGCTGGGCGGAAACGGTGACCTGGCAGTTCGAGCGGGACGAGATTCCGTCCTATCTGTATTCGGCCATCGCCTTTGGCTATATTCCCTTGGACAGCGAAAAATGGCTGTTCATCACTGAGGGCGAGCACGCCGGCAAGATCATGCTTTCCGACACCGATCTGATCGAGGCTCAACCCCGGTTCGCCAGCCTTGGCGAGTTTGTCGCCACCCTGCTCGCCGACACGCCGCGCATTCTCAATTGCGGCGGGTATGTGCGCTATCTCATCGACGACGAGAACTGCTTCCCGGTGGCCTATCGACCGGAGGGCGCGGAAGGCGAGTAAGGGCGCGCCTTACACGCCCTGCTTCAGGCTGGCCTGAATGAAGTCGTCCAGATCGCCGTCGAGCACCGCCTGCGTATTGCCGACTTCGTAGTTGGTGCGGAGATCCTTGATCCGCGACTGGTCGAGTACGTAGGAACGGATCTGGTGGCCCCAGCCGATGTCGGATTTGGAGT
The DNA here is from genome assembly GCA_002337055.1 of Betaproteobacteria bacterium UBA1934. Taxonomy (GTDB): domain Bacteria; phylum Pseudomonadota; class Gammaproteobacteria; order Burkholderiales; family Rhodocyclaceae; genus UBA1934. Next base: position 455,412 of record DDFG01000004.1, on the reverse strand, counting down.
CTTCCAGTTTCTGCTGTTCGGCCTGCTGTTTGCGCAATTCGTGCTCGTACAGGCGGGCGCGCAGCATCTTCCACGCCTCGTCGCGGTTGCGGTGCTGCGAGCGGTCGTTCTGGCACTGCACGACGATGTTGGTCGGAATATGGGTCAGACGCACCGCCGAATCGGTCTTGTTAATGTGCTGGCCGCCGGCGCCGGAGGCGCGGAAGGTGTCGGTGCGCACATCGGCCGGGTTGATCTCGATTTCGATCGAATCGTCGACTTCCGGGTAAACGAACACCGATGTAAAACTGGTGTGACGGCGGGCGTTGGAATCGAAGGGCGATTTCCGCACCAGCCGGTGGATGCCGGTTTCGGTGCGCAGCATGCCGTAGCAGTAGTCGCCGGAAAAACGCACGGTCGCGCTCTTGATGCCGGCCACTTCGCCTTCCGACTCTTCCATCACCTCGACGCTGTAGCCCTTCTTTTCGCCGTATTTGACGTACATGCGCAACAGCATGGCCGCCCAGTCCTGTGCCTCGGTCCCGCCGGCGCCGGCCTGGATTTCCAGGAAGCACGGGTTGGGATCCTGCGGGTTGTTGAACATGCGGCGGAATTCGAGATCGGCGACCTTCTGTTCAATGCCCTCGTTATCGGCTTCAACGGCGAGCAGGGTGTCGTCGTCGTTCTCGGACTTGCCCATGTCGAACAGTTCGCGGCCATCGTCGATGGCGGCCTGGGCGTCTTCCAGCACGAGGACGATGTTTTCCAGCGATTTCTTCTCGCGGCCCATTTCCTGGGCGCGCTTGGGATCGTCCCAAACCTTGGGGTCTTCGAGTTCCTGATTCAGCAGCGTCAGGCGTTCGCGCTTCTGATCGTAGTCAAAGATACCTCCGAAGCTCGCCGACCCGCATGTTCAGGTCGTCGAGCCGGTAGCCGATACTGTTGATGTGTTCTGCGTCCATGCCTCGAATCCGGTCTGCAATAAAAGAGGGGGATTATACCGCCCCTCTCCGGCTCCACACGAACGCTGCCAGCGCCCGCTAATCAACTTGAGGTTTCGGCCACGTAGATCTCAATGCGCCGGTTCTTTGCGCGATTGGCTTCGGTGTCGTTGGGTGCGATCGGCTCGCGCTCGCCGCGCCCGGCGATCTCGATGCGGCTGGCCAGCACGCCGCGGTCGACTAGATAGTCACGGGCGGCGCTGGCACGGTCGAGCGAGAGCCGGTTGTTGGCGGCATCGCTGCCGATCGAGTCGGTGTGGCCGATGATGCGGATATGCGTCGCCGGATGTTCTTTCAGCGACGCTGCAAACTTGTCGAGAATCGGGCGTAGCGCTGGCTTGATCGCGGCCTGCCCGGAATCGAAGGTGATGTCGCTGGGGATCTCCAGCTTCAGTTCGTTGTTGGGTGTGCGGGTGACCGCCACGCCGGTGCCCTCCGTCGCCTGCGTCATTTGCTGGCGTTGTCTTTCCATGTGTTGCGACCACAGGTAGGCGCCCAGCGCGCCGACGCCGGCACCGATGGCCGCATCGCGTCCGGCGTGATGGCTGCCGGTCGCCTTGCCGATCAGCGCGCCACCTGCCGCACCGGCGCCGGCACCAATGGCGGTGTTGCGCTGGGTCTCGCTCATGGTTACGCAAGCGCCCAGGATCAACGCAAGCATCAGCGCCAACAGATCGGGAATGCGGAACTGCCTCATGGTGATCTCCTCAGGGGCCTGAACCTATTCACTGTAGACCATTCCGGACGGCGGCATGATGACATCCGCCTTGGCGACGTCACGCGCGTGGACTATGCTTTTGAAAGACCTTAACTATAAAAGGGGAATTTTCATGCCGAGATTCGTCCTGGTTTTCGTGACCGCCTTGCTGTTCGTTGCCGGCAGTGCCTGGAGCCAACCCAAGCTGCACGGGAGCGCAGCCGAAACCCAGGCGGTCAAGGAAATGCGTGAGCGCCTCCAGAACGCGCTGGCGAGGGGTGATCTGGCGGCCTGCCGGCGAGAGGGCGACAATCTGGCGCGCTATGGTCAGGCCGATCAGGGCAGGGCTGTGATCGACCGTGACATCGCCGCCGTCGAAGCGCGATTGCGCGAGGTCGGTACGCTGTTCAACGACTTTCGCCAGATCCACGATCTCAACGCGCAGCAGGCTGTACAGCAGGCATACACGCTGATGCGCCAGATTGTCGCCAAGCTGGCGAGCGACGCTGTGACCGACGTGACGGTGACACTGGTGACCGCACCAATGCCCGGTCTTGGCAAGGTCGTTGCGGAAATGGGCAAGCAGGCAGCCGATTTTCTCGGCAATTTCGACGAGGCCGGGCGCCTTGCCGACAAGGCGCGCGCGCTGCGCAGCTTGCAGGCGCTGGCGCGTTATGCGGATGACCAGATGAACAGCTTGCGGCCGGCGGTACGTGAAGCGGAAAACGCGCACGCCCTGCTCTCGCAATGCCGGCAACAGTACCAAAACGCGGCGTCGGCAGCACAACCCGGCCAGGCCGGCACCAGCGCGACGCTCGACCGCTTGGGCAAGGAAGACCGAGACAAGCTGCTCTATTGTGCCTGCCGCTGCTCGACAGGATGCCGTGCTTCGTCGGGATACTCGACACAGGGTTTCGATGCCAGCCCTTCGTGCAAGAACCCCGCCGCCGGGCCGTGCTTCTGTGCCGGATTCGGCTGTCTGCGCGACACGCTGAAGGCCGATTGCGTGGCCGCCTGTTTGCCTGAAGTCGGCATCAAGGGCGATGCGTCGATGGTGCAGGCCTGGGTCGATCAACGCAACCGCGAAGTCGGCGCGCCGGTATCGACGCCTGCGCCACCCGCCGCGACTCCAGCTCCAGCGCCCGCACCGGTCGCGGCGCCCGCCCCGGTGCCTGCCGCGAGCGGCGGCAACCTGGCGAGAGGCAAACCCGCCGCCACCAGCAGCACCTCGCCGTGGTCGCGTCCGAACGATGGTCAGGGCGCGGTGGATGGCGTCAAGAACGGCGGTTTCGGCTTCCATACCAACGAGGAACAGAACCCGTGGTGGCAGGTCGATCTGGGCGCGTCGCAGGGGCTGGCGGAGGTGCGTCTTTTCAATCGTCTCGATTGCTGTTCCGAAAGGTCGCGCACGGTGCAGGTCATGCTTTCCGATGACGGGCGCGCCTGGCGCACAGTCTATCGCCACAACGGTTCGGTGTTCGGCGGCGCCGACGGCAAACCCTTGCGCGTCGGCCTGAACGGTGAGCGCGCACGCTATCTGCGTCTGCAACTCAACGAAAGGAATTGGTTCCATCTCGATGAAGTCGAGGTGATCGCGGCGGGTGGTGGCACAGCCAGCGCGCCGGTCGGCTGCGCGAATCCGCAGAAGGTGAGCGAAACCTGGAACATCGCTGCCTGTGGCGTGACCGGGCAATTGTTGCTGGGATTTTCCGGCCCCTTCCACCTTACACGCCTGGAACTGTGGAGCGACGCTCACCGCGCTGGCCCGGCGCTGACCGGACAGTTCTCGGGGCCGCAAACCAACCTGAATCTGCGCGCGCAGCGCGGTGGTTGTCAGGGAAGCTGGTGTCAGGAGTTTCTGGACATCAACCGGCTCCTACCGGCCGGCCAGTATCGCCTCCAGGTTAACGCCGATTCGCTTTGCCAGAATCCGGAATCGCGTGGCGCGGCCTTCGTTCGCGTCTATGGTTGTGCGCCCTGAGTGACCAGGAGCTTCCCGATGCGGCCGACACTTTGGAAGGGTGTCGGCCGGCCGTGCGAACTCAGGTCTCGGATAGGTGCTCGATGACCAGTTGAGGGCTTTGCACGCCCATGTATTCGTTGATTTCCAGCCGATAGGCAGCGTGTGCGTGGCTGCCCGGCGCGACAGCGAAATTGAACTGGATGGCGTCGAAACGCGCCTGACCCTTTTTCAACTTCAGCTTCAGATGCTTTTCCTTGAGCACGCGCTGCTGCTCGACTTCAAAATTGTCGTCGAATAACGGCGGAGGAAACCCTTGCCCCCAGACCTCGTTTTGCAATAGCTGGGCGACGCCGAGCGACAGATAACCGGTTTCCAGCGGGCCGTCGGTGGCCAGTGTGCGGGTGAGATCGTGCGGGTCGAGCAGTTCGCCCGCCACCTCGGCGAACAACGTGGCAAAGCGCGGAAAATCGGCTTCGCGCACGGTCAGGCCGGCGGCCATTGCGTGCCCGCCAAAGCGCAGCAACAAGCCCGGCGCCCGCTTGCTGACGAGGTCGAGTGCATCGCGCAGATGCAGACCCGGAATCGAGCGGCCGGACCCTTTGAGATGCCCCGATTCGCCGCGCGCAAAGGCGATGACCGGGCGATGCAGTTTATCCTTGATGCGCGAGGCGAGAATGCCGACCACGCCTTCGTGCCAGCTCTCGTCGTAGAGCGCGATGCCTGCGGCATGGGTCGCCGCCGGCGGCATCGCTTCGAGCAACCCCAATGCCTGCTCCTGCATGTCTGCTTCGATTTCGCGCCGTTCGCGGTTGTAGGCGTCGAGCTGCTGGGCGATGTTGAGCGCCCGCGCCGGGTCGTCGGTGATCAGGCATTCGATGCCCAGCGCCATGTCGGCCAGCCGTCCGGCGGCGTTCAGACGCGGACCCAGCAGAAACCCGAGATCGAAGGCGCTGACCCGTGCCGGGTCGCGCCCGGCGGCGCGGAACAGGGCGGCGATGCCGGGTTGCATGCGCCCGGCTCGCATGCGCTGCAAGCCCTGGCTGACCAGAATACGGTTGTTGCGGTCAAGCTTGACGACGTCGGCGACGGTGCCGAGCGCGACCAGATCGAGCAGGTCGCCGAGGTTGGGCTCCGGACGCTCGGCAAAATGGCCGCGTGTGCGCAGTTCGGCACGGAGCGCGAGCATGACGTAGAACATGACACCGCAACCGGCGAGGTTCTTCGACGCGAAAGCGCAGCCGGGCTGGTTCGGATTGACGATGCAATCGGCCTGGGGCAATTCGTCGCCCGGCAGATGGTGATCGGTGATCAGCGTGGCGATGCCGTGTCCGGCGGCGCGCGCGACCCCTTCCAGGCTGGCGATGCCGTTGTCGACGGTGATGATCAGGTCGGGTTGGTGCGCTGCGGCGAGATCGACGATTTCAGGCGAGAGACCGTAGCCGAGCTTGAATCGATCCGGTACCAGATAGTCGACATGCGCGCCAAAGGCCTTGAGGGCGCGCAGGCCAACCGCGCAGGCAGTAGCGCCGTCGCAGTCGTAATCGGCGACGATTAACAATTTCGCTTCTGCCTCGATGGCGTCGGCCAGTATCTGTGCGGCCTCGGAGGCGTGGGTCAGGGAATGTGGCGGCAGCAGGTTCTTCAGGCTGTAGTCGAGTTCATCGGCGCTGGCGACGCCGCGAGCGGCGTAGAGCCGCGCCAGCAGTGGATGCAGACCCTGCTGTTCGAGCTGCCATACCTGACGCGGTGCGGCGCTGCGGGTGACAAGACGGGTTGTTTCGCTCATTGGGCGAGAGTCCGGGCGAGCGTGGCGAGCGTTTGCGGGCGGCGCCAGAACTTGTAGCGGTCCAGCGGCGAATATTCCCAAAAAAGACAGCCGTATCGGGTGGGGGCAATCATGGTCAGCGCGACGGGGGAAGCCAGGGCGGGCGCGAACCAGTCCTTTTCAAGTTGTAGCATCGCTTCCCGCCAGGCCGCGCTGTCTTCATAGAGTGCGGGTCCGAGCAGGCTGTCGAGCAGTACCAGCGGCACCGCATCGGCGGAGGTGCGTGCGAAGAGTTCGGGCAGATTGTCCGTCAGCGGCGCGTGCAGCAGCCCGCTGGCCCGCGCCAGACCGATGGCGAGCGGTAAGTGCGAGCAGATTTCCGAATACTGGGTGGGCATTGTGTCGACTTGTCGGGCGGGCATGCCCCCCCACAACCACAGGCTGTTGACTGGCGCTTCACCACGCACTTCGCGGGCCCGATTGACGGGGTGCGTGTGCAAGCACATCTGGATCTCGTTCAGCCAGCGTTTGACTTGCGGTGCGTCACCGCCTTCCGGAAAGTCCAGCGTGCGCCCGGCGGCGGCAGAAAGAGGGGGTACATCGTAAGTGAGCGGGCGGACGGGGTGCAGGTACCAGCGCTCCGGGTGTGGAGCTTCGAAACGGCCCATGTCGGCAAATTCTGTATTGAGCGTGGCGACCAGCCCGGTGCTTTCCGCCTCGGTCAGCGGAAAGGCGCTGGCATCGGCAAGTACAATGCGCTCATGGTGAAATTTCAGGTGCACTGGATCAGCGCACAGCCATGCAGCGCCGGAGATCTGCGGCTCATCAGCCTCTCCCAGGCGACGCAATGCCGCAGGTGCGTCGGCGGACCGAAACAGCCCTGTCAGCGTTGTTTCCCACGGCGCCCTCGCGATGACGCGCGAGCGCCCTCGCGCCAGCAAGGCTGCGAGGGCGGGTGTTTCAAGGTGGTCGAAGGCAAAGCTGTCGTCCGGTTCAGGCCAGATCAGGTGCGGGATCAACAGGGTCAGGTGGCGAACCGGCATGCGGAGTTGGGGGCTTGACGAAGGGTGTACTATAACGCCTTTGTTCCCATGCACTTTTGGTATGGCACTGCCCTTCGAACTCCTGATCGGCCTCCGCTACACGCGCGCCAAGCGGCGTAACGGTTTTATTTCCTTCATTTCCGCCTTTTCGATGCTCGGTATCGGGTTGGGTGTGGCGGCGCTGATCGTGGTGCTGTCGGTCATGAACGGCTTCCAGAAGGAGTTGCGCACGCGCATTCTTGGCGTCGCCTCGCACATCCAGATCATGGGTATGGATGGCGATTTGCCTAACTGGTCCGAAGTGGCAGCGCAGGCCGGCAAACACCCTTCGGTCAGGGCAGCCGCGCCCTTCGTGCAGGCGCAGGGCATGTTTTCCGTCGACAATGGTGTGCGCGGCGCAATGGTGCGCGGTATTCAGCCGGATCTGGAAGACCGTGTCGCCGATTTCAGCGAACACATGAAGGCCGGCAAACTGGAAGAATTGCAGCCCGGCAGTTTCGGCGTCGTGCTCGGGTCGGAACTGGCGCGGGCACTCCGCGCTGGTGTCGGCGACAAGGTGACGCTGATTGCCGCGCAGGGTACCGTGACGCCAGCAGGCGTGGTGCCGCGGCTGAAGAGCTTCACGGTGACCGGTATTTTCGAAGTCGGCATGTACGAGTTCGACAGCGGCCTCGCGCTGATCAATATGGAGGACGCGCAGCGCCTATACCGCATGGGCGAGAGCGTGACCGGTGTGCGGCTCAAGGTGGACGATCTCTTTCAGGCACCGCGCATTGCCCGCGAGATTGCCCGCACGCTGCTGGCGGACACCTATATCTACGACTGGACCAAGAGCCACGCCAATTTCTTCCGCGCCGTGCAGATCGAGAAGAACATGATGTTCATCATCCTCTCGCTCATCGTTGCCGTCGCCGCCTTCAATCTGGTCACGACACTGGTCATGGCGGTGACCGACAAGAACGCCGACATCGCTATCCTGCGCACGCTGGGGGCGCGCCCGCGCTCGATCATGGCAGTGTTCATGGTGCAGGGTGCGATCACCGGATTGCTCGGCATGGGGTTGGGTATTGTCGGGGGCGTGCTGCTGGCAAAGAATGTCGATGTGGTCGTGCCGTTTATCGAACGCATTCTTGGCACCCAGTTTCTCGACAAAAGTGTCTACTACATCTCGCAGCTGCCTTCTGAACTCCAATGGGGCGATGTCGGGCTCGTGACCGGGATTTCCTTCGTGCTGGCGCTGCTGGCGACACTTTACCCGAGTTGGCGGGCGGCGCGGATCAATCCGGCGGAGGCGCTGCGCTATGAGTGAATCCGTTGTGCTGGCCTGTCAGGGCCTGGGCAAGGCCTTCATTGGCGACGGCCTCAATGTGTCGGTCCTGGAAGAAATCGATCTGGTGGTTGGGGCGGGCGAGACCATCGCCATTGTCGGCGCATCCGGTTCGGGCAAGAGCACGCTGCTGCACTTGCTCGGCGGTCTCGACAGCCCATCGGCCGGCGCGGTTCAGTTGATGGGCCGCGACTTCTCGTCGCTGGGTGAGGCCGCGCGCGGTGACTGGCGCAATCGCCACCTCGGATTTGTATACCAGTTTCACCATCTTCTGCCCGAATTCTCGGCGCTCGAAAACGTGGCGATGCCCCTGTTGATTCGCCGCATTGCTCAAAACGAGGCATTTCTATGCGCACGTGCTATGCTACAAGCGGTAGGACTGGAGCATCGCTTGCAGCACCGGCCGGGTGAGTTGTCCGGAGGCGAACGCCAGAGGGCAGCCATCGCCCGGGCGCTCGTCGCGCAACCGGCCTGTTTGCTGGCGGACGAACCAACTGGCAACCTGGATCGTCAAACCGCTGAAAAAGTGTTTGAACTGCTGCTAGAGGCAGTGCGCGTACGCCAAACCAGCATGGTAATCGTGACCCACGATGCCGATCTCGCCAGGCGCGCGGACCGCGTCCTGCGCTTGCAGGACGGCCGGTTTCTATAACGATAAGAAACAAGTTGCACCCGACAAAGGAGATTGACGATGCGAGCGATTTTTTCGCCTGCGACGTTTTGGATGGACCGACTGCATTTCAGGACCAAGTTCCTGGTACTCGGTATTCCTTCAGCCATCATCATGATGGTTCTTTTAATGGTGGTTTTTGGTCGGTTGATTGAGTCGGCGCAAAGCGCACGTCAAGAATTGCGCGGATTGCAGTCAGTCATGCCGATGACCGAATTGCTCCATTCGGTCCAGCAGCATAGAGGGCTTTCCTCTGGTGTGCTGAACGGCAATGCGTCGATGGCTGAGCGGCTTGCTGCAAAGGAAAAGGATGTGGTCGATAGCATTGCGCGTTGTCGCGCAGCTATCGGAACCCGAATGGCCGAACATGCGGCGTGGCGTGAGATCGAGTCGGAATGGGAGACATTGCGAACTGGCGGTTTACAGCTCAGTGCGGTAGATAATTTCCGGCAGCACACTTCAATGATTGAACACTTGCTGGGGTTCATGGTGACCATTGCCGATGAATCCGAGCTTGCATTCGACCCTGAAATGGCGACGCGCTACCTTGCAGATACCATTATTGTAAAGATGCCGGTGATGCTCGAAAAAATCGGTCAGGCACGTGCGTTGATTACGGGGGTACTCGCAAAGAAAAAGCTGGTTCAAGAGCAAGAGGCCGCGATCACTCAACTGCTGGGTGAAATCGAGGCCTCGAATCGTAGTTTGCTGGTCAACCTGGACAAGATCACTTCTCGGGCGCCAAGTTTCAAGACTGTTTTGGATGAGCCTGCCAAAGACTATCTTCAGGAATTGCAACGCTTGCTGTTGCTCATCAGGGATGATGTTCTTGCTGAGCGTATGGAAACCCCTTCTCAGGAATTCTTTGCCATGGCGACAGTGTCCATGGACAAAGGATTTGCTCTCGAGCAGGGCGTTCTGATAAAAACGCTCGAGACCAAGCTCGCAGAACGAGCAGGCCAGACCGAGCGGACAGCGCTTGCCAGTATTCTGATCTGCGGCTTAGTGTTGGCGTTGCTTGGCTATTTTTCGGTGGGTTCGTATCTTTCGGTGATGAATAGCGTCGATTGCTACCGAGATGGTGCCGTAGGGCTGGCCAAGGGCGATCTGACGACTCGATTTGAATTGTCGGGGAATGACGAGTTGCATCAGGCATCACGGAAATTTAATGAAATGGTGGAATCCACACGTCGCCTCATCCGCGAAGTTCAAGACAACGTCGGGCAGCTAAACGACTCAGCTTCGCGCCTCTCAGTTGTTAGTGCCCAAGTCGCACGCAGTGCCGGCAGCCAGGCTGCTTCGGCTTCATCCATGGCGGCAGCGGTCGAGGAAATGACTGTTGGCGTTGATCATATTGCTCTTAATGCAGGGGAAGCTAGTACGATCTCCCAACAGTCGGACGACATGGCTGGTGAAGGAGTAACGTTAGTACGCGAATTGGTAGCTGAAATTCGAGGAATTGCAGAATCTGTTACCGCAGCTGCAGGTACTGTTGAAGTGCTTGGTAGCCAATCCGACCGTATTTCGGGTATTGCCGGTGTAATCAAAGAAATTGCCGACCAAACCAATTTGCTGGCCCTAAATGCGGCTATCGAAGCTGCTCGTGCAGGCGAAGCGGGTCGCGGATTTGCGGTGGTGGCTGACGAAGTACGCAAGCTTGCCGAAAGAACTACGCATTCGACCCAGGAAATTGCGCAAACCATCATCGCGATTCATGAATCGACGGGCGAAGCAACTCGTTGCATTGGAAATGGAGTAGAACGAGTCGAACGCGGTGTCGCAAATGCTCGTCGAGCCGGAGATGCCATCGAACATATTCAGTCGCAATCTCGGCAGGTAGTGACGGTGGTCAACGACATTTCAACATCGTTGAGAGAACAGGCAACTGCTAGTACCGATATCGCCAAGAGCGTAGAAGGCGTGGCGCGCATGGCGGACGAGAATCATGCGGCCGCTTCGCAATACCAACGGACGGCCGAGGATCTACAAAATCTGGCGGGGATGCTCACCCGCGAAGTCGCCCAGTTCAAGACCTGAAACGGCGCCGTCGCCAGGCGCATACCAGATGGTAGCGCCAGGCCAGATGCGTGGCGACGTAGCCGATGGCCGCGAGTCCCAGAGCGAGCAGAATCAGTCCGACGCCCAGCGGCTTGCCGAGCCCCAGCATCCAGTTGAGCATGGCCTCGAGCGAGGCCAGTGGTGCACCGAGCGCGAATTCCGGCGGCTCGACGAAACCCGCGCCTTCTCCAGTGGCGACGCGTCCGATCTGGTACGCCACCAGATAGAGCGGGACGATGGTGAAGGGGTTGGTATACAGCGTGGTGAATAATGCCAGCGGCAGGTTGAAACGGAAGATCAGCGCCAGGATCGCCGCGCCGATCATCTGAAACGGGCCAGGAATCAAGCCGCAGAAGAGTCCCGCCGCAACGGCGCCGGCGGCGGAGTGACGGTTCAGGTGCCACAGGCGCGGGTGCAGCAACGAATTCTCAAAAGGCCGCAACCAGCGATTGCCGTGAATGATCTGGTGATCGGGAAGCCATTTGCGCAAGAATCGTCGCATGCACGAGTATCCTGTCGGAATATTGCAAATATTGCTCTAATCGTTCGATGCGTTTAAGTATTCTCGCTTTCGCGCTGGCTGTCATCGGGGTGCAGTGGCTGCCCGAGCTGCCGCCATGGTGGCCATGGGCGGCGGTGTGTGGAACCGGCCTGCTGGCAACGGCATTGCACTTGTCGGGAGGCTGGCGGCGCCTCGCTGCGATTGGCGCTGCCGCCCTGATCGGCCTGGCCTGGGCTAGCGGGCGCGCGGAACTGCGTCTGGCCGACGCCTTGCCGGAAGCGTGGGAAGGGCGCGATATCGAATTGGCCGGCGTGATTGCCGAATTGCCGCAAGGGTTCGAGCAGGGCAGCCGTTTCGTCTTTGATGTCGAATCGGTGCGGACGCCGGGCGCCGCGGTGCCCGCGCAGATCATGCTTTCGTGGTATCGCGGTCGCCGCGATGGCGAGGAGTTTGCGGGTCGCAGCGTTCGCGCCGGCGAACGTTGGCGCCTGGTGGTGCGGTTGAAAAGGCCGCATGGCAATGCCAACCCCTTTGGTTTCGATTATGAAGCGTGGTTGCTCGAACGCGGCGTGCGTGCAACGGGTTACGTCCGCTCGGGCGAGACCGCCGAACGGCTGAGCGAGATGGTCTGGCGCCCAAGTTATGCAATCGAACGCTGGCGCGACGCCATCCGGCAGTCTTTTCAGGCGACGCTGCAGGAATCACGCTATCCCTATGCCGGCGTGCTGCTGGCCTTGGCGGTGGGTGATCAGCGCGCCATTCACGGCGACTTGTGGAATATTTTCAACCGTACGGGTACGACCCATCTGATGTCGATCTCGGGCAGCCATGTCACCATGGTTGGCGCTCTGATCGCGCTCCTCGCCGGCTGGATCTGGCGGCGCGTGCCGTGGCTGGTGAATCGCCTGCCGGCGCAGCGCGCGGCGGTGTGGGCCGGTTTTGCCGGGGCGTTTGTTTACGCGCTGGTGGCCGGGTTCGGCGTGCCGGCGCAACGCACCGTGTATATGCTGGCGGTGGCGGCCGTAGCGCTGTCTTCGGGCCGCAATCCTGTTCCCAGTCGGGTGCTCTGTCTGGCGCTGCTGGTGGTCCTGCTGATCGATCCATGGGCGGTGCTGGCGGCGGGATTCTGGCTCTCGTTCGGCGCGGTCGGGGCCTTGATCTGGGTTGGCTCGGCTCGCCTGGATGGCAACGGCTGGCGCGCCCGCATCCGGCAATGGGGCCTCGCGCAGTGGGCGGCCACCGTGGCCTCGCTGCCTATCCTTTTGCTGGTGTTTCAGCAGTTTTCGCTGGTGTCGCCGCTGGCCAATGCCGTGGCGATTCCCTTTATCACCTTTCTCGTCACGCCGATCACCCTGTGCGCGGCACTCGTGCCTTGGTGGCCTTTGCTGGAAGCGGCACACGGCTTGCTGGCGTTGCTGATGGCGGCGCTGGAATGGGCGGCGCAATGGCCGGTCTGGCAGGCTCCCGCGCCGCCGCTCTGGGCGGCCGTGGCTGCCGGGCTGGGCGCGGCGGTGCTGCTCCTGCCCGCCGGTGCGGGCGGGCGTGTGGCGGGTGTCGCACTGATGCTGCCGGCCTTGTGGTGGCCGGTGGCAAAACCCGAGGCGGGTGAAGCCTGGATCGACGTGCTCGATGTCGGTCAGGGATTGGCCGTGGTCGTGCGTAGCCATGACCACGCGCTCCTCTACGATACCGGCCCGCTGTACAGCGCCGAGTCGGATGCCGGGCAGCGCGTTATCGTGCCCTATCTGCGTGCGCTGGGTATCGATCGCCTCGATGCGTTGGTGTTGACGCACCGCGACGCCGATCATTCCGGCGGCCTCGCATCGGTACGCGCCGCGCTGCCGGTGGATCGCCTGCTGTCGTCCTTGCCCGAATTGCGCGGTGAAGCTTGTCTGGCCGGGCAGGCTTGGGTGTGGGAGGGCGTGCGGTTCTCGATGTGGCATCCGGTCGAAGCCGCTTACCGGGCGGGCGGCAAGGCCAACCATGTCTCCTGTGTGCTCAAGGTTGAGGCCGGCGGCCATGCCATGCTGCTGACTTCCGATATCGAGGCGCGGGACGAGGCGGCCATGCTGGCGCGCGACGCAGGCGGTCTGGCGGCAGACATCGTGCTGGTGCCCCACCATGGCAGCCGCACATCTTCCACCGCGCCTTTTCTGGCCGCGGTCGGCGCGCGCGAGGCGGTGATTCCGGTCGGTTACCGGAATCGTTTCGGGCACCCCAAGGACGATGTGGTGGCACGGTATGCCACGTATTCGCAACGCATCTGGCGTACGGACCGCGATGGCGCCGTGCGGGTGAAACTGGGCGAACGTGGCGTCGAGACGCGTGCCTGGCGGGCGGAGAATCGCCGGTACTGGTCGGCTAACTGAAGCGAGAGGCGCGCGGCGCGGGCGGGCAGGGGTGGGCCGTCGGCGCCGGATGGCGGCTGAGCGGGTCTTGCCGGTAATAGCGGCTGAGCAGGCGATACAGTTCAGGGTATTCCGCCGTCACCACATCCGGCGCATCGAAGAAGCATTCACTCAGCACTGCAAAAAATTCAGCCGGGTGCTCGGCTGCGTAGGGGTCGATCCAGGTCTCTTCGCCGTTGTCGATCCGGGTGCAGAAATGGTCGTAGGCGGCGAACAGGGTAGTCTCCCATTCTGTTCGCGTGATGCCGGAATGCAGCGCCGGCACGCCGTCGGTCTCGCCGTCCAGCATGTCGAGCTTGTGCGTGAATTCGTGGATGACCACGTTGTAGCCCTCGCCGGCCATCTTCACGTCGCGCCACGACACCAGCAGGGGACCGCCCTGCCAGGATTCGCCCGCGATCACGTCATCGTATTCATGAACGATGCCGTGATCGTCCATGGTCTGGCGCGGCACCACGAATTCGTCGGGGTAGACCACGATCCCCACCCAGCCCGCGTAGCTGGAGAGCCCCAGTTCGAGCACCGGCAGGCAGCCCTGGGCGGCGATGGCGACGCACATCGCGTCGGTCAGCACCAAGCCACCGGCGGTCGAAAATTCCTTTTCGGCGAGAAAACGTTCCGCCAACGTCCGCAGGCGACCTTGCTCTGACGTATTCAGTGCCGCCAGAAACGGTGTCGAAGCAAGGGTCTGCTGCCACAAAGCCTCGGGAATTTGCGCAGGGGGCCGCGGGCGTAGCCAGCCGAAAAGTTTGCCCAACATGTCAGAATTTCTTCATCGTCAGCACGATGCCGGTGAAAATCAGCGCAATGCCGAGATAGTGAAACCAGCCGGGGATCTCGCCCAGAAACAGCGCCGCGAGCAGCGTGCCGAAGACGGGCATCAGATGAATGAACAGACTGGCCTTGGCCGGTCCGATTTCGGCAACACCCCGGTTGTAGAAGACGTAGCCGACAAAGCTGGGCAGAACGCCGACATAGGCGAGTGCCAGCCAGGCGGTGGGTGTGGGATGCAGGAAGCGGCCCTGGGCCATCTCCCACAGCCAGAAGGGCGCGAGCGCAACCAGGCCGACGGCGATAAACGCGGCGAGCAGTACCAGCGGATGCACGCCGGCTGGCCGGCGGCCCAAGCCTACGGTATAGACCGCCCAAACGAGCACGGCCAGCAGCAGCCACAAGTCGCCGACATTGAGATCGAGCGCCAGCAGCGCCGCCGGTTCGCCCCGTCCGACGATGGTCAGCGCGCCGATCAGCGAGATCAGCACGCCCATCGCTTCGCGCGGCTTCAGGCGTTTGCCGAAAAAGGCCCAGGCGATGGCAATGGTGACCACCGGGATGAACGAATTGAGCAGCACCGCGTTGGTGGCGCTGGTGGTTTGCAGGCCGATGTAGGCCAGCGTGTTATAGCCGCCGACACCGAGCAGGCCGAGCAGCGAGACGCTGCGCCAATGCGTTCTGACGAGCGGCCAGTCGCGGCGAACGTATGGCCATGCGAAGGGCAGTACGCAGGCAAAGGCGATCAGCCAGCGCCCGAAGGCCAGCGCCAGCGGCGGCACGTCGGCGCGAACGCCGCGCCCGACCACCATGTTGCCGGACCAGAACAAGGCGGTCAGGGTGAGCAGCAGATAGGGGTTGGCAAATCGGCGCGACCACTGCGCGGTGCGTTCGCCGCTATCGCTTATGGCGTCACGCATGTCGCCTCGTCGGAAAGGGTGTCGTAGATCAGTAGCCCGGTTTGCCGGTCGTCCAGTTGCGCCAGCAGATTACCTTGCGGCGACCAGACTGCCGAGCGCCCGGCGCAGGCATAGCCGCCGGACTCGCCGACACAATTAGCGAGCAGCACCGCCATGCGGTGGCGGCGGGCGGTGGCGCTCAGCGCCTGCTCTGCGGCATCGACCCCGCTGGCGGTCTTGACCGCGCCAACCAGATAGGCGCGCGCGCCGTGTTCGGCGGCGAAAGCCGCGTGACTGGGCACCGAGAGTTCGTAGCAAATGGCCAGGGCTACGTCGTTGTCCGAGCCGATCAGCGCTAGCGGTGCTTGGCCCGTGACGAAATAGGGCAATTCGTCCGCGTGCAGATGGAACTTGGAGTAGGTCAGCCGTGATTGTTGCGGGCGAAAGACCACCAGGCTGATGTGCACGCCATGCTCTGAGCGTGTTGGCACGCCGATGGCGATGTTCATTCCGTATTCGTCGGCGCGGTGTTGAAAAACCGCGAAACGGGGGTCGTCGGCCGTGGTGGCGAGTGCCGCTGCTAGTTCGGGCTCGTAGCCGCTGACCGAGAGTTCGGGGAAAAGCACTATGTCGGCGACATGGGTCTTTGCCAGATCGATGAGATCGAGATGCGACGCGATGTTGGCGGCGAAATCACCCTTCGCCAATGGGGTCTGGATGGCGCACAGTTTCATGCAAATTCTCCTGAAAATACGGTCAGGCAAGCGCTGCGGCGACCTGGGCGTAGTCGTAACAGGTAATTTCGTACGGGTTGCCGTCCGGATCGCTGAAGTAGATCGACCAGGCGAGGTCGTGATCGACGACCTCGAGCGCTTGCCCGAGCACGCTTTCCAGATGCGCTCGCCAGGCCATAAACGCGCTCGCGCCGGCCGCCAGCGCGATGGTGGAGCGGCATTTCTCCACCGGCTTTTCAAAGAGGGCGAGGTGGACCGCGCCGCTGCGGTCTTCCAGCGTCAGCGGCCCGCCGTCGGCCGCCCAGTGCGCCAGCGCGGGGGCGACGGTGAAGCCCAGCACGTCGCGATACCAGCGCCCGGCGGCAGCTCGGTCGGACACGAACACATGGATGTGATCCACGCGCAACACGGCGGGGGGCATGGCAATTCCTCGAGTGGGACGGACGCTGCCGATTATGCCGCAAGCGGCGCAGACTTTATAATTGCGCCATGGTCTCCGTTGCCAACTCCGTCGCCGGTCACGACGACATCGAACAAAGCCACCGCCTCCTCGCCGACGGATTGAGCGCCGAGGATGCCGCGCGCCTGCGCCAGGCGATTGATTATGTGTGCGAAATCTACGCGGATCGTCTGCTCGGCTCGGGTGAGGCGACCTGGGCGCACGGTCTGGGCATGGCGGCAATCATCGCCGGACTCAAACTCGATGCCGATGCCCGTATCGCCGCATTGCTGTTCTCGCTGCCCGCCTGCAAGGAGAACGCCATCGAATTGATCGAGGCGCGCTTTGGCAAGGCGGTCGCGCATCTGGTCAACGGCATTTCACGTCTGAACCGCTTGCGCCCCATCACGCATGGCTATGTTGCCGACGCCGAGCATAACCCGCAGGAAATGCGCGCCCAGATCGAGGTGCTCAGGAAGATGCTGCTGGCGATGGTCGAAGACATCCGTGTGGTGCTTCTGCGCCTGGCCTCGCGCACGCAAACCTTGCGCTTCTACGCGGCGCACGCCGATGATCTGCGCGTGCAGGTGGCGCGCGAGACGCTGGAACTCTACTCGCCGCTTGCCAACCGGTTGGGTGTGTGGGAACTGAAATGGGAGCTGGAAGACCTCTCCTTCCGCTTTTTGCATCCCGATATCTACAAAAGCATCGCCAAACAGCTCGATGAGAAGCGCACCGAGCGTGAGCAGTTCATCAGCGACGCCATCGCCCGCGTCCGCCACGAGGTCGAGGCGGCGGGCATCGCGAGCGCGGAAATCTACGGCCGCCCGAAGCACATTTACAGCATCTGGAACAAGATGCGCAAAAAGGGCGTCGATTTCTCGGAAGTCTATGACGTGCGCGCCCTGCGCGTCATCGTCGATGAAATCAAGGATTGCTACACGGTGCTCGGCATCGTGCACAACCTGTGGACGCCGATTCCCAAGGAATTCGACGATTACATCTCCAACCCCAAAGGCAATCATTACCGTTCGCTGCACACGGCGGTGCATTGCCCCGACGGCCGTTCGCTGGAGGTGCAGATCCGCACCCGCGAAATGCATCGTCACGCCGAACTGGGCATCGCCGCGCACTGGCGCTACAAGGAAGGCACCAAGAAAAGCGGCGAAGACAACTACGACGAGAAGATCGCCTGGCTGCGCCAACTGCTGTCGTGGAAGGACGAAGTCTCGGACAGTTCCGACTGGGTCAAGCACTACAAACAGGCGGCGCTGGATGAAACCCTTTACCTGCTGACGCCGGCCGGCAAGGTGGTCGACCTGCCCGCCGGTTCGACGCCGGTCGACTTCGCTTATCGCGTGCATACCGACCTCGGCCACCGCTGCCGGGGCGCCAAGGTCAACGGCGTGCTGGTGCCGTTGAACACGCCGCTGCATACCGGCGAGCGCATCGAGATCATTACCGCCAAGGAAGGCGGCCCCTCGCGCGACTGGCTGAATCCGGGCCTCAACTACATCCATACCAAGAGCGCGCGGCTGAAGGTGCGCCACTGGTTCACCAACATGGCGCTGGATCAGACGGTAGCCGATGGACGGGCAGTGGTCGCCAAGGAACTGCAACGCCTCGGGCAGACCGGGGCGAATATCGAAGAACTGGCCAAGAAGCTCGGCTACGCCAAGTCTGACGATCTCTTCATTGCCGCCGCGCGCGGTGAATACAGCCAGCGGCAGTTCCAGGCCGTCGCCAAGGGCGGCGACCTGCTGGCGGAGACGCAGGGGCCCGACGAAGTGCCGGTGCGCCAGAGCGCCCGTCATGACGACCACCAGGGCATTCTGATCGTCGGCGTCGACCGCCTGCTGACGCAGTTGGCCCAATGCTGCAAACCGGCGCCGCCGGACGTGATCGAAGGTTTCGTCACGCGCGGCAAGGGTGTTTCGATCCACCGTGCCGATTGCTCCAACTTCATCCACATGGCGGCGCTGCATCCAGAGCGCGTCATTCAGACCGATTGGGGCGGCGCGGCAACCAGCGGCGGCGTGTTTCCGGTCGACATCGTGGTTGACGCGCATGACCGTCAGGGCTTGCTGCGCGACATCTCCGAAATCTTCGCCAGAGAAAAGCTCAATGTCATCGGCGTAAATACCCAGTCCAAACAGGGCAAGGCGCACATGAGCTTTACCGTCGAAATCGGCGGGCTGGCCCAGCTACAGAAGACGCTGGGCATCATCCACGACGTGAAGGGTGTGGTGGGCGTCCGGCGAGGGTAAGCGGGCAAGGGGAGGCGCTTATCGTTCGTTGCACCGCCCCAGCGCGTATCACCAGAACTGCCACCACCATTTCTTTTTCTTCATGGTCTCTTTCACTTCCTGACTCCAGGCTGCGTAGGGTTGCAGGCTGGATTTCTGGAAGTGCTGGCCAAAGCGTTTGTCGCTTTCATTGATATGCTGCGTCAGCCAGGTTTTCAGAAAATGCAGCAGCTCGAAGGTAATGGTCGTGCCATCGTGGTCCAGCTTGTGCTGTAGCGCCACCACTTCCTTGATCAGTTCTTCGTGCTGCGCCTTGTGAATTTCGAAGCCCGGATAGTGGCAAACGCGCATCAGGCTTTCTTCGAGCAGAAAATGCGTGCGGGTGTATTCGGCCAGGCGGTCGAGAATCTCGCGTGAAGTCGCTTTGCCGTGGTGCTCGCGGATCGCAGTGTGCAGTTCGTTAAGCAGTTGCACCAGTACGCGGTGCTGTTCGTCCACTTCCTGAATCCCGACGCTGAAATCGTCTGACCAGGCAATCAATTCGGCTGCCATGTCGTCTCCTGTTGTCTCTTTATGGGTGGGTGGTCGTATGCCACCATCTGTGCGCAGTGCTGACTCTATCTCCATGATAGGTTGCATTCCCCAAATTGGGAATGTGCGCTACTTAACATTGGGCGTCGCCTCTTTCTTGACCGGTACCGACCGCGTTGGCGCCGCTTTGGTCGGGAGCGGCGGCGGAAAGCCGACAAACACCAAGAGGATGAGGATGGGGAGCAGCAGCAGAACGAGGGCCGCTCCCAGTTCAGATCGATTCGCGTCGCATCCATATGTGGCTGGACGGGCGATTTGAAGCGCCTCCTCGCGGATGTGCAGCGGAGCGAAGATCAAGGCCGGCTGTTCAAGCCAGGTGGCGCTCGTGCATTTCCAGCGCCAGCAACAGGCTCGCGCGATGCTCGTGCGCCACTGCCTGCCAGGGTAGCCCGGAAAGCGCGCCCTCCAGAGCCCAAAGCAAATTCAGGCTGGCGGCCGAGCATGCCCGCTTGACGCGACTGAAGGCGGCGACCGCCCCCATTTGGCGCAATTCCTCGGGCGTGGCGATCCCTGCCGCCAGCAGCATTTGCTGCGACTTGGGGCCGAGATTGGGCAGGTGAGCCAGGGGGTCGCTCATGGAGTCGCCTCGAATCGTGATCGAGCTTGTTACTCGTTGACGTTGTCAGGCCACACCAGCGCCTGTGCTGCGATCACCGATGTGCCGTTGAAGGTGAGCGCGGGCGAACCGTGCAAACGATATCCCAACGCCAGCGCTTCGGAAACCCGGTGGCAGAAGGTGGCATCGTCCGGCCCGGTTAGCAGGCGGTAGATCGGCAGTCCGTTGGGAGGTAGGGGATGCATGCTGAGTATTTCGGCGCAATGATAGGAATGAGACCGGCCAAGCATTACTTTGTTCGCTGTTTTCGTTCCCTCTTGCGCCAGTACTGAAACTCATCTTCGTGGATTTCGATATCGAGATCCGTCACGCGTGCGTGCAGGCGCTCCTGCGCATCGGCCACCGCTTTGTTGTAGACGAGCGGCCCGATTTCTTCCAGAAAGAAAGAGAGCAGTCCAGCGGCAGCAATGTTGCCGATGGGTTCGTCCATGTTTTCACTGAAATAGCGCTCAATGGAGGCAATGGCCTCCTTCTGCGCTTCTCTTGAAATCTCGATACTCATGCGGTTGCCTCGCTTTTCGGATTTTGGGAGCAGATGATGAATGCGGTCTATGTCGTTGCTGTGCGCTGCGCGCTGCAACGAAAGCGTGCCAGCTCGCCTGCCAGGCGTTGAAGATGGCTCATGCACAGGGCGGGTGCGAAGTTGGCCGAGCGCGGGTTCATGAACCCATGGGCTGTGCCGGTCTCGACAGAGGTGCGCACATTGGCTCGGGTAATCGCTCGCGCGAGTTGCACCGGCGAGAACGACGCCTCGTGTTCAGCGAAGATCGCGGAGATATCGATCCGCGACACGAGCGAAGAATAGTCACGGATTCTCGACCCGTAAAAAAGTGTCGCCTTGCTCTCGGGATTGCAATCGTCACGCGAGGAATAGAGCCACGCAGCGCTGGCCCCCACGCTAAACCCGATGATGTATGCCGGCGCCCGGTTTGCAGCGACTGAAATCTTGTCTGCATATGCTTCAAGGCCGCTCTGTGACAAAAAGGTCGAGACCGCCTGATGCTCATCTTCGATCGGGCTGGTTTCGGTCTCCCAGGGCGACAGAAAAATTGCGCCGCTTGCCACCGGTTCCATCATGGCGCGCAGTTCGGCAGAGATGCCGTGAATGTCAGTGGCGACGATGATGTTCATGGTCCGGCCTTTATCTGTACAGCGGCAAAGCCCGCTTTGTTAAAGGCTGCTGCCCGCGGGTGAAAAATCGAGCTCCTCGGTCATCGCGGTGCCATTGCGGCGACCGGGGTAACTCAGCCATTTCATCGCAATGTTGAGATCCATGACCATGCCGGAGGCTTCCAGCCTGCCGCCCTCGCCGAGTTCGATGGTCTCGGTCGTGTGGGCATCTTTTACCAGCGTCAGGTCATAGCCGCGTTCGAGCGCGGCATAGGCGGTGGCGCGAATGCACCAGTTGGTTTGCGCGCCCGCAAGCACAATGTGCGCGACACCCTGTTCGGCGAGGCAGTCCTCCAGCCCCGTTTCCTCGAATGCGGAAGGGAAACGCTTGTCGATCCGCTGTTCGCCGGCGGCGGTCACGAGTTCAGGAACGAGTTGCCAGGCCGGAGAACCGCGCGGCAAATCGTCGGCCTCATGTTGAATCCAGATGACCGGCACACCCTCTCCCCGCGCCCGTTCAACAAGCCGGACGATATTGCCGATGACATTCGAAGCGTTCCAGGCATTCGCCATGACGCTCACTTGAACATCGACAATCAAGACTACGGACCGGGAGCCGGGGCGGATTTTGCTCATAGTGGGTTGGTGGGGTTGGGCAACAACGCGATGGTAGCGCAGAGTTCACCGCTGCGTGTCCGGTTCGGCGCCAAATCAGGCCTCAGCTTGGGCGACGCCACGCGGTTGCGAGAGCCCAGAGAGGGCCGAACAGAAACCAGAAGAACACGCAACCGAAAGCGTACTTCTGCCATTCGAGCAGTGCGATCGTTTGTGACTCACCTACGAGCGATCTGAGTACTTCGACAAGGCCGACCGTGAGCAGGCAGGCTGCAATGCAGCGCACCCAAAGGACGAGGTCGTATTGAACAGCTGCCCACCCCAGGGTTGGCGCCTTAGGCAGGGGCGGACCGCCCGCAAAGCGGTGGGCAAAGTGGGCGTCAGCCCATCTCACGGCAATGTGCCCGAAGGCCACCGTGAACCCGACGTATGCCGCAGCCAAGCCATGCGCAAAAGTCGCCACGGCGCCGCGGCGCAGGTCCAGAACCGTGAAGCCGAGAAGGGCGAGGTCGATCAGTGGCAGACTAAGGAGCAGCCACTTGCTGAGCGAACTCTTTTTGGCAACGTAGCGGGTGGCCAGGGCCGCCAGCAGAACCAGCCAGAAACCAATTTCGCACCCGACGATTGCTGCGTATAGGACGATGTCTTGTGAGGTCATGCGATGCGCGCGGTTACTGATGGCTAGCGTTTGACATGCGAGGTGATGCCTGGCTTGCCGGGTGATGCTCTCTCTATGGAAGGGAGTGGCGTCAGCTCTTTTCGCATAAGCGCATTGGGGATTGGGACACCTCGAATAACCGGCAATCGCTGCTCGACGATGACAAAGTCGAATTTCTCGAAGAATGGCTGCGCCGTGCGACTGACATCGGATGTGAGCGCTGGAATATCTTGCTCACGAGCGACTATGTGAATGTGCGCCATAAGCATGCTGCCCACGCCTCGCCTTGCGTATGCGGCAGCTACAAAGAAATGATCAATGTAGCCAGAAGGCTGAACATCCGCGTAGGCCGCGATTTCGTCCGAGGCTTCAACTACAAAGGGCTGAATGTCTTGCATTCGCTTGCCCCAGATATTTCGATCCAGGTCTTGCGGCGCCCATGCTTGAATCTGTTCTGGTGTGTAGTTCGTGCTGGCAAGCCCATGAACGGCAGAATGAAAGACTGCAAACAAGGCCGGCTCATCTCCGGGGCGAAAAGGGCGTATCTGCATCGAATTGCTGGCGCCTAATGTCGTGAGGGACCGCCCACAAGCGCTGCTTGTGGGCGGTCCCTCACGACGGAATTGTTGGGTGGCTCAGAACTCATATGTGATGGTGTTGTTGGATTCTGAAATCATCTTGTTCGCGAAAAGAATGTCAATGATCCGATCGACGTCGCTTTGAGCAATGTTCTTTTGGAACATTGAAGAAATATGCTGCGACAGAGTTGCCCGTTTACGCGGACGTGATTTCTTTTCGGATTTGCTCAGAAGATCAAAGACCCGCTTGTAATTTGGTTCTTCTGCCGTTGCGGTCTTCGGTTCAAGCTCAAGCAAGCTGTTGATGCGTTTGCACTTCAGACCATTTTTGCTTAGATGTCGAAGAAGCGGATCGAAGCCTTTATCTTTGGACAGGACAATGCAATGAAGACTTGGAGACTTTTCAATCACGCGCCCAAGCTGGCATGCGATATAGAAATCTAGAGCATTGCTACCGTTTCCATCAACGCGTTGCCACTCGACTCTATCTCCAAGTTTCTGTGCGCTTGCGACAAGATCAATTGGAACGCTCTTTTGGCCTGAACCAACAAAGATGACAACGTGGAAGTTCTCTTCGAGACGACTGAGATCAACCTGCTGAACATTCTCAAAATCGACAAGCAATAGTTTGTGGCTCAACTCGACCTCGCTGCAAGAATTAAGACGCCCAACGTAAAGCTAACCGGCGGTGCACGGATTTATCGCGCAGCGTCCAGCGGCCGAAGGGAGTGGCCTTGACCGCGATGTTGGGCGCCATTGGTTGGATGCCTGCGACTTCAGCACTGTGCGGAGTGACAGGCCACACAGAGCTTGTTGCCATCAGGGTCTCGAAAGTACGCGCCGTAGTAGTTTTCGTGGTACTCGGGCCTTAAGCCTGGCGGCCCTTCGGATGTGCCGCCGTTAGCAAGAGCAATGTTGAATGCTTGGTCTACAGTGGTTCTACTCTCCGCGAGAAACGCCACCATGCTGCCATTGCCTGGCGCTGGTGCGAGCTGATTGAAAGGCTTGCCAATAATGAACAGCGGCCTTGGGCCTGGACTAGATTGCCATCCTGCCCAAGGGCGACCTCTTTCGCAAAAGCGAGCCTCAATGCCAAGTGTTGCCATCAACGGCTCGTAGAACGAAAGCGCACGCTCAAAGTCACTGACACCGACGCAGATATGTGAGAACACAAATTCCTCAAAGAAAGATCAGATTATGCCCAACGCCTGACTTCAGCGGCTGCCGTAGGCAGTCCGCTGGAAGGAAATGTTAGGTTTATCCATGCTGCAGACCAGCCAAACCCGCGACGGAATTTAAGACCTCTTCCGATGCCTGAATCAGCGACACGTACTTGTCTTGGCCTAGGTATGTGCATTCATGAGCAATCAAGTTCCGATAGTTCACAGCGTGCTTGAAGAGGGGCCAAGTATCTGCACCGAAATAAATATTTGGATCATCGTGACCGCTCCGCTTCAGGTATTCGGCAACAAGATGGTGCCCTTCCTTTGACTTGAACTTCGTATACCTCTTGCCAACCTCAGCGGCCGGTGCGTTCGGGAAATGAACGAGAAGAGCGCGCGACAAAGCTTCAACAGCAGACACGACGCTTACCAAGCGAACGGGGCCAATTTCCGTGTTTCCAAGCCGACGCTGAATGATGTTCCACCTGCTCTGCGGATTTGATCCGACGTACGCGTCCCTAAGGCGACGCAGCTCTTCGACATAGTCGATGGTCGGGTTGTAAGTGGCCATGCTCGATAAACCTAACGTAATGTAGACGTCAAAAGTGACGGATACACCGGGCGCGTGACGTGTACGGTGGAATGCTCGTCAGTTTGAAAACAGCTTGTGTTCTTGCTCATGGTTGATATACGGGTTTTATGAACAGACATATTGCAAACGGCAAACGCGCCAAACAGACATCTCCCTCGGTTGGGCTGCTTGAACGTGCACGGGAGGTGCTGCGTTACAAGCGCTAAAGCATAAGAACAGAGCAGACGTATGTCCAGTGGATAGTCGGGTTTCGGCCGTCTTCCAGCGAAAAAGCGACTCTTGCACCCGGTTTGCCGTGGCTCGCGTCTACTTCTGTCGCTTGCCGGCCAGAGCCTGCCTGATCGCATCCACCACTGCGGCTGGCGCTTGTGTTTGGAGGTAATGCGTGGCCTCGCGCAGGGTTGCGGTTTGCGGGGCGGTGTAGCGGGTTTTCCAATCTTCTCGCAGACGGAGCAGCATGGTTTCGAAACTGCCCAGCTCCTCGGGTCGGCGGCGGCCGCTGAAGAGCAGCGTCGCCGGTGTGTTGAGCGGAGTAGCGTCCGGCGGGCAGGTGTACTGGTCGTCGAATTCGCGCCGCATCGCTGCGCTGAACGCCGTCAGGCGCAGGCCGCGTACGATGGTTGCCTGTGCCGGGGCGTCGGCTTGCAGGCGTTCCCAGTGGCGCGGGTGGGTCGGGTCGAGCAGGACGAGGGCGGCGACTTCGTCCGGGTATTGGCGGGCGAAAACGTCCTGATACAGTCCGCCCAGCGAGTGGCCGACCAGTATGTACGGCGGCGGGATGTTGGCACGTTGGAGCAGGGTATGCAGTTCGGTCGCAATGGCGCAGGGCGAGCGCGCACCCTCGGTGCCGTCGCTATCGCCATAGCCGGGGCGGTCGTAGGCAAAGACGGAGACGTTGGTCGGTAGCCGGCTGATGACGTCGGCCCAGGTGGATTTGCCGTCGCCCAAACCGGACTGGAAAACGACAAAAGGTGTCGTGCCCTTTTTGACGTGCAGGGCCACGCGCTGCTCGGGCGACCCAAGCTGCTGAGTGGTCGGGAGCGAGGTGCAGGCGGTGAGCAGACTTAGTGCTGTGCCCAGCAACCCCAGCGCCAGCCGGCGCCGGGTGGTCAAGCGGTGGTTCATGTGGCGGTTCTGTTTGAAAGTGCGCTCAGCCCTTGCCGAGGGCCGCCATCAGCGCGCCCTGGGCACTGCGCGGCTTGGCGCGGGCGTTGGGTTTGACGCGCTGGTATTTGCCGTTGGCATCCATTTCCCAGCCCAGCTGGTTGTCGGCAAGATAGTGGCGCAGACCTTCGGTGATCACGCGCTTTTTGAGGCGCGGGTCGAGGATGGGAAAACCGAGTTCAATGCGCCGGAAGAAGTTGCGGTCCATCCAATCGGCGCTGGAAAGGTAGATATTCTCGTTGCCGTCCGCAAAGAAATAGAAGATGCGGTGGTGTTCGAGAAAACGCCCGATGATGGAGCGCACGCGAATATTCTCCGAAAGGCCGGCCACGCCGGCCTTCAGCGCGCAGACGCCGCGCACGATCAGGTCGATTTCGACGCCGGCCTGCGAGGCTTCGTAGAGTGCCTCGATGGTTTCGGCTTCGAGCAAGGCGTTCATCTTGGCGATGATGCGTGCCGGGCGGCCGTTCCTCGCGGCTTCCGCTTCAGCACGGATGGCGGCGACGATGGAGGAGTGCAGCGTGAAGGGCGCCTGGATCAGGTGCTTCAGGGTGCGCGCCTTGCCCAGCCCGGTGAGCTGTTTGAACACTTCGCTCACGTCGTTGGTCAGTTCCTCGTTCGCCGTCATCAGGCCAAAATCGGTGTAGAGACGGGCGGTGCGCGGGTGGTAGTTGCCGGTGCCCAGATGGGCGTAGCGGCGCAGGCCGCCTTCTTCGCGCCGCACGATCAGAATGGCTTTGGCGTGCACCTTGAAGCCGACCACGCCATAAGCAACATGGGCGCCGACCTCTTCCAGACGGTTGGCCCAGACGATGTTCACCTCTTCGTCAAAGCGCGCCATCAGTTCGAGCACGACGGTCACTTCCTTGCCGTTCTGCGCGGCGCGCACCAGCGATTCCATCAGTACCGAGTCGGTACCGGTGCGGTAGACGGTCATCTTGATCGCCACTACCTGCGGGTCGGTTGCCGCCTGGTTGAGCAGTTCGATCACCGGCGCGAAGGACTGGTAGGGGTGGTGCAGCAGAATGTCGCGCTGGCGGATGGTCTCGAAAATGTTGTGACGTTTCTCCAGCGCTTTGGGAAGGCCGGGGACGAACGGCGAGAACTTGAGATCGGGGCGGTCGACCCAGTCTGGAACCTGCATCAGGCGTACCAGATTCACCGGGCCGTTCACGCAATAGAGGTCGGAACGGCTGAGGCCGAACTGTTCCAGCAAAAAGGCGATCATGGTCGGCGAGCAGTTGTCGGCCACTTCGAGGCGGACGCCATCGCCGAAATGACGTTGCGACAACTCGCCCTGCAATTTGGTGCGCAGATTGGTGTTCTCTTCTTCGTCGACGAAGAGGTCGGAATTGCGCGTGACGCGAAACTGGTAATAGCCGGTGACCGTCATGCCGGTGAACAGTTCACCGACATACTCGTGCAGCACGGAGGAGAGAAAGACGAACTCGTAGGGCGCGGCCGAAAGTTCTCGTGGAATGCGGATCACACGCGGCAGGGCGCGGGGCGCCTGGACGATGGCGGCGTTTGAACTGCGCCCGAAGGCGTCCTTGCCCTCCAGCTCGATGGCGAAGTTGAGGCTTTTGTTCAGCACCCGAGGGAAGGGGTGTGCCGGGTCGAGCCCGATGGGCGTCAGGACCGGCAGCATTTCGCGCTGAAAGTAGTCGCGCACCCATTCGCGCTGTGCCTCGGTCCACTGTGAGCGACGCAGAAAGCGGATGCCTTCCTGGTCGAGGCGGGGCAGGATCACTTCGTTGAAATGCGTGTATTGCTCCGCGATCAGTGCGTGGGCTTCGGCGCTGACCCTGCGCAGCGCCTCGCGGGCATTCAGGCCGTCGATGCTGGCACCGGAGTCGTTGGCGTGGATCAGTTCCTTCAATCCCGAGACGCGAATCTCGAAGAATTCGTCCATGTTGCTGGAGACGATGCACAGGAAACGCAGGCGCTCGAGCAGTGGCATACGCTCGTCCTGCGCCTGGGCCAGCACCCGCCGGTTAAAGGCGAGCAGGCCGAGTTCGCGGTTGAGAAAATGCTTGGCGGGATGGGTGCGGGCAGATTGTGCAGGGGGCATGGCGCGACGATCCTCCAGATTTTTTGCCAGTATATGACGTAAATGTGACCAGTTCATGACGTTCCGCGTCGCGCATCTTCTGCTTTGCCGGGCGATGCTAGAATGCCTGCTTTGCGCAACCGGGCTTAACCTCGCATGGTTTACGAAACGATCGCCGCGATCGATCTGGGGTCCAACAGCTTCAGGCTGCAAGTCGGGCGTGTCGTCGATGACCAGATTTATCCGCTCGATTCGCTGAAGTCGGCGGTTCGGTTGGCCTCAGGCCTCAGCCCCGATAAGCGCCTGGATGATGCATCGCAACGGCGCGCGCTCGAAGCACTGGCGGTGTTCGGCGAGCGACTGCGCGGATTCGACCGAGGTGCCGTGCGCGCCGTGGCAACCAATACGTTGCGCGTGGCCAAGAACGCTCCCGAGTTTATCGAGCAGGCGGAGAAGGTTCTGGGCTTTCCCATCGAAGTCATCGCCGGCCGCGAAGAAGCGCGCCTGATCTATATCGGCGCCTCGCATTCCCTTCCGGCGGCGGCACACAAACGGCTGGTGGTCGACATCGGAGGGGGATCGACCGAATTCATCATCGGCAAGCGGCACGAGCCGCAGGCAATGGAATCGCTCTACATGGGCTGCGTCAGTTATTCACAACGCTATTTTCCGGGCGGGCGAATGGACAGAAAGCGCCTGCGCGAAGCCCAGGTCGCCGCTGCGCAGGAGCTGGAGCTGATCGCGCACGACTATCTGCGGCTGGGCTGGAAAGAGGCGGTCGGGTCGTCCGGCACGGCGAGGGCGATTGCTGATGTGCTGGAGATGAATGCCCTCAACCCCGGGGACGAAGGCGGTATCACGCGCGAGGGGCTGGAACGCTTCTGCGCCCTGCTGATCAAGGCAGGTTCGCCGGAAGCGACGCAACTGGCAGGTATTCGTACCGACCGGCTGCCGGTGTTGCCGGGTGGCGTCGCCATCATGTCGGCGGTGTTCGAGGAACTCGAACTCGAGCGGATGACGTATTCCGAGGGCGCACTGCGCCTCGGTGTGCTTTACGACCAACTCGGGCGTTTTCACCATCACGATCTGCGCGACGCGACGGTCACGCATTTCATGCGCCGCTACCAGGCCGATGCCGGGCAGGCCGAGCGGGTGCGAGAGACCGCCGTGGCGGTGCTGGAGCAACTGGCTGGCGGCCCGCCCGCCGAGGGCGATCTCCAGTTGCTTTCCTGGGCGGCACGGTTGCACGAAATCGGTATTTCGGTTGCGCACAACGCCTATCACAAGCACGGCGCTTACATTCTCAGCTATGCCGACATGCCGGGATTTTCACGCAAAGATCAGGCACGCCTGGCGGCGCTGGTGCTTGGCCACCGGGGCAAGCTGGAAAAACTGCAATCCCTTGCCAGTGAAGACGTGCAGTGGGATCTGGTGTTCTGTCTGCGCCTGGCCGCGCTACTTCACCGCTCGCGCGATGAGCGGGCCTTGCCGGCCTGGCGCGTGAAACGGCATCCGCGGGGTTATCGCCTGGAACTGCCGGCTGCCTGGCTGGCCGGCAACCCGTGGACGGCGGCGGCGCTTCGAGAAGGCGAAGGTTACTGGCAGCGGATCGGCCTGCAGTTTCAGGTTGAAGCAGTGCGGGAGAAGGAGAAAGGATGAACCTTGAAGGCACGGCCCCAGCGGCGCCTGCGATAAGGGTTCATGATCGACGCGCCGAATTGTCCGGCGATTGGACGCTGGCGGCGATGATGCCAGTGTTGGCGATCCTGCGGCGCGAGTTGGCGACGCCGGTCGATGTCTGGAATCTTGACGGTGTGTCCAGGCTCGACAGCGCGGGGGCCTTGTTCCTGTGGCGTTGCTGGGGCGAGACCTGGCCAGCCCGCGTGGAGATACCGGCACAAACGCGGCAGATCGTCGAGCGGGCGGCCGCTGCGCCGCACGCGACACCGGTGCCTCCGGTGGCGGAACCGATCATCGTTGAAACCGGGCAGGTCACGCTCCGCATTGCCCGCCACGCGCTCGGCGTGCTGACGCTGTTCGGACAGATTGTGCTCGACTTGCTGTTTCTGGCACGCCATCCGCGCGAAATTCCCTGGAAGGAATTTTCCGCCAATCTCTACAAATCCGGCGCACGCGCGCTGCCGGTGTCCGCACTGGTTGGATTTCTCATCGGCATCACCCTGAGCTATCTGTCGGCGCTGCAACTCAGGGCTTATGGTGCCGACCAGTTCATCGTCAATATTCTCGGTATTTCGGTGATCCGCGAACTTGGCCCGGTGCTGGTGGCGGTGCTCGTCGCTGGTCGTTCGGGGTCTGCGATGACCGCGCAGATCGGCGTGATGCGGGTGACCGAGGAAATCGACGCCTTGGCTGTGATGGGCATTTCGCGGACCCTGCGCATCGTGCTGCCGAAAGTGGCCGCGCTGGCGCTGGCCATGCCTTTTCTGGTCCTGTGGACTTCGGCGGTGGCGCTCTTCGGCGGCATGGTCGCGGCCAACCTGCAACTCGACCTTTCCTACGCCTACTTTTTCGATACGCTGCCGCGTGCGGTGCCGGTGGCCAACTTGCTGATCGGTGTCAGCAAGGGCGCCGTGTTCGGGTTTTTCATCGCGTTGATCGCCTGCCATTTCGGACTGCGCGTGCAACCCAACACCGAGAGTCTCTCTGCCAATACCACCATTTCGGTGGTCTCGGCGATCACCAGCGTCATTCTGCTCGACGCGCTGTTCGCCATCTTCACGCGCAATCTGGGTATTCCCGGATGAGCGCCGAACCCGTCGTCGCGTTGAAAGGCGTCTGGTCAGGATATGGCGACACCCTGATCCACCGCGATCTCGATCTGCGCGTCATGCCTGGTGAGGTGTTGGCACTGGTCGGCGGTTCCGGCAGTGGCAAGACGACCTTGTTGCGGGAAATTCTGGGGTTGCTGGCGCCGTTGCGCGGGAGCGTCCGGCTCTTCGGCACCGATTTGGGCGATCCCGATATGGCGCGGCAGCGCGCTTTACGCCGCCGTTTGGGCATGCTCTTTCAGCAGGGTGCGTTGTTTTCAGCGCTGACGGCTTATGACAATATCGCCTTTCCGTTGCGTGAACTGAAGGTGCTCGACGAGGATTGGATTCGGCGACTGGTGCTGCTGAAGTTGGCCCAGGTGGGTCTCGAGCCACGGCACGGGCAGCTGATGCCAGCCGAATTGTCGGGCGGTATGATCAAGCGGGTCGCGTTGGCGCGTGCGCTGGCGCTGGAGCCGGAATTGCTGTTGCTGGACGAACCGACCGCCGGTCTCGACCCAGATCGCAGCGAAGCTTTTGTTCGCTTGATCGGAGAGCTACAGCGCGAACTGGGTTTTACCGTGATCATGGTGACGCACGATCTGCCGACGCTGGACGGACTCGCCGGCAGTGTGGCAGTACTGGCGGAACAACACATCATCGCGCATGGGTCGCTGGCGGAGGTGAAGGCATTCGGGCATCCTTTCATCCGCAATTTCTTTCGTCAGGATCGGGCACCTGAAACGAACCGTGTAGAGCAAGGATAGGGCATGGAGAACAAGTCGCACGCACTCGCCGCTGGCATTTTCGTGATCGTCTTTGCGCTGGCAGCCGTGCTCAGCGTTGCCTGGCTGGGTGGCAACCGCGAGCGCACGACCGAGTATCTGGTGGTGACCCGGCAAAACGTTACCGGGTTGAGTCCGCAGGGGCAGGTACGCTACCGGGGTATCCGGGTGGGCAAGGTGCGCGAAATTGCGCTTGATCGCAATGATCCGGGCAATATCCTGATTCGTATCGAGGTTGACGAGGCGGTTCCCGTTACACGAGGTACCACGGCCAAACTGGGGTACCAGGGGATTACCGGCATTGCGCATGTACTGCTCGAGGACAACGGGCGCGATGCCACGCCCCTGACGCGCAGTGTTGTCGGGCAAGCGCCGCGTATTGCCATGGCGCCTTCCATCCTCGATGAACTGGGTGAAACGGCGAGCGGTGCCATGCGGAACGGCCTGCAGGTGCTCGAAAAAGCCGGCCTTCTCTTGAGTGACGACAATCTTAAACACTTTTCGGCCACCCTGGCCAACCTCGATGCCAGTACGGGCGAACTCAAGCGTCTGCTGGCGGACGAACGCATGCAGCGACTCGGCGCGGCGGTGGCGCATGTCGACGGCGCAGCGGAGTCGGCTCAGGGGCTGTTCCGCGATGCACGCGCCATGCTGCCCCGGGTGCAGGCGCTCTCCGAGAAGCTGGAACGGGTGGTGGATGGCGACTCATCAGCCGAAGGCGCGCTGGCCGCGTTTGACAAGATCAATGACCTGAGCCGAGACCTTTCGCTGACCACACGTCAGTTGAACCGCCTGCTTCGTAACCTGGAAGAACACCCGGAAAGCCTTCTGCTTGGGCGACCCAAACCGGTGCCGGGGCCGGGCGAGCCGGGATTCGTCGTCCCGGCGGTACCACGGAGTACGCCATGAAAATTCTGCTTGTTGCGGCCCTGCTGGGCCTGCTGGCTGCCTGCGAAACCAACCGGCCGATCGACGATCGTGCGCCGGCGATCTACGATCTGGGAACGCCGGTAGCGCGACCGCCCCAGGCGATCTTGCCGCGTGCCGCGCTGGAAGTCCGGCTGCCGCTGTGGTTCGACGACGCACCGATGCGTTATCGCCTGCACTATGCTGACAGTGGCCGTCTGCGCGAATATGTGTCAGCGCGTTGGGCGGCGCCGCCTTCCCAGTTGTTACAGCAGCGATTGCGCTTGCAACTGGGCCTGGCCGCTGCCCAGGCGTCAGGCGAGTTTGGTTGCCTGATCCTGTTGGATGTTGACGAATTCGGCCAGAATTTTGCCTCGCCTGGTGCCAGCACGGCGGTCTTGCGTGGTGAGGCGCGTCTACTCGATCGCACACGCCGGCGGCAGGTGGCTTCACAGTCGTTCAATCTGGTCGAGCCATCGGCGCCTGACGCCCAGGGTGGCGCGCAGGCGCTTGCCAAAGCCAGCGATGCGCTGAGCACGCAGTTGCGCGACTGGGTCGACGGCCTGACACGCAGTGGCACCAGCGACAGCTGTCGCTCTCCCTGAGCATGAATATTCCTGCCGACCTGTTGCCCGAATACCTGTATTGGGTTGCCTGGGGCTTGTGGGCAGCGGCGGTTGGCCTGGCGCTCCGCAAGGCACGCTGGCGCGATCTGCTCGCACCCTCGCGTTTCAATTTGTATCTCGGCATGATCGTGCTGCTGACGCTAGTCTGGAGCCTGCGCGCGGGAGTGCGTCCCGGCCTTGAGTTGCATTTTGTCGGCGCGGCAGTGTTTACGCTGTGCTTCGATGCCCCGCTGGCGTTTCTAGGGTTGAATCTGGTGCTTGCCGGCGTGACCCTGAACGGCGCGGCAGATGCCTTTGCCTTTGGCATAAACGCGCTGCTGGTGGCCGCGCCCGGTGTTCTGGTCAGCCGCGCGATGTTGAATTTCGCCGAACGGGTTCTGCCGCGCCAGGTATTTGTGTATGTGTTCGTCAACGGTTTTTTCGGCGGCGGCCTCGCAGTGCTTGCAGTTGGCATTGGCGCTACACTCATTTTGGGTTTTGCCGGAATTTATCCGCTGGATTACCTCCTTGATGAATACTTGCCCTACTATCTTCTGTTAGGCTTTTCAGAGGCATGGTTGTCGGGCATGGTGGTCACGCTGTGCGTGATTTACCGACCCCACTGGATCGCCAGTTTCGACGATGCCCGCTATTTGAACGACAAACCCAACAAGAAATGAGTTCGCATCACCTTCGCGTGTTACTGGCGTTTGCTTGCCTGTTCTCGGCCGCAGCGGCCTCTGCGCTGACACTGGGCGAGGCGCGCACGGCCTCGCATGTCGGGGAACGAGTCACGGTTGAAATCGATTATCGGCTGGCGCCGGGCGAATCGCTCGATGCCGGCTGCATTCATTTTGCCGGCACGCGTGAGGGTGGCAAGTCGATCAACCAGGGCGCCATCAGCCTGCGTCCCGGTGATGGCGTTATCGTTGTCCGCTCCAGCCATTTTGTCGAAACGCCCGAGGTGCGCCTGCCTTTGCAGGTGGGCTGCGGCTTCGATTTGAAGCTTGAGTTTGGTGTCAAGCTCGTCACGCCTGAATCGCGTATCCTGCCTCCCGTGCCTGAACAGGTTGCCGGCTTCGGAGGCGGCGCGTCCCGTCCGGCGGAACGCCCTGCCTTTCGCACCCCTGTGTCTCCAGGTGGGCGCTCCGCCGTCGCGTCGCCGGTCGTTCTTCCCGCCCCGCCAGCGGAGCCTCACAGGAGTGCCCGCGGGTCAGGGCAATTGTATAGCGGCAAGATTGCCGTCATGAATGGTCGCCCGGATTTCAGGGACCGGGTGGTGTTGGGCGCTGGCCCCGGCATGGTGGGGGAGCCCCGGTTGCTGTTGGCAAACGAGCTGGCTTCCTGGCGCAATATCGACGAGGCCGATACGCCGCGCCGCCAGCTCTTTCGCCTTGAATATCGAGTACTTCAAGCACTGCACGATCAGGCGCAGTCGCAGCTGGATACGGCGGAAAAGCTGCGGCAACTGGATTCGACGCTGAGCGAATTGCAGCGCCTCGGACAAGCGGTCGTGCAGCAGGATTTCCGCCTGCAAGCGTCGGCTCAGACAAATTCATCGTCACCGGCCGGCGCCTCGATGCCGGAGCCGGTCCCCGTCGCGGTGCCGACATCGTCCCCGACGCCAGCCGTGGCGCCGACATCGCCGCCTGTGTCCGTACCGGTTACAACGCCGCACCCTATCCGCGAGCCGGACGGACTCTGGCTGGAATGGCTCATCTGGGCGTTGTTGGCAGTGTTGGTGATCGGTTTGCTGGTTGTCGGTCTGCGTCGGGTTCGTTTGGCAAGGGAACGCCAGGCCGAGGAGCCGTTGCCGGTCCCCAAGGCGGTGATCGATCCGCCCAGGGATGCCGAATCCGAATTCTTCGACGACGAACCCGTGCCGGCTTTCCGGCGCGTTCGGGCATTTCAGGCGCCTGCCGCGGGCGTTGCGGGAGTGGCAACTGCGCCAAGCGTTCTCCCCAAGGTGGCCGATGACGTGGCGACACCGTTCGCCGCCAAGCCATCGGCACCGCCTCCCCCTGTTGCCCAGAAGGAACCGCCGATTCCACCGCACAGACCGGAGCAACTCGATGTCGAACCGGTCATGGAACTGGCCGACATCATGCTCTCGTTTGGTCGCGTCAAGGGCGCCGCCCAGGCCTTGCAGGAATTTGTCGATCAGAACCCGGAAGACGCGCTGGCGCCGTGGATACGCCTGATGGACGTGTATCGCATCGCAGGCATGCGCGGCGAATTCGAGCGGGTGGCTGCCAACCTGAACCAGCATTTCAACGTCGAGATCCAGCGCTGGGAGGCGATGGCCGCGCAGAACGCAAGCACCGGGACTCCGCCTTCTTCCGAGACGTTACCGATCGACTGGCAGACGGCCGCGCGGGAGCAGCGCGGCATCGAGGATCTGGCGCACATCGCCAGCCGCATTGTCGGTCTCTGGCCGGGATACGATTGTCTGCTTTATCTGGAGCAACTGCTCCGCGACACACGCGGCGGCCAGCGCAGCGGTTTTTCGATGCCGGTGGTCGAAGAACTGATGTTCCTGATTGATCTGCTGCAAACCCTTGCTAAGATGGAACTAGAAGCCGCGACCCCGATGACCTGATCTTTTTCGGGGTGTAGCGAAACAATTCCAATAACGACCTGTCTCAAGGCAAGGTCTTTCCCCGGCGAGGTTTGTCATGAGCTATGTCGATTCTCCGATTTGTCGTTGCGAGCTCATGCGCGCGATGGTGTTGACCGATCAAACGCAGCAGCAATGTGCAGTCGAGCACGAATGCCCGCCGGGGACAGTTTGTCCGCTGCGCAATTGCTTCCCGGAATCTCAAGAATCAGTCACCGGGCAAGTCACTGTAGCGGCTGTGACCGTTTCTCCGCCAGGCAGATCCGTCAGAAACACCGACAAATAGGCCGGGCGTCAATCAATCTTTAGTCTTATCGCGTTCGATCAACGCGTAGGCCGAGTGGTTGTGTATGCTCTCGAAGTTTTCCGATTCGACCACGTAGGCAAGAATGCGTGAGTCGGCATTCAACCGCGCGGCGACGTCGCGCACCATGTCCTCGACAAACTTCGGGTTGTCGTAAGCGCGCTCGGTGACATGTTTTTCGTCCGGACGCTTGAGCAGGCCATACAGTTCACAAGAGGCCTCTTCTTCGGCGACGCGGATCAGTTCTTCAATCCACACAAACTCGGTGGCGCGTGCCGTGATGGTGACGTGCGAGCGCTGGTTGTGGGCGCCGCGTTCGGAAATCTTTTTGGAACACGGGCAAAGGCTGGTCACCGGCACAACGACCTTGATCGACGTGACGATTTCGCCGTGACAGATGTCGCCAATCAGCGTGACCTCGTAATCCATCAGGCTTTGCACGCCGGAAACGGGGGCCGCCTTGTTGATGAAATACGGAAAATTCATCTCTATGTGCCCGGTTTCCGCTTCCAGTCGTTCGACCATTTCGGAAAGCATGACCGGAAAGCTTTCAACAGAAATCTCGCGTTCGTGCCCGTTCAGGATCTCGACAAAACGCGACATGTGGGTGCCTTTGAAATTGTGCGGCAGCCCGACATACATGTTGAAAGTGGCGATGGTGTGCTGAAGGCCTCCATTCTGGTCGCGGATTCGCATTGGGTGGCGGATGGATTTGACGCCAACCTTGTTGATGGCAAT
Organism: Betaproteobacteria bacterium UBA1934; assembly: GCA_002337055.1. Taxonomy (GTDB): domain Bacteria; phylum Pseudomonadota; class Gammaproteobacteria; order Burkholderiales; family Rhodocyclaceae; genus UBA1934. The sequence goes on along the minus strand of DDFG01000004.1, from coordinate 419,050 downwards.
CTGACGTGTGTCGGCAGAGCCCTGGACATCGGGAATGGTGGAGGAAGCAGTCTGTTTTGTGTTCATGGTGTTCATTCAAGGGCAGCGAGGTATGCGCGCACGGTGCGGACGATGCCGGGGGCGTCGAGCCCCAGTTCGGCGAGCAATTGTGCCTGCTCGCCATGATCGATAAAGCGGTCGGGCAGGCCCAGGCGTAGCACCGGAACGGCGAGGCCGCGCTCGCGCAGGGTGCGTTCGATTTCGCTGCCCGCGCCGCCGATGACGCTGTTTTCTTCGATACTGACCAGCAGCATATGGTTCCCGGCGATATCGGCCACAAGGTCGATGTCGAGCGGTTTGATGAAGCGCATGTTCGCCGCTGTTGCGTCGAGTTCCTGCGCCGCCGCGAGGGCGGCGGGCACCAGGCTGCCAAAGGCAAGCAGCGCGACATTTTGTCCGCGCCGCAACACTTCGCCCCGGCCAATGGGCAGCGTGTCCAGTGCGCCGTCGGGGACGATACCCGTGCCTGCACCACGCGGATACCGCACCGCGCTCGGGCCTTTGTGACGATAGGCCGTGCTCAACATGCGCCGGCATTCGGCCTCGTTGGCTGGCGCCATGATCACCATGTTGGGAATACAGGCAAGGTAGGAGAGATCAAATGTGCCATGGTGGGTGGGGCCGTCGGCGCCAACCAGGCCGCCCCGGTCGATGGCGAACATCACCGGCAGGTTTTGCAGCGCTACATCATGCACCAGCTGGTCATAGGCGCGTTGCAGAAAGGTCGAATAGATGGCAACGACCGGTTTCAGACCCTCGCACGCCAGGCCGGCGGCAAAGGTGACGGCGTGCTGTTCGGCAATGCCAACGTCGAAATAGCGCTTCGGGAAGGTTTCGGCATAGCGAACCATGCCTGAGCCCTCGCGCATCGCGGGCGTGATGGCGACCAGATCGGGATCGGCGGCGGCCATGTCGCATAGCCAATCGCCGAAAACTTGCGTGTAGGTCAGCTTGCCGGTGGCGGCGGCAATGCCGGCGTCGGGGTCGAATTTGCCGACCCCGTGATAGAGGATGGGATCGGCTTCCGCCTTGTGGTAACCGTGGCCCTTCTGGGTGATCACATGCAGCAGGAAACGGCCTCGCTGGCCGCGCAGATTTTCCAGCGTCGGTAGCAAGGCATCAAGATCATGGCCATCGATCGGGCCGAAATAGTTGAAGCCAAATTCCTCGAACAGCGTCGACGGCGAGATCATGCCTTTGACGTGTTCTTCGGCTCGGCGGGCGAACTCGAGCAACGAGGGCGCGCCGGAAAGCACGCTGCGAGCACCACGCCGGGCGACGGCGACGGCCTTGCCCGACAACATGCGGGCAAGAATCTTGTTTAGGGCGCCGACCGGCGGCGAGATCGACATTTCGTTGTCGTTGAGAATGACCAGCAGGTCGGTATTGCTGTCTCCGGCGTTGTTCAGCGCCTCGAACGCCATGCCGGCGGACATGGCGCCGTCGCCGATGATGGCGACTGCCTTGCGGTCCTCACCTTTTTGCTGGGCGGCGATGGCCATGCCCAGCGCCGCCGAAATCGAAGTTGAGGAATGACCGACGCCAAAGGTGTCGTATCCGCTCTCGCAACGCTTGGGAAAGCCGGAAACGCCACCGGCCATGCGCAGCCGCTCCATGCCCTGCCGACGACCGGTGAGAACCTTGTGCGCATAGCATTGGTGCCCGACATCCCAGACCAGACGGTCTTCAGGCGTGTTGAATACGTAATGCAACGCGAGCGTGAGTTCGACGGTGCCGAGATTGGACGAGAGGTGTCCGCCCGTGGCGGCAACGGACTCGATCAGGAAGCCGCGCAGTTCTTCGGCGAGTTGGGGTAGTTGGGCACGGTCAAGGCAGCGCAGATCGTGCGGAGTCTGTATCGTGTCGAGCAGGGGGGTGTCGGTCATTGTCAGAAGTGCCGATGGCAGATGAAATCGGCGAGTTCGGTCAGCCGTTGGGCACGACCGCCGAAAGGTGCCAGTGCGCCCAGGGCCTCGGCCCGTAGTTCTTCAGCGTAGCGGCGCGCTTCGTCGAGGCCGAGCAGACTGACGTAGGTGGGTTTGTCGGCCGCTTCGTCCTTGCCGGCGGTTTTGCCGAGCGTCGCGGTATTGGCGGTGCAATCGAGGATATCGTCGACGACCTGAAAGAGCAGGCCGGCGCGTTTGGCGAAGCGATCCAGTGCTTCGCGTGCGGGTGCTGGCATCGGTTCGCCGCAGAGGGCGCCGAGCAGCGTGGCGGCGCGGATCAGCGCACCCGTCTTGAGAGCGTGCATCAGCTCAAGTTCGGGTTGGTTCAAAGCTTTGCCGACCGCGGCGAGATCGATCGCCTGGCCGCCCGCCATACCGTGCGAACCACTGGCCTGCGCCAGCAGCGTCACCATTTCGAGTTGTCGTGCCGGCTCGCCGAGCGGTTCCCTCGCCAGCAGTTCGAACGCCAGGGTTTGCAGGCTGTCTCCCACCAGCAATGCGGTCGCTTCGTCGTATTCGACGTGGCAGGTCGGACGGCCGCGACGCAGCACGTCATCGTCCATGCAAGGCAGATCGTCATGCACCAGCGAATAGGCGTGGATCATCTCGACTGCGCAGGCCGCGACTTCCAGTCGATCGGCCGGTGCGTGCGTCAGTTCGCCAGCGGCAAATGCCAGCAGGGGCCGAACGCGCTTGCCGCCGCCCAACGTCGCGTAGCGCATGGCTGCGTGCAGTCGCGGCGGCATGTTCTCGGAGGCGGGCAGAAACCGGCCGAGCGCCCGTTCGACGCGCTGTTGTACCGCGCCCATCCATTCGGCAAATGCGGGATCGCTCACGCGCCGGCCTCGTCGGTGAAAGGTTTCAATTCGTTGTCTTCGAGTATGCGGACTTGTTCTTCGGCGGCGGTCAGTTGCTGACGGCAATGCTTGAGCAGTTCGACGCCGCGGCGATAGGCGGCGATCGATTGCTCAAGTTCGAGGTTGCCGCCTTCCATATTGCGAGCGATATCTTCGAGTTCAGCCAGAGCGGCTTCAAACTTGAGCGAGGCGACGGCGGGTGGTTTGATGGCGGCCACGAGCGAAAGAACCGGAAATGAGGAAAACATTGAAAAATACTCTATTCGGCGGGGGGCGGTCAAACAAAGGGGCGGAGGGTGCGTGTGATGATAAAATGACCGATCTCTAACACACCGAGGCCGTCATCGGAGGGATGGAATGACCGATTTCGCGGATTCCCGTTTGCTGAAACCCGCTGCTTGCCAGTTGCCGGTCAATTGGTATTTCGACGACAAGATTTTCGAGCGCGAAATGCAGCGCCTGTTCAATCACGGCCCGGGTTATGTCGGACATCGCCTGATGACACCAGATCCAGGTGACTGGCGTTCGCTGGAATGGCTCGACCACGGCAAACTGCTGATCAATGGCGGCGACCGAGGTTATTGGCGGATGTCCAACGTCTGCCGCCATCGGCAGGCGATCATGTTGCAGGGGCAGGGCCATCTGAACGGCCCCATCGTCTGTCCCGTGCATCGCTGGACGTACGATCAGGGCGGTCAGTTGATGGGCGCGCCGCACTTTCCGCAAAACCCCTGCCTCAATCTCGGCAAGGAGAAGCTGGAAGAGTGGAACGGTCTGCTCTTCAAGGGGCCGCGCTCCGCCAATGTCGATCTTGCCGGCATGGGATTGGCGTCGCATCTCGATTTTACGGGCTATAAGCTCGATCACGTCGAAATGCACACCTGCCATTACAACTGGAAAACCTTCATCGAGGTGTATCTGGAGGATTACCACGTCGTGCCGTTCCATCCCGGCTTGGGCAATTTCGTGACCTGCGACGACCTGAGCTGGCAGTTTGGCGAGTGGTATTCCGTGCAGCGCGTCGGCATTACCTCGCTCGCCAAGTCTGGTAGTCCGGTTTATCAGCGCTGGCAGGCGGCGGTCAAGGAGCTGTACGGAATCGAGGGCGCCACCCCTGAGCACGGGGCGATCTGGTTGACTTACTATCCAAACATCATGGTCGAGTGGTATCCGCATGTGCTGGTGGTGTCGACCCTGATCCCGCAGGATGTGAACCGGACGATGAATGTCGTCGAGTTCTACTACCCGGAAGAAGTCGTCGATTTCGAGCGTGAATTCATTGCCGCCGAACGCGCTGCTTATATGGAAACCGCCATCGAAGACGACGAAATCGGCGAGCGCATGGATCGCGGACGGCACGCGTTGCTGAAGGAAGGCCTCAACGAAGTCGGTCCCTATCAGAGCCCGATGGAAGATGGCATGCAACACTTCCACGAGTTCTATCGGCGGCAGATGGAAGCGGAGTGATTGCGCTCTGGTGGCCGGTCTGCGGGCGCTACGCCGCGAGGAGGCCTGTCAGCGTCGAAACGTCCGAAACCTCATCCAGACTGAATATCATCTCCCAGACTGCCTTGGCGCGTTCGATGGAGACGCAATCAGTTGCCAGAGACAGAAACTTCGCCTCCAGTTCCGCGTCCGATAGAGGGTGTTCTGGCTCGCCCTTGGGCAGGTCGCGCCGGGCCGTCAGCACCTGACCGTCTTTCAGCGTGATTTCGACAATGCTGGCCCATTTGTCGTTGTAGAGCGCCTCAAGTTCGGCATCCGGATAGACCTCCACCCGTGACGCAAGGTCGCGCAGCGCGGGGTCGTGGATCATGTCGAGCGAATACTGTGGTCTTTCGTTGCGGCCGACGGCGAGCGCCACTGCAATCGTGTACGGCGCGCTGTACTTGGCAGACTGCACCGATTGCGGCTGTTTGTCGGCGCCCCGGCTGGCGACCACAAAGGTCCGGTGTCGGATGCGTTCCACCTGTTCCGGACGGAGTCCGTGTGCTTCTTTTAGCGCCGCCACCGCGTCAATGGCGGTGTGATGTTGCCGGCAACACGCATAGGGTTTGATCCCGGTACGGAGAATTTCAAAGGAATGCCCCAGACCTTGCGCAAATCGATCCATGTCGAAACGTTCTGACACGGTCTTGCAGAATCCGTAGTGGCCTTCCAGGGCCGACTCGGGGCCGCCGAACCCGAGCGCCGCGAGTTCGGAAGCGTGCAATCCGGACAGGTTTGCCCATCCCATGATTACATCTTTGGCGGGTGCGCCGAGCCTGAAGGATTCGAACGGCGCCAGCGGCCCGACATAGGAGGCCACGCCCAAGGCCCCGGCGGTTGCTATGTGGTCGAGACCTAGCAGCTTGGCCGTTGCGGCCGTTGCGCCAAAGACGCCCATCGTGCCGGGAGGCAGAAAGGTACGGTCGAGAAAGATCGAAGGGCTGACCGCCAGGCCGACGCGAATTTGCGCTTCGTACCCCAGAATCACCGATGTCAGGAGTGCCCGGCCACTCAAGCGAAGTGACTCGGCGAGCGCCAGCGCGGCGGGAATGGTGGTGACCCCCGGATGCGTATTCGAGGTTCGGTGAACGTCGTCCAGTTCGAGGTGGAAGGTCTGCGTGCCGTTGGCCAGCGCCGCGTGCGCTGGCGAAGTGCGCTCGTCCGACCCCCAGATCACGCAGTGGCCCGACTTGCCCGGACCGGACGCGAACTCGGCAATGCGTTTCCCCACCGGGGTCTGCGAACCGGCGAGACCGGCCCCGACGACATCCGCTATTCGCCGCTTGGCCTCCCAGACCACGGTTGACGGCAGACTATCAAAAGTTGTCCGGACGATAAGTTCGGCAAGCGCACCCGTTGCGGTCTGCATGATCGATCCTGCAAAACCTAGGCGGTCGGGGTTTTGGGCGGTCGTGGTCCGAACAGCGCCGAACCAATACGGATCATGGTGCTACCCTCGGCAATGGCCGCCTCCATGTCTCCGGACATGCCCATGGACAGGGTATCGACCTGCGGCAGTTGGGCTCGCAACTGTTCATAGACGGCGCGAGCTTCGGCAAACCAGCGCCGTTGCTCGACCGGATCCTCGCTGGCCGGAGGAATGGTCATGATGCCACGCACGCGCAGGCGGGGCAGTTGGGAGAGGGCAGCAGCCATCGCCGGGACCTCGCTGACGGCGATGCCGCTCTTGCTCTCCTCGCCGCCAATATGCAGCTGGATACAGATATTGAGGGGGGGCAGAGCTGCGGGACGTTGACTGTTCAGGCGTTCGGCCAGTTTCAGGCTGTCGACCGTGTGGCACCAGTCAAAATGCTCCGCGACCAGTTTGCTCTTGTTGCTCTGCACCGGGCCGGTGCAGTGCCACTCGATATCGTCTGGCAGCAGCGGCTGTTTCTCGATCGCTTCCTGCAAATAGTTCTCGCCAAACGCGCGGAGGCCGGCATCGTAAGCGGCCTGGATCACCTCAGCGGGTTGCGTCTTGCTGATCGCTAGCAAGTGAACGGTGGCCGGGTCGCGCCCGGCCAGGCGGGCAGCTTCAGCCAGGCGATTCTGTGTTGTTTCCAGACGGGATGCCAAAGAGCTTGTCATGTCGGGTCTCCTAAGATTCATGTCAAATGGGGCGTTGTCGTTCGGGAATGTGCACCATGCTCATCGCGGTACAAAAAATGAGGTTCGGGCGCGAAAGCACGATTTCGGCATGCCATGCATGGTTGCGGAAGCGGTAGGCCTTGATCATGCCCTTGCCGTCGTCGGAGGCGATCACGGCGAGTCGGCCATCTCCGTCGAGGTCGGCGAGGGTGAGGGAGCGAAAACCGAGCGGCTCGCTAGTATCCAGTATGGTTCGCGTCCAGGTTGCATTGGCTGCTTTGTACTTGTACGCGTACAGGAAGGTTTTCCCGTAGCCGTCGAACGCCAGCGATCGCGTGCCGACCACCAGTTCGTTTTCCCCGTCGCCGTCAATGTCGCCGATCGCCATGCTGCGGCACATGATCGATTTTTCGAGAACGCCGATGATCTCGCTGGAGATGGTGCCGTCCGCGCCGATGGTATGCATGCGCAGCGTGGGTTCGGGATCGATGCGTTGATTTGCGTTGTCGGCCACGCCAACCGAGCAGGAGATAAGGCGTCGGGTGCCCGCGATTTCGCCGACGCGCAGTACGCGGCTGTGCGTAATACCGTCAAAGTCGTCAATGACTGACCTTTCCCAACCGCCATTTTTGCGCCTGTGGCGGAACAGGCGCCCGGGTACCGAATTCCATTTGATATCCGGTGTCTGGTCTTTTTTCAGCCGCAAATTGCTACGTCCTGACGCGGTGAAAACGTCGGGTTGCCCGCCGTCGAGGATGCCGACGGTCACCTCACGCACGTTGGAGATGCCCGCACCCTCCTGGTGGGCGTCTATCGTCTCGACCGAATAGTGCGAAGCCTGCCGGTCGAGCAGCAGGGTCGTGCCATCTGGGCGGGCGCCGATGACGATTTCGTCGCAACCGTCCTGGTCAATATCGCCAAGCGCCATGACGCGGATGAATTTGACCGGATCCAGTCCTTGGCATACCGCTTCCGGCCGCCAGGCGGTGCCGTCACTGCGATACGCGAGCACATGGCAAGCTTGCTGGGTTGGGGTTACGCCGAAGACGACTTCCGCACGTCCATCGCCATCGATGTCTCCGACGCCCGTGGTGACAAACTCGCCATATTCGATCTTCTCGCTGTCGCCGGGGTAACCCAATTCGAAGCGGTGCGTTTTCCATCCGTCCTGTGGATCGAGCGCCAACGCTTCCAGCCGTTTTTGCTCAGGCCGGTTCAGCCAGGTGATGGTGTCGTTCCAGCGCGGCTTTTCGAGCGGGCGCTCAACAAGATCGAGCATCGCGATGATCAGTCGACTGGCCATATTTCAGTTTTCTCCACGTCCGGACGGGGTCATGCAACCGTTATAGAACGAAGGGAATCCAGCGATAACGAACCTTCTGCATGTAGGCCACGTAGTCGGTGTCTTTCTTCAGGAATTCCTCTTCGGCCAGGCTCTTGAACATGAAGAGAATGAACACGGTTGTGGTCATCAACAGGTTGATGATGGAAAAACACTGAAGATTGAGACTGACGTAGGTGAGAAACACGACGGTGTAGATTGGATGCCGGATGTAGGCGTAAGGGCCGGTCGTGACCAGATTGCGGCGCGCCGGCACTACGCTGACATTGCGGCCGAGCGTCAGACGGCTGGTGACGCTCAGCATCAACGCACACGCGGCGACTCCGTTCGATATCCACAGCGAGACCAGCGGCGTTCCGGTTTCGGCGAAGAATGCCGGACCAAACGTGCCATAGGTCGAGAAGAAGGAAATCAACCAGAATCGGATGTCGGTGGTGACCCGTTTGGGAGGGCGTCTTGTCACCATCCCGGCGATGAAGAAGAAGTTGTTGATCTGCGCGACCAGAACGGGAAATGCGAATTCAACGTGGCCGAAGCGCCAATAGACCAGGTAGATCCAGGGAACGACGGCGATGATCGCCAGAATCCGGTCCAGAGGGAAAAGGTCGCGTAGTGTGGTGACTTCAGGATCGGTCATGAAAAAACATCCCCATCAAATTTCGATTCTTCCGCCCGGAGTGCGGCCCTCGGCATCGAGCTGGTAGGTCGCATTTTCGCATCCCGCTGTCGAAAAATGGCTGATCCATTTGCTTCCCTCCGTGTCGATGCGGGCGTCTACACGTCCGAACAGCTTGGGTACGAGATCGGTCATTGTCGGCAGGCAATGATTGAGAGCGACATCATGAACCGACCATTCCCGCGGGAAGGCCACGCCGCGATATCGTTTTACGTTGGCATCGATCAGCCAGAGCGTGCTGCGATGGATGTCGACACAGGCAAAAAGCCCGTCGTCCAGTTCCGAGACGCTTTGCAGGAACTCGGTGAGCGAGGCGGAACGGATCTGGCCGGGCGCTTCGCGCAGGGAAATGCGCCGCACAACCTGGAAATCGTCGCCGAGCAGTTGCAATTCGCCGCGACGGGTGTCGGCAACGTAGTAGCCGCCCTCCCGGCGTGGATGAAATTTGTGCGGATTAACGAGACCGGAGGCAATACTCGTCGCTTTGCCGGTTGCCTTATCGACATGGATCGCTGCGCCCTGCTGGAACATGGTCATCAGGACATTTTCGTCGCGGTCGTAGAAGGCGCCATTGATATGTACCGGACAGAAGCGGGTCGGAATCCCGAGTTCGTGTTGCGAAGGATCGTCCACGACGACGACCTGATGGCCCTGGGCAGCGAGCAAGGCTCCCCGCTCGCGTGTCCGAACGTAGTAATCGCCGAGCCGGGACTGATCGAATCCGTTGTCCCAGGCAAACCACTCCCAGCAGGTTTGTCCGGTCGATACCTCGAACTCGAAGATCGCATCGAACCCCGACGATGACACCAGCAGCCGCTGGCCATCTCCAGAGAACTGGACGCTATGGGCCTGACGCAACCAGGGGTGCTGGAATGCGCGTTTCGTGCCGTTCTCCATATCGACAATTTCGACGTAATTGCCGCCGCACAGTGCGATCAGGTTGTCGAAAATGTCGATGCAGTAGGGTTCGAGCGCGGAGAAACTCCAATCGGCGTCGCGGAGATCCCAGGTTAATTGCGCATGTTCCAGCGAGTAGGCTGCTACCAGCCCGTAGTAGAAAGGTCGCACCTTCTCCCGGCCGTGGATCTCGGGGTTTTGTCGGGCGCGTTGTGCTTCCTGGCGAAAATTCTTATCGACCTGAAAACAATTTTTGACGGTGGCGATGATTTGCAAATCCCGGCCCAGATTGTCGTCGTGCTGAAAGCCGGAGAGCTCCTCGACAGCTGTTTCGCCATCGGGAAGAGTGGTGGTCCGAATAGGTTCTTGCATGGAATGTCTTCTCTCGGAAAATATGATGGGTTCAGGCGCAGTCGATCATCGTCATCGCGTTTACAAACAGGAAGTTTGGACGCGACAAAATGACCTCCGATTGCCAGGAGCCTTCTTTGAATCGGTAAGCCTTGATCAGACCTTTGCCGTCGTCGGAGGCAATCACCGCCAGTCGTCCATCGCCGTCGAGATCGGCCAGTGTGACGCAGTGGAAACCGAGGGGTTCGCTGGTGTCGAGCGTTTGTCGCGTCCATTTGCCCGCCGCGGTGTCGTATTTGAAGACGTAGAGGAAGGTCTCACCATAATCGGCGAAACCCAGCGACCGCGTGCCGAGGACCAGTTCGTTCTCGCCATCGCCGTCGATGTCGCCGATGACCAGGCTGCGCGATTTGATGGCGCGTTCCAGTACGCCGATGGTTTCGTGCTTGACGCTGCCATCGTCCAGCAGCCGATGCATCTGAAGCACCGGTTCGGGGTCGATGCGTTGATGCTCACGGTCATGTACACCCACCGCGCACGACACTGCCTGGGCCACGCCGTGCACCTCGCCGATGCGTAACATCCGCGTGTGAGTTTGACCACCGTGATCCTCGACCACCGAGCGTTCCCAGCGTTCGCCAGACTTACGGTAACGAAAGATGAAACCGGGCACGCGGTCCCATTTCACTGGCTCGTTCGCGCGCGCAGACGCCGCGAAGATGTCGAGTTGTCCAGTGTTGCCGATGTCGCCGATGGCAACCTCGCGGATGTTGGAGTTGTTCGCGCCCTGCTGTTGGGTGTCGATAAGTTCTGCGGTGTATCCGGATGGACCCCGGTCGAAGAGTACGATGGCGCCATCGGGACGGGTGCCGATCACGATTTCGTCGCAGCCGTCTCCGTCGAGATCGCCCAGCGCCACGCTGCGAATGAAATCGGCGGTTTTGAAATCGCGGTAGACGGGTTCCGCCGTCCATTCGCCTTGGTTGTACCGATAGGCCAGCAAGTAGGAGGGTTTGTCTGTCGGGGTTACCGCAAAGACAACCTCGGGGCGACCATCGCCGTTGATGTCGCCCACTTCCGACACCACGAATTCACCGCAATCGATCTCTTCTGCGTCACCGGGGTAGCGCAGATCGAGACGTTGGATGGCCCATCCATTGTCCGGATCGAGCAGCAATGCTTCGAGTCGTTTTTGCTCAGGAGCGTTGGATCGGGTCACCGCCTTGCTCCAGCCTGGCTGGCCCAGCGGGCGCTCGAGAAGATCGAGCATGGAAATTATCAGTCGACGTGCCATTTTGTTTTATCTCCAGGTTTGCCCGGCACGCGCTCCAATGCGCGACCGAACAAACAACATGAATACAATTTTCAGAAAATCGGTTGCCAAAAAGCCATGGCAATCTCGCTATCGAATCTTCGCGGAGCCCGGATGCTGTGAGCAGGAGGGGCTTTTGTCAATTAGGAATGACCCGCTCCCAGCGGCTTGCCAGCTTCTGAAGAACTCATGCCCCTCTGATCTGCCTCGCTGCCAAAGCGCCTCGCTGTGTCAGGGTTTCAAGGAGCGATTCCGCGGCCTGCTCCAGATTGACTGCGCCGGTGTCGATCACCAGATCGGGGGCTTCCGGTTCCTCGTAGGCCGAGGAAATGCCGGTGAATTCCGGAATTTCGCCAGCGCGCGCCCGGCGGTACAAGCCTTTTGTGTCTCGCTGTTCGCAAACCTCGAGTTCGGTGGCGACATGCACTTCAAGAAAACGGTTGGCGCCGATAATGTGTCGCGCCGTGTCCCGACAACTGCGGAAGGGCGAAATGAGTGCGACGATGACAATCAATCCAGCATCGTTGAACATCGCGGCAATTTGTGCGGTTCGCCGAATGTTCTCGCGGCGGGCGGCCTCCGAAAACCCCAGGTCGCCGTTGACTCCCTGGCGCAGCCGGTCGCCATCGAGTATGTACGGCAAGTGACCCAATCCCAGCAAATGCGCTTCCAGTGCCGAGGCGATCGTTGATTTGCCGGCGCCCGAAAGACCTGTCATCCAGATGGTCATCGGCTGTTGGCACAAAATCTCCGCGCGCCTTGCCGCTTGTGGCAGTCGCGGCGGCGCAACAACGTTGGTGGATTGCAAGACCGTAATATCACCTTTGCATGTACTGCGGAGTCCCGAATTTTCGATGTTGATGCTATTCACTTGATTCTCCTCTTGTTGTCTTTGTATGTTTGATCACGTAAAATTGCTTGTCATGTAGCATCGGCGTGTGGTTGCTATCGATTTGCGTGGAGATAGAAAACTCTCTATTCCTTCGATGGCTCATTGACCGAATCCTTCAGTTCGATCTTGTCATCCGGACGCAATCTAAATCTGCAACCCTGCACACTGCGGCAAGTATTCCCGGTTCGCGGAATTGGACGTTCTTTGAAGCAGCGTGCTGGCCCTTTTCAGTGCATTGCCAAGCAAAACCCACAACTATAAATGTGTGTGCGGTTTTGGCAAGCATCCGTTGCGCAAATTGGGGTTTGGTCGATAAATTGTCCGGCCGATAGATGACTCAACTCGCTCTGCTCCGGGAGCGAAAAGCACGATCTCTTGCGAGGCCATCTTGGCCCGGATCAGCACCGGACCTCGGGATGGCCATCTTGTTTGGCTAATTGGCTACGCGGTGATTTACCGAATCAGGCTACACTCCAGAAAAAGTGACTGGGGAGTCGAAACTGAATTCCCTAGTCTGCCGCGAGAACCGGGGTGGCAACAGAATGATCGCGTCTGCCGCGACCGGTTTCTACAAGCCTTGTTTTTGTTTTCACACGAAATAGCCAATGTACCGGTTGCGCGTATCACCAGAGCTTGCCGTGCGTTTTAGCGGCCATAGAGAAGGCTGAAGCTATGCAATCACTCTGGATGGTTTTCGCCAGTTTTTTGTTCGCCTGTATGGGCGTGTGCGTCAAGTGGGCGTCAGCGACCTTTTCGCCGAGTGAAATTGTCTTTTACCGCACCTTTCTTGCGCATTTGATGATGCTTGTTCTGGTGCGCTTGCGTGGCGTGTCCATCGCGACGCCACACTGGCGTTGGCAGATCAGCAGGGCTGTTGCCGGGTTTCTAGCGCTTGTGTGCTACTTCACTGCGATCAGTCTGTTACCTCTCGCTACGGCTGTGACGCTTAACTATACCTCTGCCATATTTCTTGCCATTATCCTGGCCTGGAAAGGCTGGCGACTGGACTGGGGCACGCTGGCATCGCTGGCGGTTGGCTTGCTGGGCATTGCATGGTTACTGAGACCGGGCATTCAGGCAGATCAATGGCTGGGAGAGGCCGCGGGGCTGGGATCCGGGATGTTTGCTGGCATGGCTTATTACAATGTCCGGGAGTTGGGCGTGCTGCGTGAACCGGAAACGCGTACGGTCTTTTACTTTTCGTTGGTTTCCACGATGGGTGCAGGGATCTGGCTGATATTTTCCAGCGTGCATATGCCAGATCTCGTCGGGGCGTTGCAGTTGGTGGGCGTCGCCGGTTTCGCTACAGGTGGGCAGCTTGCGTTGACAAGGGCGTATGCCCGTGGCCGGACCTTGGCTGCGGCGGCATGCGCTTATACGGGTGTGGTTTTCGCCTCACTTCTGGGCGCCGCTTTCTTCGGTGACGTGCTCGACGCGGAATCTTGCCTGGCAATGGGTGTCATCATTCTCTCGGGTATTGCCGCCACGCATTTCACTCGTACCGCGCCAGCCGAATCGGACTAAACTGAAAGCAGGAGGACACCACGATGATCATTACCGAACACTTGCCGGGCAAAGTTCGCGTGAGCGTTTTTGGCGAATTCACACTAGCCGATTTTCAGGAACTCGAAAATGCCGTGAATTACAAGGTCAAGTTTGAGGGACCGACGGATTTGTTGTTTGATCTGACCCGGATGGCCAATTTCACGCTCGATGTGGCTTGGGAGGACATCCGTTTCGCCCGCGCCCACGTGCACGATTTCAAGCGCATCGCAGTCGTTACGGAAAGCCAGTGGGTGGCTTGGAGCGCCTGGATTTCGCAGATTTTTCTCGAAGCTGACGTCGAAGTTTTTTCGCTGCTGGAAGAGGGCGAGCGCTGGCTGGAGAGCGAGCGGTGATAGAAGGTACGTTGATCGACGTTGCCACGCTTGAGCGGCATCTTGGCGATCCCCACTGGTGCGTGATTGATGTCCGGCATCGTCTGGCGGATGTCGACGAGGGCGAGCGGGCCTATGTCCAGGGACATTTGCCCGGTGCCCACTTTCTGCATTGCGACCAGGATCTCTCCGGTGAGAAGACGGGTCGCAATGGCCGGCATCCGCTGCCAGAAGCGAATATGTTGGCCGCTCGACTCCGTGCTTGTGGTGTTTCCCCAGGCGTGCAGGTTGTGGTTTATGACGATGCTGAAGGCATGATCGCAGGGCGGCTGTGGTGGCTGATGCGATGGGCGGGGCATCAAGCGGTGGCCGTACTCGACGGTGGGCTCCCGGCTTGGTTGGCGGCGGGTGGACATCTGGTGCGCGACCTGCCGGCCATGGCGAGCGGTACCTTCGTTCCGCACGCGCAGCTCTCGATGATCGCGACTGCGGATGAAGTCTGGCGGCGACTGGACGATCCCGCTTGTCGGGTGATTGACGCCCGCAGCCCCGAACGATTTCGCGGTGAGGGAGAGACCCTGGACCCGGTGGGTGGGCACATTCCCGGCGCGATCAACCGTTTCTTTCGCGACAATCTGGATGGACGCGGCCTTTTCAAACCGGCCGAGTCACTGCGCGCGGAATGGTTATCCCTGCTGGACGGACAGGCGCCGGAAACCGTCATCCATCAATGTGGCTCGGGTGTGTCGGCTTGTCACAACCTGTTGGCGATGGAAAGGGCAGGGCTTTCCGGATCGCGTCTATATGTTGGTTCATGGAGTGAATGGTGCGCCGATCCGGCGCGTCCGGTTGCCCGCTGATTTCTTTCAATCGTGTGTCAACCGACTTCAAGGATGCCGCGTTATTCGCCATGACCAACAAGCTATTGGTCTACCGAATACCACTTAATTTCGAAATGAGGACAGACAAATGAAACTGATCGCTATGATTATGGCCGCCGCCTTCGCTTTTGCCGCTCAAGCCGCTGACGCTCCGAAGGCCGCCCCGGCTGCTCCGGCTGCCGCTGCTCCCGCCGCCGCCGCGCCGGCTGCTCCCGCCCCGGCCGCCAAGGCTGAAGCCGCTCCGATGGCTGAAAAGGCTGCCAAGCCCGCCAAGAAGGCCAAGAAGGCCAAGAAGGCCAAGAAGGCTGCTGAACCCAAGTAATCGGTTTCCAGCATCAATGAGAAGCGGGGCGTGTGCCCCGCTTTTCTTTTGCGCGGCATTTGCGCAATGATGGTCACCGATCGTGCCGAAGGCGAGTCGGTTATTGCGTTCAGGCGGTCTTCAGGGTTTCCAGCACGCCGTTCATCGCGCGTTCAAACAGCGATTCCTCAACGATCACCTTGGCCTCGCCTTCGCGGATTTTTTTGGCGAGCGCATCCGGCGCAATCGAGATCGCCTTGGCTGCGCGATGATTGCTGAACACCAGCAAATGACGCTGCGGACTCATCCACGTCAGGCGTTCGCGAGAGGCGGAGCCATCTTCGTGCACGAACTCCACCCAGTCGCCACGCTTGAGTTCGGCGACCTGAGCGGCGGCTTGCCGATGGTCGGCTCGCCAGACAGGTTTGGCGCCGACCAGCGTGATTTCTTCCACCTCAACGCCGTTGGAGATGCTGCGCGTGACGATAATATCGCCCGTATCGCTCGAATCGATGGGTGATTGCGTGCCAGTTTCGAGCGGCGTGCCCGTGGAGGCAATCGAGGAGATTGGCATGGGGACGGAACGGGTGCCATGCGAATCGCCTTTCAGCGCAGTGGTATGTAGATCAACCAAAGCATCGAAGAAAGGCCGTCGGTCATTTTTGTCCGCATTGACGATATCCAGTCCCTTGTTGATACGCGCAAGCAGTGAGGGCAGGGTGCTGATTAACGCCATGCGTTCGACCGGCGTTTTTTTCGGCGTCACGCTTTTGGGCAGATCGTTCATCAACTTGACCGCGTCCGACCAGGCGGGTTCCTGCTCTTCCTGACGTGCCCCGATCCGTTGCAACACAGCGCTCCACTGCTCCCGGAAAAATTCGGCAATTACTGCCGGCATCGGCTCGACCAACGCCTGACGGACGGCGTCATTGGCACGGTCCCAGGCGGTAGTCTCGCGCTCGCGGCGGGCGGCGACTTCGGCCGCGATGCGTGTGGTAGTTTCTTCCTCGACTTCCCGTTGTTCGACGAAAGCCAGCAATTCGTCAAGGGCACGGCCGAAGATTTCGACATTGCTGGCGAATTCATCGTGAATGCGCTCGATTAGATCGGCCAGCGTCAGGTAGAAAGGGTCCTGAGCATCGATATTGCCCCCCCAGCGCAGGGCGATGCCGGAAATTTCGTCAAGAAATCGGCGGGCGGGATGACTGCGGTTGCCGAAAAAGGTCTGGTCCAGCATGGCGACCTTGAGCACCGGGATCTGCAAGCGGCCGACCAACGCCTTGACGCCGTTGGGGATTTTTTCATCGTTGAAGATGAAATCGAACAGCATCGCAACGATGTCGATGGTAACCGCTTCGACATGACCGACGTCTCGCGCCGCGTCAGAGTTGCGGATCATCTGGATACGATTGATCGTTGCCGGTCCGCTGCTGTCGTCAAAATTCTCCAGCGAGGCCATGAAGGCTTGCGAGAGGCCGTTGGCGTCGCCGGGGAGCCTGTCGCCAGCGCCGGGCACACTACCAATGCTTCCACCCATGCCCATAGGCATGCCGCCGGGCGAGTTGCCAAGAGGCGCGTTCCCCGCGACGGTGGTGCCGCTCCGGAGCGCCACCAGTCGCTGTAGTGCGCTCAGAATGCTCCCCTCGGTGACCGGTGCCGTGGTCGCTTCGGGTGTCACAGCCTGCGCGGGGTTGGCGACGGGCTGGGATTCGTTGTTTGTTTGGGCAGAGTCCTGACCTTTGCGGAACGTGCGTTTCAGTTCCGGCATGACGCCGAAATCAATCAGTCGCTGGTTGAGATCGCGGTAAAAGCCAGGGAGCGCCAGATGCAAATGCTTCTCCAGCCGGCGCAACAAGATTGTGCGCTCCTCGGCTTTGGCCGCCAGGATGTTGCTGCTGGCGGCGAGTGCCTCGCACAGCATGCCGGGACCAAGGGGATTATCGACCTTGTCGGCATCCTCGATGTTGAGCAATGTGGCTATGCGGCGGTCAAGCCCGTAGAGTTCGTCATTGCAGGTCTCGGCCAGACGGGCTGCGAGTTCTCTGACGACGATATTTTCTGCTAGCGCATCGTCGTCAACCAGTGACAAGCCCGCAAAGTCGGGCATCTCGAGCGAAATGTCCTGAGCGGGTTTGCCGGCTTCCACCAGGTTGCCACGGAAACCGGCGACGAATTCCGCCCATCGGGTGCGAATCGCTTCGCGCAGGTCGAGGTAACGCGTCTGCGCCAGGCGGTCATTGGTCCCGTCGGCGAGGATGAAGAGTTCCTCCGCCACCGTGGGGGCGATGGCTTCCAGCCAGGCCAGCAGGTGGCGACCCAGGCGGTCGTGACATTCCTCTATGATCCGCTGTCCCGGATCGCGGCCGCGGCCGCTGATCGAGACGACATTGCTGGTGTAGGCGGACATGGTCGGACCCCTATCGGTTGAGGCGGTTGGGTGTCGAGCCGGGTACGGCGCCGCGCCCGCCGCCAGAACACTCTGCGGAACGGTGGCGTGAGGCGCGCGTCAAGCCAGATGCATCGTTTTTCATCAACCCTTCTCTCTGGTGATCCCGCTGCCATGGCCGTCGAGCGGCGGTAGGCCGGTGATTTTGCGTCCCGGGCTTTCGCACGGTTTGCCCTGTTTCAGTCGCCGACAGTATAACGTTGTCAGCGGAGTCGACAGCAACATGGCCTGTCAATCCAGTGTTGTTTATAACGTAACGGCCAGAAAAATCAACGGTTTTGGTGTTTGAGCAGGGCCCAAACGAGGTGATCCCGCAGCATTTCCGACGAGTGGTCAAGTTTGGCGGACAAAGCGTCACGGATCGTCGCGCTGGTCGGTGCGTTGCCCAATGCGACGACCAGATTGCGTTGCCATCGTTCATATCCGATGCGGCGGATCGGGCTTCCCGCCAAGCGTTCCTCGAAATCCCGCTCGCTCCACGTGAAGAGTTCCAGCAAGGAGGTTGTATCCAGACCCTGGCGCGGCCTGAACTCGGGGTCGCCCAAGGAGGCAAAGCGGTTCCATGGACAGGCGAGTTGGCAATCGTCGCAGCCGTAGATGCGATTGCCGATCAGCGGCCTGAATTCAACCGGGATGGCGCCAGCATGTTCGATGGTTAGATACGAAATACAGCGTCGCGCGTCGACCTGATACGGTGCGACGATTGCCGCTGTTGGACAGGCGTCGAGGCAGGCTTGACAACTTCCACAGTGCGCGTCTGCGGGGGAATCGGGCGGCAGGTCGAGATTGCAGTAAATTTCACCGAGAAAGTGCCACGATCCCCGTCGCGACAGCAACAGCGTGTGTTTGCCGCGCCAGCCCAGCGCGGTTTGTTGGGCGAATTCGACTTCCATGACGGGTGCGGAGTCGGAGAAGACGCGATAGGTGAATCCAGGCCGTTGGGCGGCGATGGTTTCGGCCAGGCGCTTCAGGCGCTGCCGCATGACCTTGTGATAGTCACGACCCTGCGCGTAGCATGACACGATGGCTTGATTGCCGTCTGCCAGCCGCGCGGCTTCGGGGTGGGCAGGCAGGTAGTCGAGCGTGGCGGAAATTACCGTCAACGTGTCGGGAACCAGTGCCGATGGATTGGCGCGCAAATGCGCATGGCGAGCCATATAATCCATGTCGCCGTGGAGTCCCTGCGCTAGCCAATCTGCAAGCCTCGGGGCGGCCAGCCGGACATCGGGGCGGGCGAATCCCACCGCCGAGAAACCGAGTGCTGACGCCCAGTCGCGTATATTGGCGGCCAGTAGCGCGTTTTCCGAAGGAGTGCCTTGCCCGTGCATGACGAACATCTTACCGCCGAATTCGAGTTGCCCGACGAAGCGGCGACCATTGCGCTGGGCCATTGCCTTGCGGGTGTGTTGACACCCGGTCTGGTCATCCACCTGGAGGGCGATCTGGGGACCGGCAAAACCACATTGGTGAGAGCGCTGATGCGTGGACTTGGACACGAGGGTGCAGTTAAAAGTCCGACGTATTCACTGGTTGAAGTTTACGTGATTTCGAGTTTATACTTGTATCACTTTGATTTTTATCGCTTCGATTCTCCGGAGGAGTTTTTCGATGCGGGCCTTTCTGAATACTTTGATGGCAATGCGATTTGTCTGGTCGAATGGCCGGAGAAGGCGTTGGGTTGTGCTCCACCGCCTGATCTCCGATTCCGGCTTGATTTCGCCGGATCCGGCCGTTGCTTGGCGGCGATTGCAGTTTCGCAAAAAGGCGCGCTGTGTCTGAGCGCGCTCCGGCCAGCCTGACCCGGCGGCGCCTGCTGAATTTCGCTGGCGCGGCACTCGTTTTTTCGGTCACGCCGCTGGCGCGGGCAGGTCGTCTGCCGGCCATTCTGGCCGTGCGGACCTGGCCCGCTTCCGATTACACGCGCGTCACCCTTGAACACGACGCACCACTCAAATTTTCGCATTTCACGGTCGAAAATCCCGATCGATTGGTCGTCGATATCGAGGGCGTCGAGTTCAACAGTGTGCTGGACAGCATTTCCGGCAAGGTGGCTGCCGACGATCCCTACATCAAGTTGCTGCGCGCCGGCCGATTCAAGCCCGGTGTAGTGCGGCTGGTGATGGAGCTGAAAACCAAGGTCAAGCCGCAAGTCTTTGTGCTGCAGCCGGTCGGCGAATATGGTTATCGGCTGGTGCTGGATGTTTATCCGCTCGATCCGCCCGACCCGCTGCTGGCGCTGCTGCAAGCAAAGCGCGAGGCGGTGGAATCGATGCGCGCCGAGCCCGACGCGAAACCCGTGGAGCCAGGCCGCAAGCCCGAGGGGCCTCCGGAGGCGCCCGAAATCGCCACTTCCCGCAAGTCGGGCAGGCCGGCGATGGAGCGCCTGATCACGGTCACACTTGACCCTGGCCACGGCGGCGAAGATCCCGGCGCGGTCGGTCAGCGCGGCACGCACGAAAAGAACGTCACCCTGGCCATCGCCAGGCGTTTGAAATCGCGGCTCGACGCTGAACCCAACATACGGGCCGTGCTGACCCGCGATGCCGATTTCTTTGTTCCGCTGCAAACGCGAGTGCAGAAGGCGCGCCGCATTCAATCCGACCTGTTTGTCTCCATCCACGCCGATGCCTGGATCAAGCCCGATGCGCGCGGTTCATCGGTGTTCGCGCTCTCCGAAAAAGGGGCTTCGAGTTCGGCCGCCCGCTGGCTGGCGCAGAAAGAAAACGCCGCTGACCTGATCGGGGGCGCTAATTTCGACGTCAAGGACCCCTATCTCGCACGTACCTTGCTGGATCTCTCCCAAACCGCCACCATCAACGACAGCCTCAAGCTCGGAAAATACGTGCTGGGCGAACTCGGCGGCATCAATACACTGCACAAAGCGGCGGTGGAACAGGCGGGTTTTGCCGTGTTGAAGGCGCCGGACATTCCCTCCATTCTGGTGGAGACCGCCTTCATCTCCAATCCGGAAGAAGAGGCGAGACTGGCAGACGAGGCCTATCAGAACCGCTTGGCCGACGCCATCGTGCGCGGCATTCGGCACTATTTCGCCAAGCACCCGCCCGGCCCCAAGGCCCGTCTGGCTGCGCTGGCTTGAGGCGATAACGGTCGAATCGCCAAAGACCGGGCGCCGCCCGCTATAATCAGATATTTTTGCAGGCTTTTTCATGCGCGTCTTTCGCGGGCATTCCGTTCCTTTGGCCGTTCCCACCGTGCTGACCATCGGCAATTTCGATGGTGTGCATTGTGGTCATATGGCCTTGCTGGAACGGCTGCACAGCCTGTCGGAAACCAAGCGTCTGCTGCCCGCCGTGCTAACCTTCGAGCCGCATCCGCGCGAGTTTTTCGCGCCGGCCGCTGCCCCGGCGCGGCTCTCCATCCTGCGCGAAAAACTGGAGATGCTTTCGGCGCTGGGCATGGGCGCAACCATGATCTGCCGGTTCAACGAGGCACTCGCGCAACTTTCGGCCCGCGATTTCGTGCAAGATATTCTGGTGCACGCCCTATCGGTACGGCACCTCGTGATTGGCGACGATTTTCACTTTGGCCGAGGCCGCGAGGGTGATTTTGCGCTGCTGCAACAGCTGGGCGGAGAGCATGGATTTCAGGTCGAAGCCATGCGCGAAGTGACGGTACAAGGCGAGCGGGTCTCCAGTTCTGCCGTGCGCGACGCGCTTGATGCCGGCGACATGGAACGCGCGGCCAGGCTGCTGGGTCGCCCCTATATCATTGACGGCAAGGTGGTGCACGGCAACAAGCTGGGTCGCGAATTGGGTTTCTGCACTGCGAACATCTATATTCGCCACAATCCGGTACCGATGACAGGCGTATTCGCCGTCGAAGTCGCCGGGCTGGCGGCCTATCCGCTGCCTGGCGTGGCCAACCTCGGCATCCGGCCGACCATCGGCGGCGTGCGACCGCTGCTCGAAGTGCATATTTTCGATTTCAACAAGAACATTTACGGTGCCCATCTGGCGGTGCGATTCCTGCACAAGCTGAGGGACGAACAGCGGTTTCCTGATATTGACGCCCTCAAGGCCCAGATCGCGCTCGATGCGCAGGCGGCGAGGCACTATTTCAAGCGGATGCAATGATGGCTGACTACAAAGACACGCTCAATCTCCCCGACACGCCTTTTCCGATGCGGGGCGACCTGCCCCGGCGCGAGCCGCTGTGGGTGCAGCAATGGCAGCAAGGCGAGCTCTACGGCCGCATTCGCGAGGCCGCCAAAGGTCGCCCGCGCTTTGTTCTGCACGACGGCCCGCCGTATGCCAATGGCGATATCCACATCGGCCACGCAGTCAACAAGATTCTCAAGGACATCATCGTCCGCTCCAAGACACTGGCCGGTTTCGATGCGCCCTATGTGCCGGGCTGGGATTGCCACGGCCTGCCGATCGAGCACCAGATCGAGAAGCTGCACGGCAAGAAATTGCCTGCCGACAAAGTGCGCGAGTTGTCGCGGGCCTATGCCGCCGAGCAGGTCGAGCGCCAGAAAAAGGATTTCATCCGCCTCGGTGTGCTGGGCGAGTGGGAGAACCCCTATCTGACCATGAATTTCAAGGCCGAAGCCAACGAGATCCGGGCGCTCGGCGAGATTCTCGAACGCGGCTATCTCTATCAGGGCCTGAAGCCGGTGAACTGGTGCCTGGACTGCGGCTCGGCGCTGGCCGAAGCCGAAGTCGAATATGAAGACAAGACCTCGCCAGCCATCGACGTTGCTTTTCCGGTGCATGAGAACCATGCCGACAAGCTGGCGCATGCCTTTGGCCTTTCCCATCTGCGCGGCCCCGCTTTCGCCGTGATCTGGACGACGACCCCGTGGACGCTGCCGGCCAACGAGGCGGTGAGCGTGCATCCCGACATGACCTACGAGTTGGTCGAAACCGAGAAGGGCGCGCTGATTCTGGTGCGTGAACTGGTCGAGTCGGCGCTCAAGCGCTATGGCCTGACGGGCACGGTACTCGGCGCCTGCGCTGGCGACAAGCTCGACCAGATTCTGCTCCGCCACCCGTTCCAGACACGCGATGTCGCCATTATCTGCGGCAAGCACGTCACGACCGACGCCGGCACCGGCCTGGTGCACACGGCGCCGGCGCATGGTGTGGACGACTACAACATCGGCAAAGTTTATGGCCTGCCGGTCAGGAACCCAGTCGGCAACGACGGCCGCTTTCTGCCCAACACGCCCGCTTTGTCGGTCGGCGAACTGGCCGGTAAGACCGTCTGGGAAGCCAATCCTCTAGTGCTGGAGGAACTGAGCAAGCTGGGCCTGTTGCTGAAACAGGAAAAAATCCAGCACAGCTACCCGCATTGCTGGCGCCACAAGAGCCCGATCATTTTCCGCGCGACGACGCAGTGGTTCATCGGCATGGAGCACAAGGCCGACGAAAATGCGCCGACGCTGCGCTGGGTGGCCGAACGCGCCGTTGACGAGACGCAGTTCTTCCCGGCCTGGGGCCGCGCCCGCCTTGAGGCGATGATGAAGACCCGCCCCGACTGGTGCGTCTCTCGCCAGCGGACATGGGGGGTGCCGATTCCCTTCTTCCTGCACAAGGTGACCGGGCAGCCGCATCATCGTACGCCTGAGTTGATCGAGCTGGTGGCGCAACGCGTCGAGAAAGAAGGCATCGAGGCCTGGTTCAAGCTCGAGGCGGCCGAACTGCTCGGCGCCGAGGCCGGTGACTACGTCAAGATGCGCGATACGCTGGACGTCTGGTTCGATTCCGGTACCACGCACTGGCACGTCATGCGCGGCTCACACGCGGCGCAGCACGAGTTCCCGGCCGATCTTTATCTGGAAGGCTCAGACCAGCATCGCGGCTGGTTCCAGAGCTCACTGCTATCCGGTTGCGCCATCGACGGGCGGGCCCCGTACAAGGCGCTGCTGACGCACGGATTCGTCGTCGACGGCAAGGGCCACAAGATGTCCAAGTCCAAGGGCAACGTCATCGCGCCGCAGCAGGTTTCCGACAAGATGGGCGCCGAGATCCTGCGCTTGTGGACGGCCGCCACCGACTACTCAGGCGAATTGTCGATTTCGGACGAAATCCTGAAGCGCGTGGTCGAATCCTACCGCCGCATCCGCAATACGCTGCGCTTCCTGCTCGCCAATACGGCCGATTTCAAGCCGGAACAGGCGCTGCCGGTCGAGCAATGGTTCGAGATCGACCGCTATGCGCTGGCGCTGACCCGCGCCTTGCAGGAGCAATGCCTGGCCGATTACGACCGCTTTGAATTCCATCGCATCGTGCAGACCTTGCAGACCTTCTGTTCGGAAGACTTGGGCGGTTTCTACCTAGATATCCTGAAAGACCGCCTATACACCACTCAGGTCGATTCGTTGGCCCGCCGTTCGGCGCAATCGGCGCTGTGGCATATCCTGCAAGCGCTGGTGAAGCTGATGGCGCCGATCCTGGCCTTTACCGCCGAAGAAATCTGGGCGCTGCTGAGCGGTGACGAAGAAGACTCGGTGATGTTGCATCAGTGGCATGTGCTGCCCAAACCAGCCGGCGAGGGGGAATTGCTGGCCAAGTGGAACCTGTTGCGCGAGATTCGTGGCGAGGTGACCAAGGCGTTGGAGACCTTGCGTGTCGAGGGCAAGATCGGCTCCTCGTTGCAGGCCGAGGTCGAATTACATGCCGATGGCAACAAGTACGATCTGCTGGCTTCACTTGGCGACGATCTCAAGTTCGTGCTGATCTGCTCGAAGGCGACAGTGGTCAGGAGCGCCGAGGAGAAGCTGGTGACGCTGCCCGCCCCGCACGAAAAGTGCGAACGCTGCTGGCACGTGCGCGAGGACGTCGGCGCGGACGCCGCGCATCCGACTCTGTGCGGACGTTGCGCGAGCAACCTGTTCGGCGAGGGCGAGGCACGTCGTCATGCTTAAGCGCTGGCTGGCGCTGGCCGCGGGAGTAATCGCGCTCGATCAGGTCACGAAATGGGCCATTCTGGCGCGTTTCATACCGGGCGAACGGCTCGAACTGGCACCCTTCTTTAATCTGGTACTGGCATACAATCCCGGCGCTGCGTTCAGTTTTCTGTCGGACGCCGGCGGCTGGCAGCGATGGTTCTTCGCGGCGCTGGCGCTAGGCGTGTCCGCCTGGATCGTGCTGACGCTCAAAAAGCATCCCGAACAACGGCTGCAATCATGGGCGCTGACGCTCATCATGGGGGGGGCGCTGGGCAATCTGATCGACCGCTTCGCCTATGGTGCGGTGGTGGACTTTCTGGATTTTTTTGTCGGCGCCTGGCATTGGCCAGCCTTCAACGTCGCGGATTCGGCGATTTGTATCGGCGCGGCCTTGCTGGTGTGGGAACAACTGGGCCATTCCACGCAGACAGCCACCAAGGAGAACAAACGTGTCAGTTCCTGAGCCGCGAGTGCTTGCCGACAGCTATCTGACGCTGCACTACCGTGTATCTGCCCGCGATGGCGAAGAGTATTTGTCAACTTTTGACATGAGCCCGGCGACCCTGCAAATGGGTGGCGGGCAATTGGCGGAGTCGCTGGAAGCCTGCCTGCTCGGCCTGCCAGCCGGCCAGCGCTTTGTCTTTGATCTGGAGGCGGACGCAGCCTTTGGCCAGCACAATTCCCGATTGGTTGAGCGAATCGCGCGCTCGGCCCTGCCGGCGGAAATGGAACTGAAAGAGAACTCTGTACTCGAATTCACCGGGCAGAACGGCACAAGCTTCGCTGGCTTTTTGCGCGAACTGACCGCTGACAGCGCCGTCATCGATTTCAATCATCCACTGGCCGGGAAAGCGGTCCGCTTTGAAGTGGAAATTATCGGAATTCTCTGATGGAAGTCATTCTTGCCAATCCGCGTGGTTTCTGCGCCGGGGTCGAAAGGGCCATTGCCATCGTCGAGCGTGCGCTGGAGAAATTCGGCGCGCCTATCTACGTGCGCCATGAGATTGTGCACAACAAATTTGTCTGTGATGACTTGCGAGACAAAGGTGCGGTTTTTGTTGAAGACCTGGCCGCCGTGCCGGCCGGCGGAACCGTCATTTTCAGCGCGCACGGCGTTTCGCGCGCAGTTCGCCAGGAGGCGGAAGCGCGCGGGCTGCGCGTCTACGACGCGACCTGCCCGCTGGTGACTAAGGTTCATCTCGAGGTCGGACGGATGCGTGCGGCTGGCCGAGAGGTCGTGATGATCGGCCATCGCAAGCACCCCGAGGTCGAGGGGACAACTGGGCAGGTCACCGACGGAATCCATGTGGTTGAAAATGTCGACGATGTCGGCCGGCTGGAAATCGGCAATCCTTCTGAGGTCGCCTATGTCACCCAGACGACGCTCTCGGTCGACGATGCCCAGACCGTGGTGGCGGCATTGCGTGGCAAGTTCGCGGAGATTGTCGGCCCCAAACGTGACGACATCTGCTATGCCACGCAAAACCGACAGGACGCTGTCAAGCAGCTCACCGAGCGTTGCGACCTTGTCATTGTGGTCGGCAGCAGCAACAGTTCCAACTCTAACCGCCTGTGCGAAGTGGCGCACAGTCGGGGCGTCGAGGCTCATCTGATCGACAGTGCCGCGCAGATCGTGCCTGAGTGGCTGGTGGGCAAATCGAGCATTGGCCTTACTGCCGGCGCTTCTGCGCCCGAATCGCTGGTGGCCGAAACGGTGGCTCGACTACGCGAACTGGGTGCCGTCAGCGTGGTTCAGGGATTCGGGCAGGCCGAGAACGTCAATTTTCCTCTGCCGAAGGAACTCGGCTAACGCCCTTTGTCGGAAGCGCCGTGGCCAAAAAGTCACGCCCGCCATCCGCTCATCCATCCCGATGCGCCACTTGTCGCGCCATGATTGCGCGCCCGGCGACCTCTCGCTATGGTGACAGCATCGGGAGGAGTGTCATGGCCGGAAACAATTCGCTTCGGGGATTTACGCTGCTGGAAATGCTGATCGTGGTGGTGATCACCGTGATCCTGACCACCATTGCCGCGCCAGGCCTGGTTCAGATGGTCAAGGACAATCGCTTGGTGAGCACTTCCAGCGACCTCATTGCCGATCTTGCAATCGCGCGCGGAGAGGCTGCCAAGCGAGGTGTGCGCGTGACGATCTGTGTCAGTGAGGACGGCAGCAGCTGTTCAAATTCGACTAACTGGGCATTGGGGCGCATTGTCTTTGTCGAGAGCAATGCCGGCGGTACGATGGGCACTGTCGATACCGGCGAAACAATCGTTCGCGCTTCCAGTGGATTGGGTGGATCGCTGACGTTATCCTCCTCTGGGTTTACGAACAACAACTACATCCTGTTCCTGCCGACTGGCGCATCGGGGTCGGCAGGCAGTTTCACGCTTTGCGATGACCGTTCTGGTGCGTTCGGGCGGCTGATATCCGTGTCGGTGACCGGGCGCGTATCGCTGACAAAGGGGCAATCGTGTTGATCAATGCGGATGCAACGGCCGGTGTGCGGCCAGGACAGCACGGGTTTTCGATGATCGAAATCCTGGTGACCATCGTGGTCCTGACCTTCGGGCTGCTCGGTGTTGCCGGTTTGCTGGTCAAGGGGATGACCGTCAATCACGGTTCTTACCTGCGTTCGCTGGCGATACAGCAGGCTTACGATATGGCCGACCGGATTCGTGCCAACCGGACTGGCGCAACAGCGGGTAATTACGACAACGTCACTTTCACCGCTAACCAGACTTGTACTGTATGCACGGCGACGTGTACGGCGCAGACGCTGGCAACCTTCGATGCTTGTCACTGGAACCGGCAGAATGAGAGTCTGCTGCCATCAGGACAGGGCACAGTTGCCCGCTCGGGTTCATCTACCGAATATCTGATCACCGTCTCGTGGGACGACAACAAGAGCGGATCGGCCAACAAGAGCATCGCCATGAGGGTGCAGCCATGATGACGCGTTCCTTTGTTGAACGGCCGGTACGGCAAAAGGGCTATTCGCTGATCGAGTTGATGATTTCGATTGCGCTGGCGTCGTTTATCACGCTGGTAACAGCCACGGTCTATATTTCGGCGAAAGGCAGTTTCAACTATGAAAATGCCACCTCGCGCTTGCAGGAGAACGCGCGGTACGCGATGGATAATATGGCGCGGAATATTCGCATGGCCGGGATGACATCCTGCTTCGAGAATGGCGGCAAGTTCGCCGATACGATCTCGGGCGGTGCCACCAGTTGGTGGTTGAACATGCAAGTGCCAGTAATGGGCTATGAAGGCAGCGTCAGCACCTTTCCCTCGCAATTTACCAATCGCGTGACGACTGCCGATGCCATCACGCTGCTTGGTTCCGACAGCAACAGCGAGATGACGATTACGGTACCACCCGGACATAATCCATCTGCCGCTACTATTCCGACCACGCAGCATTCGATCCAGCCTGGTGCCGTACTGGTGATCAGCGACTGTAAGCAGACTTCGGTGTTCATGGTGTCAGGGCCAACAAACAATAATAACAACGCTACGCAGGTCAACCACAACACCGGCAATATACAGGGCACGTCCGGCCAAAATTGCAGCAAATTCCTGGGGTCAAACGGTGCGCTGGCAAACTGCACGAATAACCAGTTTGTGTCGTATACATTTCGCGAAGACGCCGTGTTCTTTCAGTTGAACGCGAACGGCTACTACATTGCTCCCTCCGCGCAGGCCAACAACGGCAATTCGCTGTGGGTGTGTTCCCTAGCCGGTCAAACCACGGGAACCACAGGATGTTCGGAACTGGTCAATGGCGTAGAGGATATGCAGATCATGTACGGGATCGATACCGATGCCGACAAATCCGCCAATTACTACGCGCGCGCATCGGGGGTGTCGGACTGGAACACGGTTGTCAGCGTTCGGGTCAACCTGTTGCTGGCGACCTCGCCTCTTGAAGGCATGTTGTCCTCCAAACCGCAGACGTACACCTTCAACGGCACGTCTAGAACGGCGACTGATCGGCGTGTATACCACGTCTATTCGTCGACGGTGAACCTGCGCAATCGCACCAAGTGACGGGGAAAGAACATGGCGTACTCATTTCGGAATACGGTGACTTCGCGGCGCGGGCAACGCGGCGTGGTGTTGGCGATTGTTCTGATCTTTCTGGTCATCCTCTCGCTGG
Organism: Betaproteobacteria bacterium UBA1934; assembly: GCA_002337055.1. Classification (GTDB taxonomy): domain Bacteria; phylum Pseudomonadota; class Gammaproteobacteria; order Burkholderiales; family Rhodocyclaceae; genus UBA1934. The sequence goes on along the minus strand of DDFG01000004.1, from coordinate 390,584 downwards.
TGAGTGTGGCTGCCATGCGCACCAACATCTTGGAAGAACGCCTTGCCGGCAACAGCCGCGACTGGCAACTGGCGTTTCAGGCGGCAGAAGCGGCTTTGCGTAACGCCGAGGCGGATATCACCGCGGGCACGCGGGTGGTTGGCGAGTCTGGTTTTTCCAGTGCATGTACTAACGGGCTATGTGCCATGCAGACCGACGGAACACCGATTTGGCGTGATTTGGACACAAGCGGCAATACCGGGTGGGTAAACGGAGCCGATGCTACACCAAGCATCAAATACGGTACTTACGGCACTCCCACGCCATCAAGCATTTCGGTGGTGTCAAAGCAGCCACGTTACATCATCGAAGTATTGCGGGATCAGATCGGCGGGAGCCTGGCGCAGGGTTCAGGCTATGGTACCAAACCGCTCTCCTATTACTATCGCATCACCGCGCGTGGCTTTGGTGCGAGTGTTGATGACAACGGCAATCCGCTTGCGCGGGTCACGTTGCAATCGACCTTCAAACCCTGATTCCGGCGAGGCCAGAAGGAGTCGACTTATGAAAACCCCGACACGCACACGATTTCGCAAGAGTTTTTGTCATGTTGTTGCAGCTACCTTGGCGGTTTCGCCGATGGCAATGTATCCGACTCTTGCGCACGCGACGCTCACGCCAATGGTGCTGAGTCCGGTGCCACTGTTTGTCACCACAGGCTCGAAGGCCAATATTCTGCTGATTCTAGACAACTCGAACAGCATGGATGAAAACGCTTCCGGCGCGGCGGTTGGTAGCGATAATGCTAATAGCAAGTCGGAGATCGCGCGCTCGGCTGCTAAGACTATCGTCGCAAATTACACCGGCAAGATAAACATGGGGTTGATGGCGTATAAGCAATCAAACGTGACCCTTCAGCACTTACATAATAGCTTGTACGACGTCAGCTACAATCCGACCAACTCCAAACCGCTCTGGGATCTGGCTGCAAGCGCTGGCGCCCGTGCCTCGCAGACCGACAAGAAGTACAGCTTTCCCAACCCGACCAGTCCTGGCGATTCAATCTATTACAATATTTCCCTGCCGTTCTATGCGAACGGCAACTTGGGAACGGCATTTTGTTACTCCGCGACGGCAGATGCGAGCATTCTCAACCCCCTGCATCCGCGTGGTTTCTGGAATACCGAAGACCCTGTTACTGGTCCTTGGGATACCTATCAATGTTACTCCACCAAGACAGGGACGTCCGATGCGGCGCCCGGCGGAGGTGGCGGTTATGCTAACGCGCTTTTCAACTCACAACTTTTTCCTACTGACAGTGACGATGCGCAGCAGATTCGCGATTTCGGTAAACGATTGATGTGGTCTCACGTCGGGCTGACTTGGTTCTCCAGTTCATTGCCTGGTCGCGGATACTTGCATGTACCGATCAAGGCACTGGATGCCACGCAAGCGGGGAAACTGAATACCAAACTGGGAACCTCCCAATTTGTGAACAACGGTCCCACGGATGCGACCAAACCGCTGCAAAACGCCGGCGAGACACCGATGGAGGGCACCTTGCTAACCGCCCGGGACTATTTTGCGGGTGGCTGGAACGTGGCCACTGAGGGCTACGTTAACGGGTGTTACCCCTTGCCGGTCTCCTGCGGCAAGAACTTCGTTGTTTTGTTGAGCGATGGTTTGCCCTCGACGAAAGCCGATGGTACGAAGTACACAGGCGATGATCCCACCGACGCAATTAATGGAGCGAGGGATGCCGTCACGGCTTTGAGAACTGCAGGTGTGTTGACCTATGTGATCGGTTTTGCGATGCCCGCCGGTACCAATGCAAATCAGCTTAACAGCCTTGCAGCGGCGGGTGGCACTGGAACGGCTTATTCGGCCGACAATCCGGCCGCGCTTCAGACGGTTTTCAACTCCATCTTTACTGACATCATGGCGAGAGTGGGTTCGGCTGCCGCTGTGGCTACCAACTCAACGGCTGTCAATACAGGAAGCTATGTCTTCCAGGCCAAGTTTGATGCTACTGACTGGAGCGGGCAGTTGTTAGCCTATGCCTTGGCAACGGATGGCACCCCGGCGGCAACTGCAACTTGGAATGGCGAAAATACCATTCCTGCTGCCAATTCCCGCAAGATCATTACCTACAAGCCATCCAGCGATGCAGGCATTCCCTTTGTCTGGCCAGCCGATGCCGCCGCACCGACCGGGACGGAACTGGATATCACCCAGACCACGGCACTGACCACTTCTTCAGTGCTGACCTATTTGCGGGGCGATGATAGCAATGAAGGCACTTCAGCCGGACAGTTCAGGCGGCGTCCGAATACCAAATTGGGTGATATCGTCAATTCGTCGCCAGTATATGTTGGTAAGCCCAACGCGGGATATGCAGAAAGCATTGAGTCTGCGAGTTATTCGTCTTATGTTTCTTCTAAAGCAAGCCGTACTGCGGTTGTCTACGTCGGAGGTAACGACGGAATGCTGCACGCCTTCAAAGCAAGCGATGGCGCCGAGCTACTGGCGTATGTTCCAGGCGCCGTGTACGGAAATCTCGCCCAACTGAGTTCGCAGACCTATTCCCATCGCTACTTTGTCGATGGCTCGCCGACGGTCGGCGATGCCTATGTTGGCGGACAGTGGCGTACTATGCTGGTCGCCGGGCTGAACGGTGGAGGACAAGGCATCTTTGCGCTGGATATTTCCGATCCCTCAATTTTCAGTGAAACCAATGCTTCAAACATTGCGCGCTGGGAGTTTACCGATAGAGATCGCAATAGCGTCAACACAACACTGACTAATTTTGACGCCGATCTTGGCTACACCTATAGCCAACCGATGATCGGAAAGATGCACGACGGTTCTTGGGTGGCTGTTTTCGGCAATGGTTATAACAATATTGAGGCCGATGGTGCTGCCAGTTCATCCGGGAACGCGGTGCTCTACATCGTCGATCTCTGGACAGGCGATCTCATCAAGAAAATAGACACAAAAACTAGTGGTTCCACAACCCCCAATGGTCTCTCTTCACCGGTTGTGGTCGATGTCGATAACGATGAAATCATCGATTACATTTATGCTGGCGATTTACGCGGCAATATGTGGAAATTTGATGTCACGAGCAGCAATACCAGCAGTTGGGGCGTGGCCTACGGTACCAACAATAATCCACAGCCGCTATTTCAGGCGAAGATCGGGACGACGCCACAGCCGATCACGGAGCGACCGGAGGTGGGTGAACATCCAGCGGGTGGTTACTTTGTATATTTTGGTACCGGTAAGTACCTTGAAACTGGTGACAACACGGGCACCGGCCAGACCACGCAAACTTTCTATGCTATTTGGGATAACGGTGCTACGGTTTCGGGCCGTTCGGCCCTGCTTCAGCAGCAGATCGTCAAGGAAATCGATTACAACGGCTCATCATGGCGTATGAGCACTAGCAATACTCCGGATTGGACGGGCAATACTCCGCATCTCGGTTGGTATATTGATCTCTACAATACGGATGGCAACAACACTAACAACTATGGTGAGCGCCAGGTCAGCAATCCTATCCTGCAGAATGGGCGAATTATTTTCACGACATTGATCCCGTCTGCCAATGTGTGTGATTTTGGCGGATCATCCTGGCTGATGGAATTGACTGCGGTGTCTGGATCTCAATTAGCGGTTACGCCGTTCGATGTTAACGGAGACAACGCTTTCAACTCATCTGACTATTGCTCCGCAGGCAGCGCATGCTGTTCTAGCGATTGTGCGGCAAACGTTAACGACAAGAAGGCGGTGAGTGGTACAAAACTGAATGGTGGTATTGTCGGCACACCCGCAATCGAAACCTGCCCAGGTGGCGAATGCAAGTACATGAGCCAATCGAGTGGGGCGCTGAAGATGGTGAAGGAAAGTCAGGGCGTCGGTCGGGGTCGTATTTCCTGGCGCGAAATCGTGCCTAGGTAAATTGAGGAAGAGTCATGAAAACTATCGCTTGTCTATTTTTCGGGATGCTGTTCGCCACTACAGCAATGGCGATGACCGTGGTCACACCGGGCAAATCAACACAGGATAAGGCTGATGCAAAGCCGGTCAGTCAGCCGGTCAAGGAAGCGGAGATTGTTCGTCTTGAGCGCAGTGGCGGAACTAACAAAAAAGCGGAGACCAAGAAGGCAAAAACGGGAGTGAAGAATGACAAATAGGCCTATGCGTGGCTTTACGCTGATCGAGTTGATGATCACCGTAGTGGTTATTGCGATCATTGCGGCGATCGCCTTGCCGTCATATCAGAACAGCATCCGCAAATCGCGACGGGCGGATGCGCGCTCCGCCCTGATGTCGGCGGCACAGGCGATGGAAAAGTACTACACCGAAAATCAGAAATACACCAGCGCCACGCTGGGTTCGGGTGCGTCGGATGTGCATCCGGCAACGTCGTCGGGAGGCTATTACGCGCTCGACTTCAGTTCGACGCCGAACGCTTCATCTTTCACTCTGCGCGCCACACCGCAGGGCGGGCAATCCAGCGATGCCTGTGGCAAGTTTACGCTGACCAGCGCGGGCGTTAAGGGGGTGACGGACGGTTCGCTGACTGCGGCGGATTGCTGGTAACCACAGAAGGGGATGTGCCGCGTGTGGATGCGGAAAAATCGGTCTGGCGGTTGCTGATTGGCTTTTTCGCCTCGTTATTTCTGCATGCGCTGGCCGCCGATGCGCTGACAACGTGGTTCGCGGGGCGCTCGACCTTTGGCGAACGGGTAACCAGTCAGCCGCCAATGACTCTGTGGTTACGTCCCCCTGAGCTAAGCTCGCTGCGTTCCGGGCGTGGAGAGGCAGTGGGTGGATCGGCTGCCACGATCAGTGGCACTTCCACGCCTAAAGTCCCGGCAATTGCGACCCAATCGTCCGCGAAGGGTGATGGTGCGGCAACTACCAGCACCGGCGACGGCGCACCCGACATTCAGCCTGTTATTGATGCTTCGGCCTATCACTGGCCAGATGAAATCGACCAGCGCCCGCTCGCTTCGGTGCCCGTCGCCATCGACTATCCCGCCGACCCCGGCTGGTGGGAAAAAACCGGGCGCGTCGTGCTGATTGTGTATATCAACCGCGACGGGTCGGTCGATGGCGTGGAGGGCGAGACGGCGGATCTGCCGGAAGAATTTTTGCGCGTCGCCGCCGAGGGTTTCAAGCGGATGCGCTTCTATTCGGGAACCCTGGCGGGCGAACCCGTTGCCACCAAGATTCGCGTCGAGGTGCAGTTTCTACCGTGAGCCTCCATTGGCGCGACCGCTCCTGATGGCGCGAACCTCCAGCGAAACGCGATCGAGCACCTGACCGGCGCGGTCGACCAGTTCCAGCGTGTGTTTGCCAGGGGCCGGCAACCACGGTGTGACTGATCTGGCCGGGCCGAGTGGCTGGCCGTCCATGCGCAAGCGCCAAGCTGGGTCGGGTTGTCCTGCCAGTGCAATGCGGACACGCTGCCGTAGCACCGGAATATCGGGGTCCAGCGCGATCACGCTGCCGTCGCGCGGCGACACAATGCGGCCCAGCGCGCCGGGTAGGGCGGCGCGCATCCGCCGGGTTTCCGTGCCGCGCAAGAACCATTCTTCGCGGCGCGGTTCGTGTGCTGGTTCAAACTCAACGACGGTGCGGACGATGCCGGGTGGCGGCGCTTCCGGAACCGGATGGTCACCCGCTGACAGCCAATCCATGATCTCGCGCCAGACCGGCGCGGCGCCGGAGACGCCTGAAACATCGTGCATGGCGCTGCCCGAAGCATTGCCCACCCATACGGCAACTGTGTGTCGGCGCGTGAAGCCAATGCACCAGTTGTCGCGCATGTCCTTGCTGGTGCCGGTCTTGACCGCCGCCCAGTAAGGAGTGGCCAACCAGGATTCGAGCCCGAAAGTGCCGGCGCGGGCCGAGCGATCGGCAAGAATATCAGCGACCATGAACGCCGCGCCGGCATCGCCGGCCGCGCGGGGCGCACCCGAGAAGGCCGCAGCGCACGTCGGATCGCCACAGGGCGTTCGCTGTTTGCCCGGCACCACGCCAAGCGGTGACCAGCGTGCCCGGTTGGCCAGGGTGCGAAAGGCGTTGGCCTGCATCAGCAGCGATACGTCGGCAGAGCCCAGCGCGAGGCTGTAGCCATAGTAGTCCCCATTCTCCGTCAGGCTGACATAGCCGAGCGCTTTCAGCCGAGTGTGGAACGTGTCCGGCGTGACCAGCACCAGAGCGCGCACGGCGGGGATGTTCAGCGAGCCGCCAAGCGCCATCCGGGCGCTGACCCACCCACGATAGGCCGCTGTGTAATTCTGCGGCGCGTACAAGCCGTTGGTAGTGTTCAACGAAAGGGGCGAATCTTCGATCAACGAGGCCGGCGTCAGCAGACGTCGCTCAAAGGCCAGTCCGTACAGGAATGGCTTCAATGTGGAACCGGCCTGACGCAGGGCGGTCACGCCGTCGACCGCCGGCGCGTCGGAAAGCGCGCCGCTGGAACCCACCCAGGCGAGGATATCGCCACTGGCGTTGTCGATGACCAGCACGGCGCCGTCTTCGGCGTTCTGCCTCGCCAATTCGCGCAATTGCCGGTGGAGTGCGGTGGTTGCATAGGCCTGCAAATCGGCGTTCAGCGTCGTGATCAGGCGCTCGCCCGGTTTGGCGAGCAGTTTGGCCGCGAGGTGAGGCGTTAATTGCGGCGCAGAGGAAGTGGTGACACCGCTGCCTTCTTTCAGGCCGCCAGCCAGCGCCAAGCGAGCCAGTGCATCCAATCCGTCGCAGGTCGGTTCGCCACGCCGCGCGACACGGGCGCTCTCCTTCAGCACGCCGCAGGCGCGGCTGACCAGCGCGTCAGTGCTGGCGCCGGGGGCGCGGAGCAGGGCGGCGGCCAGCGCCGCTTCGCGCTCGTCCAGGCCATCCGGCCATTTGCCAAAAAGCCCGCGGCTCATCGCCCCGATGCCGACCAACTCGCCGCGAAAACCGGCCAGATTCAGGTACGCTTCGAGAATCTCGTCCTTCTTCCAGTGGCGTTCCAGCCAAAGGGCTGATCCCGCCTGGCCGATCTTCTCGGTCAGGTTGCGGCGTCCACGGCGAGGTGCGTCGCCGAGCAGGCCAACCAGCTGCATGGAGAGCGTGCTGGCCCCGCGGGTTTGCCGGTTCCACAGATTTCGCCAGGCGCTGGCGGCAGCGGCCCCCCAGTCTACGCCGGCATGGTCGTAGAAATTCCGGTCTTCCGAGACCAGCAGGGCGCGCAACATGGCGGGCGAGATATCCTCGATGCGGGTCCAGGTCAAGCGACGCTGCGTCATGTCGATCCGTCGAACGTGCAGCGGCCGGCCATCGCGTGCGAGCAGCCAGGCATCCGATTCGACATAGTCGCGCCGAACGTCGCTGAAGGTCGGCAACGCCAGTGCGTTAGTCAGCATGCACCCGCCCGCCAGCACGGCGAGCAGGTGTTTCAGCCGCGCAACCATGCCAGCGCGCCCGATCCGGCAGCGCGGCCCGTGGCGAGGCAGGCGGTGAGCAGGTAGCCGCCGGTGGGCGCCTCCCAGTCGAGCATTTCGCCAGCGCAGAAGACGCCGGGTCGTGCCTTGAGCATGAAACGTTCATCCATCTCCGCGAAGCGCACCCCGCCTGCGCTGCTGATGGCTTCCGCAAGCGGACGCGGGGCGACGAGGCGGATGGGCAGCGCCTTGATTGCCGCCGCCAGGCGAGCGCTGTCGCCCATGTCAGCGGATGACAGGCACTCGCGCAGCAGGCCTGCTTTGACGCCTTTGAGGCCCAGCCGGCTTTGCAAGTGGCTGGACAGCGAACGGGCGCCGCGCGGGCGCGCGACCTCGGCGGTGACCTTTTCGGCGGGCCATTGCGGTAACAGATCAAGATGGAGTTCGGCGTTGCCCGTTTGCTCGATGCGGTCGCGCAGTTGGGCGGAGAGAGCGTAGATCAGACCGCCTTCGAGACCAAGTTCGGTGATCACGAATTCGCCGTGGCGCAATGCCTCGCCAGCCAGACCGGCGGCCACGGGTTTGACCGGGTGACCGGCGAAGCGCTCGCGGAAATGCGCGCTCCAGGCCACGTCGAATCCACAGTTGGCGGGGCGTAGCGGCGCGACATCGATACCCGCGCCGACCAGCGATTCGATCCAGGTGCCGTCGCCGCCCAGTTGCGGCCAACTGCCGCCGCCCAGAGCGAGCACGGTGAGGTCGGCGTGCTGCGTGACCGGGCCTTGCGGCGTGGTGAAGCAGCAGGCGCCGTTATGCCAACCATGCCAGCGATGACGCACATGCAGCGCCAGCCCTTGTCGACGCAGACGATGCAGCCACGCGCGCAGCAACGGTGCCGCCTTCATGCCGGTTGGGAAAACGCGGCTGGAACTGCCGACAAAGCTCTCGATGCCCAAAGCGCTCATCCAGTCGCGCACGGCGGAGGGTGGAAAGGCATCGAGTGCCGATTGCAGACGCTCGCGGCGGTCGCCGTAGCGTGCCAGAAAGAGGTTGTGAGGTTCCGCGTGCGTGATGTTGAGCCCACCTTTGCCCGCCATCAAAAACTTGCGGCCCACAGTCGGCATCGCCTCGTAGAGATCGACACGCAGACCGGCCTCGAGCAGCACCTCGGCCGCCATCAATCCGGCCGGGCCGCCGCCGATGACGAGTGCGCGTGTGTCGGGAGACATCGACATGCAGCTACATCTGCTTGAACAAATGCGCGTGGCTGCGGCTGACCTTGAGCCGCTCGGTGCGGCCATGCAAGCGCAGGCTGACCCGGCCGAGGCTGTCCTGATGGGCCGCCTCAATCTGTCTTGCGTTCACCAGCGTGCCGCGATCCACTTGCCAGAACATGACAGGATCGAGTTGTTCGACCAGTTCCTTGATCGACGTGCGGATGAGCAATTCGGCGTCTGTCGTCATCACCAGCGTGTATTTGTCAGCCGCCTGAAAATAGACGACTTCTTCCACAGCCACCAGACGCACGGTGTCGCCGCTTTGTGCCTTGATCCAGTTCAGGCGCGGGGGGGGAGACGGCGCGAGGGCCGGGGCAGCGTGCAACAAACTCAGGCGATGTCCGAGCAGTTCGCCCAACTGGCGCAAGGTCTCGGCATCGGCTCTGCCGGCGGATGCCTTGAGGCGGGTCACGGTACGCCGCAGTCGATCGTCCTCCACAGGCTTCAGCAGGTAGTCGGCCGCCGCCCGCTCGAACGCATCTACCGCGTACTGATCGTAGGCGGTGACGAAGACGATCTGGCAAGGGTAATCCAGACCTGCGGCAACCTCGAGGCCCGAGAGGCCGGGCATGCGAATGTCGAGAAAGGCGATTTCCGGCCGCTCGACCAGCATGCGCGTCAGGGCGACTTCGCCGTTGGGTGCCACGGGCAGGATGTCGAGCTCCGGCCACAACGCCTTCAGGCGCGCATTCAGGTGGGCGGCGAGGTGAGGCTCGTCGTCGGCGATCAGGGCGCGCATGGCGTCAATTCTGTTGATGGAAGGAATGTGCCCGCATGACCCGGTTGCGGCCGTCCTGCTTGGCGGCATAGAGGGCGGAATCGGCACGTGCCAGCAGGCTGCCTTCGTCATCGTGCGGCGAGAGCTCGGCGCAACCCAGACTCAGCGTGACGTGATGCTCGGCGCCATCCACATAAAACGGAAGACGGGCGATCCGCTCCCTGATGCGCTCCGCCCGTTGCGCCGCCGTGGAAAGATCGCACCGGCTGAAAATGATGGCGAACTCCTCGCCGCCATAGCGGGCGACGAAATCGTTGTCGCGCACTGTTTGCGTGATCCGGGTGGCGGCCTCGTGCAGTACCTCGTTGCCAGCACGGTGTCCGTACGTGTCGTTGAAGCGTTTGAAATGGTCGATGTCGCACATGATCAGCGACATCGGTGAGGGCTTGGGGTGATTTCGATGTGCTTGCAGGCGTTTGGCGAGTTCGATCTCGAAACTGCCAAAGTTGAACAGCCCGGTCAGCCGGTCCCGGCTGGCCAGGTTGTCGAGAATCTTGACGCGGTTTTGCAGCGCGGTGAGTAGCGTATAGGTGCGCGCATTGTCGATGACGCTGCCGAGAAAATCGCAGAGGTGTTGCACGGTGACCAGCTGGCTGGTGGCGAGCGCATGTTTGCGCCGCATGCTGCCCAGCCACAGCACGCCGATCGGTTTGCCGTGTTTGCGGATGGGAAAGATGACAAAGGTCTGAAGGTCGGGCAACAGTTCGAGATTGACCTTGTCCTTGGCCCCCATCGGCAGATGGCGAATCGAGGGAATATCGCCAAACAGCAAAGGGCGGTTGTTGATGAAGCAGTCTCCCGCCGCGCCATCGCAGAGATTGAGCGAATAGCGAAGTTGCCGGCAATGCGCCTGCCAGAGCGGCACCCAACTGGCGTCGTCAGGTCGGCAGAGTGTATCGGCACAACGCAATTCGCCATCTTCCGCAATCAGCACCGCCGCGAAATCGAGATCGAACCGCGTGAGAAATTCGCGCTGAAGCCGCGGGTAAATGTCACGGTCGGTGCCCAGACTGTTCATCTCGGCAATGAAATACAGCAACGACCGGAACTCGCTTTCCGTGTCGCGCATGTTGTAGGCGTGGGCTTCCAGGGTGGTTACGCGGTGATGCAGATGCAGCGCCGGGGCGAGGCCGTCCAGCAGGTGGACAATACCGTCGAGGGTAGAGGCAGCAAAAGTGGCGCGTTGCGAAAAAATGACCAGCACTCCAATGCGGCGGCCTTCTGGCCCGCCAAGGCGGATCGGAAAGGCCACCAGTTGCCGCATATGCCAGCGCTCGAAGCGTGCCCGCGTGCTGGGTGAAAATTCGGCGAGATTACGCGGGCCGACGCAGACGACTTCATTGCGCGCAAAGGCGAGGGCATGTGCATCGCGCGAGTCGACGGCAAAGCCGTAGTGGGCGTAGGCGTCCTCGACCTTGCTGTATTCCGCAGGCAAATGCATGCGCGCGCATTTCAGCACGTTTTCGGCCGGTTCGTAGAGGTTGATCAGATACCCGTCGACCTTGGGATACGCCCGTAGGCAGTCGCCGATGGCATCAAGGCAGGCGGTCAGACTAGTGGCGGAGAAAGCTGCCGCTGAAGCGAGCTGTCGGGCGCGGCGGCTCGCTGTGGCAGCACGCGCACTACCCTCCGCCTTTGCTGTCGGCGGCAGTCCGGTCGGAACAGGCTCGCGATCCGCAGTCAAACGGGAATCTCCACACTGGCGATAACGCCTCGGGGAATATTCTCGCTCAAAACCAGTTTGCCTGCATGGTCAAAAAGTGCCTGCAAACGTGCCCTCACATTCGACAGACCGACGCCTTCCGACGGCGCGTTGCCGAAACCACGCCCGGTGTCGCGCACTTCCACATGCAGCCTGCCCTCTTCGCTGTGCGCGCTAATGGCGATATGGCCTCCTTCGGCGAGCGGCTCCAGACCGTGTTTCAAGGCGTTTTCGACCAGCGGCTGGATCAGCATGGGCGGCAGGGGGAGAGCGCGCAGATCGTCGGGCACGTCAATGCTGTAGGTAAGCCGTTCGGCCATGCGGATGCCGAGGATTTCCAGATAGGCGCGTAGCATGTCGATTTCGTTGCCGAGCGTACCGCCGCTGGCGCGGGCGTGCGCCAGACTGGCGCGCAGATAGCGGTTGAGTGCTTCGAGCAGGTTCTTGGCCAGTGCGGGCTGTGAGTCGATCAGCGCCGATACGTTGGCCAGTGTGTTGAACAGGAAATGCGGTTCGATCTGGGCCTGGAGCAGGCTCAGGTGCGCCTCGATCTGCCTCTTTTCCGCCTCCAGGTGCAGTATTTCGCGTTGCCGAACTTCGGCTTGTAGATGCAGCGTGCGTTCGCGCAAGACCGAAATCAGGGTGACCACACCGCCGAAAAAAAGGCCCAACGCGACGGCTGGCACCAGATGTTCCCGATGCAGGTTGGTATCGCTGTTACAGAGAATGCCTCCCAGCCAGTATCCGAACAACGAACCGAAGACGAGAGCGAAGGGCACCAGAACTCGACGCAACCTGCGCAACCGCGAGAACAGGTGCGATGGCATCAGAAACAGGGAAATCGAAAGCCCGATACATTGCGAATAGATCAGGTTATTGGTGAAATCGCCGCCGAATCCGATCAGAGTGAGCAGGGTGGCGATCAGGATATTCAGCACGATGGTGCTGAGCAGTGCGAGCGCGATGATCCTGAGCATGTCTCCGAATGCGAGTTCGTCGCACGGGGTGTAGGGGTGCGGCAAGATCGGGTCGACGTTCGGGATTTGCATCATTTATTCAGCCAAAGACAGAGGCGTCCAGTATCGCGCGGAGCCGTTCACGAGGCGACGCCAATGCGACAGACGGTCGTATCGGCTGACCGTCTGTCTCCGGCGCCGATGAATCTCCATCTGTCCGGCACTACGGCTGAACCCGCAACGGCAAAATCGGCGCCTCGCCGAAGACTTCAGGCGCGTACATCGCCTCCACCCGCGTCGCCGGCAGGTTGAAATCGCCGGCGTTGTTGAGGCGGACGGTGTATCCGATGGTGAAGCGGCCACGCGGTACATAGGCGTAATAGGCGCGGAAGTTGCCGAAGGTGCGCTCGATGAAGGCCGGCCAGGCGTTGCCGCGGGCGCGGTCGCCGCCACCCTCGACGTTGGCGGCAATGTGTGAATCGCGGCCGTCGCCGTCGCCAAGGAGGCGGGCACCGGCCGGGATGGGATCGTCGACGACCACCCAGGCCATTTCCTGCTCCGACTCGACGGTCAGGCGTACGCGCCAGACGTCGCCCCGGCTGGCCTTGCCGACCTCCTTCTCCTGGATCGGTGTCACCTCGCGCGTGACCTTGAAGCCCATGGCACGCGGCTCCCTGATCGGCATCGCAGCGAGCACCTGCGCCGCGACCCAGGGCTTGCCGCTGCCATCGTGCGTCAGTTGCAGCTTGTCGGCTGGGCCCGGTTTGGCGGGCCAGGGCAGGGTCAGTTTCGGCGGTTCGCCTTCCTTCCAGTTCTTCCAGTCGAACGCCTGCTGGGCGCCGCCGGCGAGGCTGGCGCGGCTGCTGCCGGCAACGGTTTCCTTCTCGAATTTCTTGCCGAAACGGTCGAGCGCAATGGTGGCCCAGACGTTGGCCACCGTGGTCAGCCAATGGCCTCGGTTCTGGCGTTGCACGGCGCCGAGCACCAGGGGGGGCAGATCGGCCTGCCAGCCTGGTTCGTCGATGACCGCCTCGATCAGGCGGAAGGCGTTGGCGTCGCCGCTCATCATCAACCACCACCAATAGTCCGAGCGCTCGCTGGTGAACACCAGCTTGCCGCCGACGTAGGAAAGCCGGTTGCGCAGTTCGCGGTCGGCGGCGGCCAAGCGTGCGGCGCGGTCGGGCAGATCGGGCAGGCGCTTGACGACCAGATACCAGTCGATCAGCGAGCCGGTGGGCAGGCGGATGGGGTCGATTTCCAGACTGGAGATCGCCGACATCGGGCGGGCGCCGCGCCGGGTCAGCGCTTCCAGCACGGTCAGTTTGCGGGCCACCAGATCGTTCTGCGGCGCCCAGTGTTCGGGCTTGATGCGGCCCTCGGCGAATGCGTTGAGGCCACGCAGCATGCGCTCGGCCACTTCCGGCGCCAGCGCGAAACCGGCGGCGTGTGTGGCGGAGAGCAGGTAGGCGGTCAGCGCCGGGCTGCCGGGGCCGCCCGGGAAATAGGCGGCGAGGCCGTTGCCGTCGAGATAGGTGGGCAACGCGTCGGCGACGCCCTGCCAGCGGGCGGTGTCGCCGAGGCCGATGGCGACCGAGGTTTTCTGTTCGAGACAGGCGAAAGGGTAGCCCTCGAAGAAGCGACGCAGGCCGGGAGGTGGCGTCGAGATTTTCGGCGAGAGGCCGATTTCGATGCCGCCGCGCCCTGGCAGCGAGCCGGTTGGCTGCTGCGCCGGGATCTCGAGCGCTTTGTCGAGGCGGACGAAGGTGGCCTGCTGAACATGCACGGGCACGGCCGGGGCCACCTGCTGTACGATCTTGAGCCGGTCCTTGGCGCCGCCATCCTTCTGCGTCGCCTCGAATTCCCAGGCGAGGCTGGTCAGACCTTCCTTCACATCCGCCTGCCAGGTCACTTCCGCCGCGCCTTCGGCTTCTATCCTGACTTCCTTGCCCGCGAGCGCGACATCGCCGGCCTTGGCGGCCAGTTGCACGGTCATCGGTTGGGCGGTGCCGTTCCGGAGCGTCAGCAGCGCCGTGAATTTGTCCTTCTCGCGCACCAGCGGTGGCAGGCCCGAAATGAGCTGCAAATCCTGTTTGGTGCGGATGCTGGCGCTGCCGGTGCCGAACCAGCCAGTGCCGGCGTCGGCGACGGCGACCAGCTTGAATTCGGTCAGCGAATCGTTGATCGGCACCTGCACGACGGCGCTGCCGTTGGCATCCAGCGCCAGTTTCGGGTTCCACAGGAGCAAGGTGTCGAACAGTTCGCGCGCCGGCGCGCGGCCGCCGCCGCCACCCGGTGGCACGGCCTTCTTGCCGAAATGGCGTTTGCCGACAACCTGCGATTGCGCGGTCGCCGTTTCAACCTGATAACCACGCTTTTGCAGCATGGCTTCGAGCAGCCTCCAGCTTTCGTTGGGCTTCAGTTCAAGCAGGGCCTGATCGACGGCGGCGAAGGCGACTTCGGTGCCGGTCGGGACCGGTTTGCCGTCCGGGCCGGTGACGGTGATGCGCACCGCCGCCTTGTCGCGTGGGCGGTAGTCGGCCTTTTCGGGTTTGACGTCGACCTTGAGGCGGAAGCCGTCGGTGCCGACTTCGAGCGCGGCCAGGCCGAGTTTGAAGGCTGGCTTGGCGAGGTCGACCATGGCGGTCGGCTGCTCCGGATTCCACCAGGCGCGGAACCATTCGGCTGGCGTCCGCCAGCCCCACTGGAAGAAGGAATACCACTTCAGCGGCTGGACGCGGCCGCGCACGGCGAGCACCGAGACGAAGACGTTCGGCCCCCACTCGGCCTTGACCGGCAGTTCGATGATGGGCTTGACCCGGTTTAGCGGCAGCACGTAAGTGTCGATGATGCCTTCCGCCTCGACGGCGACCAGCGCCGTCGCCTCGCGGAAGGGCGTACGGACTTGCAGGCGGGCGGTTTCGCCGGGGGCGTAAATGCGCTTTTCCGGGATCACGTCGATACGATCCTGATTGCCGACCGCGAACCAGTTATCGCCGCTGCCGGCGACCCAGTAGCTGGTGCCGGCGCGGGCGATATTGCCGTCTTTGTCTTTCGCTTCGGCCAGCAGATAGACGGCCCCCGCCTCGTCGACCTGCGGCGCGCAGGGCAGCATGCCGCGGGCGTCGGTGGTGCCGGCGCAGATCTGGCCGAGATCCTTGAATTCGGTGCTGTGCTCGTAGGCGTAGAAACCGCCGACGATGCGCTTGCGGTGCGAATAATCGATGCGGCGCTTGGCGACGACCTTGACCGGCGCGTCGGCAACCGGCTTGCCATTGACGTCGAGGACGACGACCTCGACCGAACCCTGTGCCTTGACGGTCAGCCAATCCTTGATGCGGATGCCGGCGACGACACCGGCCGGCCACAGTTCGACGCTGCCGCGGAGGGTCTGGATCTCGCCGTTGGGGTCGGCGAAGGTCATTTCGGAATAGAGCTCGGACGGTCCCTTGACCCGCTCCGGCAGTTTGACTGCGGTCTTGCCGGCACCAGCCTTGTCGAGCGTCACCGGCAGCTTGTCGGCGACCAGTTGTTCGGATTCGCGGCCGTTGTCGACGGCGAAAGCCGACAGACCCTCCGGCTCGAAATCGACGTTGAAGGCGAAATTGTCGTAGCCCTTGTAGGTCGGCCAGCGCGGCCGCACGGTCGAGGAAACCTTGACCTCGGCGCCCTTGGCGGCGCCGCCATTTAGAAAGGAGAGGCCGAGCGCCAGCGGCACTTCCTTTGGGTTGATCTGGCGCGGCGGCACGCCTTGCACGCTGCCGGTGAATACCGGCAGGCGGAAGTCGGAAACGCGGAATTCGCCGCTTTCGGTGTCGCCGCGCTTGCCACCGCTCAGGCTGACGAAATAGCTGCCGCGTTTGGCAGAATCGGGAATCTTCCACTGGTTGACCGCAATACCGCGCGCATCCCAGGTCAGCGGTTGGCGGAATTCGTCGCCACTGCCGCTGTGGCGGATGATCATCATGGTCGGCAGCGTTTTCGCATCGGGATAGGCAAAGCCGCGGCTGTTGCGGTCGCGCGCGATATGTTTCATCGAGATGGTTTGCCCAGGGCGCAGCAGGGTGCGGTCGAACACGGTGTGCAGCGTGCGGTCGCGTTGCTCGCCCCAGGTTTCGACGCCGAAGCGCCAGGGCTCGATGCCTTCGTTCCAGTCCGAACGGGCGAAGCTGTAATCCTCGCCGAAGCGGGCGCTGGCGAAAAGGAAGCTGCCGCCCTTGCAGGAGCGGGCTTGTGGCAGCGCGTGGTCGACCAGGGCGCGGCCCTGATCGTCGGTACGGCCATGCCACAATTCGTTGCCGTCGCAGCCGGAGATGCGCACTTCGGCGCCGCCGACCGGCAAGCCGGCATCGAGGGTGGTGACCCAGACCAGCGCGTTGTCCTTGCCGCGCTTGAAATGCACGGCCATATTGGTGACCAGGGCGGCGGCGCGCACGTACATCGGTTTGGGTTCGGCGAGCAGGGCGGCGCCGAGCAGGCGGCTTTCGATTTCGACGATGTGGTAGCCGGGCTGTCCGAGCGGGATGCCGACTGCCTCGAATTCGGCGCTGCCACCGGGCTTGGGCAGCGTGCGGCTGGCAACGCCGGGCTTGCCCTTGAGGAAGGGCAGTTCGCGGGCGTAGTAGGGATCGTAGCTGTCGGCGCTGTCCTTGTCGGCAGCCTTGATGGTGCGGCCCTGCCGCTCGAATGCGGTCAGCGCTTGGATGGCGGCGATCACCTGGGCGTCGTCGGTCAGGCGTTGGCTGGTCATCTGCGCCGCAGGCAGGCGTTGGCTGGCGAGCGGCAGCGGCGCCTCGACGTTGCGCAGGGTCACCGGCAGGATGCCGCCTTCCTTCCATTCGACGATGCCGAAGTCGCCGGGGAACTTGGCCAGCGGCGGCAAGGCGCCCGTCTTGAACTTGAGCGGGAAGCTGGCGGCGTTTTCCAGCGGCCGGCCGGCCTCGTCCTTGATATCGGCTGGCAGTTCGAGGCGCAGTTCGGCGTTCTGCGGCCACGGGCGTTTGAAAACGAGCTGGGTCAGCGTGCTCTCGCGGCCTTCCTCGCGGTTGCGCGGCGCCGGCGCGCGAGCGCCTTCGGGAGTGATTAGGCGGCCTTTTTCGGCGGCCTTGGCGTCGACCGGGGCGGAGAAATCGACGCGCAGGTCGGATAGGGGCGAGCAGGGTGCATTGGCTTTTTCGCGTTCGCAACTGAAACTGGCACGCAAGGGTTGCCGTACCGGGTACTGGAAACTCTCTTCGCGGCTGGCGGCGACGCCGGTCTCGGTTTCGATGCCCTTGCCCCAGACCAGACGCATCTTGGCGTTGGCGGGCAGGCGCTCGGCGCAGGTGACCGCCAGCGTGCCCGGCAGGCGGCTGCGATGCTGGCTGTCGAGCATGGCGTCGCGGATGTTGTCGGGCAGGATGCGGATGGCGATGCGGTTGCCGACGCCTTCGGCCTCGCACCACAGGTTCTTTTCCAGCGAGGGTCGGGCGAGCGGGGCGCTGGCCTCGATCAGAAAAGCCTGATCTTCCTCGATGGGGCTGCCCGGGCGCGGCATCAGCGAACGCGGCCAGGGACCGGGCGCGAAGAAGCTGTAGGCGGCTTCGCCGCTGACCGCCTCGCCGTTGCTGGCCTTGAGCGCGGCCTTCAGGCGGAAATCGCAACGCTCGCCGGGTTGCAGGGCGCGGTCGAGCTGGTAGCTCCAAGTGCGGCTGTCGCCCCAGCGACCCTTGCCGCCCACTTTGCCGCATTGCACTTCGAAGGGCGCCTGCGCGTCGGGTTGGCCGAGCGGTACGATGTCGGCGGTGAAGACGGCAGTCGCTCTCGATTGCTGGTCGATCTGGCCCTGCGGCGAAAACTGACGGATGGCGGCAGCTTCGGCGGAGACCAACGGCAACATTGCTGAGACTAGAAGGACAAGCGCGAGACGGCGGTACATGGCAAGACCCCGAAGCGAGTGTTGGATCAATTTGTCATTTTCCGGATTCCGGTCCAGGTGTCGAGTGCAAGTGACCTTTTGGAGGGTCAGGCGGCGAACACTTGCAGCCGGTTGCGGCCTGCCTGTTTGCCCGCATACATGGCTTGATCGGCGCGCCTCAGCAGCGTTTCGGCGTCTTCGCCGTCGCGGGGGGCCAGCGCATAACCGACGGTCAAACCGACCGGACACTCGTGGTGGTCAACTTCAAAGAGCTGCCCGGCAATGGCCTCGATCAGTTTGCGGCCCAGGCGTTCTGCTTCGGGTTCTCCTGGCAGGTGTTGAGCGACCAGAACGAATTCGTCGCCGCCATGCCGCGACAGAAAATCCGATTGCCGCAGTTGCTGCCGCAGGCGCTGGCACACCTGGATCAGCACGGCATCGCCGGTGCCGTGTCCGAAACGGTCGTTGATTGCCTTGAATCCGTCAAGGTCGAGCAGATAGACCACCAGCAGACCTTGCGGTTCGCGCTCGGTCAGCGCGCGGGCGAGCATCAGATCGAGGGCGCGCCGGTTGGGCAGCCCGGTCAGGGCGTCGGTCAACGCCTGCGATTCAAGCGACTGACGCGCTTCCTCGGCTTTTTGAGCGGTGGCCCGCAGCGTGGCGATGTTGAGGCCTAGCACGCGTATCCAGGCGAACATCTCGATCAACCAGCCGATCTGCATGAGGTGCAGTGTCCACCAGTTCGCGGGTGCGTAACCACGCAAGAGGGCGGCGGTGGCGATGGCACCAAGCATGTAGCAGGACCACCCGATCAACATGTAGATGCCGACCTGGTCACGAGAGCGTGCTCGCAGCCACGCTGCCGGGATGGCAAAGAGCATCACGGCTGGCCCGAAAATGGTGGCTGCAACCTGGGTTTGCCCATAATCCAGCGCACCGACCAAGGTCGCCAATAACGCCCCGAGCGAAAGCCATGCGACGGCCTTGAGACCAAAGTGAAGGATGGGGAAACGATGCCGCGTCCCCAGCGCCTGCGTGACGAAATGTCCACCCCCCGTTAAGGCCAGCAAGACGCCCATCGGGCCGGCTTTCATGGTGAGTGGCGTTTGCGTTGCCCAGATGAACTGTTGCGGCAGGCCGAAGAAGGTCAAAAAATAGATGGCGGAGCCGCACAATATCAGCGCGTAGTAGGCAAACAGCGCGTCCTTCAGGCTCCAGCGGTGCATCAGTCCATAGATGAGCAGGGCGAGCGCGACACCGGCGATCATGCCCTGATTGAATAGCACCAGGTACTCGCGTATCTGATAGGCACTAGCCTGCATCAGGGCGATGGGCAAGACCACGGCCGTCGGTGTGCGGATACGGAGA
Source organism: Betaproteobacteria bacterium UBA1934 (assembly GCA_002337055.1). Lineage (GTDB taxonomy): Bacteria > Pseudomonadota > Gammaproteobacteria > Burkholderiales > Rhodocyclaceae > UBA1934. Next base: position 371,192 of record DDFG01000004.1, on the reverse strand, counting down.
TACAGGTCGTAGGTCTGACCAGAGGTCAGCGCGAGCGGCAGGGCATGGGAACGACTGGGCAAAGGACGTTTGGCCAGAGGTACGCTGGCACCTAGGCTGGCATGCTTAACGACCTCGCCGGACTGGAGCAGAAAAACCTCAGCCTCCTGGATCGGCGCGTAGTTAATGTCGAAAATCCAGGTGGATACATCGCCTTCGGCGCGCAGAGGCAGATGCAGCCAGATCGTTTCGTCGCGCGGCCCCAGGTTGGCGCGGGGGCCGGTAGGTGGTTGAAACAACTTTTCTTCGCGGCGCACATCGGCGAGTGTTAGCGTGTGTGTGGCATCTGCGCGCAGAGAGATGGCATCCCAGGCGTCGTAGGTTTGCACTTCCTGCCGCAAGACCAGTTCAGATGCGGTGCATGTCCAAGGGATGAGCAAGGTCAGCAACCAGGCCACCCATACCCGCCGGGTTATCCGGGTCAAGCGATTCCGCGAGGATGGAAACGGGCTATCGAGCTTCATCACTGGGCGAGGCAGGTTGTCTCGCAAGGAGGGCACATGCCCGTTGAGTATCAGTATGCGAGGAAGCGCACCGGAGCGTCAAGACGCCCCCGTGCCTCGTTCAAAGGCATTCAGGGTGCCGGATTGCTGTGGGTCAGGTGAATCTGTTCGACCTCGGCCAGGATGTCATCCGAGAGCGGCGTTGACAACGCGGCGAGATCTTCTTCCAACTGCGCCAGGCACGACGCGCCGACGATGGTGCTCGAAACGAACGGGCGCGAGCGGACGAAAGCGAGCGCCAATTGAGTCGGCGTCAGGCCGTGGCGACGGGCGAGTTGCACATAGGCCGCAATAGCGAGCGGCACGCCAGGCTTCCAGTAACGCTGGCCGAAGGCCGGAAACTCGGTGAGGCGGCCGGGGGCGTTGGGGTTGTCGATGTATTTGCCGGTCAGATGTCCGAACGAGAGCGGCGAGTAGGCGAGCAGACCCACCTGTTCGCGGAAACACACCTCGTTCAGCCCGTATTCGAAAACGCGGTTGATCAGGCTGTAGGCGTTTTGAGTCGAGACGATACGTGGCAGGCCGAATTCATCGGACAACCGGCAGAAATTCATGATGCCCCACGGGTGTTCGTTGGAGACGCCGATGTGGCGGATCTTGCCTTCGGCGACCAGTTCCGCCAGCGCTTCGAGTTGCGCCCGCAGCGGCGTGAAGGCGCGTTCCTGAGCGGGGTCGAACGGCCAGACTCCGAACATCGGCTGGTTGCGGTCGGGCCAATGTAGTTGGTAGAGATCGATATAGTCGGTCTTTAGGCGGCGCAGCGAATCTTCCACGGCGGTGCGGAAATTGTCGCGGTCGTAGGTCGTGGGACCGCCGCGTATCCAGTTCAGGCCCCGGCCCGGTCCCGCAATCTTGGTGGCAACGATGATCTTTTCGCGATCCTGCCTGGCCAACCACTTGCCGATGATCGTTTCGGTGGCGCCGCTGGTCTCGGCACGCGAGGGCACTGGGTACATTTCGGCGGCGTCGATGAAAGAAACGCCGTTGGCAAGGGCGAGGTCGAGTTGCGAATGGGCGTCGGCCTCGGCGGTCTGCTGGCCGAAGGTCATCGTACCCAGGCAGATATCGGGCACGCTCAGGGAGCTGGCACCAAGGGGGCTAAATGGAGTCATGATAGCAGGCAAAAAAACTTAATATTACGCGGAGGCTTCCCCGTTTGGGGAGCCTTGCCGGTTTGAATCTCGGTCGGCAAGCGCGGAAAATGTCATGAGACTAAACAGCGGTTCTGAAAACTGCTAGCATGAAACTATCGTCCGCGATAGACGGATCGACTGACAGGGGGATTCAAAAATGCCTTACTTCAATTACCAGAATCAAGAAATCCACTACGAGTTCAGCGGGCCGGAAGGCGCGCCGGTGGTGGTGTTCATCAACGGTCTGGTGCAGCGGGCGGAGAGTTGGGCGCTGTACACGCGAGCGATTGTCGCGGCCGGTTATCGCGTGCTGAATTACGATTTGCTGGGTCAGGGATTGTCTTCGAAGCCGGCGCTGCAAATCGACTTCGAGGAGAACCAGGTGATCCTCGATGCCCTGATGGGGCATCTAGATATCGAGAACGCTTATATCTGCGGCGTCTCGTTCGGCGGCGTGACGGTGTTGAAGTTTGGTGTCGAGTTCCCGAAGCGGGTGCGCGGTCTGGTGCCGATGAGTGCGTTTACCGAAACCGATGCGATGATGGCCAGTATCGGCTGCAATCTGTACGAAGGCTTGGTGCGCGTCGGCTACGACTATATGATCCGGCAGTTCGTGCCGATCAACTTCACATCGAAATACATCCGGGACAACGAGCTGGTGCTGCCGGTCGTGATCAAGGCCAGCTACACCTTCAACGAGTTTGCGGCGGTGCAGAACATCATCGAGTCGATTCAGACTTTCAAGCCTTTTACCGAAGATATCAAGAAGATCAAGAAGCCGACGCTGATCCTCAATGGCGAATACGACCCGCTGACGCCGCGCTGGTGTCACGAAATCATGCGCCAGAACATCAAGAACTCGCGCCTGGTGCTGGTGCCCAACGCCAGCCATGCGTTCACGGTTGAAAACCCTTTGTTGGCGATCAAGCTCATTCTCGGCTTTATAGACGACGTCGAGAGCAAGACGTGGAAGGGCGATCAATCGACCTGGATCGCCAACGAAAACCTGTCATCGGAAACTTTCATGTTTCCCTGCAAGGGCAACTACATGAGCACGCTGCCGGCCGTTGACGCCGACGGCGGCCAATAATCGGGCGGGGGGGAGATCATCATGCCAGCCAACAAGCAGCAGATCCTGCAAATCATCGACACCTTCGACAAGGCCAACCAGCAGTTTGCGCAATTGCCGATGGAAACCCGCGCCGAGCTCTTCAAAAACAATGTCATTTACAAGATCAAGGGCAAGGCACGCGAAACCGCTTTCCAGCATTTCTTGAAAATGCCCTTGGACAGCGACGCCAAGACGCGCATCGCGCTGTTCATCATCGCGGTCAAGGGCGCCAATGCAGCCGTGTTGAAGAACTTCGAGTTTCAGCCGGTCGACACGGTTGCGTACAGCTTCCTGCACGGGCAGTTGTTCCGCGAACTGGAGATCATCACCAAGCTACAGCGTTTGACCCCCTGGAGCTTCAACTGGAAGTTGTATAGCGATGCCGCCGAGTTCAATGCCGCTCTCTGGCGCGAAACCGATGCGGCCAAATACGCTGGCGAATTCTTCAAGGTCGATCAGCACCTGTACGAATACCTCGCGCTCAGTTACGCCTTTTTGTCCGAGATCAATTTCATGTCGGTGGTGACGATCAAGAATATCGACACTGATCCTTTCGTCAAATTGCTGCATGACCTCGAACAGGACAACGGCCAGATGATCCAGACCCAGCTGCGCTTGCTGAAGGATATCAACGTGCCGCTGACGCGCGCCGAGCGTGAAACCATTGTCGAGAGCAAGCGTGAGGTGGTGCGCGGCATTTTTGACCGCTTCCTGCTTTCGCTGTGCGAAGCCACGCCCGAGCCGGCGCAGAAGTCCTGATATTGCCTGTGGCGTGAGAGAATGGCGGCGATGAAAATCGCCGCCAAATCTGCCGCCGCTTTCTTGCTGCCTCTGGTTGTCGCCGCTTGTGTCACCCTACCATCTGGCGAGGACAAACGGCGCGTTGATTCGCCCAATTTCGATGATCGTCGCCCCAATTACATCATCATTCACCAGACCAGCAGTGCCAACGTGGGCGCGGCGCTCAGAACATTGACCGATCCGGCGCGCAAAGTCAGCGCGCATTACCTGATCGGGCGCGATGGCGAAATGATCCAGCTGGTCGACGAGAGCCGCCGTGCCTGGCATGCCGGCGAATCGTGGTGGGGCGGCCTGACCGATCTCAATTCCGCCTCGATCGGCATCGAACTCGACAATTCAGGCGACGAACCCTTTGCCGATGCGCAGATCGCCGCGCTGCTCGGCCTGCTGGGCGAGTTGCGCGAGCGCTACCGTATTCCTGCCGCCAATGTGATCGGCCACGGCGACATCGCGCCGCGCCGCAAGGTCGATCCCAGCCCCTATTTCCCGTGGGCAAAGCTGGCCGAAGCCGGGCATGGTTTGTGGTGTGGCGAACAGGTTGCCACCGCCCCGGCGGGCTTCGACCCGGTTTTGGGGTTGCGCGCGCTGGGTTACGATACCGCCGACCTGAACGCTGCGCGGCGAGCTTTTCGCCGGCATTTTCGCGGCGAGGAAGAGGGCGGCGACTGGCGTCCGGCTGACCTCGATTTGTTGGTGTGTCTGCTTGCCCAGAAGAACAAACTGTCGGCGGAGGCCAGATGAAAGACCTGTTCAGCGACGAGTCGCCGCTGGCGACTGCGCCACTTGCCGAACAACTGCGCCCGCGCATACCCGGCGAGGTGATCGGGCAGGCCCATCTTCTCGGCCCCGGTAAACCGCTGGCGCTGGCCTTTGCGTCCGGGCAGCCGCATTCGTTGATCCTTTGGGGGCCGCCGGGGGTGGGCAAGACGACCCTGGCGCGGCTGATGGCCAGCGCGTTCGAGGCCGATTTCATCGCACTCTCGGCGGTGCTCTCCGGTGTCAAGGAAATCCGCGAAGCGATCGCCCGTGCCGAAGATGCCAAGGTGCGCGGCCGCCGGACCATCCTGTTCGTCGATGAAGTGCATCGCTTCAACAAGGCGCAGCAGGACGCCTTTCTGCCTTTCGTTGAATCCGGCCTGGTGACTTTCGTTGGCGCGACAACTGAAAATCCTTCCTTCGAGGTCAATTCGGCCTTGTTGTCACGCGCCGCTGTCTATGTGCTGAAACCACTAGCCGCCGACGAACTCGGTCGCCTGTTTGACCGTGCCGCTGAACGGGCCCTGGCCGGGCTTGTTTTTCAGCCGGAGGCGCGTGAGCGGCTGATCGGTCTCGCCGATGGCGACGCCCGCCGCCTGCTCAATCTGCTCGAACAGATGCGAACGGCGGCGCAGACCGCCGGGCGACCCGAGATTGACGGCGAATTCGTCGAATCGGCGCTGGCCCAGAACCTGCGCCGATTCGACAAGGGTGGCGACGCCTTCTACGACCAGATTTCGGCGCTGCACAAATCGGTACGCGGCTCGAACCCCGATGCCGCGCTCTACTGGCTGTGCCGCATGTTCGATGGCGGCGCCGATCCGCGTTATCTGGCGCGGCGGATTATTCGCATGGCCTGGGAAGACATCGGTCTGGCCGATCCGCGCGGCATCCAGATTGCGCTGGATGCCGCGACCACCTACGAGCGCCTGGGCTCGCCGGAAGGCGAACTGGCGCTGGCCGAAGCGGTGATTTATCTGGCCATGGCGGCCAAATCGAATGCCGCCTACAAGGCTTATGGCGCGGCGCGTGCCTTTGTCGCGCAGGATGTCTCGCGGCCGGTGTCGGAGCATCTGCGCAATGCGCCGACGCGATTGATGAAGGAACTTGGCTACGGTAAAGATTACCGTTATGCCCACGACGAAGCCGAAGGCTACGCGGCGGGCGAAACCTATTTTCCGCCGGGGATGCCGCCTGTAAGCTGGTATGAACCGACCGAGCGCGGGCTGGAGGTGCGCATTGGCGAAAAGCTGGCGCACCTCAAGGAACTCGATCGCAAGGCGCGCAAATGAAAACCGCGCCGGCTGGCGCGGTGTGAGCGGTCAGTGGGACGGCCGGGTCAGGTCAAACCCTCGAACGATACCGTCGAGATGGTGTGCCGCGAGACTTCCAGAAAACCCATCAACTGCGTGGTGAAGGCATACGGCTTCTCATAGGGCAGCACATGGCCGGCGCCCTCGACGATCACCAGGCTGGAGTTCGGGATGTGCTTGGCGATCTGGCGTTGGTAGGATGGCGGCGTCAAGCGGTCTTCGCTGCTGCCAATGACCAGGGTCGGTACCTTGATCTTGTGGAGATCGCCTTCCGGATCGTAGTTGTCGCCGCTGTGCAGCATGCGCACCATGCCGTCGTACCATTCCTTGGGCAAGGCCTGCTTGAAGAACTGCTCTTTCTCGAGCAGCCAGTCGGCGTGCTTGTCGTAGAACTCCTCAGCGTAGATGCTTTGGCTGATTTCGCGGAAGAAAGAGGTGCCGTCGTAACTTGCAAAAACGTCCTCCCAGCGCTGGGCGCAGTAGCGCAGCATGCCGGTGGTCTTGAAGGGTGTGTTGCAGATCATCAGCGAATGCAGGCGGTGCTGGTGCGCCAGGGCGAACTTGATCGCCACTTCACCACCGTAGGAAATGCCGAAAAGGTGAAATTTCTTCAGCCCGATCTGATCGAACAGCTCCTTCATGATCTCGACGTGGTAATCCTGCGAATACGGCGGATCGTCGGTCATCTTGTCCGAACGACCCTGATCGACCATGTCGAAAATCACCAGCTTGTACTTGCTGGCAAGGGTTTCCTTGAACGGCAGCCAGCTATCGCAGCTCATCATGATCCCGTTGACCATGACCAGCGGCTCGCCTTCGCCGTGGATTTCATAATAGATGTTCTTGTTTTTACAAAGAATCTTCGGCATGCTGTCACCTATCTATATGTATTTTAAATAGAAATCAATAATTATGTTGCAGTGCATTATACCTAAAGCCGGGCGGGGTGCGCGTCTGCAAGCGGTGGCGCGAGTGTCGCGTATAATTCAATGTTCCCTGCCATACATGGTGCAACATGCTTGACATCAATCTGCTCAGAACCCAACTCGAAACTGTTGCGGCGCGGCTCGCCTCGCGTGGCAAGGCCATTGATTTCAGCGCCTTTACAGTCCTCGAAGCCGAACGCAAGACCCTGCAAACCCGTACGCAGGAATTGCAGGCGCAGCGCAACAGCCTTTCCAAACAGATCGGCGTGCTGAAGGGGAAGGGGCAGGATGCCACGGCGGTGCTGGCGCAGGTCGGTACGCTGGGCGATGAACTCAAGGCGTCCGAGGCGAGGTTGGGCGAACTGCTCGAACACTTCAACGCCATTCTAGCCACGCTGCCCAATCTGCCTGACGAGACCGTGCCGCTTGGTGCGGACGAAACTGGCAACGTCGAAATCAAGCGCTGGGGAACGCCGCACAACTTCGATTTCGCGGTCAAGGACCATGTCGACCTGGGTGAAGGCCTAGGGCAACTCGATTTTGCCACCGCTGCCAAGATCGCTGGCGCCCGCTTTACGCTCATGAAAGGCGGTATTGCCCGCCTGCACCGCGCCCTCGCGCAGTTCATGCTCGACGTGCATACCGCCGAGCATGGCTATACCGAGGTCTACGTGCCCTACATGGTCAACGCGGCGAGCTTGTTTGGTACCGGTCAGTTACCCAAGTTTGAAGAAGACCTGTTCAAGACACCGCGCGGCGAGCAGGAACCGCTCTATTTGATTCCGACCGCCGAAGTGCCGGTGACCAACATCGTCCGCGACGAAATTCTGGCGGCGGAGGCGTTGCCCCTGAAGATGGTCTGTCATACGCCGTGTTTCCGCTCCGAAGCGGGATCAGGCGGACGCGACGTGCGCGGCATGATTCGCCAGCATCAATTCGACAAGGTGGAATTGGTGCAGGTCGTTCGTCCGGAAGATTCCGAAGCAGCGCATGAGGCGCTGACCTCGCATGCCGAAGCCATCCTAGAAAAGCTGGGGTTACCCTATCGCCGTGTCGTGTTATGCACGGGCGACATGGGCTTCTCGGCCACCAAAACCTATGATCTGGAAGTCTGGTTACCTGGCCAGAACGCCTATCGTGAAATTTCGTCCTGCTCCAATTTCGGTACCTTCCAGGCCCGGCGGATGCAGGCACGCTACCGCAACGACAAGAACAAGCCGGAACTGGTGCACACCCTGAACGGCTCTGGCCTGGCGGTGGGGCGCACGCTGGTGGCGATATTGGAGAACTATCAGAATGCGGATGGGAGCGTGACCATTCCCGAGGTCTTGCGTTCCTACATGGGCGGCCTGGCGCGACTCACGGGTGTTTAGGCTGGCACAAGGGAGGGTTTGGGGCCGCTTACGCACGAAGTTGTGCTATCATCGCGGCCTTCGCGGAGAGGTACCGAAGCGGTCATAACGGCGCCGACTCGAAATCGGATGGTCAGAGAAATCTGGCACAAGGGTTCGAATCCCTTCCTCTCCGCCACGCATCAAGCAAACAAGCGCCTTTCGAGGCGCTTTTGCATTTTGTATGCCATTCTGTATTACATTTGATGTCCGGTAGTTCATCGGCGCAACTGTAACACGCTCTGGGTCTGTTGCCGGATTGCCCAAAATTTAGGCAGCTACCTCGGCACTTTGGAAGTCGGCGAAGCCGACGCATATCCATAAATAATGCCGATCAATCGGCTTTATTTATTGCAAGATTCCTTCTGGCGCTACACATGCAGACGGGGTAGCTTTTGCCCCCCGCAGTGGCCGCGCTCGCCCTCACCCCGCCTAAAAATCCCGACCAAATTTGTCAACTTTACGATTTCCCAGAAAACCTTGATCTGCGGGCAATTTAAATCGCAGGGGTGACCTGACCATTAACCAAGCCAAAACAATCGCCCTCAGCGAACCGCTCACACCACCGTGACCTGTTCCGCACCCCCGATCTTGTCCAAGGCCGCAGCCGTCGCCAGCGCCTGTGCAGCCTGACGTTGTGCCATCAATGCGAGCTTCAACAATGCGATGCGGTCACTACCGCCGCGCTCGGCGTCGGCTTCTACGCCGAGCTTGACCGCCTGCAAACTCAACCAAGCGGCTTGTCCGACAAGCGACTCCCGAACAAATTTCATGTCTCCGACCGCGAGGCGGGCGCTGGCGTAATCAATCGCTGACCGATGCCCCGCGTGCGACCCTAAACCAAAGTCATCGCCAGTAATGCAACATGCCGCAGACCAGAACTCACTGGGGTGCAACACCGCGCCGCCCAGTGCAGTTGCCGCATGTTTTCCAGCTAGCCTCGCATCAGTTCCAACCCGGCGCGATTCAACGCGCCCGGCTAATTTCCCGGCAGCCTCAAGCGCCCGCGCCGCCTGAACTTGCGCCTCGATCAGTTCGGTTCTATCCATTTTCTAATCCCCAAATTTTGTGGATACCCCCGTGAGGTATCCTCATTTCAAAACCCGCATTGGTAAAGGCTCTCCGGCCAGTTCAACAGAAAATTGCGGATACCTGGATACCTTTCCCTATATAAATGCTTTTTTGTGGGTGGTGGGGGTGTACTCACCACCTCCACCCACCACCTGTTTACCCCAACTTAATTTCACGGTGGGGGGTATCCGCGTTTCGCTGAAACCGTTAGTGGGCGGGGGCGGCGTCCCGATTTCGCAGTTTTCAAGGTATCCACGTTTCCGTTTCAACCACCGGGCCAAAAGCCGCCCCCCTGTTTGATTTCCACGTACGTGGATACCTTTCGCAAGGTATCCACGTTTTTCGCCCAAGGTATCCAGAATGTTTCACGAAATTGTTTCACGCGCTGACATGGCTTTGCGAATAGCGCGTTCCTCTTTGCGGGTGGGCTTAGGTGGCGCTGACCCTAGCTTGTGTAGCCGCCTCAGTTCTTCGGCCTTTTCACGCGTCAGCCCCCAGCCCCGATTATTCCCGGCCAATTTGAACTCCTCGCCATTTGACCAGCCGCAGCGCTTCAATGCCGCAGCCATCGCTTGCCATTCCTTGCGATCAAGTGTGTCGTTGGAACCGGTGAGTAGGAGCCGCTGCATCTGGCGAACCGAAAACACAGTCCATTCGCTGGCGTCGATACCAAGATCGTCCAAGTGCACCATGCCATGCACGAGACGGTCAGCCAGGTCTAGGGCAAGATCGTCGTAAGCATTGTGGGTCAACCGCTTGCGTTGTTCAGCATCGCAAAGCGCCCTGAAGCGTGCATCCTCCGGCAATGACCGATCAACCCAGAACCGCGCCCCCGCTTGATACAGCAAGACCGCTTCCGCCCACAAATGCGGCGCGTCCTCTTGCAAGCCTTTCAGATCAATTCGCGTCCCGACCCTGACCGGCCAGTATCGCCGCCTTCCGCCTAAGTCGCGCAAGTAGTCATCGCAATTGCAAGTGGCGATAAAGCTGATCGTCCTCGGCCACACCTTGTTCAGTGCGCCGTACGGGTCGCGGTACTCATCTTGGGTTCGGGTCAAGAAATTCTTGTTCTGGTCTGATTCGCGACGGTCGAAGCCGACCAATTCGCCCCATTCGCCAAGCAACTTGCCGCGCATGAGCATCAGACAATCTTTGGAATCGTTCGGACTGAAGCCCTCCAGAAAGACCGATTCATCGATTGCCCGGGCGAGGATGCGAACGGCGGCAGATTTCCCTTCACCGCCATCCGGGTTTTCAAGGATCAGCATTTGATCCTGTTGCGTGCCGGGCTTGAATGCGCGGGCGACAACCCCGATCAGAAAGCGTTTGCCGACTTCCCCGAGATAGTGGGCGTGGTTGTCGTCGCGTGGTTCAACGCCCATGTAATCGACAAGCCACGTATCCAGGCGCTTGACCCCGTCCCAGTCATTGGCAAAGCCTTGCAGCTTGTCTAGCGTCATGTTCAGCGACGTTGCCCGCGCCCACCGCCGTACAGCGGCGACAAGCGTGTTTCTGTCCTCGGCAACGAATTGCCACTGGATTCGCACCCATGCCGCAACGGCAAGCAGATCGTCGTCCTCGATCTGTCCAGCGGATTTTGGAGCGCACCGGTCTCCAAATGCGTCAAAGAAGCTGATTGATTTTTTGGGTAGCCCGGAAAACTCGTCAAACCACATGACACCCAGCAGGCGCTTGTCCCGAATCAACAATTCTGCCAGCGTATGCATCCCCGGTCGGAGCTTACCCTTTGAATCCAGCAGATCATCGCACCCCCCGTGCAATCTGTCGGAAACCTTCGCATGGAATGCAGTTGTGCGGGCTTTTTCCACCGCCTTTTCAGCTTCCTTTGCCGCTTGGTCAAGATCGAAGTTTCGATCTTTCGCCTTCAAGGCTCGGGCAATATCGTAGTGCAGACGATTGCGGTAGCCGTTCCGTTTCTCGTCAAACCGGCCAGCGTCCAAGCTCGAAAGCCTGACAATGCGCTCGATCTGTTCGTCGTCGCGGGTGATGTATGCCAGTTGTGTCAGTAGCGCAAATCGCGCCGCCGATTGGTCGTCGTCGTAATCCGTAGTTTCGCCTTGCATGAGGCGGGTGTATCGCCCTTGCGGATTGAGTCGCCCGAACAGGAGTTGCAAAACCTCATCGTCGGTTCTACGAATCCAACCCGTTAGGCTGTCGCTGTCATCGGCACCGGCATCGATGCCGGTATCGATGCCGGCCTCCGCCTTTCGCTCGCCCCATTTCAACTGGAAAGCCTCGATTGCAGCCTGAGCCGCGACCACTGGCCGCGCCGCTTCCCCAACCGGAAACGGAACCCCGGTCAGCGTCAAATAGCGAGTCATCCCTTGGTCGTAAATTTCAAGCGAGCAACCGCCGCAAACTGTCGTTTTCTCGCGGAAGCCCTCAAGGAGAACGCCCCTCGCAAATTGGCGCAAACCATTGCCGCTGGGAGAAATCTCGCAATAGCCGCCAAGCCCGACGAAATCCGCAACCACCTCGGCAGCCTCGGCTATGACCTCGCCCCCGTCCGCTAACACGCCGTCTAGGTCAAGCCCGACCACCGTTTGCAACGAGCTCACCAGCACGCCAATGCCGTCAAACTTGCCAGTCCGGTACGCATTGGCCACCTGATCGAAAGTGGCCCATTTCGCGGGGTTGTTCGATCCGATCCGATACCCACGAGGGTTAAGCGGCTCTTTAGCTGGCTTCCGGCCCGGCCCGCGATCCTCTGCACGCCATACTGCCCACCGTGTTGAGTCAATCAAGCCTGTCGCCCGAATGGCGTCAAGATCGCATTGCAAAACCCGGTAATCGGGCATCCGTTGCGCTTCAGCAAAAAGCATTTTCTTCTCCTTGAACGCATTGCAACGAACCGAAATTCGGCGCAACGTTCGTCCTGAACGTTGTTTTTTGCCCCGCCAGCCAAGCGGGGCATTTGTCTCAGCAGACTCTAGAGAGCCGTCCCGCCTTGGACGGCTCTCTCACATTCGGCGCGGATGCACAGTGCATCCGCCTCTAGCTCGTCCAGCAGTCGAATGACTTGAGCCGCCAGTGCAGGGGCGCCGTTCAGCGTATCGTCGATTTCCGAGCGGTGAAGGGTTTCGAGCAGTCGAGCAGCCAACACCACCCGTGCCTTGATCACTCCCGGTTTGTGCCGTCCGCTGTGCGGGCTGTTCTCGAAAAGGTCGTCGATAAGCGTTGCACCGCGGGGAGCCTTGCCGGGCTTCAAATCGAGGGCGAGGGCGATGAGGTCGTGATTGTTTTGATCCATGTCTGGAATCTCCGTAAGATAGCCGAACAATCGGCTTGGTCAGTAGTGCCAATGTCATATTTCGTCTTTAAGAAAGTTGGTGCGCCCGTTGCCGGGAGCGGATAGGTTGAAACAGCCGGGGTTAGCAGTTCTTGGGGTTTCTGCGATTGGAATCGAGCCAACTAGTGACTTGGTCCGAATCCCAGGCTACGCGCCTTGGAGAAACCTGAACCGGAGCGGGGAAGCGCCCTTCGGAAATGGCGCGATACAGTGAGGAGCGGGGAAGCGTCGTGATAGCCGAAACTTCGGGCTGACGCATGAGACGTACTGCCATGATGACGATCCTTTCTTTTTGTTGTTATGTCGTCGATGCACGACGAGGTGCATCTAGAGACAAAGCTACTATTTTAGGATTGTCTCGTCAAGTTCAAGTGTTTCTTAAGTCATTGAAAAATATCCATATACTAGACACTCCGAACGGATTTTGTCATGATTTTGAGACCGGGTAACTGCTGGGGGCGATGCCCGACAATCGCTTTCACCATTGCCGGCGCAAAATGAAACGGGCATCCGGATTCTCCGGTGGGCGGAGCAGAAGATTGGCCAGCCCTTGTGCGCCGCAAAATTCATACGCCATGTAAAATTTAGCGCGATGTTAGGTCCGGGTTCGGCCACAACCGGACTGCCAGATTGTTTGGGGTGCGGCTATTCAACGGGCCGCTCTACTCTGAAAGCTGCCTGATTGACAATTCGTGTTTCTCGGCCTTATGTGGAGCTCCGCATAAGGCCGAATAGCTACCTTTGTTAAATCTTCATCAAACGAACCGGTAGAAATGGCCTGCGAACGACAGCCGGATCAACTCCCCAGAAAATTGATCTACGGCAAGCCTTGTCGTTTTCCCCGGCCTATAATTCATCTGAATAATGACCGTATGGTCAGTAACTGATCGGGTGACTTATGGAACGCGGGCGTTTGCAGAAGGTTTTCATTTTTGGCCTTTTTTTGGCGTTGACCTCAACAGGCGGGTATTTCCTCTATCAGCAGCGTCCTGCCGGCTTGCCGGCGGGGTTTGCGTCGGGGAACGGGCGGTTGGAAGCGGTTGAGGTGGATATTGCGACCAAGATTGCCGGGCGGCTGGCGGAGTTGGGGCCGCGTGAGGGTGACATGGTCGAGGCGGGGGTGGTGGTGGCGCGGCTGGATGCCGACGATCTGCGCGCCCAGTTGCGGGCAGCCGAGGCGCAGGTGGTGCAGGCGCGGGAGGCCGTTGAAGAGTCGCAGGCCGGGGTGCGCAAGTCGCGAACCGATGTGTCGCTGGCGGGCAAGACGCTGAAGCGTAGCGAGAGCCTGGTCGACAAGGGCTTCATCAGCCGCAGCAAGCTGGATACCGACCAGACTGGCATGGAAGGCGCGATGGCCGGCATGGATCAGGCTCAGAGCCGGGTGGCCGAGGCGGAGGCGGCTTTGGCTGCCGCCGTGGCGAAGATGGATAGTTTGCAGGCAACGCTGAACGATACCTCTCTCAAGGCGCCGATCAGCGGCCGCGTGCTCTACCGGTTGGCCGAGCCGGGCGAGGTGCTGGCGGCGGGCGGCAAGGCGCTGACGCTGCTCGATCTTTCGGACATGTACATGACGATCTACCTGCCGACCGACAAGGCCGGCCAGGTGGCGCTGAACAGCGAAGCGCGCATCTTGCTCGACGCCTTGCCGGGACAGCCGATTCCGGCGGTGGTCAGCTTCGTGGCGCCGAAAGCGCAATTCACGCCGCGTGAAGTCGAAACGCGTACCGAGCGGGAAAAGCTGATGTTCCGCATCAAGGTCAAGCCCGACCCGGCCTGGCTGGCGGCGCATCGCGATCTGGCCAAGGGCGGTTTGCCGGGCGTGGCCTATGTGCGCCTCGACGCCAACGCGCCGTGGCCGGCCAACCTCCAGATCGACGGGAAGTAAATCGTCATGGACCGCGTGCCGGTCGCCAAACTTGCCGGCGTCAGCCACCGTTATGGGGCGGTGACGGCGCTGGAGGCGGTCGATGTCGTTTTGCCGGCCGGCTGCATGGTCGGTCTTATCGGGCCGGATGGCGTTGGCAAGTCGTCGCTGCTGGCGCTGGTTTCCGGGGCGCGGCAGATTCAGGCGGGCAAGGTTGAAGTGCTGGGCGGTGACATCGGCGACCGCCGTTTCCGTGCCTCGGTGCAGCCGCGCATCGCCTACATGCCGCAGGGTCTGGGCCGGAATTTGTACCCGACGCTGTCGGTGTTCGAAAACGTCGATTTCTTCGGCCGGCTGTTCGGGCAGGGCAAGCGCGAGCGCGAGCAGCGCATTGCCGAACTGCTGGCCAGCACGGGTTTGTCGCCGTTCCGCGACCGGCCGGCCGCCAAGTTGTCGGGCGGCATGAAGCAGAAGCTCGGCCTGTGCTGCGCCTTGATCCACGATCCCGACCTGCTGATTCTCGACGAGCCGACGACCGGCGTCGATCCGCTCTCGCGCCGCCAGTTCTGGGAATTGATCGACAGCATCCGTGCCCGCCGGCCGGGCATGAGCGTGCTGGTGGCGACGGCCTACATGGAGGAGGCCGAGCGCTTCGACTGGCTGGTGGCGATGGATGGCGGCAAAGTGATCGGCACCGGCACCCCGGCCGAGTTGCGGGCGCAGACCGGGCAGACGACGCTGGATGGGGCCTTCATCCGTCTGCTGCCCGAGGAGCGCCGGCAGGCGCACCGTGAACTGGTGATTCCGCCGCGCGTCGGCGATGGTGGGACTTACGCCATTGAGGCCGACGGCCTGTCGCAGCGTTTTGGCGACTTTACGGCGGTCGACCGCGTCAGTTTCAAAATCGAGCGCGGCGAGATTTTCGGCTTCCTCGGCTCGAATGGCTGTGGCAAGACGACGACGATGAAGATGCTGACCGGCCTGCTGCCGCCCACCGAAGGCGTGGCGAAGCTGTTCGGCAAGGCGGTCGATGCCGGCGATCTCGAAACGCGCAAGCAGGTCGGCTACATGTCGCAGTCCTTCTCGCTGTACGGCGAACTGACGGTGCGTGCCAACCTCGATCTGCACGCGCGGCTCTTCCATCTGCCGGACGACCGGCGCGCCCCGCGCATCGCTGAGCTGATGCAGCGTTTCGGGCTGGAACCCTACGCCGACAAGGCCGCCGCCGAACTGCCGCTGGGCATCCGCCAGCGCCTGTCGCTGGCCGTGGCGGTGGTGCATGAACCGAAGTTGCTGATCCTCGACGAGCCGACTTCCGGCGTCGATCCGGTGGCGCGCGATGAATTCTGGGCGCTGCTGGTCGAGTTGTCGCGCCAGCAGGGCGTCACCATCTTCATCTCGACGCACTTTATGAACGAGGCCGAGCGTTGCGACCGCATTTCGCTGATGCACGCCGGCAAGGTGCTGGCCAGCGACACGCCGGCCGGCCTCTGCGCGGCACGCGGCCAGCCGAATCTTGAGGCGGCTTTCATCAGCTATCTGGAAGAGGCGACAGGGGTCGAAAAAGCGCCTGCTGCACCCCAAGGGCACTTCCAGCGGGGCGCGGTCGACCCCGAAAAACAGGCAAAAATGGAGGTCGACCGCAGCAGCAACAAAGGCGGGCCAAGCGCCTTCAGCGCCCGCCGCCTGCTCGGCTACGCCTACCGCGAGGCGCTCGAACTGCGCCGCGACCCGATCCGCCTGGCTTTCGCCTTGCTCGGCTCGGTGTTGCTGATGTTCGTGCTCGGCTTTGGCATTTCGCTCGATGTCGAAGGGCTGCGCTTTGCCGCGCTGGATCGCGACCAGTCGCCGGAAAGCCGCGCCTACATCCAGAACATTGACGGTTCGCGCTATTTCATCGAGCGCCCGCCGATTGTGGACGACGCCGATCTCGACCGCCGCATGCGAAATGGCGAGCTGGCGCTGGCCATCGACATTCCCGCCGATTTCGGCCGCGATTTGCGGCGCGGCCACTGGCCGGAAATCGGCGTCTGGGTCGACGGCGCCATGCCGTATCGCGGCGAAACCGTGCGCGGCTACATGCAGGGCATGCACCTGCAATACGTGCAGCAGATCATCCGCGAGGCGACCGGCGTCGAGACGGCCTACCCGGTCAATATCGTTTCCCGCTACCGCTACAACCAGGATTTCAAGAGCATCTACGCGATGGTGCCGGCAGTGATTCCGATCCTGCTGATCTTCATCCCGGCCATCCTGATGGCGCTCGGCGTCGTGCGCGAGAAGGAACTCGGCTCGATCACCAACCTTTACGTGACGCCGGTGACGCGCCTTGAATTCCTGCTCGGCAAGCAGTTGCCGTACATCGTCGTGGCGCTCATCAGCTTCGTGCTGCTAGTCATCCAGTCGCAACTCATGTTCCATGTGCCGATCAAGGGCAGCCTGCTGGCGCTGAGTTTCGGCGCTTTTCTGTACGTGATCGCCACCACCGGCTTCGGCCTGTTGATCTCGACCTTCACCAGCACGCAGATCGCTGCGCTGTTTGGTACGGCGATCCTGACCATCCTGCCTACCGTCAGCTTCTCCGGGCTGACGACGCCGGTGGCGGCGCTGGAAGGGGCGAGTTACTGGATCGGCCAGTTCTTCCCGGCCAGCTATTTCCTGATCATCAGCCGTGGCACCTTCACCAAGGCGCTCGGCTTCGCCGACCTCTGGCCGCAGTTCATCGCGCTGGCCTGCTTCATTCCGGTGTTGACGGCGCTGTCGGTGGCGCTGCTCAGGAAGCAGGAGAAATAGCCATGCGCTTCGTGACGCTGTCCAACATCTACCGCTTGGGCTTGAAGGAGTTGCAAAGCCTGCGCGCCGACAAGGTGCTGCTGATCCTGATCTGCTGGGCTTTTTCGGGCGCCATCTACACGGCGGCGACCGGCGCCTCGCAGGAGCTGCGCAATGCGCCGGTGGCCGTGGTTGACGAAGACCAGTCGCCGTTGTCGCGGCGTATCGTCGGCGCGTTTTACCCGCCGTATTTCCGTCCACCGCAACAGACGACACTGGCCGAACTGGACAAGGGCATGGATTCCGGGCGCTACAACTTCACGCTGGTCATCCCGCCCAACTTCCAGCATGACGTGGAAACCGGCCGTAAGCCGGACATCCAGCTTAATATCGACGCGACGATCATGAGCCAGGCCTTTATCGGCGCCACCTACATCAAGACCATCGCGCTCGGCGAAGTGAACGAATACCTGACCGGCACCCGCGACAGTGCCGAATCGCCGATCAAGCTGACCACCCGTGTGCGCTTCAACCCCAACCTGATCGGCGTCTGGTTCGGCGGCGTCATGGAGGTGATCAACAACGTCACCATGCTGACCATCATCTTGGTCGGCGCCGCCTTCATCCGCGAACGGGAACACGGCACCATCGAACACCTGCTGGTGATGCCGCTGACGCCCTTCGAGATCATGATGGCCAAGATCTGGGCCAACGGGCTGGCGGTGCTGATTGGTGTCACGTTTGCGCTGCTGGTGATGGTGCAGCAGGTGTTGAAAGTGCCGATTGCCGGCTCGCTGCCGCTGTTCCTGGCGGCGGCCGCCTGCTACCTGTTTGCGGCGGCCTCCATCGGCATTTTCCTCGGCACACTGGCCCGCTCGATGCCGCAGTTTGGCTTGCTCGTCATTCTCAGCATCATTCCGCTGTTAATGCTTTCCGGCGGCGTCTCGCCGCGCGAGAGCATGCCGCAGCTAGTGCAGAACATCATGCTGGCTGCGCCGACCACTTACTTCGTCCGCCTGGCGCAGGCCATCCTCTACCGGGGTGCAGGCTTCGACGTGATCTGGCGCGATCTGCTGGCCATGACCGGCGTCGGCGCCTGCTTCTTCACGGTGGCGCTGCTACGCTTCCGCAGGGCGGTGACGCAGACGCAGGTTTGAATCAGACGCCGTTTGAAGCCTCTAAGCGCATCGTAAATCTGGCAGGCTTTCTCGCAACCGCTCACAGTGGGCATTTCCGAACAGGCCAAGCCGTTTGGTATTAAGCTTGAGACTCTGGCTGACAGGTTTATGACCAGCAACCGGCCATATCACTTTCAATTGTCATCAGGCCGGATTGGGTCGAAGTGAGTCATAGCCAGTTCATGGCTTGAGCACGGTATTTAGTGAGAATGTGCTGCACTGGTACTCCCTTTGTGTGACTCCCTGGATTTCCGGGCTTTCTTGCATTCAATCAAGCTGATCTGATCGCAGTCACATTGTCAGCAGTAGCACCAACGCGGTCGCAATATTCGGCCCAAGCCGTCATCAGTCGCCGCCGCTTTTCAAACTGAGTTCCCCGCGAATAGGCCGCTTCAGCTTTGTCCTTGAGTTGGTGCGCCAGCGCATTTTCGATGACCTCGCGCGGGAATGTCGATAGCTCGCCCGCCCAATCCCTGAACGTGCTTCGGAATCCATGCGCCGTCAGATCAGTGCGCCCCATGCGCTTGAGGGTGGCAGTCATTACCATGTCCGATAGCATTTTCCCGGTCGCGCTTGGGAATATGAGATTGCACCCATCAAGACGGGGTAGAGACCCCAACAATGACACCGCAGCATCGGACAACGGCACGCGATGTTCCTTTGCGGCCTTCATTCGATCTGCCGGAACAGTCCAGACTTTATCGCGCAAATTGACCTCGTCCCACGTCGCGCCGCGTACCTCACCCGAGCGGGCGGCGGTCAGAATAGCGAACTCTAGCGCCCGAGCGCCGAATCCTTCGCGCTTGCGGAGCTCCTGCATAAAAGTGCCGATTTCCTGATAGGGTAGGGCGGCGTGATGCTCCACACGCGCAACCTTGGAAGGTTTCGGCAATAGCTTGTCCAGATGGCCGCGCCAGCGGGCAGGGTTCTCGCCCCTGCGGAATTTACTGGCCGTCGCCCAATCCAGAACGCTTTCAATTCGCCCGCGCACCCGTGTTGCGGTTTCTGTTTTCGGCAGCCAGATTGGCGCTAGCACTGCCATTACCAGCGCATCATCGACTTGTTCCACCGGCAAATCTCCGAATACCGGGAAAGCGTAGGTTTCCAGCGTCGCCGTCCATTGCGCCGCGTGCTTGGCGTTTTTCCATTCGGCTCGCTTGATTTCGATGAAGCGTTCGGCGCACTGTTTGAACGTCATGCGTTTTGCGACCTCGGCGCGGCGCTTTGCCCTCTCACTCCGCACCGCCTCGATTGGATCAACAGGGCTTTGCTTGTCCTTTACCTGTTGCCGGTACAGCCCGGCAAGTTCTCGGGCGCGGGCGAGGGGAATAGCATCAAGACCGCCTAATCCCATGTTGCGGCGCGTTCCGTCGGGAGCAGTGTAGCGAAATACCCAGGTGCGACTTTTGCCCCTCACAAACAGGTACAAATTGCCGCCGTCCGAGTGCCATCCGTCTGAGAGGCGCTTTAGAGCTACCGCATGGAGTTTGCCTGGGGAATGTTTGCCCATCTCTCCGCCCTATAACAATGTATATCAATATGTATGCCATTGTAGGTGAGATTAGGTGGATCATCAATGGACGAATTGAGACTAACAAATTCTGTAAAGCAAGTGTGTACGCGCTGTTTGGCGGGTGTCAGTGAGACAGTGCGAGACAATGATAGTTATACGGAGAACGGACTTCCTCTCCGCCAGAATTCATTGATAGACGGCCCTTTGCGGGCCGTTTTGCTTTTCCACCCATCTCACCCGTCCTTCTCGATGGCATGTAGTGAGATCTAATGATATCTGCATCTGCGCAGGAAGGTGGGCATTGCATGTTCCGGAAATCGGCCATAGCTGCCGTTTGATTATTTTGCCAAATTTGGCAACAACTCTCTATTTACCTGCCGTTCGGTCCCTAGACGAATATATCGACAAGTCCTCGAAATGGCGCATGTACCTTGGCTATCGAGTCGCCGCCGGATAAGACTTTCGTTCCATGGCTAGCGCTTGCATCCAGGATTCCATTCAAGAAATTTGTATCCTCCTCGCGCATCCGCTCACGTCGGGTTTGTACCGCGGTAATCTGTTTCTTGATCGCGGCGATCTTGTCCGAAATTTCGGCGATTTTGGCCTTGCCTTCCGGAGTCTTGCACGACGGGCAATTTTCCCAATCGGCTAGTTGCGTCCGGTATTGGGACAACTGGCTTTCCAAGCCGGCGCCCCCGGCGGCGAACTGGCTATAGTTCGCCGCAATGGCAGCAATGGTTGTCATGCGCCAATCTCCCTCATGCTCAGCGATACAGCGCCGGATACTGCTGACGCAGGCGTTCCAACTTGGGCAGATCGTTGATCACTATATAGAGCTGATGCGGGTGCAGGGCCAGATAGTTCTGGTGGTAAGCCTCGGCGACCTGGAAACGCTGCAAGGGCGCAAGCTGAGTCACGATCGGTCGGGTATAAGTCTTCGCCGCGCCCAGTTGCGCGATGACCTCCAGCGTTTCCTGCCGCTGGGTTTCATCGCTGTAATAGACCGCCGAACGGTACTGGCTGCCGACATCCGGCCCCTGCCGGTTCAGTTGCGTCGGATCGTGCGCGACCTTGAAGAACACCTGCAGCAATTGACGGTAGGACACCTGCGCCGGATCGAAGCGAATCCGTACCGATTCCGCATGGCCGGTCGTACCCGAGCTGACGGTTGCATAGTTCACATCGGCCGCCTGGCCACCGGTGTACCCCGATTCCACCGCCGCCACCCCTTTGACATGTCGAAACACCGCCTCGACGCCCCAGAAACACCCGCCGGCAAACACCGCCGTTTGCAACGAATCAGGTGGAAATGCCTTGGTCGGAACAGCTTCTGCTCGAACTTCAGCGGCCAGAACGAACAAGATCAGGAACGGAACGAGAAGTCGACGGATACGCGTTGATGCGGTCATGATAAATCCCTCGCCATTTGCATAAAAAATCCGAGTGGGGAATCCGCTTCCAGATGAGAACGGATTCCCGGACAGCGCCTTATTTCTTCATTTCGTCCTTCGCCATGGCATCCTTGCCCATGGCATCTTTAGCCATGCCGTCCTTGGCCATGGTGTCCTTCTTCATGGCCTTGTCGGCCGGCTTTTTCATCTTGTCCTTGCCCATTTCCTTACCCATTTCGTCCTTGGCCATGCTGTCTTTGTTCATGGTGCTGGCCGGCGTGTCCTTTTTCATCATGTCGTCGGCGAAGGCGGCTTGGCCGGCCACGATCAGACAGGCGGCGAGAAGAGTCTTGGTCAGGTTTTTCATATTGATCTCCATTGAGGTTGCTTGCGGCGGGATTGCCGATTTTTCAGGGCGGTTAGGCGTGCTCGCTCAACTGCCTCCGAACCAGTTGTACCCCTGGTCTTCCCAATAGCCCCCGGGGTAATTGTTGGTGACGAAAATCGCCTGGATGTGTTTGGGATTCTTGTAGCCCAGCTTGGTCGGCATCCGCAGTTTCATCGGGAAGCCGTAGCGGGGTGGCAGAATCTGGCCGTCGTAGGTCATGGTCAGCAAGGTTTGCGGGTGCAGGGCCGTCGGCATGTCGATGCTGGTGTAATAATCGTCGGCGCATTTGAAGCCAACGTATTTCGCCCCCAGGTCGGCGCCGATGCGACGCAGGAAGGCGGCGAACGGAACGCCACCCCATTTACCGATAGCGCTCCAGCCTTCCACGCAGATGTGCCGCGTAACCTGGTCGATCTGCGGCAAAGCGCGCAGCTCGGTCAGCGTCCAGGCATGTTTGTCGCTAACCAGGCCGCTGATCTCGAGCCGGAAATCCTCTTCATCGACTTCCGGGATATCGTCTTCACCGTAAAAGGCATTGAAAGGGAAGGGGCGTGTGATCATGCTGTCCGGATAGGTCGGCGCCAGCCGGCTGGGATCGAACAGCCAAGCCTGAACGCGGTCGTTGAAGCGCGAAACCGCAGACAGCGCCGCATCGACGCCATCTTCATCCTGAATGACGCAGCCGCTCAGCAAGGACAGGCCGCCCAGCGTCAGCGAGCGTTGCAGAAAGGCCCGCCTGGCCGGTTGATCGAGGCGGCGGGCGATTTCGCGCTGCGCGTCCTTGACGATGAGGTCGCTGGGCAAGGCCAGGCGGCGGGAAGAAGGTTTGTTCATTCGAATCTCCTAGCGTCCAACGATCATGGCTCGCAATGTCCGCGGCACCAGCGCCACCATGAACACATGGACGAGGAAAAACGCCAGCATGGCCGCCATGGCGACAAAATGCACCCGCCTGGCCGCCTCATATCCGCCCAGCAATTCGCGCAAGAACGGGAATTGCACCGACTTCCACAGCACCAGCCCGGATAGCACCAACAGCGCGCAATCGACGATCACGAACAGATAGGCAAGGCGTTGCACGGCGTTGTAATGCCGCAAATCGTCGTGCGCCAGATGACCGGAGAGGGCAGCACGCAGATCTGTCAGCAGCGAACGCGGCGTCAGCGGCAGGAATTTGCGCCACAGGCGACCGGTGACGAGGTTGCAGCCGAGATAGACCATTCCGTTGCCGACCAGCAGCCACATCGCCGCGAAATGCCACTGGATGGCACCACCCAGCCAACCGCCGAGGGTCAGCGCCTTGGGGATGACGAAGCCCATAAACGGCGACGCGTCGTAAATGCGCCAGCCGCTCAGCGCAAGAATGATCACCGTCACGGCGTTCAGCCAATGCGTGACGCGTAGCCATCCCGGGTGGATCGCAGTGTTTGCCGTATTCATTTTCCCGTTCCCAAAAAAAGCATCTCCTCGCGCGGCAGATCGGTCCGTAGCAGACTCGGCGCCGTCCTGTTTTGCGCGATTCACGAAAGGTAGTTCGCGGGAAGGTGGCGAACGGTTACACGCTGGGGCAAAATTGCGCGGTCTCTTAGATTGATCTCAATGTTTTGTAACCGGCGACCCCCATGCAACGAATAGGTCAACAGGAAGGACTGCGCGCGAAGGAGGCTCGCCTCAAGCAGCTCTTTCTGGGTGCACTGGCCGGTGATCAGCAGGTTTATCAGGAATTCCTGCGCGAATTGAGCGCGCATTTACGGGCCTTCCTGCGCAAACGCCTGATTAGCCTGCCGGACGAAGTGGAGGATCTTGTGCAGGAAGCTTTATTGGCGGTCCATAACCACCGCCATACCTACGACCCAAACCAGCCCGTGTCGGCCTGGGTGCAGGCGATCGCCAAATACAAACTGGTGGATTTGTTGCGCCGGCGCGGCGGGCACGAGCGGCTGACCGATTCGCTCGACGACTACGATGATTTGCTCGTCGTGGAAGACGCCGAAGCCGGCCAGGCCCGGCGCGATTTGCACAAACTGATGGATGACTTGCCCGATCAGCAACGTCTACCGATCATTCACACCAAACTCGAAGGTCTTTCCGTACGCGAAGCCGCTCAACTGACCGGCATGTCGGAATCGGCCGTCAAGGTTGGGGTGCACCGTGGATTGAAGGCGCTGGCGGCCATGATTCGGGGACAAAAATGAAAACTGAGGAATTCATCCATCTTCTTGCCGCCGATGCCGACGCAGTGCCGGTGCACGCCGACTATCGCCGCTTCGCGATCACGCTCATGAGCGGCACTGCCGGCGCATTCCTGTTGATGCTGCTGTTCTTGGGAATACGCCCGGACCTGATGACGGCAGCCGCGCAACCCCTGTTCTGGGTCAAGGTTGGCTTCGTGGTCAGTCTGCTGGCCGCCAGTCTTTTTGCCGTGCTACGTCTGGCGCGCCCCGGCGCGGTCGTGACGACATTGCCGGTGGCGCTTGCACTGCCGGTCCTCGTCATGTGGCTGATTGCTGGCACCATGCTGGGGAACGCCGAGCCAGACCAACGGTTGGCGCTTTTCCTGGGCGCGACGTGGGCGACATGTCCATTCCTGATCGCTCTCCTTTCAATTCCCGCCTTTATCGGCGCTTTCTGGGCGATGCGCGGATTGGCGCCGACCAGGCCCCGCGCCGCCGGTTTCGGCGCCGGCCTACTGGCCGGTAGCGTCGCCGCACTCGTCTATTGCCTGCATTGCCCCGAGATGCAACCGCCTTTCATCGGCTATTGGTATCTCGCCGGAATGCTCATTCCGGCTGCTTTCGGCTGCATACTCGGAGGGAGGATCCTGCGCTGGTGAGTGCAGAGTCGCTCTGCTCCCAGGGTTCAATAGGGTGTCCCCAACCATAACCTTAAGGGCTGTACAGCTTCTCCGTTGGGCATTGTTGCCTAATTTGCGATGTTGGCCAACTGCTGAAGTGACCGGAGGTTGCTTGGCAACACATGATGCAGATAATCGCCTTTTGCATTTCAATCAATCGGAACCATAGCAATTCAGAACGCCTGATCGCGACGTACCAACAGGCGAATGGCTGCATTAATTAGACCGACCATGCTGTACGTTTGCACAAATTTTCCTCACTGTTCTCCTGTCATAAGATCAATATGTGAATCGCCTTGGCTTTCCTAGATACTTTTCCAGTACATCTGATGAACCGTTACCTCGCTGCTTCAAAATACATCGACTTTGATGAACCGGCAGTACAGTCGATAGCTACAAGTTTGGCTACCCGCGCTCATTCCGAGCACGAGCTCGTGCGCGTTTGCTTCGAGTTTGTGAGGGATCAAATTCGCCACAGCGCTGATTACAAACTCAATCCCGTGACCTGCAAAGCCTCCGATGTTGTGCGTCACCGTACGGGCTATTGTTATGCAAAGAGTCATCTGCTTGCTGCGCTGCTCAGAGCCAATGGCGTCCCGACGGGGCTCTGTTATCAGCGATTATCGGTCGGTGAGAGTGGGCCGCCCTATTGCCTCCATGGCTTGAATGCCGTTCATTTAACTGGCTTCGGTTGGTACCGGCTTGACGCCAGGGGCAACAAACCGGGGGTGAATGCCCAGTTTGAACCCCCTAGAGAGACGCTGGCTTTCTCAATTCGAGAGCCAAGCGAACGCGACTTGCCGGAAATCTGGGATCAACCCCTGGCTGAGGTGATTTTGGTGCTTGAGCGGTATGCCACGTTTGACCAAGTTCTTGCGAACCTGCCCGATGTCGAACTCGTGAATCAAATTGAATAGCCAGCGCATGCCTGATGTGCTCTGGCGCCGTCTACCGGATCGGTTTGACCTCGCCAGAGCCGCGGATGGTTTGGGTGACCTTCGGTTGGCCCGCATAACGAACATCGCCGCTACCGAATATCGAGACCGCCAGGGTATCTGTTGCCCACACGGTGGCGTCGCCCGAGCCCTTGATGGCGATGGCGTTGGTTGCCGCCCGCAACTTTTCGCCGCTGAAGTCACCCGAGCCGGCGATCGAGACATCGAGCGCGTCGACACTGCCGCCGACGCGGATGTCGCCGCTTCCGAGAATGCTGGCATTCAGTGACCTGGCCTGAAGTTGATCGGCGCGTATATCGCCTGAACCGGTCACCTCCAGTTTGACGTCGGCTTGTTTCAAATCGAACTGACCCAGCGTGACATCACCGGAGCCCTTGACCGACACGCGGTCAAGGCTGGGCAACACCAGACGCACACGTACTGGCGTACTGAGCGCTCTCGCCCAGTCGATCAACCCCTTTCCGTCTTCCCGTCTCAGGCTGATGCGCAATTCGCCGCCCTGGTTCTCGATGACAACCCGGGCACGTAGTTTGTCACTGGCTTCAACCTCGGCATCCTTGAATTCACCCTGTCGGACTTCAATGTCCACCGGTCCAATGAGCGCAATGGCGCTGACCGGCCCATTTAGCGGGCGAGACTCGCGGTCGGCCGCCCAGGCCATATTGGCCGATACCAGGGCGGTGGCGATAGCGAGAGAAGCAAGCGTAGAGAATCTTGGTTGGAACATGGCGGTTTCCTCGGTCAGTGGCAATGCCGCCAGTGTGCTGAAGGGCCGCTCTTGTATCTATCGCAGTGCGACAAAGTGCGGAAATCGTGTCTTGAAATGCGTCCGAGATGGATTGGTTTGCCGGTTGATCGTGAACAGCCTATCGCCTGTCGGGGAAAGACCGGGCGGATCGGGGTTTCTTTGGCCGTCAGGACGCGGGACGGTGGGGCCATCTGCTCTCATCCGCCTCGACGTGATGCATCAGGAATATGCGCGAATGGGAAAAATCGGAGAATGGTGTGCTAGCTTCTGATGAAACCCGGGCGATGCAGATGCGAAATGCCTGATTCATTGAGGCCGGCGATTTCGCCGACGACCTGGCTGATGCCGTTTCCGACTAACCACCAGGCGTTCCCGTAGGGGAGGACAGATATGTCGAAAGTGTTGCAGAGTTTTTGAGCAGCAGCTCGTTTTTGTTCCAAATTCATTCAGTCTTTCAAATTAGATGATGCCGCATTCAGCGTCGAACGCGTGGCGCGGCGGTACGCCCTTCGATTTGCCGGAAGGTGATGCGCCCTTTGGAAAAATCATAAGGAGACAACTCCAACGTCACCTTGTCACCGGCAATAATGCGGATATGATGCTTGCGCATTTTTCCGGCTGCATAGGCGACCAGCGAATGGCCGTTTTCCAGCGATACGAGAAAACGGGAGTCGGGCAATACTTCCGCGACAACGCCTTGCATTTCCAGCAATTCTTCCTTGGCCATTATGGCCTCCATTCAAGGGAGGGCAAGGGGGAGCGCCCCTTGAATAAGCCCCCGGGCAGAAAGCCAGGGGGGCGGTGCGGTCAGGCGACCTGGATATTGCTCGCTTGCTTGCCTTTGGGGCCGGTGGTGATGTCGAAACTGACTTTTTGCCCTTCGGTCAGGGTACGAAAACCCTTGGACTGAATAGCGGAAAAGTGTGCGAAAAGATCTTCGCCACCGCCGTCGGGGGTGATGAAGCCGAAACCTTTTGAATCATTAAACCATTTGACAGTGCCGGTAGCCATGTCTTGAATCTCCGTAAAAAAATGACGGGGGCAAAGCCCCGAACAGGGGCGAAATCAAGACGGCGAGGTACGAATGGGGGGAATTGACTCCGCATGACCGCGGAGGCGAGACCAACTCAAGAACGACACTACTCAAAATCGCTGCGACGTAAGATACAGCATTTTCCCAATAAACGCAATCCGAGTGAAAAAAGAAAGTCAGGCAAAGAGTCGGGTAATCGCACCGTAGTCGAAGCGATTGGCCAGCTTGGCAATGTGTTCGGCAAGCAGCGGAGAAAGGAGGCGCAGCTCGGAAAGTTGCGCCTCGATTTCGTCGGCGTCGAGGCGCTGAGCGGCAGTACGGATCGCACTCCGTACGGATTCCGATAGCGAGGTGGCCTCCACCGAGAGGGTGGTGGGATCGGAAGCGGGAGGGGGCGTCTCACCCGCCGAGGGGGGACGGTTGTCGGAATACTGCACAGAGAGATGTTTGGCGATGGCAGCGAGCAATTCGGCGACGCGAACCGGTTTCAGCAGGATGTCGTCGCAACCCGCTTCGTGCACCGGGCCATGCTCTTCGTTGAACACGCTGGCGGTCAGTGCGACGATAGGTAGGGTCCTGCCGTACGTGGAGACGCGGATTTCACGAGTGGCTTGCAAACCGTCAACCACCGGCATCATGATGTCCATCAGCACCAGGTGCGGACGCCAAGCCTCGCACTGCTCCACGGCTTCACGCCCGTTGGCGACAACCCTTGTCTCGAAGCCCGCATCGCTCAATAGGCTACGAATCAGACGCTGGCTGGCTGGGTCGTCTTCGGCGGCGAGAATGCGCCACGTTGGCTGCCCGGCAGACAGGCGTACTGGAACCCTGGCGATGACTTCGAACTCGTGTTCTGGTGAATCGGCGACGTCGAAAGGAATGTCCAGCCAAAATCGCGAACCCGCGCCGACCGTGCTTTCCGCCCCAAGGCCGCCGCCCATGAGGTTGGCCAGTTTTTGACTGATCGCGAGACCGAGACCGGTTCCGCCGGCGTTGCCATCGCCGTCGATCTGAGTGAAGGACTCAAAAACGGTGTTGAGTTTGTCGGCAGGAATGCCGATGCCGGTGTCGCTGACCTCGAATCTTACCCAGCCGGGCCTCAACAGGCGACATACGAGCTCGATATGACCATGCTGGGTAAATTTGATGGCGTTTCCAAGCAGATTGACCAGAATCTGGTGAAGTCGGGCAGGGTCGGAACGAACGCGCAGGGCGGGATCGAAGTCGCAATGCAGGCGCAGGTCGAGCGACTTTTCATTCGCGCGCCCCCGCATCAGCTCGATGACCTCGTCGCAGAGATGCACTAGTCGAAAATCGGCGAGCGCCATTTGGACGTGACCCGCCTCGATCTTGGAAAGATCGAGCACATCGTTGATCATCGCGAGCAGATGCTCGCCGCTGCGATTGATAATGCGCAATTGTTCGCGTTGGTCAGGTGTTGCGGTGGCATCGTTCGCCATCAGCTGCGAAAAGCCAAGAATGGCGTTGAGCGGCGTGCGCAGCTCATGCGACATATGCGCCAGAAACTGGCTTTTGGCACGGTTGGCGGTTTCAGCGCGATCCTTGGCGTGCACGAGTTCCTGAGTGCGTTGCAAGACCGTGTTTTCCAGATTCCGATTCATATCCTCTCGCTCGCGCAGCGATTCGACCAGTCGCGCACGACTCTCGTTGAGCGCGCTGACCAACTCGCCCAACTCGTCGGCATAGGGATAATGGATTACTGGCGCGGGCGCCTCGGCGGAATGAAAGTGGGGGGCTGCAATCGCTTCGGCAATACCGGTCACTGTGTCGGAGAGCCGGTAGCGGATGACCCAGGCGAACAAAAGCCACAAACCGGTGGTCGCCAGCAGCGAGCTCAGTACAACGCCCCAGAGGCTGAACTGGACGCGTTGCCAGACAACGCCTGCGTTGGCGTAGAGATGTAGTTCGCCGATCGGCGTGTCGCCGCCGTAAGGCGTGGTGTGAACTAACGGCAGGGAGGTTTGCCGTGCGGGGACGGCGCTGTGTTGAGGTTTGCCCACCGCGAATGCGGGCAGGTCGCCATCGGCGAACAACACCTCGCCGTTGATCGATACGACAAGCATGCCGGAAACGATGCGATTGCGTCGCGTCCCTTCGGCGATCCAGGTCAGTTCGGGCATATCCTTTCGCCACACTGCCGCGACAACGTTGGGCTGGATCGTGATCCCCAAAGATCGCAGGTCACGGTCGATGTCGCGAATGACGCCATAAGCCTGAAATGCGATCTGCGCCGCGATGATGGCGCAGGCCAGCATCACATACCACGGGAACATCGCCCAGAGGAGTCTGCTGAACAATGTGGTGCGGTTGCGCATGGCCGTGCTTCCTAGCGCCAGGTAGTGGAGGGATGGAACCGGATTGCCAGGATTGGCGCGGCCGGCACCGCGGCGATAGCCAGGTAGTGAAAGCCCTGATTCTGCATCGATTCACCTGCTTTGAGTCACTGGACTATCCCGCGGAAGCGTGCGTCTGGCGGGAGGGTGCGCAAAAAAGACATGTCGTCGACTCAGCGAGCGACGCTGGTCTCAGATTGCCATTATGCCGCCAAGTGTGCGTCTGAACACGTTGTCAGTAGACGAAAATACCCTCAAAATGGGTTTGAATTAAACAAATTCTAAAATAGAATTCAATTCACCCAATATAAGGAGAGACAACATGGATTTATCAACTCTGACACTGACTCAATTACGGGATTTGGAAAAGAAAATCCCGGCCGAAATCAAACGTCGTCAAGCTCAGGAAAAAGCGGCGGTGTTGAGCGAATTGAAAGCGATGGCGCAGGATCGTGGTTTTACGCTTGAACAACTGCTTGATGGCGAACGCAAATCCAGTTTGGCGGGTAGTGTCGTCAAACCCAAATACCGGCATCCGCAGGACCCCGCGCTGACCTGGACGGGGCGCGGCCGCACGCCGGTCTGGGTGCGCGACTGGACGGCGGGCGGCGGCACGCTGGACGCTTTGAAGATTTGATGCCGGATTAACCGGTGCATCTATTTGCACCGGGCGACGCGACTCCTGATTATTCTGGCGCTCCGGGCTGCCAGCCCCGCGGAATGGCCCCAATCAATTTGCGGGTATAAGGGTGCTGCGGATTGTCGTAAATGGCATCCGAATCCGCGACCTCAACGACCTCTCCCGCATTCATCACCATGATCTGGTCGGATATATATTTGACTACCGCCAGATCATGCGAAATGAAAATATAGGATAGCGCGAATTCGGCCTGCAAATCCTGCAACAGATTCAGCACCTGCGCTTGTACCGAAACATCGAGCGCCGACACCGATTCGTCGCAAATCAGCACGTCGGGCCGCATTGAGAGCGCGCGGGCAATGGCGATACGCTGGCGTTGGCCCCCAGAAAATTCGTGCGGGTATTTGCGCAGCGACAGCGGCGGCAGGCCGACGCGATAGAGCATTTCTAGCGCCAGTTGCTCGCGTTCGCGGTCGTCTTGGCCGATGCCGTGCAGACACATGGGCTCCTTTAGGATGTCGCCGACGACGAAACGCGGGTTCAGCGAGGCGTAGGGGTTCTGGAAAATGATCTGGATGTTGCGCTTGTAGGGCATCTGCTCCCTGGCGCTCATCGCCAGCAGGTTTTTGCCGCGATAGAACACTTCGCCTTTGCTGGCCTTGTGCAAGCGCATCAGGGTCAGCCCGACCGTCGATTTGCCCGAGCCCGATTCGCCGACCAGCCCGAGCGTCTTGCCCTGCGGCAGGCTGAACGACACGTCCTTGACCGCATGCAGCACGCGTTTGCCGAACAGGCCCTCGCGGAACTCGAAATCCTTGCACAGCCCCTTCACTTCGAGGATGGGCGGTTCGTCCGGCGCGATGCCGCGCGTGGCCTGTTCGACCGTGCTGGCCATGACCAGCTCGTTGCCGATGAAATCGTCGATCACCGCGAGCCGCTTGGGGCGATGGTCAAGCGGCGGCCGGCACTGAATCAGGGCGCGGGTGTAGGCGTCGTGCGGGGCCTCGAAAATCTGCTGGGCGGGGCCGGCCTCGCGGATCTCGCCATGGCGCATGACCACGACCTGATCGGCGATCTCGCCGACCACGGCGAGGTCGTGGCTGATCCACAGTACTGCCATGCCGTGCCGCCGACGCAATTGCGCGACCAGTTCGATGATCTGCTGCTGGATGGTGACGTCGAGCGCTGTCGTCGGCTCGTCGGCGATCAGCAGCTTGGGTTCGCAGGCGATGGCCATGGCGATCATCACGCGTTGCTGCTGGCCGCCGGAAAGCTGGTGCGGATAGACGTCGACACGCTTATGGGGTTCGGGAATGCCGACCTCGTCGAACAGTTCGATGGTGCGCTGTCGTGCCGCCTTGCGATTAAGATCGAGGTGCAGGCGCAGGGTTTCCTCGACCTGGGCGCCGACCGTGAACACGGGGTTCAGCGAACTCATCGGGTCCTGAAAGATCATCGAAATGTCTTTGCCGCGCAGATCGCGCATTTCCGCCGCCGAACAGCGCAGCAGGTCGCGGCCGTTGTAGAGGATGCGGCTGACCGGGTCGATCAGCGCGCTTTCCTTGGGCAGCAGGCCAAGCATGGCGAGCGAGCTGACCGATTTGCCTGAGCCGGATTCGCCGACCAGCGCCACCGTCGTCTCCCGCGGAATGTCGAAGGAGACGCCTTTCAGCGCCTCGAAGGTGGTGTGCTTGTCGATGCGGAAGCTGACTTTGAGATCGCGCACCGAGAGCAGGCAGTCTTGGGTTTCGCTCATCGTCGGCTCACTTGATCTTGGGGTCGAGCGCGTCTCTGAGCGCATCGGTAAACATTGAAAAGGCCGTGACCAGCAGGGCCATGGCTGCGGTGGCCGCGGCCAGCTGCCACCAGTAGCCCAGGATCAGCTCGTTCTGCGCCTCGCCCAGCATCGACCCCCAGGACACCTTGTCGACCGGGACGCCAAAGCCGAGAAAAGAGAGGATGACCTCGGACTTGATGAAGCCGACGGTATGCACCGAAAGCTGCACCAGCGAAATGTGGCTGACGTTGGGGAAGATATGCACGAACATCCGCCGCGCGTGCGAGGCGCCGATGGCATCCGCCGCCTGCACGTATTCGCGCGAACGGTGCTTGATGTACTCGGCGCGCACCAGCCTGAAAATACCCGTCCAGCCGGTCAGGCCGAGGATCAGGATGATGGTGGTCACCCCTTTCTGGTTCAGGACCGCGGCAATGGTCAGGATCAGCAACAGATAGGGGATGGCGGTGAAGATGCTGTAGAACCAGTTGCAGAAATCGTCGATCCAGCCGCCGAAATAGCCGGAGACTGCACCCAGCAGTGTGCCGATCAGCGTCGCTACTAGCGCGGCGCACAGGCCTACCAGGATGGAAGTTTCCGAACCCTTGATCAGCTTCTTCAACACGTCGTGGCCCCATTTGTCGGCGCCGAATATCAGACTGGTGGCGCGCGGCGCGGTAGCCATCGCGTCGGCGGCGGCGAGCGCCTCGGCGAACTCCTTGGCGATGGGGTCGACAATGCGGATGCCGTTTATCTCCATCGGCGGTTCCGCAGCTTGACCGTGGGGCGCAGCGCTCTGACCCCGCAATTCGGCCAGTTCCGTCGCCAGCGGGTCGCGTACGCGGCCGGGATAGGGGTCGGTGGTTAGTGCCGGTTTGGCTGTTGTGTCCGGGCTGTTGTCGGCGACAGCCTGTTTGCCGGTGAAAGCGGGCGGCGCGTAGCCGACCGCGATTTCTTCGTTCCAGTTGCGAGCGATCCAGTTCAGCGACGAGGCGACGGTGAGGGCGACAAAGAGACCGACGACGACCATCGAGACGACCGCGATGCGGTCTTCCAGCAGGCGACGCCAGGCGAGCTGCCAGAGGCCGGGCGAACGAGGCGCGTTGGTGGATGCGGGGGAAGGGTTCATGCCGGGCCTATTTCAGTTGCACGCGCGGATCGACCGCCTTGTACAACAGGTCGGCGAGCAGATTGACCACCATCGTGGCGAGGGCGACGTAGACGGTGATGGCCTTGATCACCGGAAAATCGCTGCGCTCCACTGCCAGGATCACCTCGCGGCCGATGCCGGGGATGGAGAAGAAACGCTCGATCAGAAAATGGCCGACGAGCAGGCCGGGCAGGTAGATCATCAGGTTGGTGATGATCGGGATCAGCGCGTTCCTGAGCACGTGCTTCAGCATCACCGCATTGTCGGAAAGCCCCTTGGCGCGGGCGGTGCGGACGTAATCCTGATGGATTTCGTCGAGCACAAAGGTGCGGTACAGGCGGATGTTCGGTGCCAGCCCGACGATGACGCCGAGCAGGATGGGCAGCGCGGAGTATTTGAACAGATTCTCGAAGAAACCGTCGCCCCAGCCCTGCACCGGGAACCATGAGAGCTGGTAGGCGAGCACATACTGGCCGACGATGATATAGACCAGCAGCGACACCGACATCGCCACCGTGCAGGCGATCATGATGCTGCGGTCGGTCAGCGAGCCGCGCACATAGGCGACGGCCAGCGCGATGACGATGGAGAGCACGGTCTCGATCAGCATCATCGGCACCAGCACGATCAGCGAGGGACCGATGCGGCTGGCGAAGATGGTCGCGACGGGTTCGTTGGTCGACCACGAGACGCCGAAATCCCCGGTCAGCACCTGGCGGATGAACAGCCAGAGCTGGACGTAGTAGGGCTGGTCAATGCCCAGTTGCCGCCGGATGTTGGCGATCTGTTCCGGATTGGCGATCTTGCCGGCCAGCAGATAGGCCGGGTCGCCGCCCACGAAATTGAACAGGAAGAAGACCAGCAGGATGACCCCCAGCAAGGTGGGGATCATCTGCCAGAGCCGACGGAGGATGAAGGCGCTCATGCGGACGAAGGGTCAGTGCTTGCGCTGGCCGGTGATTTCGGCGAAAAACGGCTCGTTCGAGGGTTCGCGGCCGAGGAAATCGCGCACCAGTTTTTCTGGCGGCACTTCGCCGCCGCGCGCGAGCACGGTGTCCAGATAGCGATGTCCGGTCTTCTTGTCGAGCAGCTTGCCCTTCCACTGGCTGGCCATGTCGAGCGCCAGCACTTCCGACCACATGTAGCCGTAATAGCCGGCCGAATAGCCGCCCATCATGTGCCCGAACCCGGCCGGGAACAGCGTGCCCTCGACGTGACCGAGCGCCGAGCCGGTTTCGATGTCGCGCCAGGCTTGCATGGCGGGCTTCGGCGTCGGCCCGACCAGCGCCATGTCGAAGCTCGCCAGCGCGTGCTGCCGCGTGTAATGGATGCCGGCACCGAAGCGACGGGCCTGATCGAGGCGGTCCAGCAGTTTGGCGTCGATGGTCGGGCAGTCCTTGCACTGCTGCTTGATCAGCGCCAGCGTCTCGCCGTTGCGCGCCCATTCCTCGAACATCTGCGAGGGGGCTTCGACGAAATCGCGCCGGACATTGGTGCCGGCCAGCGAAGCGTATTGCGCTTTCGACAGCGTGCCGTGCAGCAGGTGACCGAATTCGTGCAGCAGGGTGCGGGCTTCCTTGTAATCCAGGCCCTTGCGGTCGAAATTGGTGACCAGCGTGCTGATTGGCGTGCGGCCAACGCGGCTGGAAGCGCCGAAGAGGCCCCAGACGGCGGCGTGGTTGTACTTGCCTTCGCGCGGGTAGGGGTCGAGATAGGCGCCCGCGATGCGCTTGCCGCCAGCGTCGAGGATGTCGTAGAAGCGCACGTCCTCATGCCACTTGGGCACGTCGGCGGCCACGAACTTGACGTCGTACATGCGCTCCGCCAGATTGATCACCCAGGCGATGGTCGGCTCGGTCGGGAAGTAGCGGCGCATGGCGTTCTGGTCGATGGCGAACTTGGCGCGACGGACGCGCTCGGTGTAGAAGGGCAGATCCCAGCGTTCGATCTTCACCTCGTCGACGGTGCGGCCGAGCAGGCTGGCCTTCGCTTCGCGCAGCGCTTGCAGGTCGCGCTGCTCGACCTCGGCGAGCTTGCCTTTGACCCGGCCGAGAAAGTCGAGCACCTTCTCCGGGCTGCCGGCCATACGGCGCTGGATCACATGCTCGGCATACGAGGCGCGGCCGAACAGCCCGGCCAGTTCGCGGCGCAGTTGCGAGGCTTCGTCGAGAATCTTCAGGTTGCCTTCGCCGCCGACGCTGTTAAAGGCGATGAAATAGCGGCGCCGCGCTTCGCCGGAGAGAGCGTTTTCCATGAAGGGGAAATAGGCGGGGTAATCCATCGGCAGCGTGACGCTGCCCTTGTCGTCCGGCTTGAACTTGGCGAGGTAGTTGGCCGGCAGGCCTTCCAGCTCGCTGGCGGTGAAGGTGATGGTGCCGCGTTTTTCGCGCGTGTTGCGGCCGAATTCGATGGCCAGGGCGTCGATGCGGTCGAGAATCTCCTTGGCGCGCTTGCGCTTGTCTTCCGGCAGCGTCGCGCCGGCATCCTCGAAGCCCTCGATGGCGACCTTGCGCAACTGGGCGGCGGCCCCGGTGGCGTCGGTCACGCGGCGAACACGCTCATAGACCTCGACGTTCTGATAGAGACTGTTGTTCAGTTCGGCCACCTTCTGGCTGCACGCCTCGGCGGCATCCCGCACCGCCTTGATCGGCGAGACGTTCTGGGCGATTTCGACCGGGCTGGCGAAATCCTCGATGCGGATTGCCAGATCGTCCCACATTGCCAGCGTCGTGGCGGTGGAGACCGCTTCCAGCGGTTGCCGGGCGAGGGTATCGATGGCGGTTCGGGTGGCTTTC
The DNA here is from genome assembly GCA_002337055.1 of Betaproteobacteria bacterium UBA1934. Taxonomy (GTDB): domain Bacteria; phylum Pseudomonadota; class Gammaproteobacteria; order Burkholderiales; family Rhodocyclaceae; genus UBA1934. The sequence goes on along the minus strand of DDFG01000004.1, from coordinate 335,425 downwards.
AGGCCTTGCTCGCAGCTTTGGTTGACGGCCTCGGCGGTGGTGAAAACCGGCAGCGTCACGCGCGCGGCGTCGGCCGCCAGCGCGGAGGAACCGGCGGCAAGAGTGGCAAGCAGAACTGAGAGATGACGGAGTCTCATGGGCGTTTTCCTTGTGGGTGGTCGTCGAGATCGATGTACAGCCAGTCGCTGTGCAGGATGGGGTGCTTCTTGTAACCGAGTACGCGGGCCTGGGCAACCATGTTGCGAATGCGGGCGACGTCCATGCGATGGACGCCATATACCTCCAGCAGGCGGGCCATATCGACCCACAGCGCGTCGCGCTCGGGGCCGGGCGGCAGGCGCACCGCCTGCTCGTAGAGGGCGTCGTATTCCGGCAGGTCGACACAGGCGTGATTGCTCTGGCCGATATTCTTGCTGTAGAACAGGCTCATGAAGTTTTCGCCGTCGGGGTAATCGGCCAGCCAGGACATGGTCCGCATCGCGATGCGACAAGCCTTTTCGCCTTGCAGGATGTCGGGAAACTTGCGCTTGTCGCTTTCCATGCGGATTTTCAGCTTGTCCAGCGTGCGCTTCCACAATTCCTCCTGACTGCGCCCGGCGGTGTCGGGTCGGGTCGTGTAGCGCACCACCAGCGGCTTGCCGTCGGGCTGCCGGCGCCAGCCGTCGGCGGCGATCTTGTAGCCGAAGTGGTCGAGCAGGGCGTTGGCGAGGCTGACGTCGGTGGCGTTCTTCGAGCGATAGTCGGGCAGATGGCCGATGACGCCGGGTGGCACCGGGTACTGGAGTTCGACGGCCTGCCCGTTCCACTGCGCGCGGATTTCCTCCTGCACGTCGTAGGCCATCGCCAGCGCCCGCCGCAACGCGATTTTCTCCTTGGAGAGCCCGCCCAGCACCGGGTCGCGCAGGCTGAAGTAGTGGGTCAGGATACCCGGTTCGACAATCCGTGAGAGCTTGGCGCCGAGCTTTTTGAATTCCGGCCGGAACTGGTCGCCATCGAGCACGCGCGGCGCCAGCGGGCCTTCCAGGCTGAAAAGGTCGAGTTCGCCGTTCTGAAAGGCGAGCAGGCGTCCCTGGTCCTCCTCGATGATGGCGATTTCGACCCGGCCGATAGTTGGCAGCACCTTGCCGCGCATTTCGGCGACCAGTTTTTCGTCGCCCGGCTCGACCGCCGCGAAATTCCAGACATGGCCGCGATACTGCGGGTTCGCTTCGAGTTCGATGCGGGAACCGCGCACCCAGCGCGCCAGTCGATATGGGCCGGTGCCGACAGGATGGGCGTTGGTGTCCGGCCCGTAATGCTCGATCACCTCGCGGGCGACGGCGCCAAAATTGGGCATCGCCAGGAGGTAGGGAAAATTGTAGTCGGGCGCGTTGAGCGTGATCGTCAGCGTGTAGCGATCCGGTGTCGCCAGCCCGGCCACAGGTGCGTCGTAGTCGAACCGACCGCTCTTTTCCGCCGCCTTGGCGACGGCGTCCAGCCCGACGATCTTGCCCTCGACCAGGTAGCGCCAGGGAGAGCGGACTTTGGGGTCGATCAGGCGACGGATGGCATAGGCGAAATCCTGCGAAGTCAGTTCGCGCGGCTGGCCTTTGAACACCGTGTCGTCGGCGAAACGGATGCCAGGCCGGATACGGAAGGTATAGCGGCGCCCGTTTTCTTCCGGCGTCGGCAGGGTTTCGGCGGCGCGACCCACCAGGCGGGGTGGGCGGGCGAGGTAATCGTAGGTCAGCAGCGGCTCGTAGAGCGCCTCGACGACCACGTTGGAGTAGTAATCGGTGACCAGCGCCGGATCGAAACCGGTTTCGGACACCATGAAGACGTAGCGCAACACCTTGTTCGGGTCGGGCTGCGGTCGTCGCGTCGGTTCCGCCCAGGCCGACGCGACGGCGATGACGGCAATCAGATAGGCGGTGATGCCCCGCAGCCAGGTACGCTTCATCGAGCCTGCTCGAGATCGATGAACTTCCACTCGGCGTGAATGACCGGGTGCTTGCGGTAGCCCACAACATTGGGATGCAGCAGCGTGGTGCGGATGCGCGAGACGCCGAAACGCCATGCGCCGTCGATTTCGACTTGCCTCGTCATCATTTCGTAAAGTCGGTTTCGCTCGGGCGAGGGCGGCAGTCGCAAGGCCATTTCGTACAGGCGGTTGAAGACCGGCGAGTCGTAGCAGCCGTTGTTTGATTGCTCGGAATTGGGACCATACAACAGTTGCAGGAAGTTTTCGCCGTCCGGGTAATCGGCGTGCCAGGCCGAGTTCCACATCTGCAACTGGCATCGTTTGGCCGCCTTGAGGTTTTCGGCAAACGTACCGGTCTTGACCTCAAGCCGAATACCGATTTTTTCCAGCGATTTTCGCCAGAGTTCGTCATGCTCGCGTTGTACCTGCTGGGGTTCGGAGGTCAGGGAAATAGTCAGCGGATCGCCATTTGGCAGCGTTCGCCAGCCATCCGCACCACGCTTGTAACCGAATGTGTCGAGCAATGTGTTGGCCGCCTTCGGGTTATAGCGATTCAGCGGTCGCCAGGCCGGATTGTACCCGACCACCCCACGCGGAATCGGCATCGTGGCGGCCACGGCCTGGTTCTTTCGGATAATGCGGATCTCCGCATCGATATCGTGCGCCATGATCATGGCTCGACGCAAAGCGATCTTTTCGCGGGCAAATCCGCCAACCAGCGGATCGCGGAAATTGAAAAAGGTGTAGGTCAGTTCCGGTTCGATTTCATCCAGCCGGACAATGCCGCGTGCTTTGAGTTCGGGTTTGAGTCCGCTTCCCTCGCGCCAGGATTCGGCCAGCGCGTCGACCCGCGCCACCATGTCCAGTTCGCCGCGCATGAAGGCAAGATAACGGCTTTGCTCCTCTTCAATGATATTGATTTCCACACGACCGATCTGCGGCATGTCGCGGCCTTTCAGCTTGGCCGCGATGGCGCGCTCCTCAGCATCGTCGCTCGGCGTGAAATCCCATTTGAATCCGCGGTAATGCGGGTTGGCCTCCAGCACGATGCGGCTGCCCCGTCGATACTCCGTGAGCATGTATGCGTTTGTGCCGACCGGGTGAGCGCCGAGATCGTCGCCGTACCGTTCGACGACTTCGCGGGCTACGGGCACGGTGGCCGCCATCGCCAGAACATAGGGAAAGTTGTAATCCGCCTGCGTGAGGCGAATCCGCAGCGTGTAGCGGTCAGGTGCTTCCAGGCCTGCCACCGGGCGGTCGTAGTCGAGGCGACCTGTTTGCTCCGCCGCCTTGACGAAGTCATCCATGCCGACAATCTTGCCGTCAAACAAAAAGCGCCACTGCGAGCGCAGCGCGGGATCGAAGAAGCGCTTGAAGCTGAATACGAAATCCTGTGCCGTCAGTTCGCGCTTCTGCCCCTTGAAAGCCTGATCCGGCGCGAAATAGACACCTTTGCGTAGGCGAAAGGTGAGGGTTGTGCCGTCCTTGCTGATTTCCGGCATGTTTTCCGCCACGCCGGCGACCAGTTTTGCGGGGCGCGCCATGTAGTCGTAGGTCAGCAAGCTTTCGCCGATTGCATCGAGCACTGCGCCAGAATAGTAATTGACCGATCGAACGGGATCGAAACCTTCGTCGCCCGCTTCGAAAACCACTCGCAATACTTTGGCGGGATCGGGTGCCGCGCTGGCGGGCAGTACCGCTATCCCTAAGAGTGGAAGCAGGAGTGCCAGGCAGCGGGCGGTGAGCGGCAGTGACAAGCACTTCAACATGAGGGAGGCGCGCGGGCTGAAAGAGCCTGCATTCTAGCCTGACGAAACGGTCGCTTGAATCCGTCAAACATGAATCCAGTGGGCGGGAGCGACTCAAAATGCGCACCGTTATCGTGCAACAATATTTACGAATGCACATAATTGGTGCAATACGTTTTTGGTGGCTGCGTGGCGCGAATTTTTTTGCCGAATTTACAGAAACTTGCCATGCCGTCGTCCCGGTGGCATGTGTTGTGCTATTGCACCAACTTGGAAAATTGGTGCAAAGCAAAATCCAAATAAATCAGTCCGTTGCCTTGTTGGTTTCGTGCCGCGCGTGTTGTTTTTTTTGCACTTGGGTGACACTGCCGTGGCGCAAATTGTAATTAGTTGTGAAAGCGCTTGAAGCGCGGTGGTAAATTCTGTAGCCGTGCCATGTCCATTTTTCGGGCCTCCGGAATTGTGGCGGGTGAGTTCTTTTTATGGGTGGGCGGGCTGCGAAGCCTGTTCGTTTGAGTTGCAACTTTGTCGGAATGATGAATATGACCATGAAGAAAAAACAGCTGGCACTGCTCGTTGGGCAGGCCGTCGGTTTGATGGCACTGGTAGGTGTCGGCCAGGTCGCGATGGCGCAAGAGAAGGTCGAGCGCGTCGAAGTGACGGGTACTAGTATCAAGCGGATCGCTACCGAAGGCGCTTTGCCAGTGACCACGATTGGCAAGGAAGAAATTGCCAAAACCGGTGCGACCACGGTTTCCGAACTGATGCAGGCGCTTCCCGCTATGCAGGGTTTCACGACCTCCAGCGCATCGGTGGGCGGCGGCGGTGGCGGTATAATGACCGCTTCTCTGCACGATATCGGTGAAAGCTACACTCTGGTTCTGCTGAATGGTCGGCGTATGGCGCCGCGTGGTTCGGGCAGCACGATCGACTTGAACAGCATTCCGCTGTCTGCGGTTGAGCGTGTCGAAGTGCTGACTGATGGTGCTTCTGCTCTCTACGGTTCCGATGCCATCGCCGGCGTGGTCAACTTCATCCTGAAACAGAACCAACAGGGCTTCCAGGGTACTGCTCGCTATGACATGCCGCAGCACAAGGGCGGTCAGAGCTGGACTGGCAGCATGAGCTACGGTTTTGGCGATCTCGACAAGAACGGGTACAACGTTCTCCTGGCCTATAGCCATGACCATAAGGATGTGCTGAAAGCGACCGACCGCGATTTCGCCAAGTCCGGCATTCTCAGCTTCAAATCCGGTGGCCAGGATCTGTATTTCTTCAACGGCTCGGGCAACGCCATTCCGGGTAACGCGCAGGTTATCTACACGAACGCCGCGGGCGAGACCAAGACGCGCACGTTCAACCCGTACCTGATGGCAAACGGAAAGTGTGCTGCCCAAAATTCCCGGATTGGCAACAACTGCTACTTCGACTACACCTCCACCATCGAAATCCAGCCGGAATCGGATCGTGACAGCTTCTTCGGCCGTGCCGTGGTGAAGCTGGGTGGCGACTGGCAAGCGTCGTTCGACGGCGTGTATTCCGAGTACAAAATGACCACGCGGATCGCGCCGTACCCGACCGGTTACTTCCCGTTGCCGCTCAATTCGGCACTGGTTAATACCTATGTCAAGCCCTACCTGACGGCTGAACAACTGAGTGGTTTGACCGGTGTGAACGCGCGCTGGCGTACTCTGCCGGCAGGCAACCGCACGACTGAGTGGGATACGGTGGCGACTCACTTTGTCGCGGCTGTCGAAGGCCCGTTGCTCGGTTGGGATGTCAATGCTGCGGTTACCTACGGTGTTAACGATACCAAGCAAAACTATCCGACCGGTTGGATTCTGGCTGATCCCTTCCTGTCCGCCGTTTCGTCGGGTGCGATTGATGTGTTCGGTACATCGAGCGGATTGGGTTCCGCTGGACAAACTACGCTGATGAACACCCTCTATCACGGCCCGTGGGACAAGGAAAAGACCTCGATGACGGCTGTCGAAGCCCGTGCCAGCCGTTCGCTGTTCAAGCTGGGTGGTGGCGATGCTCAATTCGGTATCGGTGGTGATTTCCGCAAATACAAGTACTCGCGCTGGGTGGCGCCCGCCAATGCCAATGAGCAAATTTTGTTCTTGAGCAAGGACGATCCTTACGGTCTGAAGCGCGACAACTTGGGGGTCTTCGCTGAACTGGTTGCCCCGCTGACCAAAGAGTTGGAACTGACGGGTTCGGTCCGCTATGACGAAATCGGCAAGGTGACCGATACGACTTCCGGCGCGTCCTATGGCAAGGATCAGTCAGATGTGACCTACAAGTTGAGCGGACGTTTCCAGCCGAACAAGGACGTGCTGTTCCGTGGTTCGGTCGGTACCGGCTTTAAGGCTCCCACCATGCTCGAGATTGGACGCCCGCGTTCCGAATTTGGCGTAACGGCTGACAATTACTCCTGTCCGTTCAAAACGGCGGGTGACCCGTTGAGGGCGACATGTGTTGGCAACCCCGATGAGGACAAGAATCAGTACACAATTTTCCTTCAGGGCAATCGCGATCTGAAGCCGGAGAAGTCCAAACAATACTCTCTGGGTGTTGTTCTGCAGCCGACCAACAACATCAGCGCCAGTGCCGATTGGTGGATGGTCAAGATGAAGGACGTCGTCACGCAATTGTCGGAAGCCCAGATTTTTGCCAACCCGGTTCTCTATCGCAACCTGTTCACCACCAAGCGTAATCTTGCTACCGGCAAGGACGAACTCGCCATTCTGCAAGCTGCGGTCAATGCTGCCAAGGGTCTCTACCAGGGTATCGACTGGAAGCTGACGTATGATGAGAAGTTCTCGTTTGGTACGTGGAAGAACACGCTGGCCGGCACGGTCATGCTGCAATCCAAGTACACGCGTCCGGGTACGGAAGAGTGGGTGTCCAGCGTCGCGCAGTATGGCGAAAACAATACGGTCACCTTCAAGAACATCTTCCAGCTGACCTCCAGCCTGAAGACGGGAGCCTTCACGCACACTGCCGTGGCTCACTACCGTTCTGGCTACAAGGATCAGTTCAAGTCGGCTGACGATTGTGCAGTGACCACGGTGGATGCTCTGGGCGATTGCGTGGATATCCAGTTGAACATTCCGTCCTACACGACGTACGACTGGCAGACTTCTTACCAGATCAACAAGATGTTCGAAGTGCGCGGCGGTATCACCAATTTGTTCGACCGCAAGCCGCATCTGTCGCTACAGACTGGCGCAGGCAGCCATCAGGTTGGCTACGATCCGCGTTACAACGACTCGTATGGCCGTACCTTCTACCTGCAAGCAGACGTGAAGTTCTAAACGTCCGCACAGGAAAACGCCAAAAGATGGGGTTCCGCGACATGCGGAGCCCCATTTTTCTTTGCCAGGCATACAACTTGGTTTATGTTAGTGCATGGCACGATATTTGCAGCATTGATTGAATCGGGGTCGAATCAAGGCGTATTTCGGTAAAAATGCTCCGTGTGAGTGCGTAACGCGTTCAAATGGTGCGAATCGAGTCGAAGTGCACTTCTTCTTGGTGTGAGCTGCTTGGCCGATGCTATAATGCCGCGTTTCAACCTTTTCTTTTTGTAGCTTCTCAGCCCAGGTGATATGAGTTACATTCAACCGCATGACAATTCGCGGCGAGCCTCAGGCTTCCTGATCGTTGTGGCGCTGCACGTGGCACTTGCCTACGCTTTGGTCAATGGCCTGGCGCGCAAGATTGTTGAAGTAGTGCAGCAGCCCCTCGAAACCAAGGTGCTTGAAGAGACCAAGCCGAAGGAGGATAAACCTCCTCCGCCGCCACCTCCGAAAATGGCTTTGCCGCCACCGCCGTTCATTCCCCCGCCGGAAATCCGGGTGGACGCGCCGGCCAGCGCTAACGCCATTACCCAGGTTTCGACCACGAAACCGCCCGCCGAACAGCCCAAGGTGGCTCCGCCGGCGCGTACCGCACCGGTTGTTTTGGCGCGTGATTGCCAAAAACCTGAGTATCCGCCTGCTGCGCTGCGTGCTCAGGAAACCGGTCTCGTCGTGCTACAACTGTTGGTTGGCGTCGACGGTATGGTCGCTGACAGTCGCATTGAAAAGAGCTCGGGCTACAAGCGGCTGGACGAAGCGGCGCGCAAGGCGCTCTCGCTTTGTAAGTTCAGGCCGGGTACGGTCGAGGGCAGGCCCGAAGCAAGTTGGGCTCGCATTGAATATGATTGGAAGATTGAGTAGAGCGTGCTGCTCCACGAGATCTGCCACTGCAATTTGATTTTTTTGGAAGGATAAATAATGAGCTTCAAAGACACGATTCGCGGTTTGATGGTCGCGCTGGCGCTGACCGTTTCCTTTGCCGCCACTGCGCAAGCTGACAAGGCTGCGCCTACCGCGACGGCTTCCGCACCGGCCGCTGCTTCCGCCGCCATTGCGCCGGCCCCTGCCGCCGAACCCGCCAAGGCCGCTAAGCCGGCAACCGAGACTGTGGATAACCCCTACGGCATCGGTGCTCTGTGGGCGCAAGGCGACTTTGTTGCGAAGGGCACGCTGATTATTCTGATCATCATGTCCATGGGCTCGTGGTACATCGGCATCGTCAAGCTGGTGGAACAAAACCGCCTGATGCGTGACGGCAAGGAAGCGCGCGGCAAGTTCTGGAAGGCGCCTTCCGTGACCGATGGCGCCAAGCAACTGAGCGAAGACAGCGCTTTCCGCTACCTCGCTGACGAGGGCATCAAGGCGGCGACGCATCACGAAGGCACGATGCAGGACGCCATCGATATGAACAACTGGATCGGGATGACGCTGCAACGCTCGCTGGACGAAATTTCCGAGCGCACCCAAGGAGGCCTCGCATTCCTGGCAACCGTTGGCTCGACTGCTCCGTTCGTCGGCCTGTTCGGTACCGTCTGGGGTATCTACCACGCCCTGACCGCCATCGGTATTGCTGGCCAAGCCTCGATTGACAAGGTGGCCGGTCCGGTCGGTGAAGCGCTGATCATGACCGCGATTGGTCTGGCTGTTGCGGTGCCTGCGGTGCTCGGCTACAACTGGCTGGTTCGTCGTAACAAGGTTGCCATGTCACTGATTCGCAACTTCTCCAGCGAACTGCACATGGTTCTCCTCTCTGGCGGCAAGAAGAAGTAAATCATGGCCATGAATGTCGGCTCGGCCGATGCCGAGGACGAAGTTGTATCAGCAATCAACACAACGCCCCTTGTGGACGTGATGTTGGTGTTGCTGATTATCTTCCTGATTACGATTCCGGTCGTCGTTTCGACCACGCCCGTCGATTTGCCGAAGGAAAGCAACGTACCGACGCAGACCAAACCGGAAAACATCGTCATCTCGGTGAGCAAGGATGGCGATGTGTTCTGGAACCAGCAACTGGTGACCAGCAATCAACAGCTGGTCGACAAGTTGAAGGAAGTCGCCGTTATTAAGCCGCAACCCGAGGTTCACGTGCGTGGCGACAAGGGTGCGCGCTATGAATCTGTCGGCAAGGTTGTGTATGCCTGCCAGCGCGCCGGCATTCTCAAGGTGGGTTTCATCACCGAGCCGCCGGTTCGGGCCGCCCTGTAAGGAACGACGCTATGTCCATGAATGTTGGAAATGCCTCCGGAGATGCTGATGTGCTGGTCGACATCAACACCACGCCACTAATCGACGTGATGTTGGTGTTGTTGATCATGCTGATCATCACCATCCCGATCCAGACGCACGCCGTCAAGCTGAACATGCCGACCGGCGCCTCAACTCCGCCGCCCGTGCCGCCGCCGGTTATCCGGATTGACGTCGATTTTGACGGTACGGTGTTGTGGAACGGTGAGGTCGTGCCGGATCGCCCGACGCTGGAGGCCAAGCTGGCCCTCGCGGTGGCCGAACCGGAACAGCCCGAAGTTCACTTGCGCCCGAACAAGCTTGTCAAGTATGAACACGTCGCCATGGTCATGGCGTCGGCGCAGCGCCTCGGAATCAAGAAACTTGGTGTGATTGGCAACGAGCAGTTCGCCAATTAAGGAGTAGATTTACATGCGATTCAATACCAGACGAACGCTGTTGCCGCTCGTCCTCTCCCTGCTGCTTTCGGCTGGCTGCGCTTATGCGCAGGAAGGTGGCAAGGCGGTGCGCCCAGAAATCGGTAAGGCCGTCTCTGCGGCAGTGGAAGCCGTCAAAGGCAAACATGGCAAAGAAGCCCTGACCAAGCTCGCCGAAGCTGACGCGGTAGGTGGCAAAACCCCTTACGAGGCTTTTGTCGTTGATCAGGTGAGGGGTCAGGCAGCGGCGCTTGCGGGGGAATCCAGTGTGGCGGCAGCCGCGTTTGAATCGGCATCGAATTCATCGGTCGCCTCCGGCGCGCAGAAGCTGACGTTTCTGACAGCGGCGATTGGGCAATACTATACGGCCCGTTCGTACGCCAAGGCATCCGACCTCGCCGGTCGGTATTTCCGCGAAGGCGGTTCCGACAAGGCGGTTCGCACCATTTATATTCAGTCGCTGTATCTGGGCGGCGACATGGGTCGTGCGCTAAAAGAGCTTCAAGCCGATATTCAATCCTCTGAGCAGCCGGCGGAACAGCAGTTGCAAATGCTCGCCGACATTGCCAACCGTCAAAAAGACAGCAGCGCCTATATTGGTGCGCTTGAAAAACTGGTCGTCCATTATCCCAAGCGTGAATATTGGCAATCGCTGGTCTTTTCAGTCGCCACCAAGCCCGGTTTCTCCGATCGGCTCGCACTGGACATGCTGCGTGTCAAATTGGTGACGGGCACCATTCGCAGTGGCGCCGAGTATGTTGAAGCGGTTCAGCTTGCGCTTCAAGCCGGTTTCCCCGCCGAGGCCAAGAAGTTTCTCGATGCTGGGTACGCGGCCAATCAGCTTGGTACAGGTGCCGAAGCCGATCGCCATACACGGCTGAAGGACAGCGTGAACAAAGCGATGGCCGAAGATACCAAAACGCTGGGCGTCGAGGATGCCAAACTGTCGACTTTGCCCAGTGGCGATCCGCAGATGAATGCCGGGTTGAACTATGTATTCAGAGGTCAAGCCGATAAGGGCCTGCCCATGCTAGAAGGCGGGTTCAAGAAGGGTAATGCGAAGCGTCCCGAGGACGCCCGCCTACATTACGGCATGGCTCTCGTGCTGACTGGTCACAAAGCCAAGGGCATTGAAATGCTGCGCGGGGTCAAAGGTACCGACGGCGTTGCCGAAGTCGCCAGACTCTGGATTTTGCACGCCCAACGGTCGTGAACCAAAGGGCGTGACGCCCACATAATAACAATGGGAGGGGACGGCGATGTCTTTCGCAGTCCTGACGCTAATCCTGAAAAAAATCGTCACGCTTTTTGCGTTGGTCGATCCGTTCGCGGCGATGCCGCTCTTCATCCAGGCCTCGCAAGGGCTTGATCTGCACGAACAGCGCCGGTACGCCAGACTCTTGGGCATTACCGTCGCTGTCTCTTTGCTGACTGCTGGCTTGGCTGGCGAATTCATCATGGAGGTGCTGGGTACCACGGCTGGAGGCATGCGTGTTGGCGGTGGCATCCTGATTCTGATCCTCGCGGTGGCGATGGTGCTGGGGCAGGAAAAAGCGGTAAAACGTACCGATGCCGAAGCGTCAGCAGCTGTCGACCGTGAAGGTCGGGGTATTGTGCCGCTGGGGATTCCCATGCTGGCCGGTCCGGCGGCGTTTTCGTTCATGATGACGCACGATCCCATCAATGATGTGATGGTGGTGATGACCATCGCGATTCCAGGTCTCGCCGCCGGGCTATTCGTTTGGATCGTCTTTCACTACGCAGCGGCGTCACAGCGCCACTTCCGTGCCGCGACGTTGAATGTGATCGAACGGATTGCCGGATTCTTTCTGGCCGGGATCGCTGTTGACATGATCGCCGCAGGCTTGCGCGAGCTATTTCCGATCCTGGCGGGGGCGCGCTGATTTGCTCCGACCTCCGGGTCGTCAGCCAACATCAGTGAGCGGGTTTTTTGGTAGCCTTGCCGTGAGGTTTGCTCGTCGAATTGCTCGCCTTACGCATTGCCGATTTTGACTTTATGGTGCTTTTCATGGCGGTCTGCTTGCCCCATTTTCCGCCCTTTGCCTTACGCTTGACGGTTGCCCTTTCGGGTACGACCTCAGGGACTTGTAAACTCTCTGGTACGGTCGCCATCTCGTCCGCGCCGTTCGCTGGTACCAGCAGGGATGCGCCCGCCCTGACCTTGATACGGCCCTGCAAGCCATTCACACGCTTGAGGTCGGCGAGCGTAATGCCGAATCGCGGGGCAAGGCTGTTGAGTTTGTCGCCGGACTTCAAGGTGTAAAAACGCCAACTCGACAACGGCGCTGTATATTGCGCAAGATTTTCCTGAAACCGCCCCAGACGATCGGCCGGAATGACAAGGGGGGTTGCCGGATTGATGACGGGCCGGTTATGAGCCGGATTCAGGGCGAGAAACTCATCGACCGACATCTCGGCAAATTTCGCTGCCAATTTGATGTCCATTGGTCGTGTAGGTTCATAGGTCGCAAAATAGGGCCGATTTTCCACACGAGGCAAGTTGAGTTCGGCGACCTGTGCTGGGTTAGAAAAGATTGCCTTCAGGGCCATCAGCTTGGGTACATAGTGCCGCGTTTCGTTAGGCATCGTTAGGCTGGCATAGTCACCGGGCAGGTTCTTCGACTGGTTCTTCAGAACGGCCCGCTTTACCGCGCCTTCGCCCCAGTTGTATGACGCCAACGCGAGATGCCAATCGCCATGCATCTCGTAGACATCCTGCAAGTAATCCAGTGCGGCGTTGGTCGACGCGACAATGTCGCGGCGTTGGTCATGCCACCAGTTCTGCTGGAGATCGTAACGTTTTCCCGTTGCTGGAATGAATTGCCACAATCCGGACGCATGGGCGCGTGAATAGGCCATCGGATTGAAGGAGCTCTCGACCATCGGCAGCAACGCCAGCTCCATGGGCATGCCACGCCGCTCCAGTTCTTCCACAATGTAAAACAGATAGCGGCGACTGCGCTCGACGACTCGACGCAAGTATTCCGGATGATTCTGGAACCACATCTGGTGTTGCAGAACCAATTCGTCGTTCAGACTGGGCATGCTGAAACCATGCCGGATTCTTTCCCAGAGATCATCGGCGGGTACGGTCAGGTCGATTGTGACGGGCTGGTAGTGCAGTGCCGCGGGTGTTTCGCTGGGTGTGATTGCACTGGCTACGCCTTCCTGCAAAGGCAGGGTTGGCTGCCCGGAGGGAGCAACCATTTCGTCGGCGAAAACACCAGTGGGGACAATGCATACGCCTGCCAGCAAGAGGCACCAGATGATCGCCGACAACGAACGCGAACGAAGGGTGCGAAACTGCATGGCTGTGGGGGCTCCTGGCAGGCAGTGTCGACGGCCGAAACTGCGAGCGGCGATTATACCCCAGCGGAAAACCCGGCCTCGGGCTCAAAAAAAACCGGTAGAAGCCGGTTTTTGAAATGGTTGGCGGAGTGGACGGGACTCGAACCCGCGACCCCCGGCGTGACAGGCCGGTATTCTAACCAACTGAACTACCACTCCGCATGTGCTTGAGCAAGCAAGCCATTCTGAAATCTTTTCGACTGCCACAAAACTGCAAATCGTCGCGCTTCGAAGCAGAGAAGCCGCGCATTATAAAGACTCCCAAGAACTTTGCAAGGACCTTTTGCGCGGTGCCGGTAACGGTGTAGCGCCGAAACGATGGTGGTAGACGAGCAATTTGCCGTCTGCGAGGGGCTGTGGCAAAATGGGCTCATTGAAAAGTAGCTATTTGCAAGACAGAGGAGCAATTCGATGTTTTTCCGAACTCGTACAACCCGGAACTGAACGCCACCGAGTTCGCATTTGCTTGTCTGACCTGTTGAAAATGAATGCGGCTCGACCGCATTTTTTTTCGTCCATTTTCTCTAGGCTGACTATCATGCCCAATATCAAATTACCCGACGGTTCGCTCCGCTCCTTTCCTCAATCGGTCTCCATCGCCGAAGTCGCCGCCAGCATCGGCGCTGGCCTTGCTCGCGCCGCTCTGGCAGGCAAAGTGGACGGCAAGCTGGTCGATACTTCCTTTGTCATCGAGCGCGACGTCGAACTGGCCATTGTCACCGACAAGGACGCTGACGGCGTTGAAGTCATTCGTCATTCGACGGCTCACCTGCTGGCTTACGCGGTGAAAGAGCTATTCCCTGACGCGCAGGTGACCATTGGGCCGACCGTCGAAAACGGCTTTTACTATGACTTTGCCTACACGCGCCCGTTCACGCCGGAAGATCTGGCTGCCATCGAGCAACGCATGGGCGAACTCGCCAAACGCGACATCCCGGTGACCCGCGAGGTTTGGGAACGCGATGATGCGATCAAGTTCTTCCTTGGACAAGGCGAGAAGTACAAGGCCGAACTGATCGGCGCCATTCCCGCCGGCGAACAGGTGTCGCTCTACCGCGAGGGCGATTTCATCGACCTCTGTCGTGGCCCGCACGTTCCGTCGACCGGTAAACTGAAGGCGTTCAAACTGATGAAAGTGGCCGGCGCCTACTGGCGCGGCGATCATCGCAACGAGCAACTACAGCGTATCTATGGCACGGCCTGGGCAAAGAAGGAAGACCTAGAGGCCTATCTGCACATGCTGGAAGAGGCAGAGAAACGCGATCATCGCCGCATTGCGAAGCAGCACGATCTCTTCCACATGCAGGACGAAGCGCCGGGCCTGGTCTTCTGGCATCCCAAGGGCTGGGCGGTGTGGCAGGTGATTGAGCAATACATGCGCGCGGTCTATCGCGACAATGGTTACCAGGAAGTGCGCTGCCCGCAAATTCTTGACAGGAGCCTGTGGGAGAAATCCGGACACTGGGAGCATTACAAGGATGCGATGTTCACCACGTCGTCGGAAAACCGCGACTACGCCGTCAAGCCGATGAATTGTCCGGGCCACGTGCAGGTGTTTAACTCGCAACTGCACTCCTATCGGGACCTGCCGCTGCGCTACGGCGAGTTCGGTTCCTGCCATCGTAACGAACCCTCTGGCGCGCTGCACGGATTGATGCGGGTGCGCGGCTTTGTACAGGACGACGGCCACATTTTCTGTACCGAAGAGCAGATCGAACCGGAAGTCACTGCCTTCAACGCCCTGGTCAAGAAAGTGTATGCCGATTTCGGTTTCACCGACGTGGCGGTCAAGCTCGCCCTGCGACCGGCTTCTCGCGTCGGTTCAGATGAGGTGTGGGACAAGGCTGAAGAAGCGCTGCGCGCCGGTTTGCGCGCTTCTGGCCTGGAATGGATGGAACTGCCGGGAGAAGGGGCTTTTTACGGGCCCAAGATAGAGTTTCATATCAAGGACGCGATCGGGCGCACCTGGCAGTGCGGCACCATTCAGGTCGATTTCTCGATGCCCGGGCGTCTGGGTGCGGAATACATTGCGGGGGATGACAAGCGCTATCCGCCGGTCATGCTGCATCGCGCCATTCTGGGGTCGCTGGAACGTTTTATCGGCATTCTGATCGAGAACTACGCCGGCGCGCTGCCGCTCTGGCTGGCGCCGGTGCAGGCAGTCGTGCTGAATATTTCCGAAAAGCAGGCCGACTACGCGGCGGAAGTGGCGCAAAAGCTACATTCGGCCGGCCTGAGAGCCGAGGCGGATTTGCGTAACGAGAAAATTACCTATAAAATTCGAGAACATAGCTTGAACCGACTGCCTTACCAACTCGTCGTGGGCGACAAGGAAAAGGCGGAAGGCATGGTGGCCGTGCGTACTCGCGGCGGTCAGGACCTCGGGCAGATGCCCGTACAGGCCCTGATTGAGCGGCTTCAAAGTGAAGTCGCTGCGCGTAGTGGCACGGCTTAGTTTTTGTCGTTTTCAGGAGTTTGACCATCGCTCAGAACAAGGCGCACCGCCTCAACGAAGAAATCACGGTACCGGAAATCCGCCTAATTGGCGAAGAAGGTGAACAAGTTGGTGTAGTCAGCATTCGTGCTGCGTTGCATATGGCTGAAGAAGCCGGGGTCGATCTGGTTGAGATCGCGCCGCTGGCCAAACCGCCAGTCTGCCGCATCATGGACTACGGCAAGTTCAAGTACCAGGAAGCCAAGAAGGCGCATGAGGCGAAGCTGAAGCAGAAGCAGGTGCAGGTCAAGGAGATCAAGCTCCGGCCCGGAACCGACGAAAACGATTACCAGATCAAGCTGAGGAACATGACCAAGTTCCTGGAAGAAGGCGACAAGGTGAAGGTGACCTTGCGTTTCCGGGGGCGTGAAATGGCGCACCAGGAATTCGGGATGCGCCAGCTCGAACGGATCAAAGCCGATGTGGAGAATATCGGAGCGGTCGAGCAGATGCCGAAGATGGAAGGGCGTCAGATGATCATGATCATCGGGCCGAGCAAAAAGGCAGTTAAGTAGTTTTTACAAGTGGCGTCGGGTAGTGCAAGTTTTCCCGTCGGGAAACACCTGGCGACATGTCATTAAGGAGCATCAAATGCCCAAAATGAAGACCAAGAGCGGTGCGAAGAAGCGCTTCAGGGTGCGCGCTTCCGGCAGTATCAAGCGCTCGATGGCGTTCAAGCGCCACATCCTGACCAAGAAGACGACCAAGAACAAGCGCCAGTTGCGTGGCATCACCGGAGTTCACGAGAGTGATTCCGCGTCCGTCCGCGCCATGATGCCCTACGCATAAGGAGAGATAGATGCCTAGAGTCAAGCGTGGTGTAACGGCGCGCGCGCGCCACAAGAAGGTTCTCGACCAGGCCAAGGGTTACCGCGGCCGTCGCAAGAATGTATATCGCATTGCCAAGCAGGCGGTGATGAAGGCGGGCCAATACGCCTACCGTGACCGTCGCCAGCGCAAGCGTCAGTTCCGTGCCCTGTGGATTGCCCGTATCAACGCGGCCTCCCGCGAGCTCGGCATGAAGTACAGCACCTTCATGAATGGCCTGAAGAAGGCCAACATCGAAGTGGACCGCAAGGTTCTGGCCGATCTGGCCGTGTTTGACAAGCCCGCGTTCGCGGCTCTGGCCAATCAAGCCAAAGCCCAACTCGGCGCCTGAGTTGAACTGAAATAGAAAAAGGAGGCGCAAGCCTCCTTTTTTAGTTTCTGCTGCTGCATCCTGGCTCGCCGGCTTTTTGCCGCGCGCGCCATTGTTGAAACCGGCGTGGTGGACGATGTCTATGGAAAATCTCGACAAAATTGTGACCGACGCGCAAACGGCCTTCGCTGAAATCAGCGATCCGGACGCACTGGAACAGGTCAAAGCCCGTTTTCTCGGCAAGAGCGGACAAATTACCGAATTGCTCAAGGGGCTGGGCAAACTGCCGCCGGAAGAAAAGAAAACGGCCGGGGCCGCCATCAATCGCGTCAAGGAAGCGGTCGAAGCCGCCCTGAATGCCCGTCGCGAGGCTATCCGCAAGGCAGCGCTGGAAGCGCGTCTGGCCGAAGAAGCGCTGGACGTGACCCTGCCCGGTCGGGGCGAAGAGCGTGGTGGACTGCACCCGGTGACGCGCACGCTGGAACGTATTGAAGCGCTGTTCCGCTCCATCGGCTTTGAAGTGGCCGACGGCCCCGAGATCGAAACCGATTTTCACAATTTCACCGCGTTGAATACGCCCGAGGACCACCCGGCGCGTTCGATGCACGATACCTTCTATTTGCAGGGTGCCGACGGCAAGGTCGTCGACGGCGTGCTGCTGCGTACCCACACCAGCCCGATCCAGGCGCGATACATGCAGGCGCATGTCGCCAAGTACGGCCATATGGAGAACATGCCGGAGATCCGCATCATTGCGCCCGGTCGCGTCTATCGCGTCGATTCCGATGCCACGCACTCGCCGATGTTCCATCAGGTGGAAGGGCTCTGGGTCGGCAGCAATGTTTCCTTCGCCGACCTGAAGGGCGTCGTCGCCGACTTTCTGCGCTCCTTTTTCGAGAGCGACGACCTGAAAGTGCGCTTCCGTCCGTCCTTCTTCCCCTTTACCGAGCCGTCGGCCGAAATCGACGTCGCTTTCATGTCCGGTGCGCTCGAAGGCCGTTGGCTGGAAATCGCGGGTTGCGGCATGGTGCATCCGAACGTGCTGCGTCACGCCGGCATCGACCCCGAAAAATACACCGGCTTTGCCTTCGGTTTCGGCCCGGATCGCCTGACCATGCTGCGTTACGGCGTCAACGACCTGCGCCTGTTCTTCGAAGGCGATCTGCGTTTCCTGCGTCAGTTCGTCTGACCGCGTGAGGACTAACCCATGAAATTCTCAGAATCCTGGCTGCGGACCTTCGTCAATCCCGAGCTTTCCAGCGACGAGTTGTCGCATCTCCTGACCATGGCCGGTCTCGAAGTCGAGGAACTCGACCCGGTGGCGCCGGCCTTCGCCAATGTCGTCGTCGCCCGCGTGCTGGAAGTGAACAAGCACCCGGATGCCGACCGCCTCAATGTGTGCAAGGTAGACGCGGGCGAGGGCTCGCCGCGCGTGATCGTCTGCGGCGCGCCCAATGTCGCGGCCGGCCTGACCGTGCCGTGTGCCCTGCCCGGCGCCGAACTGCCGGGCGGGCTGACCATCAAGGTCGCCAAGGTGCGCGGCATCGAGTCTTCCGGCATGTTGTGCTCGGCCAAGGAACTCGGTATTGCCGAAGATGCCTCCGGCCTGCTGATCCTGCCGGCCGATGCGCCGATCGGGCAGTCGATCCGGCAATACCTCGATCTCGACGACCAACTCTTTACCCTGAAGCTGACGCCGAATCGTGCCGACTGCCTGTCGTTGACCGGGGTGGCCCGCGAAGTGGCGGCCCTGACCGACACACTGGCGCAGTTTGTTGAGGTGCAACCGGTCCCGGCCACCATCGCTGCGCAACGCGAGATTGTGCTCGATGCGCCGGAAGCGTGCCCGCTCTATTGCGGTCGCGTCCTCCGCGGCGTGAATGCCAAGGCAGCTACGCCCGAATGGATGAAGCGCCGCCTGGAGCGCAGCGGCATTCGCGCCATCTCGGCGCTGGTCGACGTGACGAACTATGTCATGCTCGAACTCGGCCAACCGCTGCATGCCTTCGACAACACTCAACTCGAAGGCGCCATCCATGCGCGCATGGCCAAGCCGGGCGAGAAATTGTTGCTGCTGAACGAACAGACCATTCCGCTGGATGCCGATGTACTGATGATCGCCGACGACGCCAAGCCGGTCGCCATGGCCGGCATCATGGGTGGCGAAGAGAGCGGTATCACGCTGGAGACGACCGAACTCCTGCTCGAATCCGCCTTCTTTGCGCCCAAGGCCATCGCCGGTCGTGCGCGTCGCTATGGCTTCGTGTCGGATGCCTCGCACCGCTTCGAACGCGGAGTCGATTTCGGCGGTACACGCCGTGCCATCGAGCGTGCCACTCGCCTGATTCTCGACATCTGCGGCGGCGAAGCCGGCCCGGTGGTCGAAGCCGCCGCGCCGCTGCCCGCGCGTGCCCCTGTCCGCCTGCGCACGACCCGTGCTGCCCGCGTGCTGGGTGTGGCCCTGCCGGTTGATACCTTGGCAGCTTTGTTCGGCCGCCTTGGCCTGCCTTTTACTCGCGATGGCGAAGATTTCCTGGTGACGCCGCCTTCCTACCGATTCGACATCGAAATCGAAGAAGACCTGATCGAGGAAATCGCCCGCCTCTACGGCTACGACAACGTTCCGGCGCCCGCGCCGCGCGGCCCGCTTTCAATGCTGACGCAGAGCGAAAACAATCGCCCGATCCAGCGTGTGCGTCAGGCGCTGATCGACCGCGGCTATCAGGAAGTGGTCAATTTCGCCTTTGTCGAAGAAAGCTGGGAAAAGGATTTTGCCAACAACACCGATCCGATTCGCCTGGCCAACCCGATCGCCAGCCAGATGGCGGTCATGCGCACCAATCTGTTTGGCGGTCTGGTTGCCAATCTGGTCACCAACCTGAAGCGCAAGCAGAATCGCGTGCGGTTGTTCGAGACCGGCCGCTGCTTCCTGCGCGATGCGACTGCGCTGCCGGTGGCGGGGTATCGCCAGCCGTGGAAGCTGGCAGGCCTCGCCTACGGGGGTGCCCAGCCCGAAGGATGGGCGAACGGGACGCGCAAGATCGACTTCTACGACGTCAAGGGCGATCTGGAGGCGCTACTGGCCGGATCGTCGCTTGATTTCGCCAAGAGCAGCCATCCGGCGCTGCATCCGGGGCGCTCGGCCGAGATCAGACTGGCCGGTCAAGTCGTCGGCGTGTTGGGCGAAATGCATCCCGAATGGGTGCAGAAGTACGACCTGCCGTCTGCCCCGGTTGTGTTCGAGATCGAGCTGGATGCCGCGCTCCAGGCGCATCTTCCGGCCTACGCGGAAGTTTCCAAGTTCCCGCCCGTCGTGCGCGATCTGGCGCTTGTTGTCGATCACCAGCTCGAAGTCGCCGCAGTTCTGGCAGGCATGGCGGCACATCGCCCTGAACTCGTCCGCGAATTGCAATTGTTCGACGTCTATGTTGGAAAAGGCATTCCGGAAGGCAAGAAAAGTCTTGCGTTCCGCATAGTTATGCAAGATACTCAACGTACTTTGCAAGAAGTGGAAGTCGATGCTGCCATGCAGCAATTGACCGCATATGTCGAGCAGGCATTTGCCGCTCAATTGCGTGCGTGACGGAAATAACAATGACACTCACTAAAGCCGAACTTGCCGATCTGCTCTTTGAACGAGTAGGCCTGAACAAACGCGAAGCCAAAGACATGGTCGAAGCGTTTTTTGAAGAAGTCCGCAACGCGCTGGAAACCGGAGACGGCGTCAAGCTCTCCGGCTTTGGCAACTTCCAGTTGCGCGACAAACCCCAACGCCCCGGGCGCAACCCGAAAACCGGCGAAGAAATCCCGATCACCGCACGTCGTGTCGTGACCTTCCATGCCAGCCAGAAGCTGAAATCGGATGTCGAGCTGACCAACAATGGACAACAGCAAGCCTAAGGGCGGGACGGACGAACTCCCGCCCATCCCGGCCAAGCGCTACTTCACCATTGGCGAAGTGAGCGAGCTATGTGGGGTCAAGCCTCACGTTCTGCGCTACTGGGAACAGGAATTCACCCAGCTCAAGCCCGTCAAGCGTCGGGGCAACCGTCGCTACTACCAGCACCACGAGGTGCTGCTGGTGCGGCGAATCCGCGAACTTCTCTACAACGAAGGGTTCACGATCAGCGGCGCGCGCAATCGCCTGGGCGAAAGCGGCGGCGACGAGCAATCGGCATCGGCTGACACAACGATCCCCGCGTCGATGGATTTGCGGGCAGAACTGCAAACCGTGATTTCGCTGCTTCGCCTTTGAAATATGCGCGACTGAGGATATAATGCGCGGCTCGTGTCGGGGCGTAGCGCAGCCTNNAATCCCGCCGCCCCGACCAATGGAATAAAGCAGATAGCCCAGTCTTCGGACTGGGCTTTTTGTTTTCTTGGGGCTGATTGGCAAATTGTGCCCAATAATGTGCCCGATGTCTTCAATCGCTAGGCTGTCCATTTTTGGTTTCTCAACGAAGATGGGCAAACCAGTGCCGCGTCCGTGTAAGTCATCCACCGCGTTGTATTGATGTTTGTGTCTGCAAAATTGGCTGCGTCGTCCGTAGTGCATGCCTTCTGCGTGCGAGGCTAGATGCCCGCTTTTGGTCTGTGATCGGCCACCAGCTTCTTTCGATGCTATTCGGCAACATTCGGCCAGAAGCGGCCAGTGTCGGAATCGCCCGAAACCTGTCGTACAATGCCATTGACACATTTTGTCGTTTGCAGGGTTTCGCAAAATGTTTAGTAGTACTTGCTGCCTTAGAACATCCCTAATGCGATTTAAAAACTATGACCTAAGCTTATGAACGCCACCAGGATATACGTCGCGAATCCGCGAAACCCTGCAAAATTGATGTCCATTTCACGTTGGGCGTCACGAAATCCAGCCATGAGCTATTCAATCCGCCTTGCCGTTCTCGTATGTGCCGTCGCCTTTACATCCGCTGCGCAGTCGCAACAGCAACTGCCCGTTCCAAGCGTTCCCGGCTATACCGTCGAGGTCACTCCACTGCCTTCGTTGGCAACAGCAAAAATCACAGAGCTTCCGCTAGAGGTCGATATGGTTCTTGCCCAGCAATTCGTCAAGATCGGGTTCGGGCCGCAGGTGCTGGGCAAGCGTGGTTTCCAATCGACGCAGTTTCTAACGCCAATTCTGAGCACAAGCCAAGCATCGCAATTGGTTCAACTCGTCCCGGAATATGGCCGTTTCAACGGCGCCCTAGTCGCAAAGGCTCTTCTTCGATTTTCTGGCCGAGTGTCCGGCGTTCAATTTGGGCGCGAGGGGTCGCCCGTTCTGTACGTCGACTTGCCATATTGGACTCATCAGCGAGAAGGGCCAGTTACAAAGGGGGCTGGCACCCGTATCTCCGAGGAAGAGAATGGACAGATGATCCAAGAACTGAAACAGGTCTTTGTCGGCGATCTGCATGCGGATGAGTTCTCTACGGACCAAGTCAGAAAGCGGACTATCCGCATATGGTGGCATCACTAATGACGCCCAACCCATCATTCCACCGGACCTGTCGCGGCAAGCCGCGCCAGGCCGGTGAATTCAGACGTTATGCAGCATTTTTCGGAGATGCCAATTGACTCCTACTGAAATTCGCGCCCTCGTCGACCACTACATCGACGCCTACAACCGCAAGAATGTGGACGACATGCTCGATGGCCTTCACCCGCAGGTGGAATTCAAGAACATTTCTGCCGGTGTGGTGAACGCAAGCACAAATGGAATCGCAGAACTTAAGGCCCTTGCTCTGCAATCACTATCACTATTCTCGGAAAGGCATCAGACAATCGAGTCGTTCGAGATTCAAGGCCCCGTCGCGGTTGCGGCCATCGCTTTTCGCGCTGTCGTCGCCACCGATCTGCCGAACGGCCTAAAGAAAGGGCAGGTTCTGAACCTCTCTGGCCGCTCGGATTTCGAATTCCAAGACGGAGCGATCTCCAAAATAACAGACATTAGTTGAATGTACTCATTTTACATAACCCCGCTCTCAACTGGACCTGCGCGAGAAGCCGCGCAGGCCGGTTAGCTCCACGTTAGCCATTTGGAGTCCACATGACTCCGTTCTTCCCAGAAGGGAACTTCAATTGGTATCAGCAGCAAGGGCTGCCGAATATCAAGTTTGTTTGCGACTTCCGCAACGCTACGGTCTCATCTGTCCGCGACACGTTGAGCCTCCTGTTGTGCCCGCGCAAAAACAGCGGTGATGCGGGGTTATGAATAACGAATGTGCCCAGATGTCGGAGTATTATCACAGAGCGCTAATATTTCGGGGGCCAGGCGATGTTCAGACAGGTTGGCGTCAAGCAGCAGCTCTTTGTCGTTGCCGTGTTTGTATCCATGCTCTTGTGCGTTCTTGCGGTGTTTGTCTGGCAGGCGACGCGTTCCATTTCAGAAGCCGCCAATCAAATGGGGCAGGGCAAGGATGTCGTTGCGGATATTCTGCCGCCGCCGCTCTATGTGCTCGAAGCGCAGTTTACGGCATTGCAGATCCAGGAGTCGCGGGACGCAGGGGCAATGCCGCTGCTGGAGAAGATCGCCGCGCTCAAGAAGGATTACGACGACCGCATTGCCTATTGGCAAGCTCAATCGCTGGACTCGCAAATGAAGCAGGCTTTGCTCGGGAATCAACGCGCGTCGGCCGATGCATATTGGGCCTTGTTGCTGGGGGATTACAAAGCCGCAGCGCAGGCCGGTGATCAGGACAAGCTTCGCCGCCTGGCGCCCGAACTGCTGAAGCTCTACCAGTTGCACCGCGACGCGGTCGATCAAACCGTAAAGGTGGCTTCGGCCTATGCGGATCACACCGCCGAGCGCTTGCAATCGACGGCCGGCTTGATGCAATGGCTCGTCCCGATGCTGACCGTGGGTGGGGCCGCGCTCGTACTGGCGTTGCTGTTGGTGGTGATGGCCTCGATCATGCGGCGGTTGGGCGGAGAGCCTGGCGACATGCAATCGGTTGCGCGCGAAATTGCGGTGGGCAATCTGGCGGTCTCCCTGCGTGTCGAACGGGGTGCCGAAGAAAGCCTGGCGGGCTCGTTCGAGTTGATGCGAAATAACCTGCGCGGCACGATCGAGCAGGTTAACCGGACCACCGCCCAACTCGTCGAAGCGGCGCGCGGGCTGGCAGGGAGTGCGGCGCGCGTGGCCGAGCGATCCAGCCAGCAAAGCGAGGCGACGGCGGCGATGGCGGCGGCGATGGAGGAGGTGACCGTGAGCGTCAGCCAGGTTTCCGGCAGCGCCAACGTGGCCCGGAATCTGGCGGAGGAGACGCAGCGGTTCGCCATCGAGGGACGCGGCATGGTACAGGAGACGATCAGCGATATCGACGGCGTGGCTTCGACCGTCGGACGCGCGGTCGAAGCCATCGAAACGCTGAGTGAGCAATCGAAGGAAATCTCCAGCATTGTTCAGGTTATCAAGGAAATTGCCGACCAGACCAATCTGCTCGCCTTGAATGCAGCCATCGAGGCTGCGCGCGCAGGGGAACAGGGGCGTGGTTTTGCGGTAGTGGCAGACGAGGTTCGCAAGCTGGCGGAACGAACCAGTCTTTCGACCACCCAGATCGTCCAGACCATCGAGAACCTGCAAAAGGGCGCGCGGGGCGCAGTGGATGAAATGGCTATCGGTCATGCAAGGGTGGCCGAGAGCGTGGCGGCGGCCGGTACGACGGGCGATGCCATGCTCAGGATCGAGGAGAGCATCGGCTCGGTGTTGCAGGCAACCTCCGAGATTTCCGACTCGTTGCGTGAGGAGAGCGCAGCCGGTGCCGATATCGCCAACAACGTCGAGCGCGTTGCGCGGATGACGGACGAAAATTCGGCGGCGGTGGCCTCCGTGTCGTCAGCAGCCGAGCGCCTCTCCGGCCTGGCGGCCGAGTTGAGACAGGCGGTGGATCGCTTCCGTTTGTAGGAGGCAGTTTCGCCGGTCTAATCCAGAAAATTGGCCAGCAATGCGCGGGCCTGGGTGCGGCATTTGTCGCGCATGATCGGGTCAAGCGCGTCGAGCCAGCGGCGAGGGATGGCGGTGGCTCCGTAGCGCGCGCCCGCGAGCATTCCGGCGATGGCGCCGGTGGTGTCGGCGTCGCCGCCGCGATTGACGACATTCACCAGGCAATCCTCGAAGGATTCGGTTTCGAACAGGGCTTGGAAGACCGCGACTAAAGTATCCACAACATAGCCGCTGGGGTTGAGCCGGGGTTTGCCGCGAAACATGTATTCGGGAAAGCGGGCCACGAGTGCGTGCGCGCGCAGGTGCAAGACGGTGATGTCGTTCTCGCCGAGGATGAAATCCTGCGTCATCATTACCAGTGCTTCGCAGCCGGCGTCGGAAAGCCCGTTGTGATGAGTGACGTGGGCCTGTGCGCGCACGGCGGCCAAAGTGTCGTCTTCGGGTTCGCCCAGATAGGCCAGGGCAACCGGCGCCAGGCGCATTGCCGCGCCGTTGCCGGCATCGTGTTCGGAAGCGGGCGCTTCCGGGTTGCCGGTGCGGCGAAAACCGATCAGGTTGCGGCGCACCGTGTTGCCGATATCGACCGGTTTGCCGCGCATCCATTCGTCGAAAGCCTGGGCGGCCGCCAGCGCGTCGACCCGACCGCCGGCCCGCAGAATCGATTCGCCCAGCGCCAGCGCCATGGTGGTGTCGTCGGTCACGCTTCCGGGTCGGAGCTTGAGCCAGCCGCCGCCGATCATTTCGCGGTGGACGCCGTACTGGTGCCGGATCTCGTTGGGGGTCATGAATTCGACCGTGGCCCCCAGCGCGTCGCCCACGGCCAGACCCAGATAGGCGCCCACGGCGCGGTTGAGACGCAGTTCCCTGACCGACGGTGCCGAAGCGGTCGTCGCGCGGCGTAAAAACGGATCGGCGCCGCTCAGGCCTCGGGTCCGAAACATCGGGCGTAGTCCGCGCAAACGCCGCAGGATGGCGCGGGGCAGACATAGATGCCGTCTCGCGCGCAGAACTGGCGATACAGGAATTTCTTCCACTTCATGTCGCCGGTGTTGGCGGCGGCCAGCGTCGGGAAGTTGGTCACCATCAGGCAGGAGAGTTCGGCGCGATTGGTGAGGCCCAGATCCTGCCAGAGGTGGTCGCTGCCGGCGCAGGCACTGGCGACGATGTCGGCCACCCAGTTTTCCGATTCACGCAAGCCGGCGCGGTGTTCGAGCAGCAAGCCTTGCAGGTCGCTCCATTCCGGAATGGCGGGCGGCAACGGGCGAGGGGCAGGCATGTCGATCTGTCCGCCAAAAAACGCGGTTGCCATGGTTCGCCAGGCCGCTTCGCCGCAGCCCAGCCAGCGGTCGAGACAGCCTTGCCCGAGCGCCTGACCGGTGAGCAGGCTGGCAAAGAGCCTGCGGTTGGGGTCGTCCGCGACTGCGTCGTCGCAAGGCAGACGCAGTAGGGCGTCGACTCGCAACAGGCGTTGCAGGAGCGGATCGGGGCAGTTCATGCGGTATCCAGCACGGCGGCTTCGTCAAGCGCGCCTTCGGTGCTGCCGGTCAAATGGCGGGCGAGCGTGACGCCCATCTGGCGGCATTGTTCGAGTTCGCCGGTATCCGGCACCAGTCGCAACCGCAAACCTTCGAGCGGGACTTCGAGCTTGAGGCCGCGCAGGCGATCCTCGATCAGGCGAACCGCTTCGCCGCTCCAGCCAAAGGAACCGAAGGCGGCGCCGAGTTTGCCCTGAATGTTGACCGAGGTGAGCGAGGCGAGCAGATCCCAGATGGGGCGCACCGCATCGCCGTTGATAGTGGGGCTGCCGAAGGCGAGGCCGTCGGCTTCTTCGACCAGATCGATGAAGGTGGCCGGATCGCTGCCCTCCAGGTCGTAGAGCGACACACGCACGCCGGGTTCGCTTTCGGCTCCGGCGACGATCGCCTCGGCCATGCTGCGCGTGTTGCCATAGGCGGAAAGGTAGAAGATCAGCAGCGTCTTCTCGCCCGCTGCGCCATTGGTCAGGCGTGGCGTGGCGAGTTCGCGGTAGCGCTGGATGTATTCACTCGGGTTGCGCCGCAGCAGCGGCCCGTGCGCCGGGGCGATGAAACGCGGCGCCAGGGGTTCGATCAGTTGCAGCGCATCGAGTACGTTTTCGCGGAAAGGCCGCATCAGGTGTGCGTAGTAGTACTCGAATGAGAAGCGAAAGTCGCCGACCCGGTCGTTGAACAGCCGTGCATCGCAAAAGTGGCAGCCAAACACGTCGCCGGAAAAGAGCATGCCCTCTTCGGCGAGCCAGGTGCATTGCGTGTCCGGCCAGTGCAGATAGGGCGTGTTGAGAAAGCGCAGGGTGCGCCCGCCGAGATCGACCGAATCGCCGGTCTTTACTGGCTGATAGGCCGGCAGTGCGCCGCCCGGCTTGAGCAGCGCCTTGAGCATGATCTGGGCGCGGGTAGAGAGGTATACCCGCGCGGCCGGCGCGCGGCGCAGCAGTTCCGGCAGGGCGCCACTGTGGTCGGGTTCGAGGTGGTTGAGGACGATGGTGGTGATTTCGTCGTAATCGCAGACCGATTCGAGGCGCCGGAAGAAATCGTCGGCGAAGCTTTCCTTGACTGTGTCGATGACCGCCACGCCGCGCTCGCCACGCACCGTGTAGGCGTTGTAGGTGGTGCCGTTGGCGGTGGCCAGGATGATGTCGAACGCGCGCAGACGCGGATCGAGCGCGCCCACCCAATGCACGCCGGGCGCCAGTTCGACGGCGGTGTCAGGCAGGCTCGGCGTCATGCGTGTGCTCCTCGCCATGCGCGCCACAGTGGCTGTGTCCGGCGGCGCCATGGGCGCAGAAATCGGTACCGTCGGCGGGCAGTTCGACACCGTTGAGACCGATCCAGGCATCGATTTCCGAGGCGACGAAGCCGACTCGCCGCTCATTTTCCACTTCCAGCAGGGGGCGCCGGATCAGCAAGGGGTTGGCGATCAGCAGTGTCAGCGCTTCCTCTGCCGTTAACGCGGTGGGGTCGAGTTCGCCGTCGCGCACGACAGGCGCGCTCGGGTTGAACCATTGCGCGACCGGCAACGGAGACAGGAAGGCGCCGAGTCGCTCGCGCGTCCACGTTTCGGTCTTCAGGTTTTTGGCCTGCACGGTATGGCCGGCCGCTGCCAGCAGGGCCTTTTGCCGCGCATTGCCTTTGCAGCCGGGTTTTTCGTAAAAAATCACGGTGCTCATGCGGGTGCTCCCGAGGCCGGATGGGCGTGCGCCATGCCAAATTCGATCAGCTTTGGCAAGGGAATGCCGGTCAGCGATCCGGGCGGGTTGAGCGGCTGCCCCACGCTGTCGACGATGGCGCATTCCACCGGGCAAATCGAGGCACATTGCGGATCGTCGAACTCGCCCAGGCATTCGGTGCATTTGCCCGGGTCGATGGCGAAATGCGGCTTGTTTTCGTAAATGGCCTCGTTCGGGCAGACATCGACGCAGGCCCAGCAATTGACACAGGGGGAAGCAATTCGGAGTGCCATGTCAGGCCACCTTCTTGCCGGCGGGGGCCTGTTTCAGGTCGCCCGCCGCCTTCATTTCTTCATACACCGCCGTCACCGCCGCCTCGATTTCTTCCATCGCGTGTTCCGCATTGGGGCGGATACCGGCGGCTTCGAGCTTGCTCCAGGGCTCGTAGCCGATGCGCGAGCACAGCACGACTTCGCAACTCTCAAGCGCCCGCAGGGTGCGATCGAGCACGCTGTCGCCCTCGCCGCAGGTGTCGTCGCCACTGCAATACAGCTCGGTCTTGCGATGACCGACAAAACGCACGCCGGCGGACGATGCCTCATACACCAGGAATTCGCGGGCATGGCCGAAATGCTCGGCAACGAGGCCGTTCTTGGCTGCTACCGCCATCAATACAGGGCGGGAGGCCGGCTTGGGCATGAAGACGATACTCTGGGCGGCTGGTGGCAGGGGGGGACGCTTGGCCTGCATCTGTTGCAGCAGGCCGGCCTTGACTTCCTGCCTGCGAACCATCGCGGCGGCGTAGTCGACTTCGTGTCCCTCGATCTTGTCGAGTGTGAATTCGGCACCGCGATCTTCACCCAGAAGGCCAACCGCATCGGCGCGGCATTGGCGGCAATGGCGCATCATCGTCATGTCGCCGGCGCATTCATCCTGCAAGGCTTGCAGTTCAAGCGCGTTGGGACTGCGCTGACCCATCAGGCCGTAATAGGTGCCGTGCTCGGCCTCGGCGATCAGCGGCATCACGTTGTGCAGGAAGGCGCCCTTGGCCTTGACGACTTTCGAGACTTCCTTGAGGTGCTGATCGTTGACGCCGGGGATCATCACCGAATTGACCTTGACCAGTACGCCCAGCGCCACCAGCTTTTCCAGGCCTTTCTGTTGCTGTTCGATCAGGATGCGGGCGGCTACCACGCCCCGAATGCGGCGGTTCTTCCAGAAGATCCACGGATAGATTTTGGCGCCGATCTCGGGATCGACGCAGTTGATGGTAATTGTGACGTGATCGATGTTGTGCCGCGCGATTTCATCGGCGAATTCGGGCAGGCGCAGGCCGTTGGTCGAGACACAGAGCTTGATGTCCGGTGCTTTTTCGGAAAGCTGGCGAAAGGTCTCGAAAGTGCGTGCCGGGTTGGCCAGCGGGTCGCCGGGGCCGGCAATGCCGAGCACCGACATTTGCGGAATCTCGGCGGCCACGGCGAGCACCTTCTTGATCGCCTGATCCGGCGACAGCACTTCGGAGACCACGCCCGGGCGCGATTCGTTGGAGCAGTCGTACTTGCGGTTGCAGTAATTGCACTGGATGTTGCAGGCCGGGGCAACGGCCACATGCATGCGCGCGAAGTAGTGGTGCGCCTCCTCGGAAAAACAGGGATGATCCTGCACCTTGAGGCGGATGTGGTCGGGCAGATGCGCCAGTTTATCGGGGGCGGTGCCGCAGCCGCTGGCGCTGCATCCGGATTTGGCCTCGATGGGCCGGCCGATGACGGGAAGTTCCACGGTTTCGCTCCTGAAAGGCTTTGCAAGGACTTGTGCAAGGCCTGTGCCAAGGAGTAAATAGTATAAAAATCAATTTGTTGAAAAAGAGAGACTTTGGATTGTGGGAAAGGCGACAAAAGAATTGTGGTAGGTGTTTCTCTTCACGAATAAATTACGACTATGGATTTTTCCTCTGTTCCAACAAGGAACCGAAAGGAGTACAACCTGTCAACCGGCGCATTGACGGTAATTTGTGTACATAGTGCGGTTGCCCGTTGCGCAAGTACATATTTTGAATAGAGGAGGCGGCAGTGAATGCTTTACCTCGGTGGGTTAAAGTGATCGCCGTGATCGGCTTGTTTTGGAACCTGCTCGGTTGTATCGCGTTTTTTGCTGATTTGCGGCTTACACCGGATGATGTTGCGAAGTTGCCTGAGCCGCAGCGGGCTCTTTATGCCTCACGGGCTGCGTGGTCCGTTGCCGCGACTGGCATCGCAGTTATTGGTGGTGTGTTGGGTTGCATTGGACTAATACTTCGCAAGAAGTGGGCTTTAGCAATGTTGGTTCTGTCGCTAATCGGGATTATCGTTCAGGACTTTGGGTTATTTGTCTTGATCGACGGGGCGCGATTGGCTGGAAATGTGGCTTTGGTGATGCAGACTATCGTACTGATTGTTGGTATTGGACTTGTTCTTCTTGCTCGAAAAGGGATTGCTCGGAACTGGCTATCCTAGCTGCTGGGGAGCGATGATGGAGTCGCGCTGGTTTAA
This sequence comes from Betaproteobacteria bacterium UBA1934, assembly GCA_002337055.1. Lineage (GTDB taxonomy): Bacteria > Pseudomonadota > Gammaproteobacteria > Burkholderiales > Rhodocyclaceae > UBA1934. Next base: position 305,016 of record DDFG01000004.1, on the reverse strand, counting down.
CACCCAAACCGAATTTCGCTTGGAAGCGACTACGCGCGCTGAATGACAGCGGCAATCCAAGACCAGATGCACAATTGGCGATCACATACTTTTTTGGAAGGTATGTGGTTGGATGTTCGAGCGTATTTTCACGCCTGGCGCTCGCTCGAAATTACTTAGAAATCCGCCAAAATAGCATCCGCTAAAACTGTTTGACCTCGATGTTCAACGTCTGGATGCGATAGGCGATCTGGCGTGGCGTCATGCCCAGAATGCGGGCGGCTTTGGCTTGTACCCAGCCGGCCTGCTCCAGCGCGGCGACGACGCGCTCGCGTTCGGAGAGCGTGTCGTCATCCAGGTACTCTTCGGATGCCGGCATCGGGGCCGGGGGAGGCGATGGCGCGACACGCGCGGTGGGGGAGGCCGGCCGGGTGTGCGGGCGTTCCCGCAGGCTAGGGAATCGAATCAGATCGACATCGATTTGCCCTTCTTCGGCGAGAATGGCCGCACGTTCCAGGCAGTTCTCCAACTCACGCACGTTACCCGGCCATGTGTGGCTGGCCAGCCGGCGAATGGCCAGGTCGGAAATGATCAGGCGGCGTTTCTGGTCGTTGCCAATCTTCTTCAGCAGGTGGCGCGCAATGTCGGGAATGTCTTCGATGCGCTCGCGCAGAGGTGGCAGAAAGAGTGGCATGACGTTCAGGCGGTAGAACAGGTCTTCGCGGAAATCGCCGCTGTCGACCGCGGTTTCGAGGTCGCGGTGGGTCGCGGCGATCACGCGCACATCGGCCTTGATCGTTCGGCTGCCGCCAACCCGCTCGAATTCGCCTTCCTGGAGCACGCGCAGCAACTTGGCCTGAAAAGCCGGCGAGATTTCACCGATTTCATCCAGAAACAAGGTGCCGCCGTGCGCCTGCTCGAAGCGGCCCTTGCGGCTTTCCACCGCGCCGGTAAAGGCGCCCCGCTCATGTCCGAAGAGCTCGGATTCGAGCAGGTTTTCGGGCAGGGCGGCGCAATTGAGCTTGATGATGGCGTTGCGCGCACGCGGCGAGTTGTAGTGGATTGCGTTGGCGATCAATTCCTTGCCGGTACCGGTTTCCCCCCGGATTAACACGGTGGTATTCCATTTTGCTACGAGGCGCGCCTGGTCGAAAATGCGCCGCATCGTCGCCGAGCGCCCGACAACGCTGTCGAAGCCGTACTGGTGGCGCACGCTGCGCCGCAACTGGTCGCGCTCTTCGAGCAGATTGATTTTTTCCTGCTCGACTTCCAGCGAAAGGCGCAGGCTTTGCCCGATCAGATTGGCCACCATTTCGACGAACGAGGCGCGATCTGCTAGCAGTGTGGGGTCGTCGTCCTCGGGTTGCACGGCGAGAGCACCGTGCACGTTGCCAGCAACCTTGACGGGTACCGCGATGAAGGGGAGATTGGCGGCGTAGATTCCGAGGCGATTGAGAAAACGCGGCTCGTCGGCAATGCGGTTCAGGATTACGGTGCGCGGTTTTTCGATTAGCAGGCCGAGAATGCCTTCGCCCGGACGATAGCGCACAGGATCATTGACGGCTTCGCGGGAGCTGTGAAGCACATGCAGATCGAGTGCGCCGGATTCAGGGTCGAGCACGCCGATCATGCCGTGCAGCAGACCCGCTTCGTCGTGCAGCACGCGTAGCACTTCGCGCAATGTCTCACGGCAATCGAGTGTGCGGCTGAGTACCTGACTGACGGCGTAGAGCGCAGACAGGTGCAGTTGCGGCAGATCGTTCGCGGATAGCCTGCCGTCGGGAGCGGGCGTGTTCAGGCTCATTCTTTAACAGTCCCGGCCGTCGTCGAGCGGAAGTTCGACGGTAACTACGCAACCGCCCGTACGGCTATCCAGGTCAATGAAACCGTGGTGGTCAGCCACGACCTGCTGTGCGCGAGATAGGCCAGTACCCAGATGCCCTGGCTTGCTGGTGTAAAAGGGTTCAAAAGCACTCAACTGGTCGCCCTCGGCGAGTCCTGGGCCGCTGTCGACCACGCGCACGACCAGGCAGTTGCTCTCGCGGCCGGAACTTACAATCAGTTCCCGCGGTTGCCAGCCTTTTCGGCTCATGGCCTCGATGGCGTTATCGACCAGCGCCTTGAAAAGCACGCGCAGTTGCAGCGGGCGTCCGGTCAGGGACGGCAGGTTCGCGGTCGGTTGCCAGTCGACAACGATGCCAGCGGCGAGCAGGGCCGGCGTTGCCACTTGTAGCACGTCGCGCAGTACTTCGTTGAGATTGACGCTGCTGGCGGCTTCGCCGTCATGCGGCGGAATGACCTGGCGCAAGGCGTCGATGTGCGCGCGGCTCTCGTCCACGGCATTCTGCAACAGTTCTGCGCTGGCCGGGTCGCGGCGATGCATCAGCTTGATTGCCGATTCCATCACGTTCATCGGCCCCTCCAGGCGGAAGAGTGCTGCGGAGAGGCTTTCGCGGATCGCAGCGCTGCGCTCTTCTTCCGCCAGTACGGCGCGCAGTGCGGCTTCGCGCCCGCGCTCTTGCTCGGCGTGCAGCTTGGTGGTGTCGGCAATGGTTAGCAATAGCCGGTTCGAGACGGCTCCGCAGAAAAAGGTATCGGCTGTGGCGTCCTGCTCCTCGATCAGGGTCGCGGTGCAACTGAACCAGCGGGCGTGCCCGCCGCGTTCCCAGCGCGTTTCGCGCTGAGCGAAAGCGCAGGTAGACGAACCTGCTGCCAGCGCCGTGCGCCACTCCGGCTGAAGGCGGTTGAGCAGGGTGTGCGCAGGCTCGGCATCGCCCAGATCGGTGACCAGTTTTTTGTATTCCTGATTGTCGAGCAGCACGCGGCCATTGCTGTCCAGCAAAGAAACCGCAAAAGGCGCGGAGTCGACCACGGTTTCGATCAGATGTTTCTGGTTGCGCACCATGCACTCGATGCGATGCAGGTGGGTAATATCCCGGTGCATGCCGAGAAAATGTGAAGTCTTGCCTGCAGTGTCGAATACCGGGGTGATGTGCAGTTCGGCGAGGTAGAGATCGCCGTTTTTGCGTCGGTTCAGCAGTCGTCCGCTCCAGGGCTTACCTGCTTTCAGGTTGTTCCACATCGCGTCATACAGGACGCGCGGCGTGGTGTGGTTGGAAAGTAGCGACTCGTTGCGGCCAACCACCTCGTCGGCCGTGTACCCCGTCGTCTGCGTGAACGCTTCGTTGGCGTAGAGGATATTGGCCCTGAGGTCGGTAATCGAAATGGCCAGATCGGATTGATCAACCGCCAGACGATATGCCTCGGCTGGCAACGATTCTGGGGGCAATCGGTTCTCCGCAGACGTCGGCATAGTGGGGTTCCGGGAAGTCATACGCCTGAAAGAGCACGAAGCATGCCGGTACGCGTGGCGATTTCTCATCAATCAGCCGTTGACGTGACATGACGCGGGTTTGCGACCGATGAACACCTGAAGAAGGGATTGTTTGTCACGTTTGCGACATTGTCGCGTTTTTCAATTTGCACCACTGTGGCGCACGCTGCCCTGCAAGCAAGCACTGGCGCGGGGAACGATAAAAACCAAAAAACGGGCATGACTTCTGCCTAGAGGGTGGTATCTCGTCATAGCCTGTACTGCCATGTCGTCGTCAAACGCTCAGATTGCCTCGCTTTCGCCGCAAGAAATCGAGGGCCTCGCCCGCGTCGTGATTGTGCTGGAAAACGGCGTCTGGCTGGAACCGGAACAGGGGACCAGTTGCGCCGGATGCGCTTCGCTGGCCGCCTGTGGCGCCAAAGGAATGGGCACGATTGCCAGCCGTCTCGAGGCACGCCGCTTTTTTCTGCCACAACCTCCGGACAGCGTGGCTCTGCGCCTGGGCGAACGGGTGGTGGTCGGCGTGGCGCCCACCGCGCTCTGGCAAGGGTCGCTGGCGGCTTATGGGTTGCCGCTGGCGGGCGTTTTTGTGGCGGGCGGGGTGGCCGAAGCGGCTTTCGGACATGACGGCCTGACCATGCTGGCCTGTCTGGTCGGGCTGTTCGCCGGTGTGTGCGGCAGCGCGCTGTGGGCGCGTCGCCTGCAAAGGCGAGGCAGGCTCAGTCCGCAGTTTTTGCGCCGGGCTGGTGTCGGCGTGGTGTGTTCAACCGGGGAAAAAATCGCATGAAAGAATACGTTCTCCTCTTCGTCAGCGCGGCGCTGGTCAACAACGTGATCCTGGCCCGCTTTCTGGGCCTCTGCTCGTTCATGGGCGTGACCACGCGCATCGACACTGCCGCCGGCATGGGGCTGGCGACGACCTTTGTCATCACGGTCTCGTCGATGATCGACTGGGCCGTCGAAATGTATTTGCTTGAACCGTTCGGGCTTGGCTACCTGCGCACGGTGACCTTCATTCTGGTCATCGCCGCCGCCGTGCAATTCACCGAAATGACCATCCGCAAGGTGTCGCCGACGCTGTTCCAGATGCTCGGGATCTACCTGCCGCTGATCACCACCAATTGCGCCGTGCTGGGTGTGGCGCTGCTGCTGGTCGAGGGCAAGATGGGTTTTCTGGCCGCCACGCTGTTCGCCTTTGCCTCGTCGGTCGGCTATAGCCTGGTGATGCTGATCTTTGCCGGGCTGCGCGAGCGTCTGGCCTTGTCGGAGGTGCCCGTGCTCTTTGCCGGACCGCCGATCGGATTCATTACCGCCAGCCTGTTGGCGATGGCGTTCATGGGTTTTTCAGGAATCTAGGGAGTCGAACATGGTCGTGGATGTCGGAAGTCTGACTGTCATCGGCGTGGCGTTGGGCGGTTTGCTCGGTACGGCCGCGCGCTTTCTCGCGGTGGCTGAAAACCCGCTGGAAGCCGAGATCAAGGCCTTGCTGCCCGGCTCGCAATGCGGTCAGTGCGGCTTTGTCGGTTGCGCGCAGGCTGCCGCCGCGTTGGCCAAGGGCGAAGCGGGCGTGACCCTTTGTCCGCCGGGCGGCAAGGCGACGGCGGAAGCGTTGGCGAAGAAACTCGGTGTCAGCGCCGATCTGTCGGATATGGAGGAAAAGCCGGAAGCCTACGCCGTGGTGCGGGAAGAAATCTGCATCGGATGCATGCGTTGCCGCAAGGAATGCTCTGTCGATGCCATTGTCGGCGGACCCAAGCAGATGCATGGCGTCCTGGCCGATCTCTGCCACGGCTGCGCCAAGTGCGTGGATGCGTGCCCGACCGAAGCGATCCAGATGGTCGAGGTGCAGCCCACCCTGGCGACCTGGCACTGGCCCAAGCCGGGCGTCCCGGCCACCGCGCATTGAGGAGCACAGCCATGAAGACTTTTCGCATCCGGGGGGGCATTCACCCCGACTACAAGAAGGAACTGGCGAGTGAGCAGGCCATCGAGGCGCTGCCGCTGCCGGAGCGGCTCTACATTCCGCTGCAACAGCACATCGGCGCTATGGGCGATGTCGTGGTGGCGGTGGGCGAGCGGGTTGGAAAAGGCCAGTTGCTGGCGCGCAGCTATGGCGCATTTTCGGCCGCCCAGCATGCGCCGACCTCGGGCGTGGTGGTGGAGATTACGAGCTTGCCGGCGCCGCATCCCTCCGGTTTGCCGCAGACGACGGTGGTGATCGAGCCGGACGGGGAGGAGGCCTGGGCTGACCTGCCGGGCGCCCTGGCTGATCCGTTTGCCGCGCCGCCGGAGGCGATCCGCGCGCGGGTGGCCGAGTGCGGCATTGTCGGCATGGGCGGCGCCGCCTTTCCGGCTGCCGTCAAGCTCGACCTCGGCCTGCGCTACCCGCTGGACACCCTGATCATCAACGGCGCCGAATGCGAGCCGTACCTGACGTGCGATGACCGTATCATGCGGGAACGGGCCGACGAGGTGGCCGATGGTGGCCGGCTGATGGCGCATGCGCTGGGTGTCGACAAGGTACTGATTGCCATCGAGGAGAACAAGCCGCAGGCCATAGAGCGAATGCGCGAAGCGACTGCGTCGGTGCAGGGGCGTCCGGGTGTCGCCGTCGTGCCGGTGCCGGTGCAATACCCCATGGGTTCGGAGCGCCATCTCGTGCTGGCGGTGACCGGCCGTGAAACCCCGGCGAGAAAACTGACCGCTGAGGTGGGCGTTGTGGTCAATAACGTGGCGACCGCGCGTGCCGTCCATCAAGCCATCCGCCACGGTCGTCCGCTTACGGCACGGGTGGTGACGGTGAGCGGCGGCGCCATCCGGCAACCGAAGAATGTCGAGGTGCCCATCGGCACCCGCATCGCCGACGTGGTTGCATTTTGTGGCGGCTTTTCCAGCGAACCGGCGCGTCTGGTCAATGGCGGGCCGATGATGGGGCAACCGCTGCCGGGGCTGGAGGTGCCCATCGTCAAGGGCAGTTCCGGCGTGCTGGCGCTGACCGCAGCGGAGTTGCACGCGGCGGCGCCGAATCCCTGCATTCGCTGCGGCAATTGCGTCTCCATCTGCCCCTGCGGTCTTGTTCCGGTGGAGATGGCCGCCAACATCCGCCATGACAAGCTGGACGTGGCCGAACGGCTTGGTGTCGGCGACTGCATGTCGTGCGGGAGTTGCTCGTGGGTGTGCCCCTCGCACATTCCGCTGGTGCAGTTTTTCAATTTTGCCAAGGGGGCACTTGCCGCCGAGCAGCGCGAAGCGAGAAAGCAGGAACAGATCCGGGTGCGCGCAGAGGCCCGCACCGCGCGGCTGGATCGCGAAGCCGCCGAGCGCAAGGCGGCCATGGCGGCGCGTAAGGCCGCCGCCGCCAAACCGAACGAGGTGAGAGCATGAGTCCGACGCCTATCAGCGGGCCCTTCACGCATGCGTCCTCCAGCGTCAGCCGCACCATGGCGACGGTGCTGGTGGCGCTGGCGCCGGCCGTCCTGTTCAATTTCTGGCTGTTTGGCTGGCCGGCGATCTTTCTGTTTATCGTTACCGTCGGCGCCTGTGTCGGCTTCGAGGCGCTCTGCCTGTGGTGGAGCGATCGTCCGGTAGCGGCCGTCCTCGGCGACGGATCGGCAGTCCTGACCGGCATGTTGCTGGCGATGAGCCTGCCGCCCTGGGCACCGTGGTGGCTGGGGGCGCTGGGCGGATTGATCGCCATCGCGCTGGCCAAACACGCTTATGGCGGTTTGGGCCGCAATCTCTTCAATCCGGCGATGGTGGCGCGGGTGGCGTTGCTGGTCTCCTTCCCGGTGATCATGACTGCCTGGGTGGGGCCGAAGTCGCTGTTCTCGGCGAGCGCGCCGGGATTCATGGAGTCGCTGGGCATTCTGGCGGGGGCAGGTTGGCCGGACGCCGTGGCCAGCGCCTCTCCGCTCGGCTTCGTCAAGACAGAGCTGTCACGAGGGATCGCGGTCAGCCAGTCGGTGGCGCAGGCGCCGGCCTGGAGCGACCTTTTCTTCGGTCTGCGCGCCGGCAGCCTGGGCGAGACCTCGGCTTTCCTGATCCTGCTCGGCGGCGGCCTACTGCTCTGGCGGCGCGTCATCTCGTGGCATACGCCAGTGGCCTTGATGGGGACGCTGTTCGTCGTGGCTTCGCTGGCCGAGGCGGCCAATCCTCAGCGGTTTTCCGGCGGTCTGTTTCATCTGCTGAACGGCGCGACCTTTCTGGGTGCGTTTTTCATCGCCACCGATTACGTCACGTCGCCGGTATCGAAAAAGGGGCAGTTGGTCTTTGGCGCGGGGTGCGGTTTGCTGACCTGGGTGATCCGTACCTTTGCCGGGTATCCCGAAGGCATGGCTTTCGCGGTGCTGCTGATGAATTCGCTGACCCCCATCATCGACCAATACACCCGGCCGCGCGTCTTTGGGCGCGATCGGCGCGGCGCGGCACTGGCTGTCAGGCAGGAGGCGGCATGATGAAGATCGGAAGTCTGCGCCACGCGGTGATTCTTGGCGTGTTTTGCCTCGGGTTCGGTGTGGTGATGGCGATGACCAAGAGCCTGGCGACGGCGGACATCGAAGCGCGCGCCATGGAAGACCGGCTCAACTCGCTCGGTCAGGTGCTGCCGCCCGAAACCTACGACAACAACCCCTTGCAGGCGGCGCTCAAGCTGCACGAAGAGGGCAAGGAGATCACGGTCTATCGGGCGATGAAAGGCGGTAAGGTAACCGGGGTGGCTTACGAGATTGAAGGTTCGGGCTACGCCGGCGAGATCAGGCTGATGCTGGGCATCGACGCCGACGGCAAGGTGCTGGGCGTGCGCGTGCTGGCGCACAAGGAGACACCGGGCCTGGGCGACAAGATCGAGACCAAGAAGGGCGACTGGATTTTGCACTTTACCGGACTCTCGTTCGACGCGTTGCCGCTCGACAAGTGGAAGGTGAAAAAGGATGGCGGCGATTTCGACCAGTTTGCCGGCGCCACCATCACGCCGCGCGGCGTGGTCAAAGCCGTGCGCGGCGGGGTCGAGTTCTTTGCCGCGCACAAGGCGCAACTGACGGAGGTGAACTGAATGGCGGGTAATTACAGCTATGGCCGTATCGTCAAGGACGGCTTGTGGGACAACAACGGTGTGCTGGCCATGCTGCTCGGCATGTGTCCGAGCATGGCGATGACAACCAGCGCCACCAACGGTCTGGGCATGGGTCTGGCGACGGCGGCGGTGATGGCGGCCTCCAATCTGCTGGTGGCGACATTTCGCAACACCATCACGCAGGAAGTGCGGATTCCCGTCTATATCCTGATCGTCGCGGCGATGGTGACGGTCGTGGATCTGGCGATGAACGCCTGGATGCACGAACTCTACAAGGTGCTCGGGCTGTTCATCCCGCTCATCGTCTCCAACTGCCTGCCGCTCGCCCGGTTGGAAGCCTTTGCCGCCAAGGAGCCGGTGATTCCCTCACTGCTCGACGGCATCTTCATGGGGCTGGGCTTCACGCTGGCGCTGACCGCGATTGGCGCGGTGCGCGAAATCATCGGTTCGGGTACGCTGTTCGCAGATGCCTCACTGCTGCTGGGGCCGGCTTTCAAGTTCATGGAAATGCGCCTGTTGCCCGAAAGCGCGGGCGTGCTGGTGATGATCCTGCCGCCCGGCGGTTTTCTGGTCACCGGGCTGCTGGTGGTGGCCAAGCGCATGCTCGACGTCCGCGCCGGCAAGGGTATCCAGATGGCCGGCGCACACAGCGTTTGAGGAGAGCCCGGATGAAAGTCGAAGTCGCCTACACCACGCCGTCTCGCCAGTTTGCCCAGAGCGTCGAGCTCGCCGAAGGGGCGACGCTGGCCGATGCCATTGAGCGTTGTGGCGTGCTCAAACTCTTTCCCACGATCGATCTCGACGGACAGAAGGTCGGTGTGCATGGCAAGATCAAGCCGCTCACAGCCGCGCTGGGTGAAGGCGATCGTGTCGAAATCTACCGCCCGATCACCGCCGATCCCGAGACCGTGCCTCGCCGCGACCTGGGCGATGACGGATGAACCGGTTCCCTTATCCATCCGCCCCGAGTTAATCGCCGACATTGTTAGTGGTCTCTTCGACCATGCACGGCGATGCCCGCGTTTTCATGGAGACATAGACGTGGCAATCGCGAATCCCCTTCCGCTTCTTTGGTCTTGCGCGGTATGATTGTTAAGCGCAATAACAGCGGCATTTCCCCGGGGGCGGATAATGACATCAAAGGAAATGAAGGTTTCTGTTCGGCTCACTTTAGGTTTTGGCGTGCTGATTTTGCTGTTGATCGTGGTGTCGATCATTTCGATCAGAAACGTAGCGAAGCTGGATGCCGATATTGCCGATATCAAGAACGACAAATTCCCTAAAGTATTATGGGCCTCCGATATCGCCACGCAATTGAATGTTTCCGCACGTGCTATCCGCAATGCGGCCCTCGCGGACAGCCGCGTACTGAAAGACAAAGAATTGGAACGCCTGGTCGAGGTGCGACGCGTGGCAGACGATCGCATCGCCAAGCTGCAGGCGAACATTCGAAGCGAAGCTGGCAAGGCCATCCTGAAAAAGTTGATCGACGCTCGGGATCGCTACCGTGTGGTGCAGGCGAAGGCTATCGAGGCGGCGCGCGAGAGCAAAAACGGGGCGGAACTGCGCGAGCTGTTGTTTGGTGAAATGCGCCTGGCCCAGAGTGAGTATCTGGCTCTCTGCGATGAATTGATTGCTTTTCAGAGCAAGACTCTGGATGGTGTTGCCAAGTCTGCCGATGAACTGGCCATCAACACGACGTGGATCGTGTCAGCCTTTGGTGTGTTGTCGGTGGTGATCGGTCTTGCTTTGGGTTTCCTTATCAGCCGCAAGCTTGCGCAACAATTGGGGGGTGAACCGGGCGAGGTTGCCGAGGCGGTTGGACGGGTCGCCAATGGCGACTTGCAGACCGATGTCGTGTTGCGCCCGGGCGATAACAGCAGCCTGGCCCATTCGCTTCAAGTCATGGTAGTCAACCTGCGCGAACGAACCGAGCGCGAACGCAAGGCAGCTAGCGAGACACTGCGTGTGAAAACTGCATTGGATGGTGCCGAGGTGGCGATGACGGTCTCCGATGATCACGGGGTCCTGGTCTATATGAACGATGCTGCCAAAGCTCTGTGGTTACGCATGGAGGTGGAGATTGCCCGTGTGCATCCAGGGTTTTCAGTTAGCCGCATGATTGGTGATAAGCTTTCGAACTACATCGAGGAACCCTCCGTACGCAGTGCTTTTCAGCAACCCTTGGTCTCGCGCCAGGTATACGACCTGAAACTGGGGGGGCGGGACTTGCGCATCGTGGCGATGCCGGTGCGCGACCCCGAAGGCGCGATGATCGGCCGAGTTAGCCAGTGGAACGACCGTACCGAGGAATTGCAGGTCGAAAACGAAGTGGCGGCCATCATCCAGGCGGCGGCGGCGGGCGATTTTGCGCCGCGGGTCGACCTGCGCGACAAGAACGGCTTCTTCCTGCAAGTGGCGACCGGGATCAATCAGCTGCTGGACGCCAATAGCCATGCCATTGAGGACGTGGCCGCCATGTTCGGCCGATTGGCCAAAGGCGATCTCACGCGCGGCATTGACGCCGACTATCAGGGCATGCTGGGCAAGCTGAAGGCGGACGCCAACGCCACGGTGGAGAATCTGCACACCATCGTGGGGTCGATCAAGCACGCTACGGAAGCGATCCGCGTGGCGGCCCGGGAAATTGCCTCCGGCAACACCGATCTCTCGTCGCGCACTGAAGAACAGGCGAGCAGCCTGGAGGAAACCGCGTCAAGCATGGAGCAACTCACCTCCACGGTGAAACTGAATGCCGAAAACGCCAATCACGCCAACCAGCTTGCCTCGCAGGCGCAAACGGTGGCGACCAAAGGCGGCGATGTCGTGCAGGAGGTTGTGCGGACAATGGGCGCAATTCATCAATCCAGCAGCAAGATTGCGGACATCATCGGCGTTATCGACGGCATCGCTTTCCAGACCAATATTCTGGCGCTGAACGCGGCGGTAGAAGCGGCGCGTGCCGGCGAGCAGGGTCGTGGTTTTGCCGTGGTGGCGACCGAGGTGCGCAATCTGGCCCAGCGTAGCGCCGGCGCCGCCAAGGAGATCAAAGGCCTGATTTCGGACTCGGTCGCCAAAGTGGAAGATGGCAATCGCCTCGCCGAAAGCGCGGGCAAGACGATGGAGGACGTTGTCGGCAGCATCGGCCGTGTGGCGCGCATCGTGACCGAGATCGCCGAGGCCAGCCAGGAGCAGAGTTCCGGCATCGATCAGGTGAGCCAGGCCGTCAGCCAGATGGACGAGGTCACCCAGCAGAACGCCGCACTGGTGGAGGAGGCTGCTGCTGCCGCCGAGAGCCTGGACGAACAGGCCGAGCAACTGGCCACCGCCGTGGCGGTATTCAGGCTGGGCAACGAAGGGCGTGGCAAGCCGGCGGCGCATGCCCATCGCGCGCTGGCGGCGCCGCCCAAACGCGAGCGTGCCGCGCCTGCTCAGTCAGCGGTGCCCGAATCGCTGGATGACGAGTGGCAGGAGTTTTGAAGCGGTGACCCCGCGGGCGCTGGCCGGCTGCAAGAACAGACGGCCACCCCCGCTGTCTCGGGTGGGCATTAATGACCCTCATTGGTCGGCAGGTCGAGAGACCGATGCGGCCTGAATTTTCCGCCTATCTCGATCTCCTTCGGGTGGGCGCTGCGCTGCTCGTGTTTCTCGGGCATCTCTCATGGCGTAAGCTGAGTGGGGGGGCACTGTGGCCGCTTCAGCCATATGGGCACGCCGCGGTCATCGTCTTTTTCGTACTTTCCGGATTTGTCATCCAACATGTTGTCCGTGAGCGCGAGCCGGATTTTCGCGCCTATCTGGTGGCGCGCTTTGCCCGGCTGTATTCAGTGGTGTTGCCTGCGTTGTTGCTGACCCTCGTGCTCGATGTGGCCGGGAACGCCATTCGCCCCGACCTCTATGTGGCGGCACGGCAGGATGACCGATTGTGGCGTCTTGTCATCAACGGCGTGTTTCTCTCGCAGAGTTGGGGCTGGAACCTGACCTTGCTCTCCAATGAGCCGTACTGGTCGATTCCCTACGAATTCTGGTATTACCTCATTTTTGGTGGTGCCGTATTTCTGCGCGACGTGCGGCGGAATCTTTGGGTTGCCGCCTGCCTGTTGTCCGCCGGACCGGCTATCGTGATCGATCTTCCAATCTGGCTGATGGGTGTGATGGCGTGTCGAGCGGTGGCGCATCGCCCCCTTGGTCGGGCGACCGCGCGGGCGCTCTTTGTGCTCACCGCACTGGCGTTGTTGGGTGGGGTGTTTGCTCAGGAATGCGGGCTGATAGTCCGCCAGCATGCTGCGTGGTTGCCGCGCGATTTTGCCTGGATCGATTTCGCTCAGGGCGCTCTCGTGGCGATTCACCTCTACGCAGCCGCCTTTCTCGATATGCCGCTGCATCGTCTGGCGCGGCCGGTTGCCTGGGCGGCTGGGTTCAGCTTCGCACTCTATCTTTTTCACATGCCGCTGTTGCATTTCGGCGCGGCGCTGTTGCCTGCAGACTGGCCAGTGCCGCTACGCGGAAGCGTGCTGGCCGGGATGACGTTGTTGCTGGTATGGACGCTGGGCCACGTGTCGGAACGCCGGAAAAGCGCCTATGCACGCGAAATCGAGCGGCTTTGGGCTATGCGGTTGCGCAAGTAAAGCGCACCTGCACATCCCGTGGTGGAGCGAGATAGGGAGCGCTGGTGACCAGCACGTCGGCACCCGTTGCGGCGTAATCGGCGACATTTTCGAGTCGAATGCCGCCGGCGGCGGCGATCACCGGTCGGGTCGGATAGTGTGCGAGTTTCTCGATCAGGGCGCGAATATGTTCTGGCGACATTTTTTCGAGCTGGACGACATCGATGCACGCCGCGATCCAGGCTTCAGCCGCTTCTGGTGAACATACTTCGACGACCAGACGCTTTTCCGGGTACTGCCGCCGCAGGCGCGACACGACCTCGATGGGGTCAGGGTCGGCGACAAAAGGCAGATGCTCCGGAAAAACGAGAACGGTTTCGGACAATCCCAATCGATGCGGAACCGCGCCGCCGCAGTAAATCGCCTTGATCGCGGCGGCCTTGGTGCCCGGAAAGTTCTTGCGCGTGCAGGCTATGACGACCGCCGGTCGTTTGGCCCGTGCCCGATCGACCAGCTCCCGCGTGTAGGTGGCGATACCGGACAGATATTCGATCAGGTTCTGGGCGATTTTCCAGACAGCGTGCAGGCGGTCCGCCCGCCCGCAGAGCACCAGAAGCGGCGTGCCCGCCAGCGCGACCGTGCCGCTGGGCAGCAAGGCACCATCGGCCTGCAAGCCGGCCAGTTCGCCGAGGCGTCGCGCTTCTTCGCTGCCACAGACCACCATGTCCTGCCGAGCGAAGAAGGCGATGCGCCCGCTTTGTTCGCCCACGCCGAGCGCCAGGCTGGTCAGGTCGCCATAGGGCACATCCTCCCGCAGCCAGCCTTCCAGCAGGCTATCGGGCAGGCAGTAGGGCGACATGGCTGACGAGGCGGTCGGTGGAACAGCGGGCGCTACATTGACGGCGGATCTTAGTTACCGACGCCGAGTACAACGTGGCTAGCCTTGATCAGCGCGGTGGCCGGCACGCCAACGCGCAGTCCCAATTCGGCGACGGCGTCGTTGGTGACCACGGCATGGACGACGCTGCCGCCAGGCAGGGCCAGGGCCACATCACTGTTGACCGCGCCCTTGGCGAGAGCGCTGACGGTGCCTGCCAGCTGGTTGCGGGCGGAAAAGCGGTAGTTGTTGCCCTCAGCCATCAGCATCACCCAGGGGGCCTTGACCAGGGCAACCGCTTCCTTGCCGACCGCAAGGCCCAGCGAGCCGACGCTGCTCGCTGTCACGATTGCGACAATGATGTCGCCGCCGGAGGTCGTGAGCTCGACTTCGGCGTTGATCGGACCACCGGTCAGTGCGGTGATTTTGCCTTTAAAAACATTGCGTGCGCTGACGTTCATGGGGATATCTCCTAAATGAGAAATGCCGTGGCATAAGGATTGCTATGTATGTAACTATATAGCGAACTGAGTACTACGCATCAACTCTATCCCAGAGCGTATTATCTCTTCAAGCATAGCGACGAGAATAACGAACGTTATATACTTGTGTAAATATCGATAGCTTTCGGTGAGATCATGAACGGAATCGAACAACGCCTGCGCGGGCGACTTGAAATCGGCAACGGAATGGGCGCTTACCTTGGCGAGCCGCGCATTCGGCTGTTGGAAGCCATCGACACCCACGGCTCGATCTCGCAAGCAGCGAAAATCGTGCCACTGTCGTACAAGGCGGCATGGGATGCCATAGACCAAATGAACAATCTGGCCGAGACACCGCTGGTGGAGTGCTCGACCGGCGGCCGACACGGCGGAGGATCGCGCCTGACCGAATACGGACGCCAGATCGTGGTGCTTTATCGGGCGCTGGAAAACGAATACCAGGCGGCGCTGGACCGTGTTGCGGCGACGATGGCCTCATCGGGTGAGATGTCGCTGCCGCAGATGCAGCGCCTGATCCGCCGCATGGCGATGAAAACCAGCGCCCGTAACCAGTTTGCCGGCAAAGTCGTGGCGTTGCGCGAAGGCGTGGTCGATTTCGAGGTGGGTCTGCGCCTCGATGCCGACAACGAAATTGTTGCAGTGATTACGCGCGAATCGGCAGAAAACCTGGGTGTGGCGCTCGGTCACGAGTTGATTGCCATGGTCAAGTCATCGTCGGTCCTGCTGCTGACCGATCCGGATCTGCGTACCTCGGCGCGCAACCAGTTGTGGGGCGAGGTCGTGAAATTGCAGGAAGGGCCTGTGAACTCCGAGGTGAGCCTGATGCTGCCCGGCGGCAAGACGGTCTGCGCGGTGGTAACCCATGAAAGCATTGCCAACCTGGGTCTGACCCTGGGCAGTCGCGCCTGCGCGGTGTTCAAAGCCTCTGCCGTGATTTTGTGTACCTATGCCTGAAGGAGCGTTGTCATGAACAAGGAACTGTTGGGCGGAATGATCCTCGCGATATCGCTGCTGGCGCATGCCGATGACGTACCGGTGGCGGTGGCTGCCAATTTTACGGTGCCGATGCAAAAGATCGCAGCGGAGTTTGAAAAGGAGACGGGGCACAAAGCCCAGCTTTCGTTCGGGGCGACCGGCAAGTTCTATGCGCAGATAAGCAACGGCGCGCCTTTCGAGGTGTTTCTTTCCGCTGATGATGAAACGCCGGCCCGTCTGGAAAGCGAGAAACTGGCGGTGGCCGGCACGCGCTTCACCTATGCGTTGGGCCGGCTGGTGCTGTGGTCGGCGCGCGAGAACTATGTGGACGGAAAGGGTGAGGTGCTGGCGCGCAGCGAGTTTCAGCATCTCGCGCTTGCCAACCCCAAAACTGCACCCTATGGCGCCGCAGGGCTCGATGTGCTGCGCAAGCTGGGCGTGCTGGAGAGCGTGCGTCCGAAATTGGTGCAGGGCGAGAATATTTCTCAAACCTATCAATTCGTCGGTACTGGTAATGCGGAACTCGGATTTGTCGCGCTGTCGCAGGTCTTCCGCGATGGCAAGATTGCCAGTGGGTCGGCCTGGATCGTTCCGGCCAACCTGCATGAGGCGATCCGGCAGGATGCGGTGATCCTCTCCAAGGGGCAGGGCAAGCCCGCCGCCGCCGCCTTGATGAATTACCTCAAGGGTGAAAAAGCGCGCGCCATCATCCGCGCGTTCGGGTACGAGTTCTAGGCGAGGGCGAACGTGTCGGCCAGTGCGCCTGGTACGGCCCCGGAACCAGCGGTGAAGCGGGAGCCGACAGCCCTTCGAGGTGATCGATTCTGCCTTGATGTCGGAGCAATGAGGGCGACCGCCGGCGGCCGGGTGATCGTGCTTCGCCCCGGTGAGTTCAGGTTGTTTGCGCTGTTGCTCGCGCAGGCAGGGTACACCGTCACACGCGACCGGATTCTCGATGCGCTTTGGCAGGATGAATGGGATATCGACCCCCGTTGCGTCGATGTGGTGATCTGCCGTATTCGCTCGGCCTTGCGGCCTTTCGGGCTAAGTAAACGCATTGAGACCGTGCGCGGCGTCGGTTACCGACTCCGCGCCGGTTGATGGTCAGGCCAGCGCGTCGGCGGTGTCGGGTGCCAGCAGGGCATTCCACTCCGATTCGATCAAGGTTAGACCCAGCCGCGCACAGAAGCGGCGTTCCTTTTCCGTGGGTTCGGCAATCAGCGCCCAGCCCGCGTGCGGATCGGCATCATAAATCAGGTCGGCCAGCACCATGCGTTCAGTATCGCGGTTGAGGCGCAGCCCCATCAGCAGGTATTGCTTGCCCTTGCGCAAGGCCTTAATTTCCGGTGGCACGGCGAAGCCGCCCATCAACTCGGTGATGTAGTCGACATAATCGGCATCCGAGGCGATGTAGTTGGCCACAGGGCGTGGCGTGCCCATTGGCTTGAAGAGAATCGGCAGGGTCGGGTCGATGGCGGTGACGGGCATATAACGGGTGCCGTCCCAGGCATGCAGGCGATAGCGCAAGTCGCCGCCACCCAGACGGGCCACACCGACGATCAGGGTATGCGGCGTGTCGGCATAGGTATCCTGCAATTGCGTATCTCGGTTGATGTCAATGACGTAGGGAGGGCGCAGGGCGGCCAGCCAGTCGTGCATGGCGGCGCGGGTCCAGGCGGTTTCGCCGTACAGTTTGGTGAGAAAGCGATTGACTGCGGCGCGGCCTCGCTTCAGTTCGACATTCATCGCCGCACGCGGGAATTCGTACATCAGCTTGGGCGACATCGGACGACCGCCGTTCATAGCGAGGATCAGCGCGTCGCTGTCGGCCGGCATGGGGGTGTCGTCGGTGGCGTGACGGGCATCGGCGAGTACGCCGGCGCCCAGGTAGGGCACGATGCGGCCACTGGCGAGGCCGGCGCGCAGGCGGGAAATCAGTTCGGGATCCATGGTCAGACTCGTCGGGTTGGTGTCTGGAGACCGGCAGCAAGTTTCAGACCTGCCCGATTCGTCAGTATTGGTGCGGCAAAGCGTCGCGTAAGGCAGGCGATTGTCGGCTTTGCGACAACGAGGCTGCGTCAGATTGTCGCCATGCCGGCCGCGTAGACACCGCCGATGACAAGGTATTCGTCCTCGCCCTGCAAGATGCCGGGGAGCAGGCCGCAATAGAAGAAGATCTTGGTCACCGGTACGTGCACGGTCAGGATGTAATCGCCGAATTCGCCCGCCCGCTCCCGGCTGCAGGTAAACGAGTTGAGATTGTTGAAGAGAAACAGTTTTTCGCCCTCGGCCGTCTCCCCCAGGACTTCGTGTTCACCTACGCGGTTGATGCCACGATACAGGGCAACATGGGTGGTGTCGGGCGACTGGCGGGCCAGTTCGTATTGGCAGTAGGCATAGACCAGATCGAACTGGGCTTCCAGCGCGTTGGTGCCGTACAGGCCGTGCGAGCGCATTTCCAGATACCGGAAATAGGCTTCGGCGGAGGGGTCGCGCAGCGGTTCGCCATGAAAACGGGGAGTCAGGCCGAAACGCGATTCCACCCAGCCCTTGAGCACGGCGCCTTCGCGGCTGTCCGAATCAAAACTCCAGCCGCGCAGCATGCGCCGCCAGGTGGCCTTGGCGCGCGCTTTGTTGCGTCCCGTAAAGCCCGCCTCTTCCGGTTTTTCAAGACGAAAATGTACGGTCAGGTAGTCGCGGAAATAGTCGGCGCGGTTGCCCGCGTCGGTAATCGTCTTCAGTCGGGAAAACAGGCTGGCGTGCAGCTCGGCGACACCATCGAGCTTGAGCGGTTGCGGATGACGCTGGTAGGTCGGCCCACCCAGGATGGCGGCCGGGAGGTTGCATCGGTTGATCGGCAACCGCGCGCCGCGCGGCAGCATCGGGCCATTGTCGTCAGCCCTACAAAGATCAGGGGTTTTGTCGCACACCGACACGTTTTCGGTCATCGCCAAAAAATATTTTATTTATATGAATCAGTTGGTTAATTGGATTTTCTGCGGCTGGCACGCTCCGTGCACTGGAGACCCTGCATCGCGCCGGATTGGGCGCTTGTTGAACACCCGACACCTCAGGAGGTTACACCATGGCAAAGCTGCGTCAATGTGCAATTTATGGAAAGGGCGGCATCGGTAAGTCCACCACCACCCAGAATCTCGTCGCTGCGCTGGCCGAGGCTGGCAAGAAAGTGATGATCGTCGGTTGCGATCCGAAAGCGGACTCCACCCGCCTGATCCTGCACAGCAAGGCGCAGACCAGCGTCATGCAGCTCGCGGCCGAGGCCGGCTCGGTGGAAGATCTTGAGCTCGAAGATGTGATGAACATCGGGTTCGGCGGCATCAAGTGCGTGGAATCCGGCGGTCCGGAACCCGGTGTCGGTTGCGCCGGTCGTGGTGTGATTACCGCCATCAATTTCCTCGAGGAAGAGGGCGCCTATGACGAAGCACTCGATTTCGTCTTCTACGACGTGCTCGGCGACGTGGTCTGCGGCGGTTTCGCCATGCCGATCCGCGAGAACAAGGCGCAGGAGATCTACATCGTCTGCTCGGGCGAAATGATGGCCATGTATGCCGCCAACAACATCGCCAAGGGCATCGTGAAATACGCCAACTCCGGCGGCGTGCGTCTGGCTGGTCTGATCTGCAACAGCCGCAAGACCGACCGCGAAGATGAACTGATCGAAGCGCTGGCCGCGCGCCTGGGCACGCAGATGATCCACTTCGTGCCGCGCGACAACGCCGTGCAGCACGCCGAGATCCGCCGGATGACGGTGATCGAGTACGACCCGAAACACAAGCAGGCCGACGAGTATCGCGCCCTGGCCCGGAAGATCGTCGACAACAAGAAGTTCGTGATTCCGACGCCGCTCGAAATGGAACAGCTCGAAGAACTGCTGATGGAATTCGGCATCATGGACGCGGAAGACGAATCCATCGTCGGCAAGACTGCCGCCGAGCTGGCCGCCTGATCCCGAAGCGCCCGTTTTTGCAACCAATCTTGTTCGCGCCGTGCTCGCATGAGACGCTGGCGCAAGGAGAATAGACATGACGACGCTGACGCGTGAAGAATCCGAAGCCCTCATCCAGGAGGTGCTCGAGGTTTATCCCGAGAAAGCCCGTAAGGATCGGGCCAAGCACCTGATGGTCAACGACAAGGAACTGGAATCGTCGAAGAAGTGCATCACTTCCAACCGCAAGTCGCTGCCGGGTGTGATGACCATGCGCGGCTGCGCCTACGCCGGCTCCAAGGGCGTGGTCTGGGGCCCGATCAAGGACGTGATCAGTATTTCGCACGGCCCCATCGGTTGCGGCCAGTATTCCCGCGCAGGCCGCCGCGCCTACTATGTCGGCACCACCGGTGTCGATACCTACGGCGACATGTGCTTCACCTCCGATTTTCAGGAGAAGGACATCGTCTTTGGCGGCGATAAGAAACTCGCCAAGCTGATCGAGGAACTGGAAGTCCTCTTCCCGCTCAGCAAGGGCATCTCCATCCAGTCGGAATGCCCGATCGGTCTGATCGGCGACGACATTGAAGCGGTGGCCAAGAAAAAGGCGGCCGAGATTGAGAAGCCGGTGGTGCCGGTGCGTTGCGAAGGTTTCCGTGGCGTGTCGCAGTCGTTGGGTCACCATATCGCCAACGACTCGGTGCGCGACTTCATTCTCTCCAACCGCGACGGCCAGCCGTTTGAATCCACTCCCTACGATGTGGCGATTCTCGGCGACTACAACATCGGCGGCGACGCCTGGGCATCCCGCATCCTGCTCGAAGAAATGGGCTTGCGTGTGGTCGCGCAGTGGTCCGGCGACGGCACGCTGGCGGAGATGGAGAACACCCCGAACGTCAAGCTCAACCTGCTGCACTGCTACCGGTCGATGAACTACATCGCGCGGCATATGGAAGAGAAGTACAACATCCCCTGGATGGAGTACAACTTCTTCGGCCCGACCAAGATCGCCGAGAGTCTGCGCGCCATTGCGGAGCATTTCGACGACACGATCAAGGAAGGCGCCGAGCGCGTCATCGCCAAGTACCAGCCGATGGTCGACGAGATCATCGCCAAGTTCAAGCCGCGTCTGGAAGGCAAGAAGGTCATGCTCTACATCGGTGGCCTGCGGCCGCGCCATGTGGTCGGCGCCTACGAGGATCTGGGCATGGAAGTGACGGGCACGGGCTACGAGTTTGCGCACAACGACGATTACGACCGCACCATCAAGGAAATGAAGGATGCGACGCTGATCTACGATGACGCGACCGGCCACGAACTCGACGAATTCGCCAAGGCGCTGAAGCCGGACCTGATCGGCTCCGGCATCAAGGAGAAGTACTGCTTCCACAAGATGGGCTTCCCCTTCCGCCAGATGCACTCGTGGGATTATTCCGGCCCCTATCATGGCTATGACGGCTTCGCGGTCTTTGCCCGCGATATGGACATGACGGTGAACAACCCGTGCTGGACCAAGCTGACGCCGCCCTGGAAGAAGGTCGTCGCCGACGAACTGAAAAAGGCTGCCTGATTCGCCCTTTGACAACTTTGGCCCGCATCCACGGCTAGGTGGTGTGGGCAAAGGAGAACCGAGATGCAAACCGCTGACACGATCAAGCCGTGCTACCCGCTCTTCCGCGACGACACCTACAAGAAGGTGATCGCCGACAAGCGCGAGAACTGGGAAGAGATGCACCCCAAGGACAAGGTTGCCGAAACCTTCAACTGGACCACGACCCTGGAATACCAGGATCTCAACTTCAAGCGCGAAGCGCTGACCGTCAATCCCGCCAAGGCCTGCCAACCGCTGGGTTCGGCGCTCTGCGGCGTCGGCTTCCACAAGGCGCTGGTCTATATTCACGGCTCGCAAGGCTGTGTCGCCTACTTCCGCACCTACTTCAATCGCCACTTCAAGGAACCGTTCGCCATCATCGCCGACTCGATGACGGAAGACGCAGCGGTGTTCGGCGGCCAGAAAAACGTGCACGAAGGTTTGGCCAACGCCTCCAAGCTTTACGGCGCCGAGATGATCGTGATGTCGACCACCTGTATCGCGGAAGTGATCGGTGACGACCTCAACGCCTTCATCAACAACGCCAAAAATGAAGGCTACATTCCCAAGGAATTCCCAGTGCCGTTTGCGCACACGCCGTCCTTCGTCGGCTCGCACGTCACCGGCTGGGACAACATGGAAGAGGGCATCCTGCGTTACTTCACCCTCAACCACATGGAAAACGCCCAGGTGGGTTGGAATGGCAAGATCAACATCGTGCCAGGCTTTGAAACCTATCTCGGCAACTTCCGCGTGATCAAGCGCTACCTGAAGGAAATGGGCGTCGATTACACTTATCTTTCCGACCCGGAAGAGGTGCTCGACACCCCGGCCGACGGCGAATTCCGCATGTACGCCGGCGGCACCACCATCGGCGAGATCAAGGACGCGCCCAACGCCCACACTACCTTCCTGCTGCAACCGCTGGGGCTGGAAAAGACCAAGAAGTACGTCGAAGGTACCTGGAACCACGAAGTGCCCAAGCTTGACATCCCGATGGGTGTGGATGGCACCGACGAATTCCTGATGAAGGTATCGGAAATCACCGGCAAGCCGATTCCCGAAGCCATCACCAAGGAGCGCGGCCGGCTGATCGACATGATGACCGACTCGCACGCCTGGCTGCACGGCAAGAAGATGGCGCTCTACGGCGATCCGGATTTCACCCTCGGAATGACCAAGTTCCTGCTCGAACTCGGCGTCGAACCAACCCACATCGTCTGCCATAATGGCAGCAAGCGCTGGGAAAAGGCGATGAAGAAGATGCTGGAAAGTGCGCCGAATGGCACCAGCGCCAAGCTCTATCCGGGCGCCGATCTCTGGCACCTGCGCAGCCTCTGCTTCACCGACAAGCCGGATTTCCTGATCGGCAACAGCTACGGCAAGTTCATCCAGCGCGACACGCTGCACAAGGGCGAGGATTTCGAGGTGCCGCTGATCCGCCTCGGCTTCCCAATCTTCGATCGTCACCATCTGCATCGCAATACCACGCTTGGTTACGAGGGGGCGATGTACATCCTGACGACGCTGGTCAACGCCGTGCTCGAGCGTCTGGACGACAAGACCAGGCTGATGGGCCAGACCGACTACAACTACGATCTCGTTCGCTAAGGCGGCCCCAGGTGGCCGGGCTTGCCCGGCCACCCCTGTTGGAGACCTCCATGGCCAACATCATGATCCGTACCAACGCCGCCGGCGGGCTGGTGTTCTATCTGCCCAAACGCGACCTCGAAGCCGCCATTGCCTCGATTGAGTTCGACACGCCCGAAAAATGGGGTGGCGAACTCAAACTCGAGAATGGAGGCAGTTACTATATTGACCCCATCGCCAAACCACCTCGCCTGCCCATCTCGCTGCGGGCCAGGCGACTCGGTGCGGCGGAGGACTGAACCCATTTCCGAACTCGATCCAGGAGAACACCATGGCAATGACCATTGATCCCGATACCTGCACCGCCTGCGGCGACTGCAAACCCATCTGCCCGACCAAGTCGATCAAATCCGGCAAGGTGTTCTACACCATCGACCCAGCCACCTGCACCGAATGCGCCGGCGAGAACGATTCGCCAATGTGCGTGAACGTATGCCCGTCCGGCGCCATCGGGCCGCTCTGACTTTCACAGGAGATCGCCGCCATGTCGCAAACGCCCATCGCCTCGCGTGAAGCCGCGCTGCGCATCGCACTGGCGGCGCGCACCCTGGAAAGCCTCGACGTGCGCGCCCTGGTGGCCGCACTGATCGAGAAAGTCGATGTGCCGATCACGGAACGCAAGCTGGCAGCCCTGACGGTCGAAGACCTGAGGGCGCTGCTGGCGGGCGACCACGCCGACGAAAACTGCGTGGTCGGCGTGCCGTCCGAGAAACTCAAGGCTGCCGTCCGCATTTTCTGGGGCGAAAACGTCGAAGGCAGCGATCTGCCTAAACCGGAGGTGGATGCCGGGGCGTCGATGCCCGGTTCCATCCGCGTTGCCGTTGCGTCCAATCGCAGCGAAGAACTGGATGGCCACTTCGGTTCCTGCGAACGCTTTCTCGTCTACCAGGTGGCGCCGGAGGCGATCCGTCTGGTCGATGTGCGCTCCGCTCTCGAAGCTGATGCCGAGGAAGACCGTAACGCCGCTCGCGCTTCGCTGATCGGCGACTGCCAGTTGCTCTTTGTGCAGTCCATTGGCGGACCAGCCGCCGCCAAGGTCGTTCGCCAGGGTGTGCATCCGCTCAAGAAACCCGCCGGTGGTGAGGCCCGCGCCTTGCTAACCGACGTACAGGCGCGTTTGCTCAATCCGCCTCCCTGGTTGGCTCGCGTCATGGGCGTGCCCGCTGCGACGCTGGCGGAGTGGGAAGAAGCGGCGGCGGAGTCTGCCTGATGGATAGCGATCTTCTAACCGCCATCGCTGAGGCGGTGGGCAAACAGCCGGATGCGGCGTCGTTGCGCGCCCGCTTTCCCGGCATCGTGTTCACAGAGTGCAGCGAAGACGACATCCCCGCCCGCGCCCGCCCAGTTGCCGAAGTGGGAGCTTATGCCCTCTATCTCGTGGGGTCGCCGGACGGCCATTGCCTGTCGCTGACCGCCGATATGGAGGCTGCGCACGGGGTGGTCGTGGCCCGTCGGGAAGATGAAGAATGAACCGCCACATACCGCCCCGCAAGGGCTATGCGTCGGCTGTGATTACGCCGGCAGCCTGCTGAACATCGGGCGCTGCCGTCCGGGCGACACCTGCGTGCGTGCTCATAGCGGCCGTCAGATGGGGCGCTTCTTTCGCGCCAACGCCGCCGAGGCGATCCTTTTTCTTGACGATCTATTCTGGGAACGGCGTGCCATCGCGGCCCGGTACGCGCCTGTCGACGCTCTCGACAGGCTGATCAACGATCCCGACGAAGCGGTGCGGCGCGTCGTCGCCCAGCGCCTGCCGCCGGCCTTGCTGGCGCAACTGGTGGACGACCCCGACCGAGAAGTCCGCATGTTTGTTGCCGAGCGCCTGCCCGCCGAGCACCTCGATGCGTTGATGGACGATGCCGACTATCTGGTGCGGGTGACGGTCGCGCGGCGCCTGCCGCACGGTCAGCTGACCCGCATGGCCGCCGATACCGAGCGCGAAGTGCGCAAGGCCGTGGCCGAACGGCTGCCGCCCTTTGCCCTGACCCTGCTTGCCGAAGACGCCGAACCCGAAGTCAGGGCGATTGTCGCCCGTCGCGCCCTGCCGGCGCTTGCTGCCAGACTGTTGGCCGACAGCGAGTGGTGGGTGCGGCTGGCGGCGGTGAATGCCGCCGATCCGGTGGCGGTGCGCCCGCTGCTTGATGATGACGAACCGGAAGTGCGGGTTGCGGCGGCGCGCCGGCTGAACGGCGGCCAGTGAGGCTGCCAAAACGGTGTTTTGTCGGGTTTGCGACATAACAAATGGCTTGTTATTCAACCGGTTAGATATGGCACGCGGATTGCAATAGAGGAGTGGAACCTCGGAGAATCCGCATGAAAACCAGCGACATCCAGGCTTTGCTCAATGAGCCGGCCTGTAGCCACAACCAGAAGGAGAAATCCGGATGCGCCCGCCCCAAACCGGGCGCGACGGCCGGCGGCTGCGCCTTCGATGGTGCACAGATCGCGTTGCTGCCGGTGGCCGACGTGGCGCACATCGTGCACGGCCCCATCGCCTGTGCCGGTTCGTCATGGGACAACCGGGGCACGCGTTCGAGTGGGCCGGTGCTGTTCCGAACCGGCATGACCACCGATCTTTCCGACACCGACGTCATCATGGGGCGCGGCGAAAAGCGCCTGTTCCTGGCCATCAAGCAGGCGATTGAAGATCATCGACCGGCAGCGGTCTTTGTCTACAGCACCTGTGTGACCGCGCTGATTGGCGACGACGTCGAGGCGGTATGCAAGGCGGCCGGCGAACGTTGGGGCGTGCCGGTGGTGCCGGTCGATTCGGCCGGTTTCTACGGCACCAAGAATTTCGGCAATCGCATTGCGGGCGAAGCGATGTTCAAGCACGTCATCGGCACGCGTGAACCATCGCCGGCGAGACCGCATCCGGCGGGCATTCGCACGCACGATATCAACCTGATCGGCGAATACAACATCGCCGGCGAGTTCTGGCATGTGGCGCCGCTGTTCGATGAACTGGGCCTGCGCATTCTCGCCACCCTGTCGGGCAACAGTCGCTTTGCCGAACTCCAGACCATGCATCGTGCCGAGGCCAATATGGTGGTCTGCGCCAAGGCGCTGCTAAATGTCGCCCGAAAGATGCAGGAGAACTGGCAGATTCCCTATTTCGAGGGCAGCTTTTACGGCGTGCAGGATATGTCCAACGCGTTGCGAGACTTTGCCCGCATGCTTGACGATGCCGATCTCGTGCAGCGTACCGAGGCGGTCATCGCGCGTGAAGAGGCCAGCGCGCACGCCGCGCTGGCGCCCTGGCGCGAGCGCCTCAAAGGCAAACGGGTGCTGCTCTACACCGGTGGGGTCAAATCGTGGTCCATCGTCTCTGCCTTACAGGACCTGGGCATGACCGTGGTGGCTACCGGCACCAAGAAATCGACCGAGGAAGACAAAGCGCGCATCCGCGAGCTGATGGGTGAAGACGCGAAGATGATCGACGATGGCAGCCCCAAGGCGCTGCTTTCGACCTACAAAGAATATCGTGCCGACATCCTGATCGCCGGCGGTCGCAATCTCTATACGGCGTTGAAGGCACGCATTCCCTTTCTCGACATTAATCAGGAACGCGAATTCGGGTATGCCGGGTACGCCGGCATGGTCGAACTGGCGCGTCAGTTGGCGCTTTCCATCGAAAGTCCGGTGTGGTCTGCAGTGCGGCAGCCGGCGTCTTGGGCGCGCCAGAATACCGCCGGCACAGTGCTCGCGGACTGAACGGTAAATCGCCTTACGGCACGATGGCAAGGAATAGAAAGGCGGCCGCCAAGACCAAATGAACAGCCCCATGCAATACGGTAGCGCGGCCACCTGCGAGTGTGGTAGCGCTTACAAATAGAGTTAGTAAGACCAGCACCATTTCCTTGGCAGGCAGACCGAGTTCCAGATTCAGATTGAGCGCGATGGCGAGTGCGGCCACGACGGGTACGGTCAGTCCGATGGAGGCTAGTGCCGAGCCAAGTGCCAAATTCAGGCTGGTCTGCATCCGGTTTCGTGCAGCGGCGCGCAACGCCGCGATGGTTTCCGGAAGTAAAACCAGAAGTGCAATCGCGATGCCGACGACGGCTGGCGGTGCGCCCATTGCCGAAACGCCACGTTCGATGCTTGGAGCCGTCAATTTGGCCAGGCCGACGACGGAAGTCAGTGATATCAACAGCAGTATCAGACTGATCAGAGCAGTTCGATTACTCGGACGTTCGGCATGAGCGTCAAGATTGTCTCTATTCAGAGGCAAGAAATAGTCACGATGACGTACCGTTTGAACAAATACAAATACGCCGTATAGCAGCAACGATGCGAGGCCGGAAAATGCCAGCTGTGTGCTGGAGTAGGTCGGTCCGACGGTGGATAGTGTGAATTGCGGCAACACTAATGTAAGGGTCGTCAGTGCAGCAAGCACCGAGAGTGGCGGGCTGCTGCCTTCTACGCGGAATTCGACTACATGATGGCGGATACCGCCGACCAACAAGCACAGTCCGACGATGCCGTTGCAGACGATCATCACCGCCGCGTAGAGCGTGTCCCGGGCGAGCGTGGCAGTTTGGCCGCTGCTTGACAGCATCATGGAGATGATCAGCGACGTTTCAATAACGGTGACCGCAAGCGCCAGAATGAGTGTGCCAAATGGCTCGCCGACACGATGCGCAACGACTTCGGCGTGATGGACGGAAAGCAGAACGGCTGAAATCAGTGCAATGCCGACTATGACAAGCAGATACCACGCCAGTGGTTTGCCCCAGACACCCGCCAGCAGGGCGCTTGTTAGAAGCGGGCCTGCAACCGACCAAAGCGGGAGTCCGAAGCGCTGCTGAAAAGGCATGGCATTTTTCCGGTTGGTAACGCGGTCATTTTTGCACACCTCGCGTTTTGGTGGCGCATAGATCGAGACAGTCGGATGGTTAGGCTAGGGATGGCCCGAGTCAGGGGCGGGCAGCGATTCACTATGGATTGACCCATTTTTCGCGAGCGCTGTCCAGATTTCAACTGTAGTTCGTGCTGACTTAACCGGTTTGTCGAGGTGTGATTGTCGTATTCCGAACAATTGAACAGATTGATATCAATATGATTTAAAACATTTTATATATGGCTCGCTCTTTGCTTTATTTGATCCAGGCAATACTCAGAGAGCGTTCGAAGTGGTCGCGATTCAGCATTCCAAAAAACCGCTTGTGGTTAATCCACTCAAGGTCAGCCAGCCGATTGGGGCCTCGCTTGCCTTCCTCGGATTGGCAAAAAGCCTGCCGATGTTGCATGGCTCGCAGGGTTGCACGGCCTTTGGTAAGGTGTTCTTCGTTCGCCATTTCCGCGAGCCGATTCCGTTGCAAACGACGGCCATGGATCAGGTTTCCAGCATCATGGGTGCCGACGAGAACATCGTTGAAGGTCTGAAGACGCTCTGCGAAAAGAGCAAACCGGACATTATCGGCCTCATCACTACCGGGCTTTCCGAAACCCAGGGCAGTGATATTCACCGCGTGACCAAAGAATTTCGCGCACGCCACCCCGAACATGTCGGCATCACCGTGGTGCCGGTCAATGCGCCCGATACCGCTGGTTGTCTGGAAAGCGGTTTCGCGCTCGCAGTCGAGGCGCTGATCGCCACTCTGGTGCCCGAATCCAGTGTCGCCGGCCGGCGCCCTAAACAAGTCAATGTGCTGGCGGGCAGCGTGCTGACGCCAGGCGATATCGAAGCGATCAAGGAGTGGATCGAAGCGTTTGGTCTGCGCCCGGTGGTGCTGCCCGACATCGGCGATTCGCTCGACGGCCACCTGGTGGAGACTGAATTTTCATCGCTGACGATCGGCGGCACGCCGCGCAGCGAGATCGCGCACATGGGCGAAAGCGTGGCGACCCTGGTGGTTGGCGCCTCGCTCCATCGCGCCGCCGATCTGCTCCGCGCCCGCACAGGTGTGCCCGATGTGCGTTTCGGCGGCCTGATGGGGCTCGCCGATTGTGACGCCTTCACTCAGGCGCTGGCCGACCTTTCAGGCAAACCTGTACCCGCCCGCATCGAACGGCAGCGTGCCCAGTTGCAGGATGCCATGGTCGATAGTCACTTCATGCTCGGCTTTGCCCGGGTAGCGCTGGCGGGCGATCCGGATCAACTGACCATGCATGGCCGTTTTCTGCATGGCATGGGCGCCGAAGTGGTGGCCGCCGTCAGCGCCGCACGTGCCGACACGCTAACCGACCTGCCTTTCGCCGAGGTGGTGATCGGCGATCTGGAGGATCTGGAGCAGCGTGCGCGGTTGCGCGACCCTCAACTGCTTATCGCCAATTCGCACGCCGCCGCGAGTGCCCGGCGGTTGGGCGTGCCCCTGCTGCGCGCCGGTTTTCCGCAATACGACTGGGTGGGCGGTTACGCTCGCACTTGGGTGGGCTACCGCGGTTCGCGGCAGGCCTTGTTCGACATCGCCAATCTGATACTCGGGGAGCATCATGAAATCGCACCCTATCGATCCCTCTATCGGGACGAATGCGCCGACCCGGCCGGCTCGCCGGTTGAGTCTGGTCTGGTCCACTAAGGACGCCGACGTGCCCGAATTGCGCGTGGCCTTTGCGTCGGCCGACCGCGCGCGCGTCGATCAGCATTTTGGCGCGGCGGAAGGACTGGTCGTCTACGAGGTCAGGCCAGAACGTGCCACGCTGGTTGGCGTCGGCGAATTCCCCGGTACGGCGATGGATGGCAACGAGAGCAAACTTGCCGCCAAGGTCGAGTTTCTTCAAGGTTGCGCGGCGGTCTTCGTGATGGCGATCGGCGCCTCGGCGATCCAGCAACTGCTGGCGCAGGGTGTGCAG
The DNA here is from genome assembly GCA_002337055.1 of Betaproteobacteria bacterium UBA1934. Lineage (GTDB taxonomy): Bacteria > Pseudomonadota > Gammaproteobacteria > Burkholderiales > Rhodocyclaceae > UBA1934. Next base: position 275,688 of record DDFG01000004.1, on the reverse strand, counting down.
CCGATTAGGATTGCCGAAACCGACGCTATCGAGGATTTGCTGGCCGATATTGCAGAGGCCATGAAGACCGGCGGCGTTGGCTGGATAGACCGCGCCTTGGCGGCACAGAGGCGAGGCGCCGATCGCTTTGCCGAAATGGAAGAAGAAGGCTGGTCCGGTTAGAAACCGGCCGCCACTAGCTAATACAACACACCACTCAAAACCACGGAGCCCGACATGAACACTGCTGCCCTCGATGCCGACCCCATCCTCGAAACCGATTTCTGCAAGGAAATGCTGCGTCAGATGCGGGCGCTCGACACCTATGGCACCTACAGTGGCTGGACGCCAGAGAGAATTCTTTCGCCGTTTGTGCTCACCAAAGAACGCAAGGCCGGGATTCCGCTGATCGGCGACCCAGACGAGGAAACGCTGGCGCGGGTCAAGGCTTTCTACAACGCCATCGCGGTGCTGATCGAAAAGGAATGCAGCCTGTTGGCCGTGCCGCTGGTTCACCTAACGCACGAAGGGTTTGGCCGGGCTTTGATTACTGTCGGCAAACTGGTTGCTGTCGACAAAACCCTGCGCGACGTGCATCGCTTTGGCTTCGATAGTCTTTCCAAGATGAAGACGGAATCCGACAAACTACTTTCGGTTGCCATTGAGCGCATTGGCAAGTACGGCGACGTGGCGGGGCTGTAAGCCATGGAAGACCTGCACGCCCTGGACAAGGAAGTGAAGCGCCTGAAACGCATTGCTTCCGAGTGGGCTTCCCAGTTACACGATCTTGTCGAAGATCGCCTGCCGGCGGCCTACGAGGAGATCCATCCCATTTCCCAATCCACCTATGAAGCCTGCAAGGCCTGGGCTGACGCTCACGCCCGACTGGCGACTCTGAACAAGGAGCAACAAGCATGAGCCACGTTTCCGGCATCACTTTTGGCGGAACTCCCTGGATTCCGCAGTTCGTTACCGATCTCAACCAGGAAAAATGCATCGGCTGCGGTCGTTGTTTCAAGGTGTGTCCACGCGACGTGCTCGACCTGATCGACAGCGATGATAACGACGACGAGGACGAAAGCGCACAGGCAAAGATGACTATCAAGAACTTGAACGATTGCATCGGCTGCGGGGCCTGCGGGCGCGTCTGCCCGAAGAGTTGCTACAGTTACGCGCCGCTTCCCTTGGCGGCCTGAACATCACTTTTCGATCCCCGTGCCACCGGGGTGAGATGATGTTCAGGAAGGTGCGCCGGTTTTTGACCGGCGTTTTTCCCTTATCAATTGCGACAAGGTATTGCTTCTCCGGCGGCATTCGTGCAGGTGCCGCTATGGCTGACCCCGCTTCCCTTGCTGTAGGTCGTGTTACCGCTATAGGTATTGCCCGCCGCGCCGGTGGCGGTCGTTGAGCGGCTGCCGTTCCCCTGTCCGCTGACATCGCGTGTGAAACTCCCTTGGCTACTCAGGCTTCCTCGTGCGCCGCTGGCGGCCACACCGCTTTGGTGACTGAGGCTGCCATCGGCGTTTCTGGTCGTGGTGCCCGCTCGTGCGGCACGCCCACCTGTCGCACTCTGAATAACTCCTCCGCCCGTCGAGGTGACATTACCTTGACCGTCCGTGGTGGTCATGCGGCCGCGTGCGGCGGTTCCGCGCGCGCCCTTGGCAACGCCACCGCCAACGGCGGTGACCCCTCCGCTGGAGTTGCTGAAGGCTTGATGACCATGCAGCGCACCGGCGTGTGCCGGTGTGGCAAGCAGCCAGAACATAGTGGTCAGAGTGCCGATTGTCAGGTGAGAATAACGCTTGCTGAAATGTTTCATGGTGGATTCCTCGAGTGAATGAAGATATGGATGTCGAGCATTGAAGTCGTGCGCCAAGGGCATCTGACGCGACGTCGGATTGCCGCGTCGGGTTAGCGCGTGTGGCGCGAAAAGAACTGCCACATTGTTTCGCTAGCTTTGATGGAAGCCGTCGGGTCGTCGCCAAACCGCGAGCCTTTTTGACCGCCAGGCCATGCATGACCAAAGCCTTCTAGCGTGTTCAACTGTACGGTCGTTCCTTGCGAACAGTTGTCCCAGGTCTCTGTGCGGACCTCTGCAGCGCTAGTGCGGGTATTCGACTGGCAAGCATTGAAGGTTGACCAAAATTGCATGGCAATCGATTCGGCCGTATCCACGCGGGGGTGTCTCACGTCCAGGTTTTTGATCGGGGCGCCGCCGTTGTACAGTACATGCTCGTCCGCAGTACCGTGAAAAGCAATCACCGAGAGCGGCACCGTCGGCGCGCACTGCACATTCATAGCGCCTGCCACGGGTGCAATGGCGGCGAAACGCCAGGGTGCTTCGCACCCCATGCGGTAGGTCATCATGCCCCCGTTCGACAGACCGGTGAGATATACCCGCCGCGGATCAACGGGATAGCGTTGTGCGACTTGGTCTAGCACTGCATTCAGGAACCCGACGTCGTCGACCTGATTTTCCAGAGCGGCGCCGCAACAGTTACCTGCATTCCATGTCAGGAGCGTGGTGCGAAGAGGGCCGCTGCCGTTGGGATACACCACCAGAAATCCTTCGCGATCGGCGATGGCGTTCATGCCGCTCATCCTGGCGGCGTTGTCAGCGTTGCCACCACCACCATGCAGCACCATGACCAAGGGGCGTGCCGACATATGGGTGCTGGCGACTTCTGGGATGTGTACGACGTAGCTGCGAAGCTGTTTCTGATGAACGATCCTGAATTCAGAATCGGCTGCGGTGGCGGGGAGAGCAAGGGCCATCAGAGCGAGGGCGGTTGCGGTGGTATTCAAACGCATGCGTTTCAATTTCGAGGACATGATTTCTCCTTGGTCTGGAATGCGTAATCTGAGCCAGTGGAAGGGTACAGCGCATATTCCATCAGCAAGTTGTTACGCCTCATGTTCGAGGATGTAAGCAAATGTTTGAAGAAACGAGTTTCAGAAACAGACCGACGGGCCCGTCGATCCTGATGAGATCGCTATTTCGGCAGATTTGGCCGGGGAATCGGGGTGCCAACGATCACCGGGAGTTCGCGGGCCAAGCCAGCGCCCCAACGGTAGAGCGCGTCTAGCACGGGCCGCAGGCTTTCTCCACGCTCGGTCAGTTCGTAGCGCTGTCCACTCGGCTGGTCGCCGTGTGAACGTCGAACCACCAGTTGTAGCGCTTCGAGATCGTGCAGACGCTCCGACAACACCTTGTCGGAAATGCCCGGGAGGCGTTGTCGCAGCTCGCTGTAACGTAACGGTGATTCCTTCAAGTGCGCCAGAATGACCGTCTGCCATTTCCTGCCGACGAATTCCAGTGCGAGTTCAACGGGACAGTCGTAGCGGGCGCGCAATTGTTTCATCTGCTTTCTCGGGGAGATTACCGTTTGGTGCGTTGAACGGCGCTGGCGGAGGCGATACAAAGGGGCCTCTCGCAACCGATGATAAGGAGATTCCATGCGGATCGCAATGATAGGTGCCGGCAATGTCGGCTCCGCGCTCGCACGTGCCTGGTCGAGTGCCGGGCACCAGATCGTGTTCGCCGTACCCGATGCGTTTGACTCGAAATATGCCCGGCTGCTCGCCGATACGGGAGCAATCGCGATACGTACGGTGCCGGCAGCCGTTGCGGATGCCGATGTGATCGCGCTTGCGGTGCCTTGGGATGCGGTGCCTGCGGTGATCGAGGCCTGTGGCGATCTCTCCGGCAAGATCATTCTGGACGTGACGAATCCGCTCGTCATGGGTGCGGATGGCCTGGAGCTGGCGATCGGATTCACCACGTCGGGTGCCGAAGAAGTGGCCCGGATGGCGCCCGCCGCAAGGGTGTTCAAGAGCATGAATCAGGTCGGATTCGAGGTGATGGACAAGGCGAGCGGCTATGCCGTGCCTCCGGTGATGTTTGTCGCCGGCGACGAAACGGCTGGCAAGGCGCGCATCATCGAACTCGTATCCTCGATCGGTTTCGAAGCCATTGACGCCGGACCCTTGCGTCAGGCGAGGCTTCTGGAAGCCATGGCCATGCTGTGGATCGATCAGGCCACCCGCCGGGGCATGCCGCTGACTCACGCTTTTGCGTTATTGAAAAGGAACCCTGACGATGATCGTTGAATACGTAAGGTATGCTCTGACAACCCATGCTCCTGACGAATTCCTCGCTGCATATTCTCAAGCGGTGCTGAGTCTGCGGGCGGCGCCAGAGTGTCTGGGTTACGAAATCACCCAATGCTCCGACGATCCGCGCGTCCTCACGCTGCGTATCGAATGGAAATCCGCCTCAGCGCACATGCAGCAATTTCGCGGCGGCCCGAATTTCCGGCCGTTTCTCGCGCACATCAGCCCGTTCATCAAAGAGATTGCGGAAATGCGCCACTATGAAATTCAGGAAGGGATCGTTTGGCGGCGCCCGGCTTGATCTGCTGATCTGCGCGGGATTGTCGTACATGCGACAATCGGTGTAAGCGGCTATCGCAATCAAATCAATCACGTAGGGTTTTCCGGGGGGTGGCACGGGCTTTGCTGCACGTGCACCATACAACCACCGGGAGACGCATCATGATCCATTTGACCCCCGCCGCCGTGAAAGCGGTTCAGCGTTTCATCCGCGGCTCTGAGAACCCGGTGACCGGCCTGCGCCTGATGATTTCGGGTGGCGGCTGCTCCGGCCTGCAATACGGCATGAAGCTCGAATCGGCGAAGAACGACGACGACTGGGAAATCGAAGTCGGCGGCGTTACCCTCTTTGTCGATCCGATGACGCATCCGCTGATCGACGAAGTCACCATCGATTTCATCGATACGCTGACCCATACCGGCTTCAAGTTCGATAACCCGAATGCCTCGGCCCAGTGCTCCTGCGGCCAGTCGTTCTCGGTATAAGGGGCGGATCATGTGGGAATACTCGGACAAGGTGCGCGAGCACTTCTTCAACCCGCGCAATTCCGGCCCGCTGGAGGGCGCCAACGGCATCGGCGATGTCGGCTCCATCCAGTGCGGGGATGCGCTGCGGCTGATGCTGAAGGTCGATCCCGAATCGGAACGCATCGAGGCGGCGCATTTCCAGACCTTCGGCTGCGGTTCGGCGATCGCGTCTTCGTCGGCGCTGACCGAGATCGTCAAGGGCATGTCGCTGGATGAAGCCTTGAAGGTCAGCAATCAGGACATCGCCGATTATCTCGACGGCCTGCCGCCCGAAAAGATGCATTGCTCGGTGATGGGGCGCGAGGCGCTGCACGCGGCGATTGCCAATTTTCGCGGTGAAGTCTGGAGCGACGATCACGAAGAAGGCGCTTTGATCTGCAAGTGCTTTGCAGTGGATGCCACGTTGATCGAGGAGGTCGTACGCGCCAACAATCTGCACACCGTACAGGAGGTGACCTTTTACACCAAGGCGGGTGGTGGTTGCGCGGCCTGTCACGAAGGTATCGAGGAAATCCTCGCCAAGGTCAGTGCCGAGCGGGCCGGTCTGGGCGAGGTCTCGCCGCCGCCAGCGTGTCCGGCTGCGCCGGAGTTGCCCAAAGCTCAGCCAGTCAAGCTGACCAGCGTGCAGCGCATCAAGAAGATCGAGGCCGTGCTCGAATCGGTGCGGCCGATGTTGCAGCGTGACCACGGCGACATCGAGCTGGTCGAGGTGCAGGGGCGCCAGATCTACGTCCATCTGCAAGGCGCTTGCGCCGGCTGCATGATGGAAGCGGCGACGCTGGGAGGTATCCAGCAGAAGCTGGTGGAGGCGCTGGGCGAACTGGTGCAGGTGCTGCCGGTGTCGCAAATGAAAACGGCCTGAGGAGCGGCGATGGAACCGATCTATCTCGACAACAACGCCACCACGCGCGTCGATCCGGCGGTCGTGGAGGCCATGCTGCCATTCTTTACCGAGCATTTCGGCAACGCATCCTCCATCCACGCCTTCGGCAGCCAGGTCGGCAAGGCGCTGAAAAAAGCCCGCGAGCAGGTGCAGGGCCTGCTGGGCGCCGAACACGATTCGGAGATCATCTTCACCTCCTGCGGCACCGAGTCCGATTCCACCGCCATTCTCTCGGCGCTGAAGGCACAACCCGAACGCAATACGGTGATCACCACCGTGGTCGAGCATCCAGCCATCCTGAGCCTGTGCGAATGGCTGGAGAAGGAAGGCTATGTCGTGCACAAGCTCAAGGTCGACAAGAAGGGCCGCCTCGATCTGGATGAATACAAGTCGCTGCTGCATGATCGTGTCGCCATCGTCTCCGCCATGTGGGCCAACAACGAGACGGGCACGCTGTTTCCGGTCGAAACCATGGCCGAACTGGCGGCCGAGCGCGGCATCATGTTCCACACCGACGCGGTGCAAGCGGTGGGCAAGCTGCCCATCGATCTGAAGAGCACCAAGATCGATCTGCTGTCGCTCTCCGGCCACAAGCTGCATGCGCCCAAGGGTATCGGCGTGCTTTATCTCCGGCGCGGTTGCCGCTTCCGCCCGCTCCTGCGTGGCGGGCATCAGGAGCGCGGGCGGCGGGCCGGCACCGAAAATTCGGCTTCCATCGTCGGTCTGGGCGTTGCGTGCGAACTCGCCCGGCAGCATATGCAGACCGAGCAGCATGTCGTCCGCCATTTGCGCGACAAGCTGGAGATGGGGTTGCTCGGCCAGATCAGCCATTGTTTCGCCACCGGCGATACGGCCAATCGTCTGCCCAATACTTGCAACATCGCGTTCGAGTATATCGAGGGCGAGGCGATTCTCCTGCTGCTGAACAAACTTGGTATTGCCGCCAGTTCCGGTTCGGCGTGTACCTCCGGCTCGCTGGAGCCATCGCATGTGATGCGGGCGATGGGTATTCCCTACACGGCTGCGCACGGCACCATCCGTTTTTCGCTCTCGCGGTACAACACCGAGCCGGAGGTGGATCGCGTCATCGCGGCGGTGCCGCCGATCATCGCGCAACTGCGCAAGCTCTCGCCCTACTGGAAGGATGCCGCCCCGGTGAAGGAATTTGCCCCGGCGTATGCCTGATTGGCCCTAGTACGGCACATTTAGGGCCTCGCACAGAAAGCGCATGAAAGGTGCCGTCTGGGCGAATCGGCCGGCCACGATGTCGGGTAGGTCCGGCGCGAGCGTTTCGGCGAAATCGAGTGGTGCGCCGGCGATGAAGTCCTTGCGTTTGATGTCTTCTATCGCCGGGTGGGCAGGGTCGTAGCCTCGTGGCGGGCGGCTCAGGCGTTCGCCCAGGAGTTGCCAGTTGGCGACAAAATCCGGCGCCTGGCAGACGGCGTGCCACTGGTCGGGCTTTTCCGCCACGCGGTTGCGGAGCAATTTGAGAGCGTCGGGTTCAGGATGCCAGCAGCCGACCCCGAGAAAGCACTCCTCCGGTGCGATGTGCACATAAAAACCCGGCGCGTGAACATCCTTGCCCAGATCGTGCCGAAACTGGATGCCGATGTTGGTCTTGTAAGGCGTCTTGTTGCGCGAGAAGCGGGTGTCGCGATAGACGCGCATCAGCGAACCGCCGACCTTTTTCGGCTCGGCCCGAAAGCGTGGTGCAAAACGCGCCAGCGCGGGCGACATGGCATCGATGAAGGCCAGAGCCGGTTCGCGGACCTGTTCCTCGTAACGCGCCTTGTTCGCGTCGAACCACTCGCGGCGGTTGTTTTGCGTCAGTTCGTTGAGAAAGGCATAGGTGTCGGCGCTGAACATGGCGGTCTCCGATAGTCGATTCCGCGCATCGTACCCGAGGTGTCCGACCGGTGGGCAGGTTGCGCAGAGGCGAGCGTGAACGGGGCTGTCGCATAACGTGTCGGGTTTGCGACAAAGTATGGCGGGTCGGCATGACTATGCCGATAACGCATTGAATTTAAACCGTGAAATGTGTGGCACCTGAATTGCTAGAGAGGGGTGAAACAGGTTTCACGGAATGCACGCACATGAACACCCCGATTCAGGTCACGATCAACGACACCACCCTTCGCGACGGCGAACAGACGGCGGGGGTTGCCTTCACGCTGGCGGAAAAACTCGATATCGCACGGCGTCTGGCCGAACTCGGCGTACCCGAACTGGAGGTCGGCATCCCCGCCATGGGCGAAGAAGAGCGTGAATCCATCCGCGCTGTGGCGGCTCTGAAATTGCCCGCCCGGTTGATGGTCTGGAGCCGGCTCTGCCGCACCGATATCGCCGCCTGCGGTTTTCTGGGCGCGCACTGGGTCGATATTTCGGTGCCAGCCTCCGATCAGCATTTGCTGCACAAGTTTGGCAAGGATCGCTACTGGCTGCTCGGTCAGATGCCCGACCATATCGCGCAGGCTAAGGACCTCGGTCTGGAAGTCGCCATTGGCTGTGAAGACGCCTCGCGTGCCGATATCGGCTTTCTCTGCGCCATCGCCGAAACGGCGGAACGCGCCGGGGCGCGACGGGTGCGCTTCGCCGACACGCTGGGCGTGATGGAACCGTTTGGCACCTTTGACACCATTTCCACCCTGCGCAAGGCCACCGGCCTCGAGATCGAAATCCACGCACACGACGACCTCGGCCTAGCCACCGCCAATACGCTGGCGGCCTGCAAGGCCGGCGCAACGCACGCCAACACCACGGTCAACGGGCTCGGTGAACGCGCCGGCAATGCGCCGCTGGAGGAGGTTGTGCTGGGTTTGAAGAAGCTGCACGGCATCGAGACGGGCATCGATCTGCGCGGCTTTCCGTCGGTATCCGAGCGGGTGGCGCTGGCCTCCGGGCGCAGCGTGCCGTGGCAGAAGAGCGTGGTCGGCGCCGGTGCTTTCACGCATGAGGCAGGCATTCACGTCGACGGCCTGATCAAGCACCCGGACAACTACCAGGGTTTCGATCCGCGTGAAGTGGGACGGGTGCATCAGTTCGTGCTGGGCAAGCACTCCGGCAGCCGGGCGGTCATCGACGCATATGCCCGCTTGGGTATCGAGGTGAATCCGTCGCAAGCCAAGCATCTGCTGGCGAAGCTGCGCGATTTTGTGGCGGCGCACAAACAGGCGCCGCGGGAAGCGGATCTGAGGCAGTTTTTGCAACTTGCATGAAAGGAACATCATGGACGAAACCCTGAAAGAAGAAATGGCCGATCTGGTCTCTGCCGAGGATTTTCTCGATTTCTTCGGCGTGACGTACGACCCGCACGTCGTCCAGGTCAATCGGCTGCACATCTTGCAGCGCTACCATGACTACCTGTCTAAACAGGCGACCGACCTGCCTGCGGGCGAAGCGGTGCAGCGCCCGATCTACCGGCAGTGGCTGGAGCGCGCCTATCTCGATTTCGTCGATTCGAGTGCCTTGCAGGAAAAGGTTTTTCGCGTCTTTCATCACACACCGATGCCGGGTGGCGGAATGTCGTCGTTCGTCTCGCTCGACAAGGTGCTCCAGCCATGATGGATACCCGCTGGCAGTGCGGCGATTCGGTGCGGGTGATCCGCAACGTTCGCAATGACGGCACCTATCCGGGCATGGCCACGGGCGCGCATCTGGTCCGGCGCGGCAGCATCGGGCACGTGATCGACGTGGGCACGTTTCTGCTCGACCAGATCATCTACACCGTTCATTTTCTGGACGCCGGCCGCGTAGTCGGGTGCCGCGAAGAGGAGTTGATCGACCTCGACGACGAATGGATCGAATCGCGATACGAAACCCGCGAGCGCCTCCGCCTCGTCACCCGGCTGGCGCTCGTTGGCGATGCCGAACTGCCCGAAGGCGCGCGTGGCGAGGTGATGCGCGTGGTGCGTTTGGAAGCGGGGCGAGTCGCCTATCAGATCCATTTCGAGGCGCTGCCGGGACGCATCTTTCAACTACCCGAGGCCCTGCTTGTTTCCACCGAAGAAGATAACCATGGATCGCGCCTATCTTGAACTGAAACTGTCGTGGGAGATGTACCGGCAGCCGCCGGAAGCCCTCGACACCGAGGCTAAAAGCCGCGTGCAGGCGATGGCCAGCCGCCAGAACAGCCTCGAACGGCGCATCCTGCGCAGCCGCGAGGCGACGGGGGTGGTGGCGACGCCAGACACCATCGCGGGCCGGATCGCCGAGATCCGCGCTCGCTACAGCGAAGCCGGCGAATTCGAGGCCGATCTGCGGCGGGCCGGGCTGGATTTCGTGGGGCTGGAAGCGGCTATCGCCCGCGATGTGGTGATCGAAAACACGCTGGAACGCGTCGTAGCCGGGGTGCGTCGCGTCAATGACACCGAGGCAGAAATCTACTATCACAGCCATCCGGATCGCTTCACGCGGCCGGAGAAGCGCGAGTTGCGGCACATCCTGATGACCTTCAACAATCTTCAGGAGCAGCAGGCGGCGCTGGAATGTCTGAACACCTTGCGCCGGACCTGCGCGAGTCTCGAAGACTTCGCCGCGGCGGCGCTGCGCCATTCGCATTGTCCGACTGCGATGGACGGCGGACGATTGGGCAAGCTGCCGCGCGGGCAGTTGTTCGAGTCGCTCGACGCCGTCGCGTTTGAGCTGGCCTGCCATGAAAACTCACCGGTCACGGCCTCGCCGATGGGGCTGCACGTGCTTCGCTGCGAGGCGATCGAAGCCGGTGGCTTGCTGCCTTTTGCGGCGGTGCGCCGCAAACTGGTGGACAAGCTGACCGACCAGCGCCTGCGCCGGGTTCAGCAGGAGTGGATACGCTCGCTCAGCAACTGAGCCGAACCCCATCCGGCAGCCGGGCCGGATGGAGGTCTTTTCCGAGGGAAGATCGCTCAGGCGAGGGCGGGGTAGTCGATATATCCTTCCGCACCGCCGCCATACAGCTTGTTGTAATGCACTTCATTGAGCGGCGCGTTCTCGCGCAGACGGCGAACCAGGTCCGGATTGCTGATGAATGGACGGCCGAAGGCGACCAGATCGGCCGCGCCGCTGGCAACTGCCGTCAGCGCTTCTTCGCGCGTGTAACCGTTGTTGATCATCCATGGGCCGGGAAAGCGGTGGCGCATGTCGCCGTAGTCGAACGCGGCGACATTTTCTGGTTGGCGCGGGCCGCCGGTCTCGCCTTCAATGACGTGCAGATAGGCCAGCCCCAATGGCGCGAGCTGTTCGGCCACATGGTTGTAGAGCGCCTGCGGCTGACTGTCCAGCGGCGCCGAGCCGCCGAAGGTGGTTTGCGGGCTCAGGCGAATGCCGGTGCGGCCAGCACCGATTTCGGCCACCACGGCGCGCGTCACTTCCAACGGCAGACGGGCGCGATTTTCGATGCTGCCGCCATAAGGGCCGCTGCGGTCGTTGATGCTGTCGCGCAGGAATTGCTCAAGCAGGTACGTATTGGCGGCGTGGATTTCGACGCCGTCGAATCCGGCTTCGATGGCGCGCGCGGCAGCGCGGCGGTAGTCCGCCACAATGCCCGGCAACTCCTCATCGGCCAGCGCGCGCGGGGTCGACGTGGGCAGGAATCCCTCGCGCGTGAAGGATTTGGCCGCCGCCACGCGGGCGGTGGAGGAGACCGGAACGGTGCCGGCAGGCAACAGCGAAGTGTGCGAGATACGGCCGACGTGCCAGAGCTGGATGACGATGCGGCCGCCTTCCTGATGCACGGCGTCGGTGACCTTGCGCCAGGCATGGACCTGCTCGTCGGTGTAGATGCCGGGGGTATCCAGATAGCCTTGCGCGGTCGGGCTGATCTGGCTGGCTTCTGAAATGATGAGGCCGGCGCTGGCGCGCTGCCGGTAATACTCGACGGTCATCGGGCCGGCACAGAGGCCTTCGATGGCGCGATTGCGCGTGAGCGGCGCCATGACGATACGGTTCTTGAGCGCGAGGTCGCCAATCTGGATGGGATCAAACAGGGTGGTCATTCTGGGGGTCTCCGAAAAACGGGGTGGACAACAGCAGACGCGGCACGCGTTCGGTGAAGCGGCGGCGAGGTATGGTGCATTGTTGCGCTGTGCGCGTTCGGGTGCAAGTGCAGCCGGTCAGGGGGCCTGTGTCAGCACGCCGTAGATGAGTACGTGCCGCTGCATCAGATCGTCGAAAAATGCCGGCACAATCGCCAGCGGCGGTGGAAACGGCGTCTCGGGGTGCGCGCGTACCCATAGCCGGGCCGCGTCATAGGCATCGTCGAAGCGCGGAAACAGCGCGCGCAGCGTGGCGTCGCGGACCGGTGCGAAACAGCGACGCTCGCGGTCGAGCAGGGTGTCGGTGTCGAGATACTGGACGGCGTAACCCGTGCCTGGCCGCGCCAGCGGCAGGGCGGCCAGGTCGAACGGGTCGCCGAAGGCATCCGGCCCCAGCACCAGGGGCGATTCCCCGGCGTGGTGGTCGCTCAGCAGTCGGGCGATTTCGGCTTGCAGCGCCGCATCGAATGCGGCCAGGCGAGTCGCATCCATGCGGTTGACCGAACGGGCAACGGCTTCGGCGGCCAGCCGGCTCGCGTCGGCAATTGTGGCGTCGATGTCGGCATCGCCCAGAAACTGCATCGGAAAGGCGGGGCCTCAGGCGGGAATATCGGGAACGAGCATTTCCTGCAGCTGGAGGATGCGATCCTTCAATACGAGCTTGCGCTTCTTCAGGCGGCGAACGAGAAGTTCATCGGGCGGCGGCGAGACTTCAAGATGATCAATGACGATGTCCAAGTCTCGGTGTTCGATCTCGAGCTCTTGCAAATGTGCCTTGATTTCTGCAATCTCTGCGTCGCTCAGTGTTCGGGTTGTCATCGGGAGTTCCTGACAAAGTGGCTCCTTGGTATAGAATACCCACAAATCATCTGCTTTGGGAGAGGCTCATGCAACATCAGGTCGTTGTGTCGTTTAGCAAGGATACGCAGTACGTCTACAAATTCGACTCCAGCACCATCGGTGCCACGCAAGATGAAGCCCGTCTGTGGTTCAACAAGGAGTTCCAGGATCTCGGCTGTAATGTCGCCACGCCGACCGGCAAGGTGCTGATTGTCGACCGCATTCTCTCTGTCGCCAAGTACGCAGGGGAACAACGTTTTGCCGGCAAGACGCCCTGGGCGGAGCAGTTTGTGCGGTATGCCGCCATGATTCTCGGCCGTGAGGTGATTCGCGTCGACGTCGCCGCTTACGCCATCGGTTATTGATGAGCCGTGCCTTCGTGCGGGAGAGCGACGGCGACGACGAGGATGACCTCGAACCCGCCCAGCGCCTCCCGGTCGGCACCAAGAACTACATTACGCCCGCCGGCCACGCCCGGCTGAAAGACGAGCTGGAACATCTCGTCAAACGCGAGCGCCCGCATGTCGTGGAGGTTGTGGCGTGGGCCGCCTCCAACGGCGACCGCTCCGAAAATGGCGATTACATCTACGGCAAGCGGCGTCTGCGCGAGATCGACCGCCGCATCCGCTTTCTGACCAAACGGCTCGACATCGCCGAAGTGGTCGACCCGACCGCGCAGGGCGACAACGATCAGGTTTTTTTCGGGGCGACCGTCACTGTTTGTGACGGCGACGGCGCCGAAAACACCTATGCCATCGTCGGTATCGACGAGGCAAATGCCTCCTCCGGACGCATCAGCTGGATATCTCCTCTCGCCCGCGCCCTGCTGAAGGCCCGCGAAGGCGATACCGTTCGCTTTCAAAGCCCGCTGGGCTGGCGCGAAATCGACATCGTCGAAGTCCGTTATCTGGCGCTGGACTGACTCCCGCGCCGCCTCGGGCGGGCTGTAAGCGCGTTGTAAGTTTATGCTCGTCTAATGCTTTCCATCGTCGGACTGCGCGGTTGCGTCGGCGCCGGGCGGTTCGTTCACTTAACCTAAGAATTGGAAAGCCAACGAGGAGACAACTGTGTCGAACGAATCCCTGCACCTTATCTATCCGTCCGAAGAGGTCGTCAAGAATGCCGCGGTATCGGGCATGGACGCCTATAACGCCCTGTGTGCCGAGGCGGAGAAGGACTACGCCGGTTTCTGGGCGCGCCACGCCCGCGAGCTGTTGAGCTGGAAGCAGCCATTCACACAGGTGCTCGACGAATCCAACGTGCCGTTCTACAAATGGTTTGCCGATGGCAAGCTCAACGTCTCGTACAACTGCCTGGACCGCCACGTCGAAGCCGGGCAGGGCGACCGCACCGCCATTATCTTCGAGGCGGATAGCGGCGACGTGACTCGCGTCACCTACAAGGAACTGCTTGGCCGCGTCGGCAAGCTCGCCAACGCGCTCAAAGGCATGGGTGTCAAGAAGGGCGACCGGGTCGTCATCTATCTGCCGATGACCATTGAAGGCGTGGTGGCCATGCAAGCCTGCGCGCGGATCGGCGCGACGCACTCGGTCGTCTTCGGCGGGTTCTCCGCGCTCTCGTTGCGCGACCGTATCAACGACGCCGGCGCCGTAGCAGTCATCACGGCTGACGGCCAGTTCCGCGGCGGCAAGGCCCTGCCGCTGAAGCCGATTGTCGACGAGGCTTTCGGGCTGGGCGGTTGCGAATCGGTCAAGAACGTCATCGTGCTTCAGCGTATCGGCGGCGAATGCAACATGGTCGCCGGGCGCGACCAGTGGCTGCACGATGTCGTCGCCAGCCAGCCGGAAGCCTGCGAGCCGGAGTGGGTCGAAGCCGAACACCCGCTCTTCCTGCTCTACACCTCGGGTTCGACCGGCAAGCCGAAAGGTGTTCAGCACTCGACTGGCGGCTATCTGCTGCATGCCGCATTGACGATGAAATACACCTTTGACTACAAACCCAGCGACATCTTCTGGTGCACGGCCGACATCGGTTGGGTGACCGGGCATACCTATGTCGCCTACGGGCCGCTCGCCTGCGGCGGCACCGAGATCGTCTTTGAGGGCGTACCGACCTACCCGGATGCCGGTCGTTTCTGGCGCATGATCCAGGATCACAAGGCGACCATTTTCTATACCGCGCCGACCGCCATCCGCTCGCTGATCAAGGCGGCCGATTCCAATGCCGCCGTTCATCCCAAGAGCTACGATCTGAGCAGCCTGCGCATCCTCGGTTCGGTCGGCGAGCCGATCAATCCGGCCGCCTGGCAGTGGTATTACGACAACGTCGGTGGTAGCCGCTGCCCGATCGTCGACACCTTCTGGCAGACCGAGACCGGTGGCCACATGATCACGCCGTTGCCGGGCGCGACGCCGCTGGTGCCGGGCTCGTGTACTTTACCCTTCCCAGGGATTCAGGCAGCGGTAGTCGATGAAACCGGTTCCGACGTGCCGTGGGGCCAGGGCGGCATTCTGGTCGTCAAGAAACCGTGGCCGTCGATGATCCGTACCATCTACGGCGATCCCGACCGCTTCAAGCGTTCCTACTACCCCGAAGATCTGGGCGGCCGCCTGTACCTGGCGGGCGATGGCGCCATCCGCGATGCCAAGACCGGCTATTTCACCATCACCGGCCGTATCGACGACGTGCTGAACGTTTCCGGCCACCGCATGGGGACCATGGAAATCGAATCGGCCCTGGTGGCGCACGAGCGTGTGGCCGAGGCCGCCGTGGTGGGCCGCCCCGACGAGATGACCGGCGAAGCCATCTGTGCCTTCGTGGTGCTGAAGGGCGCGCGCCCGACCGGTGAAGATGCCAAGAAGGTGGTCAAGGAATTGCAGGATTGGGTGGCCAAGGAAATCGGTCCGATTGCCAAGCCCAAGGACATCCGTTTCGGCGAAAACCTGCCCAAGACCCGTTCTGGCAAGATCATGCGGCGCCTGCTGCGCTCCCTGGCCAAGGGTGAAGAAGTCACGCAGGACACCTCCACGCTGGAAAACCCGGCCATCCTCGATCAGTTGAAACAATCCGTCTGATCCGTCGATAGTGGCCGGTCTTTGCGCCGGCGGCTGGAAAGAGCGGCCGGCACGTGTCGGCCGTTCTCTTTTGGGGGTTTCGCATGCGGCAAGGCGGAAAATTGCGGGTACGCCTCACCGTGCTGGGCGGTCTGGGGCTGACGCTCTTCAACTATCCCTTGCTGGGCTTGCCGGGCGGGCATCTGGCAGGATTGCCCGGCGCCTTCGTTTACCTCTTCGGCATCTGGGCGCTGCTGATCGGATTGGCGGCTTGGCTGGCCGAGCGGGAAAGGGCCTGAATGCTGCCGGGCTGGATGATCGCCCTGTTTTCGGTCGCCTACCTGGCGCTACTGTTCGTCGTGGCGCGTTTCGCGGATGCCCGCGCCGACGCCGGCCGCTCGGTGATCAGCGCCAATGTCTATGCGCTTTCGCTGGCCGTGTTCTGCACGACCTGGACCTACTATGGCAGCGTCGGGCGCGCGGCCAGCGGAGGCCTGGTCTTTTTGCCGGTCTATCTCGGGCCGACGCTGGTCTTTCTGTTTTCGACCGTGGTGCTCAAGATGATCCGCATCAGCAAGAGCCAGCGCATCACGTCGATTGCCGATTTCGTGGCATCGCGTTACGGCAAGAGCCAGCAACTGGCGGTGCTGGTGACCATCATCGCCGTGGTCGGCGTGGTGCCCTACATCGCCCTGCAACTGAAGGCGGTGGCCGCCAGCCTGAACGTGCTTTTTCAGCGCGCGCCCAGCATCGAATTGCCGTGGTGGGGCGATTCGACTCTGGCCATCGCGGCGGTGATGGCCCTGTTCGCCATCTTGTTCGGCACCCGCCACCTCGATACCACCGAAAGGCACGAGGGCATGGTCGCAGCGGTTGCGTTCGAGTCGGTGATCAAGCTGGTCGCGTTTGGAGCGGTCGGCCTGTTCGTCGTATACGGTTTGTTCGACGGCTTCGGCGATCTCTTCCAGCGCGCCGCAGCGGAGCCGGAACTGGCATCGCTGCTGCGTCTGCCCGATTCGTTCTCGCCGGGCTGGCTGGCCGTGCTGTTGCTCTCGGCCTTTGCGGTGCTCTTCCTGCCGCGCCAGTTTCAGATCACCATCGTCGAGAATGTCGACGAATCGCACCTGCGTCGCGCGCTCTGGCTGTTTCCGCTGTATCTGCTGGCCATCAACATCTTCGTGCTGCCGCTGGCCCTGGGGGGTGCGCTGACCTTTCGCGGACAAGGCGTTGACGCCGATACCTTCGTCCTGACCTTGCCCTATGCGCACGGGCACCAGTTCCTTGCGGCGCTTGCCTTCATCGGCGGACTCTCGGCGGCGACCGGTATGCTGATCGTCGAGACCATCGCGCTGTCGACCATGGTCTGCAACGATCTGGTGATGCCCTTTCTGCTTCGCCGTCCGGCAATGCAGGAGGGTGGCCAGAGCGACATTTCGCGCACGCTGATCCTGATTCGCCGGATCGCGATCGCGCTGATCCTGCTACTGGGCTATGTGTATTTTCGACTGGCAGGCGAAGCCAAGGCGCTGGTCGGCATTGGCCTCATCTCCTTTGCCGCCGTGGCCCAGTTTGCGCCGGCCATTCTGGGCGGCATGTACTGGAAAGGCGGCACCGCGCAGGGCGCCATCGCCGGGCTGACAGGTGGATTCGCGGTCTGGCTATACACGCTGCTGTTGCCGTCATTCGCGCAATCGGGCTGGATAGAACGCGGCTTTCTCGATCATGGCCTGTTTGGCATCGCAATGTTCAAGGCGCAAGCCCTGTTGGGTCTGGAGGGCCTGGACGAGGTCTCGCATTGCCTGTTCTGGAGCTTGCTGATCAACCTGGGGCTCTATTTCGGCGTCTCGGCTTCCACCCGCCAGACGGCGCTGGAAGCGAGCCAGGCCAACAAATTCGTCGATGCCTTCCGGCACCGCATGAACCCGCTGGAGGGGCGCTTGTGGCGAGGCAGCGCTTCCATGGAGCAACTGGTGCAATTGATGGACCGCTTTCTGGGTGTGGAGCGCACGCGCCGCCTGCTGGTGGCCTATGCCCGCACGCACGGGCAGCCGGATTGGCGCAAGCTGCCGGCGGATGCGGAATTCGTCCAGTTCGCCGAGACCCGTCTGGCGGGCGCCATCGGTTCGGCCAGCGCCCGCGTCATGGTTGGCTCGCTGGTCGAAGAAGAGGCCGTGGGCGTCGAAGAGGTGCTGGATATTCTGGACGAGGCCTCGCAGGTCCGTACCTATAGCCGCGAACTGGAGAAGAAATCGCGCCAGTTGCAGGAGGCCACCGATGAACTGACCAGCGCCAATGCCCGCCTCCTCGAGCTGGACAAGATGAAGGATGACTTCATCTCCACCGTGTCGCACGAACTGCGCACGCCGCTGACCGCGATCCGCTCGCTGTCGGAAACGCTGCACGACGATCCGGACATCGAAATGCCCGACCGCCAGCGGCTGACCAGTATTGTCATCGGCGAGAGCGAGCGCCTCTCGCGCCTGATCGACCAGATTCTCGACATGGCCAAGATCCGCTCGGGCGAGATTCACTGGCGGCAGGCGCCGGTCGATCTTGCCGCCGTGGTGCGCGAGACGGTGGAGGCGATGCAGCCCATATTCCGTGAAAAGCGGCTGACCGTTGCCGTCGCGCCGCCCGAGCCCGGATGGATCGTCGCCGCCGATCACGACCGACTGAAGCAGGTGATGCTCAATCTGCTCTCCAATGCCGTCAAGTTCGTGGCGGCGGAAACCGGCCGTATAGAGGTACGCGCCACGGCAAACGACGGGCGCGTGCGGGTGGAGGTCGCAGACAACGGTCCGGGCGTGGGAGCGGCGGAGGCCGAAGCGATTTTCGAGCGATTTCGTCAGGGCGGCGACACCCTGACCAACAAGCCAAAAGGGACGGGTCTCGGGCTGGCCATCAGCCGCGAGATCGTGCAGGCGTTTGGCGGCAGCCTGTGGGTCGAGGCTGCGGCGGGTGGAGGCGCCTGCTTTGTGTTCGATCTACCGCTGTCCAGAGAGGAAGCAAACGATGGCGCATAGAATATTGATTGCCGACGATGAACCGAACATCGTCGTCTCGCTCGAGTTTGTGCTCGGGCGCGAGGGTTTCGTCGTTGCCGCCGCGCGCGACGGCGACGAGGCATTGCGACAGGTGGCGGCTTTCAAGCCCGATGTGCTGTTGCTCGACATCATGATGCCGAAGAAATCCGGCTACGAGGTTTGCGAGGCGCTGCGCGCCGATCCGGCGCTGGCCGGGCTGGTTGTCGTCATGCTGACCGCCAAGGGGCGAGATGCAGAGGTCGCCCGCGGCCTGGCCATTGGCGCCGACGCCTATATCACCAAGCCCTTCTCGAACAAGGAACTGGTCGCCCGGATCAAATCGCTGCTGGAGCAACGTTCATGAACGCCCGCACCCGTTTTCTGCTCGCCGTCGTCATTCTCGGCTTGCTCGTCACCGGCCCCTTCCTGGTGACTGCGACCCTGGTCTGGCTGGACATGAAGCCGGCCGAGCGCGACCTGCTGGTGCAGCTGATCGTGCCGCGCCTGCCGTTGGGCGCGTTTCTCACTGCCGTCGGCTTCTTTGCCGGTCTGATCGTCGTGCGTCGGCTGTTCCAGCAATATGTTCAGGGTTTGTTGCGCATGGCCGAACACCTGCGAATGATGCTCTCCGCCAACCGCAATCTGCGCGTGCAGCCTGAAGGCCCGCCGGAAGTCCGGCTGCTGGCCGAGGCTGCAAACAATCTGGCGGAACAGCGCGATGCCCGCGCTGAACAGGTCGAGGCGCAGATCGCTGAAGCCAAGGGCCGTCTCGAAGAGGAGCGCAATCGCCTGGCGGCGCTGATGTCCGAACTGGCGCAGGCCGTGGTGGTCTGCAACCGCGAGGGCCGCGTGCTGCTTTACAACAATCGTGCCCGCGTGCAGCTCAGGGCGCTTTCGTCGGCGCCGATCGGGCTGGGGCGCTCCATCTACGCTTTGCTCGACCGCAGTCAGATCGACCACGCGCTGGAAAGCGCCGCCGAGCGGCGCAAGGCCAACAAGGTCGCCATGGCCAGTTTCGTGACGGCCACCTCCGCTGGCCATTTGCTGCGCGTGCAACTGGTGCCCGTGCTGGCCGGGCAGCCGCCGGAAGTGTCGGGTTATGTGCTCAGCATCGAAAACATCACCCGCAACATGGAACAGGAGGCCGTGCGCGACCAGATCATTCACGACCTGACCGAAGGCTCGCGCGGCTCGCTGGCAGTTATCCGCGCCGCCGTGACCAATCTGGCCGACTATCCGGACATGGAAGCGCTCGAACGCGAACGCTTCGTTGCCATCGCCAACGGCGAGGCCGCCAAGATGGGCCACAAGCTGGAGGCCACTCTTGAGCGTTTTGCCGGTTCGCTGAAATCGCGCTGGCCGCTGGAAGATGCCTTGGGCGTCGACATCGTGGCGGCGGCGGCGCGCCGGGTCGAAGACAAGGTCGGCTTGCCGACCCGCCTGGAACAGGTGGATGACACCATCTGGATTCGTGTCGACAGCTATGCCCTGATTTTCGCCATTGCCTTTGTCGCCGAGCGCCTCAAGGAACATTACAACATCCGCGACTTGCGCCTGCGTCTGGGGGCAGAGGGACGCTATGCCTGTCTCGATCTGGTCTGGATGGGCTCCAACGTCTCGCCCGAAACCTTCTACGCCTGGGAACTGGAAGCGATGCAGGCCGGTGGCGACAGCACGCCGATGACCCTGCGCGATGTGATCGAGCGGCATGGCGGCGAATTCTGGTGCCAGCGCGAAAAAGCGGCGTTCGAGGCCTGTTTCCGCCTGATGTTGCCGATGGCGACTCCCGACATGGCCAGCGACCTGCCGGAGATGGCGGGCGAGGGCAGGCCGGAATATTACGATTTCGATCTGTTCGCGCAGGCCGGCGGCGGTATCGACCTCGATCGCCCGCTCGCGGAGCTGACCTATTCGGTGTTCGATACCGAAACCACCGGCCTCGAACCTTCCAACGGCGACGAAATCATCCAGATCGGCGCGGTGCGCATCGTCAACGGGCGGCTGCTGCGGCAGGAAACCTACGATCAGCTGATCGACCCACAGCGCGCCATCCGGCCCGAGAGCGTGGCTATCCACGGCATTGACGACGCCATGCTGCAAGGGCAGCCCGTTGCCAGGGTGGCCCTGCCGGCCTTCCATTCCTTCTGCGCGGAGACGGTGCTGGTCGGGCACAACGCTGCGTTCGACATGCGCTTTCTGCAACTGAAGGAAGCCGACATCGGCGTTGCTTTCACCATGCCCGTGCTCGACACCCTGCTGCTTTCGGCGGTGCTGCATCCCGCTCAGGAATCGCATCGTCTGGAAGCGATTGCGGAGCGCTTGGGCGTCGGCATCGAAGTGCGGCATCGCGCGCTTGAAGATGCCATGGCCACCGGCGAAATCTTTCTCAAGCTGCTGCCCCTGCTGGCGGAAAACGGCGTCGTGACGCTCCGCCAGGCGCTGGAAGCATCGCGGCAGACTTATCTGGCACGGGTGAAATACTGATGACCATACACAGCCAAACCGATGTCGCCACCGCGATGCAGAGTCTCGGGCAGAGCCGCCTGGCGGCCCTCTCCGCGCCCTTTCTGGCACAGGTGCACCCGTTCGCCGCCATGAACGCCGACGCCCAGGCACTGATGTGCCGTCACCTCGAACACGTGTTCTACTCGGCGGGCGCCGAGATCATGGGGCCGGACAACGGGCCGGCCGCCGCGCTGATCTTGATCGAACAAGGCAGTGTCCGGCGCCGGCCCTTGAACGAAGAGCCCGAAACCGTGCTGGAAACCGGGGCCCATTTCCCCTTGGCGCCGCTGCTGGCGCAGCAGCCGGCCGACGCGATCTATCAGGCGCTGGAAGATTGTTATGGCTACCGTCTGAGCGCGGCGCATTTTCACGCGGTGCTGGCGGCCAGCCCCGAGTTGGCGCATGACTGTGCGCGCACGCTGGCGAGCCAGTTGAGCGAGGCGCGGCAAAGCCTGCAAACGCTCTCGGCACGGCGCAGCGGCGAGCAGCGGACGCTGCATTCGCCGCTGACCGAACTGGGCGCGCGCGACCCGCTCGCCGTTCAGCCGGACACGCCCTTGCGCGCCGCGCTGGAACAGATGTCAGCCCGCCATGTGGGTTCTGTCGCTGTGGTGGATGGCGAGCGACGCCCCATCGGCATCTTCACCCGCCACGACGTGCTCGATCGCGTCGTGCTCGGCGACCCGATCGAGGAGCGGACGCTGGGCGATGTCATGTCCATCAAGCCGCACACGCTCTCCGAGCATGCCACTGCTTACGATGCCGTGCTGGCCATGGCGGCGCACGGTATTCGCCACATTCTGGTGGTGGATGCCGATGGTCGGCTGACCGGGGTGGTCTCCGAGCGGGATCTGGTCGCGCTGCAACGCAGCAGCCCCTGGCAGATTCGGCAGGCCATCGAGGCGGCGCGCGACATCGCCGGTCTGCAACGGGCGGCGGCCGACGTGCGGCGCCTCGCCCGCGCCATGCTGGGGCAGGGCATCGGCTCGGCGCAGATGACGCGCTTCGTGTCGGCGCTGAACGACGCGCTGACCCGGCGCGTGCTCGACATCAACCTTGAACAGCACGATCTCTTCGATGTGGACTGGTGCTGGCTGGCCTTCGGGTCGGAAGGCCGCGACGAGCAGACCTTTGCCACCGATCAGGACAACGGAATCATCTTTGTCTGCAACGATTTCACGGATCGGGACCAGTTGAAGCTGCGGCTGCTCGAATTCGCCACCGCCGTGAACGGCGACCTCGACCGCTGCGGATTTCCGCTCTGCCAGGGCCAGATCATGGCGAGCAACCCGGCCTGGTGCCTGACCATCGAAGAGTGGGAGGCGCAGTTTTCGACCTGGGTGCAAAGCCCGGAACCGACCGCGCTGCTCAACGCCACCATCTTCTTCGATTTTCGCCCGATTCACGGCAAGCTCGATCTGGCCGGGCGGCTGCGCCGCCATCTGCTCAACCTCACCACCTCGACGCCGCTTTTTCTGCGCGCCATGGCCCACAACGCCCTCGATGTCGAACCGCCGCTGGCGACTTTCCGCGACTTTCGCACCGATCTCGAACCGGGGCATCCCGGCAAGATCGATCTCAAGAAGTACGGCGCCCGTCTCTTTGTCGATGCTGCGCGCATTTTCGCGCTGGCCACCGGGGTCGGCAGCACCAACACCGCCCAGCGCCTGAAGCAGGCCGCCGCCCGCCTGAACTCGCGGGCGGATGAAGTCGAAGCGGCGGTGGAGGCTTTCGATTTCATCCAGATGCTGCGTCTGCGCCATCAGCCTGAAGAAGGCGCCGCTCCTCATGGCAATGCCAACCTGATGGCGCCGGATAGCCTGAACGAGCTGGATCGCCGCATCCTGAAAGAAGCGTTCAAGCAAGCCAAAAAACTGCAATTGCGCCTCAAACTCGACTACCAGACAGGATAAGCATGCAAGACATCGGCAAAATGCGCGGCGCGCTCGGCGTGCCGGCCCTGCAACTCGGTCCGGTTGCCTCGGCGGCGCTCGACGTCTGGCGCAACGCCCCGCCGGAGAACGAAGACGCGCCGCACACCCTGGTGCGCTACGTGAGTCTCGACATCGCCACCACGGGCCTGCGACCGGGCATCGACCGTCTGACGGACGTTGCGGCGGTCGGGGTATCGCAAGGCGCCATCGGCGCGGGAGATGTCGCCGCCTTCGATTTGCCGGGCGCCGGGGAATCAGGCGCGGCGGAAGGGTTGGCGGCCTTGCTGGCCTATCTTGGCAAAGCGCCGTTGCTGACTTTTCAGGCGGCCTTTGTCGACGCCTTTTTGCATCGTGCATTGAACGAGCATCTCGGCATCGACTTCGCGCCCGCCTGGATCGACCTCGCCTGGGTATTGCCGGAACTGTTCGGGCAAACCGCCGGCACCGGCACGCTCGACGACTGGCTGCAATCCTTCGCCATACGCCTGCCGGGGCGTCGCCAGGCCATGTCCGACGCCGTAGCGGTGGCGAGACTCTTTCTCGCCGCGCAGGCCGAAGCAACCCGGCGCGGCATCGACACGCCGCGCAAGCTGCGCGAGATCGAGGGCCGGCGCCGCTGGCTTGGCAGGGGATAGAATTTCATTGACCCCGGCGGGGCTTCTGCTAAAATGCCCGCCTTCCGGAGAGGTGGATGAGTGGTTTAAGTCGCACGCCTGGAAAGCGTGTTTGGGATAATATCCCAACGCGGGTTCGAATCCCGCCCTCTCCGCCAATTACTCATAAATGAAGGCACCGTAGATACGGTTGCCTTCGTGTGAGTCAGAGCGGCCTCCAGCAGCCCCAGATTGGGGCCGGAGACAGTGACCTCTTCAGCGTAGATGTGAATCTCGGCGATGATGAGGCGGATGAAGGCTTTGGCATCATCGCTATCAGTGTCTTCTAAAAGCGTAGTTACCGCCGATTTAAACGTCCCCACGTTGATGCTTTCCAAAATGTTCTTGGGTAGTGAGACGGGGACTTTGATGCTATTCAGCTTCACAGTTAACTCTTTCAGTTCATCCTGCCAGGCTTGGATGCGCTGCCCCAGACTGCTGTCGATTTTCACTTTTTCATCCTCGACCAGTTTGTAGAGATTTTTTAGCTTACGCTCCACTTGTGTTTTTGCTTCGGTAACCTGCCGGCGTTCAGTACCTTGTGTGCTTGAAATTCTTTCAGCATGACTGCGGCAATCTTCGAGAATGGCTGTTATCCGGCTTTCAGTTAGGATCCGCTCTATTATCGAATGCACTAAAAGCCTCTCGAAGCGTTCGTATGGAACATTACGGCTGCCGCAAATTGACCCAGAAATGGTGCTTCGCCGATTGCATTTCAAATAGCGATAACGCCCGCTTTTCCCGGTGGTGATGTGCATTGACGATTTACAGTATCCGCAGCGGCACAGGCCGGTCAGCAACGTCTTGGGGGTGACATGTAACGGCGGTGTGTTGCGCGGCGCTCGGGCCGCTCTTCTGACCCCTACTCTGTCGAAACGCTCTTTTTCAATGATGACCGGTACTGCTACAGAGACGTATGATTTCTCGTCTTGATTCGCCATGATTACTCCTCCTCGTCATTGGTGGTCGGGCTCCAGGTTCGTGCCCCAAAGTTATATGCGCCGGTGTAGACCGGGTCACTCAGAATCCTTTGTACCTTTTGCACGCTCCAGAGTTGTCCTCTGCGAAGGCATTTAGCGTTTAGGTGCTCCACGATTTTCTTCATGCCCATCTGGCCGGATGGAGCGAGCCCTTCGTAGAGGTCATAGATTTCACGAACGATTCCTGCCTCTTCTTCGTTAATGGCGAGGATTTTGCGATAACCGGTTCGTCCGACAACCTTAGTTTCTACCGCCTTGTATCCATAGGGTGGCTTGCTACCGTTGAAATAGCCTCGACGTGCGTTCTCCTCCAGGGCTCGCTTAACATGCTTGGAGTTCTCCGCCGAGTTCATCTCATCAACCAAGCCGTAGAAAAGCGTTACAAATTTCCCAATAGGGCTTTCATCCACATCCTGAGTAACGGAAACCAGTCGGGTGCCGACTGCTCGGAGCTTGCGTAGGTACAGTGCAAGGTCGGTCACATTTCGGTGGGCGCGTGAAAAGGAGTGGACAACAATCGCATGCACTCGCTCGCTCTGGTCGGTAACCCGATGGAGCATGGCTTGGAACGCAGGGCGGTTGTCGTCGGTTGCTGTTCGCCCTTCGTCGACATACTCGTCCAGAATTCGAAAATCATGAGCCTCGCAATAAGCTCTCATTCGTTTGAGTTGGTCGGGAATTGAAAGGTCTTTGATATCGCTGCTCATGCCGAGCAAGGTGCGCTGGAGCAGGGCGTAGGTCGCCTGAGGCACGCCGCGGTGCGCCACGATGGGCGGAAAGCCAAACTCTTGAGAACGCTCGACGATGCGGGTACGCGCAACCAGTTCCGGTTTGACGCGGGCGAGCGAATCCCGGATGAAACTATCGACTGCGCCACCATCGGCGTAGCCCTTGGCGACCGCCTCGACGACCTTGCGGTGGGACCAGGTGAAAAAGGTCTTGCGGAAGAATGTGGCCGGATTGTCGCCCAGTTCGCGAATGCGATAGCGGGGGGCCAGATAACCGGTGTTGGAGTAGGGGTCGGCGTAGGCAAAGACAGTCCCTTTGAAATCGGCCATGCTCTTGCGCGCCGGGTCGGTTGCCTGGGTGATCAGGTATGAGCGATAAGTCGGACGACCCTGGTTGAGCGGGACAGCCAGCAGCCGCACCAGATCCTTCAAATAGACGAAGGGGTAGTCGCAGAGCCAGGCGAAATCGAGCTTGCCTTGCATCAGCAGATCCATCGTTTCCCGATAGCTGTCGCGCTGAACGAATTCGAACTGGCCGCCGGTCGTCTTTTCCAGATAGGTCTGCCAATCGCCAAGCAAAGTGTGCTGGTTGTTGAGGAAAGCGGGCGTCATGCCGAAACGCAGCGGGCGGCCGGCCAGTGCCGTTCCGCTTGCGCCCACGCCGGTCAACAGAAGGCCGGACGCCATACCCCGCAAGAGGAGACGGCGTCGGATGTTACCGATTGGTAACGCAATTGGAGGCGTGGATGAGGTGATGTCCATAAACGGTAACGCGCGTGATGCCGTAGCGGGTGAATGGGCCTTACTGTACGCCAAACGACGGGTGCCTGCGAAGCCAGGCTGCGCGCGCGTTGTCGGGTGAGCAATGATCGTTCCATCCAGCCTGCGCCAGACCGTGGCCGGGATTGGCGCATTCCTTGCAGTTACTACGGTATTCGGGACTGGCGATACAAGCGCCGGACCCTTTGTTCAGTCATTCGCGAGGAATTGACATGAGATTGTCGAGAAGAAGTTTCATCATGGGATCTGCGGTCTCCCTGGGTTGGCTGGCTGCGGGCGGCGTGTCTGCCGCGGCCTTGGCGGGCGCGCCGGCAACCAATGCGTTGGTGCCGCGCAAGGCCCGGCCAAGTAAGGTCGCTGTTGGCGAATGGGTGGGGAGTACCTGTCAGGGCTGCACGCAGTGGTGCGCCATTCAGATTTATGTTCAGAACGGGCGGGCCACCCGCGTTCGCGGCAATCCGCTGTCCAAGACCAATCACGGATATTGCTGCCCGCGCGGGCATCTGATTCCGCAACAGCTGTACGATCCCGACCGCATCAAGATGCCGATGAAGCGGACGAACCCCGTCAAGGGACGCGGCATCGACCCGAAGTTCGTGCCCATTTCGTGGGATGAAGCGCTCGACGCCGTGGCCGACAAGATGATGGCGCTGCGCCAGGCGGGCGAGGCGCACAAACTGATGTACATGCGCGGCCGCTATTCGTCGACCTCGACCGATCTGCTGTACGGAACGTTGCCCAAGGTGTTCGGCACGCCCCAATACTTCTCGCATAGCGCAATTTGTGCCGAAGCCGAGAAGATGGGGCCGGGCCTGACTCAGGGCTTTTTCGGCTACCGCGATTACGACCTCGAAAAGACGCAATGTCTGGTGCTGTGGGGAACCGATCCGCTCGCCTCGAACCGCATGGTGCCCAATACCATCAACCGTTTCCATGAAATCGTGGCGCGCGGCACGGTCATTGCTGTCGATCCCCGTCTTTCCAATGTGGCCTCCAAGGCCCACGAATGGTTGCCGGTCAGGCCTGGTGCGGATGGCGCGCTGGCGGGCGCGATGGCGCACGTGCTGCTGACCGAGGGGCTGTGGAATCGCGAGTTCGTCGGTGATTTCAAGGATGGCAAGAATCTCTTCGTCGCCCGCAAAGCCGTCGATGAAACCGCGTTTGATGAGAAGGAAACCTTTGGCCTCGTCAAATGGTGGAATCTGGAACTAAAGGATTGCACGCCCGCCTGGGGCGAGAAGGAAACACTGATCCCGGCGGAGCAGATCGTCCGTGTCGCACGCGCCATGGGCAAGGCGGCGCCGAAAACGGCGGTCTGGATGGGGCCGGGCGTCGCGATGTCGCCGCGTGGCACCTACGCCGCAATGGCGGTGCATGCCTTGAACGGGCTGCTCGGGTCTATCGATGCCGAAGGCGGGGTCTGGCAAAGCAGCAGCCCGGGTTCGCTGGGCAAATTCCCCAGCGCCGACAAATACGTCGATGAACTGGCAAAGAAGACCGGCAAAGGCAAAAAGCTTGACGGTCGGGGCGCCAAGGATATGCCGGCCATGATGAACGCCAAACCCGGCAGCGGCGTGGTGACCAACAATGTTGCCAACGGTCTGCTCAAAGATCCGGAAGCGATCAAGGTTTTCCTGTCTTCATGGAGCAATTTCAATTTCTCCTGCACCGGTGCCGATCGTTGGGACAAGGCGATGGCAAAGATTCCCTTCTTTGTGCACATGGTCACCAACGCATCGGAAATGACGCAGTTCGCCGATATCGTGTTGCCATCGACGTTCAATGCTGCCGAGGGGTGGTCGATTATCACCAACATGGGCAATGGTCATGGTTATGCATCGCTCCAGCAAGCGGCCGTCAAGCGTTTGTGGGATGTCAAGCAGGAAGAAACCGAAGTGATGTGGCTGTTGGCGGAAAAGCTCAACGCTCGTGGCTTCCCGGGTCTGTTCGAGTACTACTCGACGGAATTCAAGGACCCGGAAACGGGCAAGGCCCCGACGACTGCACTGGAATTCAGCGAAATTGCCGCCAAGATCACCAGCGCGCCGATCTGGAAAGCCAAGGAACCCATGAAGGGAGATCCGCCCATCAACGGCTGGGCCGAGTTCAAGGCCAAAGGCATGTTCAGCGGGCCAAAGTACGCGCTCAAGAAGAACTGGGGCAAATTTGCGACCGCCACCAAAAAGTTCGAGTTCTACAGTGAAACGCTCAAGAAAGGCCTGCTGGAGCATGCCGGCAAATACGAGACCACGGTGGATGACATCCTGGCCGTCAGCGGCTACGAAGCACGTGGCGAACGGGCTTTTGTCCCCCATTACGAGACGCCGAAACGGCACGGGACGGCGAAGGATTTCCCCTTCACTTTTATCGACTACAAGTCGCGCTTGAATCGGGAAGGACGCTCCGCCAACACGAGCTGGTATCAGGAATTCAAGAAGGTCGATCCTGGCGATGTCGCGTGGAACGACGTGCTCAAGATGAATCCGGCAGATGGCGCCCAACTCGGCCTGAAAACCGGCGATCTGGTGAAAGTGACGTCGCCGGCCGGTAGCATCGTCGTCGAGTTGAAGCTCTGGGAAGGCGTTCGTCCGGGCACGGTGACCAAGTGTTATGGACAGGGGCACTGGGCCTACGGGCAGATTGCCGCGAAGGATTACGCCAGGGCCACACCGCGCGGCGGCAACAACAACGAAATTCTGGTGGACGATTACGACCGCCTGAGCGGCGCAACGGCGCGTAACGGCGGTTTTACCGGCGTCCGCATCGAGAAGGCCTGAGCCCGCGCATCGACTAAGAGGAGTCCATCATGGCAAGAATGGGAATGGTCATCGATCTGGCACGCTGCGTTGGCTGCGGCGCCTGTGCCCTGGCCTGCAAGACCGAAAACAACACGCGTATCCGTTCGGAGAACCAGAGCTTCAACTGGGCGGATTTCATCATGCACACCGAGGGAACGTTTCCCAACACCCGGCATTTCGTCATGCCTGTGTTGTGCAATCACTGTACCGACGCGCCCTGCGTCAAGATTTGTCCAGGCAACAAGAAGAAAGCGGGCAAGGGGAAACCCTTCAAGGCCTTGTTCAAGACGCCGGAAGGCATCACCCTGCACGATCCCGAACTGTGCGTTGGCTGTGGCCGCTGTCAGAAAGCCTGCCCGTATAGTCATGAGGAGCTCGACAACACCAGCCTGACCGGCGAGACCTATAGCGTTATCAGCCTCAACGCGGCGGGCGACGATCCGCAACCGTTCTGGAGTGGCAAGAAAGCCGCAATTGCGGGTTGTACGGCTACGGGCGCGGAAGTGTCGGCCAAGACCAAAGTGCGGGTGCCTGCAATGAATGCCTGGCAGGGTGGCGAACTGAAAGCGATCCGCTCGGACGACGTGATCGAGAAATGTACCTTCTGTTACCACCGCGTTCAGAACGGTCTGCAGCCGGCGTGTGTCGAGGTGTGCCCGTCCAAGGCGCGCATTTTTGGCGATCAGGATGACCCCCAAAGCCCGATTGCGCAGGTGCTGGCCAAGGAAAGATCCTTCCGGCTCAGAGAGGAAAAAGGGACGAAACCGAACGTGCATTATGTCGGCAAGTACAGCCAGCGGGGCTGAGGTTGCAGGAGGCAATTGACAGAGGGGCCGGCCATGCCGGCCCCATGTGTATGGAAAACCGGATCGTCTTCCGGCAGGATGAGGGCTTCTTAAGGAGTGACCATGGTTTCTGAAGCCGTTGTGGGACTTGCGCGCGCCGACCTGAGCCGGTTTGTCGCGGCCTGTTATTACGAACCGTGCCCGGATTTTTCCGAAGAGCGTCTGTTCGAATCCATGCAGGCGGTCGCCGAAGTGCTCAATTCCGATCTGGCGGCGCTCGCCGGTCGGCTTGGCAAGGCATTTGCCGGCGACGACTTGCAGACCTTGCTGGTTGATCACACGCGATTGTTTGTCGGGCCGGCGCGCCCTGTCGCCATGCCCTACGAATCGTTCTGGCTACCGCGCGAGGCCGGCCCGAGCGAAGGCCTCCTGTTTCCCGTTCAGACGCTCTATCAGGAGGGCGGTTTCGATCTCGACGACTCGTTCCGGGATCTGCCGGATCACATCGCCGTTGAACTCGAATTTCTGTATGTGCTCCTGTTTCGGCGCTGTCAGGCGCTGAACGATGGAGATGCCGAAAAACGGGCAAGCGCCGAAGCCTTGCGCCAGCGTCTGCTAGGCGAGCATCTCGGCAAATGGGTGGGGCGGTTTGCTGCAAGCTTGCGCGAACACGCAGAAACCGCCTTTTACCGCGAATTGGCGGACATCACCGAGCAGGTCGTGCTGACCGAACTGAGCCGCTAGCGTCTCGTAGCGGCGAGGCCGGATTGTCGGATGGGCCAGTTCCCGGCCCCTTCGGCAGTCTTTTCCGGCGGCGTGATTTGCTGCCGTCAGGCGTCAGACCGTGCGAACCACGATTCGACCTTTTCCCGGCTCGGAACGCCGCCGGCGTGGACCACCTTGCCGTCGATCACGACGCCCGGGGTCGACATCACGCCGTAGCTCATGATGCCGGGCAGATCTTCCACCTTGTCCAGTTGAATCGGATTGCCCCGCTCCCGGGCAATCGACTCGATCAATTCCGCGGTGTGGCGGCAGTTGGCGCATCCGGTACCCAAGACTTTGACGTTTTTCATCAGTTTCTCCCGAGAGTTACAAGACCAGATTGAACACATAACCGACCAGCAGAATGCCGGTTGCCACGACGCCGGCGAAGGTGGCGATCAGGCGCGGCTTCAGGGCTTTGCGCAAAATGATCATTTCCGGCACCGACAGGGCGATGACGGACATCATGAATGCCAGCACCGTACCCAGCGCCGCGCCCTTGCCGAGCAGGGCTTCGACCACCGGGATGATGCCCGCCGCGTTGGCGTACATCGGAACGCCGAGCAGGACCGCGGCGGGCACCGCCCACCACGCGTCCTTGCCCATGAACGATGCCATGAAGTCTTGCGGCACATAGCCGTGAATGCCGGCGCCGACTGCAATGCCGGCCAGCATATAGGGCCAGACCTTGCCGACGATATTCCGGACATGGTTTCGTCCGGCCTCGAAGCGGTTCACCCAAGTCAGTTCCTCGCCTGAGAGAGGAGCAAGCTGGCCTTTCTGAATTTGTTGTACCCAGTCTTCGAGGTGGTCTTCCATTTTTAGCTGACCGATCACCAATCCCGAGACGATGGCCACGGCGAGCCCCAGCCCGAGGTAAAGAGCCGCCACCTTCCAGCCGAACATGCCGAACAGCAGTGCGAGCGCCACTTCGTTGACCATGGGGGCCGAGATGAGAAACGAAAAGGTCACGCCCAGCGGAATGCCGGCGGAGAGAAAACCGATGAACAGGGGCACGGCCGAACACGAGCAAAACGGGGTGACGATGCCGAGCGACGCCGCGAGAACATTGCCAATGCCGACCCGCCTGCCGGCCAGCAGCGCACGGGTTCGCTCGGGCGCAAAGAAAGTTTGCACGATGCCCATGACGAAGACGATGCCGGTCAGCAGCAACAGGACTTTAGGCGTGTCGTACAGGAAGAAGTGCAGCGCTTCGCCCGGTCGGGTTTCGCGCGTCATACCGGTGAGCGACAGCAGAGCATCCGCAAAATCGGTGAGATGGCTGTAGGCCGCCACCCACAGAATGCTGGCGACTGCGAGCATGACCAGCCAACGGGGCAGAACGTGCGAGGGGAGAGGCGATGTTGTCATGGTGAGGTTTGGCGGGAGGCGATCAGGCTTCGTACCACTCCTTGGAGGCATTGACGACCTTGACCACGAGAAGCATGACCGGCACTTCGATGAGAACGCCGACGACGGTGGCCAGGGCGGCGCCCGATTCGAATCCAAAGAGGCTGATGGCGGCGGCGACCGCGAGTTCGAAGAAATTGGAGGCGCCGATCAAAGCCGATGGGCAGGCGACATTGTGTTTCTCGCCGGAAATCTTGTTCAGCCAGTAGGCCAGAGCCGAGTTGAAAAAGACTTGTATCAGGATGGGCACCGCCAGCAGCGCAATGACCAGCGGCTGGCGGATGATGGCTTCGCCCTGAAAGGCGAAGAGCAGCACCAGGGTTGCCAGCAGGGCCGATATCGACCACGGCCCGATCTTCGCCATGGCGACATCGAACGCCGCCTGTCCCTTGCTCATGAGCGACTTGCGCCAGAGTTGGGCGAGGATGACGGGGATGACGATATAGAGCAGCACCGAGGTCAGCAGGGTGTCCCAGGGCACGGTGATGGACGATATGCCGAGCAGAAAGGCCACGATCGGCGCAAATGCAAACACCATGATCATGTCGTTCAGCGCCACCTGCGACAGCGTGAACAGCGGGTCGCCGTTGGATAGACGGCTCCAGACAAAAACCATGGCGGTACAAGGGGCTGCCGCCAGCAGGATGAGGCCGGCGATGTAGCTATCGAGTTGCCCTGCGGGCAGCATCGGCGCAAACAGGTGGCGGACGAACAGCCAACCCAGAAAGGCCATGGAAAATGGCTTCACCAGCCAATTCACGAACAGGGTGACGCCGATGCCCCGGACGTGTTGTCTGACCTCATGCAGGGCGCCGAAGTCGACCTTGACCAGCATGGGAATGATCATGACCCAGATCAGTAGCCCAACCGGCAGATTCACCTGGGCGAATTCCATGCGGCCAATGGCTTGAAACACCGTGGGCGCCATCTGTCCGGCCACGATGCCGACAAGGATGCAGAGAAAGACCCAGACCGTGAGGTAGCGCTCAAAAAAACTCATAGGCACGCCCGCAGCCACCTTGGCGGTCACTTCACATTGGACGGAAGACATCGCAACTCCTTGAACAGGGACTAGATGCCCAA
Organism: Betaproteobacteria bacterium UBA1934; assembly: GCA_002337055.1. Taxonomy (GTDB): domain Bacteria; phylum Pseudomonadota; class Gammaproteobacteria; order Burkholderiales; family Rhodocyclaceae; genus UBA1934. Next base: position 242,597 of record DDFG01000004.1, on the reverse strand, counting down.
TGCTTCGCGCACGGCGGGAATCAGGCGGGCGCGCAGATCGTCCCGAACGGCGATAAAACTCTCCAGTGGCTCGCCATGCGGGTCATGAAAGCCAACGTGGATGCGCTTCACCGGCCGCGGGAAGATCGGGCAGCTTTCCCGGGCGTTGTCGCAGACGCTGACAACCAGGTCGATGTCCTCGTCCATGACCGCATTGACATCCTTGGGGTAGAGACCCGAAGTGGGTAGGCCGGCCAGTCTGAGTGCCTCGAGCGCGCCCTCGGCGACCTTCGCCTGCGGCCGGGTGCCGGCGGAAATGCCGCGTACGAGGCCGGCCAGATCGTGGTTCAGAATGGCTTCACCCATCTGGGAGCGGCACGAATTTCCGGTACAAAGCACCAGAACGGTTTTGGGAGAGTGCATCAGGGTTTCCTCGCAATGTGGGCGCGGCGTTTTGCCGTCGTGTCGCACGCTGCGGTTTTGGGCAGGCAAGCCGTGCCTTGGCAGCAGTTGCGGGTGAGAAAGGCGATGAGATCGTCCATCGTGTTGTAGTTGGCGGAATAGTGAATGAAGCGGCTTTCGCGCTCGCCGACGATCAGACCGACGCGGCTCAGGTGGGAGAGGTGGAAGGAGAGTGTGGCCGGCGCCATCCCCAGATGCTCACCGATAGCGCTGGCGTTGTTGCCTTCCGGGCCGGCTTCGATCAGCAGACGGAAGATAGCCAGACGGGATTCATGACCCAGGGCAGCGAGCAGTTCGGCAGCGTTTAAAGTTTCCATGTTTCCAGTATTGTCGAATTATATAGAAATGTCTACACATCAACGAAGCTATACGTGGGAATTTGTGAGGGTGGTTGCCCGAGAAGCACTGGACGAAAAATAGTTTACGTCGTACAGTAATAAACGTCGTTAATTTTTTGGTGCGCCATGAAAACGCTCGAGATAGGCGTCGTGCAATCCGTCAGGGAGCCCGGCGGCGCACATCTGGATGAGGTCGGGGCGCAGATTGCCCTGGCGGCGCGACAGGGCGCCGGGCGACGCCGCAAGGTCGCGGGGTGGAGCAATTCCTGTGCGCTACTGCCCGGTCATTGGGGGGCATCTAGGCGGTAGTTATCTGGAAACAAGTATGACCCGTGGCGCCCGGCCATGCCAGGTTGGTTACCGGATATCGAATCGTATTTTCCCGGTGGTAGTCGGATTGTGGATGGCGACGGCATCGAGCGTGCGCGCGCGGCCGATGCGGTGAATGTGTGGGTTACCAGAGTGCGGCTCGATCCGGCTCGTCAACGCTTGCGCGTACCGCCAGAGTTCGACCGCAATCGCCCCTGGGTGACGCCGCCGCTTCCCGATTACCGCCTGTTTCCCTTGCAGGAATGGTGGGGCGGACGATATTACCGCCGCCATCCCCAGCGCGCCCTGTTGGCGAAAGAAAGGAGTCGTTGTGATGACGTTGTCTGAATCTCCCGACCCGGGTCGCCGCGAGCGCAAGCGCTTGCAGCAACTCGACCATCTGGCCGAGACCGCCTGGACGCTGTTCGAGGCGGAAGGCTTCGATCCGGTGACGATGGAGCGCATCGCCGAGGCCGCCGATGTTTCCAAGGTCACGCTCTACAAGCATTTTCCGGCCAAGGAAGCATTACTCAGTCACGTCATGCACCAGAAGCTGCGCGAGGCTTGGCCGCAGATTCAGGGCGAATTGGCACGGCATTCCGCCGGTCGCCCGCGCTTGCAGTGTTTTCTGGAGCACCACGCCCATTGGTGCGAGGCGCATAGCGGCCATCTGTTGCCATACGTGCTCTATCGCTTGAACGAACGCCGTCTTTTTCGCGAGGGCGTGCAACGCAGCGGGTTTGATCGCATCTTTGCCGCGCTGATCGGTGAAGGTCAGGCGGCTGGGGTGTTCAGGGTGGACCAGCCTGCCGAGTTGCTCGCGCACTACCTGCAATTTGCTCACCTGGGGGCCATGCTGCACTGGCTGTTGGGCGAAGGCGTCTCGCTGGTTGAGGAAATCGGACTGATGCTCGATCTGGTCTGTCTGGGCATGGAGAAGCGGTCATGAATGCCGGGGAGAGCATCGAAAACCACCCGCCCATGGCCCTGATCGACGCGGCCGAAGCGGCGGCTGCGGAGCCGGCATGGGTGGGTGGCAAAGGGCATCAGTTGGGCATGCTGCGCAGGTATGGCTTGCCGGTGCCGGATTTCTTCATTCTTCCGGCCGTCTGGAGCCGGTTGCAGCACGCCGATGCGGCGCGTGAGCTGGCAACGATGCTGAACGAGGAACTGACCCGGCGTGGCTGGCTGGAAATGCCGCTGGCAATCCGCTCCTCGGCCGTGGGCGAAGATGCGGCCTCGGCGTCGTTTGCCGGCATCTATCGTTCCTGCCTAAATGTGCGGGGTTTGTCGGCCGCCCTGGCGGCGGTACGCACGGTATGGGATTCGCTGGATACCCCGGCAGCGCTCGCCTACCGCGCGCGACTTGGGTTGCCGGCAGAAGCAGAGATGGCAGCGGTGGTCATGCCGTTGCTGCACGCGGAAGCCTCCGGCATCGCATTTACCTGCGATCCGGCCAGCGGGCGCGAAGATCGGATGATTCTCCATGCCAATCGAGGGCTGGGAGAAAGCCTGGTCGGTGGCGTCGCGGCGGGCGATGAATACTTGCTGGCCGAGGATGATACCGACCTCTGGCGGGTCCAGACGTGTCGGATCGGCAGTAAATCCCGCATGACCGTCGCCTTGCCCGAAGGTGGTACAGAACATGTGCCGGTACCGGCCGAACACGCCGCGCAGGCCGTTCTGGACACGGCGCAAGCCGAAGCGCTGGCTGCGTTGGTATGGGACGCCGCGCAGGCGCTGGATCTCGTGACGCCCATTTACGATCTCGAATGGGTGTGGGATGGCAAACGGTTCTGGCTGACGCAAGCGCGCCCGGTGACGCGCAAGCCCTACTGCACTTACCCCGCCCTGCGCGGGCAGCCGGCGATCTGGACACGCGGCAACACCTGCGAGGTGATGCCGGAGCCGCTGTCGCCGATGGATTGGGCCTTTTCCCGGCGGGCGGTCAATCAGCTGCTCGAACCCGGCTGGCGCGTGTGCGGATATGCGCTCTGGCCCGGCGCGCAGCGGGCCCGCTTATTCGATGGCTGTCTCTATCTCGAAGCCAGCATGATGCAATGGGAAGCCTGGGATGCCATTGGGCTCGTGCCGGAGCGGTTTAACGCCATGATGGGCGGGCATCATCCCGCCATTGCCGTTCAACCGCCCGGCTTCGGCGACAGATTGCGGCGCATCGGCAACACCCTGCGCTATCTATTTCGGGTCTCTGCGCTACGGCGACGGGGTCAGCGGGAGATCAGAGAGCTTCGCCAAACGGCGCTGGCGTGCGTGCAACAGCCGGTGCCGCAGAACGATGCCGAGCTGGAAGCTGCCCTAATGGCACTGCTGCCGCTCTCGCGTCGGGCCGAGGGCCTGTATTTCTTGCAGGGCGCCGGCGGCGGTAGCCTTTCGCTTTTGCTCGACACCCTCAACCGCGTTTATCCCGGCGAAGCCGAAGCCATCGGGGCTGCTCTCCTGGCGGATGGTGAGCCGAGCGAAACGGCTGCGCAGGGCTACGCGTTGCTGGAACTGGCGCGGATCGCCAAGCCATCCATGGGGCCGCAAGGCGAAACCGGCAAACTGATGCAGCAACCCGATTTTGTGGCTGCCCTGACAGCCTTTTTGACGGAATTCGGGCATCGTGGTCATTACGAAACCTACTTGCGCAATCCGCGCTGGCGGGAACAACCCGAGCTGCTCCTGACGCAATTGCCTGCATTGGCGAGTGTCGACCTCGTCGCGCTGCGCGCCCGCCAGCGGCAAGGCGCCGCGGAGGCGTGGCGACGCATCCGCCAAACCGCGCCGTTTTGGACGCGTGCGATCCTGGGCCGGCAAGTCAGCGAGGCACGGCGCGACAGCAACTTGCGCGAAGCGGCTCGCAGCACGCTGATTTCCATTGCCGCTGCCGCCCGTAGGCTGTGGTTGGCGGCTGGCGAGCGGCTGGTGGCCCTTGGCATGCTTGAGGTGCGAGAGGATATTTTTTTGCTGCTGCCCAGCGAGGTTCAGCGCGCAATGGCCGGGCAAATTCCCGTTGCGGGCATCCGCGCGCGGTTGGCTGCCCGGGCGAAGCGTTTTGCCGAATGGCAGGAGGCGACCCCCGCCGACTGGCGTTTGACCGGTGAAGATGGGTTGGAGAGCGGGGCGCAGGCCATGATCGGGTCGGTCGCCCAGTCTGCCGGCGACGGCGCGCTTTGGCGGGGTGTGGCGACGGGGACGGGGATCGCACGCGGCAAGGTCCGCCGCCTGAATCATCCCGCCCAGGGCGGTGCGTTATTGCCCGGTGAGATATTGCTGGCGCCCTCCACCGATCCGGGCTGGACGCCGCTCTTTCTCAAGGCAGGTGGGTTGGTAGTCGAAACAGGCGGCTATCTTTCGCACGGGGCGATTGTCGCCCGCGAGTTTGCTCTGCCGGCAGTCGTCAACCTGCCGGGCATTCTGGAAGCGTTGAGGGATGGCGATGAGGTCGAGGTCGATGGCATGCAGGGTACCGTTCGCCTCGTGACGGAGAGTCGTAGCCACTGAGCGCCCGAATGTTTGCCTCGATTCAATTCAAACGGCGCCTGGCCTCATTTTGGGGGCTGATTAATGCCATGTGCGTAATTGCTCATTTTGAGCACGACGTGGCCGGCTGTGTAGTTTTGCAACATTCTTGAACCGTACCAAATTTCCAACGCTATGTGCGATGCTTGACCATGCTGGATAACTAACGGATTATTTGCGGTAAATTGGTTTGCGCTCGGCCGCGCAGGGAGTGGCGTATTTGCATGCGGCTTGCGTTGTTGAAGGACAAATTCATCCCCCGGCGGGAATTGGCCTATACTTTATCCGTTGCACAATAATGAAATGACCAAATTAGGATGCGCGTGACGGGGTCGCCAAGGGGAGGTGGCCTGACATTGGCACAGCGCAACCAAGGAGGCGGGAACGGTGAGAGTGGTGAGCTTGGCTCGTCAATGCCTGGCCGCGTGCGCGGGGGCATTGATTTGGCTGGTTTCGGGCGCCGTGCAGGCGCAGGCGGCCAGACCATGGTCCGAAGATGTCCTTTACTTCGTGCTGATCGACCGTTTTGCCGACGGCGATCCGACGAACAATGCACGAGTCCAGAAGCGCAATCCCGGCGGGTACCATGGCGGCGATCTTAAGGGGTTGACCCTGCAACTCGAAGAACTGGTTGACCTCGGCGTCACGGCGCTCTGGATCAATCCGGTGCAAAAGCAGATGCCCAAAGGCATGTATGCGCAGGCACCGGCCAAACTGGGGATTCCTGAGTTCAATCACTGGGGTTTTCACGGCTACTGGATCGACGATTTCGAGGCCATCGAACCGCAGTTCGGCACTCGCGATGATTTGAAAAATCTCGTCGACGCGGCCCACAAACGCGGCATCAAGGTTCTGCTCGACGTGGTGTACAACCATGCCGGCTACGATTCACCCTATCGGGATCGCCGCACCAAGGCGGGTGCGCCCTTCCTCCGGCTCGGCGAAGGTAATTGCGAGATAGACCCGATCACCTGCGCGGTGGGCGGCCTGCCGGATTTTCGTACCGAAGATCCGGAAGTGGCGGATTACCTCCTCAACGCCAATATCGGGCTGGCGCGCTACGCGGGCGTTGACGGTTTCCGTCTCGACACTTACAAGCATGTGGCGAGCGATTTCTGGGCGGAGCATCGAAAACGGACCCGCGCGCTGAAACCGGATTTCTTCCTGCTGGCCGAGCATTGGGGCGGCACGGCGGAATCGCTGGATGGTTTCTTCCAGCGCGACGAGGTCGACTCCGGCTTCGATTTCAGCTTCAAGGGCAGTTGCGAAGGTTTTGTCAGCGGTCGCGGGCGGGCCATCGCCTATGGCGCCTACCTCGGCAAGCGTCACAAGGTGCGTGCCGGCTACATATTGGCGCACTATCTTTCCAGCCACGACGAGCCGATGTCGCTGGCCAATCTGGGGCGCGACAAGGAGAAATTCCGCATGTGCGTGGCGTTGCAGATGACCTCGCTTGGCATGCCGGTCATTTATTACGGCGAGGAAGTGGCGCGCGGCGGCAGTGAGTGGCCGACCAATCGTAACGACATGCCCTGGGGTAAAAGGGATATCCAGCCTGGTGGCGGGGTTGAGCGCGACGAGGCGATGCGCGACTACTACAAATCTCTGATCAAGTTGCGCAAGCAGCATAAGGCGCTGACCCGCGGCGATTTCACATTGATGAGTGGGCAGCAGGATCCCTTGCTGGCGTTTGCCCGTGCCGACGCGGCCAACGCTGACCGGGTCGTCGTGTTGGCGAACCGCGACAGCGAGGCCAGGGCGGCGGATTACGCGCTGCCGGCAGGCTGGACGGCTTCGCAAGTGGTTGATCAACTGAGCGGCGAAGTGGTGACACTCGCCGAAGGCAGGCTGCGCGTCGCTGTGCCGCCAAAGTCGGTACGCATTTTTGCTGCGGAGGGCACGCGCTGATGGCTGCAATCGAATTTGAACGGGTGTCGAAGCGCTACGGAGACGTCGAGATCATCCGCAATCTCAATTTCGGGGTCAAGGCCGGCGAATTCATGGTCTTTGTCGGTCCTTCCGGCTGCGGCAAATCGACGACGCTGCGAATGATCGCCGGGCTGGAGACGATTACAGGCGGCAATCTCAGTATTGGCGACCGCGTGGTTAACGATGTGCACCCGAAAGATCGCGATATCGCCATGGTGTTTCAGAGCTATGCGCTTTATCCGCACATGACGGTATATGACAACATCGCATTCGGTCTCAAGATCCGCAAGATGCCGGACGCCGAGGTTCGGAAGCGGGTCGGTGAGGCGGCGGCAATCCTCGGCCTTGAGCCGCTGCTCGAACGCAAACCCAAGGCGCTTTCTGGCGGGCAGCGCCAGCGCGTGGCGCTGGGACGGGCGATCGTCCGCAATCCTTCGGTATTCCTGTTTGACGAACCGCTCTCCAATCTCGATGCCGAATTGCGCGTGCAGATGCGTTCCGAAATCAGCCAGTTGCAGCGCCGGCTTAGCACGACCACGGTGTATGTCACGCACGACCAGATCGAGGCGATGACCATGGGGCACCGCATTGCGGTGATGCGTCCGCTTCAGGCCGATCAGCCGGAGGCAAGCAACCTGATGCAATGCGGCACGCCGATGGAGTTGTACGACACGCCGGCCAACGTCTTCGTGGCGCGCTTTATCGGTACGCCGCGCATGAACATGCTGCCGGCGCGCATTGCCGACGATGGCTCCACCGTGCAGCTCTTTGATCTCAATCTGCCGGTCAGCGCCCAGTTTGCCGAGGTGGCGCGCAACCAGCGCGGGCGCCCGGTGCTGTTGGGTATTCGTTCCGAACATGTCGGTCTGGCGCATGAAGTTGATTGGAACGGCACGGTCGCCATCGAAGGCACTGCCGAAATGGTCGAGCCGCTCGGGCATGAGGTCATCGTCCATCTCATGGTCAATGGCGAGAACCTGATCGGCCGCCAGCGCAGTCATGCCGGCCTGCCGCAACCCGGCGACCCATATCGCATGGTCATCAATTGCGAGGCCATGCATCTGTTCGATCCAGCCACCGAGCTGCGCCTGCAATAGCCGCCGCTCGTATTGCCAAGCATAAACAACAAGGAGATCGCTGTGAACATCACCATCCGCAAGCTCTGCGCAACTGCCGCCGCTTTCGCCGGCCTCGGCTGGGTTCAGGCCCAGGCCGCCGAACTGACCATCTGGCACGCCTATCGCGGGGGCGAAAAAACGGCGTTCGAGAAGGTCGTGAAGATGTTCGAGGCCAAACAGGTGGGCAAGGGCGTCACTGTGAACACCTTGGCGATCCCCTACGACGCCTATGCCGACAAGATCAGCGCCGCCGTGCCGCGCGGCAAGGGGCCGGATGTCTTCATCTACGCCCAGGATAGACTGGGCGGTTGGGTCGAGTCGGGCAAGACGGTGGAGCCGGTCGATTTCTTTCTCGACAAGCAGACCAAGGATCAATTGCTCCCCGGCATGATGGAGGCGATGACCTACAAGGGGTCGGTGTATGGTTTGCCGATCAATTACAAGAGCATCACGCTGATCTACAACAAGGCGCTGGTCAAAGCGCCGCCGAAGAACAGCGCCGAACTCGTCAAGATCGCAAAGGAGAACACCAAGGCGGATTCCGGACGCTACGGTCTGGCTTACTGGTACACCAACTTCTATTTCCACGCCGCGCTGATGAACGCCTTTGGCGGCCATGTCTTCGACAAGGACGGCAAACTGGCGATCAATTCGAAGGAAAGCGTTGCAGCCATCAACCAGATGATGAAGTGGTACAAGACCGACGGCATCATGCCGCCGGAACCCTCCGAGGCTCTGGTGGCCTCGCTGTTCAATGAAGGCAAGGCGGCCATGGTGCTCAACGGGCCGTGGTTCATCGGCGAAATCTCGCCCAAGGTCGATTTCGGTCTGGCGGTGCTGCCGGTGATTGACGAAGCCGGCAAGAAGCCGATGCGTCCGTGGCTGACCATCGAAGGCGCCTATGTTTCGGCCGCCTCGAAACAGAAGGAACTGGCCTATGAATTCGCCAAGTTCCTGGTGTCAGAAGAAGCCGGTCTGGTGCTGGCGCTCGAAGGCCGGCAACTGCATACCAACAAGGGCATCTACAACGACAAGCGGGTCAGCGGCGACCGCGTGCTGAAGGCTTTCCACGACCAGCTGGCGACCGCAGAGGCGATGCCGAACCGTGCGGAAATGACCATGGTCTGGTCGCCGGCGACGACCGCGATGAACAAGATTACCAAGGGGAATGCAACACCCGAGGCCGCAATCAAGGAGGCGGCCGACAATATTCAATCCAGTATCGACGCCCTGCGCAAGTCGCGCTGAGCGAAACCGTCTAGTTGGGGAGCGAGGGGCGGATGTCGCTCAAACGCTGGTTTTCCGGAATCTACATCCTCGGCCTGACCGTCGCGGTGACGGTCACGCTGGCGCTCAGCGCCTGGCTGTTTCATGGTGCGGAGCGCGACCAATGGCTGCAATACGAAAGGCGGCTGGCGCAGGTTGAAGCGAATGCGCTGGCCGACGCCCTCTCAGCGGCGGGGCCGGACGAGATCGGTCGGATTCTGAAGGCTTGGCAGAGCTCACGTCCTGAGCGGCAATCGGCGGTTGTCATTGCCGGCATGGAAATGATCGGCTCGGCTAAGAGTGAGGATCAGGCCCCCCGCCGCCTGATCCGCGCCGAGAAGCCGTTATACGATCTCGCCAACCAGTTGCGTGCGGCGCGGGAAACCAATCTCAGCGAAGGCGTGGTGCGCAAGAAGCTGATCGTTTTCGACGAGCAGGCGAAGGATGCTTTCGTAGTGACCGTGCCGTACCTGGATAAGGGTGAGTTTGCCGGCGTTTTGCAGATTCGGATGCGACACGTGGAGACCGATGTATCGGGTACAGTCAGCTATGCCGGGGCTGCGTTGTGGATTTCGATTTTTCTGGCGGCCATCGTGCTCGCGGCGCTGTTGCACGCGCGCCCTGAAATGCCGCGCGATGCGCCCAAAATCGTCGCGCTGGCGGCGTTTCTCGGGTTGACGTTGTTCTATCAGAGTCAGCGCCTGGAGACCTTTGCGGCGGCAGACCTCGAAAGTACGCGCCGCGTGGCATCTGCGGTGGCGGATGCCGCGAAGCAGCATGATGTCAAAGCAGTTTCGCCGGCGATCGTGAGCCGCTGGGATACCGACCAGTACCAGCGTCCGCTCGGCGTCATTCGTACTGATGGCGCAGTGGTCGGTGACGCTCGCGACAAGTTGTTTGCCGAGCGCGCCAAGCTGCTCGAACGCAGCTTGTGGGCTGTCGAGGCATTGGGATTGGTCTTGTTGCTGGCCTACCTGCTTGGCTACATGCGACGGCTGGCCGATACCGTTCGCCATCACGCGGCGGCGTATGCCTATGTTGCGCCAGCCATGGTCGGCATGCTGGTGCTGGTGTTCTTTCCCTTCCTGTACGGCATTACGCTGGCCTTTACCGATACCACCTTGTTCAATGAATCGTTGCCGTTCAGCGAACGTTGGGTCGGACTTGTGAACTTTTTTGCCATTCTGGGTGATTTCAACCTGTTTACGCGCAATGCCGATGGCGTGATTTGGAATTACCAGAATTTCTACTGGACGCTGATGGTGACGATCGTCTGGACGCTCACCAACGTCACGGTTGGCGTGACGCTTGGCTTTATCCTGGCGCTTATCCTCAATACAGACAACCTCAAGGGCAAGGCGATCTACCGCGTCATCCTGATTCTGCCGTGGGCGATCCCCAACTACATTACGGCGCTGGTCTGGCGCGGCATGTTCCACCCGCAGTTCGGCGTCATCAACCAGATACTGCAACTGTTTGGCATGCAGCCGGTAGGCTGGTTCGACGGCGTCGTCAGCTCCTTCTTTACTGGCTTGGCGACCAATGGCTGGCTGAGTTTTCCGTTCATGATGGTGGTCATACTTGGTGCCTTGCAGTCGATTCCCAAGGACATGTACGAAGCCGCCGAGGTGGAGGGGGCCACGCGCTGGCAACGGCTGCGCCACATCACCTTGCCCTTGCTTCGCCCCACGCTGGTGCCGGCCATCGTGCTGTCGGTAGTGTGGACCTTCAACATGTTCAACATCATTTTCCTGGTGTCCGGAGGCGAACCGGCAGGTGCCAATGAAATTCTGATCACCAAGGCGTACAAGATCGCTTTTGAAAATTACCAGTACGCCTACGCCGCCGCCTATTCGACGGTGATTTTCGTCATCCTGCTGGTCTATGGTGTTTTCCAGACCCGCGTCACCAAAGCCACGGAGTCCTACTGACATGGTACGGCGCGAACCTTCCCACCTCTGGATGCATCTGGCACTGATCGCCTTTGTGCTGGTGACCATCTATCCAGTGTTATGGGTGCTGGCGCTGGCATTTTCCGGCCAGCAGAGCGTCGGCATCATTGACTTGCCCGCAGATCCAAGTTTTTTCGAGCGGCTGCGGGCGATTCTGCCGTTTCCGGAGCATTTTTCGGTCAAGAATTTTACTGAAGTGTGGACGGAACAATCGTTTGGCCGCTGGATGCTGAACAGCGCAGTGGTTTCGCTGCTGACGACCGGACTGGGCGTTTTTCTGGCCTGCACGGCCGCGTATGCGTTCTCGCGCTTTCGCTTTCCAGGGCGCAATCAAGGCATGCTCTTGTTTTTGGTTTCGCAGATGTTCCCCGGCACGCTGATGTTGATTCCGTTGTTCATTATCATCGTGAAGTGGTTGGGGCTGGGGAATACCTATTTCGGTCTTGTCATCGTTTATGCGACGACCGCGATTCCCTTCTGTGTTTGGATGATGAAAGGCTACTTCGATACTATTCCCATCGATATCGAGGAGTCTGCTGTGATCGACGGTGCTTCGCGCCAGACCATTTTTTTCCGCATCATTCTGCCTCTCGCCAAGCCTGCCATCGCAATCACTGCTCTGTTTTCCTTCATGACCGCGTGGAACGAGTTCATCCTCGCCTCGGTTTTCATGGAAGCGGAGGCCAATTACACGGCGCCCGTGGGGCTGCGCTTTTTCGTCGGTGGTTTCAGCGCGCAGTGGGGGTATTTCGCAGCGGGATCGGTGCTTGTTTCCTTGCCGGTCGTACTGTTGTTTTTGTATCTGCAAAAATATTTGATCTCCGGTTTGACGGCGGGCAGCGTCAAGTGACGTTGCGCTTTTTTGGTAACATTAACGGGCAAAAATCCTAATAAGGAGACACAATGGACAAGAAGCATAATCTGATCGCATTGGCATTCGCCTCGGCTTTCATGCTGGGCGCCTCCACGGTGCATGCGGTCGAGTTCGACGATCCCAAGGGCGACGACAAGGGGCCGGGTACCTACACCTATCCGACCGATCCGGTCTATAAGGCTGGTTCGTTTGACATCGTCAAGTTCAAGGCGGTCAAGAACGGTAGCGACGTCGATTTCGCAGTTGACGTCAATAGCGCGTTGGAAGACCCGTGGGGTATGGGCGTGGGCTTCTCGGTGCAGATGATCTTCGTCTTCATCAAGTACAAGGAAGGCGGTTACACCGAAGTGCCGCCGGGGCTGAACGTCCAGTTCGCCAAGGGTCACGAATGGAACAAGCTTGTCATCCTGTCGCCGCAGAAGAAGGGCCGCGTGATGGGTGAAGTGCAATCCAAGGCGGCCAGCATGGCCAAGGACATTCTGGTGCCGAACAGCACGCGCGGCAGCAACCGTACCATCAAGGGCACCATTCCGCTCGCTGACCTCGGTGGCGACGGAAACGTTGATGGCTGGAGCTACCAGGTCGTGATGCAGTCGAACGAAGGTTTCCCGGAACCCGATTCGCTGCTGGCTCGCAAGGTCAACGAGTACGAAGGCCAGCACCGCTGGGGCGGCGGTCACGACGGCAATTGCGACCCGCATGTGCTTGACGTGCTCGAAGGTCCGGGTGCGACGCAGAAGGAACAACTGGCTTACGAGTGCGGGCCGAATGGCGAATCCGTCAAGAAAGCCACGTTGAAGATGATCAAGAAGTAAGGGTTTTTGAGAGCAGCAGAACGAGGAAAGAAAATGACTAATAAATTTGTTGTGAAACCGCTGGCAATTGCCGTCGGCGTGGCACTGGCGACACCCGCTCTGGCACTGGATCTTTCGCTGAAGGAATCGAACATCTACATGAAGTTCCTGGACGGCGATCGCCGCGCGGTGGCGTCGAACAGTATCGACACCGCCAGCGGCTCCGATCAGGGCCAGTTCACCGAGTTGAACCTACAGGTTCGGGCAACGCTCAATTCCCAGGTCGAGGCCGGCTTCCGCGTGCAGAGCCGCAGCTCGGCCGCTTACTGGAGCGAATTCGGGTTCAAGGACGAGGACAATCCTGCCAAGACCATGAATTCCCGCAAGTTCATGAAGCTCCGGGGCGCCTATATTCAACTGACGCCGGGTTATGGTTGGCTAAATGAAGTGCGTCTGGGCTCGAACCAGTGGGCAATGTTCGATCCGTTTACGGTGGGCGCCATGCGCTACATCGACCGCGACAACATCAACGGCTTCTACTTCCGCGGCAAGCTCGGCACGGTGACGTGGGATGCCGCCAAGATCGTCATGCCGGAATACCTCGGCTTCAACTGGGGTAACGGCCCGGTTTGCTGCGGTACCGATGACTATCAGAAGGGCGAGTCGGTCTACATCGGCCAGGTGCTGGTGCCGATTGGCGGCGCCAAGCTGACGGCCAGCGTGCAGACTTATAGCGATCGCACCCTGAATCCGGGCGACACCAACCCGCTGAACGGGACCAAGCTGCGCACCATCTTCAAGAACGACGTTTATTCTCTGAAGGCTGAAGGCAGCCCACTCAACGGAATCGACCTGAAGGGTGCGTACTACCGCTCGAACGCGCACGTTGCTGCCGGTTTGCTGGCGGAGCCGTGGAGTGTGACGCCGCGCAGCAGCATCAACGATGACGCTTTCAAGTTTGACGCTGTCTTCAGTGCGTTGCCGGTGCCCAATCTGACCTTTGCTTATCAGTACTTCAACATCGGCGCGGGTTATACCTCGATCGCGGCGGCTCGTCGCGAGTCCGATGTGCTGCTGACGGAAGGTTCCGAAGCTGCATGGTACAACTGGGGTAACAACCTCTGGTTGGGCGGCGCGGCTGCGGACACTTATCAGCAAGTGGTCCATCGTGGCGTCGACAACGACTTCATGGATTTCAACGAAGCACCGGCCGAGCGCGTGCTGGGATGGAAGGGCCACACCTTCGTTGCCAACTATGAAATCGCCGACACCCCGATGTCGATGGAGCTGACGCGCGTTGGTTACAACAACAACTGGCAGAACTATAGCGCCACGGGTCCGCTCTCCGGCTGGTATGCCCTGAATCAGGATCGCAAAACCAATATCTTTGTATTCAAGGCGAACCATACCTTCCGAGTGGCTGGGGGGATCGACACCGCGTTCAAGTTCAAATGGGTCAAGGATACCGACCATGGCAGCAACCTGATCGCCACCGACGACACGGAAACGAAGGATCGTGGCTACAGCCTGACCGTGGGCAAGCAACTGCATGACCACGTTTATGGCAGCATCGGTTATGGTCACTATAGCCGTGACTATCGTCTGGGCGCAGGCAGCTACGATACCGACAAGGGCATCTGGAGCGCCAAGCTGGCATACAGCCTGGGCGGCTTCGAGTTCGGTCTGTTGAGCCAGTGGATCAACGGCAACGGCTACCCCGACATCACCAAGCCGAAGACCGATTTCAGCCAGTACCGCCTGAAGGCGACCGCGCAAGCAACCTTCTGAGTCTCGTCTGCTGTTCGATCATGGCAACCCTTTCCGACCGGGGAGGGTTGCCATGTTAGCTTTGAAATCGATAGCATCATGACTTGGGCCGCCGCAGAAGGCGGCGTCCGGTCACGCGCCGTTGCCAGTGAGGAATTGCATGACTCATCGTCTATTCGCCTGCCTGTTGCTCTGCGCCGGTCAGGCGCTTGCCGCGCCAACCTTGGTTGCAAGCTTTAACGACCCCGCCGGTGACGACAACGGGGGTGGCAATCTGCTGTATCCAATGAGCAAGGACTATCAGGAGGGAGATCTCGATCTGAGGGCCTTCTCGCTCTCCCGGGACAGCGACGGATTTTGGTTTGAAGCGACCTTTGCCAATCCAATCCGCAATCCGGCTAACGCCTATGCCGGTGCCGGTGCCGAATCGCTTGGTGACTGGGCGCGTAAAGGGTTCTATACCTTCAATATCGATGTCTATATCGACATGGACCGGCGCAAGGATTCCGGCAACACCTTTACGCTCCCCGGCCGCAAGCTGCGCATTGACGGCAACTACGCCTGGGAACGCGCGGTGATTCTGACGCCCCGGCCGGAAGCCATTCGCACCGAATTGATGACGGCGCTCCAGAAACAATACCCTGAGCGAAGCAATGGCGAACTGGATGCCAGTATCGATCAATCGATTTACTTGCCGACCAAGGTCAAGGTTCGGGGCAAAACCATCTTATTTTTTGTGCCGCAGGATTTCTTCGGCAACCAGGATGGCAGTGATTGGGCGATGAGTGTATTGGTCACCGGTGCGCGCCCGTTTTCCGCAACCGGAGGCAGTTTGCTGTCGGCAGGCAAAACGCCGCTCGAAGAACTCGAACTGGGCGTGCTCCAACCCGTTCCTGGACGTAGCCGCACGAGCTTTGGTTACATCGGAAACGTGGCGCCCTCGCCGGTGGTCGACGCGCTTCTACCCTCCGCCGACCAGCAGGCGGCCGTGCTGTCCGGCGATCTGCCGCTCACTGGCGTCTCGTGGGGCAAACATGCCGGCAATGACACAGCGGTCAATTCACCCAGGAAGGGATCGCAACCCAAGAAGGCAGTTGCGGCCGAAACCTCGGGGCCGTTGGGCTTTCTGAAGAGCCTGATGGGTGACTCCTCCGCCAAGGGGCCGCGCCGCGAAGGACCAACCCCCTCTGTGCAGAGTCTGCTCGATCCGCGCGCGCCGCGGTATGTCGATGGGCCCGGCGCGCCACGTCAGAGCGTGCCGCAAACTGTGCCCGCCCGTCTGGAAACTCTCAAGCAACTTCTCGACGACGGGGTGATCACCCAAGCCGAATACGACAAACAGAAGCAGCGGATACTCGGCGAACTGTAGGGTTTTCCATGAAAACAGTCTGGATGTTGATGCTGGTGTTGGCGACCAGCCTGGCGGGTGCCGCCGAGCGGTCGCTGGTGAAACTGATCGACCCCTCAGGGGACGACGATGGCGATGGCACGCTGGTCTATCTTGTCAGCGGAGACATCAAGCGCGGTAGCCTCGATCTGCGGGGGCTGGACATCAGCCGGGACGAAAACGGCTTCTGGTTTACCGCCACTTTCGGCGACTTCATCCGCGAAATGTGGTGGGCGCCCGGCGGGGGAAAGAACGTATCGGCTCGCAACAAGACTAATCGCCTGCCCTTTGGTTTCAACCTCGATATCTATGTGGACACCGACCGCAAGCCGGGTTCGGGGCACCTGTTTACCCTGCCCGGGCGCAAGGCGCGAATCGACCGCCGCTATGCCTGGGAGAAAGCCATCATCATTTCTCCGCAGCCGCAAACGGCGCGCAAGCAACTGCTTGCCAAGCTGCGCGAGAATTTCCCCAACCGGCCGGTGGGCGAGGCCGAGGCCAGTATCGACAGCACGATGCTGTTTGTCACCCGGCGCACGATCAGCGATCGCAGCATCAGCTTCTTCGTGCCCAAGGAGTTCATGGGCACCAGCGACGGAACCGACTGGGCGGTGACCGCCTTTGTCACCCTGGCGGCGCCGGTCGAAAGCGATGGCAACCTTGGTGTGCGCCAATTCGCCAAGGAAGCCATGCCGGATAACCTGAGCTATAGCGGCGACAAGGCGCCGCCCTTGCCGATCGTCGACCTTCTGCTGCCGTCTGGCGAGATGCAGACGCGCATACTGTCGACGGGCCGTCCGCTGGTCGGCTATTCCTGGGGCAAGCATGCCATCGATGAAGTCGAGATCGATGAGAGCGTGCAGACATTTACCGCTCGCCTGCTCGATCTCAAGGATCAGCGCGAGCAGGGCCTGATCAGCGATGCCGAGTACGCCGCGCAGCGCGCCAAGATCCTGGGTGAGCTCTGATCACGATGTCCGCAATGAATCTGCCTCAGCGCGAATACGGCCGAAGTGGCCTGAGCGTCTCCGTCGTCGGTCTGGGCGCCGGGCAAATTGGCGATCCCGCGCTCGACGAGGCCCGCGTGCGTCGATTGCTCGAAGTGGCTGCCGAAGCCGGCGTGACCCTGATCGATACCGCCCCCAGCTATGGTCTTTCCGAGGTGCGGCTGGGTCGCCTGATGGGAGATTTTCGCGGCCAGTTCGCGGTCTCGACCAAACTGGGCTACGGCGTGCCCGGCATCGAGGACTGGACCGGGCCCTGCATCGCGGCGGGCATCGAGCAGGCCCTGTGCCGCCTGCAAGTCGAGCGGCTGGATATTGCGCACCTGCATTCCTGCCCGTTGCATGTCTTGCAACGCGATGACATCCTGCGCGCGCTGGAAGATGGTCGGCGAGCCGGCAAGGTGCGCGCCATCGCCTATTCCGGCGAAAACGAAGCGCTTGCGTTCGCCCGCGCCAGCGGCCGTTTCGACGGTTTGATGGCCTCGCTCAATCTGTTTGACCAGCGACTGATCGAATCGACCCTGTCGCAGCTAAATGGCATGGGGTTCATTGCCAAGCGGCCGCTTGCCAATGCGCCGTGGCGCTTCGATTCCCTGCCGCAGGGCGACTACTGCGAAACCTACTGGCGGCGCTGGCGGACGATGAACCTGCCCGACCCCGGCATGCCGTGGGGCGAGCTGGCGAGCCGGTTTGCCGCCTGGCAAACGGGCGTGGCCAGCGCGGTTTTCGGCACGGCCAATGCGGAACACTTCAAGCAGATTGTCGACTGGGTCGCACGCGGACCGCTGCCTGCGGAACTCCTTGAATGCTGGCGAACCGCTTTCCGGCAGCACGGCGACGGCTGGACCGGGCAGATCTGAAAGCCGCCTCGCCGCCTGGCAAACAACAATGCGGCGAAGCGGCGCTCTCCGCTAGCCAGAAACGCCGATTGGCGAAACGTCCCAGATTTGCCGGCAGTATTCGCGGATAGTGCGATCAGACGAAAAATGCCCCATGCCGGCGATGTTCTTGATCACGCGTGCCGTCCATGTCTCGGTGTCCTGCCAGGCTGCGTCGATGCGTTCCTGGATGGCCACATACCCCGCAAAATCGGCGCACAGAAAGTAGTGGTCGCGGTCGCGCAACGAAGCCATTAACTCGGCATAGCGCCCCGGCTCCTCCGGCGTGAACAGATCGCCCTCGATGGCGTCGATGACGACCCGCAAATCGGGGTTGCCCTCGATCCAGGCGCGCGGCGGGTGTGCGTGCGCACGCAGTGCCTGGATTTCCTCGGCGCGCTTGCCGAAGATGAAGATACTGTCGAGCCCCACGTGCTGCGCGATTTCGATGTTCGCGCCATCCCAGGTGCCGACCGTCAGCGCGCCGTTCAGCGCGAATTTCATGTTGCCGGTACCCGAGGCTTCGGTGCCGGCCGTCGAGATCTGCTCCGAAAGATCCGCCGCCGGAAAGATGCACTCCGCCAGCGAGACGCGATAATCCGGCAAGAAAACCACCTTGAGTCGGTCGTGCAGACGCGGATCGGCGTTGATCACCGTGGCGACATCGTGGATCAGCCGGATGATCTGCTTCGCCATGCGATAGGCTGAGGCCGCCTTGCCGGCGAAAATGTGCACGCGTGGCGTCCAGTCGCGCTCCGGTTGAGCCAGCATGGCCTGATAGCGATGGACGATGTGCAGCACGTTCAGAAGCTGGCGTTTATATTCGTGAATGCGTTTGACCTGCACGTCGAACAACGCCGACGGATTGACCGCCAGCCCGGTTTGCCGGGCGATCAACTCGGCCAGGGCCTGTTTGTTCCGCTGTTTGACGGCACGTACCTGCTGGCGGAAAGCGGCGTCGTCCGCCAGCGGCGTCAGCTCATGCAGACGATCGAGATCGGTGCGCCATCCGGTGCCGAGGCGTTCGTCGATCAAGGTGGCCAAGCCGGGGTTGGTCTGCGCCAGCCAGCGCCGGGGAGTGACGCCGTTCGTCACGTTGGTGAAGCGGTTCGGATACAGGCGGGCGAAATCGGCAAAAATGGTCTGTACGCACAGTTCCGAATGCAGCTTGGCGACACCATTGACGCGGTGGCTGGCGACAATGGACAAGTACGCCATGCGCACTTGCGGGTCCTGGCCATCGGTGACGATGGAGACTCGGCCAAGCAGGGCGCCGTCGTCGGGAAAGCGGCGGTAGACCTCGTCCAGAAAGCGGCGATTGATTTCGACGATGATCTGGGCATGGCGCGGCAGCACGTTTTCGACAATGGTCATGGGCCACACTTCAAGCGCTTCCGGCATCAGGGTGTGGTTGGTGTAGGAAATGATGCGGCGGGTGGTCTCCCACGCCTCATCCCAGCTCAGGCCGTGTTCGTCGAGCAGCAGCCGCATCAGTTCCGGCACCGCCAGCGCGGGGTGGGTGTCGTTGAGTTGAATGGCCGCTTTGTCCGCCAGAGTGTCGAGCCTGCCGTGTTCGTCGAGGTGGCGGGCGATGATGTCCTGCATGGAAGCGCTGACGAAGAAATATTCCTGACGCAACCGGAGTTCGCGTCCCAGCGGCGTGCTGTCGTCCGGGTAGAGCACCCAGGAAAGGTTCTCGGCGCGGGCGCGGGCCGCTACGGCTTCGTAATGAGCGCCGCGTCCATGCGCCTGGAGATCGAGCGCCTCCTCGCTGGTTGAAGCCCACAGGCGCAGGGTCGACACCCGTGGCGTGCCGTGGCCGGGGATGATCATGTCGTGCGCCTGGGCGATGACCACTTCGGCTGGCTTCCAGCTATGGCGCCCATCACGCACATGCACCTGACCGCCGTAGCCGACGCGCCAGGCGACGTGGCGGCGGGGAATCTCCCAGGGATTGCCGTATTTGAGCCAGTGATCGGGAACTTCCGTTTGCTGGCCGTCGACGATCCGTTGCCGGAACATGCCGAATTCATAGCGAATGCCGTATCCGAACGACGGCACGCCCAGTGTGGCGAGTGAATCGAGAAAGCAGGCGGCGAGACGCCCGAGGCCGCCGTTGCCGAGCGCGGCGTCGGGTTCGGTTTCGAGAATGTCGGCGGGTTCGTGGCCGAGCGAACGCATCGTTTCGGCGAACGCTTGGTCGAGGCCCAGGGCGGCGAGGGCGTTCGTCATCGCCCGACCAATCAGGAATTCCGCCGAGAGGTAATAGGCACGACGCGCTTTCGCAGTGCGGTCGGCGCGCTGGGTGGCGAGCCAGGCATCGGCCAGATCCTCGCGTGCGCCATGCGCGGCGGCGAGCATCCAGGCATGGGCGTCGGCACTGGCGGCGTGTTGCGCCACGGTGCGTTCGAGGTGACGTTCCAAGGTGTTGCGATAGTCAGTTAGCGACGGCGGGTGCGCCTGATTTGGATTCATGGGTTCTCCAGAAAACGGCCGGATGTTTGAAGATCGGCTCAGGAATGAGATTGCAGGCGGCGGGCGGCTAGAGTGCGCTTGGCGCGCTTAAGGCGCTCGACAAAGGTCGGGCCACCGCGCACGGCATAGCTGACGGCGAAGACGTCGATCAGCGCGAGATGGACGATGCGGGCGATCATCGGCGAATAGACGTCGGGATCTTCCTGCGTGTCGGCGGGCAGCAGCACATCGCACAGGCAAGCCAGCGGCGACGCCGGTCGGGTGATGCCGATAATGCGGGCGCCGCTGGCGCGGGCGCTGCCGACGGATTCGAGCAGGTCGATGGTGCGCCCGCTGTTGGAAATGGCGACGACCACGGCTCCCGGCGCGAGCAGGGCCGCCGACATGCCAATTACATGCGGGTCGGCATAGGCGACACAGGGCACGCCGAAGCGGAAAAACTTGTGCTGGGCATCCTGCGCGGTGATGCCGCTGTTGCCAAGCCCCCAGAATTCGATGCGCTGGGCATCGGTGAGCACGTCGACGGCAGCGGCCACGGCGTGCGGAGGCAAGGCATTGCGGGCCCGATAGAGGCCTGACAGCAGATTGTCGAAGACCTTGCCCGCGATATCCGGCGGCGTATCGTCGGCGCTGACCGTGCAATGCACGTAGGGCAGGCCGACGACGAGGCTGCGCGCCAGGCGCAGCTTGAAATCGCTCAGTCCTTTGCAATCGAGCGAGCGGCAAAACCGCACTACCGTGGGCTGCGAGACATTGGCAAGCGTCGCCAACTGCGCAATGGGGGCCTCCGCGAACAGGTTGGGCTGGGTCAGCGCCAATTGGGCAACACGACGTTCGGCCGGCGTCAGGCTGGCCATTCTGCCTTCGATTCGTTCAAGCACGACCGGGACTCCAATAGACGCGGCGGTCGCCACCGGCCGCTGCGAGAACACGCGCAATGGGCAGGCGGGCAGGCGATTCTGCCAGTGCGCCGGTCAGTACCTTCCATTTCGCTTCGCCCAGTATGTGCAGCCAGAGATGGCGGGCGCCTGCCAGCATCGGCAAGGTCAGGCTGATGCGCTCGTAGGGAGCGCTCTGTGGTCGGACAATGGCGAGGCGTCCAGTACAGGCTGGATCGAGCGCAAGTTCGACGTTTTCGGCGCAGGGAAATAGGCTGGCAGTGTGGCCATCGTTGCCCATACCCAGCAGCACGACATCGAGCGTTGCCGGCAGGGTGGCCGCAGCGGCCTGACTGTCGGCAAAGCCGGCGGCGGCCGTGGGGGTATTGCCGACGAGCCCGACCCAACGGGCAGCCGCGGCAGCCCCCCGCAACAGATGGCGATGAGCCAGACCGGCGTTGCTGTCGGCATGGCTCGCGGGCAGCCAGCGATCGTCGACCAGCGTAACCGTGATCCTTTCCCAAGCCAGAGGAATGTTCGCGAGACGGTCGAAAAGGCCGAGCGGCGTGGTTCCCCCCGACACCGCGAGGGCTGCCGAACCGCGCAGGTTGAGCGCATCCCGCAATGCCGCCGCCACATCGCCTGCCAGTTGTTCGTCAAGCTGGCGCGGCGAGGCGAAGCGGCGAAGCGCCAGAGCCGAATCGAGGCCGGGATTGTCGCTGGGCAAAGCGCTTAACTCTCTTCCGGCCAGCAGAAGCCGTCGCGCGAGAGCAGCGCGGTACTGGCTGCCGGTCCCCAGGAACCGGCAGGGTAGATCTTGGGAGTTTCGTACGACGCTTGCCAGGCTTCGAGTATGGGCTCGACCCACTTCCAGGCTTCTTCCAGCTCGTCGCCTCGCATGAAGAGCGTCAGACGCCCCCGAATCACGTCGGTCAGCAAGCGTTCGTAAGCGTCCGGGCGGCGTGTTTTGAAGGTCTCGTCGAAATCGAGATCGAGAAAGACCGGGCGCAACCGAATCTCGTCGCCCCCGGGCTGCTTTGCCAATAGATAGAGTCTGACCGATTCGTCGGGCTGCAAACGGATCACCAGGCGATTGGCGAATTGTGGGCAGGCCGGCATGTCGAAAATGCAGTGCGGCACCTCGCGGAAATTGACCACGATCTCCGCCAGCCGCTCCTGCATGCGCTTGCCTGTGCGCAGATAAAAGGGCACGCCCGCCCAGCGCCAGGTGTCGATCTCGGCCTTGAGTGCGACAAAGGTTTCGGTGCGGCTGTCGGGCGCGATGCCTTCTTCGTCGGCATAGGCGCAGACCTTCTCGCCATCGACTGCGCCGGCCTTGTATTGACCGCGCACCGCCTTGGTATCCACTTCGTTGGCGCCAATCGGCTTCAGCGATCGCAGCACTTTCAGCTTTTCATCGCGCACCGCGTCGGCGTGGATGTTCGAGGGTGGCTCCATGCCGACCATGCAGAGCAGTTGCAGCAGATGGTTCTGCACCATGTCGCGCAAGGCGCCGGTCTTGTCGTAGAAATCGCCGCGCCCTTCGACCCCGACCGTTTCCGTCACGGTGATCTGAACGCTGGCGATCCATTCGCGGCGCCACAACGGCTCAAAGAGGGTGTTGCCGAAGCGCAGCGCGAGCAGGTTTTGCACCGCTTCCTTGCCGAGATAGTGGTCGATTCGGTAAATCTGGTTTTCGCTGAAATGCCGGCCAACCGCAGCGTTGATCTCGCGGCTGCTGGCGAGATCATGCCCAAGCGGCTTTTCGAGCACAACGCGACTATTCTGGCCGTTAAGACCCACGGCGGCGAGGTGTTGGCAGATTTCGGTGAAGAGCGAGGGCGCCGTTGCCAGGTAATAAACCCGAACGCGCTCCGGGTGCTCGAGAAGACGCGCGCGCAGTCCATCGTAGCCGGCCAATTCGCGCAGATCCATGCGCAGATACTCGATACGCGCTGCGAAAGAGTACCAGATGGCGTCGTCGTAGTCGCCACCGAGATAGCGCCGCGACGTGGTCTGCACTTCCAGAAGATAGGCATTATGGTCGGCAATGGTGCGGCCGAGACAAAGGATGCGACCGGCAGCGGGCAGGTTGCCGGCACGGTGTTGGCGATAAAGCGCCGGCAGGAGCTTGCGCATGACCAGATCGCCAGTGCCGCCAAAAAGAACAACGTCGAAATCTGAAATGGCCGCCATAATAAAGGAATCTCCCCGGAAGGAGTGAGTCGTTTAAGAAACAATACTACTACCCGAACACGAAGGCAAGCGCACATTTTAAAATATAAAAAACAATTACTTATAAATTTTTATGCCGAGGTTCTGGTTTGTGTTGAACTGAAATAATCGCCTTTTGCATTTGAATGACTGTAGTATTGTTACTAACATAAGAACGGTGATGCTGTCGACGTTGTACTGTGCGGTGACGAGTGGCTGACCGCACGCGTTTCCGGGGACCGGTTTGAAACGGAGATACTGATGACTCTGAATGCAACCCTCGCGGCGCTCACCGAGCGCATCCGGCAGCGCAGTGAAACGTCACGGCGAGGCTGGCTGGCCCGCGTGGCGGCTGCCCGCAGCGGCGCCAGCGCGCGTAGTGCGGTCTCCTGCACCAACCTGGCGCATGCCTATGCCGCCTCGCCGGCATTCGACAAGATTCCGCTGCGCGAGCAACGTAGCCCGAATATCGCCATCGTGACGGCCTACAACGACATGCTGTCGGCGCATCAGCCATTCGAGGGCTATCCCCAGATCATCCGCGTGGCGGCGCGCGAGGCTGGCGCCACTGCGCAGGTGGCAGGCGGAGTTCCGGCCATGTGCGACGGGGTGACCCAGGGGCAACCGGGCATGGAACTGAGCCTGTTCTCGCGTGATGTCATTGCCATGAGCACGGCCGTCGCGCTGAGTCATCGCGTGTTTGACGCGGTACTGTGCCTTGGGGTGTGCGACAAAATCGTGCCGGGCCTGTTGATCGGCGCCTTGTCGTTTGCGCATCTGCCGGTGATTTTCGTGCCTGCCGGCCCGATGCGTTCGGGGCTGGAGAACAAGGAAAAGGCGCGTATCCGCCAGCTCTATGCAGAGGGCAAGGTGGGTCGTGAAGAACTGCTGGCGTCGGAAGAAGCCTCGTATCACGATGCCGGCACGTGCACCTTTTACGGCACGGCCAACTCCAACCAGATGCTTATGGAATTCATGGGGCTGCATCTGCCGGGCAGTGCCTTCGTGCCGCCCGGCACACCGCTGCGCGATGCGTTGACGGCAGCGGCGGCCCGGCGAGCCGCCGCCATCACCGCCCTGGGACCGGAACCGGTTTCGCTTGCCGAAGTGATCGACGAGCGGGCGCTGGTCAACGGGCTGGTCGGCCTGATGTGTACCGGCGGCTCGACCAATCATGCCTTGCATCTGGTTGCCATCGCCCGCGCGGCCGGCATCGTCATCGACTGGAACGATTTCGCAGCAGTGTCGGCGCTGGTGCCGCTTCTGGCCAAGGTGTATCCCAACGGCAGCGCAGACGTCAATCGCTTTCACGCGGCAGGCGGCACCGGCTACCTGATCGGGCGCCTGCTCGACGCGGGGCTGTTGCACGCCGACGTGCACACCGTGGCCGGGCCTGGCCTGGCCCGCTTTGCCGAGGAACCCTGGCTAGATGATGGCGTGCTGCGCTGGCGTCCGGCGCCGCTAGAAAGTGGCGACGCCGCCGTACTCGCCACGCCGTCGGCGCCGTTTCAGGCGGACGGCGGGTTGCGTGTGCTCGCTGGCAATCTGGGGCGTGCGGTCATCAAGGTGTCTGCCGTGGCGCCGGACCAGCGGGTGGTCGAGGCGCCCGCGCGTGTCTTCGATTCGCAGGCGGCATTGCTGGCGTCCTTTGCCCGTGGCGAACTGGAACGCGACTTTGTCGCGGTGCTTCGTTATCAGGGGCCGCGGGCCAATGGCATGCCGGAATTGCATCAACTGACGCCGACCCTGGGCGTGCTCCAGGATCGCGGATTCAAGGTGGCGCTGGTGACCGATGGCCGCATGTCCGGTGCATCTGGCAAGGTCCCAGCAGCCATCCATGTGACGCCGGAATGCCTGGCCGACGGTCCGCTTGCCAGGGTTCGGGATGGCGACATCATCCGCCTGGACGCCGAGGTCGGTACGCTTGAGGCGCGAGTGGACGATGCCACACTCGCGGCGCGGGCGGACCAACTGCCCAGTCTGGCGAGTCAGGCGCATGGGGTGGGGCGGGAGTTGTTCGAGGTATTCCGGCGGGCGGTTGGCAGCGCCGAAGAGGGCGCCGCCACTTTTCCGCTGGCGGGTTTCTGAGGAGGATTCGCATGTCCGACGTTCGTGAATTGCTTGATCAGGCGGTGGTGATGCCGGTGATCGTGATCGAGCGCCGCGAAGATGCGGTGCCGCTGGCACGGGCGCTGGTTGCCGGCGGCATCCGCGTGCTTGAAGTCACGCTACGCACGCCAGCGGCGCTCGACGCCGTGCGCGCCATCGCGGCGGAAGTGCCGGAAGCCGTGGTTGGTGTCGGCACTTTGCTGAACGCCGCGCAAGTGGCTGACGTATGCGCCGCCGGCGCACGCTTCGCGGTTTCACCCGGCTGGTCGGCCAGCGTGGCGGACGCCGTGCGCGATCAGGGCTTGCCCTGGCTGCCCGGCGTGATGACGCCCTCGGATGTGATGACCACGAACGACAAGGGGTTCCGCGCACTCAAGCTCTTTCCCGCCGAACAAGCGGGCGGCATCGCCATGTTGCGGGCGCTGGCGGGGCCGTTTCCCGACATCGTTTTCTGCCCGACCGGCGGCATCACGGCGGCGACTGCGGGGGCCTACCTTGCGCTTGCCAATGTAGCCTGCGTCGGCGGTTCCTGGCTGACGCCGGCAGCAAAGGTGGCGGCGGGCGATTGGTCAGGCATTACCGAACTGGCGCGTGCCGCCGTGGCATTGCAGCCATAAGTTGGCATAATTCCGGGTATGACTGATCAGCGTACCTCGGTAACATGAGTGAAACGTTTTCTCCCCCCGTTTGCCCGCATTGCGGTTTTCGCGTTTTCAACCGCCGTTTTCCCAAGTGCGAGTCGTGCGGTCAGGCGTTGCCGGAGAGCCTGGTGATGAGCACGGCTGAGCGCGAAAGAATATGGCAGAAGGAAGCCGCGGAGGCTCCCAAAAAGCCCCGCTGGAATCAAAAGCGGCGTGGTCGTGGCGAGGCGGGCGACGGCGATTTCGGCGACTTCGGCGGATGGGGCGGCGATGGCGGTGGCGATGGCGGTGGAGGCGGTGAGTAGAACAACGTACGGGGGAGGAGATACATGGCACTGATCTGTGGCGACATCGGCGGCACCAAGGCTTGGCTGGCGCTGGCCGAAGTGAGCGGGCAGCGGGTGAGTTTCGCGTTTCGACGTCGCTACGAATGTGCCGATTTTGCCGATTTTGCCGACCTTTTTGCACGTTTTCGTGCCGATGCCCCGACGATCTCGGTGAGTGGCGGTTGCCTAGCATTGGCCGGGCCGGTGGAAGACGATGGCCAATCCGCGCGAATTACCAATTTGCCCTGGGTGATCGACGCCGCCCGCTGCGGTGCGCTGTTCGGTTTGCCTGGGCTGAGTCTGGCCAACGATTTTGCCGGGGCGGCCGCCGGGATCGCGGCGCTCGATGCCGAGGGTTTGACCACCCTGCAAGCCGGTGAAGAGAGCGACAGCGCGGTTCGCTTGGTGGTCGGCGCCGGTACCGGGCTGGGATTGGCTTTGCTGGTGTGCTGCGACACCGGTTGGCGACCCGTTCCCGGCGAAGGCGGACATATCGGATTTTCGCCGCAGAACGAGGAGGAACTCCGCATTCACGCCGCGTTGCTGCGAGAGCGCGGCCGCGTGAGTTGGGAACACGTGGTGTCCGGGCCGGGGCTGGCCAATATCCATCGCATTCTCGCCGGCGAGTACCGGCAACCTGCCGAGATCGCAGCAGCGGCGGCAGACGGCGAGCCGCGCGCCCTGCATTCATTGCGCACGTTTCTGGGGGCGTATGGTGCCTATGCGGGCGACATGGCGATGGCGACCTTGGCGCGGGGCGGCATCTTTCTGGCAGGTGGCATTGCTGCCAAGATATTGCCGATCCTGCGCGATTCCGGCGATTTTCTGGCGGCCTTTCAGGCCAAGGCGCACTACGCCTCGCTGCTGGCGCGTATGCCGGTCCATGTGGTGACCGACGAGCTGCTCGGGCTCAAGGGCGCGGCGCTGCTGGCTGCGCAACCACGCTGAAGAATCTGGTCAACCGGGCAGCCCGACTCCTGCGAAACCCGTGCGCCCATGTACCGCGCCCATTTCGCGCAGGACGCGCGCGTGCCAGGGCTGCACCTGTTCCCACCCGAAGCGCCACGCCCAGTTGCCGTCGGTGACACCAGGCACGTTCATGCGCTGGCTGCCGTCGAGTCCCAATACATCCTGCATGGGATAAACCACCAGCCACGCCACCGAAGCCGATAGCGCCCGCATCATCGCCCACTGGATATTGTGGCCGTCCGTGCCCAGGTAATGCTGGGCAAAACTCTTCTCGCGCAGGCTGGCGCCCTGCCACCAGCCGACGGCGGTGTTGTTGTCGTGCGTGCCGGTGTAGGCGACGGTGTTGGCGTGGTAATTGTGCGGCAGGTATTCGTGTGTGGCGTCTTCCGAAAACGCAAATTGCAGGATGCGCATGCCCGGCAGGGCAAGACCGTCGCGCAACGCTTCGACATCCGGCGTGATGACCCCGAGATCTTCGGCAATCACCGGCAGTTCGGGCAACTCGGTGCGCATCGCGTCGAACAGTTCCCGCCCGGGTCCGGGTACCCAGCGCCCGTTGATGGCGCTGGTTTCGTAAGCAGGAATTTCCCAGTGCGCGGCAAATCCGCGGAAATGGTCGATCCGCACGACGTCGGCGAGGGCCAGCGCACGCCGCATTCGGGCGATCCACCAGGCGTACCCCTCGGCGCTGTGGGCAGACCAGCGATAGAGCGGGTTGCCCCAGCGCTGGCCGGTCGGGCTGAAATAGTCGGGCGGCACCCCGGCCACCACGGTTTGACGTCCGTCATCATCAAGCTCGAACAGCTCCTGATGCGCCCACACATCGGCACTGTGATAGGCGACGAAAATCGGCACATCGCCGATGATGCGAATGCCATGGTCGCGGGCGTAGCCCTTCAGCCGCATCCACTGGCGGGCGAATTGCCACTGGCAGAACTTCCAGAACGCCATTTCATCTGCAAACTGCCGCTTGGCTTCGCGCAGTGCGGTGACGCGGCGGCGCGCGAGCGGTTCGGGCCATTCGTTCCAGGCCTGACCGGGGAAGGCGGCGTCGAGCGCCATGAACAAGGCATAATCGTTGAGCCAGGCCGATTCGCGCCGGCAATAGGCGGCGAATTCGCGCTGCGCCTCGGCGTCGCCGCGTTCTGCAAACGCCGTTGCGGCTTGTCGCAAGTGTGGCAACCGAAAGGCGACGAATTCCGGGTAATCGATCCGCAGTCGAGCCGATTCCGGGGCGGCTCGCAGGGTTTCGCCATCCAGCCAGCCGAAAGCAACAAACTCGGCAAGGTCGATCAGCATCGGATTGCCGGCAAACGCTGAACTACCCATATATGGCGAGTACCCTTCTCCAACCGGCCCGAGAGGCAGCGTTTGCCAGTACGACTGTCCGGCGGCGGCCAGCCATTCGACAAAACGATAGGCCTCCGGCCCGAAATCGCCGGCACCGTATGCGCCTGGCAAGGAGGTGGGATGCAGCAGGATGCCGCAGGAGCGTGGGGAAATCATGACAAAACCTCTTTAGGCGAGGCGTGGTGGGCGTCTCTGTGTGTTCTGGGCTAATCCGTCGCGCTTGGCGAGTGGACAAGCGAATATTCGAATATCCGAATTCTGGCACTGCTTTGCATTCCCCGCCAGTGAATCTCTTCGGCAAGGCGCCGCCAGAGTGTGGCTTGGGAGCTCTTCCCACAGGAGAATCCTTGATGGTGGCGCGGGTTCGGTTTCCGCGCTCACGTCATTCTCGTTTATCATCTTGCCTGAACCAGACACCCGTATCACAGGAATCCGCATGAACGAGAACGCCAGTACGCCGCCCACCAATGCCGCCGTGCAAAATCAGGAGGCCAAGGCCTTAATCAAGGAACTGCAAGCGAAGTACGCGGTTTTTAGGGATAGCCGGCCGCTGGCCATCGGCATCGACAAACAGGTGCTCGCCAGCGACCCTGGCATCAATGCGCGTATCCTCCGCCGGGCGCTGGCATTTCACACCAAGTCGACGGCTTATCTCAAGTCGATGAGCAAGGCGACGGTGCGCTACGATCTCGAAGGTCAGGAAGGTGAGGCGGTGACGCCCGAGCATCGTACCTTTGCACAAGATTTGTTGCGTGATCGGCAAAAGAAATTCGCCGATCAGCGCAAGGCGGAACAGATCGCACAGCGCGAGCAGGAGCGGCGGCAAATCAAGCTTCAGGCGTTGGCCGAAAAGTTCAAGCGCTGAGGGCGGCACCGGAGTAGTTTGGCGACTAGAGGCGGCCGCGTGGTCGCAAGGGCAACTCCACCCAGCGATGAAAACCCGCCGCACCGGCCAGGCTAGCGAACCAGGCGCAGACCATGCCAATAAAATTTGGCACAGGATCGCCAGGGGCGAAGTGATGGGCGAGGCTGCCGACCACCAAAATGACCGGGAAATGGACCAGAAACAATGAATAGGAAATCTGGCCCATCCACGCAAACAGGCGAGCTTTCGGCTGCGCCAACAGGTGGGCGTGACTGGCGAACGCAAGCACGCCGGCGATAACGAGCGCTACTGCAATGCGGATGCGGAAATCCCACCACAGCGCCGCGATACCCACCGCCAGCAGCAACAGCATCCAGAACCAGGAGTGTTGCCGGCGTGACGACCAGTATGCGAAGGCGCCGAGACCGTAGGCGCCAAAAAAGTATGGCCCCCAGTCATCGAATTCGGGGTGGCGGTTGAAATAGAACAACGATGCGATGGTGAGCAGGGAAGCGAGAGACCAGTTGACCAAGCGATTGCGGCTGATGGTCAGGAGCGCCAGCAGCAGCACAAAAAGCTGAAAGTCGATGGCAATATACCAGACGCCGGCCGACAGCGATTCAACTCCCGCGATGCCCTGGATCAGCAAGGCGTGGGCGAGCAGTTGCCACATGCCGGGCGCGGGCGGAATCGTGTCGTGGGCAATCAGTTCCCGCGCGAAGGCCGCCGCTGCGATGGCCAGCAGGAGCGCGACCAGCAAGGGCGGCGCGATGCTGCGATAGCGGCGGACGATCAGACGCAGGGGCTTGCGGGTGATCAGTACGCCCTCCGGCGCTAGCCAACGCGCGGCGAGAAAGCCGCCGACGACCAGAAAGGCCTGCACCGCCAGCCGTCCGTGGTCGTAGAACCATTGCAGTAACTCGGGCGCGAGAGGGAGCGCGCTGTCCGACATCGGGCCGTAAAAGGCGAGGTGGTGTAGCACGATCAACTGCGCGGCGACGCCCTTGATGGCGTCGATCAGAGCGAGGCGGCTGGCGCCGCCTGCGTGATGGGCCGGTCGGACGCTCACGCTGCCCCGACCGACCGGCACGGCGCCCACCCTGCGACAGCCCGGCCGGCAGGCCTTGCCGGCCGGGTCAGTCGATCATCGCAGGACATGGCGTTATTCTCATGAGCCGCGGGTGTACGCCTCCATTGGCACGCAACTGCAAAACAGGTTGCGGTCGCCATACACGTCGTCGATGCGATTCACGCTTGGCCAAAATTTGTTGTCCCGCACCCAGGGCAGGGGGAAAACCGCCTGCTCGCGGGAATAGGGGCGAGTCCACTCGCCGATCAGGTCGCCCTGCGTGTGCGGCGCATGCTTGAGCGGATTGTCGTCCTTCGGCCACTGGCCCTGCTCGATCAGCGCGATCTCACCACGGATCGCGATCAGGGCTTCGATGAAGTGGTCAAGTTCGGCCTGGGATTCCGATTCAGTCGGTTCTACCATAATCGTGCCGGCCACCGGGAAGCTGACTGTCGGTGCATGAAAGCCGTAATCCATCAAACGCTTGGCGATGTCGATCTCGGCGATCCCGGTCGCCGCCTTGATCGGG
This sequence comes from Betaproteobacteria bacterium UBA1934, assembly GCA_002337055.1. GTDB lineage: Bacteria > Pseudomonadota > Gammaproteobacteria > Burkholderiales > Rhodocyclaceae > UBA1934. Next base: position 211,593 of record DDFG01000004.1, on the reverse strand, counting down.
CGAATGTCGAGAATGCATTCGTGCGCCACGCGCCCGTTGGCGCCGACATAAAGCACCGGGAAATGATGCTTGAGACGGTTGGCGACATAGTTGGCATTCAGAATGGCGATCTCGGTGGCGCGCTTGACGCCTGAACCGCCCAGCATGGTCAGGTACATCCACGAAATGGGCAGAATCGAGGCCGAACCCCAGGGCGCGGCGGACACAGCGCTCTGACCGACGTGCGGACCTTCGATCGGCTGCACCACGTGATTGGCCATGAACGGCGCCAGATGGGCCTTCAGGCCGATCGGCCCCATGCCCGGTCCGCCACCGCCATGCGGGATGGCGAAGGTCTTGTGCAGGTTCATGTGGCTGACGTCGGCGCCGATGAAGCCGGGCGAGGTCAAACCGACCTGGGCGTTGAGGTTGGCGCCATCCATGTACACCTGGCCGCCATGGGCATGCACGATGTCGCAGATTTCGCGGATCGATTCCTCGAACACGCCGTGTGTCGAGGGGTAGGTGATCATCAGGCAGGCCAGTTCGGCGGCATGCTGTGTGGCTTTGGCCTTGAGATCGACCACGTCAACATTGCCGTGGGCGTCGCACTCGACAACCACTACCTGCATGCCGCACATCTGGGCGGTGGCGGGATTGGTGCCGTGCGCCGATTTCGGAATCAGGCAGACGGTGCGCGCAACATCGCCACGGCTGAGGTGAAAGCGCCGGATCGCCACCAGACCGGCGTATTCGCCCTGCGCGCCGGAATTGGGCTGCATGCAGATGGCGTCGAAGCCGGTGATGGTCTTGAGCCAGTCTTCGAGGCTGCGGATCAGTTCGAGATAGCCCGCCACCTGATCGAGCGGCGCAAAGGGGTGAACTTGCCCAAATTCCGGCCAGGTGATCGGGATCATTTCGCTGGTGGCATTCAGCTTCATCGTACACGAACCCAGCGAAATCATCGAGTGATCGAGCGCCAGATCGCGATTCTGCAACTTCTTGAGGTAGCGCAACATCGCGTGTTCGGTATGGTGGCTGTTGAAGACCGGGTGGGTCAGGATGGCGTCCTGACGCAGTAGCGTATCGGGCAGGGCCGGGTCGCTGTCGATTAGGGCGCGGTCGAAAAGGTCCATCTCGAGCGTGACGCCCGCCATCAGGCGGAACAGTGTCGACACGTCGTCGCGCGTGGTGGTTTCGTCGAAACTCACGCCCAGTACGCCCGGCGCCACGCGGCGCAGGTTGTAGCCGGCAGTGAGCGCCTCGCGCAGCAGTACGTCGGCGCGCGCGCCCAGATCGATGTGGATGGTGTCGAAGAAGTGGCCAGTCAGTACCGTGATGCCGGCGCGCTTCAGTCCTTCGGCCAGGATGGCGGTGAGGCGATGCACGCGGCTGGCAATGGTGTGCAGACCATGCTGACCGTGATAGACCGCATAGAGGCCGGCCATGTTGGCCAGCAACACTTGCGACGTGCAGATATTGGAGTTGGCCTTTTCGCGCCGGATGTGTTGCTCACGCGTTTGCAGGGCCATGCGCAGGGCGGGTTTGCCGCGCACATCTTTGGAGACACCGATGATGCGGCCAGGCATGGAGCGTACGTAGGCTTCCTTGCAGGCAAAAAAGGCAGCGTGCGGGCCGCCGAAACCCATGGGCACACCAAAGCGCTGGGCGGAGCCGAGCGCGATATCGGCGCCCATGGCGCCTGGTGTCTTGAGCAGAACCTGCGCCAGCGGATCGCACGCGATAGCGACGAGGCCACCCTGCGCCTGCACGGCAGCCACGGTGTCCGTGAGATCGCGCACTTCGCCGCGCTCGTCGGGATTCTGCAAGAAGGCACCGAATACCGGCGTTGAAGCAACGCTTTCAACCGAGCCGACCAGCAGTTCAAAGCCGAACAGCGCCGCCCGCGTCTTCAGCACATCGAGCGTCTGAGGATACGCGGCCTGGTCGACGAAGAAGCAGTTCGAGTCGGATTTGCTGACGCGGCGAGCCATGGCCATGGCTTCCGCCGCCGCCGTTGCTTCGTCGAGCAGGGAGGCGTTGGCGACCGGCAGGCCGGTCAGGTCGGCGATCATCTGCTGGAAATTGAGCAGGGCTTCAAGGCGCCCCTGCGCGATTTCCGCCTGATAGGGCGTATAGGCGGTGTACCAGCCCGGGTTTTCGAGTACGTTGCGCAGGATCACCGTTGGTGTCAGCGTGCCGTAATAACCCATGCCAATACAGGACTTGAGAATGCGATTGCGGCCGGCGACGGCCTTCAGGGCGGCCAGCGCCTCGTGCTCGCGGCGGGGCGCGGGCAGCGGCAGATCATTCGGGAGGCGAATGCTGGCGGGAAGTGTCTGGTCGATCAGCGCATCGACGCTGGTTGCACCGATGGCGGCGAGCATGTCGGCGATTTCCGCGGTGGAGGGGCCGATGTGGCGACCGGTGAATTCGTCTTGTTGTTCAAGAGCGGCGAGAGGAATGCGATGGGGCATGGCGTGAGAGCACTCGGTGGGCGATAGCAAGGAGGGGGGCGCCCCTCCGGTCGGGTGAGTTGCGAGAGGGGCCTCCCTCCCGGTGAAACGGTCGCGCCCGCCCGGCGTGGGCGCGACGCGACATGGGGCGGGGGTTATTCGTCAGCAGCCTTGGCGTAGGCATCGGCATCCAACAGGGCGGCGACATCGGCCGCGTTGTCCGGCTGTAGGCGGAACAACCAGGCGGCGTAGGGTTCGTTGTTCAGGCTGTCGGGCGTGTCGGCGGCTTCCTGATTGACGGCGGTAACGGTACCGGCCACTGGCGCGTAAACATCCGAGGCGGCCTTGACGGATTCGACTACGGCCATTTCCTTGCCGGCAGCGTAATGCTTGCCGACGGTAGGCAATTCGACATAGACCATGTCGCCCAAAGCTTCCTGGGCGTGGTCGGTGATCCCGACCGTCAGGCTACCGTCGGCTTCGACGCGCAGCCATTCATGGGTGGGAGTGTATTTGAGATCGGCGGGAATATTGGACATGAAAAACTCCGGATAGAAAAATCAGATCGTGGCCTTGCCGTGGCGGGCAAAGACCGGTTTGACGACTTTCGCCTTCAGGCGCTTGTCGCGGATTTCGACTTCGACCTCGTCGCCGATGGCGACGCCGCGGGGCAGACGGGCCAGGGCAATCGATTGTTGCAAGGTCGGGGAAAAGGAGCCGCTGGTGATTTCGCCCACGCCCTGCTGGCAATGCACCGGCTGATGGCCGCGCAAAACGCCCTTTTCAAGCAGCAGCAGCCCCAGGAACTCGTGCTGCTGGCCTTTGGCGACCAGCGCTTCGCGGCCGACGAAATCGCGTTCGCCGTTCAGTGCGACCGTCCAGGCGAGGCCGGCATCGAGCGGAGAAACGCCTTCGTCCATGTCCTGACCATAGAGATTCATGCCCGCTTCGAGGCGCAGTGTATCGCGGGCGCCCAGGCCGCAGGGCTTGACGCCGACTTCCACCAGCGTATTCCACACGGTTTCGGCCTCGGCGCTTGGCAACATGATTTCAAAGCCATCCTCACCGGTGTAACCGGTGCGGCCGATGAAATACTCGCCGCATTCCGCCGCAAAAAATGGCTGCAACGGCTCGGTTGCGACGCGGGTCTCGGGGAGCGCCTGCCACACGCGGGCGCGTGCGTTCGGCCCCTGCACAGCGATCATGGCAAGATCGCGTCGCGGCGTCAGCTCGGCAGCAAGATTCCACTCCGCCAGCCGCGTGCGCATCCAGGCGACATCCTTGTCCGCCGTACCGGCGTTGACGACGATGCGGAAGAAGGTCTCGTTCATGTAGTAGATGATGAGGTCGTCGATGACGCCGCCGTGTGAGTTCAGCATGCACGAATACAGCGCCTTGCCGGGCACCTTGAGCTTGGCGACGTCGTTGGCGACCAAGCGTGACAAAAAGGTGCGGGCGGCATCGCCGCGCAGATCGACCGGGCACATGTGGCAGACGTCGAACATGCCGCAGTCGTCTCGCACGGCGTGATGTTCTTCGATCTGAGAGCCGTAGTTGACGGGCATGTCCCAGCCGCCGAAATCGACCATTCGCGCGCCAAGAAGGCGGTGGGCAGAGTTGAGGGGAGTGGTTTTCAGCATGATGGTGAGAAAGAAAAAGCGACATTTTACCAAAGCCACGCGCCGTGTTTGAGAAATTGACCGGGGAGGCAACCACACAAAACTGGGCGTTGTGATAAACTGCACGCCCTGTTGTGACTAACCGTCTGCGGAGTGGTAGTTCAGTTGGTTAGAATACCGGCCTGTCACGCCGGGGGTCGCGGGTTCGAGTCCCGTCCACTCCGCCAAATATACAGTTGAAGAGGCGAACGCGAGTTCGCCTTTTTTGCATACACACTGTCGAAAGTGTCGATCCATGTTTGACATCGTCCGCAATAACAAAAAAGTGGTCCAGATTTTCTTGGCCCTGATTTCCTTGCCGTTCGCCTTCTGGGGCGTCGATTCCTATGTTCGCAATGCCAGTCGAACCAGTGCGGTGGCGACGGTGGGCGACGTCAAGGTCACCGTCGAGCAGTTCCAGCAGGAATTGCGCGAGCGCCAGGATCGTTTCCGCAATCAGCTTGGTCCCTCGTTCGATCCGAAAATGATGGATCTACCCGAGGTGCGCGCCGGTGTGCTGAACGAGATCATCGACCGTCGCCTGCTGCTGCTGGAAGCGCAAAAGACGCATGTCGTCGCGGGCAACGAGGCGCTGGTTCGGGCGATTCTCGCCATCCCCGGTTTTCAGGAAAACGGCAAGTTCTCGCAGGAGCGCTATGAGTCGCTGCTGAAGATGCAAGGTCTCTCACCGCAGATGTTTGAAGCGCAATTGCGCCAGGATATTACGTTGCAACAGCTTGCCGGCACGGTGGGCCGAACCGGATTTGCCACGACGGCGATGGTGGATCGCGCACTGGTGCTTGAAGGCGAACGGCGCGAAGTGCAAGAGGCTCGTCTGACGCCCGATCTATATCTGCCGCAGGTCAAGCTGGAAGACGGCGCCGCTCGCAAATACTACGAGGCCAACGGCAAACAGTTTGAAATTCCTGAGCAGGCGCGCGCTGAGTTCGTGGTGCTCTCGCAGGATGCCATCGCCGCGCAGACCGTTCCTGCCGAGGCCGAAGTCAAGGCCTGGTATGAAGGCCACAAGGATCGCTATCGCACCGCCGAGGAGCGGCGTGCCAGCCATATTCTGGTCAAGGCCGAAGGCAAGGAAAAGGACAAGGCGCGCGCCAAGGCCGAAGAATTGCTGAAAGAAATCCAGAAGAACCCGGCTGCCTTTGCAGATCTTGCCAAAGAGAAATCGGACGACCCGGCTTCCGGCAAGAATGGCGGCGACCTGGGTTTCTTCGGTCGTGGGGCCATGGTGCAGTCTTTTGAAGATGCCACCTTCAAGCTGAAGGAAGGCGAGATGACCGGGCTGGTCGAATCCGATTTCGGATTTCACATCATCAAGCTGACCGGTATTCGCCCGGCCAAGGAAAAATCATTTGCCGAGGTGCGCGCAGAGATCGAGAGCGAACTGAAGCGCGCGGCGGCCGGGCGCAAATTCGCGGAAACCGCCGAGGGTTTCAGCAACACCGTCTACGAGCAGTCGGATAGTCTCAAACCGGTTGCCGACAAGTTCAAGCTGGCGGTGCAATCTTCCGGCTGGTTGAACCGTACGCCGAACCCCGCCAATGGCCCTTTGGGTGGTGAAAAGATCCTCAAGGCGCTGTTTTCGGATGACGCAGTCAAGAGTCATCGCAACACCGAAGCGGTTGAAATTGCACCCAATACGCTGGTGGCGGCACGCATTGTCGAATACAAGGCCGCTTCGATGCAGCCCTTCGAGACGGTGCAAGCCGGGATCGAAACCCAACTGAAGCGCCAGAAAGCGCAGGAACTGGCGGCCAAGGATGGTCAGGACCGTCTGGCGGCGTTGAAGCAGGGCGGCGATCAGAAGGTGACCTGGGCGGCCGCCAAGATGCTTACCCGCGCAGACAACAAACAACTGCCGGACGTCGCGCTCAAGGCCATTTTCAAAACGGATGCGAGCAAGCTGCCGGCCTATGCTGGGGTCGAACTGCCCGGTGGTGGTTACGCGCTGTATAAGCTGACCAAGGTCGATACCGATATCAAGGTTGACGATGGTCTCCGCAAGAGTGCGGCGGCACAGGTTGAGAAGGCCGCTGCGCAGCAGGATGTGCAAGCCTATCTCGCCGCCTTGCGGGCCCGCTACAAGGTTGAGGTGCATCAGGCAGTGCTCGACGCGGCGGCCCGGGAACGCTGATCGGGCGAGTCCCTATACAAAAAGCCGACCGGAGTTTCACGGTCGGCTTTTTGTTTTGTGGGCGCAAGGTCGCGCCCGGACTTCAGGCGGGCAACGGGTCGGCGTTACCTAGCGCGGTCGAGTGCATGCCGCCATCTACATACATCACCTCGGCGGTGATGCCGCTGGCGAGGTCGGAGAGCAGGAAAGCTGCGGCGTTGCCCACTTCCTCGATCGTCACGTTGCGGCGAAGAGGGGCATTGTGCGAGTTGTAGGAAAGCAGCTTGCTGAAGCTGCCGATGCCGGAAGCGGCAAGCGTCTTGATCGGACCCGCTGAAATGGCGTTGGCGCGAATGCCCTCGGGCCCGAGGCAGAAGGCCAGGTAGCGAGTGGCGGCTTCAAGGCTGGCCTTGGCCAGACCCATGGTGTTGTAGTTGGGCATCGTCCGCTCGGCGCCGAGGTAGGAAAGCGCCAGCAGCGAGGCACGACGGCCCTGCATCAGCGGCCGGGCAGCCTTGGCGAGCGCCGGGTAGCTGTAAGAGGAAATGTCATGCGCGATACGGAAAGATTCGCGCGAAAGACCTTCGAGGAAATCGCCTTCGATGGCTTCCGACGGTGCGAAGGCGATGGAATGGACGAGGCCGTCCAGACCTTCCCACTCCTTGCCGAGCGCGATGAAGAGATCATCGATCTGGCGATCGTCGCTGACGTCGAGCGGATAACAGAGATCGCTGCCAAATTCGTTGGCGAATTTACGTACACGTTCTTCAAAACGTTCGTTCTGGAACGAGAACGCCAACTGGGCGCCTTCGCGATGGCAAGCCTTGGCAATGCCGTATGCAATGGAATGCTTGGAGAGCAGTCCGGTGATCAAAATCTTCTTGTCGGCGAGAAAGCCCATGCGCGATGCCTCCGTTCTGGGATGAAGCGGCATTATAGCGGAAAACCCCATCCGGCCAGAATCTCGGCCAGTGGTAGAAATGATGACGTCAGAATGGTTCCGAATCTAGTGTCCGATGATCAAGGCTAAAACGGGCGCGGGTCGTGGTCTGCCCGGCGCCGGTTCACCGGACGGTGGCTATACCTTGAACGAATCCACCGCGTCGGCCACCGCACGTCCGATATGTCCCAGTTTTTCGGCTTCGTCGAACAGCGAATGTGCAGTCGCCAAACCCTCGCGCCCGTTGTGTGCAAGGTGTTCCACATGGCTGTTCAGAACGCGGCAGGAGGCGTGCTCGTCGCGCAGCGCATCGGTGATGCTTCCCACCAGCGTGGCCACGTTTGAGCATTGTGTCCGAATGTCTTCCATCGTCTTGCCTGCTTCCACTGCCGATTGCTGGCCCTGAAGGACCTTGTCGGCGACGATGCCGATATCCGCGACCGCATCGCCCACATCGCTATGAATCTGCGACACCAGACCGTGGATTTCCGTGGTTGAACTCGCGGTGCGTTCCGCCAGTTTTCTTACCTCGTCGGCCACTACCGCAAAGCCTCGTCCCTGTTCGCCCGCACGCGCCGCTTCGATAGCCGCGTTGAGGGCCAGCAGATTGGTCTGGTCGGCGATGTCCTTGATGACATCGACCACTATCGAGATCCGTTGCGAGCTGCCGATAAGGGAGTCCACTACCTTGGATGTTTCCGTGACGGCGCCGCGTATGGCTTCCATTTCGCCAATGGTGGTCTGAATGATCTTCTCGCCACCTTGTGAACTTGATTCACTGGTCACCGTCTTGTGGGCGACCTCCTGGGCGTTGCCGGCCATGGTGTCCATGCTAGCCATGAGACTCTGGATGGACAGCGTCATCTCTTCGCCAGCGCGGCGGCCTTCCTTCGATTCCGTCACCACCTTTTCTGCGGCGGCAGCGACATTCTGCGCCGCCCCTTTCAGATCGGCTACGTTGGCCTTGATATGTGCCATCGCCGTTCCCACAGCCGCCATCATGCCGTTGAACGCCTCGGCGGTCTCACCGATCTCGTCGCGGTTGTGCACCGCCACGCGTTGCGTCAGATCCTTACTGCGTTCAATGCCCGAGATCGCATCGCGCATCCGTGCCAATGGGCGGGTAATGGCACGCCGGGTGATCAGCTGAATGACAAAGAACAACACAATCTGGATGGCGATCTGCCCGATCCACAATATCTTGTTCATGCGCTGTATCGATTCCATATCGTGCTGCAAGCTGATCACGATATTGGTTGCCCCGATCACCTCGTTTTCCGCCGCCTCGTGGCATCGCATGCAGTTCAGCCCGCGCTTGCCCGAGCGATTCGATTCCGCAACATAGGGCAAGACCGCCCGCAGCGCCGCGCCGCCATCGCCCCCCGTAACCCGTTCAAAGATCGGTTTCCCTTCGGTGAGCACCTGTTTATCCAGCGCGTCTTTTGACTGTTCTTCCGGCAACCCCTCGCCGTACTCCTTGTTTAGACTTGCCGCCCGCAGGATCCTCAACTCCTGCACCTGCGAAGAGATTCCCATCTGTTTCAGGAAAGCCGCGCGTCCCTTCTTGTCGCTGATCACATCGTCGCCGCCGATCTTGATGACCATCAACGAATTCAGCCCGTTGACCACATCCTCTGCAATCGCCTCCGCACGCTTTTCCGCCGCCAGCATGACACCCTCTTCAAAATGGCGAATCAACCAGAATTGCGCCGCGAGAAGAATTACCACCAGAACCGTCTGGGTCAAAATCTGAATCTTGTACTGAACGCGAAGATGACTCCAAAAACCCGGCGCGGATGAAATCGGCATCACTTACTCCCTGCACATAAATAGTGCGATAAGCTTGTTTTTGACCAAAATTGGTTCGATATTTTCTGTGCGGTCTATTGTTTGTATTGGAATGCGACGGCGTACACCGCCACGAAGCACGGCCTGACTCGCAAAAACCCCGTAATTATGGCGAATGGCGTAAGGCGCAGAAAATCAAATCAACGCGCTTTCACCAAAATGCGTAGCGATATTGTTGCGATTATGTGTTTCTGCCATGTGACCACGCCCAGAGCGGTACTCAGTTTGGGGGGTGGGGCGCCTATTTCAAAATGAGTGAATATTGAGAATAATGCCGAGAGCGTATTCGCTATGGGAATTCAGGCGAATTAAATATTCATATACGCGCAAATCTCAATTGCATATTGCACATAACCTGCACCGATCAAGTTCATTTCAGAATTCGACCAAACAGCACATATTTTTGTCAGGCGCGGCAGGAAGTGCTATTGGAGTGGCGCGTGCCAGTGGTGCAACACCAGCGGCTGGAGGGGGCGAGCGAGGCGGCGCGGCGATTGCATGGGTGGGGTCAGAGCGGCGGGCGCGCCGTCAGAACCTGATTAAGTCGAGCGAAAGGTGAGTTCTTAGTAACGGGCTCTATGAACCGAGATGCATGGATGAATTCTTGACCCACTGTTCAAATTGATCTGCCGCCATGGGCATGCCAAAGCCATAGCCCTGTGCCAGATCACATCCCAGTTCGAGGAGCATCTTGCCATGATCAAGCGTCTCTACACCCTCGGCGACAACGATCTTCTCGAATACCTTGGCGAGTCCGATCACGCCCTCGACGATTGCTTTGTCGTTCGGATCGATCAACATCCCCCGAACAAAGTTCTGGTCGATCTTCACGGTATTGACAGGGAGTCGCCTCAGATAGGAGAGCGAAGAGTAGCCGGTGCCGAAGTCGTCCAGCGCAAACGAGACGCCGATGGATTGGCATTCGGCTATGAGCGAAGAGATGTGGGAGATATCTTCGAGCGCGGCGGTTTCAAGAATTTCGATTTCCAAACTCTGGGTCGGGAGAGATGGATAATCCTCTAGGCTGCTGCGCAAACGGGAAATAAAGTTTTTTTGGGATAGATGGAATGGTGAAATATTTACACTCACGCACAAATTCAATCCCATCTCGTGCCACCGCGTGAGTTGATGAAGCGCCTCGTTGACGACCCATTCGCCGAGTTGAATATCGACCAGGGAATTTGCAATGTTTTTAAGGAACCTGTTCGGTCCTAAAAGACCCAGTGCCGGGTGCTGCCAGCGAATGAGCGCTTCAGCGCCGATCACCCGATTTTGTCGCATATCGATCTTGGGTTGATAAAACAGTCGCATTTCCCCACGAGCGATGGCGTCTCGAATAGTCGAAAGGTTTTTCTTGGATTCGCCAACACGAATATCATGGCTCGGGTCGTAGAATACATAACAATTTCTGCCAGCCTTCTTCGCCCAATACATGGCCTGATCCGCACAGCGAATAAGAGAGTCGGTGTCTGAGGCATTTTCGTTAACGGTATCTTGCTGACAAATGGCAATGCCAACACTGGCGGTGACCGAAATCTGGCGCGAATCAATCGTGATCGTTTCAGCAATGGAAGACAGAATTCTATCCACAGCGTGAGTGGCCGCCGCATTTGAATCCAGATCGCTCAGCAGAAAAACGAATTCGTCTCCCCCCAGTCGCGCGGCGCCATCGTGGGCCCTGAGACAGGCACTCAACCGCTCCGACACAGCAATGATGACGTTGTCGCCAAATGCGTGTCCGAAGCGGTCATTGATCTGCTTGAATTTGTCGATATCCAGGTAGCAGACGATCAGCATCCCTCCATTTCTGCGAATGCGTGCGATGGCGGTATCCAGCCGGTCGGAAAACAGTGTGCGGTTCGGCAACCGCGTGAGTGCGTCGTGATATGCCAAATGCTCGAGGCGGGCTTCCTGACGTTTTAGCTCCGTGATGTCCGTAAAAACGGCGATGTAATAGATTTCGTCGCTATCTTCAAAATCAATGCGGCTTATCGAGAGTATCTCGGGGTAAATCGTGCCGTCCTTCTTTCGATTCCAGATTTCCCCACGCCAGGTTCCAAAATCATTCAGGGCCTCCCACATCTGCTTGTAATATTCCTGTTCATGCAATCCGGACTGGAGGATGCGCGGGTTTTGGCCGAGTGCTTCTTCTCGTGAATATCCGGTGATTTCTGAAAATTTCGGATTTACCTCGACTATATTTGCGTTGGCGTCGGTTAAGGTCATGCCCTCCTGAGCTTGCCGAAATGCCGCTTCAAATATTTTTAGCCGGTGGTCCGCATGGCGTCTGGCGGTAATATCGGTACTGAGGGCGATGATTCTGCCTGTCGGCTGGTTGTTTTCATCCGGAAGCCTGACCTTGATAATCTCGAGCCAATGTCTTTTTTTATCCGCACATAATACTTCCTCAACAGATATGTGCGGTCCTCTGCATTCAAGCGCCTCGATATCCGAGCGTTTGCAGCTGGCAGCGGTGCGTTCTTCAAGTAGTTCGGCGTAATCCGTCATCGCCAGAAAGCGTTCTTCGGGTATCCCCAATGCGTCGCAAAATGTCTTGTTGATAAAGCCGAGTCTGCCGTTTTCTTTTCTCAACCATATTCCTATCGGCGCGTGATCCAGAATACTTCGCAACAGAATTTCTTTCTGCGTCGAATTTGCCGTCGTGCCGATGTCGGTGTTTTCTTCAACATCCGTGATCTCGGGGTGTAGTAGTGTCTTCTTATCTGTCATGTATTCTCTGTCCACACCACGCCGGTCAAGCAGCCTTGGCGCGTCGATATATTTTGAAGAGCCTGGTATGCTGCTCCAGTTCCAGCGCGATTTCAAGCAGTTCTTGCGAAGTTTCCTGCGCCGCATGAGCGGCTTTGGAATTGCCTTCGATCAGGTCGGAAATACGCTGCATCTTCGAGGCCACCTCGTAGCTCGCTTCGCTCTGCTGTTTTGAGGAATCCGATATCTGGGCGGCGAGATCGCTGACCTGACGGCTGGCACCCGTCACGGCGTCGAGGCCGCCTACGCTTTCGCGGAGTTTTGCGGTGCCATCGCGCACCTGAGTTACCGCCGCATTCATGCTTTCAAAGGCCGCACGCGCAGCCCTGTTGATACTCTCGACCGCATCGGCGATTTCACCAGTGGAATGAGCGGTTCTATCCGCCAACTTGCCGACTTCACCTGCCACTACAGCGAAACCGCGCCCCTGTTCGCCTGCCCTGGCTGCTTCGATGGCGGCGTTGAGTGCGAGCAGGTTGGTTTTGCCGGCAATCTCCGAAATTGAGCCGGCGATTACACCGATTTTTCCAATTTCGTCGTTCAGCGAGGTCATGACGCTACTCGCGCCGAGTACCGTCTCCTCGACATGCAGGCTCGCGGTAACTCCGCTTTCAATTTGACGATGACTTCTGAGCAATAGTTCTTGCGATTCCGATGCCGCCGATGCGGCGTGATGCGTGCTTTGCGTGACCTCGTTGGCAGATTCGCTGAATTCCTCGGTCGCGGCGGCAACAGCCTCGACATTGGCCTGTTGAACAAGAGACTGCTCGACCACCTTGTTCATTCGCTCATCCAGTACCGTGCCCAACTCCTTGACCTGCCTCGCCGCACAAGTGATCTCGTCGATCAGGTATTTCGTTTCGATCTGCATCATAGTCAGCGAACTATTGAGCTCGCCGATCTCGTCGGAACGGGCGATATCGAGATCCTCGTTCATGTCGCCGCTCGCCATTTTGCGAAGGTGGCTGGCGGCATCCCGAATGGGGTTCAGCGTGATGGCCAGCAGGTAGCGCAGACCCAACACCAGCAGAATGGTCGTAATGGCCAGAATACTCAGCTGGACAGCATGAACAAATTCATAACGCTGTCGTTCGTGCGCCTGGACCTGCGCGGCTTCCTCGGCGAGCACCGTGGCGAGTGCCCGGGATTTGCCTTGTACCTCCCGGAACAGGGGGTTGATCCGGTTGACGACAAGATCACCCAGGGTGCTGTATTGCCCCGACTCCAGCAGTTTCCGTGCCGCGGCGCCCCCTTCGATCGAATACTTCTCCCGCGCTGCCACAAATTCCTGAAAGGCGGCACGCGCACCCGCCGACTGTACAAGAGAGTCCAGTGCCTGAATCTTCTCCTGCACATCTTTGCGAATCTTCAGCGTGGCCTCGATATGCGTCGACGAATCGTGGTCGTGCAATTTCGACAACGAACCTGCCGGATCATGTTGCATCCCCAGCAATATCTGAGCTCGGCTTTCGGCCAGCAGGGCGGGAATCTGTTCCGCGAGCTGAACCCCCAGCAGGTGTCGTTCATACAACAACTGCATCGCCTTGTTGCTTGACGAAACCGCCCACATGCCCAGGCCGGCGATCGCCAGCAAGGCGACAAGCAAGGCCACGGACATCGATTTCAGCTTCGCAGCGATCGAAAGCGTAACGCCAAGCCGTCTGGCTGGCGGAGAACCGCTGTTTATCCGGGCATAGAGCGCCTCGGCGTCTTCGATCTGCTTTCGCGTCGGCTCGTTGCGAACCGAGAGATATCCACAAACCACGCCGTCGCGAAACTGCGGGACAACAAACGCTTCAACCCAGTAATGATCGCCGTTTTTGCACCGGTTCTTGACGATGCCGCGCCAGGCGCGCCCGGACTTGATCGTCTTCCACAAGTCCGAAAATGCAGCGGCAGGCATGTCCGGATGGCGGACGATATTGTGCGGAGAGCCGATGAGTTCTTCGAGGGAATATCCGCTGATCGCTACAAAAGTCTGGTTCGCGGAGGTGATGTTTCCACTAACGTCGGTCGTTGAAACGATGTTCGCGTTGGTAGGAAAAGGGATTTCACATTGCGTAACGTGGAGATGTTTGTTTTGCACAATAACCAGCCCGGAGAGTGTTTAAACCGATCACGCTCCACAAATTCCTCCCTTATGCCACTTTGTGACATTGCGTTGCCATTATTGAAATATTGTATTTATATGAACATGGAAAACTTATTATGCATTTTTGCAAGGGCTTGTTGCGCCCGAAAGATGCATCCTACAAGTAATTCCACACAATGCGCAAGGGAATTATAAAATTTTTGCAAAATGAAATTTTCTCGGCGAATCAGCGCTGCTTCAGCGAGCGTGGCATTCGGATTCAGCGCGGATAAACCCTTAGTACAAAGGCACTATGGTCAATCAGCGCGATGGCTGCGCAGTGCTAACCGTGCCGTGTGGCCGCGCCTCGGGCGAGGTTCAGCGCGAGCAGACGGCACAGGATTTCCTCATCCGTCATGTCAGGCGTGTAATCCTGCCAGCCGTAGGCGGCAGCGACGGCGACATCGAGATCGCGGTGGGCGAGGTAGAGCCAGGCTGGGCGGGCATTGTAAAGATTGGTCAGCGTGCGCTTCTTGAGATCGGTTTCATGGCCGGGCTTGGCGACCGGGCGTTTGGGAAAACCCGCGCGTTCCTCTTCGGGCGTGATGACCCAATCCACCCATTCCGGTGGGTTCAGCCATGCCTCGCGCCGCTCGTTGAGGCGGCGAGCGGCGGCGGCGATCGCCTCGGCCAACGGGCCGACCGGCGCCCCGGCGGCGGTATCGCGGGGCGTCATGCCCTCGGGGAAGGGGAAAGTCTCGAAGGTGGTGGTGGGGGTGTAGCGAGGATCGTTGCCTACGCCAAGGTAGGTGCACAGCCGTAACGACCAGAGTTCGTGGAAGCGGGAATGGAGGATGCCGAAGGTGGTGTCGTCGGCGCGGGCGATGGACACAACGGCGGAATCCGGCAAAATTGGAATTGATCTCCATACAAAAATTCGATGTTTTGCAACGCGTGGTGTAGCAATATATCGCGTCAAGTTCGCTAGTTTTTCGCGCATTCCAGGACGGTCTTCCGCATGTAACCACCAATAGATTCGGTGGTTTTCTCGCGCGAGTTGTTGCCTTTTTGGCAGCACATGTACCTGTACATGTTGAAACGGCGTTTCGTAAAGGCTTGCGCCTTCTTTGCTGATGGAGCAACCGAAGTCGACTATCCACGTATCGCTTGGCCTACGCACGAGATCACTTCCGTTGCACCAAGGTTTAACAACATCTGAATTCGGATTACCGTTTGGGTTTGGCAACTTTAGCCATACCCTCGCAATATCGCCGGGAATGTCAAATGGCCCGCCTTTTTGGGTTCCAATGAACGCGCAATGGCCGCTTTCTTGCAGGCTGCTCACTAGCGAGAAGTCGATTCCGGCCTGAGCGGTCAGATCTGGAAATATTTCAAGTACCCCAATGCCATCCAGCCGAGCGTTTGGCTGGCTCGCCTTTAGTGAACAAAACCCTACTAAGGACACCCGCACGGCAGCACCGTCGTTGATCCACGGTTCGTCGCTCCATGCCTCGAATATGCGCGTGCTGGCGACAATGCGCTCCAGCACCTTGCGGTTGGCGCCACCTCGTATCGAATTGGTGGCTACCAGCCCGGCGCCACGCAACTTGCCTTCTTCGATCTGGGCGCGCGCTTTCTCGAACCAGTAGGTGACCAGATCGGCACCGCCCGGTACGCGGCCCTCATAGGTGCGGCGCAAAGTGTCTACGTAGTAGTTTCCCAGTTCGCTCCGCATGATCTTGTCGCCCAGAAACGGCGGGTTGCCGACCACCACGTCGGCGGCGGGCCATGCGGCTTCGCTGCCATCGGCGTTGAGCAGGGCGTCGCGGTGTTCGATACCGTCCAAGGGCTTCAGGATGGGGTTCTGGGCGTGCGGGTAGCCGTTCTGGCGACACCATTGAATATCGCCGATCCAGACCGTGACGCGGGCGAGTTCGGCGGCGAATTCGTTGATTTCGAGCCCGAGAATGTTGTGCGGCCCGGTTTCCATGCCGAGCGGCGGTTCCAGCCCGTGTGCGAGGGCGTCGACGTGGGCGCGCTTTTCAATGTCGCGCAGGGCTTTGAGCGCCAGATAGAGAAAATTGCCGCTGCCGCAGGCGGGGTCGAGTACGCGATACTGGTTGAGCCTGAGCAGAAAGCGCTGGTAGGCGGCTCGCGCCTTTTTGGGTTTGCCGGCGTTGGCTTCGATGTCGGCTTTGACAGCGGCCCATTCGGCGGCGAGCGGTTCGCGGATCAGCGGGTCGATCAGTTTGGCGATGGTGCCAGTGTCGGTGTAATGGGCGCCGAGCGGGGCGCGAGCGGCGGGGTCGAGGCCGCGTTCAAACAGCGTGCCGAAAATGGTGGGGTCGATGGCGCGCCAGTCCATATCGGCGGCGGCGCGATGCAGCGCGTGCAGGTCGGCGACGGTGAGCGGCGGAATGTCGATGTGGCGAAAGAGGCCGCCATTGAACCAGGCGATGTCGTGGTCGCCATAGTCGCCGCCGCGCTTTTGCATGGCGTGAAAGAGTTTTTCGATACGGCGGGCGGCGCGCTCGGGGTCGTCGGCGGCGTTCGCGAGCAGTTGGGTGAAGATGCCGGCGGGGAGCAGGGTTTCGTCTTCGGCGAACATGCAGAACAGGCATTGCACGAGAAAGTGGGCGACCTTTTCGCCGCAGTTGTCGGCAAAGGCCTGCCGCCCGCGCATGGCTGCGGCAAGCTGGGCGAACTGGCCGGCGGCCTCGGCCGTGATGGCGGCGGTGGATTTCTCGGGCCGCAGCTTTTCGGGGTCGGTGAATACCCATTTGAGCAGCTGCCGCTTTTCCGGCTCGATCAGTTCGTCAATGCCGATTTCGCGCGGTTCGTCCGGGTAGCCGGTGAAAGCGGTGTGGATGATGATGCGCTCACGGTCGGAGACGACGAGCAGGGGCGGGTTTTCGAGTTCCAGCGCGTAGTCGGTGAGCTGCTTCAGGGCGGCTTTGAGATCGCGGCCGGGTTTCTTGTTTTCCCACCCGAAATGACCGCGCTTCCAGACATCGGCCCAGCCATCACCGCCGCCGGCTTTTCTGGCGCCGCGCTCGAAGCAGTAGTTTTCTGGGTCGCGCGGTTTGGGGAGGTCGAGCAGTTCGCAGAGATCGTCGAAATGACCCTGCGCGCCGGCGCGCTCGGTGAGCGGATTCTTCTTCCAGGTGGCGATGAATTCGGCGGGGGTCATGGGCGATCTGGATTAAAAATGGCTGGAAGAGGCGGATTGTATGCCGATTGCGTGTCGGTTGCGTGGTGATTGACTGGCCGGAGTGCGAGCACGTCGGGCGTCAGAGCAGTCTCTGCGGAGGGTCTTGCCTTTTCCGTTTCGATCCGTATAATGCGCCCTTCCTCAGGCGCGTAGCTCAGCTGGTTAGAGCACCACCTTGACATGGTGGGGGTCGTTGGTTCGAGTCCAATCGCGCCTACCAATTACTTTTCAGTAGTTGGATGAGGAATGCCGACAAAGCCGCCGCGAGCGGCTTTTTCTTTTTGTCCGCCGATATTTTGCCAGCGTCGGCCTCCCAGCGAGCACCCATGCGCCATGAATGCTGTCAACGTCGTTCGTCTGCTCCTTCTTTCCGCCATCTGGGGGGCGTCTTTTCTGTTCATGCGTGTGGCCGTGCCGGTATTCGGGCCGGCGCCGATGATCTTCCTGCGCGTGGCGCTGGGTGCGGCAGTGCTTGCCGTCGTGGCGTGGCACTTGCGCCGGCCGCTGGGTTTGCGCCGGCATTGGCGATATTTTCTGGTCATCGGCCTGTTCAACTCGGCGCTGCCCTGGATGTTGTACGGCTATTCCGCGCGAATAGTGTCGGCTTCGCTGCTTTCCATCCTCAATTCGACGGCGCCGATGTGGGCGGCGCTGATTGGCGCCATCTGGCTGCGTCGCGGGCTGTCGGTCCGGGCTGCCATGGGTTTGGCACTGGGCGTTGTCGGTGTGGCGGTACTGGCCGGACGCGAGGCGCTGGTGTTGCCGGCGGGCGGCGCACTGGCCATTCTCGGGGCCTTGATGGCGGCGTGTTGCTACGGTGTGGCGACGGTCTATACGCGTACGACGGAATCGGTGGAGCCGCTCGCGAGCGCACTCGGCACCATGCTGGCCGCCACGGTGCTGACCTTGCCGATGGCTGTTCCTGCGCCGTGGCCGGGTGAGTTGCCGGCAATGCACGTGCTGGTGGCGGTGGTGGCAATGGGCGCAGTGTGCAGTGGATGGGCCTTCCTGCTTTATTTCCGGCTGGTGGGCGATGTAGGGCCAACCTCGGCGCTGACTGTGGCGTTTCTGATCCCGCTCTTCGGGGTGTTCTGGGGCGCCATGTTTCTCGATGAATCGGTAGGTTGGCATACTGCGCTGGGTGGCGCCGTGATTCTGGCCGGAACGGCTCTGGTGACGGGCTTTTCGCCTCGCGCCCTGTGGCGGGCGCGGGTTTGAGGCGGGTCTGCGGAAGCTGTTGATTCTTCGGAGAACCCGACTTCGTGGTAGGATCGTACGTTTGATTTGGCGCGGTCATGAATACGGCTAACTTCGATTTCCATTGCCATTCCACAGTTTCCGACGGTTTGCTGCCGCCGGCCGAACTGGCGCGCCGGGCGGCGGGTAATGGCGTGACTGCGTGGGCTTTGACCGATCACGACGATCTCGGCGGCCTGGCGCTAGCCCGCGAAGCCGCGGAGTCGCTGGCAATGGATTTTGTGAATGGCGTCGAGATTTCCATCGAATGGAAGTCTTTGCCCATTCATATCGTCGGGTTGGCTTTCGACGCTGCCGCGCCGGCGCTGACCGAAGGCCTGGCGGCCATCCGCAACGGCCGTATCGAACGGGCGCAGCGCATGAGCGCCGCTTTGGCGCAGATCGGCATCGAGGGTGTATTCGAGGGCGCCATGCGCTATGCCGAGAACGCAAGCCTGATTTCTCGCGCTCACTTTGCGCGCTATCTGGTTGAAATCGGCATCTGCAAGGATGTTGGCAGCGTTTTTCACAGTTATCTGACTCCGGGTAAGCCGGGTTATGTCGATCACCGCTGGGCAACGCTGGCGGACGCGGTGTCATGGATCAACGCGGCCGGGGGTGTGGCGGTGGTGGCGCATCCTGGCCGGTACAAGCTTTCTGGCGCCGAAATGCGGCAGTTTCTGGCGGAATTCAAGGAACTGGGCGGGCAAGCCATTGAAGTGGTGTGCGGCAGCCACGGTAACGACAATGTGCTGCATTTCGCCCGGCAGGCGCGCTACTTCGGGTTTCATGCCTCGCGCGGCTCGGATTTTCATGGTCCGGAGGAAAGTTATGTCGATCTGGGCCGTTTGCCTGGTTTGCCGGAAGATCTCAAGCCGGTTTGGCGCCTGTTCCACTGAATCATGACGCTGTGTTTGGCTATTCATCCGGAGACTCCGCAACCGCGCTACCTGGCGCAGGCGAGTGCGCTGGTGCGCGACAGCGGCGTGATCGTGATTCCCACCGATTCTTGCTATGCGCTGTGCTGTCAGGTCGGTGACAAGGAGGCGATGGATCGCATCCGCATGATCCGTCAGGTGGATGAGCGCCACCACATGACCTTGATGTGCCGCGACCTTTCCGAAATCGCGCTGTACGCGCGGGTGGACAACGCGCAATACCGTTTTCTCAAGGCGGCGACGCCGGGCAGCTACACCTTCATTCTCGAAGGCACCAAGGAATTGCCCCGCCGCGTGCTGCACCCAAAGCGCAAGACCATCGGTCTGCGCGTTCCCGATCACCGCGTGGTGCAGGCCTTGCTGACCGAACTCGATGGCCCCTTGCTGACCACCACGCTGCAATTGCCGGGTGACCCCGCCCCGCTGACCGAAGGCTGGGAAATCAAGGACAGGCTTGAGGGGCAGGTCGATCTCATTCTCGATGGCGGCCATTGCGGCGATGAACCGACCACGGTGCTTAACCTGACCGAGGCAATTCCTGAGGTGGTGCGCGTCGGCCGCGGCAGCCTGGCGGCACTGGGCCTGGAGGCGTAATGGAAAGCATTATCCAGACCGTGGCGATCATGGCGCTGCCGGTGATTTTTGCGATCACGCTGCATGAGGCGGCGCACGGCTATGCGGCCCGCCATTTTGGCGACCCGACCGCGTGGCAGTTGGGGCGGATCAGTATCAACCCGCTGCGCCATATCGATCTCTGGGGCACGATCGTCATTCCCATTCTTATCGTGGTGTTCTCGCAGGGCAGCTTTCTGTTTGGTTACGCCAAGCCGGTGCCGGTGAATTTCGGTCGTTTGCGGCATCCCAAGCGCGACATGCTGTGGGTGGCACTGGCCGGCCCAGGCGCCAATCTGGCGATGGCACTCGGTTGGGCGCTGATGCTGCGTGTGGCGTGGGAGTTGCCGGCCAATCCCTATACGCTGCCGTTGTCGGAAATGAGCAAGATGGGCGTCATGGTGAATGTCGTGCTCATGGTGTTGAACCTCTTTCCGCTGCCGCCGCTGGATGGCGGCCGTGTCGCGGTGAGTCTTCTGCCTTTGCGTCTGGCGGTGCCGTTTTCGCGGTTGGAGCGCTGGGGTTTTCCGATTCTGCTGCTGCTGCTGTTTACCGGTCTGCTCGGTGCGGTCATGAATCCGCTGGTGCAGGCTGTCGTGATACTGATCGAAAGTTTATTTGGTTTCTAGAAAGCGCTGACTATGTACGCTGAACGAGTCCTTTCCGGCATGCGCCCGACCGGCGCGCTGCATCTGGGGCATTACCACGGGGTGTTGAAAAACTGGGTGACCCTCCAGCACGAATATCCCTGCCTGTTTTTCGTGGCCGACTGGCACGCACTGACCACCGAGTACGACAATCCGCAAGGGATCGAGCAGGCAACGTGGGACATGGTCATCGACTGGCTGGCGGCCGGTGTCGATCCCAATCAGGCGACGTTGTTCATCCAGTCGCGCGTGCCGGAGCATGCCGAACTGCATCTGCTCCTGTCGATGATGACACCGCTGTCGTGGCTGGAACGTGTGCCGACCTACAAGGATCAGCAAGAAAAGATCACGCACAAGGATCTGACCACCTATGGCTTTCTGGGCTACCCGTTGTTGCAAGCGGCCGACATCCTGATTTACCGGGCCGACCGCGTGCCGGTCGGCGAAGATCAGGTGCCGCATATCGAGTTCTCGCGCGAGATCGCCCGCCGCTTCAACCACCTGTACGGCCGCGAACCCGGTTTCGAAGAGAAGGCAAGGGAAGCGGTGAAGAAACTCGGCGGCAAGAAAGCCAAGCTTTACGAAGAGTTGCGCACGCGTTTTCAGCAGGAAGGCGACAAGGCGGCGGTCGAGCAGGCCCATGCGCTGCTCGAAGAAGTGCAGCATGTATCGGCGGGCGACCGCGAACGCTTGTTCGGCTACCTTGAAGGCACCGGCAAGATGATTCTTGCCGAGCCGGGCGCGCTGCTGACCCAGGCCTCGCGCATGCCGGGGCTGGATGGACAGAAAATGTCCAAGTCCTACGGCAACACCATCACGCTGCGCGAAGCGCCGGAAGCGGTGAACAAGAAGGTGCGGGCCATGCCGACCGATCCCGCACGGATGCGGCGCACCGATCCGGGCGATCCGGAAAAATGCCCGGTGTGGCAGCTGCATCAGGTCTATTCCGACGAGGGGTGCAAGGAATGGGTGCAGCAGGGCTGCCGCTCGGCCGGCATCGGCTGCCTGGAATGCAAACAGCCTGTAATCGACAGCATTCTCAAGGAACAGGTGCCGATGCGTGAGCGCGCCGAGCAGTACATGGCCGATCCGGCGCTGGTCAAGAACATCATCGCCGACGGGTGCGAAAAAGCCCGCGAACTGGCACGCGAGACGATGCGCGACGTGCGCGAGGCGATGGGACTGGAGTACAACTGATGGGCGACAAAAGCATATCCGTGGTCGTGCCGGCCTTGAACGAGGCCGAGAATATTCGTCCGCTGGTCAACGAGATTCTGGCCGCGCTGGGCGACGATCCCGATCTGGAAATCGTTTACGTCGACGACGGCAGCGATGACGAATCGCCTGCGATCTTTGCCGCCCTGGCGCAAGAACTGGCGCCGCGTTTCAAGTGCGTTCGCCATCAGACGCGCTGCGGTCAGAGCACGGGCGTGTGGACCGGAGTGCGGCACGCGAAGAATCGCTGGATTGCGACGATTGATGCGGATGGACAGAACGACCCGGCCAACATTCCGCTGATGCTCGCCAAGCTGCTCGAAGCGGAAAAACCGGAATTGCGGCTGGTGGCCGGCTGGCGGACAAAGCGCAAAGACACCTGGTTGAAGCGAGTTTCTTCGCGCATCGCCAATCGTGTGCGTGCGGCCTTCCTGAAAGACAACACCCCCGATACGGGTTGCGGTCTGAAGGTGTTCAGTCGTGAAATGTTCATGAAACTGCCGTATTTTGACCACATGCACCGTTACCTGCCGGCGCTGGTGTTGCGCGCCGGTGGCGAAGTGGTGTCGGTGCCGGTCAATCACCGCCCGCGCACGCAGGGCGTTTCCAAGTATGGCTTCCACAATCGCTTGTGGGTGGGCATTGTCGATCTCTTCGGCGTCGCCTGGCTGCAGCGGCGGGCGAAAGTGCCGATGATCGAATCCATCAAGGGGGGAGAAAAGTAAAGAATGGAAAACACGACGCTTTGGATCATCATCGGTTTCGTTGGACAGGGTCTGTTTACGGCCCGTTTCTTCGTACAGTGGCTGTATAGCGAGAAGGTCAAGCGCAGTGTCGTGCCGGTGGCTTTCTGGTACTTCAGCCTGGCGGGAGGCGTCGTGATGACCGCTTATGCCGTCCATCGGATGGACCCGGTGTTCATCGTCGGGCAGGGTGCCGGCCTGATCGTGTATTTCCGAAACCTGATGCTGATCAGGAAGCATCATCTCAAAGCCACCGACGAAGCGCCCGTCGATTGACCACCCCATGAGCCTGCTGATCCGGCAGCCGCGCCCCTTTCTGTTCCTGTTGCTGGTGCTGGTAGCGCTGGCATCGGTGTTTGGTCGTCCCGATATTCCCATCGACGAGACGCGCTATGTCAGTGTCGCCTGGGAGATGTGGAACGGCGGCACATGGCTCGATTTTCTGGTGCCTCACAAGAACGGCGAGGTCTATCACCACAAGCCGCCGCTGCTGTTCTGGCTGATCAATCTCGGTTGGTGGGTGGCCGGTCTCAACGATTGGTGGCCCCGGCTCATCTCCGCCCTGTTCGCGCTCGGCTGCCTGCCAGTGGCGGCAAGCATTGCGACGCGGTTGTGGCGGCACGCCGGTGCCGTCGGCGAAAGGACGAGCTGGTTACTGACTGGTAGTACCTTCTGGTTGTTCTTCGCCACGTCGGTGGTATTCGACGTGATGCTGACCTTCTTCGTGTTGCTTGCGCTGTGGGCGGCGCTTCGCGCCATTACTGGCGAGCGGCGCGGAACCTGGGGCGTGTTCGGGCTGGCCATCGGCCTGGGTATCCTATCGAAAGGACCGGTGGTGTTTCTGCATGTTTTGCCGGTTCTGCTGCTGGCGCCATGGTGGGCGCCCCGGCGGGTGCATGGCTGGTATCGTCAGCTCGGCTGGGGAGTCCTGATCGGTGCGGCGATTGCGTTGGCGTGGGCGATCCCGGCCGCGCTGGTGGGCGGCGAGGAATTTCGCAATGCCATCTTCTGGGGGCAGACGGCGGGCAGAGTCACCGGGTCGTTGGCGCACCGTCAGCCGTTCTGGTTCTACCTTGCGGCTTTGCCGGTGGTGATCTTTCCCTGGATATTCTGGGGCGGCGCTTGGCGAGCGCTGTTCGCGGCCTTCCGCGAACGCGGCGACTATGTGCACGGCGTGCGGTTCTGCCTGGCTTGGTTGCTGCCGGCATTCATTGTTTTTTCGCTGGCCGGTGGCAAACAGGTTCACTACATACTACCGCTGCTACCGGCACTGACCATGCTGATGGCGCTGGGGCGGCGCGAGGGCGCGGTGTCAGGCCGGTTGGCGGCGCTGCCGCTCGCGCTGGTGCTGGTGACCATGGGCGTGCTGTTCCTGTTGCCGGGACTCTGGATAGACAAGGCTCCGTGGCTTGCCATATATACGGGAACAGACTGGCAGATCGGCGGAGGTCTGCTGGTTGGGCTGGCGGTGCTGACGCTGCTCTTCGTCCACGGCGAGGCGGCGGCAGCGCGGTTGGCGATGATTTCCGGTGGCGTGGTCATGATTGTGCTGCTTTGCCTGCTGCGGCCGCTGTCGCCCGTCTTTGACACGACCCCTTTCGGTCAGCGCCTCAAGCAGCTGGAGCAACAGGGCGTGCCCGTGGCCAATGCGGCCGGGTACGCCGATCAGTTTCACTACTACGGGCGGCTGACCCGGCCTCTTGTGGAGATTACGCGAGGCGAAATCGGCACTTGGCTGACGGCGAATCCTCAAGGGCGTGTGGCGGTCTATCTGAAGCGCGCGGAAGAGGCGTCGGCTGTGGGCGCCGAATTCTGGCAACCTTATCTGGAAGGGGCCGTCGTGCTCGTCGACGCGCGCTCCGTCGCCCGCCTGCCGGCTAGCGCGACGCAATGACCGCGACCGCGGAACTCGATCTGGAGCCGCCCGTCGCCCGCATCTATGGCGAGCCGATGGCGCAGCTGCCGCTTGATCTCTACATCCCGCCCGATGCGCTGGAAGTCATGCTGGAGGCTTTCGAGGGGCCGCTCGACCTGCTGCTGTACATGATCCGCAAGGCCAATATCGATGTTCTCGACATTCCGATGGCGCCGCTGACGGCGCAATATCTGGTTTATGTCGAGGCGATGCGGGCGCACAACCTTGAATTGGCGGCCGACTATCTGGTGATGGCGGCGATGCTGATCGAGATCAAGTCGCGCATGCTGTTGCCGCGTCACCAGCAGGACGATGGCGCAGAGGCGGAAGACCCGCGCGCGGAACTGGTGCGCCGGTTGATGGAATACGAGAGGATGAAGATCGCCGGCCAGAAACTGGATGAACTCGACCATGTCGAACGCGAATTTTTCTGGGTGGAGACGCTGGTCGAGAAATCGCTGGCTCAAAGGCAGCCGGAAGTCAGCATCAACGAGTTAACGGCGGCCTGGCAGGCTGTGCTCAGGCAAGCCCAACTAAAGAGTCACCACAAGATTCAGCGCGAGGAACTCTCGGTGCGCGAGCACATGAGCCTGATCCTGCGTCGCTTGCAGGGCGCGGAAGGCGGGTTTGTTCATTTCGAGGATTTGTTCGATCCCGACATGGGCGTGCCCGGCGTCGTTGTACACTTTCTGGCGATGCTCGAACTCGCCCGCGAAAAGCTGGTGGAAATCACGCAGACCGAAGCCTTTCACCCGATCTATCTGCGGCTGGCAATAATTCCGATTGAACAGGAAAGCGAAGATGGAACCGACCACCGTCAAGCGGGTGCTTGAGGCCGCGCTGCTGGCGACGCGTGAGCCGCTGACGCTGAACGAGCTGAAACGCATGTTCGATGCGGAACTGGCCAACGACGTGCTCAGAAAGTTGCTCGACGAACTGCGCAACGAGTATGCCGAACGCCCGGTCGAATTGCTGCAACTGGCTTCGGGCTGGCGTTTTCGCACCCGGCCGGAGTATGCTGACTACCTGCAACGTCTGAACCCCGAAAAGCCGCCGAAATACTCGCGTGCGGTGCTGGAGACACTGGCGATCATTGCCTATCGGCAACCGGTGACTCGCGGCGATATCGAAGAAATTCGCGGTGTCGTGGTCAATACGCAAGTCATCCGGACGCTGGAAGAGCGGGGCTGGATCGACGTGGTCGGGCATCGCGACACACCCGGGCGTCCGGCCTTGTTTGCCACGACCAAGCATTTTCTTGACGATCTCGGTCTGCGCAGCCTGTCCGAATTGCCGCCGCTGGAACAACTAGCGGAAACCCTGGAGTTGAATCATGCCAACTAAGAAGAAAACGCCCTTCCGCCGCCCTCAAAAGACTGGCGTTGACGAGGGAAATCCGACCAAACGCCTCGCCCGGGGCCGGGATGGCGCCGAAGCGACGGGCGAAGGGCGCAAGGCTCGTCCGGAGCGAAACGGCGCGACGAAAAGAGTGGAGGGCGATTCGCGATCCGTGTATTCCGGCAAGAGTGGCGAAGAGCACGCCGGGCGCCGCCCGACGGGCGAGGGCGGCGGACCTCGACGCACGCGTGCAGAAAGCGATGATGCGCGCGGCGAGACAACCCTGGGGGCTCGGCGGAGCAGCCAAGCGGACCGAGAAAAGCCGGAGGGTCGACGCACGCCGTCATCACGCGGCAGGTTTGAACGTGAGGACGCCGCGCCGGATTCTCCGCCTCGTCGTTCCCGCGCCGAATTTCCCGAAAGCGATGAGACCGCCGCCGAGGCGCCGCGTCCGCGTCGTGGTGCGGGGCGTAACGCACCCGTGCCGGGGCCGCGCCGAGGAGGCCGTCAGGGTCAGCGAACTACGCACGAGCGTTTCGAGGCGGTCAAACCCGAACGTCTGCATAAGGTGCTGGCCGAAGCCGGTCTCGGATCGCGTCGCGAAATGGAAGAATGGATTGCGGCAGGCCGGGTCAATATCAATGGCGAAACGGCGCAGATCGGCCAGTTGGTCTCGCCGGGCGATCGCGTCAAGGTCAATGGCCGCCTGGTCAACTTGCGTTTTTCGAGCGGCCGCGCGCCGCGCGTGCTGATGTATCACAAGCCGGAAGGCGAAATTGTCTCGCGCGACGATCCCGATCGCCGCGCTTCGGTTTTCGAAGCCCTGCCGCGTATGCGCGGAGGTCGCTGGATCGCGGTTGGGCGCCTGGATTTCAATACCTCCGGCCTGCTGTTGTTTACCAACTCCGGCGAGTTGGCCAACAAGCTCATGCACCCCAGTTCAGAACTGATTCGCGAATACGCCGTACGCGTGCTTGGCGAGCTCAGTGAAGAGGCGCGAAAGCAGCTGATTGCCGGCGTTGAGTTGGAGGATGGTCCGGCCAGTTTCGCATCGTTCGAGGATGCTGGCGGCGAGGGAGCCAATCACTGGTATCGCGTCACGCTTTTTGAAGGGCGCAATCGCGAAGTGCGGCGAATGTTCGAGGCAGTTGGCTGTACGGTCAGCCGTTTGATGCGGGTGAGATATGGCCCACTTGTGCTGCCGCCAATGCTCAAGCGCGGCAAATGTCGCGAACTGGAAGAAGAAGAGGTCAAGCGCTTCCTGCGTGCCTTGGAGGGCACGGGAGCGGGCGGCCGCGTACGCTGATAGTGTTGATGCGGTTGGAAAGGCGTTTCGTTTGGGCGCTGCTATTGTCGCTGTCGATACACGCGGTATTTTTGTCGTGGGTGCCTTCGCGGGACGTCTCAACAGTTGTGCCTAAACCGATCATCGCGACACTCAAACGCCCGGCGGAATCGCCCGTGGCGGCCAAGCTGATCCACGACGAAGTCGTGGCCGCCAGGCGGGCAGTGCCCAGACGGCGAGCCGAAGTGGTAAGAGCGCCTACCGCAAACGACATTCCGGGTCCCGAGCGGGCTGCCGGCATTGATCTGGACGCGGCACGCAGTGTGGCCCGTGAAGCGGCACGTGCGACCGGGGGCGGGCAAAAACTGCCTTCATCGGCCGAAGCGCCTCCAGCACCTCTGGCGCGCGCTATGGCTTCCGCCGCCCGATCCGATTGCCGCGAGGCATACGCCGGCACAGGCCTGTTCGCCCCCCTGTTCTTGCTTCGCGACGCGGTACGGGACAAAGGGTGCAAGTGGTGAAGAATGCTAGACGACTAAGACCAGGGCGTAAATGGGCGAGTTGATTTACTGAACACCGGTCTTCCGTTATAATTCAATAGTTTTGTTCCACCCGCCGGCTGGCGGGGTTTGTTTATTCAGGGATGGGCGGTTCGCCCATTTTTTATTTGTGCCATGGATTTGAACACTTTGCTTGAAACCACCGTCGGCGGTCTCGGCTACGAGCTGGTCGACGTCGAAATGTCGCCGCGCGGGCGGACCATTCGCATCTTTATCGATGTGCTCGGCCACGAGCGCGGGGTAGAGGTCGACGATTGCGTCAAGGTTTCCAACCAGTTGCAGCGCGTGCTGGAAGTCGAAAACGTCGATTACGACCGGCTTGAGGTGTCGTCGCCGGGGCTGGATCGGCTGGTCAAGAAACCTGCCGATTTCGAGCGTTTTGCCGGGCAGGAAATCCATGTTCGCATCCGTATTCCCTTGAATAACCGTCGCAATTTCCAGGGCGAACTGCTGGGCCTGAAACAGGGCAAAGTCGGCGTTCGTCTCGATACCGGCGACGTGGAACTGGAATTTGCCAATATCGACAAGGCACGCTTGGTGCCGCGATTCGACTGAAGGATGAGGAGGTTTTAACCCATGAGCCGCGAACTGCTGTTGCTGGTCGATGCACTCGCCCGCGAAAAGAACGTCAGCAAGGATATCGTTTTCAGCGCCCTGGAGATGGCGTTGGCATCCGCCACCAAGAAGCGCATTCACGACGAGGCTGATGTCCGCGTGGTGATTGATCGCAATACCGGTCAGTACGAATCGTTCCGCCGCTGGCAGGTGGTTGATGAACATGAATATGTCAACGAATACCTGCAGGTGCCGCTTTCGGAAGCCTCGAAGGAAGATCCCGAGGTGGAAATTGGGGATTTCCTCGAAGAACCGCTGGAACCGATCGATTTTGGCCGTATCGGCGCTCAGGCCGCCAAACAGGTGATTTTGCAGAAGATCCGAGATGCCGAGCGCGAGCAGATCATCAGCGATTTCCTGGAGCGCAAGGAGCATATCGTTTCCGGTACCATCAAGCGGATGGAGCGCGGCAACGCGATTGTCGAATCCGGCAAGATCGAAGCCGTGCTGCCACGCGACCAAATGATCCCGAAGGAGAACCTTCGCATTGGCGATCGCGTCAAAGCCTATCTGTTGCGGATCGACCGCGGTGCGCGGGGCCCGCAACTGATTCTGTCCCGTACTGCGCCTGAATTTGTTATCCGCCTGTTCGATCTGGAAGTGCCCGAGATCGAAGATGGCCTGATGGAACTGAAGGCCTGTGCCCGCGATCCCGGCATGCGCGCCAAGATTGCCGTCAAGTCCAACGATCCGCGGGTCGATCCGATCGGTACCTGCGTGGGGCTGCGCGGATCGCGTGTGACGGCGGTGCGCAACGAAATCGGCGGCGAGAACATCGACATCGTGCTGTGGTCGGCTGACCCCGCGCAATTCGTTATCGGTGCGCTGGCACCGGCGGAAGTGTCATCTATCGTGGTCGACGAAGAAAAACACGCAATGGATGTGGTTGTCGACGAAGACAACCTGGCCATCGCCATCGGTCGCAGCGGTCAGAACGTGCGCCTGGCCTCGGAACTTACCGGCTGGAGCATCAACCTGATGACTCAGGAGGAATCGCTTAAGCGAAACGAAGCTGAATTTGCCAAAACCCGCGTAGTGTTTATGGAAAAACTCGACATTGACGAAGAGTTGGCCGATGTGCTGATTGAAGAAGGGTTTTCCAGCCTTGAAGAGATTGCCTACGTTCCGCTGGCTGAGATGCTGGAGATCGAGGGGTTGGACGAGGACATCGTTAATGAGCTGAGAAACCGTGCCCGTAACGTGTTGTTGACGGAAGCGATTGCGACCGAAGAGCAACTTGAAGATGTTGCCGAAGACATGCTCAACCTCGATGGCATGGATAAGGACCTGGCCGCCAAGTTGGCGGGACAGGGTATCAAAACCAGGGACGATCTCGCCGAATTGGCTGTCGACGAACTCGTGGAAATGACCGGAATGGACGACGAGCGCGCCAAGCAACTGATTCTGGTTGCCCGTGCCCATTGGTTCGAATGAGCGGGAGAAGAGTATGACCGCGACCAGCGTATCGCAATTTGCCATAGAACTCAGGATGCCGGCCGAGGCGCTGCTGGAGCAGCTCGCCAAGGCCGGTGTGAATAAGAAATCGCTGACGGAGACCTTGACCGATCAAGACAAGGCTCGTTTGCTCGATTATCTGCGCCGTTCGCACGGTGCAGGTGAAACCAAGACCAAGATTACCCTGACCCGCAAGTCGACTTCCGAGATCAAATCGACCGATGCGCAGGGTCGGGCGCGTACGGTGCAGGTCGAAGTCCGCAAGAAGCGCGTGCTGGTTAAGCGGGACGTCGATCAGGCGGCCGAGGCGTTGCCGGTGGAAGAAGTTATTCTGGAGCCCGTTGTGGCGGTGGTCGATGCCGATGAAATGCGCCAACGCGAGGCCGAAGAGCAGCGTCAGCGGGAGCTGCTGGAACGGCAGGCGCGCGAATTGCAAGAGAAGCAGGCACGCGAGGCTGAACTGGCCCGCTTGAAGCAGGAGGCCGAAGAGGCCGCTGCTGCCGCCCGTGCAGCCGAACTGGCCAAGCAACAAGCAGCGACTCAGGCACGGACGCAGGAACCGGCTGTCGACAAGGGTACGCTGCACAAAAAGCCGGAAACCCCTGGCAAGAAGCCGGGTGTCAAGGACGACAAGCGCGGTGACGAAGGCGGCAAGAAGAAACCAGGCC
The DNA here is from genome assembly GCA_002337055.1 of Betaproteobacteria bacterium UBA1934. Classification (GTDB taxonomy): domain Bacteria; phylum Pseudomonadota; class Gammaproteobacteria; order Burkholderiales; family Rhodocyclaceae; genus UBA1934. Next base: position 181,303 of record DDFG01000004.1, on the reverse strand, counting down.
TGAAGACGCGTGGCGACACGAGCGGCGGGACGGGCTGGCGTGATGGCGGAAAGCACGGTCACAAGAAATCGCATGGCAAGGGCGGTGACGATCAGGGTGGTTTCCAGGCACCAACCGAGCCGCTGGTGCGGGAAGTGCACATACCGGAAACCATCACGGTTGCCGATCTGGCGCATAAGATGGCGGTCAAAGCGACCGAAGTCATCAAGACCATGATGAAGATGGGCTCGATGGTCACCATCAACCAGATGCTGGACCAGGAAACGGCCATGATCGTGGTCGAAGAAATGGGTCACAAGGCATTGGCCGCCAAGCTTGACGATCCCGATGCCTTCCTCGCGGAAAACCAGGATCTTATGGACGTGCCGGCCGAATCGCGGGCACCGGTGGTGACCGTGATGGGCCACGTGGATCATGGCAAGACCTCGCTGCTCGACTACATCCGCCGCGCCAAGGTGGCTGCTGGTGAAGCGGGCGGAATTACGCAGCATATCGGCGCCTATCACGTACAGACCGATCGCGGCATGATCACCTTCCTCGATACGCCGGGTCACGAAGCGTTTACCGCGATGCGGGCGCGGGGCGCCAAGGCGACGGATATCGTCATTCTGGTGGTCGCGGCTGACGACGGTGTCATGCCGCAAACCAAGGAAGCGATTCACCATGCCAAGGCCGCCGGCGTACCGTTGGTGGTGGCGGTGAACAAGATCGACAAACCGGATGCGAATCCGGATCGAGTCAAGCAGGAATTGGTTGCCGAAGGCGTTATTCCGGAGGAATACGGTGGTGAGTCGCCCTTTATCGCGGTCTCGGCCAAGAAAGGCACCGGCATCGACGAGTTGCTCGAAAACGTGCTGCTTCAGGCCGAAGTGCTGGAACTCAAGGCGCAGAAAAATGTGCCCGCCAAGGGGTTGATCATTGAAGCGCGCCTCGACAAGGGACGTGGCGCCGTGGCCACCATGCTGGTGCAATCCGGCACGTTAAAGCGGGGCGACGTCGTGCTGGCCGGTCAGGTGTTTGGCAAGGTGCGTGCGATGCTGGATGAAACCGGCAAGGCGATTAACGAGGCAGGTCCGTCCATTCCGGTCGAGATTCTCGGTTTGTCCGACGTGCCGGCAGCCGGGGAAGAAGCCATCGTCCTCACCGACGAAAAGAAGGCGCGCGAAATCGCGCTGTTCCGACAAGGCAAGTTCCGCGACGTCAAGCTGGCCAAGCAACAGGCCGCCAAGCTCGAAAACATGTTCGAGCAGATGCGGGAAGGCGAGGTCAAGACCTTGTCCATTATTCTCAAGGCCGACGTGCAAGGCTCTCAGGAAGCGCTGGTGCATGCGCTTGGTAAATTGTCGACAGACGAAGTTCGTGTGGCGGTTATCCACGCGGCGGTCGGTGGCATCAGCGAATCCGACGTCAACCTGGCGCAGGCCTCGAACGCGGTCGTCATCGGCTTCAATACGCGCGCGGATGCGGGTGCGCGCAAGCTGGCCGAAAATTTTGGCGTCGACATCCGCTACTACAACGTCATTTACGATGCGGTGGATGAGGTCAAGGCGGCGCTCTCGGGCATGCTCTCGCCTGAAAAACGCGAAGAAATCACCGGCCTGGTCGAGATCCGGCAGGTTTTCCACATTTCCCGCGTTGGCGCCATTGCTGGCTGTTATGTGCTGGAAGGTGTGGTCAAACGCAGCTCGCGTGTTCGCCTGCTGCGCAACCATGTCGTGCAATGGGACGGCGAACTCGACTCGCTCAAGCGCTTCAAGGACGACGTCCGCGAAGTCAAGGGCGGCTTCGAGTGCGGTCTTTCGCTGCGCGGCAATAACGACATCGTGGAAGGCGACCAGCTAGAAGTGTACGAAATTCAGGAAGTGGCGCGCAGTCTCTGATGAAGAAGAGTGGCTTTCAACGGAGCGATCGGGTCGCGGAGCAAGTGCGCCGCGACCTCGCCGAACTGATTCGCAGTGAACTGAAGGACCCTCGTGTGGGCATGATCAGCTTGACCGGTGTCGAACTGACACCGGATTACGCGCACGCCAAGGTATATTTCACCACGCTGAATGCCGATCAGGTACCGGCTATTCAGCAAGGCTTGAAGCGCGCTTCGGGCTTCCTGCGCCGCGAATTGGGCAAGCGGATCCATATTCATACCCTGCCGGAACTGCATTTCATCCACGACGTGTCGGTCGCACGGGGCGCCGATTTGACCGACTTGATCAACAAGGCGGCGGCGATCAGCGACCAGACGCCGGAAGAGTAATCCGGCGATGACGCAGTTCAAGCGAACCTGGCGACAGGTTGACGGTGTTCTGCTGCTCGACAAGCCGGTCGGCATGTCCTCCAATGACGCGCTGCAAAAGGCGCGGCGTCTGTTTTCCGCAGCCAAGGCAGGGCACACCGGCACACTCGATCCGCTTGCGTCCGGCCTGTTGCCGCTGTGTTTTGGCGAAGCGACCAAGTTTTCCGCAGACTTGTTGGAAGCGGATAAAACCTACCTTGCCACCCTGAAACTGGGTGTGACCACCGATTCTGGCGATGCCGAGGGTATCGTCATCGATACGCAGCCCGTGGAGGTCGGCGAGGCAGAGGTGCTGGCGGTACTCCCGCGCTTTACCGGCGCCATCGATCAGATTCCGCCCATGCACTCGGCGCTCAAACGAGATGGGCGACCGCTCTACGAGTTGGCGCGACAAGGGGTGACAGTCGAACGGGCCGCGCGCCCGGTGACGATCCACGCGCTGGAATGCCTGGCTTTTCACGATGACACGGCAGTGTTGCGCGTGGCGTGCAGCAAGGGCACCTATATTCGCGTGCTCGCCGCCGATCTGGGGACCGCCCTGGGGTGCGGCGCCCATTTGACGGCCTTGCGGCGCACCGTGGTCGGCGATCTCGATCTGGCGTGCGCCGTGACGCTGGCCGAACTTGAGGCGATGGACGAGTCGATACGGATTGGCCGGTTGGCCCCGGTCGATGCGTTGTTGCAATCGCTGCCGGCGATCCATTTGAATGCGGCGGACCGCGAGCGCTTTTCGCACGGAAATCCGGTTAATCCGCAGCAGGGAGTGCCGGGGTCAGCTCGCGTTTATGCCGACGGGTATTTGCTCGGCGTCGGCGAAGTGCGGGCCGAAGGCAAACTATGGCCCAAACGGCTCGTGCAATTGGCGACGTAACCGGTTATAATCAAACGCTTTCCGTCGCCAACGGAAATAACCGATTAACCAGACGCCACGCTCTATCAAACCGGGGCTGCGTCGTTTTCATGAAAGAGAGTTTGAACATGGCGATCACGACCGAACAAAAAGCAAAAATTGTTACCGATTTCCAGCGCGCCAAGGGCGACACCGGTTCACCGGAAGTCCAGATCGCGCTGCTGACGGCCCGTATCAATGATCTGACGGGCCACTTCAAGGAGCACACCAAGGACCACCACTCGCGCCGCGGCCTGCTGCGCCTGGTGAGCCAACGCCGCAAGCTCCTTGACTACCTCAAGGGCAAGGATATTGACGCTTATCGCAAGCTCATTACCAGCCTCGGTCTGCGCAAGTAATTTTGCGTCGCGCCTAATCCCGAAGGAGCGGTCTGGCAAAGATGCCATGCCGCTCTTTTCGTTTTTTGGCGAAGAGGTAGAACGATTGCGGCGCAAATTGTCGAGAGAATGAAAGGAAAAATAATGTTTAACGTGGTGAAAAAGACCTTCGCCTACGGGGCCCATACGGTGACCCTGGAGACCGGTGAAGTGGCCCGCCAGGCCGGCGGCGCCGTGATGGTGTCAATGGGTGACACTGTTGTGCTGGTCACTGTTGTGGCAGCCAAGAACGTCAAACCGGGTCAGGATTTCTTCCCGCTGACTGTGGATTATCAGGAAAAAGTTTACGCCGCGGGTCGTATTCCCGGCGGTTTCTTCAAGCGTGAAGGGCGTCCCTCCGAGAAGGAAACGCTGACCTCCCGCCTTATCGACCGTCCGCTGCGTCCACTCTTCCCGGATGGTTTCTATAACGAGGTCCAGGTCGTGGCGACGGTCGTGTCGCTCGATCCGGAAATCGATTCCGACATTCCCGCCCTGATCGGCGCGTCGGCCGCGATGTCGCTGTCCGGTGTGCCGTTCAACGGCCCGATCGGCGCCGCCCGCGTTGGCTACGTCAGCGGCGAATATGTGCTTTGCCCTACCGCCTCGCAACTCAAGGAAAGCCAGCTGGATCTGGTGGTTGCCGGCACCGAAGTCGCCGTGCTGATGGTGGAATCGGAAGCTCAGCAATTGTCGGAAGAAATCATGCTAGGTGCCGTGGTATTCGGACATCAGCAGATGCAAGCCGCGATCGAGGCGATCAACCAATTGGTCGAAGAGGGCGGCAAGCCCGAATGGGATTGGCAACCGCCCGCCAAGGACGAAACCCTGATCACCCGTCTGTCCGGTGTGGTCAAGGCCAAGCTTGAAGAAGCCTACAACATCACCAGCAAGCAAACCCGCAGTCAGGCCGTCAAGGAAATCCGTGCCGAAGCGGTTGCCGCCTTGTGTACGGGTGAAGAGGGTGCACCGGATGAAAACACCGTCGGCAATCTGTTCTTCGAACTCGAAGCTGCCATCGTGCGTGGTCGCATCCTTGCCGGCCAGCCGCGCATCGACGGCCGCGATACCCGTACCGTTCGCCCGATCAGCATTCGCAATAGCGTGCTGCCGCGCACTCACGGTTCGGCGCTCTTCACGCGTGGTGAGACCCAGGCGCTGGCCGTTGCCACGCTGGGCACCAACCGCGACGAGCAGATCATTGACGCGCTGGCGGGCGAATACCGCGATCGCTTCATGCTGCACTACAACATGCCGCCGTACGCGACCGGTGAATGTGGTCGGGTCGGTTCGCCGAAGCGGCGCGAAATCGGCCATGGCCGTCTCGCCAAGCGCGCGTTGATCGCCGTGCTGCCCAAGCCGGAAGATTTCTCCTATTCGATGCGAGTCGTGTCGGAAATCACCGAATCAAATGGTTCCTCTTCGATGGCCTCCGTCTGTGGTGGCTGTCTGGCGTTGATGGACGCCGGTGTGCCCCTGAAAGCGCACGTGGCAGGCATCGCCATGGGTCTGATCAAGGATGGCAACCGCTTTGCCGTGCTGACCGACATCCTGGGCGACGAAGATCACCTCGGCGACATGGATTTCAAGGTGGCCGGTTCCGAATTTGGCGTGACCGCACTGCAAATGGATATCAAGATCCAGGGCATCACCAAGGAAATCATGCAGGTTGCGCTGGCGCAAGCCAAGGAAGCCCGCATGCACATCCTCGGCCTGATGAAACAGAGCATGGGTGGACACCGTACCGAAATGTCAGCCTACGCGCCGCGCCTCTATACCTTCAAGATCAATCCGGAAAAGATCCGCGACGTGATCGGCAAGGGCGGCGCGGTGATTCGCGCGCTGACCGAAGAAACCGGCACGACCATCGACATCCAGGACGACGGCACCATCACTATCGCGGCGACCAGCGGCGATGCGGCGGCGGCAGCGCGCGCCCGGATCGACGCCATCACGGCGGAAGTCGAGATCGGCAAGATCTACGAAGGCACCGTGCTGAAGATTCTGGATTTCGGCGCCATCGTGCAAGTGCTGCCGGGCAAGGATGGTCTGCTGCACATTTCGCAGATCGCCCAGGAGCGTGTTGCCAAGGTCGAGGACTACCTCAAGGAAGGCCAGGTCGTGCGCGTCAAGGTGCTCGAAACCGACGATCGCGGTCGCGTCAAGCTGTCGATGAAGGCGGCGGCAGCCGAGGCGGCTGCGGCTGCCACGCCGGCAGAGCCTGCTGTGGCACAGCAACCGGCCGCCGAATAAGCGGAGTGGTTGAAACGAGAAAGGGCGCCGAAGGGCGCCCTTTTTATTGGCTCATGAGAAAGGGAAAGAAAGGGAAATACGACGGATGTCAGCTTTTTCCGCTCACTTGGCCATCTGTTTTTCTTTCAGTTCTTCCAGGGTCTTGCAGTCGATGCACAGTGTGGCCGTCGGGCGAGCCTCCAGCCGCTTGATGCCGATCTCGACACCACACTTGTCGCAAAAACCGTAATCGCCCGATTCGATTCGACCGATGGTCTCGTCGATCTTCTTGATGAGTTTTCGCTCACGGTCGCGGTTGCGCAATTCGATGGCGATGTCGGTTTCCTGGCTGGCACGATCATTGGGATCGGCAAACACCGTGGCCTCGTCCTGCATCGTATGCACAGTGCGGTCGATATCCTCTGAAAGCGCCTTCTTGATGCCTTCGAGAATCTTGCGGAAATGGGCGATCTGGCGGTCGCACATGTACTCCTCGCCCTTCTTCGGCTCATACGGCGGGATGTTTTTCTGGAGCAGTTCTTCGGCCATTTGCTGTGGCATCCGGATTAAGAAAAGGGGCTATTAAATCTCAGAACGCCCCGGCCTGCAACAAGACTTTTGGTTGTGACGCAGCGGCTTTGCCAGCGCGGTTCTGCGTCAACCCGGCCGTCGGGTTTCCTTGACGCTTTGGGTGTCGCTCGCTAGAATCGGCCCTCCTCGGGGTGTAGCTCAGTCCGGTAGAGTGTCTGCTTTGGGAGCAGAAAGTCGCACGTTCGAATCGTGTCACCCCGACCACTCATTAGTCATATTCACCCGCGCCCGTAGCTCATCTGGATAGAGCATCGGCCTTCTAAGCCGAGGGTAGGGGGTTCGAGTCCCTCCGGGCGCGCCAATCTCCTCCTATACCGAGTATGTACGCCCCGGTCTTCCGGGGAAAACCCGGTTCAAGGCCGGTTCGCTCAGGTCAAACGAGGCGCGCAGGCAGGCTGCCAGCAGGTCACGCCAATCCGCCAGTACCGGCAGATCGCGCCGATCGTGCAGAACATTGTCGCCGAGGCCGGGGAAATCGCCCAGCATGCGTCCGCCAGCCACGTTGCCGCCGGCAACCAGAAAGAGCCCGCCGTGCCCGTGGTCGGTGCCTTTGGTTCCGTTCTCGCGGGCTGTACGGCCAAATTCGCTCATCAGTACCACGCGAGTGCGCGCCCATTCTTCGGTGCCAAGTGTTTGTCTGAGTGCTTGCAGCGCGCTGGTCAGCGCCAGGAGGACACGTGTCAGCACTCCATCTTCGCCGGCGTGGGTATCGAGACCGCCAAAATCGACAAACGAGAGAGCGATGCGCTGATTTGCCCTTAGCATTCGGCCCATTGTTTCCGCTATGCGGGGAAATCCCGCAATCCCTGGCGCGCCGCGAGCGGCCTGCGCATCCATGCCCATTGCGGCCACAATCTCTTCTTCTGTGGCAATGGCCTGCTCTAGTGCGCGGCCGCTGGCCTGACCGCGATGCGCCGCGAGTAGCGCGTTTCTCAGATTACCTTCGGGAATCTTCAGGCCGCTGCCCGAGAGCGGCGCGACCTCCGGTTCGCTGTCGCCACCGCGCAGGCAGAGGGGTACTTCGCGCGTAAAGGCAACGGAGCGACGGTTCGGCTCGATCACGCCAGCGGCTCGCCCTAGAAATCCCGAGCCGCCGGTGATTGCGCCGCTCCCCAATTCGAAGAGATCCTGTGCCTGAAAATGGCTGCGGCTGCGGTCTGTCGTGCCTGCGCATGGGGCGAAGGCGAGTTGCCCTTCACGATACCAGTCGGCAAACAACGTCGCAGCGGGATGCGCGGCGAACCCGCTGTTGCCCAATGGCATGCCCTTCTCCAATGCTGTACGGGCGAGTGTGGGGCGCAGTTCAGCGAGCCGGGGATCGGCCACCGGTGCGATAGCGAACAAGCCATCCAGGCCGCCGCGCAAAAAGATCATGATCAGGCGGGCGGGGTGGACGATGCGTGTCTCGACCGACATGGCCGTGATCGGCATCAGGCCAGTGGCGACGCAGCCGGTGGTCGCCAGTTGTAAAAATCGACGTCGTTCCATGGTCAGCGCCTCATGAATTCAGGGCTCGCAAGCAAGGCGGCGATGCGCTCGCGCGGCATCAGTCCGGCAAGACTCGCTTCGGTGGTTGGGGAAATCGGACCGATCGCTTGGCGAACGATGCCTTCGTCGGGGTGGCAACTGTTACCGGTCAGATCAGCACGTCCCTTCTCCAGGCCGCGCAGGCGGCCGGGTTCATTGTTCGGGCGGCTGGCGAGCGGTAGACGTTCCTGAGCCGCGGCGAGCGAAAAGCGTACGCGCTTGGCCATGGCGGCTGGCGAGAGCCAATCGGCTTCGGCGCTACCGTAGCCGTCGGGGGTTGTGTGCATCAACGGTGCCTGCCCCATATCCAGCAAGGTGACGGCGAGAGTTTGCCTTTGCGCGATAGCTTGATCGCCGCAGACAGCCCGCGCGGCAGAGAGCACGTAATCCATGGGCTCCTTGTATTTCCGGGGTTGAGCAAGCGACGCGAGAAATTCAGGGGCAGCCAGCAGAGGCGAGAGAGTGGCCGAGATGCGTCCGCCGGATTGCAGGTAAGCGGCGGCCATGGCCTCAATCAACGCATGCGGCGGATCGTCGGCAAGAAAACGTTGGGCGAGCTTGCGCGCGATCCGGTGAGCGGTAGCGGGATGCAACGCCAGCAGATGCAGCGCGCGGTCGATTTCAGTCAGTCCCTGACCCGCAGGGAAGAAATTGCCGAGCAACTGTTTGGCACCAAAATCGTGCCGGCGCGGATCAAAGAGGAATTCGCCATGTCTGGTGGCACCCGCGCGCGTCAGGGCGGCGTCGTTCATCCGTTGGGAATAGAGTCCGGCGCCAGTGATGATGCGGGCCAGTTCCTGCACATCTTTTTGAGTGTACGCCGCATCGACGCCGAGTGTGTGCAGTTCGAGCAACTCCCGCGCCAGATTCTCGTTGATGCCCGCCGTCTTGCCGTTGCGCGAGGCAAACAGGGCAGCCGGTGAATCCGGCGCGGTCGATTGGGCGTTGTCGAGGTAGATCTGCATTGCAGGGTGAAAAAAACTTGCTCGCAACAAGGCCTCGAAACTGTCTTCAGACATCGCCTGCTCTAGGGCGTGGATGTAGTTCCAGGCCAGGATCTTGTCGAGATTCTTCAACGCATGGATGGAAAAATGATTGAGCCAGAACGAAAGCAACACTTCGTGCGCAGGGTTTTCGCTATTGACCATGGTCAACAATCTGGCCTGTACTGCCGCGCTGGCAAATCGGTTTTCTTCCTGCCGCAGAGTCAGCTTATCATCGTTCTCCTGCCGCGCCGTTCCGCCGGGCCCCATCCGTGCCCAGGTGGCGGCGAGCGGTTCGGCGATAGGCAATGCGTTCAGGTCATCCGCAATGCTTTCGGGCAAGAGCGATTGCGCGAGGAGGCCACGCGTCACAAATTGGCGGGGTGTCTGCATGGTCGCGGCAAGTAGGCTGGCGGGTGTCGCGCCATACCCGAAGCGGTTCAGCATGGCGCGGGCTTCAGGTGCTGTCATGCGATGATCATCCGGCCAGCCGTCCGCCCACGCGAATGGCGTGATAATGAGCAGAAAGCAGGCTGCGATCCCACGAAAGGCAGAATTACTCGTTCGCGAAGATAGGTTGCAGTTGAAAATTGCCATGAACACACCTTCCGGGCTGTCGATTCACTTGCCGCAAGCGTGGTGGCCGGTGGCGCGCCAGCTATGTACGGCTACATTGACGCATATTTTGCGAGCGACGGATGCAAGCCCGGTGTAAATCCTCGCCCTAAGTTGTAAGCAGATGTATACGAAATCGTCTTCTCCGGTAGCAGGCGACGTTGTCCGGATCAGCAGGCGCTGGCGAATAGGGACATGATAAAATCACATTCCCGCGTCAGCCGACCGGGTAAAACAGTCACCTACCTCATCGAACGAACACCACATGGACCTGATTACCGGTGCCAACGGCTTTATCGGCGGCCGGTTGGCACGCGCTCTGGCGACTGGCGGCCTCGTTCCCCGGCTGGCTGGAAAGGGTGCGGCGTTGGAGATGGCGGATCTCGATCTCGGTAACCAGGCAGGTCTCGAAGCTCTCTGCAAAGGCGTCGAATGTGTGTTTCACTGCGCCGGCCACGCGCACGCTTTTGCCGCACGGGCCGCCGATGAGGCGGCGCTGCATTGGCGTGTCAATTTCGAGGGCGCGCGCAACATGGCTGCTGCGGCTGCGCAGAGTGGCGTGCGGTGTTTCGTGTTACTTTCCAGCGTCAAGGCGATGGCCGAACCCGGCGAACAGTGTGCCGATGAGGAGTTTCCGGGCGAACCCCTGACTGATTACGGGCGGTCCAAGCGGGCGGCGGAACGGGCGGTGGCGGAAATTGCAACCGCCTCGGGGATGCGGGTGGTGAATCTGCGCCTGGCCATGGTGTATGGCCGGGGCGGGCGCGGAAATCTGGAACGCATGGGCCGGATGGTGGCGCGTGGTGCCTTTCCGCCGCTGCCGGAAACCGGCAATCGGCGTTCGCTGATTCACGTTGACGATGTGGTGGATGCAATGCGTCATGTCGCCCGCGACATGCGCGCGAATGGGCGTACCTATATTCTGGCGTCACCCGAAGCGCCCTCGGGCCGCGAGTTGTACGACGCCCTGCGCGTTGCTTTGGGTTTGCAGCTGGTGCGGAGTGCTGTGCCGGCGGTCGTGCTGCGCGGCGCGGCACGGGCGGGCGACGCGCTTGCCAGTTTGACGGGGCGACGGGTGCCGCTTGATAGCGAAATGCTGGATCGCTTGCTCGGATCCGCACATTATTCTCCGGAGCGCATCTCGCGCGAACTGGGTTGGCGTGCACGGGTCTCGCTTGCGGCGGGTCTGGCGGAAATGTTTGGCGATGAAACGCCTTTTTGATCTGGCGCTCGGCCTGTTCGCGCTGCTCTTTCTGGCGCTGCCGATTGTCGCGGTCGCGCTGCTGGTTTGCCTTACCTCGCCGGGTCCCGCGTTGTACTGGTCGCAACGGGTGGGCCGGCATAACCGGCTGTTTGCCATGCCAAAATTCCGCAGCATGCGGGTTGGCACACCAGCTGTCGCCACCCATCTGCTGGAAAAGCCGGAAGCTTACCTGACGCCCGTCGGGTCTTTTCTCCGGCGTTCCAGTCTCGACGAACTGCCGCAGCTCTGGAGCATACTGAAAGGTGACATGAGTTTCGTCGGGCCACGACCGGCCTTGTTCAATCAGGATGACCTGATTGCGTTGCGCACGGCCGCCGGGGTGGATGCGTTGACGCCCGGTCTGACCGGCTGGGCGCAGATCAACGGGCGCGACGAGCTGCCGATTCCGCAAAAAGTGGCACTGGATGCCGAATATCTGAGGCGCCGGTCGTTGTCGTTTGATGTGCACATCCTGTGGCGGACTTTTGTAAAAGTCATTAAACGGGACGGCGTTTCGCATTAGGTCGCAGTAGAATGCGCCCTCATTATTGACCCGGGTTCGGTTGAATGACCAACAAGCGTACCGTTGCGGCTTTTGTCCACGACGTTTTGGCGGCGGCACTGGCGTGGATGCTGGCGTTCTGGTTGCGATTCAATTTCGAGATTCCGCCCGATTTCCAGAATGCCGCGCAGTCTTCGCTGCTATGGGTGCTGCCGCTGTTTGCCGTACTCTTTTTCTCCTTCGGGCTCTACCGCGGGTTGTGGCGTTTCGCCAGTCTTTCAGATTTGCAACATCTCGTGTCGGCGGTCATCGCCGGTGCGTTGATGACCACCGCCGTGGTGCTGGTTTTCAGGATCGGTTCCATCCCACGGTCGGTTCTGGCACTTCATCCGATTCTGCTGGCGTTGATGATGGGCGGAAGCCGTTTTGCCTATCGCAGTTGGAAGGAGCACCGACTGTACGGCCCGGCCAAACTGCGCGGCCAGCCGGTACTGATACTGGGCGCGGGCGAGGCGGCGGATTCGCTGTTGCGCGAAATCCACCGCAGTGGCCAATGGTATGCGGTGGCGCTGCTGGACGACAATCCGGGCAAGATCGGAAGGCGCTTGCGGGGGTTACCGGTCGCGGGGCCGATCGGGCAAGTTGGTGAAATGGCCGATAAGTACGGTATCCGGCACGTCATCATGGCCATGCCCGGCGCCAAACCGGCTGAGCGACGTCATGCGGCGGAAAAGGCCGCTGGCGCCGGATTGACGGTAATGACGATGCCATCTTATGAGGATCTGCTGTCGGGCAAGCTGGCGGTATCTCACATACGCCGTGTCGAGCTTGAAGACTTGCTCGGACGCGAGGCTGTGACCCTCGACGATGGTGGTCTGCATGAGCTGCTGACCGGGCAGGTCGTGCTGATCAGCGGCGCCGGCGGTTCCATCGGCTCCGAACTGTGTCGCCAAATCGCGCGCTACGAGCCGGCGCGGATGGTACTGCTGGAATCTTCCGAACTCGCGCTCTATCGCATAGATGAGGAATTGGCGCAATCCTGGCCGAACCAGGCGCGACATTGCTGGGCGGCCGATGTGCGGGATGCTGCCCGCGTCGATGAAATTCTCGCCGTGGAAAAGCCGGCACTGATATTCCATGCCGCCGCCTACAAGCACGTGCCGTTGATGGAAGAGATCAATGCCTGGCAGGCGGTGCGCACCAATGCGCTGGGGACACTGACGCTGGCGCGTGCGGCGGAGCATGCCGGAGTACAGAAGTTTGTACTGATTTCCACTGACAAGGCGGTTAATCCGACCAATGTGATGGGCGCCAGCAAACGTCTTGCAGAAAGACTGTGTGCAGCCGTGCACGCCAGCGGACGAACACGCTTTGTAACCGTTCGATTCGGCAACGTGCTGGGCAGCAATGGCAGCGTCATTCCAAAATTCCGCGAACAGATCGCTCGCGGCGGGCCGGTCACCGTCACCCATCCCGAAATCATCCGCTATTTCATGACGATTCCGGAAGCGGCCCAACTCGTGCTGCAAGCGGGATGGATGGGCAAGGGCGGCGAAATTCTGGTGCTCGACATGGGAGAGCCGATTCGCATCGCCGATCTGGCGCGCGACATGATCCGCCTTTCCGGCTTTGCGGAGGATGAAATACGCATCGAATTCACCGGCTTGCGAGCGGGCGAGAAATTGTATGAAGAGTTGCTGGCGGATGACGAGAAGACTCAATCCACGCCGCACCCGAAATTGCGAGTGGCCCGCTGTCAGGATGTGCTGTCAAGCGAGGAACTGGCAGCACTTGAGGAATGGCTGGGGCTGCCCGTGCGCGCCCCGGACGATGTCAGGCGAGGCTTGACGGAATTCGTGCCGGAATACACCCCGCCAGCGGCAAATTGACAAGGCGAGCGGCGCGCTCTAACGTGCCTTCATCCAACCAGGGCGAATTTCAATGTCATTCATCGATCTTGCGCGGCTGACGGCCGCTTCCGGCAGCGTTCGGCTGCCGGGCTCCAAAAGTATTTCCAATCGCGTGCTGCTGCTGGCGGCGCTGGCCGAAGGTGATTCCGAAGTGTGCGACCTGCTCGCCTCTGATGACACCGCCCGCATGCTGGATGCGCTGCGCACGCTCGGTGTCGGCGTGACCGAGCTGGGCGGAGATCGCTGGCGTATTTCGGGATGCGGCGGTCGCTTTCCGGTGCGACAAGCAGACCTGTTTCTCGGCAATGCCGGTACCGCGTTTCGTCCGCTGACGGCTGCGCTGGCGCTGGCTGGCGGCGACTATCGGTTGTCGGGCGTGGCGCGCATGCACGAGCGGCCGATTGGCGATCTGGTCGATGCACTGCGCCAACTGGGTGCCGACATCGATTATCTCGGCAATGACGGCTATCCGCCGTTGCGGCTGAAGCCGGCGAAGATTCAGGCTGGAGGCGTGGTGCGCGTGCGCGGCGACGTTTCCAGCCAGTTTCTGACCGGCTTGTTGATGGCCCTACCGCTGACCGGTGTGGAGAGCACAGTTGAGGTCGCGGGCGAGCTGATTTCCAAACCCTATGTCGAAATTACGCTCGCGACGATGCGTCACTTTGGTGTCGAGGTGCGTCGCGAGGGATGGCAGCGCTTTGTCGTGCCTGCCGCCAGCCGTTATGTGTCGCCCGGCGAAATTTATGTCGAAGGCGATGCATCGTCGGCTTCCTACTTTCTGGCATTGGGTGCCGTCGGGGGCGGCCCGGTGCGGGTTGAGGGCGTCGGGCGCGATTCTATCCAGGGCGATGTCCGATTCGCCGAAGCCTTGCAGCAAATGGGTACCCGGATCGAGATGGGGCCGAACTGGATCGAGGCGCGCGCCCCGGCCGGCGGGCTGGTCGGTATCGATCTCGACTGCAATCATATTCCCGATGCAGCGATGACGCTGGCGACCGTAGCGCTGTTCGCGCGTGGCGACACGACGTTGCGCAACATCGCCAGCTGGCGTGTCAAGGAGACCGACCGCATTGTGGCCATGGCAGCCGAGCTCAAGAAGCTGGGTGTATCGGTCGAAGAGGGGGCCGACTACTTGCGCGTGTCGCCGTCGACTAATCTGCATGCGCCGCAGGGGGGCATCGATACCTATGACGATCACCGCATCGCGATGTGCTTCTCGTTGGTGGCGTTTGGAACCCCGCTGAGGATCAATGATCCCGGCTGTGTTGCCAAGACCTTTCCCGATTACTTCGAACGTTTTGCGTCGGTGACTCAGGCGCCGCCTGTACTGGCCATCGACGGACCTTCCGCTTCAGGCAAGGGCACGGTCGCGGCGCGCGTGGCGACGGCTCTGGGTTTTCGTTATCTGGATTCCGGCGCCTTGTATCGCATTACCGCGCTGGCTTCGCAGCGCGCGGGCGTTCCGTGGAACGACGAAGCCGGTGTGGCCGCGGTGGCTGCGTCGCTCGACGTCGTTTTTGGCGAGAACAGCATTCGTTTGGCGGGCGAAGAGGTCGGCGAAATGATCCGCAGTGAAGAAGTCTCGTCCGGGGCCTCACAGGTCGCGGCGCTGCCCGCTGTGCGCGAAGCGTTGTTGTTCCGCCAGCGGGCCTTTTCCGGCGCACCGGGGCTGGTGGCGGAAGGACGCGATATGGCGTCGGTTGTCTTTCCCGATGCCGCCCTGAAGGTCTTCCTGACCGCCAGCGCCGAAATTCGCGCCGAGCGGCGCTATAAACAGTTGATCGAAAAAGGAATGTCTGCTAATCTCGCCGCTCTTTTGCAGGACTTGCGCGAACGCGACGAGCGGGATTCCCGCCGCGCCGTGGCGCCGCTCCGGCAAGAGGCGGATGCACGTTTGCTCGAAACCTCGGCGCTGTCCATTGAGGCGGCGGTCCAGCAAGTTCTGGCGTGGTGGCGGGAAACGGCGTCGTAGCAAGGTGTTGCCGGCCAGCGGCCGGCAACGTTGTTTAACTTAACCGCTGCCGCAAGGTGGCAAAGAAAGTCCGCTCCGTAATGGAATCTTTTGCTCAACTATTTGAAGAATCCCTGGCTCGCCAGGAAATGCGTCAAGGCGAAGTCATCACTGCCGAAGTGGTGCGTGTCGATCAGAATTTTGTTGTGGTCAACGCCGGCCTGAAATCAGAATCCTACGTTCCCCTCGAAGAATTCCTCAATGATCAGGGCGAAGTCGAAGCCAAGGCTGGCGATTTCGTTCAGGTCGCGATTGAAATGCTGGAAGACGGCTATGGCGAAACGCGTTTGAGCCGTGACCGCGCCAAGCGTATCGCCGCCTGGAATTACCTGGAACAAGCCCTGAACGACGGCTCGCTGGTGACCGGTGCGATCACTGGCAAGGTCAAGGGCGGTCTGACCGTCATGACCGGCGGCGTGCGTGCCTTCCTGCCGGGTTCGCTGGTCGATATGCGTCCGGTCAAGGACACCAGCCCGTACGAAGGCAAGACCCTCGAATTCAAGGTCATCAAACTCGACCGCAAGCGCAACAACGTCGTGCTGTCGCGCCGCGCCGTGCTGGAAGCCACGGCTGACGCCGACCGCGAAAAGCTGATGGAAAACCTCAAGGAAGGTACCGTCGTCAAGGGTGTGGTCAAAAATATCACCGACTACGGCGCGTTCGTCGACCTCGGTGGCATTGATGGTCTGTTGCACATCACCGATCTGGCCTGGCGCCGTGTCCGTCACCCGAGCGAAGTGCTCGCCGTGGGCGACGAAGTCACCGCCAAGATCCTCAAGTTCGACGCCGAGAAGAACCGCGTGTCGCTGGGTCTCAAGCAACTGGGCGAAGATCCGTGGGTCGGTATCGCTCGCCGTTATCCGCAGGGTACCCGCCTGTTTGGCAAGGTCACCAACCTGACCGACTACGGTTCATTCGTTGAAATCGAGCAGGGCATCGAAGGTCTGGTGCACGTTTCCGAAATGGATTGGACCAACAAGAACGTCCATCCGTCCAAGGTTGTCCAACTCGGCGACGAAGTCGAAGTGATGATTCTCGAAATCGACGAAGAGCGTCGCCGTATCTCCCTCGGCATGAAGCAGTGCAAGGCCAATCCGTGGGAAGAGTTCTGCCAGGATCACAAGAAGGGCGACAAGGTTCGTGGCGCCATCAAGTCGATCACCGACTTCGGTATCTTCATCGGTCTGCCCGGCGGCATCGATGGTCTGGTTCACCTTTCCGATCTGTCCTGGAAAATGGCCGGCGAAGAGGCGATTCGCAACTTCAAGAAGGGCGACGAAGTCGAGGCGGTCGTGCTCGGCATCGACGTCGAGAAGGAGCGCATCTCCCTGGGCGTCAAGCAGCTTGAAGGCGATCCGTATACCAACTACATCGCGACGCACGACAAGAACGCTATCGTTCGCGGCGTGGTCAAGTCGGTGGATGCCAAGGGTGCGGTCGTTCAGTTGGACGGCGAAGTCGAAGGCTATCTGCGTGTCTCCGAGTTCTCGCGCGAGCGTATTGAAGACCTGTCGCAGGTCGTCAAGGTTGGCGATGAGCTGGAAACCATGATCATCAACGTTGATCGGAAGACCCGTTCGATCAACCTGTCGATCAAGGCTAAGGATCAGGCCGAACAGCACGAAGCGATGCAGAAGTTCTCTGCCGAATCTTCCGCTTCCGCCGGTACGACGAACCTGGGCGCGCTGCTCAAGGCCAAGCTCAACCAACAAGGCTGATCAGGGCAAGAGCATGACCAAATCCGAGCTCATCGCCCGTTTGGCGGAGAGGTTTCCGCAACTGGTGGCGAAGGACGCTGATTTTGCGGTCAAGATGATTCTAGATGCGATGACTGACGCGCTGGTGCGCGGTGATCGCATCGAAATCCGCGGATTCGGCAGCTTTGCACTCAACTATCGCCCGCCGCGTGTTGGCCGTAACCCCAAATCGGGGGACAAGGTCAGCGTGCCGGCCAAATGGGTTCCCCATTTCAAGGCTGGCAAGGAGTTGCGCGAGCGCGTCGACAAGATGGATGCATGATCAGCGTATTGTGGTAGATTCAGGGCGGTGCCAAAAGCACCGCCCTTTCTGTTTAATACCATGAAAATATTGACCTGGGCGATCCGCCTGATCGTTTTCCTGCTTTTGTTTCTGTTCGCAGTGGTCAACACCGAACCGGTGACGCTGCACTTCTTTCTTGGCCAAGTCTGGCAGGCGCCTTTGGTGATCGTGCTGTTGATCACTTTTGCGGCGGGGGCGATTTTCGGCCTGTTGTCGCTGCTGGGGTTGGTCTACACGCAAAAACGGGAGATCGCTCGTCTGCGCAAGCAATTGCCGCGATCGCCAGGCACGGGTGAGACGCGATGAGCGAGCTGGTCGAATACTGGCAACTCTGGCTGTTGCCGATTTTTTTTGCGTTGGGATGGGGTGCTGCGCGAATCGATATCCGGCATGTCATGCAGGAATCGCGCGCATTGCCGCGGTCCTATTTCCAGGGCCTCAATTTTCTGCTCAACGAGCAGCCGGACAAAGCCATCGACTCCTTTTTGGAAGTCGCCAAGATCGATTCCCAGACGATCGAGCTGCATTTTGCCCTTGGCAACCTCTTCCGTCGGCGCGGCGAAACCGAGCGCGCCATCCGGATGCATCAGAACCTGATCGAGCGCGATGACTTGCCAGAGGCTTTTCGCCTGCAAGCACTTTCCGAATTGGGCCAGGATTTTCTGAAAGCGGGCCTGCTGGATCGCGCCGAGGAAATTTTCAACAAATTGCTCGGCACGGAACGGGAGGAGGAGGCCAAGCGGCATCTGCTCGAAATCTATCAGGTTGAGAAGGATTGGCAGAAAGCCATCGCCATCGCGCGAGAACTGCCGGATGCCGCGACGGCGCGCGACATCGCAGAATACTATTGCGAACTTGCCGCTGCCGAGATCATGCGGTCGCGTACCGATAGTGCACGTGAACACCTGCAACAAGCGGTACACGAGAACCGCAAGTGCGTGCGTGCCAGCCTGCTGCTGGGTGATTCGCTGATGCAGGACGGCCAGCCGGAGGAAGCCATTGCCGCGTGGCAGCGCATCGAACAACAGGATCCCAATTATCTCGGTCTGGCGGCGGCTCGCCTGGTCGATGCCTATCGGCGGCTCGGGAGGCTGGAAGCGGGCGAAGCCTTGATGCGCGGATATCTGGAGCACTATCCGTCACTCGACCTGCTCGATATTGCCATTCCACTGCTGCTTGAACGCGAAGGCTCGGAGTCGGCATATCGACTGATTCGCGACGAGTTGCAGCGCAATCCCACACTGATTGGCCTGGAGCGGCTGATGGTGGCGCGCTTGCCGCTGGTAGCCCCGGAAATGAGACAAGACCTCGAACTGGCGCGGGGAATCGTCCAGAACTACACCAAGCATCTCTCCCGCTATCGGTGCGATAATTGCGGGTTCAAGGCGCGCCAGCACTACTGGCGTTGTCCAGCTTGTGGAGGGTGGGAGACCTATCCGCCCCGGCGTAGCGAAGAATTCGATCTGACACCCTGAATTCGCGGAGTTCATCATCTCTCAGTCTCTGGAAATACTGTTGCCGAAGCTGGCGAATGTGCGCTTGCTGGTTGTCGGCGATGTCATGCTCGACCGCTACTGGTTCGGCGATGTCAGCCGCATTTCACCGGAGGCGCCGGTGCCGGTCGTCAAGGTGGAGAAGGTCGACGAACGCCTTGGCGGTGCCGCCAATGTGGCCCGCAACGCCGCCGCGCTGGGCGCGCGGGTGTCGTTGCTGTCGGTGGTCGGCGATGATGATGCCGGGCGCGCTCTGGAACAACTCCTGGCTCGCGATGGCATTGATGCAGCACTACAGGTTGATGCCACAATCAATACTACTGTCAAGTTGCGGGTGAT
The DNA here is from genome assembly GCA_002337055.1 of Betaproteobacteria bacterium UBA1934. GTDB lineage: Bacteria > Pseudomonadota > Gammaproteobacteria > Burkholderiales > Rhodocyclaceae > UBA1934. Next base: position 162,261 of record DDFG01000004.1, on the reverse strand, counting down.
CGGTCGGCAGCAGCAGTTGCTGCGCATTGATTTCGAGACCCCGCCAGCTCGCGAGATTTTACAAGCCAAACTGGCCGAGTTCGAAGCGCGGGTCTCCCGCTGCGATGTCGTTTTGCTCTCGGATTATGGCAAAGGCGGTCTATTGCATATCGCCGAGATGATTCGCCTGGCGCGGAGAGCGGGCAAGCCGATTCTGGTTGACCCCAAGGGCGACGATTACTCTCGCTACGCTGGCGCAACCGTGATCACACCCAATCGCTCCGAACTGCGGGAAGTGGTCGGTCAATGGACGTCCGAAACGGATTTGCACCAACGTGCGGAGGCATTGCGGCGCCAGTTGGGTCTGGAGGCCTTGCTCGTCACACGCAGTGAGGAGGGTATGACCCTGTTCAGATCCGACGCTGTTCACCACCAGCCCGCGCTGGCCCGCGAGGTTTATGACGTTTCCGGCGCTGGCGATACGGTGATTGCCACGCTGGCCATTGCCCGTGCGGCCGGGGGCGAGTGGGAACAGGCGACGCAACTCGCCAATCTGGCGGCGGGTATCGTGGTGGGCAAACTCGGTACGGCGGTAGTCAGCCGCGAAGAATTGCACGCTGTTTTGTGAGAGAAAGGCAGGCGCATGTATACCATCGTTACGGGAGCCGCGGGATTCATCGGCTCCAATCTGGTCAAGGGACTGAATGAGCGGGGCGTCACCCGCATCATCGCGGTGGACAATCTGACGCGAGCCGAGAAATTCAGAAACCTCGTCGATTGCGAAATCGTCGATTTCATCGACAAGCAGGATTTCATCGCCCGTGTCCAGGCTGGGCACTTTGACGGCGACATCGATGCCATCCTCCATGAGGGCGCCTGTTCCGACACCATGGAACAGGACGGCCGCTACATGATGGAGAACAATTTCCGCTATTCGCAGATTTTGCTCGACTGGTGTCTCGATCAAGATGTGCAGTTCCTGTACGCCTCCAGTGCGGCAACCTATGGTGGCGGCCGCGTTTTCCGCGAGGAACGCGAGTATGAAGGGCCGCTGAACGTCTATGGCTATTCAAAGTTCCTCTTCGACCAGATTGTCCGCCAACGCCTGCCGCAAGCCAGCTCACAAGTAGCCGGATTTCGCTATTTCAACGTGTATGGCCCGCGCGAACAGCACAAAGGGCGGATGGCTTCGGTAGCCTTTCACCATTTCAATCAGTATCGCCAGGACGGCAAGGTCAAGCTTTTCGAGGGAACGCACGGTTACGGCCATGGCGAACAGCAGCGCGACTTCGTGTTCGTCGCGGATGTGGTCAAGGTCAATCTCTGGTTCCTCGACCACCCCGAAAAATCGGGCATCTTCAACCTCGGTGCCGGCCGCGCGCAGACCTTCAACGATGTCGCGGTGGCGACCGTGAATGCTTGCCGGGCGCTGGAGAACAAGCCTGCACTGACATTGGCGGAACTGTGCGCGCAAGGAATCGTCGAATACATCCCCTTTCCCGATGCGCTCAAGGGCAAGTATCAGGCCTTCACCCAGGGCGATCTCGCCCGTCTGCGCGAAGCGGGCTACGACACGGCGATGGCCACTGTGGAAGACGGGATTGCCCACTATGTGGAATGGTTGAACAAGCATGTATAAAACCCTCGACGATTTCGTCGGCAATACGCCGCTGGTACGTCTCCAACGGCTGCCTGGCGCTGGTAACGCGGCGCGCAACAATGTCATTCTGGCCAAGCTGGAGGGCAATAATCCGGCCGGTTCGGTCAAGGACAGGCCGGCCATGTCGATGATCCGCGAGGCCGAAGCGCGTGGTGTGATCCGCCCAGGCGATACGCTGATCGAGGCGACGTCGGGCAATACGGGCATCGCGCTCGCCATGGCCGCTGCGATTCGGGGCTATCGCATGATTCTGGTGATGCCCGAGAACCAGAGTGTCGAACGGCGACAGACCATGCGTGCCTACGGCGCCGATCTGGTGCTGACGCCCAAGGATGGAGGCATGGAACTGGCGCGCGACGTGGCAGAAAAGATGCGCGACGAAGGTCAGGGCATCATCCTCGACCAGTTCGCCAACCCGGACAATCCGCTTGCCCACATTCGGGGTACAGGACCTGAAATCTGGCGCGATACCGAAGGCCGAGTGACGCATTTTGTCTCCAGCATGGGCACGACAGGCACCATCATGGGCGTCTCGACCTATCTGAAGCAACAGAACCCCGCCATTGAAATCATCGGCTGCCAGCCTGCCGACGGCAGCCAGATTCCTGGCATTCGGAAATGGCCGGAAGCCTATCTTCCCCGAATTTTCGAGCGGGCGCGGGTAGACCGCGTCGAATCAGTCAGCCAGAGCGAGGCGGAAGACATGACGCGACGCCTGGCCCGCGAAGAGGGGCTGTTTGCCGGTATCTCGTCGGGAGGTGCCATGGCGGTTGCGCTGCGGGCGGCGGAAACATTGTATGACGCCGTGGTGGTTGTCATCATTTGCGACCGGGGCGACCGCTACCTGTCCACTGGCGTCTTTCCGGCTTGATGAGCATGTCGCCGACCCTCGTTTTCGATATTGAAACGATTCCAGATGTCGCGGGGCTGCGGCGGGTACATAATCTGTCGTCGGCGCTGTCAGATAATGAAGTCGCCGAGCTTGCCTTTCAGCAGCGGCGGGCGCAAAACGGCAGCGATTTTTTACCGCTGCATCTGCAACGGGTGGTGACAATTTCTTGCGTGCTGCGCACGCGGGACACGTTCAAGGTGTGGTCGCTCTCTGAGCCGGAACAGGACGAAGGCGAAATCATCCAGCGGTTTTTCGACGGCATCGAGAAATTCACTCCGCAACTGGTGTCCTGGAACGGCGGAGGATTCGATCTGCCCGTGCTGCATTACCGGGGCATGCTGTATGGCGTCAGCGCTCCACGCTACTGGGATCTGGGCGACGGCGACTATGCCGACAGCCGCGATTTCAAATGGAACAATTACATCAGCCGCTATCACACTCGCCATCTCGATCTGATGGATCTGCTGGCGCTTTACCAGCCGCGTGCCAATGCGCCGCTGGATGACCTTGCCAAGCTGATGGGTTTTCCGGGCAAACTCGGCATGGATGGCGGCAAGGTCTGGTCGGCCTATCAGGCGGGCCGGATGGCGGAGATCCGCGACTATTGTGAGACCGATGTGGTCAACACCTGGCTGGTGCTGAATCGTTTCCGCCGCATGCGCGGTGAACTCACGGCGAGCGAGGAGTCAGCCGAAGCCGCGCTGGCTCGCGAAAAACTGGCCGAAATCGACGCGCCGCACTGGCGGGAATTTCTGGCCGCCTGGAGCGCGACATGAGCCTTGCGGCGACCTGGTCGAAACTGCTCTCGGCCGAACGCCTTGGCGCTGGCGCCGCGCCGTTTGCTCCCGAACGTACGGCCTTTCAGCAGGATTACGACCGTATTGTCTTTACCTCGGCTTTTCGCCGCTTGAAGGACAAAACTCAGGTCTTTCCGCTTTCCAAGAGTGATTACGTCCGTACGCGCCTGACGCATAGCCTGGAGGCGAGTTGTGTCGGGAGATCGTTAGGCGCTCTGGTCGGCCGCGAGATCATCGCCCGGCATCGCCTGGAGCAGGTGGAATCCGCCGATTTTGGCGCCATCGTCGGCGCCGCCTGCCTGGCGCACGACATCGGCAATCCTCCTTTCGGGCACGCCGGTGAAGATGCCATTCGGGAATGGTTCAAGGCGTCCGGCCTGCTCGAACAGCATGCCCTGTCGGCGGCGGAACGTGCCGATTTCGAACGTTACGAAGGCAATGCCCAGGGTTTTCGTATTCTGACCCGACTGCAAAGCCCCGCCAATCCGGGTCTCCAGCTAACGGCGGCGGTACTGGCGACCTTCACCAAATATCCACGTCCCTCGCACCTGGACATCGAACTCGACGGCAAAAGTGGCGGCAAATTCGGTTATTTTCAGCATGATGCGGAATCCTTCCGCCGCGTTGCCGTTACCACCGGGCTGGTTGAGCGCGTGCCGGGGCAGGCCTGGAGGCGGCATCCTCTGGCATTGCTGGTTGAGGTGGCGGACGATGCCTGCTATCTGATCGTCGATCTGGAAGATGCTGCGCGCCTCGGGTTTGTGCCGTATCGCGATGCCGAACAACTGCTTGCCGAGATCGCCGGGATCAGCGTCAGTGCGGGGCGGCTCGAACGCCTGTTCGATGCCAAGGATCGCCTCGAATACCTGCGCGCCAAGGCGATCGGCCAGTTGCTGGAGAGCGCGGCAGCGGTCTTTCTCGAAAACGAGGCTGCGATTGTCGAAGGCCGTTTCGACGACGAACTCCTCGGCCAGTCGCCGCTGGCAGTGCCTTTGCAGGCGGTGCTGAAACTGGCCAAGGAGACCATCTACACGGCGAGGCCGGCGCTTGAAATCGAGACAGCGGGTTTCGAGGTCTTGGGTGGGCTGCTCTCGCTATTTACCGCTGCTGTGGAGGCGGGGGCCGGGTGTCGGCGCAAGACAACACGCGAGCGCATGTTACTTGAACTGTTGCCACGGCAGTTTCTCGCCCATGGTGGTCAGCCTGACACTGATCCGTATGTTCGCCTGTTGCAGGTGGCCGACTTCGTCGCCGGCATGACGGATTCCTATGCAGTAGATCTTTATCGCAAGCTCAAGGGGATCGATTTGCCCGGCGAGTAGTCGAGGAGCCGTATTTACTTTGTTGAGAGAGGTCGTCAAATGAAAATTGCAGTCGCGGGTTTGGGGTATGTCGGATTGTCGATTGCGGTGCTGGCATCGCAACGGCACAAGGTGGTGGCGCTGGATGTGCTGACCGAGCGTGTTGAGGCCATCAACCGCCGGGAATCGCCCATCGTTGATCACGAGATTTCAGATTTTCTGGCCAGCAAGCCGCTCGACCTGACCGCGACCACCCATGCCGAAGAAGCCTATCTCGGGGCCGAAGTGATTTTCGTGGCCGGACCTACCGATTACAACGCTGAAGGCAACTATTTCGATACTTCGATCATCGAGCGTATTTTCGATGATATTTACCGCATCAACCGCCAGGCCATCGTTTGCATCAAGTCGACCATACCGGTCGGCTATACCGAGAAGACGCGGCTGAAATATCCTGGCATGAAGCTGATCTTCTCGCCGGAATTTCTGCGTGAGGGCAAGGCTCTGTGGGATAACCTGCATCCTTCGCGCATCATCGTTGGCGAAAAATCAAAAGAGGGCGAGACCATCGCCCAGATTCTCAAGGAAGGCTCGCTTGACCCGCATACACCAGTGCTGTTTACCTCGGCCACCGAGGCGGAGGCCGTCAAGCTCTTTTCCAATTCATACCTGGCCATGCGGGTGGCCTATTTCAATGAGCTGGATTCCTACGCGCTCAAGTACGGCCTCGACACCCGCCAGATCATCGAAGGCGTGGGCCTCGATCCCCGCATCGGCATGCACTACAACAACCCGTCCTTCGGTTTCGGCGGCTATTGCCTGCCCAAGGACACCAAGCAATTGCGCGCCAACTATGAATCCGTACCGAACAACATTATTCAGGCCATTGTCGATTCGAATCGCACGCGCAAGGATTTCCTGGCCGATACCATCATCTCCAGAAACCCCAAGCGGGTGGGCGTCTACCGGCTGATCATGAAGGAAGGGTCGGACAACTTCCGTGCATCCTCGATCCAGGGCATCATGAAGCGCATCAAGGGCAAAGGCATCGAGTGCGTGATCTACGAACCGGTACTCAAGGATGATCATTTCTTCGGTTCCCGTCGTATCGATTCGCTGGCTGAATTCAAGGCCGAGTGCGACGTCATCCTCTCCAACCGGATGCATCCGGAACTAGAGGATGTCCGCGAGAAGGTCTTTACCCGCGACCTATTCACCCGTGACTGAGCCAGGCCCGCGAACGGACCTTCAGGTTCGTCCGCACCACCACCGCGAAGGAGACACGCCATGTCCGAACCCATCGACTTCTACTTCGATTTCACGTCGCCCTACGGCTATTTCATGAGCGAAAAGATCGATGCTGTCGCGGCGCGCTTTGAGCGCAAGGTGCGCTGGCATCCCATCCTACTTGGCCTGGTATTCAAGGAAACCGGTGCCCAGGCGCCCATCGGGCTGCCGTTGAAAGGGCCATACATGGCGCGTGACGTACTGCGCACCGGTCGCTTTCTCGGGATTCCCTATCGGCATCCGTCGAAATTTCCACTGCCGACGCAGGCAGCCGGACGCGCCTACTACTGGTTGCACGGCCAGGATTGCGGGTTGGCACGGCGGTTCGCGCACGCGGTCTATCGCGCCCTTTTCGTTGAAGGGCGCGATATTTCGGCGCCGGAAACAGTGATCGCGCTGGCGGCCGATCTGGGCGCCAATGCCGGCGTGCTTGCCGCAGCGCTGGCGACGCCGGAGGTCAAGGAGCGTCTGCAAGCCGAAACGGCAGCGGCGATTGCCAGAGGTGTGTTCGGGTCGCCCTATGTGGTGATCGACGACGAGCCATTTTTTGGGGTCGATCGATTGCCGCAGATCGAAATGTGGCTGGAGAAGGGCGGGTTCTGAGAGACCCGCAATCCGGCGCTCCGACGGCGGGATTGCGGAGCCCTTGCCATTTCTGTAAAACTGTATAAAAATACAGATAAACGGTAATGGAGGCCGGATATGGACAAACTTACCCCGCGTCAGAAGGAAATTCTCGATTTCATCAAGGACACGCTTGAGGTGCTTGGCGCGCCGCCAACCCGCGCAGAAATCGCGCAGGCGTTCGGATTTGCCTCGCCCAACGCGGCTGAGGATCATCTCAAGGCGCTGGCCAGAAAGGGCGCCGTGGTGCTCGAGCCCGGTTCGGCGCGCGGTATTCGTCTGGTTGAGCAACTCGGTCTGCCACTGATTGGGAGCGTGGCGGCGGGTTCTCCCATTCTCGCGGTTGAAAACGTTCAGGGGCGTTACGCACTGGATGCTAGCTTGTTCACGCCGCGTGCTGATTTTCTGCTCAAGGTGCGCGGGCTGTCGATGGTCGATGCTGGCATCTACGATGGTGACTTGCTGGCGATACATCGCACACAGGAAGTCCGGGATGGTCAGATTGTCGTCGCCCGGCTTGACGACGAAGTGACGGTCAAGCGACTCAAGCGGCATCGCGGCTGGGTCGAACTGATCGCCGAAAATCCCGATTTCGCGCCGATTGTGGTCGATCTCTCGAAAGACCCTCTGGTGATCGAAGGGGTTGCCGTCGGGTTGATACGCGGTGTACTGACGGCTGGGCTGTAAGTATCGAACATGTCTCCGATGCTTGAGCCCTTGGCAAAGTAGCCAAATGGATTGGCAAGTGATCTGTAATCATTGAGAATTGGGTCTCCATCACTATCGCTAACAAAAAGTGAGCAAACAATTAGAGTCCAGGGTTTTGCTGATTGAGGACAGCGCGCTCGCCGTGCGCAAGCTCTCGGAGGCAATCAGCAAGCTGACTCGTCTGCAGGTCGATATCGCTCAGAGTTACTCCGATGCCGAACGCCTTCTTGACGAAGATAAAAGTCGCTACAAGGTTGCTGTTGTTGATTTGGTGTTGCCTGATGCGCCTGATGGTGAGGCGGTTGATCTTGTGTGTCGTCATGAGATTGCAGTTATCGTTTTGACGAGCAACATTAGCGAGGGCATGCGTGACCGTATTGTCGCCAAACCAATTGTTGACTACCTTTCTAAGCAAACTGTTGCGTCGGTTGAATATGCTGCCAATCTCGTTCGACGAGTCGTTGCCAATCATTATTTAAAGGTATTGGTTGTTGATGATAGCGATGCGTTCAGATCATATCTGAGTCATCTACTGCAAGTTCATTGCCTACAAGTACTGAATGCGGAAAACGCCGAACAGGCTATGAAAATAGTGCAGCAGCATCCTGACATCAGACTCATGCTGTTCGATTATGAGATGCCGGGTATGAATGGCGTTCAACTGACTGCAGCGGTGCGGGCTCGTGTCAGTCGCGCTCGAGCTTGCATCATCGGCGTGACAGGTTCCGACAATCCATATATTGGAGCCCAATTTCTGAAAGCAGGAGCTGACGATATTCTGCGGAAGCCGTTTTTGGTTGAAGAATTCTATGCGCGAGTGATTCACCATCTGGATACGCTGGATCATATTCGGCTGATGGAACGACTTGCCAACCGCGATTACCTGACCAATCTATATAACCGACGGTACCTATATCTTCAGGGCAATGCTATGGCGGTGCAGGCGCAACGGGAGCACACCTCACTGTCAGTTGCCGTTGTTGACATAGACCATTTCAAGCGAGTGAACGATCAATTCGGGCATGAAATTGGTGATCGCGCTCTTATCTCAGTCGCGGAATGTCTGGTTAAATGCGTGGGTTCGGGCGATCTTGTCGCCAGAATGGGTGGTGAAGAGTTTTGCATCGTTTCGCTTTCGGCAAACGATGATAAATCGTTTTTCGAAAGGATATGCCGCGCTGTGGAAAGGCTCGATTTCCACGATGCCAATGGTCGACCAATTGCCTTGACGGTGAGTATTGGTGTCAATAATCAGATTGAGTGTGGTTTTGAGCGCATGTTGTCTGGAGCTGACGGTGCCCTGTATCGTGCCAAAGATGAAGGTCGGAATCGCGTCGTGGTGGCACCGCGAGATTGGCCTAACCCAACCGCAATTCCTGAAGAATAGTGGTCGAAATCTCTTCGATCGACTTGGTCGATGAGTCTAGCCAGCGAATGCCTTCGCGGCTCATCATCCGTTCCGCTTCCGCAATCTCATAACGGCAATTGCTGAGTGCGGCATAACGGCTCCCTGGCCGGCGCTCCTCGCGGATCACCGCGAGACGCTCCGGCTGTATCGTCAAGCCGAACAATTTGGCGCGATGGCGTTCCAGGCTGCCAGGCAGCTTGCGGCGTTCGAAATCTTCCGGAATCAGCGGAAAATTCGCCACCTTGAGGCCGAATTGCATGGCCAGATATAGCGAAGTGGGCGTTTTGCCGCAGCGCGATACGCCGACCAGCACGATGTCAGATTTTTCCAGTTCGTGTTCCGAGACGCCATCGTCGTGCGCGAGCGTAAAATTGATCGCTTCAATCCGACGCTGATAGTTCAAACTGTCTGCGGAGCCGTGCGAACGTCCAATGGTATGAGAAGATTTTTGCCCCAGTTCGGCCTCGAGCGGCGCCAAAAAACTCTCAAAAAAAGACAGGCAAAACGCGTCAGCTTCGTGAACTACCGCTGCAAGCGAGTGATCGATCAGCGTGGTGATCAGAATGGGACGTAGTCCGTCGCTCTCGCCGGTTGCGTTTATGCGCTCGACGACGGCGCGTGCCTTTTCTTCACTGTCGATGAAGGGGGTCCGTATCTGTGTGAACTGCACACCTTCAAATTGCGTCAACAGGCTGTGGCCTAACGCCTCGGCGGTCAGGCCGGTGCCATCGGACACGTAGAAGACAGTGCGGCGGACGGGGTGCATAGCCGCCATTCTAGCCGCGATGGCGCAAATTCGGTGGATGAATCCTCTCTCAATTTGCGATAATGACAAGTTGAACAAACTACCGCTTTGCTGATTGGGGATGCAATGAACGAATATGTGATGAGCTTCGAGCACCTGCGTATGACCGACGTAGACAAGGTGGGCGGCAAGAACGCCTCGCTCGGCGAAATGATCAGCCAGTTGACCGGCAGCGGCGTGCGTGTGCCAGGGGGGTTTGCAACGACGGCCAAAGCGTACCGCGACTTCCTCGCGCACGGTGGCCTGGCTGATCGCATCAATGCGGAACTCGACATACTCGACGTCGATGATGTCAATGCTTTGCTCGCCACCGGTGCCAAAATCCGGCAGTGGATCATCGACACTCCGTTGCAGCCCGAACTTCAAGCCGCGATCAAGACGCACTATGATGCGCTGATTGCCGACTCGACGCCGGATGCCTCGTTTGCCGTGCGCTCCTCCGCAACGGCGGAGGATCTGCCAGACGCCTCGTTCGCCGGCCAGCAGGAAACCTTTCTGAACATTTCCGGTTTCGAGAACATTCTGCATGCGATGAAGGAAGTATTCGCGTCGCTCTACAACGACCGCGCCATTGCTTACCGTGTTCACAAGGGTTTTGTGCATGCCGAGGTGGCGCTGTCCGCCGGCGTGCAGCGCATGGTGCGTTCCGACAAGGGTGCGGCCGGCGTGTTGTTTACGCTGGACACCGAATCCGGTTTCCGTGATGCGGTTTTTGTCACGGCCTCGTATGGCCTGGGCGAAACGGTGGTGCAGGGCGCGGTCAACCCCGACGAATTCTACGTGCACAAACCGATGCTGGCCGCCGGCAAGCATGCACTCGTGCGTCGCAATCTCGGCTCCAAGATGATCAAGATGGTCTTTGCGGCGGAAAAGGTTGCCGGCAAGTCGACGGTGACCGAGGAAGTCGCCGAGGCCGATCGCAACCGGTTCTCAATCAGCGACGCCGAAGTGCTGGAACTGGCGAGCTACGCCATGGTCATTGAAAAGCACTACGGCCGGCCGATGGACATCGAATGGGGCCGCGACGGTATCGACGGCAAGCTCTACATTTTGCAGGCGCGCCCGGAGACGGTGCAGTCGCAAGCGAGCGCGACGCAGATGGAGAAATTCAAGCTCAAGCAGTTTTCCAAGGTGCTGGCCACTGGCAGGGCAATCGGCCAGAAAATCGGTGTCGGTCGGGTGCGCGTTGTTGCCGATCCGTCCGAAATGGACAAGGTGCAACCGGGCGATGTGCTCGTTGCCGACATGACCGACCCGAACTGGGAGCCGGTGATGAAACGTGCCGCCGCCATCGTCACCAATCGCGGCGGGCGGACCTGCCACGCCGCGATCATCGCGCGCGAACTGGGCATTCCTGCCATCGTCGGCTGTGGCGATGCCACCGGCAGCCTGGAGGAGGGTGAAATCGTCACCGTCTCCTGCGCCGAGGGTGATACCGGCCATGTGTATCGCGGCAAGCTCGATTTCGAGGTCGTGCGCACCGATATTTCCAGCCTGCCCGAGATTCCGGTCAAGGTCATGATGAACGTCGGTAACCCCGAACTAGCCTTCGATTTTGCCCAACTGCCGAATGCTGGCGTAGGTCTGGCCCGGGTGGAGTTCATCATCAACAACGTCATCGGCATCCACCCCAAGGCCATTCTCGATGTCGAGCGTCTGCCGGCCTCGAAGCGCGAAGAAATCAAGCGCCGGGCCCGGGGTTACGCCAACCCGACCGAGTTCTTCGTCGAAAAGCTGGTCGAAGGCGTCTCCACTATCGCTGCCGCCTTCTGGCCGCGTCCGGTGATCGTCCGCCTTTCCGACTTCAAGTCCAATGAATACCGCAAACTGCTAGGTGGCGATCTCTACGAGCCGGAAGAAGAAAATCCGATGATCGGATTTCGCGGCGCTTCGCGCTACATTTCGCCGGATTTTGCCGAGTGTTTCAAACTCGAATGTCGCGCGATGAAGAAGGTGCGCGAGGAAATGGGCCTGACCAATGTCGAACTGATGATTCCCTTCGTACGGACCGTCGGCGAGGGCACCGGCGTCATCGATCTGCTCGCGCAACACGGTCTGAAGCGGGGCGAAAACGGCCTCAAGGTCATCATGATGTGCGAGATTCCCTCGAATGCCATCTTGGCCGACGCCTTCCTCGAACATTTCGACGGTTTCTCCATCGGCTCCAACGACCTCACCCAGCTGACTCTCGGTCTCGACCGCGATTCCGGTCTGGTCGCCAACCTGTTCGACGAGCGCGACCCGGCGGTCAAGGCCTTGCTGGCTGCCGCCATCGCCGCCTGCAACAAGCACGGAAAGTACATCGGCATTTGCGGCCAAGGCCCCTCCGATCACCCCGATCTGGCGGAATGGCTAATGCAGCAGGGCATCACCAGCATTTCGCTGAATCCGGATACGGTGGTTGATACCTGGCAGCGTCTGGCCGGCGGCAAATAAAATTCGGGTCAACCGACAACCCGACAGGGCACGCGGGCGCGTGCCCTTTTCTATTGGAGGGGGCGACATGGAACAGCGTTTGACCCGGTTAGAAGAAAAAGTATGTTTCGGCGAGGATCTGCTCGAAACCCTGAATCGCACGGTATTCGAGCAGCAACGGCAGATCGACCTGCTCGCGGCCGAAGTGCGCGCGCTCAGGCAGCAGGTGCAGATGTCATTTCCCGCCGAGGCGGGCAGCTTGCGCGACGAAATTCCGCCCCATTACTGACGCAACGCCACCGTGGCGTCGGAAAGAAAATCGCGCCGCGCCAGCACCACCAGAATGGCGGTGGTGAAGGCCAGAAACAGCCAGGGCTGGATCATCCAGGTGACTGTGGCGAGTCCGAAGTAGTAGGCGCGAATGCCGCGGTTGAAATCGTCGCCGGCCAGGCTGTTGATGGTGGCAAGTTTGTCGCAGAACGCATCGCGGCGGACGGGGTCGGGTGGGTCGCTGGGCAGTGGCGCGGCGCCGACCAGAATAGTCTGCATGTTGAACAGGCGTAAAGACCAGGTGAATTTGAAATAGGCGATGACGAAGATCACCAGCAACACCATCAGCTTCATCTCAACCACTTCCGGTACCACATGGCGTGAGAAAGGCAGATCGGCGGCGATGTTGATGACCTTGTCGAGGGTGCCGAGCAGGGCGAACAGGCCGGCGATGATGTAGATGGTGGTGTTGGCGTAGAACGACACGGTCGACATGAGGTTGCCGATCAGGGCGGCGTCCGACACGCGGATTTCCCGGCGAAGCAGGGCATCCGCCCATTGATGCCGATACCCGCGGCTGATACCAACGAGGCCGTTCCGCGCCGCGCCGGATTTCTCAGAATACCAGGCGTACCCGCCCCAGCAGACGACGAGCCAGGCAAATGCCAGGCAGTCGAGTAACGTGACTTTTTCAAACAACGCGAACATGGGCTGAACCATTTTGCAGAAACGACTTCTATCTTAAACCACGTCGCCCCGGAAACTCATGTCATCCCTGTCTTCTTCCCGATCTGCCTGGATCGTCACCTTGCTGGCGGCGGGCATTCTGATGGTCACCATGGGCGTGCGACAGTCCATGGGTCTATTTATCGCACCGCTGGATGCATCAACTGGTTTGGGTATCGCCACGATCAGCTTTGCGATGGCGGTCGGCCAGTTTGTCTGGGGAGCCATTCAGCCGCTCGCGGGCGCGGTGGCGGATAGATATGGTCCAGGCCGCGTTCTGGCTGGCGGTGTTGTGACATTGGGATTGGGCTGCCTGTTGACGCCTTGGCTGACTACCGGTTGGGGTTTGGTAATCACGCTGGGGGTGTTGTCGGCGGCGGGTTCGGGTGCCGGCAGTTTCTCGGTTCTGATGGGTGCCGCCGCGCAGCGTCTGCCTTTGCAAGGGCGGGGGATGGCGTCGGGAATCATCAATGCGGGTGGGTCTTTCGGACAATTTCTCTTCGCGCCGATTGTGCAAAAGATGATCGGCGTGTTTGGATGGATGGGCGCCATGTGGTCGCTTGCGGCGATGTCGCTGCTGGCCTTGCCATTGGCGCGCGGATTGCGGCGAACGGCGCCCGTCGCTGCGCATCCCGATGATCGCGGTGTTCGCCACGCGGTACTCACGGCATTTCGTGAACCCAGCTATCTTTTGCTACACGCCGGATTCTTCACTTGCGGTTTTCACATTGCTTTTCTGGTTACCCATTTGCCGGGTGAAGTGCAATTGTGCGGCTTACCTCCCGCCGTGGCGAGTTGGTCGCTGGCGCTGATCGGGTTGGCCAACATCGCAGGCAGCCTCTTTGCTGGGTGGGCCGTGCAGCGCTATCGCAGCAAATACGTATTGTTCTGGATGTATGGTTCGCGAGCGCTGTTGATCGTCATCTATTTACTGGCGCCAAAAACGGCCATGACTTTCTACCTGTTCGCCATCGCGCTGGGGTTTACATGGCTGGCGACCGTGCCGCCCACAGCGGGGTTGGTCGGTAAATTGTTCGGGGTGCGTTACCTTTCGACATTGTTTGGACTGACCTTGCTGAGTCACCAGATTGGTGGTTTTTTCGGCGCCTGGTTGGGCGGTCTCGCGATCAGCAGCATGGGCAATTACGACTGGATGTGGGGCGCCGACACGGTACTGGCGGCTGTGGCGGCGCTGGTGAATCTCCCGATTCGCGAGGCGTCGCCACGACCGGCCGTTCAATCCGTGTAAACGTTGTCAGTCTGTATTGCCTTGCGGGAAGAGCCGGCGCCGGGCCTGTTCGTAGGCTTGCAGATGGGTGTAAGCGAAAGTCAGATTCGGCGTGGCGAGGCCGGCCTGCCGCGCGCGGGTCAGCATATCCCCCAGAATGTGTTCTCCTTCGGTCGGGCCACCGCGTTCGATATCCCGCAGCATGGAGGCGCACACCGTCGAAGCCCGATCGGTGACGCTGTTCCGGTAAACCGCCAGTTGCGCCGGGGTGGGTGGTCGTCGGTTGGCGGTGGCGACGGTTTCGCATTCCGCCAGTAATCCCAGCATGAACGCTTCGCCATGCGTGGTGGCCAAGATTTCGCCCACATTGGCGCGCATCGCGCAGGTTGCCCCGGCCAGCGTGGTGATGAAGACGAACTTGTTCCACATATCCTGTTCGACGTCGTCGGAGAGGGTGAATTCGATGTCTGTCTTGCCAAATAGTTCGGCCAGCGGCGCAAGCCAGCGCGAAGGCCGCGTGGTGCGCGAGCCGATGGTCAGGCGATGAAAGGGGCTGAGATGCTGGATACTGCCATCCAGTGCCACGGCGAGGGACAAATGCGCCAGACCGCCCAGCACCCGTTCGGGACCAAAGCGTGTGTCGAGCGCGTGCAGATGGCGTATACCGTTCAGCAGTGGGACGATGATGGTTTCAGGGCCGATGGCGCGGGCGATGGCCAGTTCGGCTGAATCGAGGTCGTAGGCCTTGCAGGCTAGAAATACGACATCGAAACCCGGTTCGGCCGTGGTCAGCAGTTTGGGTGGAAACTTGTAGTTGCCCAGTGGACTGAACACTCGCAAACCCAGTTCTTTCAGGTTTTTGGCTCGAGCAGGGCGGACCAGAAAGCTTACGTCGCCGCCAGCGGCTTGGAGTCGGGCGCCAAAATAGGCGCCGATGCCGCCGGCACCAAGAATCAGAATTCGCATGATGTTTGTATTCCCCCCCGTTTGAAATATTCTGATTTGCAATGTGTCCATTGATTGGACGGGTGCATGGATAGTAAGTCTATTGCTGCTTGGCAGGTGGCTTTTTCAGACGTTCGAGTTTTGTGGCGTAGAGGTCGCGGTCTGACCGTGTGGTGGCGTTTTGCAGCGCGATCGCCAAATGTTTCTCGGTTTCTTTCACTTCGCCAAGATAGTAGTTCGCCAGTGCCAGCCCAAAATGAAACTCTGATTGATAGGCTGCCCTTTCCACCTCCTTGGCAAACCAGTTGCGCGCAGCCTTGAAATCGCGATCGCCAAGCGCCTTGAGGCCCAGATTGAAGTAGTAATATGGTGGATTAGGCTCAATGCGCGCGAGCCGTTGCCTCAACTCAGCGGCTTCGGTCGAGCGTCCGCGCGGTTCGAGCAGCGAGAGCAGATTGGCGATGGCGGCGGTATTGGCGGGCTCTGCGCCAATAACATGGCGGAAGACGCGCTCCGCTTCGGCCGTTTCGCCGTGCCGTGCCATCACCACACCTAGAGTGTTGTAGGCTGGCAGGAACGACGCATCCTGTTCGATGGCGGCTCTTGCCCACCAATAGGCATCATCGACCCGAGCGGCGGCGAGGGTTTCCACCGCGCGGTTGTTCATATACATGGCGATGATGGTGCGTTCGCTGATGATGTGCGTGCGATATCCCTTGATATCGGCCGGTGGGAGAAAATCAATTACGAATTGTCGCGTTTCAACGGTCGCCGTTCGAGTGGGATCCATCGGATGGCTGAGTGCGAGATTGACGTGGCCGCTGGACAAATAGAGATCGCCCGCGCGACTCCAGGTGTCTTCCGTGAACACGCTCTGGAAACGGACCTGCAAATCGAGTTGCCTGGCAAATGCAGCGGTCATGATGACCAGAGAAAGACAGTTGCCCGTCCGGGCCGCGAACGCTTGCGAGGCGTTGCGGGTCATCGCGGCGTCGTACTCGAGTTTCAGCTGATTTTTGGCGTAGAGGGCGTCGAACAGCGCCTGATGCTTACCCTTGCGTTTGGTTTCGGGAATGATGGTGCTTTCCAGATACTGCCGCATGGGCTCGCTCAACGCAAAGATGGCGTCGGGATCGATGCGTTCGGCAGGAGCGCGAAAATGGCTATCGGCGAAGAGGTCCTGTGTTCGTGTCGGGGAGGGCGCGGTGGCGCAGGCGCCAAGCGCCAGGCTGAAGAGAATCGCCAGAAGAGTTTTCATCGAGCGCTCCAGGTGCCGGTGAAGAGGGACAGTGTCGGTGCCCGCGTTCAGGATATTACGGACGACGCCAATAGCAAAGCGGTATCTATAACAAACATTGCCAGTAGCCGACGTCGATCCAGCGCTCGAACTTGTGGCCGACTTCCTGAAAATGGGCCACCTGCCGCATACCCATGCGTTCGTGCAGGCGCTCGCTGGGGGGGTTGGGGAGCGCAATGCCGCCAATAACCGCATGCATGTTCAGTTCGCGCAGGCGTGTAAACAGCGCTTTGTAAAGCGCCGTTCCGAGTCCCTTGCCGGTGCATTCGTGTTTGAGATACACGCTGGCTTCGACAGTGTGGCGGTAGGCGCAGCGGCCTTTCCATTTCGAGGCGTAAGCATAGCCGACGACGGTTCCATCCTCGACCGTTACCAGCCAGGGGAGCCCGACCGCCAGCGTGTCTCCGATGCGCGCGGCCATGTCGCTTTCGGACACGGGATCGAATTCAAAGGTGATGGTCGTATTGATGACGTAGTGGTTGTACATGTTGGCGATGGCGAGGGCATCCGCGACCGTCGCCGGGCGAATCTCCGGCATTTCAGCGACTCCGTGGTGACTGGATGGCGACACTATGCCATAGGGTGTGCCGGTCATAAAAAAGCCCGGGATTTACCCCGGGCTCGATATGGCGAGAAGACGCGTCAATCCAGATTGACAACGTAGCTCGCCTCCTTGAGCTTCGCCTGTGCAGCCGCGAGGCGGGCGATGGGTACCCGCGGGCCGGAGCACGAGACGTAGTTGAGGCCGATGTGGTGACAGTAGTGAATGGAAGCCGGGTGGCCGCCATGTTCGCCGCAAATGCCGATCTTCAGTTCAGGATTGGTCTTGCGGCCGCGTTCGACGGCGATCTTCATGACCTGGCCGACGCCCTTGACGTCCAGCACCTCGAACGGATTGTCCTGCAGGATGCCGGTTTCGTTGTAGGCGGGCAGGAACTTGTTCTCGGCGTCCTCACGGCTGAAGGAGAAGGTGGCTTGGGTCAGGTCGTTGGTGCCGAAGGAGAAGAACTCGGCGATCTGCGCCATGCGGTCGGCGCGCATGCAGGCGCGGACGACTTCGAGCATGGAGCCGAACTTGAACTTGACGTTGATGCCGTGCGAATCCTGAACCT
Organism: Betaproteobacteria bacterium UBA1934; assembly: GCA_002337055.1. Classification (GTDB taxonomy): domain Bacteria; phylum Pseudomonadota; class Gammaproteobacteria; order Burkholderiales; family Rhodocyclaceae; genus UBA1934. The sequence continues at coordinate 144,807 of DDFG01000004.1, read as the reverse complement.
GCTTGTGCAGTTTCTGCACGGTACCGTGAATGCGCTTGAGCTCTTCGACGGTAGCGACTTGCGGCACCATGATTTCCGGATAGACCTCGATACTCTCTTTGGCGCAGAGCGCGGCCGCTTCCAGCACCGCTTGGATCTGCATGGCGTAGATTTCCGGGTAGGTGATGCCCAGGCGCACGCCGCGATGGCCGAGCATGGGATTCACCTCCGAGAGCGCCCGCACCTTCTTCAGGATCTTCTCCTTCTTGGCAACGACATCCTCTTCCAGATGCGAGGCCTTGAAGGTATGCAGGCCGCCCATTAGTTGGTTGAGACCATCGGCATACTGTTGGTAGAGTTTGGGATTCAGCAGTTTCAGGGTATCCGGTAGTTCTTCAAGCCCTTTGATGGTGTCGCGCAGGTGGTGCAGATGGGCGATTTCCAGCTCGAGCTGGGCGGCGGTGGGCAGGAACTCGTGCATCGGCGGGTCGAGCAGGCGCACAGTGACCGGTAGGCCCTTCATCGCCTTGAAAATGCCCTTGAAATCACTGCGCTGGATGGGTAGCAGGCGATCGAGCGCCGCCTGACGCTCCTCGGTTGTCTCGGCCAGGATCATCTCTTGCACGATGGGCAGCCGATCGGTGCCGTTGAACATCCGTTCGGTTCGGCAGAGACCGATGCCCATGGCGCCGAATGTGCGGGCCTTGGCGGCGTCTTCCGGCGTGTCAGCATTGGCCATCACGGTCAAGCGGGCTATTTCGTCGGCCCAGCCGAGCACGGTGTGCATGTCTTCGCTGACTTCCGGCTCCACGGTCGGGACCTCGCCGGCATAGACGTTGCCGGTGCTGCCGTCGATGGTGACGATGTCGCCCTCGTGCAATGTGGCGCTGCCGATGGTCGCGCGGCGCTGGATGTCGTCGATGACGATTTGTTCGCAACCGGAGACGCACGGCTTGCCCATGCCGCGGGCGACGACTGCTGCGTGCGAGGTCTTGCCGCCGCGGCTGGTCAGAATGCCTTGTGCCTTGAAAAAGCCGTGAATATCTTCCGGCTTGGTTTCCTCACGCACCAGAATAACCTTTTCGCCGGCCAGGCCCCTTTCCTCGGCCGTGTCGGCGTCGAAAACGATCTTGCCGGAGGCCGCGCCGGGCGAGGCCGGCAGGCCGGTCGCCAGCGGCTTGCCCTTGAAGGAGGGCGCCAGTTGCGGCACCAGCAGTTGTTCCAGCACGGCCGGGTCGATTCGCAGCAGCGCCTGCTCCTTGGAGATCAGCCCTTCGTGGAAGAGGTCGATCGAGGTCTTGACCATGGCGCGGGCGTTCATTTTGCCGTTGCGGGTTTGCAGGCAATACAGGATGCCCTTTTCGATGGTGAATTCGAAATCCTGCACTTCGTGATAATGCGATTCCAGACGATTGTGCAGTTCAATCAGTTGCCGGTAGATCGCAGGCATTTCGGCTTCCATCTCGGCGATCGGCTTGGGAGTGCGGATGCCGGCGACGACATCTTCGCCCTGAGCATTGACCAGATATTCACCGTAGATGGCGTTTTCACCGGTGCCGGGGTTGCGGGTGAAGCCGACGCCCGTGCCGGAATCGTTGCCCATATTGCCGAATACCATGGTGCAGACGCTCACGGCAGTACCGTTTGCCATGTCCTTGGTGATCTTGAACTGTTTGCGATAATCGACCGCTCGCTTGCCCATCCAGGAGCGGAACACGGCGGCGACCGCCACTTCGAGCTGTTCGAATGGGTTTTGCGGGAAGGGTTTGCCGGTGTGGCGTTCGACCACGCCCAGGAAATCTTTGACCACTTCCTTCAGATGCTCGGCCTTGAGATCGACATCGTCTTTGGCGCCGTACTTATGCTTGACGTCGTCCAGTTTGTCGTCGAAATGGCTGTCGGCGATGCCAAGCGCGATTTTGCCGAACAAGTGGATGAAGCGGCGGTAGGTATCGTAGACGAAGCGTTCGTCCTTGGTCTGTTTCACCAATCCCTTCAGTGATTGCTCATTCAAGCCGAGATTGAGAATGGTATCCATCATGCCCGGCATCGACATCGAGGAACCAGAACGCACCGACACTAGCAGCGGGTTGTCGTCGCTGCCGAAACCCTTGCCGGTCTTCTTCTCCAGGGCGCTCATGTGCGCCTTGATCTCGTCCATCAGGCCGGCCGGGAACTGATGCCTTTCCAGGTAGGCATTGCAAGCTTCAGTGGTGACCGTAAAGCCGGGCGGCACATTCAGCCCGATCTGGGTCATTTCGCAAAGGTTCGCCCCTTTGCCGCCCAACAGCATCTTGTTCTTGCCGTCGCCTTCTTCAAAATCGAACACGTACTTGACGCTCATGCTGCCTCCCTAAGAGCAGTTTTTTGTAGGAAAACTCCTAGTTTGCCATGGGTATGACGGAAAGGCACGCGCGAATCCGGCGGCGAGCAAGCTGTGTAGCGGTATTCGCCGCGATGGTTAGTTGTGGGGCAACAGGCGTTTTTGTCCTGAGGCGTCGATCGCCACGTAGGTCAATTCTGCCTCAGTGACCTTAACTACAATCAGATCTGCCGGACTGCGCTCGGCGAAAACCTCGACTTTGACAGTGACCGAGGTTTTGCCGACGTGTACAACCTCGGCATAGAAACTGACGATGTCGCCAACCGAAACCGGCTGCCTGAACTGAAAGCTGTTAACCGATACGGTGACGACACGTCCCTTAGCTCGCCGCATGGCGGGAATGGCGCCGGCGACGTCGACCTGCGACATCACCCATCCACCAAACACGTCGCCGTTGTGATTGACATCGCATGGCATCGGGACGACACGCAAGGTAGGGTGTTCATTGGGTAGGGCGGTTGTTTCCATGGTCGGATCGTCTTTCGTTAGGGAGGAGGGCGAAGTCGCAAGAAAGATTGTGGATGGCAACGTGAGCGATGCGCAGGTCTTAGGCATATCTCCGGTTTGCGCGTGTATGCGTGTGTGTCTACATCTCGCTGTGTCGGAATTTATTACACTTGACGCTCCTAAACCACACACACGTTACGGAAATATTTAAATTTAAACAACAATTCAGAACGGGTACGATAATTGCTAATTAGGCATTAAGTCATATGTTCGCATCGGTCTGACACCTTCATCAACGGTATCGATCAAAATGTAACTTTAGGGGAGAGGTCGAATGTCTTTCAATAAGCTGCTAACAGCCGCAGTTGCCGTATTTTCTCTCGTCGCTGCTTCGCATGTACAGGCTGGTGTGGTGACATGGGGAATCAATGGAAGCTACGCGGGCGTTTCGGTCAATGGAACTATTACTTTTGACAATACGCCGGTTGTCGGTTTCTTCGATGGCATGAACAACCCGTCTGACACGCATGTTTACGATGCCAAGCTGACGCTGACGTCTTCGGCACTGGGTTGGACCAATGTGGTGTTTGACAATCAGACTTTTCAGCCCTATTACTATGCCGATCAGGGCGATGGTCCGCACGTAGACAATTGGCTGACGGCAAATAGCGCTGCCCTGTACTTCGGTGATGGCAATACGGCTTGGCTTCAGAATGCGAATGCGTACCTCGAAGGCACCTGGGCGCTTGACCGCAATTTTGCCAACGTTCCGGTTCCTGCCACGCTGCCGCTTTTGGGACTGGGCCTCGCTCTGCTAACACTTTCGCGCAAGCAGAAAGCCGCCTGATCCTCTGTACCTGCTGTTGCGGGTCGCAGGAAGCTCATGGATTTCCATGGGCTTCTTGTTTTTTGTGCCTCCCAATTTGCCGATGTGGTGATTCGCGACGGATCAAAATCGCTGCCCTCTTGAAATGACATTCTTTGCCCCCATTTCAGTGCACATCGTTTGAACCACTAGGGAGTTTTTCGCATGTCCGACGTGCACGCCAACGCCAGGGAAACGCTCGGTTTCCAGGCCGAAGTCAAGCAACTGCTGCATCTGATGATTCATTCCTTGTATTCCAACAAGGAAATCTTTTTGCGCGAATTGATCTCAAACGCCTCGGATGCCTGTGACAAGCTGCGTTTTGAAGCCTTGAACAACGCGGGTCTCTACGGCGACGATTCCGAACTGAAGATTCGTGTCAGCTTCGACAAGAGCACACGCACGCTGACCATTTCTGACAACGGTATTGGTTTGTCACGCGAAGAGGCGATCGAGCATCTGGGCACCATTGCCAAGTCCGGCACGCGTGAATTTTTTGCCTTGCTGACCGGCGATCAGGCCAAGGATGCGCACTTGATCGGGCAATTCGGGGTCGGGTTTTATTCGTCGTTCATCATTGCCGATAAGGTCACCGTGCTCTCCCGCCGCGCCGGATTGGGCGCCGAACAGGCAATCCGCTGGGAATCGGCCGGCGAGGGCGATTTCTCGGTGGAAATGATCGAGAAATCCGACCGGGGCACCGATGTGATCCTGCACCTGCGCGACGGCGAAGACGAATTCCTTAACGACTGGAAGATCAAATCCATACTGCGCAAATATTCCGATCACATCACACTGCCGATCGTGATGAAGAAATCGGAATGGAAGGACGGCGAGCAGGTTCCGACCGACGAGGATGAAACCGTCAATCAGGCCAACGCGCTGTGGGCGCGGGGCAAAAGCGACATTACCGAAGAGCAGTACAAGGAATTCTACAAGCACGTCGCGCACGATTTTGAAGACCCGCTGGCCTGGGCGCACGCCAAGGTCGAAGGGAAGCAGGAATACACCCAGTTGCTGTATGTGCCGGCACGAGCCCCCTTTGATTTGTGGGACCGCAACGCCCGCCACGGCATCAAGCTTTATGTGCGCCGCGTTTTCATCATGGACGATGCTGAACAGTTGATGCCTCTGTATCTGCGCTTCATCCGCGGTGTGGTCGATACAGCCGATCTGCCGCTCAACGTGTCACGCGAGATTTTGCAGCAGAGCAAGGACATCGAAGGGATCAAGAGCGGCTGCACGCGCAAGGTCCTGGCGATGCTAGAAGACCTCGCGGAGAACCGCAAGGAGGACTACGTCAAGTTCTGGGAGGCCTTCGGCAACGTACTCAAGGAAGGTGTCGGCGAGGATCACGCCAACAAGGACAAAATCGCCAAGCTCCTGCGCTTTGCCTCGACGGCGGGCGAGGGTGAGGCGCAGACCGTGTCGCTCGACGACTACGTTGGCCGCATGAAGGAGGGGCAGGAGAAGATCTATTACGTCACGGCCGAAACCTTCAACGCCGCCAAGAACAGTCCTCACCTCGAAATCTTCAAGAAGAAAGGGATCGAGGTGCTGCTGCTCTCCGACCGCGTCGATGAGTGGGTGGTCGGCTACCTGACCGAGTACGAGGGCAAATCGCTGCAATCGGTGGCCAAGGGCGGCCTTGATCTGGGCAAACTGGAAGATGAGGCCGAGAAGCAGGACACCGAAAAGGCAGCCGATGAATACAAGGAACTGATCGAGAAAGTGAAAACCTCGCTCGGCGAGCGCGTCAAGGAAGTGCGCGTGACGCACCGTCTGACTGATTCGCCCTCCTGCCTGGTGGCCGACGAGCACGATGTCTCCGGCAATCTGGCGCGCATCCTGAAAGCCGCCGGGCAAAAGGCGCCGGCCAGTCAGCCGATCCTTGAGATCAACCCGCACCACGTCGTCGTGCAGCGCCTGAAGTACGAAGAAACGCGCTTCGACGACTGGGCCGCACTGTTGTTCGAACAGGCGCTGCTGGCGGAAGGAGGGCATCTCGACGACCCAGCGGGCTTCGTTCGCCGCACCAATGAACTTATGTTGGCACTCTCAGTACGCTGAATCTTGCGAACGGGGCAATCGAAAGCCGTCACGGTAATTTGCCGGGCGGCTTTTTCTTTCCGTCTCTGGGCGCTACATTAACGGTTACATATTCCACGAGTGGTGCCAGCGTGCTTCAGCAGGGCGAAGTTCACTACGTTGCTTCAGACCAGTTGCGAGTCGGTCTGTTTATTCATATCGACCTGCCCTGGTTCAGGCATCCGTTCACGCTTAACAGCTTCAAGATCAGAAGCGAAGATCAACTGCGCGAATTGCGCGCGCTCAAGCAACCACGTTTCCGCTTCGAACCTGATCGCAGCGACGCCATGCCCGAAACGACGGAAGCGGCACCACCGCCCGAAGCGGTCTTGGTGGCCGGAGAAGAATTCGTTTCGAGCGACCCGGCGAACCAGGCAAAGCAGGCGCGCATCCGTCAGATCGCCGAGTTTCGGGAGCGGGTGGATCACGTCGAGAAGGCTTTCGTCAAGGCCGCAGCGGTGATGCGCAACTTGAATCGCAACCTGCTCTCACGCCCGAACGAGACGGTGGAGGAAATGACCGGGCTGGTGGGCCAGATGGTGACAGCGTTTCTGGAACACCCGGAAGTGGCGCTGCACGTGATGAGCGAAAAGTGCGGTGGCGAAGAAGTCTATTTTCACAGCCTGAATACCAGCATACTTGCCATGATGCTGGCGAAGGGCCTCGAATACAGTGCAGATGACGGCCAGATCCTGGGATTCGGCGCGCTATTGCACGACATCGGGTTGATGGAGGTGCCCGACCGGGTGCTGAAGAAGCGTCCGGAAGAGTACACCAAGCCAGAGCGCGAACTGCGGGCGCTGCACGTCGAATACGGAGTCAAACTGGGCCAGAAACTGGGAGTGAAGAAGGAGGTGTTGGCCATCATCGCCCAGCATCACGAAATGGCCGATGGCAGCGGCTATCCCCTTGCCCTCAAGCTTGAAAAAATCTTGCCGCAAGCGCGTCTGGTCGGCCTCGTCAATTATTACGACAATCTCTGCAATCCGGTCGATATCCAGCAGGCGATGACGCCGCATGAGGCCTTGTCGTTCATGTTTGCCCAGCGACGCAGCAAATTCGACGCGCAGATCTTGCAACTGATGATCCGCTGTCTCGGCGTGTATCCGCCGGGGTCCGTGGTGAAACTTTCCAACGAGGCACTGGCGTTGGTCGTCTCGGTCAATCCTCAGAAGCCTTTGCGCCCCTGGGTGTTGGTGTATGACCCCGCCGTTCCGAAAGAAGAGGCCATCATGCTGGACCTGGAAAAGGAAACAGATATCCAGATTGGCAAAGCAATTCGTCCGGCGATGCTGCCGCCGCCTGTCAGCGCCTATCTGAACCCGCGTAAGCGGGTCACCTATTTCTTTGACGGCAAGCCGGGCGGCGCGGCAGGAGGGTATGCATGACCAAGGCATGCCCTCCGGGTGGTGCCGACCGCATGACGCTGCTGGATTATGCCAGTGAAATTCTGCTGCTGGTCGATCCGCGCGATTTGCGGATCGCGCAAACCAGCCAAGCGGCAGAACGCTTGCTCGGTTACGCGCCGGGCGAGTTGATTGGTCGGGCGATTACCGATATCGAATGCGCGCTGTCAGACGTTTTTTTCTGGGAAGAGGTTCGTCAGTGCGGGCGTGGTGAGCTGCGCGATGCTGAAGGCAGCTATCTTTGCGCCAATGGCGACATTCTCGAGGCCAGCAAATCGGTGTTCTGGCTCGATGGTGATCCGGCCTGGCTGGTGGTGCGGGCCGAGCCCAACGCGTCGCGACGCAAGACTGAGGATGAGCTTGCCTACGCGAGTTCGACCTTGCGCGCGACGCTGGAAGCCTCGGCGGACGGCATTTTGCTGATTGATCGCAATGGCAGTGTGGTCAACATGAACCGCCGGTTTTCGGAAATGTGGCGAATTCCCGATGCGGTGCTCTACGAAGGCGACGAGGCGATTCGTCGGCACATGGCTGCGCGCTGCCCTGATCCGGAAGCCTTTGTTGCCAAAGCGGCCAGGCTTCGTACCGATAGTGATGCAGAAACGCTTTCCACGCTGCGTTTGACCGACGGTTCGGTGTTCGAGTGCACCTCGCGCCCCGCCTGGCATGGTGAACAGATCATCGGGCGGGTCTATACCTACACCGATGTCACCGAGCGACATCGTACGCAGCAGGAACTGATAGTCGCGCACGACCAGGCCAAGGCCGCGAGCCGCGCCAAAGGCGATTTTCTGGCGATGATGTCGCACGAGATTCGAACGCCGATGAATGGCATTATCGGCACTTCCCAATTGCTTGAACTAACGCCGCTCAACGCTGAGCAAGCCGAATATGTGCGCACCATTCGCGCCAGTGGCGAGGCGCTGCTGGCGATCATTAACGACATTCTCGACTATTCCAAGATTGAGGCAGGGCGAATGTCGCTCGAGAGTACCGGATTCCGTCTGAGCGAGATGCTTCGCGATATCGAGCAACTGTTTATCTCGAGGGCTCGCGAGACGGGTGTGCGTCTGGTAAGCACTTGTGGCGAAGGTGTACCGGATACATTGATTGGGGACCCCACTCGCTTGCGACAGATTCTGCTCAACCTCGTCGGCAATGCATTCAAATTTACCAGCCGAGGCCGTATTGATCTCGCTGTGGGGGCACTCCCGCGGTCCGGCGAAGTGGTGGAATTGCGTTTCACCGTGCGCGATACCGGCATCGGTATCGCGCAGGACAAGATTGCGAATATCTTTCATCCCTTTGAACAGGCTGATCACACGACAACGCGGCGCTATGGCGGTACCGGGCTCGGTTTGTCTATCTGTCGGCAGCTGGCGGGTCTGATGGGGGGCGAAATTGGCGTCAACAGTGAGGAAGGGCGCGGTTCCGAGTTCTGGTTTACAGTGCAGCTCAAGACTGGCAAGGCAGAAAGTGGAGAGGTGCGTGCTGGTGCCGCCGCACTGGCGATGCTGCGGGCCGATACACGCATCCTGCTGGCAGAGGACAACAAGGTTAATCAGATTCTTCTGACCAAGATGCTGAACAAGCTGGGCGCGCAAACCGTGGTGGTGGCGGGCGACGGCAACGAGGCGTTGCGGCAATGCGAAATGCAGTTATTTGACTTGATCTTCATGGATGCCCGCATGCCGGATATGGATGGGCTGGAGGCGACCTGCCTGCTGCGCCAGCAAGGTGTGACGACGCGCATCATCGGCTGCAGTGCAGATGCCATGGAAGACGATCGCAAGGCGGCGATGGCCGCCGGTATGGATGACTACCTCACCAAGCCGGTGACGATTCCCGCCTTGCAGGCTGCAATCACGCGCTGGCGGGAATCGCGGCGCACCTGAACCAGGGTAGTTGGCCCGCCGTGCGGAACGGGCGTGCGGCACGGCTGGTGGTATGATCGCGCCCGTCTGAAACTTTCGGGAATCGCGCCATGAGAATCGGGTCGCCCCTATCGCCTTCCGCGCTTCGCGTCATGCTGCTCGGCAGCGGCGAACTGGGCAAGGAAGTCATCATCGCCCTGCAACGCCTGGGTGTCGAAGTCATTGCCGTCGATCGTTATGAAAACGCCCCAGGTCATCAGGTGGCCCATCGCGCACACGTCATTTCAATGACGGATGGCGCTGCGTTGAGGAAACTGGTCGAGCAGGAAAAACCGCACCTGATCGTGCCGGAAATCGAAGCCATCGCGACCGACATGCTGGTCGAAATCGAAGCGGAAGGGCTGGCCGAAGTGATTCCGACTGCCCGCGCCGCCAAGCTGACAATGAACCGCGAGGGCATTCGCCGGCTTGCCGCCGAGCAACTCGAGCTGCCGACTTCACCCTACCGCTTTGCCGATTCGTTGGCCGATCTGCAAGCAGCGATCGAAGCTGCAAACGGCGAAAAAGGCATTGGTTACCCCTGTATCGTCAAGCCGGTGATGTCCTCGTCCGGCAAGGGTCAATCCACAGTGCGTGGGCCAGAAGATGTCTCCAAGGCGTGGTCCTACGCGGCGGCCGGCGGGCGAGTCGATGCCGGGCGCGTCATCGTCGAGGGTTTCATCGATTTCGACTACGAAATCACTCAACTGACCGTGCGGGCCCGCAACGCCGCCGGTGAAATCGAAACCTATTTCTGCGAACCCATCGGCCATGTGCAGGTAGCGGGCGATTACGTCGAATCCTGGCAGCCGCAGGCCATGAGTCCGGTTGCCTTGCAGAAATCGAGGGACATCGCGCGTGCCGTGACCGGCAACCTGGGCGGACGCGGGATTTTCGGCGTCGAACTGTTCATCAAGGGCGATCAGGTCTGGTTCTCGGAAGTCAGCCCGCGTCCGCACGATACGGGCCTGGTGACGCTATGTTCGCAGCGCTTTTCCGAATTTGAACTGCACGCCCGCGCCATTCTGGGCTTGCCGGTCGATGTCGGCCTGCGCGAGCCGGGTGCTTCGGCGGTGATCTATGGTGGCCTGGCCGAGAAAGGGATTGCGTTCGAGGGGGTTGCCGAAGCGCTCAATGTGCCAACCAGCGACCTGCGCCTGTTCGGCAAGCCGGAAGCCTTCGTCAAGCGGCGCATGGGGGTGGCGGTCGCCAACGGCGTCGACACCGACGAAGCGCGTTCCCGCGCCAAGGAAACAGCCGGCCGCGTCCGCCCGGTCAAAGGCTGATATGGCCCTGAAATCGACGGTCTTCAAGGCCGAGTTGCAGGTGGCGGACATGGATCGTCACCATTACGAGACACACGCGCTGATCATTGCCCGCCATCCTTCCGAGAACGATCAGCGGATGATGGTGCGGGTGCTGGCGTTCGCTTTGTATGCCGACGAGGCATTGGCGTTCGGGCGCGGGCTATCGACCGAGGACGAGCCGGCGCTGTGGAAGAAGGACCTGACCGGAGCCATCGACTTGTGGATCGATGTCGGCCAGCCTGATGAAAAGGATATTCGGCGGGCCTGTGGTCGTGCCGCCGGGGTCGTGGTGATCACGTACGGCGGCCCGGTGGCGGAAGTGTGGTGGGAAAAGAACGCCGAAAAGCTGGCACGGCTCGATAATCTGACCGTGCTCAACCTCAGCGTGGCCGAAGGGACTGCGCTGGCTGGAATGGCAGAGCGCTCGATGAATCTGCAAGCCGCGATTCAGGATGGTGGCGTACTATTGACCGGTGGCGAACAGGCAGTCGATATCCACCCAAGGCGCTGGAAAGCAGCGACCGGGGAGCCAGCATGAAACACACCGAATTTGAGTTGCGTGGCGAATATGTCGAACTGTGCAATCTGCTCAAACTGACCGGCGTAGCCGGCAGTGGCGGGCAAGGCAAGGCAATGGTGGCGGATGGGCTGGTCAGTGTCGACGGGCAGCCCGAGAGCCGCAAGACAGCGAAAATCAGGGCTGGCCAGGTGGTCGAATGCCTGGATACCCGAATTGCCGTGAAAGGTGTCTGAGCGCATGAGCATCCAGTGGTTTCCAGGGCACATGACCTCGGCGAAAAAGAAGGCCGCCGAGACGATGGCCAACGTCGATGTGGTCGTCGAGGTCGTCGACGCGCGGTTGCCGGAGGCCAGCAGCAATCCGATGATTCACGAATTGCGTAATTTCCGTCAGCGCCCCTGCCTCAAGCTGCTGAACAAATCGGATGTGGCCGATCCCGCGGTCACCCAGCGATGGCTGGCGCACTTCAACGCCCAGAGAGGCGTAAAGGCGGTTGCAATCAGCTGTAAGAATCCGGCGGATGTCGCGCGCATTCCAAAATTGGCGCAAGCGCTGGCGCCACACCGGAATGACGCGATCAAACCGCTACGCCTGATGATCATGGGCATTCCCAACGTCGGCAAATCGACCTTGCTGAATGCGCTGGTCAAACGCAAGGTGGCGGCGGTGGGCGACCAGCCGGCGGTCACCAAGAGCCAGCAGCGCCTTGATCTCAGCTCCCGGCTGACCATCATCGACACGCCCGGCATGTTGTGGCCCAAAATCGAAAGTCCGCAGGATGGTCTGATGTTGGCCGCCAGTCATGCGGTCGGCGTCAATGCTTATTTTGGCGATGAAGTGGCGCTGTACCTTGCCAACCATCTGCTGCTCAACTATCCGCAACTGCTGGCGGCGCGATATGGATGCGCCGCAGAGGGGCTCGACGGCGTTGGCGTGGTTGAAGCGGTGGCAAAAAAGCGCGCCTGCCGGCTTAAAGGGGGCGAACCGGATCTGGAAAAAGCAGCGCAATTTCTGCTCACGGATTACCGTACTGGCGTACTCGGCCGCATCAGCCTGGAGACGCCGGAGAGCCGCGCCGCAACGTTAGACAAGGCTGGCGGCAATATTGATGGTCAATGCCAGAACAGTGGTGTTGAACAGGAAGGCCAGGGTGCAATGGACCAAGCCGACTCTCCGCATGGCGCGACTGGTGAATGACACATCGGCGGTCTGGCCGGACGTGCCGATGACACACGCGAAATAAAGAAAATCGCCATAGTCCGGTGAGGTCTCGCCGGGAAAATCGAGTCCGCCCGATCCTTTGGTTGCCAGTGCAACATAAAAATCGTGGGCGTAGTGGAGCGCGAACATGGTGTGGGTAAACGCCCATGATGTCAGGATGGTCATGCCGGCCAACGCGATGTGCGCGAATTTGAACCATCCCGACATTTCCTTCACGGTCGCCAATTGCGCAAAGATCGCCGCCATGCTCGCCACTGCGGCGAAAATCACCAGGGTCAGGATGACGAAACGTCCTTCGTCTTCCATGCGCGCGCGGCGACGCATGCGCTCGTGTGACGACCGTGCCATCATCACTGCGACCAGCAGCAGATACAGGCAGGTGGCCGCGTTCCAGGCCACCAGCAGTCGTGTGGCGGTGTGCGTAACCCATTCCAATGGCAAAGATGCCGTTACGGCGATTCCCAGGCATAGCGACAAAAACAGGCGCGGCCGGGCTCTCAGCTGGCGCAGGAGCGGATTGCGATGCGTGCGTGTAATTCCTTCATCCATTGGCAAAGGATAGCGGATTTGCGGTGCCTGGTGGAAGTGCAGGGAATGGCGCGGATGGCTTTGTCTGACCCGTCACGTTCGCGTCATGATGGCGCGCTTGAATCGCGAAATGAAATGCGCGGTCAGGCATTCGACAGGCCAGTTCACTAAGCTCACTTGAATTCGGGCGGTCATCACCCCATATGACCGGCAGCATTTCTTCGGGAGAAACCCAATGCGAAAACTATGGTTCGGAGTGTTGTTGATGTCGCTGGCCGCCGCCGTCATGGCCGGGCCGAAGGAGGATATCAAGGAAGACATGCAGGCCGGCCGCTGGGTGGCTGCGGACGCCAAGCTGGTGAAGGTGCTGCACGATCATCCCAACAACGCACAAGCGCATTACTGGATGGCGCAGGTCAAGGAACGCGAGGGACTGCCGGTGATGGCCCGCGAACACCTTGAAAAGGCGCGCGAGCTGGCGCCGGACCTCTCGTTTGCCGGCAGCCGCGAGGCAGTCACCGAGATGGAGCGGCGCCTTACACTGCCCGCTGTGCAACGTGCCCCCAGCGCGGGGTTGCAGACGCCCGCGCCGGTCGCGCATGAAGCGCCGAAAGCCGCCGTGCAAGATTCCGGGCATGGAATGTTCTTCTGGCTGTTCGTGCTGGGTATACCCGCTGCCATTGTCTTTTTCCTGATCCGTCGCGCTGGAGGTCGGCGCGACCAGAGCGACGAAAGGACGCGTTTGCAGGCCGAACTGCGTGATCTCGCCAGCGAATTGCGCGATGCGGAAAAAGCGATTGACGGTCGTGCCGAGCTGAATGCCGAACAAAAGATGGCGCTTGCCGACCGCCTGTCGCAAGCCCAGGGCGATCTGGCGCGCGAGGTGACTACCCTCAAGTCGAGAACGGATTTTGCGGCCACGCGCATGCTGATCGTTCGGTTGCGCGACATTGCGGCGGAAGCGCGAGGTGAGGAAAAGCCCAGTCTGCGGGCCGAACGCGAAGCGATGGAACGTGCCGCCGCGCAGCAATACGCACCTGCATATCCGCCGCAAGGCGTTCAGGCGCCGGGCACATCGGCAGGATCGGCGATTGCCGCGGGCGTGGGCGGTCTGGTTGCGGGCGCCGCGCTGGGCAGCTTGCTGGGTGGCGCTACGTCAGCCCACGCGCATGAGCGGCGCGGAGATGACGACCACGGTTTTGACCGGGGTGCCTTCGATAACGGCTCGACACCGGGCACGCTGGATTTCGGCAACGATAGCGGTTCCAGCGATGATTGGAGCAGCGGTGCCGACGTGGGTGGCGATTCCGGGGGGGGCGACTGGTAATCCATCCGCGCGAAGCAAAAAAGCGGCCGCCGGGAAATCGGCGGCCGGTAAGGGACAGAACACTGTCTCCGCTGCTTGAATCCTGGTTTGCCTGTCTATCTACTTGCGGCTGAACTGGTCGCGCATGCACTGCCGGCGATCCGGCCCGATGGCTTTGTCCTTGCAGGCTTCGCGCGCTTTTTGCGCCGCCGTGCAACGTTCCGGATTCGGCGACTTGCTGCAATCGGGCGGTGGCAGCTTGCTTTGCACGCATTGACGCCGATCCGGCCCGGCCTTGTCTTTGCACGCTTCGCGCGCTTGTGTCATGGCATTGCAGCGCTCGGGGTTGGGTGACTTGCTGCAATCGGGGGCGGGCATGTTGTTTTGCATGCATTGGCGACGATCCGGGCCACGGGTGTCCTTGCACGCCTCGGCGGCCTTCTTCCATGCTTCCTGACGCGACTTGCAGTAGTCAGGGTTGGGCGACTGGCTGCAATCCTGCTTCATGCCATGGTGTCCACCCATTCGACCGCCGCCGGGAGCGCCCGGTCCGCCCATGCAAGGGCCATTGCAAGGCGCGGTGGTTGTCGGTTTGGCATCATTGCCAGCGGCGGGGGTTTGCGCGTGCGCCAGGATCGGCAAGGCGTAGAGGGCGGCGGCGACGGCACACCCGGCGAGATATAGATTCATTTTCATGGGACCTCCTGAGCGTTGTTTTTTTCGACATTCCCATTTTAGTGATCGGGTGCATTCTTTCCGTTGCAAGTTGTAAGCAAATGCAAGCGTCAAGCTCCCGCAAGATCAATGTCGCGCGATGCTCGTGCTATATTGGTCCGTATGAATCGTGCGACTCATTCGGAACATAAACTGACTCTGGCCGAAGTGCTGGGCATGCTGGTCGAAGACGGTCTGGTCAGCGCGGGCGATGCCGACGCCCTGCGTCAGGAGCGCCGCCTGCAAGGCGGCCTAGTGCATCCGCTGCTGGTGGTAGCGGAACAGAAATGGCGCACGCCAGCCGGGCAGTTATTGCACGTTGAGGCATTGACCGAGTGGTTGGCCGGTCGGGTGGGGCTGGAATACATGCATATCGATCCACTGAAGATCGATTTCACCGGCGTGGCGGATCTGATGTCGAGTACCTATGCGGCCCGCTTCGCTATTCTGCCGGTGCAGGTTACCTTGCGCGAGGTGGTGATCGCCACCGCCGAACCCTTCCTGCAAGAATGGGAAAAGGAGCTGCGGCAGATCCTGCGCAAGGATATTCGCCGCGTCGTTGCCAGCCCGGCCGACATCAGCCGCTATCTGGTCGAATTCTTCAATCTTGCCAAATCGGTCAAGAAGGCCGCCAGCACGACCGGCGGCGGCAGCGGCCTTTCCAGCTTCGAGCAACTTGTCGAACTCGGCAAGACCAACCGCCAGTTCGACGCCAACGACCAGCACATTGTCCACATCGTCGATTGGCTCTGGCAGTACGCCTTTGACCAGCGCGCTTCCGACATTCACATCGAACCGCGGCGCGAGGTTGGCATTGTCAGATTCCGCATCGACGGCGTGCTCCATCAGGTTTACCAGATTCCGATGGCGGTGATGACGGCCATGACCAGCCGCATCAAACTGCTAGGTCGTATGGACGTGATCGAGAAGCGCCGCCCGCAGGATGGCCGCATCAAAACGCGCACGCCGGACGGGCAGGAGGTCGAACTGCGCCTTTCCACGCTGCCGACCGCCTTTGGCGAAAAGCTGGTGATGCGGATTTTCGATCCCGATGTGCTTGTGCGCGACTTTCGCTCCCTCGGCTTCTCGGACGAGGATCAGGCGCGGTGGGACACCATGACGGGCATGCCCAACGGCATTATCCTAGTGACCGGCCCGACCGGTTCCGGCAAGACCACCACGCTCTACACCACGCTGAAGCAGTTGGCGACGCCGGAAGTGAATGTCTGCACCATCGAGGACCCGATCGAAATGGTCGAGCCGGCTTTCAACCAGATGCAGGTGCAGACCGGTATCGACCTCGGCTTTGCCGATGGCGTGCGGGCGCTGATGCGGCAAGACCCGGACATCATCATGATCGGCGAAATCCGCGATCTGGAAACCGCCGAAATGGCGATTCAGGCGGCGCTCACGGGTCATCTGGTGCTCTCCACGCTGCACACCAACGACGCGCCCTCCGCCATCACCCGTCTGCTCGACCTTGGTGTGCCTGCATATCTGATCGGCTCCACCCTGCTTGGCGTCATGGCTCAACGTCTGGTACGCACGCTGTGCCCGCACTGCCGCAAGGCGCATCCGCTACGCGAGGAACAAGGCGAACGCTGGCGTGCCCTGGTCCGCCCGTGGAAAGCCAGCGCGCCCACGCAGTTGCACCAGCCCGTCGGTTGCCTGGAATGCCGGATGACCGGCTACAGCGGCCGCGTGGGCCTCTACGAAATCATGCTCAACAGCCCGGAACTGCGCAAACTGATTGGCCCGCAAACCGATATCGCCAAACTGCGCGATCAGGCCTGCCGCGAAGGCATGCGGCCTCTGAGGATTTCAGGCGCGCAGAAAATCGCGGCGGGCCAAACGTCGCTGGAAGAGGTTTTGAGAGTGGCGCCGCCGGCTGACGGGGAGTGAAGGGCGAATCGAGTCGTGTCGGCTGTGAAAGCTTCGTTTGGTGTCCGTTGAGCTGATAGTAGCTAGACCAAATCTTTGGAGTTATGGTGAATCGAGACGAGCTTTATGCAAGAGCTAGAGAAGA
Source organism: Betaproteobacteria bacterium UBA1934 (assembly GCA_002337055.1). Classification (GTDB taxonomy): domain Bacteria; phylum Pseudomonadota; class Gammaproteobacteria; order Burkholderiales; family Rhodocyclaceae; genus UBA1934. Next base: position 128,104 of record DDFG01000004.1, on the reverse strand, counting down.
ACATGAAGCTTTTCTTAGTGCAATCGGTGAACTAACACTGGCGTGGTCTGATCTCGAAACGGTGTTATATAAATTGCTTAAGCATTATTCAGGGGTGACTGACCCTGTTGGTAGAGCGATTTTTTCGGGAACTAGGGCGAAAACAATGATCGAATTTGTACGCGCGATTGCAGAAAATACAAACATGGAAGTCGAAAGGCGCAATGACCTCGAAGAAATTTTTGCTCAAGTTGCAACAATTAATAGTGCTAGAGATTTTGTGGTGCATCACGTTGATGGGAGTGTTCATATATTTGAATCTGGAGACCCAAGTACGAGGGTTGTCACAAACGCCATACGTGCAAGCAGGTTCAGCAAGAGACGCCGTGCGATGATTGGTTCGCAAAATCTCATCGCAATGGCGACCGACTGCGTTGAGTGTTGCTGGCGTCTTCATGCACATTGGGATCAAGCAAATATGCCGTTTCGAGCTGGACCAGGCACAAATGGAATAAGGTCACCGTGGTGTTTCAAACCAGTGCAACTTGCTCCGGGAGGTTACGATTCAGAAACATGAAGTGTTGCGGGGGTCGAATTGAGTGCAGCTAGATCCCATTTATGGTTGATGAGACTCCATTCTTTGTTTGCCCAAACTGTCTCTCAGCCAATGCGTCAAAATACCATTTCCGCGCACCATGTTCGGGCGGCCTTACTCGCGAACCAACCCCGCCGCCTTTCGCACTGCATTGATATAACCCGCCGCATCCAGACCGGTGCCTTCGCGCTGCGCGCGCCAGATTGTTTCGCCTAGGCATTCGAGAATCGCGTGTTCGGCGTCGTGTTCGTCCAGTCGCGCGCGCAGGGCGTGGAAGGCGGCGCGGATGCCGGGCGGCTGATCGATCGAGAGTTGTTCGAAGATCGCCAGATGGAGCGAAAGATGCAGAAAGGGGTTCATCTGGCCCGTTTCAGGGGTCCATTCCAGTTCACTGGCGGCTTCTGGCGCGGCCAGCAGGGCGTGATATTCAGGGTGGCGGGCGATGATGTCGGCGGCGGTGACTTCGGCGCCGACCAGCGGCAGGCGTTCGCTGTGCTTTCGCCAAGTGTCGCAAAAGAAGGCGCGTACCTGTTCGCGGGTGGGATTAAACATGGGTTTCCGAAAAGAGGGCGGTGACGGCGGCATTTTGCCACTGGCGGGTTTGCCACGAGCCCGACGTGAGCTGGCCGCTGCCGTAGGCGCCGATCAGGGGTACGCCGGGAAAGCGTTCGCGCCAGGCGATCAGATCGCGGTCGTCGCCGCCGTAGAACAAAGGGCCGCGCGCAATACACGAGAACATCAGGCCAAAAGCCGGTGTGGGCGCGGATTGAGCAGCCGTGGCCAAAGTCTGGCGCATTTCTTCCTCCGCGCTCAGAGGTTGCCGCAACCCCCAGGCCAGCGGCTCGCCAGTTTGTAGAGGGCGCGCCAGCGCAATGGAGCCGTCGCCGTTGGCGCAAAGAAGCGGAATGGCCGGAACGTCGCTACGGCCGCCGGGCATGGCGGCCAGCATGTGCAACGGCAGACTGTTACGCTGGCGCAGGTCAGGCGGCAGGAGGCGGATCACGCTGTCAAAGGCGCTGAGCTCGCCCAGCCCGAGCACGTCCAGCCCGCGCACGCCGCTGATCGGCTGCGGAGGAGCCAGCGCCTTCAGGCCGGGGGCCACGACCTGGGTGTAAGTACCGCCGGTGATCACGGCTTCGGCGTGGCCGTCGGTGGCGAGGCGCGATTGTTGCCAGGCCTGCCCGTCGGCGTGCAGCAGGCCGAGGCGCGGCCGGGCTTGCAGCCAGTCGCCGGCCAGCGCATGGCTGTTGCAGAACGACAGCACGGGGCCTTCGCCCTCCGGTGCCAGCGCGAATTCATCGCCGATGACCAATGCCGCCACTGCGGGCTGGTCGAGCACCCAGCCCGTCTCGGTAAAGATGCCGTGCGCGGTAACGCCCGCCACTTGCAGGCTGCCGGCTGCGCGGGTGGCGGCGCGCAGGGCGGGGCCTGCCTGCTTGGCCATTTCGTGAGTCAGATAGAGGATGACGCCATTGGCGTGCTTGAGGTTGGCGCGGGCCAGTGCGAGGCGCACAGCCGCCTCCGCCAGTTGCGGATCGGGGTCAAGGCCCTTGATCAGGGCGCTGGCGGCGCTCATATGGTTTTTCCCTTGAATTCGCAGAGATCGGCAATTAGGCAGCGGCTGCATTCGGGTTTTCTCGCCTTGCAGACGTAACGCCCGTGCAGGATCAGCCAGTGATGGGCGTGGCGGCGGTATTTGGCAGGTACGGCCTTGAGCAGTTTTTGCTCCACCGCCAGTGGCGTCTTGCCAGGCGCAAGACCGGTGCGATTGCCGAGGCGGAAGAGATGGGTGTCGACGGCGATGGTCGGTTCGCCGAAGGCGATGTTCAGCACCACGTTGGCGGTCTTGCGGCCGACGCCGGCCAGCGCCTCCAGTGCCTGCCGTTCAGGCGGCACCTCGCCGCCATGCTTTTCCAGCAACTGCTGGCAGCAGAGGATCACATTCCTCGCCTTGGCGCGGTAGAGGCCGATAGTCTTGATGTATTCGGTCAGGCCGGCCTCGCCCAGCGCCAGCATGGCCTCTGGTGTGGGGGCGACCGGAAAGAGGCGGGCGGTGGCCTTGTTGACGCTGATGTCGGTGGCCTGAGCAGAGAGAATCACGGCCACCAATAATTGAAAAGGCGAGGCGTATTCGAGTTCGCCCTGCGGATCAGGGTCTGCAGCCGCGAAACGGGCGAAGAGTTCGCTGATCGCCGCCTTTTTCATGGCGCTCAGTGGCAGCCGGCGGCATTCGCCGGGGTCGGCGGCGGAAGCTTTGCGCGGGCAGCGGCGCGGGCTTCGATCCAGTTTTTGGTCGCGATCAGGCAGCCGAGCAGGATGAAGGCGCCCGGCGGCAGTACCGCCAGCATGAAGCCGGGGTAGCTCTCGGGTAGCAATTGAAGGTGATGGAGCGACGGGACCACTGCCTCGATACCGGAAAACAGCGTGCCGTTGCCGATCAATTCACGGATGCCGCCGAGCAGCGACAGGGTCCACAACATGCCGGTGCCCATGAAGGCGCCGTCGAAGAAGGATTGCAGCGGCGACTGCTTGGCCGCGAACACTTCGATGCGGGCGAGCACGATGCAGTTGGTGATGATCAGCGGTATGAAGATGCCGAGAATCAAATACATGTCGTGCATGAAGGCGTTCATGCCGAGATCGACCATGGTCACCAGCGCCGCGGCGATTAGGATGAAAACGGGAATGCGGATTTCGTAGGGAATCAGATTCCGGAGCAAGGAAACGACGAGGCCGGAGAGCGCCATCACCAGAATGGTCGCGAGCGACAGCATGGCGCCATTGACCAGCGTGGTGGTCATTGCCAGCAGCGGACACATGCCGAGAATCTGCACGAGACTGGAGTTCTGCCGCCAGGTGCCGTTGAGGAAGATATCCTTGAATTCCTGCCAAGTGATCATCGCTGGCCTCCTTTCTTGTCTGTAGCAGCGAACAGGCGTTCTTGGTTGGCATCTGCCCATGCCAACGCCTTCTTCACCGCCTTGACCACGGCGCGTGGCGACACGGTGGCCCCGGCGATGGAATCGAACTGGCCGCCATCCTTCTTCACCTTCCACGTCTTTTCCGGCAGTTTGGCGAAAGATTGCCCGTCGAACTGGTCGATCCACGGATGCGCCTTGTTCTTGTCCTTCTTGGGGTCAATGTAATCGCCCAGGCCGGGTGTTTCCTTGTGTTCGGTCACGCGTACGCCGGCCAGTTCGCCAACGTGGCCGGCATCGACACGTACCGCGACCAGCATGTGGATCTTGCCGGAATAGCCGTCTGGCGCAATCGCTTTCAGCACCAGCGCGGCCGGCAGGCCGCCCCGGTGAGCACGATAGGCGACGGAAGGCTGATCCTGGCCGAGGTCGGCGGTCGGCGGCAACTCGATCTTGTCGGCCAGCAGGTCGCTGTCGTACAACTCGCGCGGCAGCGCGTCGTTGATGGCGCGCATTTCTTCCTCGGCGGCCGATGCCCGGATCGCCGGTTCTGTGAGGCTGTGTAGGATGGCAAGTGCGGCGGTGAAGACGGAGACAAACAGCACCAGAATCACCGCCGTGCGGATCGCCAAGCCAGTGGCGCTGGGTTCCTTGCCGAACGTCATGTCAATTCCTCCCCTTGGCACCGAATACCGGCGGCTGCGTCAGCAAGCTGATCAGCGGGGCGCAGATATTGAGGAAGAGCACCGCAAAGGCGACACCATCCGGGTAGCCCCCGAAAACGCGGATGACATAGGCGAGCAGGCCGCAGCCGGCGCCGAAAATCAGCTTGCCACGCGGGGTGCTGGCGCAGGTGACCGGATCGGTGGCGATGAAGAAGGCGCCAAGCATGACGCCGCCGGAGAAGAGATGAAAGAGCGGGTTGGCGAATTCGCGCGGATCGTAGAGCCAGAGCGCGCCGGATAGCACGACGACGGCGGCGAGAAAGCTGGCCGGCACATGCCAGGTGATGATGCGGCGCAGACACAGCCACAGGCCGCCGATCAGATAGGCGAGAGTGATCCATTCCCATCCGCGGCCGCCGACATGGCCGAATGTCTGCGCGTTGGCGAGCAGGCCGGCAACGCTGGCACCGGCTTCTTCGCCCAGCTTGAGGCCGGTTTTCAGCGCGTCAAGCGGGGTGGCGGCGGTGAGACTGTCGAGATGCGGCGAGAGGCCGAAAACGATGCGCAAATGTTCAACTAAGCCCAGATGCATATCCTGACTGGGCCACTGCGACATCAGCGCCGGGAACGAGACGATGGAGGCGGCAAAGGCGATCATGGCCGGGTTGAACGGGTTTTGCCCGAGACCGCCATACAGTTGCTTGGCAACGACGATTGCGAACAGCGTGCCGACGACAATCAGCCACCAGGGGCTGAGCGGTGGGAACGTGAGGGCGATGAGCCAGCCGGTCAGCAGCGCCGAACCGTCGGTCAGGAATAGATTCAGCGGCTTGCCGCGGATCTTAAGCATTGCCGCCTCGCCGGCGAGAGCGGCAAGACTGGCGAGCGCGAGTTGGATCAGGATCGCCGGGCCGATCACCCAAGTGTAAACCGCGATGCCGGGCAGCAAGGCAAGACAGACCTGGGTCATCACCCACGTGACGCTGGTTTCCTTGAGAACGTAAGGCGAGGACAAGGTCATGATGAGGGATTCTCGTTGTCGGCAGCCGGCGTTTCGAGGCCGGCCTGCAGGCGGCGCGCCTCGACCGCATCGATGGCGTGTTGCTGGTCGGCGTTGAGCGCGTCGGTGTTCCTGGGCTGTACGGCGGCACGCTGGGCCTTGGCGCGTTCCATGGCCGCGGCGATGGCGGCCTTCTTGGCGGCTTCGGCGTCATCAGCCGTAGGAGTGGTCACGGGCAAGCTGTCGCCCGTTGCCGCCGCCTCGGCGGCTTTCTTGGCGGCTTGCGCGGCAGCGGCCTTGGCTAACTTCTCGGCCTTTTCAGCCTTTTCGCGTTCTTCGCGCGCCTTCTTGTATTCGAAGCGTTCCTTGGCCGAGTTGGCGGCCTTTTTGTCGCCTTCGCGAGCCCAGATTTCGCTCTTGGCAAAGCGGAAATACTGCACCAGCGGAATGCGAGAAGGGCAGACGAACGAGCAGCAGCCGCACTCGATGCAGTCGAAGATGTGGTATTCCTGCGTTTTGCCGAAGTTGCGGGCGCGCGAGAACCAGTACATCTCGAACGGTTGCAGATCCTGTGGGCAGGCGCGGGCACATTCGCCGCAACGGATGCAGGGCATTTCCGGCGGTGCCGGCGGAAACAGCGTTCGCGAACGGGCAATCAGGCAATTGGTGGCCTTGACGGTCGACACCGTCAAGTCGGGTGCCACGAAACCCATCATCGGGCCACCCAGGATCACGCCGTCAGTGTCAGCCTTCGGGCCGCCCAGCGCCAGCAGATCGGCGATCGGCATGCCGATGGGGGCACGCCAGTTGCGCGGGTGCTCGACGTTGCCAGTGACGGTGATCATGCGGTCGATCAGCGGTTCGCCCAGTGCGAGCGCGCGCCAGACGGCGTATACCGTACCCACGTTGAAACACTGGGTGCCAATGTCGGTGGAACGTTTGCCGACTGGCACTTCCTTGCCGGTCAGCATGCGGGTCAGTTGCTTGGCGCTACCGGCCGGATAGAGCGCGGGAACGGCCACCACATCGAAATTTTCGCCGCAGGCGGCGACCGCTGCACGCATGGCGGCAATGGCTTCGGGTTTGTTGTCTTCAATGCCGATCAGTACTTTTTTCGGCTGCATCAGGTCGCGAATGATCGCGGTACCCCGAACGATGCCTTCGCCCTGCTCGCGCATCAGGATGTCGTCGCAGGTGATGTACGGTTCGCATTCGCCGCCATTGATGATTAGCTCTTCCATCGGCACGCCCTTGGCCGGCGTCGTTTTTCCGTGCGTGGGGAAGGCGGCGCCGCCCAGACCGACGATACCCGCCTGGCGAATGGCGGTCTGCACGGCGTCGGTCGGCAGATTGCGATAATCGACTGGTTGCCGTTCAATCCATTCCTCACGCCCATCCGGTTCGATAACGACCGAAACGGCGGAGAGACCCGACGGGTGGGGCTGCACGTAGGCGCCGATATCGCGCACCATGCCCGACGTGGGGGCATGGACGGCGGCCGAGATCCAGCCATCGGCCTCACCGATCAACTGCCCTTTCAGTACGCGGTCGCCGGCTTTGACCACAGGACGGGGCGTGCCGCCAATGTTTTGATGCAGGGGTACGACCAGACGGGCAGGTAGCGGCGCGGTGGCGCTAGGTTGACCGACTGACTGGGCCTTGTTGCCGGGCGGTTTGACGCCGCCGTTGAATTTGAAGAGTTGAAACATCAGGCGACTTTCCGAGCCGGCACTGGCTGTATGGCGATGACCGGGTGCTTCCATTTCCAGTTGTCGATCGTTTCCGGGATCGCTTCCATGCGGATGCATTCGACCGGGCAGGGTGGCACGCAGAGTTCGCAGCCCGTACAGAGTTTGGCGACGACGGTGTGCAGTTGCTTGGCTGCGCCGACGATGGCATCGACCGGGCAGGCCTGGATGCAAAGCGTGCAGCCGATGCAGGTGTTTTCGTCGATCAGCGCGACCTGTTTGGGTTTTTCTTCCGCATCGAGCGCTTTGACCTCGCGCCCGAGCAGATCAGCGAGTTTCTGTACGCCTTCCGCACCGCCGGGTGGGCACAGATTGATTTCCTCGCCCTTGGCAATCGCTTCGGCGTAGGGCCGGCAACCGGGGTAGCCGCATTGTCCGCATTGGGTCTGCGGCAGGACGGAATCGATCTTTTCGACCAGCGGATCGCCCTCGACCTTGAAGCGGATCGAGGCCCAGCCGAGCATGGCGCCGAGGATGACGGCGCCGAGCGCCATGATGGCAATGGCGATGAGCATGTCAGTGGTACTTGTCGAGACCAGCGAAGCCCATGAAGGTCAGCGCCATGAGGCCGGCAGTGACGAGGGCGATGGCGACGCCGCGAAAATAGGTGGGGACCTCGGCACCTTCGATACGCTCGCGGATGCCCGCGAAGAGCACCAGCACCATCGAAAAGCCAACTGAGCTGCCGAAACCGAACAGCAGCGATTCGACGAAATCGAGCTTGTTGGCGATGCCCAGCAGTGGCACGCCGAGCACCGCGCAGTTGGTGGTGATCAGCGGCAGGTAGATGCCCAGCACCTGATGGAGTGCGGGCGAAGTTTTGGCGACGATCAGTTCGGTCAACTGGACGATGGCGGCGATCGTGACGATGAACGAGATGATGCGCAGGTATTCGAGGCCGAACGGCACCAACAGGTACTGGTCGATGACGTAGCTCGCGCCGGTGCCCAGCGTCAGCACAAAGGTAGTGGCCGCGCCCATGCCGTAGGCCGTTCCGAGTTTTTTCGAAACGCCCATGAAGGGGCAGAGCCCGAGAATCTTGACTAGGACGACGTTATTGACGAGTACGGCGCCGATCAACAAGAAGAGGTAATGAGTCATGGCATTCGCGAGGGTGACCGGCGATTATGCGGTTTCACGGTAGACAGTTCAACCACGCGCCAATCAGGCCTTTTATTGCCTGCTGGCTGCGATGGCGCGCGCTGCCTCGGCGATCAGTTCAGGCCCCCGGTAGATAAAGCCGGTGTACAACTGCACCAATTGGGCGCCAGCGCTAATCTTGGCGGCGGCTTCCGCGCCCTCGAGAATACCGCCTACGCCGACCACCGGAATTTCGCCCTGCAAGGCGGTGACCAGTTTCTTCAGCACGGCGGTCGATTTCTCATACACGGGCGCTCCCGAGAGCCCGCCCGTTTCTTCTGCGTGAGGCAAGCCTTCGACGCCCTGTCGTCCCAGGGTCGTGTTGGTGGCGATGACACCATCCATGCGGTGCCTGCGCAAGGCGTCTGCGATTGCGACGATCTGCTCATTGTCGAGGTCGGGCGCGATCTTCAGTGCCAGGGGCACATAGCGGCCATGTTGATCGGTGAGGGTCTGTTGGCGTGCCTTCAAGCGCGAGAGCAGGTCATCGAGCGCCTCGTCCTTCTGCAATTCGCGCAAATTCTTGGTGTTGGGCGAAGAGATATTGACTGCCACATAGCTGGCGTCACCATAGACCTTGTCGAGGCAGGTCAGGTAGTCTTCAGCTGCGTTCTCAATCGGTGTGGTCGCATTCTTGCCAATGTTGATCCCAAGAATGCCGCCTTGCTTTGGAAAACGGGCAGCGCGCACGTTTTCGAGCAACCGGTCAACGCCGTCGTTGTTGAAGCCCATGCGGTTGATGATGGCTCGTGCCGCGGGCAGCCGAAACATGCGCGGTCGGGGATTGCCAGGCTGCGGTCTGGGCGTGACTGTACCCACTTCGATAAAACCGAATCCCAGTGCCGCCAGCGCGTCAATGTATTCGGCATTTTTGTCGAGGCCGGCGGCGAGGCCCACGGGGTGGGGAAAGTGCAAACCCATCGCTTCCACCGGGTCCGGTGGTACAGATGGAGCGAGCAGACCGGAGAGTCCCGCGCATCGGGCGAGAGACATGCCCCTCATGCCAAGATGGTGAGCGGTTTCGGGGTCGAGGCGGAAGAGTCCGCAGCGGATCAGCGAATAAAGCATACGGCCATTTTATCGCATTGCAGCATGCGGCGGCGAGTTCAGGCGATTGCGGGGGGCGCCTTCCTTGTTTGCGGAAAGGGTTGCCATATCGTATCAACCAGTGCCTCCAGCGGCTGATATCGGGCCTTGTAGGCCATTTTGGGGCTGGCGCCGATCCAGTAGCCGAGATAGAGGTAGGGCAGTTGTCGCAGGCAACACTGGCGAATCTGCCAGAGAATGCCGTAGGTGCCAAAACTGGCGCCGGGGACGTCAGGATCGTAAAAGGTATAGACCGAAGACAGGCCGTCATTCAGGACATCGACAAGACAAACCATGCGCAGCGCATCGCCCTCGCGGAACTCGAACAGGCGGGTATCGATCCGGCTTTGAAGAAGGAAACGGGCGTATTGGTCCCGGCTGTCGAGGTCGACGCTGTTTTCGCCATGTCGTTTCGCCTGATAGCGTACGTAGAGCGCGTAATGCTCCTCGCAATAGAGCAGTGGCAGTTCCATCACACGCAGAGTCGAGTGGCGAGAGTCGGCTCGCCTCTGGGCGCGGCTGGGGCTGAACCGTTCGACTGGCAGTCTGACCGGCACGCAGCGAGTACAGGTGTCGCACCACGGCCGGTAGATGAAGACGCCTGAGCGGCGAAATCCGGCGCGGACAAGGTCGCCGTATATTTCGGTATTGATCAGGTGGGTCGGGGTGGCGACCTGCGAGCGCGCCCATTCTTCCTGCAAATAGCTGCACGCATAGGGCGAGGTCGCGTAGAACTGGAGCAGAGAAAAAGGCAAGGACAACTCGTTCGGGCGCGACATCTCAGTTCCAGGTCGCCTGCAAGGCATTGGTCGGCCAGCGTGCCGGGTGGGCGTCGGCGCAAAGGTTGGCAAGGCGATCGACAAAATCGTCGCGCGCAATGGATTCCGCACCCAGTGAAGCCAAATGAGGCGTATGCATCTGACAATCGATCAAGCCGAATCCTTTTGCGGACAAAAAACGGCATAGATGAGCGAGCGCGACCTTGGAAGCGTCTGTTCGTCGCGAAAACATCGACTCTCCAAAGAATGCGCGCCCCAGCGCCAGCCCGTATAACCCGCCAGCCAGTTCGCCATCGGCCCAAACTTCCACCGAGTGCGCCCACCCGAGTTCGTGCAGGCGGGAATAGGCATATATCATATCAGGAGTGATCCAGGTTCCGGCCTGTCCTGTCCTGAACTGGGTTGCACAGCCTGTGATCACGGCGTCGAACGCCGAATCGCAGCTTACCGAGAACGTCTGGCGCCGTAACGTCCGACGCAGCGTGCGGCTGACCAGGAATGCGTTGGGCAGGAGGATGGTGCGGGGGTCGGGTGCGTACCATACCGGTAATCCGTCGTGGGTGCCCCAAGGGAAGATGCCTTGCCGGTAAGCGTTCAGCAGTCGCTTGGGCGAGAGATCGGCGCCGACGGCAAGCAAATCGCCAAGATCGGCGCACGCAGTGCAAAGGGGGGGGAAGTCGCTATCGGGAGAGAGCAGCGGGATCACGGCGGGTGCGGTGTCCGGCGGCGACCGGGCGAATCAGTTTTCGACGACCCGGCGTGCGCCGTTGTAGCGTTTGACCCAATAGGCGCTCTGCATGTTCTCGACACGAATTTCGGCGCCCGGCTTGGGGGCATGCAGAAAATAGTTGTCGCCGAGGTAAATGCCGACATGCGAGAAGGTGCGGCGCATGGTATTGAAAAATACCAGATCCCCCGGTTTGAGGTCGGTGGCGGCGATTCGTTCGCCAACCTCGCTCATTTCGCGTGCGGTGCGCGGCAGCAAGGTGCCGATGGTGTCTTTGAACACCAGGCGTACAAAACCGCTACAGTCGAGGCCGCTGCTTTCATCGTTGCCGCCACGCCGGTAGTTGATCCCGACCAACTGCAAGCCCTTCAGGATGACATCCTGGGTGGCGTTACTGTACCGTTCGAGAAACGAGGTGTCTTCCGGCTTTTTGGTGACTTCGTCGGCCATCGTGACATTGACGGTCAACAGAAAAAAAGCGGACAGCAATGTGCGGAAAAATTTGCGCATGGGGCGTGACTTTAGGCGTTTTGTTACACTCTGTAAAGTCTTGCGGTCGACGCCGACGACCCGTGCCGAATAGAATTTCGCCCATCGCTATGATCCGGGCCTTGAAGAAAGCGCACCATCCATGAGTGACCCCATCCTGCCGCGTATTCTGGTTGTTGACGATTCCCGCATGGTGCGGGCGTCCATTGTCAAACATCTGAAAGGGCATTACGAAGTCCGCGAGGAAGCGGATGGCGAAGCAGGCTGGCAGACGCTGGTGCTCGATCTGTCGGTGGTGGCGATCATCTCGGATCTGCAAATGCCGAAACTGGATGGCTTCGGTTTACTCAACCGTATTCGTTCCTCCAAGCTGCGGCGCTTGCAGGAGATGCCTTTCATACTGGTGTCGGGTGCCGAGAGTGAAGAGGAAATGTCCCGCGCGAAGCGTCTTGGTGTGTCGGATTTCATTACCAAAGGTATCGGAACGACGGAGATTCTGGCCAGAGTCAATAACTTGCTCGAGCTTGTGCGGACCAAGACCTGTGTCGAGGACACCCGCAAAGATCTCGTACAGGACAGCCAAAGCGGCATCTACACGCGCAAGTACATCGAACTGCAAGCGGCGCAGGCGTTGTCGCATGCCGCCCGTCACAACAGCGAAGTCAGCGTCATGGTGCTGGGGCTGGATCATTACGATGCCCTCGAAGAGAAGGTCGGCACCGAATTGGCCGCACAGGTGTCCGGCCGGTTCGCCCAGATGTTGTCGGCCAAGATGCGTCGGGAGGATAGCCTCGGCCATTTTGAAGAAGGCCAGTTCGTAATCGTCTCGCCCGGCACCTCGCCGGCACGCTGCGCCTCGTTTGCCGACCGTGTGCGTGAAGCCGTGCAAGTGGCGCATGTGGCGGTGCAGGGCAAGCGCTTGAAATTGACAGTCAGCGCTGGTGTGGCCAATGCGCCGGAAGACAAGGTGGTGTCGGCAGGCGCACTGCTCGAACTGGCGTCGAGTCGCCTGCACGAGGCCGCTCAGGCCGGTGGCAATCGCATTGTGATGGGCGGTCGCGGCCGCGTGCCGGTCCGTGCACTGACTTTGCAGCAGGCGCTGGATCTGCTGCGCGGCGGTCACACCGATGTTGTCTTGCCGCAACTGGCAAAACTGGGTGTCGAGATCTTTCCGCTGATCCGGTTGCTCGATGCCCAATATGGATGGGGGCTAGACATCGAGGCCGTGGCACATCGCCTCGCCAGTGAACCACAAGAATCGGATGGCGAGAAATAACAACCTTTATAAACAGATAATTAGTCGCGGATATTCAAGTTTTGCTCGAAGTTTTCCAGCGCCACTACAGGGGCGGGCTGCCACCCCGCCTGCCGATGTTCGGCGACGACATTGGTGAAGATGCCGCCGCGCACGAAGAAACGAGCGGTCAGGCGCATGAAGCGCGGCTGGAGCGCCGCGACGAGGTCGTCGAGAATCCGGTTGGTCACGGCTTCGTGGAAGCAGCCCTCATTGCGGAACGACCAGATATACAGTTTCAGGCTTTTCAACTCGACGCAGAGCTGATCCGGAATGTAATCCAGCGTCAGCGTAGCGAAATCGGGCTGGCCGGTTTTCGGGCACAGGCAGGTGAATTCGGGAATCTGCATGTGGATGTGGAAATCGCGGTGCGCGGCCGGGTTGGGAAAGGTTTCCAGAGTTTTGTTCGGTTGAGTGCTCATGTCATGCCGTCGGTGAAAAGGTCAAAGTGATATTATAGCCGGCCGCTCAACGACCCCCATGCGGGCCGTCAAGAAACAATGCGTCTGACCAAGCTCAAACTCGCCGGTTTCAAATCCTTCGTCGATCCGACCCAGGTGGCCTTGCCGGGCCAGCTGGTGGGCGTCGTCGGGCCGAACGGATGCGGCAAATCCAACATCATGGATGCCGTGCGCTGGGTGCTGGGCGAATCGAAAGCGTCGGAATTGCGCGGCGAATCGATGCAGGACGTCATCTTCAACGGCACGACCAGCCGCAAGCCGGTCTCGAGGGCCTCGGTCGAACTCATTTTCGACAATTCGCTCGGTCGTGCGCTCGGGCAGTGGTCGCAATATGCCGAACTCTCGGTGAAGCGCGTGCTGACGCGAAACGGCCAGTCCGACTACTTCATCAACAACCTGAAAGTACGCCGTAAGGACATCACCGATCTCTTTCTCGGTACCGGGCTGGGGCCGCGCGCCTACGCAATCATCGGCCAGGGGATGATTTCACGCATCATCGAGGCTAAGCCCGACGATTTGCGCGTATTTCTCGAAGAAGCGGCGGGCGTGTCGCGCTACAAGGAGCGGCGCAAGGAGACCGAGAGCCGTCTCGAGGATACCCGCGAAAACCTGGCGCGGGTCGAAGATATCCGGCTGGAACTGACCAACCAGATCGAACGCTTGGGCGCGCAGGCCGAAGTGGCGCGAAAGTATCACAGTCTCAACGACCAACTGACCCTCAAGCAGCAACTGCTGTGGCTGGTGCGCCGTAACGAGGCTGAGGCGGAACGTCAGCGCGTCGCGCTCGAGGTGGAGCGCGCTACAACCGATCTGGAAGGCCAGTCCGCAGCGCTACGTGAGACCGAAGCGCGGCTGGAAGCGGCGCGCGAGACCCATTTCGGTGCGGGCGACACGCTGCACAATGCGCAGAGCGACATGTATGCGGCCAATGCCGAAGTGGCGCGGCTGGAGGCGGAGATCCGCCATCGCCGCGATTCGCTGTCGCAACTGCATGCCCGTCTGGGCCAACTGGAAGACGAGCACGTGCATTGGCAGGCGTCGGCAGAAAAACTCGGCGAAGATCGCCAGCACTGGGAAGAGCAACAGGAGATCAGCCTGGCACGCGTCGAAGAAGCGAAGATGCGCCTGGAGGCGCAGATGGAGCTGGCGCCGCAGGTCGAGGACACGCACGCGCAGGCGGTTGAGGAACTGAACCGCTTGCGGACGCGCACCGCCAACGGCGAACAGAAGCTGGAAGTCGAGCAGACCAACAAGGCGCACGCGCAGCGCACGTTACAAGCCATCGCCCAGCGCCGCGAGCGGCTGCGGGAGGAGGCGACCGGGCTGCATGCGCCAGCCGACGACGATCTCGCCGAACGCGACGAAGAACTGGCCATGCTGCGCGAGGAACTTGCCGGCGATCAGGAAAATCTGGCCGACTTGCAGCGCGAAATTCCCGAACTGGAAGCCACCCGTCGCCAGGCCCAGGCCGAACTGGCGCAAGCCGGCAAGGAACTGGCGGCAGCCGAAGCCCGTCGCGCCGCGCTGGAGCAGATGCAGGCGCGGACCCAGCAAGGTAGCAAGTTGCCCGATTGGCTGGCGCGGCATGGCCTTGCCCAGGCCGCACCGCTGTGGAAACGCCTGCATGTCGAGCCCGGTTGGGAAGATGCGGTCGAGGCGGTGTTGCGCGAACATCTGAATGCCATTGAGGCCGACGACCCGACGCGCTTGGCCGACTGGCTGACCGACCGTCCCGATGCCAAGCTCACCGTGCTGCTGCCTCAAGGCGCGACGGCGAGCGTTTCGCCGGGCGGCCGCCTGATCGAACGCATCCGGGTTGACGATGCTCGCCTTTCCGCCGTGCTGGCCGACTGGCTGGCGGGTGTGCATGCCGTGGCGACGCTCGACGAAGCGCTGGCCCGCCGCGAACAACTGGCGCCGGGGACGGTGCTGGTCACCCGCGGTGGCGATCTCGTCAGCCGCACCAGCGTCACTTTTTTTGCGCCGGACAAGGGCGAACACGGCCTGCTCGAACGGCAGCGCGAAATCGAGGCGCTGAGCGCCGCGCTGGGGGAGGGCGAGAGCGTCATCGCGACCCTGAACGACAAGGTCGCCGCGCTTGACGCGGCGCTGGAAGACAAACACGAAGCGGTGCGCGAGGCGCGGCACTACGTCACCGACCGTCAGCAGCGCGTCCATTCACTGCAAATGGAAACGCTCAAGCTGACGCAGGCGCTGCAACGCTACAGCGAGCAGAAAGAACGCTTGCAGGAGCAACTGGCCGATCTCGCCAGCGAAGAAGAAGGCGAGCGCGAGCGCGAAATGCTGGCGGACGAACGCATCGGCGAAATCCGCGAAGGGCTCTCGCGCATTCAGGTGCTGGTCACCGGCGCGCGCCAGCGGCTGGAAGAGACCGAACGCGCCGTGCGCGACGAGCGCGCCCGGCACAGCGAAGCCGATCGTGCGGTGCGCGAGGCGCAATTCGGCCAGCGCGAATGCGAAAGCAAGTTGCAGGACATCTTTGCCCAACAGGCGGTGGCGCAACGCCAATTGCAGCGCATTGAAGCCGACCGGGCGGAGTGTGCCCGGCAGGCGGACGCTGCACCGCCGGATGTCATGGAAGAACAGTTGCAGGCGGCGCTGGCCGAACGCGGCGACAAGGAAAAGGCCCTGGCCGCGGCGCGCGATGCGCTGGAGGCCGCCACCCAGAGTCTGCGCGGGCTGGAAGAGCAGCGCATGAAAATCGAGCAGGGGCTGGAACCGTTGCGCGTGCGCATTGGCGATCTGCGCCTGAAGGAACAAGCGGCGGCGCTGAATGCCGAGCAGGCGGCGGGGCAATTGCTGGAAGCGGGGGCCGACGAGGTCGCGCTGACGCCATTGCTCGGGCAAGCCAGGGCATCCAGTCTTCAGGGCGACATCACCCGCTTGCAGAACGGCATTACCGAACTCGGGCCGGTCAATCTCGCGGCCTTGCAGGAACTGGAGGCCGCCACCGAGCGCAAGGGCTTCCTCGACGCGCAGGCGGCCGACCTGACCGAGGCGATGGAAACGCTGGAAAACGCCATTCGCCGGATCGACCGCGAGACGCGCGAGTTGCTGAAAACCACGTTCGACACGGTCAATGGCCACTTCGGCCAGTTGTTCCCGGAACTGTTCGGCGGCGGTCGCGCCGAACTGGTGATGACCGGCGACGAGATCCTCGACTCCGGCGTGCAGGTCATCGCCCAGCCGCCCGGCAAGAAGAACTCGACCATCCATCTGCTCTCGGGGGGCGAAAAGGCGCTGACCGCCATCGCACTGGTCTTCTCGATGTTCCAGCTCAACCCGGCGCCGTTCTGCCTGCTCGACGAGGTCGACGCGCCGCTGGACGACAGCAACACCGAGCGTTTCTGCGGCATGGTCAGGAAAATGTCGGCAGCGACGCAGTTTTTGTTCATCTCCCATAATAAAATCGCCATGGAAATGGCCGAGCAACTGGTCGGCGTGACCATGCAGGAATCGGGCGTTTCGCGGGTGGTAGAAGTCGATATGGAAGAAGCCCTGAAAATGAGGGATGCAGCGTGACGGAATTGCAAATCGGATTGATCGGGCTGGGCGCGGTTGCGGTGGTGAGCGTCTTTGCTTACAACAAATGGCAGGAACACCGGCATCGCAAGGTGGCGGAACAGGTATTGCGTGCGGATCACGACGATGTCTTGCTGACCGGCGGGCAGCAATCGCCCCCCAAACCACGCGAATCAGATGCGCCGGTCAAGCCGACGATCTCCGATGAAATGCCGCCGGTGATTCTTCCAGCCGCAGGAGAGCGCCGCGAACCGGTGCTTGGCGACCTGCCGGGCGATGATGAACAGTTGCCGCGGATTCCACTGCCGGACGAAGTGGTTCCGGTCGAGACCGTGCTCCCGCCCCTGTCCGACGCGACACCGGGCGACGTTGCCGCGAAGGCGCCGTTTGCCGATTCTTCCGACGACGAGCCGGTGCCGCCCGCGGGCGAAGTGCCGAATAGTCTCGTCGATCCGCGTGTTGACTACATCGTGGTCATGGAACTGGTCGAACCCGAGGCGGTGGACGACATTCTGTTCGCGCAACGCGATGCCTTGCGGCGCATCGGCAAACCGGTGATCTGGGTGGGCTTCAACGAGCGCACGCGGGAGTGGGAGACCATGGTTGCCGGTTCGGAACGCGCCTACCGTCGGCTACGCATCGCCCTGCAACTGGCGGATCGGCGCGGGCCGCTCTCGGAAGCCGATCTCACCGTCTTTGTCGCGGCCGTGCAAGGCCTGGCGGATGACCTGATGGCGGTGGCCGACATGCCCGCACACCAGGGGGTGCTGGAGCAAGCGGTGGCGCTGGATCGCTTCTGCGCCGATGTGGATCTGGAAATCGGGGTGCACCTGATTAGCCGCGGAACGCCTTTTGCCGGCACCAAAGTGCGGTCGCTGGCCGAAGCGGCGGGCATGACCTTGATGCCGGATGGTTCGTTCACCCGCTTTGATGACGACGGTCGTGCCCAGTTCAAACTTCAGAATTTTGAAGATAATCCCTTTACGGCCGAGGCCATGCGCAGTCTCACCACCCATGGGCTGACCTTCTTGCTCGACGTGCCGCGCGTCGATCACGGCGAGCCGGTGTTTTTCAAGATGCTCGACAACGCCAAGCGGTTTGCCGAGCATCTGCAAGGCCAACTGGTCGACGACAATCGCCAGCCGCTCAACGACGCGCAACTAGACAATATCCGGCGGCAATACGTCGTCAAGCCGCAACTGGCGATGCAGACATTTGGGCTTCCGGCCGGCAGTCCGCAGGCGCTGCGCCTGTTCTCGTGATGGCGACGCCCGAGGCGACCGCGCGGGCGGCCTGGTTGCGCAGTGAAATCGAGCGTCACAATCACGCCTATTACGTTCTCGATGCGCCCAGCATTCCGGATGCGGAGTACGACCTTCTGTTTCGCGAACTCCAGGGGCTGGAGGCGACCAATCCGGAACTGCTGACCGCCGACTCGCCCACGTTGCGGGTCGGTGCGCCGCCGCTGAAGACGTTTGCCCCGGTAACGCATGGCGTGCCGATGCTGTCGCTCAACAACGCCTTTGCCGACGACGAAGTCGCTGCCTTCGATCAGCGCGTACGGGAGGGGCTGGGACTCGCAGACGAGATCGAATACGCGGTGGAGCCCAAATTCGACGGTCTGGCGATCAGTTTGACTTACCAAGAGGGCCTCTTCGTGCAGGGCGCCACGCGCGGCGACGGCAGCACTGGCGAGGAAGTCACGCCCAATCTGCGCACCTTGAAAAGTCTCCCGCTGCGTCTCAAAGGCCAAGGCTGGCCGTCGCAGCTGGAAGTGCGCGGTGAAGTCTTGATGCTGCGGCGCGACTTTGCGCGCCTGAACGAGCGTCAGCGTCAACGCGGTGAAAAGGAATTCGCCAACCCGCGCAACGCCGCTGCCGGCAGTCTGCGTCAGCTCGATTCCCGCGTAACCGCCAACCGGCCGCTGTATTTTTATGCCTACGGCGTTGGGTTGGGCGCAGATCGTCTGGGTGTCGCCGGTCACGCCGAAATCATGGATAAACTCGCCACCTGGGGCTTTCCTGTGGCCCCCGAGCGCAGCGTGGTGCGCGGCGTAGCAGGTCTCCTCGAGTACTTCCGCGAGATGGGCGGGAAACGCGCGGCGTTGCCGTACGACATCGACGGCGTGGTTTACAAGGTCAATGCCTTCGCCGCGCAGGCCGAACTGGGCTTCGTGTCGAGAGCGCCGCGTTTTGCCATCGCCCACAAATTCCCCGCCGAGGAAGCAACGACCGAAGTGCTGGCCATCGACGTGCAGGTCGGCCGTACCGGCGCGCTGACCCCGGTGGCCCGCATGAAGCCGGTGTTCGTCGGTGGTGTGACGGTTACCAATGCGACTTTGCATAACGAGGAAGAAGTGCGGCGCAAGGATGTCCGGGTCGGCGACACCGTGATCGTGCGACGTGCCGGTGATGTGATCCCGGAAGTCGTCGCGGTGGTGATGGAAAAACGGCCCATGCGTCCGGGCGACGATCTCTTTGCAACTGTTCCTCTGCATAAGCCGTTCGCGATGCCGGGCGAGTGCCCCGACTGCGGCTCCGCGGTCGAAAAGCCTGCGGACGAGGCGATTACCCGGTGTACGGGCGGTTTGATCTGCCCGGCGCAGCAGAAGCAGGCCATCTGGCATTTCGCGTCCCGTCGGGCAATGGATATCGAGGGGATGGGCGAGAAATTGGTCGAACAATTGGTCGATCTCGGATATGTCCGCTCCCCCGCCGATCTCTACGCGCTCGACGTGGCGAGGCTGGCCAGTCTGGAGCGCATGGGCGACAAGTCGGCCGCAAACCTTGTCGCTGCCATCGAACAGAGCAAGCAGACGACGCTGCCGCGCTTGATATACGCATTGGGCATTCGGAATGTCGGCGAAGCCACGGCGCGCGATCTGGCGCGTCACTTTGGCGACCTGAAGGCATTGTTGCAGGCCGACGAGCTTGCGTTGCAGCAGGTGCCCGATGTCGGGCCGGTTGTCGCCGCTTCCGTCAGGCATTTTCTGGCGGAACCGCATAACCGCACGGTGATTGACCGTTTGTGCGAAGCCGGCGTCAGGTGGCCGCGCGAAGCGGTGCCAACGGCTGAGTCCAAACCGCTGGCGGGAATGACGCTGGTGCTGACTGGAACCCTTCCGAATCTCACGCGCGACGACGCCAAGGTGTTGATCGAGGCAGCCGGCGGCAAGGTGAGCGGGTCGGTCTCGAAGAAAACGGATTATGTGGTCGCCGGCGAGGAGGCGGGCTCGAAACTTGAAAAAGCCCGGGAACTGGGCGTGCCGGTCGTCGATGAGGCACAATTACGTCTGTTGCTGAATGTGGCGCCGTTGGGCGTCCGCCAAGAGTGAGGACAAGCGCATGAAAAAAGTGAAGAAAGCGGTTTTCCCGGTAGCCGGCCTCGGTACCCGATTCCTGCCGGCCACCAAGGCGAGTCCGAAAGAAATGCTGCCCATTGTCGACAAGCCATTGATCCAGTATGCCGTTGAAGAAGCCGTGGCGGCGGGCGTTACCGACATGATTTTCGTCACTGGCCGCAGCAAGCGTGCCATCGAAGATCATTTCGACAAGGCGACCGAACTGGAGGCGGAACTCGAACGCAAACACAAGCATGACATGCTGGCGCTCGTGCACAACATCCTGCCGAAGCATGTGAATTGTATTTACATTCGGCAGGCGGAACCGCTTGGCCTCGGGCACGCGGTGCTCTGCGCCAAGCCGGTGGTGGGCGACGAACCCTTCGCCGTGCTGTTGGCGGACGATCTGCTGGATGGCGACGTGCCGGTGCTGAAACAGATGGTCGATACCTACGATTATTACCGCTGCTCGGTGCTTGGGGTGCAGGACGTTCCACGTGCCGAGACGCGAAGCTACGGCATCGTGGCGGCGCGGCCGGTGGCGGAGCGTATTGAGCAGGTATCCGCCATAGTCGAGAAGCCAAAGCCGGAAGAAGCGCCATCTACCCTGGCGGTGGTGGGGCGCTATGTGCTGACGCCCCGCATTTTTCACTATCTCGAAAACGGCAAACCGGGTGCCGGAGGCGAAATCCAACTGACCGATGGTATTGCCGCCTTGCTTGCCGAGGAACAGGTGCTTGCATATCGTTACCTGGGCACGCGTTACGACTGTGGATCGAAGCTGGGCTATCTGCAAGCGACAGTGGTGTTTGGCCAGCGCCACCCGGAGGTGGGCGCGGCTTTTAGCGATTATCTGAAAAACAGGGGAGAGTAGTTGATGGAAATTCAGCAGGCCCGCGACATTTTGGCCAATGCCGATCTCGTTCATTCCGCCGATGCCGTGCAGGCCGCGCTGGATCGCGTTGCCGGGGCCATCTCGGCCGATCTGGCCGACAAGAATCCGCTGGTGCTGTGTGTGATGACCGGTGGGGTCATCCTGGCAGGGCAGTTGTTGCCGAGGCTCGATTTTCCGCTGGAGTTCGATTATCTGCATGTCACCCGTTACGGCCAGGATACGCAGACCGGCAAGCTGTCGTGGCGCTCAGCGCCATGGATTCCGGTCAAGGGCCGTAATGTGCTGGTGCTTGACGATATTCTCGATGAGGGCGTCACGCTGGCCGCCGTCCGCGAAAGCCTTTTGCGACTGGGTGCCATCGATGTACGCATGGCGGTGGCGGTCGACAAGCAAAACGGCAAGAACAAACCGGTGCGGGCCGACTATGTGGCGCTGACTGTTCCCGATCGCTTCGTATTCGGGTTTGGCATGGACGTCCATGGCGCTTGGCGCCATCTGCCCGCGATCTATGCGGTGAAAGACGCATGAGCGGCGCCCCGATCGCCGACTTTATCAACTATTGGTTGAAAGAGGGCGATAGCTATGCCCGACGGGGAGACTACGCCTGGATGGCGGCGCAGGTGCCGGGTAAACGCATCCTTGATGTCGGCTGTGGAGTGGGGTTCGGAGTCGAAGCGCTGCTGCAAAACGGTGTCGAGGTTTTGGCCGTGGATAATCTCGGTGAATGTCTGCAAACCTGCCGTGCGCGCGTCGCAGATTTCGGTGCGCAGGTCACGTTTCTTCAGGGAGACGTGGCGTTGCTGACCGACGAGGCACGATCCGTCATCACCGAATTTGCACCGGACAGTGTTGTTTGCTGGCTGATGGGGGCGCCAACCAATGTGACCGGCGCCTCGGAAGCCGATGCCGGCAAGGCGGTGGCCTATTACCGGGAGAAGACGCATCGTCAGGTGGCCGAGCTGGCTGCTGCGCTGCCTTGCGTGCAATGGCTGCATTTTGTCGATCGGACCGCGATCCCCTGGCAGGCCAAGGATATCGGGCGCGATACCTTGGTTCGTTACCACGCCGGCAAGACACTGCTTGACCTGCCTTTCAGGGCGGACCGCGCGCGAGCTCGATACCGCAAGCTGGAGGGCGCCGTTGCCGACCTTGCGCAAGTCAGACGCTCGCATCCCACGTTACAAAGCGTGACGCCAACCCTGGCCTCACTTCTCGCCGAAAGGACACATTGATGCTGGCGATCATCGGAGGCAGCGGCCTCACCACGCTCTCGATACTCGATAACATTCGGCAAGAAGTCGTGCGCACCCCCTACGGCGAACCTTCCGGCGCGCTGACCTTTGGCGACATCGGCAAGGTGCCGGTCGTGTTTCTGGCCCGGCATGGGTATGGTCATACCATTCCGCCTCATCGCGTCAATTACCGCGCCAACTTGTGGGCGCTCCATCGGCATGGGGCCGCCGGTATCGTCTCGGTCGCTTCGGTGGGGGGCATCCGATCCGATCTCCAGCCAGGCGACCTGGTCATTCCCGATCAGATCATCGACTACACCTGGGGTCGCCCCTCAACCTTTTTCGAGGGGCATGACTCGCCAGTCACCCATATTGATTTTACGGAACCCTACGACGGTGCCCTGCGCCAGGAAATTGCTGCCGCTGCCGCGAGCGTGCAGGTCCCCATCAAGCTGGGAGGCGTCTATGCGGCCACCCAGGGGCCGCGTCTGGAGTCGGCTGCCGAGGTCAACCGGCTGGAAAAGGATGGTGCCGATCTCGTGGGCATGACCGGCATGCCTGAAGCGGCCTTGGCCCGCGAATTGGGAGTGCCTTATGCGAGCATCAATGTGGTTGCCAACTATGCCGCCGGCCGGGCGGATAGCCGGCACGGCATCCACCTGGCGAGCGTTGAACCGATCTTGCAAGAAGCGCTTGGCCGAGTGCGCCTGATCATTGAGCGCTTGGTGGGCTGTCGCGAGAATTGCAAGCCCAACGGGCATGCGACGTAAACAGCGAATATGGCCTTCGACGATCTGTATCGCTTGTCGGCCCATGCCGTCATTGCCAATTCCGACGGCCTGATCCTGCAACTGAAGGCCACTTATGGCGCGTGTGGCTGGGGATTGCCCCGTGGGGCGCTGGAGCCAGGTGAAACGATCCACGAGTGCCTGCTTCGGGAATGTCGTGAGGAACTCGGGTGCGAGGTGGCAATACGGGCGCTTACAGGTGTCTATCACCACCGTGCGGTCAATTCGCATGCCTTCATTTTTCGCTGTGATTTGGACAATTCTGCGGCTATTTGCCTGAGCGAGGAACATTCCGAGTTCCGGTTTTTTGCCCTGGATGAACTCAGTGCTGTCCAGCGCCAGCGCGTTGTGGATTGTCTGGGCTACCGAGGTGCGGCGGTCAGTGCGCGGTTTTGAACGCGCGATCGCCGGGCAACACATCTTCGGCGGCCTTATCGCGCACCAAAGCTTCGAATTCCCCGACGGGTAACGGCTGGCTGAACAGATAACCCTGGAATCGCTGGCAACCCAGGGCGCACAGCGCGTCGAACTGTTCTTGCGTCTCGACACCTTCTGCCACGACCTCGGCCTTGAGCAAATGGGCCATGGTCATGACGGTATGGATGATGAACGCATCATTTGCATTTTCCAGCATGGAAGCAACGAAGGCGCGGTCGATCTTGATCTGATCGAAGGGGAGCCGGCGCAGGTAGGAGAGCGAGGAATAACCGGTGCCAAAATCGTCCATTGCAAGGGTGATGCCGATGGCCTGGAGTTCGCGCATTTTGGCAATGCTCTCGTCAATGTTTTCGACGACGACCGATTCTGTCAATTCGACTTTCAGGCGGGCGGCAGGGACACCATGCGCCAATAAAATCTCGCGGGTTTCGGCGACGAACTGATGGTTGGCGAAATGCTGGCCGCTGACGTTGATCGCGATGGGCAACGTGGCGAACAGGGAATCAGTTTCCCAGCGTTTGAGTAGCCGGCAGGTTTCGTCCAATACCCAGGCACCGATTTCGTGGATCAGATGAGTTTCCTCGGCCACCGGTATGAACTCGGCAGGTGGGATAGTTCTGCCCGAGATCACCAGGCGAATCAGCGCTTCAGCACCAATAATTCGGGCATGTGCGTCGAATTGGGGCTGAAGATGGAGTACGAAAGCGTGTTCCCGCAGACCACAGCGCAGCATCTGCTCAAGTTCGACACGCGCGCGCAATCTGTTCTGCATGGTGGGGTCAAAGAAGCACAGCGTGCCGCGCCCGTTCTTCTTGGCTTCATACATGGCGGTATCGGCTTCGCTGATCACCGTATCCAGATCACCCTCAGGTTGCCCGCCGAAAAGGGTGATCCCGATGCTGGAGGAGGTATGTACAGTACGCTCACCGAGAGTATACGGAACCGACAGCGCCTCGATGATGTTTTCGCCTATCCTTCGCGCTTGCCAGGCGGCCTGGTCGGTGTCCTCGGACAGCATTTCGGCGATGACCAGAAATTCGTCACCCGCAAGGCGACCGACGGTGTCGGATTCGCGCACCGCGGCTTTCAGTCGGCGACTGACCTCGACCAGCAGGTCGTCTCCAGTCTGATGGCCGAGGGTGTCGTTGATGTTCTTGAATTTGTCGATATCGAGGAAGAACAAGGCACTGCGTCCGCCATTCCGTTGCGCGATGGAGAGGGCGTGTTTGACGCGATCCAGCAACAATCTCCGGTTCGGAAGGCCGGTGAGGCGATCAAAGAAAGCCATACGCTCGAGTTCCGATTCGATGGCCTTGATATTGGAAATGTCGGTGAACACGCCAACGTAATGGGAAGGCTCGCCAATCTCATCGAATACGGTATTGATGCTCAGAAGCTTGGGATAGATTTCGCCATTGCGCCGCTTGTCCCAAATTTCGCCTATCCAGCGACTTTCGGCGCGAATCTCGCGCCACATTGTGCGGTAGAACTCCGCATCGTGTCTGCCGGATTGAGCTATACGCGGATTTTGGCCGACTACCTCCTCTCGTGCAAAACCAGTGATAGAGACATAGGCATTATTTACTTGCAGGATGGTGCCGTCGAGTGAGGTGATGATGATTGCTTCAGATGTGCTCTCGAAAATTCGTTTAAATAGACGCAATTCATCTTGCATTTCATACAGCCTAGCGATTCGCTCTGAAAGCTGCTGGTTGGCTAACTTCAATTTTTCGGTTCGATCCTCCACAGTCTTTTCAAGTTCGGCGCGCAGATCTGTCAATTCGATCATTGTTCGGCGGAATGCGTCCAAAGACGTTGCGATGTCTGACGCCTCCGGGGTTGTTGCCGCGGGGAGTATTTCCGCAGCCGTCTCGCCTTTGCGCAGACTGGCAAGTGTGTTTTGGATCGAGGAAAACGTGAGGCCGATCTGGCGCGCCAGCTGCTGCGCCAGATAAAACAGTACCAAGGTGACGAACAGCGAGAGCACCAATACTGGCAGAGCGATGGTCAGCAGTTTTGCCTTGAGATCCAGGGCATCCTGGATAAGGTGGTTGTTGATTTGTTCCCGCAAAGCGGCGGCGTTGGCGTTGACTGCCAGCACATTGCGCGTGACCCGTCGCGCGTATTGTCCGGATAGATTGACATCGACACTCAACATTTCGACCGCCTGCACCAGGCTGGCGCGGAACGAGGCGCGCGAATCCTGGGACGCGTCAGCGCGCCGGTTCGGCTCGTCGATATCGAAAACGGCGGTTGGAAGCCCGTCTGCAGCCGCATCGAAACGATCCAGAATGCGCTTGCCCTCACGATAAACAGTTGGTTCGTCAATCGCGTGATTCCCCGCATTGTCGATCAGCAACAGCAAATCGTGCTGAACCCCGGCCAGCGCCTGTTCGGCGTTCGTCAGGCGGGTGAGAAGAGGGGTTTCAACGTCGGAGAGATCTCGCCGAAATTCTTCATACAGGGAAAACACATAGGTCCCCACCGCGATCACGACGACAGACGATAGGGCGGCAAGCGCGACAATCAGTCTGGTTTGCGCGGCGATGTTCAAACGATTGAACATGGCTTCAGTTCTGGTGGGTGCGTGAGGCAGAGGTCGCAGACCACGTCTCTGCCGGAATACGTCCGATGGCGCGTAGCACGCCGTTTTCGATGCGGAAGAGGAAGGCCGTACCCTCGGGTTTTGGCCAGTAGCCCACAGCCTCTTCCAGATTGGCGGTGTGGGCAACAATCACTGTGTTGCTTCGGGCAGGAGGTGCTTCCTCGAGCAGCTTGCGCAGGGCCTCACCTTTGGCCTGTCGTTCTGCCTTGCCGAGCCCGACCGCAAAATGGAGATCTGCCGTAACGGTGGGGGCACCAAAAGCTAGTTGGGCGGTGTCGACAGCGCGACAATAAGGGCTGGCGAGGATGCGGCCGACGGGAATTTTCAACTTTCGAAAGGCGGCACCTATCGCGCTGGCTTGTTGGCGACCTTCATCCGACAGATTGCGTTGCGTATTGCAGTCGTTCGCCACAAAGGGCTGTTGGTCCTGTTGATCGAGCCGCGTCAGGCCGTGTCGAAAATAAAGTACGAAGCCGCCGCGACGCAGTTCCGGGAGCCATTCCCGCAACTCTCTCGCTTCCAGCGTCGGAGGTGACTCATCCGCATGGAGCGGGGCGTTCAGCCACAACAGGCCGATGCCTGCCAATACGGCAAGCCACCGATTCCACCTGAGTGACGTGACTTCCATGCTCATCTCCGATCTCGATGATGCAGCGATTGATTTTCCGGCTCATAACACGCGGCTTGGCGGTACGACCGCCGACCCGCGCCGATTATAGTCGAATTGACCGTCTGTAAAGGCGGCTGGCGCCGAGGTGGCGGAACTGCCCCTGATTTGTGTAAAATAATGCGCCTTTGCGTCCGGGCACTTCGCCCAGTCGCCTGCCCCCGTGATCGCTCTGCCGTGTTTTTCGCGGCGTTCGCTCGCGTCAGCCTTCCTCTACCGGGCGTTCGCCATCGCTCTATGTGCCGACCGCTCTATGTCAAAGAAAGCCAACATGTCCGTCCGCCCCATCCGCAATATCGCCATCATCGCGCACGTCGATCACGGCAAAACCACGCTGGTTGATCAGCTTCTCCGCCAGTCCGGCACGTTCGCCGCGCATCAGCACATTGCCGAGCGGGTCATGGATTCCAACGATCTGGAAAAGGAGCGGGGCATCACGATCCTCGCCAAGAATACTGCAGTTGATTACCAGGGTATTCACATCAACATCGTGGATACTCCGGGACACGCCGATTTCGGTGGCGAGGTCGAACGCGTACTGGGCATGGTCGATGGTGTGTTGCTGCTGGTTGATGCGGTCGAAGGCCCGATGCCACAGACCCGTTTCGTGACTAAGAAAGCGCTGGCTCTGGGGTTGCGTCCGATCGTCGTGGTCAACAAGGTGGATCGCGACGGTGCCAATCCAGATAACGCGGTCAACCTGACCTTCGACCTCTTCGACAAACTGGGTGCCACTGACGAACAGCTCGATTTCCCGATTGTTTACGCCTCCGGCCTGAATGGCTGGGCGGCAATGTCGCTCGACGCCGAACGCGTCGACATGCGGCCGCTGTTCGAGACGGTGCTGGATCATGTGCCGGCCCCCGACGCTGACGTGGAGGCGCCGCTGCAGCTTCAGATTTCCGCCCTCGACTATTCCAGCTACATCGGCCGCATCGGTGTCGGCCGCATCAAGCACGGCCGCATCAAGACCGGTCAGCAGGTGCTGGTGCTGTACGGCACCGACGAGGAAATGGCCGAGCACGAGCGCACACCGGTCAAGGCCAAGGTGAATCAGGTCTTCGGCTTTCAGGGTCTGAACAAGGTCGAGTTGGATGAAGGGCAGGCGGGCGACATCGTGCAGGTGACCGGCATTGAAGATCTGGTGCTAGGCGCCACGCTGGCCGATCCCGAACAACCGGTCGCGTTGCCGTTGCTGAAAATCGACGAGCCGACGCTGTCGATGCAATTCATGGTCAATACCTCGCCGCTGGCCGGCACCGAGGGCAAGTTCGTCACCAGCCGCCAGATCCGCGATCGCCTGCACAAGGAATTGCTGACCAATATGGCGCTGCGCGTGCATGACACCCGGGATTCGGAAATATTCGATGTGTCGGGGCGCGGCGAGCTGCATCTCTCCATTCTCATCGAAAACATGCGCCGCGAAGGTTATGAACTCGCGGTTGGCCGCCCACGCGTGGTGATCAAGGAAATCAACGGCGTCCAGTGCGAGCCGTATGAACTGCTGACCGTCGATGTCGAGGAAGGGCATCAGGGCGGCGTCATGGAAACGCTGGGTCTTCGTCGTGGTGACCTGCAGGACATGGTGCCGGACGGTCGCGGACGCGTGCGTATCGAATACCGCATTCCGGCGCGCGGCCTGATCGGTTTTCAGGGCGAATTCATGAACCTGACGCGTGGCACCGGGCTGGTCAGCCACGTGTTTGACGAGTATGCGCCGATCAAGGAAGGCGGTGTCGCCGAGCGTCGCAACGGTGTGCTGGTCTCCCAAGAAAACGGTGATGCCGTGGCCTATGCGTTGTGGAAACTGCAGGATCGCGGGCGCATGTTCGTCAATCCCGGCGACAAGCTCTACGAGGGCATGGTGATCGGCATCCACAGCCGCGACAACGATCTGGTCGTCAATCCGATCAAGGGCAAGCAACTGACCAACGTCCGCGCCTCCGGCACCGACGAGGCGGTGCGGCTGGTGCCGCCTATACTGCTGACGCTGGAATCGGCGATCGAGTTCATTGCCGACGACGAACTGGTTGAAGTGACGCCGAAAACGATCCGCATCCGCAAACGCCACCTGTCAGAAATCGACCGCAAGCGGGCGCTGCGCACCGAGGTTTGAATCCGGTGTGACCGGCCGGACCCTTTCGCGGTATGCTGACGCCGTTGTTCGTCAACTGCTGAAAGGAGTGAGTCATGGGGATTTTCTGGACGATTCTGGTCGGTCTGTTTGTCGGCGTGGTGGCGAAACTGCTGCACCCCGGCCGCGAGAACATGGGCATGGTGATGACGGTGCTGCTCGGCATCGGCGCTTCCTTTCTCGCGGGCGTGGTCGGCAAGGCGATCGGGTGGTACGAGCCGGGTGAGGGTGCCGGTCTGGTGGCCAGCGTCGTCATGGCCATCGTCATCCTCGTGATCTACGGCCGCATTCGCGGCGGAAACACTCCCGGCGGGCAATAGTCGGGATGGACATCCTGCAACAAGTGGCGCTGGCCTCCGGGCTGGCTTGGGGCAGCGGGCTCCGCCTCTATGCAGTGGTGTTTGCCGCGGGTTTACTCGGCCGTTTAGGCTATGTTGACCTCCCGGCCTCCTTGCACATCCTGCAACATACCTGGGTGCTGTCGGCGGCGGGCGTCATGCTGGCGATCGAATTTTTTGCCGACAAGATTCCCTGGGTCGATTCGCTGTGGGATACCGTGCATTCCTTCATACGAATCCCCGCCGGGGCGGTTCTGGCTGCCGGGGCACTGGGCAACCACGATCCGGCGGTCATGGCCGCAGCCGGCATTCTGGGGGGCACGCTTGCGGCGGGTACGCACGCCGCCAAGGCAGGCAGCCGGGCGTTGATCAATACCTCGCCTGAGCCGTTCACCAATATCGCCACGTCCTTCGGCGAAGAGACGATGCTCGCCGCGGGGCTGTACTTTGTATTCGCGCACCCCGCAATCTTTCTTGTGTTGTTGCTGCTGTTCGTGCTCGCCATTGTCTGGCTGCTGCCAAAGGTCTGGCGCGGCGTTCGGACGCTTCTCGCGCGTCTGCGGCTGCCTGCGCAGAATCCCGGTTAGGCCAGCAGGAGAAAGACGGTCGGCCGGCGTTCCAGATCAGGCGCGGGCAATTTCTTCCATTCGGCAATACGGCGCGTCCGTACGTTTTCTTCCGGCAGCGTCAGGTCGGTTGCTACCGTCAGCCGCGTGTCGGGACGACAGCAGCGGAGCAGGGCATCGAACAGCGCCCGGTTGCGATAGGGCGTTTCGATGAATATCTGGGTCTGGCGGCGCCGGGAAGATTCGCTTTCAAGATCGCGCAGCGCTTTTTGGCGATCACCCTCCTTGGCAGGCAGATAGCCGTGAAACGAGAAGCACTGCCCATTCAGCCCGGAAGCCATCAACGCCAGCAAAAGTGACGAGGGCCCAATCATCGGGACGACACGAATGCCATGCTTCTGTGCCAGCGCAACCAGGCCCGCGCCGGGGTCGGCTACGGCCGGGCAGCCCGCCTCGGAGAGCAATCCGACATCGTGACCGGCCAACAAGGGTGCGAGTAGACGGGTCAATTCGGCGTTCGGAGTGTGTTCGTTCAGTTCCGCCATTTCCAGCGCCTGCAAGGGCTGATCGGTACCGGCGGCTTTGAGAAAGGCGCGGGCCGACTTGGCGTTTTCCACCACAAAGTGGGTCAAAGGTCGAATGCAGGCCAGCACAGGGGGCGGCAACACCTGTGGTGGCGGTGTCGGACCGAGCGGAACCGGGATCAGGAAAAGCGTGCCGGTACTCATGGCACGGCGATTCCCGCCTGGCGCAACATGTCGCATAAGGCAATCAGTGGCAGCCCGATCAAGGCATTCGGGTCGTCGCCACGCAAGCTTTCAAGCAGAGCGATTCCCAGCCCCTCCGATTTCGCCGCGCCCGCACAATCGTATGGTTTTTCGCGTTGGAGATAGCGCTCGATCTCATCGTCGGAGAGCGTACGGAAAGTCACGAGAGTGGGTACACCACGAATCTGCGTCTGTCCGCTGGCGCTGTCGAGCAGGCACAAACCGGTGAAGAAATTGACTGTGTGGCCCGACAAATTGCGCAGTTGCTCGACTGCGCGAGCGTGGTTTCCGGGTTTGCCATACACCACGCCGTCAAGAATCGCCACCTGATCGCTGCCGATGACCAGCGCATCCCCGGCATGTGCGCCGACGGCGCGCGCCTTGGCTTCGGAGAGTCTCAGGGCGAGCGCCTCGGATTGTTCACCCGGCAGAGCGGTTTCGTCGACGGCCGGATTGGCAGTCGTGAAAGGCAGGCCCAGGCGGGAAAGCAGTTCCCGGCGGTAAGGCGAGGTGGAGGCGAGAACGAGCGTGCGATGCATGAAAATCCCAGCGAACAGAAGAACTTGGAAAGGATACTTGATGCCAAACGTTTTTTGACTTGACGGACAAAAAATAATATCATTGCCCGTTTATGTCGCAACCGCTTGTGATCGATAGCTTTGCGTTTGCCCGGGAGGGCGACGTACTGGAAGGAACCCTGCCGGTTTCCGCTTTGCCGCGTCTGCATGATGTGCTGGTGGAAGTGTCGGGCGAGGTGGCTTACCAAGTGACAGGCTGCAAGGGTGAGCGCGGTCAGGCGCAATTGAGGGTGCAGGTGGCAGGCGGATTGCCGCTGGCCTGCCAGCGCTGTCTGGCTGCCGTGCCTTTTGCGCTGGCTATCGACAGCCTGCTGGAATTGGTGCCGGAAGGTACTGATCTGACGCAGGACGAGCTGGAAGACGACAGCCGGGATTTTCTGCCGGTGGCGGGTGCGCTGGATATGGCGGTCTTGATCGAGGACGAAATCCTCCTGGCCCTGCCGGTGGTGCCGCGGCACGAAAAATGTGGCTTGCCCGGCGAGGCGGAAGCCGGCGAACGGATCGCTCCGTTTGCTGCGTTGTCGTCATTGAAGGGCAAGCTGAATTGATATTTTTTAGGAGTACATGAGATGGCCGTTCAACAGAACAAGAAATCCCCGTCCAAGCGTGGCATGCACCGCGCCCATGACTTTCTGACCAACCCGCCGCTGGCGGTCGAACCGACCACCGGCGAAACTCACCTGCGCCACCATGTGTCGCCGTCCGGTGTGTATCGCGGCAAGAAGGTGATGAAGGGCAAGGGCGAGTAATTCGCCAGAACAAGGCAGGAAGGCCCGGCAAGTCCGGGTAGCCTGCCTTTTCTTTTACCATGAATATTCGCGTCGCCATCGATTGCATGGGCGGGGACCACGGGCCATCCGTGACGGTGCCCGCTGCGTGTACGTTTCTCGAGCAGCATCGGGAAGCCTCCCTGATTCTGGTTGGTCTGGAAGAACAGATTCGGCCTCATTTGCCCGGCGGACGTGAGAGCGACCGGTTGCGCATCGTGCACGCCACGCAGGTGGTTGAAATGCACGAGGCGCCCGCATTGGCGTTGAAGAACAAGAAAGATTCTTCAATGCGGGTGGCGCTCAACCTGGTCAAGGAAGGCGAGGCCGACGCGTCGGTGTCGGCCGGCAATACCGGCGCATTGATGGCGACTTCGCGCTTTGTGCTGAAGATGCTGCCTGGTATCGACCGGCCCGCGATTTGCCCGCAATTGCCCACGTTCCATGGTCACACCTACATGCTCGATCTGGGCGCGAACGTCGATTGCCTGCCGGAGCACCTGCTCCAGTTTGGCATCATGGGTGCGATGATGGCGGCCGCGCTGGACCACAAAGACAATCCCTCGGTAGGTTTGTTGAACATTGGCGAGGAAGACATCAAAGGCAACGAGGTCGTCAAGGCGGCGGCGGAATTGCTGGCGGCTTCAGACCTGAACTTCATCGGCAACGTCGAAGGCGATGGCATTTTCAAGGGCGAAGCGGATGTCGTCGTCTGCGATGGCTTTGTCGGCAACGTCGCCCTGAAGGCAGCCGAGGGTGTGGCTCAAATGCTGGGACGGGGGATCAAGGAAGAATTCGGTCGCAATCTGCTGACCAAGCTGGCGGCC
Source organism: Betaproteobacteria bacterium UBA1934 (assembly GCA_002337055.1). GTDB lineage: Bacteria > Pseudomonadota > Gammaproteobacteria > Burkholderiales > Rhodocyclaceae > UBA1934. Next base: position 95,738 of record DDFG01000004.1, on the reverse strand, counting down.
GTGATCGCCTGGCCGGTGCTGTCGCATTTCAAGCGTCGCATTGACCATCGCCAATACAATGGCGCCTTGCTGCTCGGCCTGCGCGGCATTTCCGTGAAGAGCCATGGCTCGGCCGACCGCTTTGCATTCGGGAAGGCCGTTGAACGTGCCTACGAGGCGGCCAGCAACCGGGTGGTCGAACGTATCGCCCAGCGCATGGCGTCCATGCACCCACAACCCGTTACCGACGAGGGAACTCCGTGACATTTGCGCGCATTGCCGGTATTGGCAGTTATCTGCCGGGCGACCCGGTCACCAATCAGGATCTGATTGATCGTGGGGTTGATACCAGCGACGAGTGGATCGTCTCGCGTACCGGCATTCGCACCCGTTATCTGGCCGAGGCCGGCACCATGGCCAGCGACCTCGCGGTAGAAGCCTCCCGGCGGGCGATGACAATGGCGGGCATCACAGCGGCCGATCTGGATCTGATCATCGTCGCCACGTCGACACCCGACATGATTTTCCCCAGCACGGCGACCATTCTGCAAGCCAAGCTCGGCAACGTTGGCGCGGCAGCATTCGATCTCCAAGCCGTCTGTTCCGGTTTTGTTTATGCACTCTCGGTTGCCGAGAAATTCATTCGTTCGGGCAGCCACCGCAAGGTGCTTGTGGTGGGGGCCGAGGTGTTTTCGCGCATTTTGGACTGGAGCGATCGCAATACCTGCGTCCTGTTTGGCGACGGTGCCGGTGCAGTCATTCTCGAGGCGGCCGAATATCCCGGCCTGCTGGCTTCGGCCATCCATGCAGACGGCAGCAAGAACGCCATTCTGAATGTGCCGGGGCAGGTTGCCGATGGTCAGGTGACCGGCGATCCGTTTTTGCGCATGGACGGTCAGGCCGTTTTCAAGTTCGCGGTCAGCGTTCTGCCCAGCATCGCGCAGCAAACCTGCGACACCGCAGGCATCTCGATGGACGAGATCGACTGGCTGATCCCGCATCAGGCCAATGTTCGCATCATCGAATTCGTGGGCAAGAAACTGGGCATGCGGTCCGATCAGGTTGTGGTGACGGTGGATGCCCACGGCAATACGTCGGCGGCCTCGATCCCGCTGGCCATGGATGCGGCGATGCGTGACGGCCGGATTCGGCCCGGCCAGAAGGCCATTCTGGTGGGTGTCGGCGGTGGCTTCACCTGGGGCGCCGTGCTGCTCCGTTTCTGATACGAGGGAGAGATTTGATGGCATTTGCATTCGTATTTCCCGGCCAGGGCTCGCAAAGCGTCGGCATGATGGCCGCCTATGGCGAGGAGGGTATCGTGCGCGCGACATTCGACGAGGCTTCCGCCGCGCTCGGCCAAGATCTCTGGCAGATGGTGGCAGATGGACCCGCCGAAGCGCTTGCGCAAACCGTGAATACCCAGCCGATCATGCTGACCGCAGCGATTGCTGCGTGGCGCCTGTGGCAGGAAAAAGGCGGCAGTCAGCCGACAATTTTGGCCGGACACAGTCTGGGCGAATACTCCGCGCTGGTTGCGGCGGGCGTGATTTCGTTCCGGGATGCGGTTCCGCTGGTGCGCCTGCGCGCCAGCGCGATGCAGGAAGCCGTTCCGCTCGGCACGGGCGGCATGGCGGCGATCATGGGCATCGACGACGAAGGAGTGCTCGCCGGTTGTCGCGAAGCGGCGCAAGGGCAGGTAGTCGAGGCGGTCAATTTCAATGCGACCGGGCAGGTGGTCATCGCCGGTCACAGGGAAGCCGTCGAGCGCGCCATGGCGGCGTGCAAGGCGCGTGGCGCCAAATTAGCCAAAGCGCTCCCGGTGTCGGCGCCTTTTCATTCCTCGCTGCTGAAGCCGGCAGCGGACAAACTGGCGGTGCGGCTGGCGGAAATCGCTTTCTCGGCGCCAGTCATCCCAGTCATCAACAATGTCGATGTCGCCATCGAAAACGATCCGGTTCGCATCAAGGACGCGCTCGTACGGCAAGCCTACAATCCGGTGCGTTGGGTCGAGACGATCCAGAAAATGGCCGGGATGGGCGTTGCTACGGTCGCCGAATGCGGCCCGGGCAAGGTGCTGGCAGGTCTTGCGAAGCGATGCGCCGATGGCGTTTCCGGTGTGGCGTTGGCCGATGCCGCCGCCATCGAAGCCAATCTCACGTTGGAGTAAGTCATGGTTCTGCAAGGTCAAATTGTCCTGATCACCGGTGCCGCGCAAGGAATTGGTTTTGCCACGATGCTCGAATTGGCCCGTAATGGTGCAACGGTGATCGGTACCGCGATGAACGAGGAAGGTGCTGGAAAGATCACCGCTGCGCTGGCTGAGGCAGGCTTGCCCGGATGCGGTATCGTCATGGATGTACGCGATGGCGAACAGATCGATGCCGGGATCGCCCTAATCGAAAAGGAATACGGTGGCGTCAGCGTGCTGGTCAATAACGCCGGCATTACCCGCGACACGCTAGCGATGCGTATGAAGGACGAAGAGTTCGACGCGGTCATCGAGACCAACCTGAAGGCGGTTTTCCGCATGTCGCGTGCGGTCATGCGTGGCATGATGAAGGCGCGCGCTGGCCGCATCATCAACATTACGTCGGTGGTCGGGCACGCAGGCAACGCGGGCCAGGCCAACTATTGCGCTGCCAAGGCCGGTGTCAGCGGCATGAGCCGGGCGCTGGCGCGCGAACTTGGTGCGCGCAACATCACAGTAAACTGCGTGGCGCCGGGCTTCATCGATACCGCGATGACACAGTCGCTCGAAGACAAACACCGCGAGGCCATGCTAGCCAATATCCCGCTTGGCCGGGCAGGTTCGCCGCAGGACGTGGCGGCTGCCATCGTCTTCTTGGCCTCGCCGGCTGCCGCTTATATTACCGGGTCGACCATTCATGTGAATGGCGGCATGTTCATGGATTAATACACGAAGGCGTCGCCTTTTGGTAGAATCCGAACGTTTTTCATATCTCCCTAGAGGGAAGGAGCTTTTTCAATGGATAACATCGTAGAACGCGTCCGCAAGATCGTGGCCGAGCAACTCGGTGTCAACGAGGCCGACATCAAGAACGAATCCTCTTTTGTCGACGACCTGGGCGCGGACTCTCTGGACACCGTCGAACTGGTGATGGCGCTGGAAGAGGAATTCGAGTGCGAAATTCCCGACGAAGATGCCGAAAAAATCACCACGGTGCAACAGGCGATCGACTACATCGTCGCCCACAAGAAGTAATCCATCCTGGTTTCTACCGCCAAGGCCGGCTTTCTAGCCGGCCTTGGCTTTATTGACGACGGAGAGCGCTATGGCACGTCGCAGAATAGTCATTACCGGTCTGGGGATCGTCTCTCCGGTCGGCAACACGGTCGAAGAGGCATGGCAGAACCTGGTCGCCGGTCGTTCGGGCATTGCCCGGATTACGCGATTCGACGCCTCGACCTTTTCCTCGCAGATTGCCGGTGAGGTCAAGAATTTCGATATCGGCGCCTATATTTCGCCGAAAGAAGCGCGCCGCAGCGACGCTTTCATCCACTTCGGGCTGGCTGCCGGCATCCAGGCCGTGCGCGATGCAGGGCTGGACGGCGAACACGGGGTCGATCCAACCCGTATCGGGGTCAACATCAGTTCCGGCATCGGCGGCTTGCCGCTGATCGAAGAAACCTACCGCGATTACATGGCCAGCGGCCCGCGCAAGATTTCGCCTTTCTTTGTACCCGGTTCGATCATCAATATGATCTCCGGCAATCTGTCGATCATCTACGGATTTAAGGGGCCGAATATCGCCGTGGTGACCGCGTGCACGACCGGGCTGCATTCGATCGGCTTCGGCGCGCGGATGATCGAATACGGAGACGCCGATGTCATGGTCGCCGGTGGTGCCGAGTCGACGATGTCTCCGTTGGGTCTTGGCGGTTTTTGCGCCGCCCGCGCGCTTTCTACCCGCAATGACGACCCGGCGACAGCCAGTCGCCCTTGGGACAAGGATCGCGACGGTTTTGTGCTGGGCGAGGGCGCCGGTGTGCTGGTGCTGGAAGAATACGAACACGCCAAAAAGCGCGGCGCCAAGATTTACGCGGAACTGGCTGGTTTTGGCATGAGCGGCGACGCTTACCACATTACCGCCCCCGATACCGATGGTCCGCGCCGCTCGATGCTCGCAGCCATGGCAAATGCGGGCGTCAATCCTGACCAGATTCAGTATGTCAACGCGCACGGCACTTCGACGCCTTTGGGCGACAAGAACGAGACCGATGCCATCAAGCTCGCGTTCGGCGATGCGGCGCGCAGCGTGGTAATCAATTCCACCAAATCGATGACCGGCCACCTGTTGGGCGGCGCAGGCGGGCTGGAATCGGCGGCGACGGTGCTGGCACTGCATCACCAGATTTCGCCGCCGACCATCAACATCGTCAATCAGGATCCCGAATGCGATCTGGACTACTGTGCCAACACGGCGCGGGAGATGAAGATCGATTTCGCGCTGAAGAACAACTTCGGCTTTGGAGGCACCAACGGTTCAATCGTCTTCAAGCGTATCTGAGCCTGCCCTTGCGGGCGAGACGGCGCAGTTTCCGATTACGGTCGGACTGCGCCGTTCGTTCATCATGTTCGCGGGAAATTTGGTCGCGCATGGCGCCGCGCTCCTCGCCGTGGTCTGGCCAGATTGGCCATGGCGAGATCTCATGGCGGCGTGTGTGCTGGCCTCGCTGGGTTGGGCTGTGTTCCGCTGGCGCCGACTGGATATCGAGGCGGTACGGCTTGGAACGAAAGGCGAACTCCACGCGCGACTAGCCGGCGCGGAATTTGTCGAGTGCCGGTTGCTGCCCGGCGCACGTGTGCATCCCGCGCTGATCGTGATGCCCTTGCTATGCGGAGGGCGACGGGCGACTGTGGTGATCGCCCCGGATAGCGCCGCACCCGATGATCGCCGGCGCCTCAGAATCTGGCTGAACTGGCTGGCCGGCCGCCAAGATGCCGGCGCTAGCGTCGACCTCTGAGCACGGTGTCGCGCGCTACGGGTGCCATGTCCGGATAATCCCGGCTGAAATGCAGCCCCCGGCTTTCCTTTCGCCGCATCGCGCAGCGCACGATCAGATCAGCGGTGGCAACCAGATTACGCAATTCGATCAGGTCATTGCCGACCCGGAAGCTGGCGTAAAACTCTTCGATTTCGCGCATCAGCAAACGAATGCGATGCTGTGCTCGTTTCAGACGCTTGTTGGTGCGAACTATGCCGACATAGCTCCACATGAAGCGTCGCAGTTCGTCCCAGTTGTGCGCGATCACCACCTCTTCGTCGGCATCGGTGACGCGGCTCTCGTCCCATGGCGGCAGGTCAGGCAGGGTTGCTTTTGGCGACGCGAGCATGTCCTTGGCGGCCGCCTCGGAGAACACCAGGCATTCGAGCAGCGAGTTAGAGGCGAGCCGATTGGCGCCGTGCAAGCCGGTGCAGGATGCCTCGCCGGAAACGTACAGCCCCTCCAGATCGGTGCGCCCGCGCAAATCGCTGACGATGCCTCCGCAGGTGTAGTGCGCGGCCGGAACAACCGGGATCGGCTCTTGAGTGATGTCGATGCCGAGTTCGAGACAACGCGCGTAAATATTGGGGAAGTGGCCTCGAATGAAATCGGCACCCTTGTGCGATATATCGAGAAACACGCAATCCAGACCGCGTTTCTTCATCTCGAAGTCGATGGCGCGAGCCACGATATCGCGCGGCGCAAGTTCTTCGCGTGGGTCGTGTTCCGGCATGAAGCGCGTGCCATCGGGCAACTTCAGCAGACCGCCTTCACCTCGCACAGCTTCGGAAATCAGGAACGATTTCACCTGCGGATGGTAAAGACAGGTGGGATGAAACTGGATGAATTCCATATTCGCCACACGGCAGCCCGCGCGCCAGGCCATTGCGATGCCGTCGCCGGTGGAAGTGTCCGGATTGGTGGTGTAGAGATAAACCTTGCCCGCGCCGCCTGTCGCGATCAGGGTGTTGGGCGCGCCGATGGTGATGACGCGACTCTCTTCGACATCGAAGAAGTACCCGCCGAAGCACCGATTGCCCGGCTGGCCAAGCTTTCTGGCCGTGATCAGATCGATCGCCACCAGATTTTCCAGCACCGTGATGCCAGGGTGCGCGCGCACTTTGCGAATCAGTGTTTCCTGGACGGCCTGTCCGGTTGCATCGGCGACATGAATGACCCGGCGAGCGCTGTGACCACCCTCGCGGGTCAGGTGATAGCCCTCGTCGTCACGGGTGAAGGGCACTCCCTGCTCGATCAACCAGTCGATGGCCCGACGGCCATTTTCGATGACGAAACGCGTCGCTTGCGGGTCATTCAGGTGGGCGCCGGCGACCAGCGTATCCTGTACATGTGCGTCGACAGAATCCTGAATGTCGAGCACCGCCGCGATCCCGCCCTGTGCGTACGACGAAGCGCTATCTTCCAGCCCGCGTTTGCAGACCAGCCCGACACGGCAATGATCCGCCAGCCTGAGGGCGGCGGATTGGCCGGCCAGACCGCTGCCAATGACAAGTACATCGAAATACCGGGTCACGACGGATTCTCCAAGGAATGGCGGTCGAGTATAGCATCGCCTTGCCGCCGAGACGGGGCTTGCGGCTCGTGCCCGCCAGTCGGATACCGTTAACGCCATAAAGAATTTTCGTGCAACCCGCATTTTGGGGGCGACTGAGCTATACTCCCGTCGTTTCAACTCCGATCACTGTGGATCACTATCAGGCATGAGCGAGCGCGAGATTGACCAGAAGCTGGTCGAACGGGCGCAGGCGGGCGATAAGCAGGCCTTCGACCAACTCGTCAGCAAGTATCAGCGCAAGCTGAGTCGCTTGTTGTCGCGGTTCATCCGCGACCAGGCGGAAGTGGAGGATGTGGCGCAGGAGGCCTTTATTAAGGCATACCGGGCGCTCCCTTCGTTTCGCGGCGACAGTGCGTTCTACACTTGGCTTTATCGAATTGGCATTAATACCGCTAACAACTATCTAGTGTCACAGGGCCGCAGGGCGCCCACCACGACCGAATACGATGCCGACGAGGCGGAATCCTTCGAGGATGCCACGCAGCTGCGCGATATCAACACGCCCGAGAGCCTGTTGCTGTCGAAACAGATTGGCGATACCGTCAGCCTTGCCATGGACGAACTCCCCGAGGAATTGCGCGCCGCCATTGTGTTGCGCGAGCTGGAAGGGCATTCCTACGAAGAAATCGCCCAGATCATGGCCTGTCCCATTGGTACCGTGCGCTCTCGAATTTTCAGAGCGCGTGAGGCCGTGGCAGCCCGCTTGAAGCCTCTTCTCGATGTGTCGCCCGATCGGCGCTGGTAATCGTCTCCGGAGCATTCATGGAAGTCACTGAAATCCGCGCGGTCGTGCGGGCGCTGGATGGCACCGACGCCATTGTCGAAGTGATGGGCGGGGGTTGCGGGCGCTGTCTGGAGCCAGGCGGTTGCGGTGGCCAGCAATTGACCCAGATGCTTTGTTCTTCGGCAAAGACTTATCGCGTCGGCAATGCCATCGACGCCAAGGTGGGTGACGCCGTCACGGTCGGCATACCGGCCGCAGCCGTCCGCCTGAGCGCCAACCTGGCGTATGGACTGCCGTTGATCGGCGTGATCGGCGGCGCCCTGCTGGGGTCGCCAATTGCGGGTGAGCCTGGTGCGGTGGCAGGCGCGGGAGGGGGGCTGGTTCTTGCTTGGCTTGCCATGCGCTGGAGAGGTCGTCAGACACTTGAAAATGCGAACCTGCGCCCGCAATTGATGAGTAATCGTTCAACCCAAGATTAACACTGGAGGGTAAGGGCAACATGAAACGCTTCGGAATGTTCCTTTTTCTTTCGTTGATGCTTTCTGTGCTTTCTTTCGGTGCGGCGGCTCAGAATCGCGGGCTGCCTGATTTCACCGAACTGGTCGAGAAGCAGGGGCCTGCGGTGGTCAACATCAGCACTACCCAAACCATACGCAACCGGATGGCGCAGATGCCATTCGATGAAGATGACCCGATGTTCGAGTTTTTCCGCCGGTTCATCCCGCGGCAACCGGGCGCCCCGCGCGAATTCGAGAACCGTTCGCTGGGTTCGGGCTTCATTATCAGCGCGGATGGCTATATTCTCACTAATGCGCATGTGGTGGATTCCGCCGACGAGATCACCGTTCGCCTGACCGACAAGCGCGAATTCAAAGCGCGCGCAATCGGGGCGGATCGCCGCACCGATGTAGCGTTGATCAAGATCGACGCGAGCGGGCTGCCGGCGGTCAAGTTGGGCGATCCCACCCAGACAAAGGTGGGTGAGTGGGTCATCGCCATCGGTTCTCCCTTCGGATTCGACAATTCCGTGACGGCAGGCATCGTTTCGGCCAAGGGGCGCTCGCTGCCGCAGGAAAATTATGTCCCCTTCATCCAGACCGACGTAGCGATCAATCCGGGCAATTCCGGCGGGCCACTCTTCAACATGCGCGGCGAGGTGATCGGGATCAATTCGCAGATTTATAGCCGCAGCGGCGGCTATATGGGCGTCTCGTTTGCCATTCCGATCGATGTGGCGATGGAGATTCAGGGCCAGTTGCGTGCGCATGGCAAGGTGAGCCGCGGGCGCATGGGCGTGGTGATTCAGGAGGTGACCAAGGAATTGGCCGAATCGCTGGGGCTGACCAAGCCCTCCGGTGCGGTGGTCAATGCGGTTGAAAAGGGCGGCCCTGCTGAAAAGGCGGGCATCGAACCGGGTGACGTGATTCTGAAGTTCGACGGCAAGGCGGTGACCAGTTCTGCGGACTTGCCGCGCATCGTCGGCGCCACGCGGCCAGGTACCAAGTCGACAGTCACGCTCTGGCGCAAGGGCGCCACGCGCGATCTCGCCGTGACTGTAGGAGAAATGCCCGACGAAAAATCGCCGCACGCTCGGGTTGGTAAAACGCCAAAACAGATCGACAAGGCGCCGAACCGCTTGGGTTTGATTGTCAGCGAACTGGCCCCAGAACAGAAACGTGAGCTGAAGATCTCGGGTGGTTTGCTGATTGAGGATGTGCGAGGCGCGACTTCGAGAGCCGATCTGCGTCCCGGTGATGTCATCGTGGCGCTGATTCATAAGGGTGCGACCACAGAAATCAAGGATGTGGAGCAGTTCAACAAACTACTGTCGAGCTTCGACAAAACAGCCAACATCACGCTGCTGGTCCGGCGTGGCGAGCTGCAAACTTTCATTACGATCAAAGGCTTGAATGGGTAGTCAGCTCACCCTGCTGGGTCGCAGCTATTGCCATCTTTGTGAGGATATGGCGAACGCCCTGGCGCCGATTGCCGAAATTTTCGGTGCCAGTGTCGACATGGTCGACGTCGATACCGACGACGCACTGGAAGCGCGCTACGGCGATCTGGTGCCGGTCTTGCTGGCGGAAGATGTCGAACTCTGTCATTACTTTCTAGACGAAGCCAAAGTCCGTGAGTATTTGTCGGGAATCCGTTAAAATTCACGGTCTTCCGAAACAGGGAAGGGCGCTTGGCAGCGCCCTATTTTTTTCCGCATGCAGCATATTCGCAATTTCTCCATCATCGCCCATATCGACCACGGCAAGTCGACGCTGGCCGATCGCATCATCCACCTCTGCGGCGGCCTTTCGGACCGCGAGATGGAAGAGCAGGTGCTCGATTCGATGGATATCGAACGCGAGCGTGGCATCACCATTAAGGCGCAGACCGCTGCGCTGTCATACAAGGCGCGCGACGGGCAGGTCTATAACCTGAACCTGATCGACACACCGGGACACGTCGATTTTTCGTATGAAGTCTCCCGGTCGCTGTCGGCCTGCGAAGGCGCGCTGCTGGTGGTCGACGCGTCCCAGGGTGTCGAGGCGCAGACGGTGGCCAACTGCTACACTGCCATCGAACTCGATGTCGAGGTGGTGCCGGTGCTGAACAAGATCGACCTGCCCTCCGCCAACCCGGACAACGCCCGTCAGGAAATCGAAGACGTCATCGGCATCGACGCGACCGAAGCCGTACAAGCGTCGGCCAAGACCGGCCTCGGTGTCGAGGACATTCTCGAGGCCGTAATTGCCCGCGTGCCGCCACCGCAAGGCGATCCGGCGGCGCCGCTCAAGGCGCTGATCATCGATTCCTGGTTCGACAACTACGTCGGCGTCGTCATGCTGGTACGCGTCGTCGACGGCGAATTGAAGCCGAAAGACAAGATTCTGCTGATGTCGACCGATTCGCAATATCTCTGCGAGCAGGTCGGCGTATTCACGCCTAAGTCGCAACAACGCCCTGCGCTACGGGCCGGTGAGGTGGGTTTTATCATCTCCGGCATCAAGGAACTGCATGCCGCCAAGGTGGGCGACACCATCACCCTGGCTGACCGTCGGGCGCCGGCGCCGCTGCCGGGTTTCAAGGAAATTAAGCCTCAGGTGTTCGCTGGACTCTATCCGGTTGAAGCGAACCAGTACGATTCCCTGCGCGAATCGCTGGAGAAGCTGAAGCTCAACGACGCCTCGCTGCAATACGAGCCGGAAGTCTCTCAGGCGCTCGGTTTCGGCTTCCGCTGCGGCTTTCTCGGCCTCTTGCACATGGAAATCGTGCAGGAACGGCTGGAACGCGAATTCGATCAGGATCTGATCACCACGGCGCCGACAGTCATTTACGAGGTCGTGCAGCGCGACGGTGAGGTGATTCAGGTCGAGAATCCGGCCAAGCTGCCGGAAGTGCAGAAAGTCGACGAAATCCGCGAGCCGATCATCACCGCCACCATCTTCGTGCCGCAGGATTACCTGGGCGCGGTTATCACTCTCTGCAACCAGAAGCGCGGCAATCAGGTCAACATGGCCTATCACGGCCGCCAGGTCCAGCTCGTGTATGAAATGCCGATGGCCGAAGTGGTCATGGATTTCTTCGACAAGCTGAAATCGGTCTCGCGCGGCTACGCTTCGCTCGACTACGACTTCAAGGAGTATCGATCGGCGGATGTGGTCAAGCTGGATATCCTGATCAACAGCGAAAAGGTCGATGCGCTGTCGGTGATCGTGCACCGCGCCAATTCACAGTATCGCGGCCGCGAACTGGCAAACAAGATGCGCGAACTGATTCCGCGCCAGATGTACGACGTAGCGATCCAGGCGGCGATCGGCACGCACATCATCGCGCGCGAGAACGTCAAGGCGCTACGCAAGGACGTGTTGGCCAAGTGTTACGGCGGCGACATTACGCGCAAGAAGAAATTGCTGGAAAAGCAGAAGGCCGGCAAGAAACGGATGAAACAGGTCGGACGCGTCGAAATCCCACAAGACGCCTTCCTGGCCGTGCTAAGGGTGGATAGTTAATGAATTTTGCCTTGATTCTTTTTGTGCTGCTGGTCATTACCGGCGTGCTGTGGTTTCTCGATCATTTCAAGTTCCGCAAGCTGCGGGCACCGGGCGCTAAGGAGCCGCTGTGGGTGGAATGGGGTGCGGGGTTTTTCCCCGTCATCCTGATCGTGTTCGTGCTGCGTTCCTTTCTCTTCGAACCATTCAAAATTCCGTCAGGCTCCATGGTGCCGACGCTGCTCGAAGGCGACTTCATTCTGGTTAACAAGTATGCGTTTGGAATCCGCCTGCCGGTGATCAACAAGAAGATCATCGAAATCGGCTCGCCTCAGCGGGGCGACGTGATGGTTTTCCGCTATCCAGAAGATCCTTCAATGGATTACATCAAGCGTGTGGTGGGGCTTCCTGGCGACAAGATCGCGTACCAGAACAAACGTCTGACCATCAACGGCGAACCGGTGCCGATGTTGAAACAAATGGATTATCCCTACAAACTCCAGAATTTGTCGCAATTTACCGAAAAGCTGGGCGCTACCGAACATCGGCTGATCAATGCCGATGATGTGCCCGCGTTTGTTCCCGATCCTGCCGATTTCCCCTTCCGCGAGAATTGCCTCTACAATCATGCGGGCGTAATCTGCACGGTGCCGCCCGGTCATTACTTCATGCTCGGCGACAATCGCGACAACAGCCGCGACAGCCGCTACTGGGGCTTTGTGCCGGATGAGAATATCGTGGGCCGCGCCTTCCTGATCTGGATGAATTTCAGCGATTGGCGGCGCATTGGTGCTTTCAAGTAGGAGATTTCACATGCATAGGCAAAAGGGCGTCAGCCTCTCGGGTTTGCTGTTCTGGTGCATCATTATCGCCATGGTTGCCTTGCTGGGAATCAAGGTGGCGCCGACGGTGATCGAGTATTACAAGATTCAGAAAGATACCAAATCCGTGGTTGCCCAACTCCCGCCAGGCGCAACGGTGGCCGATGTGCGCAAGGCCTACTCGCGTTTTGCGGATATCGACCAACTTGAACTCAAGCCGGAGGAGCTCGATATCTCCAAGGAAGGCAATCAAGTCGTGATTGCTTTCGCTTATGAGAAGCGTATTCCGCTGTTTGCCAACATCAGCCTGCTGATTGCCTATCACGGCAGCACTTCGGGCGCCGCCAGGGATTGATGGATTTATCCTGGTCCCCTCGCACCCTGGGGTACGCTTTCCGTGATGCGCGTTTGCTGCAAACCGCGCTCACGCATCGCAGTTTTGGTGCGGACCACAACGAGCGCATGGAATTCATCGGCGATGGCCTGTTGAACTGTGTGATTGCCATCGAACTGTATCGTCGCCTGCCGGCCCTGCCTGAAGGTGATCTTTCCCGCCTGCGGGCCCAACTGGTCCGCCAGGACAGCTTGCACTTGATCGCGGTTGATCTGGGGTTGGGGCAGCACCTGATTCTGGGGGAGGGCGAACTACGCAGCGGCGGTGCGGCCCGACCCTCCATTCTCGCCGACGCGCTGGAAGCGATCATGGGCGCGATCTACCTGGATGCCGGTTTTACGGCCGCCGAAGACTTCATTCGTCGTGTCTTCCAGTCGGCGCTGGCGGCAATACAGGCCAACACGGTGGTCGCCAAGGACCCCAAGACCCGCCTCCAGGAATGGCTGCAAGCGCGCAAGAAGTCGCTGCCCCGCTATGTCCTCGAAGAAACCAGTGGCGCCGCGCATGAACAGCGTTTTCGGGTGATCTGCGAGATCGACGTGCCACGTCTTCGCACTGTTGGCGAAGGCACCTCGCGGCGTATTGCCGAACAGGGCGCCGCCGAGGCCGCTTTGAAGGAACTGGAACCATGACCGAACTTCGCTCGGGTTTTCTGGCCATCGTCGGCCGGCCCAACGTTGGAAAATCGACCCTGCTTAACCGCATGGTCGGCCACAAGATCAGCATCGTCTCGCGCAAGGCGCAAACAACGCGGCACCGCATTCTCGGCATTCTCACCGAGACCGACGCGCAGTATGTTTTCGTCGACACGCCGGGTTTTCAGACTCGCTATTCCAACGCGCTCAACCGCGCCATGAATCGCGGTGTAACGCAGACGCTGGCCGATGTCGATGTCGTCTTGTTCGTCGTCGAGGCCGGGCGTTTCGACGCCAAGGATAAGGCGGTCCTGAAACTGATGCCGGAGGGCGTGCCCGTCATCCTGGTGGTTAACAAGATCGACCGCCTGAAAGACAAGGCCGCCATGGCATCCTTTCTGACCAATGTAGCGTCATCGCATGAGTTTGCGGCCGTCGTTCCCGTCTGCGCCGCCAACGGGCGGCAGACCGAAGAATTGCTGCGCGAAGCGAGAAAACACCTGCCCAACGAGGGTCTGCTGTACCCCGAAGATGAACTTACCGACAAGAGCGAACGTTTTCTTGCCGCTGAATACATCCGTGAAAAACTATTCCGCCTGCTCGGCGACGAGTTGCCGTACGCCGCGACGGTCGAGATCGAGAAATTCGAACAGGAAGGCGATTTGCGGCGCATCTATGCGGCCATTGTCGTCGATCGCGACCCGCACAAGGCCATCGTCATCGGCAAGGGCGGTGAAACGCTGAAACGTATCGCCAGCGAAGCACGGCAGGACATGGAGCGTCTGTTCGACGGCAAGGTCTATCTGGAAACCTGGGTCAAGGTCAAATCGGGCTGGGCGGACGACGAGCGTCTGCTGAAAAGTCTCGGCTACGAATGATTCGGTAGGCGAGCATGCCACGCGGCAAAGTGGATGGACAGCCAGCCTATGTGCTGCATAGCTATCCGTTTCGTGAAACCAGCCTGATCGTCGAGGTATTCAGCCGAGATTTCGGGCGCTTGGCGCTGCTGGCGCGAGGCGCAAGGCGGCCGCGCGCCGCTATGCGGGGGTTGCTGATGGCGTTTCAGCCGCTGGAAATCGGCTGGGCGGGTAAAGGCGAGGTGCTGACCCTGATGAAGGTTGAATGGCAGGGTGGTCAACCCCTGCTGGCCGGGCCAGCGCTTTTCTGTGGTTACTATCTGAACGAATTGCTGATTCACCTGCTCCCGCGCGAAGATGCCCACGAGCAGCTGTTCGGTCATTACACGGCAATGCTGCGGCGTCTGGGCGCTGACCCGAACGGGCGTGTGGAGGAAGCCGATTTGCGGCACTTCGAAAAGGCGCTATTGCAGGAATTGGGCTACGGCTTGACGCTGGCGCAAGATCAGGCAGGGCAGCCGGTAGTGGCGGAAGTCGACTACATTTACGAAATCGAGCGCGGTCCCCGTCAGGCTGCCATTGGCGACAACGGCGTGCGGCGGGTACGCGGGCAATCCTTGCTCGATCTGGCGAACGACGATTTTTCCGATCCCCGTTCGCTGGCCGAAGCGAAAGGATTGATGCGTGCCCTGATCGCGCATTACCTGGGTGGTGTCGAATTGGAAAGTCGCAAAATATTCAGGGAATTGCAAGAATTATGATCGATCCTGGAGAACAGGCATGATAGAACTTGGCGTCAATATCGACCACGTCGCCACCATTCGTCAGGCACGCCGCACCTATGAACCAGATCCTGTCTGGGCAGCGGTGGAAGCGCATCTCGGCGGGGCAGACGGCATCACTGTGCATCTGCGCGAAGACCGCCGCCACATACGGGATGACGACGTGCGCCGCCTGCGCGAAACCACGCAAATCAAGCTCAACCTCGAAATGGCGTCGACCGACGAGATGGTGGGCATCGCCTGCGCGCTGAATCCCGAAATGGCCATGCTGGTGCCGGAAGGTCGGCACGAAATCACCACCGAGGGCGGCCTGGATATCCTCGGTCAGGAGTCGCGTTTGCGCGACCAAGTGGCGAAGCTGGCGGATGCGGGCATTGTCACCAGCGTATTCATAGATGCCGAGTTGCCGCAAATCGAAGCTGCCGCGCGTATCGGCGCGAAGGTCTGTGAAATCCACACCGGGCCCTACGCGCACGCTTTTCATGATCAGGGGCGCGATATCGAAGCCAAGGCCGTGGTCACGCAACTCGACAAAGTGCGTCAGGCGGGCGCGGCGATTCGGCAACTCGGCATGCGATTCAACGCCGGGCATGCGCTCAACTACTATAACGTCCAGCCCGTGGCTCGACTCGGTGGCGTACGCGAACTGCACATCGGTCACGCTATTGTCAGCCGGGCGGTCTTCGTGGGGTTGCGCGAGGCGGTGCGGGAGATGAAGCAACTGATGCGGCAGGCGGCCGCCCACGTCGAATGATTCACGGCATCGGCACCGATATCGCCAACGTAGCGCGCCTAGCTGGGCTGCATGCGCGCCATGGTGAATCGGCGTTGGAGAAACTGCTGGC
Source organism: Betaproteobacteria bacterium UBA1934 (assembly GCA_002337055.1). Taxonomy (GTDB): domain Bacteria; phylum Pseudomonadota; class Gammaproteobacteria; order Burkholderiales; family Rhodocyclaceae; genus UBA1934. Next base: position 80,135 of record DDFG01000004.1, on the reverse strand, counting down.
GCCCGACGAACGGGATGAATTCATGCGCGCGCCAGATAAGGGACGATTTCTTGCGAAGCGCTTTGCGGCCAAAGAAGCCTTTGCCAAGGCGCTGGGCACTGGTTTGAGAGGGCCGGCCACTCTGCCCAACATTGCCGTCGCACATGACGATCTCGGTAAGCCGATCTTCCGGTTCGCACCCGAACTGGCTGCGCTATTAGCCCGGGAGGGTTTGACCGCGCACTTGTCGATATCGGACGAGCGTGAACATGCCGTTGCCTTTGTCGTTCTGGAGAAAGCATGATTGAACTGCCCCTCGGCCCCGTGATGATCGATGTGGCCGGCACGACCCTGACCGAGGTCGAGCGTGACCGCCTGTGCCATCCGCTGGTGGGAGGTATCATTCTCTTTTCGCGCAATTACGCCGATCCCGAACAGCTGTTGGCCCTCTGCGCCGATATCCACGCATTGAGAAGCCCCCCGTTGCCCATTGCCATCGATCATGAAGGCGGCCGTGTGCAGCGTTGCCGCAACGGGTTCACGCGGCTTCCGGCGATGCGGCGCCTCGGCGAATGGTGGGATCGCGATCCGCAGCAGGCTTTGCAAGGCGCTCAGGCAATCGGCTATATCTTGGCGTCGGAGTTGCGGGCGCGGGGCGTGGATCTCTCTTTTACGCCCGTCCTCGATCTCGATTGGGGTCGTAGTGGCGTGATTGGCGACCGCGCGTTTCATCCCGATCCGGAGACGACAGCTTCCCTGGCGGGCGCGTTGGTGGCCGGCCTGCGCGCCGCCGGCATGATCGCCTGCGGCAAGCATTTTCCCGGGCACGGCTGGGTCGAAGCCGATTCGCATATCGCGATTCCGGTGGATGAACGCGACTTTGCGGCGCTGCAAAGCGACATGCTGCCTTATTGGCGGGTGTCGCTGGATGCGGTGATGCCGGCACACGTGATTTATCCAGAATGTGACAATAAATCAGCAGGATTTTCAATTTACTGGATCAATATTTTAAGAAACGACTTTAAGTTTGATGGCGTGATTTTCAGCGACGATTTGTCGATGGAAGGCGCCAGTGTGGCAGGCGACATCATCGCCCGAGCGGACGCCGCGCACCAGGCAGGATGCGATGTCTTGCTGGTGTGCAACGCGCCGCAAGCCGCAGAGCGATTGCTGGCCACGTGGCGCCCCAACCTGGAAGAATCAGGATTCTCCCGCCGGGTGCGATTGGTACCGGACCAACCTGCGCTGTCCTGGGCCATATTGCAAGATGATGAACGCTATCGGGCTAGCCGCAGACAGGCGGCGCCGTTGCTGGACTGAAGTCGCGAACGATAGCCGGATGATGCTCTACTGCTAGGTTGTTGGCGAGGCGTCCGGCTGCCGAACCTTGTGCGGTGGTCGCGTATCCAAACGATACAAACCGATGATTGCTGACAAATACACTCGGGTATTCTAGAATTTACCCCTGTCTTGAAAGGGTATTGCATGTTCCGGAAACTCCGCGACGATATCACGGCGGTGTTCGACCGCGATCCCGCGGCGCGCTCGGTGTGGGAGGTGATGACCTGCTACCCGGGCATCCACGCCTTGATTTTTCATCGTTTCGCGCATTGGTTGTGGGGCCACCGCCTGCGCTGGATGGCGCGCTTCGTGGCGCATGTTTCGCGTTTTCTGACCGGAATCGAGATCCATCCTGGCGCGACCATCGGGCGGCGTTTCTTCATAGACCACGGCATGGGCGTGGTGATCGGCGAAACGGCCGAAATTGGCGACGATGTCACGCTCTATCATGGTGTCACGCTGGGCGGCACGTCGTGGAACAAGGGCAAGCGGCATCCTACTCTGGAAAACGGGGTGGTGATCGGTGCCGGTGCCAAGATTCTCGGCCCTATCGTGATCGGCGCTGGCGCCAAGGTTGGATCGAACGCGGTGGTGACCAAGGCCGTGCCGGCCGGACACACGGCGGTTGGGAATCCCGCGCGCGTGCTCGACACTTCGGAACAAGGCCGGCAGCGGCAGGCGCAAGCCGAAAAGATGGGATTTTCGGCATATGCCGTCGGGCGCGATCAGGACGACCCGCTCTCGAAAGCGCTACACGCCTTGCTTGATCACGCGAGCGAGACCGACAGGCGCCTGGAGATATTGTTGAAACAACTGGCGGCGGCCGGCGTCAAATGCGATGAGAAGGTGCAGTCCACTGAACATTTCGACCGAGAATACCTGAGTAAAATAGTTGACTAATCGAGTTGCCATCCTTAAAGTTGACAAAAATAGTATGTTATTTCCCCTGGAGGTAAAACAATGCGTTTAACGACCAAAGGACGGTTCGCCGTCACCGCCATGATCGACCTCGCGTTGCGCGGTCACGACGGCCCCGTGGCGCTTGCCGGCATCAGCGAGCGCCAGAAGATTTCCTTGTCCTATCTCGAACAATTGTTCGGCAAATTGCGCCGCCACAACCTGGTGGAGAGCGTGCGCGGACCGGGCGGCGGCTATAGCTTGGCGCGACCGGCTGCAGGCATTTCGATTGCCGATATCATCCGGGCGGTCGACGAGCCGCTCGATGCCACCCAGTGCCATGGGCGGGAAAACTGTCAGGAGGATCATCGCTGCATGACGCACGATCTCTGGGCGACCCTGAACGACAAGATGTACGAATACCTGACGAGCGTGTCGCTCGATTCGCTGGTATCCAATGAGCGCAAATCCGTCGGTGCTACGGCGGTCGTCTCCGATCAGCGGCGCAACGTGCGGACATTGCGCGAAGAGGCGGCCCTCACGGCCTGATTGGCGATGTTTTCCCCGGCTTATCTCGATCACAACGCCACCACACCGGTTGATCCTGTGGTGCTGTCGGCCATGCTGCCATGGTTTGGGGAGCGGCATGGCAATGCCTCCAGCCGCCATGAATACGGGCGGGCGGCACGCGCGGCGGTGGATCGGGCTCGGCAGCAGGTGGCGGAAGCAGCCGGGGCGCATCCGACCGAAGTGGTGTTTACCAGTGGCGGTTCGGAAGCCAACAATCTCTTTTTGAAAGGCGCGGCGGCGACCCGGCGGACGGGGGCGCTTGCGGTGGGCGCATGCGAACATCCCTGCGTGTTGCGTCCGGCGGAGCAACTGGAGCGTCTGGGGTGGCGGCTGCACAGGCTGGCGGTCGACCGCGAAGGCCGGATTGACGCCGGCGCCTATGCCGAAGTCCTGCTTGAGCGGCCGGATATCGTGGCGATCATGCTGGCCAACAACGAAACCGGCGTGATCCAGGATGTGGCCGCGCTGGCCGGAGCGGCTGCTGCGACGGGCGCGCTGTTCCACACCGATGCCGTGCAGGCGCTCGGGCGATTGCCCATCGATTTTCGCACGCTCAATGCGGCCGGCGTACGCGCCATGACGCTTTCCGCGCACAAGGCGTATGGCCCCAAGGGCGCGGCGGCGCTGATCATTGATAAACGTGTGGAACTGCAACCGTTGATCGCCGGAGGTGGACACGAGCGTGGTTTGCGCTCCGGCACCGAAAACGTGCCGGCGATTGTTGGGTTCGGTGCAGCCTGCGAGTTGGCACGGCAACGACTGGCGGATGCGCCCGTGCGTTTGGGCGGATTGCGTGAACGCCTGGAAAAGGGCTTGAAATCCTTCGGAGCGGTGTTGTTCGGAGGCGGCGCGTCGCGCTTGCCCAACACCACCTATTTTGCCTTGCCGGAACTGGATGGCGAGACGCTGGTCGGCAAACTCGACCGGGCGGGATTCGCAGTCGCCAGCGGCGCTGCCTGTTCCAGCGCCCAACCGGAACCTTCGCACGTGCTGGCGGCCATGGGCATATCGCCCGACCTCGCGCGCGGCGCGGTGCGGGTCAGCCTGGGCGAGGGCAACGACGAAAATGAGATCGACCGATTTTTGGTCACGCTGAAGGAAACGGTTGTGCAACTGCGTACCCTGACCGCGCTGACCCACTGAATATTGCAACAATGAGCGAGAAAGCCATGAAACTCCCCATCTACCTTGACTATTCGGCGACCACGCCGGTCGACCCGCGCGTCGCGGCGAAAATGATCCCCTACCTGACCGAGCACTTCGGCAATCCTGCCTCGCGTTCGCATAGCTACGGCTGGACGGCCGAGGAAGCGGTCGAAGCGGCGCGCGAGCAGGTGGCAGCGCTGGTCAATGCCGATTCCAAGGAAATCATCTGGACCTCCGGCGCAACCGAATCAAACAATCTTGCCATCAAAGGCGCGGCCAATTTTTACGCGGGTACCAAGGGCAAGCACCTCATCACGGTGAAGACCGAGCACAAGGCCGTTCTCGACACGGTACGCGAGCTGGAACGCCAGGGTTTCGAGGCGACCTATCTCGATGTGCAGGAAAACGGCCTGATCGACCTCGATGTCTTCAAGGCGGCCATTCGCCCGGATACCGTGCTGGCCTCGGTGATGTTCGTCAATAACGAAATCGGTGTCGTTCAGCCCATCGCGGAACTCGGCGCCATCTGCCGTGCCGCGAATGGCGGCAAGGGCGTGATTTTTCACGTTGATGCGGCGCAGGCGACCGGCAAGGTGGAGATCGATCTGGCCAGGCTGCCCGTCGATCTGATGAGTTTTTCGGCGCACAAGACCTATGGCCCCAAAGGTATCGGCGCACTGTACGTTCGCCGCAAACCGCGTGTGCGCCTCGAAGCGCAGATGCACGGCGGTGGCCATGAGCGCGGCTTCCGCTCCGGCACGCTGCCGACGCACCAGATCGTCGGCATGGGCGAGGCTTTCGCCATCGCCAAAGCCGAGATGGCTGACGAAAACGCGCGTATTCGCGCCTTGCGCGACCGGCTGTTGAATGGTGTGCAGGACATGCAGTCGGTCTTCGTCAATGGCGATCTCGACCAGCGCGTGCCGCACAATCTGAATATCAGCTTTGCCTATGTTGAAGGCGAATCGATGCTGATGGCGCTGAAAGATCTGGCGATTTCGTCCGGTTCGGCGTGCACCTCGGCCAGCCTGGAGCCGTCCTATGTTCTGCGTGCGCTGGGGCGCGACGACGAGCTGGCGCATTCATCCATCCGCTTTTCCATTGGCCGTTTCACGACCACCGAGGAAATCGACTACGCCATCAAACTGCTGCACCAGAAGATCAGCAAGCTGCGCGAGATGTCGCCGCTCTGGGAAATGGTGCAAGAAGGCATCGACCTGAATACCGTGCAGTGGGCCGCCCACTGAGAAATATTGGAGAAATAACATGAGCTATAGCGTAAAAGTCATTGATCATTATGAAAATCCGCGTAACGTCGGCTCCTTTGAAAAGAGCGACGAAGGTGTGGGCACCGGTATGGTCGGCGCGCCCGCCTGCGGCGACGTGATGAAGTTGCAGATCAAGGTCAACAAGGAAGGCGTGATCGAAGACGCCAAGTTCAAAACCTACGGCTGCGGCTCGGCAATTGCCTCTTCGTCGCTGGTGACCGAATGGGTCAAGGGCAAGACGGTGGATCAGGCGCTGGCGATCAAAAACACCGAAATTGCCGAGGAACTGGCCCTGCCGCCGGTTAAAATTCACTGTTCCATTCTGGCCGAAGACGCCATCAAGGCGGCGGTGGCCGACTACAAGAGCAAGCATGGGGAGTGAAGCATGGCAGTGACTTTGAGCGAACGGGCGGCCAAGCACGTCGCCAACTATTTGCAGAAGCGCGGCAAGGGCTTCGGGTTGCGTCTGGGTGTCCGTACCAGCGGGTGTTCCGGCATGGCCTACAAACTCGAGTTCGTCGACGATGTGCAGTCGGAAGACGTGATCTTCGAGAGCCACGGCATCAAGGTGGTTGTCGATCCGAAAAGCGTGCCCTATCTGGACGGCACCGAACTCGACTATGCGCGCGAAGGCCTGAACGAAGGCTTCAAGTTCAACAACCCCAACGTCAAGGATCAGTGCGGCTGCGGCGAAAGCTTTACGGTCTGACCGTAGTGATGGACTTCAACGCCGACCATTTCACGCTGTTCGGTTTGCCGCGCGCTTTCCGTCTTGACGCCCGGATGCTGGATTCCCGCTACCGGGAGTTGCAGGCCCAGGTGCATCCCGATCGCTTCACAGCCGCGAGCGACGCGGACAAGCGTCTGTCGATGCAATGGGCCACGCGGGCGAACGAAGCCTATCAGGCGCTGAAAAAGCCGCTCGAACGCGCCAATTATCTGTTGCATCTGGCCGGGCATGACGTCCAGGCCGAAAGCAATACGGCGATGCCCGTCGAATTCCTGATGGAACAGATGGAATGGCGCGAAGCGACCGCGGAGGCCCGCGCCGGTCGCGATCATCTCGAACTGGAACGTCTGTTCCAGCGTCTGCGCGATGATCTGGATGCGCACTACGAAGCGCTTGCCGGCCTCCTCGATGACCAAAATGACCACGCCGCGGCGGCCGAAGCCGTGCGGCGACTGATGTTTCTCGAAAAATTGCTGATTGAAATCGACGACGCGCTGGCGTCGCTGGAAGACTAGACATGGCCTTGTTTCAGATCGCCGAACCGGGCGAATCCGCGGCGCCGCACGAGCACAAGCTCGCCATCGGCATTGATTTGGGAACAACCAATTCGCTGGTGGCCACCGTCCGCAGCGGCCTTCCCATCGTGCTCTCGGACGAGCAGGGGCGCCCCTTGCTGCCCTCGGTCGTCCGTTATCTGAAAGACGGCGCCTGCGAAACAGGATACGCGGCGCAGGCGCATCAGGCCAGCGACCCGAAGAACACCGTGGTCTCGGTCAAGCGTTTCATGGGGCGCGGCATCAAGGACATCGCGCATGTCGAGGCGATGCCCTACGATTTTGTCGATGCGCCGGGCATGTTGAAGATCAAGACCTGCGCGGGCGTCAAAAGCCCCGTCGAGGTCTCCGCCGACATCCTGCGCACGCTGCGCGAACGGGCCGAATCGGCGCTTGGTGGCGAACTGGTCGGTGCGGTGATCACGGTGCCCGCCTATTTCGACGATGCCCAGCGGCAGGCGACCAAGGATGCTGCCAAGCTGGCCGGTCTGAATGTGCTGCGGCTGCTGAACGAACCGACCGCCGCGGCTATCGCCTACGGCCTCGACAATGCCGCCGAGGGCATTTATGCGGTCTACGACCTGGGTGGTGGCACGTTCGACATCTCCATTCTCAAGCTGACCAAAGGTGTGTTCGAGGTGCTATCGACGGGTGGCGACTCGGCGCTGGGTGGTGATGATTTCGACCACCGCATCTTCTGCTGGATGCTCGAACAAGCCCGTCCGCAGCCGCTCTCGCCGCAGGATGCCCGGCTGCTGATGACCAAGGCTCGCGAAGCCAAGGAGTTTCTCTCCACGCGGAACGAAGCGCCTATCGATGCTCGGCTCGCGAGTGGCGAAAGCATCGACCTGACGTTACCCGTGGAAACGTTTGCCAGCATCACGCAAACGCTGATTTCCAAAACGCTGCAATCAGTCAAAAAAGCGCTGCGTGACGCCGGTTTGAAGGCGGAAGATATCAAGGGTGTGGTCATGGTCGGCGGTGCCACGCGCATGCCGCAGGTGCAACGCGCTGTCGGCGAATTCTTCAAGCAGGAACCGCTGACCAACCTCGATCCCGACAAAGTCGTCGCGCTCGGCGCCGCCACGCAGGCCAATTTGCTGGTCGGCAACCACACCGGCGACGACGACTGGCTGCTGCTCGACGTGATTCCGCTCTCGCTGGGGCTGGAAACGATGGGCGGGTTGGTCGAAAAGGTCATCCCGCGCAATTCGACCATTCCGGTGGCGCGGGCGCAGGAATTTACGACCTTCAAGGACGGCCAGACGGCCATGGCGATCCATGTCGTCCAGGGCGAGCGCGAGCTGGTCGACGACTGCCGCTCGCTGGCGCGCTTCGAGTTGCGCGGCATTCCGCCCATGGTGGCTGGCGCCGCACGCATCCGCGTCACTTTCCAGGTCGATGCCGACGGCCTGTTGGCGGCCTCGGCGCGCGAGCAGACGACGGGCGTCGAGGCGGCGATCAGCGTCAAGCCTTCCTACGGGCTTTCCGACGACGAAGTGGCCGGCATGCTCAAGGATTCCATGACGCACGCCAAGGACGATGCCGTGCGGCGGGCGCTGAAAGAAGCCCAGGTCGAGGCGCAGCGGATGATCGAAGCCACCCGCGCCGCGCTGGAGAGCGATTCGCATCTGCTGGCGGCCGACGAGATCGTCAAGATTGAAGCGGCCATCGAGAAACTGCAACTCACCATGCTGGGCGACAACCGCCGCCACATCAACCTGGCGATGGACGATCTCGGGTTCGTCACGCAGACCTTCGCGCAGCGCCGCATGGACCAGAACATCAAGCGGGCGCTGGCCGGGCGCACCGTCGAAGAATTGCAACAGGAGGCCGGGGAATGACCCAGATCATCGTGCTGCCGCACGTCGAACTTTGCCCCGAGGGCGCCGTGATCGAAGCTGAGCCGGGCATGTCGATCTGCGAAAATCTCGTCGCCAACGGCGTCGAACTCGATCACGCCTGCGAAATGTCTTGCGCCTGCACCACCTGCCATGTCGTCGTGCGCGAAGGCTATGAGTCGCTGGCGCCAGCCGAGGACACCGAAGAAGACCTGCTGGACAAGGCCTGGGGGCTGGAACCCCAGTCGCGGCTGGGTTGCCAGGCGCTTGTCGGCGATACGCCGCTGACCGTCGAAGTGCCGCGCTACTCGATCAACATGGCCAAGGAGGGGCACCGCAAATGAAGTGGACCGACATCCACGAGATTGCCGTCGAACTCACCGATTCGCACCCCGACAAGGACCCGCTCAAACTCAATTTCGTCGATCTGCGGGCCTGGGTCATGGCGTTGCCGGATTTCGACGACGATCCCAAGCATTGCGGCGAAAAGATCCTCGAAGCGATCCAGCAAGCGTGGATCGACGAAGTGAATTGACCCGGTCGGGCCACGCCCCGGCCAGCCGGCAATGAAAATCTCCGACCTGCGGCAATCCCTGCGCGAGCGCGGCACCAAGCTGTGTCACGAAGAGCGCATCCTGCGCGCCTGGCTGCGGGCCCAGGCGCTCGATCACGGGCCGCGCCGCCGGAAGAGCGAAAACGATTTGCCTTTGGCGCTGCGCGATGCGCTGCCAGCCTTGACCGAACAATGGCAAGCGCTGGCCCGGGTGCGCTCGGAACATCCGGGGCAGGACGGTTCTGCGCGGCTGCTGGTCGATCTCGCGGACGGTCAGATGGTCGAAAGCGTGCTGCTGCCGCGCGACGGCGTCTGCGTATCGTCACAAGTCGGCTGCGCGGTCGGTTGCGTCTTCTGCATGACCGGACAGGGCGGCCTGCTGCGCCAGCTCGGCAGCGCCGAGATCGTCGCCCAGGTCGTGCTGGCGCGGGCCCGCCGCCCGGTGCGGCGCGTCGTCTTCATGGGCATGGGCGAACCGGCGCACAATCTCGACAATGTGTTCGAAGCCATCGATCTGCTCGGTTCGCAGGGCGCCATCGGGCACAAGAATCTGGTATTTTCCACGGTCGGCGATCGCCGCGTGTTCGAGCGCCTCCCGCAGGAAGCCGTCAAACCCGCCCTGGCGCTCTCGTTGCACACCAGCTTTGCCGAACTGCGCAGAAAACTGCTACCGAAAGCGCCGCCGCTGACGCCGGAAGAACTGGTGGAACTCGGCGAAGAGTATGCCCGGGCGACGGGCTACCCGATCCAGTACCAATGGACGCTGATCGAAGGCGTTAACGACGGGCCGGAAGAAGAAGAAGGTATCGTCCGGTTGCTGACAGGCAAATACGCCATCCTCAACCTGATTCCCTACAACGACATCGATTGCCTCGATTTCCGCCGCCCGGCCTGGGAGCGGGCGGATGCTATGGCCAGGCGGCTGCACGCACGCCGCATCCTGACCAAACTGCGCAACTCGGCCGGGCAGGATGTCGAAGGTGGCTGCGGGCAGTTGCGGGCGAGGGCAACCGGCCAGTCTCGCAAAAATGCGAACGAAACCTGAGAATCAGTCCGGCTGCCTGCTTAAGGCAGTGTCGATATCACCCGCATGGGTGAAATGAAAGGCGCGCAAACCGGCCTCGCGGGCGCCCAGCACGTTTTTCTCCAAATCGTCGAAAAAGGCGATGCGCTCCGGCGCCACGCCGATGCGTTCGGCCACGGTCTGGAACGATTTCATGGAGGGCTTACGTGCGCCGATTTCGTGCGAGCAGAAGATAGCCGAGAACGGTGTCAGTACCTCGGCATAGGCGCGAGACCAGTAGGCGTGGTGCGCCGCATTGGTGTTGGAGAATAGGTACAGCGGCCACTCCGCTGCCAGCAAATGGAGCCGTTCCGGTATACCGGGCATCGGTGCCAGGAATATGCTGTTCCAGCCCGCGAGAAAGTCTTCATCGGAGAGACGCAGACCGAGGTCGGCACGAAGTGAGGAGAAATACGCGTTGCAGTCGATTTCACCCCGTTCGTGTGCTTCGTAAGCCCGGCTGGAGACAAAACCGGCTGCAATGCTTTCGACCGGCACGCCGCCGAGGCGGCTCCAGTATTCAAACGCTCGTTGAAAATCGATCGACACGATGACATTACCGAAGTCGAAAAGCAGGGCGTCGATATCGGGGTAAATCATGGTCATAGAGTTTCCGGGTTCAGGTGGACTGAAGCGTTGCAACCGGTGTGCCTGGTACCAGTGAGAACATGTGCGCCGAGACCGCTTGTTCGCGGATGCAGAGCCGGTTTCGGGCGATACCTTCGCGCAGTGCGCCACTCTTGATCGCCACGCCCTCACTCGCGTGGTTGCCGAGCGCGACAACGATTTCGACGCGCTGGAAACCGAGAACCTCAAACGCGTGCCGGCTCAGGATTTGCACGCATCGTGTCGCAATGCCTTGCCGGTGGCGCGACTGCCTGATCCAGTATCCCAGATTGCAAAAGCGGTTGTCATGGGCAATTTTGTTGAGACCGGCGCCCCCCATCAACTGGCCGGTGTCTGCACAAAAGACACCGAACTCCAACGCGGAGCGGGCTGATGCCGCAGCGCGACAGACCGCAAACCACTCCAGCGCGTCAGATTCCTGATATGAATTCTTGCACCATGGCATCCATCGACCCACTGTGTCGACCGATTCGAGTGCAGCAGATCGAAATGCAGATGCGTCGGTATCGGAGAGCGGGCGTAGACAAAGCCCGGATGCCCGAAGCTCGGGAGTTTCCAGTGGTGTCATGCGACCTCCTCGCTGTCAGAGAATACCCAGTTCAACTTCTCTTGACACAATAACTCGGCTAGTGCGGCGAATTCCGCGGTGTTTGTTGCGCCCCGCAAAACCACGCACTGCGGTGGCCGCACGTCGATAGAACGTGCACCCGTGGCGGCGGCCACTTTGTCGAGCAGAAAGGTCGGCAGGGCGCCGCCGCGGATGATCAGGTCAGTCAATGACGTGGGAGACGAGGCCGTCGGCGAGTTTGGGTTCGAACCAAGTCGATTTGGGCGGCATCACCTGACCGGAATCGGCGACGGCCATCAAATCGCTCATCTGCGTTGCGTGCAGGGCGAAGGCGACGGCCATTTCGCCACTGTTGACACGCGCTTCGAGTTCGCCCAGGCCGCGAATGCCGCCGACGAAATCGATGCGCTTGTCGCGGCGCAGATCGGTAATGCCGAGGAGAGGGCCGAGCAGGTGGTCGGAGAGCAGACTGACGTCGAGGCGCCGTACCGGATCGTGCATGGGGATGAGTTCAGACCTGATTGCCAGGCGATACCAGCTGCCCGCCAGGTACATGCCGACGACGCCGGGCTGATCCGGATGCACGCGTTCGGCGGCCGGCGTGACGGCGAAGCGTTCGCCGATGTCGGCCAGCAGGGCTTCCGGCGTGCGGCCGTTGAGGTCGCGGACGACGCGGTTGTAATCCATGATCCGCATTTCGTGGGCCGGGAAAATCACCGAGAGAAAATATTCGGCGCTGCCTGAACCGCTACCGCGCCGGGCAGCAGCGACGCGCGAGGCGGCGGCCGAGCGGTGGTGGCCGTCGGCAATGTAGAGATTGGCCATGCCGTCGAAGATGCGGGTCAGCGTGGCCAACGTCGCCGGTTCGCCGATGCGCCAGACGGTGTGGCGGATACCGTTGCGTTCCACATCGGCCACGGGTGCCGCCTCGGTGGCGCGGGCGAGCAGGGCGTCAGCCTCCGGCGCATCGGGATAGGCGAGCAGCACGGGGCCGGTCTGGGCATTGAGTGCCTCGATCTGGCGCACGCGGTCGTCTTCCTTGTCGGGTCGCGTGAATTCGTGTTTGCGGATGCGGTTGCTGTCGTAGTCGGCGACCGAGGCAGCCGCCACGAGACCGGTCTGGGCGCGTCCGCCCATGATCAGACGGTAGGCGTAGTAACAAGGCGCCGGGTCGCGGACCAGCACGCCGTCGGCGATCAGGCGGGCGAAATTCTCGGCCGACTTGGTGTAGACAGCCGGCGAATACGGGTCGGTTTCCGGCGGCAGATCGATTTCGGCTTTGGAAATGTGCAGGAAGCTGAGCGGCTGGCCGGCCGCCTGCTGGCGAGCTTCTTCGCTCGAGAGCACATCGTAGGGCGGTGCGGCGACGGCGCCGGCGTGTTCGGTTTGCGGACGCAGGCCAGTGAAGGGCTGAATCAGGGGCATAGGGAGTTCCAAACGGTTACTGGTTGCGGCCGGGCAGAATGTCGCGCAGACGTGTCGCCGTTTCGCGAATGACACGCTCGGTTTCTTCCCAGCCCAGGCAGGCGTCGGTGACGGAACAGCCGTACTTGAGCTGGCTCAGATCGGCCGGAATCGGCTGGTTGCCGTCTTCGAGATTCGATTCGAGCATGACGCCGACGACCGACTGGTTGCCGCATCGGATCTGGTTGACGATGTCGTGCAGCACCAAGGGTTGCAGTTCGGGTTTCTTGTAGCTGTTGGCGTGCGAACAATCGACGACCAGATTGGCGGGCAGTTTGGCCTTGGCGAGCGCCTGTTCGGCCAGCGAAATCGACACCGTGTCGTAATTTGGGCGGCCGTCGCCACCGCGCAGCACGACGTGGCCATAGGCGTTGCCCTTGGTGCGGACGACGGCGACCGTGCCGCGGTCGTTGATACCGAGGAACGAGTGCGGCTTGGAGGCGGACAGAATGGCGTTGACCGCCACGCCCAGATCGCCGCTGGTGCCGTTCTTGAAGCCGACCGGCGTAGAGAGGCCGGAGGACATCTCGCGGTGGGTCTGCGATTCGGTGGTGCGGGCGCCGATGGCCGTCCAGGCGATCAGATCGCCATAGTATTGCGGCGAGATCGGGTCGAGCGCCTCGGTGCCGGCGGCCAGGCCGAGTTCGTTGATGGCGAGCAGGAAGGCGCGCGCCTTTTCCATGCCCTCGCCGACGCGGAAGGAATCGTCCATGTACGGGTCGTTGATGTAGCCCTTCCAGCCGGTGGTAGTGCGGGGTTTCTCGAAATAGACGCGCATCACCAGCAGCAGTGTGTCGTCGACCTCGGCCGAGAGCGCCTTCAGGCGGCGGGCGTAATCCAGGCCGGCGGCGGGATCGTGAATGGAGCACGGGCCGACAACGACAAACAGCCGGGGATCGCGGCGGTCGAGAATGGCGCGCAGCGCAGCGCGGCCACCTTCGACCGCGGCAGTGGCGGTTTCTGTGAGTGGCAGCTTGGCATGGATATCGGCAGGGGCAGGCATCGCGTCGAAAGCCGCGATATTGACGTTTTCAAGAGTCGGGTGGGTCATGACGAAATCGTTAGTTAAATTGGGGGGAGCCACTCGATTATCGCACGCGACCTTGCAAAACGCTCGCCATCAGCCTGCCAGCGCCTTGAACATATCCTTGATCGCGGTAACTTTGTCCGCCAGCGTCGGCATGTGGCGCAACAGCGCGAGTTTGTCTTGTCCCGCCAACTTGTAGTGGCGGCTTTTCTGGATCAACTCGATGATGCGGATCGGTTCGACCGGGGCAAGCTTGGCGAAATCAGGGCCGAATTGCACCACAATCTGGTCCGCCCGCGCGTCCAGTTTGTGCACACAGAACGGCCGGATCAGCAGGCGCAGGCGATGCGTGGCGATCAGTGAGGCGCCCTGTGGCGGCAGTTCCCCGAAACGGTCGATCAACTCTTCTTGTAGCAGATCGATATCGTCTGCTGTTTCACAGTTTGCCAGTCGCTTATACAGCGTCAGCCGCTCGTGCACATCCGGGCAGTAATCGTTGGGCAGCAGGGCGGGCGTGTGCAGGTTGATCTCGCTTTCGAGCCGGAGCGGTTGCGCCAGATCGGGCTCTTTCCCTTGTTTCAGGGCGGCCACGGCGCGGTTGAGCATCTCGGTGTAGAGATTGATACCGACTTCCTGCATCTCGCCCGACTGATTCTCGCCCAGCACTTCGCCGGCGCCACGGATTTCGAGGTCGTGCATGGCGAGGTAGAAGCCGGAACCGAGTTCTTCCATCATCTGGATGGCCTCAAGCCGCTGTTTGGCCTGCTTGGTAATCGATTTCTCGTCCATGACCAGCAGATAGGCATAGGCCTGATGGTGCGAACGGCCGACACGGCCACGTAACTGGTGCAATTGCGCGAGACCGAATTTCTCGGCGCGGTTGATCAGGATGGTGTTGGCGTGCGGATTGTCGATGCCGGTTTCGATGATGGTGGTGCAGAGGAGCAGGTTGGCGCGCTGCTGGGTGAAATCGCGCATCACCCTTTCGAGTTCGCGCTCGTTCATCTGGCCGTGGCCGATGACGATGCGTGCTTCGGGCACCAGCTTCTCAAGTTTTTCCCGCATGTTTTCGATGGTGTCGACCTCGTTGTGCAGGAAATACACCTGCCCGCCGCGCTTGAGTTCGCGCAGCACGGCTTCGCGGATGATGCCGTCCGAGAGTTTGCTGACGAAAGTCTTGATGGCCAGGCGCTTCTGTGGTGCCGTGGCGATGACCGAGAAATCGCGCAGACCTTCCATGCTCATCGCCAGGGTGCGCGGGATAGGCGTGGCGGTCAGGGTCAGCACGTCAACCTCTGCGCGCAGCGCCTTCAGCGCTTCCTTTTGGCGCACGCCGAAGCGGTGTTCCTCGTCGATGATGACGAGGCCGAGGCGAGTGAATTCGACTTCCTTGCCGATCAGCTTGTGTGTGCCGATGACCACGTCGATCTTGCCTTCCGCCAGGTCCTTCAGCACCTGCGCCGATTCCTTGGCGGTTTTGAAACGCGACAGTTCGGCGATGCGCACCGGCCAGTCGGCAAAGCGGTCGCAGAAGGTCTGGTAATGCTGTTCGCAGAGGAGCGTCGTCGGGCACAGCACCGCCACCTGCTTGCCGCCGGCAACGGCGCAGAAAGCGGCGCGCAAGGCGACTTCGGTCTTGCCGAAGCCGACGTCGCCGCAGACGAGGCGATCCATCGGCTTGCCCGAACGCATGTCGTCGATGACGGCCGCGATGGCCTGGGCCTGATCGGCGGTTTCCTCGAAGCCGAAACCATCGGCAAAAGCGTCGTAATCGCTCTCCTTGAAGGCGAAGGCGTGACCCTGCCGGGCGGCGCGGGCGGCATACAGGGCGAGCAGCTCGGCGGCGGTGTCACGTGCCTGCTCGGCGGCCTTTTTCTTGGCCTTTTCCCACTGGCCGGAGCCGAGCGTGTGAATCGGTGCGGTTTCCGGATCGGCGCCGGTATAGCGCGAGATGACGTGCAGTTGCGATACCGGCACAAAAAGCTTGGCGTCGTTGGCGTAATGCAGTTCGAGGAACTCCATCGGCCCTTCGCCGAGATCCATATGGATGAGACCCCGGTAACGGCCGATGCCGTGGTTTTCGTGTACAACGGGGTCGCCGACCTTGAGTTCGGTCAGATCCTTTAACCAGTTGTCGAAGCTGGCCTTGCGCTGCGCTTCGCGTCGATTGCGCCGGGGCGCGCCTGCGAAGAGTTCGGCTTCGGTGATGAAGGCAAACGGTGCCGGGGTTTGGAACCCGTGGTGCAGCGGCGCAACGGTCAGCGCAAGTTTGGCGTCGCCGGCAGTAAAGCCGTCGAGATCGGTGCAGGCAGCCGGATGCAGACCGTGTTCGGTCAGTAGCGCCGCCAGCGTCTCGCGCCGGCCCGGGGATTCGGCCAGTAACAGAATGCGACCGGCAAAGCTGTTTACAAAAGCTTGTAGGGCAGCCAGCGGACGCTCGGCACGGCGATCGACCGCGATGCCAGGCAGGGCGGTGGCAGGCGTGCTGCTGCCATGAGCGAGATGTAGCCGACCGTAGGCCTTGGCAGCGGAAAAAAAAGCTTCGTCGCTGAGGAACAGCGTCTCCGGTAGAAGCAGCGGTCGCGCCTTGTCACCTTGCAGAAGATCATGGCGCGACCGGGTGTCGCGCCAGAAATCGGCAATGGCGCCGGGTACATCGCCGAGCGTGACCAGTATGGCATCTTTCGGCAGGTAGTCGAACAGGCTGGCCGTTTCTTCGAAAAACAGCGGCAGGTAATACTCTATCCCGGCCGGGGCGTTGCCACTCGACACATCCTTGTAAATGCCGGCCTTGGCCGGATCGCCTTCGAAGGTTTCGCGGAAGCGCTGGCGAAAGCGGGTGCGGCCCTTGTCGTCGAGGGGAAACTCGCGCGCCGGCAACAGGCGCACTTCCGGCACCGGGTAGAGCGTACGCTGGGTGTCGGCATCGAACGTCTTGATGCTCTCGATTTCGTCGTCGAACAGATCGAGGCGGAAGGGCAGCGCAGAACCCATCGGATAAAGGTCGATCAATCCGCCGCGGATTGAATATTCGCCAGGGGAAACGACTTGCGTGACATGGCTGTAGCCAGCCAGTGTGACCTGCTCGCGGAATTTTTCGGCATCCAGTTTTTCGCCCTTCTTGAAGGCGAATGTGTAGGCGGCCAGGTAGGCCGGCGGCGTCAGCCGGTAAATAGCGGTGGTGGCGGGTACCAGCAGGATGTCGACTTCGCCTTGAAGCGCCGCCCACAGTGTGGCGAGACGCTCTGACACCAGATCGTGATGTGGTGAGAAATGGTCGTAGGGCAGGGTTTCCCAGTCTGGCAGCAGGCGTACACGCACGTTCGGCGCAAACCAAGGAATTTCGTCGAGCAGGCGCTGGGCATCGCCAGCCGTAGCCGTTACAACGGCCATGCAGCCATGGTTTGCGAGTTCACCCAACGTGGCGGCGTCTGCGGATGCCGGTATCGGCGGCAAGTCCAGCCGTTGCCCTGGACGAGGGGTGGATACGGATGGGAGAATGCGGAATGAGGCGGTCATGGGGCCGCAGATTATAGCTGGAAAGCTTGTAACAGATCGGACAGGGACGAGTGTAAAAAGTGGCAAATATCGCTTCCCGAGCATCCGATTTCGTCTAATATCGTGCGTCTATATCTAAGAATAACTCTCATTTAGGCATTTCGGGGGGAGCATGCGCATTGCACAGTTGAGGATAGGCCAGAAACTGGTCCTGGTCCTGCTTGTGGCGATTTTGATCGCCTTTCTGGTAGCGCTCCTGGCAATCGACCGCATCAGTCGCCGGTTTGCCGATGACGCTGCGAGCGAACTGGCGCGAACGCTGAATGGTCAGGTTTTGACCTCGGTGGATGTCTTTGCCCGGGAACTCGAGGCGTCGGCAGATCGCCTCGGTGGCGCGCTGGCGTTCGGCTTTCCCGAACGTTTTCGGGTGGATGAGGGCGCGACCACGCGAATGGGCGAGCGTGCGGTGCCGAATCTCTATAACGGAAACCGCCTAGTCAATCATGATGTGGCGTTTGTGGATCGATTCGCACAGCAGACACATGCCTTGGCATCGGTCTTCGTGCGCGAGGGTGACGATTTTGTGAGAGTCACCACATCGCTCAAGAAGGAGGACGGGAGTCGCGTGGTGGGCACGCCATTGGGGCCACAACATCCCGCGACGGCACGTTTGCTGGCTGGCGAGGAATACCGGGGTATGGCCCGTCTTTTTGGTCGCGAATATTTTGCCAAGTACATTCCGATCAAGGATGGCGCCAAGGTGATCGGGGCGCTATTTGTCGGAGTTGATTTCACCGACGCGCTGGCGAAGCTGAAAGAGCGGCTGAGAACGATCCGGCTGGGCGAGACGGGCTATGTGTTTGTCATTAACACTCGCCGGGAAGATGCCGACTACGGATTTTTTGCTGTGCATCCCTCACTGGAAGGCAAGAATGCGTTGGAACTGAACGACGCGCGTGGTTTGCCGGTGATGAAGGAAATCGTCGAAAAGGCGCAGGGCGAAGTTCGCTATCTCTGGAAACGCGGCGGATCGAGCGCGCCCTCCGAGAGTCTGGCCGCCATTGCCCGGTTTGATGAATTTGGCTGGGTGATCGCCACGCGGGCCGATGTGGATGAGCTTTCCAAAGGAGTGTATGCCGTCGAAAAGGCAGTGCTGGTGGTTGCCTTGATTCTGCTGATCGCCCTGCCGCTGCTGGTCTATGTCGTGGCGCAACGTCTGGTGTCGCGCCCCTTGGCCCGACTGCAGGAGTATTGTGCCGCCGTCGAACGCAATCATGATTTCACGCTTGCGGCGCCGGGTCATTCGGGCGACGAAGTGGGGCAGACCGTCGAATCGGTCTCGGCGCTTTTGCAGACGTTGCGCCAGACCTTCGGTGGATTGCTGGGTGCGGTGCGGCGAGTCGAGGAGGCCTCCAATGCGATGTCGGCCTCAGCCCGTGAGAATGCCCACAATTCGGGTACCGCGAGCGACGCAGCGAGCGCCATGGCGGCTTCGGTCGAGCAATTGAGTGTGGGGATCAACCAGATTTCCGATAACGCCAACGATGCGGCGCGTCTCTCGAACGAGGCAGGCGAACGTTCGAATGAAGGCGGCAAGACCATTCTGGCGGCAACCGGTGAGATGAGCGAAATCGCGACGACCGTCCAGAATACCGCGACTGCAATCACCGAGCTGGGACAGGAAACCCGTCAGATCAGCGGTATCGTTTCCGTTATCAAAGAGGTGGCCGAACAGACCAATCTGCTCGCGCTCAACGCGGCCATTGAAGCAGCCCGGGCTGGCGAGGCGGGGCGAGGATTCGCGGTGGTAGCCGACGAGGTGCGCAAGCTGGCGGAGCGGACAACACATGCCACTGCCGAAATCGCCGGGGTGATCGGTTCTATTCAGCAGAGGGCGGAACAGGCCGTCTCGGCGATGTCCGGAACGGTCGAGCAGGTTCAGCGTGGCACCGACCTGGCCAACCAGGCCGGTGAAGCCATCAACGAGATCCGTCGCGGTTCCGAACGGGTGGTTGATGTAGTCAGACTGATTACCGAAGCGTTGCAGGAATCATCGGCCGCCAGTCACAGCATGGCCAACCAGACCGAAAAGGTGGCTGAAGTGGCGGAGGACAGCAATCATGCCGCCAAACAGGCCTCCGAAGCCGCCGGCAATCTGGAACAACTGACGCGGGACATGCGCAACACGATCAGTCATTTCCGAATCTGAGCGTTAAAAACGGCCTGCGACAGCCGATTGGCAATGGGGGCAACGTGCGTCTTCGCGCAGATCGTTGCGAAGAACGTCGTAACCCCGACGCTCGATCAGCGGAATGTGGCAGCCCGGACAAAACGTGGTGCTTCCGTCCCGGTCGGCCACGTTGCCAAGATAGACATGGCGCAAGCCCGCATCGAGCGCGATGCGACGGGCGCGTTGCAAGCTGGCTGGCGACGTCGGCGGTGTTTCGCGCATTTTCCAGGCGGGATGAAAGGCCGAGAAGTGGAGTGGTACATCGACACCCAGTTCACGAGTAATCCAGGCGCTTAGTTGGCTGATTTCACGATCCGAATCGTTGCAGCCGGGAATGAGCAAGGTCGTGATTTCCAGCCAGCACGCAGTTTCGTGGCGAACGTGGAGCAAGGTCTCGAGCACGGGTGCCAGATGTGCGCCGCACAATTGCCGGTAAAAAGATTCCGAAAACGACTTGAGGTCGATGTTGGCGGCATCCATTTGCGCGAAGAAGGCCTGGCGCGGCGCTGTGTGAAGGTAACCGGCGGTCACCGCGACGTTGGCAATCCCGAACGCGCGACACATCTCGGCGGTATCCATGGCATATTCAGCAAACACCACGGGATCGTTATAGGTGAAGGCGACCGAGCGCACGCCCTTGGTCCGGGCAGCTTTTGCAATCGCTTCCGGCGTGGCGTTTTCCAGCAGGCGATCCATGTCGCGCGAGCGGGAGATGTCGGCGTTCTGGCAGAACTTGCAAGTCAGGTTGCAACCGGCGGTCCCGAAAGACAGCACGCCGGAACCCGGGAAGAAGTGGTACAGCGGTTTTTTCTCGATGGGGTCGATGCAAAACCCGGACGATCGTCCCCATGTCGTCAGCACCATGGCGTGACCGAGTGCCTGCCGAACGAAACACGCGCCGCGCTGCCCATCGGCCAATTGGCAATCGCGCGGGCACAGGTCGCACTGGACGCGCCCGTTATCGAGCACGTGCCACCAGCGCGCCGGAAATGCCGCCTGCGCGGCCGCGACGGAGGTCATGCTGGGCTTTCTTTCCATTTCCGCACTTGATAGACATCGAGACGCACAGTGGATGACCAGTAACGAGCAGGAAGTCCGGCTTTTTGCTTGAGTTGAGCAAGAAAATCGGCGGAATGGGGCAGGGTTTCCCACACCTGCGGCAGAAAGGTGGCATAGCGGCCACCTGCGCAGAACACAACACCGTCGATTCCCGGCCTGAGTTGCCGCAGGGCATCGGCTTCGTCCATAAAACTCAGGGCACGCGGCGTCGTGAGCACCGAGACCTCGATGGTCACGTCGGGCCATTCGGCCGTCGTCAGAGGCGGAAAGCGCGGGTCGCCGAACGCGGCATCGAGTGCGTGTTGGCGAACGTCATCGGCGAGCGGGCGAGAGGCTTCCAGGCTGCCGATGCATCCGCGCAGCGCGCCGCGTCGGGTGAGGGTGACAAAGGCGGCGCCCGGCGC
The DNA here is from genome assembly GCA_002337055.1 of Betaproteobacteria bacterium UBA1934. Classification (GTDB taxonomy): domain Bacteria; phylum Pseudomonadota; class Gammaproteobacteria; order Burkholderiales; family Rhodocyclaceae; genus UBA1934. Next base: position 59,316 of record DDFG01000004.1, on the reverse strand, counting down.
GCGCAATTCGGGAAAACTTTCCAAGTCTGCCGATGTCGCGGTGATTGCCCCGCCCAGGCGTTCGGCGATCGCTGCGCGGGCGATGCCCAGCAGCGCCGCCCCCAGTGCCTGATCAGGCATGCGCCAACTCCGGCGCATAAAATGCAAAGGCGGCATATCCCACGACTTTTTCCTTGTCCCCCGCCGTATCGCCTGAGTTCCGCAAATCGATCAGTTCGGCTTGGAGTCCGTGACGGGCTGCCGCGCGTAGAAAACCGTTGATAGGCCGTGCTCCGCAGGCCTCTTCAGGGCGAATGACCGATTCAAGTCGCAAAATCGCCTCGCAGGTCGAGCGATCGAACTGACGGGCGATGTCGTAGGGCAGAAAATGCGAGAGATCGCTACTGATGACGATCAGCGTCTCGTCACCCCCCCAGAGTCGATCGAGCACCTCTCCAATCTGGGCAGGGTCGGCCTGACCGACAGCGAGCGGAACGACCACGAACGATTCGAGCACTGCCTGCAAAAACGGCAAATGCACCTCCAACGAGTGCTCCGGCGCATGCGGCGCGTCGTTCAGCACCACTTGTGGCAGATCGGCGATCTGCGCAATGGCTTGCCGGTCGACGGCGATGATGCCCAACGGTGTGGCAAAGGCGGTGGCAAGCGGTGCGGCCAGTCCGCGCAGTGCAACGCGATGGCAGGGCCCAAGCAGTACCACCCGGCGGATGTGATCACCCCAGGGAATCAGACGGGCATACACCGCGGCAGCGGTGAGGCCCGAATAGACATAGCCCGCGTGAGGGGCGACGATGGCTTTTGGCTGCCTCTCGGAGCGGCCCTGCGTCGCGCCGAGCAGTGTCAGCAGTTCGCTGCTCAACTGGCGTCCCTCGCCGGGATAGAACACGCCGGCAACCGCCGCTGGACGAATGTTCATGGTCATGGTGGTCCCTCGCTTTAATCCACTATAGACCACTTCGCGGCGCTGTCTGCCCGAGTCGCCTTTGGGTAAAATGAGGGCATGAATCGCTATTTCGCCATTGTGCCGGCAGCCGGCAGCGGCGCCCGTTTCGGTGCCGCCATCCCCAAACAATACCTGCCCTTGCACGGCCATCCCGTGCTCTTTCACACGCTCGCCCGACTGTGCGCCTGTGCCGAACTGGTCCGCGTCATTGTCGTGCTTGCGCCGGAAGACACTTTGTGGGCCTCCGAGAGCGACTGGCCCATGCTTGGTGAACGGCTGGTGCCGATCCGTACCGGCGGCGAGAACCGTGCCGCGAGTGTGCGGGCCGGTTTGGCTGCATTGGCCGGCGAAGCTTCGCCCGACGACTGGGTACTGGTTCACGACGCCGCAAGGCCTTGCCTGACGGCCGCCACACTTCAGCGTTTGATCGGTGAATTGCGCGACGACGACGTCGGCGGCTTGCTGGCAGTGCGCGTGGCGGACACGCTGAAACGCGATGGCGGAACCGGTCGCGTCACCGCTACCGAACCGCGCGAGGGCCTTTGGCAGGCGCAAACGCCGCAAATGTTCCGCTATGGTTTGCTCACCCGGGCGCTGGATGCCGCCGGCACCGTGACCGACGAGGCAGGTGCCATCGAGGCATTGGGGTTGGCACCGAAACTGGTGGAAGGCGATGTCGGCAACCTCAAGATCACTTATCCGGCCGATCTCGAACTTGCCGGCCGGATTTTGCAAAGGAGCGAACGATGATCCGTATCGGGCAGGGTTACGATGTGCACGCGCTGGTGCCGGGCCGGCCGCTGATTCTCGGCGGCGTCACGATCCCCTACGAGCGGGGGCTGCTGGGTCACTCGGACGCCGATGCACTGCTGCACGCCGTGACTGATGCGCTGCTGGGTGCCGCCGGCCTGGGCGACATCGGGCGCCATTTTCCCGATACCGATCCGCGCCATGCCGGCGCCGACAGCCGTGTGCTGCTGCGCGCTGCTATGCAGAAGCTCCGCGAGGCGGGCTGGCGCGTCGGGAATGTCGACGCTACCGTGATCGCGCAAGCCCCGCGTCTGGCGCCTTACGTCGAGGCAATGCAATCCAATATTGCGGTCGATCTCGATATTGCCCCAGGATGTGTCAACGTCAAGGGCAAAACCAACGAAAAACTGGGCTACCTTGGCCAAGGCGAGGCGATTGAAGCACAGGCCGTGGTATTGATCGAACGGGCATGAACGCCGCAATGCCCGCGCGCGACGAAACGGCGCGTGTTTTTTTTGCGCTGTGGCCCTCAACCTCGCAGGCCGAAACCTTGCATCGCTTTGCTCTTGAATTGGCGGAGGGGAGCGGCGGGCGCGCCATGCGCGCAGAAACCCTGCATCTGACCCTGGCATTTATCGGCGAGGTGCCCACCTCGCGTTTGGCGAATCTAGCGGAAATCGCCGCCAACCTTTGCATCCGCCCCTTTCATTGTCGACTCGACCGCTGCGGATACTGGCAAGACAAACAATTGTTATGGGCCGGATGCCAAAAAGTAGACGATAATCTTGTCCGATTGGCCAATGAGTTGACATCGGCATTGCGCGTTCGCGGATTTCCCGTCGAGCGACGTCCCTTTCAGGCTCATATGACGCTGATCCGGAAGCTGCGAATCCGCCCATCGGAAAGGCCGTTTCCACCCCGAATCGACTGGTTGTGCGACCGCTTTTGCCTGGTGCAATCCGAATTGCAGCGCGGTGGTGCGGCGTATCGGACTTTGGCGAGCTGGACGCTCGCCGGTTAGCAAGGGAGATGATGGAGACGACACCACCCTCGGGCGAATCCGGCATCCTGCGAGCCTTGATCGTCGAGGCCAGCCAGGCCGAGTGCGAGCGCCTGTTAAATGCACTGCGCGGCGGCGGCCGTGTTATCTACGCCCGCCATGCCTTCACGCCGGAGGAGTTGTCCGCCGCGCTGATGGAGGAGCGCTGGCATGTCGTCCTGCTGAATGCCGGTCTGGCCTCGCTGCCGGCTGGAGAAACCCTTGACACCATTCGGGTGACTGATCGGGATGTGCCAGTGGTGCTGATGATTGATCGGGGCAGCCGTTTTCTGCCAACGGAACTGCTCGAAGCCGGGGCGCAGGATTTTGTACTGAAGAGCAACCTTGCCCGTCTGTTGCCGGTGGTCGAACGCGAATGCGTCAACGGCCTGTTGCGGCGGGAAGGCGAGCGCGCCGTGGCGGCCGTGCGCGAGGCTGCAACGGCTCTGGGCGAGAGCGAAGCACGCTTTCTGCAACTGGCGGGCAACATTCCCGAATGCTTCTGGCTGGCCGATGCCGAGAGTCGCCAAATCACCTACATCAGCAAAGGCTACGAACAGATCTGGGGTCGCTATGTGGAGGCGCTGTACGCCGATCCGGATGATTGGGTCAAGTATGTCCACGACGACGACAAAACCACATTCGTGGAGGCGGTCCACCATCACCCGCGAGGTGGCCTCGATATCAGGTTTCGTGTTTTGCGACCGGATGGTGGCGTGCGCTGGCTGCACGCCCGCAATTTCCCCATTCGCGATGAAGATGGCCGCATCGTTAGTATTGGCGGCATCGCCAGCGATATTTCCAGTTTCGTCGCCGACACCAGGCAATTGGGTCACCTGGCCCGTTTCGACGCGCTTACCGCGCTCCCCAACCAGATCGCCTTCTACGACCGCTTGCAGACCATGCTGGGTCTCTCGCGCCGCAACGGGCTGGCATTGGCGGTGATGATCATTGACATCGACCGCTTCCGGACGGTGAACGAAACCCTGGGACATCTGGCAGGCGACGAATTCCTGCGGCAATTGGCCGGTCGTCTATCCGGTTCCTTGCGCGAAGGCGACACAATCGGGCGACTCAGTGGTGACGTTTTTGCCGCGATCCTGGTTGATGTCACCGAACCGAAGCAAGTCAATATCGTCGCGCGACGCGTGGGTGAAACGCTGGCCATGCCGGTGCGCGTCGAGGGTACCGAGTTGTTCGCGACCGCTAGCATTGGCATTGCCTTCAGCCCGCAAGACGGCGACGAGCGGCACGAATTGGTTCAAAACGCACTGACCGCCATGCGTCGCGCCAAAGAACGCGGGCGCAACAGCGTGCAATACTTCGCTGCCGACATGCAGGCAGAGGAACGCGATCGCCTGTTTTTCGAGGTTGAACTGCGCAACGCCGTCGTCCGAAACGAATTTGCACTCGCCTTTCAGCCCATCGCGTCTTGTCACGACGGATCGATCATCGGCGCTGAAGTCCTGTTGCGTTGGCAACACCCGCGACGCGGTCTGGTCATGCCCGACGAATTCATGCCGCAATTGGAGGAAACCGGTCTCATTGTCCCGGTCGCGCGATGGGCGCTACGCGAAGCCTGTGCTCATCTGGCCGCCTGGCGCGCGGCGGGGTTCGGATTGCCCGCGATGTCGATCAACTTGTCCGGGCAGCAACTTCTGTCTGACACCTTGTACGAAGATATCGAAACTACCTTGCTGAAGAATGATCTGCCCGCGACCTGCTTGCAGATCGAGGTTGCTGAAAGCCATCTGATGCGGCAACCGTTGCCAGTTACCCGCGTGCTGGAAAAATTGCGTACCCTTGGTGTGGGGGTTCTGCTTGACGATTTCGGGTCTGGGCATGCCAGTCTTGCCAATCTCAGGCATTTTCCGGTTGACGCGCTGAAGGTGGATCGCTCCTTCGTGCGCGATATCGCCGCCGACGAGGGCGAGGCGTCGATCACCCGCGCAATCATTACCATGGCGCACCAGCTGAAGCTCAAGGTAATTGCCCAGGGAGTCGAAAACGAATCGCAACTGGCATTGCTGATTGCCCACCGCTGCGATGCGATACAGGGCTACTTCTTCTCGCGCCCGGTGCCTGCTGTCGAGATGATGGCATTGCTGAGAGCAGAAAAAACCTTGCCTGCGCGCATGCTGCAACCCCGGCACGATGGCCCGATAGCACTGGCTGTTGCGATACCGGAATTCGCCGAGGTATTCGAGCGTTTGAAATCGGAAGGCCATCGCGTGCATATCATCGCCGACCCTGAAGCTGCTTGGGCGTGGTTGCAGGCGAACCGGCCGCAAGTGGTGATATGCGGGCCGGCGCACGAAAATTTCGAACCCTGGCGCTGGGCGAATTCGGCGGCAAAATCTCTGTCCGACAGTGAGTGGATCATGCTCGTTGAAGAATCAGGTTGGTTGGCGGCTGTTCGCGGCGACATTGCTGGCCGCCCTGCGCGTGTTTTGTGCCTGCCGATCACTGAGCAGGTGTTGTATGCGGACATCGACCGGGCGCTGACCCGGAGCCGGGTTGGGGCTGAAAACGAGCAGCTTGCGGAGCGGGTGATCCAGGCCGAGCGCATATCGATCAACAGCGAGGAAGAGCGGCGCCGTCTGACGGAGGAAAACGAACGCTGGCGCGCGCGCGACAGAAACGGTTATGCCATCTTGCAAAACCTCATTTACCAGCTGCCGTGGCCGGCCTTCGGTATCGATGCCGAAGGCATGCTGGCGCTGGTTAACGAAGCCGGATTGGCGGAGTTTGCCGGACGGTTGCCGCTTGTCGGCACGCCTTTCCGCGAGGTCTTGCCTGAGGCGCCGACAGTCGGTGAGGCTGGCAACATCGAGATTGACGGCGTACGCTATAAGACATGGTGGCGAAATGTGGAGGCGGGCGGCGCGGAATACGGGCACCTGCTGTTTTTGCAACGAGAGGAAGCATGAAAAGAATTGAATTGATCGCCAGCGAGGGACTAGCGCCCGGCATGACCGTGGCGGAGTCGGTACTCGATGACGCAGGGCGTGTGCTGGTATCCACAGGCACAGTGCTGACGGAGGGCACAATCGCCAGCCTCATCAGGCGTGATGTACAGGCGGTAATGGTTGAACTGATCGTGGAAGAGGATGCCGAGGTGTTCGCGGCGCGCTCACTTCGCATCAAACACCGCTTGGATCAGATCTTTCGCCTGGCGGGGGATTCAGAAGAAACTCAGGCCCTCTATCAGGTGGTTTTCGATTACCGTTTGGAGCATGGCGAATGACTTCTCTTGATCGGGTCAAGGTGGCCGAGAAGCTTCGGCTGTTGCCCTCGCTGCCAGGTGTGGTGACCGAATTGCTGGCCAGTTTCGCCAACGACGATATCGATGTCGATCAGGTCGCGCGTCGCATTGCGCACGATCAGGCTCTGGCTGCACGGGTTCTGCGGGTTGCCAATTCGTCATTTTACGGTTTGCAGAACAGGGTCTCGACAATTCAGGAAGCAGTGGTTGTGCTCGGCTTTCGCGCGGTTCGCAGCATGGTGCTGGCAATCGGCATGAGTGGGTTGCTGCGCGCCGACCGTTGCCCCGGTTTCGACGCGCACTCTTATCAGTTGCACGGTGTGGGAGCCGCCATCGCGGCGCTGGAACTGGCCACCATGGCGGGCGTGAATCGTGATCTCGCCTTTACGGCGGGGTTGTTGCACGACATTGGCAAACTTGCGCTGGCAGCCAACTTTCCAACCGAATATGGTGAAGTCCTGGCCTATCGCAAGAGCCACGATTGTTTTCTGGTGGTGGCTGAGCGCGACTTGCTCGGGATTGACCACGGTGAAGTGGGTGGACTGCTTGCGGAGGCGTGGCATTTCCCGTCCCCCTTGCGCGAGGCCGTGTCGGGGCACCACGCGCCAGCAACGGAAACGGCCGATTCTCTGGCCAATCTGGTGCATCTGGCGGATGCCACCACGCAGGTACTGCAACTGGAGGGCAGTGCCTATCCCGTCATGCCGCTGGATCGCGTGACCTGGCAGCGCCTCGGCGGCGACTGGCACGCCTATGCGCGGGCGTTGCCGCGAATCGAATCTGGCTTCGACGAAGCGCGCCACATACTTATTTGATAGGCAGAATCAGTCTCGCCCGAAGACCGCCACCTTCACGGGGCAACAAATCCAGCCTGCCGCCGTGCAGTCTGGCAATCCGTTCGACGATGGCGAGACCCAGCCCCGTGCCAGTGGCTTCGCTGCGGGCGCTGTCGAGACGTATGAAGGGACGACGCACGCGCTCGGCATCGGCCTCCGGAATGCCCGGGCCACGGTCGAGCACTTCGATCACAAGATTGTGAGCCTGCGTGAAGGCGCTCAACGTGACTTCGCCTCCTCCGTATTTGAAGGCGTTTTCGATCAGGTTGTCGACCGCCCGAGCCAAGGCTTTCGGGCGCAAGTGGCTGGGCGCCAGCGGGGCGATTTCGGCGATCAGCGATCGACCCGGCCGGCGATGCCGGGCGGCGATGTCATCCAGCAATCGGTCGGTGTCGGTCTCCTCGGCTGCTTCTCCTTGTTCGCCGCGCGCATAATCAAGAAACTGCGCGATCACCGCCTCCATCTGTTCGATATCGGCGACTACCGCCTGTCGGGTCGATTCGTCCGCAAGGCTCATCTCGGCTTCGAGACGCAGTCGTGTGAGGGGGGTGCGCAAGTCGTGCGAAATTCCGGCCAACACTTCCGCACGATCGCGCTCGTGCTGTTCGAGATCGGTGGCCATACGATTGAAGGCGCGGGCGAGTTGCTGCATTTCCTCGGCACCGACTTCGGCCACCGGGTTGGGTCGTTCGCCGCGACCAACCGTCGAAGCCGCCTCGGCCAGTGCCGCAAGCGGCCGACTCAGCCTCGAAGCCAGCCACCATGCAAAAAGCAGCGCGAGGGCGAGGGCGAGAACTCCCCAGGTCAGCCAATGCCAGGCAAAGTCGATTTCGGCGTGTTCCGGTGGCAACACAACCCAGTACTCATCGTCATCCTCGTCGTCGAGGTGAAAGCTCACCCAGAACCCCGATTCGTCATTGACGGACATCGCTACACGCGTTTTGGGCCCCAGCCGAGCCGCGACTTCAAGCTGTAACAAACGATAAAAACGTTCGTCGGGCAGGGCGCCCAAACGGTCTTCGGTTTCTGCGGGCAGCAGGCGGATACCTTCGCGGGCGCCGACATCGCTGAAGAAGTCGGGCCGCTTTTCAGGCGAGGAGGCGAGTAGTGCGGCGCGCACTAGATTGACCGCACTGGCGGCCAGTTGTGCGGCTTCGCGGGCGCGCGGCTCGGCTTCATAGATGCGGAAAACGATCAGCCAGGTGGAGGTTGTCGCCAGTACCAGGGCCGCGGCCAACAGAAAAGTGCGCGCCAGCAGGGTGCGCGGCAGCAGGATCATTCCTGCGCGCTACCGTCCGGCACAAAAACGTAGCCGAATCCCCAGACAGTCTGCAAGTAGCGCGGCTTGGCCGGGTCGGGTTCGACCAGCTTGCGCAGACGCGATACCTGCACATCGATGGCGCGATCGAATGGTCCTTGTTCCCGCCCACGAGCCAGTGTCATCAGTTTGTCGCGAGATAGCGGCTGGCGCGGGTGTTGCAGCAAGACGCGCAGCACTGCGAATTCGCCGGTGGTCAGAATCTGCGATTCGCCGTCGCGTTTCAGGCTGCGCGCAGCTAGATCGACTTCGACCTGGCCGAACCGCACCATCTCGTCTTCCGGCGCCGGCGCGCCCGGAGGGGTGGTGCCCTGACGACGCAGTACCGCCTGGATACGGGCGAGGAGTTCGCGCGGATTGAACGGTTTGGGCAGATAGTCGTCAGCCCCCATTTCAAGTCCGACGATTCGGTCGATTTCGTCACCCTTGGCTGTGAGCATAACAATCGGGCAGGTGTCGCCAGTGCCGCGCAAGCGCCGGCAAATGGCCAAACCATCTTCACCCGGCAACATCAGGTCAAGTACTATCAGGTCGAAGTGCTCTCGGCCACGGGCACGATCCATCTGGCCTGAATCGCCAACGGCCTTGACTTCAAATCCCTGTTCGCCAAGATAGCGGGTAAGCAGGTCGCGCAGGCGACTGTCGTCGTCGACGACCAGAATGCGGTATTGTCTTTCGTTCATGGCGCTACCCTACGTTGAAACCCCGAGATGGTGACGACACAATGGTAACAAGCTTTTGCTTCCGCGTTTTCTGAAACAGATTGTTACAAGACGCGCCGGACGAGCAATAGTCTGATTACAATCGCGCTGGAAAATAGTCATCATGAAATCCGAAGCCTTGCTCCGTTCTCTTTCCTACCACCGGGTTTTGCGTACCTGCGGCGCGGGATTGCTGGCGCTTGCTATGTTGGCTGGAGAAACAGCGTATGCGCAGCAAAATGGTCGCGCGGGCGCTGCGGAACGCGCGGAGCGCTTTCTGCGCCTTTCGCCGGCGGAAAGGCTGCAAGCTGAAGCACGCTGGCGTGCTATGCCCATGGATCAAAAAGTGCAGGCGCGACAAGAAATTCGCGAACACATCACCGCCATGACGCCGGAAGAGCGACAGCAAATGCGGCAGCAAATGCGCGAACACTGGCAGCAATTGCCGGTGGACGAACGGCGGGCGCTGCGCGAGCAGCGCCAGATTCAGCGCGAACAATGGCAAGCGCAACGCGAAGAGTGGCGTGCCACGCGGGATGCCGCACCGGAGAATCGGCCGGCGCGTGGACAGGCTTGGGGTTGGCGCGGACGCTGAACGGGCTCCGGCCGTCGCCGGCGTGCCGGCGCTCCTGTAAAATCGGCCGAATGCGAATTCTGGCCCTCGAAACCTCCACCGATCTTGGCTCCTGCGCGCTATGGCAAGAAGGTGCTGTTCTGGAATCTTTTTGCCCTCCCGGGCAGGCTCACTCGGCAACCCTGCTTCCCTCGATAAAGGCGCTGCTGGCTGACGCCGGGTTAAATTATGGTGCACTGGATGCTATTGCCTTTGGTTCTGGCCCGGGAGCCTTCACGGGTCTGCGGGTCGCCTGTGCGCTGGCGCAGGGATTGGCTATCGCGCTGGATCGCCCGGTCATCCCTGTTTCCAGCCTGGCAGCCCTGGCCTGGCGTAGTGGCCAAGCACAATGTCTGGCAGCACTCGATGCGCGCATGGGGGAGGTATATTCCGGTCGTTATCTGCGCGAGAACGATCAGATGAGGTTGCTTGGCGATATCACGGTCGATTCGCCAGAAAGCGTCTGTCTGCCCGACGAACCCGGTTGGACGATCGCTGGCAATGCGCTGAGAGCTTATCCGGTTCTGGAATGGCGCGCAGCGGAAAAAGAGCTGGTCCGACTGCCCAGCGCGATGCCGGATGCGGCGGCAGTGGTCACGCTGGCAGCGCCGTTGCTGGCTGCTGGGTGCGGAATGGATGCCGCGCAGGCAGCGCCGCTCTACGTGCGCGACAAGGTGGCGCTGACGGTGGCTGAGCGTCTGGCGACGGGCGGACGGGCGTGAAAGCCTTTGCTTTGGTCGCCGAATTATTGCCCATGAACGGTCGGGATATTTCCGCGGTGGCGGCCCTGGAGGCGCGGGTGCAAGCCTTTCCGTGGTCGGAGGGAAATTTCCGGGACTCGCTGGCGGCTGGGCACAGTTGCTGGGTGTGCCGGCTGGGTGGCGATCTGATCGGATTTTCAGTCGTCATGTCGGTGCTGGATGAGGTGCATTTGCTGAATATCGCGGTAGCGCCCGCCTGCCAGGGGCAGGGGCACGGTGCCCGGCTGCTCTCGCATGCGCTGGCGGTGGCGGTCGATCATCATGCCTCCGCGATGTTTCTGGAGGTGCGTGTCGGCAATCAAGCGGCTGCCAAACTGTATCGTCATTTCGGATTCAGGCAGGTCGGCGTGCGCAAAGGTTACTATCCTGGCGCGATGTCGCGCGAGGACGCACTGGTCTTCAAGAGGGAAATTCCATGAGCCTCACCCGTGAGCAGATGTTGGCGGAAATGGGTATTACGCCCCTGTGGTGTTTACGCGGCACCTCCGGGCAGCGAGTTGCAACGCCATCCGAGCGGGAAGCCGTCTTGCTGGCGCCGGCAGTCGTCGTTGCCGACAAGGACTCCAGCGCCGATGCTGGCGAGATTGCCGCCATGGATTGGGCGGCGCTCGAACGGACCACCGCCGCCTGCCGTGCCTGCCCGTTGGCGGAAAAGCGGCATCAGGCGGTGTTGGGCGTGGGGGACCGTGCACCGACCTGGCTGTTCGTCGGCGAAGGTCCGGGTGCCGAGGAGGACGCGCGCGGAGAACCTTTTGTCGGTCAGGCGGGCAAATTGCTCGATAACATGCTGGCGGCGCTGGACCTCAAGCGCGGGCAGGGCGTTTATATTGCCAACGCCGTGAAATGTCGCCCAGAAGGCAATCGTACGCCTGAAGCGACTGAAATGGCGGCATGCCGGCCGTTCCTGGCGCGCCAGATCGCTCTGTTAAAGCCACGCATCATCGTTCTGTTGGGACGTGCCGCGGTTCATTCCGTGCTCGGCGATGATCGCGCATTGGGCAGCCTGCGTGGCAAACGCTTCGATTACGAAGGCATTCCCGTCGCTGTGACGTACCACCCGGCATACCTGCTGCGCAATCTGCCGGACAAGGCCAAAGCCTGGGAAGACCTGCTTTTTGCCCGCCAGCTTCTGAGCACGGGCAACGACACGGATGGGTGACCGATTCGCGACGCCTCAATGGCAGCAGGAATCGTCGAGGTGCATCACATCGTCGCGCTCGGCCTGATTGGCCAGATGCCGACGCCGCACCAGGTACATCGCGGTACTGACAAACAGCCCAAACAGCGTCAGCACGGTGTAAATGGAGAGATCGGCGCGGATCATGGCGTAGTACAGGCCGGTCATTGCCAGAATGGAGAGGTTTTCATTGAAATTCTGCACGGCGATGGAGTGCCCCGCACCCATGAGGATATGGCCGCGATGTTGCAACAGCGCATTCATGGGAACGACAAAGAATCCTGACAATCCGCCAATCAGGATGAGCAGTGGAATCGCCAGCCAGATGTCATGCACGAAGTTCATGACCAGCACAATGATGCCCATGGCAATACCGAGCGGGATGACCCTGACCGATTTGCGCAATGTCACGAACTTGGCGGCGATGATCGCGCCCAGCGCAACGCCGAGCGCAACCACACCCTGTAGCATCGAGGATTTCGAGAGATCGAGGTGAAGTGAGGTTTCCGACCACTTGATCACGATGAACTGCAAGGTGGCGCCTGCACCCCAGAACAGGGTGGTGACCGCTAGCGAGATCTGGCCGAGCCGGTCTCGCCACAGCAGTACGAGACAGTGATTGAATTCGTGGATCAGATACCAGGGGTTCTTCTTGAGTGGTTTGTGATCGACTCCGGTATGTGGAACATAGAGGTTGATTACCGCCGCGATCAGATAGAGCACGGCGACAATGCAGATGGTCATTTCACTGACCGTATTGATCCCAGTGTCGATCATCGGAAAATCGAAGTTGAGCAACACATGCGCCACTTCCGGCTTGATCAAAAAGCCTCCCAGTACGACACCAAGGATAATGGCGCCCACTGTCAGCCCCTCGATCCAGCCGTTGGCGACGACCAGCAGACGGTGGGGAAGATACTCAGTCAGTATGCCGTACTTTGCCGGTGAATAGGCGGCGGCGCCCAGCCCGACGACCGCATAGGCCAGTAGCGGATGCATCTCGAAGAACATCATGCCGCAGCCGATGACCTTTATCGCGTTGCTGATGAACATGACCCTGCCCTTGGGCATGGAGTCAGCAAACGCACCTACAAATGCTGCCAGAACGACATACGATACGGTGAAAAAGGTCTTCAGCAACGGCTCGTAGGCCGAAGGAGCGTTCATTTCCCGCAGGGCGGCGATGGCGGCGATCAGCAATGTGTTATCGGCCAGCGCCGAAAAGAACTGCGCGGCCATGATGATATAAAAGCCAAACGGCACGAAGTAGCCCCAATGAGCGATCCCGGGCGGGTTTTATACCACGAAAGTTTGAAGGCCACATGCATGCCTCCCCGGTTCGGGTGAATTTGTGATTGAATACGCCTTTGCGAATGATTTGATAGAGGACTTTTATGGCCGACCGGCGCCTGCGGATTTTTCACGCGGTGGCAAAACAAGGCAGCTTCACGCGTGCGGCTGAATCGCTGTTCATGTCGCAACCGGCGGTCACCTTTCAAATCCGGCAGCTCGAGGAACGTTACCAGGTAAGGCTTTTCGAGCGCGGGCATGGCCGTATCGGCTTGACGCCGGCTGGCGAACTGGTGATGGGATTTGCTGAAAAGATCATCGCGCTATCCGATGAAATGGAGACCCGTCTTGCCGAATTGACCGGAGAAATGCGCGGGACGCTGCTGATCGGCGCCAGCAGTACCGTTGCCGAAGTCGCGATGCCGCGTATCTTGAGTGATTTCAACGCGCTATATCCGCAGGCGCGGCCGCGCCTGGTCGTTGCCAATTCCGAAACGGTCGAAAGCCGCGTAGCTGCAAATACCCTGGATGTTGGCGTGATCGAGACCACTTCGAAAGATCCGAATGTCGTTGCTGAATTTTGTGGAGAAGACGAACTGGTGGTGATCTGCGCGCCGGATTATCCACTGGCAGGCGCAAATGCGGTTACACCCAGACAATTGCGCGACTACGAGTACATTGCCAGAGAACCCGGCTCCGGCACGCGCGAAGTAACTGAATCATATTTCAATGCGGCAGGCGTGCCCCCCGAGCAACTCAAGAGCCAGATGGAGCTGGGGAGTCTCGAAGCACTGAAAACCGTGGTTGCCACCGGCCTGGGATTTGCCGTCATTTCCCGCAACTCGATTCGCGAGAACGAGGGCGACCGGCTCGTCGTTATCGGCCTGAAGCCACGATTGACGCGGCGCCTCTCGCTCATTTTGCCTAAGGACCGATTCCGCTCCCGGTTGGTCTCCACCTTTGCGGATTTTGCCAAGCAGCGCTTGCGGGAGAGCAGCCTTTGAATTGCTCACGCCCTATTCATGCGACTTTCGACGGTCGCGCCTTGCAGCACAATTATCGCGTGGCGCGGCAATATGCGCCTGGCGCGAGGATTTGGGCGGTCATCAAAGCCAATGCCTACGGGCACGGCCTCTGGCGCGCTGTTGACGCCCTGCGCAGCGAGGCCGACGGGTTTGCGGTACTGGAGCCGGAAACCGGCGCCGCATTGCGAGAGGCAGGTATCGAACAGCCGATTCTGTTGCTGGAAGGGGTATTCAGCACGCGTGATTGGCGATTGGCGCGCGAGCACCGGCTCACGGCCGTCGCCCATTGCGACGAACAGCTTGCCATGCTCGCCGCCGATTGGCGAAGTGAAGCGCCGTTGTCCCTGTATATCAAGATCAACAGCGGCATGAACCGTTTGGGGTTTTCCGGCGCGGAAATGGCCGCCTTGCGGCAACGGCTGACGGAACTGCCCGGAGCAGGCCTGACCTATATGACGCACTTCGCGGATGCGGATGGCGCCCGGGGCGTGCAAGAGCAATGTCGGCGTTTTCACGAACTGATCGGCGATTGGCGCGGGCCGGTCAGCCTGGGCAACTCGGCGGCGATTCTCCGTCATCCGGAAGGGCACGGCGACTGGGTTCGCCCGGGGGTCATGCTCTACGGCGGCAGCCCTTTTTCTGACGTGAGCGCGGAAAAGTTTGATTTGCGCCCGGTAATGAGCCTCGAAAGCCGCCTGATCGGCATCCAGCATTTGCAGGCTGGCGACCGGGTGGGCTACGGCGGAAACTTCGTCGCGGAGAAGGATATGCGCATCGGCATCGTGGCCTGCGGTTATGCGGATGGTTACCCACGTCATGCCGGCACTGGCACACCGATTGCCGTGTGTGGCGTTCGTACCCGGCTCGTCGGCCGTATTTCGATGGACATGCTGACCTGCGATGTCACCGAGATTCCTGCCGCTCAGCTCGGCGCGCCGGTGACCCTGTGGGGGCAGGGCGAGGGTGGTTACATCCCGGCCGATCAAGTCGCGGCGGCTGCCGGCACGATTTGCTATGAGCTGTTCTGTGCCGTCGCGCCGCGCGTGCCGGTCGATATGCGCGCATGAACGCGATACGCCGCAAACGTTTCGGGAGATAAGGTGGCCAAGAGCAAGACAATTCATGTCTGTGCCGAATGCGGCGCGAGCAGCCCGAAATGGCAGGGCCAGTGCCCCGGTTGCGGCGAGTGGAACACCTTGGTCGAATCGGTTGCCGAAACGGCGTCGGGTCATCGCTTCGATTCGCTGGCGCAGGTGGCGCGCCTGCAAGTATTGTCGGACATCGCGGCGCGCGAGGTGGATCGTCTGCCGACTGGTATTCCCGAATTCGACCGTGCGTTGGGTGGCGGGCTGGTGGCGGGCGGCGTGGTGCTCATCGGTGGCGATCCGGGCATCGGTAAGAGCACCCTGTTGTTGCAGGCCCTCTCGGCGCTGTCGCACACACACGGCACGGTGTATGTCAGCGGCGAGGAGTCCGGCGAGCAGGTCGCGCTGCGCGCCAGGCGACTGGGGCTGGACGGCAGTCGGCTCAACTTGCTGGCCGAAATCAATCTGGAGAAGATACTCGGCGTGCTCAACGCCGAAAGACCGGCGGTGGCCGTAATCGATTCCATCCAGACGCTCTGGTCGGATCAACTTTCCAGTGCCCCCGGCTCGGTTGTGCAGGTGCGCGAATGCGCGGCCCAATTGACGCGCCTGGCGAAACAATCCGGCACCACCATCGTGCTGGTCGGGCATGTCACCAAGGAAGGCGCGCTGGCCGGCCCGCGCGTGCTCGAACACATTGTCGATACCGTGCTTTATTTCGAGGGCGACACGCATTCCAGTTTCCGGCTGGTGCGAGCCTGCAAGAATCGTTTTGGGGCCGTTAACGAACTCGGCGTCTTCGCCATGACAGACCGGGGCCTCAAAGGCGTTAGCAATCCGTCGGCGCTGTTTCTGTCGCAGCACGGGCAGGATGTGCCAGGTTCCTGCGTCATGGTGACGCAGGAGGGAACCCGGCCGTTGTTGGTTGAAATCCAGGCGCTCGTCGATTCGGCACACGGCAATCCCCGGCGTCTGACCGTGGGGCTGGATGCCCAACGTCTGGCCATGCTGCTGGCGGTGCTGCATCGGCACGCCGGGGTGGGTTGTTTTGATCAGGATGTCTTTGTGAACGCCGTAGGTGGCGTGCGGATCAGCGAACCTGCCGCCGATCTCGCGGTGATTCTTGCAATTGTTTCTTCTTTACGAAACAGAACACTACCGAAGAAACTTGTTGTTTTTGGTGAAGTTGGTCTGGCAGGGGAAATTCGTCCCGCCCCGCGCGGCCAGGAGCGCTTGAAAGAAGCCGTCAAGCTCGGTTTTTCGCGCGCCTTGGTTCCCGAAAGCAATCGCCCCCGACAGCCCATTCCGGGGCTTGAGATCGTTGCCGTGCGGCGGGTTGACGAAGCCATCGAGCAGTTACGGCAATTCGGATGAGCGGCAGGGTGGCAATGAAATCCCTTGAAGCGCGACAAGAAGGAAGGGGATCGGAATGCTGACCTGGCGAATGTTTCGTCGAGACTGGCGTTCCGGCGAAATGCGTCTGCTGGCGCTGGCCTTGGTGCTGGCGGTAGCCGCGGTGACCGCGGTCGGGTTCGTCACCGACCGCGTCGGTCGTGCACTGACATTGGAGGCCGCGCAGTGGCTAGGCGGCGATCTGCTGCTCGTTTCCGATCACCCTTGGGGACAGGACGTGCGTCAGCAGGCGCTTGACCGAGGTCTGCGGCTGGCTGAGACACAGACCTTTCCGAGCATGGTGGTGACCAGCGAGCGCATGCATTTGGCCGAGATCAAGGCAGTCAGCGAAGCGTATCCGCTGCGCGGGCAGTTGCGCGTCAAGCGCCGTGATGGCGGTGACGAGGCGGCGGCATCCGGGCCCGCCCCCGGCAGCGTGTGGCTGGACGAGCGTCTGGCGGGAGAACTGGGTGTCTCGGTCGGCGATCCCGTTACACTGGGCCGCCAGCGCTACGCCGTAAGTGCCATTCTGAGCTTTGAACCAGATCGTGGTGTTGCCTTCATGAACGTGGCGCCCCGCCTGATGTTTTCACTGTCCGATCTGGCGGCAACCGATCTGGTTCAGGCGGGTTCGCGCGTTACTTACCGGATACTGTTGTCCGGCGAGCCCGCCCTGATCGAACGTTTCCGCGACGAAATGACGCCACGCCTGGCGCGCGGAGAACGCCTGGAGGATTTGCAGAACGCGCGCCCCGAAATTCGCAGCGCGCTCGAACGCGGGCAGCGTTTTCTCGGCTTGGCGGCGATGCTGACCGTGGTGTTGGCGGCAGTTGGCGTTTCGCTGGCCACGCGCCGCTATTTGCAGCGCCACCTCGATGCGTGTGCGGTCATGCGCTGTCTCGGCGCCACGCCAACCCGTGTGACGATGCTGCATGCGGGTATCTTCGGCTGGCTGGCGATCTTTTCGGCCATTGCCGGTTGCGCGCTGGGGTATGCCGCCCATTTCGTTCTCTATCGCTGGTTGATCGAGTTGATCGGCGGAGCGCTCCCCGCGCCGTCGTTGCGTCCCGTTGCGCAGGGAGTCGCTGTGGCCGCTGTACTGCTGGGCGGCTTTGCAATGCCGGCTTTGCTCCGGCTCGGCAAGGTTTCGACCTTGCGCGTTTTACGCCGAGAACTGGGACCACCGGCCGCCGGGTTGGTCGGTAGCCGTCTGACGGGCCTGATTGCCTTGTCAGGGCTGATGCTATGGGTGGCCGGCGATTGGCGCCTGGGGGCATGGAGCATCGGGGGGCTGGCGGGCAGCGCCATCGTTTCGCTGGGCATTGCGCGGAGTGCTGTGTGGTTGCTCGGGCACGTGCGGCGGCGGGGCTGGTTCGGATGGCGACAGGGTCTGGCCAATCTGGAGCGACATGCATGGTCCAGTAGTTTGCAAATTGTCGCCCTTGCGCTGGGGCTGCTCACCATGCTGCTGCTCTCGGTGACTCGCGGCGAGTTGTTGGCCGCCTGGCAAAATGCAACGCCTCCAGATACTCCTAATAAATTTATAATCAATATATTGGATTCGCAAGTTAAGCCATTGCAAGAGGAATTTGAGCGATCCGGCTTGACGGTTGATCCCGCACCGATGGTGCGCGGACGATTACTGGCCGTCAACGAACGACCGGTGAGCAGCGGCGATTTCGCCAACGATGATCGTGCGCAACGCATGGTCGAGCGTGAATTCAATCTTTCCTGGCGTATGGACTTGCCGCCGGGCAACCAAATTGTTTCCGGACGCTGGTTTACGCCGGACGAGGCAGGACAGCCGCTGGCATCCGTTGAAGAAGGGCTGGCACGCACCTTGGGCATTCGGGTCGGCGATACACTGACATTCAAGGTATCGGGTGACGACATTGCGATTCGGGTAATCGGTTTGCGCAAGTTGGAATGGGATTCGATGCGAGTCAATTTCTTTGTACTGACACCCCCTGGCGTTATTGACCGATACCCCGCCAGCTACCTGCTCAGCGTGCATGTGCCTCCCGACCGGGAGTCGGTGACACGGCGCCTGGTAGCGCGTTTTCCCAACCTGACCGTGATTGATGTCGGCGGTATTCTCGAACAACTTCGGCGGGTGCTGGCGCATGTCGCCGACGCCGTGCAACTGATTTTTGTTTTTACGGTGCTGATGGGTATGGTGGTCCTCGCGGCGGCGCAAATCACCTTGTTCGACGAGCGCCGGCATGAACTGGCCGTGCTGCGCGCCATCGGCGCACGACAGCGTCAACTACGGGCGGCTCTATTGACCGAGATGGCTGTGATCGGGGGACTGGCGGGGTTGCTTGCGGGCAGCGGTGCCTTGGCGGTCGGGCACTTGCTGGCGCAACAAGTGTTTCAGATTGTCATGCAAGCTAATTTGTGGGTCGTGCCGGTCAGCGTGCTGGTGGGGGCTCTGCTGAGCATGGGCGGCGCCTGGTGGGCGTTGCGAGGGTTGCTGAAAGTACCGCCCAGCCTGGTTTTGCGCGAGGGCGTATAGAAAGCCGGGCGCGGCGAGCCTTATCGGGTGCTGGCGAAGATCGCGCTGATCAGCCCCGCGCAATCGTCAACAATGAAATCGGCCCCCCAAGTCTCGATCGGATCGCCAATGCCCAGGTAGCCGAAACGGACCGCTGCTGTACGCGATCCGGCAGCCCGTCCGGCGTCAATATCGCGGCGGTCGTCGCCGACGAACAAAGCGCGTGCAGGGTCGCATTGAATCTCCTCGCAGGCGTGCAATACCGGGAGGGGCGAAGGCTTGCGCGCCGGTGTCGTATCACCGCTGACAATGGTGGCGGCACGATGGCGAAGCAACAGGGCATCCAGCAAGGGCAGGGTGAATTCCGCCCGCTTGTTGGTGACGATACCCCAAGGCACACCCGCGTTATCGAGTCGGGTGAGCACCGCATCCATGCCGTCGAATAGACGCGTCTCGACGCAAAGGTGGGCAGCATACAGGTCGAGAAAACGGGCAGACAGGCGCGTATAGTCCGGATGCGTGGCTGTCATGCCAAATCCGGCGCCCAGCATGCCGCGCACACCGGACGAGGTATGTGGCCGCAGATGTTCAAAAGGCACATCGGAATGGCCTTCCTCGGCGCGCAGGCGATTGAGCGCCCGCGCCAGATCGGGCGCGGTGTCGGCCAGCGTGCCATCGAGATCGAAGAGGACAGCGTCGAACCGGGGCATCGCGTCAGGTTCCGCGAACGGTGCGCATGAGGTAATTGACGCTGGGGTCGCGATTGAGGCGATAGCGTCCGGTCAGCGGATTGTAGGCCATGCCGATCAGTTCGCTCGGCTCCAGATCAACCAGTTTGCACCAGCGCGACAGTTCGGAAGGCCGGATGAATTTGGCGTAGTCGTGCGTTCCCTTGGGTAGCATGCCAAGAATATACTCGGCGCCAACAACTGCCATCAGATACGACTTCGGGTTGCGATTGAGCGTCGAAAAGAAAACCTGCCCGCCGGGTTTGACAAGACGGGCGCACGCGGCAACCACACTGGCCGGGTCGGGCACATGCTCCAGCATTTCAAGACACGTCACCGCATCGAAATGCCCCGGATATTCGGCTGCGCACTGTTCGGCCGAGATCAGCCGATAGTCCACTTTCTGACCGCTCTCCAGCAGATGCAGACGCGCCACGCCGAGCGCCTTCTCCGAAAGGTCGATGCCCGTCACGTTGGCGCCACGAGTGGCCATGCCTTCAGAGAGCAGCCCGCCGCCGCATCCTACATCCAGCACGGTTTTTCCGGCCAATCCAAGGTGGCGATCGATCCAGTCCAGCCGAAGCGGGTTGATTTCGTGCAGGGGCTTGAATTCGCTATGGGGATCCCACCAGCGATGGGCGAGTTCGCTGAACTTGGCAAGTTCGCTCGGGTCGGCATTGATCACGTCATCCTCCAAATGAAAAAGCCCTGCCGGGGCAGGGCTTTCTTGACCGAGAAACGAAATTACTTGGTCGGCTTCACGCCAACGATTTCGATCTCGACACGGCGATCCGGTTGCAGGCAGGCGACCAGCTTCTTGTTGTGGCCGTTTTCCGCACCCATCTTCGTGCACTTTTCGGTGTCCTTGGTGGGCCACTTTTCGCCCTTGCCTTCAGTGTAGAGGCGGTTGGCTTCCAGACCCTTGGAGATCAGGTAGTCCTTGACGGCAACCGCGCGCTTTTCGGACAGCTTCTGGTTGTAGTCATCCGAGCCGATGCGGTCGGTATGGCCAACGATCAGGGCAACTTCGAGCTGAACCGGCTTCATCATCTTGGCAGCGAGGTCATCCAGCACCTTCTTGCCTTCCGGACGCAACACAGCCTTGTCGAAATCGAACAGGAAGTCGGCATTCAGCTTAATGCGGTCACCGACCACACCCGGCAGGCTAACCGGACCCTTGGGCGTTTCGACCTTCGGTGCCGGCGGGGCACAGACTTCCTTGGGCAGCAGGTCCTTGTCGCATTCGCAACCGGCCGGATCCTTGGCTGCCAGCGCGGGTGTCCAGTAAGGAGTACGCCAGCAGAGGTTATACGTGTCGCGGACGACAACGTTATTCACAGCGGGCGCAGTCCAGTACACACGTTCCTGGGCTTGAGCAACGGAGACGCCACTCAGACCAAGGCCAGCGACCAGAGCCAGCAGGGCCGATTTTTTTGCAAAGTTATTCATCGTCTTTTTTCCTCATTTGTGAAGACATCGAACTGACTGACCCGCTCAACCTGACTGCTCCCCTGGGCGGATGACCAATTTATTTTGCCATAGACTGACGGAATTTTTCAATTCGTTTTCGGCAAGATTCATAAGGCTGGTGTTGTTCAGGCAACACTTTCCAGCAATCCAGACGTGAGTCACCTGGTCTCGGGCCGCAGCGTAGACCAATTGTGCGACAGGATCATAACAAGGTTGTGTCACAACCTGACCCAAATCGACTGCGCACAAATCGGCTTGTTTACCGGGTTGCAGTGATCCGATGGAGGTCTCTAGACCAAGCGCTGTAGCGCCCGACAGGGTTGCGGCACGCAGCGCTGCGTGCGCCGGAAAGGCGGCTGCGTCACGACTGGCGACCTTGGCCAGTAGCGCGGCCTGACGCATTTCCTGAAACATGTCGAGGCGATTGTTGCTTGCCGCGCCATCGGTGCCCAGGCCGAGATTGACGCCAGCCTTGATCAGACTTGTCGTAGGTGCGATGCCGCTGGCTAGTTTGAGATTTGAACCCGGGCAGTGTGCGATAGAGCAGCCAAATTTTGCAAGAATTTCGATTTCGCTCTCTTCCAAATGCACAGCATGTACTCCGATGAACGTCGGGCCGAGCAAACCCAGGGCTTTCAGGCGAGCCAACGGGCGCACACCGTAGCGTGTCAGGCTGTCTTCGATCTCCGCTGTGGTTTCGTGAATATGGCAATGGATCGGGAGATTCAGATGTTCTGCGAGGGTGCCGATGCGCTCGAAAGTGGCGTCAGAAACCGAGTACGGCGCGTGCGGAGCAAGACAGAAGGAGATCAGTGGGTGATCGCGCCACTGGTCGCGCACGGCGAGGCCTTTGTTGAGGTAGTCGGTGGCATCGCTTGCATAGGCATTGGGAAATTCCAGCACCGTGATGCCTAGACTGGCGCGCATTCCGGCCTCGACGGCAGCTTCCGCCGCAGCCTGCGGAAAGAAATACATGTCGTTGAAACAGGTTATGCCGCCGCGCAACATTTCCGCGCAGGCGAGTAGCGTCCCGTCACGCACGAAATCCAGAGAAACATGCGCCGCCTCGGTCGGCCAGATGTACTTGTGCAACCATTCCATGAGCGGGAGATCGTCGACGAGACCTCGCATCAGCGACATCGCCGCATGACTGTGCAGGTTAATAAGGCCGGGAATGACGATGTGATCGGGTAGGCGCAAGTATTCGCGCGTAGTAAACCGCGAGGCGGCCTCGGCCCGCGGGCAGATGGCAACGATGCGGTCGCCACGTACCGCAATCGCGTGGTCCTCCAGCACGGTGGCCGGTTCAACCGGCGCGACCCAACGGGGTTCGAGCAGAAGGTCGATTTTCTCTGACATGGCGTCTCCGAATGCGCGGGTGCAGCGTGGTAAAATAGCAAATTCGGCTCATTACAACCAAATACAAATTCGCGCCGTCCGGGCGCCCTAGGGATCAATGGAACAATTCGCCAAGGAAACATTGCCGGTCAGCCTCGAAGACGAGATGCGCCGCTCCTATCTCGATTACGCGATGAGCGTGATTGTCGGCCGGGCGCTGCCCGATGCGCGCGACGGCTTGAAGCCCGTGCATCGCCGCGTGCTGTTTGCGATGCACGAACTCGGCAACGACTGGAACAAGGCCTACAAAAAATCGGCCCGCGTCGTCGGCGACGTGATCGGTAAATATCACCCGCACGGCGACACAGCGGTATACGACACCATCGTTCGCATGGCGCAGGATTTTTCACTACGCTACATGCTGGTCGACGGACAGGGTAATTTCGGCTCGGTCGACGGCGACAATGCCGCTGCGATGCGTTACACGGAAGTGCGCATGGCCAAGATCGGCCATCAACTGCTGGAAGACATCGACAAGGAAACGGTCGATTTCGGCCCCAACTATGACGGCTCAGAGCAGGAGCCGTTGGTCATGCCGGCGCGGATTCCAAATTTGCTGATAAACGGTGCAGCAGGTATTGCCGTCGGGATGGCCACCAATATCCCGCCGCATAACCTGAACGAAGTGATTGCCGGTTGTTTGGCACTGCTCTCCAACCCGGCGATCAGCATCGAGGAATTGATCGAATACATTCCGGCGCCGGATTTCCCGACGGCGGGGTTCATCTACGGCATTGGCGGCGTGCGCGAAGGCTACCTGACCGGCCGCGGCCGGGTCATCATGCGCGCCCGTACCCATGTCGAGGATCTGGAAAAGGGTAACAAGCAGGCAATCATCGTCGATGAACTGCCTTACCAGGTGAACAAAAAGAGCCTGCTCGAAAAGATCGCCGAACTGGTCAACGACAAGAAAATCGAGGGTATTTCGCACATTCAGGACGAGTCCGACAAGTCCGGCATGCGCGTGGTCATCGAACTGAAGCGTGGCGAAATGCCTGAGGTCGTGCTCAACAACCTCTACAAGCAAACGCAGTTGCAGGACACTTTCGGCATGAACATGGTGGCGCTGGTCGATGGCCAGCCGCGCCTGCTGAACCTGAAGCAGATGCTGGAGTGCTTCCTGTCGCACCGGCGCGAGGTGGTCACCCGGCGTACCGTTTTCGAACTGCGCAAGGCGCGCGAACGCGGCCACGTGCTCGAAGGCTTGGCGGTGGCGCTTTCCAACGTTGACGAGATCATCGCCCTGATCAAGGCGGCACCGACCCCGGCCGATGCCAAGCGCGGCCTGATGGCGCGCGAATGGCGCAGCCCGGTGGTCGAGGAAATGCTCAATCGTTCGGCGGCCGACGCCTCCCGTCCGGAAGGGCTGGCGCCGGAATTCGGGTTGTCCTCCCAAGGGTATCGCCTGTCGGATGCGCAGGCGCAAGCGATTCTGGAACTTCGCCTGCAGCGCCTGACCGGCTTGGAGCAGGACAAGATCGTCGGCGAATACAAGGAGGTGATGGAAAAGATCGCCGACCTGCTCGACATCCTCGCCAAGCCGCAGCGCATCACCGAGATCATTGTTGCGGAATTGACCGCCATCCGCGACCAGTTCGGCGACACCCGCCGTTCCGAAATCGTTACCAACACGACCGAGCTCGGCATCGAAGACCTGATCACGCCGCAGGACATGGTCGTGACCCTGTCGCATGGCGGCTATTTCAAGTCGCAACCGCTCACCGATTACCGCGCCCAGCGTCGCGGCGGCCGTGGCAAGTCGGCAACCGCGATCAAGGATGAAGATTTCATCGATCATCTTTTCGTCGCCAACACGCATGACTACATTCTCTGCTTCTCCAACCGCGGCCGTTGCTATTGGCTGAAGGTATACGAAGTGCCGCAGGGGAGCCGCACCAGCCGCGGCAAGCCGATCGTCAATCTCTTCCCGCTGGAGGAGGGCGAACAGATCAATGCCGTGCTGCCGGTCAAGGAATTTGCCGAGGATCGCTACATTTTCATGGCCACGGTCATGGGCACGGTCAAGAAGACGCCGCTCTCCGATTTCTCCAATCCGCGCAAGGCCGGCATCATCGCCGTGGCGCTGGACGAGGGCGATTATCTGGTGGGTGCCGAACTGACCAACGGCCAGAACGATATCGTGTTGGTGTCGAGCGGCGGCAAGGCCGTGTGGTTCGACGAAGAAGACGTCCGGCCCATGGGCCGCCAGGCGCGCGGCGTTCGCGGCATGAAGCTGCAACCCAAGCAGGCGGTCATTTCCCTGCTGGTCGCCGAAAACGAGCAGCAGACCGTGCTGGTGGCGACCGAAAACGGTTACGGCAAACGTACGGCACTCGGCGATTTCCGCCATTCCGGTCGCGGCACGCAGGGCGTCATCGCCATTGCCGCCAGCGCCCGCAATGGTCATATCGTGGCGGCCAAGCTGGTCGGCGACGAAGATGAGATCATGCTGATCACCACCGGCGGCGTGCTGATCCGCACCCGCGTTTCTGAAATTCGCGAACTCGGCCGCGCCACGCAAGGCGTGACGCTGATTTCGCTGGACGAAGGCGAAAAACTGGCCGGCCTCGAAAAGGTCGTCGAAACCGAGGAGGAATGATGTCGCGGCTGTGGAATTTCAGCGCGGGTCCGGCGGCCTTGCCGGAAGACGTGCTGCGGCAGGTGCAGGACGAACTGCTCGACTGGCACGGCGCCGGCTGCGGCGTCATGGAAATGAGCCACCGCGGCAAGGAATTCACCGGCATCGCCCAGCAGGCCGAAGCCGACTTGCGCGAATTGATGGCGATTCCGGCACATTACAAGGTGTTGTTTCTGCAAGGTGGCGCAACTCAGCAGTTCGCGCAGATTCCGATGAATCTGCTGCCGACCGGGCGTTCCGCCGATTACATCCTCAATGGCTCGTGGTCGCAAAAAGCGTTCAAGGAAGTGCAGCGCGTTGCCGGCAAGGAGGCCGCCCGGGCCGTCGCGCAGGTGGAAGGACGGTTTCCCACCATTGCGGAAATGGATCTCGATCCGAATGCCGCCTACCTGCATGTGTGCACCAACGAGACCATTCACGGCATCGAGGTGTTCGACGAGTCTGCACCGCCGACGGGTGTGCCCGTCGTTGCAGACATGTCGTCGCATATTCTTTCCCGACCGATGGATGTCTCGCGTTACGGGCTGATTTACGCGGGCGCGCAAAAAAATATCGGTCCCTCCGGTCTGACCGTGGTCATCGTGCGCGACGACCTGATCGGCAAGGCGCCGGCCAATCTGCCCAGCGTGATGGATTACGCCAATATGGCGGCACACGATTCGATGTTGAACACGCCGCCGACGCTGGCAATCTATATCGCCGGGCTGATCTTCCAGTGGCTGAAGAAGCAGGGCGGATTGGCAGGCATGGCCGAGATCAACCGCGCCAAGGCCGCTGCGCTGTATCGCTGCATTGACGCGTCGCGCGGGTTCTACAGGAACGAGGTCGCCCCGGCCAACCGTTCGCAGATGAATGTGCCGTTTTTTCTGGCCAACTCCGAACTCGATGCCGCCTTCCTCGCCGAGTCAAAGACTGAAGGGTTGCTGGGTCTCAAGGGGCACAAATCGGTCGGCGGCATGCGTGCCTCGATCTACAACGCCATTCCGCTGGCCGGCGTCGACGCGTTGGTCGCCTTCATGAACGACTTTGCGCGGCGATACCACGCATGAGTGACGAACTCCTGAATGAACTGGCTGGCGTCCGGGCCGAGATCGACGGCATCGATGCCGAACTGCTGGTGCTGCTGAACCGCCGCGCCCGCTGTGCCCAGAAGGTGGGCGAGATCAAGGCGCGACATGGCGCGCAGGGCCATATATACCGGCCCGAGCGCGAGGCGCAGGTCTTGCGCCGCATTCAGGAGATGAATCCGGGTCCGCTCGGCGACGAAACAACCACTTTCTTCTTCCGCGAAGTGATGTCGGCCTGTCTGTCGCTGGAAGAGCCGATGGGCATCGCTTTTCTCGGTCCGCTCGGTACATTTTCGGAGTCGGCGGCGACTAAACATTTCGGCCATGCCGTTCGTCTGCTGCCCCAGACTTCGTTCGACGACGTCTTCCGTGAGGTCGAGGCCGGACGTGCCAGTTATGCGGTTGTGCCGGTCGAAAATTCGACCGAGGGCGTGGTCGGCCGCACCATGGATCTGCTGCTCGGCACACCGCTGATGATTTGCGGCGAGGTCGTGTTCCGTGTTCACCAAAATCTGCTGACCCGGGCGTCGACGCTTGATCAGATCAAGGTCGTGTATTCGCACGCCCAGTCGCTGGCGCAGTGTCATGAATGGCTGAACCGGATCTTGCCCGACGTGCCGCGCATTTCGGTGGCAAGCAACGCAGCGGCAGCGCAGAAAGCGGCAGAAGAAGCCGGTGCGGCGGCCATTGCGGGAGAAGCCGCCGCCGTGCGTTATCAGCTGCCCAAACTGGCTGAAAACATCGAGGACGACCCCAACAACACCACGCGCTTCCTTGTCCTCGGCCGGCATGACGCCGGTCCTTCCGGGCGCGACAAGACCTCGCTCATCATGTCCGCGCCCAACCGTACCGGCGCGCTGCATTTCCTGCTCGAACCCTTCGTTCACGCCGGTGTCTCGATGACCCGCCTGGAATCGCGTCCCGCGAAGAATGCCTTGTGGGAGTATGTTTTCTTCGTCGACATCGACGGACACCGCGACGATGCCGCAGTCGGCGCCGCGCTGGCAGAACTGCGCGAGCGGGCAGCCTACGTCAAGGTACTCGGATCCTATCCCCTTGCTGTCTATTGAGGTTGTGCATGCCGCTTGCCGAACACGCGCTCTCCTACGTCCGGAGCATTTCGCCCTACCAGCCGGGTAAGCCGATCACCGAACTCGCCCGCGAGATGGGGCTGCCGGTCGAATCCATCGTCAAACTCGCCTCCAATGAAAACCCGCTCGGCATGAGCCCGAATGCGAGGGCGGCCGTCGAGAAGGCGATGACCGGCATCGAGCGCTATCCCGATCAGTTCGATCTGATCAAGGCGGTGGCCGCCGCAACCGGCGTCGACATGCCGCAAGTGGTGCTTGGCAACGGCTCCAACGACGTGCTCGACATGATTGCCCGCGTCTTCTTGGCGCCGGGCCGCTCGGCGGTGTTCGCGCAGCATGCCTTCGCGGTCTATCCCTTGGCGACGTTGTCCAGCGGCGCGGAAGTGATCGCCGTGCCGGCAAAGCATTTTGGACACGATCTCGACGCCATGCGCGCCGCGATCCGACCGGATACCCGCGTCGTCTGGATCGCCAATCCGAACAACCCGACCGGTACCTTCCTGCCGCATGGCGAGGTCTATGCCTTTCTGGAATCTGTACCCGGCGACGTGGTCGTGGTGCTGGACGAAGCCTACAACGAGTACCTGCCGCCGGCCGAGCGTGTCGACACCGCTGCCTGGTTGCGCACCTTTCCGAACCTGATCATCACCCGTACGTTCTCCAAGATATACGGGCTGGCCGGTTTGCGAATCGGATATGGTCTGGCCTCGGCGGAGATTATCGACCTGATGCACCGCATCCAGCAGCCCTTCAACGTCAATAATCTGGCGCTGGCCGGGGCGATCGCCGCGCTGGACGATCATCTCTTCGTCGCGGACAGCTACGAGTTGAATCGGCGGGGCATGGAGCAGATCGTCGCCGGGCTGAAGCGGCTTGGCCTGGAACATATACCGTCGCACGGCAACTTCCTAACGTTCAAGGTGGGGACTGCGGCGGCGGTCAATCAGAAACTCCTGCAACAAGGCGTCATCGTGCGGCCGATCGGCGCCTACGGGTTGCCCGACTGGTTGCGCGTCACCATTGGCAGCGAGCCCGAAAACACCCGTTTTCTCGCTGCGCTGGAAAAGGCTTTGTGATGCCCGAATTCGGCAAGGTCGTCATTTTCGGCACTGGCCTGATCGGGGGGTCCTTCGCACTTGCGTTGAAATCCGCCAACGCCGTCGAGGAAGTGGTAGGGTTCGGGCGCACGCCGGCCACCTTGCGGCATGCCCAGGAGTTGGGCGTCATCGATCGCGCCGGCATTAACCCGGCGCATGAAGTCGGTGACGCGGATCTGGTTCTGGTCGCCACGCCAGTGGCGCAAATGCAGGACATTTTTGAGCGCATCGAGCCCTACCTCGGCCCGGAGACGGTCGTGACCGATGCCGGCAGCACCAAGCAGGATGTCATCGCCGCGGCTCGCGTTGCGCTGGTCGGGAAAATTGCTCAGTTCGTGCCGGCGCATCCGATCGCCGGCGCCGAAAACAGCGGGCCCGGCGCCGCCCGTTTCGATTTGTACCATGGCCGCAAGGTCGTCGTCGCACCGCTGGACGAAAATACCGACGAAACCCTGGATCGTGTCAAGCGCGCCTGGGCGCTCTGCGGGGCCGATATCTATGAACTCGCCCCGGCGCAGCATGACCGGGTGTTCGCGGCGGTCAGCCATTTGCCGCACCTGCTGTCGTTTGCGCTGGTACACGATCTGGCCGTGCGCGAGGACCGCGACATCTATTTCAACTTTGCGGCGTCCGGATTTCGGGATTTCACGCGGATCGCCGCCAGCCACCCGGAAATGTGGCGCGACATCTGTCTGGCCAACCGGACGTCGTTGATCGGCGAACTCGACAGTTACGTTGCCGCCCTGGCAGTGCTCAAAGAGGCGCTGCAAAACGCCGACGGCGACACCCTGGCCGACTATTTCGGACTCGCGCGCCAGGCGCGGCGGGCCTGGAACGACACACAAGAAAGGAATTGAACGCATGATTCTCGTCACCGGTGGCGCCGGCTTCATCGGCTCCAATTTCGTTCTCGACTGGCTGGCGCAATCCGCCGAGCCGGTTGTCAATCTCGACGCCCTGACTTACGCCGGCAATCCCGACAATCTCGTCTCGCTGCGCGATCATCCGGGTCATCTTTTCGTGCACGGTGGCATTGGCGATTTCGATCTGGTGATGCGTCTGCTCGACGAGCACCGGCCGCGCGCCATCGTCAATTTCGCGGCGGAATCGCATGTCGACCGCAGCATCCATGGCCCCGAGGATTTCATCCAGACCAATATCGTCGGCACTTTCCGCCTGCTCGAAGCGGTACGCGCCTACTGGGGCGGACTGGAGGGTGACGTCAAGACGACCTTTCGCTTTCTGCATGTCTCCACCGACGAGGTTTACGGCTCGCTGGAGCAGAACGACCCCGCCTTTCGCGAGACCAATCGCTACGAGCCGAACAGCCCGTACTCGGCTAGTAAGGCGGCCAGCGACCATCTGGTGCGCGCCTACCATCACACCTACGGCTTGCCGGTGTTGACCACCAACTGCTCGAACAACTACGGCCCCTACCATTTCCCGGAAAAACTGATCCCGCTGATCATCCACAACGCGCTTGCCGGCAAGCCGCTGCCGATCTATGGCGACGGCCAGCAGATTCGCGACTGGCTCTACGTCAAGGACCACTGCGCGGCCATTCGCCGCGTGCTGGAAGCGGGCAGGGTGGGCGAGGTGTACAACGTCGGCGGCCGGAACGAGAAGCCCAATCTCGATGTGGTGCATACGCTCTGCGCCATGCTGGATGAACTGCAACCGCGTGCCGATGGCCATTCGTACAAAAGCCAGATCACCTTCGTCAAGGATCGTCCCGGACATGATCGCCGTTACGCCATCGACGCGACCAAGATCGAGCGCGAACTGGGTTGGAAGCCGGCCGAAACCTTCGAAACGGGCATCCGCAAGACCGTCCGCTGGTATCTCGACAACCAAGCCTGGGTAAAGAATGTGACCAGCGGCGCCTACCGCGACTGGCTCGGCAAACAATACGGCGGCTGAGCATGAAGATTCTCCTTACCGGCAAGAATGGCCAGGTCGGCTTTGAACTGCAAAGGGCGTTGGCGCCGCTGGGCGAAGTCGTGGCGGTCGATCACGCCGACTGCGACCTCGCCGACGCTGAGGCCGTGAGCCGCCTGGTGCGTGCTGTCAAACCGGGGGTGATCGTCAACCCGGCGGCTTACACCGCAGTTGACAAGGCGGAATCGGAACCCGCGCTTGCAGCCGCCATCAACGCCGCCGCGCCCGGCGTGTTTGGCGAAGAAGCGGCGCATCTGGGCGCCCTGGTCATTCATTACTCGACCGACTACGTTTTTGCCGGCACCAAGACGGGGCCCTACACCGAGGATGACCCGACCGATCCGCAAAACGTCTATGGTCGCACCAAGCGGGACGGCGAAGATGCGCTGCGTGCCAGCGGCTCGGAATATTTGATTCTCCGCACCAGTTGGGTCGTGGGTGCGCACGGCGGCAATTTCGCCAAGACGATGCTGCGGCTGGCCGCCGAACGCGAGAATTTGAACGTCGTCGCCGACCAGTTCGGCGCACCCACTTCCGCAGCACTGCTGGCGGACGTGACCGCGCATCTGGTGCGTCAGTATCAGCAGCGCCGAGGTGAATTTCCGGTCGGCACCTATCACCTTGCGGCCGGCGGCGAAACGAACTGGTGCGACTACGCCCGCTACGTCGTGGGCCGCGCCATTGCGGCGGGTCGGCCGCTCAAGGCGACGCCCGAGGCGATCCATGCCATCGCCACCGCCGATTACCCCACACCGGCACGTCGCCCGACCAATTCACGGCTCGACACCACGCGGTTCAGGACGACGTTCGGTCTTGACCTGCCGCCTTGGCAAGCCGGCCTCGATCACATCCTTCAACAGATCCTGTGAGCATCATGACCACACGCAAAGGCATCATCCTCGCCGGCGGCGCCGGCACCCGCCTGCATCCGGCGACCCTGGCGGTCTCCAAACAACTGTTGCCGATCCACGACAAGCCGATGATCTACTATCCGCTCAGCACCCTGATGCTGGCAGGCATGCGGGACATTCTGATCATCTCGACGCCGCAGGACACACCGCGCTTCGAGCAATTGCTCGGTGACGGGTCGCGTTGGGGAATGAATCTGTCGTACACCGTCCAGCCCAGCCCGGACGGCCTGGCGCAGGCGTTCATCCTGGGCGCTGATTTCGTGGGCAATTCGCCCTCGGCCCTGGTGCTGGGCGATAACATCTTCTATGGACACGAATTCCAGCAGAGCTTGCAGCAGGCCGACCAGCGCCCGGACGGGGCAACGGTTTTCGCCTACCATGTGCATGATCCAGAGCGCTATGGCGTTGTTGAATTCGATGCCGCGCGCCGCGCCATCTCGATCGAAGAAAAGCCGCGCGAACCCAAATCGAACTATGCCGTCACGGGCCTCTATTTCTACGACAACCAGGTTGTGGACATTGCCCGTTCGATCAAGCCTTCGGCGCGTGGCGAGCTGGAAATCACCGACGTCAATCGCGTCTACCTGGAACAGCAGCAACTTGCCGTCGAAATCATGGGACGCGGCTACGCCTGGCTGGATACCGGTACCCATGAATCGCTGCTCGAAGCCGGGCAGTTCATCGCCACCATCGAAAAACGTCAGGGCCTGAAAGTAGCCTGCCCGGAAGAAATCGCCTGGCGCCAGGGCTGGATCGACAACGCGCGGCTGGCCGAACTAGCCGGACCGCTCGCCAAGAATGCGTATGGCCAATATCTGATCCGTTTGTTGAACGAGGTGACTTACTGATGAAAGCGACGCCCCTGGCCATTCCTGACGTGTTGCTGTTCGAGCCGACCGTATTCGGCGACGCGCGCGGGTTCTTTTACGAGAGCTTTAACGCTGAGCGCTTTGCCGCTCTGGCGGGAGGTCGTTCGGATTTTGTGCAGGACAATCATTCCCGCTCCTCACGCGGCGTGCTACGCGGCCTGCACTACCAGCTCCCGCCCAAGGCCCAGGGCAAGCTCGTCCGAGCCGTGCAGGGCGAGGTATTCGATGTGGCCGTGGATATTCGCCGGGGTTCGTCGACGTTCGGACAATGGGTCGGGCAGCATCTTTCAGCCGAAAACAAGCGCCAGATGTGGATTCCACCGGGCTTTGCACACGGCTTTGTGGTGCTCTCCGACACAGCGGAGTTTCTTTACAAGACCACCGACTATTACGCTCCGGAACTGGAACGCTGCATTGCCTGGAACGACCCTGCCATCGGCATCGAGTGGCCCACCGACCTGACCCCCAATTTGTCGGAAAAGGATCGCAAGGGCGTCGCGCTGGCGCAGGCCGAGTGTTTCTGAACCTCCCCCAAACCTGAAGACCCGCCAACACCATGCCGGAACCGAGCGCCACCGATCAGGGCAAGCGTGCCGGCTGGGCGCGCTCGGTGGCGTGGAATCTCGCGGGCGCGCTGCTGCCGCTACTGGCCGGCCTGGTCTCGATTCCCCTGCTGGTCGAACGACTGGGCATCGAACGCTTTGGCTTGCTGAATCTCGCCTGGTTGCTGGCCGGATATTTCAGTCTCTTCGATTTTGGCTTGAGCCGTGCCCTGACGCGTCTGGTCGCCGCGCGGCTCGAAGGCGCCGAACAAAATGACATTCCTTCGCTGATCGTCAGCGCCATGCGGCTGATGGCCGGGTTAGGCGTGCTCGCAGCTTTGGTAACCGTCTGCCTGGGGCTCACGTGCCTGGATACCTGGTTGGCCATTCCGCCGGCCTTGCAGGGTGAGATGACGCTCTCAGTGCTATTGTTGGCCGCGGCCCTGCCGTTCGTCGTGCTGGCGGCCGGCTGGCGCGGCGTGCTTGAGGCCAGCCAACGGTTCGACTGGGTAAACTGGGTTCGCATTCCGCTGGGTGTGGCGCTCTTCGTGCTGCCCCTGCTTGCGCTCCAGTTCGCGGAGGGACTGGTACCCGTTGTCGCGGCGCTGACCCTGACCCGTGTGCTCGGCTGGCTGGCCCATCGCTGGCAGTGCAACCGCCTGTGGCCGACCCTGGCGAAAGGTCGTTTCGAGCGACGCTGGCTGGCGCCGCTATTCTCTTTTGGCGGCTGGCTGACGGTCTCCAATCTCGTCGGCCCACTGATGGTCTATGCAGACCGGTTCATGATCGGCGGTCTGGTCTCGTTGACTGCCGTCGCGTACTACGCCACGCCCTACGAGATCGTCACCCGCCTCTGGATACTTTCTGCTGCGGCGACCGGCGTGCTCTTTCCACGTTTGTCGGCTGAACTGGGCGACCGAATTGCCGCGGCGGCGCGCAGCTACCGGCTGGCGCTGGCGGGTCTGTCGGTGTCGGTATTGCCCTTGATTGCCTTCATGATGCTCCTGGCGCCTGA
The DNA here is from genome assembly GCA_002337055.1 of Betaproteobacteria bacterium UBA1934. Taxonomy (GTDB): domain Bacteria; phylum Pseudomonadota; class Gammaproteobacteria; order Burkholderiales; family Rhodocyclaceae; genus UBA1934. The sequence continues at coordinate 25,863 of DDFG01000004.1, read as the reverse complement.
AGGATTGCGGCTTTGGGTCGGTGACGACTTCGCGCGGGAAGGCAGCACGGTGGCCCGTATTCTGACCGCCGGCGTTTTCATCAACATTCTCGGCCAGGTCGCGCTCACCATGCTGCACGCCGCTGGAAGAGCCGAGTGGAGTGCCCGCGTGCACCTGCTTGAACTGCCGCTGTATGGCCTCGCGCTATACTTCCTGGGGCGCCATTTCGGGATCGAGGGCATTGCACTGGCCTGGCTGCTGCGTATTCTGCTCGACACAGTCATCATGTTGACGCTGGCCGAGAAGATACTCCAAAGCCAGCCGGGTAGGTCGCTGATCCTCGTTCTGCTGGGCGTGCTGGCGTTATGCGTGCCAGTGGCGGGATGCGCGCTGACGGAATGGACTTGGCGGCTCGGGCTGGCCGGGCTGCTATGCCTGTTGTGCTGGGGAGCGCCGGCTCATTTCCTGCGAAAGCGGTTTCGACAAGCCTGGGTGCAACCGACGTGAATGAAGAAACGATGAATCACGCTACCTGGCCGTTGTACGGCGTCGAATCCGTGTCGGCATGCCCGGTTTGCGGGTCGTCAACGCGACGCCTGCTGCACGAAGCTCTTGTCGACCTCGCCTTCGATTCGCCGCCGGGACCATGGCGAATGCATTCTTGCCTGAGCTGCGGCTGTGGCTATCTCGACCCACGCCCGTCGGCGGAAACACTACCTCTGGCGTATGCGCGCTATTACACGCACGAGTCCCGCGTTGAATTTACACGGGAGGAGAATCGCCTGCGCGCGTTGAGGCGCGGCATTCGTGCCGACTATTTCGCATCACGTTTTGACTGGAAAGACGAATCTGCCCGATGGCCGGGCAGGCATCTGGCGCTTGCGTGGCCCTCGCTGGCAGACGCACTGGACACGCTGGTTGCGCGCAATCTTCCCGGACGTGGCGAGGGGCGACGCTTGCTCGACATCGGTTGTGGTAACGGCGAATACCTAGCGTTCGCGCATCGTGCCGGATGGGCGGTCCAAGGGCTGGATTTCGACCCGGAAGCCGTCAAATCGGCGCGGCGCCTGGGCTTCGAGGTGACCCAAGGCACCATTGAATCCTTGGTCGCGGCATCCGAAACTTTCGACCGGATCACCCTCAATCACGTGATCGAACATGTCGGCGACCCAACCGGCCTGCTGAAGCGCTGCTTCACCCTGCTTAAACCGGGGGGCGAACTGTGGTTGGAAACACCCAATGTCGATGCACTCGGCCATACGGTTTTCGGCCGCTCTTGGCGCGGACTGGAACCGCCACGGCATCTTTTGCTGTTCAGCCGACGAGCACTGATCGAACTATTGCAACAAGCAGGCTTTCAGGAGATAAGGGATCATTTCAATGCTTTGGGCGTTCGTCTGATTTGGAACGAGAGTCGAGCGCTTCTCCGCCGCGATGGCACTCAATTAGGCCGTGCCCATGGCAGACTGGCGCGCTGGCGCGCTGAACGGGCAGGGCGCGGTGCGCCGGCTCGGCGCGAATTCATAACGTTGGCATGCCGCAAGCCTGCGCCGAGTACGACATGAGCGTGGAAATCCTCCCTCTCATCGACCTATCGATCGTCACCTATCGATCGGCGCGCTGGCTGCCAGGTTTCTTTGCCAGCCTGCTCGGCCAGCACTATCCCTTGAACCGTATCCGCCTGCTGATCCGTGACAACGGTTCGGACGACGGGTCGGTGGCGGCTTGTCAGACTTTCATCGACACCCATGGCAGCGAATTTTCGGGCACGAACTTGGAGAAGGGAAAAAACCTCGGGTTTGGCGGCGGGCAGAATGCCAGTCTGGGTCGGTCGGTTGGAGACTATTTTCTCGTCAGCAATGTCGATGTCGAGTTCCAGCCCGATAGCCTGATTCGTCTGGTAGAGGCGGCGCAGGCCGATTCACCGCAGGTCGTGGCGTGGGAGTGCCGACAACTTCCGTATGAACACCCCAAAGCCTACTCACCCATTAGTGGCGAGACGGAATGGGTTGCCTGCGCGTGCGTGCTGTTCCGGACGCCCGCGTTACGTTCGGTGGGCGGATTCGACGCACGTCTGTTCATGTATGGCGAAGACGTCGAACTCTCGTGGCGCCTGCGTGAAGCGGGATACCGCTTGCGCTACGTACCTCGCGCGGTGGTGCTTCATCACGCCTATGCCGCGCCGGGCGAGATCAAACCCGCCCTCGCGGTAGGAAATCCGCTCGCCAACGCGCTGTTGCGGGTACGTTATGGCACTGCGCGCGCAGCGCTGGCTGCGCCGGCGATGCTGGCGTTGCGCCTGTTCATGCCGCAACGCTTTCCGGGGCATCGGCGGGCGCTGTGGGCCAACTTCCGCCGATTCCTGGCGCTGGCGCCGGGCTACCTCCGCGAGCGTCGACAGAGCGAACTCAGGTTCGGTTTCCGGGGTTGGGATTACGGCAGTTTGCGGCGCTCGGGCGCCTTTTTGGCAGCCCATGCCAATGATGCCGACGGCCCCCTGGTCAGCCTGTTGATCCGCACATTTGCCGGTCGCAGCGGAAAACTGGCGGAAGCGCTCGCCAGCGTGGCGCAGCAAACCTATCGCAAGCTCGAAGTTGTCGTCGTGGAAGACGGTGGCACCACCATGCAGGCGCAGGTGCAGGCGTTTGCCGGGACTTTTCCCCGGTTTGCGGTCCGCTACGAAGCCATCGCCAAGGGCGGGCGATGCGCGTCCGGCAATCGCGCCCTCGCGTTGGCCACCGGCGAATTCTGCTGTTTTCTCGATGACGATGATCTGCTCTACGCCGACCATGTGGAAACGCTGGCGGGCACCCTGGCCCGGCACCCTGACTGGGTGGCGGTTTATGCTGCCGCATTCGAGGTGCGCACGCGCGTGATGTCGCACGAGCCATGGCGCTACGTCGAAACGGGCTTTACGCCTGTGTTTGAACCCGTGTTTTCCCGAACACGGCTGTTTCAGCGCAACCACTTGCCAATCCAGTCGGTGATGTTCCGTCGCAGCCTGTTCCAGCGCTTTGGCGGATTCGACCCCGAACTCGACAACCTCGAAGACTGGAACCTCTGGGTGCGTTATGCCGCCGCCGGCGAGTTTGGCGCGGTCGCCAAGACCACCTCGCTCTTCCGCGTGCCCGCCTCTTCACGAGAAGCGCACCGGCGTCGTGTGGCGATGGTGCGACAATATGCCGAACCGGCCAGGCGTAAGAACGCCGAGGCCGCTCAAGCGGTGGGCACGCCGATGGCAACCAGTCGAGCTTCGCGCTGGCTGCGACACCTTTCGGTCAATCTCCCGGGGATGGGATTCCTGTACTACCCCTGCCGCAATTTTATGGTGCGTCTGCGCCGACTGGCGCGCAGATGGACCGGTTCAACTTGAGGAGACATGCGGCAATCGGAAAGCGTGCTTGCGCTGAAAACGCAGCAGGCTGGCAAGGTGCCAGCTCAGATAGCGTAGGTTGCGGTGGCTGTCGCGCCGGGCATCGTGAATTACCTCGGCGGCCGGGCAGGCGGCAACGCGCCAGCCTCGCCGCCAAAGACGCACGCACAGATCGACATCCTCGTAATACAGAAAATACGATTCGTCAAAACCGCCGACTGCGCGAAAAGCCTCAGCGCGCGCCAGCATGAACATGCCGGCCACCCAATCGACGGAAACCGGATCGTCGCCCTGCGGCAGCGGAATGCGACCATCATCGAGACCCAGCGCACGCTTCAACAAACCCGGTACGGTCGGAAAGCGGCGGATGCTGTCTTCTTCCGCACCATCGCTTGCCCGTACCCGCGGGCCGACGAGGCCGACATCGTCGCAACGCAAGGCTCGCAGCAGGGGAGGGAAGGGATCGCCCGGCAATCGCAGATCGGGGTTGGCGACGCAGAAAACGGCTTCGCACGCCCGGGCCAACGCGGCGTTGTGATTGCTGCCGAAACCTTTCGGCGAGACGTTGTCGATGAGCACGAGCGGGAAAGGCAGGTTGCTCGCGCAGGCAGGCAAGGGTTCCGGCAGATTGCGCGTGAGCAGCAGCTCAAAGCGCCCCGGTTCCGGCAAGCGCGCCAAATCGCGCAGCAACGCGTCGACCAGATCGCCCTGGCCGTGACTGACAACCGATATCGAAATTCCCGGGACGCTCATCCGTTTCGCTCATACCGGCCTTGCGCCGATATCCCTGTGCTTGTGGTGGTAACACGGCGCATTTTCGCAGCGCTTTGGCGGGAGCACAAACAAAAACGGGCACCTTTCGGTACCCAGTTTTGTAGTTGATTGGCGCGCCCGGAGCGATTCGAACGCCCGACCCCTTGGTTCGTAGCCAAGTACTCTATCCAGCTGAGCTACGGGCGCGCTGCACAACGAAGGGCGCATTATACGGATTCCTGGCCGGAAAGCAACAGGCGCGCAGCTCGCTCAACAGTAGCTGCCTGTGGCATGCTTGCACCTCGATGGAAACCGTATTGCCGCCTCCTTCTCATCATACTCACCTGACGCTCTGCGCGACTTCACGTCTGGCGCAGCATCTGCGCGCATCTGCGCCGCCCAGCGGCAGCGCCGTCTGGCCGACAGTACAGGCGTTGACCACCGCGCAATGGCTCTCGGCATTGTCTGACGCGGCGTATTTTGCCGAGGAATGGCCGGAGTGGATCGTGTTGTCGGAGGAACAGGCGGCGGTCGTTTGGGAAACCACGCTGGCCTCGCAGCTTCACGGCGCGGAATCCGATCTGTTTGACCGCGCCGGTTTGGCCGCTGCGCTTGCCGAAGCGGACGCACTCTGCGTGACCTGGGGTATCGACCCGGCAGCGGGAGAAATCAGCGAGGAAACGCGGTTTTTTATCCGTGTGCGCGATGCCTTTGCCGCCTACTGTCGCGCCCGGGGCTGGATCGACAAGGCGCGCCTGCAACAGCACACCCTGCGGCAACTGGCGGAGGGGCACCTGCCGTTGCCCGGGCATTTGCGGCTGACCGGGTTTGACCGTCTTTCGCCGCTGGAACAACGCATCGTGGAAATTTGCGCCGGACGGAGTGTGCCGGTCGAGGTCGAGCAGAGCCGCGAGCACGATTCCCACGCCGCGGCGCTCGCCATGGCGTGCGACGATCTTGCGGCGGAATGCCGCACCGTAGCGGCCTGGGCGGCCGATCAGCACGACACGCGCCCGGAGGCCCGCATCGGCATCGTCGTGCCCGACCTGGCTTCGCTGCGGCCGATGCTCGAGTCGGCGCTTGATGACCGTCTGCATCCCGCGTGGGTGCGGCCTGGCGCGGCCGAGTGCGCGCGTTTGTTCAATTTCTCGCTGGGCGATGCGCTGTCGGATCTGCCCTTGGTCAGCGCGGCACTGGATTGGCTGACGCTCGCCGTCAATCCTCAGCATATCGAGCACGCCGCATTCTCGGCGCTGTTGCGCTCACCGTTCTGGTCGATCGAAGCGGAATCCGATGCGCGCGCCATCTCCGACGCCTCCGGACGCCGCACACTGGCGGTATGGACGAATCTGGACGCCGTTCTGGCACTGCTCCGGCGCGAATCCGCGCGGGGTGAATGCGCGCGGCTGCCGGTCACCCTGAACTGCCTGGAAGCGCTGGCTGCGGCATCCGTCGAAACCCGTCGGCGGCTACTGCCCTCGGATTGGCGCAAGCATTTTCTGGAATGGCTGGGCTGCCTTCGGTGGCCGGGCAGCCGCACCCTATCCAGTCACGAATATCAGGCCAGGCAGGCATTTCTGGAACTGCTTGAAGCGTTCGGCAAGCTCGACGACGTCTTGGGCGCCGTGCCGGGGAGCCTGGCCGTGGCGCGTCTGGCCCGCATGGCGGGAGAGCGCGTTTTTCAGGCCAAGGGCGGCGGCAACGCGCCGATTCAGGTGCTGGGCGTGCTGGAAAGCGCGGGCCTGCCTTTCGACGCGCTCTGGGTCATGGGCATGAACGATCACCTCTGGCCGCCCGCGCCCCGGCCGAACCCATTCCTGCCCGCAGCACTTCAGCGGACCCGTCGCACGCCACACGCGAGCGCCGAACTGGAACTGGAGTTTGCCCGCGGCGTCCACAACCGGTTGCTGGCGGCGGCCCCGCGAGTGATGTTCTCGTTCTCGCGGATGGAGGGCGACCGGCTCCTTCGGCCGAGCCCGCTGCTATCCGGGCTGGCTGTGCAACGAGCCGCTCCGCCGGCCGCCACCACCGTCCCCACGCGGCTGACCCGCTTGCCGGACTGGCAAGGCCCGCCACTGGCCGAAGGCGAAACCGTCATGGGTGGGAGCGGGTTGCTGAAGGCGCAAGCCATCTGCCCGGCCTGGGCTTTTTACACCTATCGTCTCGGCGCCAGGGCGCTCGAAGCGCCATTGGATGGCCTCGACGGCCGTGCGCGGGGCAGTTTGCTCCACGCGGTGCTGGAGTGTTTCTGGAAGGCCGTCGGTGATTCCGCCCATCTCGGCGCGTTGTCGGATGAAGGGCGGGAACAGGCAGTCACAACGGCTGTTCAGCAGGGTCTGGCGCAATTCGAGGCGTCGCAGCATATCGACCTGGCGCCCCGTTTTCGCGCCAGCGAAGCGCGCCGCCTGCATCGTCTGATGGTTGACTGGCTGACGCTGGAAGCCGGGCGGAAAGTCGCATTTGAGGTCGTGGCCACCGAGCGGGAGGCCACTATCGATCTCGCCGGCCTGTCGCTACGCGTGGTGGTGGATCGCATCGACCGGCTGGCGGACGGTCAAACCATCGTCATCGATTATAAAACCGGTGCCAACCTCGATATCAAGAACTGGACCCAGCCTCGCCTGAAAGAACCGCAACTGCCGCTCTACGCCTGTTTCGCGCTGAGTGCCGCGCCGGAAATGGGCGTCCCGGTCGGCGCAGTGTTCGCCCAGGTGCGGCCCGACAAGATCCAGTTCGTCGGGGTATCGGCCAATGGCGGCACGCTGCCAGGCGTGATGGGACTCGACGATGCGCGCCAGAAATTGTTCGACCGGGCTGCTTTCCCCGACTGGCAAAGCGTACTGGGTCACTGGTCGAGGGCGCTTTCCACCGTCGCCGCCGAAGTGTGCGAAGGTGTCGCTGCCGTCCGCTTTTCCGACGACAAGGATCTGGCCTATTGCGACGCCATGCCGCTGCTGCGGCTGCCCGAACGGATGCGACTGGCGCAGGAGGGTGACGCATGAGCCCGCTGCCGGACAGCTTGCTTGCCGAAGACAGCGCTGCGCGCGAACGGGCATTGGCGCCCGCATCGTTTATTGTCGAAGCGCCTGCCGGCGCGGGCAAGACCGAGTTGCTGACCCAGCGCTGTCTCAAATTGCTCGGTAGCGTCGAACAACCCGAAGAAGTGGTGGCCATCACCTTTACCAACAAGGCGGCGGCGGAAATGCGCGACCGCATCCTGACAAGGCTTGCCGGCGCGCAACACGATTCGCCACCCGCCGAGCCGCATCTGCGGGCCAGTTGGGAACTGGCGCGCACCGCCCTGGCCCGCGACGAGGAGCGTGGCTGGGGCCTGCTGGCTCATCCGGGAAGGTTGCGTGTCACCACCATCGACGCGCTCTGTGCCAGCCTGGCGCGGCAGATGCCTTATCTGAGCCGTCTGGGCGCCACGCCGGCGGTGGTGACGGATGCCGAACCGCACTACAGCAAGGCGGCCAAACAGACGCTGCGCCTGATCGAGGGTAATGACGCCACGGCAGAGATCGTAATCGACGCGCTGGATGCGCTCGACAACGACGCCTCGGCGCTGGAACGCCTGCTGGTCGAGATGCTCGCTCGCCGCGACCAGTGGCTGCATCACGCGCATCGGGTCGAAGGCGAAGCGGCCCGCCTTGCGGCCGAGGCCGGTTTGCGCCGGCTGGTGGAAGGCGATCTCGCCCGTGCTGCGGCGGTACTGAGCCCCATGCGCCAAGCGCTTTTGCGCCCTGCCGCGCGCTTTGCCGCCGCGCAATGGGCGCCGACCGCCGCCTTGGGCGACTGGGAAGCCGATCTCCTCGGCAAAGCCGATGAGTTGCCGCGCTGGCAAGCTTTGGCCGCGCTGCTGATCGACACCAAGCCGGATTTTCGCAAGAGCCTCGATGCCCGTCAGGGGTTTCCGGCGGCCAACCCGCAAGCCAAGGCGTTGGCGGGCTCGCTGCTGGCCTTACTGGACGAGCTGCGGGGCGACACCTCCGCGCTGCCTGCCTTGCTGGCGGTCAAGAAGCTGCCTTCGCCCGATCTGGGGGAAGACTGGCCCTACGTGGAGATTTTCGCCCGCTTGCTCAGGGTTGCGGCGGCCCAATTGTGGCTGGTCTTTCGCGAGGCCGGAGAAGTCGATTTTGCCGAAATCGCCTTTCTCGCCCGCCACGCGCTGGGCAGTGATGACGCGCCGACCGATCTGGCATTGGCGCTCGATTACCGCATTCGTCATCTGCTGGTGGATGAATTCCAGGATACCAGCCCCTCGCAGGTGGATCTGCTGGCCTGCCTGACGCGCGGTTGGCAGCCGGACGATGGGCGCACGTTGTTCGTGGTCGGCGATCCGATGCAGTCGATCTACCGCTTCCGAAAGGCCGAAGTGGGCCTGTTCCTGAAGGCGCAGGCGTACGGCATTGGCGACGTGCGGCTCGAAAGTTTGCGGTTGTATCGCAACAATCGCTCGTTTCCAGCCGTGGTGGATTGGATCAACCGCTGTTTCACTGCGGTGCTGGCCGAGAAAAGCGACATTTTTGCCGGTGCGGTGGCTTATCGTCCGTTCGTGGCGGGCAAGGGTGATGAACCCACAGCCGGCGTCTGGTTCCACCCCGTGATCGACTCCGGCGACGCCGGCATTGCTCGCCGCGAAGAAGCGGAGCGCATCCTTGAACTCATCGAAGCGACTCACCGCGAACGGCCGCACGCCCGGATCGCCGTGCTGGTGCGGGGCCGCGACCATCTGGCGCCGCTGGTGGCCGAGATCCGGCGACGGCGGGCCGATATTCGCTATCTGGCTGTGGAGATCGAGGCGCTTTCAGAGCGACAACACATCCAGGATCTGATCAGCCTGACCCGGGCGCTCATGCACCGTGCCGACCGCGTGCATTGGCTGGCGATGCTGCGGGCGCCATGGTGCGGTCTGACCCTGGCCGATCTGCACACGGTGGCCGGCGGCGATTTTCGCCCGACGATCTGGCAGTGCATACGGCCCGGCAACCCGGCGCTCGTTTTGATGAGCCCCGATGGTCAGCGCCGTCTCGCCCATGTGCGCGACATCCTCGCCGAGGCTCTGGCGCACCGCGAGCGTATGCCGCTCAGGCGCATGGTGGAGGCCGTCTGGCGCATGCTTGACGGTCCGGCTTGCCTGGTGGCGCCGGGCGATTTAGATGACTGCCAAGCCTATTTCCGACTGCTTGAACGCCTGGAAGCGGAATGCCAACTGCAACCCGACACGCTGGAGACCGAAGCGGCACGCCTCTATGCGTCGCCCGACCCGCTGGCCGACGAACGATTGCAGTTCATGACCATTCACAAATCCAAGGGGCTTGAGTTCGACACGGTGATTGTTCCCGGCCTAGACCGGCCATTGCGAGGTGACACTCAACCCCTGCTGGTATGGGGCGAATTGCCCGAAGGCGAGGGCGATTGCCTGTTGGCCGCGCCAAAACGCAAGCACGAAGGCAACGCTACGCCGTTTTCGTACCTCTGCGCCTGGGAATCCACCCGACGCGCGCATGAAGATGCGCGACTGCTGTATGTGGCCGCCACGCGCGCGCAGCGATGTCTGCATTGGCTGGGTGTCGCACCGCTGGATTCCGAAGGCCGCCCGCAAGCGCCCGCCCGTAGTTTGCTGCGATTGCTGTGGGCACCGGCTGCGGAAACGGCATTCGCGGCGGCCTCCGTACCGGAATCGCCGGAAGACACCGCTGAAAAGGCAATGGCCGATTTCATCCCCGATCTTGTGCGGCTGGCAACGGTGCGCAGGCCGGCGCAATACAGTGAAAAACCACCAGCATCGCCGGTTGCCGCCACCACCGATGAGGCGCACGATGGCGAAGGTTCTGGCTTGAGCACGGGGGGCAAAATCGATGCCTCGGTGGGCACGCTGGTGCATCGTTGTCTTGAAGCCATGGCGCTGGACGGAATGACGGCCTGGGACAGCACCCGCCTGCATGACTTTCGCCCGCGCTTTCTGCGCTGGTTGCGCCAACAGGGGCACCCGCAGGACGAAGCGGAGCAGGGCACGGCACGGGTACTCGAGATGCTCGAACGTTGTCTGGCTTCACCCACCGCAGCCAGGGTGCTTGCCCCCCGCGACCATGGCGAAGCCGAGCTCGCGCTCAGCAGCCGCGAAGAGGGGAGCGTTGCGCATCACGTGATCGATCGCACTTTCGTCGAAAACGGCGAGCGCTGGATCATCGATTACAAGACGGCGCGGTTGAGCATCGATTCTGAAGATGCCCTGGCCGAACGCACAGAACAGTACCGGCCGCAGCTCGAGCGTTATGCCCGCCTGTTTGCACCCGAGGGCAGGCCGCTCAAACTGGCGATCTACTTCGTGGCGCACGACCGCCTGGTAGCACTGCCGCCATCAGCGTGAAAGCGCTATCAGCGACACGCCTCCGGATCGCGGCATTCGATCAGCAAACCGTGGTCGCCTTCACCCACGACCGCGCCATGCTGGTTCAGCATGCGCACATGTTCGACGACCAGACCACGCCCTGGCGTGCGTGTCAGGCGTTTTTCCTGAATGCGGATGGCCACATGCACCGTGTCGCCGGGAAAAAGAGGCAGGGTGAACTGGTAGTTCCAGTAAAGCGAGGCGACGTAGCGGACGTCCGCAAACGCCGGAATCCGGAATTTCAGCCCTTCGGTCAGCGCGAGCCCGAACAGCCCGTGCGCCACCCGGGTCTTGTAAGGCGTGGTCTTGGCGTACTCTTCATCGGTATGCAGCGGGAACCAGTCGCCGGAAAGCGCCGCAAACCCGATGACATCGCTTTCGGCAATGGTCCGCCCGGGCGAAAGGAATTCGGTCTCGGGCAGCATATCTTCAAAATAGGTCGGCATGACCGTCTCGGGCATATTCAACAGAGGTATCCGCCGGGACCCCGGCGGGTGCGTGACTAATTGTTTTCTGAAACTGCTTGCGTCTTGCCTACCGCAGTCAGTATCCAATCTCGAAATATACTGACTTCCTCTCGCGGTGACGAGGAGGTCGCCGTCACCAGCCAGTAAGCGTAATCGCTATTGCACAGGTCGTTGTCAGGCATGGCTACAAAAATTGCCGGCGCACCAACAGGCCCTTGAAGTTGGAAGTGAAGTCGCGGAATTGGGCTTCGATCTCATTCTCATCGCAAACTTAATTGCGCATAATGTGCATTATGTAAACTTTAATACGAACCACTCACAGAATCTCTGTCATAGTCAGGTTCGCCACGGCAACCAAATGTTGCCTTGAGGGTCTCTTCCCTATGTGAACTCACAAGGGAGCCTCCTCTCGACATGAAGGCCAGCATTCTCAACAAGGCGTGGTTTGCCTTTGACAATACATACGCACGTGACCTGGAAGGCTATTACGTTCCGTGTTTGCCTTGTGAAGTCACTCGCCCCCAGCTGGTTCAATTGAATTCCGAACTGGCCCGTACGTTGAAGGTTGATTCCGATGCATTGATGGGTTTGGACGGCGTCCGTATCCTCGCCGGAAACGAAATCCCGCCGGGGGCCACACCGATTGCGCAGGCATATGCCGGCCATCAGTTCGGACATTTCTCTCCCCAATTGGGCGACGGGCGCGCGCTTGTCCTGGGTGAGACGATCGACCAGGGCGGTATGCGCCGTGACATAGCTTTCAAAGGCTCAGGGCCGACACCATTCTCCCGGCGCGGCGATGGAAAATGCGCGCTCGGGCCCGCCCTGCGTGAGTATCTGATGGGGGAAGCGATGGACGCCCTGGGCATTCCGACGACACGGGCGTTGGCAGTCGTCGCAACCGGAGAGACGGTACGCCGGGAGCGCCCGCTCCCCGGCGCCATCTTGACTCGCGTAGCCGCCAGCCACCTTCGGGTTGGGACGTTCGAGTATTTCGCCGCACACAAAGGACCTGAGAGTGTCCGCCGCTTGGCCGATTACGCGATCCAGCGACATTACCCCGAGCTTTTGGGCAACGATTGTCGCTATCTTGCCTTTCTGGAGGCCGTTGCCGACCGTCAAGCGACGTTGATCGCACGCTGGCTGGGTGTTGGATTCATCCATGGCGTGATGAACACCGACAATATGACGATCTCAGGCGAGACCATAGACTACGGTCCCTGCGCATTCCTTGAAACCTATGACCCGGATGCGGTGTTCAGCTCGATCGACGTGGAAGGTCGTTACGCCTATGGTCGTCAGACCGCCATCGCCGCGTGGAACTTGGCACGTTTCGCTGAAACGCTGCTGCCCTTGCTGGATGATCGTGAGGAGAGAGCGATCACGCTCGCCAACGATATGCTGTCCCGCTTTCAACAACGGCAGACCACGAGGTGGCTGGAAGTGATGCGCGACAAACTCTGCATATCTGCAGATTCTGCCGAAGAGACCGAAGACTGCGGCCTGATCACGGATTTTCTGGATATGCTGTACAGACGCCACATTGATTTCACTCAAGGGTTTCGGGCGCTCTTTGACCGCGCGGCAGGGAACGCCAGACCCACCTGCCCGCTGGAAGCCTGCCCCGAGTTCTCGGCGTGGCAACAACACTGGCGCGCCCGACAACCGATTCGCACAGAGGCGCTGCTGGCGCGGATGCGATCCGCCAATCCCTGCTACATCCCCCGCAACCATCGTGTAGAAGCTGCGCTGGAAGCCGCTGTCGAAAACGGTGATCTGACTCCCTTCCGGCGTCTGCTCGCTGTTCTCGCGCATCCATGCGAGGGGAGAGACGAGGATACAGCCTACGCCGAGCCGGCGCCTGCCGCATTCTCCGCCAGCTACCGCACGTTCTGCGGTACCTGACCGCAGAAAATTTGCACCAGGCTAGTTGAGATCTTCTTCCCGGAAGACGGGCACTTTCATCACGGGAATACCCTCGTCCTCCAGCGCCTCGTATTCGGCGTCGGAAGCCTGCCCGCGAATCGGCCTTTCTGGAATCTCTTCGTAGTGCATGCGGCGAGCGGTCTCGGCAAAAGCGCTCCCAACATCGTCGGCCTTACTCAGAACAGCTTGTGAGAACTGGCGAAAAGCGGCAATAAAGTGAGTGGCGGAGAGAGACTCTGCCGGGCGAATACCTTCTGTGCGCGGAACATTGGCACCGCCACCGGTTGAAATGGCCACTGCGGAAGGCACCCTGCGCACAGACAGGCTGTTGCACACCGGGCACGCAATCGCGCCGTTTTCAAGCTGTGCAACGTAATCTTGCGGGTCGCTGAACCAGCCTTCGAAGGCGTGCTGATTGTCGCAACGAAGATCGTAGATGATCATGGCTGTCCTGCGGGCGGGGTAAAGGGAAAAACACACTCGGGTGGATTATCGCCCCGCAACGGGAACCCGCAAAGCGCCATTTCACCCGGGCCCACGCGGCAACCCTGCCAGCCCGGGTACAATACAAACGATGTCCTCCATCGTCAGGCCTTCCAGTTGGGCGCGCAGCCCTGCCCTACAGATGCATTTTTGCGTGTTGCTGTGGGGGTTTACAGCCATTCTTGGCAAGTTGATCACCCTGGCGGCGATTCCCCTCGTGTTTTGGCGGGTGACGCTGGTTACCGCGTGTTTGGTGCTGGTGCCGCGCGTATGGCGGCAATGTGCGCGCATCCGTCGGCACCATTTCCTGGCCTGCTGCGGCATTGGCATCGTAGTCACCCTGCACTGGCTCTCGTTCTACGGCGCCATCAAGCTGGCGAACGCCTCGGTGGCGGCCACCTGCATCGCGATGTCGCCCGTCTTCATGGCCATCCTCGAACCCTCGCTTGCCCGGCGACCGATCAACCGCACGGAACTGATGTTGGCCATCCTCGCCGTGCCAGGTGTGGCGCTGGTCGTCGATGGCGTACCCGCCGGCATGATCGCCGGATTCTGGCTGGGTATCTTGTCCGCCCTGCTCGCAGCAATGTTCAGCCTGGCCAACAAGCATGTGGTGACCGAGGTTCCCGCCCTGCTGATGACCGGTCTGGAAATGGGCACCGGCGTTCTGTTCCTGGGCCTGACCATCCCGCTCTGGCCATGGTTGGGCGCGGCATTCTCTTGGCCCTCAACGGCAGACTGGATCTGGCTGACGGTACTCTCCGGCCTATGCACCCTGCTTCCCTTTGCCCTATCGCTCGTCGCGCTGCGCAAACTGAGCGCCTTCAGCGCGGTGCTGGCAGTCAATCTCGAACCAGTATACGCAATTGTGCTGGCCAGCCTGTTTCTGGGCGAAACGCGGGAACTGGGTTTGACCTTCTATCTCGGCGTGGCGCTGATACTCGCGGCGGTAATCGGGCACAGCCGGTTTGGCAAGAAAGCCGCCATGGCCGCTTGAAGCGCGTGGTGCCGGAACGGGAACAAAACTAGCCTTGTAAAGGCTCTCAAAATGGCCGTCTATCAATTAACACGTTCTGGTGTTACTCACAAAGTTACACCCATCAAAACGTTGGTGGCAGTGATTTTCAAGGTGCGGGATGATACCAACCTACGCTCTACGGGCCAGCGCGAAAGATACCTTTCCTTTGCACCTATAGTGGAACGAACGGCCGGCATGCTATTGCACCGATTTCTGTTTCCGACCCTAATTGGTCCTTGAGGCGACTGAAAAGCGACGTTTAACGTTTGAAATCACTGGCGCTGCGTAGGTTTACACGCAGCGTCCGGCAAATTGGTGTGTTCGGCGTTGAACTCGGCACCTTAATCATTGATAAATTCTTCAAATTTCCTATGCAGCATCAAATTGGGTGTGCGAGTAAGGCGCTCTGCGTCGACCAAATACGATGCAACTGTGCGTTGCTTATCACGCATTTCTCTTGCACCCAATGCCGAGACAGCGCCTAAAAGCATCCCAGCACCGAGTCGAAGAGGCGTATAAGGGTCCGCGCCAGCACTTACAGGTAGTGCAACTATTGCAGCCGCTACAGGCAACCCCACGGAAATAAGGCTGCACACATCAGTTTCACGAAAAAAGCCGAGAGATTTGCGGTACTCGTTCTTGGCGCGTTCAAACCGTTTGGAGAAGCCTGCCACAATATCGCGTGCATGTGTTTTGTTGTTGCAGCGTGTCAATTCATCCTTAAGCTCCTGCAACTCTACTTGAAAGGCGTGTCTCAACTCTGCTGTGTCTTCTCGAAAACGAAGAACTGTTTCAATAGGTACTGACCCCAAGGATTCCGGCAATAAATCGTCAATTGCAAGATTCGCCAGATAGGCATCAGCTTGCTCAGCGTAGACTTGCTCGGTGAAGTTTCCGCTTGCTGCAAAATAGCTCCCGACGGCCCAGTAGTCCGAAGATTCAGTTGTTATATCCAGGCCACGACGATTGGCAACAGATGTGGCGAGATAGAACATGTATCCACCTGCTAGCTCGTGCGGCATCTCAAGGAAACCGTCGGACGTGAGTCGGTGCGCGAGCTGTTCAAACAATGGGACAAGTTTGGCGTCGATCTTGTCTGGATTGATGCGAGTAAATGTTTCAGCAGAGAAACCGGCGGGCCATACCAACCTGTTATTCGGATCGTTCCGCGTCATATAGAAGTCAAGAAACGAATGTGCAGCTTGAGATTTCTCGTACTCATCTACCGTTAGGTCTTGAACTGCGCCAGTTGACACAGCATCACGAACTTCTGGTGTATCTCGCGGAGCGTAGCCTTGCGGAACTATCCGGTAAATGCGATCCCACACCAACAGCGCACGCTTCAAAGCCTCAATATCGTTGAATTCAATCGTTGGGTAGTGAAGTGCTTGTGTCATTTTCTAACGAGTAACCCGCTATGATGATTACGATGCCGAACGGAGAATCAGGTGAGTTGCGCGGCTATATCGCGCAACTCACCTGCGCCGTGGGATTTTGGCGATAGCTGCTTACCAATAAGTTTCTCTTCAAAGGTGAGCTCCAAAAGGTCATTGCAAATCATTGCCTGTAAGACAGCAACCAACAACCCGAAGCCAAACGCATTTGCGCTCATCAATTTCTCTACGTCGTCGTCAAGGCGGCGATCAACCACCTCAGAGTGAATTGGATGCGTGACGCCATATCCTCCGTGAACAAACGCGCTCCGGAGGTCATAGAGTTCCTTTAACCGTTTCTTTAAGTAAGCCAGCTGCTTAGGGGAAGGATCAAGCAGCATTGAAATTCGTCGAAGCAAGCCGGACAAATTCTCACCCACTCTAGTACCAAGAACGGCTTCTAATCCATGAAATAGCCAGATAACGGATTCGATGCCATCATCAAGTTTGCATAGGTGGTAAAGGACAAAGAGTGCGCGTTCTGTTCCTGTATCAGCTTTTTGCTTGTGTCCCGTGCTCAGCGCATCAAACCATTGCACGACCCTATTCAACGGGATACAACGAAGCGTTGGCCAATGTCCGCGGATAGACTCAACCCACCAAAAATCGAAACCAAACGCTGACAATTTTGGCTCGAGCGTTTGATTCTGACTGCCCCCCTGGATAGATAACGTGTAGAACTCCGCGCACCCAGGCAACGCAAGATTTGCAATTGCGAATGCTTCATAAATCGCCATTTCCAGGAAAAATCCCGGATACCACGCATATCCGGATACCTCATTCTTTCCTTCGATGCGAACCTTGGCTTTAAGCCGAACAGGCCGAAAAACCTTGCGGTACCAATTATCGTTTGTTGCCTTCCCACGCCGTACAGGTTGGAGTAGATCGAAATGTTGTTTGTACCTTCTCCCAATAGGTCTCCAGTCAATTGTCACGAAAATCTCGCATCCGTTGTGGAGAAATGATCGTCTAGCAATTAACAAGGAGTCTTGAGTCCAAAAATCTATGTGGGCAGGCTCGATCAATTCCCATTCGTCATCAACCATCCGGCCTAGATGGCCAAGTGAAACAAAGAATGAATGTTCAATAAATGACATAGTGCGAGAAGAAATCTAACGTAGATCTAAACTGCGCTGCGCGTCTTTTCGCGCAGGTCCGATGGAATGATGGATTGGGCGTCACTGGCGGCTGTACTTGTCGTCGCTGACCTCAGGAAGCACTGGATCGTCACTTCCGGTGGAGATGCCTACCAAAACTATGGTTCTAGCCCCACCGTGCTTTGCGACATTCCCTTTTACTGCGGCCAACGTCTGCGCGTTTGTTTCGAGGTCGAAGCCCCGAAAGTATCTAGCGCTTAACTGGTAGGACAGAGGGACTCCGAATTTGTGGAGATCGGTGTCGTACTTACCGCGCTGAAGCGCGATGCCCATTGGAACAGAAACGCAATGCGTGAACGGTCCGCTTGGATATATGCGATGGCTGTAATAGCGGCTGTCAGCCAAGCCTACGCAGTTATCCATGCATGAGGTTACGTTCTCATAGTCGAACAAAAGCAACTGTGCACTCGGCGCCTTGCCCAGGATGTGTTTCAGCTGGCGTGTCTTTGCAGCTGCGAATGACGAGTCGCCTAGATTTCTTCGCTTTGCCTCCAGTAGCCCCACGCCTTCGATAGTTTCTGAAGCCCAAGTTGTGAGGCGAACGAGGATGGCAATATCCCCGAAGTCCGTTTCTTCCGGGCGCCGTAGTTTGCGGAAATCCCAGATGATCTTGAATGGTCTATCGAGACCCTCAATACTTTCAACTCTGTGACGTTTCAAAAGGCTGTCGACTAGCGAGAATGTAATGTGGTTCTCGTCCCATGTGGCGGGATAGCAGGTCCGAATCACCTCTGAGATGGTGCGTTCTAGGCGTGCCTGAAAGTCGTTGTAGTCCATTTCTGTCTCAATTCTGTTGTGACGCCCAACGTTTGAATTCACCGGCCTGCGCGGCTTTTCGCGCAGGCCCGGTGGAATGAGCGGTTATGTTACTGCGCGCGAGTAAGCACATGGCGTACAGCTGTCTTGTAAGCGAAGAGATGAGCCAACTCGATGTTGATTTTGTCGCCTTCCGTCGGAAGCGGATATAGCTGATTGTTCAAGGCTGAGAGACAATTGATCTGCCCTGATTGCCAAACTTGGCCATTGTGCGTAATACAATTCCTAACGGTCGAAAGTTCGACCGATCGATATCGAGCCCACTCAAGATCAGCAAGGTTTGCGCCCAACTGATTGACGTAGGACTCGAATCCACCCGTAGGAGTTAGCCCTTTGACTTTAACAAATTCACGAAGCGTCTCGTCTTGTAAGACATCGAGATCAAGCAGCAGGCTACGCGCTAGTCGCTGGTTAAATCTTCGTCGGGCGGAGTTGTAGTCGGGGTTCCGGAGTACCAAGCTGTCGGTCTTCCTGGTTTGATGCAACCGGAGCGACGGTGGCGCATAAGGATCGGGAGCAAACTGCGTGTATCCGCGCACTGTAGTCCGCAGGCTCTGTACTCCCTTCTGTGGTGGAGGCAACTCTGAATCAGCAAGGCAGGCAAGGTACAAGTCCTGACTCCACAAGCGAAGGCGATCAATCCAGGACATAAGTGACCTAACCTAATGTCGCCGTCAAAAGTGTCCAATATTCTGCCCCTTGTTCAATAAGCTGGAACAGAGGGCAGCGGGGAAACCTTGTGCCGCAGCGACTATTGATGAACAAGGGGTTGAAAGTCATTTGAAAGCAGTGCGCAAACCGGATGAATTGCCATTGTACTAATCTTCCGGGAAAACCCCCTTCTGCGCGAGAGGTATTGCCGAATTCCATCGGCCCAACGACCGTTTTTAGGAGCGACCACAAGTGACCGCTTCTGGCCGATTGTACGCATTCTGCATTTCGCTTGAAAGCGGACTGTGGCAACATAGCCCACATGTACTAACGGCTGCTTACGGGAATATGACCCCAAAGGCAGTCACCGGCCAGAAGCGGTCACTTGGGGTTGTGTCTGAAAACGGTCGTTGGTTGAATGGAATTCTGGAAAAACCTCTCTTATAGAGTGGGCTTTGCCCGACAAATTAGTACAATGGCAACCTGTCAGGTTTGTCTCCAGCGACTACACATTCCTTCCCGGCTGTCCTGTATTCCAGCATATTCGACAGGGTGGCAGGATATTGGATGCTTTTGTCGTCTACTAGATAGGCAGCTCTTTGTGCCAGCCGTTCATCAACCAAGTCAACTACGACTCCTTCACGAAAATCTCACAAGATCAAATGGTGAAACGAATAAACATTCAATCGCTATTGCATGCGAAAGACTCTCTGACAGGAGAAGGGTTCAATGGCTTCTTGGAACACTACGGCTTTGAAATCCGAGACGCAGAAATTGAAGATTTACGTCTCTTAGTTAAGGGCCTAATAAATATTGGATGCAATATAGGAACCCTTGATAAGTTCCATGTAGGTTACAAGATACCTCAAATAGGCAAAGAATTTGACTTGCTGCGTTTTTGTCCAGAATGCATCATAAATATTGAAATCAAGAACAATAGTCCAGAAGCAAAGATCAAGAAGCAGTTGATACGAAACAAATACTATTTGGATTTCATAGGAAGAAGAGTTCTTCCTTTCGCTTATATAGCCGATTCGGATGAGCTGTACTTCCTGCGAGAGGACGGAGAACTAGAAAAGACAAAAATCGCTTATCTCAAGGATTGTCTCGATAAACAAGCACCTAGTGATGCCGAAGTTCTAGATGAATTATTCAACCCATCGGACTATCTAGTGTCACCGTTCAACTCTACTAAAAAATTTTTGAATGATCTGTATTTCTTGACACACCAACAAGAGGATGTGAAAGGTCAAATCATCGCGACCTTTAACTCACCTAAGGCAGCGAAATTTATTTCAATCACAGGTAGTGCGGGAACGGGAAAGACTCTACTTACGTACGATATTGCAAAGCATCTAATAGATAGTAAAAAAACTCCACTCATCATTCACTGCGGGCAATTAAATAACGGCCACCGAGAGCTGATAGAAAAAGGTTGGACCATTACCGCAATTAAAAACTACAAGAACTACGATTTTGTTAACTATGATTTGGTAATTGTCGATGAAGCCCAGAGAGTCTACGCTAGCCAGTTGAACGCAATTATCGAAAGCACAAATTTGGCGAAGTGCTGCTGTATTTTTTCCCTCGACAAACGTCAAACGCTTGCGAGGTGGGAGGAGGCGCGAGGGGTAAGTGAAAAAATTGACGCAATCAACCGGATTAAACAATACAAGCTATCTGAAAAGATAAGAACAAACAAAGAGCTGGCCGAATTTATAAAAATGCTCTTCAACAAGAGCAAACTTTCGCCAATATCCAGCAATGGAAATATTGAAATTAACTATTTCAGTACGA
Source organism: Betaproteobacteria bacterium UBA1934 (assembly GCA_002337055.1). Taxonomy (GTDB): domain Bacteria; phylum Pseudomonadota; class Gammaproteobacteria; order Burkholderiales; family Rhodocyclaceae; genus UBA1934. The sequence continues at coordinate 5,615 of DDFG01000004.1, read as the reverse complement.
ATAGTGAAGCTAAAATTTACTTGGATTCTCTAGATCAAAACAAATGGGAGGTTTTGCGATTTACTCCATCGCAATATGACCAAGAGCATCATAAGAAATACTCTGACCCTTTCAAAAGAACATCACACGAAGTGATCGGTCAAGAGTTTGATGGAGTTGCCGTAACGATTGATCGATTTTTTTCTTATGCTGATAGCGGTGAATTAATTTATACGAGCAACGCTTACTACGATCCGCCCAAGATGCTATTTCAAAACATCACGCGATCCAGACGGAGATTGAATCTGGTGATTATCGGTAATGAAGAGTTGTTAACAAGATGCATCGCGATCCTGAAGTAAACATTTAGGCTGTGATGGAAGAGAGCATGCGAGACTATTTAATGCAACACCTCACGCAGACTTCGCTGTCCAACCCTGGGTTCGAGGCGACCTGCGCGAAAAGCCGCGCAGGCGCATCAAATCCACGTTGAACGTCCACTTTCCAATCGCCTCAAGGACCGCTTTGGGTCGGGTGCTGTCCATCAGCAGTTATGAAAGCTGCCGTTGACCAGCGTCAGCGACCGAACGGCAGTTGAGCGGCGCAATGCTGCCGGATTCTGGCTGGACGCCCAATGTCGGCTCAGGCCGAGAACCTGTCTGCAAGATATTGCATTGGAAACTAACGCTTAGGGTCGAACGCGGAAGTTTTTATATGGTTCAAGCGGTGGTTCAACTCATGACCTCACGCATTCCCGGGTCCAATAGAGTACTGGCCAGTCACGGCAATGTGCCGATACAACCACTTTGGCCTAACCGCCATCAAGCTAGCGTTCGAATCAAATAACTTGTTCTAACTCGGGTGACAAATGTGACCGGGTAACAAAGCCCCAAGATGCCCTGCCTATCTAGTGTACCGCGGAACCCGACACGTAACCGATACGCTTTCTAAGGGTAACAATCGGCCAGTAACTCAACCTAGTAGTGATACCGTATCCGTACAGATACGGTAAGGGCAAATGCTACTGGCGGTTACCCTGCCCCCTCATTGGGTAGCAGTACAGTAACGCTTAAAACGCCTGATACCAAGGCTTTGCAGGTGTTACCCATGTAACCGTGTTTTTTGGCACTCCCCATTGAGGACCTTTCCATTGCAGGGGTATCCAATGCATCCCTCTCATTGGCGAGGCGGCTAGTTGGTCATTTTCTGCTATCGCTGCCAGAAACCTCGTCATTAGCCACCTGGTAGCGCAGCACATATACCCGTGATGTCCCCAGACCAGGCAATCGAATGACATGGGTCGGTTTGCCATCCTTGGCAGGAATAAGGATTTTGGCCCGTAACAACGTCGCAATGGCTAGCTTTCTCTCCAGCCCGAGGCATACCTCCTTTTTGAATGGTTCAACAAGTATCAGAAATTCATTCTGGCCATAGTCACCGTTACGGTGGAAGCCGACTCGGTTGGGAATCCGTTGATCATTGGTGGCATTTATATCTTCAAACCGGCTTCCACCATGCATTTCAATGAACCCGCAGACTTGGGAAACGATAGCCCGCTCTTCCAGATTGCCCATTCCGCCAAATCCGGCGAACCAAGCATCGAAGCATGTCCGAGCCGATTTGATGGCTTCTCCCTCTGGCCAGCCTGTCAAGCCGAAACGCGTTGCCAGCTCACCGGCTGCCGCGACCAAGGCGAAACGACGGACCACCCGTGCCACCTGCCCGGCCGCGTTTATTGGGACTGCATCAATCACAAATTTCTCGATGTCAGCCTTGAGCACTTCGGGTAGTGTTGCCCGGTTTTCGACCAATAGACCAAGCCATTGCCTGCCAACCGCACCGTAATAGCTACTGGCCGCATCCTTGATCGCGGCAGCAAAGGCTGCGGGATCAGCAAAGTCATGCAAATTCTCGAACAATCCCAAATTTGCGCCCGCATCCGCCTCAATGTCGGCCAACCGAATTTCCTGGCCGGCACTCGATTTTTTTCCGCCTCGCTCCATGATGGCAGATAGCGACTCTTCACCCGCACTCAGAAACAACAGCCTCCAGCGTTGAGGCTCACGCGCCAAACCATGTCGCGTTGCGCGGGCTTTGCCCTGGCCATTGGCGAGCAGATAGGCCGCATCGCCAGCGGCGGCAGGATCTATCTGGCTGATTTCATCAAGGATCAGCAGACCGTCGTTATGGAGCGCGGCCAAGCCTTCCAAGCCATTGGTCGTGCCACGCCAAAGTCGAACATAGCGTTGTGGGTTGCCCCAAACAGAGGCTGCTACTTTCAGGGCAGTGGACTTACCTGAGGATGAAGCGCCCCGGAAATGAAACCCGCCTGAGTCTTCGGTGGCAATATCGAGTAATGAGCCGGCGAATGCAACCGCGAGCGCGAAGACCAGTCGGGAATTGCCTTGCGCCAAGGACGCCACGTTATTCCGCCAGTCCTGCGCGCTACCAGCGACTGACACCCCGGGTTCAACTGAGTGTGTATTTTGAAATACAAAGCGATCATTTCCGCTCCCGATAGATTCCGAGGGAGTGACATAGACGCCATCGTGCCAGCCAAGGCGCTTTACACTGTACACACGCGCATCAACAGGCCAGCATTTGATATAGGCTGCCAACAGGCCACGTGCCGGCGCGTTTGGTGAGATATTCAGGCCAAGACGCGCCAGTTCGCGCCTAACCTCCAGGCCATCGCTTTCCAGCAGTTCCAGGGGCATTGCCCATTGATGGCTGCTGCCGTCATCGTCGAGCCATTCCAGCAGTCGTCCCCAATCACCACTCTTTTCATCGCGCGTCTTGGCAGTGACATGCAAGGACGAGCAAATCCACATTGCTGGCAGCTTGTTGCCGTCCTTGTCTTTGCCGTGGTAATGGACCCCTTTGTCTGAAACTTGAAAGCGCCCTGTCCCGTAGGAACAAGAGGTTACGGTAGATTTCATTTACTGCCCTCAGCAACGGCTGCTACTGGTTTTCGGGCATTTTCGAGTTTGATCACCAGGGCACGAATGTCTTCATCATTAAGTCCGCCGATACGGGCGGCATTGACGGCTTCAACCTCGCTGGCCGGCCAGCCGACCGAGCGTGGGCCGAGCTTGACAGGGTTGGGCCAGAGTCCTTGCCGGATACGCAAGTAGATGGTGGAGCGAGAAACGCCGGACTCGGCTTGTACGGCAGGAAGCCGCAGGATAGTCTTGACCATGTTTGCACCTTCTTGGGTGTTGTTGAACATGGATCAGCATTGAATACATCAACTCAAACCGAGAATAGCCGCGACGGTCGCGACCATTTCGCGGCAATCAGCCCGAAATCCTTGTGGATTAAGGGCTGCAATCGGTGCGGACAACTATTTGCGCGGTCCGGTCGGCAGGCCGTCAGCACGAAGTATGGTGGCGATGACTTCGGCCGTACGGGTTGCGACACTTTGTTCAACCAACCAGTCGATTACCTGCTTATTTGTTGGTGCGGTAGAAGCATCACTTGGGTCGTAGTTTTTCCAGAACCGATCTGCGGCCGCGGCCAGCTTCTGCAACAGTACCGTGTTATGTCTGCCCCAAGGCCAGCTGCTGACTTGGGTAATTGGTTCTGGTTGCCAAATAAACCCGGCAGGCAATTTGAGGCCGATGGCCCCTGCCCAGGTTGCCACGCTCGCCAGAGTGACTTCACTGTCCTCCAAACAAGCGGCGTTCATCGAAACCGGGCGCAATAAATTTGAGCCAATAGCGCTCTTGGCAAGCGTTAGCCATTCATCAAATTGCCCTGTTGGCCGCTGAAACAGGGTATCCAGTTTGTCAGGGACGAATGAGCATTCGAGACTGGCCGGGTCGACGTCGCACATGAGCGCAACGGCTTTCCACAACCGCGTGCGTTGAATGGTTTGCCATGTGTTCCAATCAGGACGCTTGACTGCCCAAAGGTCAGGCAGCTTTTCTGTGTTTTCGTTGTCCATGATGTTGCTCAAGCTGCTGAGATCAGTGTGGTAACAGTTGCGCCGGCTTTAAGCTTGTCCAGATAATCAGCCCATAGCTGCATCATTTCCCTGCGCTCCTTGAGGAATTTGGTGCGGTTGTAGGCGGTGCCCAGGGCATCCGGCACTTTATGGGCAAGCTGATGCTCAATCACTTCCGGTTTGATGTGCAACTCCTCGTGCAGAATTGTTCGGGCCATTGCCCTGAACCCGTGCCCAGTAATTTCCGTTTTGGTGTCATACCCCATGCGACGGAGTGCGGCATTTACCGCAGCATCGCTCATGGTCTTTTGTGGATCGCGACCAGGAAAGACATAGCGGCCATGTCCGGTCAGCGGCTGGAGTTCGCGCAACAGTTCAACGACTTGCTTGGCGAGTGGCACAAGGTGCTCGGTTTTTGTTTTGTTGATGAAATAGCGCCATTCCGCCTTGTCCAGATCAATCGCTGCCCATTCCGCCTTACGGAGCTCCCCAGGACGAACGAATACCCTGGGCGCCATCTGAAGCGCGCAACGAACAGCAAACGTTCCTTTGAAGGCGTCGAAGGCGCGCAGCATTTCACCGACATTGACCGGGTCCGTGATGCTGGCGAAGTTTCCGGAACGAGCGGACGGAATCGCACCCTTTAGGTCGGGGCAAGGGTCGCGCTCAGCCCTTCCGGTCGCGATGGCAAAACGCATGATCTGGCTGATCTGCCCTCTGCATCGATGCGCCGTGTAACGTGCTCCACGCCCATCAATTCGACGAAGGATCGAAAGAACCTCCGGGGCAGTAATGTCAGCAATGGCCCGGCCGCCAATCCAGGGAAAGACGTCATTTTGGAGGCGAGCCAAAGTCTTTTCGTGCTGGCCTGCGGAAACCAGCGATTTTTGTCCCGCTAGCCATTCGCGGGCAATAACCTCAAAGCTGTTTGCAGAACGCTCCGCTTTCGTTGCCTTCTGAGCCTTCCGATTCTCTCCGGGGTCAACACCAGCTGCCAATAACTTACGAGCCTCTTCGCGCTTTTCCCTTGCTTCCTTCAAACCAACATCAGGGTACACACCCAATGACAGCATCTTTGCCTTGCCTTCGAAACGATAGCGAAAACGCCACCACTTTCCGCCTGATGGCTGGATTTGGATGGATAGACCCCGCTCGTCGGTCAGTGAATAGAGCCTTTCCTTGGGTTTTGCATTCAGAATTGCAGTGTTACTCAATGGCATTGTGTGTAACTCCATGTTGAGCACATCCCGTTACTCCCATTGTTATACACACACGGGCCAAGATGTCCTTGAACGATGCTACACGTAATTGAACAATAAACCAATAAAAAACCCGCACTTAGGCGGGTTTGATGTATTTCCTTGAACTTCCTTAAACACCAAAATGGTGCCCGGAACGGGAATCGAACCCGTACGGCTTTCGCCGAGGGATTTTAAGTCCCTTGTGTCTACCAATTTCACCATCCGGGCCGCGGCGGCACATTATAGTGCCCGCCACAAGCGAAAAAGGGAAAGCGATCAACGCTTTCCCTTTGTTCTGGAGCGGCAGAAGAGTCTCGAACTCTCGACCTATACCTTGGCAAGGTATCGCTCTACCAACTGAGCTACTGCCGCAAAACCTAACTGGGAGGCGCGAGCCGGAGTCGAACCGACCTACACGGATTTGCAATCCGGTGCATAACCGCTTTGCT
>DDFG01000005.1:706221-1281653 GCA_002337055.1 Betaproteobacteria bacterium UBA1934 | reverse complement strand
ACGTTCGAATTTTTCCTTAGCCATTCCAGTTCCCCAAGAGTGAAAAAGTAAACTATACCCAGAATCCAAGCTAAACGGTGGTGCCCATGGGCAGGATCGAACTGCCGACCTCCCCCTTACCAAGGGGGTGCTCTACCACTGAGCCACATGGGCACTGCCTGCAAAACTCTCAGCCGTACGCTTCTGGAGCGGGTGAAGGGAATCGAACCCTCGTCTTAAGCTTGGAAGGCTTCAGCTCTACCATTGAGCTACACCCGCGTCACCCGGCTTCAGCCGCTACAGCATTCAATCTGGTGGAGGGGGAAGGATTCGAACCTTCGAAGGCAGAGCCGTCAGATTTACAGTCTGATCCCTTTGACCGCTCGGGAACCCCTCCAGAAGAAGGGCCGGATTATCCCGGGGTCGACAACCAATGTCAACAGATTGTGCGCGCATGCGAGAGGCGCTGTTGCGCGGACGCACCAGACGGACACCTTCCCGGAGGCGAGCTTTCGTTTGACCCGTGTCAATACGCCTCGAACCACATCTCCCCTATAATTCCGGCATTCAGCATTGACTCATTCTAACAACTCACCCTCGCTTGCAAGGAGATTCAGCATGTCCGGCATCGGTATCAGCATCGCTTCCAAGACCATCACTATCGAAGAGGCCCTTTCCAAGATCAAGTCGGGAGACAGCATCGTCTCCGCGCTCGCCGCCGCAGAGGCGTCCGGCATCCTGAGCCAGCTCCATACCATTGCCGATCGCGTTCGCGACGTGCGCGTCGCCACCTGCCTGCCACTGGGCGCTTATCCGTACTATATGGACCCAGCGATGAAGGGGCACTTCCATCACGATGCCTGGTTCTTCACCCCGCCGGTACGCAAGTCGCACGATGAGTCCGGCATCAGCTCCTTTGTGCCCAATCACCTTCATCGCGCCGGCCTGGATCGCCTCTATTTCGCACGCCCGACGGTCTTCGTGGGCTCGTGCACGCCGCCCGACAGCCGCGGGTTCGTCTCCATTTCGCTGTCAGCCACTTACGAGCGCGAGATGATGGCGGCGGCCGATCTGGTCATCCTCGAAATCAACGAGTTCACGCCGGTCACGTATGGCGACACCACCGTCCATGTCGATGAGGTCGACTTCTTCGTCCAGAATTCCCACCCCCTTCACGAACTTGGTGAAGTGCCGGTAGGCGAGCGCGACCGCAAGATCGGCGCCTATATCGCTGACCAGATCGAAGATGGCTCCTGTTTGCAACTCGGTATCGGCGGCATTCCGAACGCTGTCGCCAGCCAACTGCTGGAAAAGCGCAATCTCTCCATCCACACCGAAATGTTTACCGACGGCATGGTGGATCTCTACAACGCCGGCTGCATCGGCACCGAGTCCCATCTATATGGCACCTACCGCCATCGCAAGGTACTGACCGGTAAGATGGTCTGTACTTTTGCACTGGGCACCCGCAAGCTGTACGACTTCATCGACCGCAACCCATCGGTTGCCATCATGCGCGGTTGCTGGGTGAACGATCCCTACACCATGGCTGCCAACAAGAAGTCGGTGTCGATCAACACGTCGCTCGAAATCGATTTGACCGGCCAGGTCTGCTCCGAATCGATCGGTCCGAAGCAGTTCTCGGGTACGGGCGGCCAGGCCGACACGGCGATTGGCGCGCAAATGTCGGAAGGCGGCAAGTCTTTCATCGCCCTCTACTCCACCGCCGAAGTGAAACAGGCCGATGGCACCAAGAAGACCATCTCCAAGATTTCGCCGATTCTTACACCTGGCGCAGCCGTGACCCTGCATCGCTCGAATGTCGACTATGTCGTCACCGAATATGGCGTGGTTCGCCTCAAGGGTTGCCCCCTGTCTGAGCGCGCCAAACGCCTGATCTCCATCGCGCATCCGGACTTCCGCCCCTGGCTGGAAGAGGAAGCCGGTCGCCTGGGGCACCTCAAGTAGACATCACTCTCTCAAATCAAAAGGCCGGCGTAACGCCGGCCTTTTTTTATCACTCGCGGGAGATCGGCGAAACTTACTTGAGCGACAGAATCCAGGTGACCAGCTTCTTCGCTTCGGCTTCATTGACCGTGGTGTTGGGCGGCATCGGCACTGTCACGCCAGCGTCCTTCCACTTGCCGGTCATGCTACCTTTCATGACGCTGGTCATCAGTTCAGCCTCGGCACCCTTCTTGCCAGCGTAGCGCTTGGCGACATCCTTGTAGGCCGGCCCGACCAGCTTTTTATCCACCGTATGGCACGCCAGGCAGTTCTTCGCCTTAGCCAGAGCCTCGTCTGCCTGCGCCGAGCCGAACATGGCCGCACCGACCGCCAATCCGATTACGTAAATTGCCTTCATCTTCACTCTCCTGTTATTTGCCTTTAAACAAACCGCTTGCAACTCAAATCCGTTCGCCCTTCAACCGCGATTGACCTGTGTCAGATCGCGTACCGCCCCACGGTCGGCCGACGTCGCCAATAACGCATATGCCTTCAATGCCGAGGACACGACCCGGCGCCTTTCGCGGGCGGGCCGCCAGGCGGCAGCTCCCTTCGCCTCCATCGACGCCCGCCGGAGCGCCATCTCGTCATCGCTGATCGCCAATTGAATGCGACGATGAGGAATGTCGATCTCGATGGTATCGCCCGTCTCGACCAAACCGATGGCGCCACCTTCGGCCGCCTCCGGGGAGGCATGACCGATAGAAAGTCCAGAAGTTCCACCCGAAAACCGACCGTCGGTCAATAAGGCACAGGCCTTGCCCAGACCGCGCGACTTCAGATAGCTGGTCGGATACAGCATTTCCTGCATGCCGGGGCCACCCTTGGGGCCTTCGTAGCGTATCACCACGACATCGCCGGCGCCCACTTCACCACCCAGAATCGCCTCCACCGCGTCGTCCTGGCTTTCATAGACCCGCGCCTTGCCAGCAAAGGTCCAGATACTTTCGTCAACGCCCGCCGTTTTCACCACGCAACCACGTTCCGCGATATTGCCGTACAGCACCGCCAGACCGCCATCGCGGCTATAGGCGTTGGCAACATTGCGAATGCAACCGTGCGTGCGATCAAGATCGAGTTCCGGGTAGCGTCTGTCCTGCGAAAACGCCTGCTGGGTAGGCACGCCACCCGGTGCCGCCTTGTAGAACTCCAGCACGTCAGCGTTGGCGGTATGCATGACATCGTAGGTGTCGATGGCCTCGCCCAGCGTCTGCATATGCACGGTCGACACATGCCGATGAATCAGCCCGCCCCGGTCGAGTTCGGCCAGAATGCCGAAAATGCCGCCGGCCCGGTGTACGTCCTCGATGTGGTACTGTTGCGTGGCGGGCGCCACCTTGGCCAGGCAGGGCACGCGTCGGGAAATACGGTCAATGGCCGCCATGTCGAAATCGACCCCGGCCTCCTGCGCGGCCGCCAGAATGTGCAGGATGGTATTGGTCGACCCGCCCATCGCCACATCTAGCGTCATCGCGTTCTCGAATGCCTCGCGGCTCGCGATGTTGCGCGGCAGCACCGAAGCATCGGCATGCTCGTAATAGCGCCGGCACAGCTCGACCGCCGTACGGCCAGCTTGCAGGAAGAGGCGCTTGCGATCAGCGTGCGTGGCAACCAGAGTGCCGTTTCCGGGCAGCGACAGCCCCAGGGCCTCGGTCAGGCAGTTCATCGAATTGGCGGTAAACATGCCCGAACAGGAACCGCAGGTGGGACAGGCCGAGCGTTCGAAGGCCTCGACATCGGCGTCCGACACCGTGCGATCGCCAGCCTTGATCATCGCGTCGATCAGATCGATGGCAACGGTCTTGCCCTGATACTGCACCTTGCCGGCTTCCATCGGCCCACCGGAGACGAAAATGGCGGGAATGTTGAGTCGCATCGCCGCCATCAACATGCCCGGCGTGATCTTGTCGCAGTTGGAAATACACACCATCGCGTCGGCGCAATGGGCATTGCACATGTATTCGACCGAATCGGCGATCAGATCGCGCGAGGGCAGCGAATACAACATGCCGTCGTGACCCATGGCAATGCCGTCGTCGATGGCGATGGTATTGAATTCCTTGGCGATACCGCCAGCCGCCTCGATCTCGCGCGCCACCAGTTGGCCAAGATCCTTCAGATGCACGTGCCCCGGCACGAATTGTGTGAACGAGTTCACCACCGCAATCACCGGCTTGCCGAAATCGCCATCCTTGACGCCGGTGGCCCGCCAGAGGGCGCGCGCGCCGGCCATGTTGCGGCCATGGGTGGATGTGCGTGAACGATATTCGGGCATCTCTCTCTCCGTAAACTGTCTGTGTGCCAGTGATTCTACCGGCGAAACGATGTGTGGTGATCGACTTGCTGAAAACCCGAACCAACTTTAAAATGGGAATCATTCGCATTCTCAACAGGGATTCGCATGCGCTTTTCGCTATCCAAAGCTTCTCGCCTGCTGGCCGTTCTCACGTTAACAGTCGACCTGTCCGCTCACGCCGACACCCGCGAAGTACTGCTTGTGATTCGCGATCACGTGTTCGTGCCTGGCGAAGTCAAGGTGCCGGCCGGCGAAAAGATCCGGCTGGTCGTCGATAACCAAGACAATACGGCTGAAGAATTCGAGAGCCACGAACTGAACCGCGAAAAGGTCATCGGCCCGAAAAGCAAGGCAAGCATCTTTATCGGCCCGCTGAAACCGGGGCGCTATCCTTTCTTCGGCGAGTTTCACGAAAAAACGGCGCGTGGCGCCATCGTCGCAGAATAGGCGTCGCCATGTTCGCTGCCGCCCTGATTGTCCTGCGCGAAACGCTCGAAGCCGCCCTGCTGATCGGCATTGTGGCGGCGGCGACACGCGCGCTGCCTGGGCGCACACGCTGGCTGGCCGCGGGCTTGCTGGCTGGACTGGCAGGCTCGATAGCTGTCGCGGCGGGTGCCGAAAGGGTGTCGACTTGGTTCGACGGCGCCGGCCAGGAGATTTTTAACGCGGCCGTGCTCGGCGTCGCCATCGCGATGCTAGGGTGGCATGTCATCTGGATGCGCGTACACGCCCGAGAACTTGCGGGTCAGGCGCGTTCGCTCGCGGCGGCGGTCGGCGAAGGCCAGCGCGAACTCTCGGCACTCGCATTGGTGGTCGCACTGACCGTCCTGCGCGAAGGTTCCGAAACCGTGCTCTTTCTATATTCGAGCGCGACGGCGGGCGACTGGTTCGGCATCGCCTCCGGCGGCGCCATCGGCCTCGCCGGAGGCGTCCTGATCGGTGTTGGCCTCTACGCCGGTCTGTTGCGCATTCCGCTGCGCTGGTTCTTCACCGCAACCAACGCACTGGTGCTCCTCCTGGCCGCCGGCATGGCCAGCCAGATGGCGCGCTTTCTTGTTCAGGCCGACCTTCTGCCCAGTCTGGCGACGCCGCTCTGGAACACTTCGAACTGGCTGGCCATGGATTCCCTGCCCGGCCGCGTACTTCAGGTCATTGCCGGCTATGACGCCAACCCCAGCGGCATGCAGGTCGTTTTCTACACTTCAACCCTGGTGATTCTGCTCGGCGCCATGGCGCACGCCCGAACCTCACCGACAACCGCGCCCGCGTCCCATCCTTGATCATGAAAACACTGCGTACCGCCACGGTGGCCACCGCCCTGCTGCTTCCTCTCGCCCACGCCTTGGCCGGGCCTGCGGACTATGTGTTCACCCCCGTTGTTGAAGAGGGCGAACGCGAAATCGAGTTCAAGTTCGGTAGCGCCGGCAAGAAGGCGCAACCCACCGAGTCAGCCTTTTCGGTTGCCTATGGCGCGGGGGTCAATGCCTGGTGGTTCACCGAAATCTACGCCCAATGGAAGAACGAAGCCTTCGATCACGGCCGCAAAACCCGTTACGACGCCATCGAATGGGAGAATCGGTTTCAACTCACGGAAACCGGGCGTTACCCGGTCGATCTGGGCTTTGTCGTCGAAATCGAGCGCCCACGTGACCGTGCAGAGGGTTGGGAAGTCAAATACGGACCGCTGCTGCAAAGCGAGTTCGGCAAGCTCCAGATCAACGCTAATCTGCTGTTTGAACGCAGCTTTCACGCCGAGGAACCTTCGCAACTCGTGATGAGCTACCAGTTGCAAGGCAAGTACCGTTACCGTCCCGAACTCGAATTCGGCGTTCAGGCGCTCGGCGAGGTGGGCAAATGGAATCGCTGGGAGCGCGCCGCCGAACAGAGCCTGGTCGTCGGACCGGCCTTGTTCGGCAAACTGCGCGTCGGGGATCACCGTGCCGTCAAGTATAATGTCGCCTACTTGGTCGGGACCACCAGCCATTCGCCCGACCGCACCTTCCGCACCCAGATCGAATTGGAATTCTGACGCCGCCCCGGGCGCGCGTCGCCCAAGGCAGACATGGCAACCGAAGTCGAATTGAAGCTCAGCCTGCCGCTGGGCAAAGCCCGGCAACTGGCCAGCCATCCCCTGCTGACCGCGGTACCGCCGACTCGCAAGCGGGTCGAAAACCACTATTACGACACTCCGGCGCTCGATCTTATGCACCACCTCGTGGCCGTGCGGCGCCGGCGCATCGGCGGCATCTGGCTGTTGACCGTCAAATCCGCAGAAGCGGCACTGGGCGGCCTCGCCAGTCGCAGCGAATGGGAGCGCCCTGCCCATCCTGGCGAGTTCGACTTCGGCATGGTCGATCAGCGCGAACTGCGCGAGCAGTTGCAGAAGTGCGCCCCCGCTCTGGTGCCGGTGTTTGCGACTCACTTCGTCCGTACCGCCTGGCAGGTGACTTTTGGCGATGCGCGCATTGAAGTCGCACTCGATATCGGGCGCATCGAAGCGGCTGGTCGCCGCACCGCGATTTCCGAGGTGGAGTTGGAACTCCTCGCCGGCGAACCCGCCGCGCTCTACGCTTTTGCCGAAGCGCTGCAAACCCGTGTTTCGCTGCGCCTCGCCACCGCCAGCAAGGCGGAACGCGGCTATGCCCTGTTCACCGGCACCCCCGCGCAGCCGGTGAAAGCGGCTCCCACCGCGACGGAACCTCAGGTCAACGCCGTCGATGCTTTTCGCACCATGGCGACCAACTGCATTGATCACTTGCTGCGCAACGAAGCCGGCGTGCGGCACACGGTCGAGCCGGAATATCTGCACCAGGCCCGCGTCGCGCTGCGCCGTCTGCGCGCCTGTCTCAGCCTGTTCGCGCCCGTCTTGCCGGAAACCTTCCTCGCCGCCTACCGAGAGGTCTGGGGCGATTTCGCGCGTTCGCTGAATGCAGCCCGCAACTGGGATGTCTTCGTCGAAGAACTGTTGCCACCCTTGCTGGCAGCCTTTCCAGACGACGCCGGGCTCAGGCGCCTGCGCACGGCTGCCGTCCGCCGCCAGCGCGCCGCGCGAAAAGCAGTCGCCGCCGCCTTTGGCGACCCGCGTTTCGCGCGCCTGACCCTGACCTTTGCCGCTGCCCTGCAAACGCTGCCAACGGCTGATGTGCCGACACTGGGCGAATTCGGGCGAGATCGCTTGCGGCGACGCCGGCGGCACGCCCGTCGCCTCGGCGAGCAGCTCGGCCAGCTCGATTCCGCTCAACTGCATCGGCTCCGCCTGTCGTGCAAAAAGTTGCGCTACGCGCTTGAGTTTCTATTGCCCGAAGCCGGCAAGGCCACCCTGAGCGGCCTTGCAAAAATGCAAACCGCCTTCGGCGAAGTCAACGATCACGCCACGGCGCTGCAATTGCTGGCGGAACTCAACTCCCCATCGGCGCAGGCGCAAGGCTGGTTCGCCGGTCGTCATGAGCACCTCGTCGCGCAGCTGCCGCGCGTGGTCGAACCGTGGCTGCGCGAACGCGCCCCCTGGAAACGCGCCTGAAACAAGATTCTGCCATGCTCTCACCCGCTCCCCACAGCGAAGGAAAGAGAATGGACCTCCTGCTCTGGCGTCACGCCGAAGCTGAAGACGAGGAAGACAACGACCTGCGCCGCCGCTTGACCGGTCGCGGCGAGAAGCAGGCGCATAGCGTGGCCACTTGGCTCGGCAAACGCCTTCCCAAGGATCTTCGCATCCTCGTCAGCCCGGCCGTACGCGCCCAACAAACTGCCAGCGCGCTGGCCTTGCCTTTCGAGACGCACAAGCAACTCGCGCCGGACGCCTGCGTCTCGGCCCTGATTGCCACCTCCGGCTGGCCAAGCGCCGGGGGTTCTGTGCTGCTGGTCGGCCACCAGCCCTCGCTCGGGCGGCTGGCCGCGCTGTTGCTGGCCGGCGAAGAAGCCAACTGGACGATCAAGAAAGGCGCTTTATGGTGGTTCAGCAACCGCGTGCGCCTGGGCGAGACCCAGACGGTGTTGCGCACCGTGATCACGCCCGATCTGCTGCTTTAGAGCGATAATTGCGGCTCCGCTGTCACTTCCTGCCGCCATGCTGATCCACCCGCAATTCAACCCCATCGCGCTCGAGTTCGGGCCGCTCGCCATCCGCTGGTACGGGCTGATGTACCTCGTCGCCTTCCTGCAATTCTGGTGGCTGGGCCGCATGCGCCTGAAGACGATGCCGGGCTGGACCACCCAGCATCTCGATGACCTGCTGTTTTACGGCACGCTGGGCGTCATTCTCGGCGGTCGTCTCGGGCAGGTGTTGTTCTATGAGCCTGGGTACTATTTCAACCACCCGCTCGAAATCCTCGCAGTCTGGCACGGCGGCATGAGTTTTCACGGCGGATTCCTCGGCGTGCTGGCCGCCATGATCTGGTGGTCGAAGAAGCACACCCGTTCCTGGCTGGAGACCACCGATTTCATCGCGCCACTGGTGCCGCTCGGGCTGGCCGCCGGACGTATCGGCAACTTCATCAACGGCGAGTTGTGGGGTCGCCCGGCCGATCCCGATCTGCCCTGGGCCATGATTTTTCCGCAGGCAGGCGATTTTCTGCCGCGCCACCCGTCGCAGCTCTATCACGTCGGACTGGAAGGACTGGCCCTGTTCGTCGTGCTCTGGTTCTACTCGCGCACGTCACGTCCGCGCGGTGCGGTGTCCGGCCTGTTCCTGATCGGCTACGGTGCCTGCCGCTTCGTCACCGAATATTTCCGCGAGCCGGATTCCGGCATTTTCGGTCATTCCTACACCATCAGCATGGGCCAGTGGCTATCGCTGCCGATGATCGTCGCCGGGCTCGCCCTGTTCGTTTGGTCCCGCCGTCGGCCATGAGCGAACCGTCCGACGACGAACTCGACAGCGCCCGCGCGGCACTGGCTCCCACACTTCAGGCAACGGCCGACATACTGCCGCTGGTCGCCAAGGTGCGCGAGCCGCGCTTCCCGACCGACAAGGCTGAGCGCTGGGCCGCTACGGTAGCCCGTTTGAACGCCGCCTGGACAAGCCGTTCAGGCGAGCTTGGGGCCGACCTGCGCCCCGCTGTGTTCGCTCTGTGCGCGGAAGCGATCGAGCTGGGCGATACCGGCTGCCTGCGCCTGACCGAAGCGCTGGCCGGCGCAACCGACCTCCTCGAAGACCCGGCGCGGCAGGACGACCCGGGCATTCTGGCGGCCATTTCCGCCACTTGCGAATGGCTGACCGAAGACAACGCGCTCGAACACCCGGCGTTCCACGAGCGCACCCGCCACCTGGCCGAACGGCTTGAACACAGCCAGAAGCCACCGGCCGCGCGCAACCCGACCCTGGACGCCCTGTTTGTCGACGAGGCGATGGAGCAGATCGCGCTGATGCACGACGCGCTCGACCTGCTGCCGCCGGACGCCTACGCCATCCGCACCGCTGCCGAGGAGATCGAGGCGCTGGCGGAGCCGCTCAATCTGCCCGACCTGATCGACCGCGCCCGGCTGGTCGTCGCCCGGCTGTTTTCACACGCGGGCCAACAGAGCGATCTTGACAACCCGGCCATCGCCGATGACCTGCTCGCCCGCATCGACTTTCTCGCCGACGGCATCGCCGAGCTCGACTCCGCGCCTCCAGAGGTCCCCTCGCCCGCACCCATCGTCTTTCCGCCCCCGCGGCGCTGACCGAAAAAGCGGCCTGCGGGGGTGCGTTATAATGTGGCTCCCTCCCCTGAAGTGATGCTCCGATGCGCCAGCTTTTCGTATTTCTCTCCGCCCTCTTTCTGATTTCCACCGCCTCGGCCCAGCAACTGCCGGTTGCGCCTGTGCTTGCCGCCAAATCCTGGCTGCTGCTCGAAACCGGCTCCGGCCAGGTGCTCGCCGCGCAGGCGCCGGACGACAAGATCGAACCCGCGTCGCTGACCAAACTGATGACCGCCTACCTGACCTTCTCGGCCATTCGCCAGAAGACGCTGGCGTTGACTCAGTCGGTTCCGGTCTCGAAAAAGGCCTGGGAAACGGGCGGCTCCAAGATGTTTATCCGCGTCGATACGCAAGTGCCGGTCGAGGACCTGATCAAGGGCATGATCGTGCAATCCGGCAACGACGCCTGTATTGCACTGGCCGAATCCATTGCCGGCACCGAGGAACGCTTCGCCGACATGATGAACAAGGAAGCGCAACGCCTCGGCATGAAGAACACCCACTTCACCAACGCCACCGGCCTGCCCGATCCGCAACTGTTCACCACGGCACGCGACCTCTCGCTGCTCGCCCATGCGCTGATCCGCGATTTTCCCGACGAGTACGGCAAGTACTACTCGATGAAGGAATTCCGCTACAACAACATCACCCAGCCCAACCGCAACCGGCTGCTCTGGCTCGACCCCAGTGTCGACGGCGTCAAGACCGGCCACACCGATGCCGCCGGCTACTGCCTGATTTCCTCGGCCAAGCGCGGCCCTCGCCGCCTGCTGTCGGTGGTGCTCGGCACCAATTCCGACGCCACCCGCGCCGCCGAATCGCTCAAGCTACTGAACTGGGGCTATCAGTTCTTCGACGCCGTACAGCTCTATGCCAAGGGCCAGGCGGTTTCCACCCCGCGTGTCTGGAAGGGTGCAGAGAGCGTCGCCAAGGCCGGTTTCGAGCAGGATATGATCGTCGCCGTGCCCAAGGGCTACGCCAACAAGATCGAGGCCCAGTTCGTCTCCCGGCAACCGCTGCTGGCGCCGGTCGGCAAGGGTCAGATCATCGGCACCGTCAAGATCCTGATCGACGGCAAACCGTATGGCGAATTCCCGGCCGTGGCGCTGGAAGCGGTGCCGGTCGCCGGCCTGTTCGGGCGCGCGGTCGACAGCGTCAAGCTGTGGTTCCAGTAAGGCCATGATCAACGACACCGTCTATCTGAACGGGGATTTCCTGCCACTGGCGGCGGCGAAGATTTCGCCGCTCGACCGGGGGTTTCTGTTCGGCGACGGCGTCTATGAGGTCATCCCCGTTTATTCCCGCCACCCCTTCCGCGCCGACGAACATCTGGCGCGATTGCAGCAGAGCCTGGACGGCATCGCGCTGGCCAATCCGCTCGCCACCGCCGGCTGGCTGGCCGTCATCGCCCGGCTGATCGAAGCCGCGCCGTGGGAGGATCAGGGCGTCTATCTGCAAGTCACGCGCGGCGCCGATGGCAAGCGCGACCACGCCTTCCCGACCGCTGAGGTGGTGCCGACGGTGTTCGCCATGACCGCACCGCTGGTGACCCCAGCCGCTGCCGTGCGCGAGCGCGGCGTCGCCGCGATCACCGCTGTCGACAACCGCTGGCTGCGCTGCAACCTGAAAACCACGGCGCTGCTCGCCAACGTGCTGCTGCGCCAGCAGGCCGTCGACGCCGGCTGCGCCGAAACCCTGCTGATCCGCGACGGTTTCCTGACCGAAGGTTCGACGACCAACGTGATGATCGTCAAGCACGGCGAACTGATCGCCCCGCCCAAGAGCCACCTGATCCTGCCCGGCGTCACCTACGATCTGACGCTGGAACTCGCCGCCCGGTACGGCCTGCCGCACGCCATTCGCCCCGTCGGCGAAAGCGAGCTGCGCGAGGCCGACGAAATCTGGCTGACCTCCTCGACCAAGGAAGTACTGGCGGTGACCACCCTCGACGGCCGCTCGGTCGGCCACGGCCACCCCGGCCCGGTCGGCCGGCAAATGTGGGCCTGGTATCAGGATTACAAGAACACGGTGATGCGCCATGGCTGACGATACCCTGCTCGAATTTCCCTGCGATTTTCCGCTCAAGGTCATGGGTCTGGCGGACGGCGCCCTGGCGCAGACGGTACTCGAAATCGTCACCCGCCACGATCCCGGTTTCGACGGCGCCGGCATCGAAATGCGCGCCAGCTCCGGCGGCAAATACGTTAGCCTGACCTGCACCGTGCTCGCCACTTCCAAGCCGCAACTCGACGCGCTCTATCGCGAACTGAGTTCGCATCCGCTGGTCAAGGTCGTTCTGTAACGCACATGCAATTCCGACTCGCCACGCTTGATGACGCACCTGCTCTGGCGGAAATGAATCGGCAATTGATTCGTGACGAAGGTCACCGCAATCCGATGAATCTTCGCCAACTCACTGACCGCATGTCCGGCTGGTTGGCAGGCGAATACCGCGCCGCTGTTATTGAACAGGCTGCGGCGCCAACCGGCTACGCGCTGTATCGAGAAGAGTCCGATTTCATCTATTTGCGCCAACTTTTTGTGTGTCCGGAACATCGCCGGATGGGAGTGGGTCGCACCGCCCTGGCATGGCTCTGGGAAAACGCCTGGAACGACGCGTCGAGACTGCGCATTGACGTGCTGGTAACCAACACCGCAGGGCGTGCTTTCTGGCAGTCCGTTGGATTCAACGACTATTGCATCACTATGGAGGCGGAGGCGCCGCATGGCCGCATGCGCTCACCAAGCTGAATCCACCCTTCCGCCGCCCATTCTGCTGCGCCGTCTGGGCCTGACCGACTACGTGCCCTGCTGGGAAGCGATGCAGCATTTCACCGCCGCCCGCACGCCGGCCACGCCGGACGAATTGTGGATCGTCGAGCATCCTCCGGTCTTCACCCTCGGCCAGGCCGGGCGACGTGAGCACTTGCTCGCCGACATCGGCGTGCCGGTCGTCCCCATCGACCGCGGCGGGCAGATTACCTACCACGGACCCGGTCAGGCCGTCGTCTATTTGATGATCGATCTGACGCGGCAGAAACTGAAGGTGCGGGAACTGGTCTCAACGATCGAGCAGGCGGTGATCGACCGACTGGCCGCCTGGGGTATCGCGGCCGAACGACGCGCCGGAGCGCCCGGCGTCTATACGCCGGACGGCGCCAAGATCGCCGCGCTCGGGCTGCGCATCAAGAACGGCCGCAGCTATCATGGCGTTAGCCTCAATGTCGACATGGATCTTTCGCCTTTTTCGGCGATCAATCCCTGCGGCTATGAAGGCCTGGCGGTGACGCAGCTCGCCGATTTCGGCGTGCGCATGGACGTGGCCGCCGCCGGCGAGGCGCTTGCCCTGCAACTGATTGGAACATTGGAGAACACGCATGGCTGAACGCGGCGTCAAGCAAAAAGGCGAACTGAAGACCGCCCGCATCCCGATCAAGATCGTGCCGGTCGATGCGCCGCTGAAAAAGCCGGAATGGATCCGCGTCAAGGCCGGCAACAGCGCCGGGCGCTTTGGCGAAATCAAATCCATGCTACGGGAGCAGAAACTGCACACTGTCTGCGAGGAAGCCACCTGCCCCAACATCGGCGAATGCTTCGGGCGCGGCACCGCCACCTTCATGATTCTCGGCGACATCTGCACCCGCCGCTGCCCCTTCTGCGACGTCGGCCACGGCCAGCCGCTGCCGCCGGACCCGGATGAACCGCGTCATCTGGCCGAGTCGGTGGCGCGCCTGAAGCTGCGCTACGTGGTCATCACCAGTGTCGACCGCGACGACCTCAAGGATGGCGGGGCGAAACACTTCGTCGAGGTGATCCGCGCCGTGCGCGCCGCCTCGCCCACGACGCAGATCGAGACGCTGGTGCCGGATTTCCGCGGCCGCATGGAGAAGGCGCTCGACATCCTCGGCGAGGCCCTGCCCGATGTGCTCAACCACAATCTCGAAACCGTGCCCAGGCTGTACAAGGAAGCGCGCCCGGGGGCCGATTACGCGCATTCGCTGGCCTTTCTCAAGCGTTTCAAGGCGCTCTGCCCGCAGGTCACCAGCAAATCCGGCCTGATGGTCGGCCTGGGCGAAACCGACGAAGAAATTCTCGAGGTCATGCGCGACCTGCGTGCGCACGACGTCGAAATGCTCACCATCGGCCAGTACCTGGCGCCAAGCAATCACCACCTGCCGGTGCGCCGCTACGTCCATCCCGACGTGTTCAAGCGCTTCGAAACCGAAGCGCAGGCAATGGGCTTCGCCGGCGCCGC
Source organism: Betaproteobacteria bacterium UBA1934 (assembly GCA_002337055.1). Taxonomy (GTDB): domain Bacteria; phylum Pseudomonadota; class Gammaproteobacteria; order Burkholderiales; family Rhodocyclaceae; genus UBA1934. Next base: position 1,267,437 of record DDFG01000005.1, on the reverse strand, counting down.
CTGCGCGCCGCTGGTGCGCTCAAGCTACTGGGCCGACAAGCAGGCCGAGGAGGCGCACACCGGCTGATCGGGCCAATCAGTTCATGGAGGGCGGCCGATCCGCCTGGATCACGGTCGTTCGCACGATCTCCCGGGTGGCGTCGAACAACACCAGGAAATGCGCCGGATCGCCCATGTCCTCGGTCGGCCAGTCGCGCACGCGCTCATTGCGACGGGGGAACTCATCGACGGCGCTGGCCGGCCCGAGAATGCGCTGAACTTCCGCCAAGGTCATACCCGGCTTGATGCGCGCGAAATTCTCGGTCGTCAACACATTGCGCACGGCCTGCACCTTGCCATCGGCACTGATCCGCACCATGTACGTCTCGGGGCTTACTGGTCCGCGCGGATAGGCCAGTTCCTGCGCGCCATCCGTTTCGCGCCACTGCATTGCTGGCTGGCCCATCAAGGCAATCACCTGCGGCAGACCGTCCTGCCCAGCCACCAGCCCGTGGCCGCTATAGGCGGCACAGCCCCCAAGCAGGGCCGCGCCCAGAATCATGCAAATACGTTTCATCTCGAACCCTCGATAGAACTACAACTCATTGCTCAGCTTAGCATCGCACCGACTTGCCCACATTGAGCGCAGTGAGAATGGCCAGCCCCTGAAAAATGGCAATGCCAATCAGTACCTCGACCAGACGGCCGCGATCCATCAACATGCCGAAAAGCGGTGGCGCCAAAGCCATGCCCAGATCCAGCCCGGAATAGACAAAGCCATAGACCCGGCCAAAGGCCGCCTGCCCGAAGCGCGCAGTGGCGGCCTTGCGCACCAGCAAATCACGCGAAGGCCCGGCCAGACCGGAACAAAAGCCGATCACCGCAAGCAGGGGTGGTACCCAGGCACCCGGCACCCAGGTCGTGGATAGCAGCATGGCGAACAGGGCTGCCGTCGTCAGCGCGGCAGCGATTTGATGATCGTGGGCCGCCTTGCGCGCCACGAATCCGCCCACCAGCATGCCGCCGCCGGAAGCCAGCAAGTAGATCGACAGCGATACCGCCGAAAGCGCCAGCGGCAGTTGATACAAGCCCTGCAAGACACTGGGCATGTAGGTCTGGATAGCGCCGAAGGCGATGGTGATCAGGAAGAAGAAGGCGAAACACAGCCACACCGCGCCGGACGACAGAAACGCGAGGCGACCGCCACTACTTTCGGCGTGGGTCTTGTGCGTGCGCGTCCGCTCCAGATCGGCCCGAAATATCCACAGCAAGGCCATGGCCGGCAAGACCAGCAGCACGGTCGCGCCCGCCGCCACGCGCCAACCCGCGAACGTGGCAAGGGTGGTGAGAAAGATCGGCGCCAGCGCATATCCGACGTTGCCCAGCAAGCCATGCGCGGAGAAGGCGTGCCCCAGCCTTTCCGACGACACTTCGCGGTTCAGGATCGTGAAATCGCAGGGATGCAGCACGCTGTTGCCCAGGCCCGCCAGCGCGGTAGCCAGCATGATGCCGGGCAGGCCACCCGCCAACGCCAGACTGATGGCCGACAACAGAAAACAGAGCATGCCGAGCGTCAGCACGCGCACCGGCCCAAAGCGATCGACCACAAAGCCGGCAATGGCCTGGCCCACCCCGGAAACCAGATAAAACACCGACAACGCCAGCCCGATGGTAGTGAAGTCGAGCGAGAACGCCTCCATCAGCCAGGGAAACAGCGGCGGCACGAGCAATTGGAAAAAATGCGAGGTGCCATGCGCCAGACCGACTACGCCGATAATCCGGGCGTCCTGGCGTAGGGATTGAGCAACGGTAGCGGTCAAACCGGGCTCCGGTGGGCCAAAACAAGCATTATCGCGGATCAGCGCCGAATGCCCAAGCCTACCCACCTCAAAATGGGAAGTGGCGCACGCCTCGGACGGGCATTATGATGAACACGGAATGTCCCGATCTACTCCACCCCCTTCTGGAGGTTCACATGCGCCGACTCCTTATTGCCCTCGTTTTCGGATTTGCCAGCCATACCACCCTAGCCCTTGGGTTGGCCGACCTCAGCCCACAGGAATCGGGATCCGGCCTGAAAGAAGCGCTCACTCGCGGCGCCGAGTTCGCCGTCAGCAATCTCGGCAAGCAGGATGGCTTCATGGGCAACCCCAAGGTTCGCATCCCGTTGCCCGGCAACCTGCAAAAGGTCGAAAAGCTGCTCAAGAGCATCGGCATGGGCAAACAGATCGACTCACTCGAACTGACCATGAATCGCGCCGCTGAACAGGCCGTGGTCGAGGCAAAGCCGATTCTGGTCGACGCCATCAAACACATGAGCGTTCAGGACGCGGCCGGCATCCTCACGGGCGGCGACGATGGCGCCACGCAATACATGAAGCGCACGACCTCGGAACCGATTCACGCCAAATTCCTGCCCATCGTCAAGCGCGCCACCGAGAAACTGAAAGTCGCCGATCAGTACAACAAGGTCGCCCGCAAGGCCGCGAGCGTCGGCATGATCGACAAGCAGGACGCCGATCTCGACGGCTATATCACGCATAAGGCCATGGATGGACTTTACCTGATGATCGCCGAACAGGAGCGTAGCATCCGCAAAGACCCAATCGGCACGGGCAGCAAACTGCTAGGCAAGGTGTTCGGCGCCGTCGGCCACTGATCGTCACTGCAGAATTGCTCAGCCCGTGGCCCCGCGACAATCGGCGCGCCACGGGTTTTTTGCGAGGTCTGCCGATTCAAGCGGGCCGGATTTCGGCCGTAAACAAGGTCAGGAGGCCGATCATGAATCTCTACCGCCTGACCACCACTGCAAAGCAGACCGATCCCTGGACCGTGCCACCCCGCGCCGATGTGCGCCGTGTGGTCGAGAGCGCCGCGAGCGACCCGGACGGTCAGCGATCGCTGCGCCAGCAACTGAACGAATCCGGCGCCGGCAAAGAACCTCCCGTCAGCGCCAACGTCGAACTGGCACCGCCACTGGCGCTGGCACAGCTGGTTGAACAGTTGCGCGGCCTCGGCGACTACGCGGACCGCCTGTTGAAAAGGCTGGACGGACCTGACAGACGGCATCCCTACCGGCCGATCAACGAAGAAGCCTGAACGGAATCGCGGTAGAATCGCCGCTCCTTTCCGCGCCTGTTCATTCGCCGCTCAAGCGCCCCGCCGGGGCGTTTTGTTTTTGCCCATGTCCGCACTCAACGCTCCCCAACGCGAAGCCATCCATTACCTCGATGGCCCCCTGCTGGTACTGGCGGGGGCCGGTTCGGGCAAAACCCGCGTCATTACTCAGAAGATTGCCTACCTGGTGCAAGGCTGCGGGCTGGCACCCAACCACATCGCCGCCATCACCTTCACCAATAAGGCGGCGAAGGAAATGCGCGAGCGGGTCGACAAGCTTCTGCCGGGCCAGCCGACCGACGCGCTCCAGATATCGACCTTCCACTCCCTGGGCGTCCGCATCCTGCGCGAAGAGGCCAAGGCGCTCGGCTACAAGCCGCGTTTTTCGATTTTCGATGCCGCCGACTGCGCCGGCATCGTCGGCGACCTCGCCCGCAGCATCGACAAGGGCGCCCTACGCCGCCTGCAAGCGATCATCTCGAACTGGAAGAATGCGCTGATCACACCCGAGGCGGCACGCCAACTGGTGGCCGACGAGCATGAAAAGCTGGCGGCTGAAGTCTATCTCTCTTACGAAGCCACGCTAAAGGCCTACCAGGCGGTCGATTTCGACGATCTCATCATGCTGCCGGTGCGGCTGTTCGAGGCGCATCCGGAAATCGCCGAAAAGTGGCAGAACCGCCTGCGCTATCTGCTCGTCGACGAATACCAGGACACCAACGCCTGCCAGTATCGGCTCCTGAAACAACTGACCGGGGCGCGTGCCCAGTTTACGGCGGTGGGCGACGACGACCAAGCCATCTATGGCTGGCGGGGTGCCGACATTGCCAATCTGCGCAAGCTGCCGGAGGAGTTTCCCCGCCTCAAGGTCATCAAGCTGGAACAGAACTACCGCTCGACAGTCCGCATTTTGAAGGCGGCCAACAATGTCATCGCGCACAACGAGAAGGTTTTCGAGAAACGGCTTTGGTCCGATCTCGGCCACGGCGACCCGATCTATGTCAGCGCCCACCCGGATAACGAGGTCGAGGCCGAGGCGGTGGCGATGAAGCTGCTCGCTCACAAATTCGAGCATCGCGGCAAATTCGCCGATTACGCCATCCTCTACCGTTCCAACCACCAGGCCCGCGTGCTCGAGACCCAGCTCAGAAACCAGCGCGTGCCTTATCTGCTCTCGGGCGGCCAATCTTTCTTCGACAAGGCCGAGATCAAGGACATCACCGCCTATCTGCGCCTGCTCGTCAACGAAGACGACGACCCCGCCTTTATCCGCGCCGCCACCACACCCAAGCGCGGCATCGGCGCCGCCACCTTGCAGGCCCTTGGCCAATACGCAGGAGAGCGCCATATCTCGCTCTTTGCAGCCCTCTTCGAACAAGGTTTCGCCGCGCGCGTGCAGCCCAGGCAACTTGATCCGCTGCACGAATTCGGCCACTTCATTCAGCGCATGCAGCAGCGCGCGGGGCGGGAATCGGCGAAGACCGTGCTGGCCGACCTGCTCGCCGCCATCCGCTACGAAGCCTGGTTGTACGACTCCGAAGAGCCGCGTACCGCCGACAGCAAATGGGCCAACGTCGGCGAACTGATGGGTTGGCTGGCCAACAAAGGTGACGCCGAAGGCAAGAACCTGCTCGAGCTGACCCAGACTCTCGCGCTGCTCAACATGATCGACAAGGAGGCCGCGGACCTCGATGCGGTGCAGCTCTCCACCCTGCACGCCGCCAAGGGTCTGGAATACAAGCACGTCTTTCTGATCGGCGTCGAAGAAGGCCTCCTGCCCCATCGCGAATCGGTCGATACCGGCAAGGTCGAGGAAGAGCGCCGTCTGATGTACGTCGGCATCACCCGCGCCCAACGTTCGCTGCACATCAGCTACTGCGAGCGCCGCAAACTGGCGCGCGAGCTGGTTCCCTGCCAACCCTCGCGCTTCATCGCCGAGATGGGGCGCGACGATGTGCGCTTCTCCGGCGGCCAGCACGCGACGACCCCGGACAAGGCCACCGGCAGCGACCGCCTGGCTGCGATGAAGGCGATGTTGTCAAAACCCCCAAAGCGGTCATAGAGCGTTACAGCGGGTTACCTTTTTATTGACATCCCAGCTGAAACCTGACGCGTTATTGGCAGCAAGGCGATGCAATTCCGCAGCGCCGGATGACAGATCTGAACAAGGAGATTGACAAATGACCAAGCAACTTATCGCTCTCGCCATCGCCGCTGCTTTCGGTATCGCCCACGCCGCGGACGCCCCCAAGACCGACGCCAAACCGGTTGCCGCCCCGGCTGTCGAAAAGAAGGCCGAAGCTGTCAAGCCGGCGGAAGCGCCGAAGGCTGTCGAAGCCCCGAAGGCGGAAGTGAAGAAGGAAGCCACCCCGGCCGCGACCGAGAAGAAGGAAGCCAAGCACGCTCACAAGCATGCCGACAAGAAGGAAATGAAGAAGGAAGAGACGAAGCCGGTTGAAAAGAAGGCCGAAGTCGTCAAGACCGAACCCGCCAAGGCCGATGCCCCGAAGGTCGAGCCGAAGAAGGAAGAAGTCAAGAAGTAATCGGGCTTCCCCAGACAGAAAAGGCGCCGCAAGGCGCCTTTTCCATTGGTTGCTCAGGTTGACGCGGCTAAGTCGGTCGCGTCAGACCAGGCGGTATCAGCGGATTTACTTGACCAGACCGACGATATGATCGACCGCCGATTTCACTTCGGCCTCGCTCAGATCGGCAACCCCACCCTTTGGCGGCATGGCGTTCTTGCCGTTCAGCGCGCTCTTGTACAGTGCCTCCTTGCCCTGCGCGATACGGGGCGCCCAGGCAGCCTTGTCGCCCGCCTTGGGTGCGCCGGCAGCGCCCGTATTGTGACAAGCGCCACAAATCGTATTGAAAATGGTCGCACCGTCGCGCGGTTTGCCCGAAGCCGCAGCCGCCACAGGCGCCTTTTGTACTTCGACACGCGCCACCGGCTGGATACGGGCATCGGCATCGTCCGCGCTGCCGTCAATCCGGGTACTTCCCTTACCCAATTGCGAGAGCGGCCAGATCAGCGCAATCAACACGATGGAGACAATAATGGTCACCAGCAGAATCGAACTGGAAGAATTTTTCTGGGGATCGGACATGCTTTTTTCCTCGAAGCCTTAGTGTTGGGGGTGCCAAATTATATCCGTTTGTCACGACCGGCGCACGGCACACATGGACGATCGCACCGAAAACGGGTATCCTTTGCGCCCTTCGCGCCTGTAGCTCAGCTGGATAGAGTACTGCCCTCCGAAGGCAGGGGTCGCACGTTCGAATCGTGTCAGGCGCGCCACATATTCAATGAGCTAGCGAATACGCTAGCTTTTTTTATTTTGGCGTAATGCGAAAAGCTTCAAAAAAATGGCACCCGCCAGGGCATTTGTTGGGCACCACCTTCTCTCTGGCTCCCTCCACTCGCCAGACAGCTATGGGAGGTCGCTTACGGAATTGGCCAATTGAATGGACCAGTAGTTCGGTTTGTGCCCAAGGGTGAGTACAAGCGTTTTCGAATAGATAATGGCCCGACTCCACTTGTTCTGTGGAATCGGGCTGTGCCTCAGATGCTAGAAACTATAGGTTATCCCTGCAAACGCGCTTTCAGTGGTAGCTTTGCGCACCAGAGGGCTATTTTTTGCAGTGCCAGAAAGAGTGGTGCTGTTGAATTTGCCGAATAGCATCCAGTCACGGCTGATTTGGTGCTGCAAGCCTATACCCATCGTTACGTCCCGGCAGCCAGAATTGGGGGTGTAGCGTTTGTGCCCACTGACGCGGGCCTGCGCTGCGCTCACCCCAAAGTAGTCTCGCATGTAGTCGCTATTGGCCAAAACAGCATCCACATTGAAGGTCATGTGGGTAGCAGGCGCCAGCGAGACACCGTAGTTGGCGCCCAGATTCAGTAAACTACCTTTGCCAGATCTGCCGGAACCCATACGCAAACCAGCACTCAGCCCAAATTGGTCGCTGATCGCAGCTTTGGCATACATGTTCAAGGTGCCCCGCGGATCCAGATTTCCCATGCCCTTAAGGTAGCGCGAATCCGACTCCTTGCGCCCCTCGTCCAAACCCAGCGCGATGCCGAGTTGCAATTGCCGAGTTGCGTTGATTTCGAAGCCGACAAGCCCGTCTGAGCCACCGAGAAATACTCCATTTTCCCAGTGGTATTCAAAGGCAGGGAAGGCTCTTGTTTTGGATTCATCCGAGCCTTGGTAGCGGGGCACAGCTTTAATTCCGAAGCCTATATAGCCGCCACTCGTGGCTGCACCGGTTTCTGCCAAGGGCTCGGCCCACGCCAATGAGGCTGCACTGAGCAAGGCAAAGCCTGCAAGAGGTAGGTACGGGCTGCAATTGACTGAGTCGCACTTTTGTGTGGTGGCCGAAAACACCATGGTTGCTTGGCAAATGGTGCGCCAAGGCTTGGGAATTGGTGTGACGATGGAAGAAATCGCGGCGCTGACGCCGACAGTGGTACGGGTGCTCGATGATATTGCCCCTATCAAGTTTCCGATCTGGCTTGTCACACACCGCGAACTGCACACTGCTCGACGCATCCGAGTCGTGTTTGACCTGTTGGCGCAAGAATTCAGCGAGCCAAACGTTTAGTTAGCCAGGCTGCAAGATCTGCAAACCTCCTCTTTTAAATGACCAAAGCACTTCGAACTTGTTTGAACTCGTTCGATCTGCACCATGAAAATATCGCTTCTCGAAGCACCGCCTCCACACAACGCGTTGCTTTGCCAGAGGATTCTTGGGTTGCTCCTCGTTGTAATCACGTCGTCAGGCTTCTTTGACGACTTGTGCAGGGCGCACTCGTCGCGGAATCGGCCATGAAACGATTTGAGATAGCCGTGTTGATTCGGCTTGTCAGGCTCGAAAAGCGGCTGAATACTTCGGCCACATGCTCAGGTCGGCATGAACTGGTTACAGAACTCATTACCGTTGTCGGTTGGGATCGCCTTGGATAAGCCACGTGGCTTTGCGAGCAATCCAGAATGTGTACGCGCTGCTGCCGACCGCCTGCCCGTTCTGGCGCCATAGCGACCAACTCATTTGTGACTTCATCAACAAACGTCATGCCCTTGAGATGCATTTCTGCACCGCTCGGTCAAAAAAACGTCCATTAACCAGACATCGTGGCGGCTTTACCCTGCCGCCATCCGTCAATCAGCGCATGCCACCTAGCTTGATCCAGCCAAATCTGTCAGAATCCCGTCAGGTTTGTTGCAGAAGCTGATCGAATTCTCGAACGGCGCCTGCCTTCCTCAGAATCGAGCTCATGGTTTTTCATCTTCACCACTCAGCGCCGGCTGTTCGTCAGTTTCTGGCGCACATCGGACGCCTTCCGTCGCTCTCCCGCGAAGAGGCTGAAGGCCAGTGTTTCGCGAGTTCGCTCGAGCTCGGCCTGATCGCCGAAGAATGGGGCCTGACACCCTCATTGGTGCATTGGTCGATCCGTAACGACCGCCAATACTGCGAACACTGGGCCGTTCTGATGGATGACAACGTCGTTATCGACCTGACCCGCGCTCAGGTGGATGCTCGCCCCGGCAATCTATTCCTGCTTGCGGATTATCCGGCCAGTTTTGGTCACCCCCGCATCTACCCGGCTGCCGGGATTCTTCACCTTTATCAGACCTATCGGCACAGCCGGTCGGATCGATTGCCACCGCAGTTTTTCTGGCGGGTGCGTCGGCTACTGCTGCGCCTGAATCTTTCGCAGGCTGTCCGCCACCGCAAACCGGCACAGTGGATCGGCAGTTGCGCCAGCTATCTGCAATTCTGCCTGCGCTATCCCGCCCACCTTGCCTTGCACAAATTGATGCAGCGCAAGACAATCCGGCTGGGCGGTATCGAACGGGGCGTTCCCGAGCGGTGACCCACCCCCTCGCGCATTGTTGCGCGGGCGTTTTCTGGAAATTCCCGGTCTGCCATGTCTTCGCTTGCCCATCTCGAGCCCGCCCTGGTCTGGCGGCACTTTCAAACTCTGTTGAACACACCCCGTGCTTCCAAGCGCGAAGCACGGATTCGTGATCATCTGCGCCAGTGGGCCGAGCAGTCCGGCTGGATCGCCGAGGTAGATCTCGCCGGCAATCTGCTGATCCGCAAACCAGCCACACCCGGCCGGGAAAATTGCCCGATCGTGGTGATCCAGGCGCACCTCGACATGGTTTGCCAGAAGAACGCTGGAACTACCCACGATTTCGAGCACGACCCCATTCACACTGAACTGCGAGACGGCTGGTTGACCGCCCCCGAGACGACGCTCGGCGCCGATAACGGCATTGGCGTCGCACTGGCGCTGGCGCTGCTCGAAGCGGAAGACGCCGTTCATCCGCCGCTGGAAGTCTTGCTGACAGTGGATGAGGAAGCCGGCATGGGGGGCGCCAACGGGCTTGCCGCCGACTGGCTGAAAGGCAGCCTGATGATCAACCTCGATACCGAAGATTGGGGCGAGTTCTATCTCGGCTGCGCGGGCGGCGCCGATGTCAATGTTCATCTCGATCTGGCCACGGAACCGGTTCCCGCCGACCACGCCAGCTTGTTATTGGAAATCGCCGGATTGCGCGGCGGTCATTCCGGTGTGGATATCCACCTTGAGCGCGGCAACGCCATCAAGCTGCTGGTTCGCCTGCTGCATCGGCTCCAGTCCCGATTCGGCGGCGATTTCCGTTGCGCGGGCCTGGATGGTGGCACCGCCCGCAACGCGCTGGCCCGCGAAGCGACTGCGGCCATCACCATCGCAGCCGGTCATATGGAAGCGCTCAAGCAAATGGCCGCCGACTATCAAGCGCTGCTGCACGAGGAACTCGCCGGCGCCGACAATCCTGCACGCGTTCGCGTACTCGCCGCACCGGCGCCGCATGGCTCGGTTCTGACGCTCGCCGATCAGGCTCGCTTCCTCGCGGCCTTCAACGCCGCCCCGCACGGCGTCTGGCGGATGAGCCAAAAAATCGCCAGCGTGGTCGACACCTCCAACAACCTGGGCATACTCAAACTCGTCGAGGGCTGCTGCGATGCCAACCTGATGGTGCGTTCGCTCACCGACACCGGTACCTCGACGCTGGCTGCGGAAATCGCCAGCCTCTTCACGCTGGCTGGCGCAACGGTCGAGGTGGAAGGCCAGTACCCCGGCTGGCAACCCAATCCCGATTCCCGACTGCTCGCCTTGTGCCAGATGGTCTACCAGCGCGAATTCAACACCGGCCCGGCCCTCGTCAAGGTCATTCATGCCGGCCTGGAATGCGGCATCATCGGTGCCCGGTACCCTGCGCTTGACACGATTTCCTTCGGGCCGGATATCCGCGGTGCACACGCGCCCGGCGAGCGCGTCGAGATCGAATCGGTTGGCCATTGCTGGAAATTGCTGAAGGCGTTGGTCGCCGCGATTCCCGAACACGCGGGGGCGTGAAGGCACGCGACATGACGGTATACACCCCGGTAGGTTGTCGGTATACCGTCAATAATACCGTCAATTGACGGTAGATTTGGCTGGACTTGGCTGGACGACGCCGGAAAGAAAAAGGCCGGAAACCTTGTATTTACTTGGTTTTCCGGCCTTTGCAGGACTTGCCTGGACTATGTTCTGGTGGCCGAAAGGCTATCGAACAACGCCTCGGAAGCCGCATGAATTAAATAACTGGAAAAAACGTAATCCAGATATACCCCCAAAAATACCCCCAAGCCATCGTTGCTGTCACTCGTTTCGGGCACGCCCTTGGCAAGTGAAGTGTCGTCGTAAATTCACACAACCCAATGACGTACCTACAAATTTTGGAGCTGACTTGTTGGGGGTTTCCTGGCCCCTTCTGCCTTTTTCACCCTTTTTTAGATGCCCGCAGATCATCAGCACTAGATGGTACTTCTAGATAGCACTACGGAAATCGCAGTAGTGAGAGGCAAAAAAAACGCCGCATAGCTACGGAAATCGCAGTAAGCGGCGCTCTCTCTACTACGGGAATCGTAGCTATCACGGAGGCACTACTACGACAGGCGTAGTAAGGACTCCGTTTTTTACGGGCAATATCGGTGCCGGATCACGCAAGCGGTATTGGCCTCGCGGGAAAGCCTTTGGCGAAATATCGAGCTTGCCGTCGCAATGATCCAACGCGCACCACGTGACCGCGTACAAGCTTGCCTTGTTCGGCCTTGCGCCTTTTCGGGTTTCCACGATCAAGCCGAGTTCGATCAGCTCCCGTTTGGCATTCTGCAAAGTCTGCTCGGATCGCCAGCCTCGCGCCTGCATCAGCTTCCACGCCGCGCACAAATCGCCGTTGTTGTCGCCGCGATACTGCAACGCCAGATCAATCAACAACATTCGCGCATGGGCACCTGCTTCCAGATAGGCGCGTGATTGCAAGACGGCGAGCGGCAAAGTCACGAATGCGCCTCCGTCTCGTTTATCCCGCGCCTCTTTCCATCGCTTGCTATGGCGACTCATCGGAAGCACCCGCAAGGCGACGCAGGAATGCGTACAAGCCCCACAGTTCGCTGAGCGACATCGAAGCCATATCCTCACCTATCCCAAGGCTAGAAAATCGCTCAGAAAGGCGCTCTAGGTCTAATAGACATCGCTGGACAAATACGCCCTCATTCATGGCATTGCCCCGCCTGCAAAACGTAGCGTGCCACGTTGTGCGGCAAACCGGCCTCGCTGAATTCACGTCGCCGCGAAGTCTCGATCTTGTGGCCTTCTTCGCGCAATTCCTGCACTCTGCCTGCCGGATGAAGAATATCGAGATACCGCCGGATGTCTAAAGTAGATAGGGATAGAAAGCGCAATGCTTCCAATAGCCGCGTGCGTTGTGCCGCACTGGAATCGCCCTTATACTTGTTTCGGATGTTTTGTAGCAGATTCACCTTCGCCTCGCCGGTTGCAGCCAGCGGGGCGATTTCTTTTGTGCTGACGTTTTTCATGGTCGCCCCCATCACTGTGCAAACACTTGGATGAAGGCGGCAATGTCACTTGCCCGCCATGCTGTTGTGCGTGCTGCCAGCTTGACCGGCTTGGGTGCCTTGCCGGTCTTGACCCATTGCCACCAAGTTGAGCGGCTGACGGGGATCACGCGAAGGATTTGAGGGAGCCGGACGAAGCCGGTTTCGGGAAGATGTGTATTTGGCATAGCGCCTCCATCGTTGCGACGGAGCGCCTTTGTTTTGCGTTGTCCGGCGCAGGCGCTTACCGTCTAATCAAGGACGGTTGCATCTTGCCTAGTGCGATTTGCCGCCAGAATTGCCTATGCTTGCAGCGGCTAGCCTTTACTAGCAACGGCTAGGTTGGTGCAGGCACCCCACGTAGTGCTTTTCTAGCAGCGGAAAAGGACATATCAAGTGCAGCGCATTCTTGTTCGGCACAAATATCTCGACTGATGTATTTGCCAGAAGCCCAGATTTCCCTAATCTTCTTTTGTTTTTCTCGACTGCCGCCGGGTTTGTCATGCAATAGATTTGCCCTTCTTCGCGCATCTGATGCTCTGATGTTTCTTACCAACTCATCATAAGAATCTTCGGTCGCCGCCATGCTTAGCCAGTACATCGAATGAGCAACTAATGGCCAAGGGTCTGAATACCCGTGCTTCGCAGCCAAAATAGCATCGTGAGCATATCCCGCACTAATCGCGTGAAAGCGATCAACGGGCATCAATAGGTCAAAAATCATCATGCCCGCTTCTTCATAACCCATGATTTGGTTCAGCAAGGACTGCCCCATATCTTGATAAGGGCAGTCATCAAATATGGCATCGACAACTTCGCGCAACTTCGACCCGCGCTCACCTCCAAGAGTTGACGCATGTTCGTTAAGAGCCTCTCTGATTGTGTTTGCTGCGACAGTTGGATTTTTTTCGTGCCGAGAAAATTGATTTGGATAGATCAGCACCGCATCAAACTCCTTTCGATTTACCAAAACATCTCATGATCGCTAACCATGCCTGCATCAGGTAGTCCTGCTCCACCATGAAACCGTCAGGCGATGGTCTAGACCCGAAGCGGTATCACTTCCGCCCCCGCTTTGAGCTTGTCCAGATAATCCGCCCATTCCTGCATCATAGCGCGGCGCTCTTTCAAAAACTTGGTGCGGTTATAGGCCGTACCCAAAGCATCGGGCAACGCCATTCGCCAGCAGCTTGCGGGCGGCATCGCGCTTTTCGCGTGCATCTTTCAGGCTGACATCAGGATATACCCCATGCGCCAGCAGCTTTTCTTTGCCGTCGAAGCGGTACTTTTGTCGCCAATACTTGGTGCCGTTTGGGTTGATGAGCAGGAACAGCCCTTTCTCATCGGCCAGTTTTTGGGCCTTTTCGGCAGGCTTGGCATTGCGTACGGCGGTATCTGTGAGAGCCATTTGGGGGTATCTCCCATGAGGATGTCAGCACATACCCCTAGTTATACCCCCATATACCCCCGGATTTCAATACAACTTACTGGATAGCTCTGGACGAAAAAAAGGCCAAGAACCTTGTATTTACTTGGTTTCTTGGCCTTCTTCGGACTTCTTTGTGGGGGTATCTGGTGGACCGAAAGGGGATCGAACCCTCGACCTCTGCATTGCGAACGCAGCGCTCTCCCAGCTGAGCTATCGGCCCTTTAGGGCGCGGATTATACACCGACTCGGTTCTTTGAATACAGTTTGGCTTACACACGACCGTTCGTACTCCACGTACTCGGGCAAGGGGCCAGCCTGATCAGGCGCTCGCCAACTATTCTTTGCCGGCACCGGCCACAGCCCGGCGCAAGCGGTCGGCGATAGCGGCCCACTCGGGCGACTCCGGCAGCGCTTCGACCAGAATGTTTTCGACGCCCGCGCGATCGAGCTCGCGCAGCGCCGAATAGAAATCATGCGCATAGCCAACCGGCTCGGCTGGCAGCATCTTCCACACATGCGGCATGCCGGCCTGCGGGGGCTGGCTGTGGCAGAGTGCGGCAGTACGGCGGCCACTGTGGCGCATGGCAAGCAACAGGTTGAGCAGGCGGTCGGAGGCCACCACGCGCATGGGCGTGACAGGTGCATAGTGCGCGGCCAGCGAACCGGAGACACGCGGCGTCGCGCCGATTTCTCCGCCGCTGCCCGGCGCTTCGCCCAACACCGCGGCAATGTGCGACGGCGCGATATGGCCTGGCCTCAATATCACCGGCTCGCCACGCGAGAGATCGACGATGGTCGATTCGATGCCGACCTGGCAGGGGCCGCCATCCAGCACCAGACGCACACGCTCGTCTAGATCCTCACGCACATGCTGGGCAGAGGTCGGGCTGATGCGGCCGAACCGGTTGGCCGAGGGCGCGGCGATACCACCCTGCGTACGGGCGGCGGCAAAGCGGCGCAAGAGTTCGAGCGCCACGGGGTGCCCCGGCACGCGCAGGCCGACGGTGTCCTGGCCGCCGGTTACGGCATCCGGTACCCAGGGCTGTTTTTTCAGGATCAGGGTCAGCGGCCCGGGCCAGAAGGCTTCCATCAACTCCCACGCGGTATCGGGAATAGCCATCGCCCAGCGCTCGACCCAATTGGCGGCGGGAAGATGCACGATCAGCGGGTGATCGGCGGGTCGCCCCTTGGCTGCAAAAATCTTGGCGACGGCACCAGGGCTCGCGGCATCGGCGCCGAGGCCATACACCGTTTCTGTCGGCAAGGCGACCAGCTCGCCGCCGAGCAGCAACTCGACGGCTTGCCTGTACTCCGCTTCTGTGGGGGTCACCAAAGCGGATCAGACCTCGGGCAATTTCATCGCCAGCACCTTATTGGCTTGGTTCTGGCGGAAGGTTTCGAGCTTCTGGCGCATTGCTTCGTCTTCGACGGCCAACATATGGATGACGAAGAGCGCAGCATTGGCGGCGCCGGCTTCACCAATGGCAAAGGTGGCGACCGGAATGCCCTTGGGCATCTGCACCATCGAAAGCAGCGAATCGTGGCCGCCGAGCGACTTGGTCAGAATGGGCACGCCGAGCACCGGCAGAAGCGTCTTCGAGGCCAGCACGCCGGCCAGGTGGGCGGCGCCACCGGCCCCGGCGATAATCGCCTTCATGCCGCGGTCGGCGGCCGAGGCCGCGTAATCGAGCGCCTGATCCGGGGTGCGGTGCGCAGACAGCACGCGCGCTTCGCAGGGGACGCCGAATTCCTTGAAGATCACGGCAGCGGCCTGCATGGTCGGCCAATCGGAATCGGACCCCATCAGGATACCGACCAGGGGTTTGTCAACGTGAGTCATCGCGCTTTCCTTTCCGCCGCCTCGATCGTATTGGCGAGCAACATGGTAATGGTCATCGGGCCGACGCCACCCGGCACCGGCGTGAGGTGAGAAGCCACTTCACAGACGCCTTGGTAATCGACATCGCCACAAAGTTTCCCGGTCGGCAGGCGATTGATGCCCACGTCGATCACCACCGCGCCCGGCTTGATCATGTCCGCCGTGATGAAGCGCGGCTTGCCGACGGCCGCGACCACAATATCCGCCCGCCGCGTGTGAAAGGCGAGGTCGCGCGTCTTCGAATGGCAGACCGTGACCGTCGCGCCGGCATTCATCAGCAACATCGCCATCGGCTTGCCGACGATGTTGGAACGGCCTATGACCACCGCCTCCTTGCCCACCAGGTCAATGCCGCTCTGTTCGAGAATCTTCATGACGCCGTAGGGCGTGCAGGGGATGAAACGCGGCAGACCCTGCGCCAGCGCGCCGACGTTCTCGGCGTGAAAACCGTCCACATCCTTGTCGGAGGCGATGGCTTCAAGCACCGCATCCTCATCGAAATGCGGCGGCAGCGGCAATTGCACAAGAATGCCGTGGATCGCCGGGCTGGCGTTCAGTTCGGCGATCCGGGCCAGCACCTCGGCAGGCGAGGTATCGGCCGCGTAGGCGATCTTTTCCGAATGCATGCCGACCGCCACGCAGGCATCGACCTTGTTGCGCACATACACTTGCGAGGCGGGATCTTCGCCGACCAAGATGACCGCCAACCCGGGGCGTTGCCCCTTGGCTGCGAGCGCGGACACCCGCTCCTTGAAACCGGCGCGCAACGTCTGCGCCAGCGCCTTGCCATCGAGTATCTGAGCCGTCATTGCATTCCTCGTCACAAAACAAAAGGGGAAAGGCGAGCACCTTTCCCTTGCTTATCAGTATTTTACCAGAAAGGCCTCGCGCCGACAGAGAGAGCCAGTTGAACTCCGGCTTCCACGCGCTATCATAAACTCCATAATTATAGAACGCAGGCATCGGGCAACCCCCGCTGTCCGCACGCGAACAGTTCGCCGCTCACCCGGCACCGCAGAACGAATAGTCCGACCCGGACTCGCCCAAGAGGAGATAGCACTCATGGCACACGCGCCAGAATCACTGCCCAGCCCGGCAGACAGCGACCCCGCCGAAACGCAAGACTGGATGGATTCCCTGGAAGGCGTCATCGCCCACGCCGGCCCCGACCGCGCCCACTTCCTGATCGAGCAGCTGATCGAGAAAGGCCGCGAAGACGGCATCGACATTCCGTATTCGGCCACCACCGAATACGTCAATACCATTCCGGTCGAACGGCAGCCGCGTTACCCCGGCAACGCCGACCTCGAACTGCGCATGCACGCCTACATCCGCTGGAACGCCATGGCCATGGTGGCCAAGGCCAACAAACACAGCAATGTCGGCGGCCACATCGCCTCGTTCGCCTCGTCCGCCGCGCTCTACGATGTCGGCCTGACGCACTTCTGGCATACGCCATCGGACACGCACGGCGGCGACCTGATCTACTTCCAGGGCCACTCGATCCCGGGCATCTACGCCCGCGCCTTCCTGCTCGGGCGATTCTCCGAGGAGCAGCTCGATCACTTCCGGCGCGAAGTCGACGGCATCGGCCTGTCGTCCTACCCGCACCCGTGGCTGATGCCGCATTTCTGGCAGTTCCCCACCGTGTCGATGGGCCTGGGCCCCTTGCAGGCAATTTATTCGGCGCGCTTCATGAAATACCTGGCCAGCCGCAAGCTGATCGACATGGGCGAAGGCAAGCAGGGCCGCAAGGTCTGGGCCTTTCTCGGCGACGGCGAAACCGACGAGGTCGAAACGCTGGGCGCCATCGGCATGGCGGGGCGCGAGAAGCTGGACAACCTGATTTTCGTCGTCAACTGCAACCTGCAACGTCTCGACGGCCCGGTACGCGGCAACGGCAAGATTATCCAGGAACTGGAATCGGAATTCCGCGGTGCCGGCTGGAACGTCATCAAGCTGGTCTGGGGCACGCGCTGGGACGCCCTGTTCGCCCGCGACACCCAGGGCCTGCTGAAGAAACGCATGATGGAATGCGTGGACGGCGATTACCAGACCTTCAAGGCCACCAACGGCGCCTACGTGCGCGAGCATTTCTTCAACACGCCGGAACTGGCGGCGATGGTCGCCGACTGGACTGATGAGGAAATCTGGCAACTCAACCGCGGCGGCCACGACCTGTTCAAGATCTTTGCCGCCTACGATGCCGCGATCAGCCACCGCGGCCAGCCGACCGTGATCCTCGCCAAGACCATCAAGGGCTATGGCATGGGACAGGCCGGCGAGGCGATGAACATCAGCCACCAGCAGAAGAAGATGGACAAGGACGCGGTCGCCGCTTTCCGCGACCGCTTCAACCTGCCGGTGCCTGACGACCAGCTCGACGAGCTGCCCTACCTGAAATTCGCCGAAGGCTCAGCTGAACTGAACTACATGCGCGAACGCCGCATGGCGCTCGGCGGTTACCTGCCGCAGCGGCGCGGTCAGGCCGCGCCGCTGCCGGTGCCGCCGCTGGAACTGTTCGCGCCGTTGCTGAAGGCGACCGGCGAAGGGCACGAAATTTCGACCACCATGGCCTTCGTGCGCATGCTCTCGGCCCTGCTCAAGGACAAGGGTCTCGGTCGCCATGTCGTGCCCATCGTGCCGGATGAATCGCGCACCTTCGGCATGGAAGGCATGTTCCGCCAGTTCGGCATCTGGAACCAGGAAGGCCAGAAATACCTGCCGCAGGACCACGACCAGCTGATGTTCTACAAGGAATCCAAGGAAGGCCAGGTGCTTCAGGAGGGCATCAACGAAGCCGGCGCCATGTGCGACTGGATCGCCGCCGGTACAGCCTATTCGACGCACGGCGTGCAGATGATTCCGGTCTACATCTTCTATTCCATGTTCGGCCTGCAGCGGACCATGGATCTGGTCTGGGCCGCAGGCGACCAGCGCACGCGCGGCTTCCTGATCGGCGGCACGGCCGGGCGCACGACGCTGAACGGCGAGGGCCTGCAACACGAGGATGGGCACAGCCATGTGATGTCGGCGCTGGTGCCCAACTGCATCTCCTACGACCCGACCTACGCCTACGAGGTCGCCGTCATCGTCCAGGACGGCCTGCGCCGCATGTTCGGCGAGCAGCAGGACGTCTTCTACTACCTGACGGTGATGAACGAGAACTACGAACAACCGGAACTGCCGGCGGGCGAAGAAGCGAACATCCTGAAAGGCATGTATCTGTTCCGGAAGGGCAAGGCCAGCGACGAGCCGCGCGTGCAGTTGCTCGGCTCCGGCGTCATTTTCCGCGAGGCGATCGCCGCCGCCGAATTGCTGCACCACGAATGGGGTGTGCAAGCCGATCTGTGGAGTTGCCCGAGCTTTACCGAACTGGCGCGCGAGGGCCAGGACACGGATCGCTGGAACCTGCTGCATCCGCTCGACAAGCCGCGCCGCTGCCATGTCGAACATTGCCTTGACGACACGCGCGGCCCGGTCATCGCCGCCACCGACTATGTCCGCGCCTTTCCCGACCAGATCCGTCCCTTTGTGCATCGCCGCTACGTCACCCTCGGCACCGACGGCTTTGGCCGCTCCGACACGCGTGAGTCGCTCCGGCACTTCTTCGAGGTCGACCGCCACTGGATCACGCTGGCGGCGCTGAAGGCGCTGGCCGACGAAGGCCAGATTGGGCGCGACAAGGTCGCCGCCGCCATGGTCAAGTACGGGCTTTCGGCCGACAAGCCGAACCCGCTGACGGTTTGAGGAGGTGACCATGAGCCAACTCGTTTCCGTGGTCGTGCCGGACATCGGCGACTATACGGCAGTGCCGGTCATTGAACTGTTCGCCAAGGTCGGCGAACGCATCGCGCTGGAAGAATCGGTCGTCACCCTCGAATCGGACAAGGCGACGATGGACGTGCCCAGCACCGTCGCCGGCATTGTCCGCGAAGTGCTGGTCAAGCCGGGCGACAAGGTCAGCGAGGGCAACGTGCTGATCAAGGTCGAGGCACTCGCCGCCGATCAGCCAGAACCCCCGCCGCCGCCCCCGGCCACCACGCTGCCGCCCGAGCCGGCCTCGCCCATCGTATGGTCGGACGCGCCCTCGCCGCAACCGGTGACACCGGCCGCCCCGCCCCCGCCGCGCCTGATTCACACCGGCACCGCGCACGCGACGCCCTCGGTGCGCGCCTTTGCCCGCGAACTCGGCGTCGATCTCGGCCGCGTCCGCGCCAGCGGGCCGAAGAACCGCATCCTCAAGGAAGATGTCGCCGCCTGGGTCAAGAACGCGCTCGCCACCAACACCGGCAGCGGCGCCGCCGCGTCGGCCGGCGGGCTCGACCTGCTACCCTGGCCCAAGGTCGATTTCTCGAAATTCGGCCCGACGACGACGCGACCGCTCTCGCGCATCGGCAAGATTTCGGCCCAGAACCTCGCCCGCAACTGGGTGATGATCCCGGCCGTGACTTATCACGAAGACGCCGACATCACCGATCTGGAAGATTTCAGAAAGGCGATCAACACCGAGCAATCGACTGCCAAGATCACCCTGCTCGCCTTCCTGATCAAGGCGGTGGTCAAGGCCTTGCAGAAGCATCCCGACTTCAACTCGTCGCTGGTCACCGACGACCAGGGTGACATGAGCCTGGTGCTGAAACAGTACATCCACATCGGTTTCGCCGCCGACACGCCGAATGGCCTGGTGGTGCCGGTCATCAAGGATGCCGACCGGAAATCGGTGCTCGATATCGCGGCCGAGACCGGCACGCTCGCCAAGGCGGCGCGCGAAGGCAAGCTCAAAGCCGCCGACATGCAGGGCGCGGGCTTCACCATCTCGTCGCTCGGCGGCATCGGCGGCACCGCCTTCTCGCCCATCATCAACGCGCCGGAGGTCGCCATCCTCGGGGTCAACAAATCGGCAATGAAGCCAGTCTGGGACGGCAAAGCTTTCGTGCCGCGCCTGATCGTGCCGCTGTCGCTGACCGCCGACCACCGCGTCGTCGACGGGGCGCTGGCCACGCGCTTCAACGCCTATCTGGCCGAACTGCTGGCGGACTTCCGCCGGGTGACGCTGTGAGGAGCGCGCCATGAGCCTGATCGACATCAAAGTACCGGACATCGGCGATTTCAAGGATGTGCCGATTATCGACCTGCTGGTCAAGCCGGGCGACGTGATCGCCGCCGAGGCCCCGCTGGTAACGCTAGAATCGGACAAGGCCACCATCGACGTGCCCTCTCCGGTCGCCGGCACCGTACGCGAAATCCTGGTCAGCGTGGGCAACCGCGTGAGTGAAGGCTCACTGCTGATCCGGGTCGAAGCGCTTGCTGTGGACACTGCACCGTCTCCGACCGCGGCACCCGCAGCACCTACCGCAGCGGCAACTACTCCAACTGCGGCGCCCGGCAAGGCTTTCGACTGCGACCTGCTCGTTCTCGGCGGCGGCCCCGGCGGCTACTCGGCGGCTTTCCGCGCCGCCGATCTCGGCCTCCGCGTCGTCGTCGTCGAACGCTATGCCACGCTCGGCGGCGTCTGCCTCAACGTTGGCTGCATTCCCTCCAAGGCCTTGCTGCACGTCGCCGCCGCTATCGACGAAACGGCGCATCTGGCCGACCTCGGCGTCGCCTTCGCGGCTCCCGCGGTCGATATCGACCGGCTGCGCGCCCACAAGGACAAGGTGATCGGCAAGCTGACCGGCGGTCTGGCCGGCATGGCCAAGGCGCGCAAGGTCGAAGTCGTGCGCGGCATCGGCAGCTTTGTCGACCCGCATACGCTGGAGGTCGAACTGACCGATGGCCCCAGGCAGGCAAAGACCGGCAAGACCCGCCAGATCCGTTTCATGAAGGCAATCATCGCCGCCGGCTCGCAAGCCGTGCATCTGCCCTTTCTGCCGGCCGACCCGCGCATTGTCGATTCCACCGGCGCGCTGGCCCTGCCCTTTGTGCCCAAGCGCATGCTGGTCATCGGCGGCGGCATCATCGGGCTGGAAATGGCCACCGTCTATTCCACCCTGGGCGCCCGCGTCGACGTCGTCGAGATGGGCGAGGCGCTGATGCAGGGGCCGGATCGCGATGCCGTAAAGGTTTGGGAGAAGCAGAACGCCCACCGTTTCGACCGCATCCTGCTGAAGACCCGCACGGTCGCTTGCGACGCCAAACCCGACGGGCTGTGGGTGCGCTTCGAGGGCGAGGCGGCGCCGACCGAGCCGCAATGCTACGACCTGATCCTGCAAGCCGCGGGGCGCAGCCCCAACGGCGGCAAGATCGGCGCCGAGCGCGCCGGCGTGCGCGTGGACGAACGCGGCTTCATCGCCGTCGACCGGCAGCAGCGCACACACGTCCCCCACATTTTTGCCATCGGCGATCTGGTCGGGCAGCCCATGCTGGCGCACAAGGCGGTGCACGAAGGCCATGTCGCCGCCGAAGTCGCCGCCGGCGAATTGCGCAGCAATCCGGCGCTGGCCCGCGCCGCCTTCGACGCCACGGTGATTCCCGGCGTCGCCTACACCCATCCGGAAGTGGCGTGGGTCGGCGTCGGCGAAGATCAGGCCAAGAAAGATGGGCGCAAGGTCGAGATCGGCAAGTTCCCCTGGGCCGCCTCCGGCCGCGCCATCGCCAACGGGGTTGATTACGGCTTCACCAAGCTGGTCTTCGATGCCGACACCCACCGCATCATCGGCGGCACCCTCGTCGGCCCCAACGCCGGCGACATGATCGGCGAAGTGGCGCTGGCGATCGAAATGGGGGCCGATGCGCTCGATATCGGCAAAACCATCCATCCGCACCCGACCCTGGGCGAAACCGTCGGCCTGGCGGCGGAAGTGGCGCACGGCAGCTGCACCGACGTGCCGCCAGCTCGCCGCAAGTAATCCCCAACAAACGCCCAGCAAACCCCCGATCAGCCTGCCGCCCCCTTTCCGGGGGGTTGGCAGGCTGGCTTCGGCGGCCTATAAAGCAGGGTGAGAGATGCCATCCGCAGCATCGCCGAGCATATCAAGCAGGGAGTGATCATGACGCCAAAGAGACAGGTTTTTACCTTGCCGACCTATACCACCATCTCCGGCCGCACGCTGACGGACGTGAAGGTGGGATATGAGACCTACGGCACTTTGAATGCGGCCCGCGACAACGCGATCCTGATTTGTCATTATTTTTCGGGCACCGCGCACGCCGCCGGAAAGTACGCGGAAAGCGACCCGCTACCCGGCTGGTGGGATACCGTAATCGGCCCCGGCAAGGCATTCGACACTGACCGTTACTTCATCATCAGCAGCGACAGCTTGTGCTGCGTCAGGGTTTTCGACGACCAGGTCGTCACCACCGGCCCCGCCAGCCTCGATCCGGCCACCGGCAAACCCTATGGCGCGGATTTCCCGATCATTTCGGTTTCCGACATGGTCAATGTGCAAAAAGCACTGGTGGAATCCTTCGGCATCGCCAAGCTCGTCGCTGTGGCCGGCCCGTCCGCCGGGTCGGTCAAATCGCTGCAATGGTCGGTCGATTACCCGGAGATGGTCGACCGCGTGGTTGCCGTCATCTCGCCCGGTCTGGTGCTGACGCCCTACGGCCGCAGCATGATCGAACTGTGGTGCGCGCCCATCCGGGTCGACCCGGCCTGGAAGAACGGCCATTACGACCTCAGGGAACAGCCGGTCACGGGCATGAACGAAGGCTTGCGAGCCACTTTCATGTCGGCGATCAGCCCAGCCTGGATGGATCGCATGTTCCCGGGCGACGGCTGGGCCGATCCCGCCAAGGATCCGGCCTTCTCCATTCACCACATGTTCAAGGCCTACGCCGGCGTCGGCGCCCTCGCGGCGATGAGCACGCCACTTTGCGACGCCAACTCCATTCTGTACATGGCCCGGGCCGCCGGTATCTACAACGCCCGCGCCAAGATCGCGGCGGCGCGCGCCAAGTTCCTGTTCATTCCGGTCGCCTCCGACATGTTGGCCCCACCCGCCTGCTCCGAAGCGGCCGTACGAGACATCCGCGCCTCGGGCGGTCGTGCCGAACTGCATGTGCTGGATACTGATGGCGGCCATTTCGACGGCCTGACCGCCATCGCCCGCGCCGGTGACGTGATCCGCGACTTTCTGGCCAGCGACTGAGTTCGCCGGCTGCCAGGAGTTGTCGACTATTTTTACAAATCGAGGCGCGACTTCGTGACATCACCTGCAATTCGCATACATTTCAAATGCTTACGAATCTGGCATGTTACATGCCTACCAATAATGTGTACGCTTTCGAACACGTCTTTGCCAAGGAATTCTTCGCCATGAAAAAACTTCTTACAATCGCCGTAATAGCTGCTATGGCTTCGCAAGCACAAGCGGGTGTTTTTCACTTCACGGGTAACATTGCGAACCACAATGATGTGGTGCAAATCAATTTTTCCCTGTTGAACAACGCTACAAACGTTCGCGTGTGGACAGATTCGTTTCAGAGCGCGACCAATTTTGATCCGATTACCGCCCTTTGGAACCGCACGACTGGCGCGTTGATTGATCAGAATGATGACAATGACGCCGTCGCTCCGGGTCAAACCTGGTATGACTCCGGCTTCACGCTAGCCAGCCTGGCGGCGGGCGACTACGCCTTCACGATCGCTGCATATGGTGACTTTGCTCAGGGCAATAATTTGTCCGACCCGCAATTCGCCTATTCAAATCAGGCACCCATCCCTCTGAGTCAGTGGTGCCAACCGGCCAGCAGCTGCAACATGGGAACTTTCTGGAGCGTTTGGCTGGACGGTGTTGATAGCGCCATCAATAACAATACGCCGGAACCGGGTTCTCTCGCGCTCGCGGGGCTGGGTTTGGCGGGTATTGCGAACATGCTGCGCCGACGCAAGCAAGCTTAATCGTTCCAACTGCATTAAAAAAGGCGCGAAAGCGCCTTTTTTGTTTTTCCCTCAGTCCGATCAATTCGGCAGCGGCGTGATCGGGAACTTCATTTCCTCGATGGGAATCTCGCGGACACAATCCTGGCCGACGCCACCCGTGATCGCCGGGTCGAGCTTGATGCGGAAGTGATACATCGGCTGCATCAGTTGGTGATTGGTCTTGTCGAAGTAGTTGCGCCCCTTCGGCCCCTCGAAGTGCATGCCTTCCAGCGTCTTGACCATCGTTTCGGTATCGGTCGCGCCCTTGGTTTTCTTGAGCATTTCGACGATGGCAATGCCGGTCATCATGCCCGTGACGGTGAAGAAGTCGGGCGGGCTCTTGTAGCGCTTCTGGTGTTCGGAGACCAGCCAGTCGTTGGCGGCGTTCTTCGGGCACTGGAAGTAGTAATGCGTGGCACCTTCGGAACCCACCAGCGGCTTGTAGGTGGCGATCACCGGGAGGATGTTGCCGCCGGTCACCACTTCGATGCCATAACGCTTCGGGTCGAGATCCATGATCTTGAGCGGATTGCCGGCACCAGCCCAGAGATACCAGATCAGCTTGCGACCGGGTTTATCTTTCAGCGCGTTGAACATGCGCTGTGCCTGGGCAGTGAAATCGGTGGTGCCCGGCGGAGCGTATTCTTCATGCACCAACTGCGCCGGCGTCCCCTTGAGCGCTTCGCGGAAAGATGCGATCCCTTCGCGACCGTAGGCGTAGTCCGGTGCCAGCGTGGCGATGAAGTTGCCGGCACGGCCCTGCACGATCGCATTGGCATAACCGTCGTGATTGGAATTGCGACCAACCCGGAAAACGTAGCGGTTGCCCTTGGTGCCGGTCAGATTATCCGCCGCGGCGGCATCGATGATCAGCAGCTTCTTGTTTTCCTTGGCAACCGGCAACATGGCCAGCGCCACCGCCGAACTGGTCGGCCCCACTGCCAGGTCGACCTTGTCGTCGGCATACGCGGCCTGCAACAACGACTTGCCGAGGTCGGGCTTCAACATGCTGTCCTTGGCCAGCACGGTGATCTTGCGGCCGGCCACTTCCATCTTGCCGCCCGTCGCATACTCCAGCCCCATCATCAGGCCGACGTTGGTGGCGGTCGCATACGGTTCCATGCCGCCCGTGCGGTCGGAAATGTGCGCGATCCGGACTTCCTTGGCCTGAGCGAATGCCAGACCGGGCAAGGCGAACACCGACGCCAATGCCAATGTAATGATCCTCTTTTGCATGCTTGCCTCCTAAGTGTGTGAAACCTGCCCTCCCTGTCGGGAGGATTCGTGTTGACCCTTCGTTCCGGCTATCAGGATGGATCGTCGGGGTAGTTGGTAAAAGTCGCCAGAAAACGCTCCGTGCTTTCCATGGCCCTTTCCGTGGCGACCAGTTCGATGAATCCGCGCCGCTCCGCTTCGAGACGAGCAGCCAACTCCGGGGTACGATCGCGTAACAGCCGCTTGCTCCAGTGCATCGTGCCGTGGGGATACGCCGCGATGCGTTCCGCCATCGCCAGCGCCTCGGTCTCGACCTCATCGACCGGCACCAGGCAATTCGCCAATCCCCATTCAAGCGCATCGGCCGCTGGCAAACTGCGGTTGAGCAGCAGCGCCGCCGCCACGCGCCGCGCGCCGATCAGCTCCGGCAACCAGGCAGTCCAGCCTCCATCCGGGCAATAGCCGGCATTGGCGTAATGCGCTTTGATCACCGCCGAGTCGGCCATCACCACCAGATCGCATCCAGCCAACAGGCCGATGGAGCCGCCGGTGACCGTGCCATGTATCGCGCCGACAATGGGTTGCGGAAGCGCCAGCATGGCCAGCGCCACCTCGTTGAGCAGGCCGACGAGGCGTGCCGAATAGTGGCGAAGATTATCCTTGCCAATGCGCCCCTCGGCGGCGAAACGCCGCATGTCGCCCCCAATCGAGAAGGCTGGGCCCTCGGCCGCCAGGACCACCGCGCGGACGCTGCTATCCGCATGCAGGCTTTGCAGAATCGCCAGCAAGGGAGCCAGCAGTTCCGGCACCAGGGCATTCTGCATTCCGGTCCGGCAAAGCGTCAGCTTGGCAACGCCACTATGGCGCTCCAGTCTGACCCAGTCTCGCGCTTGTTGAGTCATGCCAGCCTCCTCCCCAAGAAAGGCCACCCGTACCCGGGTGGCCTACCTCGCCTAGCCGCGCCCGAAGTTCGGACCCTTGTCGCCCTTGTCCGCGAGATTCCTGACCAGCACCAGCGATTCGCCGTCGCAGACCAGGCGTCCGTCCGGACCGACAATGGTCGAACGCAGATTGACCAGTTCCTTGTCGGCGCGCAGGCGCGTGATCTCGACCCGGGCGGTCAGTTCTTCACCCGGATAGGCGGCGCTCTTGTAGATCAGTTTCTGCTTCATCCAGCCGGTGCCCCGACCCGGCAAGTCGGTCCCCAGCATGTCGGAGAACATGCCGGCCAGCAGCGGCCACGGCACGATGCGCCCGGTAAAGCCCGCGGCGCGACCGAATTCGTCCTCGCGCATGAGCGGGTTGCGGTCGCCGCCCAGATTGCCGTACTCGGCCAGATCGGCGTCGTTGAAGGTGCGCTTCTTTTCCTTGAACATGCCGGGCTTGAGACCATAGAGATAGTCGTCACCCGCTTCCTGCACGGCGGCGCCGGCCGGAGTGTGCGAAAAGTCCGGTTTGACGCCGGCCGGGGCAACCTTGGCACGTCCCTGCGCCTTGACATTGGCGGGATCGCTGGCCTTGCTGACCGTCGTCACCAGTTCCAGCGTGCCATCCGGATTGACCGCCTTGACCGTCACCGCGAACACGATTTCTTCACCGGTGTAGGTCCCGTTCGGGAACATGAACTCCTGTTCAAGCTGGATCGCGCCCGGCCCCGGCAGCAGCTCGGAAAAAGCCTTCGACAGAACGCTGTAAAGCAACATGCCGTGCGAAACGGTACCGCCGAAGTGGCTTTTTGCGGCAAACACCGGGTCGCAGTGAATGGGGTTGTCATCCCAGCTCAGCGCGGCAAAGCGGTTGAAATCTTCCTGGGTGAGGACGCGGCGGAAACTCGCCGTATCGCCTACATTCCATGCCATTTTTTTCTCCTCGGTTGTGAAATCGGGTCGTTGCCGACCCTGATGGATTCGCGATTACAGGAAGCCGAGCTTTTCGGCTTCTTCGTTCAGGGCAGCCCGGAAATCCGGATGGGCAATCGAAATCAGGGCAGCGGCACGCTCGTTGATGGGTGCGCCCTTCAGGCGGACGATGCCGTATTCGGTCACGACATAATCGACATGCGCGCGATGCAGGGTGACCACCGCGCCCGGCGTCAATGTCGGCGCGATTTTGGAAACGGTCTTGCGCGTGCCATCCGCCTGCTTGACTTCGGCTGTCGAATAGAGCGCGATAAAGGACATGCCGCCTTCGGACATCTGCGCGCCGATCGCGGTGTCAGCCTGGCCGCCGCTGCCGGAAAACTGCTTGTGCCCGATCGATTCGGAGCAAACCTGGCCGGTGAGGTCGATTTCGAGGCTGGTGTTGATCGACACCTGCTTCTTGTTGTGCCGGATCACGTACGGGCTATTCACCCAGGAGCCGCGCATGATAGCCACGGCGGGGTTCTGGTGGATGAAGTCGTACAGGCGCTGGGTGCCGAGCGCAAAGGTCGCCACCATCTTGCCGGCCAGCATGCGCGGGTCGCTACCGGGCGCCGACTTGGCAATGGCACCGGCGTCGTAGAGATCGACCATGCCATCGGTAAACATTTCAGTGTGGATCGACAAACCCTTTTTGTTCAACAACTCTCCGGCGACCGCATTGGGAATGCCTCCAATGCCAAGCTGGATGCAGGAACCGTCTTCGATCAGTTGGGCGATATAACCGCCGATCTTGCGGTCGCGATCGTCCGATTCGACGATCGGCAGTTGCGGCAGCGCGTATTCGTTTTCGACGATGTAGTCGACCGCATCCAGATGAATGACCGTGTCGCCATAAGTCCACGGTGTCTGCGGGTTCATTTCGAGAATGACGATATCGGCCGCTTCCATCAGCTCGCGCTCGTACGTCGCGGACAGCGACAGGGAGACAAAACCGAAGCGATCCGGCGGCGTGCAGGTGCCCAGAAAGACAGTGGGTTTGCGATATTTCAGGCGGTCGTGGCCGGCGGTATGCAGATGGCACGGCACGCAGGTGCAAGTACCCCAGCCCGAATCGGTGGCCTTGCGTGTGCCAGCGGTGTAGAACCAGGCATGGTGGATGAAGTGTCCCTTCATCGCCGGGTCCATGTACCACAACCCCTTGTGCAACGGCAGGCAGGTCGCCACGGAGACGTTTTTGACTCGCGGCGCAATGGTATGCAGCTGTTCGAGAATACCCCGGGGCTCGGCACCAGCCAACGCCGAGATCACAACGTCGTCCGACTTGATCTTGGCGAGCGCCTCTTCAATGCTGATCACCTTGCTGCGATAGTCGTAAGCGGAAGCCATGGAAAACTCCTCGTGTTTGTAATGTAAAAAGCAGCTTAAAATTCCGGCACGACGAAATCTCTCCCCCCAAGGGTGGGGAAAATTGGGGGGTACCCCCCCGCAGCCGGGGGGAAGGCGACATAACAAGGGGGTAATGCAGATGAGCGGCCATGTTTCACCCGTGCTGGTGACGAAACTCAGTCCGCCCAAATTTGAAAGCGCCCTGCTTCTGCGTCCTCACCTGGTGTCGCGCATCCTCGACAACCGCTCGAAACGCCTGCAAGTCATCAACGCCCCCGCTGGATTCGGCAAGACCACGCTGTTGGCCGAGTGTTTTCACGCCCTGCGCGATGGCGGCGGCGCCGTGAGCTGGATGACGGTGACGCCGGGCGACAACCTCCCCAGCCGTTTCCTGCCGCACTTTGTCGAAGCCATCGCCGCCGGCGACCCGAATGTCGTCCTCGAAGCCCGGCAGATTCTCGCGGCGGCGCCCAACGCGCTGCCCGACTCGGTCCTCTCGTCGCTGATCGAGGGTTTCGCGCGTAGCGGCCAACCGTTCACGCTCTTCCTCGACGACATCCACTACCTGGCCGAAGCCGATATCTGCGGTCCGCTGAACGCCTTTTT
The DNA here is from genome assembly GCA_002337055.1 of Betaproteobacteria bacterium UBA1934. Classification (GTDB taxonomy): domain Bacteria; phylum Pseudomonadota; class Gammaproteobacteria; order Burkholderiales; family Rhodocyclaceae; genus UBA1934. The sequence goes on along the minus strand of DDFG01000005.1, from coordinate 1,238,167 downwards.
CCGCTCACTGCCCTATTCGGTACGCGTCATTTGCGCCACGCGTGGCCGCCCCAACATCTCGCTTGAAGAACAGAGTATGAAAGGGCAATTGGTCGAAATCAGCTGGAACAACCTGCGCCTGACGCTGGAAGAAGCCAAGAAATATCTGCTTGAACTTGAGGGTCTCGCCATCAGCGATGCCCAGGTGCAGGCGCTATTCGAGGTCACTGAAGGCTGGATCGGTGGCATCAAGCTCGCCTCCCTCGCCGCGCACCGGGATGGCGAGTCACTGGCGCCGCTGGCCGAGTTGTCGGGCAACCAGATCGACATTTCCGACTACCTGTTCGAGACCATTTTCTGCAACCAGAGCGAGGCTGTCTGCGAGTTCCTGCTCGCCACATCCATCCTCGAACGCCTGACGCCGGCGCTGTGCGCCGCCGTGAGCGGCACCGACAACTGCTTACCCCTGATCGACGAGATCGAGCGCAAAAATCTCTTCCTGATCCGCCTCGATTATTCGCGCACCTGGTTCCGCTATCATCAGTTGTTCGCCAGTTTTTTGTTCGGCATGCTGGAGCGGCGCCACCCCGAGCGCATTGCTGAACTTTTCCGCCGCGCCTCCCACTGGTGCGGCCAGAACAACCTGCTGGCAGAGGCGCTGGCCTATGCCATCCGCGGCAAACTCTACGACGAGGCCATCGAACTGCTACTGACCAAGGGCCGCTCGCTGTTGCGCTCCGGCGACTTCATCGAACTCTACAAGTGGATTACCGCGCTGCCGCCGGAACAGGTCGATCGCAACGCCGATCTCTCCACCCTGCTCGCCTGGGTGCTGCTGATGTACTGCAAGTTTCCGGAGGTCAGCGAGCGTGTCCGCATCGCGCGCCAGGTGGCGCACACCTCGCGCAACGAAAGCCGGCTGCGCGCCGAGCTCGATGTCATTTCGCTATGGATCAGCGTCGTCGAGACACACGATCCGGGCGATGTCGAACTGACGACCTCGATGATTACCGAGTTACCACGCGACAACCCCGAAATCCTCGGTTACGCCTATACCGGACTCGGTTATTTCACTCGTCGAAAATACGGCCTGGACAAGGCGCTCGCGCAATACCATTCGGCGGTCGGCATGACGTTGGACTGCGCGAACGCTAACCTGCTGGCGCGTTACAACGTCGGTTACACGCTCTACCTGAAAGCACAGGCCATCGAATCGGAAAAATTCGTGCGCGCCAGCCTGCACGACGCCGCCGCGCTGGGCTGGAACCGCTCCACCGGCGTCGCCTTCATGAAAGCCATGCTGGCCCTGCTGCTGCTCGAGAAAGGCAGTCTCGGCGAGGCGCTGACCGAGATCAGCGACGCCATCACCTTGCTCGAAACGACGGCAAATCGCGCCTTCTTCGGGGTGGCGCTGGCTTCACGGGCGCAGATTCTATGTGCGCTCGGCCGCACCGCCGACGCCGAGGTCGATCTCGAAAGCGCACTTTTCGAGGGCGTTTCACGTCGCTTGCGGCGGGTCGTGCAGAAAGTCGGGCTGATCCGTGCCAGCGAAGCGCTGATGAACGGCCAGTTCGACCTTGCCGCCGCCGAACTCGACCAGATGCCCGCCTACGAGGCGGAAGTGCCGGACCGCTACTCCGAGACGGCCGACATGGTCGGCAGCGTTCGCCTGCGCCTGGCTTTCGAACGTGGTGAAGATGCCGCCGTGCGCGAGGCCGCCGCGGCGCGTTTTGCCAAGTCGCGCCGTTTTGGGCAACGACGGCGCGGCCTTGAATTCGAGATGCTGATGCACATGGCCGACTACCGCCTGACCGGCGATACCGCCCGACTCGCCGATCTGCGCGCGCTCGTCGAGGAGGGCGATGCCGGCGGGGTGACACGACCGCTACGTCACCTCTCACCGCAATTGCGCGAATGGTTTCCGGAATGGTTCGGCGCACCACCCACCGAGCCTGCCGAAGCCGGCCCGAAGATCGCCTTGCAACAGCGCGAACTGCAAATCATCCGCCTGATCGCGCAGGGTTACGGCAACCGCGACGTCGGCAAGTTGCTCTACATCGGCGAAGAGACCGTCAAGTGGTATCTGAAGATGCTCTACCGCAAGCTCGGCGTCACCAGCCGCATGGGCGCGGTCGATTGCGCCCGGCGGATGGGTTTGCTGACCTGAATAGGGCTGGCGATTACTGTGCTTTCCTTTTTACCCACGCAGCGCGGATAAGCCGGCCACAGTTGCCGGATGTAATGTAGGAATACTGTTGCGAAGCGGTGGATGCGTCCATATGAGCAGTGTCGTAGCGGGCAAGTACGCCGTACCAGGTCTTGCTGCGATCGATCCACGGATAGAAACCCCACTTGCCGCTACTGCTGAAAGCACCATCACCCACGACTGGATCGTCTTCGACCCCATGCCCGAGCGAATAGTGCCATTGCTCACCACCGATGTCGTTGCGGCCGAATGCCCGCGATTGGTTGATGGGGCTGTAATTTGAGAGGCACTCGGTGGAGTTGGCGAAGGCACACACGGCATTGCTGCCCAGTAGCGCGGACATCGCGGGGTATTGCCCGCCCCGCAGCTTGCGCAGGAAGCGCGCATAACCTGCCGCCGTGGCGCGCGCGCCGCCCGCCAGATAGGGCGTGTTGTAGGCAAAATCCAGGTCGTTGCCGAGCACGATTTTCATGTCGGCGACCAGTTTGGCGCTATCGTCGTCCCCAAGGCCGATCCGGCTTGCCAACACCTGCATATGCGCGCCGTCGTAGTAGAACTCCGTCCCTGCCCACCCGATACTGTCGCCCCGCGACCCTCCGAAGGTTCCGCGCTTGGCCAGGCAGGCCGACACAGTATCGTAACCCTCGCACATGCTGCTGTTATTGACATAGCTGCTGCTGAGATTCAGGAAGGCAATGTCCGCGCTGGAAAGGCTCCCGAGCTGTTTCTCGACTACATAGGTCGAAAACAGCCATTTGCCAGACGAAGCGATGGGCATCTCCGTCAACGCTGTGGGGGCGGGCGCGGACTGGTTGCCGCCCGTTCCACTCGCCAGAACGCCCGTCCTGTCGCCAATTTCCCAGTAGAACGGCGTGATCTCGGCACAAACGGTGTTGCCAGTCGCCGTCGCTTTCGCGGCGTCGGCGCGTTGCTGCAACGTCGGCTGCCCTCCCCCCCGGATCGGGCGGCGTTACAACGACTGAACCGCCTCCGCCCGAGGGACTGTCGCCACCGCCGCCTCCGCAGGCAGCCAACACGCAGAACCCGCCGACAACCACTCCGTTTATCTAGGCCAGACGTACGCGCATACCCCTCTCCGCATTATGATGAATGCACTCGAGCATACGCTCGACATATCCAATAAAAATGCCAATCAGCTAGTTCGCCGCATGGAGCTTGAGAATCAACCCCGCCATGTTCTCGGCAAGATGATCGAGGTGGCTCATGCCTTCGGTGTCTTTCTCGGCGTCGCGGGCGCCGCCCTTGCCGGCCAGCAGCATCGGCCAGTAGCCTGACCCCACAGTGATGAAGTCGTTGACGGTGAACCACAGCAGCAGATCGGTCATCGCCGACGTGGTGCCAGCGCGACGGGCGACGGTGATCGGGGCGCCGATCTTGCCGGAAAACGGCGTTCCCTTGAAGGTGTAAGCCTTCTCGGTGGCGACCATCGGGTTATCGCGCCAGCGGCCGGAGAAGCCCATGCGGTCCATCAGACACTTCATCAGCGGCGTGACCGAAGCGTGATAGGCGGGGCTGGAAAGTATCAGTCCGTCGGCGGCTTCGACTTTTTGGAAGATCATTTCCAGATCGTCGTTGATCGTGCATTTCTTCTCGCGCACGCAGTCGTAACAGGCTGTGCAATAGCGCACATTGACGTCGACCAGACGGATCAGTTCGGTTTCGATGCCCTTTGCGGCAATCTTGTCGAGCGTGTATTGCGTGGCGTATTCGGTATTGCCGCCGCGGCGCGGGCTGCCGCAGATTCCAATGACTTTCATGGCTGTCTCCCATTAATGAATTCGGTGCCCATTCAGGCATGCTTTATTATTGGAAGAGGGCTGTGTCGCCACACCCCCCCGGAAAGGGGGATTCGCATTCAGGGCATGATCTCGACGTATTCGTAAACCTCGCAGTCGCGCAGCGCTTTTTTCACCGGCAACGCGGCGCGGGCATACCATGCCTTGGGCTGGTGGCGGTCGATTTCCCGGCCGAGGTGCTTCACCAGTTCGCAGATCGGCTCGACCACGTTCTTGCGGTAGGCCGCGTCGTTCTGCACATAGGCGAGGTAGAGGTTCTTCATGCAATTGCGGCGGCAGAAAGCGAAGGCTTCGCACGCCTCGCAAGGCATGTCGGCATGCGGCTGCAAGGGCGAGCGTTTCAGCCAGTTGGCGATGACATCACCCTGCTGCATCTCGGGCAAATACATCAAATCCGGGCAGGGAAAGATGCGTCCGTCCGGCATCAGGTTGATGATGTGCGTCGAGACGCGGCACTGCGTCTGACCGTCGTACAGCTCGACAGCACGACTCGGCAGCACCTTGTTGCGGACGCTGCCCATGATCGGGATGATCGGATACAACTGCTCGTCGCTGGCAAAAAAGCGCTCGACCAGTTGTGTCAATACCCCTTTGCGCCTCTCGATACCATCCGCCGTGTACGCCTCGCCAGCGACGAACTGGAAATAGACATAGTCAAAGGTACGCGCCAATTCGTCGATCTCGTCGAAACCAATGTCTGCATCGCTCCAAGTCATCCGCGCCGTCACGGTGCCCGGCACACGGGCGCGGATGGCGCGCAGATTTTTCTGCACCTGTTTGTAAATGCCTCGGCCACGGTAATGGTCGGTGATCCGCTCGCCGCCGTCGACCGAAACCAGCACGTTGGAGAGCCGGCTCAACACGCCGTCCGGAAGATCGTCCAGCAACGTGCCATTGGTCTGCAGCTGGTAGCGGAATTCGGGATGGCGACGCATCACTTCGACCATGTAGGCGGTGTTCAGCGTCGGTTCGCCGCCATAGAAGGTGACGTAGATCTCCTTGCCGGCGAGTTGCGTGTCGATGAAGGCGTCGAGCTGGTCGAGGCTGTAGGCAACGTCTTCCTGCGAACCGACCACGCCGCCTTCTTCCAGCGAGCAATAGGTGCATTTGAGGTTGCAGCGCAGCGTCGTCAACAACTGCAATTCGACGCGGTTGCCGACGATGGCCGGCTCGTCGCCGCATTCGCGCAATGGATGCGCCGACGTGAAATGGATAGGTTTGCTGACGTGCGATTGCATGACCGGATCTCCCTGTGACCGCGCAAAGATCGGAAAAAGCCCACGGCGGGCGCCCGGATTCGACACTATGTCGCAACAGGCCGGGCGGCGGATTTTAACACCGGAACCTGATCGCCTGTGTCGGACCCGCATGGGGATTCCGCAAGTCCAAGGTGCCTTGACGCTCCCGGCGCACCGCCACCATACTCTTGCATGTACCTCATTTTGAAGGAATCACCATGATTCGCCCCACCCGACTCTTCATTCTGATTTCCGCACTGGTTGGCGGCACTGCCTTGGCAGCCGAAGCCGGTAACGGTCTTGACTATGCTGGCATGAATGTCGCCGTTCGTCCGCAAGACGACCTCTTTCGCACCATGAACGGTACCTGGCTGGAAAAAACCGCCATTCCTGCCGACAAATCCTACTGGGGCAGCTTTCACCAACTGCGCGACCTCTCAGATCAACGCGTGCGCGCCATTGTCGAAGAACTGGTCACTCATCCCCAGAAAGAGGGCAGTGTCGAGCAGAAGATCGCCGGGTTCTACAAGAGCTTCATCGACACCGCCGCGATTGACCAAGCCGGTCAAAAACCAATTCAGCCGGCGCTGGAGGCCATTGCGCAACTCAAGACAACGCGCGATCTGGTCGAGTTCTTCGGTCACTGGCAAGGCATGTTGCCGACGCCGGTGATCCTGACCGTGGCCTCCGACCCCAAGAATCCGGACCGCTATATTGCCACCTCCTGGCAAGGTGGAATCGGTCTGCCGGATCGGGATTATTACCTGAAGACAGACGACGCTCGCCTGGCCAAGGTGCGCGCCGCCTATCAAACCTATCTGGAAACGCTGCTGACGCTGGCAGGCGACGCCGACGCCAAGGGGAACGCGGAGCGTGTTTACGCGCTCGAAAAACGCATCGCCGAAGGCCATTGGGACAAGGTGGACAACCGCAACCCGATCAAGACCTACAACGCCAAGTCGCTGGCCGAACTCACCAAGCTGGCACCAGGCATCGACTGGACTCTCTATCTGAAGACGGCGGCCTTCCCCAAAGTCACACGCCTCAACATTTCCCAGCCCAGCCAGGTCGCCACCGTCGCCAAGCTGGTGCAGGAAGTGCCGCTGGAAGTCTGGAAGCCCTATTTGACCGCCATGGTGCTCGACGCCCACGCCGCCATGCTACCGCAAGCCTTCCGCGACGCACGCTTTGCCTATCGCGGCAAAGCCCTGAGTGGCGCCGAACAGGAAGAGCCGCGCTGGCAGCAAGCCGCCAAGCAACTCGACGCCGCGTTGGGCGAGGCCGTTGGACAGGTGTATGTCGCCCGTCATTTCCCGCCTGCATACAAGGCGCGGATGCAAGCGCTGGTCGCCAACCTGATGCGCGCGTACGGCGACTCCATCGCAACGCTGACCTGGATGTCGCCCGCCACCAAGGCAAAAGCCAAGGACAAACTGGCGAATTACACGGTCAAGATCGGCTACCCGGATCACTGGCGCGACTACTCCAAACTCGCCATCGTAGCCGGTGACCCCGTCGGCAACGCCCAGCGGGCCGCCCGCTTCGAACATGAGCGGCAGACCCGCCGCATCCACGACAAGGTCGACCGGCGCGAATGGGGCATGACGCCGCAAACCGTCAACGCCTACTACGATCCGAGCCTGAACGAAATCGTCTTCCCCGCCGCCATCCTGCAACCGCCCTTCTTCAACATGGCTGCCGACGACGCGGTGAACTACGGGGCCATCGGCGCCGTGATCGGGCACGAAATCAGCCATGGTTTCGACGACCAGGGCAGCCAGTTCGACGGCAAGGGAAAATTGCAAAACTGGTGGAAACCTGCCGACCGTGCCGCTTTCGAGGCGCTCGGCGCCAAGCTGGTAGCGCAATACGAACGCTACGAGCCGCTGCCCGGCAAGTTCATCAACGGCAAGCTGACGCTGGGCGAGAATATCGCCGACCTTTCCGGCCTGCAAATCGCCTACAAGGCCTATAAACTCTCGCTCAAGGGCCAACCGGCGCCGGCCATCGACGGCCGCGGGGGCGACGAGCGTTTCTTCCTCGGCTGGTCGCAAGCCTGGCGTGGCAAGGGACGTGAGGAAACCATTCTGCAACGCCTGATGACCGACCCGCACTCGCCGGCCGAATACCGTGCCAACGGTGCTGTGGTGAACCACGACGGTTTCCATGTCACGTTCGGCACCAAGCCGGGCGACAAGCTCTACAAGGCACCGGACGAGCGGATTCGCATCTGGTAACCCCGTAAGCAACGGAAAAAGGGCGGCCACGGGCCGCCCTTTTTATTCACTTTGGCGCTTAAAACTATCGGCCATTGCTTTGCGAACTCCTGACAATCGTCAGGGGTTCAAGGTCCGCAAATATTAGGCGCGGGAATTTCTGCGCCGCATGACGAGCGCGGCCACACCCAATGCTGCCAGCGCCATTGTGCCCGGCTCCGGAATGCGGTTGTCACCGTTGCCTACCGTGATGTTATCAGCCACCTCGAAGGAATCGCGCTGGGAGAACACTTGCACAGTGTCAAACGCGCCTGCGCCGACATAGCCGATGAACGAGCCCCCATTTGGCGCCACCAACCCACTCAGGGTTGCCACCAGATTGCCGTCGTCAAAAAAGCTGAGCAGATAAGTCACCGGCGAACCCGTTTGGGCTCCGCCGCCAAAATTCTGGAAGAAATCGCCACCGAACGCGCGATAGTCGCCACCCAACGCAAAAGTCAAATAGTCGGCCGGCGGGTAATTGGAACCGATCGCTTGCGTCGGATTGGAGCTTTGGCCAACTCCCACTGCAAACAAGTCGTTGGTCGGCGACGAGACAACCAACCCGCTGGGCAGCGCGACGGGACCGGTAATGCCGTAGGTTCCAGGCGTCATTGATTGGAATGTTTCCTTGTAGCCGAGGCTGATCGCGCTTTCGAAGGCAGTGCGGTCAGTATAGCTGTCCGCCTGCACCTGGCCGACAGACATCACCATGAGGCTGGCGAGAACGAATCGTTTTAGCATTGCAACTCCTTCCAACACAAAAGATGAAAACCCCAAAAGCGAAACTCGCTGGTTTCACCTTGGTATGTGAGCAAAATGCAGGCCATATGAATCTATTCTTTTTGATTCAACATGTTGTGCAATTCCTCCTAATACGGTCTGAAAATATGTCAAAAAATTCGACATTCCGCCGGTGATCAGCGGGTTCGCATTCCCAGCGAAGTGTCTTCTTGAACCGACAACATTCACGCTCGCACAGGCGAGAATCGTGCTCGCAAGCGACCAGCAGGCTGAAAACTATCGCTCTTGGACCCCCTGGCTCAGCAGCTCTTGCCGTCGCGGCGAGCGCAGATTTCGATCCGATTGCCCTCTGGATCCAAAACGACACTTTCGTAGTGGTCGTCTCCCGTCCAGTGCGGCTGGCCCAACCCCGGGACGCCTGATTCCGCCAACTGGCGGGTGATCCGGTCGGCTTCGGCATCATCGCCCACCGCAAACGCCAGATACGTCAGCCCCATGCGCTGCGCCCCCGCTTCATGGGTGACTGGATGAAGCTGCGTCGTGGCAATGTTCCGGCCTGACACCATCGGCGAAGCGCAAAAAACGGGAAGAGAAACCTCGAGAGGGTTCTGGCAGAGCGCACCAGCCACGGCGCCAAAATAACGGACATAGAGCGCACACCTACGATCAACGTCGGCAACCCACAAGGCAGCATGTTCAATCCGGGGCACTGCTCTCCAGTCTCTACAATCACTTATCAAGGAAAGCCATCTTGGTTCAGTCTTCGCGCAAATACAACGCTCATCGCGAGACCCTCGGTGTCCCGCCGCTTGCCCCCTCCCGACCAAGGCGCGGATAATGCCGCCCATCGAACAGGTGACAAGCGCCCCTGACCGTCGCCGATGTTCCCATCCATTTCAGCGAGGCACGCATGTCCACTCATTTCAGTTGCAAGCAAATCCTGGCCGGCGCCGCGCCGCAGGAGACCCCGGTCACGATCAAGGGCTGGGTTCGCACCCGGCGGGATTCCAAAGCCGGCATTTCCTTCGTCAATGTTTCCGACGGTGCCTGCCTACAGCCGGTGCAGGTCGTCGCGCCCGAGGCCCTGCCCAATTACAAGGATGAGGTGCTGCACCTGACTGCAGGCTGTGCCGTCGAGGCCACCGGCGTCATCGTTCCGTCGCAGTCGAAGGCGCAGCCTTTCGAAATGCAGGCGAGCGAGATCAAAGTGCTCGGCTGGGTCGAGGACCCGGACACCTACCCGATCCAGCCCAAGCCGCACAGCATGGAATTCCTGCGCGAAGTTGCGCATCTGCGGCCGCGCACCAACGTCATCGGCGCCGTCACCCGCGTCCGCAACGCTATCGCCCAGGCCATCCATCGCTTCTTCCACCAGCAGGGTTTCGTCTGGGTCAATACGCCCATCATCACCGCCTCGGATTGCGAAGGCGCTGGCGAACTGTTCCGCGTCTCGACCCTCGACCTCGCCAACCTGCCACGCACCGAAGCCGGCAAAATCGACTTCACGCAGGACTTTTTCGGCCGCGAATCCTTCCTGACCGTTTCTGGCCAGCTGAACGTCGAGGCCTATTGCATGGCGCTCTCCAAGGTATACACCTTCGGACCAACCTTCCGCGCCGAGAATTCCAACACCAGCCGGCACCTCGCCGAGTTCTGGATGATCGAGCCGGAAATCGCTTTCGCCGATCTCGCCGACGACGCGACTCTGGCCGAAGCAATGCTGAAATATGTATTCAAGGCCGTGCTGGAGGAAACCGCCGACGACATGGCCTTTTTCGACGAGCGCATCGAGAAGGGCCTGATCGCCAAACTGCAGGGCATCATCGACAACGAGTTCGTGCGCATGGATTACACCGAGGCGATCGGCGTGCTGGAGAAATGCGGCCACAAGTTCGAATACCCGGTGAAATGGGGTATCGACCTGCAGTCCGAGCACGAGCGCTATCTGGCCGAGCGGCACGTCGGCCGGCCGGTGATCCTGATGAATTACCCGAAGGAGATCAAGGCCTTCTACATGCGCCTCAATGACGACGGCAAGACCGTCGCGGCGATGGATGTGCTGGCACCTGGAATCGGCGAGATCATCGGCGGCAGCCAGCGCGAGGAGCGCCTCGACGTGCTCGACGCCCGCATGACCGCATGCGGTCTCGATCCCGCGCATTACGGCTGGTACCGTGACCTGCGCCGCTACGGCACGGTGCCGCACGCCGGTTTCGGCCTCGGCTTCGAGCGCACGGTGTCGTACATCACCGGTCTGGGCAACGTCCGCGACGTCATCCCCTACCCGCGCACGCCGGGCAACGCGCGTTACTAGAACGGACGCAAGGCTCTGGCGCTCGAACCGGGCGCTAGAGCGCCTTGCGCAAGTCAGCCTGAAATTCGGTCGTGATCGTCGCCAGCGCCCGCTCAACCGCCTCGATATGCGCATCGAGCGTATCCGCGGCGGCGGCCTGTTCGGCGGTGTAGACCTTCTTGCTCAACACCTGCTCGCCGCGCGCCAGGCGCAGTTCCACCGCCACCACTGCCTTGCCGGAACGCCCCGCCAGCACGCGGTCGAAGCGGACGATGCGGCCCTCGACGCGCAGCGGTGACTGGCTGCGCCCGTTCGCCGCATCACCCAGTCCCAGCGCCGCGGCCAACTGTTCCTGCACCAGTTGCGCCGGCGGATACAGCCAGAGATGGTAGTGGTATTGCCGTAACTGGCGCGGACTCGCTTCCTCCGTATAGACCAGCGGGCGTTCGGCATAGAGGCTTTCGGCCCGGATCGGCATCAGGACGACGCCGCGCAGGGGCGCGGCGGCCGGGGACAAGGTTGGCTGCAGGCGATAGTAGCGATCGACCGGGGCCGGCGGATTGCTGCCGCAGGCCGACAAAAACAGAACGAAGACAAGGAGGACGAGGCGTTTCATCGGGTTTCTCCTGCGGCGTCGACGGGCGGCTTATTCTGGATCAGCGCCGCCGGGTTTTCGCGGATGCTGCGGCTGAATTCGTTGAGGTTGCGCCCCGCCGATTCAAGCTGGTAAAGCAACGAATCGGCCCGGCGCAACGACAACTGCAGTTCCTGGCCGCTGCTGCCGACGACAGTGCGGGCGTCCTTGACCAGCCCTTCGACTTCGGCCCGCACATCATGCAACTGGCGCGACAACTTCATCAGGTCGGCCGAAGTCGCGTCGGCATTTTTCAACACGCCGTTCCAGTGCTGCTGGTTTTCGGCGCCGAACAGCGCTTCCACCCGCCCGGCGGCACTGTTCAGTCTCGCCAGCGTCGATTTGAGGTCATTCATCGCTGCAGGCAAGGTCTGCTCGAGGTTGCCTCCGAGGGTCTCGACGCGCTTGTTGACCTGCGCCAGCAGCGGCTTGACGCTGGTTTCGGTAAGCTGGCCGAGGTCGCTGGCCAGATTCGCCACCGATTCCATCAAGTTGCCGCCATTGACGCCGGGAATCTCGCCGCCCGGGGTGATCGTCTCGTTACTTCGCCCCTCCTTGATCTCGACTAGCGGCGCGGCCAGCAGGCCCGGCGTGGCGATCATCGCCCGGCTGTCTTTCGGGAGCTTGAGCGGTTTGCGGAAATTGAGGGTCACCCGGTACGCCGTGCGGTTGTCGCGCATCACCGGTTCGACCTGGGCGACATTGCCGACCTCGAAGCCTTCGTAGGTGACCACCGTGCCAGTTTTGATTCCCGCCACATTGGTGAAATGCGTGTGATACAGCTCACCCTGCGCGGTATGCCCGGTGATGCGATAGAGGGCGTAGAGCAGCAGCACCCCCATCGCCAGCACGAAGCTGCCGACCAGAAGGTAATTGACGTTGTCACGTTTCATCCCAAAATCTCCCGGGTCAGGCGTTCCATATATTCTTCCGGATCGACCGTTTCGTGGCGTGGCGTCCGGTCGAGCAGGGCGCGGATGCGCGGATGCTCGCTGGCGCGCACGGCGGCGGCGGTATCGGACATCAGGATGCGGCCCTGATCGAGCACCGTGATGCGGTCGGCGATCTTGAAGGCGCTTTCCAGTTCGTGGGTGACGACAACGATGCTCATGCTCATCGCGTCGCGGAGCGTCAGAATCAGTTCGTCGAGTTCGGCCGACACGACCGGATCGAGCCCGGCCGACGGTTCGTCGAAAAAGAGCAGCTTCGGGTCCATGACGATGGCCCGCGCCAGCGCCGCCCGCTTGATCATGCCGCCGGAGAGTTCGGCCGGCATCAGGTTCTCGAAGCCGGCGAGGTTGACCACTTCCAGCTTCATCCGACTCATGATGCGAATGGTGTTGTCGTCAAGCGCGGTGTGTTCGCGCAAGGGCAATTCGACGTTCTCGCCCACCGTCATCGAATTGAACAGCGCCCCGCCCTGAAAGGCCACTCCCATGTTCTTCCTGAGGTCGTACATCTCGTCGGCGGTCAGTTGCGTGATGTCCTTGCCGAGCAGCTTGATGCTGCCCGAGGTCGGCCGGTTGAGACCGAGCAGGTGCCTGAGCAGCGTGCTCTTGCCCGAGCCGCTGCCGCCCATGATCACCATCACCTCACCCTCGCCGGCAGCGAAACTGATGTCATCGAGAATCTTGCGCGCCCCGTAATGGGTCACCAGATGGCTGACCTCGATGGCAGCGGCGCGAGCGTTCATTCAGCGGCTCGCCAGGAACGTGAAGACCATGTCGGTCAGGATGATGCCGATGCAACCCAGCACCACCGCCCGCGTCGTCGCCTTGCCGACGCCCTCGGCCCCTGCGCTGACGCCGAAGCCGTTGGCAGCGCCGATCAGCGTGACCACCACCGCAAACGCCACGCTCTTGGCCACCCCTTGGATGACATCGCCCGCCTCCACCGCCTCGAAGGTGCGGTGGAAGAACACGTCCATCGGCAGACTCAGTTCGCCGGCACAGTAGAGCGCGCCGCCAAACAACGCCATCAAATCCGCAAGAATGGTCAGCGCCGGCAAGGTCAGCAGCATGGCCGCGAGGATGGGCGAGACCAGATAGCGCACCGGATTGATGCCGATGACGCTCAAGGCATCGATTTCCTGCGAGATCTGCATGGTACCGATGCGCGCCGCAATGGCCGAGCCGGACCGGCCGGCGACGAAGATGCCGGTGATCAGCGGCGCGAACTCGCGCGTGACCGAAAGGGCGATGCCGAGCACGACCTGCCCCTCGGCGCCAAAGGCCTTCAGCGTGTGGATGCCTTGGATCGCCAGCATCATGCCGGTGGCAAAGGAGGCAAGACCGACGATGGGAATGGCCTGCACGCCCACGCCCATCGCCTCGCGGAAGATCGCTGCCGCGCGCACCGGCTGGCGGTGCCAGCGACCAACGACCAGCCAGTACAGTGCCTCGGCCAGCAAGGCCGCAAGATAGCCGGTTTCGCGCACCAGCAGCACAGTGCGCCGGCCCACGCCCTCGACAAAGGTTCGCAGCGACTCAGTCGACACGCGCCAGCCGCTCCTCGACACTCGTGTAGATCGGGAAGACGGTATCCAGCCTCGCCAGTTTCAACACTGCCATCACCGGCCGCGCGACTGAGGCCAGCGCGAATTCGGACCCTTGTTTTCGGGCGACCTGAAAACTCTCGACCAAGCTGGCGACACCGGAACTGTCCATATACGTCACCGCCGCGAGGTCCACCAGCAGCGGTTGCTTACGCGCCAGGCAATCCAGCAGTTGCTGACGCACCTGTCGTGAGCTGTGCATGTCAACATCCCCACCTAGCGTCACCACGCTGAACGGCGCCTGCTCCCTGATTTCGATATTCATTCCGGCCTCATCCGATCCGTTTGCTGAGCTGCAACAGGTTAGTGAATCCTGCCGGTGGCGGCAGAAGGTCGACCGCATCCATCGTTGCGCGCATGAAATGCACGCCCAAGCCACCCGGCCGCACATCGTCCAGCTCGCGAGGACGCAGGTCAGCCAGCGTGGCGGGCTTTCCATTATCCAGCAATTGCGCGGTCAGGATGCCATCGGCGTGCTGCAAGCACAGGCGGAATGTCGCATCCGGCGCAAAGGCGTAGGCGTGCTGGATGATGTTCATGCAGGCTTCGTTGACCGCCAGCACAATCTGCCCGCCGCATTCCTCGTCGCATCCGGCTTTCCGGCAGGCCTCGCGCACCGCCTCACGCACCGCGGCGAGCGATTCGGTGGCGGCAACGAATTCGCCTGAGAACAGCGTCGTCATCGCCCGATCGCCAGCAAGGTCAGGTCGTCGTGCAGACGGACGCCAGGCCGCGCCAGTGCCGCCGTCACGGCCGCCAGTAGCGCCTCCGGCGGCAACCCCGCATGCCGCTCCAGCAAGGTTTGCAGACCGGGCAACCCGAGCATGGCTCCGTGTTCGTCATGTCCTTCGGTGGCGCCGTCGGTAAAGACGAACAGTCGCCCGTCCGCCAGATTCAGGCGCTGTGCATCGTAGGCCATGCCGGAGAGCACGCCGAGCGCGACACCGGCCGCCTCCAACTCCCGATAGCCGCCGTCCGCGCCACGCCACAGCGGCGGCTGATGGCCGGCGTTGGCCCAGACCAGTTCGCCGCTGGCGGGGTCGAATACGCCGGCGATCATGGTGACGAACATGCCGAAGCGTGCCGTTTCGGCAATTTCGTCGTTGAGCACGGCCAGAAGGCGCGCCGGATCGTGCTCGTTCTTGCCGAGGCAGCGGAACAGCGCGATGGTCTTGGTCATTAGCAGGGCAGCGTTCATGCCCTTGCCGGACACATCGCCCAATCCCCAGGCGATGCGCCCATCGGGTAACATAAAAAAATCGTAGAAATCGCCGGAGACCTCCAGCGCCGGCAAATTGACCCCGCAGACCGGAAAACCGGCGTCCGGTGGCGTAGGCAGCAGACCACGCTGAATTTCGCGGGCGAGATCGAGCTCGCGCCGCATCCGCTCCTGCTCGACCAGCGCCTCGGCCATGCGGGCGTTGTGCACCGCCAGCGAGACCATGCCGGCCAGCGCCAGCAGGAGCTGGGCATCGGCTTCGCCGAACAAATGGTCGCCACTGGCCTTGTTGATGACTTCCAGCGCACCCAGCATCCGGCCCTTGATGTGCAGCGGCGCGCAGAGGATGGAGCGCGTGCAGAAGCCGGTCAGCTGGTCGACAGCGCCGCTGAAATCGCGGTCGGCGGCCACGTCACGCACCCGTTGCAGACAATGTTCGCTGACTGTCCGGCCAACGATACCCTGCCCGGCGGCCAGGGTCAGCCCGTCGATCTTGACCGGCCCAGCACAGGCCACGCAGGTGAGTTTTTCGCCGGATTCGTCGAGCAAAAAAATGGAGGCCGCCTCGGCTTCCATATAGGTCATGATCTGGTGGATGGCGTTGGCCAGCGTCGCGCCCATTTCAGGCGAACTGGCGAAATCCTGGGCGATGGACGCGAGCAGGCCAATATCGCTCGGCAACGCGGCGGAGGATTCGATTGTGAGGCTCAGACGGTCAGACATCGCGGCAACCTCGACTCATTTTGGTTGCTCGCATCATACCCCGGCACGAAAAGAGCGCGCACGACGACCGTTTCGGTCGATACGCCACTCGCTGTCCGCAGGCATCGGCGCCCCTTCGCAGGGAGCCATCCAACTTTACGTGCACTTGCAACAAAAAGGGCCTAAAATGCCTAGTATTCATAGGTTGCGTCGCGTCTGTATTGTGCCGCAAAACGAACAAGGGGCTGTACATGAAAGACCACTCTCACACTGAAGTGCTGAATCCGCTGTCGCTGGCCGACATCCTGCATTCGTCAACTTCTCACCTCCAGCGGCTAGCCGGCCAGAGTCGGCTGACCGATCACTGGGCGCGCAGCGCCGGGGATCGTCACAACCACTTCCGCGATGTGTTGGAGGTGGTGAACACCCGCACGCACGGACTTCGGCGCAGCCTCGACGATCTGGGTGTGCGGCGCAAGGAAACGCTGCGCGCCGCGCAGGAGTTCTTTCGCGAGCCGCAACCGACCGATTGGCCCAATTACCTGATTGACGTTGCACAACGCTGGGTACTGTTTACCGATGTGCTACGCCGGCGCGGCAACAACTTCGTGCACCAGGAACGCGAAGGCAGCCAGCCGGTGCTGATCTATGACTACGACGTGATTATCGACGGTACCACGCTAGAACGGCCGGTCAACTACTCGCTGGTGGCCATCAAGCCACCACGCGGCGTCCGGGTCGACCCGAAAAAGCGCCCTTACATCATCATCGACCCACGTGCCGGACAGGGATCGGGCATTGGCGGTTTCAAGCACGAAAGCGAAGTCGGTGTCGCCTTGCAGGCCGGACACCCGGTCTATTTCTGCATCTTCAGCAAGCTACCGACGCCTACCCAGACGCTGGCGGATGTAACGCGCGCGGAAGCCGAGTTCGTGCGGCATGTGCGCAATCGCCACCCCGAAAGCGCCAAGCCCGTCATCATCGGTAACTGTCAGGGCGGTTGGGCGGCCATGCTGCTCGGCGCGACCAACCTCGACCTGACCGGCCCCATCGTCATCAACGGCGCCCCTCTCTCCTATTGGCGCGGCGTGCGCGGCAAGAATCCAATGCGTTACCTGGGCGGTCTGCTCGGCGGTGCCCTGCCGGCGTTGATGCTAGCCGACCAGGGTAACGGCAAGTTCGATGGCGCCAATCTGATCTGGAACTTCGAGTGTCTGAACCCGGCGACCACCTGGTGGCGCAAGAACTACGATCTCTTCGCCAAGATCGATACCGACGCCGAAGATTTTCTCCAGTTCGAACGCTGGTGGTCGGGCTTCTATTTCATGAACGAAGCCGAGATCCGTTGGATCGTCGAGAACCTGTTCGTCGGCAATCGCCTGGGGCGCG
Organism: Betaproteobacteria bacterium UBA1934; assembly: GCA_002337055.1. Lineage (GTDB taxonomy): Bacteria > Pseudomonadota > Gammaproteobacteria > Burkholderiales > Rhodocyclaceae > UBA1934. The sequence continues at coordinate 1,221,137 of DDFG01000005.1, read as the reverse complement.
GTAATGCCCAGCTCGATAGCCGCATGCACGTTGATCTGCGCTTCATCAAGGCACCCATCATCGTCTTTGCCTCGCACGGCGACTACATCACGCCGCCGGTGCAGGCGCTCGGCTGGATCGCCGATCTCTATTCCGACGTCAAGGAAATCAAGGCGCGCGGACAAAAGATCATCTACACCATCCACGACGATATCGGCCACCTCGGCATTTTCGTGTCGGCATCGGTGGCCAACAAGCAGCATAAGGAGATCGTCTCCACGCTGGCCACCATCGAAGCCATGCAACCCGGCCTCTACGAGATGGTGATCGAGGACGAAACCGGCACGGGGCTGGAAAAGCGCTATTCGATCTCGTTCCAGGAACGCTCGATCGACGACATCCGCGCCCTCGACGAAACCGGCGGCGACGACGCCCCGTTCGCCGCCATTTCGCGCCTCTCCCGCATCGGCGCAGAAGCCTACAACCTCACGGCCCGGCCCGTGGTGCGGGCGCTGAGCAACGATTTCACCGCCCGCCTGCACAACGCGACCAACCCTTTGCGCGCGCAGCGCTATTGGGTGAGCGACCTCAATCCCGCTCTCGCACCTGTCGAGAGCCTGGCCAAAGTCGTCCGCGAACGCCGCGTCGAAGCACCTTGCGACAACCCATTCTACCGGCTGGAACGTCAGAACGCCTACCTGATCTCCGACTGGATCAACCTTTTCCGCGATGTGCGCGACGGTTTCATCGAAACCTGGTTCACTACCGTGTTCTCCTCGCCCTGGATGCGCGCCCTCGCCCGCGACGAAACCCCGCGCATCAGCGACGTAGCGGGCACCGATCTGCGCTCGGTAGGCGAAGTCATCCAGGCGCTGGAGCAGGTCAAGCGCGGTGGATTGGCGGTTGCCGTGATCCGCATGCTGATCTTGCTGGCGCACGCCCGCAAGTCGGTGCGGCGCGACCGGCTGGAGCGTTCGGACGAATTACTCAGCACCCGTGAACCCTACGTCACGCTGGGTGCCGCCACGCTCAACCGCATCATCCACCAGCAAAGCCTGATCGTTGCCTTCGAGACAGACGATGCGCTGGGGACCCTGCCCGACCTGCTCCCTACCGCCGAAGAGCGCGAAACGGCGGTAGAACATTGCCGTTTCGTGCTCGGGCCGGAAGGCGACATGAACGCTGATACGGCCGACATGTTCGCCCGCCTGCGCGAAGTACTGGGGGTCCGTTAAGGCGCCGCATCCGCGCCACCCGGGTAGAATGGCGGCATCTCGCATCGTGACGACACCATGAGCTACGCGCCGCCCGTTTTTGAACGCAAGATCGCCGCCCCGGCGGAGCTGGCCGGGCGGGCCGCCCAATTGCCCCGCCCGCTGGTATTCACCAACGGCTGTTTCGACATCCTGCATCGCGGTCACGTCACCTACCTCGCCCAAGCCGCGGCGCTGGGCGCATCGCTAGTCGTGGCGCTCAATACCGATGCTTCGGTGCGCCGCCTGGGCAAGGGCAACGACCGCCCGGTCAATCGTCTGGAGGATCGCCTCGCGTTGATGGCTGCGCTCGAATGCGTGGCGCTGGTGACCTGGTTCGACGAAGATACGCCGTTGCAGCGAATTCTCGATTGCCGCCCCGAAGTGCTGGTCAAAGGCGGCGACTGGGCCGTCGACAACATCGTCGGCGCCGCCGAAGTGCGCGGCTGGGGCGGCGAGGTTCACTCCATCCCCTTCATCCACCAGCAATCGACCACTGCGCTGCTGGAGAAGATTCGCCGCCTGTAGGCTGATGCACCCCGCTTCAACGACGCGTCAGCTCGTCGTCAGCACCGCATCGTACAAGTTGTGTATGCGACGACTTTTTTGTTTGCTCTTCCTGTTCTGCGCAACCGCTCAGGCCACACTCCCGGTCAGAGTGGCGCCCGACGACGTGCGGGTCTTCCGCCAGGGAGAAGGGGCTCGTGTCGAAGTCGACATGTCGGCGCCGGTACCACCCGCCATCGCCTGGCAGGTGTTGACCGATTTCAATGACATGCCGCGATTCCTGACCAACCTCGACAACAGCCGCATCGTCGAGAGCGCTGGCAACCGGATGCGTGTCGAGCAGGCTGGCGTCGCCCACTATGGCCTGCTCAGCCACCGTTTTCAGTCAGTGCGCGAGATCGCGCTCGACCCTCCACGCGAGGTCACGGCACGGCAGATCAGCGGCACGGCCCGACGCATGGACAGCCGTATGCGTCTGATCCCCACGGATTTCGGCACCCGTCTGGAATATCGCGCCGAGATCATTCCTGACATCATCCTGCCCCCGCTGGTCGGCCCCGCCTTCATCCAGCACGAGATCGCCGAACAATTCTCGGCCATGATCCAGGAGATGGTAAAAAGGAATGCGGCGCCGGGCAGGCCCTGAGGCCCGGCCGACACCGCAAAACCGCCGGGATCGCCTGGTTACTGGCGGATCGCCTCGACCGCGATGGTCAGCGTCACCTCATCGCCAACGTACGGAGCGTACTTGCCGGCATTGAATTCGGAACGCTTGATCACCGTCGTCGCGTTGGCGCCGATGGCATCCTTTTTCAGCATCGGGTGCGGCATTTTCTGAAACGAGGTTACGGTCAGCGTCACCGGCTTGGTCACGCCCTTGATGGTCAGTTGGCCATCGATGGCAACCGGCTTGTCGCCCTCGAAGCGAACCGTGGCCGACTTGAAAGTGGCGGTCGGGTACTTGGCGGTGTCGAGAAAATCCTCGCCCTGGATGTGGCCGTTGAAAACGTCGTAGCCGGTATCGACCGATTTCATGTCGATGACAACGTCGACCGCGCCGGTCTTGGCGGCAGGATCATAGGTAACAGTGCCGCTGGTCTTGTTGAAGCGCGACAGCTGGGTGGAATAACCGAAGTGGCTGTACGAGAAACGCGGATAGGTGTGGGTGGGATCGACGCTGTAGGTTTCCGGCGCGGCAAAGGCAGCGGCAGAGAGCGTGGTGGCGATCAGGGCAGCGATGAGTTTGGATTGCATGGTATTTCCTCTTTCAGGGTCAGGGTGGGTTATTTGCCGGGGATTTTGCCAGCGGCCTTGTCGACCTCCGCCAGCAGCTTGAAACGAATCTGTATCGGGTTAGCGACGATGCCGACATCCGCCCAGGCGCCTTCGCCGATGGCGAAATCGCTACGCTGGATGCTGAAACTGCCCTCCAGCACGGCACCGTTTCCGCTGGGCGTGAAAGTCACCGGCGCACTGACCTCGCGGGTGCGCCCCTTGATGGTCAGTTGGCCGTTTGCCTGATAACGGTTGCCGCCCAGAGGCGCAATGCGTGTAGCAACAAACTGTGCCAGCGGGTGCCGGGTGCTGTCGAACCAGTCCTTGCCGGCCAGTTCCTTGTTTGCATCGGGCGAACCGGCGTCGACACTGGCGATCTGCACGTCAAAGCTAGCTTGCGCGGCGGCGGGCTTGGCCGGGTCGAATTTCAGGCGGGCGGCAAAGCGGCCGAATTGGCCATCCATCTTGACACCCATCTGTTGGTAGCTGAAACCGAGCTGGCTTTTCGCCGCATCGATAGTGTTGAATTCAACCGCGTGCGCCGGCAACGCGAAGGCGATACCGATCAGGGCGGCGACCGGAAGCGATAGGGAGCGGGACATGCTGTCCTCCTTCAGTGAGAACGACCGGGCAACATGCTCGCCAGCACGCCATCGCGGTCGATGAAATGGTGTTTGATGGCGGCGGCGACATGTCCGGCCACCAGAATCAACAGGGCCACATTCAGACCCAGGTGCAAGGTCTGGAGTCGGTTGCCCAGATCCACATCCTTGCCGACCAGATCGGGTAGCGGCAGCAGGCCGAACCAGACGGTGGTGAAACCCTTGGCCGAACTCATCAACCAGCCCGAGAACGGGATCGCCAGCATCAGGGCGTAGAGCAGCCAGTGCATGGCGTGCGCCGCTTGCTTCAGCAACGCCGGCATCGCCAGCGGCAACGCCGGAGGACGATGTGTCAACCGCCAGAGCAGGCGCAATACGGCAAGCAGAAACAGCGTGACGCCGGCCCACTTGTGCCAGGAATAGAGTTGCAATTTGCCCGGCGACAGCGGCAGATCGTGCATGTAGAAGCCGAGCGCCAGAGTGCCGCCGAGGCCAAGGGCCATCAGCCAGTGCAAGCCGATGGATGGAGTGGAATAGCGTGCATTCATGGCGTTTCTCCTATCGAGGCGGAAAACACATAGGTGTCCATTGCAAGCACCGAATCGACGATGCCACCGTCGATTCGGCGGGAATGGAATCTGTTGTCGCCTGCTGCGCCGATAGCGAAATACAGCGGCAGCAGGTGTTCGTCGGTCGGATGGGCGCGTGCGGCGCCGGGGGCCTGCTGCCGGTAATCCAGCAACGCATCGAGATCGCCAGCGGCGATGCGCGCGGCCAGCCAGTGGGCAAACGGACGCACATAGGCACCGGCTGCGGCGCTGCGAAAATCGTAGAGATTGTGGGTGACGCCGCCCGAACCGACGATCAGCACGTCCTCTTCCGCCAAAGGCGCGAGCGCCTGGCCGAGCGCCAGAAAGTCGCGCGGCACTGCCCCAAAAGGTTGAGAAAGTTGCAGCACCGGCACATCGGCCGCCGGATAAAGATGCATCAGAGGGACCCAGGTACCGTGGTCGCGCCCGACGCGATCGTTGTCACCCGCCCGGAAGCCCGCCTGCGATAGCCGACGCAGTACCTCGGCGGCGATGCCGGGCGCGCCCGGTGCCTGGTAATCAAGTTCGTACAAGGTCGGCGAAAATCCTCCAAAATCATGCACAGTGGCAGGCATCGGCGTGGACTGCACTTCCACGCCTCGCGTCATCCAGTGCGGCGACATGACCAGCACCGCGCGCGGTCTCGGCAGGTTCGCCGCCAGCCCGGCGAGCTCGGCGCCGAGCACACCCGGCGCCAGCGCGAACTCGGGCGAGCCGTGCGAGATGAAAAGGGAAGGCATTCGCATGATATCTTCCGACTTACGTGCGAGCGATCCAGGTCGGCGCGATGGCAGTACCTTGGCCGGCACCATATCCGAAGTAGATATTCAATCCGCCCATGGGCTCCAGATAGCGAGCGTTCTTCAGTCCACCCGCAAGCACCGGTTTGAAACCGATGCTTTCAACCAGGGTCGCAACGCTCTGACGGGCCCGTTCGCTATCGCTGGCGATGAAGACGGGCACAGTCTGACCATGACCGAAATCGGGACCCACGTCGAGCACTTGTGCAAACACGGTGTTAAACGCCTTGACCACTTCAGCACCCGGCACGGCTTGGGCGATCTCCTCGGCAGCCGAAGTACTGTGGCCGATGGTCAACCCCATGTAGTCAGGCGTCAAAGGATTCGTAATGTCGACTAGGATCTTGCCAGACAAGTCACCCAGTGACTGCAAGGCGGGCACCGCGTCTGCATAGGCAGTGGCAACAACGACGATGTCCGCGTCGCGTAGCGCTTCGGCAGCCGGCACGGCGCGCGTGTTCGGATACAAAGCAGCGAGTGCAGCGGCCTTGGCGGTGTCGCGTGCGGTGACTCTGATCTGATGACCAGCGCGAGAAAATTGTTTAACAAGGCCGGAACCCATGTTGCCGGCACCAATCACGGTGATGTTCATGCTGTTTCTCCTGAGGTTGTTTAGGGCAGTGCGTATGGGTTGTACTTTAAACACACCAAACAAAGAGATAAACTAGCTAATTAGAAACTAATTGAACCGAAATTCGCAACAATGGATCGTTTTCGTGAAATGCAATCCTTTACAGCAGTGGTCGACGCTGGCAGTTTCGTAGCCGCCGCCGATGCGCTGGAAAGCTCGAAAGCCGCGGTCTCGAGGCATGTCGCCGAACTCGAGGAGCGTCTGGGCGTCCGCCTGCTGCAACGAACCACCCGCCGCCTGTCGCTGACCGATGAAGGTCAGGCGTTCTACGCCCGCTGCAAAGACATTCTGGGAGCCATCGAAGAGGCCGAGAGCGAAGCCAGCTCGCGGGCAGGCGAGGCCAGCGGCCTGCTCCGCGTCAACGCCCCGGTGTCGTTCGGTATCCTGCATCTGGCACCTCTCTGGGGCGCTTTTGCTGCCGCACACCCCAAGGTGTCGCTGGAGGTCTCACTTGCCGACCGCCTGGTCGATCTGGTCGAGGAGGGCTATGACCTCGCCATCCGTATTTCGCGTCTCGACAATTCCAGCCTGATCAGCCGCAAGCTCGCCAGCACGCGGCTGGTCGCTTGCGCCTCACCGATTTATTTGCGGGAACACGGTACACCGCTGACACCGGAGGATCTGGCTGCCCACGCCGTGATTTCCTACTCCTATTTCGCCAGCGGCGACGAGTGGAGCTTTGACGGACCACAAGGCCGCGTGTCAGTGCGTACGCGCCCGCATTTCCACGCAAACAACGGCGACACCTGCGTTGCAGCCGCGCTGGCGCATCAAGGCATCGTCCTACAACCGACCTTTCTGGTTGGCGAAGCTTTACAGAATCAACGTCTGGTGGCTCTATTGCCAGAATACCGCGCGGCCGAACTCGGCATCTATGCTGTTTACGCCTCACGCAAACAGCAACCGCTCAAACTCAGAAAACTCATCGACTTTTTGGTCGAGGTATTTCGGTCACCGCGCTGGCCGGGTTAATGACCAACTAGCCAGCGCGCAGCACTTCGCCCTCCAGCCAAGCAGCCACTGGCTCAACCGGAGCAATGGCGCGACCTTGCGCGTAATGGATACCCAACTCCCGCAATGCCGTAACAGCAACGGTATCGTCGACGGCATCCGCAATGGTACGAATGCCCCGATCGACCGAGATTTCCTGAATCGCGCGCAGTAGGGCGTAGGCACTGCGATGACGGCGTAGATCGTCGGTCAGGCTTCGATTCAGCCGAATCAGTTCGGGCCGCACGACGTCCAGATGGTTGAAGGAGGCGAGCCAGCCCCCGAAATCGGTCAGCGCCACCTTGCAGCCTGCATCATGCAGCGCCGCACAGAGCAACCCTGCTTCTCCGATATTGCGCACAACGGCTTCTTCGGGCAGCGCCAGACAAAGGCCGGCACGACAACTATGCGCACGGATCAGATCGAGCAGGCGGTCGGTATTACCGGCGGACTTAATACTCGCTGCTGACAGGGGTACCAGCAGCAACAGACTGGGGAAAGCGTCATGCGAGCGAGCCGCTGCCAGCATATCGAGCGCAACCTCGGTCGCCCGCAGATCGACGAGGGTCGCCAACCCCGCCCGTTCGGCGATGGTTCCAAACACCGCCGCGGTAATCTCCGTACCTCGCGCTTCGTTGAGTGACAGGCCTAATTCAGCCAGTTGCCAGGGAGAATCGTCGCTGGCGACCAAACTGCGGATCGGCGTAGCATCGCAGCGCAGGCGTCTCTCGTGCAACGCCTGCTCGATGCGGTCGCGCCAGCGTTCGCGGGTGGGAACTTGTTCGGGCAATCCATCGCCAGAGTGAACATGAACATGGTTGCCGCCCTCGTCCTTGGCGACATAGCAGGCCGCATCACCAGCCGAGAGTACTGATGCGACTGTTTTCATGTCGTTGCCGATGCGCACCAGCCCGACGCTGATGCCAATGCCAAACATCTGGTTCTGCCAGACGAAGCGAAAATTGCTGACCAGCCGGCAAATATCTTCCGCCACCTGCAACGCATTTTCTTGTGGGCAATCCGGCAGGATCACCCCGAACTCGTCGCCACCGAGCCGCGCCACGGTATCTTTCTCGCGCAGCCGCCCTTGCAGCAGACGCGCCAGTTGACGGAGAAGTTCATCGCCCGCCAGGTGTCCGCTGGTGTCGTTCACTTGCTTGAAGCGATCAAGATCCATGAACAAAATGCAGATTTCGACGCCTCCTTTCTGCACCGTCTCTATGGCCTCTTCCAACCGACTTTCGAATTCTCGGCGGTTGATCAAATTGGTCAGTGAATCGTGACGCGCCTGGAATGCCAGATGAGCTGTCGCTTCTTCAATACGCCAATGCAAATCGCGGTGTACTTCCTCAACGCGCTGCGCCATTTCGTTAAAGCCTTGTTCGAGCACCCCGATTTCGCCCGGCGTACCGGTGTCGACGCGGGTCTGATACTGGCCGCCGGACATCGCTCGCACGGCGGCCACCAGACGATTCAATGGCTGTGCCGCACGATTGGCGGCAAACAGCGCGAAGCCGGCCGTCATCCCCAGTCCCACGAGCACCAGCAGGAAACTGCGCATCAGTAAGTTGCGCTGACGGTCATAAACTTCATCCGGATCGAGCTCGACGAAAACCCTTCCGATTTCTTCGCCAGCACCTTCGGGCTTGCGTGCGCTCTCCTCGTTGAAGAGATCGTCAACATCGGCCACCGAACGGACAATCGGCGCACCAAAGGCAAGTGTGCTGGCGGTTTGAACCAGCATAACCGGCTGAGGCAGCGCGCGTCGCATTTCGTCGGCACCGAGCGAGACATGCCCGCTGGTCGCCAGGATGCGACCGCCAGAACCCACCACCAGTACCGCTTTGACCGCAGGTTGGCGCGCCGCCGCTTGCGTGTAGCCCTGCAAGGCAGTGATCTGGCCGGAGAGAACCCCATATTCACACACCGGCGCCAGGTAGCGTACCATGGCAAGGCCCCGCTGTCGCAACTCCTGGTCGAGCGAGCGGACACCCGCCCAGGTGAAATAGATCCCCAACGCGATGGCGAGCAGTGCAGCGGGCAGGAGCGCGACCATCAGCAGCCGCTGCTTGACGTTGAAGGCCCGCATCAATCGTCTCCCCGATTGTCGAGCGCGCGCAGCACCGAGCGTTCTTCCGGCAATTCGACACCGAGCGACTGAGCAACCTGCCGGTTGTAGGACAAGCTGAAACGATTGGGATAGAGCACCGTCGCTGTCGGGCGCCGCCCTGTTGTCAGCATTTCGGCCACCTGACGCGCCACTTGCGAAGGTGTCGAGAAGAGACCAACCATCGCGCCCGCGTTCACAAAGGCCGACGAAAACCCGACCACAGGTCGTTGGTACCGGAAACTGGCAAGCAGCACGGGCGGAACATTATTGCGGCTGAACACCAGGCTATCGGGCAACGCCAACAGAACATCCACGCGTGCCAGCAGCCGATTCGCAGCGGGCACGACCATAGCATCATCGGCCGCTTCCTCAATTTCCTGCGTCAGCCCGGTGTGACGCAATGCCTGCTGCACGCCGGCCGTCCGCACGCGTCCATCCGGTCCGGTAAGCACCCCGATTTTCCGGCGGCCTGGAAAGAGCACCTGGATCAACTGCCCCAGCCTTTCCGGCGGCTGATCCAGGACCAGTCCCTGAATGCGGCTGCGCGGTCGTTCGCCGAGCATGCTCTCAAAAGCTCCGCGAGTCACCAGCGTCGCGAGTACGCCGGAGGGGGGCGCCGTCGCCAAACTCTGCCGGGTGGCTTCCCCCCCCACGGTAACCCAGAGATCGGCGCTTCGCAGCGCAGGCTCACTGCCCAGGCGATCCGGCGTCACGACGGCGGAAATATGCCAGCTCGATTCGGCCAACGCCTTTTTCAGTGAATCTGCGAACTCGCCGTAGGCCCCACCGCGGTCGCTGAGTACGAGCACGAGCTCGCTTGCGCGGGCAACCGGTGCGCAAGCGAAGATCATGGTCAGTACGAGGAGCAAAAAGCGGACGAGCATACCATCCACTCTACATCCGTCATATTCCCGATGCAATGCGCAAGGAATAACAGGACGTTACAGCACTACCTGCGTACCAAGCTCGACAACGCGGTTGGAAGGAATCTTGAAGAAGCTGGTAGCCGAACTGGCATTGCGGAACATGGCAATGAACAGTTTCTCACGCCAGAACGCCATCTCGGATTTCACGCGAGGAATCAGAGTTTCCCGCCCGAGGAAATAGGATGCCTCGTCGTCGTCGATCTCTAGACCATACTCCTTGCACATGCGCAGAGCTGCGGGCAGATCGGGTTCATCCTTGAAGCCATATTGAACGATCACCTGCGCGAAATTCTCGGACAGGCAATGCACTTCGACACGATCCAGCGCCGGCACGTAGGGCACATCGAAAAAGCGGACCGAAACCAGAATCTGCTTGTCGTGCAGTACTTTGTAATGCTTCAGGCTATGCAACAGCGCGTGCGGCACCGACTCCGGATCGGCGTTGAGGTAGATAGCCGTTCCCGGCACGGTTTGCGGCATGCCGTAAGACAGAGCTTCGAGGAAGGGTTTGAGTTCGAGTTGTTCACCGGCTAGGCGGGCGGCCAACACTTCGCGGCCGCGTCGCCAGGTTGTCATCAGGACGAATACTGCCATACCGGCTACCAATGGAAACCAGCCACCATCGGGAATCTTGAGAATGTTGGCGAACAGGAAGACCAATTCGACCGCCAGAAAGCAGCTAAACAGCAGGATCGCCAGCGTCCATCCCCACTTCCACACCTTGGCGACCACCATGCAGGCAAGCAGTGAGGTCACGACCATGTCGCCGGTCACGGCAATGCCATAGGCGCCGGCCAGGTTGTTGGATGAACGAAAACCGACGACGAGCAGCATTACCGCCGCCATCAGACCCCAATTGACGGCGGGCAGGTAGATCTGGCCTACCTCTTTGTCGGAGGTATGCTGCACCTCCATACGCGGCGCGAAATTGAGCTGTATGGCCTGACGGGTCACCGAAAAAGCGCCGGAAATCACGGCTTGTGATGCAATCACCGTCGCCAGCGTCGCCAGCGCGACCAACGGCACACGCCCCCAATCGGGTGCAGAGAGGTAGAACGGATTGCTGACCCCCTCGGGATTTTCCAGAACCAGCGCGCCCTGGCCAAAGTAGTTGAGCACCAGCGCCGGCAGCACGAAGGCAAACCAGGCGCGTTGAATCGGCTTCCGCCCGAAATGCCCCATGTCGGCATAGAGCGCCTCCGCCCCAGTTACCGCCAACACCACGTTGCCCATCGCCACCAGCGCCATTGCCTTGTTATCGAGCAAAAAGGTCAGTCCGTAGAGCGGATTGAGCGCGTGCAAGACATGCGGATGGCCCACCAGATTGTACAGCCCGAGCAACGCCAGTACCGAGAACCAGATCAGCATCACCGGGCCGAAAAAAGCGCCGACCACGGCGGTGCCCCGACTTTGCAGGTAAAAAAGCAAGAAGAGCACTACGAGTGTGACCGGAATCACGAATTTGGCCAGGGCGGGCGTCACCACCTCGATGCCTTCGACGGCGGATAGCACCGACATCGCTGGGGTAACCATGCCATCGCCATAGAACATCGCCGCCCCCAGCACGCCGATGCCGGCAACCAGCTTCATCTGGAGCGGCTTGCCCTGCGCCTCGCGGAGCGCCAGTGCAATCAGCGCCATGATCCCGCCTTCACCGCGGTTGTCGGCGCGCATCACGAAGGCGACATACTTGACAGAAACGATGATGATCAGCGCCCAGAAAAACAGCGACAGGCTGCCGAAGATGTTGGCCTCGGTCACCGGAATCGGATGATTGCCAGCAAAAACTTCCTTGACCGCATACAGCGGGCTGGTACCGATGTCGCCATAAACTACGCCAAGGGCTGCCAAGGCCAGCGCGGCCAGCCTCTTCCCGTCATCTTGTTCGGAATGCATCCATGCCCCCAGCGATACGCTGTCCTCTTTGATCCGGCTCGTCCGAATTTCCCCTTCGGCGCGGCGATTGTACCTCTTTTGCCCTTCGCCGCCATTCTCGCAACACACAACTCTGGCATGTCGCCCTCGCTTCAGGCAGCATGATGGTCAAAACCATCCCGGAGTCTGTCGTGCTGATCAACTGTGTCGCCTACTTTCCGGACGGCAATCGTCTGACCGATTTTTCCATCGAAGCCATCAGCGATTATGTCGCTCTACCCGAGGCGTTCGTCTGGGTCGACCTCGCCGACCCGAGCGACGACGAGATTGCCAAGATGCAGGAAGAGTTCGGCCTGCACGACCTCGCGGTGGAAGACGCCCGCCATGGTCACCAGCGGCCGAAGATAGAGGAGTACGGTCATTCCCTGTTTGCGGCAATGCACATGATCGAGATGATCGATGACAAACTTTCGGTCGGCGAACTGCACGTTTTCGCTGGCAAGAACTTTGTCCTCTCCATCCGGAACGGCGCCCATCAGCCGTTCTCCGGCGTGCGCGAACGCTGTGAGCGGCATCCGCGCATGCTGGCGCTGGGCTCGGGTTTTGTGTTCTACGCATTGATGGACGCTGTAGTCGACCGCTACTTTCCGATCATTGACGCTCTGGAATCCGAACTGGAAACGGTGGAGGAAAAAATCTTCACCAAAGGCGCCGCGCGCCAGAACATCGAAAGCCTGTACGCCCTCAAGCGCAAGGCCACGACGTTACGCCACGCCGTGGCGCCGCTGATGGAAGCTGCCGGCAAGCTGTTCAGCGGCCATGTGCCGCCTGTGTGCGAAAACAGCCGCGAGTATTTCCGCGATGTTTACGACCATCTGGCCCGCATTCACACTGCCCTCGACACCATTCGGGAAACTATCGGCACCGCCATCCAGGTCAATCTTTCGATGGTGACGATTGAAGAGAGTGACATCAACAAACGCCTCGCCGCCTGGGCAGGGATTTTCGCCATCGCTACCGCTTTTGCCGGCATCTGGGGCATGAATTTCAAGCATATGCCCGAACTGAACTGGGAGTTCGGTTATCCGATGGCGCTGACAGTAATTTCAGGCATTTGCGTCGCGCTTTACGTCCGCTTCCGACGACTGGGTTGGTTGTAATCCGCACCCAACTGCGGCTTAGCCGCCCAGAGCCTGTTTAAGCGACAGAATCTCTTCTTCCGATTCTTCCACGATCTCGGCCAGTGTCTCGGCATCGAAAAGATCATCCAGCATGCTGGTGTCAACCTCCAGGCCGTAGACAGGGTCGCGCCAACTGCTGCTGCGATTGGCGATCTTGTTGGCGACATAAAGCACATCCGACAGCGTCTTGACTTCCGTCACCTCGCGGTCGGTCTCATGCTCCTGCACCGCCACCAGAATCGATTCGGGCTGACCAAGCGCAGACAGCAAGGCATGACCGATGTTGTCGTGCCAACCGACCAGCAGACCATAGAGTTCCGGCTTGTCCTGCACAAATTCCGGAAAGTTGGCGGCGCGCGAAAGCAGGTAGAACACGCCCAGATCGTGCACCAATCCAGCGAACATCGCCTCGTCGCCGTTAATCTTGGCCAGCTTGCGAGCCAGCACCCGACACAACGCGGCAACATGCGAAGTGTGCTCCCACAGCCGTTTGGAAAGTCCCTCGAACACCTGCATCTGCTTCGACTTCAGTAGCTGTTCCATTGCCACCGCAAAGGACACCGTCCGCACCGCCTCCATCCCGACCCGCACGATGGCGCTCTTGACGTCGGCAATTTCGCGGCCCGAGGGGTTCAGCGCCACCGAATTGGCCATTCGAATAATCTTGGCGCTCATCAGCGGCTCGGCACCGACCAGTTTTGCCAATTGCTCGACATTCAGATTCGGGTCTTTCAGCGCAGTTCTCACCTGAAAAGTGATGTCGAGAAAGGTCGGAAAGGAAATTTCGTCGCCGGAGAGGTCACGGGCGATGTCTTCGAGAATCTTGAAGGTGATCTGGCTGGACATTGGAATCAGAACCGCATGACAAAGCAGGAAGATGCATTGTGCCGCAAACCGGCCTTGCAGCGCCAGCCGATTGCGCCGATCAGGGCGAGCGGCGCCGGACGGCGGCGAGAATGCCGCGCAAGAGCTCGACCGGGCGAGGCGGGCAACCGGACACCACCACATCGACCGGAATGACCTTGTCCACACCGCCCAGTGAGGCGTAGCCCTCGCCAAACGGGCCGCCATCGCGTCCACAATCGCCCACCGCCACCACCAGCTTGGGATCGGGCGTGGCCTCCCAGGTGCGCCGCAAAGCGAACGCCATGTGCCGCGACACCGGCCCGGTCACCAGCAACATGTCGGCGTGGCGCGGGCTGGCGACGAACTTTATGCCGTATCCCTCAAGGTTGTAATAGGGATTGTTGAGGGCGTGAATTTCCAGCTCGCAGCCGTTGCACGACCCCGCGTCGACTTCGCGGATGGTCAGCGCGCGACCGAGAATGGTCAGCAATTCAGCGCCGATCTGCGTGCATTCCGCCCCCCCGTCGTCGAGTGCGGGGGATGGCTCGCTGACGATGCCTGTTTTGGCGATGCGATGGAGAATCTTCCACATCAGCGGTCGTGCCCCGCATAACTGAGGTTGAAGGATTTGTTGATGAGCGGAAAATCGGGAACGATGTCGCCAATTACCGCGTGCTCGAGCACCGGCCAGTTCTGCCACGAGGGATCGTGGCAATGGCAGCGCCGGATGCGGCCGCAATCGATCTCCAGCGCCACCATCACTTCGCCGCGCCAGCCCTCGACCCAGCCGATGCCAAAGCCCGCTTGGGGACAAGCCATCTCGGCGCGGATCGGGCCTTCCGGCAAGGCGGCGGCCCAATGCCGGATCAGGCGCAGCGACTCAACGATTTCGTCGAAGCGGACGATCACGCGCGCCGCCACGTCGCCGTTGCGGTGGGTTGCCATGCGCACTTCCGGATCGGCATAGGGTGGCACCGGAAAATCGGCGCGCAAATCGACTGCGATGCCGCTGGCACGCCCCGCCATCCCCGTGAGCCCAAGTCTGGCTGCCAGTTTGGGCGTCACCCTTCCGCAGGCGATGAAGCGATCCTGCAAGCCGGCGTGTTCGTCGTACAGATCGCGCAAGGCGCGCACCTCGCACTCGATGGCATTGCACTGCGCCAGCAGCGCGACCACGCCCTCCGCGTCGAGATCGGCCTCCGTGCCCCCTGGAACGACGCAATCCATCATCAGGCGATGGCCGAACAAGCGATCATTCAGCCGCAGCCAATCTTCCTTCAATCGCATGAACTGGGCGAGTCCGAGCGCGAAGGCGGCGTCGTTGCCAAGCGCGCCGAGATCGCCCAGATGGTTGGCAATCCGTTCGCGCTCCAGCATCAATGCACGCAACGCCAGCGCCCTTCGAGGCACTTCGATGCCGGTCGCCGATTCCAGCGCCATGCAATAGGCCCAGGCATAGGCCACCGTGGTATCACCGGAAACGCGCCCGGCCAGACGATGGCCCTGCAACGGCGGCATGGTCTCGAAGCGCTTGTCGATACCTTTGTGCTTGTAACCCAGGCGCTCTTCCAGACGCAGAATTTTTTCGCCGACGATGGAAAAGCGGAAGTGTCCGGGCTCGATGATCCCCGCATGAACCGGCCCGACCGGGATCTCATGCACACCGTCACCTTCAACCGCGATGAACGGGTAATCGACGACTTCGTGTCCGCTCAGATCCTCGCGGGCGCTCGCTTCCCGCCGCAAGGGGAAATAATCGCCCGGCCAATCGCCATGGTTGAGCCAGAAGCGGAAGTCGGTGGCACCCTCCGCATCCAGCCCCAGCATTTCATAAATCGTGCGTTGCAGACGCGGCGCGCAGGCGAAATGCGGCGTCAGGTCGGGATAGATCAGATTGTCGGCGGTCAGCGGCAATTCCAGACAAAGCAGACCATCACCCGTCGCCAGCGCCGCCGAGACGATGAAATGGCCGCTTCCGGCGCCATCGCGCCGGTCGCAGCCCCACAGACTGACCAG
Source organism: Betaproteobacteria bacterium UBA1934 (assembly GCA_002337055.1). Taxonomy (GTDB): domain Bacteria; phylum Pseudomonadota; class Gammaproteobacteria; order Burkholderiales; family Rhodocyclaceae; genus UBA1934. Next base: position 1,205,556 of record DDFG01000005.1, on the reverse strand, counting down.
ACGACCGCCCCCTTCCGCGACTTCACGGGCAGCTGCCAGCCAGACGTCAGCCTGGCAGCTGCCGCGCCACACCCGCAGCGCCGACGACTGGCGCTGGAGCGAAACGGAGGCAAGCGCAGCAATGTTCATTCAACCCCCGATCAGTTTTGCTGCCTGCTCGTACCAGGCGGTCAGATAGGATGGAATGTAAAAGCCCAGCATCAACCCGAGCGCAAGATGCACAAAGACCGGCACGATGGCGGGTGGATGCGGCAACCGTTTCAGCTCGGTGTTGCCGAACACCATCGGATGCACGCGGCTGAACACCGCCGCGAAAGCCACCCCGAGCGCCAGCAGGAGCAGCGGGGTCGCCCAGGGCAATTGCTGCATCGCCGTGGTCAGGATCAGGAACTCGCTGGCGAAAACGCCGAAGGGCGGCATGCCCAGTATGGCCAGCGTGCCCGCCATCAACCCCCATCCGACCACCGGGTTGCTGCGCAGCAGGCCGCGGATGTCATCCATGATCTGGGTGCCGGCCTTCTGGGCGGCGTGGCCGACCGCGAAGAAGATGGCGGATTTGACCAGCGAATGCACGGTCATGTGGAGCAGGCCGGCGAAATTGGCGACCGGCCCGCCTAGCCCGAAGGCGAAGGTCATCAGCCCCATGTGCTCGATGGACGAGTAAGCGAACATGCGCTTGACGTCCTTCTGGCGGAACAGGAAGAAGGCTGCCGTCACCACCGACAGCAGCCCGAAGCCAACCAGCAGATCGCCTGCGAAGCGGCTCTGCAAGGCACCGTCGGTCAATACCTTGCAGCGCAGCACGGCGTACAGCGCGACGTTGAGCAGCAGGCCCGAAAGTACCGCCGAAATCGGCGTCGGGCCTTCCGCATGGGCATCGGGCAGCCAGTTATGCACCGGCACGAGGCCGACCTTGGTGCCATAGCCGAGCAGCAGGAAAACGAAGGCCAGCGACATGATGCCGGGGTTGAGCGCCGTCTTCACCTGATCGAGCTGGGTCCACAGCAGCGCGTCGATGCCAGCGCCCAGCACGCGGCTGGCGGCCAGATAGAGCAGGATAGTGCCGAACAGCGCCTGGGCGATGCCGACGCCGCAGAGAATGAAGTACTTCCACGCGGCTTCCAGACTGGCCGGGGTGCGATAGATCGACACCAGCAGGACGGTCGCCAGCGTCGCTGCCTCCATCGCCACCCAGAGGATGCCGAGATTGTTGGTCGTCAGCGCCAGCAGCATGGTAAACACAAACAACTGGTACAGGCTGTGGTAGAGCCGCATGCGGCCGGGCGTCATCCGGCCATGGTCTTCCTCGACGCGCATGTAGGGCCGCGAGAACAGTGCCGTGGTCAGGCCGACGAGCGCGGTCAGCGCAACCAGAAACACGTTGAGCGGATCGATGAAAAATTGCCGGTCGAAAGCGTGCAACGGGCCATGCTCGACAATCTGCACGGTGAGCACCGCCGCCGCGGCAAAGCTGATCAGGCTGAACCCGACATTGATATTGCGACCGACCGGCCGATGGCCGAACAGCGCCAGCACCAGCGTGCCCAGCAAGGGCGAGGCGTAGAGGACGAAAAGGGCGTTCATGCGGCGCTCAGTCCTCCTTCAGCTTTTCAAGATGGCGGATGTCCAGGCTGTCGAACTGCTCGCGGATCTGGAACATGAACACGCCGAGGATCAGGATGCCGACCAGCACATCGAGCGCGATACCCAGCTCGACTACCATGGGCATGCCGTACGTCGCCGCCGTGGCCGCGAAGAACAACGCGTTTTCCATCGCCAGAAAACCGATCACCTGCGGGATCGCCTTGGCACGGGTGATCATCATCATGAACGAGAGCAGCACGCAGGCCAGTGCGATGCCGAGCGTGCCCCGCGCGATACTGCCGGAAAGCTGCGAGATCGGCCCGGCCAGATTGAAAGCGATGATCACCAGCACGATGCCGACCAGCATCATGGTCGGAATGTTGAGCAGGGTTTCGATATCCCAACGTACGTTCAGGCGGTCGATCAGCTTGTGCAGCAGCCAGGGAATCAGGATCGCCTTGAGCAACAGGGTCAATGCCGCCGAGAAATAGAGATGATGCTGGCCGGTCACCCAAGCCACGACCAGGGTCGCACCGACCACCGACAACCCTTGCAGCGTGAATAGATGAATCAGTCGCAGGATGCGGCGCTGCGACAGCATCGCAAAGGCGAGAATCAGCATCGCCGAGGCGAAGAGATTGAGCAGTTGGGGAATCAGGCCGTCGAAATCCATCAGACCCCCAACAAAAAATGCACCAGCATGCCGATCACCGCCAGCAAAAACGCGGTGGCGAGAAATTCCGGCACGCGGAAAATCCGCATCTTGGCCGACAGCGTCTCGATCAGCGCCAGCACCGCACCGCCCGCCGCCATCTTGCCGAACAGCGCCGGCAGCGCAACCAGCAAGGCCAACGGGTCTTCCGCTTCGGCGATACCCCAGGGGCAGAACAGCGCGATGCCAAGACAGGAGTAGGCAAACAGCTTCAGCGCCGCCGCCCACTCGATCAGCGCCAGATGCCGGCCCGAATACTCGAGGATCAGCGCCTCGTGGATCATCGTCAATTCGAGATGGGTGGCCGGGTTATCGACCGGGACACGGGCATTCTCGGCGAAGGACACGCAGCAGAACGCAATGCCGGCAAAGGCCAGGCTCGGATAAATGGCGAATTCCTTGTGCGCCAGGTTTTCGACGATGCTGGTCAGCGCGGTCGATTGCGAAATCAGCGAAGCGGTGAAGAAGACCGCCAGCAGGGCGGGTTCGGCCAGAAAGCCGATGAACATCTCGCGGCGCGCGCCGAGCGAGCCGAAAGCGGTGCCGCTGTCCATCGCCGCCAGCGAAATGAAGACGCGCGCCACGGCAAACAGGCCGACCAGAGCGATGGCGTCGGCGGCGGGCGACAGCGGCAATTCGGTGGACAGGGTCGGGACGATGCCGCAGGCCAGCGCCATGCAGCCGAACACCACGTACGGCGCCGCCCGGAAGAAGGGCGAAGCCGCCTCGGCGATTACCGATTCCTTGTGAAACAGTTTGTGCAGGAGACGATAAGGCTGTCCGATGCCGGGTGCCCGCCGCCCTTGCAACCAGGCACGACACTGATTGATCCAGCCCATCAGCAGCGGGGCCAGTGCCAGCGCCAGCACAATGGCGAGAATCTGGGAAAGCCAGGCCGTCCAGCTCATCGCCGCACCATCAGCAACATGAACAGCAGGGTCAAAAAGCTGTACAACAGGTAAATGGCGATCCTCCCCTGCTGCAAGCGCCCGACCTGCCGCGCAACGAACTCGACCGCCCGCATCACCGGCAGGTAGAGCGCATACCAGAAGCGATCGCTCACTTCGGAACGATAGACGGGCTTGATGTCAAACGGGGAAGGCAACGTGCGCTCGACCCGGAAGAACGGCTCAAAAATCTGCCGTATCGGCTGCCCGAATCCTTCGGCCGTATCGACCATGCGCGTCGTCTGCCAGGCAAAGCCGCAATCCCAGGGCGGCGAGCGGCGCAGATGTCCGTGATAGCGCCCGCGTACCAACCAGAATACCAGCAGGCAGGCGGCCGCAATGCCGAACAGGAACAGCGGCGGCGAATAGCTGGCCCGTTCGATGGTTACCGGTGTCAGCAGCCACCAGCCATACAGGCCGGCCTGATCGGCAAGACCTGCCCCGACGAGTTGTTGGGTCACCGGATCGATCAGACGGATAAAGACCGTCGGCAGCAGACCCAACGCCACGCAACCGGCAGCCAGCCAAAGCATGCCGGCGCGCTCCCACCATCCCGCGTCGTGTGCCGTGCGCAGCGTCTCCTCGCGAGGCTGACCGAGAAAGATGACACCGTAGAACTTGACCATCGTATAGCCCGCCAGAGCGGCCACCAGAGCAATGGCCACCGCCGCGATCGGCACGATCATGTTGAGGAAGGCGTCGGCCAACCCGGGCGTAAACAGAAAACTCTGCAACAACAACCACTCGGCGACGAAGCCCGACAGCGGCGGCAAGCCCGCGCTGGCAAAAACGCCGACCAGCACCAGCCAGCCGACCCACGGCATCTTCCGCAGCAACCCGCCCAGACGCCCGAGGTTGCGCTCCCCTGTGGCATGCAACACCGACCCGGTGCCGACAAACAGCAGGCTCTTGAAACAGGCGTGGCTGGCCACATGGTAAAGCGTCGCAGTCAGCGCCAGCGCCGCCAGCCCCGGCATGGCGTGGGCGCGAAAGAGCAGCGCCAGGCCCATGCCCGCCACCGCCAGCCCGATGTTCTCGATGGACGAGTAGGCCAGCAGGCGCTTCATGTCGACCTGCACCGCCGCAAACACCACGCCGAACAGCGCCGTCGCCAGGCCCAGCGCGATCATCAGCACGCCCCACCATCCCTGCGGCTGGTGCAACAAATCGAACCCTACCCGCAGCAAGCCGTAGAGCGCCGTCTTCAGCATCAGCCCGCTCATCAGCGCCGACACCGGCGACGGCGCCGCCGGATGCGCCTCGGGCAACCACACGTGCAGGGGCAACACCCCCGCCTTTGCGCCAAAACCGAGCAAAGCAAGCAAGAACGCCACGGTCGCCCAGAACGACGGCAGGGATTGCGCGCGCAGGTTGGCGAAAGTGTAGTCGCCGGTTTGCGCCTGCAACACGCCGAAACAAAGCAGGATGGCGATGGCGCCGAGATGCGCGATGAGCAGGTAGAGAAAGCCGGCCTGCCGGATCTCCGGCGATTTGTGATTGGCGGTGACCAGAAAGAAGGAGGCCATGGCCATGCATTCCCACGCCACCATGAAGGCGTAGGCATCGTCGGCCAGCAGCACACCCGCCATGCTGGCCAGGAAGTTGTGATATTGCGCGCACATCAACCCGGGTGGCGTTCCTTCGCCGCGACGGAAATAACCGGCGGCAAACAACGAGACGCCCGCACCGACGGCACCCAGCACAATCAGAAAGAACGCGGCCAGCGAATCGAGGCGCAGATGCATGGGCAAGTGCGGCAACCCGACCGCCAGCACGGCGGTTTCGACACCACCGCCCAGCGCCGAAGCCGCCAAGACGGCCAGCACCAGCCCGACGAGCGCACCAAGTGGAAAAAGAATGCGGGAGACGATGAAAAAGCGCCGCCAAGCCAGAATACCCAGCGCCCCCAGCCCACCCCAGGCAGCCACCGCCAACATGATCCAGTCGAGCGGTAACCAGCCGGAATTCACGCCTGAACCCCCGTTACCAGGGGGCACACCCACCTCCGCAAAACGCGCGCCGCATCGCGCCCCTTCCCGTCACAGCGGAAAGCTTGAACGCAGGCCGGTATCTTAAGAGGCGGCATAGTGGCAATATTGTATTGCGAATCGATGAGCTTGCAATTACTATTTGATTAACATCTCGTTCTCGGTGACAGTATGGAATCCCGCACCGCCCGCCTGACTCTGCTGGTCGACCCGCGCAAGAAGAAGATTTTCGAGGAAATCTGCGCCGCCCAGGACCTGACTGCGTCGCAAGTCATTCGCAAACTGATGCGGCAATATATCCTCGAACACGCTGGCAACCGTGAACTGCCGGATTGGTTGCGCGGTCCCGAATCCGGCGCAAGTTGAGCAAGTTGACACGGGGAGACGCTGTCATGGCGTCGACACACGGCCTTCACATCCAGTAGCGACAATGCCGGGTCAATCATGATCGACGGGAGTCTACGGTGTTCGCTTCAATGTCGCTGCCAACAGCGCTCGTGCGGTCGCTCGCCGCCATGTTCGGCGCAGTATTGTGGGGATTTTCAGCGATGAGCGAAGCGGCCACGCCGCGAGACGCCTGGGTCGTCGCCAAGCTGTATTTCTATCAGCATCCGTACGCGGTTCAGTTGCCACAGGAACTGCAAACCAAGATGCAAAAGATGGCAGCATCGCCCTTCGCCTTCTTTCGCGGCACCGCGCCGCTGTTCTTCGAAGACGTCCGCACCGCGCCCGGCAACCGGTTCGAGAATCTCGCCACCGGACAGACCTGGATCAACGGCGACCTGCATCTTGGCAACTTCGGCGGTTTTCGGGACGCCAATGGCAACGTCGTGTTCGACACCAACGACTTCGATGAGGGCTACCTCGGCCAATACACCTGGGATCTGCGCCGCCTGGCCGTCAGCATCGTACTCGCCGCCCGCGAAAATGGCCTCGGCGATACTGCGCAACGGCAACTCGTCATCGATTTCACCGAGGCCTATCTCAACAAGATAGGCGACTTTCGCGGCAATAACGACGAACTCGGCTATAGACTGACTGTCGACAACACCAGCGGCATCGTCAAGGACACTCTCCAGAAATCGGCCTCGCAAACCCGCGCGGACCTGCTTGCCAAATACACGCAAATCGCGGACGGACGCCGTCGGTTTCTGACTACCGATGAATTGCGTCCGGTCGACGAAGCCACCGCCAATGCGGTGCGCGCCGGGATGACCGCCTACCTCGACAGCCTCGCCGCAAGCAAACGCCAGGCCCCCGATTTTTATGCAATCAGGGATATTCGCCTGAAACTCGGCTCCGGGATCGGCAGCCTGGGGCGCCACCGTTATTATGTGCTGATCGAGGGAAGCGATATCGGCAACGGTGACGACATCATTCTGCAATTGAAGCAAACCGCCATCAGCGCGGTCGCCATCGCCGCGCCGGGCAACCTGCCCGCCTGGACATACAACAACCACGAAGGGCAACGTGCGGCGCGCAGCATGAAGGCCGCCTTGTCAAACACCGACCCCCTGGTGGGATGGACAAACATCGCAGGTCAGCCTTATCTGGTCCGGGAAAAATCGCCCTACGAGGTGGATTTCGACATCACCCGCCTGACCGGGTACGGCGCTTTTTCGACGGCCGTGCAATATGTTGGCAAGGTGGTTGCCAAGAATCACGCCGCCTCCGACCAGGATTACGATACCAGCATCGTTCCCTACAGCATCGACAAGCAGATCGACAGCATCGTCAGCGGCAACAAGGCCGCTTTCAAGGCCGAACTGGCCGATTTCGCGGTCGCATACGCCGATCAGGTGCAACTGGACTATCAATCCTTTCTGGCCGCTCGGCGCAACGGCACGCCCCTGTATTGATCGCTCGGCGCAGGCGCTCCTACCGCCCTTCGCACGGAGATCAAAGACCTTGTGGCATACTGGGGCACACGCTCACCCGCGCCCGCGCCACCATGCAGAGGAACCACGATGCGCCGCCTTGCCGCCATTCGCTGCCTACTGTGTCTGTCGGTCATATCCCTGCTGATCGGCAACAACGCCCTCGCCGATAACAGCGGCCCCGACCCGGCAGTCACCATTGAAAAACTCGTTCGGCACTATATCGTCGAGCGCGACGGCACGTTTGTGTCGAACCGCGAAATCGTGCAACTCATCAACGAAGAGCGCGCCATCAAGAATGTGGCCCAGGCACCGCTGCGATACAACCGGGGGCTCGACAGTCTGGAGGTCATCGAGGCATACACGCAGAAACCTGACGGCCGCAAGGTGCCGGTCACGTCCGACATGATCCGCGAGCAACAGGAACCGGCATCGTTCGGCGCACCGATGTTTCAGGACACCCTGATCAAGACGGTGATCTTTCCCGATGTCGCGGTCGGCGACCGCCTGGTGATGCGCTCGCGGCAAGTGCGCAGCACACCCATGTTCCCTGGACATTTCGTGGACCTGGCACTGCCTCCGATGTACCCGATCAAGGAATCAGCGCTGATCTACGATATGCCCGACGATCTGCCCCTGTACGCCGACGCGATGGGCTTCCAGGCCGCCGCGCCAATCGTGGGCAAGGGTCGCCGCGTCTATCGCTGGGACTATGTCTTTGTCGACCGCTCGCGAGCGGAGACCCGCGCCGTCGCCTATGTGGATTACGGCCAACGCCTGGCCGTCTCCACCTTTGCCGATTACGCAGGACTGGCGCGCGCCTATGAAGCGAGAGCGGCCGACAAGACCACGATCACTCCCAAGCTGCGCGAACTGGCCTCTCAAGTATCCGGCTCGCTCGACGACCCGCGCGCCCAGGCCCTCGCGCTGAGCGACTGGGTGCGCCGCAATATCCGCTATGTCGCGGTCTATCTTGGTGCGGGCGGCGTCGTGCCGCACGCAGCCGAGACGGTGCTGGAAAATCGTTACGGCGACTGCAAGGATCATGTGGTCCTCTTGAATGCCTTGCTCGCCGCTCGGGGTATCACCGGCACCACGGCGCTAATCAACGCCGGCAATGCTTTTCGTCTTCCGGCTGTCCCCACGCTGGGTGTACTCGATCATGCCATTGCCTACATCCCCGCGCTCGATCTCTATCTCGACCCCACCGCCAAAGGCGTCGCCGCCGGCTTTCTGCCTGCCTCCGAAATCGGCAAACCAACGGTCTTGACTGGTCGTGCCGTCCTGGGCGAGACCCCCCGAGTGCAAGACGACAGGCATCAGACCCGATTGCGTATCCGCATACAGCCAAGCGGCGCCGGCAGCTTTTCGCTGCTGCTGACCAGTACGGGCCGCGGCGCGGAGGCTGGGCGATACGTTTTTCGCAATCTGAAGCCCGCAGACCGCGACCGTGTCGCAGAGCAACTTTTGCTGAAGAGCGGCTTCAAGGGCGCGGGCAAAGTGGACGCGGGCAAACTGGAGGGGATCGAGCCAAGCTACTCGATCCGCATCGAGGCTCAGACCGACAACCTGATCAATCTGCCGGGTCCGGTCGGTGTGCCAACGCTAACTAATCTCGGTGGCGGCATCGCCGAGAATGTGACAAGTTGGGCAGCCGGCAAACGGCGTACCCAACCTTATGTCTGTGAATCGATGCATGCCGAGGAAGAGGCGCGTTTCGAGTTCCCGGACGACGTCGAGATCATCGCCCTGCCAAAAGCAACGACGGTCAGTGAAGGATTGCTGGAATACTCCGCGGACTATGCCCGCGAGGGTCAGACCGTCACCATTCGCCGTCGCCTCAACATCACTTCGCCCGCGCCAGTATGCGCACCGGAGATCCACACCAAACTCCGGACCGCTTACGATGCGATCATGCGCGACACGCGCAGTCAGATCATCGTGCAAGCACGATAAGCACAAACGAAAACCCCGCCGAGGCGGGGTATTGGCATGAGCGTGACACTCGCTCAGAACGGAATGTCGTCGCCCAGATCGTCGAACGAAGGCTTCGGCTTGTCCTTTTTGGGGGCCGGTGCGTAATCGCGGCTATCGTCATCGGATGGGGCACCCATCCCCTCGCGTTTTCCGAGCATTTTCATCTCGTTTGCAACGATTTCGGTGCTGTAGCGTTCGTTGCCTTCCTTGTCCGTCCATTTGCGGGTCTGGATGCGGCCTTCGATGTAGACCTGCGAACCTTTTTTGAGGTACTGCCCTGCGATTTCCGCCAGCCGGTTGAACATGACCACACGATGCCATTCCGTCGTTTCCTTGCGATCGCCGGAATTCTTGTCCTTGTAGGTGTCCGTCGTCGCCAGGCGCAGGTTGGCAATGGGATCGCCGCTGGGCATGTAACGCATCTCGGGGTCGGCACCGAGATTGCCGACGAGAATGACCTTATTGACCGAAGCCATGATTGTTTCCTCTTCTCGCGCCCCGCCGCCGCGCTTGCCTGCCGGCAAGTGGCACAGTCGGGCGATTCTGTTCATCGTTCGAAATTAGCCTCCCGGTACTGGTCGCCGGGACCAGGAGCCACCCTTTTTCCTCGCGGACAGCGGTTCTCGCCAGTCGCTTCCAAGTATACCTCGCAGCGATCTTCAGGGCAGCTTTTCCAGACACGTGTACGCGCCGCGGCGCTGCCCCGCTCATATCAGCGCATCTCCGACGATCCGCGCCAAGTGTTCAGTCGTGAGCCGAACGATGGGCAGCGTACGGACATCGTTATGTACGACGAGCCAGACATCACGCGAAAAAGACTCGGTGCCAATTTCCCGCAATTTCGGATTGGCGGCCGAGACGAAGGATGGCAGCGCGGCGATGCCCATACCAGCACAGGCCGCGGCAAACTGGCTCTCGATATCGGTGGCGCGAAATGACACCCGGCGCTCACCGACAAGTCCGGCAAACCACTTCTGCTGTGGCAAATCGGCGGCGTTGGCATCGCCGGCGACAAAGACCCGGTCAGCAGCGCGAAGCGTCTGCCAATCCGCCGTTCCGTACAGTTTGAAAACCACCTCGCCCAGCTTGCGAACGGTGAGCGCACCTTTCTCCGGCCTGCTCAGGCGCAGTGCAATATCCGCTTCGTTGAGACCCAATGAGGCCTTCCGTGTTTCACTCCGGAGGACAGGCATAATTCCGGGGTAATCTCGAACCAGCGCCGCCAGCCCCGGCGCGACGATACGCATCGCCAGGCTCGGTGGCGCACTGATGGTCACCGATCCAGCAAGGCGCCGGTCATCGACTTTGACACGGCGCTCAAGACGCGCCGCCGCCTCGTGAACATCGCTTCCTTGAGCTGTCAGTTGGACGCCCTGTTCGGTGAGCGTGTATGCCCGAGCACGACGATCCACAAGCTTCACGCCCAGTTCGCGTTCAAGCGCCTCGATTCGCCGGGCGACGGTCGCGTGATCGACCTGTAAAGCGCGGGCAGCTGCCGAAAGCGATCCCGCCTGGGAATATGCCATGAAATGCCGCAAATTTTCCCAATCAAACATGTGAAATATTGCACAACAATTTAGGTAATTATGGGAATTTACGCTCATAAGACAGACGCGTAAAGTGCGCCCTGCTTAAGCCCATTTGAAAGTTCAAATCATGTCCCTCGTTATTCGTCGCACACCTAGTGGCACGTTTGTGCCGGAAGATAAACCCGTCGGCTCGCCCGCATCGGGGGAAGTGCGTATTCGGCACACCGCGATGGGCGTCAACTTCATCGACGCCTACTTCCGGCAGGGACTCTACCCGTTACCCCCTCCACATATTCCGGGCGTCGAGGCGGTCGGTATCGTTGAAGCCATCGGTCCGGATGTCGGCGGATTCGTCGAAGGCGACCGCGTCGCCTACGCAGGTTACCCGGTCGGCGCCTGGACGGAATGTCGTGTGGCGCCGGCCAGCCGCCTGTTTCGGGTGCCAGACTGGCTCAGCGACCGCGACGCCGCCGCCGTCCTGCTCAAGGGACTCACTGCCCACATGCTGCTGTTTGCCACCTACAAGGTCAATGCATCCAGCCTGATTCTTGTTCATTCCGCCGCAGGCGGCCTGGGCCAGATTCTGACGCGGTGGGCAAAGGCGCTCGGTGCGACGGTGGCAGGTACGGTAAGCAGCGCCGAAAAAGCCGCGCTGGTCGAGGCCCAGGGTGCCGACCTGGTCATGATCGGGCGCAATGCCGATTGGCCATCGATGTTGCAACACACGTTCGGACGTCTGGCGGACGTCGCCTATGATGGTATCGGCGCCGACACGCTGCTCCGCACCATGCAATGCGTGCGAGCTTTCGGAACGGTCGCCAGCATCGGCCAGGCAGGCGGTCCCATCACGCCGTTTTCCATCGACGAAATCGGCCCCCGCCGCTCTCTCTGCTTGGCGCGCCCCAGTGTGATGGCGTATGCGGCCGATGCCAAGCTGTACTCGCTGGGTATTGATGCGCTATTGGACGCCATGCGGAACGGCTGGCGGGCGAATATCGGCGCAGTCTTCCCGCTCGCCGAGGCCGCTGCGGCGCTTGCCGCGCTGGAGCATGGGCAGACAACCGGGAGCGTGCTGCTGACACCCCACAACCGATCCGACCGCGATGTTGCATAGCATTCGCACGCCATGAACATGCGCTTTCATCGCAGGCTATCGGCATTTCATGCGTATGGCATTATGATGATCAGTGCCTCACAGGACACAAAAGTCGGTATCTTCCGTCACGACATCCTCCATAGCTTCTTATTGAGCCGGGGGCGGTCGCGCAACTGCAGCATGCAGATGACAAAAGGCACAGTCCCGCATGACAGGCGCGCTGGGCGCGAGTGCCTTGGGGAGCGACGCCGCGACGCAGCCGAAAATCGCCGGCGCATGACAGAGCACAACATCGTCCGCGCGCAACGCGGGCGATGGAGGCAGCTGCAGCCACGTGTTCATCTCGACCAGCAAGTTGGCCTGAGCGGAATCCCGGCTCGCCAGCACGGAGACGCAGGACGCTCTCGACCGCCTGACGGATGAAATCGTTCGCCCCTGCATCAGCGAAACCTGAATACTGCCTGACCCGACTGTATACTCAGTGAAAACAGGAGGATGGAGACCAGGAGTCGTCACCGCATCGCGCGCAACGCCATGACAAACCTCAAACCCGACCGCGCCTCGCTCCGCCGCGCCCGCGACCTGATGCTCGAACGGGGCGATCTGCCCCTCGGCTACCTGGTCAGCACCCTGCTGGCGCGCTCCTGGCGCCGCAGTGTGGATGCCGGACTGGCGCCGAATGGGCGCCTGGCCGACGACAACCGCCTGGCCGAAACCGAGTTGGCGCGCGCACGCGAAAAACGCCGCGACCTGATCGCGCACGCCCGCCCGGTGATGGAATACCTGCATGCGCAAACGCGCAATTCCGGCAGCATGGTCACGCTGGCCGACGAGAACGGCGTTCTACTCCAGGCACTCGGCGATCCGGAATTTCTTGGCCGGGCGGCGCGCGTCGCGCTGTCGCCCGGGGCGTCCTGGCACGAACGGCATCGCGGTACCAACGCAATCGGCACAGCGCTGGCGGAAGCACGGCCGCTGGTGGTGCACGGCGGCGAGCATTTTCTCGAACGCAACGGCTTTCTCTCCTGCGCCGCCGCGCCGCTGGTCGCCCCCAATGGCCGCCTGCTCGGCGTACTCGATATTACGGGCGACGAACGTCAGCACCATCCGCACACCTTCGGCCTGGTGCGCGCGGCCGCGCAAACCGTCGAAAACCGGCTGTTCGAGGCGGTTCATTCTCGCAATCTGCGCATCCGTTTTCATTCCATGGCGGAAGGCATCGGCACGTTTTCTGAAGGCATCGCCGCGCTCACCGACGACGGCTGGCTGATCGGCGCCAACCAGGCTGGGCTGGTCTTTTTCGGCCTGCGTGCTGGCGACCTCAATGCCACGCCGCTGTCGCGCATTCTGCCCGTACGCCTGGAAGACCTGCTCGACTGGAACAAGCATTGCCCGGGCGAGCCCATGCTGGTGACGCTGGCTGATGGCGAACGCCTGTTCATACGCCTCGATCCACCGGTCGCCACCCCGCGGGCGGCCATGGGCACGGGACAACCCTGTCGGCAAAAGGATGCGCTCGACGCGCTGGATACCGGCGACGAAAAACTGACTGCCGCCATCGACAAGGCGCACAAACTGGTCGGCAAACCGATTTCCATGCTGTTGCAGGGCGAACCCGGTGTTGGCAAAGAGACTTTCGCACGCGCCTGCCACGCTTCCGGTCCCCGCGCCGACGGACCCTTTGTCGGATTCAACTGTGCCACCATGGCGCCGTCGCTCATCCAGGAAGACCTGTTCGGGCGCGCCGCCGTACCCGGCAGCGAAGCGACACTGGGGCGTGTACGCGAAGCGCACGGCGGCACGATCTTTCTCGGGAGCATCGAAGCCCTGCCGCGCGAAGCCCAGGCGCAGTTGCTCAAGCTGATTTGCGAGCGGCGCATTCTGCCAGTGGGTGCAACTCACCCCGTCGCGGTCGATGTGGTGCTGATCTGCGCGACCCGTTGCGCCCTGAAAAGCATGGTCGCCGCCGGCACCTTCGACGCCGACCTGTACTACCGCCTGAACGGGGTGACCCTCCAGTTAACGCCCTTGCGCGAGCGGCAGGATTTTCCCGCTCTGGTGGCGCGCCTGCTCGAACAACTGGCGCCCGACCGCGGCATAGGCCTGGACCCCGAAGTGGCGCGGGCGTTCATCGAATACACCTGGCCGGGCAACCTGCGTCAGCTCAACAATGCCCTACATACCGCCTGCGCACTGCTCAACGAAAGTGACAACCGGATTGGATGGGAGCACCTTCCGGACGATCTGTTTGAGGAACTCAAGTGGCGCCTGCCTCCGGCGCCGGTCACAACCGGGGCGGGCACCGAAAACCTGCGCGAGCTCTCGCAAGTCACGATCGAACGGGCCATCGCCCTCAGTCGCGGCAACATTTCCGAAGCCGCACGGCGTCTAGGCATCAGCCGCAACACTCTGTATCGCCGGATGCGGGGTAGCGTCCCCGGCGAGGACAGCAACGAGAAATAGCTTTACTCTGCGGGAGCCATCACGATCCGGCTGGCGCCGGTGTACGCACGATAAAGCGCATGTATGCCGCCACCAGCAACCACAGCAGCGCCAGCGCCAATCCCAGCTGATGTACGGCGCCATCGCCGAAGCGCGAGGCCAGCGCACCGCCCGCAGCACCGCCGACGAACAAGCCGAGTGCCTGGGTCGTGTTATAAACCCCTAGCGCCGCGCCACGCCCACCTGCCGGCGCCGTGCGCGAGACCAGCGAAGGCAGGGTGGCTTCCAGAATATTGAAGGCGACAAAGAACAGCACCAGCCACAGCGCCAGCGACCACAGCGTCGCTCCGGCCAGCCAGAAACCCAGCTGGACCAAAGCCAGCAGCACGATCGCCGCCATGAACACCTGCCGCATCTTGCCGCGCCGTTCGGCAGCGATGATCGCCGGCACCATCACCACGAAGGAGAGCAGCACCGCCGGCAGGTAAACCTGCCAATGTGCGGCGAGCGCCAGGCCGCCGTGCTCGACCAGCGCATGCGGCACCACCACGAACAGCGACATCTGCATCATGTGCAGGGTAAAGATACCGAAATTGAGGCGGATCAGTTCGGGATGATGCAATACCTCGGCAAAAGGTAAGCGCACATGCAAAGGTGCCGGCGGCGCGTTCGGCACGACAGCTTGCAGCAAGCCTATCGCCGCCAACGCTAGCAGGCCGGTCAGCACGAACAGCCCGCCCATGCCGATCCAGCCATAGAGTACCGGGGCACCGACCAGAGACAGGGCGAACACCAGGCCGATAGAAGAACCGATCATCGCCATCACCTTTGTGCGATGCTCGTCCCGGGTCAGGTCGGCTGCCAGCGCGGTGACGGCCGCTGAAATCGCCCCGGCACCTTGCAGAACGCGCCCGACGATGATCCAGTCGAGCGTCGGCGCCCAGGCCGCGACGAAGCTGCCCAGCGCGAACAGCACCAGCCCCGCGACGATGACGGGCTTGCGCCCCCAGCGGTCGGACGCGGCGCCGCAGGGAATCTGGAACACGGCCTGGGTCAGCCCGTAGGCACCCAGCGCTAGTCCGACGCGCGCCAGATCGCCGCCATCGGGCAGCGTTTTGGCAAACACGCTGAAAACCGGCAGAATCAGGAAGAGTCCCAGCATGCGCAGGGCAAAGATGGCCGCGAGGCCAGCGCCGGCACGGCGTTCGGCCGGAGACATTGAATCGGGAATGGACATGCGAGAGGTTGTGAAAGCAGACCTCGGAGCATAGCGCGGCAACGCTTTCCGTTCAACTGAGACGCCGCATCGGCTATCCTTGCCGGATGCTCTCCGAACTCCTGTTTCTGGCCGGTGCGGCCTTTTTCGCCGGCATGGTTGATGCCATGGTCGGCGGTGGCGGCCTGATCCAGATTCCCGCCCTGCTCGCGCAGTATCCGCAAACCGCCATCGCCACCCTCTTCGGCACCAACAAGATGTCCAGCATCGCCGGCACCTCCGCCGCCTTCTGGCGCTATGCGCGTGCCGTTCGTATCCCCTGGGGCGTGGTCGGGCCGGCCGCGCTGGCTGCGTTGGTCGGCGCCTGGTTCGGCGCCGGCCTGGTCGCCTGGCTGCCAAGGGCCACAATGAAGCCGCTGGTGCTCGGTTTGCTGGTCGCGGTGGCGATCTACACTTTCGCCCGCAAGGAACTGGGGCAGCAGACCACACGTCCATTACAGCCGGGCGACCGCTGGCGCGGGATTGTGCTGGGCTTTGTCATTGGCTTGTACGATGGCTTTTTCGGCCCCGGCACCGGCAGCTTACTGATGTTCGCTTTCGTCCGCTTCTTCGGCATGGATTTCCTGCGCGCCTCGGCCAGTGCCAAATTGATCAACGGCGCCACCAATCTGTCGGCCCTGACCTTTTTCGCCAGCCACGGACCCATACTCTGGGGCGTCGGCCTGACCATGGCCGCGTGCAACATCGCCGGCGCCTGGACCGGCACGCACCTGGCCCTGCGCCACGGCACCCGCCTGATCCGCAAGGTATTTCTGGGCGTCGTCGTCGTGCTGATCGCACGTCTGGCGTTCGACCTCGTGATGGGAAACTGAACGGAATGGAGAAACATTTCTCGATGTCTCGAATCTCGCTCATTGACTTCTTTTCGGCCGGACTCGCGCTGGCGGCGCTGTTGGCCACCTGGCCCGTGCAGGCCACCACACTCGCCGACTGCCGGGCCATCGCCGACGATACGGGGCGCCTCGCCTGTTTCGACCGGCTGACCGACGAGGCCATCGCACTGGTGGCCAGTAGCGCAAAACCGCCCGCCGAAAATCGGCTCGACAACATCGCAGTGACGGTGCCTGATTCGCTGCTCGGCCGCGCCTGGGAACTGGATGCCGGCAATCGCGACCCCATTCTGCGCATTCGCCCCTACAAACCCGTGTATATGCTGCCGCTGTTCCACTCCAGCCGCCCCAACCGCACCCCTTATTCACCCGCCGCCGGGCACACTCTCGATGCGAAAATGCCGCTGAACGCCGACGAGGCAAAACTGCAGATCAGTCTGAAAACCCGGATCGCCACCGACCTGATCGCGGGGAACGGCGATCTCTGGTTCGGCTACACCCAATCCTCGCGCTGGCAGGTCTACAACGACGGCTTTTCGCGCCCTTTCCGCGAGACCAACCACGAGCCGGAATTGATGTTGCTATGGCGAACCGATTACGAACTGGCCGGCTGGCGCGGGCGTTTCTTCAATCTGGCGCTCAATCACCAGTCGAACGGGCGCTCGCTGCCGCTGTCGCGCAGCTGGAACCGCGTCATGCTCTCGGCCGATCTCGAACGGCAGGACTGGACGCTGAGCCTGCGCCCCTGGTGGCGAGTACCGGAAAGCGCCGAGAAGGACGACAACCCGGATATCGCCCGCTATCTTGGCCGTGGAGACCTAAATCTGGTACGGCGCTGGGGTAGCCACCAGTTCTCGCTGACCATACGCCACAGCCTGCGCGGCGGCCGCGACGGCCACGGCGCCATCCAGGCCGATTACGGCTTTCCCATCGCCGGCGATCTGCGCGGTCACCTGCAACTGTTTTCCGGCTACGGCGAAAGCCTGATCGACTACAACCACCGCGCCAACGTGATCGGCCTGGGCGTATCGCTGCTGGAGTGGTACTGAGCGCGCTACGCTTGGCAAGCAAAATTGCGTATAGTGTTTGGTTCCCCCCAACGCAAGAATGCAGCCATGGAAGAAATCCGCATCCGCGGCGCCCGCACGCATAACCTCAAGAATATCAATCTCGATCTGCCGCGCGACCGGCTGATCGTCATCACCGGCCTCTCCGGTTCGGGCAAGTCGTCGCTCGCCTTCGACACGCTTTACGCCGAAGGCCAGCGGCGCTATGTCGAATCGCTCTCGGCCTATGCGCGGCAGTTCCTGCAACTGATGGAAAAACCGGATGTCGACCTGATCGAAGGTCTCTCGCCGGCCATCTCCATCGAGCAGAAGGCGACCAGCCACAACCCGCGCTCGACGGTCGGCACCGTCACCGAAATCCACGACTACCTGCGCCTGCTCTTCGCCCGCGCCGGCACGCCCTATTGCCCGGAACACGGCCAGCCACTGGAAGCGCAGACCGTTTCGCAGATGGTCGATCAGGCGCTAGCACTGCCCGAGGACACCAAGCTGATGATCCTGGCGCCGGTCGTCGCCAACCGCAAGGGCGAGCAACTCGACCTGTTCGCCGAACTGCGCGCTCAGGGCTTCGCCCGCGTCCGTGTCGATGGCGTTGTCTACGAACTCGACGCGGTGCCACATCTGGCCAAGACGCAGAAACATAGCGTCGATGTCGTGGTCGACCGCCTGAAGGTGCGTGACGACATGCGCCAGCGCCTCGCCGAATCCTTCGAAACGGCGCTGCGTCACGCCGACGGCCGCGCCATCGCGCTGGAAATGGATTCCGGCAAGGAATACCTGTTCTCGGCCAAGTTCGCCTGCCCAGTCTGTTCCTACGCCCTGCAGGAACTCGAGCCGCGACTGTTCTCGTTCAACAACCCGATGGGCGCCTGCCCGAAATGCGACGGCCTCGGCGTCATCCAGTTCTTCGACCCCAAGCGGGTCGTCGTCCACCCCGACCTGTCGCTTGCCGCGGGCGCCATCCGCGGCTGGGACAAGCGCAACCAGTTCTATTTCCAGATGCTGGTCTCGCTCGCCGCCCACTACGAATTCGACATCGAGACGCCGTTCGAGCGCCTGCCGGAAGACGTGCAGAACGTCGTGCTGTTCGGCTCCGGCCGGCAGGTCATCCGCTTCCGCTATCTGAACGAAAAAGGCACGCGCTTCGACCGCGACCACACCTTCGAGGGCATCATTCCCAACCTCGAGCGCCGCTACAAGGAAACAGATTCGCAGGCGGTGCGCGAAGAACTCGCCAAGTTCGTCAGCAACACCACCTGCCCGCACTGCGCCGGCACCCGGCTGCGGATTGAGGCGCGCAACGTGCGCGTCGGCGACAAGACCCTGCACGACATCAGCCGATTGCCGCTGGGCGAGGCCCGCAATTATTTCAACCTGCTGGCGCTGACCGGCCACAAGGCGCAGGTGGCAGAGAAGATTCTCAAGGAAATCACCGCCCGCCTCTCTTTCCTGATCAACGTCGGCCTCGATTACCTGTGCCTGGAACGTAGCGCCGACACCCTCTCCGGCGGCGAAGCGCAGCGCATCCGCCTGGCTTCGCAGATCGGCTCGGGGCTGACCGGCGTCATGTACGTCCTCGACGAACCGTCGATCGGCCTGCACCAGCGCGACAATTCGCGGCTGCTGCAAACCCTGCAGCAACTGCGCGACATCGGCAACACGGTGATCGTCGTCGAACACGACGAGGACGCGATCCGCGCCGCCGATTACGTCGTCGACATCGGCCCCGGCGCCGGCGTGCATGGCGGTTTCATCGTCGCCGAAGGCAAGCCGGAAGCAGTCGCCGCGCATCCCGATTCGCTAACCGGCGCCTACCTCTCCGGCCAGAAGCAGATCGCGGTGCCCACCAAACGCCGCCGACCCGACCCGGCGAAATCGCTGAAAGTCCTCGGCGCCTGTGGCAACAATCTGAAGGAGGTCGATCTCGATCTACCGGTCGGACTGTTCACCTGTATCACCGGCGTTTCAGGCTCGGGAAAGTCGACGCTGATCAACGACACCCTCTATGCCGCCGCCGCCAAACACCTCTACGGTTCGTCGCTGGAGCCAGCGGCGCATCGCGAAATCGTGGGGCTCGACCTCTTCGACAAGGTCATCAGCGTCGACCAGTCGCCGATCGGGCGCACACCGCGTTCCAACCCGGCCACCTACACCGGACTGTTGACGCCAATCCGCGACCTTTTTGCCGGCGTGCCGGAAAGCCGCACGCGCGGCTACGGCCCCGGCCGCTTCTCGTTCAACGTCAAGGGCGNNGCCTGCCAGGGCGACGGCATGATCAAGGTGGAGATGCACTTCCTGCCCGACATCTACGTGCCCTGCGACGTCTGCCACGGCCAGCGCTACAACCGCGAGACGCTGGAAATCCAGTACAAGGGCAAGAACATCCACGACATCCTCGGCATGACCGTCGAGCAGGCGCGCGAATTCTTCGACGCCGTGCCGGTGGTGGCGCGGAAGCTGCAGACGCTGGTCGATGTCGGCCTGAGCTACATCACCCTCGGACAGAGCGCGACGACGCTGTCCGGCGGCGAGGCGCAACGCGTCAAGCTGGCGCTCGAACTCTCCAAGCGGGACACCGGACGCACGCTGTACATCCTCGACGAGCCAACCACCGGCCTGCATTTCGCCGACATCGAATTGCTGCTGTCGGTGCTGCATCGGCTGGCCGACCACGGCAATACCATCGTCGTCATCGAGCACAACCTGGATGTGATCAAGACTGCCGACTGGCTGGTCGATCTCGGGCCGGAAGGCGGTGACGGCGGCGGGCGCATCCTCGTCACCGGCACGCCGGAAGATCTCATACGGGAAACGGCCAGCCACACCGCCCGGTTTTTGAAGCCCTTGCTCAAACAAACTTGCTGAGACAAAACCATGCACTAAAATGGGGATGGAGGCCAGTTCGACGTAGAAACAACCCCTGAGTCGTACAAAGGAGAAGCCCATGTTCCCGTTCGGTATCTTTCCGTTCAACGTCATGCCGCAGATGAACCCTTGGTGGTTCCTCCAGTCCCGCCAAGACAAGGATGCCCTGCCGCCGTGGACCGACCTCCCCATGCAGAACTACCTTGCATGGCTCGAATTCATGGGTAAAAACAACCCTTGGATGGGAGCCTACTTGGAGTTGCTGAACCGATTCCAGAACGGGCAACCCAGCGCACGGCGCTAGGTTCCACCCTCCGCCTTTCTGTAGATACAACACTCGGCATCCCCTCCCGCAAAAGTCGTCATCGCGTTCAAGTTTCCGGACTGATCGCCGTTATACTTTCTTCTATTACCAAAGTAAGAGGTAGGGCGTCATTGTGCGCCGACCCTGGGGACAGATGGAAGACAGCAACGACTTGATTCTGGTCGACGATGCGCCGGCCGAAACTGACGCGCAGCCCCAGGCGACATGGCGCATTCTGGTAGTGGACGACGACACCGAAGTACATGTCGCCACGGACTTCGCGCTCCGCGGCGTGCAAATTTTTGGTCGCCGGCTGAGCCTGGTTCATGCGCGCTCTGCCCACGAGGCAGCTGAGATGCTCGCGCACGACCGCGATTTTTCGGTGATCCTGCTCGATGTGGTGATGGAAACCCAGAATGCCGGCCTGGCCATGGTAGGCCACATCCGGGAAACGTTGGCGATGTCGCAGGTGCGGATCATTCTGCGCACCGGACAGCCGGGCTACGCCCCGGAGCTGACGGTATTCAACGACTATGACATCAACGATTACCATACCAAGGCAGAACTCACCCGCGCCCGCCTGATTACGGCCATTTCTGCGGCCATTCGCTCCTACCATCAGATCGACACGGTGGCCGAGAACAAGCGCGAACTGGAGATCATCTTGCGCGCCGCAACGGAGTTGATCGACATCCGCGATCTCGAAGAATTTTCCGCGGTCACTCTTCGGTATGCAGGCGATCTGCTCAACCAAGCGGCCGACGGTGTGGTCTGTGCGCGCCCCGGCCTCGACAACGAGCATAACGGCGATGCGCCCCTGATCGTCATCGGCGCAACGGGTCGTTTCGATCATCTGCTGTTCCGACCTCTTTCCGTGCTCGAAACCCCTTTCGCGCCCGAGATCGCACGCACTGTTGCCGAAGGCGCCCATCGGAACAATCTCGAATCGATCACGCTCTGCCTCAACAACGGCAATCACCAGGGCGCACTGCATCTGCAACTGCGGCGCCCCCCCAGCGATACAGAACGTCAGTGCCTGGAAGTTTTCGCGGCCCACGTCGCCGCCTGCCTGGGCAGCGTACGGCTGTTTGAACAACTCAACTTCATCGCCTTTCACGACGCCCTCACCCGATTGCGCAATCGCAACCGTTTCATCCTCGACCTTAACGAAGTGAGCAGCCGGAATGCCGAAAACGTCGTGGCGCTGCTGGATCTTGAACACTTCGCCGATCTCAATGACGGCCTCGGGCACGAAATCGGCAATCACCTGTTGGTCGCCGTCGCTCAAAGGCTCGAACAGGAACTTGGCGAAACCTGCCTGCTGGCGCGAATCGGCGCCGATGTCTTCGGGATCATCGGGCCAGAGACGCTGGTCAACCCCTCGCGTATGTTCGAGATGTTTGCCGCGCCCTTCCAGGTGCTCGACCACAAGATTCCGGTCACGGTTGCGCTGGGACTCTGCCGGATGCTGGAGGACAGCCCTTCCGGCATCACGTTGCTGAAGCGCGCCAACATCGCGCTCAATCGCGCCAAGCACGACCTCACCGCCCATCACGCCTACTTCATGCAGGAGATGGAAGACAATACGCGCTGGCGCCTGGAAATCATCCACCGCCTGCGCGAAGATTTCTCCGCACAGCGGCTGTCGGTGTGGTTCCAACCGCAAATCGATCTGGCGAGCGGCCGGCTGGTGGCGATCGAGGCGCTGCTCCGCTGGCCGCGCCATGACAGCGAGGGCTTCTTTCAGCCGCCAGCGGTGTTCGTGCCGCTGGCGGAGTACTCGGGGCTGATCGTCGACATCGGCCACTGGGTGCTCGAGCAAGCCTGTGCCGCCTTTACCGCCCTGCGCGATTTACAGTGTGCGCCCAAGCGGGTGTCGGTCAATGTCAGCATGGCGCAATTCCGCCAGCACGATCTAGCGCACACGATCACTGAAGCGATGCGCCAGCATCTCATCGCCCCCGGCGAACTGGAACTGGAAATCACCGAAAGCATTGCCATGGACGAACCCAAGATTGTCGTCGGCACCCTGCTGGCAATCAAGGCAACCGGCGCCCGCATTGCCATCGACGATTTCGGCACCGGCTTCTCGTCGCTTGCCCATTTGCGACAGCTACCGATCGACACGCTGAAGATCGACAAGAGTTTCATCGCCGAAATCGCCGACGGACGCGGAGGCATGTTCGCCGAGACGATCACCGCGCTGGGCGCGAAACTCGGCGTTTCAACCGTTGCCGAAGGTGTGGAAACGCCAGAACAGGCCGGTTTTCTGCGGGCGCTCGGATGCACCACCGGCCAGGGCTACCTGTATGCCGCGCCGATGCCGCTGGCAGCGCTGCGCGAGTGGATCGCCGCTCGCAGGTAGGAAAGATCAGCGCAGACCGGGCAGTCCGCCCGGCATCAGCCCCTTCATGCCGCGCATCATCTTGCCGAGGCCGCCCTTGGTCAGTTGCTTCATCATCTTTTGCGACTGCTCGAACTGGTTGAGCAGCCGATTCACTTCCTGCACCTGCACCCCGGCGCCGGCAGCGATGCGGCGTTTACGGCTGGCCTTGATCAATTCGGGTTTGGCGCGCTCAGTCGGCGTCATCGAATTGATGATGCCTTCGACGCGGCGAATGGCTTTGTCCTCGGCGCCGGCCGGCAGTTGACCGGCTGCTTGCGCGAACTGCGCCGGCAGTTTATCCATCAGTTTGGAGAGGCCGCCCATGTTGCGCATCTGGGCGATCTGTTCCTTGAAATCGTTGAGATCGAACCCCTTGCCCGACTTCAGCTTCTTGGCGAACTCGACGGCCTTCTGCTCGTCCAGCCCCTTCTTTGCCTCCTCGATCAGCGACAGCACATCGCCCATGCCGAGAATACGCGACGCCATGCGTTCGGGGTGGAAAGCCTCCAGCCCGCCCAGCTTCTCGCCAACGCCCGCGTATTTGATCGGCGCACCGGTGATGTGACGCACCGACAGAGCCGCACCGCCGCGCGCGTCACCATCCAGTTTGGTCAGCACGACGCCGGTCAGCGGCAGCGCCTCATTGAAGGCCTTGGCGGTATTCACCGCGTCCTGACCGAGCATGGCATCGACCACGAACAGGGTCTCGATGGGTTTGACCACCGCGTGCAGGCGCTTGATTTCGTCCATCATCGCCTGGTCGATCGCCAGGCGGCCGGCCGTATCGATCAGCAGGACATCGTGATAGTGACGCTTGGCCCAGTCGATGGCGGAGGCCGCGATATCCTCCGGTTTCTGCCCGACCTCGGAAGGAAAAAAGTCGATGTGCGCCTGCGCGGCAACCGACTTCAACTGCTCGATGGCCGCCGGACGATACACGTCGCACGACACCACCAGTACTTTTTTCTTCTGGTTCTCCTTCAGGAGCTTGCCCAGCTTGCCCACCGTCGTGGTCTTGCCGGCCCCCTGCAAACCGGCCATCAACACCACTGCCGGCGGTTGGGTAGCCAGATTGAGTCCCTCGTGGGCCTCGCCCATGATGCGCGTCAGCTCGCGGTGTACCACGCCCACCAGCGCCTGCCCCGGCGACAACGAGCCGATCACTTCCTCGCCGACCGCCTTTTCCTTGACCGCCGCAATAAAGTCCTTGACTACCGGCAAGGCCACATCGGCCTCGAGGAGGGCCATGCGCACTTCGCGCAACGCCTCGCCAATGTTGGCCTCGGTCAACCGGGCTTCGCCCTTGAGGGATTTCATCACGCGCGCAAGGCGCTGGGTCAGGTTGTCGAGCATGTGCGGGTCGCTTCGAGTAGAATTTTGCAATGCTCGATATTGTAATTCAGCTTGTGCCGCGCATCCTCGTCGCCGTCAGTTACGCGGCGCTCGGTTTCCATTTCTGGAACACACGCTGGCGCGACCGGCCCGCCTCGCCGCTCACCACGCGTCAAAGCGGCGTGGAACGGGCCTTGATTGGCATCATCCTGACCATTCACGCTGCCCTTCTGTACCAGGACATTTTCGCCGAGGGCGGCATGCGTTTTTCCTTCGCCCTCGCGGTCTCGCTGATTCACTGGCTGGCGGCGTTGATCTACTGGCTGGAGAGTTTTCGCAGCCGGATGGATGGCATGCAGCCACTGGTATTGCCACTGGCCGCGCTCGCTTCGATACTGCCGTGGGTTTTTCCTCAGTCGCACGAACTGACCAACGCCCGCAGCACCGGATTCACCCTGCATTTCACCGCCGCCATGCTGGCGTACAGCCTGTTCACGCTGGCCGCGCTACATGCGGTGTTCATGAGCCTGACCGAGGCCGCCCTGCACCGCCGCGCCCTGACCAGGCGACTGGCCAGCCTGCCGCCGCTGCTGACCATGGAAGCCTTGTTGTTCCGCATCCTGCAAGTCGCCTTCGGGCTGCTGACCCTGGCGCTGGCCAGCGGCATGCTGTTTTCCGAAGCGATTTTCGGCAAACCGCTGACATTCAGCCACAAGACCGTCTTCGCCGTGATCTCCTGGTTGATTTTCGGCGTGCTGCTGGCCGGCCGTCACCGCTGGGGCTGGCGGGGACGCAAGGCGCTGCACTGGACGCTGGCCGGTTTCATGACCCTTTTCCTTGCCTATGTGGGCAGCCGGTTCGTGGTGGAAATCCTGCTTGGTCGCACCTGACACGTGAACGAACTGCCTCTCGCCGCCCTGCTCGGCGCCTTGTTGCTCCTGCTCCTGCTCTCCGGTCTTTTTTCCGGCGCCGAGACGGCCATGATGGCCGCCAACCGTTACCGGCTTCGCCATCGCGCCCAGCAGGGCCATCGTGGTGCCCGTCTGGCGCTGGCCCTGCTCGACAAGACCGACCAGCTGATGGGGCTGATCCTTCTTGGCAACACGCTGTTGAACGCGGCCGCCGCGACCCTGACCAGTTACATTGTTCTCGCCCTGCTAGGCGCCTCAAAGTGGGCGCTCGAAATCGGCACGCTGTGCACAACCTTTGCCGTTCTGATCGTTGCCGAAATCTCGCCCAAGGTCATTTGCGCCACCCACGCCGACCGGATTGCCCCGATCATCAGCTACCTGCTGACACCGCTGCTAAGGCTGGCATCTCCGATCATCTGGTTCGTCAATCTGTTCGTGCGCGGCTTTCTCAAGCTGTTGCGTCTGTCACCCGGCCCAATGGGTCACGAACAGCCGTTGACTCCAGAAGAACTGCGTACGCTGGTGCTGGAATCATCGAATTTCATTCCCGCCAAACATCGCGTCATTCTCTCCAACCTGTTCGAACTGAACGCGATCAGCGTCGAGGACATCATGACGCCGCGGAGCGCCATCGAGATTCTCGACGTCGAACAGCCCTGGAACGAGGTGCTGCAACAGCTTGCCACCAGCCACCACAGCCGCATTCCGGTGTGCCGGGGCTCGCTCGACAAGCTGCTCGGCGTCTTGCCACTTCGTCGCCTGCTGGCGGAGATGCACAACGACCACCTCGACGAAGCCACGCTGCTTGAATCCTTGCAGGCACCCTATTACATTCCCGCTGGCACGGCCGCATTTGCCCAATTGACATTTTTCCAGGAAATCCGGCAAAGAAATGGCTTTATCGTCGATGAATACGGTGAAATTCTGGGTTTGCTGACGGTGGACGACATTGTCGAAGAGATCGTCGGCCAATTCACCACTTCCATCCCCAATCATTTTGCCGGCCTCGCCTGGGACGCTAACGGCAGCGCAATTGTCGAAGGTTCGCGTCCGCTGCGCGAAATCAACCGCCTGCTAAATCTCGATTTCCCGACCGATGGGCCGAAAACGCTCAACGGGTTGATCCTCGAACATTTTCAGGACATTCCGGAAACCGGCGTCAGTTTCAAGATGTCCGGAATCGCCATAGAAGTTTTGCAAACCCAGGATCGTAGCGTCAAAACAGCAAAATTCTTCCGCCCGCAGTCCTGACAAGGCCCGCGATTCTTTACAAACCCCCGTTGCCGTAGCATCATCTTCAGGATGAATGCAGCATGTAAAGGCATCCTGACGTAATGGCAGCCAATCCCTCGAACACCCCCGTGAGCGGCATCGCGCGCGCCATGGTGCAAGCCGGCAAGCTCAAGGAAGCTGAAGCCGAGCAGTTGCTCGCCCAGGCAGCGGCGGAGGGTTCGACTGTCATCGAGCAACTGGCAAAAAACAAAAAAGCGACGCCGCTCGAAACCGCCCGCTTCATTGCGGAAACTTTCGGCTATCCGCTGCTCGACCTGGCAGCGTACGAAGACGCCAATATTCCGCTCAACGCGATCGATCGCAAGTTGATCGCCACGCACAAGGTCATTCCGCTACATAAACGCGGCAACCGGTTATCTGTTGCGATCGCCGACCCGACCAACCTGCGGGCGCTTGACGAAATCCGCTTCCAGACCGGGCTGGCAGTCGATCCGATCGTCGTCGAAGAGCCCAAGCTGCTGCCTTTTGTCGGCAAGCAATCCGAGTCCGCCTCCGAAACCCTGAAGGCGATGACCAGCGATGATATCAATCTCGATTTCCTCGACGAAGCTGAAGCGGCAGCAGCGGACGACGGCGGCGCCACCGAGGTGGAAGATGCGCCGGTCGTCAAATTCCTGCAAAAAATCCTGCTCGACGCTATCAACGACGGCGCTTCCGACATTCACTTCGAGCCCTACGAAAAGTTCTATCGCATTCGCTTCCGTATTGACGGCATTTTGCGCGAAGTCGCGCAACCGCCGCTGGCGATCAAGGAAAAGCTCGCGTCGCGGGTCAAGGTCATTTCCCGACTGAATATCGCTGAAAAGCGGGTGCCGCAGGATGGCCGGATGCGGCTCGTACTCTCCAAGACCCGCGCCATCGATTTCCGGGTGAGCACGCTGCCCACCTTGCAGGGCGAAAAGATCGTGATGCGGATTCTCGACCCGAGTTCAGCAACGCTGGGTATCGAAGCACTCGGCTATGAGCCCGAGCAGAAGGCGGCTCTGCTGCACGCAGTTGAACGCCCCTATGGCATGGTGCTGGTCACCGGCCCCACCGGTTCCGGCAAGACGGTATCGCTCTACACCTGCCTGAACCTGCTCAACAAACCCGGCATCAATATCTCCACCGCGGAAGACCCGGCTGAAATCAACCTGCCCGGCATCAACCAGGTCAATGTAGATGATCGCGTCGGGCTGACCTTCGCCGCCGCGCTGAAATCCTTCCTGCGGCAAGACCCGGACATCATCATGGTCGGCGAAATCCGTGATTACGAGACGGCGGAAATCTCGATCAAGGCGGCGCAAACCGGCCACCTGGTGTTATCCACCCTGCACACCAACGATGCACCGCAGACCCTGACGCGGTTGATGAACATGGGCATTCCCACGTTCAACATCGCGTCCAGCATTCTGATCATCACCGCGCAGCGTCTGGCGCGCCGCCTGTGCAACTGCAAGCAGCCGGAAACCATTCCCGCAGAAGCGCTGCTCAATGCCGGTTTTTCCGAAGCCGACCTTGACGGCTCCTGGACACTGTATGGGCCGGGCGGATGCGAGCGCTGCAAGGGGAGCGGTTACAAGGGGCGGGTCGGCATCTATCAGGTGATGCCGATCACCGAGGATATCCAGCGCATCATCCTGGCCAACGGCAATGCCATGGACATTGCCGCGCAAGCCCAACGCGAAGGGGTCAAGGACCTGCGCCAATCCGGCCTGCTAAAAGTAAAACAGGGCGTCACCTCTCTCGAAGAGGTATTGAGCTGCACCAACGAATAGGATACGAGGGAGCACCATGGCGACTGCGATCAAGAAGGCCACGACCAAGGAATACGTCTTCACATGGGAAGGCCGCAACCGAGAGGGCAAAACCGCGCGCGGCGAAATGCGGGCCGCCAGCGAAAACGTCGTGCAGAGCACCCTGCGCCGCCAGGGCATCACCAATGCCAAGGTGAAGAAACAGAGTTTCCGGGGAGGCAGCCGGATCACCGACAAGGACATCACGCTCTTCACCCGGCAACTCGCCACCATGATGAAATCGGGTGTGCCCTTGCTGCAATCCTTCGACATCGTCGGCCGCGGCCACTCCAATCCGGCCGTCGGCAAACTTCTGCTCGACGTGAAGGCCGATGTGGAAACCGGCAGCTCGCTGTCGCAAGCATTCAGAAAATATCCGCTCTACTTCGACGCGCTCTTCTGCAATCTGGTCGGCGCCGGTGAACAAGCCGGTATTCTCGATTCGCTCCTTGATCGCCTGGCCACCTACAAGGAAAAGATTCTCGCCATCAAGAGCAAGATCAAGGCGGCCCTTTTCTACCCGATCGCCGTCATTGTCGTGGCTTTCGTCATCACCGCCGTGATCATGATTTTCGTGATTCCCGCCTTCAAGGACGTGTTTAAGAGTTTCGGTGCCGACTTGCCCGCGCCGACGCTGATTGTCATATCCATATCGGACTTTTTCGTGCAATGGTGGTGGGCGATCTTCGGCATCATCGGCGGTGGCCTCTATTTCTTTCTCGAATCGTGGAAACGATCCGAGAAAATCCAGATGACCATGGACCGTCTGTTGTTACGGGCACCGATTTTCGGCGATATCGTGCGCAAATCGGTGATCGCGCGCTGGACCCGAACCCTGGCTACCATGTTCGCCGCCGGCGTGCCGTTAGTCGAATCTCTGGAATCGGTCGGCGGCGCCGCCGGCAACCATGTTTACAAGGTCGCGACCCGTCAGGTTCAAGCCGAGGTCGCCACGGGTACCAATTTGACCACCTCGATGCAGAACACCAATCTCTTCCCCAACATGGTCATTCAGATGGTCGCCATCGGCGAAGAATCGGGCTCGCTAGACGCCATGCTAAGCAAGGTGGCCGACTTCTTCGAGCAAGAAGTCGACGATGCTGTTGAGGCCCTCTCCAGCCTGATGGAACCGCTGATCATGGTCGTCCTCGGCACGTTGATCGGGGGTATGGTCGTGGCCATGTACCTGCCCATTTTCAAGCTGGGTCAGGTCGTCTGATGCCGCTCGAAATGTGGGGGCTGGGCGCGCTGCTGCTGGGTCTTTGTATCGGCAGTTTTCTCAACGTCGTCATTCACCGCCTGCCCCGCATGATGGAAACCGACTGGCGTGCTCAGTGCGCCGAATTACGGGGTGAACCGGCGCCGGCCGAAGAGAGATTCAATCTTGTGGTGCCTCGTTCGCGTTGCCCGCATTGCGGTCACGCCATCGGCGCGCTGGAAAATATTCCCCTGCTCAGTTACCTGTTTCTGCGCGGCCGTTGTGTCGGCTGCCAGACTCCGATCTCTGCCCGCTACCCGACCGTCGAGGCGCTCACCGGGTTGCTCTCTGCCTACACCGTCTGGCACTTCGGACCCGGTGCACAGGCGATCGGTGCGCTGCTCCTGATCTGGGCGCTGGTCGCGCTGACCTTCATCGAC
Organism: Betaproteobacteria bacterium UBA1934; assembly: GCA_002337055.1. Taxonomy (GTDB): domain Bacteria; phylum Pseudomonadota; class Gammaproteobacteria; order Burkholderiales; family Rhodocyclaceae; genus UBA1934. The sequence goes on along the minus strand of DDFG01000005.1, from coordinate 1,175,727 downwards.
ATTGACACCCAACTGCTCCCCGACAGCATCACGCTGCCACTCGTCTGGCTGGGCCTGCTGTTCAATCTCGACGGCACCTTCGTCAAGCTGCAACCGGCGGTCATCGGGGCTGTAGCCGGCTATCTGTCCTTATGGTCAGTGTATTGGCTATTCAAACTGGTGACCGGTAAGGAAGGCATGGGCTTCGGAGACTTCAAGCTGCTAGCGGCACTGGGCGCTTGGCTGGGCTGGCAGATGCTGCCGGCGATCATCCTGCTGTCGTCGGTCGTGGGCGCGGTGGTCGGCATTGCGCTCATCGTGCTGTCGCGTCAGGGGCGCAATGTGCCTATCCCGTTTGGCCCGTATCTCGCCGCGGCAGGCATCATCGCGCTTTTCTGGGGGCCCACACTCACGCAGCGCTACCTCCAGATGTACCCTTGAATGCTGCACCGCAACCCCCAACTACATTGCGTTATAATTCAAGGTTTTGGAGGATAGCCATGCCGATCTACGAATATCGTTGCGACGCCTGTGGCGCGCAAAAGGAACATTTGCAGAAGCTCAGCGACCCGCTGCTGACCACTTGTCCGGAATGCGGTGCGGAGAGCTACCACAAGTTGCTGTCGGCTGCCGGTTTCCAATTGAAGGGCAGCGGCTGGTATGCAACCGATTTCAAGGGCGGAAGCTCATCCAAATCTGCCAAGCCGGATAGCCTGCCGCCGTGCCAGGGCGGCACCGCCAGTTGCGCCTGCAACCCAGGCTGACCACCTTGAAGCTGATCAAGCGCTATTTCATCACCGGCCTGCTGATCTGGGTCCCGCTGGTCATCACCGGCTGGGTGCTGTCGCTCATCATCGGCGCGCTTGACCAATCGTTGCGCCTGCTGCCGCCGGGCGTGCACCCGGTCAATGTCATCGGTTTCGATCTGCCGGGTGCCGGCGCCATTCTCACCCTGCTCATCCTCTTCGTCACGGGCCTGCTTGCAACCAATTTCATCGGGCAGAAACTCGTGTCTTGGTGGGAAGCCCTGCTGGCGCGCATCCCCGTGGTCAACTCGGTGTACAAGGGCGTCAAGCAGGTTTCCGATACCATTTTCTCGCCCGATGGCAACGCCTTCCGGCAAGCCCTGCTGGTACGCTATCCGCACCCGGAGAGCTGGACCATTGCCTTTCTGACCGGCAAACCCGGCGGCGACGTAGCCAACCACCTCACTGGCGACTACGTCAGCGTTTACGTTCCGACTACCCCCAACCCGACCTCTGGCTTTTTTCTGATGATGCCCCAAAAGGACGTCATCGAACTCGACATGAGCGTTGACGATGCCTTGAAGTACATTATTTCCATGGGCGTGGTGACTCCGCCAATCCCGCCCAAACCCACACAAAACTAGAACGGAAGTTTCCATGCGCTCTCATTACTGCGGCCAATTGAACGCCTCTCTGTGCGGCCAGATCGTGACCATCGCCGGCTGGGCCCACCGCCGGCGCGACCACGGCGGCGTCATCTTTATCGATCTGCGCGACCGCGAGGGCCTCGCCCAGGTCGTCTGCGACCCTGACCGCCCCGAAATGTTCGCGATTGCCGAATCCGTCCGGCATGAATACTGCCTGCTGATCACCGGCAAGGTACGCCGCCGCCCGGAAGGCACGGTGAACCCGAATCTCCCCTCAGGCGAAATCGAAATCCTCTGCCATCAGATCGAAGTTCTGAACTCATCGGTGACGCCCCCGTTCCAACTTGACGATGAAAACCTCTCCGAGAACGTCCGCCTGACCCACCGCGTGATCGATCTGCGCCGGCAGGAGATGCAGAAGAACATGCTGCTGCGCTACAAGGTGGCACGCGCCTTCCGCCGCTTCCTCGACGACGCGGGCTTCATCGACATCGAAACGCCGATGCTGACCAAGAGCACGCCCGAAGGTGCCCGCGACTATCTCGTGCCCTCCCGCGTGCATTCCGGCCAGTTCTTCGCGCTGCCGCAATCGCCTCAGTTGTTCAAGCAGTTGCTTATGGTCGCCGGCTTCGACCGCTATTACCAGATCACCAAATGCTTCCGCGACGAGGATCTGCGTGCGGATCGCCAGCCTGAATTCACCCAGGTCGATATCGAAACCTCGTTCATGAACGAGGCCGAAATCACCTGCCTGATCGAAGAACTGATCCGCTACGTGTTCAAGGACGCCATCGACGTCGATCTGCCCAACCCCTTCCCGCGCATCACCTACGGCGAAGCGATGCGCCGCTACGGTTCCGACAAACCCGATCTGCGCGTCACCCTGGAACTGACCGAGATCACCGACCTGATGACGGATGTCGCCTTCAAGGTCTTCTCCGGCCCCGCCACCTCTGGCGGCCGCGTCGCCGCCCTGCGCGTACCCGGCGGCGCCACGCTGACCCGCGGCGAAATCGACGAATACGGCCGTTTCGTGAGCATCTATGGTGCCAAGGGCCTGGCTTACATCAAGGTTAACGACGCCTCGCAAGCCAACGAAACAGGCCTGCAAAGCCCGATCGTCAAAAACCTGCACGAAGCGGCGCTGAAGGGCGTTCTCGAACGCACCGGCGCTCAGTCGGGCGATCTGATCTTCTTCTGTGCCGACAAGACCAAAATCGTCAACGACGCCCTCGGTGCCCTGCGCGTCAAGCTCGGCCATGAACGCGGGTTTCTCAATGGCAAGGCGTGGGAACCGGCCTGGGTGGTCGATTTCCCGATGTTCGAATACGACGACGAAAGCAAGCGCTGGGTCGCCTGCCACCACCCGTTCACCAGCCCCAAGGACGAACACCTGGAACGCCTCAAGACCGATCCCGGCGCCTGTCTGGCCAAGGCCTACGACCTTGCGCTGAATGGTTGGGAAATCGGCGGCGGCTCGGTGCGTATCCATCGTGCCGATGTGCAGAGCCAGGTGTTCGACGCGCTGGCCATCGGCGAGGAAGAAGCGCAGTTGAAGTTCGGCTTCCTGCTCGACGCCCTGAAATACGGCGCGCCGCCGCACGGCGGGCTGGCGTTCGGCCTTGACCGCATCGTGACGATGATGACCGGCGCCGAATCGATCCGCGACGTCATCGCCTTCCCGAAAACGCAGCGCGCCCAGTGTCTGTTGACCAACGCCCCGTCCGAGGTCGATGAGCGACAACTGCGTGAACTGCACATTCGCCTGCGTCAGAAGGTCGAAACGCAGGTCGAAGTCAGCAAGGTCTGATCGTGTTTGCCGCGCGCTGGCCCCGGTTTCTGCACTTGGCGCTGCTGCTAGTATGGGCAGTGGCTTGTGGAAACGTGGCGGCGCGCGAACTGCCGGACTCGATCGCCGTCGCGCAACTTCCGGCGGAAGCGCAACAGACGCTACGCCTGATCGACCGCGGGGGCCCCTTCCCCTACGGCAAGGACGGCAGCACCTTCGGCAATTTCGAGCGACGCCTGCCCCCGCACCCGCGCGGCTACTACCGCGAGTACACGGTACCGACGCCCGGCGCGCGCAACCGGGGCGCACAGCGCATCATCACCGGCGAGAGCGGCGAAGCCTATTACACCGCCGATCACTATCGCACGTTCAGCCGCATTCGCAGGTGAGACCATGCTTTCCGACCTTCTGACACGCCCTGACCGCTCCGGTGTTTATACCCTGCCGCCCGAACAGCAAGGGGTACTGACCGCCGCCGCAACTTCTGCCGGAATCGCCCTACTCACCGTCGACCTGTTCCGCTGTCGAACGGCCGCCTCGGTGCTGACCAAGATCGGTCAGGCGCTGAAATTCCCCGATTGGTACGGCGCCAATTTCGACGCGCTCAACGACTGCCTCGGCGATCCGGAATGGAATCCGGCGCCCACCCTGATCGTCCGCTTCGATGGCCTGAAAACCCTGCACGACGCGCATCCCGAAAGTCTCGCCACGCTGGTCGAGGTGCTTCAGGCCGTGGCCGACGAGCGTCGTTCCGCCGGCTGTGCCTTCTGGCTCCTGCTCGACACCCCGGCACGCGGCGTAGCGATCCTGCCGCGCGCATGACCCGGTACAAGCAGCCGGTTTCCGTCCTGGTTGTTATTTACACACGCGATCTCGACGTACTGCTGATCGAACGCGCGGCCCATCCCGGTTACTGGCAGTCGGTCACCGGCAGCCTGGAAGAAGATGAGACGCCTATCGACGCCGCGCGGCGCGAGCTGTTCGAGGAAACCGGGCTGGAGGCGGCCCGGCACATGTTGAGCGACTGGCGCCAGCAAGTTCGCTACGAAATCTTCCCGGAATGGCGTCAACGCTACGCCCCGGGGGTCACCCACAACACCGAGCACCTCTTTTCACTGCAACTCACCGCGCGCGAACCGATACGCCTGGCTGCTGACGAGCATCGCGCAGCGCTGTGGCTCCCTTGGCGCGAGGCCGCCGAAAAGGTGTTTTCCTGGAGCAATCGAGACGCGATTCTCGCACTGCCCGACTATATGGCGTAATTCCACGCATCGCGCGCAGGCGCGCGAGCGGCGATAATGTGCCTCAACACCCACGAGGAGACCGCCATGCTCGCGCAAAAAAAATCCCTGATCCTGCCGCACCCCTTTAGCACCGAGGGTGGCGCGGTATTGAAAGCGGCGCCGGTTGCCTACGAGGAATACGGACGCACGGACGGCCCCGTCATCCTGATCTGCCATGGCGGGCTGTCTTCACACCACGCCGCCGGCAAATTTGCCGACACGGACCTGGCGCCGGGGTGGTGGGATGGCCTAATCGGCCCCGGCAAACCTTTCGACACTGCGCGTTTCCGCATCCTCAGCCTCAATGCCCTGGGCGGCATGTACGGCTCGTGCAGCCCGATGACGGTCGATCCGCTCACCGGCTGCCGATACGGGCCGCTGTTCCCAACAATCACTATGCGCGACCAGGTGCGCTTTGCCGCCTCCTTTCTAGACGCATTGGGCATCGAAAAACTGTGGTGCATGACTGGCCCGTCGATGGGTTCGCTGCACACACTCAATTTCGCTGCCATGTATCCGGAACGCATCGAGCGGGCTGTCGCGGTCGCCACCGCCGCCCGCATGACAGCCTCCGGCATGGCGATGCATCATCTGATGATGAACGCTTTTCGCGCCGACCCGGGCTTTCAGGCCGGCTGGTATGCGCCGGGCGTAGCACTCGGCGCGGCCAAGATCATTGCGCAGGTCATCAAACTCTATTACACCAGCGAGGCGCTCTACAAAACGCTTTGCGCCGACACGGTGACGCACGGACCCGGTGCCCAGGCCCAACGCGCCGCCAATGCCAACGCTTTCATCCAGGCGGGTCTCGATACCGCCGTCGCCGCCTACGATGCCAATGCCTTCATCGCGACGCTGAGCGCCATCAATACGCACGACCTGGCGGAAGGGTTTGCAACCGTCGAGGAAGGCATCCGGCGTATTCAGTGTCCGCTGCTGCTCGTCAACATTGACAGCGATCACGAATTTCCGCCCTATGCTGCTGAGGAAGTCTCGGCGACTCTCAACGCAGCTCGACCGGGTCAGGCGACCACCCGCGTCATTCACTCGATGTGGGGACACATCGGCTGTATTCGCGAACCCGAACAACTCGCCCGTCACGTCAGCGAATGGTTACCCGGCTGCTCTTGAAACGTCCGAACCGGACCTCCATATAGGTGTCGAAGGCGGTGATCCTGCCGCCTCAACACGACATGGAGGAATATATGAACAACCTGACGCGATACGATCCGATCGACGACCTGTTCCGTGGCCTCTTTGTTCGCCCTGTCGACCTGGGACCCTCCCCGGCATCACCGGCGATCAAGATGGACGTTAAGGAACAGGAAAATGCCTTTCTGGTTCACGCCGAGCTACCCGGCGTGAAAAAGGACGACATTCATGTGACCATCGACGGCAATTTGGTCGCCATCGTGGCCGAAATCAAGCAGGAAAAGGAAATCAAGGAGGGTGAACGGGTCCTTCGCTCCGAACGCTATTTCGGCAAACTGTCTCGCTCGTTCCAGCTGGCGCACGAGGTGGATGACAATCTGTCTAGCGCCAAATTCAACGACGGTATCCTTGAGCTGATCCTGCCCAAGCGCACAGCCAGTACCAGCAAGCGGCTGTCCATCCAATGACAGGCTCTGTACATTCAGAGAGGCCGGGCCACGCCCGGCCTTTTTCTTGCGCAGCCCGCCGGGTACAATCCGCGGCAACCCCGTGCTTCTTCACGCATCTCCGGAGTCCGCCATGAGTCTCGACCAACTCGCCCCCGGCATCAAGGCCACCATCTTGGCCGAGGCTATGCCTTACATCAAACGCTTTCACGGCAAAACGATCGTCGTGAAATACGGCGGCAACGCGATGACGGAAGAACACTTGAAACAGTGTTTCGCGCGCGACATCGTCTTGCTCAAGCTGGTCGGCATACACCCGGTCGTCGTGCACGGTGGCGGCCCGCAGATCGAAACCCTGCTCGGTCGCGTTGGCAAAAAGGGCGAATTCGTACAAGGCATGCGCGTCACCGACCAGGAAACCATGGAAGTCGTGGAGATGGTGCTGGGCGGCCAGGTGAACAAGGATGTGGTCAACCTGATCAATCGTGCCGGCGGTAAGGCGGTCGGCCTCACCGGCAAGGACGGCAACATGATCCGCGCGAAAAAATTAATGCTTGCCGATCGCGCCACCGGCGATCTGGTCGATGTCGGTCAGGTGGGCGACATCACCCAGATCGACCCCTCGCTGATCGACCATCTCGAATCGGGCGATTTCATTCCGGTCATCGCGCCCATCGGCGTCGGTAAGGACGGCGAAACTTACAATATCAACGCTGACGTCGTGGCCGGCAAGATCGCCGAGATTCTCAAGGCCGAAAAGCTCGTCATGCTCACCAATACGCCCGGTGTGCTTGATCAGGCCGGCAATCTGCTCACGGGGATCACTCCTGCGCAGATCGATGGGATGGTCGAGGACGGCACCCTTTCCGGCGGCATGCTACCGAAGATCGGCTCAGCGCTGGATGCCGCGCGGAACGGCGTGAAGAGCGTGCACATCATTGACGGGCGCGTCGAACATGCTCTGCTCCTCGAAATCCTGACCGACCATGGCGTCGGTACCATGATCAAGTCGCACTGAAACAACGCCGACATAGCAGGAAGCCGCGCCCGGTCTTCTCTCCACTGCAGTTGAATGGCATCATAAACGGGCGCCTGGCTGGACCGCCTTGAGCACGACAAAAACACATGATCCGGAAGCCTCGCAATGAGGTTTCCCCGCCGCAAGAAAGAGACATCATGCCGTATGCACAACTGGGCCGTAACCGCGTCAATTATGGCCTACGGGGGGAAGAGGGACGCGACGTCATCGTTTTTATCAACGGCCTGACGCAAACCACGGCATTGTGGCTGAATTATCAGGAATGGCTGGCGCGGCAAGGCTACCGCGTGCTCGCTTACGACACCCTGGGACAAGGGCTCTCGACCAAGCCCGTACTGGGTATCCAGCTCGATCACCATTCGGATGTGCTTTGCCAGTTGCTCGACCATCTTGGTATTGAGCAATGTTATGTCGCTGGAATTTCTTTCGGTGGCGTAGTAGCGCAACACATGGCCATCAACCATCCCGAGCGTGTGCGTGGTCTGGTTGCCATGAGCACTTTCAGCGAAATGCCCACACAGCTTGAAATGCTCGGCGTGGCCATGCACGCCGCCATCACCCAGGCAGGGTTTCCGCTCATCCAAGCGCTGCTAATGCCAATCAATTTCAGCTCGCAGTGGCTGGAGATGGCCCGCAGTACCCTGCCCGAGGCCATCCGCCGGGGCAACGCGATCAACGACCCCTACGCCATCCAGAATCTGATGGAGTCTTACGTCAACTTCCGTCCGCTGACCGCCGATCTGAAGAAGATCTCCTGTCCGACACTAATCTTGAACGGCGAGTTCGATTTTCTGACACCGCGCATCTGCCACGACATTATCCGGCTCAACGTCGCCAACTCGCGCCTGGTCATCATTCAGCACGCCTATCACGCTTTCACACTGGAACATCCCGAGGTCGCCATGCGGCAAATCGAGGCTTTCGTCCGCAGTGTCCGCGACAACACCTGGGTCGGCGACCAGTCAGTCTGGGTCGCGTCGGATAATCCTCAGTCCGAAACGCTCGCCACCCGCTACGTCGGCGACCACCTTCGCTCGATCTATTATCCGATCGGCCCGGTCGAGATCGAAGAATGGCGCGTCACCCTGCCGGGAAGCGAAAACCGATCTCCCGAGGAGGCCACTCCTCCCGCCCCGACATCAGCCAAGACCCGCGGCAAATCCGCCCGCCCGCGTCGCACCCCAGCAGCGGCCTCGGCTTCATCCCCTGCCGTGCGTAAACAGAAAGGCGAATGACCGTGAAAATCGAGATTTACGATGCTGTCCGGGACATCATCGCGCAGCGTGGCTTCACGCCCGAGATGCAAACCAAGATTTCGCTTTTCCTGACCGCCGCCAAAAATGCCAACGCCCTCTTTTTGGGGGCCGTCGAATTTCGGCCTTTCCTCGGACTGGAACAGCAGTTTCTGCACACCCAGTATTTTCAGGAGATGGAGTCGCTGCTGCTGCTCACCAAGGTGACCCGGTGGTCGACGGATCCTCGCCTGTATCAACAGGCCCTGCAGCATACCGCCCCGCTCTGGAACGAGTGGCGGGTAATCAGTGGCCCGCTCGGGATCGGACATCTCAATCCCGTCGGTTTTTACCAGGCCCTCGCGCTCGGCCACGCCATGCTCTCGCAGGTCAGGATCACTCCGATCATCCCCGTCGACGCCGACACCGCCGATCCCTATGTCATCGCACTGCGCCGTATCGAACAGGACAACGCCCGCATGATCCAGACCCAGATTGCCCTGTTACGCTCCAGCGCAGGCCATATTCCCGTTGACGACCGCGAATCGCTGATCGAGCAGAAGCAGGAAAGCGTGCGCCAGACTTTCCTGAAATTCCTGGGTTGGCTCACTGCCGATCAACCGGCAACGGCGAACCCGCAGTCAGTATAAGCATAGCGGCGCGCCAAAACCCTTTGCATTTACCCGCGTCACCGCATAGGTTGAAACCAGCACTTAATCAGGGAGAAACCGCATGTCTATCCGCCAATGGATCGCCATCGTTGCCGCCACGCTGGCACTTTGCCTACCCTCGCTCACTGCCGCCCAAAGTTCCTGCGACATGACCTACCGCGGCACACTGCGGGCCTGCGAACGCGATTACGCGCGACGCTGCAACGATACCCGCTACGAAGCCCGACGCATCTGTTCATATCATCGTGGTCTGCGCTGCGACGATGCCCGCCGGATTGCGCACGACACCTGCACAATGCACAGTGGATGCCGACGCGAAGCGGAACATCAATACCGGATGTGTCGGCGCGATCACCCGCGTTACTACCGATAATCCCGACTAACGCGCCCTGTTTTCCTGGTTGTCTATCGCACGGCAGGCACCGCCTGCCAACTGACGCGGCAGCGAGGCACATAGGGGTAATAACCCGCTGGACGAGGGCAGTAGTACCAATGCGCCTGCAGCGGCAGTGCTGGTGTCACCATGGCGGGCGGCAAGTAAGGATCGGGATAGGGCAACACTCGCGCCGGATAGAAATACCAGGCGCCACCCACGACCCACCACCACCCCAACCGTCCGTGGTATCGACCGTGGTGCCAGTAACCCGAGCGCCAGACCGCCACGTCACGCTCATGAAATCGCGCGATATCGCGATGCACCCAACCAGGTTGGTATTCCGCCCGGTAGATTCTCTCGTGCGCCCCGGCGCTGCCTGCGGACAGCGCGAGAAAGGCCAGGATAACGGCGGGGGCGGTTTTCATGACAAGCATCCCAAGGGATCAAAATCAGCGCGGCGGGGGCGGAGGCGGCATTCCGGGCGGCGGCGGCGGAGCGTAGCCCGGCGTCGTGGATGCAGCCGGGTAAGGCGTCTCGTTCGAGACAAAGCGGCCCGAAACCGGCACCCGATGTCCTTTGGCGTACATGCACTGCACATAGGCCGCGTCGTAACGCCGCTGCGCGCCGTAGGCAGAATGCTGGGCGGCGCCGGAACCAGCAGCGCTGCCCGTCAACAGACCCACACCCGCCCCCACGCCTGCGCCGTTGCGGCCACCGATCGCGGCACCGGCCAGCGCCCCGACAAGGGTGCCCACGGCCGCACTGCCGACTGCTGAATCGGTCGCCGCCTGGTCGGCGGTACGCCCACCCGATTCATGGAAGGCATAGCCGCGGCAATCCATATTATCGCGCCGGAACTGCTCGAAATCTCGACCGGTTCCCGGCAGTGCGGTGACGGTCGGGCCGCTGGGTACCACGACACAGGCCGCCCCACCCAACGCTAGAAGGGCGACAGACAACCATTTCAGTTTGGTGTTCATGCTTTTTTCCAATCTCGTAATCACTGTCTGGGTTGCGGCGCCACCGGCTGCCAGCCACCCGGACATTCGTTAACATAAGGGTAATACGCTCGGCTGGCCGCGCAGTAATACCAGTAAGCGGCCTGCGGAGCGGGCGCTTCGACCGCGCGCTCGACATAAGTCTGCGGCTGCTGGACGATCACGGGCTGCTGCACCACAACGGGCGACGAATAGTAATAGTTGGGATAGTAGTAAGGTCCGGGAAACACCGGCCACGGCGAGACCACCACACCGACCCCAACACGCCCATGCCAATGCCCATGATCTGCCCAGGCTGGCGCGACCGCCAGCAGCGACAGTGCGCCAATTGCGCACATCAGGTTTCTCTTCAGCATACTCGCCTCCAGACAAAATCTTTCCTGAACTCAATTCTAGGCATGCGCCCCCGGAGAGGACGTGAGAATTTGTAACACTTTGTTTATCGGGCGCACACGGCGATGATGCGGCATAAACCCGCGCCCCTTCAAGAACACCGGCACCATTCGCGCGACCTCTCTGGGTCGCGCGAATGCGGGAAGGGCTCTAACGCGGCAACCCGGTTTTGGGATCGCGCTCCCTGTCCTTGCCGGGTGGCGGAGCAGGTGCCTTGACGGCGGCTGGCGGCGGGGCCGGTGGTGCCACCGGCTTCATCGCCTGGGCGGGAGGAGCGGAAGGTGCCGCCGGCGGAGTGGGCATCTGACGAACCGCTGGCGGTTCACCGCCGCCCGAACGCCCGAACGAACCGCCTGGCGAAGCGCCTTGCCCGCCAAATCCGGAATGTCCGCCCGGATGGCTGGCAGGAGACGGTGTGGCATTCTGCGGCGACACCGGTGTTGGCAGGGCGGGTTGGCCACCCGGCAAGCCTCCGCTGCCGTAATGCGGCCTGCTTCCCGACCCGATGTTGTCGACGACCGGATTGCGATTTCCGATCGGTGGCGAGGGAGGGGGCACCGGCGTCGGCACCCCGCCCCCCGACATACCTGTGCCCGGCAAGGCGTTGCGGTTGCCTGGGTTCCCACCACCTTCATAGCCTGACGAACGCCGATACGATTCGTACTGGCGGCCACCTGTATCCGTTGGCGGCGCACTCGCACCGGATGGGTTGCGTCCACTACCATACGAGGTGCCACCCGCGTTATACACCTGTGTGGGCGCCACGCCTGGGAGGGGTTGTCCCGGCGAGGGAGATTGCCCCGGTTGCCCCGACCAGCCACCACTCGGGTGATTGCCTGGTGGCGGCACTGCCCCTGCCGGTGTCGCCGGTTGGGCCGGCACACTGCCTTGCCCGTGCTGCGGACGATGGCTGCCGGCCCCGGTCATGCCGGAGGCGCCCTGCGTCACATCCTGCCCTATCTGCGGGCGCATTCCCGGCGGTTGCCCGGTTTGCCCAGGCATACCGCTCGCGCCAAAGGGGGGCCGCTGTCCGGACTGAACAACAGGCACCTCGGATGAAGGGCTAGCGCCATACGCCGTTCTGCCGCCTGTTGGCGCGGCGGCGGCCTGCAAACGCCGCCTTTCTTCCTCGGCGGCACGCTGTCGTTGCATGCGCACGTCCTGGCGTTGCTCCTGCTGGTACCACGCCTGATTGTTCCAGTGGCGCTGACGATCCCAGTTGCGCCAGTTGCCCCCCAACTCACCGTACTGGACGCGATGATGGTTCGGCCCGACCACCCGCGCATATTCCGGCGGCACACCATACAGCGATCTCGGCACGCGCGAGCGATCCATGCGATCCCAGCGCCCGTTGTAGGCGTAGGAGTGGAACCAGTGCCCGTTGTGATAGCGGTACCATTCGCCAGCCAGGAAATAGAGACCCACCAGGCCGGCAGCCATATAGACGTATTCCGAACCAGTATCGCTGGGCGCCACCACGAACTCTGGCGCCGAAGAGAGCGCCAGCGGAGGCGGCGGCTCGTCACCGTATGCCGCGCTCAGCGGAGGTGGGGGCACGCCGGCATAATCCTGCGGCGGCGCGGAATCTGGATAAGCGGGCGGCGGCGGCAGTGAACCAGCCACATAGGCCGGTGGCGGTGACGATCCTGAAGAATAGGCTGGCGGCGTGGTGCCGGAGGGATAGGTCGGCACACTAGCCTTTGGCATAGCGGCCGGCGGTGCGGATTGCCCATAGGTCACCGTGGGCGGTGCACCCGTCGGCGTCGCTGCGAACCCCGGCACCGGCTGCGCCGGCGATGCGGCACCAACATCGACAGGCGCGCTGGCTTGCGCGGGTGCGGGCATGGCCACCGCAGCCGGTTTGGGCGCCTCCTCCGGTTTCTTGTTCAGGAACATCCAGGCCCCGCCCACGGCTGCGGCAGAAGCCACGGCACCCGCCGCGATACCGCCCAGAATGGCCCAAGGTTTGGTTTGCGCGGCCGCCGTTGCCGGAGCGGCTACGGCGGCCGCAGAAGTGGGCGCGCTGTGAGACTCGACAACGCGGGCAGGTGGCGCGGCCACTTCGGGAAAGGTAGCCCCGCACATCTCGCAGAATCGTGCCCCACCATCGGCCGTCGCACCACAACGCGGGCAGAAACGGGCAGAAACGGGGGGCTGAGCGGGTGTCGCCAGGCGCGTTCCGCACGCGACGCAGAAACCGGCGCCTTCCGGATTCTCCCGATGACATTGTTGGCATTGCATAGTGCGCCTCCCATTTCTTTGTCGTAATGCAATTATCAACCGCAGGCTGAATTCCGCAAGGGCGGACCGCCAACTATTGCGCACCAGCTAACAGATTTCGGGCGGACAACGTTGTTGCACGCGCAGAAAGCGACGAAAGCGTGAGCCTGATCAAATAAATTCCTGCGGCTTCCCGGTACAGTCGTTCTCAACCCGATGATCGCCAAGGAGAATGCATGACGTCCGAAGTCCACGCCGCGGAAGCCCCGTCTGCCGGACGTTCGATAGCAGAGATCGAACGGGTCGTCATCCGTTTCGTCGGCGACTCCGGCGACGGCATGCAACTGACCGGCAGCGAGTTTTCCCGCGCCCTTGGCCGCAGCGGCCACTTCTTTGTCACCCATCCCGATTATCCCTCCGAAATCAGCGCGCCGACCGGCACGCTGTTCGGCGTCTCCGGCTTTCAGATTCAGCTGGGCAGCGACGCCGTACTGACCTCGGGCGACGCGCCCGACATGATGCTGGTGATGAACCCGGCGGCGCTGAAGACCAACCTCGGCGATGCCAAGCGTCACGCCACGCTGATCGTCAATAGCGGCGCCTTCACCCAGGGCAATCTCGACAAGGCCGGGTACGTCTCGAATCCGCTGGAAGACGGCAGCCTCGACGGCTACCACCTGTACAAGATCGACATTTCCGGTCTGACCGCCGCGGCGCTGGCCAATACCGGTCTGTCGGGACGCGAAGCTGAGCGCTGCAAGAATTATTTCGCGCTGGGCCTGATGCTGTGCCTCTACGAACAATCGCCGGAAACGGTCATCGCCGAGATCCGCACCAAATTCGGCCGCAAGAAGCCGCAACTCGCCGAAGCCAACATCATCGCGCTCAAGGCGGGGCATGGCTATGCCGAGGCTTCCGAACTGTTTGTGAGCCACTATCATGTGCGCAAGTCGCAAGTGGCACCCGGCAAATATCGTATCGTCACCGGCAACCAGGCGACTGCGATGGGCTGCGTCGCGGCCAGCGAACTCTCGGGCGTGCCGCTTTTTCTCGGTTCCTACCCGATCACGCCGGCCACCGACATCCTGCATGAACTCTCCGGACTCAAGCATTTTGCCGTCACGACCTTCCAGGCCGAGGACGAGATCGCGGGCATCTGCTCCGCCATCGGCGCGGCCTACGGCGGCGTGCTCGGGCTGACCACCACCTCGGGGCCCGGCATGGCGCTGAAAACCGAGGCGCTCGGTCTGGCCGTCATGCTCGAGATTCCGCTGGTCATCATCAACGTGCAGCGCGGCGGCCCGTCAACCGGCTTGCCAACCAAGGTTGAACAATCCGATCTTCTACAGGCTGTTTATGGCCGTAACGGCGAGTGTCCGATTCCCGTCATCGCCGCCGCATCACCGGCAGATTGCTTCGATACGGCGCTGGAGGCCTTCCGCATCGCCACCAAATACATGACGCCGGTCATCATGCTGTCGGATGGCGGCATCGCCAATGCGGCAGAACCCTGGCGCATTCCCGACGTCGCCAGTCTGGCGCCGCTACCCGTCAAGTTCCGTACCGACCCCGAGGGTTACCAGCCGTATGCCCGCGACGAGCATCTTGCCCGCGCCTGGGTGCGCCCCGGCACACCAGGCATGGAGCATCGTGTCGGCGGCCTGGAAAAGGACTTTCTCACCGGCAACATTTCGCATGTTCCCGCCAATCACCAGCGCATGGTCGAAACCCGCGCCGCCAAGGTTGCCGGCATCGTCAAGGACATCCCGCCTTGCCAGCCGCAAGGGCCAGCCAGCGGCGACCTGTTGATCGTGAGTTGGGGCGGCACCTACGGCGCCATCGCGCAAGCGCAGGAAGAACTCGTTGCGGCAGGTCACGCGGTGGCCCATCTGCATCTGCGTCATCTGAATCCGCTGCCTGCCGATCTGGGCGACGTTTTGCGGCGTTACAAGACGGTGCTGGTGCCGGAAATGAATCTTGGGCAGTTGGCGCGACTGTTGCGCGAGCAATGTCTGATTGATGTCGTGTCGCTCGGCAAGGTACAGGGCAAACCGTTCAAGGTGTCCGAAATCTTCGCCCGTGCCGTCGAATTGTGTGGAAAGTGAGCGCCATGAACGCCTCCATCGAGATCAAGCCGCTGACCAAGAAGGACTTTGCGAGCGACCAGGACGTGCGCTGGTGCCCGGGTTGCGGCGACTACGTGCTGCTCAGCCAGTTGCAAAAACTCCTGCCAACGCTCGGTGTCCCGCGCGAGAATTTCGCCTTCATCTCCGGTATCGGGTGCTCCAGCCGCTTTCCGTATTACATGGAAACCTACGGGATGCACAGTATCCATGGTCGTGCCCCGGCCATCGCCAGCGGTCTCAAACTGGCGCGACCGGAGCTTTCGGTCTGGGTGGTCACCGGGGACGGCGATGCGCTGGCCATCGGCGGCAATCATTTCATCCACGCCATGCGGCGCAATATCGGCCTGAAAATCGTTCTGCTCAACAACCGCATTTACGGATTGACCAAGGGACAGGCATCGCCCACCACCGAAATCGGCACCAAGACCAAGACCACGCCGCTGGGCAACCTGGACCGCCCGTTCAGCGCCGCCTCGGTGGCTCTGGGCGCCGGCGCCACCTTCGTCGCCCGCGTGGTCGGTAGCGATCAGCCGATGATGGCTGCCGTGCTGCGGCGCGCCGCAATGCACCCCGGCACTGCTTTCGTCGAAGTGTTGCAGAACTGTCTGATCTTCAACGATGGCACCTTCGAGCCGCTGACCGACCGCAGCGTGCGCGACGAACATCGTCTCGTGCTTGAACACGGCAAACCCCTCGTCTTCGGCAACCAGCGCGACAAGGGTTTGCGCCTGAAAGGCATGGAACCGGAAATCGTCAGCATCACACCCGGCCAGGAAAAAGGGCTGATCGTACATGACGAACATGCCCGCAATGCCGGACTCGCGTTCATGCTGTCGCAGCTCGAAACACCGGCTTTCCCGACGGCAGTAGGGGTGTTGCGTGACATCGAGGCCCCCGCCGGCGAAGCACTCTACGCGGAACAGGCCGCCGACATCACCGAATTGCGCGGCCGAGGGAATTTGCAGAAACTGCTCGCCAGCGGCAATCCCTGGATCATCGAATAAAGCAAGGGGGGAAGGGGCCTCCGGCTCGGCCGGCAAGACGCCCCGTGGGAACCGGACAGACCGATTGCGGTCTGTCCGGTGGTCCCAGACAGGAATCGGAAGCCATGTACCCGCCACGCCGCCTTGCACTCCCTTTTTTCCTCGCACTGCTGACGCTCGCTGGCACCCCCCGGGCCGCGCTCGCCGACGCTCCCCCGGTCACGACGGTGCCCCAGGTCGATCTCGCCCGCTATGTCGGACGCTGGTATGAAATTGCCGCTTACCCGATGTTTTTTCAGCGGCGCTGTATCGGTGATGTCACGGCGCAATATGCACCCCTTTCCGGAAACCGCATCAGCGTCATCAACCGATGCCAGACAGAAGACGGCCCCATCGAAGCCAAGGGTGAAGCCACCATCGTCGAAGGCAGTGGCAATGCGCGCTTGCGTGTCTCCTTCTTCTGGCCGTTTTCGGCGCCCTACTGGATCATCGGACTCGACCCCGACTACCGCTGGGCGGTGATCGGTCACCCCGATCGCAAAACCCTGTGGATACTGGCTCGCCAGCCGACGCTCGGCGATGCCGACTGGCAGGCCGCCCGGCGCCTGGCCGAAGCGCAGGGTTACGATCTGGCAGGGCTGCGCGTCACCCGACACACAGAAAGAGGAACAGAACCGTGAATCCCGTCAG
Organism: Betaproteobacteria bacterium UBA1934; assembly: GCA_002337055.1. Taxonomy (GTDB): domain Bacteria; phylum Pseudomonadota; class Gammaproteobacteria; order Burkholderiales; family Rhodocyclaceae; genus UBA1934. The sequence goes on along the minus strand of DDFG01000005.1, from coordinate 1,158,957 downwards.
CCCACTACACAGTCTGCTCATCGCGGCCGCCTTTCTGCCGATCCTCGCCAGCGCCGAAGAAGTCGGCTGCGTGACCACGGAATGGAAGCTGATCGGTGCCAACCATCGCATCTGCGTGCAAGCCTTTGACGATCCCAAGGTGCCCGGCGTGGCCTGCCACATCAGCCAGGCGCGGACAGGCGGTCTGGCGGGCAGTTTCGGCATGGCCGAAGACCCTTCGCAGTTCTCGATTGCCTGCCGGCAGATCGGGCCGATTACCCTGCCCGCGAAGCTGCCCCGTCAGGAAACCGTGTTCTCCGAAGACACCTCATTGCTCTTCAAGGAAACGCGAGTGGTGCGAAGCTGGGACGAAAAACGCCGCACGCTGATCTATCTGGCGATCAGCCGAAAACTGATCAACGGGGCGCCTGCAAACAGTATCTCGACCGTCCCGGTGGCGCCATGGGGCGTCGAACGGACGCCCTGAGCCAACACTCTCTCAGATTCAGGCAGGGCGCCGAAAAGAATCAGGCCGATTCGGGCGGCTTTTTGGCAGCCTTGGGACGCTTGTGGAATTTACGGCCGGCGGGCTTGTTGCCTCCCCCGGGGGTCACCACGACAGGCCGGGGCGGACGCGGCTGACCGCCGCCTCCACCGCCATTGCCCCCTCCCCCGCCCCGGCGCTTGGGACTGGCGTGAGTGCGAGGCGGTGGCGCGCCTTCACGATTGACCGACGCCAGTTGAATTTCAAGTTCGTTCAGTTCATCCCATTCGGCATCGCTGCGAATGCTATCCGGGATGGCCAGCAGTTCCTGCATGCGGCGACGCGGAGAAGTCGGTTGATTCGTATCGTTCATCGTCTAGCGGTCATTGGACTGGTGGGCGGACAGGCACGGTGTCTGCCATGACTGCGCAGCGGCGCAGCGGCGCACATACAGAGTGGCGCAAGGAGATAGTATGCCAGACTCGTCGTGCGGTCCAAGCAACATTCCACACTCTCGACACCGAACCCCGACCGGATTGCACAAATACGACGCTTGACGGCCAATGATCGCCGCCGCGCATGTCGCCCTTGCTGGCTGACAGCCTTTGTGTCAGATTTAGCCCGTTCAGGAACCTGGGGGAAACCATGCATTTCGTCGCCAAGCCCGTCATCCTAGCCGTCTCCGTCACCGCATTGCTGGCAGCCTCTTTCGATAGCGACGCACGCGTGCGGGTTCGCCGCTCAACGAGTTTCACCCCTTCCGGCCTACCCCAGGCAGCAGTCCGTTCGGCCAATTCAGGCTCGACTGCAAGCTCCCCCTCGCCACAAGGCGCCGCGCTGGCCGCCGGTGCCGGCGTTGCGGCAGGTGCGGCCATTGCCAGCACCGGCCCGAGCCGGGGGGACACCTACGAACAAATGGTCGCCAAAGCGCAGAAAAGTGCTGATCTCGCAGCCCAGCAGGCGCAGTCGCTGAAGGATGCGGAGACCCAGCGCAAGGCCGATGAAGAGGCACGCTTGAGAAAGCAGGCCGCCGCCGCTGAAGTCGGCAAACAACAACGCGAAAAGATCGAAGCGCAAAAACGCGCTGAAGCGAAACTCGCCCGCGATGAACAATCCCGCAAGGCGCAAGCCGAACGCGAACGTTCCTGTACGATCAGGCCGGTAATGACCGATGCCGAAGTAGCGAACTGCAAGCACGCCTGGAGCAGCTGACCAGAATCGCCCCAACCGCTGCGGCGAGCCTTTCTTGCCGGCTAGAAATCGCCCGCGTACCGCCTGAGCAGCACACCGGTCTCGCAGAGCGGCAAGCCCATCACGCCGCTGAAGCTGCCGGAAAGATGCTCGACGAATAGCCCGGCACGTCCCTGGATGCCATAAGCGCCTGCCTTGTCCATAGCCTCACCGGAAAGGACGTATTGACGGATCTCGCGGTCGTCGAGAGCGCGAAAGCGCACATCGCTCACCGACAAGGCAAAGTGGGTATGGCCATTGACGTACAGCGCCACCCCGGTGAGCACCCGGTGAGCGCGCCCGGAAAGTCGCCGCAGGATGCTGGCAGCGTGCGCTTCGGTCAGCGGCTTGCCGATGATCTCGCCCTCGAATTCCAGCGTGGTGTCGGCCGCCAGCACGGGTTGCGGCACCATACGCCGCCACTCGACCAGACGCGCGCCGTGTTCCGCCTTGGCACGGGCCACCCGTTCGACATAGGTTTCGACCGGCTCGGCCACCAAGGGCGTTTCGTCGGTTTCCGCGTCCGCACGATTGCCGTCGCGGAAGGCGACGGTGTCGAATCGGACACCGATCTGGGTCAGCAATTCGCGTCGGCGCGGGCTGCGGGAGGCCAGGTAGATTCGCATGGATCAGTTTCCGGCGAGGCGCACACGTCAGCCCTCGCGGTGGTAGGGATGATTTTTCAGCACGCTGGCAGCGCGATAGAGCTGTTCGCAGAGGACCAGGCGCGCCAGACCATGCGGCAGAGTAAGGCTGGAGACCCGCAGGCGCGATTCCGCGTCCCGTTTCAGCGATTCGTCGAGACCATCGGCGCCGCCAATCAGCAGCGCGGTGTCCCGCCCGTCCTGCATCCAGCCCTCCAGCCGTCGGGCGAATTGCAACGTGGTCAGATCGTCGCCCCGTTCATCGAGGACGACCAGACGGCACGCGCCCGGCAGCGCCGCCTGGATGCGCTCGCGTTCGGCAGCCAGCAACTGCTCCCGCGTCTTGCTGCCGCGTCCTTCGGGTTTGATTTCGACCACACTGGTGAGCAACTCGCGCGGCATGCGTTTAACATATTCCGCACAACCGGCATTGACCCAGTCCGGTTGCCGATGCCCCACCGCGAGCACCAGCAGTTTCATGTCGAGGCGTGTGCCACCTCGGCTTCGGCCACTGCCTTGCGCCGCGCCGCAGGCGTGGTGCGCCAGAGTTCCTCAAGGTTGTAATAGGCACGCACGGTGGGATGCATGACATGGACAACGATGTCACCCAGATCCACCAGCACCCACTCGCCCTGCTCTTCGCCTTCCACCGAAATCACGTCAATACCGCTTTCGCGCGCTTTTTCCTGCACATTGCGCGCCAGCGCCTTGACCTGGCGATTGGAATCGCCGCTGGCGATGACGATGCGGTCGAACAGCGAGGTCAATTTGGAGGTGTTGATCACCTCAATATCACGCCCCTTGATGTCTTCCAGGGCGTCGACGACGATTTTTTGCAATTTGCGAAGGTCCATCAGTTCTGGCAATAAAGGTTATGCGCTGCAATATAGTCGATAACGGCGTCCGGCAGCAAATAGCGCGGGCGCTCGCCGCGCTGCAAACTCGCCCGGATGGCGGTTGCGGAAATATCGAGCGGCGTCATCGCGAATTCCACAATGGCGCCGGCCGGCCGGTGCGCCAGCGTTGCGGGGTCGTCAGTGGTCGCCGCGCGGTGACAAGCCGCCAGTTCGGGTGACCAGGCGCGGGCATCGAGCGCATAGCCCGGGCGGCATGCGATGGCAAGATGCGCAAATTCGAGCAGTTCCCGCCAACGATGCCAGGTGGGCAGGCCGGCAAAGGCATCCGCACCAAGGATCAGCACCAGCGGGCGCGTGCTGCCAAGTTCGCCGCGCAGTCGTTCGAGCGTGGGGACGGTATAGCTGGCAGCGGCGCTCTCCACGTCCGCGGCGTCGACTTCGAATCCCTCATGGCCGGTGGTTGCCAGACGAACCATGGCCAGGCGGTGCGAGGCCGACACCCGGGGCGCCGGACGATGGCGCGGATCGCCGGCAGGAATCCAGCGCACTCTCTCCAGGGCAAGCCGCATCCGCGCCTCTTCGGCCAGACGCAGATGCCCGAAATGGACCGGATCGAAGGTGCCGCCCAGGATGCCGAGCGCATCACTCATGCGGGCTGGCCTGAAACACGTCCCGATAGCTGATGTAGAAGCTGGCGAAAACCACCGGCATCAGCACCAGTAGTAGCGGTACCGATACACCTATCGCCACAATGCCGAGCAAGGCATCGGGCAAAATCAGCGCCGCCACGACCAGCACCAGCATGGGCGCCAGCACGCACAGCAGCACCAGCATCAGGCCGTACATCAGGAAGGCACGCCAGTTGAGCCAACAGGCCACCAGGCTGAAGAACAGCGCCTTTCCCGCGCCCAGCCGGTGCCAGGCCGCCAGCATCGGGCCGAACCAGAAGGCGGCGACCAGCGGCGTCAGTCCGGCGACCAACGCAATTGCAGCCAGTTCCGCCTCGCCGTTCTCGCTTTCCGGCAATCGGCCCGTTGGCAGCGCGCGCAGCAAGGCACCATCGTCAAACTGCATGACCAGCATCACGATGGCCATGCTGGCCAGCGCATAGATCAAGCCGAGATTGATGAGCGTCTGGCGGTTTTCACGAAAACCGGAATACAAACGGCTGGGCGGTGGTGTCCGGCCGCTGTCGAGATCGCGGCAGCCGTTCATCAGGCCGACCGAGAGCCCGGGAATGAGCAGGCTGGCCATGGCGGCGCCGATCACCGGAATGATGTTGAGCAGCAGCAGGGTCAACCAGTAGGCGCCCACCATCAGCAGCAGCGTGGCCGGGCTGCGACGGAACAGGCGGTAGCCATCGGCCAGCCAGCGTCTTCCGTATGCGGCGGGCAGCGCGTTCGCTTTCATGTGGCGGGGAAAATGTCGCGGTAAGCCGCATAGATCGCACCCATCGCCACCGGCAGCAGGAGCAAAAAACCCAACCCGACCGGCAAGGCGGCAAAGAAGGCGAGAACAAGCAAGATCAACAGAAAGACGCCCATCGCCAAGGCGTTTTGCGCGCAGGCGAGAAAGCTGGCCTTCATCGCCTCGACCGGCGGCATGCCGTTAAAAAAAACCAGCGCCGGGGCAAACAACACCGCCATCAGGACCGGCACGACCAGCACCAAGCCCAACAATCCGCTGAGCAAGACACCGCCAAACATCATGCCCAAACCGACCGTACCACCAGTCCAGAGGCCACCGGCCACGCTGCCTCCGACGGTCAGGCCGACCACGATGCCCCCCAGCAGCATCGCCACCGCATAGGCCAGCCCCACCGGCACCAGGTTCGTGGCAGATGCCTGAAAACCGACGAAGAGCGTCTCCAGGCGCGGTTTGTCGCCCTCGCTCTGGCGCCGGCACAGGGAAAATCCGCCGGCAGCCAGCAGAGGCATCAACAAGTTGGCTGCAAAAGGCCCCAGCAAGGGCACAATGCGCAAGGCGAGCAGACCGATCAGCGAAAGCACGGTCACCCCCAACCAGAGGGCCGGTTCGGCAACGAACAAGGCCCAGCCCTGGCGCAACCAGTCGAAGCAGGCGCCGGCGTCGACACGCCGCGCGCGACCGGAAAAAGCCGCCGGCGCCATGGGAAACGCAGGGGTTTCGCTCATTCGCGCGGGTTCAGAATTCCTTGATGACCCACATCGGCGGGCGCGTCACCGGCCCGGCCGATTCGCTGCGGGCAAAACTGCCGTCGCCCTGCTGATCGACCAGGTAATACGACGGGCCGACGGCTGGCGTCACTTTGATCATGTAGAGGCGGCCGTTCATCCGGTATTCCTCGCGAGTTTCGCGGTCGTTCTTCTTGATCGTCACCTGCGGTTCCAGCGTGGCGTCCCACGAATCGATGCCGGGCGGCGGCAACACCGCAGGCAACGGTTGCAGGTTGGCGGGGCGATCCGGCTGCTGGGCAAAGGCCGGCATGGCGGCGAGCAGAAGGAGGGGAAGCAGTCGGCGCATGGTCTTTCCTTTCAAACAGCTTCGATTGTATTACAGGTTCAGCAGCAGCTCTCGCTCGGTAGGCGAGGCGGTGAAACTGCGGGTCTCGTAATGCTTGAAGATGGCGGCCACGATCGCATCCGGCTCGTCGATCAACTGAATCAGATCGAGGTCGCCCGGATCGATCATTTTCTCCGCGACCAGCCGATCCTTGAACCAATCCACCAGCCCCTTCCAGAAGGCCGAGCAGACCAGGATTAGCGGTATCTTTCGTGCCTTGCCGGTCTGGATCAGGGTCAGCGCCTCCATCAGTTCGTCTAGCGTGCCGTAGCCGCCGGGCATCACCACATAGGCGCTGGCAAAGCGCACGAACATGTACTTGCGCGCAAAGAAATGGCGGAAGGTCTGCGACACGTCCTGATATGGATTGGCCGACTGTTCGTGCGGCAACTGGATGTTCAGGCCGACCGATGGTGACTTGCCGAAGAACGCGCCCTTGTTGGCCGCTTCCATGATACCCGGGCCGCCGCCGGAGATCACCGCAAAGCCGGCGTCGGAGAGTTTGCGGGCAATCTGTTCGGTCAGTTCGTAGTACGGCACCCCCGGCTGGATGCGGGCGCTGCCGAAAATGGTGACCGCCGGCTTGATCGCCGACAGACGTTCAGTCGCTTCGACGAACTCTGACATAATGCCGAAGATGCGCCACGATTCCCGTGCCGCGGTCGCCTGAATGAGCGCATCGGATTCCGCCGGGCGCACGAATTTGCTTGGGTTGGTCATTTATGCCCCTGTTATTGTTGGTGGACGGTTCGTCCTATCTCTACCGCGCCTTTCATGCCCTGCCCGACCTGCGCAACCGCGCCGGAGAGCCAACCGGCGCGCTCTACGGCGTCCTGAACATGCTACGCCGGCTGGAAACCGACTTCAAGGCGGACTACAAGGCCGTGGTCTTCGATGCCAAGGGCAAGACCTTCCGCGATGACTGGTTTCCGGAATACAAGGCTCACCGCCCGCCGATGCCGGAAGACCTCGTCCGCCAGATCGAACCCATCCACCGCTCCATCCGCGCCGCCGGCTGGCCAGTGCTGATGGTCGAAGGCGTCGAGGCCGACGACGTCATCGGCACGCTGGCCACCGGGGCCACGGCCGCGGGCTTCGATACCCTGATCTCGACCGGCGACAAGGACCTTACCCAGTTGGTCAATGAAAAGGTGCGCTGGTTCAACAGCATGAGCAACGAAATGCTCGATGCGGCCGGGGTCGAGGGCAAGTTCGGGGTGCCGCCTGAACGCATCGTCGATTACCTGTCGCTGGTCGGCGACGCGGTCGACGGCGTGCCCGGCGTCAACAAATGCGGACCCAAGACGGCGCTGAAATGGCTCGCCCAGTATGGCGATCTCGATGGCGTCATCGCCCATGCTCCCGAGATCGGCGGCGCCGTCGGCGAGAACCTGCGCGCCCATCTCGACTTTCTGCCGCTGGGCCGGAAGCTTGTCACGGTCAAACGCGACGTCCCCGACCTGCCAGCGCCGGATACCCTGGTCACGCGCCCGCCGGAAGACGCAGAACTGCGCGAGCTGTTTGAGCGTTATGGTTTCCGCAGCTGGCTCAAGGAAATCAATGAAGGGCAAATCCGGGCAGCCGGCGACGAGCCAACGACAGGCGAGGCACTCTCAACGCCCGCACTTCCGGTCGCCCCGAGCCATGTGCACTACGAGATGGTGCTGACCTGGGCGCAGTTCGACGCCTGGCTGACGAAGATCAATGCCGCAGAATTGACCGGGCTCGACACCGAAACTACCAGCCTCGATTCCTTCGCCGCCCGCATCGTCGGCCTCTCGCTCGCGGTGACGCCCGGCGAAGCCTGCTACATCCCGCTCGCCCACACCGCCCCCGGCGTCGCCGATCAATTGCCGCGCGAGCAAGTGCTCGCTCACCTGAAGCCCTGGCTTGAATCGGCGGCACACAAGAAAGTGCTGCAAAACGCCAAGTACGACCAGCACGTTTTCGCCAACCACGATATTGCGCTGGCCGGTGTCGCGCACGACACCATGCTGCAATCCTACGTGCTGGAATCGGACAAGGGGCACGATCTCGAACAACTGTGCCGCCGCCACCTCGGCCTCGACACCATCCCCTACACCGAAGTCTGCGGCAAGGGCGCCAAGCAGATCGGTTTCGACCAGGTGGATCTTGAACGCGCCACCACCTATGCCGCCGAAGATGCCGACGTCACCCTGCGCGTGCATCAGACGCTGTTCCCGCGCTTTGCCGACGAAGCCGGGCTGACCCGCATCTACGCAGAACTGGAACTGCCGGCGCAGCAGGTGATCTGGCGGATGGAGAGGAACGGCGTACTGATTGATAGCGAAGCGCTGGCGCGGCAAAGCCACGAACTCGGCCAGAAGATCATGGCGCTGGAAACGGCGGCGCACGAACTGGCCGGCCAGCCGTTCAATCTCGCCTCGCCCAAGCAACTGGCGGAAATCCTGTTCGAGAAACAGGGCCTGCCGATCAAGAAAAAGACGCCCTCCGGCGGCCCCTCGACCGACGAGGAGGTGCTCTCCGAACTGGCGCTCGACTACCCGCTGCCCAAGCTGCTGCTCGAACACCGCAGCCTGTCGAAACTGAAAGGCACCTACACCGACAAGCTGCCGCGTATGGTCAATCCGGGCACCGGGCGAGTGCATACTCACTTCTCGCAGGCCACCGTGGTCACGGGGCGGCTCGCTTCCAGCGATCCCAATTTGCAGAACATTCCGGTGCGCACCGAGGAAGGCCGCCGCATCCGCACCGCCTTCATCGCGCCGGAAGGCAGCAGCCTCGTTTCCGCCGACTATTCGCAGATCGAACTTCGCATCATGGCGCATTTGTCGGAAGACCCGCGCCTCCGCGAAGCCTTCGCCCACGGCGAGGACGTACACCGCGCCACCGCCGCCGAGATTTTCGGCGTGACGCCGCTGGAAGTCGGCCCGGACCAGCGCCGTGTCGCCAAGACCATCAATTTCGGCCTGATCTACGGCATGAGCGCCTTCGGCCTCGCCCGTCAGCTCGGGCTGGAACGCGGCGCCGCGCAGACCTATATCGAACGCTATTTCGCCCGCTATCCCGGCGTCGCCCGCTACATGGAGCAGGCCCGCGAAACGGCCAAGCGGCAAGGCTATGTCGAAACCGCTTTCGGCCGCCGCCTGTGGTTCCCCGACATCCGCTCCAGCCAGGTCGGCCGCCGCCAGGGCGCCGAGCGCGCCGCGATCAACGCGCCGATGCAAGGCACCGCCGCCGACCTGATCAAACTGGCGATGATTGCCGTGCAGAGCTGGCTGACCCGTGAAAAGCTTGCCAGCCAACTGATCCTGCAAGTCCATGATGAATTGATTCTGGAAGTGCCGGACGCCGAACTCGCCACCGTCCGCCTCGAACTGCCACGCCTGATGACCCAGGTGGCCAAACTCAGCGTGCCACTGGTCGCTGAGGTCGGGGTCGGGCCGAACTGGGAGGCGGCGCACTAAGAAGATGCGACCCACCTCGACCTCTCGATTACTCCTATCAGCCCTACTTCCATGTTCAAAGTAGAGTTGCTCCCGGCCCTGCCCTCGGAATTGCATCGCATCGAGAACATGATGCAATTCTATATGTACGATTTCAGCGAATGGCTGCCGCTTCAATTTGGTGAAGAAGGCTGGTTTCCGGTCAGCCCTAAAGCGGCCTACTGGGCCAAACCAGGCACAGAACCATATTTCGTCGTAGTTGATGGCGAAACCGCAGGATTCGTTACCGTTGACGACGAAGTTGTTTGCACGGATACCGAGTTCAACATCGGGTATTTTTTCATCGGCAAACGGTTTCGTGGGAATGGGGTGGGCAAACTTGCCATGTCCCAACTGCTCGCGCGTTACCCGGGATCATGGCAAATATTCCACATCAACTCGAATCGCGACGCTGCAGCATTTTGGAAACGAATAATTCCCCTGTTGGCTTCAGCCCCCTGTTCAATTCAGGACGCGCAAATTGACGGCTACGACTGCACTCTGTACAAGTTCGCCGCAAGCAAAGCCGATCCGATCCATTTACAAGCGGAATAGATAACCGAATCCGTGACATCAGCTGCCTTAAGGGGAAATTTCGCACCTGATTCCAAAGCACCCGACATTTTGTAAATGCCTCCAACCACGCCCACCGCGCCCCCCACCTTGGTCTGGTTCCGCCGCGATTTGCGCGATTATGACCACCGCGCCCTCTCCGCAGCGCTGGCTTGTGGCGGGCCGGTGTACTGCATTTTCGTCTTCGACACCGACATTCTCGACGCGCTGCCGTCCAGAACGGATCGCAGGGTGGCCTTCATCCACGGCTGTGTGGTCGAACTGGATGCCGCCCTGCGGACGCGCGGCGGCGGTCTGATTGTCCGGCATGGGCGGGCGGTGTCGCTGATTCCGGCGCTCGCCCGGGAACTCGAGGTCACCGCAGTCTATGCCAACCGGGACTATGAACCGGCGGCCAAGATCCGCGACAATGAAGTAGCGGCTGCACTCACAGCTTCCGGCATCGCCTTTCACACATTCAAGGATCAATGCCTGTTCGAGCGCAACGAAGTGCTTACCCAGGCGGGCGGCCACTTCACCGTCTTCACGCCGTACAAGAATGCCTGGCTCAAACGCCTGACCAGCCACGACTGGCTACCCGCGACCACGCTTGAAGGTCGGCTATGCGTGCCGAAAAACGAAACCGGACTACCGACGCTCTCCGACATCGGCTTCGATACGGGCAACCTCGCTGAACTCGGCATCCATGCCGGCATGGCGGGAGCGCGGACGCGTTGGCAGGATTTTCAGGTGCGGATGGATCGCTACCACCGGCTCCGCGACTATCCGGCCGCGCGCGGCGTCTCCTATCTTTCAGTGGATTTGCGCTTCGGCACGCTCAGCCTGCGCGAACTGGTCGCCTTCGCCGCCACGACGCCGGGCGAAGGCGCAAAGGCGTGGCTGAACGAACTCATCTGGCGCGACTTCTATTTCATGGTGCTCGACACCCACCCGCAGGTGGTCACACAGTGTTTCAAGGTAGCCTTCGACGCGCTGCGATGGGACGACTGGCCGGAAGGACTGCACGCCTGGCAGCAAGGCCGCACCGGCTATCCTCTGGTCGATGCCGCCATGCGCCAGCTCCTGCATAGCGGCTGGATGCATAACCGCCTGCGCATGGTGACGGCGTCCTTCCTCTGCAAGGACCTCGGCATCGACTGGCGGCTGGGCGAAGCCTGGTTCGCCGCGCAACTCAACGATTTCGACCTGGCCGCCAACAACGGCGGCTGGCAGTGGGCCGCCTCCACCGGCTGCGATGCGCAACCGTGGTTCCGCATTTTCAACCCGGTCACCCAATCGGAAAAATTCGACCCGGAAGGTCGCTTCATCCGCCGCTATGTTCCGGAACTGGCCAAGGTGCCAGACAAGTTCATCCATGCACCGTGGAAGATGTCGGCGGCGCAGCAGACCGACTGCGGCGTTTGGATCGGCCGCGACTACCCCGCCCCGATTGTCGACCACACGCGGGCCCGGACGAACACGCTGGCGAGATATAAGCAGCTTGAGTGATCGCTTTAAAGATTGCGTGTGTTTATGAACAACAATTTATGTAATGCCACATCAAAACCCCTGTAAACCTGTCGGGATTTCTTACAGGCGCCGGCAGTTTGTTAATCCACGTTACAATTTAATTCATAAATAATAAGCACTTAGCGCTTTTGGCACACTGGTTGCTGATTATGGTTGCCCAACTCACCCCCCTCGGAGACAGCATCATGAAGAAAAATCTCTCAAAACTGGCGCTAGGCGTGCTCCTGGCGGCCTCGCTTGGCTCCGCCCAAGCCGGATATCTCTATGTCGGCAGCTGGCACGTCGGCGACGGCCCGGCATGGACAACCAATCCGGCGGTCTATACCGGTCAGCAGGCGGCTGCGCTGCTGTTTGGCGGTAACGCGTCGGACTACGCCATTTCCACAATCTCCTCGAATGTGGCCGATATCAATTTCATGTCTTTTCTGGATGGCTGGGGTGACGACCAGTACCTGACTACCGCCAAACCGCAGAACTGGAGCCTCGATCTGGGCCTGCCCGGCTATGACGCTCCCGGAGGCGGTGGCACGGCCTACTCGGCTTACATCCACGACCACAGCTGTTATAACCGCTATAGCGACATGAATCAGGTTTGCGACGCTCAAGAACCCGGCTTGAACTATGCATTCCGGATTACCGGCAACGACGTCCCCGAACCGGGCAGTTTGGCTCTGCTCGGTATCGCTGGCGTGGCACTGGGCGCGATGCGTCGTCGCAAACCGTCCACACGCTGAGCCAATCCGTGATCAGCGCCATGGGCCGGCAAATGCCGGCCCTTTTCATTTCGCAGCGGCCAATATCGGTCACGCGACCGCATCTTTTTATGAATTCGTGCTAGACGATTTTCTTTTCGGATAGAGCCCGGATATAAATCATTTCCTGTCGCTGCGTCAGTTCACCCCAAGCATATCGGTTTGCGAAAGCCCGACCGGTGACTGCCAGCATTTGGCATAGTCGGGCATCTGCACGCAAACACACCACTGCCTTGACGATTTCCTCTGCCACCCGCGGGTCGGACAGGATCAACGCATTCTCCCCATCCGTCAGACTGGCCGCGATGCCGCACCAGACCGGGCCACTGACCACGACGGGCAGGCCGTGGGAAAGCGCCTCCAGTACCACCATGGCAAAAGTGTCCTCGGTGGTCGGGTGCACCAGCGCGTCGGCCAGCCGGTAATACGGGGCGACATCGGCGGCGCCACCGGCAAAGCGCACGCGCCCGGCGACGGCTAGCGATTCGGCGCGGGCACGGTATTCGGGAATATGCGCGGGGTTGCCGACGACGACCAGAGCCACCTCCGGCGGCAGCGTTGCCAACGCCTCCAGCAACGGCCCCAGGCCCTTCTTGCCGTAATCGTTGCCGACAAATAGCAGTACGAAGGCGTCGTCCGCCAGTTGCAGCGATTGGCGCAATCGGGTTCGTTCAGCAGCATCGGTCGGCTGAACCGCATGAACGCCGGGCGGCAGCACTTCGGTACGACCGCGCAGGCTAGGATAGGCATTTTCGAGTTCGGCCCGCAGCGGCTCGCTGGTGGCGATGACGCGTTTTCCCGGCCGCGGCGCGAAGCGGGCGCGTTCGATCAGCAGATAGACCCACAGGCGCGGGCTGGTGGCGATTTGCAAATAGCGTTGCCAGCGCCGCCAGCCGGTGCGCCCGACAAACAGCCCAACCTTGACCGGCCGCACATGCGCGGTTTGCACATTTCCGTGCCAGGTGTTTTCGTGCGAATGGACGATATCGAAATCGGCCCGCGTTGCGCGCCAGGTTCGAAAGTTGTAGCAAAGCAGGTTGATCCAGCTCGGCCGCCGCACACATTGCGGAATCCGGTGATAGATGATGTCGGGGTGGTCGTGGTCGAGGTGCTGGGCGAACACATGCACCTCGTGCCGCGCCGCCAGCATTTCGGCCAGTGAAATCGAATAGCGTTCGGCGCCGCCGGCGCGTGAAAAGAAACCGCGATTGAGAACGGCAATCTTCAAGCGGCGGCCCACCATCGGGGCGCTCATCGCCGCTTATCCTCGTAGGCGGTCGCCACTTTCTGCCACAGATGCCAGGGCCAAGTGCCGTTGGCTACCATGGCACGCGGCAACAGCAAAGGATCGTCGCCGGAATGGGCGCGACCGCGATGGGTCGTCGTGGCAGTGGTATAGCCGGCGGCGGCGACCAATGCCTTGTCGCGAACACTATAGCGGCCGTAGGGATAGCAGAAATGTGCGATTTCGACCCCGTAGCGCTCTTCCAGTTCACGCTTGGCACCGGCAATTTCGTCGTGCGCCTCGTCATCGGAAAGCGTTGTCAAGTCGGCATGGTGCCGTGTGTGGGCGCCGATCTCCATACCGGCGGACAACCACTCGCGCCAGTGCGGCACGTCCATCAGGGGTTTTTGCGCCACGCCAATGCCGGTGTCCCAGTCGTTGATGCCGCCCGGCCGTGCGCTGACCGCATAGCAGGTGGCGCTGAACCCGACCGCCCGCAGGGCCGGCAAGGCATGGGTGTGATTGTTCAGATAACCGTCATCGAAGGTTATGCCGACCACCTTGCCCTGCCTTTCGCCGTTCAGATAGGGCAACAGCGCCGTCAGCGACAGACCACGATAACCCAGCCATTTCAACAAGCGCATCTGCCGGGCGAAGGCGGCAGGCGAAACGGTCAGGCCGCGCAATGGCGTACCGCTGGGCGGCACCGTGTCGACCTGGTGGTACATCAGGATGGGAATGGCCACCATCGTCTATGCGGGCCGATGGCCGGATAACCCTTGCCCGGCGCGAACCCGTGTACCTGCGAGTATTTCGGCAAGACGCCGTTCGTTTTCCGGCAAATGGCTGCGGTCGTTTTCCTTGTGCCACAAATGCAGAACCGCCGTTCCAAAACGCCCGTCCTTGCGTCGCACGCCACTTCGCAACAGGCGCACAGCGAGGTCGGCGTCTTCGTGGCCCCAGCCCGAGAAGGCCTCATCAAAGCCATTGACCGCCTCGAAATCGCGCCGCCAGACGGCCAGATTGCAAGTGCGCGCACCTTGCCAGCGCGCCGGCTGGCGCTTGCGCCAGGCCTGGCCGGGCAGTTCGAGCAGGGGCAGAAAGCGGTTGATGTCGCCGGCCCGAGCATGGCGCCACCAATCGGCCAGTGAGAAAGCAGGCAGATCCAGCGCCTTCGCCAGCACCTCGGCGGTGAAACGCTCGGAGAGCAGCACCCGGTTGCCAGCGACGAATTGCCCGGCTTCGGCGAGATCAGCATGGCAGCGCAGAAAGTTGGGGCGCAGTACGCAGTCTCCATCGATGAATACCAGATAGTCGCCGCTCGACTGACTAACCGCCAGATTGCGGGCACGACCTGCACGGAAGCCGTCATCGTCCTGCCAGACGTGCCGAAGCGACAGATTGCCGGCTGCCGCCTGCACGACACGTGCGGTGTCCTCGCCGGAACCGTCATCGGCAACCAGCACCTCACTGGCCGGAAGGGTCTGAGCGGAAAGGCTATGGAGAACCACTGCCAGAGCGTCCGGCCGGTTATAGGTCGTTATGATGAGTGAGATCAGCAGGTTACGAGACACAATCGTTTAGCTCTTTTTGCCCTGATCCGCGAGAAGCATGGCCTTCACGTATTTATAGTACGACCCCTCGGCGTTTGATACGGATAGCATAAATCCGTACTTGCCGTCGAGAAAGGCCCGTTTGATCAGGTATGTTCGAATAAAGGTCCACAATCCATGTCCTATCGCACCAAGGATACTTGGGACAACCTGTTCTTCCCGCAGCATCTGGGCGCCCCAGGTCGAATAGGAATTAACTTTGCCGAGCACCTGCTCCAGGTCGCAGAAACTCTCGTGCATAAGCGGTTGTTTCAGCATCCCCACCGTTCCCTTTGGCACTGGACGTTCGTGCAGAATACCTCCTTCATAATACGCATTTTCTCCCTTGATCAATCTCAATACCGGATCCGGCCACCAACCCCCATGTTTCATATACTGCCCGCAGTAACTTGAGGAACGAGGAATCCGATAGGCGCCAGCGGTGTCGTCTTTCGATATCAGGGCAAGAATTTCTTCCCGCAACGGGTCGCTGACCCACTCGTCCGCGTCCAGTAAAAGCCGCCAGGAACCACGCGCATGCGCGAGCCCTCTGTTGCGTTGCGTCGCCGGTCCGCGCCAGTCTTCGGCAACGACGACCGCGCCGCAAGCCCGTGCAATTTCCAGTGTGCGATCTACACTGCCAGAGTCGATAACCAATATCTCGTCGCAAAAACTCAAAGAACGCAAACACCGCTCAATGACGCGTTCTTCATTTTTGGTAATGACGATTGCCGAAATATTCATACATTTTTCCGTTACAGCATTTCACGCATTCAATTGAAGAAATCCGGCCAGACAATCAACGATACTGCAACATCGGCCTGAATGTCCAAGTCACTCATCCACCGCTGTGCACGCCTCTGTTGCTGCCGTATACGATGAGTTTGGCAACTTCTTGGCTGCACAACAGCGGCGCCATTTTTTCGATTTCCGCCAATGGCCAGTCCCACCATGCGATTTCCAGCAAGGCTTGCCGTACAGGCGCTTCAAAACGCCATTTGAGATGGCGTGCGGGATTGCCCGCCACCACCGAGTAGGGCGCGACATCTTCGGTGACCACTGCACCGGCCGCCACCACCGCGCCGTGTCCAATGGTGACGCCGGAGAGAATGAGGCAGTTGGAACACAGCCAGACATCGTTGCCGATCACCACGTCGCCGCGACTGAAGCCGTAATCGCGGATGTGTTGCAATCCGGGCAGCATGGCCGGAAAAGGATAGGTACTCGCCCATTCGATGTGATGGTGGCCGCCGAGAAAAATCTGCACGTTGCTGGCAATGGAACAGAAGGCGCCGATGCGCAACGTGCTCCCTTCTTCCCAATCGTGTACCTGCGGCAGACCATAGGAGCCTCGCCCGTAGGCGTATTTGCCAGGATAGTGCAAGGCAAAACGGGCGGCACCGCGTTCGACCGGCGGGAGTTTCTTCAGGCGCCGCTCTGCCTGCCGGAGCAAAAACTTCTTCAAGGCGCGCATCGCTGCTCGCTTTCCGCCGCAGCGGCGTACAAAGCCCAGGTCACCATCAGCAGGCTCAGTCCCAACTTGTGGCAGAAGAACAGTTCGCCGATGCCAAATACCAGTGCGCAGAGCAGCATGCTCAGGCGATACAGATCGCCCCGCGCTGCGCGCGCCATGCCGGCCACCGTTGCTGCCAGCCCCAGCAGCAGCGCCCCGCCGCCCATGCCCATCGCCTCGAACCAGTCGCCATGGAACCCTGGCACTTTCTGGAATACCTCTGGCATAGTCCCCAGCGCCGGGTGTGCGGCGTACAGGGCGGGCAATGAAGTGTAGCCGCTCCCCAACCAGGGATGCTCCCCGAGCATCAGCAAGGCCACGCGCGCCAACTCCAGACGGATGCCAAGGGAAGTGCCGGTAAAGGCACTTTCCGAAAAGTACTGCGTCACTTCCTGCACCGCTTCCGCGATGCGGGTTTCGAAAGGTTGATACAGGCAGCACGCGGTAACCAGCGCGGCAAGCGTCGCGGCGCTCAACCAAAGCATGCGTCGTGGAGAGAAGGAACGGAACAGGACCAGCAGCATCGCGACGACCAAGGCCAGCAGCGCACCGCGCGAGCCGGATAGCACGGCCGCGAACAGTCCGGCTGAGCCCGACACCACCAGCAGACTGACCTCCGCCCGCCCCAGCCCTTCGCGGCGAAAGCGCAGGGTATGGATCAGGCATAGCAGGGTCAGCCACACTGCGTACTGGCCGAAGCGATTTTCGTAGACGCCCCCCCAGGCCCGTTCGCGGCCCTCGCCGAACACCTCGACGCCGGCAATCACCGCGTAAACACAGGCCCCGACCGCCGCCGCCCAGGCCAGGTGGCGATGACGGACGCCGACCTGACGGGCGCCGAAGAACACCAACGCGGTCAGACACAGGCGGGAAAAGGGGGTCTCGTCAAAAGGCGCATATTGGTGCCACGCCTGGATGAGCAGCCACACACCCACAAACGGTAGAAAGGGCAGCGCCCACGTCCAGGCTGCGCGGAGCTGGCTGCGCGCCTCGTCCAGCGGCACGCGCAGCATCAACAGCAGGCAGACCGGTGCCGCCACCAGCGAAAGGTAGCGCGCTCCGCCCCCGAACGGCAGGTAGCGGCTGCCCATCAACGGATAGCCGAGCAAAGCCACCAGCGCCAACAGGCGCCAGACGCTCCATTCACTCTCCCCCGGGCGAGCCCGGCTCGCGTTCCTCATGGTGTTTTGCAGCATCGGCCGGCGACGCGGATCAACCCTCTTTTGACAGGGGCTTGATGATACACTTTTGGCCCTCCCACGACGACCGCACCATTCACATGGGCCTGCCGCAAGGCTGCAACCTGATCTTCCACAGCGTCCGCCCCGGCGGCGGCATGGAGCGCTACGTCCTCGACCTGATCGGCGCCCTGTCAAAGCTGGGCACTGCGGTGCGCGTGATCGCCCAGCGGGTCGAGTGGGCAGCGGCTCCAAGCTCGGTCGAGTTTGTCGTACTGCCGCCACGCACCGGCCTGGCCCGGCTCGACACCCTGCTGTTTGAGCGCACTGCGCTGCGTTATGCCCGTTCCGGCTGGCCGACGCTGGCCATTTCGCGGGTAGCCGGCGCAGAGATCGCCATTGCAGGCGGCACCCACCTCGGCCACCTGCACGAGCGCAAGAAGCGCCCCGGCTGGTTCGACCGCCGCACCGTCGCCCACGAACACGCCCTGTATGCGCAGGCCCGCGCCATCGTCGCGCATTCGGGCAAGGTGGCGAACGAAATCGCCACGCTGTACGACGTCCCGCCCACCCGGATTCACACACTCCGCCCGCCGGTTGACACTGCCGCCTTTTCGCTGGCGGCACGTAAGAATCGCGCCGCCACCCGCGTCGCGCTCAGTGTCGCCGACGACGAATTTCTGCTGCTATTCCCGTCCAACAACCATGCCCTGAAGGGGGCCGACCTGATTCTGGCGGCGCTCGCCGATTTTCCTTCCGGCATCCGCCTCGCCGTGGCCGGAAAGGCCCCGTTGAACGCTCCCGGCGTCCTCAACCTCGGCTTCCGGCAGGACATGCCGGCCCTTTACGCGGCAGCCGACGCTGTCATCCTCGCTTCGCGCTACGAGGCTTTTGGCATGGTCGGGCCGGAGGCGGTGCTGTGCGGAACACCAGTCTTGTTCGCCGACACGGTCGGCGCCGTCGAAGTCCTGTCCGACACCGCCTGCCTGCGCTTTGCCCGCACCGTCGAGGGGTTGCGTCGCGCACTCGACGCCGCGCTGCAACGTCGCGCGGCCGGCACGCTGAGCCTCCCCGATCCGGCCGTGCACATCCATTATCCGTACTCGGTCGACCAGCACGCCAGCTCGGTACTGGCCTTGCTCGACGCCTGACCATGCCCGCCAAAACGATCCTGCCGCGCGCCACCATGCTGCTGATCAGCTACAACCAGGCGCACTGCCTGCGTGAAGCCATCGAGGGCGCGCTGGCGCAGGATTACCCGAATCTGGAAATCGTCGTGTCCGACGACTGTTCGACTGACGCCAGTTTCGCGGTCATCGAGGAGACGCTGCGCGGCTACGCCGGCCCGCATCGCCTGCTCGTACATCGCAACGAAACCAATCTCGGCATCGGCGGCAACATCGACCAGGCGGTGCGACGGTCGAGCGGCGAACTGATTTTCATCACCGCCGGCGACGACATTTCGCTGCCGCAGCGAGTCAGCCGCGTCGTCCAATTCTGGCTGGAGCGGAATCGTCAACCCGAACTGATCGCCGCCCACCTGATCGACATGGACCCGGACGGCACGACACGCGGAGAGATCACCATCGACGATCTCGCCGCCTGGCGCTCCCTCGACGACTGGATCCGCCGGCCGCCGCACGTCATCGGCGCGGCGCAGGCGTGGACGCGCCGCCTGTTCGACCGCTTCGGCGGCCTGCCGACCGGCATCGTCGGCGAAGACATGATGATGGCCTTCCGCGCCGTGGCCGATGGCCGCGCCGTGACCCTGCCGAAGCCGCTGGTCCAATACCGGCGCGGCGGCCTGACCAATCAGCAGAAAGCGCTGACCGCCACCGCCGTGATCCGCGGCCTGACCCGCAAGCTCGCCAGCACGCAGGCCGAACTCCAGCGTCTGCTCGCCGAAGCACGGCAACTCGACGCAAATCCGGCGGTGCGGGTCTGGCTGCAACAAAAAATCAACAAGGAAGCCTTCGTCGAAGCAATGTTCAACAAACGGGGCGCGGCAGAAACCTGGCACGCCTGGCGGCGCGCCGGCGACCAGCCGCTCGCCTTCCGCATCCGCATCCTCACCTACGCCAAGGCGCCGTGGCTGCTGGCGCCGTTCTTCTGGCTAAAGCGGCTACGCTACCGTCGGCTCGCCAGCTGACGCGGCTTCCGCCCCCGCCTCGCGCTGCAACTGCTGCAAGCGCGCATAGACGCCGCCCTTGGCCAGCAGTTTGGCATGGGTGCCGCGTTCGACGATTTCACCTTGCGCCAGCACGACGATCAGATCGGCGCGCTCGATGGTCGACAGGCGGTGCGCGATGACCAGCGTCGTCCGCCCCTGAATCAGGGTCTCCAGCGCCGCCTGGATCTGGCGCTCGGATTCGGAATCTAGCGCCGAGGTGGCTTCGTCGAGAATCAGCAGCGGCGCGTTCTTGAGGAAGGCACGGGCGATGGCGAGACGCTGGCGTTGGCCGCCTGAAAGTTTGACGCCGTTTTCGCCGACTTCGGTTTCCAGCCCCTGCTCCATGCGCTGGATGAACTCCCACGCATTCGCCGCCTTCGCCGCCGCGATGATCTCCGCTTCGCTCGCCTGCCCGGATGCCCCGTATGCGATGTTGGCGCGCACGGTGTCGTTGAACAGCACGACATCCTGGCTAACCAGCGCGATATTGGCGCGCAGGCTGGCGAGCGTCAGCGCTTCGAGGTGATGGCCGTCGAGCAGCACGCGGCCCGATTGCGGATGATAGAAACGCGGAATCAGCGCCGCCATCGTCGTCTTGCCGCTGCCGGAGGCCCCGACCAGCGCTACGGTCTGCCCCGGCGCGATGTCGAGATCGATGCCCCTGAGCGCCGGTCGGGGCGCGTCGGGATAGCTGAAATGTACGCCCTCGAAGCGCACATGGCCCTGTGCGCGCGGCAGCACGACCGTTCCGGGGTCGTCTTCCGGCACTTGATCAAGCACCTCGAACACGCTTTCGGCCGCCGCCAGGCCGCGCTGCAAGGGCGCGCTCACTTCGGTCAGTCGTTTGACCGGCGCCAGCAACATCAACAGCGCCGTGATGAAGGAAATGAACATGCCGACGGTCGTGCCGCCATCGTGCGCTGACTGGACCAGCGCCATGTAGGTGATGACTGCCACCGAGATCGATGCCGCCAACTGGGTCAACGGCACGGTTGCGGATGAAGCCACCGCCTCGCGCATGTTGGCGCGGCGAAAAGTATTGGTCGCTTCGGCAAACCGTGATGCCTCGTATTGCTGGCCGCCGAATATCTTGACCACCTTGTGCGCCCCCACCGTCTCCTCGAGGATGTGGGTGATCGCCCCCATCGCTGAATAACCGGTGCGCGCAGCGTGCCGCAGGCGCTTGCCGAAGATGCGGATGACCCAGAAGATGAAAGGGCCGACGGTCAGCGCGATCATCGTGAGTTTCCAGTCGAGATAGAGCAGGTAGCCGAGCAGGCCGGCGATGGTCAGGCTGTCGCGGACGATGGTGGTCAGCACGGTTGTCGCCGCCTGAGTGACGTTGGTGACGTCGTAGGCGACCTTGGAAATCAGCGCCCCGGTCGACTGGTCGTCGTAATAGCCGGTCGGCAGAATCAGCAGGCGCTCGAACATGGCGCGGCGCAAATCCATGACGATGCGCGCCGCCACCCAGGCCATGGCGTAGCCGCCGACGAAGTTGGCAATACCGCGGATGACAAATATGCCCACCATCGCGCCGGCGAAAAGCATTGCGTCGGCTCGACCCGTCGTCGCAAAACCGTTATCAAGCAACTGTTTCATCAGCGCTGGAAAGAGCGGCTCGGTGATCGCCGTCAGCACCATGCCGAGAATCGCTACGGCAAAGATGCGCCAGTGCGGTCGCACCCAGGTCAGCAGGCGTTCGTAAATCTGCCGGCTGGTCATCGCCGGGGAGGGGGGAGTCGTCACGTCAGCCTGCCAGCCAAGAAAGGCTTCCATTTTAACGGCACAGCGCTGGACGGGGGCAAAAACCCGACAATACATGGCGGCCAAGGTAAGGCGTACCATGACTCTCTTGCAGCGCTACGGAGTCGCTCAGCATGTCGAAATTCGCTCTTCTCCTGTCGAAACTGTTCGCCTGTCGCCTCCCCTTTGGCCTGAGTACGAACGCGCGCGAACGCCGGGTTGAACGCACAACATTCCTTCTCGCCGCCCTTTTGCTCGTACTCACCGAGGTCGTCTGGCAACAGGGCGCGCTGAATACCCTGGAGGCAAACTGGAACGATCTCTGGTTTCGCGTATCCGGTCTGCGGCATTCGGATCAGCAGGTTGTGATCGTCGAAATCGATGAAGCGACCCTGAACGAGTTTCCCGACGACCCCTTGGTATTCTGGACCCCTCATTTCGCCCGAGCGATGGCGGTTCTACGTCAGGCCGGCGTGCGACTCATCGCACTTGACATGTTGTTCAGCATTAGCCCGGAACATTGGCTGGAAAAGGTGGGTGGCCAGAACAGTTTGGCCGCGCGGCAGTATGACAGAGGATTTCGCGAACAACTGGCAGCAGGAAACGTACTCCTTGCAGCGGCGCACCGGAATGGCCCCGACCCGTTGCTGCCACGTGCCGAATTCCTGGCGGTGCTGCCCAATCTCGACTTGCGGGGGCACCTGGGGGCCACCAACCTTGAGCTCGATGCAGACGGCACTTGGCGCAGTATGTCGGCACTCGCGCCCGGCGCGGCCGAGGCACGACCGGGGGGACTACAGCTTCTCTCTTTTCCTCTCCTGATCGCACTCCGCGCCGAGGGACTGGCCACCACCACCGACACCTGGGTACTTGGCGACCGCCCCATCCACGCGAGCGACCCGCCGCGGCGGGTCGCTTTCTCTGGTCCACCAGGCACAGTTCCTCGTATCGCCATGCGTGATCTTCTGGCTCCGGGGGCCGAACACGACCCGCGGGTTCAGGCACTGCGCGGAAAGATCGCCATCGTCGGCCCGGCCTATGGTGGTTCCAATGACCTCCACCTTACGCCCTATGGGCACGGCGTCTTCAGTTCCCGCCTGATGTCGGGACCCGAGATTCATGCGCAGACCGTCGAGGCTTTGCTCGCCGGTAGGCAGTTTGTCGAACCCGGCATGCTGGCGCGAACACTGTTCATGGGCACCCTCCTCTTGATCGGCGCATGCGCCTGGCTGCGTTTGAATGCGTGGCATGGCACCACGATCTTGCTCGCCTCGCTGCTACTTCTCTCCGTGTCTGCCTACGGATTGCATCGACATCTTGTGCTCATACCGCTGATGCACGCACAGTTCGCAACGATCTTGCTTTTCGCGGGATGTTACGGCCTGCGCTTGGTTTTTGGGGACCGCGAGCGAGCGCGCATCCGCTCAATGTTCACCCGCTATGTATCGCGTGATCTGGTCGACACCATGATCGACTCGGACGAGATGCCTGCCCTGGGCGGCAAATCGCTCGAAGCCACGGTGCTTTTCTGCGACATTCGCAATTTCACTAGTTTGTCGGAAATCCTGCCTGCGGAAGCCATCGTCACCATGCTCAACCACTGGTTTGCGTGCGCATGCGCCATTCTCCAGGCTGAAGGGGCGTTCATTGACAAGTTCATCGGCGACGCTGTCATGGCTGAATTCGGCATCCCGCTATCGCAACCCGATCATGCCCGCAGAGCCATTCGGGCCGCCCTGCGTTTGAAGGCGGCAGCCGCCGACATTCAGGCGTGGATGGCCCAGGAGCACATAGGCACGCCGCTGCCACCCTTCGCGATCGGCATCGGTTTGCATACCGGCATCGTCGTGGCGGGAAACATCGGCTCGCCTGACCGTATGGAGTACACTGTGATTGGCGATACAGCGAATCTCGCCTCGCGTCTGGAGAGCGCCACGAAGTCGCTGGGTTCGCCCATCCTGGCCAGCCGTGCCACGCTCGAGGCGGCGGGTCGGGGCATCGTTACCGGTTCGTCGGCCAACCTGACGGTTAAAGGCCGCGCGGAACCGGTCGACGTCTTTGCGATCGAGGGGTTGGAGGAATGATCCATGCGTAAGCTGATAATGTGCATTCTGCTGCTGATTTCTTCGTCCGTGCTGGCCGACACGGTGCTGATCACCTCGCTAAGCGGCGCCATCACGCTGGAAGGCACCGATGGCAAAGCGCGACTCGACTCTTTCATGCGCCTGAAGAGCGGCGACCGTATCACGCTGGACAAGGCCGCCTCACTCAGCCTGTTGTTCATCGAAAGCGGTCGTCAGGAAAACTGGCAAGGCACCGGCAGCGTATCGATCGGCAACTCCGCCGGCCAAATCGCGGCAGGCAAGCCTATCGTTCAGGTCAAGCAGATTCCGGCCGATATCGCCCGGCAAATGAACCGAATGCCCTCGAACACGCAGGATGGCCGCGTCGGGATGCTGCGCATGCGTTCCGTTCCGTCACACGACGCGGTCGCCCGCCTGGAGCGCCGTTATTCGGAACTACGGGAGGCCGGCGCGCCGGGCGATCTCACTGCCGATCTTTTCCTGCTTGCAGGTCTGTTCGATCTGCGCCAATACGAACGTGTCCGCAGCGAACTGGATCGCCTCAGCCGCGATTTTCCGCGCAACGCCAATGTTGCCGAGCTACGTGAACTTTACTTGCGCACTCTGCCCGAAGCCGAATCCACCTCCCGCTAACGCCGCCGCGCATCTCGTGTTCCGAAGAAATTCGCAATTTCCCTCATTCAGGATATTGATTTCAGTATGGCTGCTTTGCTCGGCTTTTTCCGGCGAAGCAGCCCTGCTGCTTACCGACGACGCAGGGCAGGCAGTCCGAATGGCGCGGCCGGCCGAACGCATCGTCAGCCTGGCACCGCACATCACCGAAAATCTGTTCGCGGCCGGCGTCGGCGCTCACGTGGTCGGTACGGTCGACTATGCCGATTTCCCTCCCGCCGCCGCCAGACTCCCACGAGTCGGAAGCTATGCGCGCATTGATCTCGAATCGCTGCTGGCTCTGAAACCCGATCTGGTCATCGCCTGGCAGAGCGGCAATTCGCCGGGGCTGATCGACAAGCTCCGACATCTTGGCGTACCGGTGTATTTAAGTCAGACCGGCCAGATAGAAAGCGTGGCCACCGAACTCGAAAGATTCGCCCGCCTGGGCGGTGCTGAGCGCGAAGGCGCAACTGCCGCGCAGCAATTTCGCGTTCGACTGGGCAAACTGCGCGCTGCCTATGCCGAACGTCCGACCGTCAAGGTGTTTTACGAAATATGGAACCAGCCATTGATGACGGTCGGCGGCAAACAAATGATCAGCGATGTCATCCGCCTGTGCGGCGGCGACAATGTATTTGCCGGCATCGACGCGCTGGCGCCGACGGTCAGCCAGGAGGCCGTCCTGGCGGCCAATCCCGAGGTGATCGTCGCGGCCGGAATTGGCGAGCAACGACCGGCCTGGCTGGACGAGTGGAAAAAATGGTCCGGATTGCTCGCCACCCAACGCGACAACCTTTTCGTCATTCACCCCGACTGGATGCATCGTCCCACCCCGCGCTTGCTCGATGGCGCCGAAAGGCTTTGCACCCAGTTGGACCAGGCCCGGCGACGGCGCTGATTCCGCCGTTCAGTTCTTGCGAGTAACGGGCTGCGCCGGGAGACGCCCGGCGCGAGCCTGTTCGATCAGGTCGGCCAATTCCCGCTTCTGATCGTCTTTCAGCCTGTCGATATTCTTTTTCCAGCGATAGGTCTTGTAACGCACTTGCACGTATTGCCACCCAAAGGCGCCATAGGCGTCGACATCCGCCTTAAGCTTGGGGACAGCCTGCACGACGGCGCGGAATTGCGGCCAACTCAAGGCTTGCAGGCGTTTTTCCAGCTCGCCGCTATCGGGCAGCGGCACCGCTTTCGGGGCGGTTCGCGCGGAAGGAGATGCGGGCACCGCCGCGCGCTCGACCTGCGGCCCCGCCCAGGCCAACCCCGCCACCAGCAGGCTCACCCACAGCCATTTTTTCATCTTGCATCTCCTCGCTCATCGCCCCAAAATGGGTTGCGGCAAAACCAACACGTCGATTCCCCGAATGCCAGCAGTGATGATCGACAAAGTATTGCTAATGTTATAGTCGAAGCCCTTGAATCCGGAGTGTTTTTCATGTCTGCACGGCCGTCCCTGACATCCATGGCTTGCGTCGCTATGGCGCTGGCGGCTACCTCGGCGGCCGCTGATGAAGAATTGTACTTCGCCAGCCTGCCCATCGTCGCCTCGGTTACCCGGCTGCAACAGCCGCTCGCCGAAACACCGGGATCAATGACCGTACTCGACCGCGAATTGATCCGCCAGTCGGGTGCGCGCAGCGTCTCGGAACTGATGCGCCTGGTACCCGGCTTTTTTGCAACACCCGCCAATCAGGATGCCCCGCGTGTCGCCTACCACGGCCTTTCCGACGAAAGCTATTCACCGCGCGTACAGGTTCTGATCGACGGCGTATCGCAATATTCCCCGCTCTTTCACGGCGGTGTAAACTGGAATCTGCTGCCGGTGGCACTGGAAGACATCGAGCGCATCGAAGTCATGCGCGGTTCCAACTCCACTGCATATGGCGCCAATGCCTTCATGGGCGTCATCAATATCATCACGACCGACCCCGCGCTTGCACAGGGCTGGATGGTCAAGGTCGACCATGGCTACAAGAGCGTGCGCGACTATACGGTTCGCTGGGGCGGCCGCATCGGTGACGCCAATTTGCGTTTGACAGTACAGGAAATCAGCGACTCCGGCCTGCGCCACATGTACACCGGCAGCGACGGCTGGTTCGACCCGAACGACAGCCGTCACGCCAAGGTGTACGACCTGCGCGGCAATCTGCCGCTGACAACGCAGGATGAGATCCAGTTCGCCCTGAGTCAGGCGTATGACATCTCCGGTCGGGGACGACCCAACGATTTTGCCGATATTTTTCGCGATGCCGCCGCCAGCAGCACGGCGCTGACCCTGGGCTGGCGCCGCAATCTCGGCGACGGCGAGGAATTGCGTCTGCGATTCTCGCATGTCGAAGATTGGGCCTCCGACCAATTCCCAGTGTTGTACGGTGGTTACAAATTCATTCTCTCGGACAGCGGGCGTGGCAGCCGCACCGAACTGGAGTTGCAGCACAACCTGAAACCTGCGGCAACGGTACGCGCGGTCTGGGGCGCCTCGCTCCGGAACGAGCAGGTGAGTTCCGAGAAACAGTTCTTCACCGATGGTCTGCACAGCCGATTCAGCGCACGCGTGTTCGGCAACCTCGAATGGCGCCCGTCGCCATCGCTGCTGTTCAATGCCGGCGCCAATCTCGAAAGCAACAATCGCGGCCACACGGTTTTCGACCCGCGTCTGGGTGCCAGTTGGCATGTCACCAGAGATCAGACCCTGCGCCTGGTCGCCTCGCAAAACCACCGTGTCCCAGGCCTGTATGAAAGCCAAGGCGACGCGCGCTACGCGCCGGTCGGCATCCCCACGTTCTATGACCGCACCTTCCTGGCCTATCGGGGTGGCCTCACTGCCGAACGACTGGACACCGTCGAAGTCGGCTATTTGTGGGATATCAAGGATTACCGCGCCAGTCTCGACCTGCGCGCTTTCAACGAGCACATGCCGAACAAACTGGAATTCAGCTCGATGCCTCTGGATCGCAGCACGCGCGACATTTTCCAGACTGACACATCGGCACTTTCCAAATTGCCCTTCGGCTGGGCGGATAGCTATTTCAACGCCGAGAACGTCCGCTCGCGCGGCGTAGAATACCAGCTCAAGTGGCAACCCGCAGAAGGCACCCGCTTGTTGTACAACCACTCCTACATCCGCATCGACGTGGTTGTTGACCCCAATCGCAACTACACGATCCCGTCTCAGGACATTCCAACGCTGGCCAGCTTCATTCAGCATTCAGCGCCGCGTCACGCCGGTTACCTGATGTGGATGCAGCAACTTCCCTATGATCTGGAAAGTACACTCAGCTACTACAAGACCGGCTACATGAAGTGGACGCGCAACAGCTACATCGACCCCATCGAGCGCATCGACTGGCGCTTGGCGTGGCCTTTCAAGATCGGCGCCAGCAGGGGCGAGTTGTCCTACGTCGTGCAGGCCGCAAACCGGACCAATGGCGAATTCCGCAGCACCCGTCTGTTCGGCCAACGTAACTGGCTGTCGTTGCGTCTCGATTATTGACCGCGCCCCGTCACCATCGATGACTGCTCCGTCCGCCATGAGCGACATCAATCTCCGTCGTGCCGCGCGCATCCGCTGGGGAAGCTACGCGCTGCTCATCGCGGCCTACATGCTGGCTTATTTTCATCGACTGGCTCCGGGTGTACTTGCCAGCGAACTACAAGTCAGTTTCTCGACCACCGGCACCTCGCTCGGCATCCTCGCGGCGACTTATTTCTATGCCTATACCTTGATGCAAATTCCCGCCGGCGTGCTGGCGGATACGCTGGGCACGCGCCGCATTGTCGCCATCGGTTGCACGCTCGCCGGCGCGGGCGGCTTGCTGTTCGCGCTGGCGGATTCGCTCTGGCTGGCCAGTATCGGCCGCTTTCTGGTAGGCATCGGCACCTCCGCTACTTTCATCGCCATTCTGAAGTTCGTCGCGCAATGGTTTTACGAAAGGCAGTTTGCCTCGGTCACCGGACTGACCATTCTGCTCGGCAACATCGGTGGGCTCTGTGCGGCAACGCCGCTGGCCTGGTCGCTGCATTTTGCCGGCTGGCGCACCGTCATGACTGTCCTTGCCATGCTGCTGCTCGCAGTCGCCGTCATTGTCTGGTTGCTCGTCCGCGACCGCCCAGCCGAAGCCGGTCTGCCCTCGATGCGCGAACTCGAGGGCAAAGCGGCGCACAGCGAAATGCAATCGTCGTGGCTCGCAAGCCTGCTCGGCGTGCTGAAGAACCCCGACACCTGGCCGGGATTTGTCGTCAGCATGGGCATGGGTGGTACCTTTTTCACGCTGGCGGGGCTGTGGGGCGTGCCATGGCTGCGCGACGTGCAGGGTTTCGACCGCGCCACGGCCGCCGCGCATGCGACGTGGATGATCGTGGGTTTTGCGGTCGGTTCCTTCGCCGTGGGCGCAATTTCTGATCGGCTGCAACGGCGCAAACCGGTTCTGCTCAGTTTTACTTGCGGCGTTTTTGCATGCTGGATTCCGATCCAGCTGGCCCTGCCTCTCCCCACCACACTGAGCTTGCCACTCTTCACATTGCTTGGATTCTTCGCCACGGCCTATACCATCACCCTGGCAGCCACCAAGGAAGTCAACGCACCCGCCCTTTCCGGCATGACCACCGGCGTAGTCAACACGGGTACCTTTCTCGGCGCAGCCATCATGCAGCCGCTGATCGGCCACCTGATGGATCTCGGCTGGGGCGGTCGCATCAGCGAGAGCGGCGCCCGGCTTTACGCTCCCGAAAACTACCAGTACAGTTTTCTGGTCATGAGTTGCGCATTGACTCTGAGTCTGATCTTCGCCTTCAGGTTGCGCGAAACCCACTGCCGTTACCTGAACCGATAATGCCGAGAATTTGTTGATGGAAACCCTGATGTGCGTCGTCCGCCACGGCGAGACGGAATGGAATCGTCTGAGCGTCCTGCAAGGTTCGCTCGATATCCCTCTGAACGACACCGGCCGCGAACAGGCCAAAACGCTGGCGCAGACATTGCGGCACTGCCGCTTCGACAGGGTTTATGCCAGCCCGCTCGTCCGCGCCTTCGAGACCGCCGACATTCTCGCCACGTCGCTCGGTCTGGCGACACCGCTGGCGCGTAACGACCTGAGGGAGCGTCATTTCGGCAAGGTGCAAGGCTTGCCGAAATCCCGCCTGGCCGAGCTTGATCCGGTGCTGTGCGAACAAATCCATCTCCGCAATCCGGCCATCGAACTGGAAGACGGCGAGGCTCTGAACGATTTTGCTGATCGCGTGCTCGCCTGTCTGACCGACATCGCGTCCGAACATCGCGGTCAGCGCTGCCTGGTGGTGACGCATGGCTGGGTGATGGACGTCATCACGCGAGAAGCCCGGAACGTTCCACGCGACCGCGCCTTGCCGCTCAAGCGCAAAAATGGCGAAGCCGTCTGGCTACGCGTCGACGCGCAGGGAATGACCGAAGTGAACAGCCCTGAAGATCAACTGGTGGCTTGAGCCGGCCAGGGAATGACGTAGTACAGCACCGCGAAATAGTGCAGACAACTACCCAGCAGCACGAAACCGTGCCAAATGGCATGGTTGTATGGCAAGCGCCGCCATTTGTAGAACACCACACCCAGTGTATAAGCCAGACCGCCGCCGGCCAGCAGGGCCAGGCCGCCGCCCTCCAGATGGTCGAGCAGCGGCTTGATGGCAATCACGATTACCCAGCCCATCGCAATATAGAAGCCGACCACTAGGCCGTGGTAGCGCCCTTTCAGAGCCAAGCGCAGGATGATGCCGCCCACGCCGAGGGTCCAGATCACCGACAGCAACGACCAGCCCCAAGGGCCGCGCAGATTCACGAGCATGAAGGGCGTGTAGGTACCCGCAATCAGCAGAAAGATGGCGGAATGATCGAGCGCGCGGAAAAGCGGCTTCAGTTTCTGGGCGTAGACGCTGTGATACAGGGTGGAAGTCGTGTAAAGCAGGATCAGCGTGGCCCCGAAAATCGCGCATCCGACTACATGCCAGGCGTCGCCATGCAGCGTGGCGAAAGCCGTCAGCACCGCCAGACCAGCGATGGCCGCGACGATCCCGACGCCATGCGTGACGCCATTGGCGATCTGCTCGCCGAGAGAGTAAGTGGGAACGAAGGACACAGGCCTAATCTCCGAAAAAACGGTCGCTACAGACTCAGACAGAACCCCTAATGTAGTGGTTCAGTCCGGGAAGAACAAGGTGCGTCCGTCTACCGTGAACGATCGGAGTGGATGCCCGAAGGCATGACTCAGCCTGTCGCCGCGCAGAACCTCGGCCATCGGCCCGCACACCGCCCCGCCCCGCCCATCCAGCAGCAACGCCTGATCGGCATAGCGCGCCGCCAGATTGATGTCGTGCAACACCATCACGACGCCACGTCCCTGGTCGGCCAGTTGCCTGAACAGCTCCAGCACTGCCACCTGATAATGCAGATCGAGGTGATTCAACGGTTCGTCGAGCAGGAACAGGCGCGGCTGCTGGGTCAGGAGCGCCGCCAGCGCCACGCGCTGCCGTTCGCCGCCGGAGAGACTGAGAATGTCGCGCGAGGCTGTACCCTCCATGCCCAGCGCGGTCAGCGCGGCGCGTGCAATCTTGAGGTCGGCCGGGCCTTCCCATCCCCATCGGCCAAGATGCGGATGCCGCCCGACCAGCGTCGTTTCCAGCACGGTCGAGGCGAAATAATCGGGTTGCTGCTGCAACAACAAGGCACGGCACCGGGCCGCCGCGTCGCCTGTCCAGTCTTCGTAGGGGCGTCCCTCGAGCAGGATGCGCCCGCCATCGGCGGCTCGCAGCCCGGCCAGGGTGTGCAGCAGGGTCGTCTTTCCCGCGCCGTTCGGACCGAGCACCGCCAGCATCTGGCCCGCTGCCAGCCGCAGATCCAGTTGATGGCAGAACACGCGCTCGCCAAGCGCGACGCGCAGATTCTCGGTGGCCAGCAATGCCGTCATCGCGGATGCCTGCCCAGCAACACGAGAAACGCCGGTACGCCGATCAAGGCCGTCAGCACACCCACCGGCAGTTGCATCGGCGCCAGCACGCTGCGCGCCAGCGTGTCGGCCATCAGCAGCAGGGCACCGCCCGCCAGCGCGGAAGCAGGCAGCAGCAGGCGCTGATCGTTGCCGGCGACCAGGCGCACCCCGTGCGGCACAATCAGCCCGACAAAGCCGATGGCGCCCCCCTGGCTGACCGCCACCGCCGTCGCCAGCGCAGCGAGCAAGTAGATCAGCCGGTTCAGGCGCGGCACCGCGACGCCGAGCGCTCGCGCCGTTTGCGGCCCGCGCGCCAGCAGATTGAGCTCGCGCGCAAAAGGCAGCGCCAGGATCAGCGCCAGCGCCAGCACCGCCAGCGCCAGCCCCGGCGCAGTGGCGTCGCCGAGATCGCCCATCAGCCAGAACAACATGCCGCGCAACTGGCGCTCCGGCGCCAATGTCAGCAAGAGGCCCACCACCGCACCACATCCGGCGGCGACAATCACACCCGTCAGCAGCAGGCGGGTCTGCGTCCAGCTACCGTCGCCGTGGGCCAGTCCAAAGACCAGAAGCAATGCCGCCAGGGCGCCCAAAAAGGCGAATCCGTCCACGCCCAGGCTTGCGCAACCGCACACGATGGCCAGTAACGCGCCCACGCTGGCGCCGCCGGAAACGCCGAGGACGTATGGATCCGCCAGCGGATTTCGCAACAGCACCTGCATCAAGGTGCCGGCAAAAGCGAGCAAGCCGCCACAGGCAAAAGCCGCCAGCGCCCTCGGCAGGCGCAGCTGGCGGACGATATCGGCACCCGGCGCATCGCTGCCGACCAGCGCGCCGACCACATCCACCGCCCCAACCGGCAGACTGCCGGCCGCCAGCGCCGCCGCAAAGGCGGCACCGGCCAGCATCAGCAGTGCGGCGAGAACAAGCAGGATGCGGCGGCGGCTGGGCATGGCTTACTTCATATCGACACGGGCCGAGACGAACAGTGTGCGCCCATCGGCCGGATAGTAGTAATGATCGGCGATGAAGGGCGAGTAGCCGGCATAGGGCGCGTAGCGCTTATCGAGCGCATTGAGCAGGCGCATGGTGAGCGTCACCGGCTTCCAGTTCCACGCCGCTTGCAGATCGACCGTCGTATAGCCAGCAAGCTGCCCGTGGATGTTGGCGAAGTCGCCGCTGTACGGGCGGTCGCCGATGCTGTTGGCCGCCACCGTGTAACGGCCCCAGGCGCCGCCGTCCCAGACCACCTCGGCCGAGCCGCTGTTACGCGCCACCAGCGGCACACGCTTGCCGTCGTAGGCTCCGGAACGGAAGGTGGCGTCGGTATAGGCATAGGCCAGGCGAGCCTTGAGACTGTCGCCGAGGCGCCAGTCGACTTCGACCTCGGCGCCCTGGCGGCGAGTCGGGTCAAGATTGACGTTGGCGAACAGGTTACCGTCGTAGCCGATTTCGTCGACCAGCGTCATCCGGTAAGCCGAGGCGCGCGCCGAGACGCGATCGATCCTCAGGCTGACACCGACTTCGCGGATGGTGCCGTGCTGCGGACGCAGGGCGCCGGCAAACATGGGCGCACCGGTGAAGGGGTCGTAGGCAAACAACTCGTCGGTATTGGCGAAGCGGTAAGTTGTCCCCACCTTGCCGTAGGCGCGCCAGCCGTTGCCGGTATAGGTCAGGCCGGCGTCGGCGGCGTTGCGACGCTTGCTCTGCTCGCCTTCCATCGCCGGCGAGTACCAGGCCGGATAGGCGCGTTGATAGACGCTCTGCGTCATCCGCTGCTGGCGGTCGCCCAGGGTCAGCGTCCAGTCGCCGAAACGGGTCTGGTTCTGCACATACAGCGCGCGGCTGGTCTGTTTCGCGCCCTGCGCCGGCGAACTCGAATAGATGGCATCGACGTCGCCAACGTAGTAATCGAGACCCACCACAGTCTCGCTCGGCAGCGCGCCCAGGCCGTGCTGCCAGCGCAGGCGCGGCGTCACCGACCAGTTGTCGGTGTCCCGGTCGCCATTGCTGCCGAAGGAGACATACTGCGATTTGAAATCCTCGTGCTGCAAGCTGGCTTCCGCCTCCACGCGCAGCGTATCGGTCAGCGCCAGCGCCACCCCCGGCCGCAGGCGATATCCTTCGCGTTCCTGCTTGTCGTATGGCGTGCGCGTGTCGCGCGGGCGGTTGTGATAGGCCATCGTGGCCAGATAGCTGGGCAAGCCGGCTTCGTCGCGGTACAGGGCATAATCGACAAACACCTCGCCATCGGCCTGAAGACGCACTCCGCCGCGACCGGACAAGCTGCTCTGCTCGAAGCGGTTGTTGCGACGCCAGCCATCGCCGGCGGCATAGTGCGCGAGCACGCGGCCATACAGATTGCCCTGACTGCCGGCGGCCTCGGCGTTGAGGCCGCGATAGTCGTTGCTGCCCAGTGTGGCAGTCACGCTCGCCGACGGCGCGGCGGACTTGTCGGTGACGATGTTGATGACGCCGCCGCTGGCACGGTCGCCGTACAGCACAGTGCCGGCGCCGCGAATGATCTCGATGCGCTGCACCCCGTCAATTGGAATCGCCGACCAACTGACGCCGCTCTGGTCGATCGGATTCAGGCGCTGGCCATCGAGCAGGATCAGCGTGTTGCTGCCGGCCGTGTCGCCGAAGCCGCGCAGATCGACGGCGGCATCCATGCCCTGGCTGCCGGAGAGCGAACGCACTTCGATGCCGGCGCGGCTCTTGAGAATGCCGGGCAGGTCGCGCACCGGCGAATTGCGAATATCTTCGGCGTCGATGATGCTGATATTGGCCGGCAAGCGCGGGTCGCTGTCGGCAAAGCGGCTGGCGCTCACCACCACCTGCGGTGTCGGGGTTTGGGCAAACGCCGGGGCAAGCAGGCCCAGCATGGTAAGGGTGGCGGCGATGCGCGTCAGGCGCGCGCCACATCGGGTCGGATGCATGTTTTCTCCCTGTGCCGGCGGGCGTCCCCGCGCGCCGGTGGTCATCGCAAAAATGGAAAAACCGCAGGAGAAAACGTCGGTAAATACCGGCGCCACCACCCCGTGGCCCTTCCGCTCCAATGCACAGAGGCCGGTATCCGGGCTCGCAAGTCTTGACCGGTCGCCTTCCCAGACTGTCGTCCAGTGGCATGATGACCGATCCGCACTTGCTTACCGTTGCGGGGGCAGCAGCGGCTTGGCGTGTATGGCACGCGCACCGCTTTCCCGTTTAACCGCGCTCGAGGTCTCTCGCGCGGCACCTTATGCACTTCCCGCCGCTTTGGCGGCAGGGCCGATATTGTAGCGCAATGGGCCATTTTCCGGCAGCTTGGGTAAGATTTCACCATTCTGTATGATGACCCTACCGAGCGAAGGGAACCCAATCCGCGGCCGGCCGAAAAGCAGTCCGAACAGCAAGGCATTTCTTGAGGCGCAACCATCATGACCAGTCCGACCATTCACAATGACGCTACGCATTTTTCCGCCCAGTTGATCAGCTCCAACCGCATTACCCCGGCGACCTCGGCGGAAGAAGTCCGCCACCTGGTGTTCCGCACCGCAGATCTTGGCTTCGAAGCCAAGCCCGGTCAGAGTATTCGTGTGCTCGCGCCAGGCCTGTACGGCAATCCCTATCACGCACGGCTATATACCATCGCCGATCCCGAAGCCGTTTCGCCGGAGAGTAGCGAATTCACGCTCTGCGTGCGTCGATGCTTCTATGTGGATGATTTCAGCGGCGAGGAATACAAGGGCGTCGCCTCCAACTACCTGTGCGATTTGCAACCCGGCCAGAGCATCCGTTTCGACGGGCCGGTCGGCCTCGTTTTCCCGGTACCGGCCAATCGGAAAGCGGATCTGCTGATGATCGGCATGGGCACCGGCATAGCGCCCTTCCGCGCCTATATTCGTCATCTCTACGAGAAACTGGGCGGATGGGAAGGCAAGGTACGGATGTTCTACGGCGCACACACCGGCCTAGAAATGCTGTACATGAACGACGAAAATCAGGACCTCGCCCAGTATTTCGATCAGGCCAGTTTCAAGGCAATCCAGGCGGTCAGCCCGCGTCCGGCGCTACAAGCGCCGGTGGC
Source organism: Betaproteobacteria bacterium UBA1934 (assembly GCA_002337055.1). Classification (GTDB taxonomy): domain Bacteria; phylum Pseudomonadota; class Gammaproteobacteria; order Burkholderiales; family Rhodocyclaceae; genus UBA1934. The sequence continues at coordinate 1,123,737 of DDFG01000005.1, read as the reverse complement.
GCTGGGGCAAGCCATCGAACAGTACGCCAACGAGGTGCTGGAAATGCTTAACGGCAAGGACACCCAGGTCTTCATCGCCGGCGCCGAGGCGATGCTGGAAGGGGTGGACAAGACCCTGGCCAGCATCGCCGGCTCGGCGATTGCTTGGCAGACCATCAAGGGCGTGATGGTCGCCGAAGGCCGCTGGCACGAAGTCCTGTATTGATGGCTTGCAGGCGCGGCGGGGTCAACCCGCCGCAGCCAGCTCGGCCAGTTCAGCGTCGGTAAACACCCTTGAGCGGGTGTGGAACGCCTTGCCTTCGGGTCCTTCCAGCGAAAAAGTACCGCCGCGGCCATCGATCACGTCGATAATCAGTTGCGTGTGCTTCCAGTACTCGTATTGCGCCCGACCAATGTAGAACGGGCAGCCGCCGATTTCACCGAGATACACGTCGCCCTGACCGATGGTGATTTCACCGGGCAGGTAACAGTTGGCGGCGCTGTTGTCGCAACAGCCGCCCGACTGGTGAAACATCAGGCTGGGGCCGTGCTTTTCCTTGAGCAGCGCAATCAACGCCAGCGCTGCCGGCGTTGCGACCACTTTCTCGACCATGGTGAGGTCTCCAGAAAAGCGGGCGAGGATGCCCCCGCCCGCAAAGGTGAGCGACGATCAGAAGAAGCCGAGTTTCTGCTCCGAGTAGCTGACCAGCAGGTTCTTGGTTTGCTGGTAGTGATCCAGCATCAGCTTGTGCGTTTCGCGACCGATGCCCGATTCCTTGTAACCACCGAAAGCCGCGTGCGCCGGGTAGTCGTGGTAGCAGTTGGTCCACACGCGGCCCGCCTTGATCGCCCGGCCCATGCGGTAGGCGATGTTGCCGTTGCGGCTCCAGACGCCGGCGCCGAGGCCGTACAGTGTGTCGTTTGCGATCGCCAGCGCATCGGCTTCATCCTTGAAAGTGGTCACGGCCAGCACAGGCCCGAAGATTTCTTCCTGGAAGATGCGCATCTTGTTGTGGCCCTTGAACACCGTCGGCTGGATGTAATAGCCTGTGGCCAGATCGCCACCTAGGCTCGCGCGCGCGCCGCCGATCAGGCATTGGGCGCCCTCCTGGCGACCGAGATCGAGGTAGGACGTGATCTTGGTCATCTGCTCCTGCGAGGCCTGCGCGCCGATCATCGTCTCGGTATCGAGCGGGCTGCCCTGTTTGATCGCGGCGATGCGCTTCAGGCAGCGTTCCATGAAACTGTCGTAGATCGATTCCTGGATCAGCGCCCGTGACGGGCAGGTGCACACCTCGCCCTGGTTGAAAGCGAACAGCACCAGACCTTCGATGGCCTTGTCGAGGAAGCTGTCGTCGGCCGCCATCACGTCCTCGAAGAAGACGTTTGGCGACTTGCCGCCCAGTTCCAGCGTTGCCGGAATCAGGTTGTTGGCGGCTGCTTGCGCGACGACACGCCCGGTCGTGGTCGATCCTGTGAAGGCAATCTTGGCGATGCGCTTGCTGGTCGCCAGCGGCATGCCCGCTTCGCGGCCAAAACCATTGACGATGTTGAGCACCCCCGGTGGCAGCAGATCGGCGATCAACTCGGCCATGATGATGATCGACACCGGCGTCGATTCAGCCGGCTTCAGCACCACGCAATTGCCTGCGCCCAGTGCGGGAGCCAGCTTCCACGCCGCCATCAGCAGTGGGAAGTTCCACGGAATGATCTGCCCGACCACGCCCAGTGGCTCGTGGATGTGGTAGGCCATGGTATTTTCGTTGATCTCGGAAATCGAGCCTTCCTGCGCGCGAACACAACCGGCAAAGTAGCGGAAATGGTCGACAGCCAGCGGCACGTCGGCATTCAGCGTTTCGCGCATCGGCTTGCCGTTGTCCACCGTCTCGGCATAGGCCAGCATTTCGAGATTGGCTTCGAGACGGTCGGCAATCCGCAACAGTACATTGGCGCGCTCGGCGGGCGATGCCTTGCCCCACTTGTCGGCGGCGGCGTGGGCCGCGTCCAGCGCCAGTTCAACGTCCTCGGCCGTGGAGCGGGCTGCCTGCGTGTACGGTTTGCCGGAAATCGGCGTCACCACGTCGAAATACTGCCCCTTGACCGGCGGCACGAATTTGCCCCCGATGAAATTGTCGTATCGGGCCTTGTACTGGATTTTGGCGCCCGCGGCGCCCGGTGCGGCATAGATCATTATTGTGTCTCCTCTGTTGAACGACAGCGCCGTCGAACGCGGCGCCGTACGATTCTTCTGCACAAAGCGGGCCAGCCCTGTCGAGCGGCCCCAACCCCTTGAATACAAGACAAAAACACTCAAGCATTCAAACCCTGGAAACGTAGCCTGAAACGCCCCATTTCGTGACACCGTCCCGATGTGACACAGCGCGCGACAACGTTCTCAACCATTTAAAGGTGATACGGAAACTTGGCGCACCGCCCGTTGTCTGATCCGGTACACACCAGACCCACCCCAGGTGGGCAATACCATCGGAGGAGACACGATGCTGACACCCCATCAGCCCGGGAGGCTGCTGCGCCATGCCCGACAGCAATTTCTCGATCACGGCGAAATGCCGCCCCCGGAACTGGTCGGCACAGTTGTCGCGCGATCATGGCGGCGCTGCCTCGATGCCGGGCTGAACCCGGCCCACCGCTTCGCCGAACCCCTACCCAGCGACATTCTTGACATCGCGCAAGCCACCGAACGCCGGCAGGAACTCGTCGCACACGCGCTGCCGGTCATGCAGTATGTGCAGGCGCAAACCCGCGATTCTGGCAGCATGGTGATCCTCGCCGACGACCGCGGCATGCTCATCCGCGCCCTGGGCGATGCCGATTTTCTGCACCGCGCCGACCGCGTCGCCCTGGCACCCGGCATGAGCTGGAACGAAGTCCAGCGCGGCACCAATGCCATCGGCACCGCGGTGGCGGAGCAAGCGCCGGTTGTCGTGCATGGCTTCGAGCATTTCCTCGAACGAAACGGCTTTCTGACCTGCGCCGCGGCACCAGTAAGTGGTCCTGACGGCCAGTTGCTGGGCGTACTCGACATTTCCGGCGACTTTCGCAGCCGCCATCCACACACCTTCGGCCTAGTCAGGGCTGCCGCCCAGATGATCGAAAATCGCCTCTTCGAGGCCCGACACGGCGCCGCCATGCGTCTGCGCCTGCATCGCCTGCCCGAAGGCATCGGCACCATTGCCGAGGGCGTACTGGCCATCGACGAGGCCGGCGTCATCGCCGGCGCGAACCCCGCGGGCCTCGCCCTACTCGGGCTGCCGGCACGCCTGCTGATCGGCCAGCCGGTCACGCAACTGCTCCGCCTGAAGGCGAACGACCTCGCCGACTGGGATCGGCACCGGCCCGGCGAGATCATGCAGGTATATCCCGCGCAGGGCGACCGCCTCTACCTGCGGGTGGAACCGGGCAAAACCGCCCGGCGGGTGTTCGTGCCGCCCGCGCTGCCACGCGTCACGACCGACGCCTTCGAGCCGCTCGACAGCGGCGATACGGCCATCCGCTCAGCTATCGACAAAGCCCGACGTATTCTCGGCAAACCCATCGCGCTGTTGCTGCGCGGCGAATCTGGCGCCGGCAAGGAACTCTTTGCACGCGCCTTTCACGACGCAGGCCCCAGGCGCGGCAAACCGTTTGTTGCCGTCAACTGTGCGACGCTGCCCGAGAGCCTGATCGAGGCGGAACTCTTCGGCTATACACCTGGCGCCTTTTCCGGCGCCCGCCGCGAAGGCAGCCCAGGGCGCATCCGTTCGGCCAACGGTGGCACCCTCTTTCTCGACGAAATCGGCGACATGCCTCTGCCACAACAGGCACGTCTGCTGCGCGTTCTGCAGGAGCGCGAAGTCGTGCCGGTGGGCGGCGGCCAACCGGTCGCGGTCGACTTCGTGCTGGTTTGCGCTACCCACCGCAACCTCAAGGAAGAAATGCTGGCCGGACGCTTCCGCTCCGACCTCTACTACCGCATCAACGGCCTGACATTGATGCTGCCTCCTCTCAGAGATCGCAGTGACTTCCTCGGCGTAGTCGCCCGCATGCTGCACGAAAATCGCCCGACACATACCGTTAAGCTGGCGCTCGAGGTCGAAACCGCCTTTGCCACCTACGCCTGGCCCGGCAATCTTCGCCAACTCGCCAATGCCCTGCGGACTGCCTGTGCCTTGCTCGACGACGATGAGGACGAAATCCGCTGGGAACACTTGCCAGACGATCTGGCCGAGGAATTCCGTCAAACGAACGATACCTACCTCGAGATCAGCAATAGATCGCTGCTGGCCGTCACCAATACCAGCCTGCATGCCATCTCCGAAGCCGCCATCCGGCATGCCATTGCACTTAGCCATGGCAACATGACCCAAGCTGCCCGCCGGCTCGGTATCAGCCGAAATACGCTATACAGACGATGGAAGGTGATGGGGAATTCATCGGAGCAACTTGGGTGAAAAAATACTGTCTGCAGTACATCCACCGGTAACCCTCTGCCGGAATGTACCGTATGCGTTGCAGGAATATCGGAATCAAACCCCTGAATGAGGAACAGGCTTTCCGAAATCGTTGCGTTTAGCCATCGTAGTGCAAGGAAGCCCCCCTCCGTCGGGCGAAACAGACACTTTCCGCTGCGCTCGTGAAAGTTTGGAGTAGGCTATGCTCTCCCGCCATAGCGAGGGAGAAGAAATGAATATTTGCCATCCGTCACAAATTGCCAACGAGTGGCCAGAAGATCTTCGGTTGCGCATTGCCGACTCCCTCTTCAATAACTCAAGCGAAGGAATATGCATTACCGATGCATGCGAACGGATCGTTGCAGTCAATCCCACGTATTGCAAGATTTCTGGCTATTGCAAGCATGAATTGCTTGGAAAAACGCCTCGGGCGCTCAGCTCTGGCTTACAAGACAAGATTTTTTTTGACGCCATCTGGGCGGATTTGCTGAACACCGGCGAATGGCACGGGGAACTCTGGAATCGCAAGAAAACGGGTGAATTGTTCGCAGCCCGCCTGAATATTTCCGCAATTTGCAATGGGCTGGGTGAGGTCTCGCACTATCTCGCAATCATGGCGGATGTGACTTCCATGAAAGTGCAGCAACAGGAGTGGCAGCGGAATGCCACCCATGATCAGCTGACCGGCTTGCCCAATCGCGCCCTCCTCTTTGATCGCTTGCATCAAGCCATGGCGCAATCGATGCGGACGGGTCTCGTGTTGGCAATTTGCTATCTCGATCTCGACGGATTCAAGTCCACAAACGACACCTACGGACACGAAGCAGGAGACGCCGTTCTGGTCGAGGTTACCGCACGCTTGCACCGATCTGTTCGGAACGGGGACACTGTGGCGAGGGTAGGAGGCGATGAGTTCGTTCTGCTGCTGTGGGGACTCTCTAACGTCCAGGAGTGCAACGACACGCTGCAACGAGTGATCTCCGAAATTGAACACCCAATAGCTTCCGGCAATCGGGAGACCTCCATTTCGGTGAGCGTGGGGGTCGCGGTCTTTCCAAACGATGGTAATGATCCGATATTGCTGATGGCGCGGGCCGATAGCGCAATGTATCGTTCAAAATTGGCAGGCGGCAGCCGGTTTACCTATTTCTGAGAGCGATATTGCCCTAAGAAAATGCCATTTCCGTCAATCTCATCAGCGCATCTGAATACCACACGCAGTTCAACCCCAATGCCTCGTCGAGAACGAGGTCGCGAGTCCCCATGTCCAGTCGAGAAGAGTGAATTCCAAGCAATATCCATGGCAATTTCGTCGCATCCATCCGCTCGGCACGAGCTACAACAGGTGCGCCACTTGTCCCTCTATGGGTTCTGGCATCGGTCAGAAAATAACCTTGACCCTGGAAACGCAATCCGAACGAAGACGCAATAACTGCCTGGCGCGCAACTGGTAGATGATGCAGATGGTCCTGAAAACCCAGCGGATAGCCCACAACAACAACCGAATGTCCAACCTCGAGCGAATCTCGCGGCTGCGCCAAATGCTCCGGTGAGAACGCACTATAAACCACGTCAGATGGGAGGCACGCCCGTGAGATTTCAATCGCAGCAATATCGACTTCACCGGCCGTATCCGAACATGTCTGCCACAACTTTATTCCGTTGTTGTAAAGCATGATGGAATAACAAGTCGACTGGGATAAATGTTCTTCTCCAATGTGTAGCTCGATTTCGATCCGATCCGGGTGGTGTTCGTTCAGTGAGTCAAAAAAAACGTGGCGACAGGTAATCAGAAACAGTCTCCTTTCCCTTTCAAAGAAAAACCCTGTGGCATTGGTTAAGGGTCGATTACCTGCAAATGTTTGTACGCTGACCGTCGTCAGCAAAATCGGCTCGATCTTCATTGGCGTGATTCGGCGGCTAGTTTGCTCGCAAATTCGTGAATTGGATGGCTCATAACGCTTGACTTTATGCGCATCAAACCGCACCCGCCAATCGGTCGTAACGATAACCCATGTACTTGTAACAGCAGTCTTCAATAGTTATCCAACGCAGTCTCCTCAACGTTTGATCGGCGATATTCGGCATGCGCCGTTTAAACCAGTCTGCTGAGACGACAGTTGCCGGCCACCCGCCTTCTCGCCCGACATCCAGTTCGTAGAATTGGCTCAATTTTTACTTGGTGTATGCGCTGGATCACGGTGTTTCCGGTCCACTTGCGACGAGTCTCACTAGCCTGACCTTGTTCAAGGTTGTCACTTCGATTCTGGTATACGAAATCACTGCACGTCTGACGATGACTTGGTATGCGGCCCACCATACTCAAGTTGCCTCACCTACAGACCCGTTCGTTTGACTTGCAGATAGAGATGATCGCACCTGCCCCAATGTAGGAGCAGGCGGCTCACCTTCCCATCTTGTCCGAATTTGCGACTTTCTGCGCTCGGAACCGACTATTCCCTGCTCTTCAAGAATGTCCAATCTGTTCTACTCAACCGTCACGCTCTTTGCCAGATTGCGCGGTTTGTCGACATCTGTCCCCTTGACTAGAGCAACGTGGTAGGCCAGTAACTGCAATGGTACGACGTGCAATATGGCCGAGAGTTGACCGTAGTGCTCGGGCAGCTTGATCAGGTGGGTGCCTTCGCTTTCAGCCAGGTGGCTGTCGGCATCGGCGAACACATAGAGTTCGCCGCCGCGGGCGCGGACTTCCTGCAAGTTGGATTTCAGCTTGTCGAGCAACTGATCGTTGGGCGCCACGGCGATGACCGGCATTTCGCGGTCGACCAGCGCCAGCGGGCCATGTTTCAACTCCCCCGACGGGTAGGCCTCGGCGTGGATGTAGGAGATTTCCTTCAGTTTCAGCGCGCCTTCCAGCGCGATCGGGTAGTGGCGGCCGCGACCGAGGAAGAGCGCGTGTTTCTTGTCGGCAAAATGGCGTGACCAGGCTTCGATGGCCGGTTCAAGCTTGAGCACGTCGGCCACCGCCGCCGGCAGATGGCGCAGGGCTTGCAGGTGACCGGCTTCCTGCTCCGGCGCGAGTCGTCCGCGCAGCTTGGCCAACACCAGCGTCAGCACGAACAGCGAGGCGAGTTGGGTGGTGAAGGCTTTGGTCGAGGCAACGCCAATTTCCGGGCCGGCGCGGGTGATGAAGCGTAGTGCTGTTTCGCGCACGATCGCCGATTCCGGCACATTGCAGAGCGCCAGCGTACGCGGCTGGCCGAGTTCGATGGCGTGGCGGAGCGCCGCCAGCGTATCCGCCGTTTCGCCCGATTGGGAGATGGCGATGACAAGCTGGCGCGGGTTGGGCACGGAATCGCGGTAACGATATTCGCTCGCCACTTCGACGGTGGTCGGCAAGCCGGCGATGCCCTCCAGCCAGTAGCGGGCGGTCATGCCGGCGTGGGCGCTGGTGCCGCAGGCGAGAATCAGGATGCTCTCGATGCCGGAGAGCACCTCCGCCGCTTGCGCCCCGAACAGGCCCGGCTGAATGCTACGCGCAGCGATGACCATTTCGAGCGTGTTGGCCAGCGCGTCCGGCTGCTCGAAAATCTCCTTCTGCATGTAATGCCGGAAATTGCCCAGTTCGACCGCATCGGCCGAGAGTTGCGACAGGGTTTCCTTGCGTTCGACCGGCGTGCCGTCGATGCGCGCGATACGGTGGCTGGTCGGCGTCAGTTCGGCGACGTCGCCGTTGTCGAGATAGACCATGCGCCGGGTCACTTGCAGCAGCGCCGAGGCGTCGGAGGCGGCGTAGTTGCCGTCGTCGCCCAGACCGAGCAGCAGCGGCGAACCTTCGCGCGCGACAACCACGGTTTCGGGGTTGTCCTGCTGCACCACGGCGATGGCGTAGGCGCCTTGCAGGCGCTGTGCAGCCAGCCGCACGGCGGTAAAGAGATCGGGCACGTTCTTCAGCGCATCGGTAATCAGGTGTGCGATGGTTTCGGTATCGGTTTCCGACTCGAACACATAGCCTTTGGCGCGCAATTCGGCACCCAGCGCCTCGTAGTTCTCGATGATGCCGTTATGGACCACCGCCAGCCCGGACGAAATGTGCGGATGCGCATTGCGCTCGCTCGGCACGCCGTGCGTCGCCCAGCGTGTGTGCGAAATGCCGCTGCCGGTCTCGATACCGGCGGAAAGTACCTCCAGTTCGGCGACGCGGCCCACCGAGCGCACGCGCTCAAGGCGACCTTCGCGTAGCACGGCCAGACCGGCCGAGTCGTAACCGCGATATTCCAGCCGCTTCAAGCCTTCGATCAGAACCGGAACGATATTGCGACCGCGCGCGGCGGCGGCGACGATGCCACACATAGGCTTCTCCCGTTGGGCGATGGGTCAATGGTCGCTGATTATAGCAGCGTCAAAATGTGCATTCGCGGCAATGCTTGACGGCGGCGCCCGGACTCCCATACTGTCGGATAGAGAGATGGGCACTACCCGCCCCGCTGAATTCAGGAGAAAAGCATGTGTACAGTCTGCGGCTGCGGCCAAGGTGAAACCAAGATCGAGGGCGGCCACGCCCATGAGCATACGCACGTTCACGCCGACGGCACGGTGCATACGCACAGCCATGCCCACGAGGACGACCACGAACACGCCCATCCGCACGATCATTCGCACGACGCGCACGAACATGCGCATACCCATGCCGACGGCTCGATCCACAGCCACGCGCATGTGCACACCGGCGACCACGCCCATCACCATCATCATGAACACGCCGTCGGCGGCGATCTCGATTTCGGCGCCGGCCCCGCGCACGCCCACGCGCCGGGAATGACCCAGGCGCGTATGGTGCAGATCGAGCGCGACATCCTTTCCAAGAACGACGGTTATGCCCGCGAGAACCGCGCCTGGCTGGACGAACGCGGCATCTTTGCGCTCAACCTCGTCTCCAGCCCCGGTTCGGGCAAGACGACACTGCTCTGCAAGACCATCGACACGCTGAAGGACACAGTGACGATCAGTGTCGTCGAGGGTGATCAGCAGACCTCCAACGACGCCGAACGCATTCGCGCCACGGGCGTTGCGGCAGTGCAGATCAACACCGGCAAAGGCTGCCACCTCGACGCCCATATGGTCGGCCACGCGCTGGAACGCCTGCAACCCGCCGACGAATCGCTGTTCCTGATCGAAAACGTCGGCAATCTGGTGTGCCCCGCCGCATTCGATCTCGGCGAACACCACAAGGTGGCGATCCTCTCGGTCACCGAAGGCGAGGATAAGCCGCTCAAATACCCGGATATGTTCCGCGCCGCTGACGTAATGCTGCTGAACAAGTGCGATCTGCTGCCATATCTCGATTTCAACGCCGATCTGGCCGAAGAGAATGCCCGTCGGGTCAATCCGGACATCACCATCTTTCGCGTCTCGGCGACCACCGGCGACGGCCTCTCGGCCTGGATTTCCTGGATCGAGGCCGGGCTGGAAGCGCAGCGCGGCAAGCATGGCGAGACGGTGGATGGCCTGAAGAAGCGCATCGCCGAGCTGGAGCGCCAACTCGCCGGCCAATGAAGCACAGACGCCTCCGCGTTCGCGGGTTGGTGCAGGGCGTCGGCTTCCGCCCCTACGTCTGGAGGCTGGCGCATGAACTCGGCCTGACCGGCTGGGTCAGGAACGATGGCGAAGGCGTCGATATCGAAGCGCACGGCAGCGAAGCCGCCCTCGCCGCGCTGATCGACCGTCTTCCGCGCGAACTGCCACGTCTGGCGCGCATCGACAGTCTGGAGAGCATCCCCGCGTCACCCGCCAAATTGAGCGATTTCAGCATCATCGACAGCGGCAGCGGCCCGGTCGCCACAGCCATCGGCCCCGACGCCGCCCTCTGCCCCGAGTGCATCGCCGATATCTGCAACCCGCATGGCCGACGCTGGCGCTACGCCTTCACCACCTGCACCCATTGCGGCCCGCGCTACACGGTCAGCCGCAGCATCCCCTACGATCGCGCCAGCACCAGCCTCGCCGGCTTCCCGCTCTGTCCGCCCTGCCACGGCGAATACACCGACCCGGCCGACCGCCGCTTTCACGCCGAGACCACCTGCTGCCCCGAGTGCGGCCCGCACCTGAGCCTGCTCGACGCCGACGGCCAGCCGGTGGCAGGCGACCCCGTGGCCGAGACCCTGCACCGCCTGCTGGCCGGCGAAATCGTCGCCCTCAAGGGCCTCGGTGGCTTTCACCTTGCCTGCGACGCCTGGAACGCCGGCACGGTTTCCCGTCTGCGCGAACGCAAGGCGCGCGAAGAAAAGCCCTTCGCCGTCATGGGCCTGAACGCCGCAGCCTTTACAGGCCTCGCCGAAATCGATGGCGACGCCCTCGCGCTGTTGCAAAGCGCCGCCGCGCCCATCGTGCTATGCCGCAAGGGCTCGACCGACCTGCCCGACATCGCGCCGGGTCTGGGCTGGATCGGCACCATGCTGCCGACCACGCCGCTGCACCTGTTGCTCTGGCACGAAGCCGCCGGACGCCCCGCCGGATCCGACTGGCTCAACGCCCCGCACGACATGCTGCTGGTCATGACCAGCGCCAACCCGCAGGGCGAACCGCTGGTCATCGACAACGACGAAGCGCTTGAAAGGCTGTCCGGCATTGCCGACGCCTTTCTGGTGCACGACCGCGACATCGTGGTGCGTTGCGACGACAGCGTCGCCTTCGCCACGCCCGGCGGTGCTCCAGCCTTCATTCGCCGCGCGCGTGGCTATACGCCGGTGCCTATCCCGCTCGCGGCGGACGGCCCGACCGTGCTCGCTTTCGGCGCCTATCTGAAAAACACCGTCTGCGTCATGAAAGGGCGTGAAGCCTTTCTGTCGCAACATATCGGCGGGCTCGAAAACGCCGCTGCCATCGGCTTTCAGGAAGAAGTCGTCGAACACCTGCTGGCCATTCTCGACGTACAACCGGAACTCGTCGCGCACGACCTGCACCCCGATTTCGCCTCGACCCGGCTGGCCACTGCCTATGCCGCCGAGCGCGGCATTCCGGCGTTCGCCGTCGGCCATCACCACGCCCATATCGCCGCCATTGCCGCCGAACACGGCCACACCGAGCCGCTGCTCGGGTTGGCGCTCGACGGCGTCGGGCTCGGCTCGGACGGGGGGTTGTGGGGTGGCGAATTGCTGCTTTTCGATGGCGCCGACTGCGAACGCCTCGGTCACTTGCCAGAATTGGCGCTGCCCGGCGGCGACCGCGCCGCGCGCGAACCCTGGCGCATGGCGGGCAGCGCGCTGGCTGCCTGCGATCGTGGCGGCGACGTCGCCGACTTCATCGCGCGCCGTCATCCCGGCCACGACGGCGCGCGGCTGGCGCAGATGCTGGCCAAGCACCTCAACTGTCCGCCTACCAGCAGCCTTGGCCGCCTGTTCGACGCCGCCGCCGGCCTGCTCGGCTTGCGCTCGGTGATGCGTTACGAAGGCCAGGCAGCCATGGAACTGGAGGGTCTCGCCGCTCGCCACGGCGCCGCCCCTCCATTGCCCGAGGCATTTGTTCCAGGTCAAGGGCCGGATTTTTCGCGCCTGTTATCCTTGCTCGCAGATTGCGACGATGTGTCCTATGGCGCCGCACTCTTCCATTCCACGGTAGCCGCCGCGCTGGCCGACTGGGCGCGGGTAGCCGCCGCGCAGCTTGGTCTGGCGCACATCGCCTGCGGCGGGGGCTGTGCGCTCAACCGCGTGTTAATGACGGCGCTGCGAACACACCTCGCCAAATACGGTCTTAACTTGCTGGAAGCGCGGCAAGCCCCGCCCAACGACGGCGGCATCGCCCTCGGGCAAGCGTGGATCGCCCGCCATATTTAACGGAGATTTGCATGTGCCTTGCCATTCCTGCCCAAATCATTGAAATCCGCGACGCGGATCAAGCGGTTGTCGATCTTGCCGGCGTGAAGAAGGAAGTGTCGCTAGCGCTGGTTGAAAACGTCGCCATCGGCGATTACGTGATTGTCCACGTCGGCTTTGCCCTCAACAAACTGGACCCGGAAGAGGCGGCGGAGACTCTGGCACTGTTCAACGAAATGGCTGCCGAAGATCGCGCCGCGCTGCTGGGTCAGCAATGAAGTACATCGACGAATTCCGCGACGGCGAAGTCGCGCAGCGCATCGCCGTCGCCATCGCCCGCGAGGTGAAGCGCGACCGCCGCTACCACTTCATGGAATTCTGCGGCGGCCACACCCACGCCATTTCGCGCTACGGCGTCACCGACTTGCTGCCGGAAAACGTGCGCATGATCCACGGCCCTGGCTGCCCGGTCTGCGTGCTGCCCATCGGCCGCGTCGATCAGGCCATCCGCCTCGCCCTCGAACACGGCGTCACGCTGTGCACCTACGGCGACTGCCTGCGCGTGCCGGCCTCCGATCACCTCTCGCTGCTGAAGGCCAAGGCCAGGGGTGGCGACATCCGCATGGTCTATTCCACGTCCGACGCCGTGGCCCTGGCGCAAAAGCACCCGGAGAAGCAGGTCGTCTTCTTCGCCATCGGCTTCGAGACCACCACCCCGCCCACCGCCGTCGCCATCAAGCAGGCCAAGACGCTCGGGCTGAAGAACTTCTCGGTGCTGTGCTGCCACGTGCTGACGCCCTCGGCCATTTCCAGCATCCTCGAGTCGCCGGAAGTGCGCCAGTACGGCACCGTGCCGCTCGACGGCTTTATCGGCCCGGCGCACGTCTCGACCATCATCGGCAGCCGCCCCTACGAATTCTTCGCCGAGGAATACCGCAAGCCGGTGGTCATCGCCGGGTTCGAGCCGCTCGATGTCATGCAGGCGGTGCGCATGCTGGTGCGCCAGGTCAATGAAGGCCGCGCTGAGGTCGAAAACGAATTCACCCGGGCGGTAACGCGCGACGGCAACCTCAAGGCGCAGGCACTGGTCGCCGAGGTTTTCGAGTTGAGGAAGAGTTTCGAGTGGCGCGGACTCAACGTCGTGCCCTATTCGGCCCTGAAAATCCGCGAGGAACTCGCCGAATTCGACGCCGAAGTTCGCTTCCCGGTCGAATACCAGCCGGTGCCCGACCACAAGGCCTGCGAATGCGGCGCCATTCTGCGCGGCGTCAAGCGGCCGCAGGACTGCAAGATTTTCGGCACGGTGTGCACGCCGGAAAACCCTGTCGGTTCCTGCATGGTCAGTTCGGAAGGCGCGTGTGCGGCGCACTACACCTACGGGCGCTACAAGGACATCGCTTGACCCTTGACGACCCCGATCACGCGGCCGACGCGCCGACAGGCTGGAAGCCGGTCGGCCTCGGCAGCGCCATCGGCCTCGGCGTCATGGTGGGCTTGCTGCTCGCGCTCCGCGCCGCCTCGGCGGACGGGTGGATTCCCATCCTCGACAGCGCCAACCTCGCCTTGCACGAGGCGGGGCATCCGCTGATCGGTATGTTCAGCGAACGCCTGATGGTCTACGGCGGCACGCTCTTCCAGATAGTCTTTCCGCTGGCGGTGGTGGCTCACTTCAAACGCCAGCAGCAGCCCCTCGGGTGCGCCGTCGGCGGGGTGTGGCTGGGCGAGAATCTGCTCAACATCGCCCGTTACATGGCCGATGCCCGCGCCCAGGTGTTGCCGCTGGTCGGCGGCGGCGAACACGACTGGACCGAAATCTTTTCGCGCTGGGGCGTGGTTCACCGTGATCTCGCCATCGCCGGCTTGACGCGCTGGCTGGGCCTGGCGCTGATGCTCGGCGCCGTGGCGTGGCTATGGCGGCGATCTCGCGCCCCGCTTCACTGAGAAGACGCCTGCCGGGGCGACGGGCGCACATGCGCCAATACCACTGACACCAGATCCTCGATTTCGATCGGCTTGTTGATCGCCGCCACCATCCCCGCCTCATGGCAGCGATCATGCTCCTCCTGTAGCGCATGGCCGGTCTGTCCAATGATCGGTAGTGCCGGGTGGGAATCCCGCAGCAATCGGGTAGCCGCCAGACCATCCATCACCGGCATTTGGACATCCATCAGCACGGCGTCAAATGGAATGGTGGCACGGGCAACGGCCTCGACCGCCGCCTGTCCATTTTCGACCATACTCACCACGGCCCCTTCGCAGGAGAGGATATCCTCGATCACCAACTGGTTCACGTCGTTGTCCTCGGCAACCAGCACGCGCAATCCTTCCAGTCGCCGCGTTTGCGGTGCGGTTTCTGGCAAGGCCTTCGAAACCGCCGGAGCGGTTTCCCGCAACGGCAGTTGCAGGATGAAGGTGCTGCCCTTCCCTAGCACGCTGTCGACACCGAGCGCGCCATTCATCATTTCGGCCAGCCGGCGGCAGATCACCAATCCGAGCCCGGTGCCGCCAAACCGGCGCGTCGTGCTGCTATCGGCCTGTTCAAAGGGCTGGAACAGGCGCGACAACACCTCGGGAGAAATTCCGATGCCGGTGTCACATACCTTGAAAACCAGACAGTCGCCGCTGCGCTCGGCAGTCAGATTGACGCTGCCGGACTCCGTGAATTTCGTGGCGTTGGACAGGAGGTTCAGCAGAATTTGCGAGATCCTGACTGGATCGCCCAGGCACGCAGGCGGCAAATCCCTCACTTCACTACTCAGCGATAACCCCTTGCCGGAGGCCAGCACATTCGCCATCTGCAGCGTTTCCGCCACCAGCCTGGCTGGGTCGAAGGGAAGAGACTCAATGTTGAGTTTACCCGCCTCGATCTTGGAAAAATCGAGAATGTCGTTGATGATGGTCAGCAACAGCTTTCCAGAATCAAGAATGCTGCGGAAAGTCTTTTGCGTCTTGCTATCGCCCGCGCTATCGCGGTATCCGATCTGCGCCAGGCCCAGCACCCCGTTCAGCGGTGTGCGGATTTCGTGCGACATGTTGGCCAGGAACTCGCTCTTCATGCGGGCGAGCCTTTCCGCCGCCAAGCGTGCCTCTTCGCGGGCGGCTTCGACCTTGAGACGATCCGAAATATCCTGAAAACTCATTACCCCGCCGACACAAGCACCATGCTCGACAATCGGATGCGTCGCCACCGACACCGGTACGGGGCGCCCCTCGGCATTCCAGAACGTATCTCGATCCGAGCGGACCACACAACTCTTGCCAATGGCGCTCATCACGGCACACTCGTCTATGGGTATACGCCTGCCGTCCGCGTGCGAATGATGGATCGCCTCATGCACGTTGCGCCCGAGCAGGGCTTGCAGAGAATAGCCGAGCATGGTCAGGGCAGCGGGATTACAGAGTTCTATCCGCCCCTCGCGGTCGAAACTGATGATGCCATCGGCGCTTGAATCGAGAATCAATTGTGTCCGGTATCGCGCCGACTCGGCTTCGGCAGTGCGCGCCTTGACCATCCGTTCCAGATGATCACGATACTGTTCCAGTTCGCGCTCGCTCTCGCGGATATGCGTGATATCACGGCCAACTCCGAGCACGCCGACAACTTGCCCGTCGACATCGAAAATCGGCGTCTTGATGGTTTGCAGTAGTTCGTGGTGTCCATCGCTGGCAAACACCACCACCTCTTCATTCATGGTCGGTTTACCGGCTTCGATTGCCGCGAGGTCGCTGGCACGGAAAAAGTCGGCCAGCGCCTTGTCGACATAGTCGTAATCGCTCTTGCCGACAATCTCGGCCTCCGGCGCACCAAAAAATTGCTCGAAGCGGGTGTTGCAGGTCAGATAGTACCCACTCGGACTCTTCAGCCACACCAAGTCCGGGATGGCGGTGACCAGAGTCCGCAGTCGCTCCTTGCTGTTGTGCAATTCGATTTCGGCCCGCTTACGAGCGGTAATGTCCTCCGAAAAGATCAGAATGCCGCCCACTGCGTCACTGGCCGCCCGCCAGGGGCGGACCTCCCAGCGAATCCACTGCTGGCGCCCATCCGCCCGCATAAAACAGTCCTCGTCTTGCCGGACCACCTCGCCGGCCAGTCCGAGTCGATGGACTTCTTTCCAGGCCTCGGTGATTTCAGGAAAAATCTCGTAGTGGGATTTGCCGACCATCTCCCGGTCGCCCAGCGCATAGTCGTCCCGCCAGTGCCGGCTCACCGCCAGATAGCGCATCTCCCGGTCGAACATGGCGATGGAGACCGGCGCAAATTCGATGAATAATTGCAACACCGCTTCGCGTTCGCGCAACGCCAGTTCCGTCTGGCGGCGCGCCGTCACATCGCGATCGACGCCCCGATAGCCGGTCAGTTCGCCACGCGGCCCGAAAATCGGCGTTCCACTGGTCTGAACATAGCGCCACTGACCGCTCTTGTGCCGCTTGATGTTGTCGAGATCGCGGAAGGAGGACTTCAGTGCCACGATGTCGGCAAACCGCGCCCGGCTGGCCTCAGCGTCCCCGGGCGGCAACAGTTCGTAGTAGGGGCATCCGACAAGCTCCCTCGCGGCGAAACCCAGCATGGCTTCCACGCCGTCCGAAACAGAGGTGTAGCAACCCTCGAGGTCGATTTCCCATACCCAGTCGGCCGAGGCCTCGACGATGTCCTGAAAACGCTTTTCGCTCGCCGCGTGCGCCTGCTCTGCCTGTTTGCGATCGCTGATATCCATGACGATGCCCAGATAGCGCACCAGTCGCCCGCCTGCGTCGAATTGCGGTTGCCCGCGGGCCATGAGCCAGCGCTGGCGAGCTTCGAGCGAGTTCACCCGCCATTCCAGCATGATCGCCGTACCCTGCCGCGCCGCTTCTTCCAACGCTTGCGCAGCGTAATCGCGGTCCTCGGGATGAATGGCCAGAAGCCAGTTGTCAAAGGATGCCGCACACTTTCCCGGCTCGTAGCCATACAGACGAAACGCCTCATCCGACCAGAAGTTCTCACCGCTTGCTACCTCCCACTCCCAGGTACCCGCCTGTGCGGCATCCTGTGCCAGGCGCAAGCGGCGCTCGCTCTCGGCTAACATCGAGGCAGATTGCCTTTGCTCCGCCTCCAGCGCACCCAACCTCTGGTGAATGGATTCGATTTCGACGATATCCGAGGCTTGTCCAGGCGACGAAGCAGGCGGGTTTGTACCGAGTCTACCCAGATCGCGGCTGAGCCGACGGCTGGCCAGACGACCCCCGACAAAACCTGCCAGAGCCGCAGCCACGATCAGCAAGCAGAGCACCAGCGCGACTTCCGAACGCAGCGTATTGGTCCAGCCATCCGGCATCACGACCGTCACCGTCCAGTCGGCGTTTTTCAGTCGGCTCGAAAAGCGTCGCCCTGTCTCCGTCTGGCCCGGATCGTGATCGGGCGAGCGCCGGGCGATGGCGGTTCCCTGGCTGTCAGCCAGAACGACCTCCCAACCCGACGGAAGGGCAAATTCCTCCAGTCGTTGCTGGAAGAAGCGCGCCTCAAGAGTCGTCATTATCACGGAGGAGACCCGCTCCCCGGAGCGTACCGGCACCGCGATCACGATCATGCGTTCCTGGGCGACCGGCCCGATGAACGTGTCGCCCACCGCCGCCTGCCCGGTCGCCAGAGCCATCGCGAGGGCGGACCTGCCCTCCACCTTGGGGAGCGGCGGCAAGACCGTGCCAAAAGGCACGCGCGTGTTCATCAACATCTCGCCGCTGGCGTTTCCGAGCACCACATGCGCGTCAAAAGCCCGCTGGTAACCCTGAGCTTCCTCGTACAACTCTTGCCAGCACTCGCGCTGCCGCATCAGCGGAGAACTGGCGAGCATGTGCAAGCCGCCGACTCTCGATTTGAGCTGACGATCGATGGAAGCCGCGACATTGCTGGCGAGATTTTCCGCATCGCGCTCTTGCCCAAACTGGATTTGCTGAAGGAAACCCACCGCGAAAACTGCCAGCAGTAGCAAGAGCGGCGAGATGCAGATCCAGAACAGACGCGCCAGGTAGGCGTGCAGCGAAAGCGAAGCCATGCGTCCTCACGATTTGAACAGCATAATATGACTAAATCATGCCCAAAATGGGGACGTGCGTCTGTCAGGAAAACCTGACAAGCAACAGGTTTAATGATCGCCTTGACGCAGCACCAGCGCGATCAGTTCGGCGTTGTTCTGGGCGCCGAGTTTGTCGAGAATGCGGCGGCGATAGGTTGATACGCTCTTGGCACCCACCCCCAGCCGGACGGCAATGGCGCTTAGCGATTCGCCCGCCGCGAGACCCCTCAGGACATCGGCCTCACGCCGGGACAGCAGATCGAATGGCTGTTCGGCTCCCTGTCGCACCTGCGGAAACCAGGTGCCGCCCATCAAGATGTGACGCGTGGCCCGCAACAGACGGTTGCTGTCTTCGTCCTTGCCGACAAAACCCTGTGCGCCATGACGTCGGGCAAAATCGACGTACTGGTTGGCCGGGTGCATCGAATAGAACAGTACGGGCAGGGTACTGCCGCCGCCGCGCAATTGCTCAAGCACCTGCATGCCGCGCAGTACCGGCAAGGCGATGTCCAGGATCAGTAGATCGGCTGGCGTCTCGCGGGCCTGCCGCAAAGCTTCCGCACCATCCGTCGCTTCGCCGACCACTTTCAGTCCGCCGGCATGTTCGACGATGTTGCGCAAACCCTGGCGCACCACTTCGTGATCGTCCGCGAGAATCAGGCGGCTATCGCTCATGCCGTTGGCTCGGGCACCGTCAAGGTCACACGTACCCCCCGGACGGGATGCGCAATGTTCAACTCGCCGCCGTGACGCCGCAGCCGCTCACGAATGCCGAGCAATCCGAAACCCGTCTTCCGGTAGGCCGCAAACCCGCCCCCATCGTCGCTGACGCGCAGACGGATCTGACCGGCGGATCGGGTCAAACTCACCGCCACTTTTCCGGCGCCGGCATGGCGGGCCACATTGGTCAGCAATTCCTGGAGCATGCGAAACAAGTCGGTCCGCAAGGGCTCGTCTGGTTCGGGGTCGAGCGTCGCGATACGCACCGTAATCCGAATACCGGTCTGTAGCCCCCATTCCCGCACATACCACCGTAGCGCCTCGCTCAAGCCAAGATCGTCCAGCACCGGCGGGCGCAGCCGGGTGCACAGCGTGCGCGTGCGCGCCAGGGCCTGATCGACCAGCGCACGCAAGGCCCGGGTTTGCTCGCGGCGATCGTCGTCAGCGGGGGCGCCGAGCTTCATGCGCAGACCGGTCAGTACCGCCCCGATTTCGTCATGCACTTCGCGCGCCAGTTCGCGACGCTGCGCTTCGATTTCGTCCTGAACGTGATCGACAAGTGATCCGATCACCCGCAGGGCCGCGTCCCGCGCTTCCTCGGCCTGCTTGCGCCGGCTGATGTCGGCCGCCGCACAGACGATGCCTGAAATCGTGCCATCGGGCGCATACTCTGGCGCCACGATCACGTCGAAACAGCCGCGATGCTCGCCACGCGCCAGGCAAACTTCATGTCGTTCCCACTTGCCCGTGCGCAACACTCGGCGCTTGATCTTGATCAGCGGCCGCGCACCCACTGCGCCCAGGATGTCGGCATCGTTACGGCCGAGCAGTTCGTTCGCGCCGGCACCCAGTGCAGGATTGGCAACCCAGGTATAACGCAACGCCCTGTCCTGGTGAAACACCAGCAGATCCGACAGCAGCAGCACGGTGTCTAGGCGGCGCTGGTTGAGTTGCGTTTCGCGTTCCATGCGCTTGCGCTCGCTGATGTCAGTCAACATTCCGATCAGGTATTCCTCGCCGCCCACCGTAACGATGTTCGCGGAAATGGCCAGATCGCCGATTTCACCGGATCGTTTGCGATAGCGCGCCTCGAAGGCGCACACCGCGTCGCCACGACGAATCGCCTCGATCAGCCGAGCGCGATCCTCGGGGGCCTCCCACAACGCAAGTTCGAGCGAGGTGCGCCCGACGACATCCTCGCGGCGGATGCCGTACATTTGGGCAAATGCCTCGTTAACCGCGACAAAACGACCATCGGCCATACGCGAGATACCAATGGCGACATGGCTGCTGCTCACAATACCGGTGAGCCAATCGCCCGGCGGGAGGAATTTGTTGATCATCCGACACCTGTTGTGACAAGACCTCGATTCCGCGGATATTTCATCCCCCACCGCCCGGTTCGTCGCCTCTTGCCTGTCAGAGTGGAATATCCAGCGAAACCGGCGTGCCGCGGCACCATGCTCCCATTCTAACGCCGCCCGGAGCTCTGTCGCCAAGGCGTTCGGGCACTTCGCCACGGAGCGTTCGGCAATCGCCAGATTCGCCATAGAATAGCGATTTTACGGTGATCGCATCATATGACTCCTGCCCGCACCCACTATGTCCGTCCGCTCGACATCAAGCAAGGGCGCGTGGACCTCGCCCACGGATCCGGCGGACGCGCCAGCGCGCAACTGATCGAAGAACTGTTCGCCAGGCATCTTGGCAACGAGTGGCTGGCCCAGGGCGACGATGGCGCCGTGCTGCCTCATCCAGGAGAAGGGCGACTGGTGATGGCCACGGACAGCCATGTCGTCTCGCCGCTGTTCTTTCCCGGCGGCGATATCGGCTGCCTGTCGGTGCACGGCACCCTCAACGATGTTGCCGTCATGGGTGCCCGTCCGCTTTGGCTCGCCGCCGCTTTCGTGCTGGAAGAGGGTTTTCCGCTCAGCGATCTTGAACGCATCGTCAAAAGCATGGCCGATGCTGCCCGCGCCGCCGGCGTGCCCATCGTCACCGGCGACACCAAGGTGGTCGAGCGCGGCAAGGGCGATGGCGTGTTCATCACCACTACCGGCGTTGGTGTCGTGCCTCCCGGACGCGAACTCTCCGGCCGGCGCGCGCAGGTCGGCGATGCGATTCTGGTCTCCGGGCGGATCGGCGACCACGGCATGGCGATCATGGCGACGCGCGAGGACCTGGGTTTCGAGACGCCCATCGTCTCCGACACCGCCGCCTTGCACGGCCTGATCGAAAGCCTCTTCGCCACCGGCATTGACCTCCACGTGCTGCGCGACCCGACGCGCGGCGGGCTGGCTACGACCTTGAACGAAATCGCCAAACAGTCGGGGGTCGGCATGATGTTGCGGGAAGCGGCGATCCCGGTCGCGCCGGCGGTTGGCGCCGCCTGCGAGTTTCTCGGGCTCGACCCGCTCTATGTCGCCAACGAGGGCAAGCTGGTCGCACTCTGCCCGCAGGCCGACGCCGAGCGCCTGCTGGCCACGCTGCGCGCCCATCCACAGGGTGCTGACGCGGCAATCATTGGCGAAGTGCATGAGGATGCGCACCATTTTGTGCAGATGACCACGGCCTTCGGTGGCAAACGCATTGTCGATTGGCTGACGGGAGATCAACTCCCGCGGATTTGCTAGGAGATTTTCCATGATCGGCGTATTCGGCTGGCCCCTCGCCCTGGCGGACATGATGCTCGACTCGCTACCCGATCAACGGGTGGCCACCGGGCTGGCAACAGCGCAATGGTCCGATCTGCAAAGGGCCTTTTTCGGGGACGCCTTGTCGGCCGCCTCCCACAGCGTCGAGGGTGATACCGTGCCGCTACGGGCCACCCTCCCCAACGGCCTCAGCCGCACCGCCCAGTTGTTCGTGCCCGAGAACCTGCCCCACGGCGCGCCGTTGGTGGTGATGCTGCACGGTTGCATGCAGGACCCCGACTCGCTCGCGCGACTGACCGGCATGAATCGTCTGGCGCAGACGTCGGGGTTTGCGGTGATCTATCCCGACCAGGAAACGAGCGCCAGCGCGGTGCAATGCTGGCAGTGGTATTCGCCTGATCACCAGACCCGCACTGGCGGCGAACCCGAAGTGCTGGCGGAACTGATTGCGCAAAGCTGGCAGCGCACCGGCGCCTCGGCAGCCAATACCCACGTTGCCGGCATCTCGGCAGGCGGCGCACTGACGGCGCTGATGATCCACCTCTACCCCGAATTGTTCGCCTCGGCCGCCATCGTGGCCGGCCCGGTGCCACTCGCCGCGCAGAACATGGACGAGGCGCTCGCCCAAATGGCGCACGGCGCCAGCCCCAGGGAAGCCGACGCGGCCAATGCGCGGGCCGCTCAGGAAACCGCCGATTCACCGGCGCGTGGACGGCGGCTGCCGGTGCTGATCGTCCATGGTGCTGACGACAAGATCGTCGCGGCAAGCCATGCCCGCCAGCAGGTCGAGGCCGCGATTCAGTTGAACGACCAACTCGACGACGGCGCAGTCAACGCCTCGCTATCGGCGGCGGCGGAGAAGAAGCGCGGCGACTTCGGCGAGGTGTCGATCTGGCGGGACGGCGGCGGATTGCCGCTGGCGATACTGCTGATGCCGCGCCATTTGGGTCACGCCTGGAGCGGCGGCAAGGCGGATGAGCCCTTCGCCCAGGCGGGCTTCGACCTCAGCCAACTGACTATCGACTTCTTTATGGCCTCGGAACGCGAGGATTGGGAAGCGTTTTCGCTCGAAAAACTGGTTGCGCTGCTGCGCGGACCAGCCTGACTCGCACCGACATCACCGCAAGGCCACCACCAGCGCGGCAACATTGGCTACCTCGGCAAGCACCATCTGGCGCGCGTCTTCGGGATCGCTGGCGTTGCTCACCGAAAAAAGCTGGGTTTCCCCGTCCTTGAAACGCACCGCCGCGATAAACTCGGGGCGGCGCGGCGTTCGGCGACGTGTGGGTTCGGATCGGCGACGGGCTGGCGACATGGTGTATCCCCTCAACGGAATCGAGCATGGCCCGATGCTATACAAAACGCGCTCCCGCCAAAATCAGACCAAAGTAATAAATTCATGCACTTAGAATCAACGCCAGCGTTCAAGCCCGCGCTGGCGGGGCACATGATATTTCGCTGCACTGAAAAAAACCCTAATGGCATGTCGTGTTTATGCCAGTTGATACGCCCTTTTCCGCCATGTTGCGCATTCTTCTGCTGAGTCACAGTTTTAACAGCCTGACGCAACGCCTTTTTTGCGAACTGAACGAGCGCGGCCACGAGGTCAGCATCGAGCTGGATATTGCCGATTCGGTCAGCGAAGAAGCCGTCGAACTGTTTCGCCCCGATCTGATCGTAGCGCCCTTCCTGAAGCGCGCCGTGCCGGAATCGATCTGGTCCCGGCAGGTTTGCCTGATCGTGCATCCCGGCATCGTCGGCGACCGCGGCCCCTCGGCGCTCGACTGGGCGATCCAGCGGGGCGAGCCCGTCTGGGGCGTCACCGTGCTGCAAGCCGAGGCCGACATGGACGCCGGGCCGGTGTGGGCAAACGTGACTTTTCCGCTGAGGCCGCGAAAGAAGTCCACGCTGTACCGCAACGAAGTCACCGAAGCGGCCGTGGTTGCCGTTCTACAGGCGCTGGAGCACTTCTGCGGCGGCCACTTCACGCCCACCCGCCCGACTGAGGATGCGCCCGGACGCTGGCAGCCGCCGATGTGCGCCGGAGATCGCCGCATCGACTGGCACTCCCTCACCACGGCAGAGGTGCTTGCCCACGTTCGCGCCGCCGACGGTTTCCCCGGTGTGCCCGACCAGATCTTCGGCGAGACATGCCGTCTCTTCGATGCCTGGCCCGAAACGACCTTGCATGGCCGCCCCGGCGAATGGCTGGCGCGCCGCGAAACCGCGCTGTGTCGGGCCACGGTGGACGGGGCCGTGTGGATCGGGCACATCAAACTCCCCGACCGCGTCAAACTGCCCGCCACAGAAGCCCTGCCCGCTTCGCTCGATTTGCCGGAGGCGCCACTCAGCGGCTGGTGGCGCGCCGCGCAGCCCACCTGGCAGGATATCGCCTATCACGAGGCCGATGGAGTCGGTTTTCTCGCGTTCGAGTTCTACAACGGCGCCATGAGCACCCACCAATGCCAGCGTCTGACCGAGGCCTTCCGCTGGGCAGCGTCGCGCCCGACGCGGGTGATCGTGCTACTGGGGGGCGAGGATTTCTGGTCCAACGGCATTCACCTGAACGTCATCGAAAATGCCGTTAGCGCTGCCGATGAATCGTGGGCCAACATCAATGCCATCGATGATCTGGCCGAAGCGATCCTGCGCTGCGAGAGCCATCTCACGGTAGCCGCGCTGCAAGGCAACGCCGGCGCTGGCGGGGCCTTTCTGGCGCGGGCCGCCGATCTGGTCTGGGCGCGCGCCGGCATCCTGTTGAATCCGCATTACAAGAACATGGGCAACCTTTACGGCTCCGAATTCTGGACCTATCTGCTGCCCCGCCGGGTGGGCATGGAAGGCGCCCGCGCCATTCTCCGTCACCGCCTGCCGATGACCGCCGGCGAAGCCGTTCGTATTGGCTTCTACGACACCTGCTTGCCTGGCGACGCCCCCGAATTTTGCGCGGAGACCGTAAAACGGGCGGCAGCGCTGGCGGCCGACACGGATTTCGCGGCCCGGCTACATGCCAAGCGCGAGCGGCGACGCGCCGACGAAGCCGCCAAACCTCTGGCACAATATCGGGAGGAAGAACTGGCCGAAATGCGGCGCAATTTCTACGGGTTCGATCCGTCGTATCACGTCGCCCGCCATCATTTCACTGCCAAATCCCCGCATTCCTGGACGCCGCGCCATCTGGCGCGACACCGCTGACGGAGAACCGCCTTGGAACGCTTCACCATCTCGCTCGACGAGGCCCTCGCCCACGATTTCGACCACCTGATCGCCGAGCGCGGCTACAGCAACCGATCCGAAGCCGTGCGCGACCTTATTCGCGCCGCCATCGAAAGCGACCGCCGCCGGCAGCCGCCGTCCGGCTATTGCATCGCCAATCTCTCTTACATATACGACCACCACGAGCGCGAACTGGCCGAACGCCTGACCAGCCTCCAGCACGACCATCACGATTTGACCGTGGCCGCCATGCATGCCCATCTCGACCACGAGAACTGCCTCGAATCGGTGATCCTGCGTGGCCCCACCGCCGAGGTGCGGCGCTTTGCCGACGCCATGACCGCCGAGCGCGGCGTCCGCCATGGACAGATCAACCTGATCGCCTTGCAGGCCGAGCACCACCATGCCCACGACGAACACGGAGAAGCGCATGTCCACTTGCGTCCCGCCCGCTGACGGCCCGGCGCTGGCGGCGCCGTTATGCCCGCTGTGCGGCCAGCCGAACCAGTGCGCAGCCGCCGCCACCGGCAGCCTCGACACCGCCTGCTGGTGCCGCGAAGTGACCATTTCCCCGACCACGCTGACCCGTATTCCGGAGGCGCAAAAAAGCAAGGCCTGCCTTTGTCGCGCCTGCGCCACCGGCGAGCACTCCCCGAAACAGTAATGTTCAGCTCGGCGACAGAGGCGTAATATCCACGGATTTTGCGGGGTCTCTTCCCGCGCTCCGTACGATTACCCGAGAGTCCATCATGATCGAGCAAACCCCGTGCAGTCCCGAACAGCGCAATCTGATCAAGCATAAGCTCCAGGAAGAAATTCTCGATGCCTTTGCCCATGCGGTTGGCGATTTGACCTATACCGAAGCCAACCGTATCCTCTCGGCCCGCTCTGGGCAGCTCGCCTCACTGCTGGAAGCGCCGCTCGCGGACGGGATCAGCGCCCTCGCCTATCCCTCGCGCTACCGCGAGCAGGAGATCACGACGCTGGAAGTACAGGATTACAGCCCCGCCTACGCCGGCGCGAGATCCGTCGAGGAACAGTTGGAAGGCCTCAACCGCGACCGCGCCAAATGGGGGGTACAGGACGAATTCAAGCTGAACGAATGCCAGCGCGCGCTGCTTTCGCGGATGGACCCGCACCTCGAAGGCGTCTTCCTGATGCCGCCCTATACCTTTGTGGACGAAGACTATCGCGGTGCCATTGAGAAACTGCTGAAGAATTTCTGGAACATTCCCAGCCTGCCCTTTCCGCTGCGCGATCTCGAGGAAACCGGCGCCAAACGCCATCGCCTCAAGGACGAATGGCAAAAGCAGGGCAGCGGCAATCTGACGTTGGTCTGGGCGCAACTCGGCGCGCTCTATGCCGGCAAAAGCGCCTTGCGCGCCGACGAGTTGATGCTGGCACCGGAAGAAGGCCCGATGGGCGTCTACGGCTTCCTGAGCCTGCTTGTGACGCACCCCGAAAGGATGAGCCAGGGCGCCGATCCGGCAGCGATCTGCTGCGGTGACGAGATTCCCGTTGCGGGTAGCCTGCGCCGTGAGAGCAAGGTTCCCGTCGTCTCGTTTTTCGGCGACGCGCCGCGCTTCGATGCGCTCGACTGGAATGCCTTCGCGCGTGAGCGCGGCGTGCCCTCGATGCGAATCCCGCACAAGGTGGAATGACCGGCCTCACTGCGACAGATCATTTCACCGGAAAGGCCTGCTGGAAGCATGGCCTTTTCTTTTGCACTGATGTATGATCAATTTTTATTTCTTCATACCGCCGATCTTCCCATGCTGCCCCGGCTCCGACCGATCCTTTTTCTCTTCCTCTGCCCGACCGTCTTTGCCCACGACTTCTGGCTGGAGCAGGAGGGAGGTGACACCTGGATCGTGCAGCAAGGCCATCGCTACTCCACGCACGGTGGCGCAGAAACCGTACCCTATGATCCGGCCAAGCTCGGGACGGCGTGGTGCGCAGGCGAAGCCGGTCGGTGGAAACCCCTCGACATCGCCCGCACCCAACCGGCACGCCTCACCGGCACCTGCCTCGCACTGAGCGTCTCGCACGCATCGGGCTACTGGACGAAAACCCCCTGGGGCACCCACAACGAACCCAAAACCGGCGTCAGCGGTGTGCTGAAAAGCTGGTATTCGGAAGAATCGGTCAAACGCCTCGTGCGCTGGCATCCGGCACTGGCAACCCCGTTCGGCAAAGGGCTGGAACTGGTGCCGACGGTCAATCCATTGACGCTCAAGGCAGGTGATAAACTGGTCGTGCAGGTTTTGGAGGAAGGCAAGCCGGTCGCCGGGGTGCCGGTCGCCTATGGCGAGGACACGCGGGGCGCCAGCGGCGACGACGGTCGCATCGGCATTCGCCTGCGTCATGGCGGCATGCAGTTGATCGTCGCCAGCCGCGAAACGCCGCTCAACGACGGCAAAGCCGATGTCTCGATCAGGACCGCCACCTTGCAGTTCGAGATTGCGCCATAAAAATGCTGCTCCGCGCATGGCCGCTCCTGCTCTTGTTGTCTCTCCCCCAGGCGGAAGCGCACGAAGTCAGGTTGTCGCACTCCGAGGCCCCCGCGACCGTCTTGTCGCTTCATTATGCCGACGGCCAACCTTTCGCTTTCGAAGCTTACGAACTGTACTTGCCAGGCAAATCGACGCCTGAGCAAGTCGGTCGCACCAGTGCCCAGGGCCAGATCGTCTTTCTCGCCGGGCCGCACACCGAATGGAGGCTCAAGGCCTACTCGAGCGATGGCCATGGCGTCGATCAAACGCTGAGCCTGACGCCGACCGACAGCACATCCCCGGCTGCCGAATCGGGCAGGCCGTCTCGCCTGCTGCTGCTTTGGGCGGGTCTGGGCACCTTATTCGGGCTGTTCGGCCTGATCCAGCTTTTCGTTCGCAAAAAACCATGAAAATCTCGCTGCCCTTCACGCTCCTTCTGCTTGCCGCGCCGGCGCTCGCCCACCATGGTGTGGCCAGCGTCGGCGCCGCCGGCCTCGAAGGTCCAGGCGCCCCTATTGAAGCCGCGGCCTCGGCAGTTTTGCCAGCGGGTTCGACGCTTGCTTATCTGAAAGTCGACAATGCCCGCTTCAAGACTTACGAGTGGGCACAGCCCAACGCGACCACGGCACGCTTCACCCTGTTGGGTGTCGGGCATGGTTTCTCACCCTGGTTCTCGGCCTATCTGTTCGCGCCCTACAACATCAAACTCGATCAGGCAGGCGGGCAGGATTCGCGAGGCTGGGCGGATATTTCGGTCCTGGCGCAGGTCGGTTTCAAGTACGACCGGGGATTTCAACTGGTGCCGGCAAACGAGAGCCTGGACGACCTCGAAGACTGGCATTTCAGCGTTTTCGGCGGCGGCACCCTGCCAACCGGCCAGGCCAACCACCGCCTCGCCGATGGCCGCCTCGACCCCGGCAAGGCGCTGGGGTTCGGCAAACCCTCCTGGACACTGGGTCTGACCGCCAGCAAACAGTTGAGCACCCGCCTGACGCTCAGCCTTGAAGCGTCCGCACTACGCTTCCGTGAGTATGGCTACGCCGATGGCCAACACGTGCTCTTTGGTGCCGAAAACCGTTTCAACATGGCACTAGCCTACCGCGCCTACTCCGACGGCAACCTCGGGATCCGCTTCGACCCAGTGCTGGAGGCCCAGTTTCTCGAACTCGGGCGCGACCGCGAATCGGGTGCAGGCGCCCTGGGCACCGGGGGACGGCTCCTGTATGTCGTGCCCGGCGTGCGCGCCTACTGGCGCAACATGAGTTTCGCGCTGGGCGTGAAAAAGCCGGTATGGACGCGCCTCAATGAGGCAGATCAACAACAGGGATCGGAAGGCAGGGAAAAATACCGGCTGATCTTCTCCGCCTCCTGCCTCTTTTGATGCATATCCCCGACGGCTTTCTCTCACCTCAGACCTACCTGCCCGCCTACGTGGTTGCCGGCGTGGCATGGGCCTGGGCCGGCCGGGGGCTACGGCGGCAGCTCGATGAATCGACCGTGCCGCGCCTGGCGATGTTGACGGCCCTAGCCTACGGTCTGGGACTGGTGATGCTGCCACTGCCCGGCGGCACATCCGGGCATGCGCTCGGAGTGTCCATCCTGGCGCTGATCTTTGGCATCCGCCTCGCCTTCATCGCCTACACCGGCGTGCTCGTCTTGCAGGCGCTGATGTTCGGGGCGGGCGGCATCACCGCGCTGGGGGTCAATGCCCTCGCCATCGGTTTGGTCGGCGCCACCGTCGCAGCGCAGGGACGCCGTCTGCTGATCCGGCTGGGAGCGGGAGACACCTTGTCCATCGCCGTCGCCACCGCGCTGTCGGTGCTGCTCTCGGCCGCGCTGGTCGCGCTGGTGCTGGGCATCCAGCCGCTCATCGCGCATGGCGACGACGGCGCCCCACTGTTCTTTCCGCTCGGCCTCGCGATCACGCTGCCGGCGGTGCTCCTGCCACATGTGTTTGTCGCGGCAGGCGAAGCGGCGCTGACCGTACTGGTCTGGCGCTACGCCGTTCGCAAGGGCTGGGTGCGCGGATGAACCGGGAACGCCTCTGGTTACTGACCTATCTGGCAGCGGTGGTCGCCCTCACGCTGGTGCACGATGTGCGCGTGCTCGCGGCCGCCTTCTCCCTTGCGCTGCTGGCGGCCGGTGCGCCGCGCTGGCGCCTGCTCCGCCGCGCCCTCGTGGCGCTGGTCGTCTTCAATCTCGGCGTCAGCCTGGCGTTCGCGGCCATGGAGTGGTGGCAGGGGCAGGCGGTCGGCGAGGCCCTGCTCAGAATGAATCTGCGCGTCACCTTGCTGGTGTTTCTCGGATTCTGGCTGGTCAGCCGTATCGACTTGTTGCGCGCCCTGACCGGCTGGCCCACCCTCTCGTTGCTGGCCACGCTGGCCATCGGCCAGATTCGCGTCTACCGGCGCATGATCGACGAATGCCGTCTGGCCTTTGCCAGCCGCAACCTCGATCCGCCACGCCTCGTCGACACCGCCCGTCAGGCTGCCGCCCAGAGCGGCGCCTTGCTCGACAAATCACTGGCCAATGCCGGCGAGGTCTCGCTGGCGATGCGCTCGCGAGGAGCTTTCGATGCTTGAGATCGACCGTCTGGGCTTTGCCTGGCCCGACGAGGCACCGCTGTTCGCGGAACTGAGTTTCGCCATCGCGCCCGGCGAAAAGGTCGTGCTGCTGGGTCCAAACGGCTGCGGCAAATCGACGTTGTTGCGGCTGATCAACGGATTGATCTTTCCCACGACCGGCGAAGTGCGCTGGCAGGGCCGCCGCCTGAGCCCCGAGAGCCTGCGCGACCGCGAATTCTCACGGGCTTTCCGGCGCCAGAACACCCTGCTTTTCCAGCACCCCGAAGCGATGTTGTTCAACCCCACGGTCCGCGATGAAATCGCCTACGGCCCCCGACAGCTGGGTCTCACCGATGCGGAAGCGGGCGTCGACCGCTGGGCCGCAGAACTGGGCCTGAGCGATCAGCTCCATCTGCCGCCCTTCGCGCTGTCCGGCGGCCAGAAACAGAAGCTGGCGCTGGCCTGCCTGCTGGTGCTCGATCCGGGTTTCATGGCGCTCGACGAACCGACGGCCGCGCTCGATCCGCGCACGGTCGGCTGGCTGGTCGACACGCTGCTTGCCAGCGACAAAACGCTGCTGATCAGTACCCACAACCTGAGCCTCGCCGCCGAACTGGGCACCCGCGCCCTGGTCATGGGCGAGACCGGCAGCCTGCTGTATGACGGCCCGCTGGCGCCCGCCCTAAAAGACCTCGATCTGCTGCACCGGGCGGGCCTGGCTCATCGCCACCGGCACCGCCATGGCGACCACGACCACGCGCATCTGCACACTCACGACTGGGAACCCGAATAGCGCCACCACGCGCGGATGTACGGCACTTGCCCCATGCGAAGCACATTGTGCTTTAATAGCCGGCATCTATGCATTGGGGGATTCCAACATGAGCCAAGAAAAATTCCGCCTGGTCACCCGCAGCGATTTCGACGGCCTCGTCTGCGCCGTGCTGCTCAACGAACTGGAGATGATCGACGAGATCAAGTTCGTTCACCCCAAAGACATGCAGGACGGCAAGATCGAGATCACCGCGCGCGACATCACCACCAACCTGCCGTATTGTCCCGGCGCGCATCTGGTGTTCGATCATCACATGTCGGAAGTCGTGCGCAACCCCGGCGAACACAAAAACTACATCATCGATCCGCACGCCCCCTCGGCCGCGCGCGTGGTCTATCTCTATTTCGGCGGCGAGCAGCGCTTCAAGAACATCTCACAGGACATGATGGAAGCCGTCGACAAAGGCGATTCGGCGCAGTTCAGCCAGGAGGAAATCCTCAACCCGGAAGGTTGGGTCCTGCTCAACTACCTGATGGACGCCCGCACAGGGCTGGGCCGCTTCCGCGATTTCCGCATCAGCAACTACGCGCTGATGATGGATCTGATCCAGTATTGCCGCGCGCACGGCATTGATGACATTCTCGCCCTGCCGGACGTCATGGAGCGCGTCAACCTCTACATGGAACACGCGCCCAAGGCCAAGGAACAGATTCTCCGCTGCACGAAGGTGCACCGCAATCTGGCGGTGCTCGACCTGCGCGAAGAAGAAACGATCTGGGCGACCAACCGATTCATGATCTATGCCCTGTTCCCGCAGTGCAACATCTCGATTCACGCCATGTGGGGCGTGCAAAAACAGAACACCGTATTCGCCACCGGCAAATCGATTCTCGACCGATCGAGCCGCACCAACATCGGCGAGCTGATGCTGAAATACGGCGGTGGTGGCCACCATGCCGCCGGCACCTGCCAGGTCGCCAACGCCGATGCCGCACAGGTGCTTTCCGAACTGATCGCACAGATCAACGCGGACGGCTAGCGCCGACGATAGCCATCATGGCCAGGCTGACGCTCCCTCCTCAGGTCACCGACGTCGCACCGAGCATGCGCGACGTGAATGGGGCAAAAGCCTGGCTGGGCGCCCAAAGCGGCGGCCAGGCTCTGCGTCTGGCGCGAGCCCTGCTGCCCGAACTGCGAGCATTGGACGGCAGCGATCTTGCCGCCCAAACTCGATTCGACATCCTTGAAACCCTGCGGCCTGCGCTGATTGAGGCCGAAGAAGGCATCGAAGCCCGGTACGCCCGCAAACCCCTGCCCATGCTGGAAGAAGAAGCTGCCGTCTTTCAGACCGCCTGGCAACTCTGGCATGCGCTCGCCGTCGCCTATCTGCGTATTGCACCCTTGCTGGCAGCGCCACAGATGCTACCGGCGATGCATCGCGCCGCCATCGCCCTGCGCGAGGCCCTGCATTGCCACTATGCCGCAGGCGTCGAAGCCGATTCAACGCTGTTGCCATTGCTTTACGAACTGATCGTCAGCGCCGAGTCGATGCATATGCAGCGCACGCCGGTAACCGATCCGCATTGGCCTCACTTGGGCGAATCGACCGTTGCCGGCGATGCCGCCTGGGCGATGATGTTGCATTTTTGCGACCCGTACCGCTTTACCGCGGCACAGTTTGTCGTCGCCAACCGGGCGCTCAGCCGCTGGCGAGATCTCGCCACCTTCCAACCCTTCCCGGACGACGACCCCAAGGCCAAGGCGATCCCGCTCGACGCCTGGCTACCCGCCGAAACATTCGCGGCAGGCGGGCCACGCTGGCTGGACATCAAACTGGTCATCCGCAAACTGAGAAAGCGGCTGGAAGCCATTGAGTCCGGCGAAAGCGCCGAGCAACTCAAGCTTGGCCGCGATCTCTCCGGGCCGGCGGCGGCGCGGCTTTTGCGTGAACTGGACAAACAATTGCGGCCGCACCCCAGGGAAATTGGTGATGCGCTCGACGGCGCGGCGATTGATCTGATCCATGGACACGCCCGGCTCTACACGATGTTGACCGGGCGCGCCATTCACATCGCCGAACTGCGCGCCACCAGCAGTTCCATCAGCCACGAGCGCATGGCGCTGTTCGGCTTCGACAACGCCGCCACACGCGTAGACATGGCCAAATCTGTCGATATCCCCGTTGAAAAATGGGCCATCGAAGACCGTTGGGTATTGCGTCCGGCACCTGCCGGTGAACAAGTGCTAGTACCGGCCCTGGTCGGCATACCATCCACCTCTGGTACGCCGCCCCGACTGGCTATCCTGTACGGGTTACGTCTGACTGCTGACGGCTGGCTAGCCGCCCATCTGCGTCTGTTGCCCCCCGTGACCGGCACCGGGTTGCACACGCTGCCGTCAGGCCTCGCCGGCCAACCCGGACAGCGTCTGCCCGCCTTCTTTCTCGCCGCCGACGACAGTCGGGGGGAACCGCCCTCCGTCTGTCTTCCCACGGGTTCGGGCTTGCGCGAAGGCAGCCCCGTGGCACTCGAAGAATCGGCGGTCGACCACCTGCGGCTGCGCGAGGCGATCGAGCGCGGCGGCCATTTCACGCGCTTCGCATACACCCGGGTCTGAGCCGAAACGCTCCGCCCGCCTGCCGGCTTGACAGCCCCAGACAGAATCCCTAACGTGCCGGATTCGTCACACTCCCTCCTTCAATCTGGCCACATGGCATCACATATCGTCCCCACCGCGCTCTATCAGGAAGTCGCCGAGCGGCTGCGCCAGCGCATCTTCGCGCACGAACTCCCACCGGGCAGTTGGGTCGACGAGCAACGGCTGGCTGAGGAGTACGGCATCTCGCGCACGCCGTTACGCGAGGCATTGAAAGTGCTCGCCTCCGAGGGGCTGGTGACGCTCAAACCCCGGCGCGGATGCTATGTCACCGAGATTTCCGAGGCCGACCTCAACGACATTTTTCCGCTGCTTGCCCTGCTTGAGGGACGTGCGATTGTCGAGGCGATGCGGCGTGCCACGCAAGATGATCTTGACGAACTCCAGGGGCTGCACGAGCAGCTCGAACGCGCCGCGCGCGACGGCCGCATCCAGCGCTTTTTCGACATCAACCAGGCGTTTCACCTGAAATTGCAGGAACTGTCAGGCAATCGCTGGATGCTCAACCTGATCCAGCATCTGCGCAAAGTCATGAAGCTGTCTCGCGCCATTTCTCTGACGCATGAAGGCCGTTTGCAGCAATCGCTTGAAGAGCACCGCGTCATCATGGCCGCACTACTGGGCGGCCAACCCAATCAAGCCGAACTGGCGATGCGCGAACACCTGCTCAACTGCCTGCAAGTACTGCTCGCGCATCCCGAAAAAACGCCCGGGGCGAGCACTCAGTGAGCCGCCTGCGCCGCCGCACGACAGCCCATCGCCCTTAGACCGCCATCACGCCCCACACCAGCTTGGCGGCCAGCACCACCAGCAAACCGGCAAAAATCTTGCGCAAGGTTTCGACCGGCATGCGGTGCGCCATCCGCGCGCCGCGCGGGGCCATCACCATGCTGGAGAGCACCAGCACCGCGAGGCCAGGCAAATAGACATAGCCAATGCTGCCGGCGGGTAGCCCCGGATGGTGCCAGCCGTTGAAAATGTAGCCCGCCGTACCGCCGAGCGCCATTGGCAACCCGACCGCAGCAGAGGTGCCGATGGCGCGTTGTACGCGGACATTGCACCATGTGAGGAAGGGTACCGTCATCGAACCGCCGCCAATAGCCACCAACGCCGACAGGACACCGATACCGAATCCTACCGACAGGATACCCGGCGTGCCCGGCAAATCGCGCTCTGCCTTCGGTTTCAGATTCAGCGCCATCTGTAGCGCCACCAGCGAGACGAAAACGGCAAAGAAGATCGCCAACGGCACCGCCGGAATGCGCGCCGCCACCATGGCGCCCACGCCGGTACCCAGCAGCACGCCCGGCGTGATCTTCGCCACCACGCGCCAGAGCACGGCCCCGTGGGCGTGATGCGCGCGCAGACTGGCGGAAGCGGTGAAGATGATGGCCGCCATCGAGGTGCCCAGCGCCATGTGCAGCACCTCACCGGGGGGAAAACCACCCTGCGCGGCAAAGATGCTGGCAAGAACCGGCACCATGACCACGCCACCACCAATCCCCAGCAAGCCGGCAAACAGACCGGCAAAGGCGCCTAGAGCCAGATAGGCCAGCGCCCACGGCACAAATTCCATACGCTCGCTCGACCGCAAAAGTAACGGGCGGCAGATAACTCTGCCGCCCGCAAGAGAGGTCCCCGCAAGTGCCGTCAGGCCGGCATCCTGAACCTGGGTCCAGAGTGGCCGCCTTCCTACCGTCTCAGGCACACCTGACAAAGAGGCGCGCACAACGACGGCGGTTCGGGTTGGCGACCGATGCCAATCAGCATTGGTCCAAGGAATCTATGGCCTTAACAAACACCGCAGGGAACACACGGCGGGATCGCCTACAGATCGAGCTCCTGCTGAGGTACCAGCACAGAGTCCAACTGTGCGCCCATGTCAAGGATTCTACGCTTTGCCGCGGAACTATCAACTGTTTCCTGCGCGCCGGTCAGCACCACGGCAGGCGCCGAAAGATGCTCGTGCGCGATGTTCAGCGCGGCCATCACGGCCACGCGTTCGGCAATGGTCGTGCGTGTTTTCTGGGCAATCTCGCGCATCTTGCCATCGACCAGTTCAACTGCCGCCACCAGCGAAGGACGCTCCTCCGGTGTGCAGGACACGCGGTATTCGCGCCCCATGATCTTCACGTCGAGAAAGTTTTGCTCGGATTGCATCTCGTCAGGCATCCTCGGGCAATTTGTCCACCAGAGCTTCCAGCTTGGTGCAGGCTTGCGTCATTTTCTGCCGAAGATCCAGTCGCTCGGTTTCGGAGGCGGCGATCCGGTTCTTCAGGACTTCGTTCTCAGCACGGAGCTGGTGCACCAGCGCCAGCACCTGATCAACCTTGATTTCGAGGGCTTCGAGTTCCGCGTTCATGGGCCGCACTATAGAATCATAAATGCCGTGTGGTCAAGGACTAAGCGCGGGTTTTGAAGGCGTTTTGTCGGGATATCAGCTTTCCAGAAACATGACTTTGATCTAGATGGTTTTTTTCGCGCACGATCACCTGTAAACTGCGCGCCTGATTCGTCCGACTATTCAATTGCCGACACTTTTCCCCATGCTGGAAGCCCGCGATCTGGTTTGCATACGCGGCGAACGCCGTCTGTTCGCTGGCGTCGGTTTCCGCCTGGAAGAAGGCGAATTGCTCTATTTGCGCGGCAAAAACGGTGCCGGCAAGACTAGCCTTCTGCGCATGCTGATCGGGCTGCTGCCGCCGGAATCCGGGTCGATCACTTGGCGGGGACACGCGCCCAGGAGCGAAGCTTTTCGCGCCGACCTGTGTTTTCTCGGCCACGCCAATGCCATCAAGGAAGAGCTGACACCGCTGGAGAATCTGCTGGAATCCGTACACCTCGCCGGCGAATCGCTGTCGGAAGCCGAAGCGCTCGATGCGCTCGAGCAAGTCGGCCTAGCCGGCCGCGAAGATCTGCCCTGCAAGTACCTGTCACAGGGCCAGAAACGCCGGGTGGCACTGGCGCGACTGGTACATGAACGTCGCCCGCTGTGGGTGCTGGATGAACCCTTCGTGGCGCTCGACTCCTCGGCCGTCGCCTGGCTGGCGGACCTGATCGGCGCCCACCTGCAACGCGGCGGTGCCGCCGTGCTGACCACGCACCAGCCGGTTGACATCACGGCCGGTACACAGCGCGAATTGCAGTTGGGGGCCTGATGCTGAACATCGTCATGGCCGTCATGCGGCGCGACCTCAAACTGGCGATGCGGCGTCAGGCCGACATGACCGCCGTCCTGTTCTTTTTTGTCATCGTCGTCAGCCTCTTTCCGCTCGGTATCGGGCCGGAAGCCAACCTGCTGCGCAAACTGGCGCCCGGCGTGCTGTGGGTGGCCGCGCTGCTGGCCACCATGCTGTCGCTGCCGCGCCTGTTCGCCGACGATCTCAAGGACGGCACGCTGGAACAGCTCGCCCTGGCGCCCCATCCGCTCGGCCTCGTGGTACTGGGCAAGGTGCTGGCGCACTGGCTGGTGTCCGGTCTGCCGCTCGCCCTGCTGGCCCCGATTCTGGGCATTCAATACGATCTCTCGACCGACGCGCTGATCGTCCTCACTGCCACGCTGCTGCTCGGTACGCCGGCGCTGTCCGGCATCGGCGCGATCGGCGCGGCCCTCACCTTGGGCGTACGGGGCGGCGGCGTACTGCTATCGTTGTTGGTGCTGCCGCTGTATATTCCGGTTTTGATTTTTGGCGCCGGCGCTGTCGACGCCACCGTCGCCGGGCTCGGCGCCGAGGGCCATTTTTCGCTGCTCGCCGCGCTGGCCTTCGCGTCGGTCGGTTTCGCTCCCTGGGCCGCCGCCGCCGCTCTCAAGATTGCACTCGAATGAACGAAAGACTCATCAATATTTTCCGGTTCGCCTCGCCGGCCACCTTTTATCCGCTCGCCGGGCGGATGATTCCCTGGTTCGTCGCCCTGACCGTCCTTTTCGGCGCCGCCGGTCTCTGGCTGGGCCTCTTCGTCGCGCCCACCGATTTCCAGCAGGGCGAGGGCTATCGCATCATTTTCGTGCACGTCCCGGCGTCGTGGATGTCGATGTTCATCTATCTGGTCATGGCCTTCTGGGCGGCGGTCGGCTTCACGCTGAACACCCGCCTATCCGGCATGATGACACAGGCGCTAGCACCAACCGGCGCGCTGATGGCCTTTCTGTCGCTGTGGACCGGCGCCCTGTGGGGCAAGCCGATGTGGGGTGCCTGGTGGGTGTGGGACGCACGCCTGACCTCGGAACTGATCCTGCTCTTCCTGTACATCGGCTTCATTGCGCTCACTTCGGCCATCGACGACCCGCGCCGCGCCGACAAGGCGGGCGGCATTCTGCTGCTGGTCGGCGTAGTCAACATCCCCATCATCTATTTCTCGGTGAAGTGGTGGAACACGCTGCACCAGGGGTCTTCGGTCAGTCTGACGCGATCGCCGTCGATGGCCGCCATCATGCTCTGGGGCATGCTGCTGATGGCGCTCTGCTTCTGGATGTATTCAATCGCGCTGGCGCTGGTGCGGGTGCGCGGCATCATTCTCGAGCGCGAACGCCACACCGACTGGGCGAAAGCCATTCTGAGCGGGGAGACGGCGCGATGATCTGGAACAGTTTCGGCGAGTTTCTCGCCATGGGCGGCTATGCCGGTTACGTCTGGGGTTCTTTCGGCGCCACCGCGCTGATCATGATCGTTGAACCGATCCTCGCCCGCCGCCGTCAAAAGCAGACCATTGCCCGACTCCGCCGCCAGATGCGCGCGGATACCCGCAGTTCCCTCGAAAGCAACGAATGAAAGCTCGTCACAAACGTCTCGCCCTGATCGTGGGCGCTCTCGTCATTTTGGGCATCATCGCCGCGTTGGTGCTGAATGCGCTCAACAGCAATGTCGCCTTCTATATCAGCCCGACCGAGGTCGTCGCCGGCAAGGCCCCGCGCGACAAGGCTTTCCGCATCGGCGGCCTGGTCAAGGAAGGCAGCCTGAAACGCGAGGCCGACGGCGTCACCATGCGCTTCGCCGTCACCGATACGGAAAAGGATATCGTCGTCTACTACAAAGGCATCCTGCCCGACCTCTTCAAGGAGGGCAAAGGCGCCGTCATCCAGGGCAGGCTGAATCCGGACGGTTCGTTTGCCGCCAGCGAAGTACTCGCCAAGCACGACGAGAACTACATGCCGCCCGAAGCCGCCAAGGCGGTGGGCGAGGCGCACACCCGCGCCGCCGAGAAAAAAGCGAGCGCGTACGGCGCGCCGCCGGCAAGCAAGTGAGGTCATTGTGATTCCCGAACTCGGTCATTTCGCGCTCATCCTCGCCGTCGCCGTCGCGCTTTGCGGCGGCGTGCTCAGTCTGCTCGGCGCCCATCAGAACCGCACCGCCTGGGTGTCGCTTGCCGTCCCCGGTGCCCGCCTGCTCGCCCTGCTGGTCACCTTCGCGTTTGTCTGCCTGACCATTGCCTTCGTCAACAACGACTTCTCGGTGCGCTATGTCGCCGAGCACTCCAATTCCCTGCTGCCGCTGCAATACCGCATCGCCGGCGTCTGGGGCGGGCACGAAGGCTCGCTGCTACTGTGGATGCTGATGCTGTCGTGGTGGAGCCTCGCGGTCAGCGCCTTTTCCCGCCAACTGCCGGAGGCGATGGTGGCACGCGTGCTGGGCGTGCTGGCCCTGGTCGGCGCCGGCTTCCTGCTCTTCATCCTGATCACCTCGAACCCTTTCGATCGCCTGCTACCAGGTGCCGAAGAAGGTCGCGACCTCAACCCGCTGTTACAGGACCCCGGTCTGGTCATCCACCCGCCTTTGCTCTACATGGGCTATGTCGGCTTTTCGGTGGCCTACGCGTTCGCCGTCGCGGCGCTGCTCTCCGGCCAGCTCGACGCCGCCTGGGCGCGCTGGTCTCGGCCGTGGACGGTGGGCGCCTGGATCTTCCTGACGCTGGGCATCGCGCTGGGCTCCTGGTGGGCCTACTACGAACTGGGCTGGGGTGGCTGGTGGTTCTGGGATCCGGTTGAAAACGCCTCGTTCATGCCCTGGCTGGTCGGCACGGCGTTGATCCACTCACTGGCCGTAACCGAAAAACGCGGCAGTTTCAAGAACTGGACGGTGCTGCTCGCCATCGCCGCTTTTTCGCTGTCGCTGCTCGGCACCTTCCTCGTCCGCTCGGGCGTGCTGACCTCGGTGCACGCCTTTGCCACCGACCCGCGGCGCGGCATTTTCATCCTCGCCTTCCTCGTCGCCGTCATCGGCACGTCGCTGGCGCTGTTCGCCTGGCGTGCGCCCAAGGTCGGACTGGGCGGGCGCTTCGGGCTGATGTCGCGCGAATCGCTGCTGCTCACCAACAATGTCCTGCTGGTGGTCGCCTGCGGCACGGTTTTGCTGGGTACGCTTTACCCGCTGATCATCGACGCGCTGGCGGCAGGCAAGATTTCCGTCGGCCCGCCGTATTTCAACGCGGTGTTCGTGCCGGTGATGGTGCCCATCCTGTTCCTGATCGGCGTCGGCCCCTTCGCCCGCTGGAAAGAAGCCTCCGCCAGCGAACTGGCGCGGATGCTGGTCTGGGCCGTCATCCCCGGCGTGGTCGTCGCCGCCGTCCTGCCCTTCGTCTACGGCAGCTGGACGCCGCTGGTCGGGCTCGGTCTGTTGCTGGCCTTCTGGATCGTGGCCACCAGCCTGCTGAATTTCGCGCAGCGCGTGCAGGCGACCCGTGCCGGTCTGCCCCTGATCCGCGCCATGCTGCGCCAGCCGCGTCACTTTATCGGCATGCACCTGGCGCATCTGGGTGTCGCGGTGTTCGTGATCGGGGTGACCATGGTCGGCGGCTTTCAGGACGAAAAGGACGTCAAGATGGCGCCCGGCGATACCGTGACGGTGGCTGACTACACTTTCCGTTTCAACAGCGTTCGCGAAATAGAAGGTCCGAATTATGTCGCCTTGCGCGGTGATGTCGATCTTTTGCGCGACGGCAAGCTGCTGAACAAACTTTTCCCCGAAAAACGCGCCTATCAGTCTTCCGGCATGCCCATGACCGAAGCCGCAATCGATGCCGGCTTCCTGCGCGACGTCTATGTCTCGCTCGGCGAGCCCATCGATCGCGACAAACCGCTCGGCGAATGGGCGGTGCGCGTGTATTACAAGCCCTTCGTCGACTGGATCTGGGGCGGCTGCTTCCTGATGGCGCTGGGCGGCCTGCTCGCCGTCCTCGACCGTCGTTATCGCGTCCAGTCGCGCGCTGCGGCAACCGTCAAGGTGCAAGGAAAAACCGCATGAACAAGTTTGTCTGGCCGCTGGTCGGCTTCGTCGTCCTCGTCGTCCTGCTCGCCGTCGGCCTAAATCTCAACCCGCGCGATGTGCCGTCACCGCTGGTCGGCAAGCCGGCCCCCACCTTCAACCTCGGCAAGTTGAACCCGCCCGACCAGTCGTTCGCCCCCAAGGATTTGCAAGGCAAAGTTTGGCTGCTCAATGTCTGGGCCAGCTGGTGCGTCTCCTGCCGGCAGGAACACCCGGTGCTGGTGGAATTCTCGAAAAAGGTGAAGATGCCGCTGGTCGGCCTCAACTACAAGGAGGTGCGCGGCGACACCAGCTTCGACGTGACGCGCATGAAGCCCGAGCAGGAGCAGTCGCTGGCGCGCGAACGCGCCGGCCAGTGGCTGGCACGCCACGGCGACCCATACACGTTCTCGGTGCTCGATCTCGACGGGCGCGTTGGCATCGACTACGGCGTGTATGGCGTACCGGAAACCTATGTCATCGACAAATCCGGTGTCATCCGCATGAAACACACCGGCCCGATCACGCCGGAGGTGCTGGAGCAGAAGCTCTTGCCGTTGATTGCCCAACTGAACAAGGCCTGATGTCATGAAACACCTGCTTTCCGTCATCTGCCTCGTTATCGCCAGCCAGTTCGCCACCGCTGGCGAAGCCCAACCGCTCGCCGACGATCCTGTCGCCGAAAAACGGGTGCAGGCGCTTTCCGAAGAACTGCGTTGCCTGGTCTGCCAGAACCAGACCATTGCCGATTCACATGCCGAACTCGCCACCGATTTGAAACGCGAAATCCGCACGATGATCCAGGCCGGCAAGTCGGACAAGGAAATCATCGACTTCATGGTCGCCCGCTACGGCGATTTCGTCCTCTACAAACCGCCGGTCAAGGCGACGACCTGGCTGCTCTGGGGCGGCCCGGCGCTGTTCATGCTGATCGGCCTGATCGCGCTGGTGCGCTACCTGCGCCGCCGCGCCGGTTCGCTGCAGGCGGACGACGCGCCGCTTTCCGAAGCCGAAACGCGCCGTGCCGCCGAACTGCTGAAGAACGACGCCCCGCGCTGAGCGGCGGCGTTTTTGATCCACCTTCAGGAAATCCGCCCCCTCTCCGCCTAGACTGAGGCCGTTGCCTCTCTCTACGGACAATCCGGTGCGTTTCACCCATCCACTCTGGTTGGTCGGGTTCCGACCCTTTTTCACCCTCGCCTGCCTGGCCGGCATGATCATGCCGCTGCTGTGGGCGCTGGTGTTCTCCGGCGCGCTCACCCCCTCTGCCTTGCCGGTGTCGCCGCTGCAATGGCACGCGCACGAAATGTTCTTCGGATTCGGCTGGGCAGTCCTGGGCGGCTTTCTGTTGACCTCGACCAAGAACTGGGTGGGCGTTCGCGGCTATCAGGGCGGGGTGCTGGCCCTGCTCGCGCTCGCCTGGCTCGCGGAACGCGCTTTTCTCTGGGCCGGCGGCGGATTGCCCTACCCGCTCTTTCTGACCGGCGCATCGGCCTTTTTGGTCGGCCTCGTCACGCTGCTGCTCGTCACGCTGATTCGCCATCGGCAAGCCGATCAATACCGCCGCGACAACGTCTTCTTCCTGATCCTTCTGCCGACCTTCTTGCTCGCCAAATTCCTGTTGCTCAGCGAGTCATTCTATGCGGCGGGCATTCACCTGACCCTTGGCCTGTTCCGCCTGGCTTTTCTGGTGATGCTGGAGCGCACGCTGACCCAATTCATGTCCGCCGCGTTCGCCGTGTCGATCTTCCGCCACCCCTGGCTCGACAACGCCATCAAAGCTCTGGCGCTGACCTATGCGCTGGTCGGCGCGGCACTGTCTACGGCAGTAATCGTGCCGCTGGCCGGCACTCTGCTCGCCGCGCTGCTCCTCGTCCGCTTTGCGCTCTGGTCGCCGCACCGGGCTTTGCGCCAGATCGACATCGGCATCATGTACATCGGCTACCTGGCGCTGGCCGCACAACTGCTGCTCGACGCCACCACCACCCTGGCGACCCCGGCCTGGGTCGGCAATCTGCCTGTCCACACCTTCACGTTCGGCGTCATGGGCCTGATCATCCCGGCCATGCTGATCCGCATCTGCAACGGACATACCGGGCGCAAGGTGGCCTTCGACGCCCGGGATAAAGCCGTGCTCTGGATCATGCTCGCCGCCTTTGTCTGCCGCATCGTCCTGCCGCAGATACTGCCGGAACTTTACCTGCGCTGGATTGATCTCTCCGCTGCCGGGTGGACAATCGCGTTTGCGCTGCTCGCCTGGCGCTATCTTCCCTACCTCTGGCAACCGCGCGTCGACGGACGCGAACACTGAACCATGCTGACCCGCGAAGTCCGAATGCCGAAATACCCCGAGTGCTGGGCAAGCTGTGGCAACTGCGCCAACGGCGATGTTTTCATCCTGGAAATCCCGGTCGAGGTCGGCCAGTCCCTGCACCGCGACGACACCATTCTGACCCTCGAGACCGGCAAGGTCGCGCTCGACATTCCCAGCCCCTGCGACGGCGACGTCGTTGCCATTCACGTCTCCCCTGGCGACCACGTCGACGAAGGAGCGCTGTTGCTGACCCTGTTCGCGTCCGATTGAACGCCACCGGCTGCCGGATGGCTGACAAAAGACAATCCAGATCAAAGACAGATCACCCGGCCAACAGCACAGTGTCGGAACTCCCTCCCCCAGATCTTTTTCGCCCAGAGGACATCATGCATCACTGTAACCACACCGCTCCCGACGCCATTTACCCATTTGATGCCCGTGGTATCGCCAAGCGCTTCCGGCACGCCGCCATCTTCGGCGCCCTCGATGCCTTGCAAGCGGGCGAGACCATGCGCTTCTGCAACGATCACGACCCACTGCCCCTGTTGGCCCAATTGCAGGCGCGATACGGCGACCGGGTCTCCATCCTCTACCAGCAGCGTACACCGGGTGAAATCGTGATCGATTTCTGCGTGCAGGCGACAGCGTGAGCCTCCCCGATTCTCGCGGAGGAACAACCGCCCTGTCGCCCGACCTCGCGCTGCGCTTGC
The DNA here is from genome assembly GCA_002337055.1 of Betaproteobacteria bacterium UBA1934. Taxonomy (GTDB): domain Bacteria; phylum Pseudomonadota; class Gammaproteobacteria; order Burkholderiales; family Rhodocyclaceae; genus UBA1934. Next base: position 1,080,144 of record DDFG01000005.1, on the reverse strand, counting down.
TTGCCCAGAGCAACGACGCAATCATCTACGCCGACCGGGAGGGCGTTATTCGCCTTTGGAACGCTGCCGCCACACGCATGTTCGGATTTTCGTCAGAAGAAACGCTCGCCCGAAGTCTCGACATCTTCATTCCGGAACGCCTGCGCGCCGCCCACTGGGCCGGCTATGAACGCGCCATGATGAACGGACGCGGTCGCCACGATGGCACACCCACGCGCACCAAGGCCCTGACGCGCTCGGGGGAAACCGTGTTCGTCGAGATGAGTTTTTCGATCATTACCGACGAGGCAGGCATCGGACTGGGCTCGCTGGCCGTTGCGCGGCTGGCGCCAGCAGTGAAACACACCTGAAATCGTTCCGGTTTTTTCAGCTACATCAAATTATTTCCCGCGCCGACTTCCTAAAATGGATCTAGAACAAGACTAGAACTATTTACGGAGACACAAGCAAAGTGGATATCGCCCGGCGGAGTTTCCTGCGCGGCCGGATCGGCGATCAGCCGGCGCCTTTCCGTCCCCCGTGGGCAAAGAGCGAGGCAGAATTCGCCGAACTCTGCTCGCGCTGTGGGGATTGCGTTACATCCTGTCCGACAGGCTTGTTGACCGGCGCCCGCGGCCGGTTGCCGCAGGCCGTTTTTGCGCCGGCATATTGCGATTTCTGCGCGTGCTGCGTCGACGCCTGCCAAACCGACGCGCTTTCCCGCACGGTTTTCCCTCCCTGGCAACTGCGCGCGGTCTTCTCATCCACCTGCCTGACGCACGTCGATGTCATCTGCCGTACCTGCGGCGAAGCCTGCGACGCGGCCGCCATCCTATTTCCGCCGCAAGTCGGCGGCATTGCCCGCCCGCGGCTGGACGAAGAAGCCTGCACGGGCTGTGGCGAATGCCTGCCGGTTTGCCCGACCGGTGCCATCCGCATCGGACATTCCGTCGCCCTGGAGAGTCACCCATGAAAATTGCCAGTCTGGTCCTGAAATTTCTGCCCGAATCGGCTGCGGAAGTACGCGCAGGAGTCGAGCAGGTGCCCGGCGCGTCGGTCGCGGTCGATACCGGCGACGGCAGGATGATTGTTGTGGTGGAGGATGTCGACGGGCTGTCCACCGCCGACGCCATCATCAAAGTGCATCACGTTCCCCACGTCATGTCGGTGACGCTGGCTTACGAATATACGGACGAGGGCCTCGAGGCCCGCGAATTGGAGGCGCAATCATGAGCATCAACCGCAGGGATTTCATCAAAGCCAACGCCGTCGCCGCCGCCGCGGCCACCGCCGGCATTCCGCTGGCCCAGGCCGCCGGCAAGGACGCCGCCGTGAACTCGTCGGAAATTCGTTGGGACAAGGCCGCCTGTCGCTTCTGCGGAACCGGCTGCTCGGTGCTGGTCGGCGTGCAGAACGGCCGCGTCGTGGCCACCCAGGGCGACCCGGATGCGCCGGTGAATCGCGGGCTGAACTGCATCAAAGGCTATTTCCTTTCCAAGATTATGTACGGCGAGGATCGCCTGCAGAAGCCCATGCTGCGCATGAAGAACGGCCAGTACGACAAGAACGGCGAATTCACGCCGATCACCTGGGACAAGGCCTTCGACATCATGGCCGAAAAATGGAAGGCCGCTTTGAAGGCGGAAGGCCCAGGCTCGATCGGCATGTTCGGCTCCGGCCAATGGACCATCTGGGAAGGCTATGCCGCCGCCAAGCTGATGAAGGCCGGTTTCCGCTCCAACAACCTCGACCCGAACGCACGCCACTGCATGGCTTCCGCCGTCGCCGGCTTCATGCGCACGTTCGGCATCGACGAGCCGATGGGCTGCTATGACGACATCGAGAACGCCGATGCTTTCGTGCTATGGGGCTCGAACATGGCCGAGATGCACCCGATCCTGTGGTCGCGCATCACCGACCGGCGTCTGACCCACCCCGGCTGCCAAGTGCATGTGCTCTCGACCTTCGAGCACCGTTCGTTCGAACTGGCCGACAACGGCATGATTTTCGTGCCGCAGACCGATCTGGCGATTCTCAACTACATCTGCAATCACATCATCCAGACAGGTAAGGTCAATCAGGATTTCGTCAAGAAACACGTCAATTTCAAGCAGGGCGAAACCGATATCGGCTACGGCCTCAGACCCAACCACGCGCTCGAAAAAGACGCCAAGTTCAACGGCTACCCGGGCGCCGACGGCAAGCCGAAAAACAACCCGAACGACGCCAAGCTGATCACCTTCGACGAGTTCAAGAAATTCGTGTCCGAATACACGCTAGAGAAGACCGTCAAGCTTTCCGGCGTGCCTGCAGACCGCTTGAAGAAGATGGCCGAACTGTACGCCGACCCGAAGAAGAAGGTGGTCTCGTTCTGGACCATGGGCTTCAACCAGCACACCCGCGGCACCTGGGTCAATAACATGATCTACAACGTACATCTGCTGGTCGGCAAGATTTCCGAACCCGGCAGCGGTCCCTTCTCGCTGACTGGCCAGCCGTCCGCCTGCGGCACCGCGCGCGAGGTCGGCACCTTCTCACACCGTCTGCCGGCCGACATGGTCGTGACCAACCCGGAACACCGGAAGCACACCGAGGAACTCTGGCAATTGCCGGAAGGTACGCTCTCCGACAAGATCGGCTACCACGCTGTGGCGCAGTCGCGAGCGCTGAAAGACGGCAAGCTGAAGTGCTACTGGACGTCGACCACCAACAACATGCAGGCCGGCCCCAACGTCAACCAGGAAATCTATCCGGGCTGGCGCAATCCGGCGGCATTCGTCGTCGTTTCCGACCCGTATCCGACCGTATCGGCGCTGGCCGCCGACCTGATCCTGCCCTCAGCGATGTGGACCGAGAAGGAAGGCGCCTTCGGCAACGCCGAGCGCCGTACCCAGTTCTGGCGCCAGCAGGTCAAGGCGCCGGGCGAGGCGAAATCAGATCTCTGGCAGTACATGGAATTCTCCAAACGCTTCAAGATGGAGGACGTCTGGCCGGCCGAACTGCTCGCCAAGAAACCCGAATACAAGGGCAAAACCCTGTATGACGTGCTCTACGCCAACAAGGTGGTCAACAAGTTCCCCAAGACCGACCTTGTGAAGACCAACGAGCACGCCATCAAGGGCTATACCAACGACGAATCTGAAGCCTTCGGTTTCTATGTGCAGAAGGGTCTGTTCGAGGAATACGCGCTCTTCGGGCGCGGCCACGGTCACGACCTCGCCGATTTCGATACTTACCACAAGGCACGCGGCCTGCGCTGGCCGGTGGTCGACGGTAAGGAAACGCTCTGGCGCTTCCGCGAGGGTTACGACCCGTACGTCAAGAAGGGCGAAGAGATCAAGTTCTACGGCCACAAGGACGGTAAGGCAGTGATCTTCGCCCTGCCTTACCAGGACCCAGCTGAAAAACCCGACGCCGAGTTCGATCTCTGGCTCTGCACCGGCCGCGTGCTCGAACACTGGCACACCGGCACGATGACCCGTCGCGTTCCCGAGTTGCACCGCTCGGTACCCGAGGCGGTAATCTTCATGCACCCGGACGACGCCAAGAAGCGCGGCATCCAGCGCGGCATGGTGGTCAAGGTAGCCTCGCGGCGTGGCGAAATCCAGATCCGCGTCGAAACCAAGGGCCGCAACAAGCCGCCGCAAGGCCTGGTCTTCGTGCCCTTCTTCGATGAAGGCCGTCTGATCAACAAGCTGACCCTCGACGCCACCTGCCCGATCTCGAAAGAGACCGACTACAAGAAGTGCGCCGTCAAGGTGGTGCGCGCCTGAGGAGACTGAGTGAGCAACGCGGACACTCGCGGCCAGACGGCGCCCTCGTCCGAGGCGCGCCGCCGCTTCCTGAACGGCATCGCTGGCGCGGCCGGCGGCGCCTGCCTGCTGGCGCTCGGCGCCGGGCTGTATGCCCGGCAAGCCGCAGCCCTGCCGGCGGAAGCCTTGCGTCCGCCCGGCGCGCTGGCGGAAGCGGATTTCCTCGCGGCTTGCATCCGTTGCGGTCTCTGCGTCCGCGATTGTCCGTACAACACGCTGAAACTGGCGTCGCCCGGCGATGCCGTGGTGGGCGGCACGCCCTATTTCACGGCGCGGACCGTCCCCTGCGAAATGTGCGAGGACATCCCGTGCGTCAAGGCTTGCCCGACCAACGCGCTCGACCACCAGCTCACCGACATCAACAAGTCGAAAATGGGGCTGGCGGCGCTGGTCGATCACGAAACCTGCCTCAATTTCCTCGGTCTGCGCTGCGACGTCTGCTATCGCGTCTGCCCGGTGATCGACAAGGCAATCACCCTGGAAAAGCAGCACAACCCGCGCTCCGACCGTCACGCCATGTTGCTCCCGACGGTGCATTCCGAACATTGCACCGGCTGCGGCAAATGCGAAAAATCGTGCGTACTCCCCATCCCGGCCATCAAGGTGCTGCCGACCCGGCTGGCGCAAGGCAAGTTGCCCGATCATTACCGGAAAGGGTGGGAGGAGAAAGAGAAACACGGTGGTTCTCTGATTGGCGAGCAGGTGCGAATGCCCGTGCGCGGCCTTGAGGATGCTCCGCCCGCCGCATCAGGATCGCCGGCATCAGGGAGCGCCGGCATCAACTCCGGGTGGAAGCCATGACTACCCCGGTCAAGCCCGGTCTCGTTCACCCCGGCCGCGAAGCGGTCACCCGCCGCGGCTGGCTGGTGGCCCACAAATGGCTGTTGCTCCGGCGGCTCTCGCAGGGTGCGATCCTTCTTCTCTTTCTGCTCGGGCCGTGGTTCGGCGTCTGGATCATCAAGGGCAACCTTGCCTCGTCACTGCTGCTCGACACCGTGCCGCTGACCGATCCCTACCTGCTGCTGCAATCGATTGCCGCCGGACACGCTCCCTACAAGACCGCACTGATCGGCGCCGGCATCGTGCTCGCCTTTTATCTACTGGTCGGCGGCCGGCTGTTCTGCGCCTGGGTCTGCCCGATGAACCTGGTCACCGACGCCGCCGCCTTGCTTCGTCGTCGCCTCGGCTTGAAGGGAGGACGTGTTCCCCCGGCCGAAACCCGTTACTGGCTGCTCGCCCTGACCTTCGTCGCGGCGCTGGTCACCGGCTCGCTGGCCTGGGAATGGGTCAATCCGGTCTCGATGCTGCAACGCGGGTTGATATTCGGTTTTGGCCTCACTTGGGGCATCGTACTCGCTATCTTCCTCTACGACTTGCTGGTAGCACCGCGCGGCTGGTGCGGTCACCTCTGCCCGATGGGCGCCTTCTACGCTTTGCTTGGCCGCCTCACGCCGATCCGCGTCGCCGCTGAGCGACGCGAGAGTTGCAACGATTGCATGGATTGCTTCACCGTCTGTCCCGAACCCCAGGTCATCAGGCCCGCCCTCAAGGGCAGCGGCAGCCGGGCCATCGCCCACGGCGACTGCACCCGCTGCGGCCGCTGCGTTGATGTGTGCGGCCAGAATGTCTTCAATTTTTCCCTCAGTATCAATAGAAGGAGCGTGTCATGAAAACCCGACTGTTTGCCTTGGCGCTGGCCGCCTCGCTCATTTCCGCGTGCCCGCTCCCGGTTGTGGCCACCGAGCAGATTCACTCGCTGCGTGGCGCAGATATCAACGCCAGCGAAGCCGAGTCGGAAGCCTTCCGACGCGAGAAGGATCGCGCACCGATTCCGCGCGACTTTGTGCAGCAGCCGCCACTGGTCCCGCACACGGTGCAAGGCTACTCCATTACGCTCAATTTCAACAAATGCATGGATTGCCATAGTTGGACGCGCTACAAGGAAACCGGCGCGACTAAGGTGTCGCTCACACATTTCAAGACACGCGAGGGACAAGAACTTTCCAACATATCGCCTCGCCGTTACTTCTGCATGCAGTGCCACATACCGCAGACCGATGCCAAACCGCTGGTGGCCAACAATTTCAAACGGGCCGACGGCCTGAAATAAGAAAGGGAACACGATGCCCGCCGTTCTGGACAAGACCCTCCACTTTCTGAAAACCTACCGACGCACCGTCGGTGCCGGCGCCCTTGCCATTGTCTTCATCGCCGGTATCGTGGCGTGGGGCGCTTTCAATACGGTCATGGAGTGGACAAACCGCGAGGCGTTTTGCATTTCCTGCCACGAAATGCAGGAGAACGTCTATCAGGAATACCGCAACACCGTTCACTACTCGAACCGTTCGGGGGTACGCGCCACCTGCCCGGATTGCCATGTGCCTAAGGAGTGGGGGCCGAAAATGATCCGCAAGATCCAGGCCTCGAACGAAGTGCTACACAAGATTCTGGGATCTATCGACACGCCCGAGAAATTTGCCGAAAAACGGCTTCAACTCGCCCAGAACGAATGGCGGCGAATGAAGGCCAACGACTCACGCGAGTGTCGTAACTGCCATAACTTCGAGTATTTCGACTATGCCGAACAAGGCCGCCGTTCCTCGAAAATGCACCAGGAAGGATTGAACGCCGGCCAGACCTGCATTGACTGTCACAAAGGCATCGCCCATCAACTCCCCGCCGTGGCCCAGCACATCGGTGCCGAGCGGGAAGGGGTGGCACCGGACGTGATGCATCCGCCTCGTCCCGAACCAAAACCGGAACCTGATGCCAAGCCGGAACCCAAGGCCGAAGCTAAACCTGCCGAGGCACCCGCCAACAAGTAAGTCGAATTTCGCATCCGACAAGGGCACGCCACGGCGTGCCCTTTCTGCTGGTAGTCGCAAGAGGGACGCCGGCCGATTAGGCCAGTATCTATAGCGGCAGGGCGTCCGCCGGTGCCGGTTTCCCAAAGTAGTAACCCTGAAAGGCAAGGCAGCCGGTTTTGACCAGGAACGCCCGCTGTTCTTCGGTTTCGACGCCCTCTGCGATAACCGCTAAACCGAGACTTTCCCCAAGCGTAACGATGGCGCGGACGATAGCAAGGTCGTTCGGATCGACAAAAATGTCGCGCACGAAAGACTGATCAATTTTCAGTTGCGATAGCGGCAGCCGCTTGAGGTAGGAAAGCGACGAATATCCGGTACCGAAATCGTCCAGCGAGAAGGTCAGCCCGGTTTCGCACAATTCCATCATTCTGGCCACTGCCCCGTCGATATCGCGTACCAGCACGCTTTCGGTCAGCTCGAGTTTGAGGCGCGCTGCGTCGATCTTGTATTTCGCCACTGCATCCCGCACCTGCTCGACAAAATCCTTGTCCAGAAACTGCCGGCCGCTGATATTGACGGACATCGACAGTGATGCGGTCTCGGGGCGCGCCCCCCATTCCTGCAATTGACGACAAGCGGTGTCCAACACCCACTTCCCGATAGGCAGGATCAAGCCGGTCTCTTCGGCCAGCGGAATGAAGTCGCCCGGCGAAACCATGCCGCGGATGGGGTGCGCCCAGCGCAACAGCGCTTCCACGCCAAAAACGCGGCCTTCGGTATCGACCTGCGGCTGATAGTGCAGCGCAAATTGCCGATGCGCCAGCGCGAGCCGAAGATCGGCTTCCAATTCTGCCTGCGCGCTGACTTCCGCCTGCATCGTCGGGTTAAAGAAGCGGATGGTATTGCGGCCTGCCGCCTTGGCCTGATACATCGCCACATCGGCTTGCTTGAGCAACTCCTCTGCCGTCTCATCCTTGCCGTAGAAGACGCAAGCGCCAATGCTGGGCGTGGTGTGATGCTCAACGCCTTCCAGCATGTAAGGCTGATTCAGCGAATGGAGCATTTTCTCGGCCACCATCTCGATCCGACCCGGCAGTTCGCGGACTTCATTACCCAGCCCTTCGAGCAGGACGACGAATTCGTCGCCGCCGAGTCGCGCTACAGTATCCCCCTCTCGCAGGCACTCGACCAGGCGTTGTGCCACCTGTTCCAGAAGGCGATCGCCAACCGCGTGTCCACGGGTGTCGTTAAGGCGCTTGAAATTGTCGAGATCGACGAACAACAGCCCGCCTCCATCGCTCTTACGGGCGCTCTTGACAAGCGCATGGCGCAATCTGTCCATGAGCAAGCGACGATTGGGCAAGTTGGTCAGCGGGTCGTAAAAGGCCAGATTTCTGATTTCGTTCTCGGCCAGTTTGCGCTCAGTGATATCAACCAGTGTAAAGACGTAGTGCGAAATCTTGCCAGCATCCGAACGCACTGCGGTGACTGCCACGCCGAGTGGGACAACCTCGCCGGAGCGTTTGCGTATCCAGATTTCACCCTGCCAGGCGCCGCGTAGGCAGGCCTCTTCAGCCATCTCTTGGCCTTGCCCGCGCACCGAGTGCAGAAATTCGGGCAGCTCGCCGATCACCTCGAGCGCGGTATAGCCAGTAATGGTCTGAAACGCGCGATTGACCCTGAGAACCGTCCAGTCTGCCGCCGTAATCAGCATGCCCTCTTGCGATTCGAAAGCAACCGCAGCCACCCGCAGCTCTTCTTCCTGCCGCGCCGTCTGTTGCCGTGCCGCTTCCACGGCTGCGTAGGCACCCGCGTTATCGAGCGCGATGGCACCGTAGGCACATAGCGCTCGAAAGATTGCCAGTTCGCGCTCGCCGTAGGCCTTGATTTTCTGAGTCTGGATACTCATGGCCCCGAGCAGGCGCTGTCGCGTTTGCAGCGGTGCGAACAGCATGCTCGCTGTCTTCAGAGTGCCTGGCGAGACTCGCGCCTGCACGTCCGTCGTGCCGTCGATCAGGATTTCACGTTGCTCGCGCACGCACTTCGCCGCCAGCGAAACCTCGCTTTCAAGATTGATCGAGATGCGCGGGTAGGGCTGCCCATCCTCGACCCCGAAAACCATGTTCAGCGCGCCTGCCGATTCGTCAACCATATAAATCAGAAACGTCTGCGCGTCGATCAGTCCATCCACATGCCGATGCAGTGCCTCGAACACCGCGCCTGCATTGAGGCTGGCGGTAATCTCCTGGCCGATCTGGCCGATGGTCTCAAGGGTTTCATTGGTTTCCTGCAAGGTCGCCGCGAGATGCTTGTGATGTTCCGCCACCGCCCGCGCCTGATCCATCTCATGCTTGATCTGAATCGCCAGCGCTCGCTGTTGCGCTTCTTCGAGGCGCATGCGGTTGCGCGCGGTCTGGGCGGCCTGACTGTTTTCGTAGGCGGCCCGGAAATCACCGTTATGGGCGTGCGCAGTCGCCAGCTGATTGAGCAAATCGACTGGCAAGGCATAGCCGCTGATGGTCTCGGCGACGCGGACCGCTTCACCCAAGAAGTAAAGTTCGGCAGTCGTACCCGCTACACCGGGAGGAATCGGCAAAGCATGATCCCGATAGAGTTCCGCAAACACGCGCAAAGCCTTGATCTGCGCATCAGCATTGCCTTTCTGGCGAGCGAGATCAAGCGCTTGTGCGGCCTGAACTTGCGCCTCATCGACGCGCCCCAGACCTGACAGTGCGCTCGCCTGACCACACCAAGCCTTCATCGTCAGGTCGGGTTCGTCATGGCCGGCCAGCCCATCCTCAAGTTGTTTAAACCAGCCCAGCGCTTCCTCGAAATGGCCGACATCCAGCGCCAACTGCCCCAAGCTCGCCAATACCTGCTCGTGATTGCGAGACCCGGAAAGCGACTCCATCACCACCAGCGCTTCGTGCAGCAACCCGCGCGCATCGTCATGGCGCTGGAGTTGACGGACGACTTCGCCCATTTGCATCAGACATACACCGACGCTGCCCGGCCAACTGGTTTCGCGGGCGAGCGACAATGCACTTTCAGCCCATTCCAGCGCGGCGTCCAGATCACCCAGCGTGGCGAACCCTTCGGCAATATTGACCGCGCACACGATAGCCAGCCGCACCTGACCGGTCTCGCGAGCGCTGCGGTAGCCCTCCAGATCGAACTTGATGGCCGCACCAGGGTTATCGGTCAAGGCGGCTGCAGTCGCCTGGGCAACGGCAATCCAGCACAAAACCGACTCGTGCCGCTGGGGTGTCGCGCCGAATCGTTCCTGCAAACCGCCGATGATTGCACCAGCCGCGCGAAAGGCCCGCCTGCCCAGCAACTGGGCGTAGGCAATATCGGCACGTCGCTCGTCATCAGCGACTAGGTAGTGCTGATAGGCAACCGCCAACGCCTGCTCGATCAGCACCGAATGACCACGCGACAACCATACGTTGGCAATCAACAGGTTGGCATCGCCCTGTCCGACCGGGTCTGCCGATGCCTGATAGAGCGCGTTGGCCGCCATGGCTGAGGTTTCTGCATGATCGACTTCGGCAAAAAGCAACTGGATTTCACCGCGAATGAGCCAAATCCGCGCGGCAATCGACGAACGTTCGGCTTCTGGCAATCCACCAGCTTCCGTCTCGATCTCATTGCACAAGGCCATCGCACGGGCGCTGTCGCGCTGGCGTAAGTGCCACGCCAACACCAGGCGATCAGGCAAAGACAGGCCCGCCAGCCCTGCTTCCAGGCGTGAAACCTCGTCTTCGCGTGCGTAAAGCTCCATCACTTCCATTCCCGGCCAGTGAATGCGGTCACCGATTCAAGCTTTGAATCATACAACATCGCGCCCCCCGACACGGGGAATGCAATCAAGCAGCCATCACAATGCACTGGCCAGCACGCGGCGACAAATCTCGGGCGTGACTTCGCGCCGCTCGCCCAGCGCGGTCATGCCATGCTCGACCAGCCTGGCCACGACACGTTCTATCTCGGTATCGCCAATACCGTAGGCGGACAGATGAGTCGGCACACCGAGCGTTTCAAAGAATTCCCGCGTGCGTTCGATGCCTGCGTCGGCGGCAACTGTCGGGTCGCCCGCCTCGATACGCCATACACGCGCGGCATATTGCGCCAACTTTTCCTGCTTTTCACCGCGCCGCTCGCTCAACATGGCCGGCAACACGACGGCTAGGCTGCGCGCATGGTCGAGACCAAACAAGGCGGTCAGTTCGTGCCCGATCAGATGTGTCGACCAATCTTGCGGTACGCCTGCTCCGATCAGGCCATTCAGGGCCAAGGTGGCCGTCCAGGTCAGGTTGGCGCGGGCGGTATAGTCGCGCGGTTCGGCCAACGTGCGCGGTCCGACCTCGATCAGCACCTGCAACAGACCCTCGGCCAGACGATCCTGAACCAGCGCGCCAACCGGATAGGTCAGGTATTGTTCCAATATATGCACATAAGCATCGACAATACCGTTGGCAACTTGCCTCTGTGGCAACGTGGCACTACGCGTCGGGTCGAGTACCGAGAATTGCGGAAAGACCTTGCGACTGGAAAACGGGAGTTTATCGACACCGTCGCGCCGGCTGATCACTGCGCCGTTGTTCATTTCCGAACCTGTCGCCGGCAAGGTAAGTACCGTACCGAAGGGGATGGCAGTCTGCACACGGGTACCAAAGCTGGTGACAATCTCCCAAGGATCGCCTTTGTAGGGAATGGCGGCCGCCACAAATTTGGTACCGTCGATCACCGAGCCTCCGCCGACCGCGAGCAGAAAATCGACATTTTCACGCCGCGCTGTCTCGACCGCCTGCATCAGCGTTTCGAAACGCGGGTTGGGTTCGATACCGCCGAATTCAACAAAGGCCCGCGCGCCCAGCGCGGCGCGCACCGCGTCCAGCGTGCCGTTTTTCTCGGCGCTCTCGCCTCCATACAAGATCAACACGCGTGCCGCAGCCGGCACCAACTTACCCAGTTTGGGAACACTGTCATCGCCAAAAGCGATGCGTGTAGGATTATGAAAATCGAAATTCAGCATGGGTTTCCCCCCTTGTCATTTTGCACGCTGGCGTCGCGTGTCACGCCTCGGATTGCCGCGATCCGAGCCGCCCGCACGCTGGCTGGAATGTGCGCTGGATTGCCGCAGGCACGCGCCACCTTACCGGCATCCACCGCGCGGGCAGCCGCCAACACTGATCGCCACAGACCGGCGGCCTCATACTCGCGCTCTTCCCAGCCCAGTCGGCCACGAAAATCGCTTTCACACACCTGCAACAGGTGTTCAAACCGTTCTGGACGACGCAAAGCATCGGCTTTCTCGAGCACGCCCAGCATCGTCTCGGGACGAAGGGGACTTTGCCCCTCGCGGTCTGCCCTGTGCATATCTCCGTGCAACCGTGCCGCCAAAATCGCCAGATCGCGACATTCGCCAGGTACTCGGAGCCGCATGCACACCCCCTCGGCCGCTTTCGCGCCGCGCGTCTCGTGACCGATATGCCGGGGCAGCACATGCGTCGGCGTGGATGCCTTGCCCAGATCGTGCAAGAGCGCCGCCCAGCGTACCGCCAAAGTACCACCGCAACGCGCTGCCTGGTTCAGCACCATCAAGGAATGCGTGCCCGCGTCGCCTTCGGGGTGATATTGCGGCGGTTGCGGCACGCCAAACAGCGCATCCAGTTCCGGCAACAACCGCGTCAGCGCCCCGCAACTCCGCAGCACCATGAACATCCGCGCAGGCCCGGCTTCCATCAGGCCTTTCGCCAATTCCTGCCAGACTCGCTCCGGCACCAGATGATCGACCTCGCCTGCCGCAACCATAGCGCGCATCAGATCGAGGGTCTCGGGCGCGATACTGAAATCGGCGAAGCGGGCGGCAAAACGGCCCAATCGCAGGATGCGCACAGGATCTTCGGCAAACGCCGGTCCAACATGACGCAGGATCTTCGCCGCCAGATCGCGTTCGCCGCCAAAGGGATCAATCAGTCGCCCATCGCTGGCGCGGGCCATGGCATTGATGGTCAGATCCCGGCGCGCCAGATCCTCTTCCAGCGTCACCTCTGGCGCCGCAAAGAAAGCAAACCCGTGGTAACCCGGCCCCGTTTTGCGCTCGGTACGGGCCAGCGCATATTCTTCGCCGGTTTTTGGATGCAGGAATACCGGAAAATCCTTGCCGACCGGGCGGAATCCCTGAGACAGCATGGTTTCTGGCGTGGCCCCGACCACGACGTAGTCGCGGTCCGCCACCGGTAATCCGATCAATTCGTCACGAACGGCACCTCCGACAGCATATATCTCCATCGTCGGGCCGCCGGTCATTTAACGCCCGGCCCGCAGGCGATATTTGGTGAGGCGTTCCTTGATCTTGCGGCCGGTGATATAGACCGGCGCCTCGGCTTCCAGAGGCCGCGGCCTCCAGCCCGGAGGCAACTGGCATTCTGCATCGCAAACGCTGTCCACCTGAAGCGAACGCAGATTATCCGGCGACATCAGCGGCTTGGGTGCCAGCCACATCAGACCGGCTTGCAAATACGCCAGCCCTTCACAAATATTCACCACACGCGCACGGCTCCCGCACAAGCGGGCGGTATATTCAACCAGTTCGTGCAGCGTGTAGGCACGCGGACCACAGAGGTCGTATGCCTGCCCAAAAGTCTTCTCGTCGGCCAGCGCGCAGACAAAGGCGTCGGCCACATCGCCCACCCAGACGGGTTGCAGGCGCGCATCGCCGTAACCGAGCGGGAAGATCGGGCTCAATCTGAGCACACGGGCAAACATGTTCAGGAAAGCATCACCCCGCCCGAAGATGACGGAGGGCCGGAACACGGTGATGTCCAGCAGTCCTTGGGCGGCGCGCACAATCTGTTCCCCCTCGCCTTTCGAGGCCAGGTATTCGGAAGGCCCTTGCGGCGAGGCTTTCAGCGCGCTCATGTGGAGCAGGCGCCGAACCCCTGCCGCCTGGCAGGCGCCGACGAGCTTTCGGGGCAATTCAACGTGCGCCCGACCGAAGTCGCGGCTGTAGGGAAGCTGCACGTCGCGGCTGTGCAACTGGCCGATCAGGTTGATCACCGCATCATGCCCCGTCACCAGCGCAGTCAGTACCTCTGGATCATGCACATCAGCCTCCACGACCTGCACGCCGGGCAGCATGATGAGTGCCTTGCCCCGCTCGCGGCGACGACTCGGAATCGTGACTTCGATACCCAATTCGGAGAGGCGATTGGTAATGAAAGTGCCGACAAAACCACTCCCACCGAGCAAAAGGACTTTTTTGATAGGCATACCGACTCCGTCGTCGCGGATGTTGAGGGAAAGACGTATTCTACCGGATCGGCCCTCGACTTACGGCAGTTCCTCGACGCGCCCACCGCTGCCGCGTGGTGCCACCACACCCAGGCGCGCCCGCAGGGATTCGGGTTCGCCGTTGAACTGGATCGAATAGTACACCGCGTTGCTCATTACCTTTTTCACATAATCGCGTGTTTCGTTGAAAGGAATGGTCTCGGCATAAATGGCGCCTTCCAGCGGCCGGTCGGCCTGCCATTTTCGCGCTCGTCCGGGTCCGGCGTTGTAGGCTGCCGACGCCAGAACGGGGTGATTGTCGAGGCTCTCCAGCACCATGCGCATGTAGCTCGTGCCCAGTAACAGATTGACGTCCGTGTCATTGACCCGGCCCGGCTGAAAATCCTTGAGGCCGATCTTGCGTGCCACCCAGCGTGCCGTCGCCGGCATCAGTTGCATCAATCCGGAGGCGCCGACCGACGAACGGGCATTGGTGATGAAACGGCTTTCCTGCCGCATCAGGCCGTAGACCCAGGCGTCGTCGAGAGACTGGTTGCGGGCGGCCGGACGGACCTGCTCGCCGAAGGGGGCCAAATAACGCAAGGCATAGTCATGTTCGTTTTGGGTGCGATCCGCCGTGTTGATGGCGCGGTCGAAGATCTGATTGCGCTGCGCCAGATCGGCTGCCGCCAGTAATTCGCGGTCGCTCATGCCACGCAGGCTGTAGTTCCATTCGCGCACGGCTTCGGTGCGCATGTCGAGGCGGAAGAAAGCAAGGGCACGTTGCAACCCGGCGTGACTGGCGGCGCGCGCCTTCTCGTCGTCGGTCGGCGCCGCGGCCCGATTGGGCGCGGCGATCTTGCGGCCGAGTTCCTCGTCGGCCAGATTGCCGTAGAAATTCGGCTGCCCGACAATACGCCCGAACAACGCATTCGCGTCGCTCAATCGACCGCCGGCCTTGTACGCCCGACCGAGCCAGTAGGTCCACTCCGGCTTTGCGGCCAGCCCGGGCGACATGGCTTCGATGGCGCTCCGCACCGTGCCCCAGTCGAGTGCTCGCAAGGCGGCCCGCACCTTCCACTGCGCCCCTTCGTCCGAGAGTGTTGCCGCCCCCGCCTTGCCGTACCAACCCATGGCCTCAGGCAAATGCCGGCGTGCGGCGGCCAGCGCGATCTGACTCCAGGCCCATTCGCGCTCGCTCGGCTGCATACGGTCGGCGATCCGCTCCAAGGCCTCGGCCGCCAGCACCGGATCGCTGTTGCCCAGCCGTTGCACCGCCAGTGCTGCCATTTCGCGGCCGGCACGGCTGGTCGCCCAATTGGCGGGCAGCTTGGCCAGATAGAGCGCCGGCTTGTCGATCAACGCGATCATCTGTTTCTCTTCCGGCGTCTGGCTGGCCGGCAGGTACATCATTGTCTGCCGCGCCCAACTCGCGCGGTTCGCCTCGAACTGGCGGCGAATGCGCTCCCAGACGTCGCTGGCCAGAACACGTTTTTCCCAGATCAGCGCTTCCAGCGCCAGGCGGCAAGGTTCGACCGGATCGAGCAAGGTCAGCCATTGGCGCTGCACCTCGTCGAGCGCCGTGCGATCCTTGCGGGCCAGGCGCGCCTGCAAGGCCATGCACTGCTGTTCCTGCTCGGGCGCCTTGAGTTTGGCAGCCTCCGTCTCGACTTCGCTCCAGCGCTCCTTTTTGACCAACTGTGTCAGCCAGTCGCCCCGCAACTTTTCGGCCACGTAGCTGCCGTCGTAGCGCGCAAGAAAAGCCTGCACGGTCGCATCGTCGGCCTGCTCCAGGTGCATGCGCAGTTTGAAGTATTCGACATAGGGCGTCAGTTCGTGTTCGCCCAGCGCCGCCGCAGCTTTGTCCAGGCGTTGCGGATCGCCGACGCGAAAGGCGTCGCGGGCGAGCAGGAACTGGGCATCGCCGGGAGCCGCCAGCACGGGCGCCATGATGGCCATGGCGAGCGCCAAGGCGAGGCAGAATCGTCTAGGTTTCATATGCTACATTGCCGCAAATGGCCATTCAGGATAACACGCCGAGCATGACATATCAGAACTGGCGGCGCGATTTGCGCCGCGCCATGGTGGCCCGCCGCTCCATGCTATCCCCCGCCGAACACGCCGAACTGTCGGGTCGTATCGTCGCACATCTGCTCGATTTTCCGGCGCAACCCCGGGGAGCCGCCACCGTAGCGTTCTGTTGGCCGATCAAGAACGAACCCGACGTGCGTGCGGCCATCGAACACTGGCAACAGTTGGGTTGCCGCGCAGTGCTGCCGGTCGTCGTCGATGTCGACCGCCCGCTCGCCTTCCGCATGTGGACGCCCGCCACCCTGCTGACCCCGGATCGGTACGGGATTCCCACGCCCACCGAGGGCGAGTGGTTGACGCCGGACATCATCGTGCTGCCGTTGAACGGATTTGACTCGGCCGGCTATCGCCTCGGCTACGGCGGCGGCTATTTCGACCGCACACTGGTGGCGCTGACACCGCGTCCGCTGGCCATTGGCGTCGGCTTCGAGATGAACCGGGTGGAGAGCGTTCGCCCCGAGAGACACGATCAGCGCCTGGACTGGCTGGTCACGGAGAACGGCGGCACCCGGGTCACTTGATGTTGTCGGGATATAATTCGCCTATTGCATATCCGAGTTGGACACGGTGAAAAGTCTCTATACCGTCCTCGGCGTCCCCGTCGACGCCCGACCCCAGCAGATCGAAGAAGCCTTCGCCGGCGCGCTCGAGGCGCTCAGCGTTGGCGACGGGAAAACAACCGCAGAAGACCGGCAGATCAGGCTGCTGGCACTGAAAGAGGCCTATCGCATTCTCTCCGACCCTATCCGCCGACAGGCCTACAACCAGCGTTTGTTTGCACCGGTCACGGCGCCAGCGGTGGCACTTCCCGCAGAACACATTGCCGTAAAATCTTTCTGGACCGCGCGTCGGCTGCTCTTCGTCGCCAGCGCCGTCATGCTGGCCATCGTCTTTTACGCCCTGCAAAACGCACGCGAAGCCGAGCGGGGGCGCGTCGAACGCGAGAAAGCGGCCGCCCAGAAAGCGCTCAAACAGAAGGACGAGGAAGACGCGCGTCTCGCCTACGAAAAAATCCGCAGGGAACAATTCGACCGGCAAGTAGAAGCCGTACGTGAGCAGCAACGACGTGACGAGGCCGAGCAGTTTCGGCGGCAGGTCGATGTACAGGTCCGCCAGATCGCCATCGCCGAACAGCGCAAGATGGAACAGGAAAAGCGCGATGCGGAAATCGAGAAACGCAACCGCGAAATCGAATTGCAGCGCGAACAGCAGCGCCGCATCTACGAACTTCAGCGCCTGGAACGCGCCAATTACGGACGCTGAGCGGACCCGCTCAGGTCGCCTGGATGCTCATCTCCGGCTGCCAGCATTCGACGCGGTCGTGACCGCGTTGCTGGGCGATTTCCAGCGCGGTGTCCGCCTCTTGCAGCAAACCCTTGAAGTAGGCCGCAGGGGCCTGGCGCGGTTGGCAATCCGCCACCGTGACGCCGATGCTCGCCGTCACCGAAACTCTCTTGCCATCGATATCGGCAACGGCATCGGCAACTGCCTGACGTAATCGCTCGGCGGCAGAAAGCGCGGCTTCAGCCGAGGTATCCGGCAATACAATGACGAATTCTTCGCCGCCGATCCGGCCGGCCACGTCGATCCGCCTGACCGTCTGACGAATCGCCGTCGCAATCGACTGCAGCAGGGCGTCGCCAAGCGCGTGGCCATGGCGGGCATTGACGGCACGAAATCGATCCAGGTCGATCATCAGTACAGCCATGGTTTCGCCATTGCGCTGCGCGCGCAGAATTTCCTGTTCGGCTCTCAGAAATAGTTCGGAACGATTGTGCAGACCTGTCAGCGGGTCAATGCCGGCCAGCGCCTCCAGTCGGGTACGCTGCGCCTCGCCAGCGTCGAGCAGGCGACGCAGTCCGATAACCCCGAGCAGCCAGAGAAAAGAAATCAGGCAGTCGCCGAGCGCCCCGATGAAATCGAACAAACCCGTCGAGAGCGCCCATTCCAGCGGCCCCAGACGTCGCATCACAAGCAGGATCAGCGCGATCGTGATACAGGTCCACGCAAAGCGCTCCTGCCGCAGGCGCGGCCATTGCAGCAGCGCGAGCACCACCGCCCAGCATTGGGCGACAAGGGCGCAGACAAGGAGAAAAATGGTGGCGTTCAGCATGATCCGGGGGCAACACAGCGGGCAGTGGTTACCCCGCAGTGTGGCATGCCGCGGCAAGTCGCGCCAGCGCGATATCGAGCGTGGCGGGCGGACAGCCGAAATTGAGCCGTACCCAGCCGGGCGCGCCGAAGTCGGCGCCGTTCGACAGACCGAGACCATGCGCCTCGAAATACGCTGCCGGATCGCTGACGCCGAGTCCGCGCGCGTCGATCCATGCTAGATAGGTCGCCTCGACATGGGCCATGCGAAGGCCCGGCAAGTCCTCGACGGCGCGCTCCAGGCGGTCGCGGTTGGCGGCCAGCACGTCGATCAGTTCTGACCGCCAGTCGCGTGCATCGCGATAGGCGGCTTCGGCGGCAACCAGCCCCAGCACATTGACATGCGGCACGATGCCGTTCATCGCCGCCACAAAACGCCTGCGCAAGGCGGGCGAGGGAATGACCGCGAACGCCGCGCCCAGCGCCGGCACATTGAAGGTCTTGGAAGGCGCCATCAGCGTGATGCTGCGCTGGGCCGCGTCGTCGCTCACCGTGGAGAAAGGCCGGTGGCGTCGCCCGGGTTCCAGAATCAGATCGCAATGAATCTCGTCCGAACACACCACCCAGTCGTGTTCGGCCGCCAGATCGGCCAGCTGCGCCAGTTCGTCGTCGCGCCAGCAGCGCCCGACCGGGTTGTGCGGATGGCAGAGCAGAAACAGATGGCGACCGGGCGCCGCTGCCGCCAACGCCGACCAATCCCAGTGCCAGCCTGCGTCGTCGCTGGAAAGCGCCACCGTCGCCAGATCGCAACCGGCATGACGTGGTGCGGAGAAAAACGGCGGGTAGACCGGCGTTGCGCTCAACACGGAGCCAGCAACCGCCCGGCAGGCGACGTTCAACCCGGTGACCAGACCCGGTAACCACACCAGCCACTCCGGTTCAATCGCCCAGCCATATTCCTGCCACAGATGCGATTGCACCGCCTCGACGAGCGAAGGCCACGGTTCGGCGTACCCGAACACGGCATGATCGACACGGGCGTGCAGGGCGGACAACACGGCCGGCGGGGCGGCGAAATCCATGTCCGCCACCCACATCGGCAAGATGTCCCGCCCGGCATAGCGCCCCCATTTGAGGGAATCGCTGCCTTGCAGATCGAGAACGCAGTGAAAATCATTCACCGCGGTTACACCTCGAGATGCTGGAACAACACGGTGGATAAGTAGCGTTCGCCGAACGAGGGAATCACGACCACGATCAACTTGCCGGCGTTTTCGGGCCGCCGCGCGACTTCCAGCGCCGCCCACAGCGCCGCGCCGGAAGAAATGCCGACCAGCAGGCCTTCTTCGGTCGCCGCACGCCGGGCCGTTGTCAGTGCATCATCGTTCTTGACTCGGATTACCTCGTCATAGATCGCGGTGTTCAGTATCTTGGGCACGAAACCGGCGCCAATGCCCTGAATCGGGTGCGGCCCCTTGGCACCACCGGACAGCACCGGCGAGGCATCCGGCTCGACCGCAACGATCCGCACGCCCGGCTTTCTCGCCTTGAGCACTTCGCCTACCCCAGTGATCGTGCCGCCAGTGCCGACGCCACTGATCACGATGTCGACCTGCCCGTCGGTATCGCGCCAGATTTCCTCCGCCGTGGTGCGGCGATGCACTTCCGGGTTGGCCGGGTTCTCGAACTGCTGCGGAATGAAATAGCGCGCATCGGCGGCGGCCATCTCCTCGGCGCGCTTGATGGCGCCGCCCATGCCCTCGGGGCCGGGGGTCAGCACCAGTTCGGCGCCATACGCCTTGAGCAGCAGACGGCGCTCGCGGCTCATCGTTTCGGGCATCACGAAGCAGCAACGGATGCCGCGCGCCGCGCAAATCATCGCCAGGCCGATGCCGGTATTGCCGGAAGTCGGCTCCAGCACGATGGTGTCCGGCCCGATACGGCCCGCCGCCTGGGCGGCATCGATCATGGCCGCGGCGATGCGATCTTTCACGCTGTGCGCCGGATTGAAGAATTCCAGTTTGGCGGTCACCACCGCGCCGGCGTCGGTCGCCAGGCGATTGATGCGTACCAGAGGCGTATTGCCGATCAATTCACTGACATTTTGAGCGATTTTCATGGGGGACTCCTTCAGGCTGTCACTTTTTCAGGTAGAGAGTATCAAAGCTGCCGCCGTCGGCGAAATGCGCCTTGTGCGCTTGCTGCCAACCTCCAAACACTTCGTCAACGGTGACCAGTTTTAGTTTCGGGAAGAGGCCGCCCTGGGCGGCGGCGACCTTGGCATCGCGCGGGCGGAAATAGTGGCGGGCGGCGATCTCCTGCCCGGCGGGGGAATACAGGTAGCGCAGATAGGCCTCGGCCACTTTCTGCGTGCCGTGTTTGGCCACCACTTTGTCGACAACCGCGACCGGCGGCTCTGCCAGGATCGACAGGCTGGGGACGACCAGTTCGAAGCGATCCTTGCCCAGTTCGCGGATCGCCAGTTGCGCCTCGTTCTCCCAGGCGATCAGCACATCGCCGACACCGCGTTCGACAAAGGTCGTCGTCGCCCCGCGCGCGCCCGAATCGAGCACCGGCACATTGTGGAGAATGCGGCCCAGCAAATCGCGGGCGCTGGCATTGTTGCCGCCGGGTTGCCGCAGCGCCCATGCCCAGGCCGCCAGGTAGTTCCAGCGGGCGCCGCCCGAGGTCTTGGGGTTCGGCGTGATCACCGTGACGCCTGGCCGCGCCAGATCGCCCCAATCCCGGATCGATTTGGGATTGCCTTTGCGTACCAGAAAGACGATGGTCGAGGTATAAGGCGCCGCATTGTTCGGCAGGCGCTTTTGCCAATCGACCGCCAGCAGGCCTTTCTCGGCAATGGCGTCGATGTCGTAGGCCAGCGCCAGCGTGACCACATCGGCCTCCAGGCCGTCGCGCACGGCCAGGGCCTGTTTGCCGGAACCGCCATGCGACTGGCGGACGTTCAGCGCCTCGCCCGTCTTTGCCTTCCAGTCGGCGGCAAAAGCGGCATTGAAGTCGCGGTACAACTCGCGGGTCGGGTCGTAGGAGACGTTCAGCAGGGTTGCCTGCGCCCAGGCTCCCTGAGCGAGAAAGCCCGAAATCAGCATCAGGCCGGAAAGCAGTTTTTTCATGACGGACGATCCGCAGCGAACGTGACCACCCGATCATAACGAAAACACTTATTCCGGTTCAGAACAGTTTATTCGTTGTTTATTTCGATTCAGAATAAACGCAACACTGGGCGAACGCGCTCAGATCACGATTTCACGCGCGGGGAAATGCCCGAGAAAACCGGCCGGACTGGCGCTGGCGCCATACGCGCCGGACTGGAAGACGACGATCAGATCGCCGATTTGGGTGTCGCCGATCCGCACTTTGTCCGCCAACAGGTCGAGCGGCGTGCACAACGGCCCGACCACGCTGACTACCGGTCCGGACCCCAGCGCATCGAGGCGGTTGCCGAGCGCCACCGGGTAGTTCTTGCGCAGCACCTGGCCGAAATTGCCGCTCGCCGCGAGGTGGTGATTCAGGCCGCCATCGCAGACCACGAAGATCTGGCCCCGCGACTGTTTGATATCGACGATGCGCGTGACATATACACCGGCCTCTCCCACCAGATAACGCCCCAACTCCAGGCAAAGACGGGCTTCCGGCAACTCGACCGCGGCCGCATCGGCAATCTCGTTCAGCGCGGTCGCTACCGGCGACAGATCGAGGCGGCTCTCGCCCGGAAAATAGGGAATGCCAAGCCCCCCGCCCAGATTGACGCTCCGCACAGGCGCGGGGGCCGCCTCGGCAAGCCGGCGGATAAGCGCATAGCTTTGCCGTTGCACGTCGGCCAGCACCTCACCCCGCAGATTCTGCGACCCGGCGTAGAGGTGAAACCCTTCAAAACCGAGGCCGCGCCGACCGATATCCGCCAGCAGGGCCGGCACCGCTTCGGCGTCGACCCCGAAAGGTTTGGCGCCGCCGCCCATGCGCATGCCGGCGCCCTTCAGCTCGAAATCGGGGTTGATCCGCACCGCGACGCGTGCCGGCCGGCCCAACCGCTGGGCGATGACATCCAAGCGGGCGACTTCGCCGGCCGATTCGACATTGAGCAGTACGCCGGCGTCGACCGCCGCCGCCAGTTCGTCGTCCCGCTTGCCGGGCCCGGCAAAGCTGATGCGATCCGCCGGGCACCCGCTCGCCAGCGCGCGCGCCAGTTCGCCGCCCGAGGCCACATCCAGCCCGTCCGTCCATTGCGCCATGCGCGCCAGCAACGGGGGAAAGGGGTTGGCCTTGACGGCGTAATGCACGCCAATCGCCGCCGGTAGAGTTGCACGCAATGCCGCCAGGCGTTGCCCGATCATCGCCGCGTCGTAGGCGTAAAACGGCGTGTCGCCAACCTCGCCACACACCGCTTCGAGCGTGCGGCCACCGATCTGTAGGCCCGGCGTGCCCGCCCATAACAGAGGCGCGTGCGGCAAATCGCTCATGGACATTTGGGCTCCCCGTCGAAGGCGCCCGGCAGGGTCACCGGTTGCCTGCGCGTATGACAAAAGTCATCACCCAGCACCTCGGCCGCGGGAATAGCCTCGGGCAAACGACGCCAGCGCAGATCGAGGGCATCCGGCGCGACCAGCCAATCGGGCAGACGCCCCAACTCATTCAGCGTGGCTTGCAACTGACTGCCGTCGCGGGCGCGCACCCGGCCTTCCACCAGATTTCCGACGATGCGCACGCTGCCCGACGCATTGCGGGCGTCGATGCCCGCTGTATTGACCAGCGTGTTGTAGGCCAGCACCACCTGCCAGGATCGGTTCACATCGATGCCGAAATCGTTGCAATGGGCAATCACATTCTGACTGGCGAGGCCGCCCGTGTGCTCGGCCACGCAGCGACCGTCACGGCAAAAACCTTGTCCGGTACCGCCACCGCCAAACGAAAGCCCGACCCGCGAGCCCGGTTGCGAGACATGGGTCGGGGTGCAGACAATCAGGTTGCGCTCGATACGTCCATCGCGCCCGCCGCCCTTCATGAACACGCCATAGGATATGCGGTCGCCACTCGATTTGACGAAATTCTGGATCAGATTGTCGGCGACCCGCCAGGCACTGGCGCCGACAATATCCACAGGCGTTACCGGCTGTGCGGTGTTGCGCGGCCGCGTATTCGTGAACGTGTTGCTGGCGATCAGGCCGTGATCGGGCCAGTCGCCGACCACGCCGTTGACTTTGACATGCGCGTTGAAATCCTCGACCCGGTTGTTGCGGATGATCGTGTGCGCCGCCTTGCCCACTATATGAAAGGCATGCTCGCACTGGTTATCTTCGGCGCAGGCGCCGCGCAGGACAAGGTTCTCGAATACCCACCAAGGCTGGCTGACGATTATCCCTTCTTCCGTGCGGATATCCAGCGTCACACTACCCGCTACCGCCGCGCGCACCGTCACCGGCTTGCCTTCGCGGCCAGGCTGACCGGTCAGCAGATGGCGCGAGAGCGAGTAAGTGCCAGGCGCGATCTCGATGAACTGCCCCGCCGTGGCGGTGCGCAGCGCCGCCACTAGCGCATCCGCATCGGCGACCGGCAGCACGCTCTCGACGGGCGGCTCGTCCGTGGCAGGGCCCACTTGCTGGCCCTTGCCCAGGGTCGGCAGGCGGGAACCCGGCGTCCTTTCCCAGCGCTGCTGGGCAAGACGCAGCACCGGAGAGGCCAATGCTTCGAGGGCATTGTGGCCGCTCAGGCGCTTTTGTGCGTAACGGATCAGTTCGCCCGGCGTATATTGTGTGGTGAGACGCGACCACGCCCACCAGGCCAGCAGGGCACCGGCCAGCGCCAATATCGGCAAGGCGATCGCTAGGCGACGAACGAGGGGACGCATCGCGGCGGCTCCCGGACATGAGGGGAAAGCTTATTCTAGCAGTCCGCCAACCCGCGGGGTGATTCTCGCAACAGGCGCGCCGCGAGGCGATCCGAACCCCGTTCAATGCGGGGAGTGCAGGCCCACCCGGTTGCCTTCGCAATCGACAAATATCGCGATAAAGCCGATGTCGCCGCCCAGATCCGTCTTAGGCATCAGAATTTGACCGCCGGCTTCGGTCACCCGGACCAGTACCTCGCCCAGATCGTCGCCCGCCGCCAGATAGACCAGCGTCCCGTTGTCCGAAGGCTTCATGTGCGGCATGTCGACCAAGGCGCCGCCAGGCGCCCGATCATCGTGCGGAAAGATCGCCATGCGAATGTCACCCATATCCTCCGCACGCAGTTTGCAAGCAAAAATCCGCTCGTAGAAGGCGGTGGCGCGGGCGAGATCGGTGGTGGGCAGTTCAAACCAGGTAATCGGGGAATGCATGTCAGTCTCCTTGGCAAGTTGCGCCGGCAACGTGTCGGCGATGACGGCATTCTCGGCCTGGCCTCCTGACAACGTGGTGTCAGGAGGCTTAACTGGCAACCTAAAGCGCGTGCTATCCTGAAATTTGACCCGATTGGATGAAGAGACCGCCATGCGTCCCGCCGACCGTTTGTTCCAGATTGTGCTGATGCTGCGGCATGGCCGCATCGTGACCGCCCGCACCCTGGCGGAAGCGCTCGAAGTGTCGGAACGCACCATCTACCGCGATATTGCCGACCTCATCCAGTCCGGCGCTCCCATCGACGGCGAGGCGGGCATCGGCTACCGCCTGCGGCGCGGTTACCAGGTTCCGCCACTGATGTTCACCGGCGAAGAACTCGAAGCGTTAAGCATTGGCGCCAAGCTCGTCCAGGCCTGGGCCGACCCTGCGCTGGGCAAGGCGGCGGAAACCGCCATGGCACGCATCGAAGCCGTGCTGCCACGTGCGCTGGAAGAGCGCATTGCCGCCAGCAGCCGGCGTTTTCTGGCACTGGACATGATGCAACCCGCACCGTTGCGCGAACCGATGACCGCCCTGCGCGAAGGCATGGAACGAGGCCGCAAGGTACGCGTGACCTATCGACGGGGCGACGGCGCTTATTCCGAGCGCATCCTGTGGCCGCTCGGCCTGGTCTTCTGGGGGCGTTTCTGGACGCTGGGCGCCTGGTGTGAACTCCGGGGCGGCTTTCGCACCTTCCGGGTCGATCGCATCGAGCGGGTGGAGGTCTTCGACTCAGAGTTCGATGACCGCTACGGCCATTTGTGGGCGGAATATCTGGCGCGGGCGCGGAGCGAGGCCGGCGAACGCGTGACCGATCCAAGAAACGGCTGAGAGATTATTAGGCTTAGGCGCTGTAAATCGAATATTCGCGGAAATTGCCCTTCCCAACTCTGCGAACTATCAAATCCAGACAAATTCGTCCGCTATTCCAAACCAGCCTCAATGTACCTAACATACAATTCAATGAAACCCGCCGCAAGACCGCGCGCCTCCTTCAACTCACCCTCTGTGGCATCGCGAATTGATTCAGTTACACACCCACGGTGCCGTCCTTGACGGAGTGGAAGATCGTTACATAGTTGCCCCAAGCGCGACCAGTCTCGGCTCAGTATCCCCAGCTTTTTTTGCGCCTCGCTCCGAGACCCAAACGCGCTTTTGAGGGAATCTCGAACCTCATACAGATGAATCAGTTCATCCTCTGGGTCAAAAACCGCTGACCGATAACTGCGCAACATGCGGCCTAAAACGATGTCGTCAATTCCGAACTTTGCAGCCGCGGTGCTGAACCAATGTTTTCTTCGAATCCGCTCTCTTCGGGTATCAGCGACAGTGCCATCCATTCGACAATAGATTAGATCAGGCTGGCCCCCATGCACTCGCAAACTCCCAGATTTGCACTCGATGATGCGTCCGCGCGTACCATCATCGCTCAACGTACTTATATCAACCTCGCTGAGCTCTAATTTTGTGTGTGTTGTGAGCTGAACACCCAGAAACATAGCCTCAACACGCGATTCGACACGCGTCCTTAATGGCGAGCAAATCTCTCGTCCGGCAAGCGGCAGCGTCGCGACTACTACCCCATCATGTATGTCTATAGGGCATTCTTCAAAGCTGAGTGTGAGCCGATCTTCAAAGATTGACTCAGGCACATACTCCCATCGGAGCTCTAGTCTTGTAGTCATAGATTCCTGCTAATCGAGAAATCAGGAAGATCATTGTGCTTACTCCTCCGTCGCCACCCGCTTCCGATCTATCTTGCCATTGGCATTCCGGGGCAAATGCGCAGCCGGATATTCGGCGAGATTCGGCACCATGTAGGCGGGCATGCGTCGGCGGCATTCGACCAGCAGGGCCGGCAGATCAAGCGGTGTATCACCGGGGCGGGTGACGCGAACCTCGATGCTTTGCCCCAGTGTCGGGTGCGGAGCGCCAAAAGCCACGCATTCGCCGACCAACCCGGTGGCGTAGACGATTTCTTCCACCTCCGCCGGGCTGACCCGGTAGCCCGAGGTCTTGATCATTTCGTCGCGACGGCCGATGAAATAGAGATAACCGTCTGCGTCGCGACGCACGGTATCGCCCGAAAAGACCGCCATCTCCGGCAACATCAGGCCTTCCGGCCGCAGGGCAGGCGGCAGCGGCCGATAGCGCTCGGCCGTCTTCTCGGGGTCGTTCCAGTAGCCCATGCCGACCAGAGCACCGCGATGCACCAGTTCGCCCGGCTCGTCGGCGGCGCAGGGCGTACCGTCCGGCCGCAGCACGAGGATTTCGGCATTGGGAATGGCCTTGCCGATGGAACCCACACGCCGGTCGATCTCCTCCGGCTGCAGATAGGTCGAGCGGAAGGCCTCGGTCAGTCCGTACATCAGGTAGGGACGGCTTTGCGGCAGGCGCGCACGCAGCGCCGCCAGCGTTTCCTGCGGCAGAACGCCGCCAGTGTTGGCGAAATAGCGCAAGCGCTCGGCGATCCCGGCCGGCCATTCCAGCCCGGCCAGCTGGATATAGAGCGGCGGCACGGCGGTCAGGCCGCTGACGCGGTGTTTCGCCATGGCCTTCAGCACGTCGCGCGGCAGCAGGTAGTTGAGCAGCACGACCGAGGCGCCGGCGTGAAAGGCGGTGGTGAGCTGGCTGAATCCGGCATCGAACGACAGCGGCAGCGCCGCCAGCAGCACGTCGTCCGGCCGGTTCTCAAGATAACTCGCCACGCTGACCGCACCGGCCACAAAGTTGCGATGCGAGAGCACGACGCCTTTCGGTTGGCCGGTGCTGCCAGAGGTGTAGAAAATGGCCGCCATGTCGGTGTCGATGACCCGATGCGGCGGCGTAGCGAGCAGGCCGAGGAGGTCGGCCCAAGCCACGGTGGCGGGCACCGGTGACCCGGTGACGATGCGGTGGCGCAGCGCGGGGCATCCAGCCAGCGCCTCACCGAGCAGCGCCAGACGCTCCGGCGAGCTGACGAGCACGCTGACGGCGCAATCTTTCAGGATATGGGCGACCTGCTCCGGTTTCAGCAGCGGATTGATCGGCACAAACACCCCGCCGGCGGCGGCCGTGCCGAAACTGGCGATCACCGTCTCGAAGCGTTTTTCCAGATAAATCGCCACCCGCTCGCCGCGCTGCAAGCCGAGGTGCGCCAAGCCACCGGCGAAGCGGCGTTGCGACTCGGCCAGCGCGGCATAGTCGAGACGGGTGTCGCCATCGATCAGCGCAGGCGCGGTCGGGGTGCGGGCGGCAGCCAGATTGATCAGATCATGCAAAAGAACGGGGCTCATCGAATACTCCTTTGCCGCAACCATTTGCCCACATCATGGCGGGCGGCGGCTATCCGTCCGGCCAGACTGTCCATGCGGAAGGCGACCAGGCCGATGCGCTCGCGACGCAACGACATCCAGTCACGCTTGTAGGCATCGTCGCCGCAGAGGTAATCGACTTCCCGCACGGCGTCGACATCGAGGGCGTGGCGCATCAGTTCGGCCGTCAGCAGCGAACCCGGCGAGAACGATTCATGGCCTTCGCGGTAGGCCAGCTTGAAAATCGAGGCCTTGCCGCCACTCACCAGCCAGACCTGTCCGGCGACGGCCATCCCGTCGAGGCGCAACAGCCCAAGCCGCAGCCAGCCGCGGCGCGCCGCCAGACGGCAGAGGGCGGGGACGAATTCCGGAAAAGGCTCGGGCGTCTTCCAACTCGCGGCGTAAATCTCAACGAACTCGGCAATGGCCGTCTCCAGGCGCTCATCCACCGCTGACTGGATATGGAATTCGGCTTTGCCAGTGCGCGCCAGCTTGTTGCCGGCGCGCCGCAACGTATTTTGCAGGCGACTGGGCAAGCTTTGCCGATAGGTGGCGAAATTGCGCCCCGCCACGGGCAGGCTCCAGTTGCCAAAGCAGAAATAGCGATCCACGCGATAGCCAGCGCCTGTCAGCGCCTGTGCAAAGGTGTCGCAAAAGGGATGTTCCGTGTCGAGCGGTTGCAGGCGGATCACCGGCCAGCGCCTTGCATCGGCATGCAACGCGGCGGCCAGCGCGGCACATTCGGCCGGTGTCGGCACCACGCCGCCCATCGGCCCGAACAGGGCGGCGTAGTAGTTGCTGAACGCGGTGAGTTGCCGGCCGGTTTGCAAAGCCAGCGACAGACGCCCGGTATGCGCCAGCCAGAGACCATCCGCCCCCTCGATGCCAAAATCCGCCAGGGTTTCGAACCATTCGGGGTCGTAGAAGATTTCGCCGTCGTCGGCCGGCACGGGCATCGCCTGCTCGCGCCAGGCGGCAAGCCGGGTGTAAAAGGTGACGGACGATGAAGCTGACATGGCGTGATGATAGCCTGCGTATAATCGCGGTCAAACAGCCTTGGAGAAACGCGTGCCCTCGCAGGCCCCCACCTTGCGCGCCTTCTTTCTGCCCGCCGCCGGCGGCCCGCGATTCTGCCTGGTCCACGAACCGCCGCCCGATCTCGCTCCGCGCGGTCAAATCGTTCATCTGCACGCCTTTGCGGAAGAAATGAATTGCGCCCGCCGCATCGTCGCCTTGCAGGCGCGCGATTTTGCCGCGAAAGGGTTCCGGGTGATCCTGATCGACCTCTTCGGCTGCGGTGACAGCGCCGGCGATTTCGGCGACGCCACGTGGACCGATTGGCAGGCCGACGCCCGACTGGCCTGCACTCATTTCGCCGACGGGAGTCCACTCTGGCTGTGGGGCTTGCGCGCCGGCGCGCTGCTCGCGGCGCAAACCGCCGCTGCCCTGGCGCCGACCGAAACGCCCGCTGTGGCGGGGTTACTGCTTTGGCAACCCGTTCTTGCAGGTACCGACATCCTCCGCCACTTTCTCCGGCTGGGCGCCACCGCGCAGGCCCTGACCGGCGCCACGCCGGCCCCCACCTTGCGCCAACAGTTGGGCGAGCGTGGGCAGGTGGAGATCGCCGGTTACACCCTCTCCGCCCGCCTTGCCAGGAGTCTGGAGGCGGCCGCCTGGCCGGACGAACTGCCCCTCGCCACACGCCTGATCGCCTACGAAACCGGCGCGCGACCCGAACTTTCGCCCGGCTTGCAGACGCGCGTCCAGAGCTGGCGGGCAAGCGGCTACCGCGTCGATGTCAACGCTCTGGAAGGTGCGCATTTCTGGCTGTCGCCGGGGCATACCGATGCCCCCCCGCTGCGGCGTGCCAGCGTCGAGGCACTGACGGAGGGCCGAGCATGAACGACGAGGCGTTGCTGTTCGACTGCGAAGGCGCAACGCTGGTCGGCGTGCTTAGCCGGACAGATCGCCCGGCCACGACCGGCGTGCTGATTCTGGTCGGCGGCCCGCAAACCCGGGTCGGCAGCCACCGCCAGTTTGCGCTGCTGGCGCGGGCGCTGGCGGCGGGCGGCGTACCGACGCTGCGCTTCGATTTTCGGGGCATGGGCGACAGCGAGGGCGAAGCCGCCGGGTTTGAGGCCGTCGACGATGACATCGCCACAGCGCTCGACGCCTTTCAGCGCGCCTGCCCTGCACTGCACCGGTTCGTGCTGTGGGGCCTGTGCGACGCGGCTTCCGCAGCGCTGCTGTACTGGCGGCGACGGCGAGATAAGCGCATCGTCGGCCTCGCGCTATTGAATCCCTGGGTACGCAGCGAGGCCGGCCATGACCGCGCGCTGCTGCGTCACTATTACCTCGACCGGCTGTGCCAGCCGGCTTTCTGGCGCAAGCTGTTCGGTGGCGGACTGGCCTGGCGTTCGGCGCTGGGCGAAGCCTGGCTCCGTTTCCGCCGCGTGCGGCGCAGCGGGGCGACAACCCCATCCGGTACGCCCAGCGCATTCCGGGACGAGATGGCGGCGGCTCTTCAACAGTTTGACGGCGCCATCCTGGTCGTGATCGCCGGCAACGACCTGACCGGCCTCGAATTCGCGGACTGGGGCACCACCACGGCCTGGCGACAGCGTCCGATGGTTCGCTGGCACGACATTGCCGGCGAGGATCACACCTTTTCGTCGGCCGCCGGGCGCGACGCCGTCTCGACCCTCACGCTCGACTGGGCACGCACCCTGGAAGCCCCGCGATGAAAACCCTGCTGATGATCGCCTTTCATTTTCCTCCGCAGGCAGGCAGCAGCGGCATCCAGCGCACGCTGGGCTTTGCGCGGCACCTGCCAATGCATGGCTGGCGGCCGGTGATCTTGTCGGTCGATCCGCGTGCATATCCGGAAACGCGCGGCGACCAGCTCGACGAGATTCCCGACGAGGTGCCGGTGCATCGCGCCTGGGCACTCGACAGCGCCCGTCACCTCGCCTGGCGGGGACGCTATCTCGGCCGTCTGGCCCGCCCGGATCGCTGGTGGACCTGGCGGTGGGCGGCTGTGCGCGACGGTTTGCGGCTGATCGACCAGTACCGGCCGGCCGCGCTCTGGTCGACCTACCCCATCCCCACCGCGCATGTGATTGGCGCGCGCCTGCAACGATACAGCGGCCTGCCCTGGCTGGCCGATTTCCGGGACCCGATGGCGCAGGACGATTACCCGGCCGATCCGGTCACGCACAGCCAGTACGTTAGCATCGAGAAAGCGGCCTTCGCGCAAGCGCGCAGCTGCGTCATGACGACACCGGGTGCCGCCGCGCTTTACGGAGCGCGTTACCCTGCCCATCGCGACAAGATCGCCGTGATCGAGAACGGCTACGACGAGCGGGTCTTCCGCACGCCGCCCGAATCGACACCGCTCCGCCCTGGCTGCCTGACGCTGCTGCATAGCGGCATCGTCTACCCCTCCGAACGTGATCCCGGCCCGCTGTTTCAGGCGCTTCGCCGCCTGAAGGAGAGCGGTCAAGTGCGGTCGGGCGAGGTTTGCCTTCGCTTTCGCGCGCCGGTGCATGAAGCGCTGTTGCGCGACCTGACCGCGACGCATGGGCTGGGCGATTTCATCGAGATCCTGCCGCCGCTTCCCTACGCCAAAGCCATTGACGAGATGCGACGCGCCGATGCCTTGCTGCTGATGCAGGCGGCCAATTGCAATGCCCAGATTCCTGCCAAGTTCTACGAATACCTGCGCGCCGGCCGGCCCATCCTCTCGCTGGTTGCCCCCGAAGGTGACACGGCGGCGGCGGTGCGCACCGCCGGGTGCGAGCCGCCGGTTGCCATCGACGACGCCGACGCCATTGCCGGTCACCTCCCCGGATATCTGGCCCGTCTGCGCGCGGGCACCCTCGCACCGGTGGATTCCGTTACCGTACGGGCGGCCGAGCGGGGCGAACGCGCCCGCGAACTGGCGAGGCTGCTCGACGGCGTATGCGATTGAATCCGGAAAAGGCACTCGCCGCGCTGCTGGCGGGCCTGTTGATGGCCTCAGGCGCGGCGCTGGCGGCGCTGCATCCGCTGCTGGCCGGCTGGGCGATCGCCGGATTCGGGCTGGCGGTCATCACCTTTGTCCGGTTTCCACGGGCGTGGTGGTGGCTGTTGCCGGCCGCACTCCCCATCGCCTCGGCGGCGCCCTGGACAGGCTGGCTGATGGCTGACGAATTCGATCTGCTGGTGTTGGCCGCACTCGCCGCCGGCTATCTCCGTTTCGCGCATCGACCATGGCCATGGCGCCCTCACGGGCTCGCGGCGTGGCTGCTCGCCGGGTTGGGCATCAGCCTGGTGCTGGGCTTGCTCCGCGGCCTCGTTGATGCCGGTGGTGCATCGCTGTCGCCGTGGGACGACTACTTTTCCGGCACCAATAGCCTGCGCGTCGCCAAGAGCAGCCTGCTGGCCCTGCTGGCCTGGCCTCTTGTGTGGCAAGCGGCACAAGACGATGCCGAGGGTGCCTTTCGTCGCGCAGCAACCGGAATGACGCTCGGCATCGCTGCGGTGTCGCTGGCCGTGGCTATCGAGCGCAGCCTGTTTCCGGGCCTCTTAGAGTTCACGGAACCCTACCGCACCACCGCCTGGTTTTGGGAAATGCACGTCGGCGGCGCCGCACTTGACAGCTATCTGGTACTGGCGGCGCCTTTCGCCCTATGGACGGTGCTCAACGCCCGCACACCCCTGCGCTGGCTGGGAGCAGCCTGTCTGGCACTGGCGTTTGCTTATGCCTGCCTGACTACCTTTGCACGCGGCGTCTATGGCGGCGTGGCAGTGGCCCTGCTGGTGGCGGCCTTCTTCCTTCTGCGTCGCCGACTCCCCCGCCCTGAGCGCGCATTGTGGCTGGTCCTGCGCGACCTGCTCGCCACGCTGCTGCTAGCTGCGGTATTTGCAGCACTTTATGCCAACGGCGGCCAGACGATGCTTGCAGCATCAGCCGGAACGGCTTTCGTGGCGGCGCTCGTGCTGCGCCGCTACACGAAACGCAACAATCTCTTGCACGTCAACAGCGTGGCGCTGCTGTTGGCGCTCGTGGTCGAAGGGGTGGCCGTGCTTTACGGCGGCAGCTTCATGATGGACCGACTATCGACCAGCGACCGCGATTTTGGTCACCGGGTGGACCACTGGCAGCACGGGGTTTCCTTGCTCGAAACGCCCGCCGACTGGCTGCTCGGTCTGGGCATCGGCCGCCTGCCTGCACAGTACAGTACGGCCGGTCCGGCGGGCGAGTACTCGGGCCGGGCATCGATTGTTGGGAACGCTGGCGAATCCCCCTTTCTGCGTTTGGAAGGTCCTGCGTCGAGACCAATTCTGGGCGGACTATTCCAACTCGGACAACGCGTATTCATCGACCCGACAGCCCCGTTGGGCACGGATCTACGAGTGCGCTCGGCTCATTCCGCCATTCTCGACATCGATATCTGTGAGCGTCATCTGCTGTACGTCGGCGAATGTCGCTCGCACTCACTTTCGGTAACACCGACCGACGGAGAGTGGCGTACCTTCCGGATTGTTTTCTCCCCGGTGGCCCCAGGGGACTGGCAAACAACACGCCCGCAGTGGCTGACTTTTTCAACCACAACGCCAGGGACGGCGCTGGAGATCGACGCCATCCAGCTGGTGGGCCCGCATCCGCCACTCATCAACGGTGATTTTTCCGATCACATGACAGGCTGGCTACCTCTCGCACAGGTCTATTTTTTGCCTTGGCATATCGATAACGCCGGCCTCGAACTCCTCATCGAACGCGGTCTGTTCGGGTTGATCGCGTTAACGGCGGTTGTGCTGCTCGCATGGCGATCCCTGCTCCGCGCCGACGTTGCCCGACATCCGTTCGTACCCTGTCTGCTCGGCGCAATGGTCGCCTATCCCGCCCTCGGTGCGGTCAGTAGCCTGTTCGACGTTCCGCGCGTGGCTTGGCTGTTCCAACTGCTGGCGCTCTTCGCGCTGGCGCTCCCAGGCGCAGTCGAGACCCACAAGAAAAGTGCAACGGTTTTGTGAAATAGTTACTATGTCGACCTCAACATGCGCCGGTAACCTGATGGCAGCATTCTCCCCACCCGGGTTAACCCCAGACGGGTTGAATGATCGTCATCGATTTTCGGGAACCGCGCCATGCCGAACTACTCTCATCTCACGCTCGCCCCCACCGTCGAGCCTCAGGTTCAGCCGCTTCAAAGAATACATAAACCGTCCGTGATCAAGATTTTCAACCACTACGTCCATTGGCGCACTCTGCTCCGGCTGGCCTTCGACTTCTCGTTTGTTTTCGGGGTCGTGCTTTTTGCAGTAATCTGGCTGGGTAGCGGCCTGCCGGTCGATTTGAAGACCGTTGCAGCGTACGGTGCGATCCTCGCCATCTGCATGGTGCTGGTCAATAACTGGCTGGGTTTCTATCACCGCGCCCATTTGCAGTCGAATGCCCGAAAGCGCGGTCTCGCTGTACTGGCACTCTACCTGGCTGTGCCAATTGCATACGGCGTATTCGCACTGCTGCCGCTGGCCGAGGTGAGCCGCGACTTTCTCGAACTGTCGGCCATGGTGGGCGTATTTGGGGTGCTGACCTATCACGTGACGACCGGCAATGTTGCCTCGACGCTGGCCCGGCATCGCATCTTGATCTTCGGTGGCGGCGATATGGCGTTGGCAGTCGAGCGTTCCATCGCTCTTTCCGACCCGGCCGTCGAGGTGGTCGGCTTCTACCCCAGCGCCAACGAAACTCGCCTGGCGGTGCCTTCCGACCGCCTCTTGTCGCGCACCAAATCACTCACTGACACGGCGCTGGCACTGAATGTCGACGAAATCGTCGTCGCCCTGAGCGAACGCCGGGGCGGCAGCATGCCGTTGCGAGAGCTGCTGGATTGCAAACTCTACGGCGTGCGTGTGCTCGACCTTGCTTCCTATTTCGAGCAGACCTTGGGCCAGATTCGGCTGGACGCCCTCTACGCGGGCTGGCTGATATTCGGCGAAGGATTCGATCAAGGCTGGCTTCGCCGCCTGGGCAAGCGCATCGTCGATATCGTCGGGTCGCTGATTCTGCTGTTGCTGGCAGTACCGGTCATGCTGGTGACGGCAATCGCTATCGTCGTCGAAAGCGGATTCCCGATTTTCTATCGCCAGGAGCGGGTCGGGTTGAACGGGCGCACGTTCAACGTGATCAAATTTCGATCAATGGGGACCGATGCCGAGAAAGATGGTCGGCCGCGCTGGGCGACGGCTGGCGACAATCGGGTTACCCGCGTCGGGCGTGTCATCCGCAAGCTGCGGATCGACGAATTGCCTCAGCTGTTCTGCGTCCTCGATGGCAGCATGAGCCTGGTCGGGCCCCGCCCAGAGCGCCCCTTCTTCGTCGACAAGCTGATCAAGGAGATCCCATTCTACGCCGTGCGTCACAGCGTCAAGCCAGGCGTAACCGGCTGGGCACAGGTGCGTTATCACTATGGCGCCTCGATCGAGGATACGGCCGAGAAATTGCAATACGACCTCTATTACGTCAAGAACCACACCTTCTTCCTCGATCTGGTCGTGCTGTTCGACACTGTCGGCGTCGTTCTCACCGGCAAGGGAGCGCAATAGCGGTGATTGCGCGTCCGCCGGACTAAGGGTGTCCGATGGACACTCATAACGCCACGCTGGCGGCCTGGAGTTACGGGCTCGGGGCTGTTGTTTATCTGGCGTTCGCGCTGCACTTGGTATTTCATCCGGCCGCCCGGGGCCGCGGACGTGTTGGTTGGGCCCTGCTGGCCACCTCTTTGCTATGCGCGACCTGGAGTACGTGCGGCCTCGTTTATTCGCTGCAACCCCATCCCACATTCCTGCTGCTGGGCCAGTTGGCCGACCTCCTGCGCTACGGCGGCTGGTTTCTCTTTCTCCTTTTCCTGCTGACACCCGCCGGCACTGCCGTGTCGGCGACCCCGAACGGTCGCCTACTAAGTCGGCTCGCCGCAGCCCTGCTCGCCATCGGCGGCCTGATGCAGCTGGGCATTTTCGGCTGGGTGCCCGCCCTTGCACCACATCCACGCCTGGTCCTGGTTTTGTCGCTATGCATCTCGGTGCTCGCGCTGACACTCCTCGAACAATTGCTACGCAACGTCACCGACGACTCTTTGTGGAATGTCAAACCACTGGCCATCGGCTTGGGTGCTGTTTTCGCGTTCGATCTTTATCTGTTCTCGACGGCGGCACTGTTCAATCGCATTGACGCGGACGCTTTCATCATCCGGGGCGGCATACACTGCCTAGCAATCCCGCTGCTCGCGGTGTCGACTACCCGTGGGCGCGACTGGGTCGGCAAGATCAGGCTATCGCAGCGCGCGGCCTTTCACTCGGCCACATTGCTGCTCGCTGGCGCCTATCTGCTACTAGTTGCCGCAACCGGGTATTACGTCCGTTTTTTTGGTGGCGACTGGGGATCGGCCTTGCAACTGGCGGCCATTTTTGTCGGTATCGTCGCTTTTCTGGTCCTGGCGATCTCGCGCACCATTCGTGCCAAGCTGCGTGTGCTATTGGGCAAGCACTTTTTCAGCTATCGCTATGACTACCGCGAGGAGTGGTTGCGATTTACACAATCGCTATCAGGACAACAATCGCCGCAAGCCATGGGCCAGCAGGTCGTGCGGGCACTCGCCGAATTGGTCGAGAGCCCGGCAGGCACCCTATGGCTTCGCCAGAGCGACACGACCAGCTTCAGCCAAAGCGCACGCTGGAATATGCCCGAAATACGCGACCCCGAGTCAGCCGACACATCATTTTGCCGGTTTCTGGGTGAATGTGGCTGGGTTATCAATTTGGAGGAATACCGTGCGTTCCGGCAACGATACGAGAGCCTCGATCTGCCCGACTGGCTGGCCTCCCTGCCGCACGCCTGGCTGGTGGTGCCACTGACGGTCGGCGACCGGCTGATCGGTTTCGTGGTTCTGGCCAGCGCGCGCACGCCGATCGACGTCAATTGGGAGGTCAACGACCTGCTCAAAACCGCCGGGCGTCAGGCCGCCAGTTTTCTCGCGCAGATGCAAGCCACCGAAGCGCTGCTTGAGGTCCGCAAGTTCGACGCCTTCAACCGGATGTCGGCCTTCGTCGTGCATGACCTCAAGAACATCGTCACGCAACTGGCGTTGATGCTGAAAAATGCCGAACGCCACCGCGACAATCCCGAATTTCAACAGGATATGCTGATGACGGTCGAGCACGCCGTTGAACGGATGCGCCAACTGATGCTCCAACTGCGCGAGGGCGCGGCACCGCCGGGGAGCGCCCGCGGGGTCAATCTCGCGGACATTGCGCGACGCGTTCAGTCGTCAAAGGCTCGCCAGGGACGCACAGTGAATCTGAGCATCGGGGAGACTGTAACCACGCGCGGACATGAAGAACGCATTGAACGCATCATCGGTCATATGGTACAAAACGCTTTGGATGCCACTCCGGTCGACGGCAAGGTATGGATTTCGGTTGATCGGCAGTCCGGTCAGGCTGTGATTGAAGTGGGCGACACCGGGCAGGGCATGTCCGAGGAATTCGTCCGCGAGCGCCTGTTCAAGCCCTTTCAGACGACCAAGCAGACCGGGATGGGCATTGGGGCCTACGAGAGCTTCCAGTACGTTCAGGAGCTGGGCGGGCGCATTCAGGTAGAAAGCCAAATCGACCGAGGAACACGGATTACCATGTTGTTGCCACTATTCCTGAATACAGACGGTTCCGACCTGCATCGCGTGGAGGCGGCATGAGCGCGGAAAAATCCCGACCGCTTCTGATCGTCGAAGACGATCCGGCGCTGCAAAAGCAGATCCGCTGGTCGTTTGACCAGTTCGAAACACAGGTGGCGGATGACCGCGAATCGGCACTTGTGCAATTGCGGCGTCACAACCCGGCTGTCGTTACCATGGACCTCGGGCTACCGCCCGACCCCGATTCGGTTTCAGAAGGATTTCGTCTGCTCGAACAAATCCTCGCCGAAGCACCCGACACCAAGGTGATCGTGCTCACCGGCCAGAATGGCCACGCCAATGCCCTGCGCGCCGTTGCGTTGGGTGCCTACGACTTCATTGCGAAACCCTTTGAACCGGAATTGCTCAACCTGACGGTCGAACGAGCCTTCCGGCTGCACGAATTGCAGCAGGAAAACCATCGCTTGCAAGCAATGTATCAACCGGATGCCCTCGCCGGCCTGTTGACTCGCGACCCGGAGATGCTGCGCCTCTGCCGCGTGATCGAAAAGGTGGCCAACAGCACCGCAACTGTTCTGTTGCTCGGCGAGAGCGGGACCGGCAAGGAAGTCCTCGCGCGCGGCCTGCACCAAGCGTCGCCTCGCAAGAGCGAGCGTTTTCTCGCCATCAATTGCGCCGCGATCCCGGATAACTTGCTCGAAAGCGAGTTGTTCGGGTATGAAAAGGGCGCCTTCACCGGGGCCGCCAAAACCACGCCGGGCAAGATCGAAGCTGCCAACGGCGGCACCTTGATGCTGGATGAAATCGGCGATCTGCCGATGGCCTTGCAGGCCAAACTGCTCCGTTTCCTGCAGGAAAGGGTCATCGAACGTATAGGTGGGCGCCAGGAAATCGCCGTCGATGTACGCATCGTCTGCGCCACACATCAGGATCTCAAGGAATTGATCCGGGAGGGCCGTTTCCGCGAAGATTTGTATTACCGGCTCGCCGAAATCGTGGTCAATATTCCACCGCTCAGAAAGCGCAGCGG
The DNA here is from genome assembly GCA_002337055.1 of Betaproteobacteria bacterium UBA1934. Lineage (GTDB taxonomy): Bacteria > Pseudomonadota > Gammaproteobacteria > Burkholderiales > Rhodocyclaceae > UBA1934. The sequence goes on along the minus strand of DDFG01000005.1, from coordinate 1,041,709 downwards.
CGATGCCAGCCTGCTCGCGCATGCCTTTGTCCGGCGCTTTGCCGAGGAACAAAGGCGCGGCAGCCTCAGCCTGACCGACGACGCCATGCGTGCAATTGAGGCCCATGGCTGGCCTGGCAACGTGCGCGAACTGGAGAACTGCATCAAGCGTGCGGTCATCATGGCCGATGGCGCCCAGATTTCACGCGTCGATCTGGAACTGGGCATCGATATCGACAGCTTGCCCGACGACAGCCTTGATTTACGCAAGGTTAGAGACGAAGCTGAAAAGAAGGCCGTCCTGACAGCGCTTGCCCGCGTTGACAGCAACGTCTTGAAAGCTTCCGAACTACTCGGCGTCAGCCGCCCCACTTTATACGATCTGATGCACCGCTTCGGTCTGAAGTAATTACCATCTCGCCCCTCCGAATTCTCTCCTCCTGCCGGGAAAAAACATGACAACCGCTATTATTCATCCCCGCCGCGCCCTCCCTTTGCTGATTTCCGCCTTGATTCTTGCCGCGTGCAGCAGCGAAAAGCCTGAGACGATGCTGGCCTCTGCCCAGCAGTTCATGGAAAAGAAAGATCACAAAGCGGCGATCATCCAGATAAAAAACGCTCTTCAGGCCAATCCCAATCAACCGGAAGCGCGCCTGATGCTCGGCAAAGCTTTGCTTGAAAGTGGCGATGCGCGAGGTGCCGAGGTCGAACTGCGCAAGGCCCTTGAACAACAGGTATCCCCTGACAAGGTCGTGCCACTGCTGGCAACCGCATTGCTACGAACCGGGCAGGCAAAAAAACTGGTGGATGATCTGGCCAAGTCCAATGTGCAAAGTGCCGATGCGAAAGCAGACCTGATGACTTCCATGGCCCAGGCACAGGCTATGTTGGGCAAGCCCGATGCGGCAGATGCCGCCCTCGCAGAAGCCCTTGCAGCCAAGCCGGATTTCGAGCCCGCCCGTCTGGTTGAAGCGCGGATGAAGCTCGCGCGCAAAGACATCACCGCCGCCGGTGCCATTGTCGAATCCGTGCTGCAGCGAACGCCTGGCAATGAAGATGCATGGATGCTGAAAGGCGAAATGGCGCTTACGCAGAACAAGATGGACGATGCCTTGACCGCCTTCCGCAAGGCGATCGAGCTCCGCCCGGCCTCACAAGGTGCCAATGCCGCCGCGATTTCGCTGTTGCTTCATCAAAACCGCCTGGACGAAGCCGCGCAACAACTCGAAAGCCTCAAGAAAGTCGCGGCCAAGGCGCCGCAGACAAGCTTCCTGGAAGCCCAGCTTGCCTACCAGAAAAAGGACTTCAAGTTAGCCCGCGACCTCATTCAGGTGGTACTGAAGCAGGTTCCGGGACACCCCGCGGCATTGCAACTGGCAGGCGCGGTCGAATTCCAGCAGAAGGCCTGGCTACCGGCGGAATCGTACCTTAGCAAGGCGATTCAGGCCGCACCGGAAATGAAAATGGCCCGTCGTTTGCTGGTTTCCACTTATATCCGCAGCGGACAACCGACACGCGCACTCGCGACGCTGCAGCCGGTTCTGGATCAGATTGACGGCGATCCTGAGATGATGGCATTGGCCGGCGAGGTCTTTCTTCAGAACGGCGATCCCAAGCGAGCCGAGGAGTTTCTTAGCAAAGCCGCCAAGCTGGACCCCCAGGACACCCGCAAGCGGACATCGCTGGCACTCTCCCATCTGGCCAAGGGCGATACCGACGCCGCTTTTTCCGAACTCGAGAACATTGCCGCCACGGACAAGGGTAATGTCGCCGACCTCGCGTTGATCAGCGCCCAACTGCGCCGCAACCAGCCCGACAAGGCGCTCAAGGCCATCGACGCGCTCGAGAAGAAGCAGGCTGACGCACCGCTGCCGTACTTCCTGCGCGGGCAAGCACTGTATCTCAAGAAGGACGTAGCCGGTGCCCGCAAAGCTTTCGAGAAGGCGCTCGCTGTGAGCCCGGTTTATTTCCCGGCCGCTGCCGCCCTTGCCCGACTCGATATCAATGACAAAAAGATCGATGATGCAAGAAAGCGCTTTGAAAGCATCACCGCCGCCGACCCCAAAAACATGCAGGCGCTCTTGGCCATCGCGGAACTCAAAGCGAATAACGGCGGCACCCCTGATGAAGTCAGCGCGCTGATCAACAAGGCGATCCAGGCGAATCCAACAGACCCCTCTCCTCGCCTGGCGCTCATCGATACGTTAATGCGAGCCGGCGACCCCAAGAAAGCGGTCAGTGCCGCTCAGGATGCTGTCGCCGCCATCTCCGACAACGCCACCCTGCTCGATGCCCTTGGCCGCACCCAGCACGCTGCGGGCGACAGCAACCAGGCGCTGGCGACCTACAACAAGCTTGCTACGCTGCAACCTGCCTCGCCGCAGGCGCATCTACGCATCGCCGAAATTCATCTCAAGGCAAAGAACAAGGATGCCGCCACGCAAAGCCTGAAACGGGCGCTCGAAATCAAACCTGATCTGGTCGTCGCCCAGCGCAGCCTGATCGGCCTACTGCTCGAATCGGGCAAAACGCAAGAGGCGCTAGCCATTGCTCGAGATGTGCAGAAACAACGCCCGCAGGATATCGTCGGCTACATTCTGGAAGGTGATGTGCATGCCTCACAAAAAATCTGGACCGGCGCCATCAACGCCTATCGCCAAGCACTCAAGATCGCACCCAGTACGGAAATTCCGACCCGATTGCACAATGCGCTTCGCGCCGCCAACCAAACGGAAGAAGCTGACCGGTTCGCTGCCGGCTGGCTGAAGCAGCAACCCAAGGATGTCAGCTTCCAGCTCTATCTGGGCGATCTGGCCAGCGCCCGCAAGGAATACGACAAGGCGGCAAGCTATTTCCGCGGCGTGGTTGAGGCACAACCCGATAACGCCGTTGCACTGAACAATCTGGCTTGGGTGGGTTCGCAACTGAAAGACGCCAAGGCACTTGGCTATGCAGAACAAGCCAACAAATTGATGCCGGGGCAGCCCGCTTTCATGGACACGCTGGCGACCCTGCTGCTGGAAAAGGGCGACACGGCGCGAGCAGTGGAGTTGTTGCGACAGGCAGTCAAGACACAACCTGAGGCAGCGGTGATCCGACTCAATCTGGCCAAGGCGCTGCTCAAGAGCGGCGACAAGCCGGCGGCCAAGAAGGAGCTCGACGAGTTGGCGAAGCTGGGCGACAAGTTCCCCGCTCAGGCCGAAGTCGCTCAACTCGCGAAGGGCCTGTAAGGAGCCCCGTCATGAGAGGTGCCCGGCTGAACGTTCTGGCACGGCGCTTCGCGGCGCTGTGCCTGACGACGGCTGCGAGCATCACAATCGCCGCGCCCACTCTGGCGGAACAGGCAACCTCCCTGCGCAGCCGCGCCAGCGCTTACGAGCACGGTGAAGGCGTGGACAAGGATGTTCACCGCGCCGTCTCGCTGTATTGTGAGGCGGCCCGCATGGGCGATGCAGAGGCGCAATATAGTCTGGGCTGGATCTACGCCAATGGTCGCGGTCTGACGCGAAACGACGAGCTGGCCGCTTTCTTTTTCACCCTGGCTGCCCGACAAGGGCATCCCCTCGCCGACAGGATGCTGCGTTACACCGGCCCAGCGGTCGCGCGCGCGCCTGAGTGCCTTTTCGATATCGAAGGCCGCCAGGCTTTCCCCGACCCGACACCGGAACAACAAAAGGTGATCGACCTAGTCAATCGTGTGGCGCCGGAATACGGCATTTACCCGCGCCTGGCGCTGGCAATCATCCGGGCCGAATCGAATTTCAATCCCCGTGCTGTCTCGCCCAAGATGGCGCAAGGCCTGATGCAACTCATTCCCGAAACCTCTCTGCGATTTCGTGTCGCCAAACCCTTCGATCCCGAACAAAACGTACGCGGGGGCCTTGCTTACCTGCGCTGGTTGCTGGCCTATTTCAAAGGCGACGTGGAATTGGTCGCAGCTGCCTACAATGCAGGCGAAAAGGCCGTTGATCAGTACGCCGGCGTCCCGCCGTACCCCGAAACACGCGATTATGTCAAAAAGATCAAAGGTGTCTTTCAGCGTACAGAGCATCCTTATGACCCCTCCGTCGTACAAGCCTCGCCGGAGTGGTCCCGCATTCGGCGCACACGTCAGATGTGAGCGTTGCCCCCTCAATCGACGCTGCCTCGCGACCTTCTCCTGAATTTGACTGCGAATGAAGCTACCTCTTTCGTTTCGCCCGCGCCGCCGTGCTTCGCTCGCTCAATTCGAGTGGCGCATTCTCGTCGTTTGCATGGGGAACATCTGTCGCTCTCCACTTGCGGAGGGCGTGCTCCGGCACCGTCTCTCCGAAGCAGGGCTGGCGGATCACGTAGATGTCGATTCCGCCGGCACGCTCGGCTATCACGCAGGCGAAGCGCCCGACCCGCGTGCCCAGCAGGTGGCACAACAAGCCGGCATCGATCTTTCCACGCTACGGGCGCGTCGGGTCTGTGCGGAGGACTTCACCCGTTTCGACTGGATATTAGCAATGGATCGCCACAACCTGGCGGAGCTCGAAAGTCGCTGCCCCGAAGCGTTGCACGGCAAACTCCGGCTCTTCCTCAGCTTCGCGCCGGACGCCTTGGAAGACGAAGTACCCGACCCCTATTACGGAAACCTCGCCGCCTTCGAAACGACGCTGGCGCTGTGCGAAACCGGTGCGGCCGGCGTGATCGAAGCCTGCCGCGGTCAACTTGCGGGCACCGGCTGCACATAGGAGGCGCCCAATCGCGCAGCGCTCGTGCAGGACAGTTACAGCCATCCAATCAGCGCCCTGCTTTGAGCACACCCTAATCCAGCTTCTTCAGATAATCCTTGGTGAATATCTTGTCGGGCAGATCACGTAGCTTCATGGCGCTATATTCGAGCACCGACTGTTCGTCTGCCTTCAGCGCATCTTCCATCACCATGCGCGTAGGCCGCATCTTGCCCACCATGCTCTGGTAATTTTCGTAACGACACTTTTTCAGCAGACGATTGGAGAGGGAGTAGAACTCGGCTTTCAAGGGCCAGTTGTTCTTTTCGTTCACCCAATAGACTACACGCTGATAAGTCACGCCACGGTCCACCGCATTCAGTTCCAATACGACATAGTTTTCGCCATTGATCGCTTCATGGCGAAGGTATTTGGGCATGTAGTCGCCAGCGAAATTGGCCCTGGCCAGATCTCCGTTTGCCACCTGCCCGGTCAGGCGCTGCGCGAGCGAGATACGTACCGGCTGCGACACATCGGGCATAAACACCCAAAGATCGCGGCCTTTCATCAGAATGATCTGGCCGCGCTCGGAAGCCGGTTCGGTGACCATCACCACCGTGTTTTCGTTGCCCTTGGAGAGCACGCGATATCTGCGCGTTTCCGCCGCCTTGCCGGTCTGTGTGGTAGCAATGGCTATATCAACTTGAAATCCCTCGGCCGGGAAACGAATCTGATCCGCTTTTTCAACTATACTTCTGGCATCAATGCTGTCGGCCTGCGGCGCTTGCGGGTCGGCGGCAAAGGCCAGCGTACTAAGCGATAGGCAGAAAAGGCCGGTCGTCAGGGTGCGGATGCGGCGAAAGCGGTTCTGCAGTGTCATCATGGGCCTCCCCTCGTGGGTGGGAATCGTCACACGGCTACGGGTTGCAAGCGATGAATGTCGTCCGGATCGAACGGGTTTTCAAGGATTATCTGCTCGGCGACCAGATCGTCCAAGGCTTGAATGATATTACACTGTCCATCGAGGCTGGGGTATTCCTCGCCATTTCCGGCCCTTCCGGCAGCGGCAAGACGACCATGCTCAACCTCATCGGATGCATCGACCGGCCGACCAGCGGCCGTATCTTCATCGACGACCAAGACGTAAGCAACAAAAGTGCCGATGAACTCGCCGACATTCGCGCCCGGCGCCTGGGTTTCATCTTCCAGACCTTCAACCTGCTGCCGGTACTGTCGGCTGCGGAGAATGTCGAATACCCTCTGCTGCAGCGCCCGGACATCAATGCCAAGGAACGTCAGGAGAGGGTCGCCTACTTTCTGGATATGGTCGGCCTTGCCAAATATGGCGATCACCGTCCCAATCAGCTCAGCGGCGGCCAGCGCCAGAGAGTCGCGATTGCGCGCGCGCTGGCTGGGCGTCCCGCTATCATTCTGGCCGACGAGCCAACGGCCAATCTTGACAAGGCCACAGGGGTCGAAATCCTGCGCCTGATGAAGCGCATCAATCGACAGTTGGGCACGACCTTCATTTTCTCGACCCACGATCAGAAAGTAATCGAAATGGCCGACCGACTGGTGCGGATTGAAGATGGTATCGTCACTGCGCTGGGTGTCCGCCACACGGATGGCTGGCACATGGTGCAAGTCCGGAACGCAGCGGCTCTGGCCGCCGAACAGCAGCTTCCCGACACTGAAGCAACCGGTGTGTGGCATGCCGACGAATTGCGAGGGAATCCATCGTGAAAACATCCGAATCTTTGTGGCCCCAACATCGCGTTTTGGCGTTGGCAACGGCCCTCATGGTCGTGCCTCTGGCCGCCTTGGGCGATGACAAGAAAGCCAGCCGCGACGCACTCTTCGACGACGATGCCCCCGCTACCGAACAGGTGGCCAAGGCAAACACTGGCTCTGGTCTGCGCGGCTATCTCCAGTTTGAGTTGGCACGAACGGTCTCCGACCCGGACCACTGGTCAAAGATGCGCCTGCGTAGCGATCTCTCCCAGAACGGCACGTTCGCGAATGGCGTGAAATGGAAACTGGGCGCACGCATCGACGGCGATGCTGTTTACGACACGACCTCTTTTTATTCTTCGGAAGTAGCGCGCAATCAGCGATTCAACTTTTCGCTTCGTGAAAATTACATCGACGTGAATGCCGGCGCGTGGGATTTTCGGCTCGGCCGCCAGCATGTGGTCTGGGGCGAGATGGTGGGGCTTTTTTTCGCCGATGTTGTCTCCGCAAGGGACCTTCGTGAATTCATCCTACCCGAGTTCGACAGCCTGAGGATTCCACAGTGGGCCGCTCGGGCAGAGTATTTCAAAGACGATTTCCACGCTGAAGTGTTATGGATTCCCGTGGCCAGTTACGACCAGATCGGCAAACCCGGCGCCGATTTCTTCCCGCTGCAACCGGTGCCACCCGGCGCCATGGCACTCTATCGACCCGAAATCACCCCCGCACGCAACGGCCAGCACATGAATGGCGGCCTCCGTCTATCGACGCTGCAAGGAGGTTGGGACATCTCCGGTTTCTACTACAACAGCATGGATGCCGGCGCCACCTTTTACCGTCAAACCCTTTCACCGACGCTTTACGTGTTTACCCCCCGGCATGAGCGAATTCGCCAATGGGGCGGCACACTGGCCAAGGATTTTGGCAGTGTGGTGCTGAAAAGCGAGGTGGTCTACACCGATGGCCGGCGTTTTGCCCTGCTCAGGCCCGACCCGGTGGGCGTCGTCAAGCAGAACTCGCTAGATGTAGCAGTGGGCCTTGATTTCACCCTGCCTGCCGAAACACGATTCAATGTGCAGGTGTTCCAGCGCAGCTTCTTCGACTACGACCGGGATATCATCCCCGATCGCCGGGAGAACGGTTACAGCCTGTATCTGAACGGCAAACTGGGCGGCCAGTGGGAAGCGCAGGCGCTGTACGTTTCCAGCCTGAATCGTGCCGACTGGATGTTCCGCCCCAAAGTAACCTGGAACGTCGAAAAGAACTGGCGCGTTCTGTTCGGTGCAGATTTCTTCAATGGGCCGGCGCTGGGGCTGTTCGGCCAGTATGGCAACAAAGACCGGGTGTATTCGGAAATCCGCTACAGTTTCTGAGTCGCTTTGGTGTGCGCGGTGTGGCTAGTTTTCCAAAAACTGCGTCGCGTGTTCCAGTTCCTGGTGAGTGGTCGCACGGCTGAGCGCGTTGACAAATTTCGACCAAGCAAGATCAGCCTGTTCGATTTGCAGGATATAGGTATCCTTTTCAGAAGTAGCGCGGCGCATGACGCGAGCCTCCAGATCAGTGCGGTCATTGGCACCCAACTGCACAGCCAGGCGGCAGGTTCCGCCAATCGCCAAATTCTTCGCAATACGCGCCCGCACCCACATGCTTGAGCACTCCAGTACTCTCACCGCGACCAGTTCACCACCGGCCGACGCCTGACCCGGACAACTGATCGAGAACCGACGATGCCGACGCCTCTCCTTGCCGTGCGTGACCGTTTCGGGTGCGGGCACCGGCGGCAGGCAGCTCCGATAGGCAGGCAAATCGTAAATATCATGAAGCGCGCGCAATTCGTTCGCACCCAGACTGGCGAACAACTGGGTACGTTGATTGAAGAAATAGTCAAGCAGCTTCGGCGTCATAACCGGATCGGTGGTGGTGTAGAAGCGTTTTCCAGGAAAGGCAATGTTGTTCAACCGCAGATCCTTGAAATACCGATATAGATTCCGCGCCGGATCGAGATGATCATAAACGCCCCGCAACAGGCGATCCGCCTCATGCAGATCCAGTGTGGCGCCAATGGCCGGCGCACCGTTAACGAAATCGTAGTGTTCCACTGTCTGTTTGCGCAGACGGCGAAAGAACAGGATCGACTCGTAGAATCCGATGTGCCTGGGATTGACTGCAATGACTAGATGACGCGTATCGAAGAGTCGAGTTGCATACTCGTACATGAACTTGAGCAGGGGGAACAGAATGATCCCTCCCCTAGCCTGAAAGCGCGGCGCGACCGCCAACGCTGAGACCTCGGCGATATTGCCGCCCAACTGCTCGATCGCCCGGATGTCAAAAATCTTCTGTAGGGGGAAACCCAGTTTGCTTTGCCGCACGAGCGAGACAGTTCCAACCACTTCACCGTCCCAACTCGCTAATAACGTACTGGTCGTGGGCAAAGCATGATAAAGGGTGGCGCGCAAGCCAGAAGGATGCGGCTGCTGAAGCCCTGCCCGCACATAAGCACCGTGCAATAGCTTGAAACAGGCTTCCAATTCTTCTTGTGTTTCGGCGAGCTTAAGCTTGAGATTGTTCGGAGGCGCAGGATCGCAATGAATCATGCGGCGGTAGAAACGCGTCCGCAGAAACAGCGGCAGGACAGGAATCAACGTCCGGGCAGCCCGGTGGAACATGAAACGGACGTTTCGAGAGGTCAGCATTATTCCGGCAAATAGGGTTGGCACATCAAAGTCTAGCAGTGCGCCAGCAAAAACGTTGGCTTGTTAAGAATGATAAGTCGTCGCACACCAAAAAAAGAAATCGGCCCGCTTTCGCGGGCCGATTCACTGGTCAGCCTGATTCAGAGAGACGGAGTTACTTAGCAGTTTGCTTGCGACGCAGAGCGCCGGCACCCAACAAGCCCAAGCCAATCAATGCAAGGGAGGCGGGCTCGGGGATGGAATCGCTATAGAGATTGCCATCGGTCGTTGCGTACTTGCCGTTGTTGAACTGGGCATAGGCACCTGCTTGAGCGTCGGCACCACCAAAGAACATATCGGAATCTTTGAAGTTACCGTAGGCAGCTCCACCAATCGCATTCAGGAACGTGGTGAAGAAACCTGCGTTCAGCGAGGGAGGATTCGCTGACGCGAATTGGTTGGAACTTGCCGCCATATCCAGCCACAGAGAACCATCGGCAGCACCCGTACCGGCAGCTTGGTTGTAATCCGGCGTAGCATCATAGTAAATCTTGAACCAACCATTCGAGAACGTCGAAGGTCCGATCAATTGGAATCCACCGAACACAAAAGTCAGTTCGCCAGTGCCGGCAAAGTTGGTAGTGGAGTTGATCATGTTGACTTTACCGATGCCCTGCAGCACATCGCCCAGGCCAACCGTACCGATTAGCTTAGCAGCCGCTGCAGTCGGCGCCGAATTGACAGCATTGCCAACCGCATTGGCAGCAGAGGTGTACCACTGAGTAAAGGTGTAATGTGCGGTGAAGTCATTGTCCGACAGCGATCCAGAAAAATCGGGATCCCAAGTAACACCGCCCACGGTAATCATCGCAGCTTGCGCAGAAGTTGCGAGAGCCGCCGACAGGGCCGCAGCGGCGAGGGTTTGCTTGAAGAGGTTCATTGCATTCTCCTTGTTAGCGTACTCTCAGGAGACTTCCTGATTCGTGACGAGCCAATATAAGCAGTAGGTATGCCAGCTTCCACGAAACTCTCGTAATTACTTGTTTTACAGTGGAAAATATTTTCTTGGCGTGTGCGCTTTATGTCTTTCGACGTGCTTTAGGCAAGTGATTGTAAAAATTTTCGACACCCCCGATTTGGTCGATTGCTGCAAACCGACGAACAGCGGATTCTCCACTGATCAAAACAGGTTTTCCGCCGACCTTATGGAACGGGCCTTCAACCTCATTCATAACGGCCAGGCGATAATAATCTTTGGGGATCGAAGGCATCGCGCAAGCGGGCGTGAAATCGCTTCGAGTCCACGCTCAACTCGGCCAGTTTGCTCATGGTATTGATGCCCACGCGATAGGGGAAACAGCCGACGCCACGCCCCGATTCCAGGAGGTCCTGATAACAGGCCTCGGCGCTCTGCACGGCGGTCAGGTCACCGCGCTCGAAGATGAGCGGCACGGTGCTGTCGAAAAGCTTGTCGCTGATCGAAGTGAAAGTAATGAGCGGTTCGATCCGGTGAGCAACCGTCACCCTTTTGACCATATCAACATAAGCGCGCACATCAGCCGCTCGCATCGGGACCAGTGGCGCATACCAGAGTAGCCCGCAACCGTCGGCCGCCGGGTCGCGCCACGATCCTTTGGGCGGTTCCGGATTGCGCCAGTAGCATAATGGCAACGCCGTTTCGTTGGGCCGCCCGGCCACCAGTTCGAGCGATAATGCAAGCGTCTGTACCGTGTTGGCCAGACGTCGCCCGGCCTTGCCGGGAAGCCAGCGCGCCAGCCGAGCCAACGATCTCGCGTCGGAAGGACTCAGGAAGAGCATGCGGCTGGCGACATCGCCCAGAGCGCGCCGAATCTCCTTTTGGGCCGCGCCGACCACTTTGCGCGTGCCGTAGAGCGTGCCAAAGCCGGTCCAGGGAAAGATCTGGTACTGTCTTCCAAGTTCCGCGATCACGGACTCGGGAATCATGCCGTCGGCGTCGAGGCGGTCGGCCGGATAGGGTGCGGACATCGCCAGCACACGGTGACGGTTCATCAGATTGATGGCGCCGACAACGCCGGGTAACCGGGAAAGCACCGTGCGGATGCGTTCGACTGCCGGCTCCAGCAGGGCGTCATCGCGCAGGCTGAACAAGCAAACCTTGACGCATTCGGGACGGCGCGCCAGGGCAATGCTCATGCGCGTCACGATGCCGAAACCGCTTTGCGTGAACAAGCCCGCCGAATACGGCCCGAGCCCCCATTTAAAAAGGCGCGCCAAGTCGTCGCCGCCACACTCGCGCAGCGCAGTGCGATAGATGCTGCCGTCGGCCAGCACCGCTTCGAGATCGGAAACCGCGCCAAAGTGATCAACATAGGGCGTCACACCGTAGCCACGCTCCAGCGCATTGCCGACCAGACTGCATTGCGGCCCCGCCCCCGTCACCGGCACCAGAAAAGGATGGCGACCGGCATCGAGAAAATCCGCCAGCATCTGCTGTGTCACCCCCGGCTCAAGTGTCACCACCCCGAGTTCGGCGTCGAAGTCGAGGATGCGGCTCATGCCGCGCAGGTCGATCAGCGCGCAACCGTCGCGCACCGGCAACGCCGTGCCGTATCCCCAGTTGCGCCCGGTGCTGATCGGGTAAACCGGCACGCCGTGACGACCTGCAACACGCATCACCTCCGGCAACAGGGCGCTGTCGCTGACTCTCAGCGCCGCAACCAGGCGTCTTTCCAGGCCGCTGGCATCGGTTCCATAGGCCGTCTGTGCGGCCTGACCGTCGAGCACCTGTTCATGGCCGAGCACGCCACGCCATTCTGAAATCGCCTCGCTCAGACACATTTCCGCACCTCATCACAGAGAGATATCGACATTCGGGTCACAGACTCATTATAGTGACGGCTTGGATGCTGATGGGAAGCCTGCCCTACGCGGGGACGGGCTTACCACCGGGAGGGATTACCTCGTCATGTTCGCCACCGTGGGCCTGGCCCTGCGCAATCTGCGCCGAAATACGCATCGTACACTGGTCGCCGTGCTGACGGTAGCGGCCGGCATTGTGGCGTTTCTGCTTGCCGGCGGGTTCATTCACTGGATATTCCACGACATGCGCGAGGCCACCATCCATTCCCAGCTTGGGCATGTACAGATCGTGCGCCCCGGCTATTTCGACAAAGGCATCGCCGACCCCTATTCTTTCCTGCTACCGGGCCAGGCCGGTGAAAAATCGCTGGTAGAGCAACTCCCCGGTACCGTGAGCGTAGGCGAGCGACTCGCCTTTAGTGGCCTGATCAGCTTCGGCGAAACTAGCATCGGGTTCATCGGCGAAGGAATCGACCCCCCTCGAGAGAAACCGATCAGCAAGCGTGTCACCATAGTCGCCGGGCGCGATCTCGAACGCGCGGACGAAACATCGGTGTTGCTCGGCGAGGGGCTGGCCAACAGCCTCGGCGCCCGCATTGGGGACCGCGTGGTGCTGCTCGCGACGGCAGCCAACGGCGGCGCCAGCGCCGTGGAGGTGACTGTCGTCGGGGCATTCCAGACCATCTACAAGGATTACGACGATCAGGCCCTGCGCCTGCCGCTGGCAGTCGCGCGCAAATTAATGCGGGTGGACGGCGCCACTTGCTGGGTTGTTCTGCTGGACCGGACGGAGGCCACCGATCCAACGGTAAAGGCCATCGCCACCCGGCTGCCGTCCGGTCAGTTTGAACTGGTGCCCTGGCATCAACTGGCGGATTTCTACAACAAGACTGTCACGCTTTTTTCGAAGCAGGTTAACGTCGTCAAGCTGATTATCGGTCTGATCATCGTGTTGACCATTTCCAATACCCAGACCATGAGCGTGCTCGAACGCACCGTGGAAATCGGCACCAGTCTGGCCATCGGGTTGCGGCGCGGGGTCATCATGCGGCTTTTCATCGTCGAGGGCGTACTGATCGGCCTACTCGGTGCGATTATCGGTGTCAGCGTCGGATTTGGCTTGTCAAAGGTCATCTCCGCCGTAGGCATTCCGATGCCGCCGCCGCCCGGCATGGCGCACGGCTATCTGGGCGAGATTCTGGTGGAACCGCAGTTGATGCTTGACGCCGCCCTGATGGGCGTGGTCACCACCCTGCTTGCCTCGCTGTTGCCGGCCTGGAAAGCCAGCCGCATGAACATTGTTGACGCCCTGCGGACCAACACCTGACATGAACCTGCCCAATCGACTCCGCCTCGCCTGGCGCAACGTGTTCCGCCAGAAGACACGCTCCGCCGCGACCCTGGCGGCCATCAGCATCGGCGTTGCCGGGCTGATACTGGTCTCCGGGTTCGTTCAGGACATTTTTGTCCAGCTGGGCGAAGCGATCATCCATTCCCAATCAGGGCACATTCAGGTCAGCAAGGCCGGTTATCGAGAGGGGCGCACGCGTCAGCCGGAAGCCTATCTAATCGACAAACCGGACGAACTGCGCCAGCAAATCGCCAGTCTGCCCGGCGTCGAGCGCGTACTGGAACGCCTCAATTTTACCGGCGCGCTGAACAACGGGCGGCGCGATCTGGGCGTCATCGGCGAAGGCATCGAACCGGATGGCGAAGCGGCGATGGGCACGTATCTGCGTTTCATGGAAGGACGCCCTCTCACCGACAAGGATAGCGATGGCATCGTGGTCGGCCAGGGCGTTGCCAAATCGCTGGGGCTGAAGGTTGGCGACCGTGTCACGCTAGTCATGACGTTGACACAGGGTGCCGTGAATACGCTCGATTTTGAACTGGTTGGTGTTTTTCAGAGCTTTTCCAAGGAATTCGATGCGCGCGCGGTCCGAATTCCTCTTGCCGCCGCCCGCAATCTGATGGATACCCCTGGCGCCCATCTACTGGTCGTGAATCTGGCCCAAACTTCGAGCACCGACGCTACCCTAGCAACCTTGCGCACGAAACTCCCGGCGAGCCAGTACGAACTGGCTGGCTGGAAGAGCCTGTCCGACTTCTACGAGAAAACGGTCGACCTCTACGACCGTCAGTTCGGCGTGCTGCGTCTGATCATTCTGCTGATGGTCCTGCTCAGCGTTGCCAACAGCATCAACATGACCCTGTTCGAGCGAACGCGCGAGTTCGGCACGATGCTGGCGGTGGGAAATCGACCCGGCAACGTCGCGCGCCTGATCATGCTCGAAAGCACAGTCCTGGGCTTGCTCGGCGCACTCGTGGGCGTCGCTCTCGGCTGCCTTGCCGGGCTGGCAATATCGGCCATCGGCATTCCCATGCCGCCCCCGCCCAACGCCAACCTGCCCTTCACCGCCATCATCCGGCTGGTGCCGCAGGAAATTGCCGCTGCGGGCGTAATCGGCTTCGTTGCGACCGTGCTGGCGACCCTGCTACCCGCCCGACGAGCAGCCAAACTCAACATCGTCGATGCCTTGCGGCAAGGAATATAAGCATCTAGCGTTTATTTATGCCTTTGTTTTCAGTTATCATCAACCAGTTTTGACTTGGATCAATAGCAAGTAACGTTCACCGTATCGAGGAGGAACCATGCTGAACACAGTCGCCAAAAGTCTTTTGTCGGTTTCGCGCTGGCTCGTCGCGGGCATCGCGATTGCCACTGCCGCTGGCTGCGCCACCTATCCCGCCGCCCCCACCAGCGCGGCTTCCTCAGAGTACAAGTATCTGATCGGCCCGGGCGACATGCTCAATATCCAGGTCTGGCGCAACCCCGAACTATCCATGGCAGTGCCGGTTCGGCCGGACGGCCGAATCGCCGCGCCACTGGTCGAAGACATGGTCGCCATCGGAAAGGATCCGACAATTTTGGCGCGCGACATCGAGAAGGAACTCGCCAAGTTCATCCGCGACCCGGTAGTCACTGTCATCGTTACCAACTTCGTCGGTCCGTACAGCGAGCAGATTCGCGTCATCGGTGAAGCAGGCAAGCCACAAACCCTGCCGTATCGCCAGAAGATGACCCTGCTGGATGTGATGATCGCGGTCGGCGGACTGACTGATTTTGCCGACGGCAACGGCGCGTCTATCCTGCGCACGGTCGAAGGTGGCAAGCAGTATGGCGTGCGTCTGAAGGATTTGGTCAAGCGAGGCGATGTCTCCGCCAACGTCGATATGCGTCCGGGTGACGTATTAATCATCCCGCAAAGCTGGTTCTGATTGACTGACGCGCCGCCGCAGTTTGCTGCGGCGCGTCGATTTGGGCAACAATCCAATGGAAGAATTGCTACAGCAGGCTGCCACAATCCTCCGATCGATGTGGAAACATCATTGGCTGGGGCTGGCCGTTGCCTGGTTGGTTGCGGTAGTGGCCGCGGGCGTGGTGTTGCGAGTGCCAGACAAGTACGAAGCCTCGGCACGTATCTACGTGGACACGCAATCCATCCTGAAACCTCTGATGTCTGGTCTTGCCATTCAGCCCAACGTTGATCAGCAAATATCGATGTTGAGCCGAACGCTGATCAGTCGACCCAATATCGAGAAGCTGATTCGTATGGCCGACCTCGACCTGGGTAGCAAGAACAAGACGGATACCGAGGAACTTGTCGATCATTTGAGCAAGGCGCTCCAGATCAAAAGTACGGGACGCGACAATCTCTACACCTTGTCATACCGCGATCCGCAGCCCGAAAAAGCAAAGAGGGTTGTGCAGTCGCTGGTTTCCATCTTCGTTGAATCCAGCCTCGGAGATAGCCGCAAAGATTCGGATTCGGCACGCAAATTCATCACTGAGCAGATCAAAAACTATGAAGAGAAGTTGCGGGAAGCCGAAAATCGTTTGAAGGAATTCAAGCTTCGAAACGTTGAACACCAGTTGGAAGACGGTAAGGGCGGCCCGATCGGACGTTTCGGCGAGGTCTCGGCGCAATTGAATCAGGCGCGTCTCGAACTGCGCGAGGCCGAGAACGCCCGTGAGGCGCTCAAGAAGCAGGTGCTGGGTGAAAACCGCCCCGATCGGGCAGAGCAGGATGCCACCAGTGTCTCCATGCCAGAGTTGGACGGCCGCATCGACGCTCAAAAACGCAATCTCGACACGCTTCGCCAGAAATACACTGATGAGCATCCCGATGTTGTTGGCGCAAAGCGCGCTATTCGGGAACTTGAGGATCAGAAAAAGCGCGAAGTCCAGGAAATGCGCAAGGCTGCTGCCAACAACCCATCGCTGCTGGTCAGCGGCAGTAGCGCCGCCAGTCAGGAACTCCGTCGCGCCATGGCTTCCGCCGAAGCTCAAGTCGCCGCTCTCAGGGCGCGCGTCGGCGAGTACGAAGCGCGCTACGGCCGGGTGAAGGAAATGATGAAGAGCGCGCCGCAACTGGAGGCTGAATTTGCTCAGCTTAACCGCGACTACAGCGTGCATAAGAAGAACTATGAAGACCTGGTTGCTCGGCGTGAATCCGCGGCACTTTCGAGTGAACTCGAGTCGGTAGCCGGCGTCGCCGATTTCCGCCTGATCGACCCCCCCCGTGTGGCTCCAGAACCGGTCGCACCCAACCGCTTGTTGCTGCTACCGCTCGCGTTGGCCGCCGCGTTGGCCGCGGGTCTTGCCGCGTGTTTCGTCGCCAGCCAGGTGCGCCCGGTATTCATGGATTCGCGCACACTCCGTGAAGTGACGGGGTTGCCGCTATTGGGGACAATCTCGTTGGCCAGTGCCCATTCACGCATACGTGAAAGTTCCGGGTTCAAGCGCTTCATGCTGGGCCTGGGCAGCCTGATCGGCCTTTTCGCCATTGGCATGATCGTTCTGGCCATTCGTTCCGGACAAGGAGCCTGACGTGAGTAGCCTCATCGAACAAGCGGCCAAACGTCTGGAGCAGTTGAAACAGGCTGGCGTTGAACTGCCCGACACCGACAGCGTACCCGCACCCCCACCCGCGGACACGCCTTTGAACACTCCTGCTGAGACGCCCGATACCGTCGCCAGGCCCGCCGAGATGCTTTCGCCCTCCGAGCCTGCGGCGCCATCAAGCCTGACAACATCCCGCCGCGTCACCCTCGACCTCGACGCCATCGCAGCCGCCGGCTACTGCACGCCGACCGCTGCACGCACACCGATTGCCGATGAATTCCGGGTGATCAAGCGTCCGTTGATCAGCAATGCCATGGGCAAAGGTGCCAGTCCGATCCGCAATGGCAATCTAATCCTGGTCACCAGCGCCCTCTCCGGCGAAGGCAAGAGTTTCACCGCCATCAATCTGGCCATGAGTATCGCGGCAGAACTCGACAATACGGTCATGCTCGTAGACGCCGACGTGGCCCGCCCTTCGGTGCTCAACATTCTTGGGCTCCCGCCAGCACCCGGCTTGCTCGACTTGCTCGACAACGACTCGGTCGATCTCTCGCAGGTGCTGCTCAAGACCAACGTCGAAAAACTCAGTATTCTTCCCAGCGGTACAAAGCAGGAACGCGCCACGGAACTATTGGCCAGTGAAGCCATGGCCCGCCTGCTTGACGACATGGCGCACCGCTATTCCGATCGCATTATCATCTTCGATTCTCCGCCGTTGTTGTTGACCACGGAAGCCCGAGTACTTGCTTCGCACATGGGCCAGATCGTGATGGTCGTCAAAGCCGAACAGACACTGCAAGCCGACGTCAAGCACGCACTAACCACGATTGAGTCGTGCCCTGTCAAAATGGTGATGCTGAACCAGGCACGCAGTGGCAAACGTGGCGGCTACGGCTACGGCTACGGCTATGGTTACGGTTATGGAGAAAAATCTTGACCGACCGAAAAATCCCCCGCCTCTCCACGCTCGCCAGCTTTTTGCTGGGCGCCCTCCCTTTTCTTTCCATTTCGGGCGCACTTGCCCAAAGCATCCCCGCCTCTCCAAGTAAATCGCTCGACTCGGGAGACACCGGAAGGATGGAGAACCGGCGCGACAGCGCAACCGGCGCAGCAGAATCCACTGAGGATGGTAGGACCGGCAAACGGGAATGGCAGCTCACTCCCCGCCTCAGCCTGACCGAAACCTATACCGACAACGTTTTGCTCAAGAACACCGACCGGCATTCCGACTGGGTCACAGACCTTAGTCCCGGCTTACGCATCAGCGGTGAAAGCAAACGCTTACAGGCCTATTTCGATTATTCGTTGCGCGAGCTGATCTACGCCAACAATTCCCGTGGTCACCAAACCCAAAACTCGCTCAACACCTTCGGCAAGCTCGAAGCTGTCGACCGCCTCCTTTTCGTCGATTTCTCGGGCACCATTGCCCAGCAAACAATTTCCGCATTCGGCGTGCCATCGCCCAGTGCCGCCTATATCAATTCCAATCTGACCGAGACATCGACCCTGCGCGTCTCACCCTACCTGAAGGGTCGCCTGGGCAGTATCGCCGATTACGAGTTACGGTACGCGGCCACACAATTGCACACGGACTCAAGTCGCATCTCAGACACCAATCTGCAAGCATGGAATGCCCGCCTCGGCGGCACCACGACACTGGCCTGGTTAGCCTGGTCGGTGGATGGCGATTGGCAGACCGCCAATTACAGCGCCGGGCGACAGAGCGAATCGAGCCAGATCAGCGGCCGACTGACCTGGCAAGTTGACGACACCCTGCGTCTTTCTGCCATTGCAGGCAGAGAAGAAAACAACTTCCGCACGCTTAACAAGGAAAGCAAGGACAACTACGGTCTGGGACTCGACTGGACACCCACGCCACGCACAAAACTCTCGGCGGAAGGCGTCAAACGCTTTTTCGGCACCGGGCATCACATCAGCTTCGAGCATCGCACGCCGCGCACGATCACGCAGATCATGTCGAGTCGTGACGTCACGGCGAACACAACTGGCAGCAACGCCGGCGGCAGTGTCGGCAACATCTATGACATGCTGTTTAACCAGATGGCCTCGTTCGAGCCTGATCCCGTCAAGCGCGCGACCCTGGTCACCGCATTTCTGGAAGCCAACAACATCGCGCCAAATGCGGTCGTTACCAGCGGCTTCATCAACTCCGGGCCCACCTTGCAACGCCTGAACAACGCCAGTTTCGCTCTGCTTGGCGCACGCAACACACTAACCTTCATCTTTTCGCAAGGCGACACCCAGCGTCTGGGTCTGCTCGCCGCAGCCGGCGAAGATCTGGCTACAGCGCGCGCCGTTCGTCAGCGCGGATTCAATGTCACCCTCGTTCATGATCTGACACCGTTGACGCATCTGAACCTACTCGGTACCCAACAGCACAACACGAGCACGGGACTTTCGCTGGAGACCACCACTCGGATACTGACCGCCACGATCAGTAGCAAACTGGGCGCGCACACCTCCGCCTCTCTAGGCGCGCGGCGCTCACTATTCCAGAGCCCGACCGCACCCTACAGTGAAACGGCCATCATCGGCACTTTGAACCTGCAGTACTGATCCATGTACGAATCGTTCTATGGTCTGAAAAGCAAACCGTTTCAGCTCAACCCCGATCCCAGCTTCTATTTCGGAAGCAAGCAGCATCGGCGGGCGATGGCCTATCTCGAATATGGTTTGCATCAAAACGAAGGATTCATTGTCATCACCGGCGAAATCGGTGCCGGCAAGACCACCATTGTCCGCGGTCTGCTCGAGAACCTGAATCCCAAGAAAGTCGTCGCCGCGCATCTGGTCAGCACCCAGCTCGATGCCGAAGACACACTCCGCCTGGTCAGCGCGGCGTTCGGCCTGCGCAGCAAGGACGCTTCCAAATCCGACATCCTGATGACCCTGGAAGCTTTTCTCACCGATCAGGTCGTCAAGGGCAAGCGCTGTCTGCTGATTGTGGACGAGGCCCAGAATCTCACGCCGCGAGCGGTCGAGGAACTGCGCATGTTGTCCAATTTTCAGTATGGCAGCCACGCCATCCTGCAAAGCTTTCTGATCGGCCAACCCGAATTCCGCCACATCCTGCAAAGCCCGCACATGCAGCAACTGCGCCAGCGGGTGATCGCCTCCTGCCACATCGGACCGCTCGACAAGGAAGACACCCAAGCCTATATCGAGCACCGCCTGAAATGTGCAGGTGCTGCGGTTGGGCAATCGTTGTTCGCGCGAGAAGCCTTTGAGGTTATCCACGAATATTCGGGTGGCGTGCCGCGGCGCATCAACACCATGTGCGACCGCTTGCTGCTTTTGGGTTTTCTGGGCGTCAAAAAGCCGCTGACCGGCGACGACGCCCGAGAAGTGGCGAAAGAGCTGTTCGAGGAGACCGGCACGCCGCCAGGCACCCCCCTCCCTGGCGTCGCCGCGCCTGCGGCCATGCCCTCGCCCGAAATGGGTTTGTCACGCGGTGCTGCCAAACTGGCAGGCGACGGTGAACTCGCCGGGCTGGAACTTGACCCGGCATTGGCGGATCAGATGTCCAGAATGCTGCAAGGCGTGCAGGGCGAACAATTCGCCCTGCGCCTGCAAAGGCTGGAACAGCTCATGCTCCGGCTCGAGCGCATCAACTCGACCACCCTTCAACTGCTCCAGCAACTTGTAGCATCGGCTCGCAAGGCCGAGCCGGAAAAGAAATGAATGAAGCTGTCTGGCCAGAGGGACTCGGCCCCGTCATCTGTGTAGTGGGAGCCCGCCCGAATTTCATGAAGATGGCGCCCATCTTGCGCGCCTTCTCCAACGCGCGCCCAGTGATTCCCAGCGTGCTTGTACATACCGGCCAGCATTACGACGAAGACATGAGCCGGCAGTTTTTCGACGATTTAAAATTGCCTACACCAGATATCAATCTCGATGTCGGCTCCGGCACCCATGCCGCGCAAACCGCCGAGGTCATGCGCCGCTTCGAACCCGTGCTGGATGCACGCCAAGCGGCAGGCGTACTGGTGGTCGGCGATGTCAATTCGACATTGGCATGTAGCTTGGTGGCAGTCAAAAAAGGCATCCCCGTCGCGCATGTCGAAGCCGGGCTGCGCAGCGGTGACCGCTCGATGCCGGAGGAAATCAACCGCATCATCACTGACCAGATCGCGGACCTGCTCTACACCACCGAAAGCAGTGCGGCAGAACACCTCACTCATGAGGGCATTCCCGGCGAACGCATCCGTTTTGTCGGCAACGTGATGATCGATTCATTGCTCGCCCACATCGAGCGGGCGCACCCCGCTGCGGAGACCCTGGCAAGCGCCGGCGCCGACCCCCGCGTCCTCGAGGGTCCGCACGGGTACGCGGTCGTGACCCTGCACCGCCCCTCCAACGTCGACCGGCGTGAATTGCTGGCATCGCTGCTGACCACCTTGAACGAGGTTTCGACCCGGCTACCCCTGGTATTCGCCTTGCACCCGCGCACACGTGCCCAGATTTCGCGTTTCGAACTGGGCCACCTGATCGACCCGGCGCGTATGGTCATGCTGCCGCCCCAGGGCTACCTGGAAATGCTCGGCCTCATGAAACACGCCACGACAGTGCTCACCGATTCCGGCGGTTTGCAGGAAGAAACCACCGCGCTCGGCGTGCCCTGCCTGACTCTGCGCGATAACACGGAACGCCCGATCACCGTGGAGCAGGGCACCAATACGCTGGTGGGCAACGACCATCAGGCGATCCTCGCCGGCATTGACGATATTCTCGCGGCGGGCGGCAAGCGCGGCCGCGTGCCGCCGCTATGGGATGGTCACGCCGCGGAACGCATCGCCGCCAACCTGAGCGCCTGGCTACTCGCCCGGCATTCGCGCCACCACTGACCGGAGCGGAATCATGCCCACGGCGCCGATCACCAACGCCCTGACTATCGACGTCGAGGACTATTTTCAGGTCTCCGCGTTCGCGCCCTACATCGCCCGCAGCGAATGGGAAAGCCGGGAATGCCGGGTGGAAGCGAATGTCGACCGCATTCTCGAGATGCTCGACCGGCATGGAGTCCACGCCACCTTCTTTACGCTGGGCTGGATCGCGGAACGACACCCGCAGGTGGTCCGGCGCATCGTCGAAGGCGGGCATGAGCTGGCCAGCCATGGCTACGGTCATGAGCGCGCCAGCGATCAGGACGCCAACGCTTTCTACGCCGACATCCACCTCGCCAAGCTGCTGCTGGAGGACATCGGCGGCGTCGCCATCAGCGGCTATCGCGCGCCCAGTTTTTCCATCGGCGCAGGCAACCCCTGGGCTTTCGATTGCCTTGAAAAAGCGGGTTACCGCTACAGTTCCAGCGTCTACCCGATCCGCCACGATCACTACGGCATGCCCGATGCCCCGCGCTTCGCGTACTGGGTTCGCAACACGCTGGTCGAAGTCCCCGTCACTACGGCGCGTCTGGGCGGTCGCAACCTACCCGCAAGCGGTGGAGGCTATTTCCGCCTGCTACCCTATCGTGCCTCGCGCTGGCTGTTGCGTCGGGTCAATGAACATGACAAGGAGTCAGCCGTCTTCTATTTCCACCCTTGGGAAATCGACCCCGATCAACCGCGCGTTGCGGGCATCAACGCCAAGTCCCGCTTCCGCCACTACCTCAACCTTTCCCGCATGGCAGCCCGACTGGAGCGCCTGCTTGGCGATTTTCGCTGGGACCGCATGGATCGTGTCTTCATCGGCGGTGCGCACGCTTCCGCGCCGGAAAAAACCCCATGTTGAGCCTGCACCATCTCGCGCCCAACGATGCCGCAAACGCGGGCCGCTGGAATGCCTTTGTCCAGTCTGCCCCGCAGGCCACTTTCTTCCACCGTGCGGAATGGCGGACGATCATGCTCGACGTCTTCCGGCACCGCGCCTATTTCCTTTACGCCGAACGCGACCATGACATCGTCGGTATCTTGCCGCTGGCCGAGGTCAACAGCCGCCTCTTCGGACACGCCCTCACGTCGCTACCTTTCGCCGTCTATGGCGGCGTGGTGGCGGTAGACGAAGAAGCCGCCTCCGCGCTGGAGGCAGAAGCCGAACGCATTGGCCGCGAGTGCGGCGCCGAACACCTGGAGCTTCGCCACCTTGTGCCCCGACATGCCGACTGGCCGCGACAAGACCTCTACGTCACCTTTCGCAAGGCCATTCTTCCGGAAGAAGAGGCCAACATGCTCGCCATTCCCCGCAAGCAGCGCGCGATGGTGCGCAAGGGTATCCAGAACGGCTTGATCGGCGAAATCGGCCAGGATGTCGAGACGTTCTTCGCGCTCTATGCCGACAACGTCCACCGACACGGCACGCCGGCGCTGCCGAAAGCCTACTTTGCCGCACTCTGCGCCCTGTTCGGCGACGCGGTCGACATCCTGATTGTGCGCACACCGCAAGGCGAGGCGATCAGCGGCGTCCTCAGTTTCTATTTCCGCGACGAAGTGCTGCCGTACTATGCGGGCGACGCCGAAAGCGCCCGCCAGCTTGCGGGCAATGACTTCAAGTACTGGGAACTGATGCGCCGCGCCTGCCGGCGCGGCTTCAAGGTTTTCGATTACGGGCGCAGCAAGAAAGGGACCGGCTCCTACTCCTTTAAGAAAAACTGGGGCTTTGAACCCGCCGACCTACATTACGAATACCGCCTCTTCAAACGTGATTCGATCCCGCAGAACAACCCGGCCAACGCGAAATTCCGCCTCTTCATCGCCCTTTGGCGAAAAATGCCCCTGGCGCTGGCCAATCGCCTGGGGCCTCACATCGTGCGCAACCTGGGCTGACCCATGAGCGATCTCCTTTACCTGGTGCACCGGCTTCCCTACCCGCCCAACAAGGGTGACAAGGTGCGCTCGTTCAACCTGCTGAAACACCTCGCCGCTCGCCATCGCATATTTCTCGCCACCTTTGTCGACGACCCCGACGACGAGCAATACCTCGACCAAGTGCGCCGCTACTGCGCCGATGTCTGCGCGCTCCGCCTCGACCCGCGCTGGGCCAAGCTACGCAGCCTGAACGGCCTGCTCGGCGACGAAGCGCTGACGTTGCGCTACTACCGCGATGCCCGCCTCGCGCACTGGGTCGAACGCATGCTGGAGCATCACCCGATCGAAGCCGCAATTGTCTTTTCCTCGGCCATGGCCCAATACGTCGAGAGCGTGCCGCGCCTGCCGCTGCTGGTTGATTTTGTCGATGTCGATTCGGCCAAATGGACGCAATACGCGCCCAACCACCGTTGGCCGATGTCGTGGATCTACCGCCGCGAGGGAAAAAAGCTGCTGGCCTACGAACGCGAGCTGGCGCTGCGGGCCGATCGCGCCTTTTTCGTCACCGACAACGAAACTGAACTGTTCCGCAAACTGGCGCCCGAATGCGCTATTCGCACCGAAACCATGGGCAACGGCGTCGATGCCGAATTCTTCACGCCCGATCCGGCGCGCGCCTCACCTTTCGACGCCGGGGACACCCCCATCGTTTTCACCGGCGCTATGGATTACTGGCCCAATATCGATGCCGTTCGCTGGTTTGTCGAAGCCATGCTGCCCACCCTGCTCGAAAGACATCCGGCACTGCGCTTCTACATCGTCGGCCGCAGCCCTTCGCCCGAAGTGCTGGCATTGGCGGGAGAAAAGGTGGTTGTCACCGGTACGGTGCCGGATGTGCGGCCCTACCTGCAGCACGCCGCTGTTGTCGTCGCACCGCTGCGAGTCGCCCGCGGTCTCCAGAACAAGATTCTGGAAGCCATGGCCATGGCCCGCCCGGTGGTTGCCGCCGCCTCGTGCGTGGCCGCGATACAGACCACGCCCGGCGAAGACATCGTGCCCGCCGAAGAACCGGCGGCCTATATCACCGCCATCGGCGATCTACTCGAATCTCCCGCCCGCGCCGCCGACATGGGCGCCGCCGGCCGCCGTTGCGTGCTCGCCCGCTATAGCTGGGAAGCGCACATGGGCGTCATCGACCGCTATCTGGATCCCGCCACCCGCAACCGGGAGGCGACATCATGACGCTCGCCCCGGCCTGGCGGCGCGCCCTGCCCCCCCTGTTGATTCTGCTCACCTGGGTACTGTTCTGGTATCGCGACACCTTCGTCGCCATGGTCACGATCTGGGCGCGTTCTGACACCTTTACTCACGGCTTTATCGTTCCCCCCATTTCGCTCTGGCTGATCTGGCGCCAACGCGCCGTGCTCGCTGAAATGGCGCCGCGCCCCTGCTGGGCCATGGCACTGCTACTCCCCCTGCTCGGGTTAGGCTGGTTGCTCGGCGAGCTCGCCGCCATCAACGCGCTGACGCAGTTTGCCGCCACACTGTCGCTGATCGCCGTGGTGGTCATGATCTGCGGCTGGGCCGTTTCGAGGCGAATCGCCTTTCCACTCGCTTTTCTGCTTCTGGCGGTACCCTTCGGCGATTTCATGATGCCAACCCTGATGGACTGGACCGCCAAGTTCACCGTGCTGGGCCTGCGTCTCACGGGCATACCCGTGTATCAGGAAGGTCTCCAGTTCGTCATCCCCTCGGGCAGTTGGTCGGTCGTGCAGGCATGCAGCGGCGTGCGCTACCTGATTGCCTCGTTGACCGTCGGCGTCCTCTTTGCCTATCTTAACTATCATTCGCTCAAGCGCCGTCTCATCTTCGTCGCCGTCTCGCTGGCGGTACCGATTGTCGCCAACTGGATGCGCGCCTACATCATCGTCATGCTCGGCCACGTCTCCGGCAACAAGCTGGCGACTGGCGTCGACCACCTGATCTACGGATGGCTGTTCTTCGGCGTCGTTATCATGCTGATGTTCGTCATCGGCGCGCGCTGGGCTGAAACGGACCCTCCGGCCACCATGTCCACTGCGCCAGTCAGCCTCACGGCGAAGGGCGGCGCGCTCTGGCCCGCCACGTTGCTGGCCGCATTGCTGGCCGCATTGCCGCCGCTGGCAGAAACGCTGATCGAGCGGAGCGAATCGACAGTGCCGCCGATGCTGCTCATCAGCCCGAACGAAGCGGCCGCCGGCTGGACGATGCAGAACGATCTGCCCACCGATTGGCGGCCGGCCTTCCAAAATCCCTCCGCCGAAATGCAAGCGGCCTGGGGCAAGAACGGACAGATTGTGGGCGTGTACATTGGCTATTACCGGCACCAAAATTACGAGCGCAAACTGGTGAGTTCCGAGAACATGCTGGTCAGGTACCAGGATCGTGCCTGGGCGCAGGTCGCCAGCGGTCGCACCGAAGCCGACTTCCTGATGCCCGCCCAGTCACTGCGCCGCGCCGAGTTGCGCGGGGCCGGCGTCGATGCCTCGAACGATATCCACCGTTTGGTTGCTTGGCAAACCTACTGGGTCGCCGGTCGGCTAACCACCAGCGAGGCCGTCGCCAAGGCCTTGACCGCCGTCTCGCGCCTGTTCGGACAAGGCGACGACGGCGCTGTGGTCGTTCTCTACGCCCCGCTGACAACGGGGGGCGAAAAGGCGTTGCGGGATTTTGCCCGTGACAACGGTGCATTGATCGCCGCGACCTTGCAACACACTCGGGAGATTCGCTAGTCATGTGCGGCATCGCCGGCCTTTTCGATACCCGCGGGGCACGCGACTTTCCGCGTGATCTGCTCACCCGCATCAACGACATCCAGTCGCACCGCGGCCCCGATGAAGCCGGCCTGCATCTGGAGCCCGGCGTCGCCCTGGGTCACCGCCGCCTGTCGATCATCGATCTCTCGACCGGCCAGCAACCACTCTTCAACGAAGATGGATCGGTCGCGGTGGTCTTCAACGGCGAGATCTACAACTACCTTGATCTGGTGTCGGAATTACAAGCGCTCGGGCATGTTTTTCGCACCCGCAGCGACACCGAAGTCATTGTCCACGCCTGGGAAGCGTGGGGCGAGGATTGCGTCAAGCGTTTCCGCGGCATGTTCGCATTCGCGCTATGGGATCGCAACCGCCGCCAGCTCTTCCTGGCGCGCGACCGCATGGGCGTCAAGCCGCTGTTTTATGCGCTGCTGCCGGACGGCACGCTGGTATTCGGCTCCGAACTCAAGGTGCTGACGGCCCACCCGGGCTTCGTCAAGGCCATCGATCCGCTCGCGATCGAGGAATTCTTTACCTTGGGTTATGTGGCCGATCCCCGCTGCATCTATCGCACTGCTCTCAAGCTTCCGTCGGCACATACCCTGACGTTCACGCAGGGCAGTTCGACCCTGCCGGCGCCCAAAGCCTACTGGGACGTGCATTTCAGTCTCAACAACCGGATCGGCGCCGACGACGCCGCCGCCGAGCTGCTCGGTCGCCTCGATGAATCGATCCGTCTGCGCCTGATGTCGGAAGTTCCACTCGGCGCCTTTCTCTCCGGCGGGGTCGACTCCTCGGCTGTGGTCGCCAGCATGGCCGGCTTGTCGAACGGGCCGGTACGTACCTGCGCCATCGGTTTCGACGATCCTCGCTTCAATGAATCCGCCTATGCCGCCGAAGTTGCAGCGCGTTACCGCACCGATCACCACCTCGACATCGTCAAGAGCGACGATTTCGATCTCATCGACACACTCGCGTGGTTGTACGACGAACCGTTTGCAGACAGTTCGGCAATTCCCACCTACCGGGTTTGCCAACTTGCCCGCCAGCACGTCACCGTGGCCCTCTCGGGCGATGGTGGTGACGAGAGTTTTGGCGGCTATCGGCGCTATCGCCTGCATCTGGCCGAGGAAAGCGCCCGCCGCCTGTTGCCGCTAGGACTGCGGCGCCCCCTTTTCGGCGCGCTAGGCCGGGTGTTTCCCAAGGCCGACTGGGCACCCCGTGTCTTTCGCGCCAAGACAACCTTGCAGGCGCTTGCCCTCGACCCAGTGGCCGCCTACCTGCACAGTATGTCGCTGCTGCGCGAGGACGAACGATCGCGGCTCTTTTCGACGCAATTCAAGCAGCAGTTGGGCGACTACAGCGCCGCCGAAATCTTCCGCCAGCACGCGACCGCCGCGCGTACCGACGATCCGCTGGCGTTGATCCAGTATCTGGATTACAAGACTTGGTTGGTCGGCGACATCAACACCAAGGTCGACCGCGCCAGCATGGCTCATTCGCTGGAAGTGCGCGAGCCGCTGATGGATCACGAATTGATCGAGTGGCTGGCCACCCTGCCTTCCGACCTCAAGGTGCGCGGCCAGAGCGGCAAATGGTTGCTCAAGAAAGCCAACGAATCGCGTCTCTCCGACGCCATCCTGCACCGGCCCAAAATGGGATTCTCTGCCCCCCTGGCCCGCTGGCTGCGAGGACCGCTGGCAGAACGCACGCGTGCCGCCGTACTTGGCCCGCGTCTGGCGGCAACCGGGTGGTTCGACGTCGCCACTTTGCAGCACCTCGTCGAAGCGCATCAATCGGGTCGTCGCGATTACAGCGCACCCCTATGGTGTCTGCTGACGTTCGATGCCTTTCTCGCCAATGCGGGCCTGCATGCGTGACCGGCGACGCATTGTTCATCTGGTTTACAGTTTCGGCCTCGGCGGGCTGGAGAACGTCATCGTCCAGCTTATCAACCGTCTACCGGCCGAGCGCTACGAACATATCGTCCTGTCCCTGACAACCATCGGCGAATCCGCCCGACGCATCGAACGACCAGATGTGCGTTTCATCGCCCTGGAGAAGCCCGCCGGTCATGCCGTTCCGTTGTACCCGCGATTGTTTCGCCTGTTGCGCGAGCTGAATCCCGATGTTCTGCATAGCTGCAATCTGGCCGCGCTTGAGATTGTGCCGATCGCCTGGCTAGCCGGCGTGCCCCGGCGCGTGCACGCCGAA
Source organism: Betaproteobacteria bacterium UBA1934 (assembly GCA_002337055.1). Classification (GTDB taxonomy): domain Bacteria; phylum Pseudomonadota; class Gammaproteobacteria; order Burkholderiales; family Rhodocyclaceae; genus UBA1934. The sequence continues at coordinate 1,013,107 of DDFG01000005.1, read as the reverse complement.
CATGGCTGGGACGCACACGACCCGGACGGCAGCAACCCGCGCTATCGCCGACTGCGCCGCCTGTATCGCCCCTTCGTCAGCCACTACATCAGTGTGTCGCAAGACTTGCACGACTATCTGGCAACAGCGGTGCGCGTGCCGCCCGAGCATCGGACGCTGATCCCGAACGGTGTCGACACTGCCCGGTTCGCGCCCGTCACCACCAGGCCGCCCCCGGAGGGATGTCCCTTCGAGCCGGGCAAACACTGGCTGATTGGCACGGTCGGCCGCCTGCAAACCGTCAAGAATCAGCCTTTGCTGGCGCGAGCCTTTGTCCGGCTACTCGAAAAATACCCGTCGTGCCGCGACCGTGTACGCCTGGCGATCGTCGGCGAGGGCCCCTTGCGCGGCGAGATCGAAACCATCCTGCGCAATGCGGGAGCACTGTCGCTGGCATGGCTCCCGGGTGGACGACAAGACGTACCCGATTGCCTGGGAAGTTTCGATGTCTTCGTGCTGCCTTCGCAAGCCGAAGGCACCTCCTGCACCTTGCAAGAAGCCATGGCCTGCGCGCTACCGGTGGTCGCCACTGCGGTCGGCGGTACGCCGAATCTGGTAAACAACGGAGTCACCGGAACCCTGGTTCCCTCGGATGATGTCGAAGCCTTGACCGACGCCCTCTGGGCGCTCTACGCCACGCCAGAACAGGCGACCAGCTTCGGGTGGGCAGGACGCGCGCGCGCCGAGCGCGATTTCGGCATCGACGCCATGCTCGCGTGCTACCGCACCCTTTTCGACCCCGACGGGTCGGGAGTACGTTCATGAAACGTCTGTCCGCTTTCTGTCTGATCTTACTGTGCACCTACCCCGCGTGGGCCGAATTGCCGACCTCCTCCAGCTATATCGGCGAAATTCGGCGAGGGGACGACGGCCGCCTACAAGTCGCTCCGGAAAGTCCTGCCAACGCCACCGAGCCGGCCGCCAAGGCACCTGACCGGTCTGGCACGCTCGCCAACACACCGCGTGATCACACGGTCACAAAGCCGGAATCCGCACCAGTCACACGACCTGCCACAAAGCCGGCCCCACCCCCCCCCGAGCGCGGCCCGGCGGTGGCTGCTCGCCCCCGCCTTACCTGCGCAGAAGGCGCCATCACCTGCGTAGAGGCCCTGTCCAACGGCAAGGCGACGCAAAAACAAATTCCATTAACGTTCGGCCAAGCCTTTCGACCGGGTGATGTACCCAAAGGGCAGATACTGGTAGCCCGCGACGGCAACACGGCCATTCCGCTGCAAATCGATGAAACGGCAACCCATTCCGACGGCTCACTCCGCTTTGCAGTTCTCAGTCTCACGCTGCCGCATCTGGCTACGGGGGAACGACGCACTGTCAGCTTCTTCCGGCAATCCGGCGCGGGCTACGCCACTGCCAACGCCGCCGGACGCCCCGAACTGCCGGAACTGAACTTCTCGGTTCGTCTATATTCGACGCAAGTCACGCAAATTGGCTTTGGCCATCGCAATGGCACCCGCGACGGCCCGGGTTTCGAGGTCGGAGAGCGGATCACACTTAACGTGCATGCCGATTCGGGGCCACCCGAAACCTTCACTCACACTGTGGCGCCGGATCAAGCCGGCAACCAGGTGGGCGCATTGACCAAACTTGCCGACGCTTTCGCCAAACGAATCAATGAAGAAAGCCGTCGTTTCCGAGCCGACCGGATCGGGCAGGCCGGCGGGTACGAAAAACTCTGGCTCTCCACCCAGCAACCCGACGGTGGTGCTTTCCGCCTCCAGATACCGCCGCAAATTGCCAACCGGATCGGAGTAGCAACGCTGCGACCTTACCAACCCCCCCGGCAATTTTCCGGCAACACTTTGTCCGCATTCGAGCAAGCCTGGCAACGTGGCGTGCGGGCGCGCCTGAACGGTCCTGTCGCCAGGGAATACGCATTCGCCATCCCCCTTGTCGAACGTGCCGGAGGCAAGCCGCATCCACAACTGGTGGCGCGCTTGCACAGTCGCATTTACACCAACCACGCGGTACGTACCGACATCGTCCTGGAAAACAACTGGGCATACGAACCCGGCCCCGGCAATCTCGACTACGACCTCAGTATCACCCATCAGGGCAAGGAAGTGCTGACGCAAGCACGTTTCGTGCATTACCACCACGCCCGCTGGCATCGCGTAATCTGGACAGGTAGCCCCGCTCCCGAGGTCGCGTTGCGGCACCATATGCCGTACTTTCTGGCTTCAAAGGCGGTCTGGAATTACGATCTGAATCTGCCCATCAACGATACCGCGCTGGACAACGAGACGCGCTCGCTAAGCAAGGCCGACACCGGACCAATGGGCAACGCGCTGCTCACGCATGAATTTGGCACCACCGGTGGGCGTGCCGAAATCGGGCCTTTGCCCCGGTGGGCGGCGTTGTATCTGATCACTCAGGACCCGCGTCCGCTGAAGAGCATGCTTGCCAATGCCGATGCAGCTGCCGCCGTCCCGATCCACTACCGCGATGCCGCCACCGATTTGCCGGTCAGCCTGGAACGCCATCCCGGCATGGCGGCCCGAGCCGATTGGGCCGATTCGCGCGATCGCTTTCCGCCGGTCTCATATGGCGAAACGCCCTGGCGCCCCGACATTTCGCACCAAGGATCGTTCGCTTACCTGCCTTATCTGCTCACCGGCGATCTGTTCTATCTCGAGGAGATGCAATTCTGGGCCGCATACAATGTCATAGCCATTCCACCCGCTCGCCGCAACTATGCTGATGGCCTGCTGGTGGTCGAACAGATTCGCGGTCAGGCCTGGGGGCTGCGCTCGCTGGGCCAGGCCGCTTGGGCAACCCCCGATCAGCATCCGCTCAAGCCCTACTTCCAGCAACGCTTGCGTAACAACCTGGCGTGGTACGTTGATCGCTATACCTCCGGCAAACACAGCGACATTTCACCGCTGGGCTGCATTATTCAGGGCGATCACCCGGACATCACCGCGCCGTGGCAAAACGACTTTGTCATGCTCGTCATGGCACAACTGGCCGATCAGGGCGAACCGCTGGCGGCACGTTACCTATCTTGGCTCGGGCGCTGCACGGTTGGGCGCTGGACGGCAGAGAGCGAAGGTTTCTGCCGTTTCAAGGCGGCTGCCTATTGGCCCGCCATTCGCGATCAGGGCCGCTTGCTGGGGACCTGGGGCGAAGTCTTCCGCAAAAACTGGCCGGACATTAAAACCTGCCAACCCGCTCAGCCTCTCGACGGCTATCCTGGCTCACCATCCGGTTACGTCGCTTATGCTCGTGCCATGCTGGCCGTAGCACGCGACCACGGTCTTACCGGGGCCGCCAGTGCTCTGGAGTGGCTGGACAAGACTACGCCGGAGACCCTGCGCGCCATGAGCAACGATCCGACCTGGGCCATCGTTCCTCGCCAGGAAAAAACACCATGAAAATTCTGTACCACCACCGTACCGCCTCGAAAGATGGCCAGGCCGTACATATCGAGGAAATGATCGCCGCCCTGCGCGCAGACGGCCATGAGGTGCGGGTGGTCGCACCCACGGTCGGCGAAGAAGGCGAAATGGGCACCAAGGTCAATTGGGTGCACCGTCTGAAAGCCCTGCTGCCACGCGCTTTATACGAATTGCTTGAACTCGCCTATTCGCTGCTCGCCTACCGTAACCTGTTGCAGGCCGCTCACGAGTTTCGACCGGATTTCATTTACGAGCGCTACAACCTCTATCTGTTGTCGGGCGCGCTACTACGCGGCAAACTGGGCATTCCACTGCTCCTGGAAGTCAATTCACCGCTGGTTTTCGAACGTTCTACCCACAGCGGCGGCCTGGCTTTGCCTAGCCTGGCGCGTTGGGCAGAGGGTCGCGTCTGGCGCGCTGCAGATTTCGTCTTGCCGGTCACACACGTGCTGGCTGGTCACGTTCGGGCATACGGTGTTCCCGACGCCCGCATCGCGGTGATCCCCAACGGCATCAATCTCGCTCACTTCGCCGATGCCCCGAATCAGGCAGAGGCCAAGCGCGCGCTCGGCCTGGAAGATCGCCTGGTGCTGGGATTCACCGGATTCGTGCGAGATTGGCACGGCGTTGATCGCATCATCGACTGGATGGCCGGTCCCGACGCACCGGCGCATACCTGTCTGTTCATTGTCGGCGACGGGCCGGTGCGCCCAGACCTCGAAGCCCAGGCCGAGAGGTTGGGTCTTGGCGGGCGAGTCACGTTCACCGGTGTTGTCGACCGTGACCGAGTACCGGCATTGGTGGCCGCTTTCGATGTAGCGTTGCAACCCGCGGTCACGGCCTATGCGTCACCACTTAAATTGATGGAATACCTGGCGCTCGGCAAAGCCATCGTCGCGCCGGCCACTCCCAATCTTCAGGAAGTGCTGGACGATGGTCGCAACGCGTTACTTTTTGATGAACGGGTACCGGACAGTCTGCCCGCCGCGCTGACCCGTCTCTGCAACGATTCGGCACTGCGCGAAGCGCTGGCCGTCGAGGCACGGGCAACGATAGACCGACGGGCGCTGACCTGGACCGGCAACGCAGGGCGTGTCGCCGAACTGGCTGAACAAGCCCACCAGCGGCTGCAAGCGAGGGGACACTGATGCGCCCGTTGCGCACCCTATTATTCTCAACGCTGTACCCGAGTAGCCAGCGCCCGGTGCATGGCATCTTCGTGGAAACCCGCTTGCGACATCTACTAACCTCGGGCGAGGTCGAGACGCGCGTCGTTGCACCCGTACCGTGGTTTCCCTTCCGGCACGCCTGCTTCGGCCGCTACGCCAAACTGGCCGCCACACCCCGACAGGAGCGATGGCACGACATCCAGGTCGAGCACCCGCGCTATTTCCTGCCGCCCAAAGTCGGCACGGTAATTGCCCCAGACGTGCTGGCGGCGGGCGCCTGGCCCGCTATTCAGCGCATGCTGGCGGAGGGTTTCGATTTCGATCTGATCGACGCCCACTATTTCTATCCGGACGGCGCCGCCGCCGCCAAAATCGCGCGCCGGCTCAACAAACCCTTGCTAATCACCGCACGCGGCAGCGACGTGACATTGTTCAAACAATTCCCGGGGCCTCGCCAGCGCATTGTCGATGCGGCCAATCAGGCCGCTGGATGCATAGGCGTCTGCCGCGACCTGATGGCACAACTGGAAGAACTGGGCGTCGACCCGGGCAAGACCCACGTCATTCGCAATGGCGTCGATACGGACCGCTTCGTCATGCTCGACCGCGACACTTGCCGGCGTGACCTCGGTATTGAGAGCGATGGCCCGGTATTTGTTTCGGTAGGACGTCTTGAACCGGTCAAAGGTCATGACCTGAGTTTGCGCCTGCTGGCGGAACTCCCCGCCGGCTTTCTACTGATCGTCGGCGACGGCCCCGCGCGCGGAGAACTGGAACAGCTGACGGCAACGCTCGGCCTCGGATCCCGCGTACGCTTCTGCGGTGCGCAACCACAGACGGAACTCGCGCGCTATTACAGCGCCGCCGATGTGATGATTCTTGCCTCCAGTCGCGAAGGATGGGCTAACGTGCTACTGGAATCGATGGCCTGTGGAACGCCCGTGGTAGCCACCGCGGTGAATGGAACGCCAGAGGTCGTCGCAGCGCCCGAAGCGGGGCGTCTTGCGGCTTCGCGGAGCGTAGACGGTTTGCGGGCGGCACTCGACGACCTTCTGCGCGATCCACCTGCCCGCACTGCGGTTCGCGCCTACGCTGAACGTTTCGGCTGGGAGGAAACCACCCGGGCCCAGTTGCGACTCTTTCGGGAAGTTTTAGATGCACATTACTGATGAACAATCGATATGCAAGCCATTCCGTTCCCGACTTTGTGAAGGATGAATGATGCAGGGATACATCACTCTGGCAACCGGTTCGAGAATCTTCCTCGAAATGGCGTTGAATCTCGCGCTCTCGCTCAAGCTGAACGACGCCGCACGACCGATCTGTCTGGTCACCGACCGCGATATGGCAATCGATGACGCTTACCGCCCCTACTTCGACGAGATTCGCCTGCTCGACCCGCTTCCCGGCTTTCATGGGTGCCTGAATAAATTACGGCTGGGCGATCTCAGCCCTTTTGATGAGACTCTGTACATTGATTCCGACTGCATTCTGGTCAAAAACGACATGGATCGTCATTGGGCGCGCTTCCGCCGCGATGGCTTCTCAATTGCGGGCAGCAAGGAGACTTCGGGTCCGTGGTATTCTTTTGACATGGCAGATGTCATTCGGACGCTAAAAATTCCCTACATGGTGCATATGAACTCCGGCGTGTTTTATTACACCAACGGTTCGGAGAGCCGGCGTTTCTTCGACACGGCGCTGGAACTTGTCGAGCGACACAAATCGCTGCTTGGCACCTTTCACCGCAACAAATTGCAACTTGCCGACGAACCTTTCATTGGTGCCGCGATGGGCGTACTCGGTATCGAACCGGTGCGCTATACGCCGCAAGAGGGATCAATCATGATTACCACGGTGCGCTCATCCGGTGAAGACTTTGATGCAATTGCCCATCGCAGCCGTATTATCAAACATTCTGATTTCCGGCTTCTCGGGCGTTTTCTGCCGCGCCGCTCGGTGGCGCATTCTCCATCGATTGCCCATTTTGTCAAACTCAAGCCCAAGCGCGTTTACAACGAACTTTCCAACCAGTTGCGCGCCCACTTCAACCTGCCCGCCTGCTCTTTCTGACCGTGGAAGCCTTTCTGCTGACCCTTGATGTCATTTTCATGATTCTGCTGATGGCGGCAGTGACCCGTTTCACTCGTACTGGCGCCCCCAAAAGCCTCGGCCTGTTTGCCTACCGCGAGGAAGAGCCACCAGCTCAGGGGGAAACAGATCGCCATGCGTGACTGGATGTTTCTGGCCGGGCTGCTCTGCATGCTGCCCTTCGCCATCCGTAACCGCCCGGCAGCCTATCTGTTATGGGGTTGGACCGCGATACTCGCGCCAAACTACTATCTCTACGGTTTCATGCACGACTTTCGCTTCAATCTGACCGCAGCGCTGATTGCGCTCGGCGGCTTGCTCTTCGCGCGTGAAAAAAAGCCAGACATCAAACTGACTCTGCCGATGATTCTGATTGGCGTTTTCACGCTCCACACCATCTTGAGCGCCTTGCTGGGCTATCCGGACAATCCCTTCAACGAACGGCTCGGCGTGCAGTTTTTCAAGACAACACTTTTCTGCCTGTCCATGGCGCTATTCGTCTCGAATCGTACCCATTTGCATGCACTGGCACTGATGCTGGCGTTGGGTCTAGGTTTCCACGGCGTGGTTGAGGGTTTGAAAGTGATCAGTTCCGGTGGTGTGCATCGCGTACAAGGCTTGCCAACGACAATGATGAGCGACAACAATCATTTCGGCGTTGCAATGGTGATGGTCGTTCCGCTGCTTTACTACCTGTATCAGCAATCTGCCCGTCGCTGGGTTCGCTGGAGTGCCCTGGTGGGGCTGGGTCTTACCGTCACAACCATTTTCGGCACGCAATCGCGGGGCGGCATGGTGGCCTTGGCAGCCGTTGCCATGTGGTTCCTGATCACGGCAAGGCGCAAGCTGGTCGCCGTAGCACTTCTCATCACCGCTGCCACCCTGGTCGTGAATTTCGGACCGGAAAGCTGGTTCGACCGCATCAACAGTATCGGAGACGCCGAACGGGACAGTTCTTTCATGGGCCGTGTTGCAGCATGGAAGATCAGCACTGCGATCGCCCTTGAAAACCCGATCCTAGGCGGCGGCTTCCACGCCTTGCAGGTACAGCGTGTCTGGGAAACCTTCAAGTATTCGCAGGGTCTGCTCGGATTCGTCGCGACACCCGAGCCAGATCTGCGCGCCAAGGCAGCGCATAGCATCTATTTCGAGATCATGGGCGACATGGGTTTCGTCGGCTTGGCGCTCTTTCTCAGCATACTGGGCTGTGCCTTTGTTGCGCGTATCCAGATCGGTCAGATGGTCAAAACGGGACCGCCTTCGCTGATTTGGGCCACAGACCTCGCCAATGCGCTGATGCTCTCGCTGGTTGCGTATTGCATCGGCGGCGCAGCCGTCAGTCTGGGATATCTCGAAATTCCTTACATGCTGGTCATGATGATGGAAATTCTCCGGCAAACCGTCGCCAGGACTATTCGTAGCCCCCAGCCCGAGCGAGGCATCCGATGAAAGGCATGCCATTTTTCGGAGCTCTGCTGCGCCATCTCGCGCGCAACAAGCTTTCTGTATTCCTCTTCCACAAGGTACCTCAGGTCGCCGACACCTTGACACCCGAGGACGTTGATATCGAACACTTCAACCGTTTGCTCGATTTCATAGAAGAGCATTTCGAAGTTCTGCCCTTCGAAACCGCCACCAGCCGCCTTGCCCATGGCCGCCTACCGCACGGCGCGGCCTGCATCACTTTTGACGATGGTTATGCCGATTGGCTGAACGGGGTCGCTCGTTTGCTTGCGGCGCGCAACTTGCCGGCAACTTTTTTCCTGACCACCTGCCAGTTTGAGGGGCGTCCGATGTGGCACGAACGCATCGCCAATGCGATTCGCCATTTTCCAGGCGACGCGCTATCTCTCGCACCAGTACGACTGCCCTCTATCCCCGTGGCTACGTTGGCCGAAAAACGCCAAGCTCTGAAGCGCCTGGAGCACCATTTCAAGTACGCGCCACCGGTTCTGCGCGAGCACTATCTCGAGTATATCGAAGGCTTGGCCGGCACCGCTCTCGACAGCGTGCCGCGTATGGCGGCAGAAGATGTCCGCCAACTTGCCGCCATGGGTTTTGAAATCGGCGCCCATACGCACGAACACCCCATCCTGTCACTGTGCGAAACCGCGACGGCCATCGACGAAATCGCTCGCTGCAAAGAGATTCTCGAAGGCCTCGGAAAGACACCTGTGCGCTCATTCGCTTATCCCAACGGCCGGCCTCATGTTGACTTCGCCTTTCCTCACATCCGCATGATCAAGGCTGCCGGCTATGCGCAGGCGGTCACCACGCAATGGGGCGCCGCGCGCCAGGAAACCTCGGTTTTCCAGATTCCCCGTTTTACGCCGTGGGGTCCCGGTGCACTCTATTCTTCCTTGCAAGTCATTCGAAACCTTGCCGTCCTGCCCGAGTATATCGAGGAACCGGCATGATGCGTCTGGTTAAGCGCGTAGCACGCCAGTTAGGCTATGTGAGCGGACTATTCGGAGCACTACATCGCATTCGCAATCGCCGGACGTTGACCGTATTCATGTTCCACCGCGTGTTGCCGCGAGATTCAGTGGCATTCGCGCGAGCGGAGAAGGAATTTACGTTCTCAGTTGACGGCTTTGGCGTCTGCCTGGATTTTCTCTCGCGCCACTATCAGCTGATATCGCTCGCCGATGTTCGTAATGCGCTGTCAGGCGGACCGCCGCTCCCCGATTGCGCCGGTCTGGTCACTTTCGATGATGGCTGGCGAGACACCCTGGCGCACGCCTTGCCGGAACTCGCCCGGCGCCGCATTCCCGGCGTCCTGTTCCTGACCACCGAAGTTACGGAACTCTCTGCAAATCGCTGGTGGCAAGACGCCCTGGTCGAACGTCTTACCCAAGCATCGCAGCCCGAACGCATCGCCAAAGCACTGGATCTTCCCCCTGGAACCTCTTTGTCGCAACTTACAGCGGCTCTCGCCCAAACGCCCGTTGAGCGTCGCCAGGCGCTCGTGTCTGACCACGCCGCCAATGAGTTACTTGAACGCCAGATGCTAAGTTCCTCCGAACTGGCTGGCTTAGCCCCTTGGATTATGATCGCCGGCCACGGCCACTCGCATGCACCGCTGATCGATGCCAGCATGGCCACCGCCGAATTGAGTGCCTGCGCCGCGTATTTGAAAGGGCATGGCGCGGAGACCGACTGCATGTCGTTTCCGCACGGCGTCGTTCGTCCCGAGGTGTTGCCTGTCGCAGCAGCAGCGGGATTTGGGCTGTGCTTTACTAGCGAACCGCATCTGAATCGCCTTCCCTTTCAGCCATCGCAACCACCGCGTTTGCTAGGCCGTATTCATATCCCTGAGAACGAGTGGACGATGGAATCCGGGCGCATTTCACCGGCTCGCTTAGCGAATTTTCTCTTCTGGCGCCCGCAGTTCTGACATGCCCTCTGCAATCTACACCTGCCTACCCTGGGCCGATCTTGACGATGCCGACCGCCAGTGCTGGATCGCGTGGCAGACTGCAGATGTCGATCTGCGCCGTGCCTTCTTGAGCCCCACTTTTTGCGATGCGCTTGCGGCAACCGGCCGCGACGTTCGCGTCATCAAGGTTTGGCTGGACGGCCAAGCCGCCGCTTTTCTCCCATTGCAACGCCACACGGGCTGGCTGGGACGTATCGGCGTGTTCGAGCCTGTCGGGGGAGCGCTCGCCGACTACTTCGGGACGGTGGCGTGTACCGAAATGGAGATTGACATCACGGCTGCCTTGCGGGCGAATTCGGTCGTTTCCGCCGTGTGGTTCACTCATCTGGATGCATCGCAGACGCGTTTTGGTCTCCGTGGCGAGGCGCCGCGTGCCGGTCTGCGTACCCGGCTACCAGCACCACCTGAGGACTTCTGGACATCCCTGCGTCAGCGCGACAAAAAACTCGTCTATGACACCGAGCGTCGTCAGAAACGATTGGTTTCCGAACACGGTGCTCTGACATTTGAATGGCAATCCGCCACACCTGAGGCCGATCTGGCGCAATTGATCGAATTGAAGCGCCAGCAGTACTCCCGCACCGAGAAACACGATGCACCGCTTTTCGACTCAGCACATTGTCGTGTGCTCGAACACCTGCTTGCCCGACAGGACGCCCTCTGCTGCGGCGTGCTCTCGGTTTTGCGTTGTGAGGGTCGATTGGTGGCAGCCCATTTCGGATTGCGATGCCACGACATGCTGCACATCTGGTTTCCCGTCTATGACCCGGCATACGCCGCCTATTCACCGGGCCGCATCCTGATGCGCCACATTTTTTCGGCAGCAGTCGAAACGGGTATTTCGGTGGCAGATCGCGGCGAGGGCGATACCTCCGCCAAGCGCGATTTTGCCAACGAAGAACACCTCTACTACCGGGGATTGTGGACCGCCCCGGGATGGCGAGGCAGCCTGGCGCATTTGGCAGTCAGCCTGTACTGGCGGCTGTCGCGTTGAGCGACCGTCGGTTGAGCCAGCGCCTGAAAGGCAGCAACAACAGATAAACCACACTGCGCCGGATCATGAACCCGCCATAAACGGATCGCCGGAAGGCACGTGCAGCGGTACGCCCGTCGCCATGCCAGAAGTGGTTATAACCATGCGTGAATTCGGTTTCCGCCAGATGAAGGCGAAATTCCGTGTCATCCACTCGACCGCCATCGGCATCCTCCAGACCCCAACGCGCCTGGGCGATATGCAACAGTCTCGCCTGATGGTTCTCGGAAGAGAGTCGATTCATCGCACTCGCCGAATGGATGCGATAGAGGGCTACGATCGCGGCCAAAGCATGCATTTCGTACACTTTGGCAATTTTGAGCCAAAAAAGGTAGTCCTCACCGATCCGCATGGATTCGTCGAAACCGCCGAGGCATTGATACACCTCTCGACGGATCACTGCAGTATTCATCCCGACAAGCAGCCCCATCAGCAGGCGAGTGTAGATCCAGCCCGAACGCTGAGGGTCGCAAGCTTCGACAGCCGCGCAATCCTGGTAAAAGTCGCCGGCAGGTGGAAATTCGCCACTGATCGGATCACGATTCCACTTCACGAACCCGCCGAACACACAGCCAACCTCCGGATGCCGGTCAAAATAGCGGATTTGGGCCTCCAACTTGCCGGGATACCAGACATCGTCTGCATCAAGAAAGGCGAAGTAGCAGCCTCTTGCTTGCCGCATGCCAAAATTGCGTGCAGCTGACACCCCGTTCCCTTCGCGCCGAAAAACCCGGATACGTGCATCGCGCTCGCTCAGTAACGTGTAATCAAAATCGGTCGAGCCATCGTCGATGATCACGATTTCGAGATCGCTGAAGCTTTGCGTAAGCACGCTATCGAGGGCTTCATCGATGAATTCCTTGCCATTACGGACAGGAATGATCACCGATACAGCCGGAGAAGTCAGGTCAATCATGGGCGCACTCCCGCGAAACGCATATCAGGTCTGCGGCGGCGGCAGGCGCAAGCGACCATAGGTAGGGGCCAAAGGATTCACTGTATTTTCCAAATCCGGCGGCTTCGCCGGAGGCGCCATCGACCTCGCCATTCGGCAGTGTGGCGCTTTTCAGCGCTGCCTGCGCCCGCCGTAGCATATCCGCATAATTTGGCGGCAATTCACTCCAAGTCTGTGCGCGGACAAGGGCATAAACAACCAATGCCGTCACGGAACTGTCGGGGTGCGCGCCGGGAGCATCCAGCCGCCAGGGCCAATGACCCAAGCTCGTTTGGGATGATATCAACCCATCTAGCAATCGTGTGCGGCGCTCTTCGACCCAAGCTTGCGAGGCGCCAGCTGGCAGTTCCGCCTGCGTATCGGTCAACGCCAGCAGCAACCAGGCGATACCTCGGCCCCAACCCGACAACCCGAGGTGTTCCCCGCTCGTGGCATTGAATCCATGCCAGGGCCAAGCCGATCCATTTTCCGTCACGCCTGCATTCTGCTCAAATACCTGCAATTGTCGCAACGCGAGCGCCGAATAGTGGTCACCACCACCCAAACGGGCCATTCGCGCAAATAGCGGACATGCAAAGGCCAATCCATCAATCAACACGTTTCGGGCACGTGGTTGATAGGGAAGACAGCCTTCATTGACCCCCGGTAAAGCGGCGAGCGCGGCCGCAATACACCTGGCAAACGCGAAATAGCGGGCATCACTCGTCTGCTCATATGCGCGCAGAGCGGAATAGGCCAGCATGCCTTGATCGACATGGATATCCGCAAACAACGGCGTCCCATCAGGTTGCATGAGGGGCAGCAAACTGCGCCGCAGAGGGGTTAGCCAAGGCAACGACTGCGGGGTTTCGTCCGCATTCAGTGGCAATAAACTCAAACCGAAAGGCCAGTTCTTGGCCCCAACCGGGCATCCCGCATGTCGATAAAGCCAGCGGGAAAGGCGCCAACCAGATTGATCGATCAGGCCGCGCCAAAGCTTCGAGCGGCGTCCCATCCACCAGCTGTAACGTGCGTTGGCACGCTGATTGGCACTCAATCGCTGCCGGACGGTTGTGTCGGGAGAGTGGGGTAGCGCCACCACTTACTGCGACTCAGACGTCCGGTATCGAGCGGCAAAACTCGACAAAAGCCCGTGCATCCCGCTCCAGCGCCTGCCTGCGGCTGATAATCGTCCCGCGTATTTCGGCTTGGCGCCCAAGCATTTCGAGCAATCGGTCGATCAGCAGATCGGAGTCGAAATCGATTGCAGACAAACAATAGCGTTCCAGCCCGAACAATTCGAAGAACCCCAGGTGCTTGATGTCATATGCCAACGCCAAGGCAGGTGTACCCGCGCTATGCGCAAGGATACAACTGTGCAACATGCCACCAATGTGCGCATCGACTTCCGCATAAGCGGCACACATTTGTTCCGGCGTGCCACGCGAAATTTCAATCGGCAGCCCCTGGGCCAACAGGGCGCGCGCAATAAACAGCTCGGTGTTGTAATGGACAAAGTAGCGGAAACGACAACCGGTACGCCGACGAATCTCGTTCAGCGTCGTCACGTAGGCAAAGAAATTTCGCCTCATGATTTGCGTCGAAGTCGCGCCGTGAAACGAAAAATTAATCCCGATCAGCCCGGTTGGTGCATGTACCGAAGCCGCACCAGTCTGCGGAAGAGAATGGCAAAATAGCGCTTGATCACCAATAAGGTTAACCGGCCGACCGGTAAAACCACCAAAAACATCTTGGGAAAAGCGGTCACGCACGGAAAGCGCATCGAAAGTCCCCAGCAGTTCCTGGAGACGGTGACGGCAGCTTTCGTCGATTTCGAACAAACGCCCCTGGGCACCACTGCGGCCAGGCGTATTAATACCCACGCCCAGCATGGCTTTCCGGATCGGTGATCTCCGCAACAATTCAAAATCGCGCTCAACCCGCTCCGCCAGGCGATTCTGGCGGTCAAATGCCACATAACCGCTACCGGCAACCACAAGAAAATCAGCCCGCGTTGGGCGATCATTCAGACACGATTCCAGCGCTGCCGTGTCGCCCCAGTTGATACGAACCACCGAATGCTCCGGAAAAGCATCGGCGAACAGTTTTTCTGTTTGCGTCGCTATCGCGACATCTCCCACGTTGGTGGAGGCAAGATTTTCGTAATTGCGATAGTCGAGCGTACGTGTGCTTCCGAACGTTAGGCCCAGCCGATCCTTGAATTCGTGCAACTGGCGTTTAAACCGCCGTTTTAATCTGTTCTCCCGAGGGTTGAACGGTTGGGGTTGTGCAAGGACGCCATAGACGATCAGTCGTGGTGCGTCGGATTGAATGAGCGCACTGGCGACCATGCCTTCACCCCCCCTTCCTTTTAAACGAAATTGCACGAAACAGATCAATCACGGTTGACTCGAGGCCTTCCGGCTTACCAACCAGACGCCACGTTAGCAAACACCAAATTGGGTATATCACAACACCCAGTGCAACGCCAGCAAGGATCTTCACGGATAGCAACGGCGCCCAATTGATTGCGGCATCCACCAGCATCGCCATGATTACCGCGCCCAAGGCGGGGCGCAACATCACCGCAAGTGTTTCTCGAACGGGTTGGTGGCAAAAGTGTCGGCTTGCGGCAAAGGTGACAATCATGCTGCCGACGCAACTGATTACGCGGGCGTAGGCTAGACCGATCAAGTCGTAGATTGGTTCCAATGCAATGGCTGCCAACACAAATACTGCAAACTCGATCCAGACCGCATGGCTCTGAGGTCGGGTATGCCCGCGCACGATCAGAATCGTGCGTAACGGTCCCACTGAATTCTGTAGGACACCCACGACAGCAAAGGCAGCAACGTAGTCCGCGGCGGCTAGCCATTTCTCCCCAAGTACGGCAGTAGTCAACTCCGGCGCCAGCGCCAGGGTACCAAGACCAATGGGCCAGATGATGGCATTCAGCGCCGCCATCGACTTAGTCACCGCCTGACAAGTGCGCTCGACATCTTCCTGGATAGACGACAACACCGGCATCAACGCCCGCATCAATGCCGGCCCGACTTCGCCAACCGGCAGTTGTCCGAGATCGGCGCCGACGTTGTAAAGGCCATAGTCATGCGCACTGCCTAAATTGCTCGCCGCCAGTTCGTCCCCTTTGCGTAGTACGAAAGTGCCGATATTGGAGAGCATCAACCATTTGGTGATCTGCCAGATCGCCGATATTTCAGAAGTATTCCAGCGAGGACGATAGGGATGGAGCGCATAACTCAGCAGCAGCGGTACGGTGTAGCCTGCCAGAATCCCTAGCGCCAGCGCACGGTAATCGCGCAGAAAGTACCCGCTACAGATCGTGACGATCACACTGGCCAGTTTGCCGATCGAAACGATCTTGAAGTCGAGCGCATAGTTATACTCTTTCAACGCCAGCGTCTGCCCGATGCTGCTGATACTAGCGAGAATTACCCCTATCCCCAGCACTAGCAAGACGAAATGCAGGCGTGGATCGTGGAAATAGGCAGCAAGTAGCGGTGTTGCGACGATCACCAACGCACCGGCAATCAGCCCCTGAATCGTGCGCAGCGTCCAGGCCGAATCTATCTCGGCACGGCTGACTTCGTGTTTGCGCAACAGCGCTGTGGTCGCACCAAAATCCAAAAAAGTTTGGATCAAGCCGACGAACAGGGTCCCGATGGCGACGACACCATAATCCTCCGGCACCAGCAAGCGCGCCATGATAATGGTATTGACAAACCCCAATCCTTTGATGATCCAGCGCGAGGCGACTGTCCACACGGCACCGCGGATAAGGTGCTTTTTTGGCGTAGGGGAAGATGACATTTGGGCCGATAAGGGTGCGCGAAAAGCTCGCCGATTATTGCACAATCTCACGGCGCAACCGATGTTCGTTCATCACCAAGGCACATCGTGACAGTCCGCTTATGTACAATGACAACCAGCTTGCCCGCTCTCCAACGCCCGCCCTTCCAGCCGACACCACCATGCATCCGATCCCGACCTCCCCTTTTGATGCCGCCCAATCCGCCGGTCCGGATGGCGAAATCTTCCCGCTCCCCTTGCCCAGCGAATATGCCGCCGAATACGCGCGCGTGCGGGAACGGGCGGAAGCTGCACGCGCATGCGGACAGGAAATTGTGGTGGTCATGGGCTTGGGGTTTGTCGGCGCCGTCATGGCGGCGATTATCGCGGATTCAGCCGATGACGAGGGACGGCCCTCCAAGTTCGTCATCGGCTGCCAGCGACCGTCGACACGCTCGTACTGGAAAATCCCCCTGCTCAATCGCGGCATTTCGCCGATCAAGGCCGAAGATCCGCTGGTTGATGAACTGATCGCTCGCTGCGTGCGCGACAAGGAGACGCTGACGGCCAGCTACAGCCCGCAAGTGCTCGATCTGGCTGATTGCGTCGTAATTGACGTGCAATGTGATTTCCTCAAGCAGGAACTCGGCAACATGAAGTCGGGCGCCTGCGACATGAGCGCGCTGGAGACCACCCTAAAAACCGTCGGCCAGCACATCCGGCCGCAATGTCTGACGCTGATCGAAACCACGGTGGCGCCCGGCACTACCGAGTTCGTCGCATGGCCCATTCTCAAGAAAGCATTCGCGGCGCGAGGTATCGCCGCCGTGCCGCTGCTTGCGCACTCCTACGAGCGCGTCATGCCGGGGCGCGACTACGTCGCCTCGATACGCGAATACTGGCGGGTATGCGCGGGCTGTGATGGCGAGGCACTGGTCAGAGTAAAAAAATTTCTGACGGAGATCATTAATACCGAACAGTATCCGCTAACCGTCATGGATCGCCCCATCGAATCGGAAACTGCCAAGATCGTCGAAAACAGCTACCGTGCCACCATTCTGGCCTTCCTGAACGAATGGTCGCTGTTTTCCGAGCGAAACGGCGTCGATCTGGTCAAAGTGGTCGACGCCATCAAGGTGCGCCCGACCCATTCCAACATGATTTTCCCCGGTCCCGGCATTGGCGGCTACTGCCTGCCCAAGGATGGCGGCCTCGGCTATTGGGCCTACAAGCACATTCTCGGCTTCGAGGACGGCGACAAGGTATTCCGCATCACACCCACCGCCATCGACATCAACGACACGCGCGCCCTGCACGTCGCCGAAATGACCCGCGACGCGCTGCGCAACATGGATCGCTACATCGCCGCCTCGCGCGTGCTGATTGCCGGTGCCTCCTATCGCCAGGACGTCGGCGACACGCGCTACAGCGGCTCCGAACTGGTGGTGCGCAAACTGACCGAAATGGGCGCCGAAATGCGGGCGCACGACCCCTACGTTGACGTGTGGTGGGAATTTGCCGAGCAAGACAATTACCCGGCCTCCGGCCTTTCGTGGAAACGCTTCTTCCGCAACCAGCAGGAGCTCGGTCACCTGACCATGGAACCCGATCTCCCGAGTGCCCTGGCGGGCGTGGACGCTCTCATTCTTGCGGTACCGCACGCGGCCTATCGTTCTCTCAAACCCGATCAGGTGGTCGCCTGGGCCGGCCGTCCCATCGCGGTAATCGACTGTTTCGGCCTGCTCGCCGATGCCGATATCGAGCGTTACTTTGAACTGGGTTGCGAGGTGAAAGGCCTCGGCCGTGGCCATGTCCAACGCATTAAGAAAGCCATGCTGAGACGCAAGACACAGTCCGCAGACTAACTAGTTGGGGCATTTCGGCCCTTAGCGATCCAACTGGCGGAGGCGATTGACACAATCCAGCCAGTCCGCGTTGCGGCAGGTGCCCACCTTGCACCCGTATTCGCAAGCCGCCATCTCTGGCGGCACCTCCCGCACGATCAGACTTCGTGCCCAGAATATCAGGCGATGCAACGGCCGCTGCCGGCGCTCGAAAAACTGATCGTCCCGCGCCCCCTCAAACTCTGCGCCCATTCCTTCCGCCGTCCCGAATTGATCTCGATTCCTGCCTCGCACGTGCGCGAAGACTATGCCTTAGGTGATAGATTTTACCCATTTGCGGAAAACACAGCAGTCAGGGTTTTCCCGCATTCGCTTGTGCGTCCGGCCGCGGAATCAACGCCTGAGCCGGTATAATCGCGCCAGTTGGCACAAAAGGACATCTGGTGAATATCGAAACGGAAACTCGCAGCATTCTCGACGAGGCACTCGGCCTGCACGGACGCAGCCGCGACTTCACGCAGGCCACTCCGCTGCTGGGCGCGGTGCCGGAACTCGATTCGATGGCGGTTCTGGCGGTACTCACCCTGCTCGAAGAGCGCTTCGGCTTTGTCATCGACGACGATGAGATTGACGGTCAAACCTTTGCCTCTTTCGGCAGCCTGCTCAACTTCATCACTCGCAAACTGGCGTCCAACTGAATTTTCCAGCGCGATTCAAGCCGCTGGCAGTCGGAACCCGAACACGTTGAATCCAGGCGGGGTATTCACCCAAACCTGCCCGCCATGTGCCTCGACAATTGACTTGACGATGGCCAAACCCAGTCCGGTACTTTCGGAATCGCGGTGGCGTGATGCGTCGGCACGATAAAAGCGGTCGAACAAGCGCGGCAGATGTTGTGGATGAATCGCCTCACCCGGATTTTCCACCGCCAACTCGCTTTCTGCATCCAAACACATCAACCGCACCTGAATCTCGCCACCGGCCACCGTGTGGCGAATGGCATTGACCAACAGATTGGCAACGGCTCGCCGCAACAGCGAGGCTTCGCCCAGGCAGTTTGCCTCGCCCACGCGACGCAGGCTGACACCGGCCTCTTCTGCCAACGGCGAGTAGAACTCGATCAACTGGTCGACCTCGTCCTCCAGACAGACAACCTTCCGCTGCGGCACCACCAAGCCATTCTCGGCTTGTGCGATGAACAGCATGTCGGCCACCATGCGCGCCAGACGCTCATATTCCTCCAGGCTGGAATACAGCGTCTCGCGGTATTCATCGGCGCTGCGTACCTGCGAGACGGCCACCTGGGTCTGCACCAGCAGATTGCTGATCGGCGTACGCAATTCGTGCGCAATATCGGACGAAAAGTCGGACAACCGGCGGAAGGAATCTTCCAGGCGCGCCAGCATTGCGTTGAAAGCTGCCCCGAGTTCGGCCAGTTCGGCCGGTAGCGTCGCCAATTCCAGCCGGTCGTGCAGGCTCTCGGCCGAAATGCGGCGGGCGAGCGCCGCCATTTCTGCCACCGGCCGCAACCCGCGATTCGCCACCCACCAGCCAAGCAGGCTGGAGAAGACAATCCCGAGCATCAGCGCGCCAATGAGCGTATGTCGAAAAGTCACCAAAAAATCGGCGTGATGAGCCAGATTCAGCGACACCAGTGCGCGCGCTGGCGAACCTTTCGTGCCGCTTGTCATGGCAGCGATGCCGCGATAACGCTCACCGGCAGCTTCCCAGACAATAGAATGCCCTTCGGGCTCCGCCCGCAATCGATCGGGAAACGCCGCGCCAGGGCTTGCATAAATGAGGGCGCCACTGACCGGGTCTTCAACACGAACCTCGACACTGGCGTGTCCTGGCAAGCTGTGTCCAAGATGGGCGGCCACGTCCGCCTGATTGCCGCCGGATTCGTCGAAGGCCTTGCGTACCGCCGCCATGCGGGCGTGCAATTCCATCAGATCGAGTTGCTCGAAATGCTCGTCGATCTGCCGCCAGATCACGCCGCCGACTGCCAACAGCACCGCCGCCGACACGGCCGCAAACAAGGCGGCAAGACGGAGCGTCAGCGACGGGCGTTTCATCGCACCTCGAGCACGTAGCCCATGCCGCGCACGGTATGGATCAGGCGCGTGCCAAACCCTTCATCGACCTTGGCACGCAGGCGGCGGATGGCCACTTCGATGACATTGGTGTCGCTATCGAAATTCATGTCCCAGACTTGCGAGGCGATCAGCGCGCGCGGCAGCACCTCGCCCTGGCGGCGCAACAGCAGTTCGAGCAGGGCAAACTCCTTGGCAGTCAGTTCGATGCGGATGCCCGTCCGAGTGACTCGCCGCCGGAGCAGATCGACTTCAAGATCGGCGACGATCAGCACGCCGTCCTCCCGCACCTTGCCGCCGCGCCGCAGCAGCGTCCGCACCCGCGCCAGCAGTTCGGCAAAGGCGAAGGGTTTGACCAGATAATCGTCGGCTCCGAGTTCGAGGCCACGCACGCGGTCATCGACGCCATCCCGCGCGGTGAGGAACAGTACCGGCAGATCGCGGCCGCCGCGCCGCAGGGTTTGCAGGATCTGCCAGCCGTCCATGCCGGGCAGCATGACATCGAGCACGATCAGGTCGTACGGCTCAGAGAGCGCCAGATGCAGGCCGTCGATGCCGTCGCGCGCCAGATCGACGACAAAGCCGGCCTCGACCAGTCCCTGTTTCAGGTAGTCGCCGGTCTTGCCCTCATCCTCGACGATCAGGAGTTTCATGCCATTCTTCGCGGGTCATTTCGTACGCGGCTGTGTCGCAATCGTACCAGCGTTCAACACCGCAGTAGCGCATACCAAGCCGTTGCATGACCCGCGCCGAGGCGGTGTTGGCCTGGTCGCAGATGGCGCGGAGCAGCGGCACGCCGACCGTCCCGAAGGCGAACGCCGCGATTTCGCGCGCCGCCTCGGAGGCATAACCCTGCCGCCAATATTCGGGTCGCAGGCGCCAGCCGATTTCATGCGGATTGGCGCGATCGCCGGCCAGATGCTGAAGACAGGCTGCGCCGACCAACTCGCCACTGGCTTGCTCGATCAGCGCCCACCAGGAATACCCCCACTCCGCCCAACGCTTCTGCACCCGCTCGATGGCCGCCCGCGTTTCTTCCGGCGTCTCCGGGCGGCCGGTGATGTAGCGCATCACGGCGGGGTCGCGGTTCATCGTCTGTAGACCGTCGAAATGCGCCTCGGCAAAGGGCTCGAGGCGCAACCGGATGGTGGTCAACACGGTCATGACAGCGGCCTTCCTCAGAGCAGGCCGCGTTTCTTCAGCAAGGGCTCGACCTGCGGATCGCGGCCGCGGAAGGTACGGAACATTTCGCCCGGCTCGCGTCCCACGCCCGGTTCGAGAATGTTCTTGCGGAATGAGGCGGCCGTCGCGGCATCGTAGAGGTCGCCCTTTTCCTGGAAGGCGGCGAAGGCGTCCGCATCGAGCACACCGCTCCACAGGTAGCCGTAATAACCGGCATCGTAGCCACCGACAATGTGAGTGAAATAGGTACTGCGATAGCGCAGCGGAATCTCCCGAATCAGCCCCATGCGCGCCACTGAGGCTTTTTCGAAGGCAGTCGTGTCGACCGGCTTGGTGTCGGTCAAGGTGTGCCAGTCCATGTCGAGACGTGAGGCCGCCATGTACTCCACCGTCTCGAAGCCTTGGTTGAAATGCCGCGTCGCGCGGATCTTGGCAATCAGCGCATCCGGCATCACTTCGCCGGTCTGCCAGTGGCGGGCATAAGTTTTCAGGACCTCCGGTTCCAGCGCCCAGTTTTCCATCACCTGCGAGGGCAGTTCGACGAAATCGGGCGGCATGGAGCCGTTACGGAAACGCCCGGCGCCTATCAGCGCATGCAGCGCGTGGCCGAATTCGTGGAACAGGGTTTCGACTTCCTCGATGTTCAGCAGAGCCGGCTTGCCACCGGCTGCCCGCGAAAAATTGCCGACGTTGGAAATGATGGGATCAACCCGTTTGCCGTGCTTGATCCAGGTATACCGGTAACCGCTGCACCAGGCGCCGCTGCGCTTGCCCGGACGCGGATGGTAATCAACCATGAAGATGCCGAGATGACGGCCATCTTTCTCGCGCACCTCGAACGTTTTGACGTCAGGATGATAGACGGGGATATCTTTCCGTTCGACAAAACTCAGGCCGTAGAGCTTGCCGGCCACGCGGAAGGCGCCTTCGCGCACCTGCTCGAGCGGGAAATAGGGGCGCAGCGCTTCTTCGTCAAGCTGGAACCGCGACTGCTTCAGCTTCTCGGCGTAATAGCGCCAATCCCAGGATTCCAGCTTGAAGCCGCCGCCCTCGGCATCAATGACCGTTTGCAAATCGGCCGCCTCGCGCTTGGCCATCGTCAAAGCCGGCCCCCAGACACGGTCGAGCAGGCCGTAAACGCTTTTCGCATTGCGGGCCATGGTCTGCTCCAGCACATAATCCGCCCAGGTCGGGTAGCCCAGCAGGCGCGCCTTTTCGACTCGAAGCGCCGCCATGCGGGCAATGATCGCCTTGTTGTCGCGGGCATCGCCATGATCGCCGCGGCTCAGATACGCCTCCAGCACCTGCCGGCGCAGGTCGCGTTTCTGCGAGTATTGCAGGAAGGGCCAGATCGACGGTGCGTGCAGCGTGATCACCCACTTGCCGTCCTTGCCCGCCTGCCGCGCCGCCTCGGCGGCCGCCGTCACCACGCCCGCCGGCAGACCGGCGAGGTCTTCGGGCTTGTCGATCACCAGTTGCCAGGCATTGGTTTCCTTCAGCACATTCTCGCCGAATTGCACGCCTAGCACCGACAACTCCTCGTTGATCGCGCGCAAGCGCTTTTGCTGCCCGGCATTCAGCAGGGCACCGCCGCGCACGAAGCCTTGATAGGTGTATTCGAGCAGGCGCTGTTCCTCGACGTTCAGACCAGCCTTCTCGCGGCTGTCCCAAACCGCCTTGACGCGCTGGAAGAGTATCGGGTTGAGGCTGATATCGTCTTGATGACGGGCCAGCAACGGCGCCACCTCTTTTTCGATCGCCTGTAGCTTCTCGTTGGTTTCGGCGCTCGCCAGATTGGAAAACACGCTGTTCACATTGCCAAGCAGTTCACCCGAGGCATCGAGCTCGGCAACGGTGTTCTCGAACGTCGGCGCCGACCGCTTGCGGACGATGTTGCGAACCTCCTGCTTCTGGCGGGCCATGCCCTCCTTGAAAGCTGGCAGATAGTGTTCTTCCTTGATGGTCTGGAATGGTGGCACACCGAATGGTGTGTTCCATTCAACGAAAAAGGGGTTGGCGGGCGCCGCGCTGGCAGCGGCACACAAAGCAAGGGAAATCACGGGAATCAGTTTGCGCATGGTCTGGAAGCGGCCCGGGGCCGCAAGAGGTCGAGTGTGAATATGGGACGGCGAAGGAAAAGGAGTTTACCCGCAGGCGCCGTCCCGGTGTCGATTTCTCACATTACCAAAATGTAATCTCCAGGTCAGCGAGGCGTGAACTGTGCCCCGGCACACTGATGTCGTCTATCCAATCCTGCCGATCCGCCATGAAACTGACCGCCCTTTGCTTCGCTGCGCTGCTTTCGCTCGCCCCCCTCGCCCACGCCCAGCACAACCATTCGCATGCCGCCGCGGCGACCTCGCTCACCGACGGCACCATCAAAAAGGTCGACAAGCCCGCCGGCAAGCTGACCATCGCCCACGGCACTATCGAAAATATTGGCATGCCGCCGATGACCATGAGCTTTACCGTCGCCGAGCCGAAAATGCTCGACGCCGTCAAAGCCGGCGACAAGGTGCGTTTTGCGGTCGAGAGCCGCAAGGGCGTGCTCACCGTGACCAAGCTGGAAGCGGCCAGGTAAAGCCATGCGCCGCGCGCCGCTGTTCGCCCTGTTGCTGCTCGCCGGCCTGGCCCACGCCGGCCCGACTGTGCCACTGGGCGCGACGGTCGACGGCCTGCTCGCCTACGCCCGCGAACACAATCCGGAACTGGCGGCCATGCGCTTTGAAGCCGGCGCGGCCGGCGAGCGCGGCGAATCGGCCGGCGCCCTGCCCGACCCGAAATTCCGTACCGAACTGCGCGACCTCACCCGCATGGGCACGCAGGACGCCACACTGGCCCCATCCCGTGTCGGCAGCACACGCTACCTCGTCATGCAGGATGTCCCGTGGTTCGGCAAGCGCGATTTGAAGCGCGAAATCGCCGAACTCGAAGCGCAGGGCGGCGAAGGCAAGGCGCGCGCCACCTGGAGCGAGCTGGCAACCCGCATCAAGGCGGCGCATGCCCGCCTGTATTACCTGACGCGCAACGAAGCCCTCACCCGCGAAGTGCTCGATCTGCTGGTTCGCCTGGAAAAAATCGGCGTCGAACGCTACGCCGTCGGCCGCGCCAGCCAGCCCGACGTGCTGCGCGCGCATGTCGAACAGACCGGCCTGAAAAGCGAACTGCTGGCGCTGGAAGCCGAACGCCGCGCCCTGCAGACCCGCCTAAATCTGTGGCTGAACCGCCCGGCCAATGGCGAACTCGCTCCGCCGCAAATGCTGCGCCCGCTGCCGGCGCCCGCCAAACTCGAATTCACCGCGCTGGAAGAGCGCCTGCGTGCCGGCAATCCGCAATTGTTTGCCGACAGCGCCCGCTTGCGGGCAGCGGAAAAGAACCGCGAGCTAGTCGCCAAGAACCGCTACCCGGATTTCACTTTTGGCGTCTCGCCCATTCAATACCGCAACGCCGTGCGCGAATGGGAACTGATGGTCGAGGTCAATATCCCGCTGCAGCAAGGCAGCCGCCGGGCACAGGAGCGCGAGGCCGAAGCCATGGTCAGTGCCGCCGAATCGCGCCGCCAGGCCAACGCCAACCAGTTGCTGGCCGACCTGGCCGAACAGCTGGCCGGCCTCGAAGCCTCGCGCCAGACCCAACAGCTCAACCAGCAGAGCCTGCTGCCACAAGCCGACATCAACCTGCGCGCCGTGCTCGCCGCCTATGAAAACGGGCGCGCCGACTTCGCCACCCTGCTCGAAGCCGAACGCCAGATCCGTCAGGCCCGGCAGTCCCAATTGAAGGCGGAGTTCGAAGCCCAGCTCAGGCTGGCCGAAATCGAACGCCTGCTCGGAGACGATCTATGACCCGCACCCTTGTTGCCATCCTGATCGCCGCGCTGCTAGCCACCGGCGCCGGCTACTGGGCGGGCAGCCGCCAGCACACCCCCGCTGCCAGCACGGCAGCACCGGCCGGCGAACCGGCCAAAAAAGAACGCAAACTCCTCTACTACCGCAACCCGATGGGCCTGCCCGACACTTCGCCAGTGCCGAAAAAGGACTCGATGGGCATGGACTACATCGCCGTCTATGAAGGCGAGGACGAACCGGCCAACCCCAGCCAGTTGAAGTTCAGCCCGGAAAAAATCCAGAAACTTGGTGTGCGCAGCGAAGCGGCGGCACTGCGCGATTTCGGACAGACGGTGCGCGCATCCGGCCGCATCGAAGTCGACGAGACGCGCATCGTCACTGTGGCCCCGAAGTTCGAGGGCTTTGTCGAACGCCTCGCTGTCAGCGCCACCGGACAACCGGTGGCCAAAGGACAGGTGCTGTTCGAGGCATATAGCCCCGATCTGGTCTCGGCCCAGCACGAATACGCCATCGCCGCGCAAGGCGCCCGCACCCTCAGGGAAGCCGGCGGCGACGCCGCCTCGCTGCAACAACTGGCCGACGCCGGCCTCGCCCGCCTGAAAAACTGGGATATCGGCGACGAGCAACTCAAGGCGCTCGCCCGCTCCGGCGAAGCGCGACGCACCCTCGCCCTGCGCGCCCCGGTCTCGGGCATCGTCAGCGAAAAGAAAGCCGTACAAGGCATGCGTTTCATGCCCGGCGAGGCGCTGTACCAGATTGCCGACCTCTCCTCGGTATGGGTGCTGGCCGATGTGTTCGAGCAGGATCTGGCGCAAATCCGGCCCGGCGCGCCGGTCAGCGTGCGCGTCAATGCCTGGCCGGACAAAACCTTCACCGGCAAGGTCGCCTATCTCTACCCGACGCTGAAGGCGGACACCCGCACCCAGACCGTGCGCATCGAACTGCCTAACCCCGGCGGGCTGTTGAAGCCGGGGCTGTACGCGCAGGTCGAACTCGGCGGCAAGGCCGGGCAGGCGCTGGCTGTACCCCCCGGCGCCGTGATCGACAGCGGCGTACGTCGCATCGTCTTCATCGACCTCGGCGAAGGCCGCTTCGAGCCGCGCGAGGTCGAGACCGGCACGCGCAGCACCGACTGGATCGAGATCCGCAAAGGCGTGGTCGCCGGCGACAAGGTCGTCGTTGCCGCCAATTTCCTCATCGATGCGGAAAGCAACCTGAAAGCCGCGCTCGGCGGCTTCAACCCGGCGCCGGCACAGGTCGGGCACAGCGCAGAAGGCAAGGTCGAGAGCGTGGACGCCAAGGCCGGCACGGTCAGCATCACGCACGGCCCGGTCGCCAGCCTCAAATGGCCAGCGATGACCATGGATTTCGTTCCGGCCAACCCGGCGCTGCTGGCACAGCTGAAAGCCGGCGCTGCGATCCACTTCGAATTCGTCGAGCGCGGGCATGGTGAGTGGGTGATCACCCGCGTTGAAACGCCGGCGGGGCGATGACCCATGCTCACCAAGCTGATCGACTGGTCGGGCAAGAACCGCTTTCTGGTGCTGCTGGCGACGCTGTTCATCACCCTCGGCGGCCTCGTCGCCGTGTTCAAGACGCCCATCGACGCCCTGCCCGACCTCTCCGACGTGCAGGTCATCGTCTATACCGAATTCGCCGGGCAGGCGCCGCAGGTAGTCGAGGATCAGGTCACCTACCCGCTCACCACGGCGCTGCTCTCGGTGCCCAAGTCCAAGGTCGTGCGCGGTTTTTCCTTCTTCGGTGTCTCCTTCGTCTATGTCATTTTCGAGGACGGCACCGACATCTACTGGGCGCGCTCGCGCGTGCTGGAATACCTGAATGCCGCCGCCGGGCGCCTGCCCAAGGGCGTCGCACCGCAACTGGGGCCGGACGCCACGGGGGTCGGCTGGGTCTATCAGTACGTCCTGCAGGCCAAGAACAAAACGCTGGCCGAACTGCGCACGCTGCAGGACTGGACGCTGCGCTTCCCCGTCGCCAAAGCCGGCGGCGTTGCCGAAGTGGCCTCGATCGGCGGTTTCGTGCAGACCTATCAGGTCACCGTCGATCCCGTGAAGTTGCGCGCCTACGGCATTTCGCTGATGCGCGTCGCCGAAGTGATCCGCGCCTCCAACCGCGACGTCGGCGGGCGGGTCATCGAAATGGCCGAAACCGAATACATGGTGCGCGGCAAGGGTTACCTGCGCGGCCGGGCGGACATTGAAGGACTGGTGCTCAAGGCCGACAACGGCACGCCGGTGCGTGTTGCCGACATTGCCCGCGTCGAGCTGGCGCCGGACGAACGGCGCGGCGTCGCCGAGCTGAACGGCGAGGGCGAGGTGGTTTCCGGCATCGCCATGGCGCGCTACGGCCAGAACGCGCTGGAAGTGATCGACAACGTCAAGGCGCGCATTGCCGAAGCATCGAGCAGCCTGCCAGAAGGCGTTTCGGCCGAGGCCGTCTATGACCGCTCCGACCTGATCCTGCGCGCCATTGCCAATCTGAAGACGACGCTGCTCGAAGAAAGCCTGATCGTGGCGCTGGTCTGCGTCGTCTTCCTGCTGCACGTGCGCTCGGCGCTGGTCGCCATCGTGATGCTGCCAGTCGGCGTGCTCATCGCCTTCGGCGCCATGCGCCTGCTCGGCATGAATTCCAACCTCATGAGTCTGGGCGGCATTGCCATCGCCATCGGCGCCATGATCGATGCCGCCATCGTCATGATCGAGAACGCCCACAAGCATCTCGAACGCCTGCCGGCCGGACACAGCCCCGGCGAACGCGCCGAGGCCATGCTTGCGGCTTGCAGAGAGGTCGGCCCGGCGCTGTTCTTTTCGCTGCTGATCATCACCGTCTCCTTCCTGCCGGTGTTTACGCTGGAAGCGCAGGAAGGCCGTCTGTTCGCGCCGCTCGCCTGGACCAAGACCTTCGCCATGGCCGGCGCGGCGCTGCTCTCGGTGACGCTGGTGCCGGTGCTGATGCTCTTCTTCATCCGTGGCCGCATCCTGCCGGAAGCCGAAAACCCGGTGAATCGCTGGCTGATCCGCGCCTACCGGCCGCTGATCGACCTCGTCCTGCACTGGAAGAAAACGACGCTGGTCGCCGCCCTCGCGGTGTTGGCACTCACTCTCGCTCCCGCCGCCCGGCTGGGCAGCGAATTCATGCCGACACTGAATGAAGGCACGCTGTTCTACATGCCGACCACCCTGCCAGGGCTTTCGATCACCAAGGCCGGCGAACTGCTGCAGACCCAGAACAAGATCATCAAGAGCTTTCCCGAAGTCGCCTCGGTCTGGGGCAAGGCCGGGCGCGCCAACAGCGCCACCGACCCGGCACCCACCGAGATGTTCGAGACGGTGATCAACTTGAAGCCGGAAAAGGAATGGCGTGCCGGCATGACCGTCGACAAGCTGATTGCCGAAATGGACAAGGCGCTGCAATTCCCCGGCGTCGCCAATGCCTGGACCATGCCGATCAAGGCGCGCATCGACATGCTCTCGACCGGCATCCGCACGCCGGTGGGCATCAAGGTCTTCGGCAAGGATCTGGGCGAAATGGAACGGCTGGCGCGCGAGATCGAGGCGGCTGTCAAGGCCGTGCCCGGCACCAGCAGCGCCTACGCCGAACGCCTGACCGGCGGCTATTACCTCAATATCGAACCCAACCGCGAGGCACTCGGGCGCTACGGCCTCACCGTCGGCGACGTGCAGGACGTGATCGCCTCGGCGCTGGGCGGCGAGATGGTGACCACCAGCGTCGAAGGC
The DNA here is from genome assembly GCA_002337055.1 of Betaproteobacteria bacterium UBA1934. Lineage (GTDB taxonomy): Bacteria > Pseudomonadota > Gammaproteobacteria > Burkholderiales > Rhodocyclaceae > UBA1934. Next base: position 984,457 of record DDFG01000005.1, on the reverse strand, counting down.
CGCGAGCGCTTTGCCGTCACCGTACGCTACCCGCGCGAACTGCGCGGCTACCCGGAAGCCATTGCCAGGAACGTGCTGGTGCCGCTGCCGGCAGCGATGGGCGCCGCTGCCGCGATGCTGCCGCTGGGACAACTGGCAAAAGTGAAGGTCGAAAAAGGCGTGCCGGGCATCCGCACCGAAAACGCCCAGCTCGCCGCCTACATCTTCGTCGACCTGCGCGACCGCGACATCGGCAGCTACGTGGCCGACGCCAAGAAGGCCGTAGCCGAGAAGGTTAAATTCCCGCCCGGCTACTACGTCACCTGGAGCGGCCAGTTCGAGTACATGGAACGCGCCATCGAAAAGATGAAAATCGTCGTACCGGTGACACTGCTCACCATTTTCCTGCTCCTCTACCTCAATTTCCGGCGCCTCACCGAAACCCTGATCGTCATGCTCTCGGTGCCTTTCGCGTTGGTCGGCGGCGTCTGGCTGATGTGGACGCTCGGTTATAACCTGAGTGTGGCTGTCGCCGTCGGCTTCATCGCGCTGGCCGGCGTCGCGGCGGAAACCGGCGTCGTCATGCTCATCTACCTCGATCATGCGTGGGCTGAAATGCAGGCGCGGTGCCATGCCGAAGGCCGCCCCACGGGTGTAGCCGAACTCTACGCCGCGGTGATCGAAGGCGCCGTCGAACGCGTGCGCCCCAAGATGATGACCGTCGTCGCCATCATGGCCGGCCTGCTGCCGATCATGTGGAGCAACGGCACCGGTTCGGAAGTGATGAGCCGCATCGCCGCGCCGATGATCGGCGGGATGATTTCCTCAACTGTACTGACCCTGCTGGTGATTCCGGCGATCTACGCTCTGGTGAAGGGTCGCGGGCTGCCCGGGCGCTCCGCCTGATAGAATGTTTTTTTGCCCACGGAGCCCGCCATGGCCGACACCCCGAAACGCGACTTCAACCGCGCCGCCCTGACCTGGGACGCCAATCCAGGCCGCATGAAGATGGCCGCCGACATCGGCACTGCAATTACCGCCCGCGTCGAGCTGACACCGACGATGCGCGTGCTCGATTTCGGTTGTGGCACCGGCTTACTGTCGCTGGGATGGGCCGACCGCATCGGGAGCCTAACCGGTGCCGACACTTCCACGGGCATGCTGTCGGAATTCAATGCCAAAGTTCGCCAGCACGACATCGATAACGCCACGACTCATCTGATCGGCGACGCTACAGGTTTGCCGGCCGGTCCTTATGATCTGGTCGTCAGCAGCATGACGCTGCATCACATTGCCGATGTTCCAGCGTTGTTACACCAGTTGCACGCGGTATTGGCCCCCGGCGGCCGGATCGCACTGGCCGACCTCGATCCGGACGAGGGGCTGTTCCACAGCGACAACACCGGTGTCTGTCATTTCGGTTTCGCCCGGGAGCAGATGCGGCAATGGCTCATGGAAGCCGGGTTCACCTCAATCGAAGACTGCACGGCCAGCCAGATGAATCGGAAGACGTCCGTCGGCGAAAGGGTGTTCACGCTGTTTTTGGTCGTAGCGGAAAAGCCGGCAAGCAAATGAGTGTATTGATTGCTCGCAAAAGACACAGCGCAAAAATATTGATTTGCGAAACAGCCACATGCACTTCTCCACGCTTCCGCACGCCGACCATCCGATTGTCGAACTGAGACCGATCGAATCACGCGACCTCGGAGCTTGGGCTGCGTACCTGACGCTGCCGGTGGTTTACGAACACACCAGCTGGAACATCGCCTCCGCCGATGAATTGACGCCCCACGTTTGGAGCGAGTCATCGCTTTCAAGCGACGGCTCGTTGCGTTTCGCCATAGTCAAGAAGTCGAACGACCATCTTGTCGGCACTATCGGGTTTCATTCAGTCTCCGCTGTCAATCGCTCGGCCGAACTCGGCTACGAACTGGCCCCGGATATGTGGGGCAAAGAAATCGCATCGTATCTATGCGCTCGGATGGTGGCTTGGGCACATCAGCAAGCATGCATTGTCAGAGTTCAGGCGGTTGTGCTGCCTTCAAACCGACGTTCTCAGGCCGTGTTGGAACGCTGTGGTTTTTTGCAGGAAGGCTTGTTACGTTGTTACCGGGCGGTCAGAGGGGTGCCAAGCGACTATCTTGCGTATTCCCATATTGACCGCGAAGCCTCGCCTGTCTAGCCCCTTGATCAATATCGACACCGATTCTGCTTGGCGGTGCTCCCGCCAATACCCAGCGAATTTCTGTCCTCACGGGTATGGTGCAACCGGGGCACGACTGCTTTAGAAGCTCCGGCCGTCAATCTTCTTTGCGTGGCTCCCCGACAAACCAGCGCTTCACCCGCTCGCCCCAAGCGTCGACGTAGGTGTAGAGCACCGGCACCACCACTAGCGTCAGCAAGGTCGACGTAATGATGCCACCAATGACTGCACGACCCATCGGGGCCTGTTGTTCGCCGCCATCGCCGAGACCAGCAGCCATGGGCAGCATGCCGAAAATCATCGCCAGCGTGGTCATCAGGATGGGGCGCAAACGTACCTGACCGGCGTCGAGAATGGCCTGGTGGCGAGGTTTGCCCTCGCGCCGGCCATGGTTGGTGAAATCGACCAGCAAAATGGCGTTCTTGGTCACCAGACCCATCAGCATGATGAAACCGATGATGGAGAACAGGTTCAGCGTCGTCCGCGTCACCAGCAGCGCGATGAACACGCCGGCCAGCGAGAAGGGCAGCGAAGCCATGATGGCCAGCGGTTGCAGAAAGCTGCCGAACTGCGAGGCGAGGATCAGGTAGATGAAAATGATCGCCAGCCCCAGCGCGGCGAGCGCGGCGTTGAACGATTCGGCCATGTTCTGCTGGTCGCCGGCCATTTCAAAGCGGTAGCCGGTAGGCAGTTCGATGGTTTTCAGGGCGGCGCTGACGTCCTTGCCGACATCGCCAGCTGGTCGGCCCTCGACGTTGGCGTAGATGCCGATGCGGCGTTGCAGGTCCTGTCGTTTGATGATCTGCGGGCTGGAAGAAGGCACAAAGCGGGCGACCTGATGCAGCGGCACCATTCTCGGCGAGCCGTCGGCCGTGGCCTGACTGCTGGCGATGTAGAGGCGGTTGAGGTCGTCCACGCTCTGGCGTCCGGCTTTCGGCAACTGAACGTTGATATCGTAATTTTGCCCGTCCGGCGCCAACCAGCGGCCGATGACATTACCGGCGACAAAGGGCCTTACCGCCGCACCAATCTGTTGCACGGTCAGTCCGAGATCGCTGGCCAGGGCTTCGTTTACTTGCACGACAATCGCCGGGCTTTGCGCTTTCAGGCTGTGCTCAAGATCGACGATACCGGGAATGGCACCGAGCTTCTTGGTCACCTCATCGGTAATGCCGGTCAGTTCTTCCGGCGACGGCCCCAGCAGGTTGATCCAGATCGGACGGTTGTAGCCGACCGCAACTTCGATGCCGGGCACCGCCTTGATCCGGTCGCGCACCGCCTTCTCGAACTCTTTCTGCGACTGCCGCGGTGTCTTCTTGCGGTCTACCAGACGGACATCAACCCGCGAGTAGTTGCGTCCTTCATCGGTGCCCACGTTGGTAGTGATCAGCTCGACTTCCTTGAATTCGCGAATGATCGCCTCGACCTGCCGCGTCTTAGCATCGGTGTAATCCAGGCTGGAGCCGACCGGCGTATTGAGGCGGAACGACGTACGCCCCTGATCGACCTCCGGCACAAACTCGGTACCCACCATCGGCACGAGGAAGAAACTACCGATAAAAATGGCCAGCGCCAGCCCCAGCGTTTTCTTGCGGTTGGCCAGCGCCCAACCGAGCAGCCGGTCGTAGACACGGTGCAGCCTTTCGACCTGATGCTCGACGCCTTCCATCAAGCGGCCCAGCCAGGGCACACGCCGGAAACGGCCCTCCGCCGGATCGCGCCAGACCGAGGAAAGCATGGGGTCGAGCGTGAAACTGACAAACAGGGAGACCATCACCGCCACGGCAACGGTAATGCCGAACTGGTAGAAGAAACGGCCGATGATGCCCTGCATGAAGGCCACCGGCACAAACACCGCGACGATGGCGAAGGTCGTCGCCATCACCGCCAGGCCGATTTCTTCAGTACCGTCCCGAGCGGCCTGAAGGTGGCTCTTGCCCATCGCCAGGTGGCGGACGATGTTCTCGCGCACGACGATGGCATCGTCGATGAGCAAGCCAATGCATAACGACAGCGCCATCAGGGTCAGGAAATTCAGGGTAAAGCCAAAGGCATAGACGGCAATGAAGCTCGACATCACCGCAATCGGGAGCGTCAGGCCGGTAATCACCGTCGAGCGCCACGAATGCAGGAAGAGGAAAACGATCAGGATGGTCAGCAGACCGCCTTCCAGGATGGTCTGCTTGACGCCGGCCAGCGCATTCTCGATGAAATCGACCTCGGCCCAGACAATCTCCAGCTTGACGTCGGCGGGCAGGGTTTTTTGCAGCTCGGCCACCGCCGCGCGAACGCCCTTGCCGACTTCGACGATGTTGGCGTCCTGAATCTTCTGCACCCCGAAGCTCACTGCCGGTTCGCCATTGATGCGGGCGAGTGACTGTTTCTCCTGCTCGCCATCGACAACCTGGGCCACATCCGAAAGATACACCGGCCCCTTGGCGCGGCGGGCGACGATAATCCGGCCAAACCCGTCGGGCTGTTTGATGCGTCCCTCGATCCGAACGAACTGCTCGACCTGACTGTTGTTCAGCAGGCCGGCGGGCACATCCTGATTGGCGGCCTGGATCGCCCGCTGGACCTCGTCAACACCCACGTTCTGCGCCTGCATCCGGGCCGGATCGAGGCGAATCTCGATCTGCCGCGAGACCGTGCCGGTGGTCGTGACGCGCCCGACGCCCATGACGTTCTGCAAACGTTTGACCACGACCTGATCGGAAAGCGTCGACAACTCGCGCAGCGGCCGCTTGCTGGAAGTCAGCGCCAGCGAGACGATGGGCTGATTGTTCTCGCTATCGGCCCGCAACACCAGCGGGTCTTTCGCGTCCTTCGGGAAGGTCGGCCGGATCTGCGCCATCTTGTCGCGCAGATCCTGCACAGCGCGCGGCATGTCCGCCGAGAGATGGAATTCGACATAGGTTTCGCTGCGCCCCTCGAAGCTGTTCGAGCGTATCGTCTTGACGCCGTTAACGGTATTGACGATTTCCTCGATCGGCTTGGTCAGGTCGTTTTCGATCGCCTCGGGTGAGGCGCCGGGATACTGCACCTGCACGAACACGAAGGGAAAATTGACATCCGGCATCTGCTCGACACGCAAACGCTGATATGAAAACAGGCCGAGTACGACCAGGGCGACCATCACCATGGTCGCAAAAACAGGCTGATTGATGCTGGTGCGCGTCATCCACATGGCGTTGTGACCTCAACCGGCGGCTTTGATGACGACCGCGCTGCCGACCTTGAGGCCGGGAATGCGGTGGCGAACGAGTTGCGCGCCCGCAGCCAGACCATCGCGGACTTCGACCAGACCACGCTGTTCGTCGCGCAGGCCGGGCTTCACCTCGCGTTTGGCGAGCTTGCCGTCCTCGATAGTCAGTACATGATGCGAACCGGCCTCCTCGCGCAGCGCCGTTGCCGGCACGACCAGCAACTCGGGCGTGCGCTCCAGTTCCAGCACGCCCTGCGCGAACATGCCACCACGCAGCGCCTGCTTCGGATTGGAGGCGGAAATATAAACCGTGATCGAGCGCGAACCATTGTCTGTGACCGGGTTAATGCGTTCGACCTTGCCCTCGAAATCGCGCCCCGGAAACCCGTCCACCTGAAAACGCACCGGCTGTCCGACCTTGACCGCCGCCACATCGGTGGCGGCAAGCGGCGCCTCGATTTCCAGCTTGTCGAGATCGACAATGCCGATCAGCGGCGTGTCGACGGAGACCTTTTCGCCCGCCTGCACATAGCGGCGCGAGACGATGCCGGCCTGCGGCGCCGCCACGCTGGCATCGCGCAACGCGGTTTGGGCCAGCCGCAATTGCGCTTCGGCGGCGCGCACATTGGCGGCAGCGGCGTCGTACTGGCTGTGAGTCGCATCAAAGGCGTTCTGCGAAATGAATTTCTGTTTCAACAGCGACGCGTTGTTGTCACGGTTCTTGCTGGCAATGGAAAATTCGGCACGAGCTTTTTCCAGCGCGGCCTGCTGCGCGTCGAACTGCGCCTGCAAATTGACAGGATTGATGCGCAGCAGGAGTTGGCCGAGCCGCACCGACTGGCCTTCGCGTACGCCGATGTCGACAATGTCGCCAGCCACCTTGGCTTTGACGGTAGCTTGCATCACCGGCTGAAGCGAGCCGGAGAAAGCGAGGCTGCGGACGAGACTGCGTTTTTCGGCCGTGGCCAGATCGGCTGCGGCAAATTCGAGCGGCGGCACCGTCGCCTTTGCGGCTGGCGCCTTGGCCTCGCCTCCGGACATCAGGACACCGCCCACGGCGGCCAGCGCGACGACGGCTACCACCGCGAACGCGATTTTCTTAGAGCGTGCTTGCATGTGCATTTCCGGGGGGAAAATCGAGGTCAGCCATGATAACACCGGCCTTCGCATCGATTGTGCGTATGCGATACCAGAAATCGTTCGAATTTCGGCGAACGATGTCGAGCGAAGAAAGTCTATGCCACTTGAGCATCCGGTTTGGAGTCCGCTCACCCCAGCCGGGTTCCTTAGTAGGCGGTCGCCGCCTGTATCCCTCTCAAACCATTTCGGAGTACCTATCCATGCACATGAATCCGGTCGGTTGGTTTGAAATATATGTAAACGACATGTCGCGGGCGCGTGCCTTTTACGAGAGCGTGCTCCAGACCCGGCTCGAAAAGCTGGAGGTCGACAACTTGGAAATGTTTGCTTTTCCCGGCGACCCGGAGCGGTACGGCGCGCAAGGTGCGCTCGCCCGCATGGAGGGCTGCCCGCCCGGCGGCAACAGCACGCTGATCTATTTCGGTTGCGCGGACTGCGCTGTCGAAGCTGCGCGGGCCGAGACGGCCGGCGGCAAGATCGTGCGCCCGAAATTCGGCATCGGACAATGGGGCCACATCGCGCTGGTACTCGATACCGAGGGCAACTTGATCGGCCTGCATTCAATGGACTGACGCGGCGCCCTCTCCCTCTCCGCCGCCGGACCGTGATATAACGTGGCTTTGGGTTGTCTGCCAGAGGGAAGAACGTCATGAACGCGACCAAGAATGACACCAACGTGGTTTTCGGCACCGAAGACCTGCTAATCAGTCTGTGCAATTCGGTCACCAAGGTACTCAGTGTTGCCACTCAGGGCGATATCCGCTACTCGGGTATGGTGCAACGCATTTCCAAGACCTGCCTGAAGCCGGATATTGGCTGCTTTGTCTTGTTCGACGGCGGATTTTCCGGTCTCGTGGTCATCAATTTTTCCGCGGCGGCGGCCATGGAGCTATACCAGAACTACCTGCTTAATATGGGCATGGCCAAGGAGGATTTGGCGGCTTCTCACACATCGGACGATGTCTCGAACGTCATGGGCGAGTTGATGAACCAGATCGTGGGTGATTTCACCGGTAAGGTCGGTCGCGAACTGCAAACCCACATCACCCAGAATCAGCCCAAAATGTTGGTCTTGAACAAGCAGGTCATGCTCAGCGTCGACACCAACCTCGACAACCCGGAGGCGCGACGTGTCACCTTCTTTACCGCCAGCAACAATATCTTCTATCTGGAGTTGGCCACGGATCGCACTGAATTCATCAAGCTGCACGACTTCGACGCTCACGAGGAAACCGATCCGGACGAAGTCATCGCTCAGGTTGCTGCCAAGAAAGCCAAGCCTGCGCTCCCCAAGGCGCCACCAAAGGAAGATCATGACGATTTGCTGTCGTCGCTGGGCATGTGATCGCACTGTCGGCTTTTCGCCAACTCGCCGTGAGATAGCAAGGAATCAATAAAAATCTTTAAGTATTTTCGGCAAGTTATTGATAATATTGCGCCTTAATTCTTATGGCACACTAGGTCATATGCCGACCTCAGATTTCATGCGCGCTTCTATCCTACTCCCCGGCTCTTTCGCCGCCCGAGGTTGCGCGTGAACGCCTCGTCCTCGTTTGCCCAGCACACCTTGCCCGAAGGGCTGCAACGCGCTATCGAGTCAGCCAAGGTTCGCCCGCTGCCAGAAGCCCTTCTGCGGCTAATCCGCTCTGTCGAGGAAGATGGTCGTACCGTATCTGAACTGGCCCGCATCGTGGAACAGGACCCCGGCCTTTGCGCACGTGTGCTCGCCGCCGCCAATTCACCCGGCTTGCGACGGGGTGCGGCGCTAACCAGCGTCGCCCATTGTCTCACGTCGCTGGGCACCCGCCTGATCCGTTCGATGGCCACCTGCCTGGCCTTGCAAAGCGTTTTCGAGCGCCGCCAGGAAACCATCCGTTCGGACCTTAGCCCCTTCTGGCGGCATTCCCTCGTCGTTGCCGAAGCCGCGCGCGAGCTGGCTGCGAGCTGCGCCTACGCGCAACCCGAAGAGGCTTATCTGGCCGGCCTGTTGCACGATGCCGGAGAACTTGTCTTGTTGTCGGGCTTGGGCAGCACCTACGCTCAAATTCTGGCCACGGCCAGCGATGAAGTCGATCTCTGCCGCCTGGAGACCGAACAACTCGGCTTTACGCACGCCCAGGTCGGTACCTGGATGACGGACAAGTGGCAGTTCGATTTCGCCGTCGGCGACGGCATCCTCTTTCATCACGCTACAGCGGCCGAAATCGCCACGGCAGGCCCCTTGCCACGCATTGTCTGGCTGGCGCACCTGCTGGCAACCAGCCCGGCACCACTGCCGGCCGAAACGGAAACACTGATTGCAAAGCTGCTTGGCGACGCGGTGGCGGCAGAGGCAGAGGCCATACGTCGGCGATGCGGCGAGCGGGGCGGCCAGATTGCCGAGGCGATTGGCCTTAATCTAGCGACGGCAGCGGGTGACCTACCCGAAGTCGCCGTCGCGCCGGTGCCTCCCGACAGCGAGGCGGATGCCGACGGCGAACTTCAGGCCATGGTACGGGACATGGCGCTGATGCAGCCGTTGCAGCGCGATCTGTTCGGGATTGAAAGCGATGCCGAGTTGCTGTTGTCGCTGCGTGAATCCGCCCGTATCCTGTTCGATCTTGGTCATATCGCCTTCTTCCTGCGCGAAGGGGAAAGCGAACGGCTCTCCGCCGCACGCTTCGGCAACCAGCCACCGCTCTTCCGCCATGCCTCGATTCGCGTCGATGCGCCCCACTGCCTGGTCGCGGCGGCCGCTGCGAGCGGGCGCGCGCTGTCATCGTTCGATGCCGAATATCCACAACCAGCAGCGCTGATAGATCAGCAATTCGCGCGCGTTTTCGGCACCGAAGGCTTGCTGTGCATCCCCTTAAACGGGCGCCGCAATTGTCTGGGCGTCATCGCTTTCGGGCTGAGCGGCAGCCAATACGGGCGACTGAAACGCAGACTGCCGTGGATCCTCAATTTCGGTCGCATCGCCGCACTCAGCCTCGAAGCCTGGCACGACGCCCTACGCTATCGCAAACAGGCAGAAGACGAAGCGACCGCCCGCTTCGAGCGGCAGGCACGGCGCGTGGTTCACGAAGCAGGCAATCCGTTGGGAATAATCAAGGGTTACCTCAAGGTGCTCGACAGCAAATTACCCACCGAGATCAAATTGCATGAAGAGCTGGGCGTCCTGCGCGAGGAAATCGACCGCGTCGCCTCGATTGTGCGGCGCTTGAGCGAAATTCCCGCTATGACGCAGGCAACAGGCGGCGCCGATGTCGTCGCGCTGGTACGCGAGATGCTCGTCCTGTACGAGCAAGGCCTGTTCAAAAACCGGGGCGTCGAAGCGGTCGTCACGGCCAGCGACGCTGTCGAAGGGGTTCGCTGTGACCGCGACACGCTCAAGCAGATCCTGCTAAATCTCTGGAAGAACGCATCCGAGGCACTCCCGAAAGGCGGACGCCTTGAAATCGCCATCAACGACGGTCTGGTGCAGGAAGGTCAGCGTTTTGTTGAACTCGTCATCGCCGACAACGGCCCCGGCATCCCGCCGGCGGCGCTAGCACGCCTGTTCGACCCGGATAGCGCGCCCACAGAGGGCCGCGGGATGGGGCTGTCGATTGTCGCCACGCTGGTCGCCCAGATCGGCGCGCGGATCGCCTGCCGCACAAAGCCGGGCGTAGGAACCACTTTCACCCTGCTGCTGCCATGCGAGCCTTGTTGATGCGTTCCGCTATTGTCATCGTTGCATTTGCGCAACCTCTTTTCATGCGCCAGGAGGCGTCATGGATCTGATGCCCGGATTCAATCTGGAAAACCCCCTCACGGCCGCCCCGGCGAATGCGAACATCCTCATCGTCGACGACGAGCCACGCCTGCGCAGCGTATATCGCATGCTGCTGGCCGGCACCGGACGACATATCGAAGAGTGTAACGGCGGCGGCGAAGCCATTGCGCGACTCGGTCATCACGATATCGACGTTGTCATTCTCGACCTGAACATGCCGGACATCAGCGGTCGCGAGGTCATGGAATGGATCTCGCGAAACCGGCTGACAACGTCGGTAATCGTTTTTAGCGCAGACGACACCATTGATGCGGCAATTCTCGCGCTGCGGCGCGGCGCCTGCGAATTCATCAGAAAGAGCGCGGAGCCCGAAGAACTCGTGCGCACCGTGGACATGACCCTGCGCCGCCGTCATCTCGAACGCGAACATGCAATGATGACCGCGCAACTCGAACAGTCAGAACGGCTGCACCGCTTTCTGATCGACAATTCGCCGGACATTATTTACACGCTGGACATCGACGGACGCTTCGTCTTCATGAACAGCCGGGTGCACACGCTGTTGGGCTACGACCCCAAAGAGCTGATCGGTCGCCATTATTCCGACATCGTCCACGAGGACGACCGCGAACTGGCGCGCTTTGCCTTTGCCGAACGACGCGTCGGCGCTCGCGCCACCAACAACCGGGAGATTCGCCTGCTTTGCAAGAACGATCAGGTCCGGGATTTCGAAAATCGCGCTGTCGTCGCCATCCTCAGTTCGCAGGGCATTTACCAGACGGAGCAGGAAAACACCCAGCAACGTTTTCTCGGTACCTCCGGTGTTCTGCGCGACATCACGGAACGCAAGCGCGCCGAGGAAATGATCACCTTCCAGGCCTTCCACGACCTGCTGACCGGCCTGCCCAACCGTGTACTCTTTCGCGACCGCCTTGAGCACGCGATCAGCCAGGCGAAACGCCGGCAGGATAGGGTCGGCGTAATGTACATGGACATCGACCGCTTCAAGCTGGTCAATGACACCTACGGCCATTCCGAGGGCGACGAACTGCTGAAACAGTTCTCACGACGCGTGCGCGACTGCCTGCGCGTCAGCGATACACTGTCCCGCCAGGGCGGCGACGAATTTACAGTACTGCTGCCCGACATTGTGCAGGTCAATGACGTGCAGACGATTGCAGAAAAAATCAACGCCGAACTGTGCCGCCCGTTCACAATCGGCAACAAGGAATTCCGGACGACTGCCAGTATCGGCATTGCCGTATTCCCTGATCATGGCTACACGCCCGACGCCTTGCTGCGTAATGCAGACATCGCCATGTACCAGATCAAGGCACGCGGCAAGAACGGCTTCATGGCATTTGCACCGGAAATGAACCGGACGCATGTCGAACGCATCGATCTCGACAACGAAATGCGCAGTGCCTTACGTCGCGAGCAGTTCGAATTGCACTACCAGCCACAAGTCAGCATCAGCCAGGATCGGATTATCGGCGTCGAGGCGCTTATTCGCTGGCGCCATCCCGAACGGGGCCTGATCGGGCCAAACCGTTTCGTCCCGGTGGCAGAGGAAAACGGCCTGATCTTCCCTTTGAGCGATTGGGTAATCAACGAAGCTTGCCGACAGTTAGCAGAGTGGAAAAATCAGGGCATCGATGGAATCAAGGTTGGGGTCAATATTTCTGCCATCGAATTCGAACGCGCTGACTTCGTGCAACGCGTAGTCCGGCCGATCTTTCAGCATCGTATCAACCCCAGGATGATCGAGGTAGAAATCACCGAAAGCTTGCTGATGGACGACGCGGAAAAGGTTATCGACAAGGTTCGGCAGTTGCGCGAACACGGCATCCGCGTCTCGATCGACGATTTCGGCACGCGCTACTCTTCTCTAAATTACCTGCGCCGCTTCGCGGTCCATACCGTCAAGATCGACCAGTCCTTTGTTGGCGACATTGCCAATGCCGGTGACCCCTCGCCTGTCATCAGCGCCATCGTCAATATTGCGCATGGTTTCCGCCTCGAAGTATTAGCGGAGGGGGTCGAAACGGGCGCGCAACGCGACGCGCTGGTCGCCATGGGATGTGACGTGATGCAGGGATTCTATTTCTGCCCGCCTTGCCGGGGCAGCGATCTCAGCGAAACCTTGCGCTGCAAGAGCATTCCGGCACCGCAGAGTGTTCCCCGGGTTGCCATCTGATCGCGCTAGCTAGCCGCAATGAACACGCCCCTGCGGTTTCTGCGCGACTGGCTGCCGGTTGGCTCCGGACGTACCCCCGCCACCCATAGCCCGGCGCTCCAGCATTGGCTGGATGAACTGGAGGGGCAACCACCCGAAGCCATCGCAGCGTCGCTTGCCAAAGCGATGCCGCGACTGCTACGCGCCGAAAACAGTCCCTCGATGCGGCGCATGCTGCTCGATGCCCTTCAGGCGGAGGCAGCCACACTTGTTCCCGCTTTGATCCGGAACATGGACCGCGCGGTACTACCGTTGACACTCGCTGCCAAGCAACAGGCCGTGGCGGCCGACAACTTGCTGAAGGTGCTGGCGGACGGCTACCAGACACTTGCCCTGACAAGCGTCGCCCCCGGGCGCGGCAACACCACCTCCACTGTGCTTCAAACCGCGTTGCTGTGCGCAGTGAAACACCTTGCGGCAAGGCATGTGCTCGCCTATCGCGCCCACATGCCGGCCTCCGAAAACGCCTGGCGCACATTGCACCAGCTTTTCCGGTTGGCCGAGGAACACGGCGTTGCCAACGTCGGACGCGACGACGAAAATGTGCGCAATCACTATGTTGCTGCGCTGCTTCTGGCGGGCGCCGATCCGACGCGCTTTGCCCGCCACGATGTAGATCGCCTGGTCGCACTTTGCCGCGCAGCTGCGCCGCATGCGGAGATCGTCGATCTCCCTGCCGGGACGCCACCCGAAGGCTTGCCGGGCATTGTACTTCGGCCCGACGAGGGCAGGCCCGGTCGAAAACCGGCAAGCCTCGCCCCTCCTGCCGGCCAGCGGCGCTTCCTGAATTGCAGCGTCGCCCTGCAGCGCCTGCATGTCGCGATCCAGCAGGCGGACACGCGCACCCGCCTCGCCGACGAGAACGATCCCTTTGCCGGAGCTGGACCGTTGCTCCCCGCGCTCGCGGAAGCCTGGCGAGGCCCCTCGGCAAGACAGTTTTCAAGGCAGACGTTCAGGCCGCGAGTCGATCTGGTCAGCGGAGTCGATGCAATCCACTCCGTGCTGACAGGTCACGCCTTTTTCCGCCGGCGGAACGACCCCGCCCCGGAAAAAGAGGCTCTCGCCACCAGCGAGTGGTCCATCCTCGATGAAAGTCCGAATGGATTCGGCTTGCGCTTCATTCGCGGCGAACTGCACCCGGTTGAGGTCGGCGAAATTGTCGGTCTGCGCTCGCGGGAACAAGGCGGCTTGCAACTGGGCCTCGTACGACGCGTGGTGGTCGAAGGTGCCACTCGCCTCGAACTCGGCGTGCAGGCGCTGACAGCCAGGGCACGCGCCGTGTCGTCGCCCTATCGCGCCATCATACTTGAAACGCTCCCCGCCCATCCCGGCCAGGCGGGTGTCGTATCCGCTCCCGGAAAGGTGCAGAAGGGCATGCCCTTCATCCTGGCGACAGCCGACGGGGGAAGCGCCATGACGCATGCCGTCCGTCTCCTCGAAAGCAGCCGATACTGCGAAATCTGGCTGCTCGAAGTGGAGTGCGCCACGCCCTCGACATGATGGGCGTGGCAACTCCTTTCAGACTGATCTGATCAACCCAGTTCGATCAGCAAGTCCTTGGCGTCGACCCGGTCGCCCGGCGAAACCAACACCTTGGCGACGGTGGCATCGCGATCGGCAGCAATAACCGTTTCCATCTTCATCGCCTCGACGGACACCAGCGGATTACCCTTGCTTACCTTCTGACCGACCTTCACCGACACCGTCACCACCGAACCGGGCATGGGCGCCGGCACATGGTTGGGATTGCTGTCGTCGGCCTTGGGATGCGCCTTGCGCGCCGCTTCCATGCCCGCCTTGTCGATGCGGATCGGACGCGGCTGGCCGTTCAGCTGGAAGAACAGCTTGGCAATGCCTTCTTCGTCATGATCGGTACGGCCATGCAGGTCGACGATCAGTGTCTTGCCCGGGTCGATATCGATCGACACCTCGGTGTTCTCCGGCATGCCGTAGAAGAACAGCGGCGTCGGCAGGATCGACATATCGCCATAGTGACTGTGGTGCGCCGCGAAATCGACGAAAACCTTGGGATACATCAGGTAGGAGGCCAGATCGGTGTCGCTGACATGGCGGCCCACGGCCTTCTCGGCCTTGGCACGCGCCGCTTCCAGATCGACCGTTTCGAGCTGGGCGCCAACCCGACCGACGATCGGCGTCTTGCCCTTGAGGATCTTGGCCTGCAAGTCCTTGGGGAAACCGTCGGCGGGGTAACCCATTTCGCCGCGGAACATCTGCACCACCGATTCCGGAAAGGCGATTTCCTTGTCCGGGCTAGCCACATCTTCCGGCGTCAGGTCATTGGCGACCATGACCAGCGCCATGTCGCCAACCACCTTGGAGGATGGCGTCACCTTGACGATGTCGCCGAACAGCAGATTGACGTCGGCATAGGCCTGGGCGATTTCCGACCAGCGGTGCTCCAAGCCCATGGACCGCGCCTGTTCGCGCAGGTTGGTGTATTGGCCGCCGGGCATCTCGTGGCGGTAGACGTCCGAAGTGCCGGAGCGGATTTCCGGCTCGAAGGGCGCATAGAACGGCCGCACGCCTTCCCAGTAGCGGGAAATCGGTTGCAGGCGCTGGGCGCCGAAACCGGGGCTGCGCTCGCTGCCTTCCAGCATCGCCACCAGCGCGCCGAGGCTGGGCTGCGAAGTCAGCCCGCTCATCGAGTCGAGAGCGCCGTCGACCGCATCGATACCGGCCTGCACTGCCGCGTAGACGCTGGCGATGGAGCCGCCGCTGGTGTCGTGCGTATGAAAGTGGATCGGCAGCCCCACTTCTTCCTTCAACGCCTTGACCAGCGCCGTGATCGCGGGCGGACGGGCGAGACCGGCCATGTCCTTGATACCGATGATGTGCGCCCCGGCCTTTTCCAGCGCCTTGGCCATCTCCACGTAATACTTGAGGTTGTACTTGGGACGCTTGGCGTCAAAGATGTCGCTGGTGTAACAGATGGCGCCTTCGCACAGGCCGCCGTATTCGACCACGGCGTCCATCGCCACGCGCATGTTCTCGACCCAGTTCAGCGAATCGAACACACGGAAAATATCCATGCCGTGTTCGCAGGCCTGTTTGATGAAGTAACGGACGACGTTGTCCGGGTAGTTGGTGTAACCGACGGCGTTGGACGCCCGCAGCAGCATCTGGAACAGGATGTTCGGGCAGGCTTCGCGCAGGCGGTCGAGACGCTCCCAAGGGTCTTCCTTGAGGAAGCGCAGCGCCACGTCGAAGGTCGCCCCGCCCCAGCACTCGAGCGAGAACAGCTCGGGCAGCTGGCGCGCATAGTGCGGCGCGATCGGCAGCATGTCGGCCGTCCGCATCCGCGTCGCGAACAGCGACTGGTGCGCATCGCGCATGGTCGTGTCGGTCAGCAGGATGCGCTTCTCGTTCTTCATCCACTCGGAGAATTTTTTGGCGCCGAGTTCCTTGAAAATGTCGCGCGAGCCCTTGGGCAGCGGCGTCGTGATGTCGCCCTCCGGCAGTTGCGCATAGGCCATCGGTAGCTTGGGCAAGGTACGGCCCTTGACCTCGGGGTTGCCATTGACCACGACCTCGCCGATGAAGCGGAGCAGCCGCGTGGCGCGGTCGCGCCGGGGCGGGAAGTGGAACAGTTCCGGCGTTTCGTCGATGAAACGGGTCGTGCACTGACCGTTCCGGAACATCGGGTGACAAACGACGTTTTCCAGGAAAGGCAGATTGGTCGACACACCCCGGATGCGGAATTCGCGCAGGGCGCGGTCCATGCGGATGGCCGCTTCCTCGGCGGTCTGTCCGGAGGCAGTCACCTTTACCAGCAGGGAATCGAAGAACGGTGTGATCACCGCCCCGCTGTAGGCAGTGCCGCCGTCCAGACGGATGCCGAAACCGGCCGGGCTGCGATACGCCGAAAGCTTGCCGTAATCGGGCGTGAAGCTGTTTTCCGGGTCTTCGGTGGTGACGCGGCACTGCAAGGCATGTCCGTACAAAGACAGATCCTTCTGTAGCGGAACACCGCTCCCCACATCACCGATTTTGGCGCCCTGCGCAACGCGGATCTGCGCCTTCACGAGGTCGACGCCGGTCACCTCCTCGGTGACCGTATGCTCAACCTGGATACGCGGATTGACCTCGATGAAGTAGAACTCGTCGGTATCGGCGTCCATCAGGAATTCGACGGTGCCGGCGTGAGTGTATTTCACCGCGCGGCAGAGCTTCAGCGCCGATTCGCACAGCGCGGCGCGGCGGGCATCGTTCAGGTAGGGCGCGGGCGCGCGCTCGACGACCTTCTGGTTGCGGCGCTGCACCGAGCAGTCGCGCTCGAACAGGTGAATGATGTTGCCGTGCTTGTCGCCCAGTACCTGTACTTCGACGTGACGGGCGCGGCGCACCAGTTTTTCGAGATAGACCTCGTCATTGCCGAAGGCGGCCAGCGCCTCACGACGGGCGACATCGAGCGCGCCCTTGAGATCGGCTTCCGACTCGACGACGCGCATGCCGCGACCGCCGCCGCCCCAGCTTGCCTTGAGCATGAACGGGTAACCGATTTTGGCCGCCATCGCTGCCGCTTCTTCAAAGTCGTGCGGCAAGGCTTCCGTCGCCGGCACCACCGGCACGCCGGCGGCCACTGCCGCCTTGCGCGCAGCAACCTTGTTGCCGAGCGTGCGCATCACCTCCGGCGTCGGGCCGACAAAGGCGATGCCGGCGGCCGCGCAGGCCTCGGCAAATTCGGGATTCTCGGAGAGGAAGCCATAGCCCGGATGAATGGCATCAACGCCCGCTTTTTTAGCGACACGGATGATGTCCTCGATGTCGAGATACGCCTGAATCGGTTTTTTTCCGGCGCCGACCGGATAGGCCTCGTCGGCCTTGAATCGGTGCAGACCAAGACGGTCCTCCGCCGCATAGATGGCGACGGTACGAATGCCCAGCTCGGATGCGGCACGCATGACGCGAATCGCAATCTCGCTACGGTTTGCCACAAGCAATTTACGGAACTTCATCGACTTTCCTCTTCATCTTTGAAACCGGGTGCCCACGCGGCTGTGCAGCATGGCACCGTCGAGGCGCCACCAAACATGACAAAACGGGGACGAAACCGTTAAATACTATCATCGCCAGCAAGGTCTTGTGGCGACTTTTTCGGCGCGGGAGAGGCCCGGATGACACTGAATTGCTGCGCCGCACACAAAGCCGCCGCTGCGGCGGCTCAGACCGCTCCGCGGGCGCGCAATTCGTCTTTCAGATAGGCGTAGAAGATGGGGGCGGCCACAACGCCGGCGACGCCGAAGGCGGCTTCCATCGCCAGCATGGCAATCAGCAGTTCCCAGGCCCGCGCGCCGATGCCGGAGCCGACAATACGGGCGTTGAGAAAGTATTCCAGCTTGTGGATGATCACCAGAAACGCCAGCGACGCCATCGCCGCCTCGGGGGAGTGCGACAGACTGACGATGACAATGGCGGAATTGGAAATCAGGTTGCCGAGCACCGGCAGCAATCCCGCGAAGAAGGTGATCGCCACCAGCGACTTGGCCAAAGGCACATGCACCCCGAACAGCGGCAGCACGACAAGCAGATACAAGGCGGTAAACACCGTGTTGACCGCCGATATCTTCACTTGCGCAAAGACGATGCGGCGGAACGCCTCGGCCAGGCGGCGCGCGCGTTCCTGCAACGAAGCCGCCAGCGGCGCCAGCGGCTCGGATTCCGGGCGCGCCTCCTGCAAGGCCAGCATGGCGCCGATGACCATGCCGATCAGCACATGCACCGACGCCAGTACGGCCTCTTTGCCCACTTTTTGCAATTCGGCGGCATGTTCACGCAGCCAGTTGGTGATCGCCTGCCGAACATCGCTGAATTCGGCCGGAATATAGGCTGCCAGCCAGGCCGGCAGCTTGCTGCGCACACCTTCGAGAATGTCCGCCATGCGCGCCAGCAGCACCGACAAACTGCCGGCATCGGAATGGAAAAAGGCGACAATGCCCGCAATACCGCCCGCCACTGCGCCGATCACGATCACCGCCAACAGCCCCACCGCCATCAACCGCGCACGCGGACTGGCCGCCAGTCGCCCGGGCAGGCGCGCCGCCAGTTGATGCACCAGATGAAACACCAGCAGCCCCGCCAGCAGGGCGGGCAACAAGTGAAACTGTAAGATCACGAACAGACCCAGCCCTGTCAGGCCCCAAGCGGCGATATCGAAGCGCATGTCGGCATTTCCAAACGAGTTGCGATGATTGTAGCAGGGCTCCCGCAGGGAATTTTCCGGCCGTCGCCGCGCCCGCACCCGAAAAATTTGAGAAAATAGAAGCTTTTAAGGTGCCCCCGCTGGGGCGCCGCGCCCATGCGGAAGAGAACATGTCCCCCCAGTTAGCCGAAATATCCAGCACCGATGCCATTATCGACGACCTGCGCGCCAGCAGGATGGTCATTCTGGTCGATGAAGAAGACCGCGAAAACGAGGGCGACCTCGTCATGGCGGCCGAACACATCACTCCCGAAGCCATCAATTTCATGGCCAAATTCGGTCGCGGCCTGATCTGCTTGACCCTGACCGAAGAGCGTTGCCGTCGTCTCAACCTGCCGTTGATGGCGCGCGACAACAAGAGCCAGTTCAGCACCGCCTTCACCACCTCGATCGAAGCCGCAACCGGCGTCACCACCGGCATTTCCGCCGCCGACCGCGCCCGAACTGTGCAGGCCGCCATTGCCAAAAATGCCTGCCCGGAGGATATCGTCCAGCCCGGTCACATCTTCCCGATCATGGCCCGCCCCGGCGGCGTGCTGGTGCGTGCCGGTCACACCGAAGCCGGCTGCGACCTCGCCGGCCTGGCCGGTTGCGAACCGGCCGCCGTGATCTGCGAAATCATGAACGACGATGGCACGATGGCTCGCCTGCCGGAACTGATCGAGTTCGCCAAGACGCACGGCATCAAGATCGGCACCATCTCCGACCTGATTCACTACCGCGCCGCCTCGGAAACACTGGTCGAGCGCGTGCTTTCCAAGCCGGTAAAGACGGTGCGCGGCGAGTTTACCCTGCATGCTTATGTCGACCGCGCCTCGGGCGCCACGCATCTGGCACTGAGCTACGGCACCTTGCCCAAGGACACCGAGACGCTGGTGCGCGTGCATGAGCCGCTCTCGGTGCTCGATTTTCTCGACCCCGGCCACCGCGAGCAGACCTTCAACATCGACGAAGCGATGCAGGCGCTCACCCAATTCGGTCACGGCGTCATCGTGCTGATGCACCGCCCAGAAAACGGCGAAGATATTCTTGCCCGCCTGAGCGGCAACAAGAAACCGGCGCGGCAGAAGTGGGACCCGCGAAGCTACGGCATCGGCGCCCAGATTTTGCGCGACCTCGGTGTCACCCGCATCCGCTCGCTCTCCAGCCCGCTGAAGATGCCGTCGGTGCATGGCTTCGACCTCGAAGTCACCGGCTTTGTCTCGTCGCTTTCCGAACTCTGACCCTGGAATTCAACATGGCCCGCTTCGCCAACATTCACGAATACGACCAGAACCTCGCCGGCGCCGGCCTCAAAATCGGCGTCGTCATGGCCCGCTTCAATCTCGACATCTGCGAAGGCCTGCTCTCCGCCTGCGTCGCCGAACTGAAACGGCTCGGCCTTCACGACGGGGATATCCGCATCGCCACCGTTCCCGGCGCGCTGGAAATCCCGCTGGTGCTGCAAACCTTCGCCAACAGCGGGCAGTTTGACGCGCTGGTGGCGCTCGGCGCCGTCATCCGCGGCGAAACCTACCATTTCGAAGTCGTCTCCAACGACGCCTGCCGCGCCGTGATGGAAGTCCAGCTTGATGCCGGCATTCCCATCGCCAACGGCATCCTGACCTGCGAAGACGACGACCAGGCGCTCGCGCGCATGGCCCAGAAAGGCGCCGACTGCGCCCAAGCCGCCGTGGAAATGGCCAACCTCCAGAAAGCGCTCGCCGAATGAATGACACCGCCAAACCCGCAAAAACCGCCAAAGCGCCCAGCAAGCCGCCCCGCCGCCGCGCCCGCGAATTCGCCCTGCAAGGCCTTTACCAATGGCGCCTGAAGGCCAACGACGCGGCCGCCATCGAGGCCCATTTGCCCGATCTCGAAGGCTACGCCAAGGCCGACCGCGATTTCTGCCTCGCGCTGGTACGTGGCGTCATCGCCCGCGAAACCGAACTGGCGGAATACATTGCCCCCTGCCTAGACCGCGATTTCACCGACCTCTCGCCGGTCGAAGCCTGCATCCTGCTGATCGGCACCTTCGAACTGGCGCAATCCCCGGAAACGCCGTATCGCGTCATCATCAACGAAGCCATCGAACTGGCCAAATCCTTCGGCGGCAGCGAAGGGCACAAGTACGTCAATGGCGTGCTCGACAAGATCGCCGCGAAGCTGCGGGCGGTGGAGGTGGAGGCGAGGAAACAGGGGCGCTGACCTTGCATATCATGCCATAGCTATAATGACCGGAATTTTTCCGCCCGGAGCAGCAGAATGATTACCAAGGAACAGGCTGGCGTCATTGCCGACGAGTTTATCGAACAGCAACAGCAGATCAGGAACGACGAACGCAATGCCAAAGCGCCGCGTGTACCGCACGTCTACCGGATGACCGAGCTTGAGGCTTTCGAACCGTGGCAACGCATTGAATTATTGCGCACAGCCGAACTCAATGTCGGGAACCAGCCGCGCTGCCTCGCGGCCATGTTGATTGCGTTTTTCGCTTGGGTTGCGCTCGCGATGGGGTGGAACTCCTTCGATGCACTGCCTCCTATACCGAGCGCACTGATTGGCGTGGGCGCTATTCTGGTTCCGATGTATATTCGAGTGATATTCGTTCGCCGCGAATTACGCAATATCGCCACCACTAGCGCAACCGCATAATCTGCACCCATGCCCGGTGAATTTGACCTGATCGCCCGCCATTTCACCCGCGCCACACCTACCGCCGCGCTTGGTCCCGGTGACGACTGCGCGCTGGTGGCGCCCGCGCCCGGCAAGCAACTGGCGATCACCACCGACATGCTGGTCGAGGGCACGCACTTTCTGCCCGATACCAATCCCAAGAATCTCGGCTGGAAGACGCTGGCCGTCAATCTCTCCGACCTCGCCGCGATGGGCGCGACGCCGCGCTGGGTGCTGCTCGCGGGCAGCCTGCCTGATGCCGACGAAGCCTGGATCGCCGCCTTCGCCGACGGCCTGTTCGCCTGTGCCCGAACCTATGGCGTCGACCTGATTGGTGGCGACACGACGCGCGGCCCCCGCAATTTCTGCGTCACCGCCATGGGTGAAGTCGACGCCGGGCGAGCGCTCACTCGCCACGGCGCGCAAGCCGGTGACGACATCTGGGTATCGGGTCGCCCCGGTCTGGCGGCGCTCGGCCTCGCCCACCTGCAAGACCGCCTCGAATTGCCGGAACCTTGGCGGCGTCTTTGCATCGCCGCGCTGGAGAAGCCGCAACCGCGCATCGCGCTCGGGCAGGCGCTGGTCGGCGTCGCCTCGGCCGCCATCGACGTGTCCGACGGCCTGCTCGCCGATCTCGGCCATATTGGCGAGCGCTCGGGGCTGGCCGCCACCGTTCATCTCGTCCAGTTGCCGCACCTGCCCAAGGGCGTCGAACGCGCCCCGGCGCTGGAAGCGCAACTGGCCGGCGGCGACGACTACGAACTGTGCTTCACCGCTTCGCCCGATCAACGTCTCTCGTTGGGCGAAATCGCCGCCCGCCTAGAACTGCCGCTGTGGTGCATCGGCGAAATGCGCGCCGGTGTGGCCGGCGAAGTGGTGGTCGACGACCCTGACGGCAATCCTATCGCTCTCGAAAAGAGGGGCTACGACCACTTTGGCTAAGTCGACTCCACCCTCGCTACGCTTCCTGTTCGCCCACCCGGCGCATTTCTTCGCGCTCGGCTGCGGCAGCGGCCTGTCGCGCTGGGCGCCCGGTACGGTCGGCACGGCCTTTGCCCTGCTCACCTATCCGCTGATCCGCCCGTATTTCGGGGAAATGCCCTTCCTGCTGCTGCTCGCCTTTGCCTACCTCGGCGGCATTTGGTGCGTGCATCTGACCGGCCGCCACCTGGGCGAACCCGACCACGGCAGCATCGTCTGGGACGAAATCGTGCCCTTCTGGCTGGTACTGACCCTGACCCCGGCCGGCTGGGGCTGGCAATTCGCCGCCTTCCTGCTCTTCCGTTTCTTCGACATCGTCAAGCTGCCGCCGGCCGACTGGTTCGACCAGAACATGAAGAACGGCTTCGGCGTCATGGCCGACGACTTCTGCGCCGCGCTGCACACGCTGGTGGCGCTGGCGGTCGCCAAATCCCTGCTCGGCTGATCCCGCCATGTTCGCCGCCGCGATTTTCGATATGGACGGCCTGCTGATCGACTCCGAACAGGCGGTCATGCGCGCCTGGCTGGCCGCCTGCGAACAACTGGACGCCGGTTTGACGCGCGCTCATTTCCTCTCGGTCGTCGGTCTCAACCGCGCCGACACCGAAGCCGCCCTGACCGGGTTGCTGGGCAGCCGCGAGCGCTTTCTCGCCATCGCCACGCTCACCGACACGCTGCTGGCCAACGATCCGGCGGCCTTTCCGCTCAAGCCCGGCGCACAGGCCCTGGTCGCCGAACTGGCGGCGGCCTCGGTGCCGTGCGCGGTCGCCTCGTCGTCGCGGGCCAGCGAGATCCGCCTTCGCCTCGGCGAGGTCGCCCTTCTCGACCACTTCGCGGCGGTCGCCGGGGGCAACGAAGTCGCCCGTGGCAAGCCCGATCCCGCCGTTTACGAACTGGCCGCAACCCGGCTCGGCGTCGCGCCCGGCGACTGTCTCGCCTTCGAGGACAGCGAAAACGGCGCCCGCGCAGCGCTGGCGGCCGGTCTGCAAGTCGTGGTCGTACCTGATCTGAAACCGCCGCCCGAGGCCGTGCTGGCCCGCTGCCTGCACGTCTTCGACTCGCTCGGCGAGGCCCGCCCCTATCTGCCCCGCTGGTTCCCCGCCCTCGCCTGAGCAGCCCGATCCGGTCTACGATACGGCTTTACGCCTTTTCCTCGCCTTCGCATGAAAACCGCTCTCCTCGTCATCGATGTCCAACGCGGCCTGTTTGCGCAGACGCCGGCGCCATTCGAGGCCGATGCCGTCGTCGACCGCATCAACAATCTCGCCACCTGCGCCCGCCAGGCCGGCGCGCCGGTCGTCTTCATCCAGCATGAGCGGGCGACACTGGCTTTCCAGAGCGAGGGCTGGCAGTTGGTGGACACATTGGTCGTCGAGACGGGCGACGTCCTGATTCGCAAGACCACGCCCGATTCCTTCCAACGTACCGAACTGGGCGAGACGCTCGCCGATCTCGGCATCGAGCGGGTGGTTATCTGCGGCTTCGCGAGCGAATTCTGCGTCGATACGACCACCCGCCGCGCCGCCGCCCTGGGCTACGAGGTGACGCTGGCCGCCGATGCACATACGACGCAGGACAAGCCACACATGGACGCCGCAACGATCCGCGCTCACGAAAACGCCACCCTGCCCGCCATCGTCAGTTTCGGCCCGGCCATCCGCGCCATCGCCAGCGCCGACATCGTCTTTTAAGGACCGCCCGATGACCCCGATCCAAAACGATCTCGAAGCCCTCGCCGCCCGCGTCGCCGAACGCCTGCTGACCAAGGAGCAAGTACTCGCCATCGCGGAATCCTGCACCGGTGGCTGGGTGGGCCAATGCCTGACGGCGATTGCCGGGTCGTCGCTGTGGTTCGACCGTGGCTTCGTCACCTATTCCAACGCCGCCAAGATCGAGATGCTGGACGTGCCCGCCTTCACCATCAAGCGCCACGGCGCGGTCTCGGAAGCGACGGCGCGGGCCATGGCGCAGGGCGTATTGGCCAAAAGCCGCGCCCGGTGGTCGCTGGCCATCACCGGCGTCGCCGGCCCGACCGGCGGTACGCCGGAAAAGCCCGTCGGCACCGTTTGTTTCGCCTGGGCCGAAAAGGAGGGCGGCTGCACCGCCGCCACCCGCCTTTTCGAGGGCGATCGCGCGGCCGTGCGGGCGCAATCGGTCGAATTCGCGCTGAACGAACTGCTCGCGTTGCTGTCCTGACTTGACGACGGCACCGGGCGCTCCGCATAATCGAGCCATGCGTTCGATTTTCGCCTCTCTCTCCTGCCGCCATTACGCCCTGTCCGCCCGCGCGGACATGCCGCGCATTGGCGCAGTGCGCACCACGCCCTAGCCGGCCTTCACCCGCCGGCCCAGCCAGGCGGGAATGCAGAACCACCCCTTCAGTCCCGCCGTTGTTTGATCGTCGCCCTTGCCGATTCGGCCCGGGTGTCAGGAATTTCCGCCACAAGCGGAATGGAGCATTGCATGAATTCGGCTCAAACCAGGGGACCGGCTGCCCGGCTGATGCGGCGGCTGATCCCCGAAGACAGTCTCTTTCGCAACCGCAGCTTCGTGCTGGTCTGGTTGTCGGCCACCCTCGCCATGCTGGGCGGCAGCGTCTCGCAGCTGGCGCTACCGCTGACGGCCGTCCAGAATCTGCACGCCAGCGCCACCGAGATGGGCCTGATGCTCGCTTCGGCGACGCTGCCCTTCGTCCTGTTCTCGCTGCCGGCCGGTGTCTGGATCGACCGCTGCAAGAAGCGCACGCTGATCATCGCCTTCAACCTGCTGGGCACCCTGGCCCTGTTCGGCGTCCCCCTGGCGGCGCATTTCGGCTTTCTGTCGATGCCGCTGCTCTATCTCGCCGAATTCGCAGTCGGCACCTGCTGGTGCATCGGCGGCTCGGCCGAGCAGGTGTTCGTCACCGCCGTGGTCGGGCGCGACCGCCTGATCGAGGCGAACAGCAAGCAGGCCGCGGCCGGCAGCATCGCCGGCCTGCTCGGCCCCATCCTGGCCGGCGTGCTGGTCGCCTGGCTGGGCGCACCGACCGCGGTGGCGCTCGATGGCCTGATGTTCCTAATCTCGGCCCTGCTGGTCGCCGCCATCCGCCTGAGCGAGACGCCGGCACCGGCCACAGGCGTGCCCATCCTGCGCGACGCCATCTCGGGCCTGCGCTACATCTGGCATCACCCTCTGTTGCGGGCCTTCGCGATCATGGCTGCGATGTGCCTGTTCCTCTTCGACGGCTTCATGGCGCTCTACGTGCTGCATGCGACGCGCAGCCTGCACCTCACGGCCGGCGAACTGGCCACCGTCAATACGCTGGCGGCGCTGGGCGCCCTGCTCAGCGCGACCCTGGTGCCGCACCTGAACAAGCGCATCGGTAAATACGTGGTCATTCCGCTCGGTCTGCTGGCGACGGCGGCGGGCTTCGTCGGCTACGCGCTAGTGCCTGCGGGCGCTGCCTCGCTGGCGCTGGCCGGCGCCGCGATGTTCCTGGTCGAAGCGGGGATGACGGCCTACACCATCAACTATCTGGCATTGCGCCAGCTGGCCACGCCGGACGACCTGCTCGGCCGCATGACCACGACCATGCGCTTTCTCTCGGTGTCGGCGGCGCCCATCGGCGCCAGCGTGGCGGGCTTTTGCGGCGATCATATCGGCTTGCCGCCGGTCTTGGCAACGCTGGGGTTCGGCGGCATCTGCGCCGCCTTCATCGCGCACACCCTGATTCGCCGCGCCCTTGACCAGGGCGCCGGCGCCGGCAATACTGCCCCGCCCGATGCTTCGTCCACCGCCGGCCAACCCCAGGAGATCGCATGACCCTCGCCGACATCCTTGCCCGCCTCGACACCTGGACCACACCCCCGACGGCCGCGGAGGCCGAGGTGCAGGCAGCCTGCCCGCACGATTGCCCGGACACCTGCGCCATGCGCGTCGGCGTCAAGGATGGCCGTGTCGTCAGCGTCAAGGGCGACCCGACCCACAGCCTGACCGCCGGCGTGCTGTGTACCAAGGTCAGCCGCTACGCCGAGCGCACTCACCACCGCGACCGCCTGACCGCACCGCTGAAGCGTATCGGCAAAAAGGGCGAAGGCCGTTTCGTGCCGATTTCGTGGGAAGAGGCCACCGTCACCATCGCCGACCGTCTGGCCGACATCTGGCACCGGCATCCGGAAGCCATCCTGCCCTACAGCTACGCTGGCACCATGGGCCAGGTGCAGGGTGAAGGCATGGCCAGCCGCTTCTTTCATGCACTCGGCGCCAGCCTGCTTGACCGCACCATCTGCGCCAGCGCCGGCTCGGCGGCGATGAAGTTGTGCGTCGGTGCCGGCGTCGGCATGGACCCCGAAGCCTTGGGCGGTGCCGAGCTGATCGTCCTCTGGGGCTGCAATGCCATCACCAGCAACCTGCACGTCTGGCGCATCGTCCAGACGGCTCAGAAGCGTGGTGCCGTGCTCTGGGCGATCGACCCCTACCGGAGCGACACCGCCGCCAAGTGCGACCATCACCTCGCCCCGCGCCCGGGCAGCGACGCCGCGCTGGCCTACGCCATCGCCCATGTCTTGCAGCGCGACGGGCTGCTCGACCAGGACTATCTCGACCGCCACAGTGAAGGCGCCGCCGCCTTTCTCGCCGAAGCCGCCCAATGGACGCCGGCCCGCGCCGCCGCCTGGTGCGATGTCGACGCCGCCGCCATCGAAGCGCTCGCCGCCGCCTATGGCCGTGCCCGCCCGGCCGCGATCCGCCTAAATTACGGTATGCAGCGCACCGCCGGCGGCGGCGACGCCGTACGCGCCGTGCTTGCCCTGCCGACCCTGGCCGGCCACTGGCGCCATCCCTCGGGCGGCGCCGTGCTGTCGACCAGCGGCTGGGCGCCGCAGAATCCGGCGCTGACCCGCCCCGACCTGCTCGCCAGCAGCACGCCGCGCACCCTGAACATGAGCGCTCTGGGCGACGCCCTGACGCGAACCGAGCCCCCGGTCGAGGCGCTGATCGTCTACAACAGCAACCCCGCCGCCGTCGCCCCCGACAGCAACGCGGTGCGGCGCGGCCTGGCACGCGACGATCTGTTCACGGTGGTGCTGGAACACTTCCAGACCGACACCGCTGACTACGCGGACATCGTGCTGCCGGCGACCACCCAGCTCGAACACTTCGACCTGCACCGCGCCTATGGCCACCTGCATGTACTGCTCAACCGCCCGGCCATCGCGCCGCTTGGCGAAGCCCGCCCGAACAGCCGCATCTTCCGCGACCTCGCGGCGGCGCTCGCCGACCGGCTGGGCGACGCCTGCCCGGCGCTCGCCGATCCGGCGCTCAAGGCGCGCGACGCCGAAATCGCCTGCGACGCCTTGCTCTGGGACCACCCGGCGCTGGCCGGCGCGCCGACCGAAACCCTGCTGACACACGGTCACGCCCGCCTGGCCGCCGCACCGCGCGGGCAGGCACCCTTCTCAGAAGGCGGTTTCAGAACGCCCTCCGGCAAATTCCGCCTAGCCTTTCCCGACGTGCCGCAAGTACGGCCGAACCACGAGGATTGGCAAGGCGAGCGCGCCCAAACCTACCCGTTGCAGATGATCAGCCCGCCTGCCCGCCACCTGCTCAACAGCAGCTTCGCCAATGTGGATAGCCTGCGCGCCCTCGACGACGGTCCGGCGCTGTGGATTCACCCGTCCGACGCCGCGCCGCGACTCATCGCCGACGGCCAGCCCGTGCGCATCCGCAACGACCGCGGCGCCCACCTCGCCACGGCGCGGGTCAGCGAGCGCGCCCGTCCCGGCGTCGTGATCGATTTCAGCATCTACTGGCCCAAGCTGTCGCCCGGCGGCGACAACTGCAACGCCGTCACCAGCCAGGCGCTGACCGACCACGGCGGCGGCGCGACCTTCTACGATTGCCTGGTGGAAGTCGAGACGGCATGAGCGACTTCCCGACGCTCGAAACCCACCGGCTGCGCCTGCGCGAGCTGGTGCCCGACGACGCGCCGGCCCTGTTCACCATTCACGGCAACGGCAACGCCGAAGCGATGCGCTGGTACGGTACCGTGCCCAATTTAGCCGGCGCCGAGAAATTGATCCAGCGCTTCGCCGAATGGCGGCGCTTGCCCGACCCCGGCACGCGCTGGGGTCTGATCCACCGCGAGGATGGCCGCTTGCTCGGCACCTGTGGCCTGTTCAAATGGAACGCCGCCTGGAACAGTTGTACCCTGGGCTACGAACTGGCGCCGGAGGCCTGGGGCCGTGGCTACATGCGCGAAGCGGTCGACGCCGCGCTACGCTGGGGATTTGCCGAGATGCGCCTGATGCGGATCGAAGCGCAGGTTCACCCCGACAACGCGGCCTCGATCGCCCTGCTGGAGCGCCTCGGCTTTCGGCACGAAGGCCGCCAGCGCGAGGCCGGCGTATGGTTCGGGCAGCGCCACGATCTGCTGCATTTCGGCCTGCTCAAACGCGAATTCCGGACCGATCCGACAAGGAACCCGTCATGAAGTCCACATCGACCCTGCTCGCCACCTCGCTGCTGATCGCCGGATGCGCCACACTGACACCGACTGCCGCGCCCGGCGACGCCAAACAGCAGGTGATCGCCACCGAACTCGCCTTCGCGAAAACGATGGCCGACCGCGATCACGCGGCCTTCGCCAATTTCCTCTCGGATGAAGTCATATTCGCCACCGGCCCGAATCCCTTGCGCGGCAAGGCGGCGGTCGCCGAGGGATGGCGTCGTTACTTCGACAAACCCGCCGCGCCGTTCTCCTGGGCGCCCGAACAGGTCGAGGTGCTCCCCTCTGGCAATCTGGCGCTCTCGACCGGCCCCGTGCACGCGCCTGACGGCAAGCTGATCGGCCGCTTTACTTCCATCTGGCGCCTGGAAGCCCCGAATACCTGGCGGATCGTGTTCGACCAGGGCAACAATCCCTGAAAGGTTCCGCATGTCCAAGACCCCTTCTTTCCTGCCTGAAACCCTCGCCGCGCAAGGTGCCGCCGAACCGGCCGCACCCTTTTTCGATGTCGTGGCGCCGCTACATCTCGCCACCACCTACGAGCGTGGCGGCGACGGCGCCTATCCCGGCGGCCGGGTCTATTCGCGCGACGCCAACCCAAGTTACGACGCGCCCGAAACAACACTTTGCGCCCTCGAAGGCGGCGCGGCGGCGGCGCTGTTCGCCTCCGGCATGGCGGCTTCGTCGGCGGTGATTCAGGTGTTGCAACCGGGCGCCCGCGTTGTCGCGCCGCAAGGCATGTACTGGGCCTGGCGCAACTGGCTGGTGCAGTTTGCCGAACAGTGGCAACTGCAACTCACCCTCTACCCGGTCGGCGGCCTCGCCGCCGCATTGGCGACGCCGGCCGATCTGGTCTGGGTCGAGACGCCTGCCAACCCGACCTGGGAAGTCACCGACATTGCCGAGGCGGCCCGTCTGGCACACGCCGCCGGCGCGCGGCTGGTGGTCGATTCGACGGTGCCGACGCCGGTGCTGACCCGCCCGCTCGAACTGGGCGCCGATCTGGTCATGCACTCGGCGACCAAGTACCTGAACGGTCATTCCGATGTCGTTGCCGGCGCGCTGGTGACCCGCGAAACCGATGCCTTCTGGGAAAAAATCAAGCGCGTGCGGGCACTCGGCGGCGCCATCCTGGGCCCCTTCGAAGCCTGGCTGCTAGCGCGCGGCATGCGCACGCTGTTCGTCCGCGTCCGCGCCGCCTCGGCCTCGGCGGCCCAACTGGCGGCGCATTTCGAGTCGCATCCCAAGGTTGCGGCAGTGCTCTACCCCGGCCTTGCCTCGCATCCGCAACACGCCATCGCGGCGCGCCAGATGCAGGGCGGCTTCGGCGGCATGCTGTCGATCCGCGTCAAAGGCGGCGCCGAAGCGGCGATGGCCGTCGCCGCCCGGCTCAAGGTGTTCAAGCGGGCGACCTCGCTCGGTTCGGTGGAAAGTCTGGTCGAACATCGCGCCAGCGTCGAGGGGCCGGGAACGCTCTGCCCCGACGATCTGCTGCGGTTGTCGGTGGGGCTGGAGCATGTCGACGATCTGATCGCCGATCTGGAAGCGGCGCTCGCCGACTAAGCGCCCGCCAGCAGGCGCGCATCGCCGCCCGCCGCGGCGGTGTTGATGGTCAGCGTCTGCTCGGTGACAAATCGCAACAGATAGTGCGGCCCGCCCGCCTTCGGGCCGGTACCCGAGAGGCCCTGGCCACCGAAGGGCTGCACGCCGACCATGGCGCCGATCATACTCCGGTTGATGTAGACATTGCCGACGCGAAGCTGGCTAGCGATTGCCAGCGCGCGGCTGGCGATGCGGGTCTGGATGCCCAGCGTGAGGCCATAGCCGAGGTCGTTGATGCGCGCCAGCAGGCCGTCGAGTTCGCTGGCTTTGAAGCGAACGATGTGCAGCAAAGGCCCGAACAGCTCTTCGCGCAGCTCGTCGAGGCTGGCGATTTCATACGCGACGGGCGCGAAAAACGTGCCCTGACCAGGCAGATCAGGCGCGCGGCCTACCCGGCGGGCGTGCGCAGCCAGTCGTTTTTCGGCGGCCAGCAAATGTTCCAGCGCCGGCAAATCGATGATCGGGCCGACGTCGGTGGCCGGATCGAGCGGGTCGCCCACGGTCAGGCAGGCCAACGCGCCGCCGATGCCGTCGATGATTTCGTCGGCGATGTCGTCCTGCACGCAGAGCACCCGCAATGCCGAACACCGTTGGCCGGCGGAACGGAAGGCGCTGGCGACAACGGCGTCGATCACCTGCTCGGGCAGCGCGGTCGAATCGACCAGCATGGCATTGATCCCGCCGGTTTCGGCGATCAGCGGTACCAGCGGGCCGGGTTTGGTGGCCAGCGCCTGGGCGATTTTCTTAGCCACTTCGGTCGAACCGGTAAAGGCGACGCCCGCGCAATCGCGGTGGGCGGTCAGCGCCGCGCCCAGTTCCCCGGCGCCGGGCAGGCCGATCAGCACGTCGCGCGGCACCCCGGCCGCGTGCAGCAATGAGATCATCCAGTGCGCCACCAGTGGCGTCTGCTCGGCCGGCTTGGCAATCACCGCGTTGCCGGTGACCAGCGCGGCGGCGATCTGGCCGGTGAAGATGGCGAGCGGAAAATTCCACGGGCTGATCGCCACCCAGACGCCGCGCCCCCGCGTCACCAGGCTGTTGTCCTCGCCGGTTGGTCCGGGCAGCGGCTGCGGTGCCATCAGCTTTGCCGCTTCGTCGGCGTAATAGCGCAGAAAATCGACCGCTTCGCGGACTTCCGCGACACCGTCGGCCAGCGTTTTGCCGGCTTCGCGCGCCAACAGCGGCAGCACGTCGTTCATCGCGGCTTCGAGCCGGTCGGCGGTCACCCGCAGCAGGGCGGCACGTTCGCCCACCGGACGCCTCTCCCACGCCGGCCAGGCACGCCGTGCCGCCGCGAAGGCAGCGTCGACATCGCACGGCAAGGCCCAGCGGACACGCCCGACCGCGTCGCCGTCAACGGGGCTGACGACCGCCTCGGTCGGTCCTTTTTCGCTTTGCACAAATTCACCCAGCGGCGTCGCCACGACCAGCGGCGGTGGCGGCAAGGTCGGCCAGACGGCGCGCATTTGCCAATCCAGGCCCTGGCTGTTGGCGCGCGAGGCGCCAAACAGGTCGCCCGGCAGCGGCAACCCTGGCGTTTCGGACACGGTCAGCGGCGGCGCGGTCAGGCTCATCGCCGGGGTGGCGGGATCGGCGAGTTGATGGACAAAACTCGAATTGGCGCCGTTTTCGAGCAGCCGGCGCACCAGATAGGCGAGCAGATCGCGCGGCGCGCCGACAGGCGCATACACCCGCACCGGCACGGGCGGTTCGGCGAGTTGATAGAGCGTTTCGCCCATGCCATGCAGACGCTGGAATTCGTACTCGCGCCGATCGCCGGCCAAGGCCAGCACGCTGGCCAGCGTCGCCGCATTATGGGTGGCGAACATGGGATAGACCACCTCGCCCAGCTCGAACAGGCGGGTGGCGCAGGCGAGATAGCTGAGGTCGGTATGGTGTTTGTGGGTGAATAGCGGATAAGCCGGCGTACCCAGTTCCTGGCCGTGCTTCATCTCGGCATCCCAGTACGCGCCCTTGACCAGGCGAATGCCCAGCCGCGCGCCATGCCGGGCGCCCATCGCTGCCAGGGCGTCGATAACGTCGAGCGCCCGCTTGCTGTAGGCCTGTACCGCAAAACCGAGTCCGTAAGCTGCTGGCCGGCAGCGGGCCAGCAGCGCGTCGATGAGATCGAGCGTGAGTTCCAGGCGTTCCGACTCCTCAGCATCGATGGTGATCGGGATCCCGGCGGTCTGCGCCGTTTCAAGCAGCGGCGCGACACGTTCGAGCATGGCCGCCAGCGCTTGGCTGGCGCGGGTTTCCTCGAAACGGGGGTAAAGCGCGGTCAGCTTGATCGACACATTGGCGCCGGTATGCGGCGCTCTGGCGTCGCGCGGCAGACTCGCCGTGGCGCTGATGGCGTCGCGGTAGGCGCGGCGGTAGCGGGTCGCCTGCGCCTCGTTGCGGGCGCCTTCACCGAGCATGTCGAAACTGACCGGCCCCTGGCCGCGGGCCCGGGCAATACCGGCGGCAATGTCGGGTGCAAAGACGAACTGCTGCGAAAGCAGATTGACCGCCACCCGGCTGGCCTGGACGAACGTCTGGGCGCCCAGCCGCGCCAGCAAGCTGGCGGCCAGGCGGCTGTCGTCGCCGGGCAGGAGTTTCTTGCCGACGACGATGGCGTTGCGGGTCGCTTTTTCCAGCCAGTTCTCGCCGTCGTCGCCCGAAAAGTCGGCTGCCGCGAAAACGTCGGTCGCCAGCAGCGCGGCCGTGTTCGCATCGGGCACGCGCAGCAGCGCCTCGGCCAGGCGCAGCAAGGCCAGCCCCTCGGCTGACGAAATCGGAAACTGCGCCAGCAGGCGCTCGACGGCAAAGGGTGAGTGATCGGCCTGACGCAGCGCCTCGATCCACGTCGCCGCCTGCGGCCGGCAGCCTTCCAGCGTATTGGCATATCCCTGCAAACGAGCAAGCAGTTGCCGGCACCAGGCCACCTCGTCGCGATAGGGATCGCCGCAGCGACAGGCAGGAGCGGGGGTTTCCTTCGACATAGCGGACTCCTCGGGAGTGCGGTTCAGCGGGCGGGCCGCGCGCGCATCAGGGTACTTTTGCCGAACAGCGATTCAATCAGGTCGACAGCCAAGTCGGCGGTCTTGTTGCGTACATCCAGCGCCGGATTCAGCTCCATGATGTCGAGCGAAGCCAGCAGGCCGGTATCGGCGATCATTTCCATGCACAACTGCGCTTCGCGGTAGGTCGGGCCGCCGGGCACCGTAGTACCGACGCCCGGCGCGATCTCGGGGTCGAGAAAATCGACGTCGAAGCTGACGTGCAGGTGCGTATGGTCGTCAAGCAGCGCCAGCGCCAGTTCCATCGCGTGGCGGATGCCCATTTCGTCGATGTAGCGCATGTCGAAGACTTCCAGGCCCTGCTCGTGCACAAAACGCTTTTCGCCCGGATCGACGCTGCGGATGCCGAGTTGGCGCACCCATCGGGGCTGAATGGCCGGGCATTGGCCGCCCAAACCGGTCAGTTCTTCTGGCCCGTGGCCGCACAGACAGGCCATCGGCATGCCATGCACATTGCCGCTGGGGGTCAGCACGCTGGTATTGAAATCGGCGTGTGCGTCCAGCCAGAGGATGCGCAATTTTTTGCCGACGCGGCGGCAATGGCGGGCGACGGCGCTGATCGAGCCGATGGCGAGACAGTGGTCGCCCCCCAGCAGGATGGGCAGATGACCGGCCGTCAGTTCGTCGTATACCGCGCCATGAACCGCCTGGTTCCAGGCGATGACCTCCGCAAGATGGCGATAGCCCTCGACCGGCGGCAGCCAGGGATTGGTCGGCCCCGCCAGGTTGCCCAGATCGCGCACGGCCATGCCATGGCTTTCGAGGGCCGCCTTGAGCCCCGCGACACGCAAGGCTTCCGGCCCCATCGAGGCGCCGCGAGTGCCGGCGCCAATGTCGGTGGGCGCGCCAATCAGGCTGGCGACGGAATCGGGCAGGGGGACATCGGCTGGCTGCACGTTCATGCGGCGGACAACTCCTCGACGGTTCGATGACGGTCTGCCGCCCGGAGGGCGGCGGTCTGCGGCGCGGCAAGCAGGGCAAACAGATCCTTGGGATCAGTCAACGTCGGCACCAGATCAATCTGCCGGCGAATTCCCTGTTGGGCGCATAGTTTATACAGATAACGCAGCGCCGAGAAATCCTCCAGCGCGAAGCCGACAGAATCGAAGACCGTCACCTCCTCCGGCGTCTGCCGGCCGGGCCGATGTCCGGCGACGACTTCGGCAAACTCGGTCACCGTGAAATCGGCCGGCATTTGCTGGATCTCGCCCTCGACGCGGGACTGCGTCTCGTATTCGACGAAGACGCGGGCATCGGGCCGGCGCAGGATATCCGGATGCAGTTCCGTCTTGCCTGGGCAATCGCCGCCGACCGCGTTGAGGTGCATGCCGGGTGCGATCATCTCCGGCGTCAGAATGGTGGCGTTACGCTTGTCGGCCGTCACGGTCGTGACGATATCGGCGCCCTGCACAGCATCCGCCGTGCTGGCCGCGACATAGATACGCAATCCGGGCAGATCGAGCGCCCGCAGGTTGCGAATCAGCTTGGCCGTGGCGGCGCGGTCGATGTCGTACAGACGCAGTTCGCGGATGCCCAGCAGATGATGAAAGGCCACCGCCTGAAACTCGCTCTGCGCGCCGTTGCCGATCAAAGCCATGCTGCGCCTACCGGGCGTCGCCAGCCATTGCGCGGCCAGCGCCGACATGGCGGCGGTGCGAAGCGCGGTGGTCAACGTCAACTCCGACAGCAGCAACGGATAGCCGGTCTCGACATCGGCCAGTACGCCAAAGGCCATCACCGTCATGAATCCGTTGGCGGTATTGCGAGGATGCCCGTTGACGTACTTGAAGCTGTAATGACGTCCGTCGCTGATCGGCATCAATTCGATCACGCCCACCGGGGAATGCACGGCGTGGCGGGGCGATTTCTCGAACGACGGCCAGCGGCGGAAATCAGCTTCGATTTCGCTCGCCAGTCCGCCCATGAAAGCGGCCGGCCCCAGTCGGGCGAGCAGGGTTTGCACTTCCTGTATGCCGAGATAGTCGACCATGATAAGTCCTCCTTTTGGGAGGATTATCTCGACGCGGCGCGTGAATGAATAGCCAATAAGTTGCCAGATTTATGGACAAAATTGTGCATTTGGCTAAACTTAACTGACGTTTTGTACAAATCGAAAACCCAATGGACGATACCGACCGCAAACTGATTGCGTTGCTGCGTGACGATGCGCGCGCCTCGCTTGCCTCGCTCGCTAAGACCCTCAAAGTTTCGCGCGGCACGGTGCAGAACCGCCTGCACAAGCTGGAGACCCAGGGCATCATTGTCGGTTACACCGTACGACTGAAACCGCAGGAGCAGGAACAGGGCATTCGCGCCCTGATGACGGTGGCTGTCGAAGGCAATGTCAGCGAG
This sequence comes from Betaproteobacteria bacterium UBA1934, assembly GCA_002337055.1. GTDB lineage: Bacteria > Pseudomonadota > Gammaproteobacteria > Burkholderiales > Rhodocyclaceae > UBA1934. Next base: position 948,584 of record DDFG01000005.1, on the reverse strand, counting down.
AAGGTGCTGAAGGCGCTACGCGGCGACCCGGCAGTGAGCGCCCTGCACAGCACCAACGGCCGCTGGGACATCGTCGCCGAACTGCGCGCCGACAGCCTGCAATCTTTCGACCGCGTGCTCGGCCGCATCCGCCTGCTCGATGGCATCGCCAGCACCGAAACCAGCCTGTTGCTGTCGACGCTGAAATAGCAGAACCGCGCACACTGGCTTGGCGATCGGTGCCGGGTTCGGGATAATGCCGTCCGGCAGTCGCCCTCCCTCCACTCCAACGGATTCCCGCCATGACACTCCTTCAAGGCATCGTCGGCTATGCCGGTTTTCTGCTGCTGGCCTGGCTGTTTTCGGAAAAACGGCGCGTGCTGGCGTGGCGGACTATCATCGGCGGCATCTGTCTGCAACTGGTACTGGCCTGGAGCATTCTGAACCTGCCGCCGGCACGCGCGCTTTTCGCCGCCATGAACCGCGGTTTGCTGGCGCTCCAGGCGGCGACCGAATCGGGCACGCGCGTGGTCTTCGGATTTCTCGGTGGCGGCCCGCTGCCCTATGCCGAGACCGCCGCCGGCGCCAGTTTCGTGCTGGCATTCCGGGCGCTGCCGCTGGTTCTGGTCATTGCCGCTCTGGCGGCGCTGCTGTTTCACTGGCGCATCCTGCCGCTGCTGGTCAAGGCGTTGTCGACCGTGCTGGAAAAAACCCTGGGCGTCGGCGGCGCCGTCGGCATTTCCACTGCGGCCAACATCTTTGTCGGCATGGTGGAAGCGCCCTTACTGATCAAACCCTATCTCGGCAGCCTGTCGCGCGGTGAGATGTTCATCATTCTGTCGGCCGGCATGGCGGGCGTCGCCGGCACGGTGATGGGCCTGTACGCCGCCATTCTCGGGCCGGTCGTGCCGGACGCGCTGGGTCATGTGCTGGCGGCGTCCTTCATCAGCGCCCCCGCCTCCATCGTCTTTTCGGTCATCATGGTGCCGCCCGACGGCTCCCGTACCGGCAAGGCGGCCATGCTGCCCCGCATCGACGGCAGCAGCATGGAAGCGATCACGCGCGGCACCGCCGAGGGTCTGGGGCTGCTGCTCAACATCGTGGCCATGCTGATCGTGCTGGTATCGCTGGTGGCGCTGGCCAATCAGGTGCTGAGCCTGCTGCCGGCCTGGGGAGACGCACCTTGGTCGCTGCAAAGGGTACTCGGCTGGCTAATGGCGCCACTTGCCTGGATGGCCGGCATTCCCTGGGCGGAAGCACCGGCGGCAGGCGCTCTGCTAGGCACCAAGACCATCCTCAACGAGCTGATCGCCTACATCGACCTGGCGCATCTGCCGGCCGACGTGTTGTCGCCGACCAGCCGCATTGTCATGACCTACGCGCTGTGCGGATTCGCCAATCTGGGCAGCCTCGGCATCCTGATCGGCGGAATGACCGCCATGGCGCCCGAGCGGCGCCACGAAATCGTGCAACTGGCGCCGCGCACGCTCGTCTCCGGCACGCTCGCCACGCTGTCCAGCGGCAGCATCGTCAGCGTGCTGCTGACGGTTGTCTGAACTCCAACGCCCGCGTTACCCGAGCTGAACGGCCAGAATGCCCGCAATCGCCGCGAGCAGAATGGCGACGAGGCCCAGTAACCGGTTCTGTTTCTGCTGTTCGGCCAGCAGTCTGTCCAGTTGGGGCCTCAAATCGGCCTGCGCCGGTCGTTCGAGCGCCTGATGCAGCAGGCGGGGCACTGCCGGCAAATGGTGGGCCCAGTAGGGCGCCTCACGCTCGATCGCTTTCTTTATTCCCCGCCAGCCGACCTGCTCGCTCATCCAGCGTTCCAGATAAGGCTTGGCTGTTTGCCAGAGATCGAGGTCGGGGTCGAGCTGACGACCGAGGCCTTCCACATTGAGAAACGTTTTTTGCAGCATCACCAGTTGCGGCTGGATTTCGACATTGAAACGGCGCGAGGTCTGGAACAAGCGTAGCAGCACGCGACCGAAGGAAATCTCCTTCAGCGGCCGGTCGAAAATCGGCTCGCAGACGGCACGGATCGCCGCCTCGAATTCGTCCGGCCGGGTATCGCGCGGCGCCCAGCCGCTCTCGATGTGGATTTCGGCCACCCGCTTGTAATCGCGGTTGAAGAACCCGAGAAAGTTCTGCGCCAGATAGTTTTTGTCTTTATCGGTCAGCGTCGCCACGATACCGAAATCGAGGGCGATGTAGCGACCGTCCGCCGCCACGAAAATATTGCCGGGATGCATGTCGGCGTGAAAAAAGCCGTCTCGGAAGACCTGGGTGAAGAAGATTTCGACCCCCGCCGCCGAGAGTTTTTTCAGGTCGACGCCCTGCGTTTTCAAGGCCGCGATGTGCGAGATGGGCGTGCCGTGCATGCGTTCCATGACCATCACGGTCGTGGTGCACCAGTCCCAGTGCACTTCCGGCACGATCAGCAGGTTCGAGTCGGCGAAATTGCGCCGCAACTGCGAGGCGTTCGCGGCCTCGCGCATCAGGTCCAGTTCGTCGTAGACGTACTTGGCGAATTCGGCGACGACTTCGCGCGGTTTCAGGCGCTTGCCGTCCGACCACAGCTTTTCCAGCAGCAGAGCGAAGGAATCGAGCAGCGCGAGGTCGTGCGCGATCACCGGCCGCATGTTGGGACGCAGGATCTTGACCGCCACTTCGGTGCCGTTCGGCAAACGGGCGAAGTGCACCTGCGCGATGGAGGCTGAGGCGACCGGCACAGGGTTGAATTCGGCGAACACCTGCTCGGCCGGGCGGCCGTAGGCTTTCTCGATCTCTTTCAGCGCCAGATGCGACTCGAACGGGGGGACGCGGTCTTGCAGCCTGGCCAGTTCGTCGGCGATATCGGCCGGCAGCAGGTCGCGACGGGTCGAAAGCACCTGCCCGAACTTGACGAAGATCGGCCCCAGCGCTTCCAGCGCCTGGCGCAGGCGGACGGCCCGCGGTGCCTCCAGCTTGCGCCAGAACTGCACGGCATTGGCGACGCGCACCAGCGTCCCGGTCGGCTCGTGTTCGAGCACCATTTCGTCAAGGCCATAACGGCTGGCGATGGCGGCGATTTTGAGCAGGCGGAACAGGCGCACGGCGGGGCGGAGAGCGTAAAAGGTCGAATATACGCGGAAGCGGGCATTCGGGGAAAGGGCTTTCGGCGGTTCGCGCCTTCCGTCGGCGCGCCCACCGGCACCGTTTCGTCCCAGGCGTTCTCGCCGACCAGGTCTTTGCATCGCCTTCGGGTTGCGCTATGGTGCGCAACTCGCGGCCCCTGACCCCAACCCCGCCCCGCATGACCCGCCTGCAAGCCGATTCCCTTTTGCTGCTCGTCGCCCTGATCTGGGGGTCGGCCTTTGTCGCGCAGAGTCTCGGCATGGCCAGCATCGGACCCTATGCCTTCACCGGCGCCCGCTTTCTGCTCGGCGCCCTGGTCGTGCTGCCGCTGGCCTGGCGCGAACGTCGCCACGCGCCCCCGCTGCAAAAACGCGATCTCGGCATGATTCTCGGCCTCGGTGGCCTGCTTTTCATGGGCGCCGCCTTTCAGCAGATCGGCATCGCCGCCACCACGGTGACGAACGCGGGTTTCCTGACGGCCCTCTATGTGCCGCTGGTTCCGCTCCTGATGCGCCCGGTCCAGCGCGAAACGCCGCACTGGTCGATCTGGCCGGCCAGCCTAGCTTGCCTGATCGGAACCTGGCTGCTGACCGGCGCCGGGCGCGTCGACATCAACGTCGGCGACCTCTGGGTCATTGCCAGCGCGCTGTTCTGGGCCCTACATGTGCTGTATATCGGCCGTGTCGCCGATCGCCTCGCGGCCCCGTTCACGGTCGCCTGCGGGCAATTCGTCGTGGTCGGCATCGCCGGCCTGATCGCCGCCTTGGCACTCGAACCGCTTTCTCTCGCGCCCTTTAGGGCTGCCGGCGGGGCGATTCTCTACACTGGCTTGCTCTCGGTCGGCATCGCCTTCACCGGCCAAGTTGTTGGACAACGCCATACGCCACCGGCCGACGCCGCCATCATCCTCTCGAGCGAAACGGTGTTCGCCGCCGTGTTCGGCGCCTGGCTGCTGGACGAGCGACTGAGTACGGCCGCCGTGGCTGGGTGCGCGCTGATCCTGGTCAGCGTGCTGGCGGTGCAGCTGTTGCCGCTTTTCCGGTCGAAGGTCGGGCAGGAATCCTGAGCCGGTCGTCCATCCCGTATAATCAAGCTTTTACTTGCCGAAACACTCATGGCCCAAGACGTCAAATCCGAGCTGACCGCGCTCCTCCAGCAAGCCTTGTCCAGCGTGGCTCCCGAAGCCGCCGGGACACCCATCCTGCTTGAACGCCCGCGCGATCCGTCGCATGGCGACTTCGCCACCAATCTGGCCATGCAACTGGCGCGAACCCTGAAAAAGAATCCGCGCGACATTGCCCAGCGGCTGGTCAACGAACTGCCGCCCTCTCCGCTGGTCACCGCCGCCGAAATCGCCGGTGCCGGTTTCATCAATTTCCGTCTCGATACTGGCGCCAAAACGGCCACGGTCTCCACCGTGCTCGCGGTCGGCGATGAATACGGGCGCTCGCGGGCCGGCGGCAACCAGAAAGTCCAGGTCGAATTCGTGTCGGCCAACCCGACCGGTCCGCTTCACGTCGGCCATGGCCGCGGCGCCGCCTATGGCGCCTCGCTCGCGGCGCTGCTCGCCTTCGCAGGCTGGGATGTGACGCGCGAGTACTACGTCAATGACGCCGGCCGCCAGATGGACATCCTCGCAGTATCGACCTGGCTGCGCTATCTCGACCAGCAGGGCGTCACCGGCATCGCCTTCCCGCCCAACGGCTACCAGGGCGACTATGTGCGCGACATGGCCAGACAAATGACGATCGCGCACGGCGACCAATATGTCCGCCCGGCCGAGGCCGTCCTGGCCGGGACGCCCGGCCTGCCGGAGCCGACCCGCGCCGACGACGAGGCCAAGAAACAGCGCGAGGACCATCTCGATGCGCTGATCGCCAACGCCAAAACCCTGCTCGGCCCCGACTGGGCCTATGTCCATCAGCACGCACTGGCTGAGCAACTGGCGGACGGTCGCAACGATCTGGAAGAATTCGGCGTCCATTTCGACGTCTGGTTCTCCGAAAAATCGCTGTTCGACACCGGACTGGTCGCCCGCGCCGTCGAATTGCTTGAACAGAAGGGCCACCTTTATGTGCAGGCCGGCGCCAAGTGGTTCCGCTCGACAGTCTTTGGCGACGAGAAAGACCGCGTCGTCCAGCGTGAAAACGGTCTCTACACCTACTTCGCCTCCGACATCGCCTACCACCTGAACAAGTACGAGCGTGGTTTCGACAAGGTCATCAACATCTGGGGCGCCGATCACCACGGCTACATCCCGCGTGTGAAAGGCGCGCTGGCCGCGCTCGACCTCGACCCGGACAAGCTGCAAGTGGCGCTAGTCCAGTTCGCGGTGCTCTATCGCAACGGCCAGAAAGCCTCGATGTCGACACGTTCCGGCGAGTTCGTCACCCTGCGCGAGCTGCGCGGCGAGGTCGGCAACGATGCCTGCCGGTTCTTCTACGCACTGCGGAAGTCCGACCAGCACCTCGATTTCGATCTCGATCTGGCCAAGAGCCAGACCAACGAAAACCCGGTCTATTACATCCAGTATGCACATGCCCGTGTCTGCTCGGTGCTGGCGCAGTGGGGCGGCGACGAGGCCGAACTGGCGGGCGCCGATCTCGCCTTGCTCGACAGCCCGCGCGAGCTGGCGCTAGCCAGCCGGCTGGGCGAATTCCCCGAGGTGATCGAGGCCGCCGCGCGCGATCTGGCGCCGCACCAGATCGCGTTCTACCTGAAGGATCTGGCGGCCGATTTCCACACCTGGTACAACGCCGAACGCATGCTGGTCGACGACGCCGGCCTGCGCCTCGCCCGTGTCGCGATGGCAGCAGCCGTTCGCCAGATCATCCGGAACGGGATGGCCATTCTCGGGGTATCCTGCCCCACCAGCATGTAAGGAGCGTTCATGGCGCGCAACCAGAAAACCCCTAAAAAGTCCGCCCGTGGCGGCACGCTGCTCGGCATGTTCATCGGCCTCGTGCTCGGCGTCTGCATCGCTGCGGCAGTCGTCTGGTACATCAACCGCGCCAGCTCTCCCTTTGCCAAACCCGCCGCCAAAGCCGAGGCCGCCACGACGGCCCATCCTGCCGGCGCCAGCGCACCGGCGGGCCAGCCGCTGCCACTACCCGGCAAGCCGGGCGATGCGGTGGGGGAAAAGCGCTTTCAGTTCTACGACATCCTGCCCGGCAAAGCCGACGCCGTGCCCGATGCCAAGAAGGCTGACGGCAAGGAAGAGGCCAAGAAAGACGAGCCCAAAAAGGAAGAGCCCAGACAGCCGATCTTCCTCCAAGCCGGTTCCTACACGGTCGCGCAGGATGCAGACAACCAACGCGCCAAACTGGCGTTATTGGGCATGGAAGCCAGTGTCCTGCAAGTGATGGTGCAGGACAAAACCTTTTATCGTGTCCGCCTCGGGCCATTTACCAAGATGGACGAAGCCAACAAAGTGCGCTCCGAACTGGCCAAGGCCGGCGTCGAAGCGAACCTCGCCAAGAAGGAGTAATCAATGTTTTTCCCCCGCCGCCAATTCTTCCGCAATCTGCTTGCCGCCACCGTGCTCGCACTGGCCCTGCCCGCTTTCGCTGACAGTGATTTCGTTGCCGTAAAGCCCGCCCAGCCAACCGACAATCCGGCCAAGATCGAGGTACTGGAGTTCTTCTCCTACGGCTGTCCGCATTGTGCCGATTTCAACGGCCCGCTCTCCGCTTGGGCGGCCAAACTGCCGGCGGATGTCCAGTTCCGTCGCGTGCCGATCACGTTCAATCGTGCACCCTGGGCCAACGTCGCGCGACTGTATTACGCCATCGAAGCCACAGGCGATCTGGAAAAGCTGGATACCAAGATCTTCCACGCCATCCACGAACAGCGCGTCAACTTGTTCGACGAGAAGAGCATTTTCGAGTGGATCGCCAAACAGGGCGTCGATGCCAAGAAGTTCAGCGATGCCTATAACGGTTTCAGCATCCAGAGCAAGGTCAAACGAGGCGACCAGATGCTGGCGGCGTATGCCAACTCCCTGCCGCGCGATGTCGGCGAGCGCTTCGGCGTCCCTGCTGTTTTTGTGGACGGCAAGTTTCTGGTGACCGCGCGTGCACCGGCCGAAATGCTGGCGGTGATCGACAAGGCGATTGCCAAGGCCCGCGCCGAACGGGGCAAGAAGTAAGCTGAATCCATCGCTGCGCATCTTCATCACGGGCGCCTCGTCGGGCATCGGCGAGGCGCTGGCCGTCTACTATGCCGAACAGGGGGCCATCCTCGGCTTGGCGGCGCGCCGGCTAGACCGGCTTGAGGCGCTCAACGCTCGGATTGGCGGCCGACACGCCACCTACCCGCTCGATGTGGCCGACGCCGACGCGCTCAGCCGGGCCGCCGCCGATTTCATCGCCCGATTCGGCCCGCCGGATGTGGTGATCGCCAACGCCGGCGTGTCGGTTGGCACGCTGAGCGAGTACCCGGAAGACCTGACCACCTTCAAGCGCGTGCTCGACACCAACGTCTTCGGCATGGCGGCAACCTTCTCACCCTTCATCGCGGCCATGCAGGCTGCCATGGTGGACGGCCGCCCGCGCCGGCTGGTCGGCATCGCTTCGGTCGCGGGCATTCGCGGCCTGCCCGGCGCCGAGGCCTATTCGGCCTCCAAGGCCGCCGCCATCGCCTACCTGGAAAGCCTGCGGCTGGAAATGCGAGCATCCGGTATTCGTGTCGTGACCATCGCACCCGGTTACATTGCCACTCCCATGACCGCAATCAATCCCTATGCCATGCCGTTTCTGCTCCGCCCCGAAATCGCCGCGCCGCGCTTTGTGCGGGCGATTGAACGCGGCGTCAGCTATACCGTCATTCCCTGGCAGATGGGTCTCATTGCCAAATTGCTGCGCGCACTGCCAAACGGTCTCTATGATCGTCTCTTCGCGCGGGCGAAGCGAAAGCCGCGCGGCTTGCTAAAATAGCGCAATGCTCGAAATCATCGTCAATGGCAAACACCGCCAATTTCCCGAACCGCTCAGCGTGGCCGGCCTGACCGATCAACTCGGCCTGACCGGCAAGCGCATCGCCGTCGAAAGAAACGGCGAAATCGTTCCCAAAAGCCAGCACGCTGCGACCGTCCTCGCCAGCGGAGACACACTCGAAATCGTCGTCGCGGTGGGCGGCGGCTAGGAGAACCCATGGATCAGCTCAACATCGCCGGCAAGGCCTACGTTTCCCGTCTGCTGGTCGGCACCGGCAAGTACAAGGATTTCGCTGAAACCCGACAGGCCATCGATGCTTCCGGCGCCGAGATCGTCACGGTCGCCATCCGCCGCACCAACATTGGCCAGGAACCGGGCCAGCCCAACCTGCTCGACGCGCTGCCGCCGACGCAATTCACCATCCTGCCCAACACCGCTGGCTGTTACAGCGCCGATGACGCGGTGCGCACCCTGCGCCTGGCCCGAGAACTGCTCGACGGCCATCCGCTGTGCAAGCTGGAAGTGCTGGGCGACCCGAAATCACTCTTCCCGAACATGCCGGAAACGCTGAAAGCCGCCGAAACCCTGGTCAAGGACGGCTTCGACGTGATGGTTTACTGCTCGGACGACCCGATTCAGGCCAGAATGCTGGAAGACATCGGCTGCTGCGCCATCATGCCGCTCGCCTCGCTGATCGGCTCCGGAATGGGCATCCTCAATCCGTGGAACCTGCGCCTGATCATCGATCAGGCCAAGGTGCCGGTCATCGTCGACGCCGGCGTCGGCACGGCATCCGACGCCGCCATCGCCATGGAACTGGGCTGCGACGGCGTGCTGATGAACACCGCCATCGCCCACGCCCGGAACCCGATCCTGATGGCCCGCGCCATGAAGAAGGGCGTCGAGGCCGGCCACGAAGCCTTCCTCGCCGGGCGCATGCCGCGCAAACTCTACTCGGCCGACCCCTCGTCGCCGACCAGCGGATTGATCGGCTCGTGAGCCAGGACGATCTGGTCCACGAAGGTCTTCACGGCGAGACCGGCGTCTATGCTGAAGGTCGCGCCGGCTGCCATATTCGCAGCTTCGTGCGGCGCATGGGACGGATGTCGGTGGCGCAGGAGCGCTTCTACGCCGACACCTTCCCGCGCTTCAGCCTGCCCTACACCACCGGAAAAATCGACCTCGACACCGTATTCGGCCGCAGTGCGCCACATATTCTCGAAATCGGCTTCGGCATGGGCGAAACGACGGCCCACATTGCCGCCGCGCATCCACACAACGACTACCTCGGCGTCGAAGTCCATACGCCAGGCGTCGGTGCACTGTGCAAGCAGATCGTCGAACGCGACCTGACCAACATCCGCATCATCCAGCACGACGCCGTGGAAGTCGTGCGCGACATGCTGCCGCTCGGTTCCCTCGACGGCATCCACATCTTCTTCCCCGACCCCTGGCACAAGAAACGCCACAACAAGCGCCGCCTGATCCAGACGCCCTTTGTCGCACTGCTCACCGCCCACCTGAAACCGGGCGGCTATATCCATTGCGCTACCGACTGGGAAGACTACGCCCTCCAGATGCTGGAAGTGCTCTCGGCCGACCCGGGGCTGATCAACACTGCCGAGGACTACGCGCCTCGCCCGGACTACCGCCCGCTGACCAAGTTCGAGAACCGCGGACTGCGGCTCGGACACGGCGTCTGGGATTTGGTATTCCGCCGCAGGGCTTAGACCACTCTCGGCCGAAGGTCATAGGGTTTACCCGAACAGGGAATTCCCTAATGGCGGCGCGTCCGGCGTCTGCCTAACATCCAGCCTGCACGTCCGGTAGGGTTGCCCTCACCGGATATCTGAATAATCCAAAGGAGGCTGTATGAAGACCATTTCGGCCGCGGTACTGGCCGCATTTTCGCTATCCGCCTATGCGCTGACGCCGGGCTCGGGCACCTGGGTGAAGGAGACCGCCACTTACGGCACGCCCAATCTGCAAGACGCCTATGTTTATGTCCCCAGCAACGCCAATCCCGCCGTCTCGAACGGGAAGCGCGCGCTGATGATCACGCTGCACGGCTGCGGCCAGACGGCCTCCGGCAATGTCATCAGCACCAAGTTCAACTGGGAAACCACCGCCGAACAATACGGCATGATCGTCGTCGCGCCGACGGTGCCCTCCGGTACGTCGGCGACGCGCACCGTTTCCGGTTGCTGGGATTGGTTCGGCACCGGCTGGACGCGCACCAACCGCGATCAGGTTCCGCTGAAGAAGCTGATCGACGCCGTCATGGCTCGCACCAACCTCGATATCGACCCGAACCAGGTTTACATCACCGGCCTGTCGTCCGGCGCAGGTGAGACGCATGTGATGGGTTGTGCTTTCCCCGACCTGTTCGCGGGTGTCGGCGTCAATGCCGGTCCTGCATTGGGTTCGGCCTCCGGCGATATCTCCCTCGATCCCAAGGTCACCGCCGCGCAGGTCGCCACGAACTGCAAGGCCGCCAACGGCAACAGCTACAACAGCTATTTTGCAACGCAGTTGTGGAACACCGTATACGGTACCTCTGACTACCTCGTCAAACCCAGCCATAACGTTCGTAATGGCGAAGGCATGCGTCAGGTCTACGGCACCGCCGCGACGACATATTCCTTCACGGTATCCGGCGGCGGCAGCGGCACCACCTACAAGGATGCCAATGGCAAGGAACGCGTCAGCCTGATCTCGGTCAGCGGCATGTCGCATGCCTGGCCAGCGGGTAGCGGTGGCTCGGGCGGCGGCACCTATGTCGATTACACCCACATCAATTACCCGGTGTGGATCACCAACTGGTTCTTCACCAACAACCTGCGCGTAGCGGGCGGCGGTTCCACGACGACGACGACCACAACCACGTCAACGACTGGCGCCACCACGTCGACGACCGCAGCAACGACCACCACCACGACCGCCGCAAGCACGACCACCACCACGACGACCACGACCACGACGGCCGGTGCCTGCTATAACACCAGCAACTATGCCCACGTAGCCGCCGGTCGCGCCACCCAGTCGCTGGGTTACACCTATGCCAACGGTTCCAACCAGAATTGCGGTTTGTATAACACCTTCTACACCTGCAAGCTGCGTCAGACCGGTGTCAACTATTACATTATCGACAGCACCTGTCCGTAAGTCGCTTTGCCCTTTCGCTCACCCGGTCCGCTTCGGCGGCCGGGTTTTTTTTGCCTAACGTGGGCGTTCATCCAGCGAACCGATGACCTCACCAACGAGAAACTCCGGTCTGCCCTTGATCTCCTCGAAAATCTGCGCCAGATAGGCGCCGAGGACGCCAATCCCGAGCAGGTTGGCGGAACCGAAAAAGAGGACCACGACTGTCATCGACGTCCAGCCCGACACGGCAATTCCGGCTAGCCACGAGTAGATCGCCTGCAGGAACAAGAGAGCCGCTGCCACCATGCCGAGCAGGCCGAGGCGGAAGATCATGCCGAGCGGCTTGGCGCTGTAGGCAGTGATTGCAGTCACCGCCAGGCGGGTCAGTTGCAGGGTGCTCCACTGGCTTTCGCCGGCGATGCGCGGCGCCACCTCGAAATCGACCGTGGCCGTGGTGAATCCCGTCCATACGGTCATGCCGCGGAAGAAGCGCACTTTTTCTGGAAAGGCGAGCAGGCTATCGACTACGCGCCGATCGAGCAGGCGGAAATCGGAGGCACCGGCCAGATCGAGGCCGGTCAGCGCGCGCATCAACCCGTTGAACAGCCGGGCATTGGCGCGGGCAAACAGGCTGTCGGCGCGGCGATTGGCCTTTTTCGCGGCAACGATCTGCCCGCCGCCCACCCGCCAGCAGGCCAGCATCTCGGGAATCAGCGCTGGCGGATGCTGTCCGTCGGCGTCCATGACGATCACCGCGCGGCCGCGAGCATGGCGCAAGCCGGCGAGGATGGCCGCCTCCTTGCCGAAATTGCGTGTAAACCGCAGGCCGCGCAGGTTGGCGTAACCGGGAATCTCCCGGCGCAGGTTCTCCCAGGTGGCGTCGCGGCTGCCGTCGTCGACCACCCAGACTTCGTGGCTGGGCGCGCACCGATCGAGCACCGCGAACAGGTTTTGCAGAAACTGCGCCAGTCCGGCCGCCTCGTTGAATGCCGGCACGACGATGCTGATTTCCGGTCGCACCGGCACGACGGCGTCGCTGCTCATGTTCATTGCCCCTGTTCCAGTCTCTGTGTCCATGGGTTGTTCGGGTATTCCTCGCGCAGACGCCGCACCATCGCGGCATCGGCAACCTTGCCCGCCTGCTTCTCAAGCTTGATCAGCGTATAGAGCGATTCCGGCAACCAAAACCCATGATAGCGCTCGCACAGCTCGCGGTAACGTGCCACGGCCTCGCCCGGATCGCCGCCGCGTTCGCTGGCCTTGGCCAGCCAGAACAGGGCTTCTTCCTTCTTGGCCGGCGGCCGCCGGAGTTGATACGCGTGCCGGAAATGTTCGGCGGCGGCCTTGAAATCGTCCCGGTTGAAAGCTTCCCAGCCCCGCGCATAGACGCGCTCGGGCGAATAGACGGCAAACCAGATTCCCGCTGCCGCCAGCAGCAGCCAGGCGGCGGCAATCGGCATGTTCCAGGCGACGCCGGCAGGCGCGTCGGGCGCCGCATCCACACATCGGCGGCCACGCCAGGCCAGCACCAGCGTCAGAATCAGCGCAAGGGTCGTTGCCGCGATCCCGAGGCGACCGATGGTGGTATGTCCGAACTCAAGCCGGATCTCCTTTTCCTGCGGCACCACCAGCATGTAGCCCGGCCCGGCGATGGTCAGCGCGCCTCGGCTTTCCAGATGCCAGCGCGGATGGAAGGCCATCTTGATCAGATGCGGACGCCCCACCGCGTCGGTCTCGAACACCAGCCGGTGGCGATCGAGTGCAACCGGTCGAACCTCAAGCGTCGGGCCGCCCTGCGTCTCGGATGCCGGCGTCGGCAGTGCCTCTGCCGGCAGGCCATAGACCGGCAGATAAGCCTCGAACCGGCTGCGGGTGCGGAACCAGGCAAAGGCATCCTGCATCCAGTTCTCTTTCGGCCGCGCCCGCACGGGCTGCGTCACCACCCGCGCCAGCTGGCTGTTGAAAGATTTCAACCGGTACACCGAGAAAGGCAGCGACTCCGCGACCTTGACGTAAAGACCGCTCGCCTCCAGGGCCTGCCGAGCCCGGTCGCTGCGGATCAGCAGCGTATCGGCATGCAGGAATTCGAGGTGACGCGCGGCGAACTCGGGATCGAGGCTGCCACTGGGAAAGCGCACCAGCGGCGACGAGGGCTGCGCCGAAATTTCGGATTGCAACTGATAGATCGCCGGGCCGAGCAGGCCCGATTCCATGTACAGGCCTTCCAGCACCGGTCGGCCGTTGAGGAACATCGGCAGCGCTTCCAGCGTGCGGGTCGAACCGAGATCGTTGTTGGCCGGGTCGTGCTCGAACGCCAGGCGCGGGCTCCACAAATCGCCGCGCAGGGCAGGGAAAAGCTGACTCAGGTTGTGCCACTGCGGCTTGGCCTGCAAACCCGAGTGATTCCAGAAGCCCCAGTCCGGCGCCATATGCACCTGCTGGCCGACCCAGCCGATGCCGCCGGCCAGCCCGGCCACGACAAACAGCGCTTCTGCGGTCAGGCCCCGGCGATCGCCCGAGGCCGCACGCATCAGCCCGTGCAGCGCCTGCCCGGCCAGCCAGCCGCAGGCGATGGCGCCGAGCAGCCACACGAGCGGGAAGAAGCGGATATCGGCCAACCCGAGCTGGTCGCCGGCCAGAAAGGCCAGCGCCGCCAGCAAGGCCGCGCTGAACAGATAAAGCAGCGCCAGCCGCTGCCCGCCTCCCCATACCCGCCGCACCCGGGGCAGGGCCAGCGCCAGCAGACCGAATCCGCCGCCGGCCGCCAGCGGCCACAGGCTGGCCGGCAGCAGATCGCGCCAGCCGCCGATGGGAAAGGAAGCGTCGTTGGGAATGGTCAAACCGTGCATTTCCAGCATCGGCCACAACCAGCCACCGAGCAGTGCAAACGCCAGCAGGTGACCGCAGAACAACTGGCGGAAGGCGGCGACGAAGCGTGGCCGCCACGCGCCGCGACCACCGGCGAAACTGGCGTCGATCAGCAATAGGGCCGTCGAAAAACCGACGACGAGCAGCGGAAACCCGTGCGAAAACCCCGACGCCGCCTCGAGCAGCGCCGCCAGCAGCCAGCCGCGACCGCGATGGATCGCCGCCGCCCAGGCCAGCATGGCGAGCACGGCGAAGAACAGGCCATAGCTGTAGGCAAACTCGCCCGCCAGCGTTGACAGCAGGTTGCCGCCCCAGATCGAGTTCTGCTCGTGCAGCAAGAAGGCAAAGGTGCCCAGGGCGCCGAACAGCGCCGCCGGCCACGAAAACGCCAGCCAGCGGCGGCTACCCAGGCACACCGCGCCTGGCAGCAACATCGCAGCGAGAAAGCCACCCCACTTGAAGGCCGATGCCAGACCGAACCCCTTGCTGAGCACCGCGATAACGATGAACGGCAAGGGAAAGTAGTAGGAGAGGAAAGGCATGCCGCCGAACACTTCCGGCATCCAGGGCAGCACATGGCCGGAAAACAGCAGTTCGTCTGCGTATTGTTGGGCGTAAAGCAAATGCGAGGCAGCGTCGCCGCCCGTCGGCCAGTTGTCGGAATTGAGAAAAGCGATACCCAGTGTCGCCGCCACCAGCCAGGCAAAGCCCAGTGTCACGATCACATGCGGCAGCCATGGCGACGAGCGCAGCCAGCCGGTTTCTCCGATTTTCATGGCGCCTCCCGCCGACGTCTGCGCGTGCTGAGCAGGGCAGCCAAACCGCCCGTCGCCAGTGCCACACCATAGCACCCGCCTCCAGCATCCAGCCAGGCTGCGCGCTGCTCTCGCCCCTGCTCGCCGCCGCGGCTGACCACCTGCAACTCAAAGCCGCTTGCAGTCTCGTGCACCAACCAGGCCGGCGGTCTCGCGCCGCCGAGGTCGAAGGCGCGCGACACCGAGCTGGTCTGCCAATCGAGCGTTTGCGCCGGCGGTTGCACATGCTCGAAATCGCCGACGCCGGTGAGCCCGGCGATACCGGCTTCACGCCCCCATAGCAGCCAACTGCGCCGCCAACCCGGCTCGCCGCCGGCGGGCGGGTCGAGAATCAGTTTGTCCGCGCGATAGGTGCTCGACACCCTTTCCGGCCCGATCAAAGGTTGATTGAAGAAGGAAATCTGTCCGAAATCGGCACCGGCCTGATCGAAGAAACGCACCATCACCGGCACGGTCTGGTTGGCCAGTTGGGCAGCCGCCCCGCTTGCACCGGCGGATCGCCAGTGCCAGGCCACTTGTGCGCCCGGCGCCAGCGCCGTGATGCGCCCGGTACCCATCGCCTGCAAGGGCAACCATTGGCCGTCCGCCCCCAGTCGCAGTACCAACGGGTAGAACGCGGTGCTGTCGCCGTTGTTGGTCAGCTGCAACCGATCCCCCGTGCGTGCCAGCCCGAAGTGGATGCTGCCGGCCCACGCCGGCCCCGCCGCAACCAGTACCCAGCACCACAGCGCAATCCGGCAGATCATCGGCCATCTCCGGCATGGGGCGCAGTGTCGTGAAACGTCCAGAAACGGTTGCCGGCAAAACTCCAGATCAGCACCAGACCCGTCGTCAATATCTGTGCGAGCAAATAGTGCAGGCCCAGGACGTCGACCCCGATCCACATCAGCAAAATGTTGAGCACGAGACCGACGATGGCGACGAGCACGAACTTGACGGCACTCTCGCGGTGGCGCTTTTGACTGCGAAAGGTCACGCGATAGTTGAGGCCGTAATTGATCACGGCGCCCAGCATCGCGCCGGCTGCGGAAGCCACCACCGCGTCCGCGCCCGCGCCTTGCACCAATACGATGAGAAGGCCATAGTGGCCCACGGCCGACACAAAGCCGACGCCGGTGAAACGGAGAAATTGTCGAAACAGTTCAAGCATGTGCGCGTGCAGGCGACGATCCGCTGCGTTCGTCGGCCCCTGCCGGACGCCGCTCGGCGGTCCCGCGCATGATAGAGTCTTTTCGCCGCCGCGCTATCAGGGTTTTCCCCGAATGCGCCCGGTTCTCTCTCCTCGACACGGACTTCACATGCCAGAAAAACAGGAACGGCCGGTAACCGCGGTCAACATTCAGCGACTGGAAGACTCCCAATTGGGCGAGGCCGCCGATCTGGTCACTTTCGTCTTCAGGGAGATGCTCGCCCCCGCAATGGCGCCGGAGGGGATCGCGCATTTCGAGCGACTGGCCAGCGCCGAGCAGATGCGGCAGCGCGCCACCGCCGGCGCGGCGATGTACGCCGCCTTCGACGCCGATCGTCTTGTGGGCATACTGGAAGTGCGGGACAGTCGTCATGTCGCGCTCTTGTTTACTCTGCCGTCGCATCAACGGCGAGGCGTTGCGCGCGCACTCGTTGAAGCGGCGGATCGGCACCAGCGCCTCCAGACCGTCAACTCCAGCCTGTATGCGGTGGCGGCATACGAGCGTTGCGGATTCCGTGCCAGCGGGCCCGAACAGCTCCGGGACGGCATCCGTTTTCTCCCCATGACCCGGCAGCCGCCGGTTCAACCTTCCGGAGAATAAGCCCATGCTCGCGTTCAGATATTTCGGCATTGACTGGTTGGCGATGACCCTGACCTTTCTGGCGCTCTGGCAAATCGGCAATCGCAACAAAATCGGCTTTCTGCTCATGATGGGCGGCAATTTGTGCTGGATCGTCATCGGCATGATGTCGGAAAGTCTGGCGATGATGCTGGCCAACGTCGTCTTCTTCTTGATGAATATCCGCGCGGTGCGGAAGTGGAATGCATCGGAGCATGCTCGGCTCCCAGCGCAAACCTCCTCTTGAGCCAAATTTGAGCCGTCAGCTCGTTCAAAAGATGAAACTCGCAGCCATTGAGCACGCCGACACCTTGAGGGCGATTGCGTGTTCCTCCCCAACGTTGATGCGGGCTCTGGAGGCTGCGCGGTCGATCGGATTGCCGTCGTGGTGCATCGGCGCCGGGGCGATCCGCAACACGGTCTGGAGCCACCTGCATGGCAAGGGGCCCTTCGCCATCAACAAAGTCGACCTGATTTTCTTCGACCCCGACACCCAACCCGATCAACAGCAGCGCATCGAGATTGAGCTTTCGCGCACTTTTCCCGGCTTCGCCTGGGACGTCACCAACCAGGCGTATGTGCATGATGGCGTACACAGGCAGGTGGCGAGCCGATTGCGCCGTTTCGCTCGCTCGATGAAGGGATCGCGTCGTGGCCGGAATATGCCACCTGCGTCGGCCTGACGCTCACCGAGGCGCATTGTCTGGAGATACATGCGCCGTACGGCTTGGACGATCTCTTCAATTTGAGGCTTCGGCACAACCCAAAGCAAGCGGCGCGCAGCGAATTTCTCGCCCGCTGTTTGTCCAAGAATTGGCTCGAGCAATGGCCGCAACTGGTCGTCGTCAGCGAAACGGATGCCCTGTAGCGCCGGTCGCGGTTTGACGACACAGATCACCTGGCGTGCCCCTTTTCGAGTTTACAATTCCAACTGTCGCGTTGCTCAACCGAGCACGCCTTTCTCGCCGCAAACGGAAACGGAAACAAGCATGGACATCGCCCACATCGCCCTGACCCGCCACACCTGCAAGGCTTACGATCCCAGCCGTCAGATTCCCGCCGAGCAGGTCGCACAATTGGAAACCCTGCTGCGCTTTGCGCCCTCCTCGGTCAATTCGCAACCCTGGCACTTTTTCATTGCGCACAGCGATGCGGCCAAAGCCCGTGTCGCCAAGGCGGCTGCCGAAGGGTCGCCCTATGCCGCCAACGGTCCGAAAATTCGCCACGCCTCGCACGTCGTCGTGCTGTGCGCGAAGACCTGGATCGACGACGAACATGTCGCGGCGCTGCTGACTCAGGAAGAACGGGATGGCCGATTTCCCACCTCGGAAGGTAAGGAAATGCAGGCCAGAGGGCGTCAATTCTACGTCGGCCTGCACCGTGCCGACCCCGCCGGCATGCTCGCCTGGACCCAGCGGCAGGTCTATCTAGCGCTCGGCACCCTGCTGTTTGGCGCGGGCGCACTGGGCATCGACGCGACGCCCATCGAAGGCTTCGACGCCAACCTTCTGGACGAGGAGTTGGGTCTCGCCGCACAGAGCCTGAAAAGCACGGTCGTGGTCGCGCTGGGTTACCGCAGCGCAGACGATTTCAATGCGCGCCTGCCGAAATCGCGTCTGCCGAAGGAGCGTGTGATCTCCGAACTGGGCTAAGGCAGGCCCACCGACGACAAATTTGTAAAGGTATTGAACTGCCATTACAAAAGTCATAGATTTACCCCATAATGGCGGGCCTCCGACAGCGTTCGCGGCGACCCGCCAATGCTCCATTTCGAGGCCATGTTCAAGCCCCTGACCAACAAGGGGTATTTGCGAGAGGGGACAGTCTTGCATCACATCTGCCATTACCCTGCCCGGCGCGCCAGCGCGGGCTTCACCTTGCTTGAGTTGCTCATTGCGCTGCTGATTGTCGGCCTGCTGGTCGGCGTCGTGGCGCAGAATCTTTTCGGCAACGTCTCGAAGGCCGAACGCACGGCGGCCAAACAGCAGATCGACGTGTTCGCCAAGGCGCTGGATACCTATCGCCTCGACATGGGTAGTTTTCCGACCACGGAACAAGGTCTGGCGGTGCTGACCCGGGCACCGGCCGGCGACGCCCGCTGGCGCGGCCCCTACCTGAAGAAGGAAGCACCGCCCGATCCCTGGGGCCATGCTTACCAGTACAAGGCACCGGGCGAAAACGGCCAGCCCTACGAGATCCGCAGCCTTGGACGCGACGGCAAGCCGGGCGGACAGGGCGAGGACGAAGACATCGTCAACTGATTCAGCGCGCCGCTCGTGAAATTCGACGTCAAGGGGATCGGCCGGGCCGGACAGCTATCCAGTCTGGCCATCGACGCAATCGACGCCGGCGAAGCGGCGCAAAAGGCTCGCCAGCACGGGATCGAAATCGTCTCGCTGCGCGCCGCCGGCTGGACCGGACAAAGCTTCAGCCCGGGCAGCGCAGGTAATCGCCGCATCGATCTGCTGCTCTTTGCGCAGGAGCTGCTGGCCTTGCTCGAGGCCGGTCTTTCGCTGATCGAGGCGACCGAAGCCTTGGTCGAGAAGGAGCAGGCGGCCGATTCGCGTCGCGTGCTGAAAGGCGTGATCGCGGCGCTCTATGAAGGCAGCGCTTTTTCGCAGGCGCTCGCCGCCCGGCCCGAGGTGTTTCCAGAACTGCTGGTCGCCACGTTGCGCGCCGCCGAGCGTACCGGCGATCTGCCGCAAGCCCTGCATCGTTACATTGCCCACGAGGAGAGGATGCGCGAGCAGCGCGCCAAGGTCGTTTCAGCACTGTTCTATCCCGCCGTGGTGCTCGCCGTTGCGGCGCTGGTCACCATCGGCCTGATGTGGTTCCTGATTCCCAAGTTCGCGGCGTTCTATGAAGGCGGGCAGCGGCAGTTGCCCTTCCTGTCGCGCCTGGTGATCGACTGGGGACGGCTGGTCAGCGCCTACCCGTGGCAGACCTTCCTCGGCACCGTAACCCAAGTGGGCGTGCTGGCCTGGATCGTAACCCGGCGAAGCGTCAGGCAATACCTGGGCGAACGGCTGTGGCAAAGCAAGGCGCTGGGCGGACGCCTGAAGATTTTCGAGTTATCGCGTTTTTATCGGGCCACCGGCATGTTGTTGCGCGGGGGTATTCCCGTCGTCTCCGCGTTCGCCATGGTCGATGGGCTGCTGCATCCGCATTTGCGGGCGGCGTTGCTGCGGGCCGCCACCGAGGTCCGGGAAGGTCGCCCGCTGTCGGACGCCTTCGCGGCGCACGGGCTGACCACGCCGGTGGCGCTGCGCATGCTGCGCGTCGGCGAGCGCGCCGGCGGCATGGGCGACATGATGGAGCGCATCGCCCGCTTCTACGATCAGGATGTCGACCGCTGGCTGGCGTGGTTCGGCAAGGCGCTGAGTCCGCTGCTGCTGGTCGTGCTCGGTCTGTTCGTCGGCGGCATCGTGTTGCTGCTGTATCTGCCGATTTTCGACATTGCCGGGAGCCTCGGGTGAACCAGGAAAGCACTCGCCTCCACCCGGCGTTGACACCGGAAGCCTTGCTGCGCGCCCGCGCCCGTGCCGCGCGTGAAATGCGTCCGGTGCCCGAAATCATGGCCGAAGAGTCGGGTCTGACGGCGGAAGCCTGCCTGACCGCGCTGGCCCACGCCCTGCGCTGGCAGGTGCTGGAAAACGACGAGTTGGCCACGCTGACCCCCGATTTCGACGTCATTTCCTTCGACGAGGCGGTGTCCCGCCAGGTGTTCCCCTGTCGCACCACGGGTGGCGAATTGTGGATGATCCTCGCCGATCCCTTCGCGCCCGGCAGCGTGCCGTGGGTGGAGGATCGCGTTGGCGAGGCCTTCGTCTGGCGCCTCGCCAGCGAGCACGCGCTGGCCACCCTGCTCGGCGCCCAGGACGAAGCACGCCACACCGTCTCCAGCCTGCGCCTGGGTGAGGTCGGCGAAGGCGAGCGCGAAGACGTGCTGGTGGTGACCCTGCAAACGCTGGCCAACGATGCCAACCCGGTCGTCAAGCTGGTCAATTCCACACTCTACGACGCCCTCAAGGATAACGTCAGCGACATTCATTTCGAATGCGGCCCGGCCGGCCTGATCGCCAAGTTCCGGATTGACGGCGTACTCTCCGAAGTCACCGCGGTACCGAGCCCCGATTTCGCGGCACAATTGGTGTCGCGCCTGAAGGTGATGTCGCAGCTCGACATCTCCGAGCATCGCGTGCCGCAGGACGGCCGCTTCAAGGCCATCATCGCCGGTCGCCCGGTCGATTTCCGCGTATCGGTCATCCCTAGCCTGTTTGGCGAGGATGTCGTCCTGCGCATTCTCGACAAGAAGGCGGTAGCCGACGAGATTTCGGGCCTCAGCCTGGACCGCATCGGCTTCGACGAACGCACGCTGGCGGCCATACGCCGGCTGGCGCAGGAGCCCTACGGCATGCTCCTGGTGGCCGGCCCGACGGGGTCGGGCAAGACCACTACCCTGTACGCCGCGCTGTCCGAGATCCACAACGGGCGCGACAAGATCGTCACCATCGAGGACCCGGTGGAGTATGTACTGCCCGGTGTCTTGCAGATCCCGGTCAATGAGAAGAAAGGGCTGGGATTCGCACGTGGGTTGCGCTCCATTCTGCGGCACGACCCGGACAAAATCATGGTTGGCGAAATCCGCGACGGCGAAACCGCGCAGATCTCGGTGCAGGCGGCACTCACCGGCCATCTGGTGTTCTCCACCGTGCATGCCAACAGCGTGTTCGACGTGATCGGGCGTTTTCAGCATATGGGGGTCGACGTCTATGGCTTTGTCTCGGCGCTGAACGGCGTCGTCGCCCAGCGCCTGGTACGCGTGAATTGCCCGCACTGCAGCATTGGCACCATGCCGGAACCGGCGCTGATCGAACAGTCCGGCCTCGCCGGCTTCGACCTGTCCGACTGGAACTGGCGCATGGGCGTCGGTTGCGAGCACTGCCGCTGGACGGGCTTCAAGGGCCGGCAGGCCATTGCCGAAGTACTGCTGCTCGATGACGAGATGCGCGAACTGATCATCGGCCGCGCCCCGCTCACCCGCCTGAAAGAAGCGGCTCGCCGCCAGCAGGCTCCCGACCTGAGAATGTCGGCGCTCCTGCGGGTGCGCGCCGGCGAGACCACCCTGGAGGAAATCAATCGTGTCACTTTCGTGGGCTGATCCGGTCAGCCTCACCCTCCTCGACGACACGATCTGCCTCCGCCGGCAGGCCCGCGTCACGCCCCCTGCGTCGGCAGACACCCTGCTGATCCGGCACGACAGCCAGGACGTGGGCGAACTGATCCTGGCCGCCGAACGACAAATGCGCGACCGACCGGCATGGCAACGCCCCGGCCGACTGACCGTCGTGCTCGGCAATAGCCGTGTACGCTACGCCGCGTTGCCTTGGGTGGACGATTTCATGCGCCGCGAGGAACGCCTCGCCTACGCCCGCATCGCCATGGGCAAGCAATTCGGCGCGCGGGCCGAACACTGGGATATTCGCCTCTCCGAGGCCGATTACGGCGAACCGTGGCTGGCCAGCGGCTGCGAGCGAGCGCTGCTGGAGCGCCTCGACGCCTTTGCGCTGGCGCGCCGCTGGCCGCTGGTGTCGGTGCAACCGGCGTTGATGACCGTCGCCAACGCCTTTGCCGCCCGCCTGTCACATGGCGCCGTCCGGCTGATTCTGGTGGAGCCTGCACGCGTCGTCTGCGCCCGTCTGGACAACGGCCGCTGGCAACAGGTTCGCACCCGGCGCCTGAGCGGCACCGGACGCGACGCCCTTGCCGACCTGATCGCCCAGGAGACGATACTCGATCCCGATGACGCCGGCAGCACATCGCGTCTTTGCGTCTGGGCCTTTTCCGCCCCCCGTGAGCAATGCGACGCCTGGCGCGCGATGGGCGCCGAAATGCTGGAAGGCGGCGTCGGCGACGACTTTTCGCCATGGAGAATGTAGCCATGGAAAAGGTCCGGCTCGATTTTCGCGCACGCGGCGGCAGTTCCCGCCTCGGCAAGGCGCTGGCCGCACTGGGCGCCCTCTCCATACTGGCCTGCGGGATGGCCTTCGCCTGGCTGCTGGGCGCGCGTCTCGATCTCGAACAGAGTGTCCGGGCACAACAGCAAGCCGTTCAGGCGCATCAGGGAACGGGGCCGATGGCCGCTTCCTACGATCCGGACGGCGAAGTGGCCCGCCGCCTGGCGCGCCCTTGGCAGGCGCTGCTGCTGGCCATCGAATCGGTGGCCTCGCCGCGGATCGCGTTGATCGAAATCCGTCCCGATCCGCAGGCGCGGCAACTTCGGCTGACCGGCGAAGCGGCCAATCTCGACGAAGCGCTCGCCTACCTGCGCCAATTGCAGACGCTGCCCGTGCTGTCGCGCCCGCACTTGCTGAATTACGGCCCCGTGCAGACACCCGGCGCGCCGCCGGCCTTGCGTTTCGTCGTGCAGGCCGAATGGTTGAACCCGTCGGGCGGACAAGCGCAGGGTGAAACCCGGAGAGGTTCGCCATGACCGGTCTGCCACCTCCCCGCGCAGTGTGGCGCTGGCGCCTGATTCGCGCCCTTGAATCGATCGGGCGGACCGGATGGGCCGGACTGGGTGCTCTCGCCATCGCCGCCTTGCTCACCCTTACCGTGCTGCACCGTCTGAACCAGGAGCGCCTGGCCTTGATCCACGAGGTGACCGATCTGCGTTCCGGCCGCGCGCCCAGCAATGCGGACGGCGAACGACTGGCCGCGTTACTGCCCAGTCCGGCTGCCGCCACCGATTTCGCCAACCTGCTGCACACATTGGCCGCCCGCGACGGAGTGCGGATCGAGCGCACCGATTACCAGATGTTGCGCGAAAACGGCAAGGCCCTGCTGCTTTACCACGCCGACGTGGTGGCGGTGGCGCCCTACCTGCGTCTGCGCAGTTGGCTGGATCGCCTGCTCGAAGAGCGCCCGACGATGGCCATCGACGGCCTCGTTTTCGAGCGCGCCACTACCGATGCCGCCGAGGTAACTGCGCATTTGCGCCTGACGCTCTACATGAAGGCCGAGCCATGAGCGCCCCGATGCGCGTATCACGCCCGCTGCTCATCGCCCTGACGGCTACCCTGGCGCTCACCGCGGCCAGTTATGGCGTACGCGCCTGGCGCGTGGCGGAGCGCGAAGCCCAGTTACGCGATAGTGCCGTGAGCCGGACCGACCCGAGGCCAACCAACCCGACCGCCGCGGCCGTGCCGGTGCCGACATCTGCCCATGCGGCGCCTCCCGCAGCGGCTCAAGCTGCCTCGATCAGCGCACCTGCCGGTCTGCGCCCCGCGATGCCCGCCGCGCACCAGGACGCCATGGCCAGCCGCCTTGCCCCTCCACCGGTCGCCGCTGATGCGCCGCCTCCGCCACCACCGCCCGTCGTGTTGCCGCCACCGCGTTTTCGCGTGTTGGGCCAATATATCGATGGTGGCGAAGCGCGCGTCATCATCGCGCACGACCAAAATGTTGTCATCGCCCGACCTGGCGATGCGCTGCCCGACGGCTTCCGGCTACGTGCCATCCGCACCGACGCGATTGTCGTCGTGCGCCTTGCCAACCACGAACACATCGATATTCCGCTGGGGAATCCCTGATGATCGCCACCCGTTTCTTCGTTTCCCGTTCCCTTTCGCGCCCCCTTTCCCGCCCGCCGCGTCCGCTTCTCGTAGCGGTAGCGCTGTGCGCTCTGCTGGCAGCGTGCTCGACCCCCGAGCGCGCTTTCCGCGAGGCCCGCGAGCAGATCGCCAGCGGCCAGGTCGATGCCGGACTGGCGCAGATCGAACATCTGATCGCCACGCATCCCGACAACGCCGAGTTCAAGGCCTATCTGCTGCGGCAGCAGGAACAACGCGCCAATCGGCTGATCGTGCAGGGGCAAACGGCACTGGTAAACGAGGACTACGCCACCGCCGAGGCAGCTTTCCGGCAAGCCACCGCCATTGACAAGGACGGCGCCCGCGCCTGGGCCGGACTTCGTCAAGTGCAGGATGCCCGTCGGCACGATGCTCTGGTGCGACAGGCCGAAGCCCGCGCCGAAAGCCAGCCCGAACACGCACTGGCGACCCTGCGCACCGTGCTGGCTGAAAACCCCGTACACCCTGCCGCCGCCAGACTGAAACGACGCATCGAAGCCGAACAACACCAGCAGCAGTTGCTGCCGCCGCGCCTGGCGGCCGGCATGAAAAAGCCGGTGAATCTGCAATTCCGCGACGCCAGCCTTTCCGAAGTGTTCCAGGCACTGGCCCAGTTGGCCAAGATCTCCTTCGTCTTCGACAAGGATGTGCAGACGGCGCAAAAGGTGACGCTGTTCGCCAACCAGATGAGCGTCGAAGACGCCCTCACGGTGCTGCTGACCACCTCGCAGCTCGAAAAGAAGATCCTCGGTGAGAACGCGGTGCTGATCTACCCCAACAATCCGGCGAAGAAAGCCGATTATCAGGAAAACATCGTCAAGAGCTTCTACATCGGCAACGCCGATCCCAAGCAGACGATGAATCTGGTCAAGACCCTGGCCCGCAGCCGCGATGTGTTCATCGACGAGAAGGTCGGCCTGCTGACGGTGCGCGACAGCCTGGACAATATCCGCATCATCGAGAAACTGATCGCCGCCCAAGATTTGCAGGAATCCGAGATCATGCTGGATGTGGAGGTGCTGGAAGTCTCGACCTCGCGGCTGGAACATCTCGGCATCCAGTATCCCGGTCAGCTCTCGCTGACGCCGTTTTCGACCAACGCCAACCTGATCGGCAACACGGTCACACAGACCACCACCTCGGCCACGGTCACCAGCGCCGGCTACCTGCGCGGGACCACGACCCTGCGCGAACTGGCGCACCTGACCAGTGGCCACGTGCTGGCCTCTCTGGGCGACCCGGCCTTTCTCGTCGACCTGAAAGCGCAGGACGGCCTCACCAATTTGCTTGCCAACCCGCGCATCCGCGTCAAGAGCCGTGAAAAGGCCAAGATCCGCATCGGCGACAAGGTGCCAGTCATCACCACCACCACCGCCGCTACCGGGGTCTCGACGGAATCGGTGCAATACCTCGATGTCGGCCTGGCGCTGGATGTCGACCCGCTCGTGCATCCCGACAATCAGGTCAGTCTCAAAATGGCGTTGGAAGTGAGCAGCGTCGCCCGGGAAATCACCTCCAAATCCGGCCTGCTGACCTATCAGATCGGCACCCGGCGCGCGGAAACCGTGCTGCGGCTGAAGGATGGCGAAACGCAGGTGCTCGCCGGCCTGATCAAGCGCGAGGAGCGAAACGCGACCAGCAAGATCCCCACCCTGGGGGATTTGCCGCTGGTCGGCCGCCTGTTCGGCTCCAAGGGCGAGAATGTGGACAAGACCGAGATCGTGCTGCTGGTGACGCCGCGCATTCTGCGTCGCACCGAACTGCCGCCGGTGCATATCACCGAATTCGCGGCCGGATCGGACAACTATGCCAGCGTGACGCCGCTGCGTCTGCAAGCCTCGGCGCGATTGTCGTTGCCGCCCGCTTCAACGGCCGCCGCGCCCGCGGCTCCCTTTCCACCGCCCGGCGCACCCGGCGGGGTCCCGGTGGCCGCCGATGCCTCCCCTGCGGTGACCTTCCAACTTGATGCCGGCAATGGACTCACGGTCGGCCGGACCGGCGATCTGCGCATCGGGGCCACGCTGCGTCAGGACGTGAAGCTCATCAACCTGGAGATCGACTACGACCCCGGCAAACTGGAATATGCTGGCAGCCAGGTCGGGCCGCTGATGGGCTCCAGCGGCGGCACGCCCGCTTTTGAGGTTAAGGTGGAGAGTCCGGGCCGTCTGCGCCTGATCGCCAGTAACCCGGGCGGCGCGCGCGGCGCCGGGCTGCTCGGAACCCTGACTTTCCGCGGCAAGCAGGCTGGCGCCGAACCCGCCTTCGTCGCCTTCGGCGGCATCTTCGCCAACGACATGGGGGACAACCCGGTCACCATCGCCTCGCCCGATCCCCACCCCCTGCTCGTTCAGCCATGACAACGAAGCGCTGCCGGGCAAGCGGTTTCACGCTGATCGAGATGATCGTGGCGCTGGCGATTCTGGCGCTGCTCGCATCGGTCGCCGTGCCCTTTGCCGACGTCGCCCTGCAACGGAAAAAAGAAGACGAACTCCGGCATGCCCTACGCACCGTACGCGATGCGCTCGACGAGTACCACCGCGCCGTGGAAGACGGCCGAATCGCCAGGATCGTTGGCAACAGCGGCTATCCGCGCAATCTGCAAGTGCTGGTCGACGGCGTCGAAGACGAAAAATCGCCGCAAAAGAAGAAAATCTATTTTCTCCGCCGCGTGCCGCGCGACCCAATGACCCCGACTGAGGGCGACGCGGAACAGAGCTGGGGATTGCGCAGCTACGCGTCCGGTGCCGACGACCCGCATCCGGGTGACGACGTTTACGATATCTTTTCGCGTTCCGACAAGGTGGGTTTGAATGGTATTCCCTATCGGCAGTGGTAAGCGTCCGACGCTCGGGTTCACCCTGATCGAATTGCTTGTGGTGCTCGCCATCATCGCCACGCTGGTCGCCATCGCGGCGCCCCAGTACTTCGGTGTGGCCGACCGGGCGCGCGAAACGGCGCTGAAGGAGGACCTGAGCGTCATGCGCGATGCGATAGACAAATACTATGGCGACACGGGAAAACACCCGGAATCATTGCAAACCCTGGTTGGCAAACGCTATCTGCGCGCGATTCCGGTCGATCCGCTGACCGAAAAGAACGACACCTGGGTCGAGGTACGGGCCAGCGGTCCCGGCAACAGCGGCATCGTTGACGTCAGGAGCGGCGCCCCGGGCAAGGCTAGCGACGGCAACACCTTCAAGGATTTCTGATGCGTCGGCAAACCGGCATCGCACTGATCGGCCTGCTGCTGGCCATCGCCCTGGTCGGCATCGTCGTGGGCACCGCCGCCGACGTCTACCAGCAACGCCGGCAACGCGACCGCGAAAGCGAACTGCTCTGGATCGGCGACCAGTATCGTAGCGCCATCATCGCCTACCGCGACGCCAGCCCCGGTCCGCTGAAAACCTACCCGCCGACGCTCGACCATCTGCTGACCGACCCTCGTTTCGCCGGGACGCGGCGCCATTTGCGCCGCCTCTATCCCGACCCGATGACCGGCAAACCCGACTGGGAAATCATCCCCGCCCCACAGGGCGGCATTGCCGGCGTCCGCAGCCGTTCGACCACCAGCACCCTGAAGCAGGACGGATTCCGTTCCCGCGACGCGTTTCTGCAAGGCCGCACGCGTTATTCGGAATGGGAATTCTCGGCACTGCCGCCACTGCCGACGCCCGCGCAACCCGGCCGGCCTGTAAAATAGAGTTATTATTTCTTTTTTGTTTCAAACAATAGCCATTGTCTATCGAACGTATTCAACATTTCAATTGGATACTTCGTCGCGGCTTTCCTATCATTCACCTGCCAACCACGTTTTTTCCTAAAGGAGAGCAAGCTCATGTCGATCATCAATACCACCGTCAAACCCTTCAAGGCCCAGGCCTACCACAATGGCAAGTTCGTCCCGGTCAGCGATGCCGACCTCAAGGGCAAGTGGTCCGTCGTCTTCTTCTATCCCGCCGACTTCACCTTCGTCTGCCCGACCGAGTTGGGTGATCTTGCAGATCTGTATCCGGAATTCCAGAAGATCGGTGTCGAATGCTACTCGGTCTCGACCGACACGCATTTCACGCACAAGGCCTGGCACGACACTTCCGACACGATCAAGAAAATCACCTACCCGATGGTCGGCGATCCGACCGGCACAATCAGCCGCAACTTCGACGTGATGATCGAGGAAGAAGGTCTGGCGCTGCGCGGCACCTTCGTCATCAATCCGGAAGGCGTCATCAAGGTCGCCGAGATCCACGATCTGGGCATCGGCCGCGACGCCAAGGAGCTGCTGCGCAAGGTGCAGGCCGCCCAATACGTCGCCAGCCACCCGGGTGAAGTCTGCCCCGCCAAGTGGACGCCGGGCGCGCAAACCCTGGCCCCGTCGCTCGACCTGGTCGGCAAGATCTAAACAACCACACCTCCAGCCCCAGCCCGACGCCGGGGAGTCCGACTCCCCGGCGTTTTTTCTTCCGCCAACCCACAGGTGACACCATGCTCGAAGCCTCGCTGAAAGACCAATTGCGCGCCTATCTCGATCGACTGACGCGCCCAATCGAACTGATTGCCTATGTCGACGACAGCCCGGCTTCGCAGGAAACCCGCACCTTGTTGGCGGAAATCGCCGAACTGTCGGCCAAAATCACCCTGAAGCAGGGCGATCCTGCCGGCGAGCGCGTCCCCTCATTTGCCATCGCGGCGACGGGCGAAGCACCCCGGATCCGCTTTGCCGGTCTGCCGATGGGTCACGAATTCACTTCGCTGGTGCTGGCGCTGCTGCACACCGGCGGCCACCCCGCCAAGGCGGAGGCCGAGGTGCAGGCGCAAATTCGCGCTCTGCCTGATCGGTTGCGATTCGAAACCTACATTTCGCTCACTTGCCACAACTGCCCCGAAGTCGTGCAGTCGCTCAACCTGATGGCGGCGCTGAATCCCCATATCGAACACATCATGATCGATGGCGCGCTCTTTCAGGAGGAAGTCAATCAACGCCAAATCATGGCCGTGCCGAGCGTTTACCTGAACGGCGAGCCGTTCGCCCAGGGCCGCATGGAACTGCCGGAAATCCTGGCCAAGGTCGATACCGGCGCCGTCGCCCGCGCCGCCGAGAAGATCGCCGCCAAAACGCCGTTCGACCTGCTCATCGTCGGTGGCGGGCCGGCTGGCGCCTCGGCCGCCATTTACGCGGCGCGCAAAGGCATCCGCACGGGCATTGTCGCCGAGCGTTTCGGCGGTCAGGTCATGGATACGCTGGGCATCGAGAATTTCATCTCGGTCAAGGAAACCGAAGGCCCGAAACTCGTCGCCGCGCTGGAAGCGCACGTCGCCGCCTACGAGGTAGACGTCATGAACCAGCAGCGCGCCAGGGCGCTCGTGCCCGGCGAACAGATCGAGGTGCAACTGGAGTCGGGCGCCAGCCTGAAGGCCAAGTCCGTGCTGATCGCCACCGGCGCCCGCTGGCGCGAAATGAACGTGCCCGGCGAGCGCGAATACCGCGGCAAGGGCGTCGCCTATTGTCCGCACTGCGACGGCCCTTTGTTCAAGGGCAAGCGCGTCGCGGTGGTCGGCGGCGGCAATTCCGGCGTCGAAGCTGCCATCGACCTGGCGGGCATTGTCGAACACGTCACGCTGCTGGAATTCGGCGCCGCGTTGCGCGCCGATGCGGTCTTGCAGAAAAAACTGTTCAGCTTGCCCAACGTCAAGGTCATCACCGAGGCGCAAACCACCGAGGTGCTGGGCGATGGGCAAAAGGTGAACGGGCTGCAATACACCGACCGCCCGAGCGGAACGTCGCATCGCGTCGATCTGGCCGGCATCTTCGTCCAGATCGGGTTGGTGCCCAACACCGACTGGGTGAAAGGCACCGTGAATCTCTCGCGCTTCGGCGAAATCGAAGTGGATGCGCGCGGCCAGACCTCGGTCCCTGGCGTCTTTGCGGCCGGCGACGTGACCGCCGTGCCCTTCAAGCAGATCATCATCGCCATGGGCGAAGGCGCCAAGGCCGCGCTCGGCGCTTTCGACCATCTGATCAGAAGCTGAGCATGCTCGTTCCGCCCGGGTTCAGCATCGTCACGCCGTATTTCTTCGCGCGCCAGGCGGACACCCTGGTCGAGTTTCTGGTGGCCGGTCTCGGCGGCGAAGAAGTGCTCCGATCGCGGCGACCGGATGGCAGGATCGCCAACTGTCAGGTTCGGCTGGGCACCGCCACGGTGATGGTCTCCGAGGCGAGCGAGGCGTATCCCCCGATGCCCGCCTCGCTGTATCTCTATGTCGCCGATGCCGACGCGGCGATGCGTCGCGCGCTGTCAGCCGGGGCGACACTGGAGATGGCCGTGGCCGACATGCCTTATGGCGACCGCCAGGGTGGCGTGCGCGATCCGCACGGCAATCTCTGGTGGATTTCGCAGCGCCTGGTCGACGGCCCGTATTCCGCCGCCGAATAGACGCCGAATCAAGCCAGCAGCCGTTTCTGTTCGAGGAATTTTTCCAGGATTTCGAGGCGCGCCAGCGGGTTTTCCAGCTCCAGCAGCTTCTGCTTGGCGAGATTCTGCACCGGCATGGCTTCGGCCAGACGGTAGCCCACCCAGGCGGCATCGTCCCAGCGGTGCGGCTCGGGCACTTTCTCCACCCCCAGGTCGCCGACGATGCGTTTCAGCACGGGCAACAGACGCTGCCGCGCCGCCGGCACGTCGAGTGAGGGCGGTTCGGCCAACCAGGCGACGCGCGCCGTCAGAAGCCCCTCTGCGCCACGTTCGGCGTGTTCGATGCGAAACCGGCCACCGCCGCGCACGGTCAGCATCAGCACCCCGGCCTGCGCCATGTCGGCATTCACGATCTCGGCGAGCGTGCCGACCTCATGCGGTTCGGTGAGTCCGTTTTCTTCTGATTGCGCCAGGCAGATCCCGAACGGCGCCCGCTCGCGCAGGCAGCGGGCCGCCATGTCGAGATAACGCGCCTCGAAGACCTTGAGTCCCAGCACGCCGCCCGGAAAGAGCACTGTATTGAGCGGAAAGAGGGGCAACTCGGATGTTTCATCGCGCCGACCGCGCAGAAAGTCCAGCCAGGCCATCAGGCAGGCTCGCCCCAGCGCGCCTGCAAACGGTGCGGCACGCCCAGCTGGTCGAGGATGCGCGCCACCACGAAATCGACCAGTTCGGCAATCGATTGCGGATGCTGATAGAACCCCGGATTGGGTGGCAGGATTACCGCGCCGGCACGCGCCAGCCGCAACATGTTTTCGAGGTGGATGATGGAAAAAGGCGTCTCGCGCGGCACCAGAATCAGCTTTCGCCCTTCTTTCAGCGCCACGTCGGCGGCGCGGGCGATCAGGTTGTCCGACAGTCCGGCGGCGACCGCCGCCAGCGTGCCCATGGTACAGGGGCAGATGACCATGGCGTCGGGCGGGTTGGAGCCGGAAGCCATCGGCGCAAACCATTCTTCGCGGCCATAGACATCGAGTCGCGCCTCGGCCAGCCCCAGCCGCGCCAGCAAGGCGGCACGCGCCTCGGCCGGGCGGGACGGCAGTTCGAGGTCGAGCTCCTGCCGGGCGACGATCTGCGCGGCCTGCGAATACAGCAACTGCACCCGGCAATCCGCCGCCAGCAGGCATTCCAGCAGGCGCAGACCGTAGGGCAGACCGGAGGCGCCGGTCAACGCCAGACAGACGGTTTCAGGAGGAGGCAGGCGGTTCATCGAGCAAGCGGGCGACGATCAATCCGTTGATGGTACCGAAAAACAGCGCTGTCGCCGCAAATATCGGCGCCAACAGAAACACGCCGTCGTGCGGAATCAGCCACAGCCGCGCCAGCAGCAACTGGCCGGCGATATGCGCCAGCGCCGCCAGCACGCTCCAGCTCACGGGCCCGAAAGCGCGCGCCGGCAATTTCTTGGCCAGCGCCAGCACGCCCAGACTCAAGACCGCGCCAGTCAGTGACAGAAAAAATCCGGGCGCCAGAAACTGGCCCAACAGCAGGCTGCCCGCCACCACGCGCAATCCGGTCACCCAGGCCGCCGCATTCCAGCCGTATCGAGCCAGCACCAGCAACGTCACGATGTTGGCAAGGCCCGGCTTGACGCCGGGCAAGGGCGTGGGAATCGCGGCATCGAGCAGCGAGAGACCGACCGCCGCCGCCGCCATGCGGGCGATGCGGTGATCCTCCTCGGTCAGCGTCAGTTCAATAGGCGAGCGAGTCATAGGCACGGTTGCGGCCGGTGATGGCCAGACTGACGTGATTGGGCGCGCAAATGGCGATTTCGCCGGCCCGCGACAGCCAGCCCTGGTGCACGCAGTATTGACGGAGGCCGGGGTCGGACACGACCCGGGCGCGTCCCGGCTCGACGGCAATGACGGTTGCACCCAGCGGCCCATCCACCGTCAGCGAGCGGCGGGTTTGCAGATCGATTTCGGCCACGATCTGACCGTCGCGCCGGATCACCGCCTTGTCGCCGAGACCGCCTTGCCAGAGCAGCGGGAACGAGGCAGCCACCGCGCCGCCCCCGACCAGCAACAGCAACCAGTCGCCCGGCCGGACAAGACGGAGCCAGGATCTCACGGCAGGTTGCGGTGGCGCACCAGCACCCGTGCCTGACCGGCAAAGGCGCGCGCCAGCCATTCGGCCAGATAGACGGAGCGGTGCTGGCCGCCGGTGCAGCCGATGGCAACGGTGAGGTAGTTGCGATTGTCGCGCACGAAAGCCGGCAGCCAGGTAGCGACAAAACGCTGGATGTCGTCGCGCATGGCCAGCACGTCGGGTTGCGCTTCCAGGTAGTCGATCACCGGCGCATCCTTGCCGGTGAGTGGGCGCAATTCGCTTTCGTAGTGAGGATTGGGCAAACAACGGGCATCGAAAACGAAATCGGCGTCGAGCGGCAATCCGTGCTTGAACCCGAAGGATTCGAACATCAGCGTCAATCCGCGTTCTGGGTCGGCTTGCGCGAACTGCCGCACCCACTCGCGCAACGCGCCCGCCTTCAGGTCGCTGGTGTCGATATGATGGCCGAGGGCCGCGATTTCTTCCATCCGACGCCGCTCTTCGGCAATGGATTCGGCGAGCGAGCGACCGGTGCTGGCCAGCGGATGACTGCGACGGGTTTCCGAAAACCGCTTCAGCAGGATGTCGTCGCGTGCGTCGAGAAAGAGAAAACGCGGCTGCATCTCCGCCTTTTGCAGATCGCGCACGGCGCCGGGCAGTTGCAGGAGACTGTAGCCGCCGCGAATATCGACGGCGACCGCCACGCGCTCGTAACCCTCATCCCGCAGTTCCCGCACCAGGCTGTGCAACAGTGACGACGGCAGATTGTCGACGCAATAGTAGCCACTGTCCTCCAGCATGTGGAGGGCGACGGTCTTGCCGGAACCAGAGAGTCCGCTGATCAGAATGAGATCCATGCGTGCAGGATAATGAAGCCGCCGCAACCTCGCAAGGCACGGCATAATGGTGGGGAGTCCCGCTTCTCGCCGGAGAACCCCATGTCCATCCTCGAACTCCCTTATCTCGCCGAATTGACCGCCCTGCGCCGCGACATCCACGCCCACCCTGAACTGGCTTATCAGGAAACGCGCACGGCCGACATTGTGGCGGCCGAGCTGCAAGCCTACGGGTTTGAAGTGCATCGCGGCCTCGCCCAGACCGGCGTCGTGGGTGTGCTGCGCGCCGGTAGCGGCACACGCATGATCGGCGTGCGCGCCGACATGGATGCGCTGCCGCTGGTCGAAATGAACGAATTTCCACATCACTCCCGCCATCCCGGCCGCATGCACGCCTGCGGCCACGACGGCCACACTGCGATGTTGCTGGGGGCGGCCCGCTATCTGGCGGCCCATCCGGATTTCGACGGCATCGCCGTGTTCATCTTTCAGCCGGCGGAAGAAGCCGAAGGCGGCGCCGCCCGCATGATCGAAGACGGCCTGTTCGAGCAGTTTCCGGTGGAGGCGATTTTCGGGCTGCACAACTGGCCGGGCGTGCCGCTAGGCCAGATGGTCGTCATGCCCGGCCCGGTCATGGCCGGCACCTGCGGTTTCGAGATTCGCGTGCGCGGGCATGGTTGTCATGCCGCGATGCCGCACCAGGGCGTGGATAGCATCGTCACCGGCGCCCAACTGGTACAGGCGCTGCAAACGGTGGCCAGCCGTACCCTGCATCCCTGCGAAGCCGGCGTGGTCAGCGTCACCCAATTCCACGGCGGCGAAGCCTGGAACGTCTTGCCCGAAGAAGTGGTGCTGCGCGGCACCCTGCGCTCGTTCAAGCCCGATGTGCAGGATGCCATCGAGTCGGCCATCGAACGCCTTTGCAGTGGCGTCGCCGCCGCCAATGGCGCGCAGATCAGCGTGCATTTCGATCACCGCTACCCGCCCACGGTCAACAGCGGGCCGGAAGCGGCTTTTTGCCAACAAGTGGCTCACAAGGTCTTTGGCCGGGAGCAAGTACTCACCGACTGCCTGCCATCGATGGGCGCCGAAGATTTTGCCTATTTCCTGCGCGAAAAACCCGGTTGCTACGTCTGGCTGGGCAACGGTCCCGGCACGGGCGGCTGTACCCTGCACAATCCGCACTACGACTTCAACGACGAGGCGCTGGCGCTTGGCGTCTCCTACTGGGTGGAGCTGGTGCGCCGGGCATTGCCGCGCCAACCGGCGGCTTGATCTGACTTTTCTCGCGGCATGTGCTTAGATAAGAAAAGAGCGGACGCACGTAGGGACGGCAAACATGACAAGGGCGCAGACACCGCACAGCCCCTCGCCCGAAGAGCGGGAGGCTATCTTCCACGCCGTGGTCGAACAGACCCTGGTGGGCATCTGGGTGATACAGGATGGCGTGGTGCGGTATGCCAACTCCGGCCTGGCGGCGATGTTCGGGTTTGCCCGGGCGAGCGATCTGATCGACCGCGTCGCCGCCGTTGACCTAGTCGCTCCGTCCGACCGTCCCGCATTGGCCCGTCTGCTACAAGCGCCATCACCGCCAGACGGTCCCGGTGTCCATCTGCGCTTCACCGGGCTCCGCCGCAGCGGCCATTCACTGCGCGTCGAAATACATTGCAAACCCTTTATTTACGGCGGACATCCAGCTGTCGTCGGCGTGCTGACGGATATCACCGAACAATGCCGCGCCGAGGCCGAACTCGAACACCGGGCCTCATACGACAGCTTGACGGGTTTGCCCAACCGATCACTGCTATTTGACCGGCTGAACCAGACCATCGCCCACGCGCGCCGTAACGACGAACTCTTCGCCTTTCTGTTTCTCGATCTCGACGGTTTCAAGGCGGTCAATGACGAATGCGGCCACGAAGCGGGCGACACGGTTTTGCGCGTGGTCGCCGAACGTTTTTCGGGCTGCCTGCGTGCATCCGACACGCTGGCTCGGCTGGGCGGCGACGAATTCGCAGTCATCGCGCCCGGTCTGCTCTTTGGCGACGACGTCAAACCCATCGTCGCCAAGTTGCAGGAAACGCTGGCCTCGCCGATCACCTTCGGTAACCAACATTTCAAACTCAGCGTCAGCATCGGTATCGCGTTGTTCCCGTCGACCGGACAGGACGCCCACGAACTTTACAAGGCGGCTGACTCGGCCATGTATGCCGCCAAACTGGCACGCCACGGCAGCTATTTGTTTGCAACCACCCTTCTGGAAGGCTCATCGTCCTGAGCGGGGGGCGGCGCCGGCTCGGCTGGTGGCAGGGGTATTTCCAGCGTCTGTAACTGACGTCCGCAACCCAGGCAACGCCCGCTCAGCGGATCAGCCGCGCACACGCCAATACAGGGTTCGTCATCGCTCACGGCATGGCCTCAAATGATCAAATAGCGACTCTGCACTTCCTTCACCGCCTCGACGGCCGCCAAGGCGTCGGCGCGGTTGAATTTCACGCACCGGACGATGTAGCGCCGCCGATCTCGCGCCACGATCTGCTGAAAATTAATCGAGTCGATACCGGGGCGGTCA
The DNA here is from genome assembly GCA_002337055.1 of Betaproteobacteria bacterium UBA1934. Lineage (GTDB taxonomy): Bacteria > Pseudomonadota > Gammaproteobacteria > Burkholderiales > Rhodocyclaceae > UBA1934. The sequence continues at coordinate 912,364 of DDFG01000005.1, read as the reverse complement.
ATCGGACATTGGTCACTGATCACGCCGGCACGGTCAACCGTGATACACAGGGGTTCAAGGCGCAAGGCGCTTTCGGGCGCGCTCAGGAAGGCCGCCAAGGCGCTGGCGATGTGTTCCGGCCGCAAGGCGTCAGCCGAAGCGCGCAGGCGCTGGTCGAGGTCGTCAAGCCGGCGGGTATGCGCCTCTAGTTCTGTTTCCTGAGCCAGCGCCCGCAGCAGACTAACCTGATCGCTTTCGACCGCCCGTTCGTCGCGCAAAGACTGCCTCTCTTCGCGCAAACGCCTGAGGTGGGCATGAAAACTCTTGAGCAGGCTATCGAAAGCGCGCTGCCTGAGCAGCACATGATGGGCCGCGGGATCCGGTGCGGGAATCGCGATCAAGTGGTCGGAGAAATAGAGATACTGGATGGGCACATCATTCTGCAACACCTCACCCTCCATAGCCACGCCAAGCGTTTTCTTCACGAACCGCCGCGCGGCCAGCATGGCATGAATTTCATCGGAAGCACTCCCGCCCGGCTCGGACAGGTAATCGCGGACTGTCTGGCTGCTGCCGAGCAGTTGTGTGATGTCGTCGGCGGTCGCAAATAGGGCATGCACCAGCGGGTCGGCGGCAAATGCAGTGCGGTCGACCGGCAGGGCGCCGGGCATGGTGGCGATCATCCGTTCGCAATAGCTCAGCGCCTGTGCGACCGGTTCAGCCAAACGCCTCTCCAGGTCGGGCAGGCCTTTGAGGGCTGGGTCAACCAGCTCGCAGATGCGCGCCAGACCGGCCTCGACCTCGGGCGCGGGAGGCGGCGACGGCAGGAACCAGCGTGCCAGGGTCGTCAGCAGCGTCATGACGTGAGAGAATGCGAAGGATATGAAAATCGATTCCGGTCGTGTCCAACTGGACATGCCGGCTGAATGGCGCACATGAGTGTAGTCTACCCCTTCCGGCAGTGGCCGGCGTCCGGCGAGTACCTCGAAATCGCACCCGGCGTCCGTTGGTTGCGTATGAGTCTGCCTTTCCAGCTGGATCACGTCAATCTCTGGCTGATTGACGCCGGCGATTCCTGGTGCGCCGTCGATACCGGCTTTGCCGACGACCGCACGCGTGCCGCCTGGGAAAGTATTCTGTGCGGGCTCGACAAGCCGATCGGCCAACTCATCGCTACGCACTTCCACCCCGATCACCTGGGCTTGGCCACCTGGCTGCAAGCGCGCACCGGGGCAACGCTGGCGATGACTTTGGGCGAGTTTCTGACCGCCCACGCGGTTTGGAACGAAGTCGGCGGTCACGGCGCCCGGTTCATGAGCGATCAGTTCGCCGAACACGGCCTGGCACCCACGATGGTCGAAAAATTCCGCACGCGCGGTTCGGGCTACCGCGCCGCCGTCCCTGCCTTACCCCAGCATTATGAGCGCCTGCGCGACGGCAAAGTTCTGACGCTTGGTGCCTATCGTTGGCATGTCATCGATGGTTACGGCCATAGCCCGGAGCACGCTGCACTGCACTGTCCGGAACTGAACCTTCTGATTTCCGGCGACATGCTGCTGCCGCGCATATCGACCAATGTCAGCGTGTTCGCCGCCACCCCGGACGACGATGGCCTGGGCCGCTTTCTCGCCTCGCTCGCCCGCATGAGACGGGAACTGCCGCCGGAAACCCTGGTGTTGCCGGCGCATGGCCTGCCCTTCACCGGCCTGGCCACGCGCATTGACGAGCTCGAAGCGCACCATGCCGATCGTCTGGAACTTCTCGTCAGTGCATGTGACCAATCCATGACCGCCGCCGAGCTGATGACGGTGCTGTTTCCTCGGTCGCTCGATGCACACCAGACCATGTTTGCCCTGGGCGAAACCATCGCTCACCTGAATCACTTGCAGCAAGCCGGGAGATTGCGCAGCGAGCGCGATGCCGGTGGAACCATCCATTTCATGCGGAAAGCGTAACAGTCAAGGGAGTTCCAAGATGTCGAATGCAGCGGAGAGCAAGCCTGCCATAATCAATCCGGTGGAATTGGCACAGACCTTTGCCGAGGTAGCGCAGCGATCGGCCCGCCTGATCGCCCAAACTCTGGAGAAACAGTCTCGCGAGGGCATCTCGGTGGCCCAGGACGAGTTGGGGGTCGCGCAGGCCTTCATGGAGCTTTCCGCCAACCTGTTGACCAATCCATACCGCCTCGCGCAAACCCAGATGAACATGTTCTGGGATTACGTCAATCTTTGGCAGCGCAGCTCGCTACGCCTGCTGGGCATGCCCGCCATGGCGCCGGTCGCCGCCCCGATCAAAGGCGACAATCGGTTTCGCGATGCCGACTGGCAAGAACATTTTCTCTTTGATTTCGTCAAGCAGTCCTACCTCATCGCTGCCCGCCACCTGCACGAAACGGTGTGCTGCCGCGATGGCATTGACGAGACCACCCAGCAGAAGATCAATTTCTTCACCCGCCAGTATATCGACGCCTTGTCGCCCTCCAACTTCGCCTTGACCAATCCTGAGGTCTTCCGCGAAACCCTGCGCACGCATGGCCAGAACCTAGTCAAGGGCCTCAACAACCTGCTACAGGATTTTGAGAACGGCAACGGCAACCTGCGTATCCGCATGACCGACACGAGCGCCTTCGAGTTGGGCAAGAACGTTGCCACGACACCCGGCAAGGTCATTTTCCAAAACGAGCTGATGCAACTGATCCAGTATTCGCCGACCACCGAACAACAGGCGAAACGTCCGCTGCTGATCGTGCCACCGTGGATCAACAAGTACTACATCCTCGATCTGCGCGACAAGAACTCGTTGGTGAAGTGGGCAACCGATCAGGGCCACACCACGTTCATCATTTCCTGGGTCAATCCGGACGAACGGCTTGCCCACAAATCTTTCGAGAACTACGTCACCGAAGGACTGCTGACGGCGATCGAAGCCGTCTGTCTTGCCACAGGCGAAAAGGAAGTGAATCTGGCCGGCTATTGCCTAGGCGGCACGTTGCTGATGACTACCCTCGCCTACATGGCCGCCAAGAAGGACAAACGCGCTGCTTCGGCCACCTTCTTCACCACCATGCTGGATTTCGCCGACCCGGGAGAACTGGGCGTGTTCATCGACAAGAAAGTCATCGAAAGCCTCGAACGGCGGATGCAGAAACGCGGCTATCTGGAGGGCCACGAGATGGCCGGCACCTTCAACCTGATGCGCGCCAACGACCTCGTGTGGTCCTTCGTGGTAAACAACTACCTGATGGGCCGCGACCCTTTCCCGTTCGATCTGCTGTACTGGAATTCCGACTCAACCCGGATGCCGGCAGCCATGCACAGTTTCTATCTGCGCAACATGTATGTGAACAACGCCTTCAAGGAACCGGGCGGCGTCACCATCGCCGGAGTGCCCATCGATATCCGCAAGGTCAGCATTCCCTGCTATTTCATCTCCGCCATCGAAGACCATATTGCGCCCTGGAAGAGTACCTACCTCGGCGCGCGTCTGCCCAAGGGGCCGGTCAAGTTCGTGCTGGGCGGCTCCGGCCATATTGCCGGCATCGTCAATCCACCGGCCGCCAACAAATACGGTTACTGGCTCAACGATGCGACCGACGGCGCCCTGCCCGAAACACCAGACGACTTCCTCAACGGCGCGACGCAGCATGCCGGTTCGTGGTGGACGCACTGGAACCGCTGGCTGCGCGGTCTGAAGGGCGGTGAGGCCATGGTGACCGCGCGCGTTCCTGGAAACGGTGGACTCCCGACCATCGAGGACGCACCGGGCAGTTACGTTCGCTATCGTCTCGACGCGGCCAACAAGAAGGCCGCTTGATCTAGCCCGGGCGCTGCCTCAGCGCCCGGCGGCAAAGGGCGGAAAGCGGAGTTGCGGCCACTCGACCGCATCGAGCATGTTCTTGACCAGCAGGCCAAGCTCGGTGTCGCCCTCGATCGACAGTTCCCGATTGAAGAACAAGGTGTCGGGGTCTTCCTGTCGCGCCAGCAGTTGCAGGAAAGCCGACAGATTGGCGCTGAAGACGAGATCAGCGGGCACATCGGCGCCAAACAACGGGCGGAAAACGCCCTCGCGGAAACAGAAACGCGCCTGCCCGCCGGTATCGAGCACTTCCACCCGAAAACTGCGCCCTTCCAGAGCCGCCAGACTGTCGGCGGGCAACCAGCCGAGCCGGGCGGCGGCGTTCAGACCGGTCACCAGCGCCAGGGCATGCGGCCATTGCGGCAATCGACGACCAAGCGTGGCAATGACCGTCGGCAGTTGAAATCGGGGAATCGTGAATCCTGTGGCCATGTTCTGTTCTCTCATTCGTGATGGCAGGCGATGCCCGCCTCGCCATGCCAATAGCCGTTCACCAGCCCGCACGGATTCCATTCCGACTGAGCCACCGCCGCGTCGCCACGCCGGGCGGCATCGAACGCCGCGATAATCGCGTGCGTCTCTTCCGGCTGCGGGCTGATGCGCAATGCCTCGACACCCATTTCGCGGAGTTGCGGCACTTCCGCCAACAGATTGTAACTCTGCGCCGACATGGTCTGGATACCGTTAAGCGTCAGGAAAGGTTGTCCCTCGCGCGTCTTCAGGGTGATCCCTTCGGGATGTTCGAGGCAGCGGAACTGGCAATCGTCCTTGTTCAGCGTGTAGTGACGGGCGGTGAAACAGCGCGCCGAAAAGGCGAGCGGCAGTTTGCCGAAGACGAAGACCTCGGTTTCGACGCCGGCCGGCCGGGCGGCGTGCAGCGTCGCCACCAGTTCGCGCGTCGCTTCCAGCGGCGGCACCCAGCGGGTGAGACCATACCGGGCGTAGGTCGCCAGTGTGGCTTCGTTGTAGATATTGAGATGCGGCCCGGCCACAAAGGGGCGCCCCTGCACCAGATTGACGGCGCCGAGGTCGTTGGCCTCGACCATGCAGCCTGCGTCGTCGATGAGCCGGCGCAGCGCCTTCAGGTCGCTTTCCGACTCCAGCAGCGCCTGCGCCGAAACAATCACCTCCTTGCCGGCGTCGCGCACGCGCCGCGCCAGTTCGACCCAGTCGGCGGTGCGCAGTTGCTGGCGGCGGGAACAGACGACCTCGCCAAGGTAGATCGTATCGAGGGCCGCGACCTCGGCCATTTCCTCATAGAACGACAGCACGCGTTCCTTGGGCCAGAAGTAGAGCAGCGGTCCGAGCGTCAGTTTCATCGCCTCACCTCCACGGCCGGTTGTAGGCGCCGAGCGTCGCCTGCTGGCCTTCTGACACCTTGGCCAGTTCGGCCTGCCAGGCCGGCTGGACGTGGTAGCGTTCGCCGTCCCGCTTCAACGCGTCGAGCGCGGCACGCAGCGTGCGTGTCACCTGCGTCACATAGGCCGGGCTGCGCTGGCGTCCTTCCACCTTCAAGGCGCGTACGCCGATGCGGGCGATTTCCGGCAGGATGGCGACCGTATTCAGACTGGTCGGTTCTTCCAGCGCGTAGTAGGTTTCGCCACGCACGTCGAACCGCCCTTTACACAGCGTCGGGTAGCCGGCGGGTTCCTGGGCGCCGAAACGGTCGATCAGGATGCCGTTCAGGCGCGTCTCCATGGCGCCGTCGGGCTGTTTGTCCCACTTGACGTACTTGGCCGGCGAGCAAGCCCCGACGGTGTTCGGCGACTCGCCCGTGGCGTAGGACGACAGCCAGCAACGCCCTTCGTTCATGACGCACAGGCTGCCAAACCCGAAGACTTCGATTTCGACGGACGCATTCTTGATCACGTGCTCGACCTGCGCCAGCGTCAGCACCCGCGGCAGCACAGCACGGCGAATGCCGAATTCGCGCTGGGCGAAATTGATCGCCTCGTAGCTGGTCGCCGATCCCTGTACCGAAAGATGCAGGCGCAGATCGGGGTGGCGCTGGCGGGCATAGTCGAGCAGACCAATGTCGGCCAGAATGACCGCATCGGCGCCGACGCCTGCGGCGGCGTCGACCGCTTTGCGCCAGTCGGCGACGCGACCGGGCTGCGGAAAGGTGTTGATTGCCAGCAGCACTTCCTTGCCGCGACCGTGCGCGTAACGGATGCCGTCGGCAAGCGTCTTGTCGTCAAAATTCAAGCCCGCGAAATTGCGGGCATTGGTGTCGTTCTTGAAACCGAGGTAGACGGCATCGGCGCCGTTGTCGACCGCCGCTTTCAAAGCCGGCAGGCTGCCCGCCGGGCAAATGAGATCGGGAATTCGGAGCATGAATAAGGTGCGGGAAAGCGATGAGGGATTATAGGAAGCAGTGTCCGGTCTTCCTTGATTTCGGTCAAGCCCGTGGGGCCGGGCGACTGTGCTAAGATAAATCCGGGAGGAGACGGCGATGCGCGACGATCGGGTCCTGGTCATCGACGATGAAGAACTGAACCTGTTCATCATCGAGGAATTTCTCGCCGAAGAATCGCTCTCGCTGGACTTGCAGAGCGACCCCGCACAAGCCTGGCAACAACTCGATTCCCCCGGCAGCCGCTATTCCCTGGTCATTCTCGACCGCCTGATGCCGGGACTGGACGGCCTCGATTTCCTGCGCCGAATGAAGGCGGACTCCCGCTTCGTGCACATTCCGGTCATCATGCAGACCGCCGCGTCGGCGCCGGAACAGGTGCGCGAAGGCTTGCAGGCCGGCGCCTACTATTACCTGGTCAAACCCTACGAGCCGGAAGCGCTGATTTCCATCGTGCGCGGCGCGCTGGAGGATTTTCACGTTCACCAGGCCCTGCGGCGACTTTCGCGCCGCCAGGAAGATGCGCAGAAACTGCTGATCGCCGCCGAATACCGCTTTGCCAGCCTGCGCGATATCCGCAGCCTGGTGCCTACGCTGGCGGGTTTTGCGGCGGCGCCCGACCTGGTGGCTTCCGGGCTGTCCGACCTGATGGTCAACGCGGTCGAGCACGGCAATCTCGGCATCACCTACGAAGAGAAGGCGCGGCTCAAGCTCGATGGCGAATGGGAGCGAGAAGTCGAACGCCGGCTGGTCTTGCCGCAATATCAGGCTCGCCATGCCTGCATCCGGGTCGAGCGTCGGGGCGACCAGGTCGAATTTACCATCCGCGATCAGGGCGAGGGCTTCGACTGGCCCCGTTTTCTCGATTTCGACCCGGCACGCGCCTTTGACCCGAACGGACGCGGCATCGCGATGGCCCGCCGGGCGAGCTTTGAATCGGTTGAATACGCCGGCAGGGGTAATATCGTCGTCGCCCGCGCCACCGCTAGCGGGTAACAAAGGTCGGCCGGGTGCCCAAGGCCTGTCGGATGCGCTCGGCAATGCGCTCCGCCGCCTCGCGGTTGGGATAAGGACCCACTTGCAGCCGGTGAATTCCGCCGGCCGGATACACCCGTAAGGGCTCGACCAGCCAATCCAACTCACTGCCCAGGCGGTTCTTCAGATTTTCGGCATTGTCCGCATTGGCAAAAGCGCCCAGTTGCAGATAAACCCCTTTGGTCGCCACAGCCGGCGCGGTCGCCGGCTCGGCGCTTTCCAGCCTGCGCAGGAGGCCATCGAGATCGGCCGGTCGCTCGGGTCGGAGTGGCGTGACCGCCACACCCGTTTCCGGCAATCCTGCCGGGATGATCGCCTCGACCTCGACCTCGCCGCTGCCGTTGTTGATCAAACCCAGCTTGTACGCGGCGGTGTAGGAAAGATCGATGATGCGGTCGACATGAAACGGGCCGCGATCGTTGACGCGCACGACCACCGCACGACCGTTGCGCGGATTGCTGACCCGCACATACGAAGGCAGTGCCAACGTGGTGTGAGCGGCGCTCATGCCGAACATGTCGTAGATTTCGCCGGTTGAAGTCTTCTGGCCATGGAATTTTTTGCCATACCAGCTGGCGATGCCACGCGCCTTGTATGGCTTGACCGCCGAATTCGGAACGTATTCGCGGCCCAGCACCACATAGGGTTTGGTCGCCGGCTTATGCAGTGACTCCCAGCGCGGCTCGGCATCGGGGATGTCATCGAGGTTGTCCGGAATATCCTCGCCCGGGCCGTCATCCTTATAGAAACCGCCACCCCGCTTCAGCACGACCGAAGACGGCTTCTTGCCCGGCGGCTTGACAGCCGGCGCGGCATCGGAACCGGAACCGGCAGCGGTCGACGGCTCACCCGGACGCGCCAGTTGGGCACCACAGCCCGCCAGCATGGCGGCCACCGACAAAGCGGACAGAATGAGCGCCGTTTTCATTTCTTGACCAGCATCCGATGGGTGTGGATGGACATCAGGATGCCGATGCCGAGGAACAACGTCACCAGCGCGGTACCTCCGTAGGAAACGAAAGGCAACGGTACGCCGACCACAGGCAGGATGCCGCTGACCATGCCCATATTGACGAAGGCATAGGTGAAGAAAATCAGGCTGATCGCACCCGCCAGCAATCGGGTGAACAACGTCGGCGCGGCACCGGCGATCATCAGGCCGCGTGCGATCAGCAAGAGGTAAAGCACGAGCAGCACGAGGTTGCCGATCAAACCCCACTCTTCGGAGAAAACCGCGAAAATGAAGTCGGTGTGCTTCTCGGGGATGAATTCGAGATGGGTCTGCGTCCCGTGCAAATAGCCCTTGCCGAAGGCGCCGCCGGAACCGATGGCGATGGTCGCCTGGATGATGTGGTAACCGGCGCCCAGCGGATCGGTGGTGGGATCAAGCAAGGTCAGGATGCGCTTGCGCTGGTAGTCGTGCATCATGTTCCATAGCAGGGGCGCCGCGCTGGCGCCCGCCACCGCCAGGCCAAACATGACCTTCCAGGGCAGACCGGCAAAAAAGATGACATAGAAACCCGCCGCGCCGACCAGGATGGCGGTGCCCAGATCCGGCTGTTTGGCGATCAGGCCGAACGGCACCAGCAGGAGCAGGGCCGCCACCAGATAGTGGCGCCAGTTCAGCAAGGCCTCGAATTTTTGAAAATACCATGCCAGCATCAAAGGCATGGCAATCTTCATGATCTCGGAAGGCTGGATGCGGGTAAAGCCCAGCGGCAGCCAGCGTTTGGCGCCATTGACCTTGACGCCGAAGAGAAACACGCAAACCAACAGCACGACGCCCAGCACATACAGCGGCACCGCCACACGCATCAGGCTCTGGGGCGGCATGCGGGCGACGAACCACATGATGGCAAACGCCACGCCGGCATTCATCAACTGCGAAAGGGCGCGGTTGTTGCCATCGAAAGTCGCCGAATTGACAGTCAGCAGGCCAACGCCGAGGATGGCGGCGGCAATCGCCAGCAGCGGAAAATCGAGATGAGCGACCGACTGGCGCAGCCAGTAACGCAGGGTGGCGGCGAGGTCCGTCATTCTTCGTCCGCCTCATCTTCTTCACGCGCGGTCGGGTCTTCCGCCGCCGGTCCGCCAGGCACCTTGCCGAGCAGATAGTAGTCGAAGACCATGCGGGCAATCGGCGCGGCCGACTGGGCACCAAAACCCCCATTTTCGACCAGAACAGCCAGCGCGATCTTCGGCTTGTCGACCGGCGCAAAGGCGATGAACAGCGCATGGTCACGCAGTCGCTCGTTGAGTCGACCAGACTCGTATTTGCCACCTTTCAGCGAGAATACCTGCGCCGTACCCGTCTTGCCCGCGGCTTCGTAGGGCGCCCCGGCAAAGGCGCGCGCACCCGTGCCTTCCTTGTTGACGCCCAGCATGGCGCGCTTGATGACTTCGACGTGCTCGGGTTTCCAGTTCAGCGTGCGGATCGGTTGCGGCTCGATCAACCGCTGCTCGCCAGTCTTGCTGTCGACAATGTGATGGACGAGGTGCGGCCGGTACATGACGCCGTTGTTGGCCAGCGTCGCCACCGCCTGCGCAAGCTGGATGGGTGTATAGGCGTTATAGCCTTGTCCGATACCTATTGAAATCGTCTCGCCGGCATACCATTTCTGCTGCTCGGGTTTCTTGAAACGTCGCTTCTTCCATTCTGGCGAGGGCAGCACGCCCTCCGATTCGCCCTTTTCATCCTTGCCGAGGTCAACGCCGGTGCGCTGCCCCAATCCGACGCTGCCCATGAAACGGGCAATGGCGTCGATGCCCATGTCGTTGGCCAGCTGATAGTAATAGGTGTCGCAGGACTGTACGATGGATCTGTACATGTCCACCATGCCGTGCCCGCCCTTTTTGTCATCGCGGAAGAGATGGCCGCCGAAATTGAAGAACCCGGGATCGGATATGGCCTGCGCTGGCGTGCGTTTGCCTGCCGCCAATGCCGCCAGCGCCATAAAGGGCTTGAAGGTCGAACCGGGCGGATAGGCACCATTGATAACACGGTTGACCATGGGTTTGTCGATGGATTCGTTCAGTTCCTTCCAGTTGTCCGGCGTAATGCCGTCGACGAATAGATTTGGGTCGTAGGTAGGTGTCGAAACGAGCGCCAGAATACCGCCGGTCGAGGGATCGATGGCGACCAGCGCGCCCCGCCGCTCGCCAAAGGCTTTTTCTGCCATGCCCTGCAATTTGGCGTCCAGCGTCAGCGCCAGGTTATTGCCGGAGATCGGCGGAATACGCCGCAAGCTGCGAATGGCGCGCCCGCCGGCATCGATCTCGACCTCTTCGTAGCCGGTCTTGCCGTGCAACTCGAATTCATAGCGCTGCTCGATGCCGGTCTTGCCGATATGCTCGGTTCCCTTGTAATTCGCCGCCTGTTCCTTTTCATCGATCCACTCGACATCCTTGTCGGCGACGCGGCCGATGTATCCGAGCGCATGCGACGCCAACGCACCCTGGGGATATTGTCGGAACAGCCGGGCCTTCACTTCGACGCCGGGAAACCGGTAGCGATGGGCGGCGAATCTGGCCACCTCTTCGTCGGTCAGACGATTGCGGATGGGAATGGATTCAAAGTTCTTCGCGTCCTCGAGCAGCCGCTTGAAGCGCTTGCGATCCTTGACCTGCACATCAATGATCTCGGCCAAGCCGTTGATGGTTGCTTCTAGATCGTCCACCCGCGATGGCGTGACTTCCAGCGTGAAGGCCGAGTAATTGCGTGCCAAGACCAGCCCGTTGGCATCGACGATGACCCCTCGGTTCGGCACGATGGGAACCAGCGAAATCCGGTTGTCCTCGGCACGGGTGGTGTAGTAGTCGTGTTGAACGATCTGCAACCATATAAAACGCCCCGCCAGCGCCAGGAAGGCGATCAGCACCGCGGCCAGCGATACCGCGATGCGCGAGCGAAAGCGTTCGAGGCCACTATCCGGATTGTCGAATTCACTCATTGATCCTGCCCGCTCAGATCGGCCGGTGCGGGTCCTGCTCCACCGGCCTATATTGCGGCAGCAGCAACAGATAGGTTGCCGGCATCCACAAGGCGGCGGCGATCAGCGGCCCAATGAAGTAGCTGAATCCTGGGAACCCGCCTCCCGCGGCGGTGCGAATGCCGGCTTGCACCAATTGGCACAACAGCAGCATGGGCAGCACATGCAGGGCCTGCTGTAGCAATGGAAACCACAGGATGCGGCGCGACAGGCTGGTCGCAACATAGGCAAGCAGGACATAACCGAGCGCATGCTGGCCAAGCGCCGAGCTGTCGGCAACATCCATCACGATGCCGAGCAGAAAAGCCCAGCCCATGCCCACTCTCCTGAATTCGCGGATCGCCCAGAAACCCAGCACCAGCGCCACCCAGTCGGGCACCCAACTCCACTGTGACGTAGGCAGGAAGTTCAGCATCAGCGCCAGAAAGAGACTGAGATAGATGAACCAGGGGCGAACCGGCAGGAGAATGCGGGACGACGAAAATGTAGGTTGCATGATCAGGGTTTCTTCGCGGCGCGGCGGGATTTCTTCGGGCGCAGCTCGCCCTTGCCTTCGTCAGCGACTGCGCGCTCTTTCAGCGCAGGCAGGTCGGCCCGGGGCGGACGTGGGGCAAGCACAAAGACCTCACCGAAATTCTCGACCCCGGCAACCGGATCGCAGAAGATGCGCGCGAACGAATAGGCGCTGTCGCGTTCGATACGCGACACCTTGGCCACGGGGAATCCTGGCAGATAGACGCCATCCAGACCCGAGGTCACCAGTATGTCGCCCTCCTGAACATCCGCGTTGGCAGGCAGAAAGCGCAGTTCAAGATGCCCCTCGCCCAACCCGAAAGCCACCGAACGCTGGCCAGTGCGGACGATCTGCACCGGCACCACCTGATCTTTGTCGGTAATCAGCGTGATCTCGGAACTGAGCGGAAACACCCGCGTGACCTGGCCGACAATGCCCGATTCGTCAATCACCGGTTGCCCGGCGCCGACACCGGCTTGCAGGCCTTGATCGACGACAATGCGGCGCGAAAAGGGGTCGCGGGTCGCGTAGAGAATGTGCGCCACCTTACCCTCGGCTTTTTCTCGCGCTTTCATGTCGAGCAGGCGCCGCAACCGTTCGTTTTCGGATTCCAGATGCGCAAGGCGGGCGAGGTTAGGCGCGGTATCGAGCTGGGCACGGCGCAACTCGGCGTTTTCCTGTTGCAGGGTGGCGAGCGAGGTGAAATAGCCGCCCACCTGTTCAATGGCCGCGCCTGGCGTCTGCGCCAGTCGTTGCAGCGGGTCGACGACGACGGCAATACCCTGCCGTAGCAAATCAACCGACTTGTACTTGAGATCGACGACGAACAGCGCGATCGACAGGGTGACGTAAAAAGTCAGCAGGGCCAGCGGAGCCGGCCCTTGCTTGAAAAATGGAGGGGGCGCGTGGTCGATGGCGGCCACGGGAAGCGGCGGCGTTTAGTCCGAAGCGAAGATGCTGCCGAGCTTGTCCATCTTCTCCAGCGCCAGCCCACAACCGCGGGCAACGCAGGTCAGCGGCTCGTCGGCGACGATGACCGGCAGGCCGGTCTCTTCCATCAGCAGGCGGTCGAGATCGCGCAAGAGCGCGCCGCCACCGGTCAGCACCATACCTTTTTCGGCAATGTCGGCGCCGAGTTCGGGCGGGGTCTTTTCCAGCGCCGATTTGACGGCGGAAACGATCTGGTTGAGCGGATCGGTCAGCGCTTCGAGGATTTCGTTGGAAGAGATGGTGAATTTGCGCGGAATACCCTCGGCTTTGTTGATGCCGGAGACTTCCATTTCGCGCACCTCGGCGCCGGGGAAAGCCGAGCCGATGGTCTTCTTGACGTTTTCGGCGGTGTTTTCGCCGATCATCATGCCGTAGTTGCGGCTAATGTAATTGATGATCGCTTCGTCGAGCTTGTCGCCGCCGACGCGCACCGAGCCAGCATAGACCATGCCGCCGAGCGAGATAACGCCGACTTCGGTGGTGCCGCCGCCGATATCGACGACCATCGAGCCGGTCGCATCGGCCACCGGCAGGCCGGCGCCAATCGCGGCGGCCATCGGTTCCTCGATCAGGTACACCTGGCTGGCGCCGGCGCCGATGGCCGATTCGCGGATGGCGCGGCGTTCGACCTGGGTCGAGCCGGAAGGCACGCAGATGATGATGCGCGGGCTCGGGCTGAACAGTTTGGAGTCATGCACCTTCTTGATGAACTGCTTCAACATCTGCTCCGTCACCGTGAAGTCGGCAATCACGCCGTCCTTCATCGGGCGGATGACGGTAATGCTGCCCGGTGCCTTGCCAAGCATTTCCTTGGCTTCCTTGCCGACGGCCTGGATCGTTTTCTTGGCGTTGGGACCGCCCTCAAGGCGGATGGCGACGACCGACGGCTCGTCCAGGACGATGCCGCGACCGCGCACATAAATCAGGGTATTGGCCGTGCCAAGGTCAATGGCAAGGTCATTGGAAAAGTAGCTGCGCAGGAAACCGAACATTCTGATTGCTCTCCGCCGGGGTGCGGTAAGGAAAACTTTTATGATACCTTATAACGCTTTCGTTTTTAAGACTTTGTGCAATGCACAATGCAGATGATACGCCATGTCACTGACCCTTGAACAAGTCCGACGCGTCGCCCATCTGGCGCGCATCGATCTCAGCGAATCCGAGGCGGCTGCCACCGTGATCGAACTCAACGGCATCCTCGGGCTGATCGAACAAATGCAGGCCGTCGATACCGCCGGCGTCGAGCCGATGGCACATGCGCAGGATGTGTCGCAACGTCTGCGGGAGGATGTCGTCAGCGAAGCCAATCGCCGCGTCGATTACCAGGCCGTCTCACCCGATGTCGAAGCCGGTCTCTTTCTCGTGCCCAAGGTGATCGAATGATCAACGCCAGCCTCAAGCAACTCGCCCAGGCCCTGGCCGGCAAACAGATCTCCAGCGTCGAACTGACCCAGCTCTATCTTGATCGCATCGCCCGCCTGAACCCCGCGCTCAACGCCTTCATCACGGTGGATGCCGACAAGAGCCTGGGCCAGGCGCGTGCCGCTGACGCCCGCATCGCGCGCGGCGACACCGGCCCGCTGACCGGCATTCCGGTCGCGCAGAAAGATATTTTCTGCGCCCGTGACTGGCGCACCAGTTGCGGCTCGAAGATGCTCGACAATTTTGTCGCTCCTTACGACGCGACCGTGATTGAGCGGCTGAATGCCGCCGGGGCCGTGCTGTTGGGCAAGACCAACATGGACGAGTTCGCCATGGGGTCATCGAACGAATCGTCGTGGTATGGCCCGGTGAAGAACCCCTGGGATACCACCCGCGTACCGGGTGGCTCGTCGGGTGGCTCCGCGGCCGCCGTGGCCGCCCGTCTCGCGCCGGTCGCCACCGGCACCGACACGGGCGGTTCGATTCGGCAACCGGCGGCGATGTGCAATCTCACCGGCCTGAAGCCGACCTATGGCGTCGTCTCGCGCTACGGCATGATCGCCTTCGCCTCGTCGCTCGATCAGGGCGGCCCCATGGCCCGCTCGGCCGAAGATTGTGCCGTACTCGTGAACGCCATGGCCGCCTTCGATCCGCGCGATTCGACTAGTCTCGAACGTCCTACCGAGGACTATGGGCGCGATCTCGACAAACCGCTGGCCGGATTGAGAATCGGCCTGCCCAGGGAGTTCTTCGGTGAAGGCTGCGAACCGAGCGTAATGGCGGCCGTCGAAGCTGCCATCGCCGAATATCGGAAACTCGGGGCCGAAACGGTCGATATTTCGTTGCCGAACACGCATCTCTCGGTGCCTGCCTACTACGTCATCGCCCCCGCTGAAGCCAGTTCCAACCTGTCGCGCTTCGACGGCGTCCGTTACGGCTACCGCGCCCCGGAATACGTCGATCTCAACGATCTGTACGCCAAAACACGGGCGCAGGGGTTTGGCGCCGAGGTCAAGCGTCGCATTCTGATCGGCACCTATGTGCTCTCGCACGGCTACTACGATGCCTACTACCTGCAAGCACAGCGCATCCGCCGCATGATTGCCGACGATTTCGCCACCGCCTTCGGACAGTGCGATGTGATCATGGGCCCGACCAGCCCGTGCACCGCCTTCAAACTCGGCGAAAAGGCCGACGATCCTGTGCAGATGTACCTCGCCGACATCTACACCATCGCGGTCAATCTCGCAGGCCTGCCCGGCATGTCGATTCCGTGCGGCTTCGCATACGGCCTGCCGGTCGGCTTACAGTTGATCGGCAACTATTTCAACGAAGCGCGTCTGCTCAACATCGCCCACCGCTTCCAGCAGGCGACCGACTGGCACCAGCGCGCGCCGGCCATCGAATAATCGGGAATACAGCATGAATCAGTGGGAAGTTGTCATCGGCATCGAGACCCATGCCCAGTTGGCCACGGTCTCCAAAATTTTTTCCGGCGCCGCCACCGCTTTTGGCGCCGAACCGAACACCCAGGCCTGCGCGGTCGATCTTGCCCTCCCCGGCGTATTGCCGGTGTTGAACCGGAAAGCCGTCGATTGCGCCATCCGCTTCGGGCTGGCCATCGGCGCCAAGGTCGCCGAAAAATCGGTATTCGCCCGCAAAAACTATTTTTACCCCGATCTCCCCAAGGGTTACCAGATCAGCCAGTTCGAGCTGCCCGTGGTACAGGGCGGCGCAATCACGGTGCAGGTCGGCCAGGGCGAAAAAGCTTATGAAAAGACCGTCCGTCTGACCCGCGCCCACCTTGAAGAAGACGCAGGCAAGTCCTTGCACGAGGATTTTCACGGCAAGACCGGCATCGATCTGAACCGCGCTGGCACGCCGCTGCTCGAAATCGTCACCGAACCCGACATGCGCTCTTCCGACGAAGCGGTAGCCTACGCCAAGGCATTGCACGCGCTGGTCCGCTGGATCGGCATCTGCGATGGCAACATGCAAGAAGGCTCTTTCCGTTGCGACGCCAATGTCTCGGTTCGCCGTCCAGGCCAACCTTTTGGCACCCGACGTGAGATCAAGAACCTCAATTCCTTTCGTTTCCTGAAAGAAGCCATCGACTACGAAGTGCAGTGGCAGATCAACGAACTCGAAGAGGGCCGCGCCATCGTACAGGCTACCGTGCTCTTCGACCCGGACACCGGCGAAACGAGAATGATGCGCAGCAAGGAAGATGCGCATGACTACCGCTATTTCCCCGATCCCGACCTGCTGCCGCTGCTCATCGACGCCGAATGGATCACCCGTACCCGCGCCACCATGCCCGAACTGCCGGCGGCCAAGCAGGTGCGATTCGAGGCGGATTACGGCCTTTCGGCCTACGATTCGCGGGCGCTGACGGCTTCGCTCGATATGGCCGATTTTTATGAAGCGGTTGTCGCCATTGCCGGCAAGTCAGCCGCCAAGCCCTGCGCCAACTGGGTGATGGTTGATCTCGCCGCCCGTCTCAATAGGGAAAACCTGGAGATCGGCGAATCGCCAGTCGGCGCCGTGCAACTGGGTGGGCTGGTGCTGCGTATCGCAGACAACACCGTTTCCAACAACATTGCCAAGAAGATTTTCGAGGCACTGTGGAATGGCGAAGGCACCACAGCCGACGAGATCATCGACAAGCAGGGGCTGAAGCAGATCACCGACAGCGGCGCCATTGAGGCGTTGATAGATGAAGTGCTCTCCGCCAATGCCGCGATGGTGGCCGAATTCAGGTCAGGCAAGGAAAAGGCGTTCAACGCCCTGGTCGGTCAGGCGATGAAGGCCACCAAGGGCAAAGCCAATCCGCAACAGGTCAACGAACTGCTGAAGAAGAAGCTGGGCTAGGGCTCGACTACTTGCCCGGCTGTGGGCGCGGCCCGCCCATGGCCGGATGCATCAGATTGCCACCGCCCGTGGTGATCTCGATATACCGTTTCTTTTCTTCCACAAAACGGATTCGGACAGCTTCGAGATCCTGCTGTTTACTCGCCAACAGTCCGCGCTGGGCAGTGATTTCCGCCTCGACATCCTTCAGCCCCTTGGCCAGTTCTGGCGGCAGACTCTTGTGCTTGTAAAACTCCGCTTCCTGTTCGAGCCGGGTACGCCGCACCTGTGCATCTGCAATGCGTGATTCGGCCTGGCGCATCGAATAGGCCACCTCCTCCTCGGCACGGGCGCGTGCTTTGTCGATATCGAGCGTGCTGCCGTAGGTTTCGAGCAGCGCCATGTCCTTGCGGCGCTGCTCACGCTGTTGCGTTTCGAGTTCTTTCTTCTTTTTGGCCTCCTGTTCCTGCAAGGCCTTCTGCTCCGGCGTCAACGGCGGTCCGACTTCGCGTATCAGGTTGCCGGCGCCGTCAATCACCCGGTACGCCCGCCCCTTGCACTGCTCCGGCAGTGCATCGGCACAAATGCGCCGCCCGCTGACCGGGTCCGGACAGCAATAGAAATTGCCCGCCATTGCGGGTAGCGAGACCAGCAGGCCAAGTAACGGCAGGCCGCGTCGACTAGCCGATGCCATAGGTTTCACGATAGGCCAGCACCGCCTCACGATAGGCGGAAAAGTCGTTGTGTCCTCCCAGCCAGGCAAGGAGATCGTTCAGCGTGGCCACGGCTACCACCGGAATCCCGTAATCGCGCTGTACTTCCTGCACTGCCGAAAGCGCGCCCTGACCGCGTTCCATCCGATCCAGTGCAATCAGCACACCTGCCGGGATGGCGCCGGCCGCGCGGATAATTTCCACCGATTCCCGCACCGACGTACCGGCCGAAATGACATCGTCCACAATCAGCACGCGCCCCTGCAAGGGCGACCCGACGATGCTGCCGCCTTCGCCGTGATCCTTGGCTTCCTTGCGGTTGAAGGCAAACGGCAGGTTGCGGCCCTGCCGGGCGAGCGCCACCGCCAACGTGGCGACCAGCGGAATGCCCTTGTAGGCCGGACCAAACAGCATGTCGAACGCCACACCGCCATTCAGGGCAGCGCTCGCGTAGAATTCGGCGAGTTGGCCGAGCGAGGCGCCATCGTTGAACAGGCCGGCATTGAAGAAATACGGCGAGAGACGACCCGCCTTGGTCTTGAATTCGCCAAAACGCAATACTTGCTGCGCCAGGGCAAACTGGATGAATTCCTGGCGAAAATCCTTCTTTTCCATACACACTCATCGAGGCCTGATCCGCACATGTTACGCATCATCTCGCTCAATCTCAATGGCATCCGCTCGGCCTGTAACAAGAATCTGCTGCCCTGGATCGCCGTGCAGCAAGCCGATGTGGTCTGCCTGCAAGAACTGAAGGCGCAAATTCCCGACCTCTCGCCCGAAATGCGGGCGCCGGCAGGCTTGCACGCCTACTATCATCCCGCCGAGAAAAAAGGCTACAGCGGAGTCGGATTGTGGTGCCGCCGCCAGCCCGACCGCGTGGTCGAAGGCATCGGCAACGCCGAATTCGACGCCGAGGGCCGCTACCTGCGCGCCGATTTCGGTTCGCTCAGCGTCATCTCGTTGTACCTGCCTTCCGGCTCTTCTTCACCCGAGCGGCAGGAGGCCAAGTTCCGCTTCATGGAAGTGTTCTGGCCCCATCTCGCGGCGCTCTTCGCGGAAGGGCGCGAGGTGGTGATCTGCGGCGACTGGAATATCGCGCATCAGGCCATCGACCTCAAGAACTGGCGCTCCAACCAGAAAAACTCCGGTTTCCTGCCGGAAGAGCGGGAGTGGATCGGCAAACTCTTCGCCGAACAGGGCTGGGTCGACGTCTATCGTCGCCTGGAGCCCACCGCGACCGATGCCTGCTACACCTGGTGGTCAAACCGCGGGCAAGCGTGGGCAAACAATGTCGGCTGGCGGATCGACTATCACATCGCGACGCCGGGGATCGCCGCACTCGCCCGCCAAGCCGCGGTCTACAAGGACACGCGTTTCTCCGATCACGCACCGCTGATCGTTGATTATGAATATGCAATTTGACTCGCAGCTGTTTGCATTCGACCGTCGAAACAGCTAACCTTGGATAGCTCATCCACCTTTTACCGAAGAGGTCCACCATGTCTGAAGAACTGACCGTCGCCAACAAGGAAAAACTGGTTTCCAACCTGAAGGCTGTCGTTTCCGACGCCGAGGAAATTCTGCGCGCCTCTGCCGGTGCCGCCGGCGACAAGGTTGCCGAAATGCGCGGCAAGATCGAGGCCCGTCTGCGCGATGCCAAGGAACGCCTCGCCGATGTCGAATGCGCCGTGGTCGACAAGGCCAAGGCGGCTGCGGTTGCCACCGACGACTTCGTGCATCAGGAACCCTGGAAAGCTGTTGGCATCGCCGCGCTGGCCGGGCTGGCGATCGGCGTACTGATCGGCCGCCGCTAAAACATGCCGGCCGAACAAGGCGCAACGGGCCCGCGCGCGGGCCTGTTCGCCAGTCTCAAGGGCCTGCTGGCGGCTGTGGTCGCCAACGGGCGCTTGCGCCTGTCCTTGTTCGCGACCGAATTCGAGGAAGAAAAGTGGCGCCTGATCGAACTGCTGATCGGCGCCTTCGCCATGGTGTTTCTGCTCGGCCTGGGCATGGTCCTCGCCCTGGTTTTTCTGGCCATGGCGTTCTGGGAACAGCGTCTGCTGATCTTTGGCCTGGCCACCGGCTTCGTCCTACTAATCGGCGGGCTGTTGGCGCTGCGACTTCTCATCCTTGCGCGCCGACCGACCGCACTGTTCCGCGCCAGTTTGCACGAACTGGACAAGGACCTCGCCGCCCTGCGCCGTTCCACCGATCCGTCATGATCGCACGCCGTCTAGAACTGGCTACACGCCGTGGCGAATTGACGGCGCATATTGCCGCCCAGCGCGACGCCCTGGCTGCGCATAGCTGGCCGCTCGAAAAAGCTTTGCGAGTCGGCGACCGGGCGCTGGATGGTGTCGACTGGCTGAAGGCACATCCCGCGGCCGTGGCCGCAGGAGTGGCCGCCCTCGTCGCCAGCCGCCCGCGTCGTCTGTGGTCTTTGGCGCGCAAGGGCTTCGTGCTCTGGCGCGGCTGGCGCAATCTGCGCGGCAAGCTGTTCTGATCGTGTCCGCCCCCGGAGACGACAGCGCCGCACTGGCCCGGCCGCTACCGGTCTGGTGGCGGCAACTCCTCTTCTCGCAGCACCGGGAAATCAGTCGCGTACTGGGCGAATTGCTCGCCATGCGCGGGCTGATGCCGCTGCTGATGAAACCGCGCAACGGCGACAACTGGACCGCTGCCGAGCGCCAGGAACTGCTCGCCCATCTGCGCCGCCTCTCGCATCTTTCGCCGTATCTGTTGCTCCTGCTGCTGCCCGGCTCCGCGCTGCTGTTGCCGATTTATGCCTGGTGGCTGGACCGGCGACGAATCAGCCGGGATTGATTTTTTCCCGCCACGGCGCCACTTTCAGCAGTAAGGCCATGCCTGGCAGGGCAAGGGCGAAACAGAGCAGGAAGAAGTCCGTCCACCCCAGTTGCTCGACCAACCAGCCCGCGGAAGCGTTGATCAACGTGCGTGGAACGGCGGCCAAGCTGGTAAATAATGCGAACTGCGTCGCCGTGTAAGCCGGATCGGTAGTGCGGGCGATGAAGGCCACAAAAGCAGCCGTGCCCAATCCCACACCCAGCGCCTCGAAACCAATCACCAGCGCCAGCGCGGCCCGCTGCTCGACACCGATGCTGTTCTGATGCCCCATCCAAGCGAGCCAGACAAAACCAAGGATGGAAACGACCTGCACCACACCGAACAACCACAGCGCCCGGTTAATGCCCAGGCGCACCATCCATAGACCGCCGACAAGTCCGCCAAACACCGCGGGCCACAAACCGGCATTTTTGGCGATCAAACCGATTTCGCTCTTGCTGTACCCCATATCCAGATAAAACGGCGTCGCCAGGGCGGTGCAAAGCGAATCGCCGAGTTTGTAGAGAAAGATGAATATCAGGATCAGCAGCGCGTTGCGCCAGCCCCTGCGCCCGACAAATTCGCGGAAGGGCAATACGACGGCGTCGCGCAGCGTGCGCGGCGCGCGGTCGCCGGCTGGCGGTTCGCTCACGATCAACGTCATCAGCGCGCCGGGCAGCATAAACACTGCCGTGATCGAGAAGACTTGCGACCACGGCAACCAGTCCGCCAGAATCAGCGACAGCGACCCCGGCACCAGCCCGGCCACCCGGTACGCATTGACGTGCACAGAATTACCCAGACCCAGTTCATCCTCGGTGAGGATCTCGCGCCGGAAGGCATCGAGGGCAATATCCTGCGTGGCGGAAAGCAACGCGACCACCAGCGCGAGCAGCGCAACGGGATGGGCGATAAAAGCCAGGGCACTGCCCCAATCGACCGGCGCCTGCAAACCCCGCACCGATTGACTGCCCAGCAATCCGATGACTGCCAACAGCGCGAGTTGCGATGCCAGCATCCAGCTCCGGCGTCGACCGATGCCGAAGAGCGCAAAACGGTCTAGCAGCGGCGCCCAAAGAAACTTCCAAGTGTAAGGCAGCTGGATGATGGCGAGCAGGCCAATGGCCCTGAGGCTGATGCCTTCGGTCTTCAGCCAAGCGGGTACCAGATTGAGCAGCAGGTACAGTGGCAATCCTGAGGCGAAGCCGGTAAAGACGCAGATTAGCATGCGCCGCGTCAGCAGGGGCGCCAGCCAGCGCGGGGTCAAGCGCGCCCCAGCCGGTAGAGGGCCATATCCGCGTTCAGGTTGGGGTCGTCAACAACCACCTCACCGTCGTCGAAGTACACCGCCTCGCGGACAGCAATGCCGCGCTCGCCGCACAGGGCTTCGAAATCGGCGATGGTAAAGAACCGCACATTCGGCGAATCGAACCACTGGTAGGGCAGCGTTTCCGAGACGGGCATACGGCCGCGGGCGATCGCTTCGCGGTGACGGCGGTAACCGAAATTCGGAAAGGACACGACCGCCTCATGGCCCACGCGCAACATCTCCCGCAACAGCACGACGGTATGCCGCACAGTCTGGAGCGACAGCGACATGATGACATGGTCGAACGAATCGTCCTCGAATCCGGCAAGGCCCTGCTCAAGGTCGAATTGCAGGGCATTGACGCCATTCCGCACACAGACCAGCACATTGGCCGGATCGTTGTCGATGCCATAGCCTCGAATCGCGCGCTCGGCCCGCAAAAAAGTCAGCAGCGACCCATCGCCGCAACCGAGATCGAGCACCCTCTCGCCGGGCTGCACCCAGCGGGCGATCACGTCGAAATCGAAACGTCCCAGCAGCTCGGTCATCGCAGAATCCTGTCCATATAGGCGCCCAGCACGCCGTGATAATAGGGGTCGTCGAGCAAAAAGGAATCGTGCCCGGCGCTGCAATCGACCTCGGCATAGGTGACGTTGAGGCCGTTGTGCAGCAAGGCATAGACAATCTCGCGGCTGCGTTCGGGCGCAAAACGCCAGTCGGTGCTGAACGAGGCAACGAAGAAATCCGCCTTGGCGCGTGCCAGCGCCGCCTGCAAATCGCCCCCGAAAGCGGCGGCGGGATCGAAATAGTCGAGCGCCTTGGTGGTGATGAGATAGGTGTTGGCGTCGAAATAGGTGGTGAATTTGTCGCCCTGGTAACGCAGGTAGGATTCGATCTGGAATTCCGCCTCGTAGTGGTAGCCGGGCTTCTCCTGCTTCATCTGGCGCCCGAATTTTTCGCCCATCTGATCGTTCGACAGATAGGTGATGTGCCCCATCATGCGCGCCAGCCTGAGTCCGCGCGCCGGCACGACGCCGTGCTCGTAGTAATGGCCCCCATGAAAATCCGGATCGGTGAGAATGGCCTGCCGGGCCACTTCGTTGAACGCGATGTTCTGGGCTGTCAGCCGGGGGGTCGAGGCGATGACCAAGGCATGGCGGACGCGATCGGGAAACTGCAGCGTCCAGTCGATCGCCTGCATGCCGCCCAGCGAACCTCCGACAACCGCTGCCCAGCATTCGATGCCGAGCCGGTCGGCCAGCCGCGCCTGAACGGCGACCCAATCCTCGACCGTCACCACCGGAAAATCGGCGCCGTAGCGACGCCCCGTGGCCGGGTTGATCGACATCGGCCCGGTCGAGCCGTAGCACCCCCCGAGATTGTTGACGCCCACCACAAAGAAACGGCGGGTATCGATCGGCTTGCCGGGGCCGATCAGGTTGTCCCACCAGCCGACATTGCCCGGCTGGTCGGCATAGACACCGGCCACATGGTGGCTACCGGAAAGGGCGTGACAGACCAGCACGGCATTGCTACGGTCGGCATTCAGTTCGCCATAGGTTTCAAACATCAGTTCAAAACCGGGCAACACGGCACCGCTTTGCAGCGTCACCGGCTGGTCGAAACGCGCCCGCTGTGGCGCAACGATTCCCACGGAAGAGGGGACAGTCATGGCATCAAAAAAAGAAAACCCAGTCGGCTAAAGGGCGGGACCGGGTCTGCGCTGCCCTCTTTTAGCCGGATTTGTAAGGCGCCCGCAATCCGAGTCCAAATCAGCGCCACCGGTTGCCCGGCACAATCAAGATACCGGCGGCGCCTGGCAATGTCAATGGATAGTGGAGACCGTTTTTTCTGGCAATTGTGGGCGGAGCGACATGCTTGTAACATAGTCTGACCCAGCAGAAGGAAAACCCCTCATGAACGAACAGCGCCGCCATCAACGCATCCGCTTCGCGGTGCCGCCTCCGATCAAAGTCGGCTTTTCGGGCCAATCCGCGCGGGGCCGGATTGAAAACATGTCCCTGTCAGGCCTCATGTTTCGCGTTGAACTACCGCTTGAAATCGGCAAAGCCTTTGGCTGTGAGTTCAAGGTGTTCGGCGCACCAAAGATCGACATCGCCGGGGTCGTGGTCAGCCGTGTCGGTGATCTCTTCGGGGCGCGATTTCAGGCCGGCCCGATCAGCGAAGTCTTGATCAAGGACGCCATGGACACAGCTCTCGCCGAGGGACAGGCCTCGGTGGTCAGCCTGCACCGAGTGGAGGGGCGCCGGCTGATGCGTATCGCGGGCGGTCTGAACGGGAGCCTCGGCAACGACTTCGACTATTGCCTCGGCAAGATGGGTGTGGACGAAATGGATCTAGACGCGGTCACCCAGATCGACGACGCCGGTCTGTCGTTGTGCCTGAACGCGGTGGCACACCACGGTGTCCTTATCGGCGCGCGCTCCCCAGTGTTCGCCGCGTCGTGGCAACGCGTCGAAGCGGAATACGGTTCGCGACTCTCGACTCAATAGGGCTACTTTAGCGTTCCGCGCTCAGAAGCCTTTCGCAATAGCGGGCGATCAGATCCACCTCGAGATTCACCTGACTGCCGGGTTGCAGGTGTTTGAGCGTGGTCACTTCCAGCGTATGCGGAATCAGGTTGATGGTGAAACGGTCGTCAACGACATCGTTGGTGGTCAGGCTACATCCATTCACCGTGATCGAACCCTTGCGCGCGACGTAGCGGGCAAGCGCCTGTGGGGCGCGAATTTCGAGCAGCCGATTATCTCCAATCAGATCGAAGCGCAGCACCTCGCCAACACCGTCAACGTGGCCGGAAACAAGGTGTCCGCCCAATCGGTCCGACACGCGCAATGCCTTTTCGAGGTTGATTTCACCAGTTTGGCCCAGACCTGCGGTACAGGATACCGTTTCGCCCGAGACGTCGACCATGAACGTGTTGCCCTGAACCTCCACCACGGTCAGGCAGACGCCATTGCAGGCGATCGAATCGCCCAGCCCGACATCGTCAAGGCCCAGTGCACCGGCATCGACCGCGAGGCGGAAACCGACGGGACGGGGTGTAATCTGCGTGATACGGCCGACAGCGGCGACGATTCCCGAAAACATGGCGCGTTCCTCGTTAAGCTCGGAGCAAAATCGCGATTTTATCACCCATCCCGCGCCCCTCCTTGCGATAATCCCGTGTGACCTGTTTACGTTTTTATCGAGGCTGCCATGAAAAAAACGCTGTTCGCCGTCCTGCTCACTTCCGCCTTCCCGTTCGCCTGGGCCGACATCAATGTCGGCGTATCGGTCTCCGCCACCGGTCCGGCGGCATCGCTGGGCATTCCGGAAAAGAACACCATCGACCTGCTGCCGAAGACCATCGCCGGCGAAAAGATCAATTACATCGTGCTGGACGATGCCACTGACCCGACCGTGGCGACGCGCAACATCAAGAAGTTTGTGGCCGAGAACAAGGTGGATGTCGTGATCGGTTCGACCACCGTCCCCAACTCGCTGGCGATGACGCCGGTGGCCGCCGAGAACGAGACGCCGATGATTTCGCTGGCCGGTGGCGCGGCCGTGGTCGAACCGGTCGACGCCAAGCGCGCCTGGGTGTTCAAGACAGCCCAGAACGATGCGCACATGGCGACCGCCATCGTGCAGCACATGAGCGAAAAGAAGATGCAAACGGTGGCCTACATCGGATTCGCCGACGCTTACGGCGAGGGGTGGTACAAGGAATTTGCCAAGGTCGCCGAGTTGAAACAACTGAAGGTGGTCGCCAACGAGCGCTATCAGCGCAACGACACGTCGGTGACCGGGCAGATCCTGAAGATTCTCGCCGCCAAGCCGGACGCCGTGCTGATCGGCGGAGCGGGCACACCAGCCGTCCTGCCGCAGAAGACGCTGAAGGAAAAGGGCTACAAGGGCGTGATCTACCAGACCCACGGCGTCGCCAACAACGATTTCCTGCGCGTCGGCGCCAAGGATGTGGAAGGCGCGATCCTGCCGGTCGGGCCGATGGTCGTCGCGACGCAATTGCCAGCCGACAACCCGGTCAAGAAGAGCGCGCTCGACTATGTCGGCCGTTATGAAGCGGCGCACGGCAAGGGCAGCGTCTCGTCGTTCGGCGGCCACGCCTGGGATGCCGGCGTCCTGCTCGGCGCCACCGTGCCGGTGGCGCTGAAAAAAGCCAAGCCCGGTACGCCGGAATTCCGGAAAGCCTTGCGCGACGCGCTCGAAGGCGTCCGCAACCTGCCGGCCGCACACGGCATCTTCAACCTCTCGCCGCAGGATCATCAGGGGTTCGACCAGCGCGCGCGCGTCATGGCGGTGATCGAAAACGGCACCTGGAAGTTGATCAAGTAAGGTCCAGCCTCACCGGTTCGTCTGCGCATGGACTTGCAAGTTTTTCTCCTGCTCGGTCAGGACGGCATCATCAACGGCGCCATCTACGCCCTGCTGGCGCTGGCGCTGGTGCTGGTATTCGCCGTCACGCGGGTCATTTTCATTCCGCAGGGCGAGTTCGTCGCCTATGGCGCACTGACGCTGGCGGCGCTACAGGCGGGCAAGATACCGGGAACCATCTGGCTGCTCGTGGCCATGGGCGTGCTGACGACGCTGATCGAGGGAGCGCGGCTGGCGAAAGCGAGGCAATTGCGTCGTCTGCCAATCTTCGCTCTGACCCATATTGGCTTGCCGGTGGCAGGGGCAACGCTGCTCTGGCTGGTGCCCCCGACCAACTTGCCATTGGCGGCGATGATCGTCATCAGCATGCTGATCGTCGTGCCGCTCGGCCCAATGCTTTACCGGGTGGCGTTTCAACCGCTGGCCAGCGCGCCAGTGCTGGTCTTGCTCATCGTCGCGGTGGCCGTACACCTGGCGATGATCGGGCTCGGGCTGCTTTTCTTCGGGGCGGAAGGTTCGCGTACCTCCCCGTTCACCGAAATCAGCTTCGATATTGCCGATGCCCCGGTGCAAGGCCAAACCCTGCTGGTGGTGCTATCGTCGGCCGTGCTCATCGCCGCGCTCTATCTCTTCTTCGAACGGACGCTGTACGGCAAGGCCCTGCGCGCCACCGCCATGAACCGCGTGGGTGCCAGGTTGATGGGCATCTCGGCCAGTGTCGCTGGCCGACTGACATTCACGCTGGCGGCGGCCATCGGCGTGTTTTCGGGAGTGCTGGTCGCGCCGATCACCACCATCTATTACGACTCCGGCTTCCTGATCGGTCTGAAAGGCTTTGTCGGCGCCATTATCGGCGGGCTGGTGTCATACCCCGTCGCGGCACTCGGGGCATTGCTGGTGGGCCTGCTGGAATCCTATTCCTCTTTCTGGGCCAGTGCGTTCAAGGAAGTGATCGTCTTCACCCTGATCATCCCGGTGCTCCTCTGGCGTTCGCTGAACGCCCGCCATATCGAGAGCGACGAGGAATGAGGCGCCTGTTGCCCACCGCCATCCTGTTGGCGCTCGTCGCACTTGCGCCTGCCGTGCTGTCCGACTTCAGCATGACGCTGGCCAACTATATCGGGTTGTATGCCTTGGTCGCGCTCGGTCTTGTCCTGCTGACCGGCATCGGCGGCCTGACATCTTTCGGGCAGGCCGCATTCGTCGGCATCGGCGCCTATACCACCGCCTACCTGTGCACCGCGCACGGCTGGTCGCCCTGGTTCAATCTCGTAATCGGCCTGGCGATCACCGCCGCCGTGGCCTACGCGCTGGGATCGATCACGGTCCGCATGGGCGGCCATTTTCTGCCGCTCGCCACCATTGCCTGGGGCATCAGCCTCTACTACCTGTTCGGCAATGTCGAACCGCTGGGCGGCAACACCGGCATCACCGGCATTCCCCACCTAACGCTGTTCGGATGGGCGCTTCAGTCCGAACGCGAACTCTATTACCTGATCTGGGGCGTGCTGCTGCTGGCCATCGCCGGCATCCGCAATCTGCTCGATTCGCGCGCCGGACGGGCGATTCGCGCGCTCAAGGGCGGCGTTGTGATGGCCGAAGCGTTCGGCGTCGACACGCCCCGGGCGAAGATTGTCGTATTCATGATCGCGGCGCTGCTGGCCGCCCTGTCGGGCTGGCTGTACGCCCACCTCCAGCGTTTCGTCAATCCGACGCCATTTTCGCTGACGCAGGGTATCGAATTCCTGTTCATGGCGGTCATCGGCGGCGTCGGCAACGTCTGGGGCGCCGTTGTCGGGGCCGCGCTGGTGACCATCCTGAAGCAATGGCTACAGGACTGGCTGCCCGGCTTGCTCGGCCAGTCAGGCAATTTCGAGATCATCGTGTTCGGCGTCGTCATGGTGGTCGTTCTCCAACGCGCCCGGGAGGGATTGTGGCCCATATTGAGCCAGATCCTGCCGAAACCTGCGCCTGTCACCCTCCCCGCAGACGCCCCCCCTCTGCCGCGCCGCGAGCCACCGGCGGCAGTTCGGCCGATACTGGAAGTGGTCAATGTCAGCAAGCGTTTCGGTGGCTTGCAGGCCAACCGTGCAATGAACCTGCACGTCGCCCCCGGCGAAATTCTCGCCTTGATCGGCCCGAACGGGGCCGGCAAAAGCACATTATTCAACTGCATTTCCGGAGTCGACCCTGCGACCGACGGGGAGATCCGCTTTCTCGGTGAGCGTATTGATCGACTTTCCGCCCGCGACATCGCCCGGAGAGGCGCTGGGCGGACTTTTCAGCACGTCCGCTTACTGCCTTCTATGAGTGTATTGGAGAACGTCGCCATCGGCGCCCATCTGCGCGGGCGGTCCGGCTCGCTGAAGGCGGCACTCCGCCTCGAACGCGGCGAGGAGGCCCGCTTGCTGGCGGAGGCGGCGCGTCAGATCGAGCGAGCTGGATTAGCCGATTCCCTGCACGAACCGGCCGGCAGCCTGGCTCTCGGGCAGCAGCGCATCGTCGAGATCGCTCGCGTGCTGGCCGCCGATCCCTGTCTCTTGCTGCTCGACGAACCGGCGGCAGGGCTACGCTATCTGGAGAAACAAGCGTTGGCAGACCTCCTGCGCCGACTGCGCGATGAAGGTCTGAGCATCCTATTGGTCGAACACGATATGGATTTTCTGATGGGCCTGGCCGACCGGGTCGTGGTCATGGAATTTGGCGAAAAACTGGCCGAGGGCACACCGGACGACATCCGTGCCAATCCCAAGGTGCTCGAAGCCTACCTGGGAGGCGTGGAATGAGTCTGGGCCATCGTTCGGATCATTCCGTCCTGCTCGATGTACGCAATCTCGCCGTCTCGTATGGCAAGGTGCGCGCGCTTTCCGGCATCAACCTGACGCTGCGGCGAGGCGAGATCGCCACCGTCATCGGCCCCAACGGCGCCGGCAAGACCACGCTGCTGTCGGCCCTCATGGGCCTTCTCCCGCTGGCGGCGGGCGAAGTCGTCTTTCTCGCCCAACCTGCGTCTTCCCGCGAAGTCGAGTCCTTGGTCCGGCAAGGGATGACGCTGGTGCCGGAGAAGCGTGAGTTGTTCGGCGACATGAGCGTCGAAGACAACCTGCTCTTGGGTGCCTTCGATCGGTACCGCGCGGGTCATCGCGACCAACTGGAAACCATGGAAGAGGTCTTCGCGCTGTTTCCCCGCCTCGAAGAGCGGCGGGAACAAATGGCCGCCACCCTCTCGGGTGGGGAGCGGCAGATGCTCGCAATGGGTCGGGCGCTGATGGCCAAACCCAAACTGCTGATGCTCGACGAACCCTCCCTGGGATTGGCGCCGATGATCATCCGCGACATCTTTCGTGTCATCGCGGAACTGAAAGCAAGTGGTGTCGCCATCCTGCTGGTGGAGCAGAATGCGCGTATCGCCTTGCAGGTCGCCGACTACGGTTATGTGCTGGAAACCGGAGAAATCTCGCTGGAAGGCACGAGCGACACCTTGCTGAACGACCCGCGGGTGATCGCCAGTTACCTGGGCCTCGGCAAACCCGAAAATTGACGCTCGCCCCCCAGAAGACCTTATCTCAGCTTATTCGGCGTCGCTGACCGCAATCCCGTACTTCTTGGCCACGGTGGTATAGAGTTCCCGCGCTGAAGCGACCTTGGGGCTGCGCCGGTCTTTTTGTTGCGCCTTGGCCAGATAGTGCAGACCGCGTTCTGCCATGTCGTGATCCCAGCCTTTGCGGTCGAGCAGCGTGAATATCGCCTTGCTGGCGTTGACCAGAAATTGCAGGTTGGGCACTTTCTCGGCAGCCTGGATCAGCAATTGCACCGAACCATCGAGATCGCCAGAACGGGCGGCCATCACGCCCCGATTGTTGAGTTCGATGATCTCGGCACCGACCTGATCGAGCAAGGCCTTGCCGGCGTCTTCGTTGCCGGTCTTCTTGTAGACATCGGTAATGAGGCCAAGCAAGTGTGTATCTTCGTTGTTTTCGGCCGCAACCTGACGCAGGATTTTCTGGGCGGCCTCTTCGTTCCCGGATGCCAAGCAGGCATGCGCAAGATCGACGGACAACCGGTTTGAGGTCGGCTTTCCCGATTCCTTCGCCCCCGCGAGGATTTCCTCGTGCAATGCCAGCGCCTGCGCAACCATCTGCTGCGCCTTGTCGGTTGCGCCTTCTTGTTGCAGGCACAGGCTTTCCATCACCATGCCGGCCACCTCGGCCTGCTTGTCGCCACGCCATTCTCGCTTCATGTCGCTGACAATCTTGCGTGATGCGGTCACATCGCCCCGCTCGACCAGCACGCGCGAGAGATTGGTGAAATCATCCACGGTCTTCAGCGACGAACCGCGATGGCGTTCCAGCACCTTTCCGTAGGCCTTTTCGGCGGAAAGCAGGTCCTTGTTGCGGGTGGCGATGTCGCCCACCAGACGCTGACGAACGGTATTGTTCGGTGAAATATCGGCCGCCCGCTGCAAGGCAAGTTGGGCCTCTTCGAGCCGCCCCTGCGCTTCGTGCACCGAAGCCAGAAAATCATAAGCAGACAAAAACTCCGGTGCCTCCTGGGTGACCTGTTCGGCGAGTTTTTCCGCTTCATCGAGCGCGCCGCGCTCCTTCAGCGCCAGCGCCAGCCCCATTTTTGCCCAAGGCACCACCTTGCCTTCAAGCACCTTGCGATACACCGCCTCGGCTTCCTGATGGCGCCCCAGGTTGTGCAACAACTCACCCTCGAAGCGAAGCGCGTCGTACATATAGACCGGCTGCTGCTGCACCACGCGATGGCAGGCAAGAATGGCTTCGCGCAGGTCGCCGCGCTCGATCTGGTAGTAAATCTTGTGCAGGATATGCTTCTTGTAGATGGCCCTGATCAGGCGGGCCTGCAACTGATCCGCCGTAAACGGTTTGATCAGGTAATCGTCGGGCGCCAGTTCGGCCAGCGAAACGACGTTGTTGTAGGCCCGTTCGCCGGTAATGATCATGTACACGGTCGACAGCGGGATCAGGTGGGCATGCCGCAATTCTTCGAGCAATTGCTGGCCGTCTCGTCCGTCATCGAGGATGAAGTCCGAAAGCACGATGTCAAAGCGGTTGCCCTTGACCTGTCGGATTACTTCCGCCGAACTGCCGGCGCCATGCACGGTGGTGACGCCAACGGCCGACAGCATCAGACGAAGCGAGTCGCGCGCCGGAGGATGGCGGTCGACAATCAGGACGCGTTTCTTTTTCAAGGCCTGCTGAAGAATCAGCAGCATTTCTTCGTTGTCCAGGACGTCCATTGCTTTTCGCCTCTTTTGTCTCGCCCGCAAGGTACGCCAGAACGTACCGTGCCGCAAGGTGCGCCGCAAAGCGATTGACAATGACGCCTATGAAAAAGGATGATGCCAGCCTTGTTTTCGTCGCTCACCGCATCATGGAAGAACAACGTGCCCACCGCCGATATCCTCTGCGCTGCCGAATCGCCTTGCGCGGCAACGACCAGCAACTGATTTACGGCGAGACGCTGGATATTTCCAGCGGTGGCGCCTCCGTGCTGGTTGCGCACAATATTGCCAAGGGCACCTTGTTTTCGCTGTATCTGCAACTGCCGGCCCGCCGTGTCGGTGCCACACCGGATGTTGTCGAAGCGCGCGCCCGCGTGATGTATGGCGCTTTTTCGACGGGTCACGACCGCTGGCGCCTGGGTATCCAGTTTCTCGATTTCGGCGGCAAACCGCTCCAGATGCTGGAAGCCGAATTTCAGCGCTACGGCTGACCCCCTGAAATCCGGCCCCTTGTCGGATCACGCAAGAAGAGCTCAGAGTGATGATGAATTTCCCCAGCCGTTTCGATGTCATTGTTGTGGGCGGCGGCCACGCCGGCACCGAGGCGGCGCTCGCCGCGGCCCGCGCCGGCGCGAAAACGCTGCTGTTGACGCACAACCTTGAAACCCTCGGTGCGATGAGCTGCAACCCCTCCATTGGCGGCATCGGCAAGGGCCATCTGGTCAAGGAGGTCGACGCGCTGGGCGGCGCCATGGCGGCGGCTACCGACGAAGCGGGCATCCAGTTCCGCATCCTCAATGCCTCGAAGGGCCCAGCAGTGCGGGCAACACGTGCGCAGGCCGACCGCGTGCTGTACAAGCAGGCGATTCGCACCCGGCTGGAGAGCCAGCCCAATCTGACCCTTTTCGCGCAGGCGTGCGATGACCTGATCGTCGAAGGCAACCGGGTCACGGGCGCGGTGACCCAACTTGGCATCCGTTTTGAGGCGTCGGCGGTGGTGTTGACCGCCGGCACCTTTCTGAACGGCCTAATCCACGTCGGGCTGAACCATTACACCGGCGGCCGCATGGGCGACCCGCCCTCGGTATCGCTGGCGGCGCGGCTGAAGGAACTGAATCTGCCTCAAGGCCGGCTGAAGACCGGCACGCCGCCGCGTCTGGACGGCAAGACCATCGATTTTTCGGCGATGGAGGAACAACACTCGGACAACCCGCTCCCCGTCTTCTCGTTTCTCGGCCGCGCCGACCAGCATCCGCGCCAGTTGCCCTGCTGGATCGCGGAAACCAATGAACAGACGCATGACATCATCCGCGGCGGACTCGACCGCTCGCCGATGTACACCGGCGTCATCGAAGGGGTCGGGCCGCGTTACTGCCCGTCGATCGAGGACAAGATCCATCGTTTCGCCGACCGCGACCGGCATAACGTCTTTCTCGAGCCGGAAGGCCTGACGACGCACGAAATCTATCCAAACGGAATTTCGACCAGCCTACCCTTCGACATCCAGCTGGCGCTTGTGCGCTCGATCAAGGGCATGGAAAACTGCCACATCCTGCGCCCCGGCTACGCCATCGAATACGATTACTACGACCCGCGCAGGCTGAAATCCTCGCTCGAAACCAAGGCGATTTCGGGTCTTTTCTTCGCCGGCCAGATCAACGGCACCACCGGCTATGAAGAGGCGGCGGCACAAGGCCTGCTCGCCGGCGTTAACGCGGCCTTGCAGACCCAAGGGCGCGAAACCTGGTGCCCGCGGCGTGACGAAGCGTATCTGGGCGTGCTGGTCGACGACCTGATCACGCGCGGCATCTCGGAACCCTACCGGATGTTCACAAGCCGCGCCGAATACCGCCTGTCGCTGCGCGAAGACAACGCCGATCTGCGCCTGACCGAGAAAGGGCGCGAACTGGGCCTGGTTGACGACAGCCGCTGGAGCGCCTTTTGCCAGAAGCGCGATGCGGTGGCACGCGAAAGTGAGCGGCTCAAGTCGACCTGGGTCAATCCGGCTATCCTGCCAGCCGACGAGGCTCAGCGTGTACTCGGTAAAGCCATCGAACACGAATACAACCTGTTTGAACTGCTGCGTCGTCCGGAAATCCGCTATGAAGCCTTGTTGACCCTACCCGGCGCGGGCGAGGCGTTAAGCGATCCTCTGGCCATCGAACAGGTGGAAATCCAGGCCAAATACCAGGGCTACATCGACCGTCAGCAAGAAGAAGTGGCCCGTGCCGCGACTCACGAAAATCTCGCGCTACCCACTGGGCTGGACTTCACTGCCGTACCCGGCCTTTCCAAGGAAGTGCAGCAAAAATTGGCCCAACACCGGCCGGAAACACTTGGCCAGGCCTCGCGCATCCAGGGTGTCACGCCCGCCGCCGTCTCACTGCTGTTGATCCACCTGAAGCGACACTTTGGACTGGGGCAATAAAAAGCCCGGCGCGCGGCCGGGCTTTTGCGGGTGGATCGAGCAGCGCTAGAACAGGTACATGCCGCCCACGAAGATGAATCCCGAGAACAGCAGCGCGGTGACGCAATATCCCATGATGTCGCGCACACCCAGCCCGGCGATCGCCAAAGCCGGCAAGGCCCAGAAGGGCTGCGCCATGTTCATCCAGGCCTCGCCGTAGGCAATGGCCATCGCCGCCTTGCCGAGATCGGCGCCGAGTGCCTGAGCAGCCGGAATCACGAACGGCCCCTGCACCACCCAGTGACCGCCGCCGGACGGCACAGCGAAGTTGATCAAACCGGAACTCAGGAAAGCCATCAGCGGGAAGGTATCCTTGTTGGCAATCAGCACAAACCAGTTGGTGATGATGCCGCCCAGACCGGAATGCTCCATCATCAACTGGATACCCGCGTAGAACGGGAACTGCACCATGATGCCGGCGGTACCCTTGGCCGCCGCGGCAATCGCCCGGGCATAGGCCATCGGGGTCTTGTGCAGCAGAATGCCGGCGCCGAGGAACATCAGATTGACCGTGTTGATGTCGATCTTGACCCCTTTCTGGGCGAAACGGAATCCCAGGTAGGTAAAGACCGCCAGACCAACCAGACCACCCAGGATGCGCGATTCTTCCAAACGTTCGGCAATCGAGGCGTTCGGCCCCAACGGACGCTGGAAGCT
Organism: Betaproteobacteria bacterium UBA1934; assembly: GCA_002337055.1. GTDB lineage: Bacteria > Pseudomonadota > Gammaproteobacteria > Burkholderiales > Rhodocyclaceae > UBA1934. Next base: position 877,738 of record DDFG01000005.1, on the reverse strand, counting down.
CGGCTCTTCTTTCAACAGAGCCGGGTCGACCGGCACGACCTCGTGATCGGGCTTCATCATCAGCCGGTTGAGGAAGGGTAGCGTGGCAATCAGCGCGACAGTAATGAAGATGTTGTAACCGGTCCACAAGGTTTGGTCGACCGGGATCAGGCCCGCTGTCTTCTCCATCGGATTACCGGGCGTCGCGGCGATCAGCGGTACCGAACCGGACAAACCGCCGTGCCAGGTCAAAAAGCCAATGTAGGCGCAGGCAATCAGCAGGCTGTAGTCGGACTTCGGAATGCGCCGGGCGACTTCACGCGCGAACATCGCGCCCAGAACAAGGCCGAAACCCCAGTTGATGACGCTGGCAACCGCCGCCACAAAGGTGACCAGCATAACGCCTTGCGCCGGCGTCTTGGCCAGCGACGCCATTACCTTCATGCCGCTGCTCACCGGGCCGGAACTGGCGAGCGCATGGCCCGTCACCAATACCAGCGCCATCTGCATCGAGAACGCCAGCAGGTTCCAGAAACCGTTCCCCCAGATCATCAGCATGTCGGTGGGCGTCTTGGGTGTCAAACCGACACCCAATCCGAACACCAGCACCGTCAGCAAGATGGCGAAAATCAGGGGGTCCGGCAGAAAGCGATGGACCACGTTGGTGAAGAAATTGGAAATACCGCGAATGAATTGTGCCATTCCTGTCTCCTTGATTTTTATGATGCCTTGGCCGGCAACCGCATCTCGCGGCAATCCGGGCTGACCGCATAGTCCGCCTCGGTCTTGGCGCGAATCTCGTCGAGGCTGACGCCAGGCGCCGTTTCAACCAGCGTCAGCACGCCGCCGATGAAGCGGAAATAGGCCAGTTCGGTGGCAATCGCGGTCACCTTGCCGGCGGCGGTCAGCGGCAGTTCGCACTGCTTCAGAATCTTGGCATCTCCTTCCTTGGTGTTGTGCTCCATCGCCACAATCACGTTCCTGGCACCGGTGACGAGATCCATCGCTCCGCCCATGCCTGGCACCATCTTGCCCGGCACCATCCAGTTGGCAAGATTGCCCAGTTGATCCACTTGCAATCCGCCCAGTACGGTCACATCTACGTGGCCGCCGCGAATGATGGCGAAGGACATGGCGCTGTCGAAAAAGGCAGTGCCTGGCAACATGCCGCAAGGCTTGCCACCGGCATTGACCAGATCGGGCAAAGGGTCGCCAACCAGCGGACCCAGACCGAGGAAGCCGTTTTCGGATTGCAGGGTGATGTGCACGCCTTCGGAGAGATAGTTGGGAATCAACGTCGGCAGGCCGATACCCAGGTTGACGACGTCGCCGTCCTTCAATTCCTGCGCGACACGGCAGGCAATCAGGTCTTTGGCATCCATGTTATTTCTCCTCGACAAGCACAAGCGCATCGACCAGCGTGCCCGGCGTCATGACATGATCGGGATCGATATCGCCGGTCGGCACGATACTGGCGACTTCGACCGCGACAAAATCGGCCGCCAACGCCATCAGTGGATTGAAGTTGCGCGCAGCGCGGCGATACACCAGATTGCCGGATTCATCCGCCAGATGCGCTTTGAGAATCGCCAGATCGGCGCGCAGCGGGCGCTCGACCAGATAGTCGACGCCATCGAGCGTCAGTTTGGTCTTGCCCTTTTCGATGATCGTGCCCACCCCCGTCGGCGTCAGCACGCCACCCAGGCCGGAACCGCCGGCGCGGATACGCTCGGCCAGCGTACCTTGCGGCACGAGTTCGACATCCAGTTCCCCGGCGATCATCTGCTTGCCGGTCTCGGCATTGGTACCGATGTGCGACGCAATCACCTTCTTGACGCGGCGATTCGCCACCAACACACCAATCCCCGTGGTCGCCAGCGCGGTGTCGTTGCCGATGATGGTCAGGTCCTTGACGCCCGAGTCGAGCAGTTCGCGAACCATGCTGTCTGGCGTGCCGGTGCCGAGAAAACCGCCAAACATGATGGTCATCCCGTCGCGGAAACGCGGACGCAGGTCAGCGACCGCGATACGTTTATTGCGATTTGTCATTACTTCCCCTCTCGTTTTGAATTGAGCGAGAGGGGTTATCGCACGATCCATGCCACAGCCCGGGAGGGCGGATTCATGCGCTTAAGCGGGCATTTTTGACGGTAAACGGATCACAACTGCGCAATTTCATTCACACTACAGAACAGAATCTGCGCAGTCGCCGGCATCCATTTCGTATTCGTGCAGTTTGTACAGCAGGGCACGACGACTGATGCCGAGCTCGGTCGCCGCGTGCGAGCGATTGCCCTGGTGGCGGTCGAGTGCCTGGGCGATGACCGCCGCCTCGAAGTGGCGCACCTGCTCCTTCAGAGCACGCGGGCCTGCGGACGCGCCGGCGGGCCGCGAGGATTGCACGATGGGCGAAGGCAGATCTTCGGCGTGAATATTGCGGTCGCGGCTCATCACCACGGCGCGCTCGACGGCGTTGCACAGTTCGCGCACGTTACCCGGCCAGGCGTAGCGCTGCATCACCGCCAGCGCATGATCGTCGAATCCGTCGATCTCGCGGTTGTGCTCGGCCGTGTATTTGCGCAGAAAGTGGTTGGCAAGCAGCGCGATATCCGCCGGCCGCTGGCGGAGCGGTGGTACCGCCAGGCTGACGACATTGAGGCGATAGTAAAGATCGGCGCGGAAGGTGCCGGCGGCCACCATGTCTTCCAGATTGCGATGCGTGGCCGCCACCAGACGCACATCGACGTGCAGTGTTCGGTCGCCGCCGACACGCTCGAATTCGCGATCCTGCAACACGCGCAGCAGCTTGACCTGCAAGCCCAGCGGCAGTTCGCCGATTTCGTCGAGAAACAGCGTGCCGCCGTCGGCGTGCTCGAAACGCCCGGTTCGCCGGGCCACCGCGCCGGTAAAGGCGCCGCGCTCGTGTCCGAAAAACTCGCTCTCCAGCAACCCCTCGGGGATGGCGCCACAATTCACCTTGACGAAGGGTTTCTGCGCGCGCGGGCTGTTGTAATGCAGCGACGCCGCCAACAATTCCTTGCCCACGCCGCTCTCGCCGTAGATCACCACCGTGGCGTTGCTCGGCGCAATGCGGGCAACCGAATCGCAGAGCCCGCGCATGTCGGGGTCGGCGGTCAGGATGCGGTCGAAGCGAAAGTTTTCGGAGAGTTCGCTCTGCAAATAGCCGATTTCGCGGCGCATCTCGCGCATCTGGTAGGCACGATCAACCAGCAGGCCGATTTCGGCCAGATCGAAAGGCTTGATGATGAAATCGAAAACGCCGGCCTTGATCGCCTGCACCGCGGTCTCCAGATCGGCATAGGCCGTCATCAGGATCACCGCGACGCCGGGGCGCAACTCCAGCATGGCACGCATCGCCTCGATGCCGGACATACCCGGCATGCGGATGTCCATCAGCACAATGTCGGGCGACTGGCTGCGAAAGAGGGCGAGGCCTTCCTCGCCGTCAGCGGCAGCGACGGTCTGGAATCCGTCGCGCGCCAGCACCGCAACCAGCATGCGGCGAATGCTTTCGTCGTCGTCGACAACGAGAATCTGGTAATCGGCTTTCATAGTGGCGATGGACCGGGCGGAATACGTGGAAAAATCAGTGTCACCGTACAGCCTTGCTGTTCCGCACTATCCACTGCAAGGCTGCCGTGATGACTCTCGACGATACGACGAGCAATCGCCATGCCTAGTCCGGTTCCGTTCGGCTTGGTAGAGAAAAACGGATCGAAAATCTGTTTTCTGATCGCTTCGGGAATCCCGCAGCCATTATCGGTGACCTGTATCCCAATACGACCATCCTTTTCGACACGCGTGACAACGCGCACCTGCCCGGCGTCGGCGATCGCCTGAACGGCGTTGAGCAGGATGTTGAGTAACACCTGTTTGAGTTGCCCCTTGTCCGCCTGAATCTCTGGCAATTGGAGGTCGAACTCGCGGATGAACTCAACGCCGCGCTGACGGGCTTCTTCGGGCAGCAACAACAAGGCCTCGTCGACCACCCGGTTCAACTGCACCGCTTCCAGCCGCAGCGGCTGTGGCCGGGCAAGGTCGAGCAGTTCGGAAACGATGCGGTTGAGGCCATCGACCTCGCGAATGATGATGGTGCCATACTCCTGCCACTCCTTCGGATCGGTCGAGCCTTGCAGGTATTGCACAAACCCGCGGATCGACGTGAGCGGCGTCCGCAGTTCATGCGCAATGCCCGCCGCCACGCCGCCCAACGCGGCCAGCCGTTCATTCTGCGCGACCTGGCGTTGCAGAGCAAAGGTCTTGGTCACGTCGCGGATGATCGCCACCACGCCAAGCTGATGCCCGCGTCCGTCGTACAGCAAACTGGTACTCGCCAGCACATGCGGTGTCGAATGCTGGAGTGGATAGTCAATCTCGATACCGCGGTGTTCCCGCCCCGTTTGCAGGGTATCCAGCAGCAGACTCGAAAAGTGCGCGTCGGAGCGAAACAGCGTGATGTAGGGGCGCCCGATGGCATCGTCGGCCTTGCAACCGAACAATTCGCATCCAGCCGGATTGACGTAGGTGACATTGTGCTGGGCATCGACGGTGATGACCGCATCGGCAAGACTGTCGAGGATGTTATCGTGCATCGAACGCGTTTCAAGCAGGGCACGCGCGAGTTCATTAATGGCATCGACCATCTCGCCGATTTCGCCCTTGATCGGCGGAATGCTCTCGCGCAGGTCGAAACGCAGGCGCGTCAGCCCTTGCTTGATGACCGCCATCTTGCCGGTCAGTTGCGCAATGACGAAAAACACGACCGCCAGCGACAAGGCAAACCCGAACAAGGTCATTGAATACACCGCGACGCGCATAGCACTGGCCTGTTCGTCAATGGCGTCGAGAAACTCGTTAGCCCAGATATACCCGACCACCCGGCCGTTTTCCACGATCGGCCGCATGGCATTCATGATGTTGCCGCGCACCAGGTCGCCGCTGACGGTCATCATCCGGTTGTATTCCATCACGCCGCGACCCGGATGGTTTTGCGCAATGGTTTGGCCGACGGTGTGCCCGTACTGCGGGCTAGGACCATACGTCACGATGGCATCGAGTCCGCGATGAAAATATCCGACCCCAACCTCCGGAAAAGCCTGCGCCACTTCGTCGGTATATCCCCGCAAACGACCGTTCAGATAGGTCACCTGGGCGGTCGAGTCGCCCGCCGGGCCCGCATACTGGCGTAGCAGTGCGTCGAATCCGCCCGCTTGCTGAAGGTGGCGTTCGAGCAGGGCGGTCACCCCTTCCAGATGAATCCGCTTTTCCTCGACCAGAGTGGCGTGACCTCTCACTTTCAGTACATAGCCCGTCGCCACCACCGGCAATCCGACCACCGGCAACAAAATCAACATTAACTGCGCGCGCAGGCTGGAAGGCCACCACCGGCGCAGTTGCGCACCGAGCCAGGCAATCATGGCCTCATCCTTTCGCCGATGTAACCCGCGGACGAACGCTTCCATTCGAGGTGTCCTTTGTCGGTGGCATGACGTAAAATTCGTCCCATTTCATTCACTTGGTCGCATTTGTCGCAGGGCAACCGGCCGCAAATTGATCGGACAGAGATCTTCCTGATGGGCCGGAACACATCGATTCTCAATGATTTCACCCAGGCGCCGCAATCGCCATGAACGCTGTCGACCTCAATCAGGCGCTGGCACGGCTCGGGCTCACCCCGGCTCCCGGCGATGAGGTGCGTCTGCTGGCCTACGTCGATCTGCTACTGAAGTGGAACAAAACGTATAACCTGACCGCCATCCGCGACAGGGAGCAAGTCATTTCTCACCATCTGCTCGATTCCCTGGCCATTCTGCCGTGGATCGAGGCCACGCCTTTGCTGGATGTGGGCAGCGGCGGGGGCTTGCCGGGCATTCCGCTCGCCATCCTGCGCCCCGACCTTTCGGTGACGCTGGTAGATGCGGTGCAAAAGAAAGTCAGCTTCCTGCAACAGGCGATCATCGAACTGGGCCTGTCCAACGTGCACGCCATCCATGCGCGCGTGGAAACGCTGACGGACCGTTTCGGCCAGATCGTCTCACGCGCCTTTGCCGACACCGCCGAGTTCGTGCATCTAACGCGCCATCTTCTGGCGGCGGAAGGCCGCTGGCTGGCGATGAAGGGGGTGCGTCCGGACGACGAACTGGCAAGGCTGCCGGCCGATATCGAGCTGGCGGACATCCAACCGCTCGCGGTGCCGGGGCTGAATGCCGAGAGACATTTGTTGATTTTGAAAGCGGTCGCATGAAGGTTTTTGCAATCACCAACCAAAAGGGCGGCGTCGGCAAAACGACGACGGCGGTCAATCTGGCCGCCGGCCTGGCCGCGCATGGCCAGCGGGTACTGCTGATCGATCTCGATCCGCAGGGCAACGCCACCACCGGTTGCGGCATTTTCAAACGCGAGGCGCTGCCGACCGTTTATCAGTTGCTGATCGGCTCGGCGAGTCTGGCCAAAGTCTGCCTGAAGACCGAATTCGGTTTCGACGTCCTGCCGGCCAATCGCGAACTGGCCGGCGCCGAAGTCGAACTGATCGAACTCGATCGCCGCGAGTACCGCTTGCGCGACGCATTGCAGGCCGGGCACGCGGAATATGACTTCATCCTGATCGACTGCCCGCCGGCTCTCAACATGCTGACGGTCAACGGCCTCGTCGCTTCCGACTACGTTCTGATCCCGATGCAGTGCGAATATTACGCGCTGGAAGGCCTGTCCGATCTGGTTGAAACACTCCGGAAGGTACGCGGCAACCTCAATTCGAGACTTGAGATCGAAGGCTTGCTGCGCACCATGTACAACCCGCAAAGCACCCTGACGCAGCAGGTGTCGGCGGAACTGGAAAGCCATTTCGGCAAAAAAGTGTATCGAACCATCGTGCCGCGCAATGTGCGGCTGGCCGAGGCGCCTTCGTACGGCAAGCCGGTCATCGCCTTCGACAAAAACTCGAGGGGCGCGCAGGCCTATCTCAGCCTCGCGGCGGAACTGCTCGATCGCTTTGGAATGTTGAAGGACGCATCGCAGAAGGAACCCATGGCATGAAACTCAAAGGACTGGGCCGCGGCCTTGACGCGCTGCTGGCCGGCGACGACGCCGCGCATAAGGACGAGCAGCGCAACCTGCCGGTCGACCGCTTGCAACCGGGCAAGTATCAGCCCCGCACCCAGATGGACGAAACCTCGCTGGCCGAACTGGCCGCGTCAATCCGGGCACAGGGCGTGATGCAGCCGATTCTGGTGCGCGCCGTCGACAAGACGCCGGGTGCTGAACGCTACGAAATCGTCGCCGGCGAACGCCGCTGGCGTGCCTCGCAACTGGCTGGCCTGGCCGAAGTGCCGGTCTTGATCCGCGCCATCGCCGACGAACAAGCGCTGGCCATGGCGCTGATCGAAAACATCCAGCGCGAAAACCTCAATCCGCTGGAAGAAGCGCAAGGCTTGCAGCGCCTGATCGACGAATTCGGCCTCTCGCACCAGCAGGCGGCCGATGCGGTCGGACGTTCGCGCCCGGCCACCTCCAACCTGCTGCGGCTATTGCAATTGTCCTCGCCAGTGCAGGACCTGCTGATGCAAGGACAACTCGACATGGGCCACGCCCGCGCTCTGCTGGCGCTCGCCAAGGCACCGCAGGTGGCCTTGGCTCAGCGTATCGTGCAAAAGGGCCTCTCGGTGCGCGAGGCGGAAAGACTGGTGCAGCAAACGCTGAATCCGCCCAAGACGCCCACTGCCGGTGAAGTCGACCGCGACCTGCTGCGACTTCAGGAAGAACTGTCCGACAACCTCGGTGCCACTGTCGCCATCCGTGCCAACAAAAAAGGGGTCGGCAAGCTGACCATCGAATTCGGCGATCTCGACCAGCTTGACGGCCTTCTGGGCCGCCTGCGCGGCTGACGAGCAGGCAGGCCTTGGCGTCATCGTCCTGCAATATGACCGATTAATTGTGTACTCGCGGTATTTGACTCTTGTATAAGACTTTGTTACAGTCTGTAATCTGTAGAACAGGATAGTCGGTGCACCCGCAAATACGCTGGATTCTGAGTCGGCAAGCTTTGATTGCCTTGCTGGCAGCGGCGATTGCCGGGTTGGCGGGAGGCGGGCACTCCGCCCTTTCCGCCCTGATTGGTGGGCTGATCGGGGTGCTGGGCAACGCGGGTTATGTCTGGCGGGCGATGCGTCTTCCCAGCGGTTCCGATCCTGTCAGGATTTATCGCGCGCAGGCGGCCGGGGAAGCGTTCAAGTATGCGGTAACGCTCGGGTTGTTTGCGCTAGTGTTTATGGAATATCGTGAAGTAGCGGCCCTGCCGCTGTTTCTGGGATTTGGATCAACCATTGCCATCCACTGGCTGGCACTCTTGAAGCAACGTTAGGCTGAGCGGAGAAAACATGAGCGCAGAAGGCGGCACGCTGAACACCGCTGGATATATCCAGCACCATCTGACCAATCTGCAGGTTTGCGCCGAAGCCGCCAAGGTCGACGGCCACTGCACCGGCTTCTGGACCTTTCACCTCGATACGCTGCTGGTATCCGGCGTTCTCGGACTGCTCGTCTTCGGCCTGATGGCCTGGGCCGCCAGCAAAGCCACCGCCGGTGTGCCGGGCAAGCTGCAGAATTTCATCGAAATGGTTGTCTCGCTGGTCGATCAGCAGGTCAAGGACACCTTCCACGGCAAGAGCGCGCTGGTCACTCCGCTGGCCATCACCATTTTCGTCTGGGTGTTCACCATGAACGCCATGGATCTGATCCCGGTCGATTTCCTGCCTTTCGTGACGCAAAAAATCACCGGCAACGAACATCTGCCCTTCAAGTTCGTGCCGACCACCGACCCCAACCTGACCTTCGCCATGTCGATCAGCGTGTTCTTCATCATGCTCGGCATGAACCTGAAGGTGAAGGGCGTCGGCGGCTTCCTGCACGAGGTCTTCACCGCCCCGTTCGGCGCCAAGCTCGCTCCGGTCAACCTGATCTTCCGCATCGTTGAAGACATCGCCAAGCCGATTTCGCTGGCCCTGCGTCTTTTCGGCAACATGTACGCGGGCGAAATGGTCTTTATCCTGATCGCCCTGCTCGGTCTCTATCAACTACCGCTCGCACTGCCCTGGGAACTGTTCCACATCCTGATCATCACCTTGCAGGCCTTCGTTTTCATGATGCTGACGATCGTCTACATGTCGATGGCCGCGGAATCGCACTAATACCTGAAACACCACACCTTTTTCTCAACCGCTTTTCTGTAAAAACACACTCACTTAGGAGTCAACATGGAACTCGCAACCGTCCTTTCCAACACCGCTATCGCTGTTGCCATCCTGATCGGCTGCGGCGCGCTCGGTACCGCCATCGGCTTCGGTATCCTCGGTGGCCGTTTCCTGGAAGGTGCCGCCCGTCAGCCGGAAATGATCCCGACGCTGCAAGTCAAGATGTTCATCGTTGCCGGTCTGCTCGACGCCGTGACCATGATCGGTGTCGGTATCGCCCTGTTCATGCTGTTCGCCAACCCGTTCCTGCCCATGATCAAAGCTGCTGCCGGTCACTAATCTCGTGCTTGAACCCACCATTACCAGGAGGTTAGCGTGAGTATCAACGCTACACTGATTGGCCAAGCCATCTGGTTTGCTCTCTTCATCTGGATCACGATGAAGTTCGTCTGGCCGCCGCTGCAAAAGGCGATGGCCGCACGGCAAGCCCAGATCGCCGATGGCCTGGCTGCGGCCGAACGCGCCAAACAGGAACAAGAGATTGTTGCCAAGCGTTCCGCCGATGCGCTTAAGGATTCCAAGGTCAAGACCGCGGAACTCCTGGCGCAAGCCGAAAAGCGCGCGCAGCAGATTATCGAGGAAGCCAAGGCTCAGGCCAAGGTCGAGGCCGACAAGGTCGTCGCCGGTGCCAAGGCCGAAATCGAACAGGAAGTCGAACGCGCCAAACACGCCCTGCGTGAGCGCGTCGCCGAACTGGCCGTGGCCGGCGCCGAGAAGATTCTGCGCAAGGAAATCAATGCGTCCGTGCATGCCGACATGCTGGGCACCCTGAAACAGGACCTGTAAGCAAATGGCCGAATCCGTCACTATCGCCCGTCCATACGCCGAAGCCCTGTTCCAGGTAGCCAAGGCCGGCGGCACTCTGGCGCAATGGTCGGAGCGTCTCGCGACGCTCGCCCAGGTCGCTGCCCATCCCGAAGCCCGTGCCGCCATTGGCGATCCCAATGTCACGATCGGCGCGCGGGTCGAGCTGTTCCGTGCCGCCTGCGGCTCGGCGGTAGATGCGGAACTGTCGAACTTCGTCCAACTGCTGGCCAACAACAACCGTCTGGGCTGCCTGCCCGAAGTCGCCGAGCTCTTCGAGAATCTGAAGCACGGCGAGGAAGGCGTCAAGGAAGCCGAGATCGTCTCGGCGTTTGCCCTCGACGATGCCCATGTCAAGGCACTGGTGCCCCAGCTGGAAGCGCACTTCAGGACCCGGCTCGATGCCCGGGTCAGCGTCGATCCCGAACTGATCGGAGGCATCAAGGTCGTCGTTGGTGACCAGATGCTCGATGCCTCGGTGCGTGGCAAGCTCGACAAAATGGCTACGGCGCTGCACAACTAGGAGAATTTCATGCAGTTGAATCCTTCCGAAATTTCTGAGCTCATCAAGAGCAAGATCCAGAACCTGCAAAGCGCATCGGAAGTGCGCACGCAGGGCACGGTGGTCACCGTGACCGACGGCATCTGCCGCGTGCACGGGCTGGCCGACGTCATGCAGGGCGAAATGCTGGAATTCCCCGGCAACACCTTCGGCATGGCGCTGAACCTCGAGCGCGACTCCGTCGGCGCGGTGGTGCTGGGTGAATACGAACACATCTCCGAAGGTGACACGGTCAAGACGACCGGCCGCATTCTGGAAGTGCCGGTCGGCCCCGAGCTGCTCGGCCGCGTGGTCAATTCCCTCGGTCAGCCGATCGACGGCAAGGGCCCGATCAATGCCAAGGTCACCGACAAGATCGAAAAGGTCGCTCCGGGCGTGATCTGGCGTAAGTCGGTGTCGCAGCCGGTGCAAACAGGCCTGAAGTGCGTCGACTCCATGGTGCCGATCGGCCGCGGTCAGCGCGAGCTGATCATTGGCGACCGTCAAACCGGCAAGACCGCGGTCGCTGTCGATACGATCATCAACCAGAAGGGCAAGGATCTCTTCTGTATTTATGTCGCCGTCGGTCAAAAGGCTTCCACCATCGCCAACGTGGTGCGCAAGCTCGAAGAAAACGGCGCCATGGAATACACCATCGTCGTCGCCGCCTCGGCCTCCGAATCGGCCGCGATGCAGTTCATCGCACCCTACGCCGGCACGACCATGGGCGAATACTTCCGCGACCGCGGCATGGATGCCCTGATCATTCATGACGACCTGACCAAGCAGGCTTGGGCTTATCGCCAGATTTCCCTGCTGCTGCGTCGTCCGCCGGGCCGCGAAGCCTATCCGGGTGACGTTTTTTACCTGCACTCCCGCCTGCTCGAACGCGCCGCTCGCGTCTCGGAAGAATGGGTCGAGAAATATACCAATGGCGAAGTCAAGGGCAAAACCGGTTCGCTGACCGCTTTGCCGGTCATCGAAACGCAAGCCGGCGACGTCTCCGCCTTCGTGCCGACCAACGTCATCTCGATTACCGACGGCCAGATCTTCCTGGAAACCGATCTGTTCAACGCCGGTATCCGCCCCGCCATCAACGCCGGTATCTCGGTGTCACGCGTCGGCGGTGCCGCTCAGACCAAGATCATCAAGAAGCTCGGTGGCGGTGTGCGTCTGGCGCTCGCGCAGTATCGCGAACTGGCGGCCTTTGCGCAGTTCGCCTCCGATCTGGACGAAGCGACCCGCAAGCAGCTCGAACGCGGCCGCCTGGTCACCGAACTGATGAAGCAGAACCAGTACTCGCCGATGAGCGTGGCCGAAATGGCCGTAACGCTGTATGCGGCGGACAAGGGCTATTTCGACGATGTCGAAGTCAAGCGCGCGCTGGAATGCGAAAAGGCGATGATTGGTTACCTCAAATCCGCCTGTGCCGACCTCATGAACAAGATGGAGTCGACCAAGGATCTCGACGGCGAATCCGAGAAACAACTGGCCGCCGGCATTACCGCCTTCAAGTCGAGCTGGGCCTGATCACGCCGGGAGAACGCCATGCCTAGCGGCAAGGAAATTCGCAACAAGATCAAGAGCGTCGAAAACACGCGCAAGATCACAAAGGCCATGGAGATGGTGGCCGCGTCCAAAATGCGCAAGGCGCAGGACCGGATGCGGCAGGCCCGTCCCTATGGCGAAAAGATCCGGCGCGTGGCGGCGAACCTCTCGCACGCCATCACCGAATATCGGCATCCTTTCCTGGTCACGCGTGATCCGGTGCAGAACGTCGGCCTGATTCTCGTCACCTCTGACAAGGGCCTGTGCGGCGGTCTTAACACCAACGTACTGCGGCTGGCACTGAACAGGATGAAGACGTGGGAAGCCGAAGGGAAGAAGTTGCAGGTCACCGCCATCGGCAACAAAGGGTGGGGGTTCATGCAACGTGCCGGCGCCAAGGTGGTGTCGCACGTGATCGCCCTCGGTGACACGCCGCATCTGGAACGCCTGATCGGTCCGGTCAAGGTTCAGCTTGATGCCTACATGCGCGGCGAAATCGACGCCCTGTACATCGCCTACACCCGCTTCATCAATACGATGAAGCAGGAGCCGGTCGTCGAGCAGCTGCTGCCGCTGTCCGGTGAAGCCGTTGGCTCGGCCCAGACCAAGTGGGATTACGTTTACGAGCCGGAAGCCAAACCGGTGATTGACGACCTGCTGGCTCGCTACGTCGAGGCGCTGATTTACCAGGCGCTCGCCGAGAACATGGCCTCGGAACAATCGGCGCGAATGGTGGCGATGAAGTCTGCTTCGGACAATGCCAAGAACGTCATCAACGAATTGAAGCTGGTCTACAACAAGGCCCGTCAGGCTGCGATTACCAAAGAGTTGTCGGAAATCGTCGGCGGCGCCGCCGCTGTTTGAAAATAAAGGATTTCAATATGAGTCAAGGTACCATCGTTCAGTGCATCGGCGCCGTCGTGGACATCCACTTCCCCCGCGACGCCATGCCCAAGGTGTACGACGCCCTCAAGCTGGATGCCGCCGAAGAAAACGGTATGGCGGAAGCCGGCCTGACCTTCGAAGTGCAGCAGCAGCTGGGTGACGGCATCGTCCGTACCATCGCCATGGGCTCGTCCGACGGCCTGCGCCGCGGCATGAAGGTCAACAATACCAATGCCTATATTTCCGTCCCAGTCGGTCTCGGCACGCTGGGCCGCATCATGGACGTGCTGGGTCGCCCGATCGACGAAGCTGGCCCGATCGCCACCGAAGAGACCCGCCCAATTCACGCACCGGCTCCGAAGTTCGACGAACTGTCGTCCTCGGTTGATCTGCTCGAAACCGGCATCAAGGTGATCGACTTGATCTGCCCGTTCGCCAAAGGCGGCAAGGTCGGCCTGTTCGGCGGCGCCGGCGTCGGAAAGACCGTCAATATGATGGAGCTGATCAACAACATCGCCAAGCAACACTCGGGTCTGTCCGTGTTCGCCGGCGTGGGTGAGCGTACCCGCGAAGGGAACGACTTCTACCACGAAATGAAAGACTCCAACGTTCTGGACAAGGTCGCGATGGTGTTCGGTCAGATGAACGAACCGCCGGGTAACCGTCTGCGCGTGGCGCTGACTGGTCTGACCATGGCCGAGCGTTTCCGCGATGACGGTCGTGACATCCTGCTTTTCATCGACAACATCTACCGTTACACCCTGGCCGGTACCGAAGTGTCGGCGCTGCTCGGCCGTATGCCTTCCGCCGTGGGCTACCAGCCGACGCTGGCGGAAGAAATGGGTCGCCTGCAAGAGCGGATTACCTCGACCAAGGTCGGTTCCATCACCTCTATCCAGGCCGTGTATGTGCCCGCGGATGACTTGACCGACCCGTCGCCCGCCACCACCTTCCTGCACTTGGACTCGACCGTCGTGTTGTCGCGTGACATCGCTGCGCTGGGCATCTACCCGGCCGTTGATCCGCTCGACTCCACTTCGCGTCAGCTTGATCCGCAGGTCGTTGGCACGGAGCACTACGAAGTCGCCCGTTCCGTGCAGCAAACCCTGCAGAAATACAAGGAGCTACGCGATATCATCGCGATTCTCGGGATGGACGAACTGTCGCCGGAGGACAAGCTGGCCGTGGCACGCGCCCGCAAGATCCAGCGTTTCCTGTCGCAGCCCTTCCACGTGGCGGAAGTGTTTACCGGCTCGCCCGGCAAATACGTACCGCTCAAGGAAACCATCAAGGGCTTCAAGGGCATCGTCGCCGGCGAGTACGATCACCTGCCGGAACAGGCTTTCTATATGGTGGGCGGTATCGAAGAAGCCATCGAAAAGGCCAAGACCCTGCAATAAGCGGTTATAGGAGGCCGTTATGGCAATTACTGTTCATTGCGACGTGGTCAGCGCGGAAGAATCGATCTTCTCGGGGATCGTCGAATTCGCCGTCTTCCCCGGCGAAGCCGGCGAACTTGGCGTGTATCCGCACCATACGCCGTTGCTCACCCGCATCAAACCGGGAACCATCCGCCTCAAAGTGCCGGCGCAAACCGGCTACGAGTTGGTATACGTCTCCGGCGGGATGCTGGAGGTGCAACCTGGCCTGATCACGGTGCTGGCCGATACCGCCATTCGCGCCCATGACCTTGACGAAGCCAAGGCTCTGGAAGCGAAGCGGAAGGCGGAAGAAGCACTCGCCAATCGCAAGGCGGAAGTCGATTATGCCGCGGCAGAAGCGGAACTGGCGCAAGCCATCGCGCAGTTGCACACGCTATCGCACCTCAAGAAGCACACGCATTGACGGCGCAAGCGTCAAACCAAAAAGGGCGACCGCTGGTCGCCCTTTTTCTTGCAAGATCAGACGCCGCCCCCACCTTCGGCACCAGGGATCGCCACAGCATACGGCCTATGCCAATCTGCCCACGCGTTCCTCCAGCCTCGCTAGATCTGTGCGAAATAGATCAAGAGAGGTTCGCCAGTCATCCAGTCGACCGCGCTGGACCACCGGACTGGCGCGTTCGTTCAGTGCTTCAGCAAGGCCATCGACCAAGCGGGACGCAATGTCGGCGCCCGTGTCTTGAGCGCGTACCAGGCCGTTTTCGATACGGTGAGCGGCAATGTCGCCCACGATCCTGGCCAGATCGGCCTCGCGATCCCAGCGAAGGTTGCGAAAAACATGCGCCAAGGCTTCACAAAACTCCGCGGAACCGCTCAAACGCATCTGCCCGAAGAACGCAGCGCGATCCCGCCACCACAACCACGGCGCGGCATCGGGCATGACGATGACTGCATCAAAGTCGTCATGATCTCTCGCCTCCAGCACACCATCCGCCGTGACGCCGAAATTGAGCTTCCATTCCCTCATCCGCAGGCTGAAAGCGCGGCCGGCGTGCGGCAACAAGGCCGCGCGCGCCCAGGACTCGGCGCGCAAAAGGTGATTGAAAACCTGAACAGCGCATTGACTCGGCAGATCGTAACGGCGTCCTTCGCTGACCATGGCTCAATCTTCCGCAGTCGCTAAAATTTGATGCCGCGATGCAATGCCACGACGCCGAGCGCGAGGTTGAAATACTCCACCCGTTCCAGGCCTGCCGCCACCATCATTTGACGCAGTTCTTCCTGGCCGGGATGCATCCGGATGGATTCGGCCAGATAACGATAGCTCTCCTCGTCTTGCGTCACCCATTTGCCGACGCGTGGAATGACGTTGAAAGAATAGAAATCGTAGGCCGGCGCCAGCGGCTTCCAGATTCTGGAAAACTCCAGCACGAGCAAGCGTCCGCCGGGCTTCAGCACCCGCCGCATTTCCGCCAGCGCGCCGTCCTTATGCGTCATGTTGCGCAAGCCAAAGGCCACCGTGACGCAGTCGAAGCTATCGTCCGAGAAGGGGATTTTCTCGGCGTCGCATTGCACGGCGGGCACCATATAGCCCTTGTCGAGCAAACGATCTCTTCCGCGCGAGAGCATGGCGTTGTTGATATCGGTCAGACAAACCTGGCCGCTGGCACCCACGCGCTTTGCAAAGGCTAGCGACAGATCGCCGGTGCCGCCAGCGACGTCCAGCACACGCGAGCCCGCGCGCACACCGCTCTGGGCAATGGCAAAGGCTTTCCACAACCGATGCAGTCCGCCCGACATCAGGTCGTTCATCAAGTCATAACGGCTGGCCACCGAATCGAAAACGCCAGCCACCCGGCGCGCCTTTTCGGCTTCGGCCACGGTCTCGTACCCGAAGTGTGTCGTTGTGTTAGTCATGTTCATGCCCATGCTTATCCGCCGCGCCAACATTGTGCCGCCAGCGGTTCAGTTCGACCGGCTGCGCGGCCACTCGCGGCGCACGTGACAAGCCCGCCAATTCAATTCGCTTCAGATAGTCGCCCCATAGCATCGCATGGTTTTTGCCCAGTTCGTACAGCAAATCCCACGAATACAATCCACTGTCGTGGCCATCCGAAAAAACCAACCGCAACGCATAGTTGCCCACCGGCTCGATGCGCTCGATGCCGACGCCCTGGCAGCCATGCTGCAAGACCTCTTGACCGGGACCATGGCCCCGCGCCTCGGCCGAGGGTGTCATGACCCGCAGGTATTCGCACGGCAATTCGTAGTGTTCGTTCAGCTCGGCATAATTCAATTCAAGCATCTTTGACACTTTGTGCAGCTTGATGTCTGTCGGAACAGGGGTGTCCTTGTCCAGACCCGGCATGGCAATTCTCCTTGTTTGGTGCAGCCGGTCCGGGACCGGCGCCACGATATTCAAACCAGTTCGAAACTGATTCGCTCAAAATCGACGCCGCGTTGCAGGATGTTCTTCATCTTTGCCTGCTTGATGCCGCCGTCCGCCAGATCAAGCAGTTGGCTAGCCTGATACATGCCCAGAGGCAAGACCAGCGAGCCTTCTTCACCGATTGCGGCCACGGGT
The DNA here is from genome assembly GCA_002337055.1 of Betaproteobacteria bacterium UBA1934. Taxonomy (GTDB): domain Bacteria; phylum Pseudomonadota; class Gammaproteobacteria; order Burkholderiales; family Rhodocyclaceae; genus UBA1934. The sequence goes on along the minus strand of DDFG01000005.1, from coordinate 860,746 downwards.
GACAAGAGAAAGGCGCGACTGAAACGATCTGTTCCGGCACGCGCCCGGTTGGACAGCCGGATGGCGACCCCAAGCGGCTTACCCGGCAAAATGGCGACCCCGGCCAACAACCCTCCCGCCGAATCCTGCATGAGCCAACTGGTTTGCGCGAGAATGAACTGCTCGCCGTCATGCGGACAAAGCGCGATCAACTGCCCATGCGCCATTCTTTGCCCGACCGCGCTACGCGCCAGCCGGAAACCATTGGCGGAATGATTGACCACCTCCCAGACGTCGACGGAGTAATCCGGCACTGTCGGTTCGTTGGGCTTTTGCGAGGGATCGGCCATCTGCCGGAACATGAAAAGTGAATCGAACTCACCTCGGGAATAAGTCGACGCGGTATCCGGCTGCTCGAATTCCTTGTCGCTGACAAAGTAATGCATCGGCTCGAAGCCGATGGCCACCCTCGCCTGACCTGTGGTGGGAAAACGCCGAAAGCGGCGTGGGGCGGTCATTTGTGCCCAAGGCCGCGACAACTGTGTCATCAACCGGGTGACGTGGGTGTTGGTTTCTTCACCCAAATTAAGCTGAGTCGGCGGAATGCGTTGCTTGAGTTGGGCCAACGTCTGGTTGACCTGTGCCGCCAGACGGGTCGTGTCGAGACGACGGACATCTGCACTGGGCTCCTCGGCGTACGGTGTGGGATGCATGCCAGTGTCCCGCATCAACTCAACCACAAAGGGCGGTAATTCGATATCGTCCGCCACTGGGGATACCCCCACCAGTGGCGACCACATGGTCGCCCAACGTCGGATCAGATTCAAATCGCGCACGCTCAGACTGTAGGGGCTGGCGATATCAACCAGCAACAACGTAACATAGGCGGCGGCGCAATGTGTAGTCTGCTGGTCGTGATCCAGATTGTCAGCAATCGGCGTGGTTGCCACCCGCCATTCCTCGGCGGTGGCGTAGAAGCCGTGCAATTCCAGCCAAGCGCCGGCCGGCAGTTCGCGGCGCGCGCGAAAATGCTCGACGATCACCATGCCGGAATAATAGATGCAACGGTGCAGAATGGTGGCTATCCGCTCAGCGTAGGCCGGATCTTGCGTATCGGGCTGCTGGAGTTCGGCGCAGACCGAATAGGCTCGCCGCATCTTGGTCCAGACCTCGACCACGCGCTGGAAACACGCTTCCTCGATTTCGGGCAAAGGCAGGGCCTTGTTGTGATAACGCAAGACCATCTCTTCTTCAACGAAGCAGAGCGGCACCCGCGCCTGTTCAAGCAAAGCGAAGAGATCGGCGGCATCGGGCGGTTCGTCCAGCAACGTATCGAGGAACTGTAGCAATTGCAGTTCTGCCGTCGCGGGGTTGGCGAGAGCGAGGCGATTCAGGAAGCTCATTCCGGTTTCGAGGTCGGGAATGCTGAGTCGGGCCATGGAATGGGCGGTCATGGAAGGATTCCCTCGCTCGTGGTCAATGCTGCGGCGATGTGTCGTGAAAGCTCATCGTCGCTGGGCGAATTTCTGGATGGGGGGTTGTGACGCTGTCTGTTTCCCCAGATTGGCTCGGGGAAGAACGGATCATCGCACCAGCGGGGAATAATATGCCAGTGCAGGTGCGGTGTCATGTTCCCGAAACTGGCAAGATTGACCTTGTCAGGCCGACAGAGAACGCGCACCGCGTCCTCGACGGCCCAGACAACGGACATCAGTTCACTGCGCTCGGCAAGCGACAAATCCGTCATTTCACGAACGTGCGACTGCCAGACCACCCGGCAGAAACCAGGTTGTTCGGCCGAATCGACGCGCACGACCCGACAACGCGGCGACTGCCACAAGACGGTGCCTCCCGGCGTGGAACACAACTCGCATACGGACATGATTTTCTTCAAGCCTAGTCAGTCATCTATACCGCAAACTGGGGCGCTGCGAGCGTGAATAATTCACGCCTGCCCGACTTCGCACCCCGCCCCTACCCTACAACAACACCCGCTCGATACCGCCGGTATTGGCCGCCTCAACGTATTTCGGCAACCAGTCCGTACCCAGCAGGCGCTTGGCAGTTTCGACAACGATGTATTCCGCCGCCGTCCCGGCGTCGTCGTCATAACGGCTCAATCCCTGCAAACAGGCCGGACACGAGGTCAGAATCTTGACCTCGCCGGCAAAACCGTCTTTCCGCAGCACCTCGGCGCCCTGCTCGATTTCTTCCTGTTTCCTGAATTTGACCTGGGTGGCGATATCCGGACGAGACGCCGCGAACGACCCGGCCTCGCCGCAGCAGCGGTCGGACAGTTTGATGTCCTGACCCATCAGCGCGCCTGCCACCTTGACCCCGGAGTGCACCTTCATTGGCGTATGGCAAGGTTCATGGTAGAGATAGCGCACACCGTCGACGCCGTCAGTCTTGACGCCCTTCTCCATCAGGTATTCGTGGATGTCAAGCAGGCGGCAACCCGGGAATATCTTCTCGAACTCGTACTTCTGCAATTGATCCATGCAGGTGCCGCAAGAAACAATCACAGTCTTGATGTCGAGATAGTTGAGGGTGTTGGCCACCCGATGGAACAGCACGCGATTGTCGGTGGTGATGCGCTGCCCCTCGTCCTCCCGGCCAGCCGCCGTCTGCGGGTAACCACAGCAGAGATAGCCCGGCGGCAACACCGTGATCGCCCCCACTTCGTAGAGCATGGCTTGCGTCGCCAGCCCGACCTGAGAGAACAAGCGCTCCGAGCCGCAACCAGGAAAGTAGAAAACAGCATCCGACTCTTCGGTCACCTTCTGCGGATTGCGGATGACTGGGATCACCTTGTCGTCCTCGATATCCAGCAAGGTGCGCGACATGCGTTTGGGTAGCCCGCCGGGCATTGGCCGGTTCATGAAATGGATGACCTGTTCCCGGACGCCTGGCTTGCCCAGCGTGGCCGGCGGCTTGGCACGGCTGCCCTGGATCAGCCCGAAAGACTTGAACAGCCGGTGTCCCAGCCGTTGCAGCTTGAAGCCCCACTCCAGCATGCCGGCGCGGATCAGCTTCAGCGTCGCCGGGTCCTTGGCCGTCAGGAAGGCCATCGCCGCCGCGGTACCGGGATTGAACGACTTTTTACCCTGAGTGCGCAGGAAGTTGCGCATGGCGATGGTGACATCGCCGAAGTCGATGTCGACCGGGCAGGGATTCGCGCACTTGTGGCACACCGTGCAATGGTCGGCGACATCCTCGAACTCGGCCCAATGGTCAAGCGAGATGCCGCGCCGGGTCTGTTCCTCGTACAAAAAAGCCTCGATCAGCAAGGACGTCCCGAGTATCTTGTTGCGCGGGCTGTATTGCAGATTGGCGCGCGGCACGTGGGTCGTACACACCGGTTTGCATTTGCCGCAGCGCAGGCAGTCCTTGACCGAATCGGAGATCTTACCAATCGCCGACTGCTCCATGATCAGCGACTCCGCGCCGAGCAGGTTGAACGACGGCGTATAGGCGTCGTCCAGATTGCCGCCGGGCATCAGCTTGCCCTTGTTGAAACGCCCCTCTGGATCGACCTTGGCTTTGTAGTCCCAGAAGGACTTGATCTCGTCCTCGTGCAGATATTCGAGCTTGGTGATCCCGATGCCGTGCTCGCCGGAGATGACACCGTTGAGCGTACGCGCCAGTGTCATGATGCGATCGACCGCCCGATTGCCGGTCTGCAACATCTCGTAGTTATCCGAGTTCACCGGGATGTTGGTGTGCACGTTGCCGTCGCCGGCATGCATGTGCAACGCCACGAACACCCGCCCGCGCAGGACTTCCTTGTGCAGCGCCTCGATGCGGTCGAGCACCGGACGATAGACGACGCCGTCGAAAATCGCCTCCAACTGCGGCTTCAGCTCGGTTTTCCACGACACGCGCACCGAGTAATCCTGCAAGCGGTGGAACAGGGTCGGGTTATCCGCGCGGTTGGTCAGGGGCGCCGCATCGACACCGAAGGCGCCGAACTCGGCCTCGGCTTCTGCCAGCGGCCGGTCCAGATGCGCGGCCAGCCACTGCCAGCGCGCCTTGACCGCGGCAATGTGATCGAGCGCCGACTGACGGCGGTCGCCGATCAGCACATCCTTGTCGAGATTGGCGTCGCCCGCATGCAGCGGCAGTTCGCCGCCGATGAACTCGGCCAGCGCATCGCACAACGCCAGTTTGTTGGCTATGGAGAGTTCGATATTGATGCGGTCGATGCCGTCGCAGTAGTCGCCCATACGCGGCAGCGGAATCACCACGTCCTCGTTCAGCTTGAAGGCGTTGGTGTGGCGCGAAATCGCGGCCGTGCGCGAACGGTCGAGCCAGAATTTCTTGCGCGTATCGGCGTTGACCGCGATGAAGCCCTCGGCGCCGCGCGAATGCGTCATGCGGACCACTTCCGAGGTCGCCTTCATGACCGCGGCTTCATCGTGCCCAACGATGTCGCCGATCAGCACCATCTTGGGCCGACCGTGCCGCTTGGCCTTGGTCGCGTAGCCGACCGCTTTCAGGTAGCGTTCGTCCATGTGTTCGAGGCCGGCCAGACGGACACCCGCCTCGAAGGCTGCGCCGCCCGGCTTGAAGTAGTCGGTGATTTCGACGATGGACGGCACGCCTTCGCGCACCTGGCCGAAGAATTCGAGACAAACCGTGCGGATCACCGGCGGCATCTTGTGCAGCACCCAGCGCGCGGCCACGATGATGCCGTCGGTGCCTTCTTTCTGCACGCCCGGCAGGCCACCGAGGAACTTGTCGGTGACGTCCTTGCCCAGCCCGACCTTGCGGAAGCGTTCGCCCGGCATGTCGAGCACTTCTTCCGACAACAGTTTCTGGCCGCTCGCGTCGAAGCGCTTCAGGCGAAACTGCACCAGCGCCTGATCGTGAATCTTGCCGTAGTTGTGGTTCAGGCGCTCGACCTCCAGCCAGTTGCCGTCCGGCATGACCATCTTCCACCAGGCCAGGTTGTCGAGGGCGGTGCCCCACAGCACGGCCTTCTTGCCGCCAGCGTTCATGGCGATGTTGCCGCCGATGCAGGAGGCTTCGATCGAAGTCGGATCGACGGCAAACACGCGCCCCGCGCTTTCCGCCGCGTCGGCGACGCGCTTGGTGACGACACCGGCGCCGGTACGGATGGTGGCGTAGGGTTCGGTGTGCCCCGGGAGGACGATCGCCTCGACCGGTCCGAGCGCGGTCAGTTTCTCGGTATTGATAACCACCGAAAACGGCGTCAGCGGCACCGCGCCGCCGGTATAGCCCGTACCGCCACCGCGCGGAATGATGGTCAGGCCAAGCTCGATGCAGTCGCGCACCAGCGGGCCCAACTCCTCCTCGGTATCCGGCGTCAGCACAACGAAGGGGTACTCCACCCGCCAGTCGGTCGCGTCTGTGACGTGCGAGACGCGCGCCAGTCCGTCAAAGGCGATGTTGTCGCGGCGCGTATGACGTCCCAGGCTCTTGAGCACCTGGCGACGCCTGGCGGCAGTCTCCACGAACCACTGCTCGAAGGCAACCACGGCCTGTTTTGCCGCCGCCAGCAATTGCTCCACCTTGGCGGAACGCTCGATATCGGGGGTCGCCGCCGTCGCACGTCGCTTGTCGAATTCCGCCAAACGGTGGTGAAGGGCGTCGATGAGGGCCTGCCGCCGTTCACGGTTGTGAAGCAGATCGTCTTCCAGATAAGGATTACGTCGGACTACCCAGATATCGCCCAGAACTTCATACAGCATGCGCGCCGAGCGGCCTGTCACCCGTAGCGAACGCAGGTAATCGACGATTTTCCAGTTTTCCTCGCCGAGCAGACGGATGACGATCTCCCGGTCGGAGAACGAGGTGTAGTTGTAGGGAATTTCCCGCAGGCGAACAGTCATGGCGAAACCGGAAGTCGAACACGAAACCCGATTCTAACAGCCTGCTCGGCCGGACTCACCACGCGTCAGGGAGTACCATCGTCGGCTGTTCTGCAACCACGACCTTGTTGCGCCCCTGCGCCTTGGCTGAATAGAGCGCAAAATCGCACTGTTCCGGCCATTCGACCTTGCTGCCAGGCTCCGGATAAGCCGCCACGCCGCAGGAAATGGTCACCGCAGGAACTCCCTTTTCCAGACTGCCGGCTGCGATATGCGCACGTAGCCGTTCGGCCAGGCGAGTGGTCTGGTTGGCCGAGGCTTCGGGCAGGACGATGGCGAACTCTTCGCCGCCGAGCCTGAAGAAGCGATCCTGGGGACGTAACTGCGACGTCACATACTGACTCAGCGCAATCAGCACTTGGTCGCCAACACGATGGCCAAAACTGTCGTTCACGTTCTTGAAGTGATCGATATCGATAATCACCATGCCGGATGTATGGCCCGTGCGCTTCCACTGCCGCCGTGCTTCTTCCAGCGTGTATTCGAAATGACGCCGATTGAACGCCCCGGTCAGCGGATCGTGCACCACCAGATCGGTCAACATCTCCTGCTGATGCTCAATGTTGTACGAAAACATGCTCGAGAAAGCCCAGGCCTCGACCAAGGCAACGGCGATATTGATGAGATTGATCGGAATCGCCCACCGCCAAGGCATGACATAGGCCGCAGCCATCAACAGCGGATAAAACCAGTACACGCTCAGTTCGCGCAACTGCACCATCGCCGCCAGGCAGCCAAAATTGCAGAGGCCCGCCACAATCAGCACTGGCCAGGAAACGATCCGGCGACCAATGATCGCCCAAACGGCCAGCCCCCAGATGGCGACCACCAGTACGAGAATCAGGCTCACCATGGCCATATTGCCGTTGCGCCAGTGCGGTGGCACAAAAGCCAGCATCGCCAGCCCGCCCAGCAGGAAGACGCCCGAAAAGTTGCGCTTCGAGTAACGGGTCAGGCTGTTGTCCATGCGCCATCCAGCTGGGGAATCATTCTGTTATCCTACAATTCGACCGTAATGGCAATCGAAACTGCCTCAAAATGGTGCCCAATCCGCCCGACATCGGCGGATTGGGCACATTCAGACCTCGACTTTCGCTGAAACGTCCGGCTGCCCGGGTTTCCGCCTCAGGCGGCAAGCAATTTTCTGATCTGCTCCAGCGTACTCGGATCTTCAATTGTGGTCAGATCGCCCGGATCGCGACCTTCCGCCAGGGCTTGCAGCGAACGGCGCAACATCTTGCCGGAACGCGTCTTGGGCAATCCCGTGACGAAATGCACGCGCGACGGCCGGGCAATGGCACCCAACTGGCGATCGACCGTCTTCATCACCTCGGCTTCCAGCGCCACAATCATATCCTTGGTGGCAATCGCTTTGACGTCCTTGACCACGGCAAAGGCCATCGGCATCTGGCCCTTGACTGCGTCGTTGACGCCCACCACCGCCACTTCGGCGACAGCCGGATGCGCCTGCACCGCCTCCTCGATTTCGCGCGTGCCGAGGCGGTGACCGGCCACGTTGATCACGTCGTCGGTCCGCCCGAGAATGTAGTGATAGCCCTCGTCGTCGCGGATGCCCCAGTCGAACGACGAATAGACCTGCGGTTCGCGGAACAGGCTGAAATAGGTCGACACGAAGCGCGCATCGTCGCCCCACACCGTCGACAGGCAGCCCGGCGGCAGCGGCGGCAAAATGCCGACGATGCCCTTCTCGTTCGGCCCGCACTCGCTGCCATCCTCGCGGAAAATCTTGAGGTTGTAGCCATAGACCGGGAAGGCCGGCGTACCGAACTTGATCTTGGTATCTTCGACGCCGCGCACGGTGGCGAGAATGGGCCAGCCGGTTTCGGTCTGCCAGTAGTTGTCGATGACCGGGATGCCAAGCTCGCCCATGATCCATTCGTGCGTCGGCTGGTCGAGCGGCTCGCCGGCAAGGAAGAAGTGCTTGAGGCTGGAGATGTCGTGCTTGTGCAGGTAGGCCGGGTCCTGCTTCTTGAGGACGCGGGCGGCGGTCGGCGCCGAGAACATGACATCGACTTTGTATTTCTCGACGATGCTCCACCACACCGCCGGGTCGGGGCGCAGCGGCGTGCCTTCGTACATGATGGTCGCCATGCCGGCGATCAGCGGACCATAAACGATGTAGGAATGGCCGACCACCCAGCCGATGTCGGAGGTCGAGAACATGGTCTCGCCCTTGCCGCCGCAGTAGATGTGCTTCATCGATGCCGCCAGCGCCACGGCGTAACCGCCGGTATCGCGCTGGACACCCTTGGGCTTGCCGGTCGTCCCCGAGGTGTAGAGGATGTAGGACGGCTCGGAGGACTCCAGCCATTCGCACGGCACCCAGGCCTCCATGTGTTGCGCCCGCAACGTCGCGTAGTCGGCATCGCGGCCCTCGACGCGATTGAATTCGGGATCGAGCTTGCGGTCGATCATCAGCACCTTGGCCGGCTTGTGCGCGGCCAGATTGATCGCTTCGTCGAGCAGATGCTTGTAGGGCACCGCCTTGCCGCCGCGCATGCCGGCGTCGGACGACACGATCAGCACCGGCTTGGCGTCATCGATGCGGGTCGCCAGCGAACCGGACGCAAAGCCACCGAACACCACCGAATGGATGGCGCCAATGCGGGCGCAGGCGAGCATGGCGAAAGTCGCTTCGGCGATCATCGGCATGTAGATCAGCACGCGATCGCCCTTGTTCACGCCGAGCTCCAGCATGATCGCCGCCATGCGCTCGACTTCACGCTGCAACTCGGCGAAGGAGTAGGTCTTCTCCTCGTTGGTTTCGGTCGAAATATAGATCAGCGCGGGGGCATCCGGGCGCTCGGCCGCATGCCGGTCAACCGCGTTGTGGCAGAGGTTGGTCTTGCCGCCGACGAACCATTTGGCAAAGGGCGGCCGGCTGAAATCGCAGACTTTTGAAAACGGGGCCTGCCAATCGATCAGTTGTGCTTGCTCGGTCCAGAAGGCGTCGGGTTGTTCGATGGAACGGCGGTAGAAATCCTGATAGGTAGTCATTTGTCTCACTCGCTTGTCAATTCTTGGTTATTGGCTTATTTCATGGGCATAGCCCTGTTTAGAGAATGGAAACTCGGTCGGGGTTCCCGAAAACCTCGGTAGATAGGCTGACTGTTTCGCCGCGTGAAGCCCCGGAGCGTTCTGCCGTTAGAATCTGGTTTTGCCTGCTGCCTCGCTGCCATGATTCCGCCCGACTACCTCGAGAAAATCCTCAATGCCCAGGTGTATGACGTGGCCGTCGAAACACCGCTGGAGCCCGCATCCCATCTATCCGCCCGCATCGGGAACCGGATCCTGCTCAAGCGCGAGGATTTGCAGCCAGTATTTTCCTTCAAGCTTCGCGGCGCCTACAACAAGATCGCCGGCCTCTCAGCCGAAAAACTGAAGCGCGGCGTCATTTGCGCCTCCGCCGGCAACCACGCGCAGGGCGTCGCCCTTTCCGCTCAGAAAATCGGCTGTCGTGCTGTCATCGTCATGCCGACGACGACACCTTCCATCAAGATCGACGCCGTCAGGAAACGCGGCGGCGAAGTGGTGCTGGCTGGCGACGCCTACGACGAGGCCTACGCCCACGCCCGCGAGCTGGAAAAGACCGAGCGCCTGACCTTCGTGCATCCTTTCGACGACCCCGAAGTCATCGCCGGCCAGGGCACCATCGCCATGGAAATCCTGCGCCAGCATTCGCGTCACGAAGGGCCGCTGCACGCCATTTTCTGCGCGGTTGGCGGTGGCGGGCTGATTGCCGGCGTGGCGGCCTACGTCAAGCGCCTGCGGCCCGAGATCAAGATCATCGGCGTCGAGGCCGTGGACGCCGACGCGATGGCCCAATCGCTGGCCAAAGGCGAGCGCGTGCGGCTCGAACAGGTCGGGCTGTTCGCCGACGGCGCTGCGGTCAAACTGGTGGGGGAGGAAGCCTTCCGCCTCTGCCGGCAGTACGTTGACGAGATCGTTCGCGTCGATACCGATGCCATTTGCGCCGCAATCAAGGACGTCTTCGAGGACACCCGCTCCATTCTCGAACCGGCCGGGGCGCTTGCCGTCGCGGGCGCCAAGGAATATGCCCGCCTGCACAAGCTGAAGGGCAAGAACCTCGCCGCCGTCACCTCCGGCGCCAACATGAATTTCGACCGCCTGCGTTTCGTCGCCGAGCGCGCCGAATTGGGCGAACAACGCGAAGCCGTGTTCGCGGTGACCCTGCCGGAAAAACCCGGGGCCTATCGCCAATTCGTGTCGCTGATCGGCAGACACGCCATCACCGAATTCAACTACCGCTTCCATCAGGCTTCCGAAGCCCATGTCTTCGTCGGTGTCCAGGTCAGCGGCCGTGCCGATGCGGCCAGACTGGCCGAACAATGGCGCAAGCACGGCTACCCGACGCTCGATCTTTCCGACGACGAAATGGCCAAGCTGCACCTGCGCCACCTCGTCGGTGGCCACGCCGGCGTTGCCGACGAACTGCTCTACCGTTTTGAATTCCCCGAACGCCCCGGCGCCTTGATGAATTTCCTCAACCGCATGAGCGCCGGCTGGAACATCAGCCTTTTTCACTACCGCAACCACGGTGCCGACACCGGCCGGGTACTGGTCGGCATGCAAGTACCGGCCGAAGAACGCGCTCAGTTCGAAGCTTTCCTGGCGGAACTGGGCTATCGCTATTGGGACGAGACGGCCAATCCCGCCATCAGGCTGTTTTTGGCTTAGCCGGTTTTTGCGTCAATTCCCCGTGCCTTCAGCCAGTCGTCGACGGCCGGGCCGGTGCCAAAGGGCCAGGGCTTCAGTTTTTCGGGCTCGACCAGGCGGTACTCGGCCAACTCGGCATTCAGTTTGATCTCGCCCTCGGCCTGCACATGGAAGGCGAGAATGAGCTGGTTCTTCTGCTTGAATATGTAGTGCCCAATGTAGCCGGCGATGCGCCCGGTCAGCCCGAGTTCTTCCTGCAATTCGCGCAAGGCACATTCTTCGGGAGTTTCATCGCACTCCAGGAACCCGGCGATCACCGAAAACATGCCCGACTTCCAGGCGGCGTTGCGGGCGAGCAACACCTTGCCTTGATACTCGACCAGTACAGCCACCACCGGCACTGGATTGTTCCAATGAACGAACCCGCAGGCCGCATCAGGGCAGGCGACGCGTTTTTCGCCGTCGATTTCGAGTATTTCTAGCACTTTCGCGCAATTTGGACAGAATTTCATGTCGCGTAGTTTAAACGAGTTCCGTACAATCGCCGCCATGCCGCTGATCGACCCGCCTCGCCTCCGCAGCTTGCTCGGCCCCGTCGCCGGGCGCTTTGACGTGGATAGCGTCGCCGAGATCGACTCGACCAGCAGCGAGTTGCTGCGCCGTGCGGCCGACGGAGCACCGGCCGGCACCACGCTGGTCGCCGATCGGCAGACCGCGGGACGAGGCCGGCGCGGACGCGACTGGTTCGCCAACCCCGGCGATTGCCTGATGTTTTCGCTGCTCTGGCGCTTCGACGGTCCGGCCGGTCGCCTCAGCGGGCTTTCGCTGGCGGTGGGGGTTGCCGTCGCGGTGGCGCTCGAGAAGCTGGGTGTCAGCGATGTCGGCCTGAAGTGGCCCAACGACGTCTTGCTGGCCGGCGGCAAGGTCGCCGGCCTTCTCGTCGAGTTGGCGAGTGATCGGCGAGGCACGCAGGCGGTGATCGGCATTGGCCTGAACATGCGCCGCCCAGCCGTTGAACTACCCTTCCCCGCGACCGGCCTGGCGGATGAGTTGGCATCGCTGCCGGATCGTCATGTCGTGCTAGCCGAACTGCTGGTCGCGCTGACGGACGTATTCGACCGATTTGCAGCGGGCGGGTTTGCCGATCTGCAAATCGCCTGGCAGGGCCGCCATGCCTGGCAAGGCAAGACCGTCAGCGTGCTCGTGGATGACGCCGTCACGGTGACCGGCCCCTGTCTGGGCGCCGATGCCGATGGTGCCTTGCTGATCGCCACCGCGCACGGCACCGAGCGTTTTCTCTCCGGCGACATTTCGCTGCGTCCGTCATGATCCTTTGTATAGACAGCGGCAACACCCGTCTCAAATGGGGGCTTCACCACGAAAACCACTGGGTGACCCACGGCGCCCTGCCGCAAGCGGACGCGGTTCGCCTCGAGGAATTCCTGCCGCCCGGCATCCAGCCCGCCAAGGTGATGATCGCCAATGTCGCCGGTCCGGTGATCGGGGCGTATATCGAAACGACGTTGAAACCCTGGCTTGCGGTCACCCGTCATGTGGTGCCGGGTCTTGCGGCTTGCGGCGTCACCAACGGGTATGCGCGCCCAGAACAACTTGGGGTGGACCGCTGGTGCGCCCTGATCGGCGCCCGCGCCATGACACAGAAGCCGTGCCTGGTCGTGGGGTGCGGCACCGCCACCACGATCGACACGCTTGACGAGAGCGGGCATTTCCTCGGCGGCATGATCCTGCCCGGCTACGGCCTGATGCGCTGGTCGCTGGCACGCAACACCGCGCAACTACCTTTGGCCAGCGGCGATTGGCAGCGGCATCCGGACAATACCGACGACGCCATCGCCTCCGGTTGCCTGGAGGCCCAGGTCGGCGCCATCGAACGGGCTTTTTCGCGCATCGCGGATCATCCCGACGCCACCTGTCTGTTATTCGGCGGGAACGCGCCCCGGCTATCCGGATTGCTGGCTTGCCCGCACCTCAATCTCGACAATCTGGTACTGGAAGGCCTGCGCGTTCTCGCCGACGCCTGATGCCGGTTGATATATGACGGATAGCGGTACACAATGCCGCTCACTCATCTGCGGAACGGGAGACTCCATGTTCGACCCCATTCTCACTGCCCTGCCTGCTTTCGGCATGTACTTTGTGGCTGCCATCGCGCTTTTGACTGTGTTCCTGACGGTCTACGCCCTGATCACCCCCTACAACGAGATGACCTTGATCCGTACCGGCAATGTCGCGGCTTCGGTCAGCTTCGGCGGTGCCCTGATCGGCATTGCCCTGCCCGTGGCTGTGGCCGTCGTGGCGAGTCACAACCTCATTTTGATGCTGGGCTGGGGCATCATCGCCTGCATCATCCAGTTGCTGGTGTTTGTGGTGGCGCGCGTCGCGCTACCACAAATCTGCCAGGACATCCCAGCCGACAAGGTTTCTGCCGGCATTTTTCTCGCGGCGCTATCGATCGGCGTCGGCATCATCAACGCAGCCTGCATTCTCTGAAGGAGCAACGCCATGGCACTGATGGACTTCATCAAGAAACAATTTATCGACATCCTGCAATGGACCGAGGACCAAGACGGCGTGCTCGCCTGGCGCTTCCCGATGCAGGAAATGGAAATCCAGAACGGCGCCAGCCTGACGGTACGTGACTCGCAACTGACAGTCTTCGTCAATGAAGGCACCGTGGCCGACGTCTTCCAGCCCGGCATGTACAAGCTGACGACGCAGACCCTCCCGGTGCTGACCTACCTAAAAAACTGGGACAAGCTGTTCGAATCCCCGTTCAAGTCCGACGTTTACTTCTATTCAACCCGCGTCCAACTCGACCGCAAGTGGGGCACGCCGAACCCGATCACCATCCGCGACAAGGAATTCGGCATCGTCCGCCTGCGCGCCTTTGGCATCTACTCGTATCACATCGTCGATCCCAAGGCTTTCTACCAGAAGATTTCCGGTACCCGCGACATCTACACCCGCGACGAACTGGAAGGTCAACTCCGGAACACGATGATCGCCAGCATCACCGACCTGTTCGGTGAATCCGGCGTTTCCTTCATCGACATGGCCGCCAACCAGGAAGAATTCGGCAAGGCGGTGCGCGAAAAGATGACTGCCGTATTCACCGATTTCGGTCTGGCACTCGATTCGCTGGTGGTACAGAACATCTCGTTGCCGGAAGAGTTGCAGAAGGTGCTCGACCAACGCATCAGCATGAACATGCTCGGCGACATGAACCGCTACACCCAGTACCAGGTCGCCAACTCCATCCCGCTCGCCGCGCAGAACGAGGGCGGCATGGCTGGACTGGGCGTCGGCCTCGGTGCCGGACTGGGTTTCGGCCAGGTCTTTGGTCAGAACATTTCGCAGGCGATGCAACCGCAAGCGGCTCCCGCCGCGGCACCAGCGGCTGCACCGGCCGCCGCCGCGGTATCGCCGGACGACGTCGTGGCGACGCTGGAAAAACTGCATGGCCTGGTTGAGAAGGGCATCCTGTCCAAGGAAGAATTCGAGGCCAAGAAAGCCGAATTGCTGAAGAAGCTGGTCTGACCCGGGCCGGCCGATGGCCAAGACTGCTGCCTGCCCCTCCTGCGGCGCGCCGGTTACCTTCCAATCGGCCGCCTCGATCTTCGCCGTCTGCGAGTTCTGCCAGAGCACGCTAGTCCGCCATGACCAGCAACTGGAAGACATCGGCAAGATGGCGGCGCTGGTCGAGGACCGCTCGCCGCTGCAACTCGGCGCCGAGGGGCGCTGGCAGGGCCTGCATTTCGCCGTCATCGGCCGCATCCAGCTGAAATACAGTCAGGGCCTGTGGAACGAGTGGCACATCATGTTCGACGACATGCGCACCGGCTGGCTGTCGGAGGCCGGCGGCGAGTATGTGCTCACTTTTCTGAAGTTTGCACCGGAAGGTATTCCGACATTTGGGGAACTCAGCGTCGGCGATTCGCTGACGCTGGCTGGACGGAGTTGGGAAATCACCAACTTCGAAAACGCCGAATGCATCGCCGGTCAGGGTGAACTGCCGTTCAAGGTCGGCCCCGGCTATGCGGCGCCGGTCGTCGACATGCGCGAGGGCGACAATTTCGCCACGCTGGATTACTCGGAAACGCCGCCGCTGTTCTTTGTCGGCTCGCCGGTCAAATTCCCGTCGCTGAAAATGACCAATCTGCGCGACCTTTCGGCCGGCGGCGCCATTCCCGATATCAATGTACAGGCGCAGGTCTTCCGCTGTCCGTGCTGCGGATCGCCGCTGTCAGCTCGTTCGGCCGAGATCAAGTCGGTCGGCTGCGTGGCGTGCGGGGCGGTGGTCGATACTGCCGACAAGAATTATCAAATTCTTTCCAAGGCCCTTGGCCAGAACGACGACCGCTATATGCCGCGCCTCGAACTCGGGCGCAAGGGCATGCTGGAGGGGGCGCCGGTCGAGGTCATCGGTTTTCTGGTCAAGCGCACCGTCGCCGACGGCATCGCCTACGACTGGCGGGAATACCTGCTCGCCGGCGAAAATGCCACCTACCGCTGGCTGATCGAATCCGACGGCCACTGGAACATCGGCGACGTGCTGTCGAAAACGCCGCGCATCGGCAAAAAGGCCTTGCCGGAGCTGAAATTCGACGGCCAGACCTACAAGCATTTCGCCAGTTATCGCGGCGAAGTGATTCAGGTGGCCGGGGAATTCACCTGGCGGGTGGCCCGCGGCGATCAGGCGGTGCTGACCGACTACGTCGCACCCCCGGTGCTGCTTTCGCGTGAAACGACGCCCAACGAAAGCAGCTGGACGATGTGCCGCTATGTCGAGCCCGCCGTCATCGCGGAAGCGTTCAAGCTCCAGACCGAACTGCCCGACCCGGACGGCATTTTCGCCAATCAGCCCAACCCCTGGGAAGACAAGCACAAGCGGCTGTGCAGCCTATTCTGGAAATTCTTTCTTGCCGGCCTCGTGCTGCACCTGATCTTTGTTTTCGGATTCGGCGGCAAGACGCTGATGCGGCAGGATCTGGTCTTCAATCCCCTGCTCCCGGATGAAACTCCGCAAACCATGACCTTCGAGGTCAAACGCGCGGGCAAGGTCATCGTCAAAAACGACGTGGCGCTCTCCGACAACTGGATCGGCCTGAACCTGACGCTGGTGAACAAGCAGACCGGACAGGCCTTTTCCGCCGCCCGCGAAGTCGCCTACTACCACGGCGTCGACGACGGCGAGAGCTGGTCGGAAGGTTCGCGCGAGGACGAGGTTGCCTTCACCGGCGTCCCGGCCGGCCAGTATTATCTCGCGGTCGATCCTGATTTTTCGCCCGAGACGAAATCGTCTCTCCGTACCAGCGTTCAGGTGTCGGGTGGCTCACCGGGCTGGTCGAACTGGCTCCTGCTCCTGCTCTACACTGCCATTTTCCCGATTTTCTCGCGCCTGCGCCGGGCGGCCTTTGAAACCCGCCGCTGGGCCGAGAGCGATCACGCACCTAACGACGACGAGGACGACTGAAAGCCATCGCCATGCACCGATTCAATCTGATCTCCGGTCTCTTCGCCTTGTGCCTGTTCGGCGTTGCGCAGTATCAGGGCTGGAACCTTTTCGACAATACCGCCGGCACGTCCAGCCATGCGGGCGGCGGCAGCGGCGGCCGCATCTACCACAAGTAAGCTCGCACTCACTCGATGCGGCACGCACTGCTGGTTTCGGTCTTTATCATCGCCTCGTGCGGGCTCGCCTACGAGCTGATCGCTGGCGCGCTCTCCTCCTATCTGCTCGGCGATTCGATCACACAGTTTTCGACGGTCATCGGTACATACCTGTTCGCCATGGGCATCGGTTCGTGGCTCTCCCGGTTCGTCACCCGCGACCTGATCGGGCGCTTTATCCAGATCGAGCTGATGGTCGGTCTGCTCGGCGGCTTCTCGGCTGCCGGCCTGTTCGTGCTATTTACTTGGCTGACAGCACCGTTCAAGCTGGTGCTGTATCTGGTCGTCTTTCTGGTCGGCGTACTGGTCGGCCTGGAGATCCCGCTGGTCATGCGCATCCTGAAGCGCGATCTCAATTTCAAAGACCTGGTGTCGCAAGTGCTCACTTTCGATTATCTCGGCGCCTTGATGGTCTCAATCTTGTTTCCACTGATTCTGGCGCCGCATCTGGGCATGGTGCGCACCGGTCTGCTCTTTGGCCTGCTCAACGCCGCAGTCGCGTTGTGGGCACTGCACCTGTTCCGCAACCAGCTGGCAGCGCACCAGGCACTGGCCACTCAATGTTGGGCAAGCATTGCAGTGCTCGCGGCGGGGCTGGCTGGCGCCGGGCAACTAACGACCCTGGCCGAGGCACATCTCTACGCCGACGAAATTGTTCACGCCGAATCGACACCCTACCAGCGCATTGTGCTGACCCGCTGGCGAGACGACTTACGGCTCTTTCTCAACAACAATCTGCAATTCTCGTCGCATGACGAATACCGCTATCACGAAGCCTTGGTGCATCCCGGCTTGGCCAACCTGCCCTGGGTGAAGCGAGTGCTGGTACTCGGCGGCGGCGATGGATTGGCAGTGCGCGAAATCCTGAAATATCCGCAGATCGATTCGGTCACTCTGGTCGATCTCGATCCGGCCATGACCAAGCTCTTTTCGACCGCGCCGGCGCTGACCACGCTCAACCGCAATGCGCTGACCTCGCCTAAAGTCACGGTCGTCAACGCCGATGCGCTGCAATGGCTGGAGGAGTATCCGGAGAGCTTCGATTTCGTCGTCGTTGATTTCCCCGACCCCAACAATTTCGCCCTCGGCAAGCTCTACACCGCCGCCTTCTATCGTCTTCTGGAAAAGCACCTCACCCCGCGAGGCCGCCTCGTCGTGCAATCGACCTCACCACTGTATGCACGGCAATCTTTCTGGTGCGTCGTCACCACCCTGGAAAGCGTCGGTTTCAAGGTAACGCCCTATCACGCCTTGGTGCCCTCATTCGGCGAATGGGGCTTCATTCTGGCCGGGCGGGAAGAATTCCGGCCGCCCGAACAATACCCGGTGCCAACTCGTTTCCTGACCGCCGACACCACCCCGGCCCTGTTCCACTTTCCCGCCGACATGGCGCGCGTTCCGGCCGAGATCAATCGCCTGAACAACCAGGTACTGGTGCGCTACTTTGAACAGGAATGGCGGCGCGTGCTACGCTGAAGACATGACCTCGTCCTCGTCGAGACCTCCCTCGGACGCTGCCCGCAACGCGGTCGCCGAATCGACCCGGCGCTTCCGGCAGGCGTTCGAGCTGAACCCACTGGCGGAATCCATCGTCCGCTTCGAGGATGCCGTCTTTATCGAGGTTAATGACGCCTTTTGCCACATTCTGGACTGGGAGCGAGACGATATCATCGGGCGCTCTGCCTACGACATTGGGCTTTGGGAAAACCGGGCCGCGCGCGAAGGCTGGTCGCAGGTGCTGGAACAGCTGGGTAGCGTGCGCAACTACCGCACCGACTGGTTCACTCGCACCGGACGCCGCCTGCACATGCGGGTGTCGGCCACCGTTATCGATCTCGACGGTGTACCCTGCATTCTCTCCATCAGCATCGACGACACCGCCGCCATCAAGGCCGAAAAGGCTCTGCTTTCCGCACGGCAGGAGCTGGCCGATATTTTCTCTTTCCTACCCGACGCCACCTTCGTCATCGACCGCAGAGGCGTGGTGATCGCCTGGAATCGGGCGATGGAAGAAAACACCAATATTCTGGCTTCAGACATGTTGGGCAAGGGGAATTTTGAAGTTGGTCTACGTCTCTACGAGGAGCGGCGCCCGGTTCTGGCCGACCTCATCCTGCAAGGCCCGAACGCCGACCTCAGCCGATTCCAGTCGGTGTCGCGCGAAGGCAATACGCTGTATGGCGAGTCGGACGACGTGGTCATGCGCGGCAAGCGCCGCACGGTGACCTCCAAAGCCAGCCTGCTCTACAACGCCGAGCAGGAAATTATCGGCGCCATTCAACAGGTACGCGACGTGACCGAATTGCGCGAGGCGCAGCAACGCCTCGATCTGGTCGAAAACCAGGTGCGACAGCTCTCGCTGGCAGTCGAGCAATCACCGCTCAGCATCCTGATTACCGACCTGACAGGCCGCATTGAGTACGTCAATCCGCACTTTGTTACCACCACTGGATACAGCCGTGCCGAGCTGGTCGGACAGACCCCGGGTCTGCTGAACTCGGGAAAGAATCCTCGTACGCTGTATGGCGATATGTGGCAACGCCTGCGGCAAGGCCAGCCGTGGATCGGCGAATTCGTCAATCGTCACAAGGATGGCAGTGAACACATCACCTATGCGTCCATCCAGCCTATCCACCAACCAAACGGCAGCATCACGCATTACCTGGCGATCCAGCAGGACATCACCGAGCAAAAGGCCGTCGCCGAGGAACTTGCGCAGCATCGCCATCATCTGGAAAAACAAGTGCGCGAACGCACTTTGCAGCTCGCCGCCGCCAAGGAATCCGCCGAAGCCGCCAGCCGGTCGAAGAGCACCTTCCTGGCCAACATGAGCCACGAGATTCGGACGCCGATGAATGCCATTATCGGCATCACCCATCTGCTGCAACAGGCCGAACTGGGCACCGTCCAGCGCAACCAGGTCGCCAAAATGGCCAAGGCTTCGCAGCACCTGCTGGGCATCCTGAACGACCTGCTCGATTTTTCGAAGATCGAGGCCGGCAAGGTTACGCTGGAAAACGCCGAGGTCGATTTGCGGCAACTGGTGGAACATGTACTGGCCATGGTGCACGACAAAGCCGATGAAAAGCGTCTGGCGCTACACGCCGAGTTCGCACCGAACCTCCCGCGCGCGGTGCTCGGCGACCCGCTCCGCCTGGGACAGATTCTGCTCAACTACCTGAGCAACGCAGTCAAATTCACGCATCGCGGACGTATTACCGTGCGCATGCGCACCGAAGGCATTCCCGCGCCGGGCAAGGTGGCATTGCTTCTCGAGGTCGAGGATCAAGGCATCGGCATGTCGGAAGCACAGCAACAGCGCACTTTTCAGGTCTTCGAGCAAGCAGACGCGTCGACCACTCGCAAGTACGGGGGCACCGGTCTCGGCCTTGCGCTATGCAAGCGCCTGGCGCAACTGATGGGAGGCCAGGTCGGCGTCGTCAGCTGGTTGGGTGCTGGCTCGACTTTCTGGCTACGCCTAGCCTTGTCGGTCGTTGAAACGCCTTCGGGCAGCACCGCACGGCCATCCGAGGTTGACAAGATCGTCTCACTGGCCGTTTTTCAGGCGGCCCGCGTCCTGCTGGTCGAAGACAATCTGATCAATCAGGAAGTGACCCTGGATCTGCTCCACAGCCTCGGCCTGAATCACGTCGAGGTCGCCCGCCACGGTGGCGAGGCGCTCGCGCTCGCACAGGTGCAACGCTTCGATCTGGTGCTCATGGATGTGCAGATGCCGGTCATGGACGGCCTGGAAGCCACTCGGCGAATTCGCGCCCTGCCGGGATGGGAAAAAGTGCCTATTATCGCGCTGACTGCCAATGTCTTCGCCGACGACCGCGACCACTGCCTGACGGCAGGCATGAACGATCTGATCGGCAAGCCGATCAATACGCCCCTGCTGTCGGCTCGTCTCGCCCACTGGCTGGCCTGGGCGGGTATCGGCGATGCTGCCAGCGCGGTGGAATTTGCAACGGACATCCCCGTTGCGACGATCGAAAGCGCCTCACTGCCTCAAACCGAACGATTGGCGCCTCTGCTGGCTTTGCCGGGCGTCGCCTGCCGACGCGCCGTCGACAACCTGCGCGGCCGTGTTGACAGCTACTTGCGCTTGGTACGCCATTACGCGGAGACGCACTGTGACGACGGCGAGCGGATACGCCGCGCCTGGGCTGACGGGCGGCATGACGACGCCGTCCGGATGGCACATTCCCTGAAGGGCGTCTCCGGTACCCTCGGTTTCGACGCGGTGCAGAATGCCGCCACCGCATTGGACGCGGCGTTGCGAGGTAGCGTCAACGACGAACGCGAGCAGTGTATCGCTCATCTCGAAAGCGAATTGCGGGCCGCTTGTGCGGCGATCGCCGCCGTTCAGTAGCCCAGCCAGGCGACCAGCCGGTCGAAAAACAGGATCAGGAGCACCACTGCGGGTGTCACCCCTAACCAAGTACCGACCAGCAGATCTCGCAGGCTTATGTGCGAAGCGCCAATCAACATATTGACCACCGCAAATGGCGCCACCGGCAGCAAACGGATCAGGATGACCGCCGGAATACCGCGTTCGCCAAGGCGCTGGCTGGCACGACGCACGGCATCGCCAGCCAGATGACGGATAAAGCCTGCACCCAGCCAGGCGCCAAGCCGATGGCTGACGGCGCCGCCAAGACAGGCTCCCAGCGCGCAACAGCCATACGCCGCCAGCGGCGGATAGGCTGCCACCGCGACCACTGTCAGAAAGCTCAGGGGAATCCCGACAATGCTGGCCAGCGCGAACAGCAGAAGGCCTCCCGGCAAACCCAGCCATTCGCCCTGCTGGCGAAGCAAGGCGACCATGCGTGCCACGTCGAGATGTTCGCGCAGAGGAGTCATCGTCCAGGCCAACGCCAGCAACAGACACACCAACAGCAGCCCCAGCAAACGCCGGAATCCCCGGCGCGCATCTCGTTTTAGCGCTGCTTCGCGGGCGTCGACCTCGCTCACGTCGACACCTTTCCCTCACCCGCCTCACAGGCCGCAACAATCGCCTCGGCCAGCCCATCAACTCGGCCGGCGTCGAACATTGAGCCATGCATGCCCGGCACCACCCGCTCTTGCAGGGTTTCTCCAAACAGGCGCCGCCAGCCGCGGAAGGCCCACGATTGCCAGAAAAGCATGCCCGCCGATTTGATCAACACCACCTGCGCAGGCATCGGCGCCGGATGATAGTCGGCGATGGCACGCACTTGCGCAAGTAGGCCTGGGTCGGAGAACAGGCTGCCCAGGCGCCGTCCATTGACGTTGAGGTTGTGCAGGCGTAGCACGCGCACCAGCCAGCCCGCCACGCTCCACAGACGCGCGGCGCGAAAGGCCCGTCCGGGATACAACGTGTCGATCAGGATCAGCCCGCGCACCGGAATGCCACGCTGACGTAGCTGACGGCAGGTCTCCAGCGCAAACAGGCCCGCCACCGAAAAACCTGCCAGCCATCCGCCCGCATCCGGCCGCTGTGCGATTCGCTCGGCGTACAAAGCCGCCAGTTCGCCGACATCGGCAAACTCGCCGTGTGATGGCGGCTGCAACATATGTACCGCCACAGCCGGCCCCAGAGCATCGGCCAGCGTCGAAAAACGACCGAAATCACCATAGCCCGATGCCGCCAGATACAAAGGCCGACCGCCCGTGCACGAAGCGTCGCCCAGCGGCTGGATCAGACTGCCCTCGCCGGGTTCGCTGGCAAGCAGAGCGGCAAGCTTTTCGACCGTGGCATGCTCGGTCAGCTGATATAACGGCAGGCGCCTTCCAGTCAGGCGCGCGACACCGGCAAGGATATCGACAGCGGCCAGAGAGTCGCCGCCCACGTCGAAGAAGTCGTCGCAGACGTTAAGCGGATGACGCTGCAAGGCCTTTTCCCACAACGCCAGCAGGTCGGTTTCAAGGCGTCCTGACGGCGGCCGCGCCACTCCGCCGCCGGTCGCACGGCGAACCGGCTCAAGCCGGTCGTAATCGATCTTGCCGCTGGCCGTCTCCGGCAGAGCAGACAATAGAGTCAGCGCGGAAGGCAACATGTAGTCCGGCAAACGCTGTCTCAGCGCGTTGCGCAGGGTGACGACATCGCCGCCGGAGGGCATCGCCACCCAAGCCTGCAACTCTTGTCGTCCATCAATCTCGACCGTCTTGACGGCTGCCTGCGAAACTCCGGCGCAGAAGGCGAGTTGGGCTTCAATCTCGCCGGGCTCGATGCGATAACCGCGCAGCTTGAGCTGGCGATCGCGCCGGCCGGCGAAATACAGACTGCCGTCCGGTGCGAGCCAGCCCAGATCGCCAGTACGGTACAGACAGGCGCCGGGGCGGACTGGATCCGGGACCAGTGCGTCGGCGTCGAGTTCCCGACGATTCAGGTAACCCCGGGTCACCACACCCCCCAGGTAAATTTCGCCCACCACAAAAAAGGGAACCGGCCGGCCAACTTCATCGAGCACCGCAACGCGCGTGTCGTCAATCGGTCGGCCAATAGGCAACGGCTGATTGCTCTCGTCGCTGTCGCACGGCCAGGCGGTGGCAAAAATCGCAGTCTCAGTCGGCCCATACACATTGAAGAGCCGCGCACCGGTAAGGCGCATAAAACGACGCGCAACCTCGGGCGGCAACACTTCGCCGCCGCAGCAGGCCACGCGCAGGCGCAAACCCTCGGCGGAATCGATGCCGTCGCAGAAACGGCGCAAGGTGGAAGGTACAAAGGCCATGAAACTCACGCCATGCCGGATGGCAAACGCCACCAGCGATTCCGGCAACTGCCGGCCAGGCGGCGGTAACGCAATGCTGGCACCGTGGATCAGCGGCAGGCACAACTCGATCAGTGATGGGTCGAAACTGATCTGCGTAGCCAGTGCCGAACGATCCTCAGGCTGTATTCCCCACGCTCGGGAAAGCCAGGCGAGACGGCGGGTCAGTGCAGCGTGGTCTATAGCCACGCCTTTGGGCCGCCCGGTCGATCCGGACGTGTAGAGGACATACGCCAGGTCATCAGCCGTGGGCAAGGGTGGCAACTCAACCCGTCCGCCTGACAACGACGCCTCGGCAATGACCAAACGACGTACGTTGGAAGCTGCCAAACGGTCACGCTGGGCGGCGCCCATCAATAGCACGAGTGCTCCGCTTTCCGCCAAAATGCCGATCAGACGAGCATCTGGCGCCTCCACATCGAGGGGCAAAAAAGCCCCTCCTGCCCGAGCCACCGCGAGGATGGCCACGATCAGTTCGGGCGAACGCTCGCAGGCGATGGCAACGACAGCACCGTGCGCCACCCCGACGTCAGCCAGGCGCGACGCCAGGCGCCGCGTTTCAGCGGCCAGGGTGCGGTAATCCATCAGGCCACCGTCCCAAAGCAACGCAGGGGCATGTCCGTTCAGCCTCGCCTGGTGCTCGAACAACGCGATGAAGGGCTGCGGCGCAACGACGCTGGCCAGTCCCTGATGGATACCTTCGGTGACTGCCCAACGCTCGGCAGCGGGCAGGATATCAACGTTTTCGACCGGCTCGTCGAGATGATCGAGCAAACTCGTGACGGTCTGCCACAGGCGCGGCCCGAGGAGTTCCGCATGGCCGGGCGCAAAGCAGGCCGTGCTGGCCTCGAAAATCAGCCGCAGATCTTCGTGTGCGTGAAACTCGCACAGGGTGACACCAAGCGGGTAGCGTGCCAGACCTGAAAAATGCTGACAGGGCTCGCGCGACGGGGCATCGCCCAAGCGCAAGGTGTAATCCTGGCGTTCGAACGAGAAGAGCACGTCGAACAACCCGTCGCGCCCTTGTCGAATCACCTGCAATGCGCGTCCGATTTCGCTGAGCGGATAGCGCGCGTGCCGCATCGCCGCGCGCAAGGTCGCGCCGACGCGGGCGATCAGTTCGCCAACTCCGCTTCCGGGTGCCACTTCGATAACGATAGGCATCACCCCGACGAACATGCCCGGTAGCCGCCTGAATCGTTTGCTCCGGTTCAGGGTCGGCACACCGACGACAATACGTGTGCGCTGGCAGGTACGGGCAAGATAGATCGCCAGCGCTGCTAGGCAGACAGTGAAGAGGCTTTGCCCCAGATCTTGCGTCCGAACGCTTGCATGATCGTAGTCGGCACGACGGATGCCGAAGGTGCAAACCTGCGCTGGTGGGGGGCCATCCGCCTTTGTCGGGGCGGCAAATCGCCGCTCGAACAGCGGTGGCGGCAGTGTCGGCAGTTGTCGAATCCAGAACGACGCATCGTCGGCAAAAGCGGACGATGCCCGATATGCCAGAGCCTCGGCAATTGCCGACCGCAAACTTTCCGGGGGATACGCCGACGCAGCCGCTTCCTCGGGCGCGTTGTACCACTCGGCAAGACGCTGGATGACCTGCATGGTCCCCCATCCATCCATGACAACATGATGGAAGCGGATGGTCAGGCAATACAGCCGGTCGCCTCCATGCAATAACGTCATGCGCCAGGGCGGCGTGCCGTCAAATACGAAGGGGGTCGCCATTTCCCGCTTCCACCAGGCGCGCATTGCCGCGACCGGGTCGGATTCGCCCGTAAAATTGAGCACCTGGAGTGGCCTCGGATACTCGGCCAGCAGCCGTTGTCCGCCCTGCGGCAACGGCACCAGGCGCAACGCTTCGCTTTCTGCCACCAGTCTGGACAACGCGACCGACAAGCGCTCAACGTCGACCTCGCCATCCACAAACCCGCCGCCGCCGATATTCAAATGAGCGCTGCCCGGCCATGCCGCTTGATCGAGCCAAACTTCGTGCTGCGCCAGCGAAAACCCCTGCACGTCATCGGGCCCTGCCGCGACATCATCCGCCGAAGTGCCACGGCTCTCCGGACTCATTGCGGAGTACGCCGCAAGTGCTGCCAGCGCTCGATTTCCTGCCGGGCGTAACGGTACCCCGCCTCGATGATTTCGGGCGCCCGGCGGTAGGCCATCAGCGCGAATTCGCTGACCGGGGGCTGAAGGTAAATGTCGGCCATCGCCATTGTTCGTTCGCGCTGGTGCAGCCCGCCGATATGGCCAGCGCGATAGAGGATGTCGGCGATGCTCGGATGCGACCGCTTGTCGAGACGCAAAAACCGCTTGGTCTGGCGCCAGGCAGAGAGGCGCTGCATCTCCGGCTCGACGCTGAGATCGTCCTGGACGTCGACATCGATAGCCACCACGGTGCCGTTGCCATGCCGCATTTCGAGCGGTGTGCCGAGACGGGTGCGCATTGCCGCCACCGGCACATTGTCGAGAATGGCGCCATCAACCAGCAATTCGCCACCACGCGGCACAGGGGGCAGGAGACCGGCTGGCGAATTGCTGGCCAGTACGGCACGCCAGATCGGACCAGAATCTTGTACCGTGGTACAGGCTCGCGTCAGATTGCAGGCGGCTGCAAAGTAAGGCCGCCAGAGACGCTCGATCAACGCCTCGCCGAAGAGTTTTTCAAGATCGCGCGCCAGACGTTTGCCGGAGAGCAGCGAGACCACGGGAAGGGTCGGATGTTCGCCGCCCTGTGCAAACCAGAGGGTCTGCCGGCAGATATCGTCCAGACTGGCGCCCAGCGCGTATTGGGCGCCGATCAGGGCGCCCATGGAGTTGCCGCCGATCAGATCCACCGGCACGCCCGCTTCCTCAAAGGCGCGCAACACCCCGAGATGCGCAAACCCGCGCGCGCCGCCACCTCCCAGCACCAGACCGACGGCAGATCCGGTCAGAAAACGGACGAGACGGTCGTAATCGTCGGCATTGCCAAACCGCACAGGATAGACACGCTCGACCGAGCGCCCGTCTTTCCAGAATCGGGTGGAACAGGGCACACTCTCGTCAACGTCATGGACCACGACCAAATGCTGACGTTTCAGGATAAAACCTGGTTCGCCCGCCAACCTGTCTTCAATCGGCATGCGTCCGGTCGGCTGTGTCGCGGCGGCGACAAACACCAGTTGATCCGCTTGCCGGAAGGCCTGGCGAAACGCCTCCGGCTCTCGCGGGTCAGCCAGCATGAGCAGGAAATCATGCGCCGTTTCAAGCGTCTCAAGCTGATCAATGGCCACCTGACGATCGCCATGACGATCGGACTCGCTCAACCGAAGGACGTGTACTCGACCACGGCGTGCAAAGCTGTCGCGCAGGTCTTCTGCTACCCCCTCGATATCAACCTCCGGACTCAACGGCACCAGTACGAAGGACTCGGCGCGCGGTCGCCGCAAGTGCTGCGGCTGATGGCGAAGCTGATTGTAGATCGCCTGCGAAAACACCCGGTTAATGGCCACCGGAAAGCGCGCCAGCAGCGACTCATAGGCTGAGCGGCCGAGAAATCCCAATGTCGAGTCGCGCAGCGCGGTGACATCGGCGGTGCGGGCCTGACGAAGAATCATGCCAGTTTCGCCGACGCATTCGCCTGCCGTAATTTCGTTGTAAAGCAGCAAGCTGCCTTCCGCGTTCCGGCGCGAAACGCGCAGGCGACCGCTAAGAACGATCAGCATGCTGTCCGCCCCTTCGCTTTCGCGGAAGATGGCGCTACCGCCGCTGATTGTCACGATCTCCAAACTACCCGCCAAGGCCTCCAGCAGAGCAGGTTCCAGTGCCTCGAACAACCGGCTGGCACGCAGCACCTCGACAGTGCGCGCACATCGGGACGCGTCGTTGGCAACCGGTATTCCGTTCATTCCAGAAATCATCCGCGAATTATTTTTCCGAATTCGATCATCATGGCGCCCACCGCGCACGAATGCAATCAGTCTAACCAAGAGCAGGCATCGCTGGTAGCGATTCGCGGCGTTTTTCGCGTGCCGCGCGGGGTAGAATCACGGCATGATCCTCAATGGGAATCGTCATGCGACTGCTACCCGTCATTCTCTCCGGCGGCTCGGGAAGCCGGCTTTGGCCGCTCTCGCGAGAGAAGTATCCCAAACAACTGTTACCGCTGATCGGCGACGAATCGATGCTGCAGGCCACCCTGCGCCGACTGGATGGCCTTCCCGAGGTTGCCGACCCCTTGTTTGTCTGCAACGAGGAACATCGGTTTGCGGTGGCGGAACAGGCCCGCGTGCTTGGCCACCGAGCCCACCTGATTCTTGAGCCTTGCGGCCGCAACACCGCACCCGCGCTGACGCTGGCGGCATTGTGGTCTGCCCGGCACGAACCGGAAGGGATTCTGGTCATCATGCCGGCCGACCATGTCATCGCCCGTTCAGACGTCTTTCGCGCGCGACTCCTGGTTGCCGCACAGCTCGCCACAAACGGCAGCGCGGTGACTTTCGGCATCGCGCCGGATTGCCCCGAAACCGGTTACGGCTATCTTCAGCAGGGCCCGGCACTGTCTGCCGAACCCAGCGCGCATGCGCTGCAACGCTTCGTTGAAAAGCCCGACCTCGAACGCGCTCAAGCCTATCTCGATGCCGGCAACTACCTCTGGAACAGCGGCATCTTCGTCATGACGGCACAAACTTGGCTGACTGCACTCGAAAAGTGCCGACCCGACATACTTGCCGCTTGTCGCACCGCCTTTGCGGAGGAGCAAGTGGATGGCGATTTTCTGCGCGTCGACCGTGCGGCCTTCGCTGCCTGCCCCGCCGACTCGATCGATTACGCGGTGATGGAGAAGCTGACCGATGGACGCACCGATTTGCCGCAAGGTGTGGTCGTGCCGCTCGATGCCGGCTGGTCAGATGTCGGCGCCTGGGACTCGCTGTGGAAGGCCCTGCCTCGCGACAGCGAAGGTAATGCCTGGCGAGGCGACGTGATGCTTGAAAACACCCACAACACGCTGGCCATTTCGGAAAGCCGGCTGGTGACCTGCCTGGGTGTGCGCGACCTGATCGTCGTCGAAACACCGGATGCCGTATTGGTCGTCGGCCATGACGCCGCACAGGATGTGAAGAAGATCGTCGACCGGTTGAAACAGGAAGAACGCGGGCTTACCCAGTGGCATCGCAAAGTGTATCGCCCCTGGGGCTGGTACGACGGCGTCGATGCCGGCGAACGCTTCCAGGTCAAACGCATCCAGGTCAAACCCGGCGCCTCGTTGTCGCTACAGATGCATCATCATCGCGCCGAACACTGGGTGGTCGTCAGCGGCACTGCTCGCGTCACCCGCGACGATGAAACCTTTCTCGTCAGCGAGAATCAATCAACCTATATCCCGCTCGGTGTCCGCCACCGGCTTGAGAACACCGGTCTGATTCCGCTCGAAATGATCGAGGTTCAATCGGGCAGCTATCTGGGCGAGGATGACATCGTCCGTTTCGAGGATCACTATGGCC
Organism: Betaproteobacteria bacterium UBA1934; assembly: GCA_002337055.1. Taxonomy (GTDB): domain Bacteria; phylum Pseudomonadota; class Gammaproteobacteria; order Burkholderiales; family Rhodocyclaceae; genus UBA1934. The sequence continues at coordinate 832,231 of DDFG01000005.1, read as the reverse complement.
GCCAGTAATTCCCGCACCATTCTCGTCACCGGCGGCGCCGGCTATATTGGCTCGCACACCGCAGTGCAGTTGCTGGAAGCCGGGTATCGGGTGCTGATTGTCGACAATTTCTCCAACAGTTCGCCGCGCGTGCTAGATCGCATTGCCCGCATCGCCGGGCAGACCCCACGTCTGATCGAGGCCGATATTCGGGATGCGGCTGCGTTGCGCGCGATCTTCGGGTCGAACGACATCGATGCGGTCATCCATTTCGCCGGCCTAAAAGCGGTGGGCGAATCGGTCGAACAACCATTGCGCTACTACGACAACAACGTCGCCGGTTCCCTTCGCCTGTTCGAAGCCATGGCCGAGGCTGGCGTCGAGAAGCTCGTATTCAGTTCTTCCGCCACGGTATACGGCGACCCGGCGAGCGTGCCGATCCGGGAGGATTTTCCGCTGAGCGCGACCAATCCCTATGGCCGCAGCAAGCTGCACATCGAGGAAATGCTGCGCGACTTCGCTCGCGCCCAACCGACCTGGCGCATCGCCTTGCTGCGCTACTTCAACCCAGTCGGCGCCCATCCCAGCGGGTTGATCGGTGAAGATCCACGCGACATCCCGAACAATCTGATGCCTTATGTCGCTCAGGTCGCGGTCGGGCGCCGACCGGAACTGAGTGTGTTTGGCAACGACTATCCGACACCGGACGGTACCGGCGTCCGCGATTACATCCATGTTGTCGATCTGGCGGCCGGACATCTCGCCGCGCTCGACATTCTGGCGCGCTCCCCGGGCATCCTGACCGCTAACCTCGGTACCGGGCGAGGATACAGCGTCCTCGATGTCGTTGCCGCCTTCGGGCGTGCCTCGGGTCGCCCGATTCCCTACCGCATCGCCCCGCGCAGAACGGGCGACGTGGCGTCTTGTTATGCCGACCCCGCCTTCGCCCGCGCAACACTGGGTTGGCATGCTCAACGCGAACTCGACGACATGTGCCGCGACGCTTGGCGCTGGCAGCAACAGAATCCGGACGGGTATGGAGCATAGCCGCAAAACAATCTGTCGGGAAGTTTTACAGACAGGGCGTTTTTAACCTTGACAGGTCGCCTGATCGAGCAAACAATGCAATAAAGTCAATAACTTGTGGAACAGGCTTAAAAATTGCTTGCAGAAATCTGGAAAACTATTATTCACCGCTAGTGAAACAATTCACGGATTTGTAGGCTCAGATCGCATAGTATTCAAACGCGAACAGCCACTTACCCATAGCAAAGGCAGCGAGTTTATGGAACATCTCGATCATCGGGCCGAACAAAAAGCCTCCACCCCCCCGAGTGAGAGCATTCCCGCGCGACGTCGCCTCATCAAGGCCGGCGCAATTGGTACATCGGTCGTTCTCGCCGCGCTGGCCAGTCGTCCCGCGATGGCCCATGTGTGCAAATCCCCGTCAGCTTTCGGCTCCATGAACGTGAGTCGAGCCCCTGTGCTTTTGGAATGCGGTCTATCTCCTGGATACTGGAAAACCCACCCGGAAAGCTGGCCGCAAAATTTGCCTCCCACATCGAAGTTCAACGATGTTTTCCCTGGCGGCCAACTGGCTAGCCCAGCAACGATGACATTAATGGACGCCCTCGATACCGGAGGCGGAAATGTCATCATGCTGCGTCGCAAGGTCATTGCCGCACTGCTCAACGTGAAAACCGGCGCTGCGCCTGACTTTCTGACAGAAGCCGAAATCAAGGCGATGTGGAATGCGGCGTCGATGGGGCAACCCTACGTCAATAGCACGCGAGGCATTAACTGGCCCGCAGCTCAAGTCATCGCGTACTTTGACAGCTTGTTTGCCTGACAACATCACTCTCTGGCGCGGAGAGCCCCAGCTTGAAATTGCAGACTGGGGCGAGAGTTGTATCGCGGTTTTTCATTGTGGCACGGGCGACACCTGCTTGCTGGACAACGCCGGTGCCGCCATTGTGCTTGCACTCCGCGATGCCTGTGGCACACTGACGGTCACCGAAATCCTGTCTCGCGTGGCCGAGCCCGAATCTGTCGAAAGCGATGATGCCCGAGCGATGATCGAGCATCATTTGGACGAACTGGCGCGGCGCGCACTTGTGCACCGGGCCCCGCTTGATTGTCACTGACCTTTCCCCCGTCGAACTCCGTAGTCGTCTGATCGCCTCCGGATTACGCCTCCGGATGGGGCCGCTGGCCATGCATATTCTCTCTGGTGAAAATGCGGTCGCGGAGGGCATTGCCCGTCAGTACGCTCATCATGTCGTACTCCCCGAGGACATGTTCTGCGACTTCCATGTCGAGGTCAGGCGGCCTAGTTCGCTGCGACGCTGGTGGCGACCCCAGGCGCATTTTCTATTCGACGGACTCTCGCTCTTCAACCCACTGCCCGCAGATCAAGCGTTTCCGCTCCTCGAATGGGGGCTGAACTGGTGCATTTCCAGCCACTGCCATCAATACTTGATCATTCACGCTGCAGTCGTCGCGCTTGAGGATCGCGCGCTTATCCTGCCCGCTCCACCGGGGTCGGGCAAGAGTACCCTCTGCGCCGGACTCGTGCAGCGCGGCTGGCGTTTGCTTTCCGACGAGTTGGCGATCATCGAACCAGCGACTTGCAATCTGGTGGCCGTTCCCCGGCCCATCAGCCTGAAAAACGCTTCCATAGACGTTATCCGAGAGTTCTCACCCGACGCGGTGCTCAACCCACCCGTATATGAAACGATCAAGGGTACGGTCACGCATATGCGCCCACCGGCGACCAGTGTGCGCGACAGCGACCGTCGCGCACACCCTGCCTGGATTGTACTCCCTCGCTTTGAGGCGGGCAGTCCGACCACGATGACGCCAATAACCAAAGCAGAAGGCTTGATGATGTTGGCTGAGAATGCTTTCAACTACAGTGTGCACGACCGCAGCGGGTTTATTGCGCTATCCCGCCTGGTCAGCCACACCTCCTGTTTCCGTTTTCAATACAGTCGGCTTGAAGAAGCGATTGAATTGTTCGGAAACCTGGCAAAGACCGGCGCGTGACCATCATGACCGATCTCGTCACCGCTGTACTGGCCAACCCCGCCAGTTTAAAGACGCTGGATGCACCCGGCTGGGACGAACTCGTTCGCCAGGCCAGACAGGCCGACCTGCTGGCGCGCATAGCAGCACTGGCGTCAGACCCCTCAATTGCACTCACACCTCCCGCGGGCGTACAAGGTCACCTGGATGCAGAGCGCGTGCTGATGGACGCCCAGCGCATTGGCATCCGCCGCGAAGTCTCGTACATCGAGCGCGCCCTTGCACCGCTGGACATACCGGTGATCTTGCTGAAAGGCGCAGCGTACCTCCTCGCCGACTTGCCGGCTGCATCGGGACGGCACTTTTCGGACATCGACATCCTCATCCCGCGTGAAGCTTTGCCCGCTACCGAATCCGCTCTAATGCTCGCAGGCTGGATGGGCACGCACAACAACGAATACGATCAGCACTATTACCGGATTTGGATGCATGAACTGCCGCCCATGCAGCACATGCACCGGCAAACCGTACTTGACGTCCACCACGCCATCCTGCCGCTGACCGCCCGTCTGCGGCCCGATTCGCGCTATCTGCTCGCGAATAGCGTGCCGATCCAAGGCAGCGCCACCCTACGCACGCTATGTCCGGTCGACATGGTGCTGCACAGCATGACGCATTTGTTCTGCAACGAGGAATTTTCGCACGGGCTCCGCGACCTCTCGGATCTCGACCTGCTGCTACGCCATTTCGGCCAGCAACCCGAATTTTGGGCTGAACTGCCCGTCCGCGCCGTTTTGCTCCAACTCGGTCGGCCCCTTTTCTACGGCTTGCATTACACGCGCAACCGCCTGGGCACCCCGGTTCCCGATGATGTATTTGCTGCCATCAAACGCCAGCACGCGCCACCGGCGAGTCTGCTTGGAATCATCGATGCGCTTTGGGCACGTGCGCTCACGACACCTCATCCCGGTTGCGACGACGCATGGAGTCCGCTTGCGCGTTCAGCTCTGTTCCTGCGTGCGCACTGGATGCGCATGCCGCCCAGGCTGTTGCTGCGCCATCTCGTGCACAAGCTCGTGACGCCAAAGCCCCGCAAAAAGTCGCAACCGGAAGACCCGGACAGGTAGTTTAGACGTTGAACAGGAAATTCATCACGTCGCCATCCTTGACGACGTACTCCTTGCCTTCTGAACGCATCTTGCCCGCCTCCTTGGCACCCGCCTCGCCCTTGCAGGCAACATAGTCCACAAAGGCGATAGTCTGTGCCCGGATAAAACCACGCTCGAAATCGGTGTGGATAACGCCGGCCGCCTGGGGCGCCGTGTCACCCACGTGGATGGTCCAGGCGCGAACTTCCTTCACGCCGGCAGTGAAATAGGTTTGCAGGCCCAGCAGCTTGAAACCGGCGCGAATCAGTCGGTTCAACCCAGGTTCGTCAAGGCCGAGGTCGGCCAGGAACACCGCTTTCTCGTCATCGTCGAGATCGCCCAGTTCGGCCTCGATCGCCGCACAGACCGCCACCACCTCCGCCTTCGTGGCCGCCGCGTGCGCCTTGACCGTATCCAGGTGAGGATTGTTCTCGAAACCGTCTTCCGCCACGTTGGCAACGTAAAGCACCGGCTTGGCGGTTATCAGGCAGAACGGTTTGAGATTGCCCCATTCCTCCCTGGACAAATCGAGGGCGCGCACCGGTTTGGCCTGGTCGAGTTGAGCCGCGCATTTCTCAAGTACGGCAACCAGCAACTTGGCTTCCTTGTCACCCGCATTGGCCGGTTTTTTGTAGCGAGCCAGCCCTTTTTCGACTGTCGTCATGTCGGCCAGCGCCAGTTCGGTATCGATGATTTCAATGTCGCGCAGCGGATCGACATTGCCCGAGACGTGCACGACGTTGTCGTCGGCAAAACAGCGAACCACATGCACTATGGCGTCGGTTTCACGGATATTGGCCAGAAACTGGTTCCCCAGGCCTTCTCCTTTCGAGGCGCCGGCCACCAGGCCGGCGATATCGACGAACTCGACGATGGCCGGCTGGATGCGCTGCGGCTTGACGATCTCGGAAAGCAGGGCGAGACGGGCATCTGGCACTTCCACGATGCCGACATTGGGCTCGATGGTGCAGAACGGGTAATTCGCCGCCTCGATTCCGGCTTTTGTCAACGCATTGAATAGGGTGGACTTGCCGACGTTGGGCAAACCAACGATACCGCACTTTAGAGACATGTGAATTCCTTGCTGGGGAGCCGTCTTGAAGCCCTTGGCAGAGCAACGGCAGGCTATAAAAGGTGAATTTTACCTGTCCATACCCGGATCGGCCAACCGCGCTATTGACGCCCCGCCCGCAAGCCGCGATAGTGCCAGCCGGAACGTCACGGAGGCGGGCATGTTGAACTGGTTCTATGGCTTGAGCATTCGCTGGAAATTGCTGTTGGGATTTCTGGCGGTGACCCTGATGACCGCCCTGGGCGATCGCTTGCTAGCGGCGCGCAAGCTCTCCGAGATGGTCGAGATCGCCCGACAGGGGGGCGCCGCGCCGTCGGTCATCTCGGCGCTGGAAGCCAAGGTCGGCGACTATGTCCTCGAATCGTTCTGGGAAATCGGGCTGGAAGTCGCCCTGCTCCTGATCATCATCTGGGTGATGGCCAGCCTGTTGATGAAGCCGCTGCAAGATCTGGTCGGAGCGTTGCGCGCCGTCACCCAGGGCGACTTGACCCGTTCGGTGCAAGTGGACGCGCGCGACGAGGTCGGCTTGCTGGCCCACAGCTTCAACGAGGTGCTCGGCACCCTGAACACGATCATGCGCAAAATCGACAATACCGGTAAGCGCATGAGTCAGTCCGCCTTTCAGGTTGCCGCCATTTCGCGCGAGATCGCCGATGTCAGCAAACACGAGGAAAGCCGCTCTGGCGAGGTCAATTCCGCGACCGTCAGCCTCAATGAAAATGCCCTTTCGGTCGAGCAGCACGCCCGGGCCGCCAATGAGCGCGCGCACGAACTGGAAAATCAGGCGCGGGACGGCATCGCCACGGTCTGTCGCAACATGGAAGAGATGAAGCAGACGGTCGCCGAAGTCGGCCGTGCTTCGGGCGAAATCGTCGAGTTGTCGGAATCGGCGAAACAGATCCACCATATTATCGACACGATCAAGGAAATTGCCGCGCAGACCAACCTGCTTGCGCTCAACGCGGCCATCGAAGCAGCCCGCGCCGGCGAACAGGGGCGCGGGTTCGCGGTGGTCGCCGACGAGGTCAGAAAGCTGGCCGAACGCACCACGCATTCGGCGGTCGAGGTCTCGAACATCATCGACCACCTTTCCGACAAGATTGATCAGTCGGCAACGGCCATGGACGTGGTCGTCCAGCGCGTCAACGACAGCCAGACGGTCGCCAGCGAGACCGTTGAGGCCATCGACCGCTTGTCGCGCGGCATCAGCGACAGCACCGTTGCCAACCGCGATATTGCCGACGCGAGCCGACAACAGATCGGTCAAATGCAACTGCTGAAATCCACGCTGGATCAGCTTTTCGCCACCCTTTCAGAAAGCGGTATCAAGGTCGACACTACCGCCACCATCGGCCATAACCTGTTTGAAATTACCGAGGAACTGAATGGCCTGATGGCTCGATTCACCTTCGACAAACATGACGACACACCGGTCGCCGACCAAGGCAAACGCCGTCATCCACGTGCCGACAACAATCTGCGCGTGCGGGTGTTACAAAGCGATGCCAAGGTCGAGGCGGTGAGCAAGGATCTCAGCCTTTCGGGCATGCGGCTTTCGGTCTCGTCGGCATTGCCGGAATCCCAGGAACTCACCCTGGAAATCTTCCTACCCGTCGACAATCTGGAACGCTACTCGGCACAACAGCCGATGCGTGTGCGCGGGCGCGTGGCCTGGCAGCGCCAGGTACAGGGCCGCACGCAGGTCGGTATAGAATTCGTCGACCTGGGACCTTCGGAAACCGCGCGCCTGAAAGACTGCTTCACCTTCTACAACAAGGCGCCCGAGTACCGCCACTAAGGCGGCGCTTACTCTTTGGGATGGAGTTGCTGCTGGGCGCTGGCGTAATCGCCCGACGCCATGGTCGGCCAGGCCGCAAGACAACGGGCGATGGCGCGCTCGATTTCCGGCAGTTCTGCTTTTTGCGGTGGATGTAACACGAAATCAGCAACTTGCTGTGACAAGCCCAATTCACGCGGATGCCCTATCCCCAGCCGAAGTCGCCAGAAGTCCGCCGTTCCCAAGCTGGCCTGAATATCTTTCAGCCCATTGTGGCCGCCGTTGCCACCGCCCTGTTTTACGCGGATCGTGCCGGGCGCAAGATCGAGATCGTCGTGAACCACCAGCATCTCGCCCGGCTCGATCTTGTAAAAGTTGGCGAGCGCGGCCACCGCCTGACCCGAGCGGTTCATGAAGGTAGTCGGCTGGAGCAACCAGCACTCGCCTGCCCGCCCTGCCCGGCCAAAAAACTTGCCCTGCGGCGTCAGGCTGACGCGAAGTTTGTCGGCCAACTGGTCGACAAACCAGAAACCGGCGTTATGCCGGGTGGCTTCGTATTCGGGACCGGGATTGCCGAGACCGACGATCAGGCGGGGTGCGTTGGGCATGAACGGGATAACAAAGAGCCGCCGCGGTCACGACCGGGGCGGCTCTTGAACCGATAACCGGGCTCAGGCGGCCGGGGTTTCGGCGCCTTCGGCGGCTTCTTCTTCGCCACCGCCCTTGCCGACGATGCCAACCACGATCGGGTCGTCAGAACCGTGCATGACCGGCTTGACACCCTTGGGCATCGGCAGTTGCGACACGTGCAGGTTTTCGCCAGCCTTCAGCTTGGAAACATCCACCTCGATAAATTCGGGCAGATCGGTCGCCAGACAGTGGATGTCGAGTTCAGTCAGGATATGGTTGACCATGCCGCCGGAGAGCTTGACACCCGGGGCCTTGTCTTCATTGACGAAGTGCAGGGGTATCTTGATGTGCACTTCGTGCGTGGCGTCGACACGCTGGAAATCGACATGCAGCACCAACGGCTTGTAGGCGTGCACTTGCGTGTCCTTCAGCACGGCGGGCTGCTTCTTGCCGCCTATGACGAGATTGACGACGGAGGAGTGGAACGCTTCCTTGCGCAAAGCAAGCAGCAGTTCGTTGTGATCCAGCTCGATCGCCAGCGGGGCGGTTTCGGCACCGTAGAGAATACCTGGAACCTTGCCAGCGCGACGCAGGCGGCGGCTCGCACCCGATCCCTGCTCGTTGCGCTGTTGCGCGTTGAGTTCAAATTGCATGATGACTCCAAAAGTAAGCCCGCTCCGCGACCAGAGCAGGCGGTTAAAAAATCAGTCGATGAACAGCGACGAGACGGAATCCTCGTTGCTAATACGGCGAATGGTCTCGGCCAGAATCTCGGCCACCGACAACTGGCGAATGCGCTTGCACTGTTTGGCATCTTCCCGCAACGGAATGGTGTCGGTAACCACCAGTTCGTCGATATCGGAATTATTCACGCGCTCGACCGCCGGGCCAGAAAGCACCGGATGCGTGCAGTAGGCGATGACCTTCTGCGCACCGTGCTGCTTGAGCGCGGAGGCAGCCTTGGCGAGCGTGCCGGCAGTATCCACGATGTCATCCATGATGATGCAGTTTCGGCCGGAGACATCGCCGATGATGTTCATCACTTCCGCCACGTTGGCTTTCGGGCGACGCTTGTCGATGATCGCCAGATCACACTCAAGACGCTTGGCCAGCGAGCGGGCGCGCACCACACCGCCATGATCGGGCGATACCACCACGACGTTTTCGTTGTAGTAGCGCTGCACGTCGGCAAGCATGATGGGCAGACCGTAGATGTTGTCCACCGCAATGTCGAAGAAGCCCTGAATCTGCTCCGCGTGCAAATCCATCGTCATCACGCGATCAACCCCGGCAGCCACCAGCATGTTGGCGACCAGCTTCGCGGCGATGGGCACACGCATCGAGCGCGAGCGGCGGTCCTGGCGGGCGTAGCCGAAATAGGGAATGGCGGCAGTAATCCGGCCGGCGGACGCGCGCTTCAGCGCATCGACCATGACCAGCAGTTCCATCAGGTTGTCATTTGAAGGCGCACAGGTCGATTGCAGCACGAAAACGTCGCGGCCACGCACATGTTCCTGAAGTTCGACGTTCACCTCGCCATCCGAGAAACGGCCGACATCGGCGCGCCCCAAATCGATCTGGAGATACCTGGCCACATCCGCAGCAAGCTTGGGATTGGCGTTACCGGTGAAAATCATCAGGGTGTTGTAGGCCATCGCGCGGTCCTGTTCGGCAACGGGTCGTCGAAAAAGCGATTCAGGCAGGTGCATCAAGGACCTGCCCGATGAATTTGAATGGCTGGGGAAGAAGGATTCGAACCTTCGAATGCCGGAATCAAAATCCGGTGCCTTGACCAACTTGGCGACTCCCCAGCAGATCTCCCGCGCGTTACGTGCGTGAGAGAGGCGCGAATATTACAGAAAAGAGCCGATAAAATCCAGTGCCTTGGGTAACTTTTTCGGCTCGCCCGCTAACGCAGTGCCAATCCGAAGCGATCGAAACGCGGCATCCAGTTGCCAGTGATGTCGGCCGACACCAGCACCCGTTCCGCCCGCCCGATCAGCAGTTCTCGCGGCACCAGCCCGATAAAACGCGAGTCAGCGCTATTGTCACGGTTATCGCCCAGCATCAGAAAGCGATCTGGTGGCACGGTAATCGGGCCGAACGAATCGCGCCCCTGCACGCCGGCCAACCACTGCACCGTACGCGCATCGGCGGCCGCCTGTTCACGCAGACGCATCGCCGGCAGATGATGGCTTTCGTCCAGACGTTCGTCGGCCACCCCCAGCGGCTCGTAGTCCGCTACCACACCATTGATGGACAGCACCTTGTTCCGCATCTCGACCACATCACCCGGCACGGCCACCACGCGCTTGATGAGCCGGGTGCCGTCCTGCGGCGAGCCGAAGGTAACAATATCGCCCCGTGCTGGGTCGGCCAGGCGCCCGACCACGATGTCGGTCAGCGGCACCTTGAGCTGATAGGCGAGGCGATTGACCAGCACGACATCGCCTTCCAGCAGGTTGGGGTGCATGGACCCGCTCGGAATCGGGTTCCAGTCCGCCACAGCAGTACGGAACAGGCCGAACATCAGCATAAAGAGCAGAAAGCCGCGGTTTTCGCGAATCAGTTTGAGCACGTCCGGTTCTCCTTGATCAGCCGCTCATGATAAGAAATCTCAACGTAACTCGGCAAGCGGGTGGGCCGGCAAACCCGCCGCTACCCAAGCACGGAGGCTGATCGGCAAAGCGGCCCGAGCCGCTTCGGCCTCCCATCGACTGCCAAACGAGGAAAATACGCATGCGCCCGACCCGGTCATCAGCGCATGCGGCGACACTCGCCGCAAACTGGCCAATGCAGTCGCCACCGCAGGAAAACGGGCGCAGGCCACCGCTTCGAGATCGTTGCCACCCATCCCCTCGCGCCAAGCCTCGGGCGAGATCGGTGGTGTGTCGCGGCGAAGATCGGCGGCGCTGAAAACCGCGGCCGTTGGCACCTCAACGTCCGGCTCGGCGACAAGATAATAAGCAGAAGACAGAACCACCGGCGTCAGCACCTCGCCGACGCCTTCCGCAAATGCGTTTTGCCCCCGGATGAATACCGGCACATCGGCCCCCAATGCCAACCCGATCTCGGCCAGGCGCCGGCGGGGCACACCGGCTTGCCAGAGATGGTTCAGAGCCAGCAGCACCGTGGCGGCATCCGAACTGCCGCCTCCTAGCCCACCGCCCATCGGCAGACGCTTGGTCAGCGCGATATCGACGCCCTGTCGGCAACCGGTTTCGGCGTGCAGCGCCATCGCCGCGCGATAACACAAGTCGCGGTCCACCGGTACGCCAACCAAGGGCGTCGAGAGACGAATTTCGCTGTCGGTGCGGGGCGTGAAGCGCAAGCTATCGCCCCGGTCGATGAAACGGAACACGGTTTGCAGCAGGTGATAGCCGTCGGCGCGTCGCCCGACGACATGCAGAAAGAGATTGAGCTTGGCCGGCGCTGGCCACTCGGAATGCCAATCGCAGATCATCGCCAGCTCTCGCAGCGCAGTCGCAGTTCGAGTTCCGCGCCCTGTCTGACGACCAGCTTGGCGGGTTTTGCCGCAGCCATTTCGGCGTCGTAGTCATAGTCGATCTGCCACCCGTCTCCGCGCCATTGGCGCACGCGCCCAAGCGCGTCGCGAGTGGCTTCGCCATCGACCGGCCGAGCCAGCAGCCACGCCGGCAGTTTCTCCACCGGCAGCGACACACCGAGCACTTCGACCAGCAGCGACGACATGGTTGTCGACTGCCGCTCGGTTCCGTCAGCCAGTTTCAGCGAGGCTGCACCCGCGCGCCTCTCCAATTCCGCCACACCCTGCCCGAGCGGGTTGGAAAGCAGCAGGCGGTCTATGTCCGCTGCGTGCTCCCAGCTTAACCGCCCGCTGAGGTACTGCGGCGCCTCGCCAGGTTTTTCAACCTTAAGGGCGAAACGCGCTTCCACCGTAAAGCGGGAGGGCGCCTCGACGCTCACTGTCGCCGCAGTGGCGGCGGGAGGCGGCGGCAGAGCGGCGCAACCCGCCAGCGCCAGCAGGGCGGCGAACAACCCGGCGCGAATCAAGGCTGGCCGTTCGGAAAACGTTTCAGGACGGCCGCGAGTTCCTCCGATTCCGGATGTCTCGCCAAGGTCTCGTTCCAGATCTTGCGCGCTTCAGCACGCCGTTCGAGCGTCCACAGCACTTCGCCGAGGTGAGCGGCTATTTCGGGATCTGCGCGGGTCTGAAAAGCCTGTTGTAGCGTGTTCAGCGCATCGTTCAGCTTGCCTTGGCGAAAGTATACCCAGCCCAGGCTGTCGAGAATGAAGGCATCGCCAGGTTGAAGTGTCAGCGCGCGCTGGATCAGGCTCAGCGCTTCGTCAAGCCGACGGTTTTGCTCCGCCCAGGTGTACCCCAGCGCGTTGAGCGCATGCGCGTGGTCGGGCTTGAGCTCGATCACGCGCTGCAAGCGGCTCTCCAGCAATTCCTTGCGGCCGACGCGCTCCGCCATCAGGGCAGAGTCGTAGAGCAGGTCGAGATTGTCCGGCTGTTGCTTGAGCGCGGCTTCGAGCACGCCGAAGGCCTCGACCACGCGCTTGATTTCGCGCAACAAGGTGGCTTCGGCCAGCACTAGCTGCGTCTTTTCCTGCGGGGTGCGGGCAACGGTTTCGCGCAACTGGGCCAGCGCCTCGTCGGGTTTCCCCTGTTTGACCAGGATCGCCGCGATGCGCGAACGCGCCGAGAGATACTGTTCGCCCGCCACCACCTTGCGGTACTGGTCGAGGGCTGTATCGGGATTCTTGTCGTCCTCGTCGATTTGCCCGAGAAAGAAGTGAACCGTGCTCTTGTCGCCGAACTGACTGTCGAGCAGCTTCTCCAGCAGCAACCGGCCTGCGGCCTTGTCGTTCTGCTGAAGCGCCAGCATGGCGGCGGGATACAGCGCTTCAGCGCTGGCGGGGTATTCGGCCAGCACCCGACTGAACTCGTCGCGTGCCGCCTCGTACTTGCGCTCGGCCAACAGTAGCCGGGCGAGATTCAGCCGAACGTCACTGGCCTTGGGGTAGCGGTCGACAAAACCTTGCAGCAGTTCGCGCGCTTCCTGCGGCGATTCCTTTGCCAGCACTTGCGCCCGCAGCAGCGCCGCCATTTCCCAATCCGGGCGTAATTCCAGCGCCAACGCCGATTCACGCCTCGCCAACGCGCCCTCGCCAGCGCTCAACGCCGCCGTGCCGTTGGCGTAATGCGCCTCCGCAAGCCCCTTGTAGGGCTGCACCACCTTGTTGATCACGCGACTGGCTGCGACACGGTCAGGCAAGCGCGCCAACATCCGGTTGAGGTACACCAGATTCTCGGCGAGACGGGGCTTGTCGCGCTCGAGCATCAGCGCAATCTGGTCGCCCAGTTCCTCCACCTTGTTCTGATGCAACAACACAGTAACGATAGTCTGCTGCGCCTTGAACGACTGCGGATCAGCCGCCGCCCACTGCCGCGCCAGATCGAGCGCCAGATCGAGTTGCCGTGAGTACAGGGCAACTTCGGTTGCCCGCGCCAGTGCCGCAGGTTCGCGCGTGCGCCGAGCCAGGTCGACATAAGCGCCCAGGGCGGTGTCGATCTGGCCTCTTTGCAGTGACATTTCGCCCAGCAGCACCTCGAACACCGTGCGCGGCAAGGTATCGTCCTCAGCGGCCACTTCCGGGACGGCCGGTTTGGCCTTGACCACCGCCGACGAACGGGCGGCCGATTGCCTGGCAACCTGCTCGGCGGCAACGGAATGGCCGGCAAGCGCGGCGCAGGCAAGCATGAATAACAACTTCTTGGGCATGGCGGTGTCTGAAAATGGCAAGATGAGTGTGATGTTATGTGTGTTTGAGGAGACCGACAAGCAATGCCCGAACTCCCCGAAGTCGAAGTGTGCCGGCAAGGCCTGGCAGCGCACCTGACGGGCGCCACCATCACCGGCGCGGTGGTGCGTTTTCCACGCCTGCGCGAACCGCTGCCTGAAAATCTCTCCGAGCGACTGGCAGGACGCCACATCACCAAGCTTCTGCGGCGTGGCAAATACCTGCTGCTGGCCTGCGACGCCGGGCCGGATCGCGGCTGGCTGCTCATCCATCTCGGCATGTCAGGCTCGCTGCGCATCACCGCGCCTAGCGAATCGCCGGGCAAGCATGATCACTTTGACCTCGTAGTGGGCGAAAAGATTCTCCGGCTGACCGATCCACGCCGTTTCGGGCTGGTCGACTGGTTTGGCGCGACCGACATCGAGCGTCATCGCCGCTTGGCCGATCTCGGCGTGGAACCGCTGTCGGCGGCGTTCACCGGAGCATGGCTGTACGCTGTGACGCGACAGCGGGCCACGCCGATTAAGACGCTGCTGATGGACGCCCACGTGGTCGTCGGCATCGGCAACATCTACGCCGCCGAGGCGCTTTTTCGCGCCGCCATCTCGCCGACCCGCCCTGCCGGCCGTCTCGGGCGGCAAGCCTGCGAACGGCTGGTGACGGCGATCCGCGCCACGCTGGACGAAGCGATCGCAGCCGGCGGCAGCAGCATCCGCGATTACGTCCATCACGATGGCGGCAGCGGCTATTTTCAGGTCACGGTTGCCGTTTATGGTCGCACCGGCCTGCCCTGCCCGCGTTGCGGAACGCCCGTGCGGCAGATTCGCCAGGCGGGTCGGTCCACGTTTTACTGCGCGGACTGTCAGCGTTAGCTCATCGCCAATCCAATGGTCATGTCGCCGCGCGGCGCTTGTGCTAAATTGCACGCATCCTGAATCATCCGACGGAGCCAGCCATGATGCTCGCTCAACAATTCGCCGCTTACAGCGCCTGGCGCACACAACTTGCCGAAGGCATTGCCGGCTTTCAGGGCTGGCTGGTCGACAATGAACTTGCCGATGCCCAGAGCGAGATGCGCGTCGGCCACCTGCTCGAGCGCCTGCGCGAAGATCGCCTGAACGTCGCCTTTGTGGCCGAATTTTCGCGCGGCAAGTCGGAACTGATCAACGCCATTTTCTTTGCCGATTATGGCGACCGCATGTTGCCGACCTCTGCCGGCCGCACCACGATGTGCCCGACCGAACTGCTCTACGATCCCGAACACCCTCCGCGTATCGAGTTGCTCCCGATCCAGACTCGCGCCGCCAATTCCAGCGTTAGCGAGTACAAACGCTTTCCCGAACAATGGCAGATCGTGCCGCTCGACATCGACTCGCCGGACGCCATGCAACTGGCCCTGCGCCACGTTAGCGAAAGCATGCGCGTCAGCCCGGAAACAGCCACGCGTTTGGGATTTCAGGTCAATGACGGCGACGACGCGGGCTTTCACATCGGCGAGGATGGTCAGGTCGAAATCCCGCGCTGGCGCCACGCCATCATCAACTTTCCGCATCCCTTGTTGAAGCAGGGACTGGTCATTCTCGACACCCCCGGTCTCAACGCCATCGGCACCGAACCCGAACTGACGCTATCGCTGCTTCCCAATGCCCACGCGGTGTTGTTCATCCTCGCCGCTGATACCGGCGTGACCCAGTCGGATCTTGCCGTCTGGCGCGACCATATCGGCGACGGCGGTGCCAGCAAACGCGGTCGCATGGTGGTGATGAACAAGATCGACGGATTGTGGGATGAGCTCAAGACGCCCGAAGAAATCGAGGCCGAAATCGAACGTCAGGTTGCCTCCTGCGCTGGCATTCTCGATTTGCCGCCGACCCAGATATTTCCGGTATCGGCGCAAAAGGGCCTGGTGGCCAAGATCAACAGCGACGGCGCACTGCTCGAAAAAAGCCGTCTGGCCGAACTGGAATTCGCGCTCTCGAATGAGTTGATTCCGGCCAAACAGGAAATCGTCCGCGACAACACCGAAAGCGAGTTTGACGACGAATTGCGGCGCGTGCGCGGTCTGCTCGACGCGCGGGTGGCCAGCCTGCGCGAACAGCTCAGCGAATTGAACGAATTGCGCGGCAAGAACGCCGGCGTTGTCGAGTACATGATGGGCAAGGTAAGGGTCGAGAAGGAAGAATTTGAAAGCGGCCTGCAACGCTACTACGCGGTGCGCAGCGTTTTTTCCACACTGACCAACAACCTGTTCAGCCACCTCGGGGTAGACGCGCTACGTCAGCTCACCCAGACCACACGCGACGCGATGCTGGAAGCCACTTTCTCCAAAACACTGTCGGATGCCATGGTCAATTTCTTCCGGTGCATCCGCGACGCGGTCGCCAAGTCGAATGCTGAAATTCATGAAATCCTGAGCATGATGGATGCGGTCTATAAACGCTTCTCGGTCGAACACGGCCTCAAGCTCGGCTCGCCGGCACCCTTTTCGCTGCTCCGCTACGAGCGTGAGATTGATCGTCTCGAGCGTTGGTGCGACACCCATCTGAACACGATGAGCAGTCTGGCAACCATCGCCAAGAAAAATCTCACCCAGAAATTCTTCGAGGA
Organism: Betaproteobacteria bacterium UBA1934; assembly: GCA_002337055.1. Lineage (GTDB taxonomy): Bacteria > Pseudomonadota > Gammaproteobacteria > Burkholderiales > Rhodocyclaceae > UBA1934. The sequence goes on along the minus strand of DDFG01000005.1, from coordinate 816,207 downwards.
AGTCGCTCTCCAGGTCCGCCGCGCCTTCGAACACGCCAACCGCGACGCCGAAGTATGGTTGCGCGCCATCATGGCGCCGATGGAAACCCAGGTCCGCGAGCACCAGATTCAGCTGAAGCGCAGGCTGGAAAGCATCAAGCGCATCCACCAGGCGACCGACACGCTGGAGGATCGCATCGCCGAACTGGCCAATGTCGAAAAGGCGTTGCTGCAACAAACTCACGCCCTCGAACAGGTCGCTGGCGAAGTTCGCCGGCTGCTGTCACCGGAATCGCTGAGTTGGCAACAGGCAGCGTGACCGTCAGTCCCCGCGCGGAAATCCAGCCGCAAACGCGGCAAATTCGTCGGGCGTATTCAAGTTCTTGAGCCAACCACCCGGCAGGCGCGGAGCGACCACCCTTAGCGCAGGCAACAAATCCACGATGCGCCGGCAACCGCTCTCCAGCAGCCTTTCCGCCACTGGCAAGGCGGTTTGGCGGTACAGCGCACAGAGCGGTTCTGGGCGATCATCGGCATCCCTCGGCATGACAATGTCGGTGTCGACGGCCAAGCCAAGCAAATACCGGACAAAAGCGGGGTCGAGATCGGGTACGTCGCAACCAGTCACGAACAGCCACTCGTACTGGGCCGCTTTCAGGCAACTGACAATGCCCATCAGCGGTCCCTGACCCGGCACGTCGTCGGGAACGACCCGCAGGCCAAGAAAACCATAACGCGCGGGATCGTTGGCACCGATCATCACTTCGGCAAAAAGCGGTCGCAATTGCGCTGCAATGCGCACGATCATCGGCTCACCGTCAATTGTCAACAGACTCTTGTCGCGGCCCATCCGGCGACTTTGGCCGCCTGCCAGAATCGCTGCTGAGCAGGTGATTGGCCCACTCGGCTGGAGTGCGCTATGCACAGGCCTTGTCGTCGTCAGCGCACAGCAGGCGGCAGCCGATCAGGGCGATACCGAGCCGCTTGCAGGCAAAAGCCACCTGGCGCGGTGGCACGCCGAGCGATTCGGCCAGATCCTGGGCCTCGGCGCAGGTGATTTTCCGACAGCCTTCGTCTTCGCTGACGGTCGCCAGCAGAGCGAGTTCGATGCGGGTATCGTTCATGGTGTGGACATCGCGCCAATGCCACGCGGGCAGGCGCCGAAAGATTCCAATGCACGCATTCTACACGCGCTGCGGACGAACGGCGGGCACGCCTTGGGCGAAGGCGGCGTGGGTATTCGCGCAATATCCGGTAGAAATATTGGGCGGGCTTCGCCACAATGTCGGCAATCTGCCCTCTTTCGCGCCATGACCGCTCTCTCCTCCGCCTCGCTGTCGCACGGCCGACCGACTTTTCCCGGTGATCTCTCATGACCTTGACGCCGGATGACTGGCAATCCCTCTGGCTGACCCTGCGTCTGGCTGCCGTGGTCACGCTGATCCTGTTCGTACTGGGCACGCCGCTCGCCTGGTGGCTGGCTCGCACGCCGTCGCGCTGGAAAGGCCCGCTCGGCGCCGTGGTGGCCCTGCCGCTGGTATTGCCGCCCTCAGTGCTCGGCTTCTACCTGCTGCTGGCGATGGGGCCGAATGGTCCGGTCGGCCGACTGTGTGCCTGGCTGGGGGTGCCGCTGCTGCCGTTCAGCTTTGGCGGACTGGTTGTCGCCTCCGTGCTGTATTCGCTGCCGTTCATGGTACAGCCGCTGCAAAGCGCCTTTGAAGGCATCGGTGAACGGATGCTGGAGGCGGCCGCCACGCTGCGTGCCTCGCCGCTTGACGCATTCTTCACCGTGGCCTTGCCGCTGGCGCGACCGGGCCTGCTGACCGCAGGCATCCTCACCTTTGCCCACACGGTTGGTGAATTCGGCGTCGTACTGATGATCGGCGGCAACCTGCCGGGCGTCACCCGCACGGCCTCCGTGCAGATATACGACCATGTCGAGGCGCTCGACTACGCCTCGGCACACGGTCTGGCGGCGGTACTGCTGATCTTCTCGTTCGCCGTACTGCTCGCGGTCTATTCCTGGCAACCGCGCCCAAAGGCAACGGCATGAGCGGACTGGCGGCTTGCTTTAGCATCAAACGCCCCGGCTTCGCGCTCGAGGTTGATCTCACCCTGCCCGCACGGGGCGTCACCGCCTTGTTTGGCCCGTCCGGCTCGGGCAAAACGACGCTGCTTCGCTGCCTGGCCGGTCTCGAACGCGTCCCCGGCGGACGACTGACCGTCGGCGACGAAGTCTGGCAGGACGATATCACCTGGCGGCCAGCGCATCGCCGGCCTCTCGGCATGGTGTTCCAGGAAGCCAGCCTCTTCCCGCATCTCGACGTACTGGGCAACCTTCGCTACGGACTGAAGCGGAGCGGCGGAGCGGCGGCGACGCTGGAACAGGCCATCGCATTGCTTGGCATCGAACCGTTTCTCGCTCGCCAGACCACGCACCTTTCCGGTGGAGAACGCCAGCGTGTCGCCATCGCTCGCGCGCTGGCCACCGCACCACGCCTGCTTCTGCTCGACGAACCCCTGGCGGCGCTCGACCTCGCCCGCAAGCTGGAAATTTTGCCTTTTCTCGAACGCTTGCGCGCCGAACTCGACATCCCCATGGTCTATGTCAGCCACGCGCCGGACGAAGTGGCCCGGCTGGCCGATACCTTGGTCGTGCTGAATGCCGGCAAGGTGCTGGCCGCCGGCCCGTTGAGCGACATTCTGGCACGGATCGATTTGCCGATCAGGCTCGGCGAAGATGCCGGCGTCGTGTTCGAGGCGGTGGTGACGGAACGGGACGCCGCCTGGCACCTGGCGCGTGTCGAATTCGCCGGCGGCCACCTCTGGGTCCGCGATCATGGCGTGGCCCCGGGACAACGCGCGCGGGTGCGTATTCTCGCCCGCGATGTCAGCATCGCTTTGGGTGAAGCGGGTGAGACCAGTTTCCTCAACGTGCTCCCCGCCACGGTCCGGGCCCTCGGACCGGACACGCATCCAGCCACGATGCTGGTGCAACTGGATGTTGGCGGCACAGCCATCGTCTCGCGCCTGACCGCGCTTTCGGCCAACCGGCTGAACCTCGCCCCCGGGCAGCCGGTTTCGATCCAGATCAAAGCCATTGCATTGATTGTCTGAAAGACTATCCTTTTGACCGGAGTGACCATGCGAATTTCCGTTCTCTACTTTGCCAGCCTCAAGGAAGCCCTTGGTGTGGGAGGCGAAACGGTCGAGTTGCCCGCCACAGTCGCCACGACTGGCGCTTTGCGCAATTGGCTGGCCAACTCCGGCGGCCGGGCAGCGCTGACCGAGGCGCAGGCGCTGCGCTGCGCCCGCAACCAACGGATGACGGGCTTCGACGAGCCGCTCGCCGACGGCGACGAAATCGCTTTTTTTCCGCCCGTGACCGGGGGTTGAGATGTCCATCCGGGTACAGACAGCGGATTTCGACGTCGGTCACGAACTGGCCGAGATGCGACGCGGCCGCTTCGAGATCGGCGCACTGGCGAGCTTTGTCGGTCTGGTGCGCGATCTCAACGACGGTTGCGGCGTGGCCGGAATGACGCTGGAACACTATCCTGGCATGGCCGAGCAGGCGCTTGCCGACATCGTCGCCGAAGCCCGCTCGCGCTGGCCGGTCAGCGACATCCGGGTGATCCATCGCGTCGGTCGTCTGGCGCCGGGCGACCAGATCGTCTTTGTCGCGGTGGCCGGCGCCCATCGCGGCGAAGCCTTCGCGGCCTGCGAGTTCGTGATGGATTGGCTGAAGACCCGCGCTCCGTTCTGGAAAAGGGAAGAAACGCCCGGCGGCGCACGTTGGGTCGAGGCGAAATCCACCGATGACGACGCCGCCACACGCTGGGTGAGCAAAGACTAGAACACCGCCAGCGAACAATCGCCCAGGCTTAGCCAGGAAAGCCGCTCGCCATCGCTGAAATTTTCAGCGCGATAGAAACGCAAGCGACCGATGCGCCGATAATCGACTTTTCGATAAGGCTGAAAACCCGCGCCGATGAGCAAATCTTCCGCCGCACCGTGCTCCGGGGCGCAAGCGGCGACCAGCCGGGTCTTGCCGAATTCGCTGGCGAGGTTACCGGCATGCGTGAGCAGCGCCCGGGCCGCACCGCGCCGGCGACTGGCGGCGACAATTTCGAGTCCTGAAAGCCAGGCCGTGCCAGTGGGCAGCCTTTCCTGGTGATCAAGGTCGCCAATTTCCGCCAGAGCGGTTTCCAGCCAGGCACTGCCCACGACTTCGCCATCCAGTTCGGCAACCAGCAGACGTACATCCACCCGCGACAGGCGTTGCGCGGCAGCCTCGCCATCCATGGTCCCAATGAGGTGTCGCGGTCGCAAGCCCGCCAGCGTGACGCTATCCACTCTCAACGCAGCCGGTGTCGGCAGTGGCTGTGGCAAGCACAGCGGCTGCTCGGAGAAAACCCGCGAGCACCAGCGCATACCTAGATTGGGCGTGGAAAACAAGGTCATGCGCGCCTCCTCGTCTACAGGATAGTCGCTACCCAGGCCCGCAAACGCGAAAAAAATCCCGCCGGCGGCGAGATCTTTCTGCCGGCGATGACCCGCTTCAGGCGGCCTTGCCGGTCAGTCGCTGGTACTTGATCAGCAGTTGTTCCTTGCTCTCGACCACGTCCGGGTTCTTGGGGATACAATCGACTGGGCAGACCTGCACGCATTGCGGCTCGTCGTAGTGACCCACACATTCGGTGCATTTGTTGGAGTCGATCACATAGGTTTCGTCGCCTTGCGAAATCGCCTCGTTCGGGCACTCGGGTTCGCAGACATCGCAGTTGATGCACTCGTCGGTAATCATCAGGGCCATGGTGTTTCCTTCTCTGTTTTCAGTTAGCGGAGGTTTTGGAGGCCAGGCGTCGTGCGACGCCGGGGTGGACAAACTTGCCGACATCGCCACCCATCCGGGCGATTTCGCGCACCATCGTTGCCGACACGAACATGTATTGCTCGCCCGGCGTGAGGAACACGGTTTCGACATCGGGGTAGAGGCTGCGGTTCATGCCGGCCATCTGGAATTCGTATTCAAAATCGGAGATGGCCCGCAGGCCGCGCACGATCACGCGCGCACCGCATTCGTGCACGAACTTCATCAGCAACGTATTGAAGCCGCGAATCTCGACGTTGGGGATGTCGCCCAGCACTTCCTGCGCGATTTCGATGCGCTCGTCCAGCGAAAAGATGGGGCGCTTAGGCGCGCTCTCGGCGATGCCGACGATCACTGTCTCGAACAACCGAGCAGCTCGGCGCACCAGGTCTTCGTGGCCCCGCGTCATGGGGTCGAAGGTGCCCGGATACATTGCCAAACGATTGTGCAGCATCAGACCATTTCCTGTTTTCGCAGCAGATGAAAATGCACCTCGCCGGCCTTGCCGCGCCTGACCGTTTGCCAGTCGCGCAGATCGGGGCCGAGGTTCTCCAGTTCCGTTTCCGCCTCGACGTACAACGCGGCGTCGGGCTTCAGCAACCGGCCGAGCAACGGCGCCACGCGGGCAATCCATCCGCGCTGATAGGGCGGATCGATGAAGATGACGTCAAATTGCCGCACGCACGAGGCAGCGTATTGTACTCCATCCCCCCGCACGATCTCCACGCGCGGCCCCGCGCCGAGCAATTGAGCGTGGTCGTGAAGCGACGCGGCAACCCGCGCGGATTTTTCGACCAGCACCACCCGTTCCGCACCCCGCGAGGCGGCTTCAAAACCCAACGCGCCGCTGCCGGCAAACAGATCGAGGCAAGTCTGGCCGCTCAGATCCTGCCCCAGCCAATTGAACAGGGTTTCGCGGACGCGGTCTGGCGTAGGCCGCAAGCCTTCGCTGTCGGGAAAGCGCAGCACACGCCGGCGCCACTCGCCGCCAATGATGCGGACGCTGTTCATCGGATCGGACACTCCCGGCGCGAGGGTCGCATCATTCCGCCGCCACCATCACCGTCACCAGCGCCTCTGGCCGGATGCGCCGGACAAACGCCTGTTTGACCTGATCTGCCGTCACCGCAGTCAACTGTTGCCGGTAGGTCTCGAGATAATCCGGCGGCAGCCCGTAAAAATTGATCGTCGCCGCTTGCTCAAGCAGTTTCTGGTTGCTGTCCAGCCGCAGCGGAAAGGCACCGACCAGATGCGCCTTGGCCGCAACCAGTTCCGCCTCGCTCGGTCCTTCGCGCAGAAAGCCGTCGAGTACCGAGCGCACCACCTTCAGCGCTTCAAACGCCTGGGTGCGCTGAGTCTGGAGGCTGATCTGGAAGGGCCCGGCCTGCCGCAGCGGCGAAAGATGGCTGTAAACGTCATAGGCAAAACCGCGTTTCTCGCGGATTTCCTGCATCAGACGGGAGACAAAACCGCCGCCACCCAGCGTGTAGTTGCCGACCAGCAACGGAAAATAGTCCGGATGCCCTCGCTCGACCGCCGGCAAACCGAGGTGAAGATGGGCCTGTGCGGCCGGATGCCTGAGCGACAGCAAGGTCCGGCTTCCCTGCTGCGGCTGTGCCGGTAACACCGGGGGCACTGTGGCGGGCAGACTGGCCGCCAGCCGTTCGGCCAATTCGACGGCCTCGTCTCGGCCAAGCGGACCGACCAGAGTCAGGGTGGCGCCACCAGCGCCGTAGTGGCGGACGTGAAAGGCTTTCACGTCCGCCAGCGTGATCGCCGCCAGACTGTCCGGCGTTGCTTGCTGCCCATAGGGATGATCGGGATACAGCGCAGACCAGAAGGCGCGCGCAGCCAGCGCATCGGGCCGGGTCATCGCTTCTTTCAATTCGGCGAGAGTGCGGGCGCGTTCGCGGGTAAAGATCGCGGCGTCAAAGCGCGGTGAGGCGAGAATCTTCTTCAGCAGGTCGAGCGCCGGTCCGCGTTTGTCGGGCGTGGACAGGGTGCGCAGGCTGAGACTGGCGCGGTCGGTATCGGCGCCGCCGGCCAGCACGGCGCCCAGGTCGGCGAGGCGATCGGCGAGCGCATTTTCATCCAGTTCGCCGGCCCCCAGGTCGAGTACCCCGCGTGTCAGCGCCGCGACACCCGATTTTCCGGGGGGATCGAACATCGAACCGGCCGCGAAATCGATCTGAACATCGAGAATCGGCAGCGCCGGACTGGCAACGAAATGGACGCGCATTCCATTGGTCGTCTTCCAGTGCTGGATGTCGACGCCGGCGCGCGCCGTCACGGTCAGACAACAGGCCAGCAGGACGATCAGCAGGCGTTGCATGGCGACATCCTCAATGACGGGTTGGGGCCGATGGACGGCGCAGCGGGTTGTCCAGCGGCTGCGGCTCCAGCACGCCGACGGTCAGCGTGTCGTCGCGGAAAATCTTTTTCGCCACTGCCTGCACATCGACAGCCGTCACACGCTGAACGCGGGCGACGATCCTGTCGGTATCGCGCCAGGAAAGACCGGCCGCCTCGATGCTGCCGATTTCCATGGCCTGCCCGAACATCGAATCGAGTTTGTATATCTGCGAAGCGAGAATCTGGGCACGCGCCCGCGTCATCTCCGTCTCGGAGACCCCCTCGGTCACGACGCGGGCGATTTCGGCCCGGAAAGCGTTTTCGAGGTCGGCGACGCTCTTGCCCGGCGCGGGGCTGCCGATCAGGTGGAACATCCCCGGCCCCCGCCCGGTCGCCTCATACCCGGCGCTGGCCTGCACCGCGACCTGCTGCTCGCGGACCAGCCGTTTACCGAACCGGGCAGCGTCGTAGCCATCGAGAATGGCGCCGAGCATTTCCAGGGCGTAGGGGTCGTGGTCGCGCTCGACATCGCGCAATACCGGCGCTTTGTACCCCATCGCCAGCAAGGGCAACTCGGCCGGCGCCTTGACAACCAGGCGGCGAACGCCCTGTTGCTGCGGCTCGACGATATCGCGCCGCGCCGGCAATTCGCGCCGCGCCAGCGGGCCGTAGTGCTTTTCCGCCAACCTGAAGACCGCGTCGTGCTCGACATCGCCGACCACCACCAGATAGGCGTTGTTCGGCACATACCACTGGTCGTACCAGGCCTTGGCATCGGCCGCGGTCATGTTTTCCAGATCGTCCATCCAGCCGATGACCGGCCGCCGGTAGGGATGCGTTTGCCAGGCCACGGCGTTCATCTGCTCGAAGAGTTTTGCCTGCGGATCGTCGTCGGTGCGTAGACGGCGCTCTTCCATCACCACCTTCAATTCCGGCGCGAATTCTTTCGGATCGACGCTGAGATGGCGCATGCGGTCGGCCTCGAGCTGCATCATCTCGGCCAGCTGCTCTTTCGGCACCTGCTGAAAATAGGCGGTGTAATCGCGGTTGGTGAAGGCGTTGTCGCGCCCGCCCGCCGCAGCCACGCGCTGGTTGAACTGGCCCGGCCCCACACCCGGCGTGCCCTTGAACATCATGTGTTCGAGCATGTGCGCCAGACCTGAGCGGCCGTCGACTTCGTCGACACTGCCCACCCGGTACCAGACCATATGAACGACAGTCGGCGCCCGGTTATCCTCCTTGACGATCACCCGCAGACCATTGCCCAGCGTGGCTTCAAAGGGGTTGGCCAGCACTTGCGTCGAGAGGGCCAGGGCAATCGGGAAGAGCAGTCGCTTCAACATGGGGGAAAAGAGGTGTTCTGTTAGAATGAGGAGATTCCTGCGGCATCTTAATCAGAAGAGGCCGCGCTGTCACCGAGACCTCGCACACCCGCCACGCCAAGCCGATGCCCGCATGTTCAGCTTTCTGAAAAAGAAGGGCGAAACGCCCGCCGCGCCCGCCCTCGCCGAATCCGTCGAACTTTCCTGGCGCCAGCGCCTGTTCGCCGGACTGTCGCGCACACGCGCGCAGCTTGGTGGCAAGCTCAAAGCCGTCTTCGCCCGTGGCAAGGTCGACGACGAGTTGCTGGAAGACCTGGAAACCCTGCTGCTGACCAGCGATATCGGCATCGAAGCCACCCAGCACCTGCTAACAGCCTTGCAGGCACGGGCAAAGAAAGACAAGCTCGAGACACCCGAGGCCATCGAGATGGCGCTTGCCGAGTGTCTGCTCGAACTGCTGCAACCGCTCGAACAGCCGCTCGATCTGGCCGGACACAAACCCTTCGTCGTCATGATCGCCGGGGTCAACGGCGCCGGCAAGACCACCTCGATCGGCAAGCTGGCGCGCTATTTCCAGAACCAGGGCAAATCGGTGCTGCTCGCCGCGGGCGACACCTTTCGCGCCGCCGCCCGAGAGCAATTGCAGACTTGGGGTGAACGCAACAACGTCACGGTCATCGCGCAGGAAGGCGGCGATCCGGCCGCCGTCTGCTTCGACGCCATCGCCGCCGCCAAGGCGCGCGGTATCGACGTCGTGCTGGCCGACACAGCCGGCCGGTTGCCGACCCAGTTGCACCTGATGGAAGAAATCGCCAAGGTGCGCCGCGTCATCCAGAAAGCAGAGGCCACCGGCCCGCACGAGACCCTGCTGGTGCTCGACGCCAATATCGGCCAAAACGCACTGCAACAGGTCAGGGCGTTCGACAAGGCGATCAACGTGACCGGCCTGGTGCTAACCAAGCTCGACGGTACCGCCAAGGGCGGCGTCGTGGCCGCTATCGCTCGCCAGTGCCCGAAGCCGATCCGTTTTATCGGCGTCGGCGAGGGCATCGACGATCTGCGCCCCTTCGTGGCGCGCGATTTTGTCGAGGCGCTGTTCGAATGATCCAGGGCTCGAACCTGACCAAACGCTATCCAGGCGGTTTCGAGGCGCTGCGGGGGGTCAGTTTCGAAATCGCGGCGGGCGACATGGTCTTTGTCACCGGCCACTCGGGCGCCGGCAAGACCACGCTGGTCAAGCTGATCGCCGCCATCGAGCGGCCGACCTCGGGCAGCCTGGTCGTCAACGGCCAGAACGTCGCCGCCCTGCGCGATTCGGCCCTGCCCTATCTGCGCCGCCATTTCGGGCTGGTTTTTCAGGATCACAAGCTGCTTTTCGACCGCAGCGTGCTCGAAAACGTGCTGCTGCCGTTGCAGATCACCGGCTTCGGCGCCCGCGAGGCCAAAAAGCGGGCGCTGGCGGCGCTTGACAAGGTCGGCCTGCTCGGACGCGAAAAGGCGCCCCCCATCGCACTCTCGGGCGGCGAACAGCAACGACTGGCCATTGCCCGCGCGGTGGTCAATCGCCCCAGCATTCTGCTCGTCGACGAGCCGACAGGCCACCTGGACGCCAATTCGGCGGAGGCGATTCTCGACATCTTCCGCGATTTCAACCGGGTGGGTGTCACCGTGGTGCTTTCGACGCACGATACCCAATGGGTGGAGCGCTACCAGCCCCGTCTGCTGCAACTCGATCATGGTCAGCTGGTCTGAGCGGCAAGCATTCGACGCACCAAAAGCGGTCTTGACGAGCACAAGTGCAGTACCATTACGCGGTGCCCACTCCCCACCATTCGTCATGAACGCTTGGTTTTCCCAGCACCGCGCCGCGCTCGTCCGTGCTGTGCGCCGCCTGCTCGCTTCCCCCTTGAACACCCTGCTTTCGCTGCTGGTCATCGCCCTGGCAATGGCGCTACCGCTGGCCGGCTATGTGTTGCTCGACAACCTCAAATCGCTGGCCGGACACGCTTCCGGCAACCAGCAGATCAGCCTTTTCATGGCCGATGACGCCAGCCGCAAGGACAGCGCCGAGATCGAGTCGCGGCTGAAGCAGGCCGTGCCGGGCGCCTGGCGCTTCGTGCCGCGCGAAGAGGCGCTGAAACGCTTGCAGGACAGCGAAGGCATGGCCGAAATCGTCGCCAGCCTGCCGAAAAATCCCCTGCCGGACGCCTTTATCGTCGAGCCGGGCGAGCGTAGCCCCGAGGCGCTGGAAGCGCTGCGGCAAACCTTCTCGCAATGGCCGAAGGTCGCCCATGTTCAGCTCGACTCGGCCTGGGTCAAGCGCTTCGATGCTTTTGTCCGCCTCGGCCGCATGGTGGTCGCGCTGCTGGCCGCTGTCTTCTGCGCCGGTCTGCTGGCGGTCACTTTCAACACCATTCGTCTTCAGGTTCTGGCCAACGCCGCCGAAATCGAGGTGGCGCGTCTGATCGGCGCGACCGACGCCTTCATCCGCCGACCTTTCCAGTATTTCGGCGCCTTGCAGGGCGCGGCGGGCGGCCTGCTGGCGGGCGGCGGCATCGTGCTGGCGCTGCGCTGGCTGGCGCCGCCCATCGGCGAGCTGGCCTCGCTCTATGGCGCCCAATATGCGCTCGCCGGACCGCACGCGCTCGATCTCGTTGCCGTGGCGCTCTTTGGCGCCCTGCTCGGCTGGCTGGGCGCGCATCTCTCGGTTTCGCTGTCGCTGCGCCAGCTTGGTTAGCCGCCGCGAATTCGTGACGGCGCTCGGCGCCGCCGCCATGACCGCTCCACTGGGCGGCTGCCTGCCGGACAATGCACCGATGCCGCCCGGCGACTTGCTTGGCATGGATCTGGCCTTGGGCCATCGTCTCCGCGACGGCGGTTTTCCGCCACCGCAAACCACCGCACGCACCGGCATCGCCATTGTCGGCGGCGGCATCGCTGGCCTCTCGGCGGCCTGGCAGCTCGATCGCGCCGGTTTCGGCGACTACCGCGTGCTCGAACTGGAAAGCGAGGCGGGCGGCAATACGCGCGGTGGCGTCGGTCCGCTGGTCGCCTTTCCGTGGGGTGCACACTATCTGCCGCTACCACCTCCCGAAGCGGTACATGTGCGCGAACTGCTCTCCGAACTGGGCGCACTGCGCGGCGACCCCGCCCAGGTAAAACCCGAGTACGACGAAACCCGCCTCTGCGCCACGCCGCAGGAGCGCGTCTTCAAGGACGGTCTCTGGCAGGAAGGCCTGCTCCCCTCGCTCGGCAGCAGCGCCGACGAACGCGCCCAACACAAGCGCTTTCAGGCCCGCATGGAGGAACTGAAGCATGCGCGCGGCAAAGACGGGCGACGGCTGTTCGCACTGCCGATGGAGTTTTCCAGTCGCGATCCCGAATGGCGTGCGCTGGATGGCATCGACTTTCGCCGCTGGTTGCTGGAAAACGGCTTTTCGGCGCCCTCGCTGCACTGGCTGGCCAATTATGCCTGCCGCGACGACTTCGGCACCGAGTACCACCAGACATCCGCCTGGGCCGGGTTGCATTACTTCGCCTGCCGCAGCGGCGAAGCGGCCAATGCTGCGCCCGACGCAATTCTCACCGCGCCGGACGGCAACGGCTGGCTGATGCGCGCCCTCGCCCGTCGCGTCGGCGAGCGCCTGCACACCGGCAGCGCAGTGTTCCGCATCGAAGAAGGAAAACAGCGCGTCGAAATCGACTGCTGGCAGGCAGCAAAGGGAACCACCACTCGCCTGATCGCCGAGCGCCTGATCTGGGCAGCGCCGGTGTTCGTACTGCCGCGCGCCTGGCCGCAAATGCCGAAAGATCTGAAGGCAGCCGCGCTGGCCGGCGATTACGCGCCCTGGCTGGTCGCCAACCTGCACCTGGCGGATTTTCCCGACGAACGGCGCGGCGCGCCGCTGGCCTGGGACAACGTGCTCTATGATAGCGCGGGACTGGGGGTGGTCGTAGCGACCCACCAGCTGATCCGTCGCCGCTTGAGCGGCACCGTGTTCACCTATTACCGCGCACTCTCCGACCGACCACCGGCGGAATGGCGCCAGAAATTGCTGGAAACCCCACGCAAGGTCTGGGCCGAGCAGATATTCCGTGACCTCGCCGCGCCCTGGCCCGAGTTGCGCCGCCTGACCACCCGCCTGGACGTCTTCCGCCACGGCCATGCGATGCGGCGCCCGCTACCCGGCCGGATTTGGAGCACCGATAGACAGCTATTGGCCGATTTTCAGAGCCCGCGCATCACCCTGGCGCATGCCGACCTCTCCGGTTTCTCCCTTTTCGAGGAGGCCCATTATCGCGGCGTGCTGGCCGCCAACCGGATGCTCGGTCGCCGCTGAACGGGTCTTTCACAAATGCAACAGCGCCGGCCAACGACGGTGTTTCCGGCGTGCCCGGACTATACGAAAACCGCCGACGAACCTAAACTCGCGGCCATGCCGAATCCACCTCTTTCCGCCATGTCCTCCGCCGCTTCCGAACCCGCCATTCTCCGCCGTATCGCCTGGCGGCTGATCCCTTTTCTGGGCCTGGCCTACATCGCCGCCTATCTCGACCGCATCAACGTCAGCTTCGCCGCCTTGCAGATGAACCAGGATCTGCACTTTTCCGCCGTTGCCTATGGCACCGGGGCGGGTGCCTTCTTTCTCGGCTATGTTCTGTTCGAGATTCCCAGTAACCTGATATTGCAGCGCGTTGGCGCACGTCTGTGGATCGCCCGCATCATGATCACCTGGGGCCTGATCTCGACCGCGATGGTGCTGGTGCAGGGCGAATGGAGTTTCTATGTATTGCGCTTTCTGCTCGGCGTCGCCGAAGCCGGTTTCTTTCCCGGCGTCGTGCTCTACCTGACTGACTGGTTTCCGCTCAAACAGCGAGCCCGCATCGTCGCCCTCTTCGCCACCGCGACCGCTTTGGCGGGACTGATCGGCAGCCCGCTCTCGGGCTTTATCCTCTCGCTCGACGGTCTCGGTGGCTGGCGCGGCTGGCACTGGCTGTTCGTGCTCGAAGGCTTGCCCGCCGTGGCACTCGGCGTGGCGGTGCTGTGGTGGTTGCCCGACCGCCCGGCCGACGCGCGTTGGCTCACGTTGGCTGAGCGCGAATGGCTCATCGGCACGCTGCGGACCGAAGCTGCGTCGCGTGCCGGCGCATCGCGGCACACTTTGCGCGAGGCCATGACCAGTGCGCCGGTCTGGCTGTTCGGCACGGTGTATTTGTGCATGGTCATCGGCATGTACGGTGTCGCGCTGTGGCTACCGCAGATGCTGCGCGCACTCACCGGCGCCAACGACATCACCATCGGCTGGCTCAATGCCATCCCCTTCTGCGCCGCCGCCATCGGCATGGTGGCGATCGGCTGGCATTCGGATCGGCGTCACGAGCGTCGTTGGCATGTCACCGGCGCCATGCTGCTAGCCAGCGCCGGCTGCCTGATGGCTGCGCAGGCGACGCACCCCACCCTGGCGCTGTTCGCCTTTTCGCTCGCCGCCATCGGCGTCTGGTCGGTAATCGGACCCTTCTGGGCCCTCACCACCTCGTTCCTCTCCGGCGCCGCGGCGGCGGCGGGCATTGCACTGATGAATTCGCTGGGTAATGTCGGCGGTTTCGTCGGCCCCTACCTGATGGGCTGGCTACGGCAACTGACCGCCGGGTATGGCGCCGGCCTCACGGCCACCGCTGCCATTCTTGCGCTCGGCGCGCTGATTGCGGCGACCACGCGGATTCCGGTTTCGGCCGACGCCGCGGCGGATTCACCTTAATACGATGGCTGTACTGGCGTCGGCAGGCGGCTTGCATTGCGGTCATCCCGTGGAGCCGCTGCACCCTACGAGCGTTTGGCAGGAATAACCCGCTGATCGCCCCAGCCCGCCGCGGATGCCGTCAGCTCCTTGCTTGCGCTGGCGCTTTCATCAACGTTTCCATGACCTCCTTGCGGCGCGCACCAATTTCAGTGCCATCGTGGTAGAGCAGCACCACCGATAAGGGTCCATCGCCCAAAGCACGGGCTGCAATGTTGTCGGGGCTCACCGTGATCCTGCCCATCATCTTCGAGGTCGGCCACTGCATGTCACCATACGCCAGATAGACCAGCTTGGAACAGAACACCCGATGTGTGGTTTGCGTATCGAAGTTGAAATCGTACGGCTTGCCCACCTGACGCAAGGCCTCGAGGATCACGGATGCCCGCGCGGCGTCGCTCATTTGCTCGTCCCGGAGGACGCCAAGGTCGTCGATGTTCAGGAAATGTGCCAGATTATTCATCTCGACACCGGAACGGAGGGCCTCGACCACACCCCGTCCAGTCTGGATGCTGGCTTGGTATGGCCGCACCACTGGGTGCGACCAAATGCCCAACTCGCGAAGCTCTTTTTCGTTTCCGACCCACACCGCGGCATGCCCCCAATGACCAGGAATGAACGTGTCGGTCAATCGAAAGGGCGTCTTTTCCAGCAAAATATCGCCCGCCCGCAAGCGTGCCCCCACCCGCTCCGAGATTTCCGGGCGTTGGTCAAGCTTGCCCCGCCGGGTCTCCACCAAGCCCACCGCGTTACCAAAAAGCAGGCTCGACAAGTGTGTTCCCTCGCTTTTCAGCGAAAACAGCGCGTCCACACCGAACGCACTGAGAAAATCGAGGCGGTTGGCGAAATCCCGTAGCGGAGCCACCTTGCCTATCATGGCGAGCGAAGGGCTTTGTTCAATCAGGCGACGCAAATATGGTTCCCCCTCAAAGCTGACTGGCTCACCTCGATGCTGTTCATACCACTGGATCGCGTGACGGACCCTTTGCCTGTGGCTGGGTGAAACGAAATTGGCCGCCATGCGGTTAAGTGTGCCCGCATGCAGCTCGAAGCCTCGGTCCTTGCGATTGAAATGCTGCCGCATGACATGATCGTTGCGAAAAGGCGCTACCGCCATCAGATAATTGTCATAAAGCAACAGCGCTGCGGCGAGCGAGATCGTCACGCCGGCGCGTCGCCCCGATTCAATCGCCGGATATTCCCGGTCCGGCTCCGCCCAGCATTCGTGCGCCTCGGCGGCCTGCATCAATGCTTCGCTCTGCGCAAGCAGTTTCACGGCTCCCGCGTTCAGCGTATGCAAATCGGCGCCGGTCAGATGGCCGCCATTGTCCAGCCGCTCGCGCAATTCAAGATAGGTGCGGATGGCCTGGGCGCGCAGACTCAGCACCTCTTCCGACAGGCGTTGAAAATTCTCGATTTCGCCCTCGATCACCCGCCGTTGTTCGACAGGATCGCCTGTACCGTGCGATGCTTCGGTATGCCCGCGACAGAGGGTAATCTCCGCATGTGCGGACAACGAAACCAGGGTTGCAATACAAGCCACCAGCAATGACCGACGCATGAAACATACTCCCTTCAGAATCATTCCGGCCAGAGTATGACATGGAGAACCCGTCGGACACCTTGACGTGCGGCATGGAAACGGTGTCTGCTATGCCTCCGGTCCACCGCGAATTGGCGAGGCACCCATGCAACCCCCTCCTCCAACGCTATCCAGTTTCAAATACCGGCACAACGATCCCGGCGCCATCGGACGTGCCCGCCTTGTCGCGGCTGGCGTCACGGCCCTGGCCGCGCCGATCAGCTTCTACATCGCGCTGCCGCTCGGCATCGTACTCACCCTGGTCGCGCTGGTGCTCTTTTTCGCCCGAGAAAAGGTGGTGCGCGTGGGGCCGCGCTATGTGCTGTGCGGCAATACGCTGATTTACTACGCCCAGGTCAGCCGCGTCGATTATCTCGAAAGCAGCGGCCAACTTTGCCTCCAGACGCATGGCGGACAACGCCTGGTGCTGGAACGCGACAAATTTCCCACCAAGGCGCGCAAGCCGCACAAGGTGGCCGCTAATCGCGCGGCCAAGTTCGTCAAGGTGAGCGGCAAGATCGTCGAAAAAGTGCGTGCTACGGCGCCCAACGCCGAAATCCACGGTACGGTGCGCGCGCTCCCGTGACCCGCCGCGCCATCCACCTGCTCTATGTGCCCACCCTGGCGTGCAACCTGGGCTGCCGCTACTGCTATCTCGGCACGAAAACGACCGAGGCCACGCTGAAAACCGACGCCGCGCGGGCAGTCGAGACCTTGCGCCATACCCTCGCCGCGCTGGACGCGGCCGACGTACTGGCCTTCAATGTCTCGCTGCACGGCGGCGAGGTCACCACCCTGCCCGAGGAGGTGCTGGACGCGCTGTTCACGACCATTCGGGGCCATTATCTGAAGCATTTCGACGAACTGACCGCGCTGGGTTTCAAGAAATCGGCCCCGCACATCAAGACCAATCTTTTCCGGTTCGCACCCCTGCTCGATCTGTTCGACCGCCACAAGGTCTCGATCAGCGCCAGCATCGACCTGCCACTCAAGCTGCACGGCGAGTACCGGACAACGCTGGGGGGACGCAACTGGCTGGCGGAAACCCGCGAAAACATCGCCCTGCTGGCCCGCTACCCGCACGCCAGAAAGATTTCGGCCACATTGTGTTCCGAGCACCTGGCCGACATTCCTGCGCTGATCGACGACATCCGCTTCATCCACCGCGAACTCGGGTTTGACATGACGAATCTCAACCTGATGTTCGCCTTCGCCTCGGAACTCAACCGCGCACGGGTTGGCGAGGCTGCGCTGACGCCCGCCACGCCTGAACAGCAATGGGCGCTCTACCAAGCGCTCAAGACCGCGTTTGCCGGCACCGAGCTGGAAGAGGGTTTTCTGCGCAACTGGTTCGACGAATTCAAACCCAGCTACTGCACCCACGCCTTCAACTGCGGCGAGCGCTTCTACCTGTTGCAAAGCGACGGCACGGTGTGGTCCTGCGTGCGCGGCCAGGGCATCCCCGAATTTCGTTACGGCAACGTATTCGAGGACGACATCCCGACCATCCTCGCCAACGGCGCCCGCCGCATCGCCGGCATTCACCAGGCCCACGGTTTCGATACCACCTGCCGCACCTGCGAGCATCTCGCGCTCTGCCACACCGGCTGCCCGGTGGTGAAGCATCAGCAGCGGAGCGGGCGCTCCTATACCTGCGAATTGCAAAAGGCGATTTACGCCGACCAACCGCACACCTTTCCCGCCACACCCCCGGCCGAGCGCGCCGGTGAGGCCCGTGCCTACGCCCTCGCCATGCACCCTGCTCTGGCGCTGGCCGCGCCGGTGCCCGCCGACCCCGTTCCCGTACTGACGCCGGAACTGGCCGATACACGCAACGCCCTCTCCGCGCTCATCGCCGCCGATCCGCACTTGCAGGCGCTTTATCGCGATGATGCCTTCGTGCTTGAAATCGGCGACGACACCCTGCCGCTCACCTCGCAACTGCTCAAGTACGAGCGCCTCATTGTCACGCTCGGCCCGAGCGACCCGGTTCGAATCCATGTCCGGCGCGCCCTGTTCGAGGCGGCTTGCGAAGAGCCCATCCGCAACACCCTGTACGTGCAACTGCTGCGCGATACCGCCGTGGTGTATGGCGACGAGCGACGCTCCAAGCAGGAACATGTCTTCACCTATCAGATCTTTCGCAACTGCCTGGAAGACAGCCGGCTCGGGCCGGACTTCGCGAGCGCCGACCTCGGCGGCCTGCTGGCGCTGCACCGCTCGCACTACCGGCGCGGGGTGGCGAACAACCTTTTCTTCACCACGCAATATTTACGCGATTATCATTACCAGAAGCAGAAAGCCAACGCCTTCTACCATATCCAGGCGATCAACCTGCCGTTTCAGAACCTTGAATTTCACTACCTGCCGGGAGCGGACGCATGAAACCGGACGTGCTCGAAAAAGCCGCCTACACCGTCGAGTGCTTTCTCAATTCGCTACGCTTGGACGACGGCCTGGCACGCGTCGAGCTCGAAGAAAAACTGGTGCATTGGCTGGTGCGCGACGGCGCACGCCCGGACGACCACCTGGTCTACAGTCGGGGCAACGTCTTCTGCTATAGCGGTGGCCGCGCCGCCCACAGTTTTGCCCTGCCCGGGATCAGCCAGCCGTGCACGATCTGGTGCGACGGCAAGAAGCTTTCCATCATCGACCCGGACGCCTGGTCGGCCGGTGGCAAACTGGTCATGCTCGGTCTGGGCGGCCTGGTGCTGACCCTGCCTGGCGCAGCCGCCGCCGGCACGCCGAAGAAAGAGCAGAAGAGTTCGAACAACAACAATAACAATAATAACAACAACAATAACAACAACGGCTGAGCTCGGCGAAGGGCAACCACTCTGGTTGCGGACAGCTAGCGGGAGATTCCGATGCGCATCGCCCTCGTTTCCGACATCCACGGCAACCTGCCCGCGCTGGAAGCCGTCGTCCAGGATATTCGCCGGCGGGGCGCCGACGTGGTCGTCAATCTTGGCGACAGCCTGTCCGGCCCGCTGATGCCGCGCGAAACCGCG
Source organism: Betaproteobacteria bacterium UBA1934 (assembly GCA_002337055.1). Lineage (GTDB taxonomy): Bacteria > Pseudomonadota > Gammaproteobacteria > Burkholderiales > Rhodocyclaceae > UBA1934. Next base: position 797,290 of record DDFG01000005.1, on the reverse strand, counting down.
CAATTCCTGCGCATGCAGAACTGGATTCATCTCGCCGGCAATCACGAACGGCAATTGCTGGCACCGGCAACGGGCGAGATGGGGCTTTCCGATGCTTTTGCCAGATCACAGCTTGGCGACGAGGATCTGGCTTGGGTCGCGTCGCTACGCCCAACGTGCTCCAACCTGCCCGGCATCCTGTTCTGCCATGGCACCCCCGACAGCGACCTCGACTACCTGCTGGAAACCGTTTATCCCTCCGGCCTGCGCGCCGTGACGGCGGGCGAACTCGAGCAACGTCTGAATGGCGTCGAATCTAGCTTGATCGCTTGCGGACACAGCCATCTGCCACGCGCCATCCGGACGGCTCGCGGTCAATGGGTGATCAACCCCGGTTCTGTCGGGCTGCCCGCCTACGAGGACGATCTCCCTTATCTTCATCGTGCCGAAACCGGGTCGCCCGATGCCCGATATGCCCTTGTCGAGAATCCGGAAGGAGCCTGGATAACAAACCTCGTTTCCGTGCCTTATGACCATGGGAGCATGAGTCGGCTGGCCATGGCCCGGAGCAGACCCGACTGGGCACGCGCGCTCGCCACGGGTTATGCGCGATAGACCTCGCGTTCCATTCTGCCCGCCACGCCTTGGTCATTCCCCGGATTTGCGGTAACTTCACTGTTCCCAACCCTCCTGTCGGAATACTCGAATGACCGCGTTGCCTACCCGCCCGCGAGGCCGCCCCGCCCGGTGCGGAAACCCTGGAGATGCCGTAAAGCTGGCAGACGCGCTCGAGCGGCCCCCTTATGGAGCGACCCCCCGATGAAAGCGCTCGTATTCTTGCTGGTACTGGCGAACGTTTTGTTTTTTGCCTTTGCCCAGGGCTATTTCGGCCACCCGGACAACCCCGACGCCGGGCGCATACAGAAACAGGTGAATGCCGACCAGCTCGCGGTCGCTGGGCGCGGCGAAGCGCCGGGCACCGACAAGACGGCCGACAAGGCCGATGAAAAGGCCGCACCCGCAGCCGCTTCGACTCCCCCGGCGCCACCTGTTCAGACCTGCCTCATCTGGAGCGATCTGAGCGGTGCGGACGCCGACAAACTGGCCAGTTGGCTGGCAGAGAAGTTTGAGGATTTCAAGATCAACCGTCACGCCGTCGACAAAGACATCAAGTCCTGGTGGGTTTTCATTCCACCGCTGCCGAGCAAATCCGAGGCAGAGAAGAAGACAGCCGAACTGAAGAAGCTCGGCATTGACGATTTTCTGATCGTCAGCGACAGTGGTCCGAATCGCTGGGCGATTTCGCTCGGGGTTTTTTCGTCGGAAAGTGGCGCCCAGAAACGCCTCGCTAACCTGAAAGAAAAGGGTGTCAAGAGCGCCCGAACTGCTGTCCGCAGCGGTCCGGACAGCAACTATACCGTCGAGGCGCGGGGACCGGCCACTCGCCAACAGACAGTGGTCGACGCAGCCGCCGGACTGAAGCTGGACACGCGGATCTGCAAGTGAGCGCTTACGTCGTCGGACTGACGGGCGGCATTGGCAGCGGCAAGAGCACGGTTGCCGACCTCTTTGTCGACCAGGGCGCGGCCCTGGTCGATACCGACCAGATTGCACATGCCCTGACCGCCCCCGGCGGCGAGGCGATGCCCGCTCTGCGCGAGCATTTCGGCGCCGCGTTCGTTACCCCGGAAGGCGCGCTCGACCGCGCCGCCATGCGCCGTCTGGTCTTTGCAGACGGCACGGCGCGGCAGCGCCTGGAGGCCATTCTTCACCCCATGATCCGACAGGTCGCCGCCCGCGCCACGGCCACCGCGACAGCGCCCTATGTCATCGCCGCGGTGCCGTTGCTGATTGAATCCGGCGATTGGCGCCAGCGTTGCGACCGCGTGCTGGTGGTCGATTGCCCGGAATCGGTGCAGATCGCGCGAGTCGTCGCGCGCAGCGGGTTGACCGAGCAGGAGGCAGCCGCCATAGTGGCCGCGCAGATCGACCGCACTCACCGTCTGGCGGCGGCAGACGACATCATCGTCAACGAGACTTCGCTGGCGGCACTGCGCGAATCGGTGAAAGAGCTGCATGCCGACTATTTGCAGCGCGCTGCCGCGAAAAAAGCTCAAGCCAACTGTTGAGATTTGCTCGCAAATGGCTCAAAATCAACGCATTTTTAGCCTCTCGGCGACACTCCCGGCGTGATCACTTACGAATACCCGTTCAACGAACGCATCCGCACCCTGCTGCGCCTGGAGGATCTGTTCGACAAGACCCAGCATTTTGCCGCGCTGGACGGGACGCAAGAGCACCATGTCGCGCTGGTCACGCTGTTTGAAATCCTCGAAGTCGCCGGACGCGCCGACCTGAAAATGGACCTGATCCAGGAACTGGAGCGCCAGCGCCAGACCCTGCTGACCTACCGCAACAATCCCGAAATTTCCGAAGAAGCGCTGTCAGGCGCCCTCTACGAGATCGAACAGGCTTCTGCGGCGCTGCTTGCCATGCACGGCAAGATCGGGCAATACCTGCGCGAAAACGACTGGCTGATGGGCATCAAGAGCCGTGCTGCAATTCCCGGCGGTGTCTGCGAATTCGACCTGCCGTCTTACCACTGGTGGCTCCATCGCGGCCCGGATCGCCGGCGTGAGGGTCTGGAAAAGTGGACGCGCCCCCTGCTGCCACTGCGCGATGCGCTGACCATCGTGCTGCGCCTACTGCGGGCCAGCGGCAACCCCAAGTCCTACACTGCCGGCAACGGCCAGTTCCAGCTCAACCTGGGCGGCAGCACCGCGCAAATGGTCCGTTTGTCGCTTCTCTTAGACGAACGCGCCATTCCTGAAATCAGCGCCAACAAATATGCGTTGAACATTCGCTTCACGGTGCCACCCACCAGTGAAATCAAATCGCGCGGCTGCGATGCCGATGTCGATTTTGAATTGACCTTCTGTAATCTCTAAGCTTCAGCGAGTTCAATCCACGCGGGTAAACACCGTAGTGTCGCCATTCTGCTCGCGCAGGCGAAACTCGTGGCTGGTGAGCGATAGCACGCGATTGACGTCGTCGCTGACCCGCTGCCCTTGTTTGATCGTCCAGATCAGGCGGTCGCCTTCCAGGCGCCAGAGGCCGTATTGCAGCGCCTTGCCGTCGCTGCCGCGAATTTCCCATTCGCCGTTGGCTTCGATGTGGATAGGGGTATGCGTGCGCGAGGATTCCCAACGTCCGACAAACTGACGCGCCTGATAACTCGATCCGCTGAACAGCCAGACGGCGCCCCCGGCCAGCAGCGCGGCGATCAGCACCAGGCGCAGACGCTTCAACATGGCAGTTTCCCCGCTCCTACGATCACTCGCCGTCGTTGCTGCCGCTGGAGCTGCGAATGCGGTCAAGCGCCCGATTGATGCGTTCCATCTCAACCGCGCCCTTGTTGCGCTCGGCCTCCTCCTTACGGCGACTTTCTTCCTTCTTCCGCCATTCCGCCTCACGTTCGGCTTGGCGCAGATTGGCCGACACTTCATTGCCGACGCGCCGCGAGTCTTCCTCGAAGCGACGGAGCGCGCGATCCTGATCGGCCTGCTCCTGCTCTTTCTTGCGTGCCTCGCGCTCGGCCTCTTCCTTGCGCTTCATGTCGGCCAGCAGCAGCTCTGCCTCGCCCCGGCTGGCGGCGCGTATGCCGTAGGTTTGATAGAACTCCTGCAAATACACCTTGTCCGCCTGGGCCGCCGGAATATCCTGACCCGCGAGGGCCCGGGCGCTACGATACGCGGCGAACATGACACCGACCTGGATCACTAGGCCGACGACCAGCACGGTAGCGATTACCGTCAGCAGGATGCGGATCGGGCTCCTGCGGGAGGCATCGAGCGCCACCGCCACCCGCAACGGCGCATCGCCGACGTGAGCGGTGCCCATTCCGACGAGCGACTGGTCGTAGTCGCGGCGGCGAATCGGGTTGGAGAGTACCTCAAAGGCAAGCAATACCTGTTTCAGCCGCCGATCGCATTCGGCGGTACCCAGGCGGTCGGCATCCGTCGCCAGGCGCTGACAGAGGCTCTGGTAGGCATCCCGAATCTCGTGAAGATCGGCGTCTGGAGAGACGCCCAGCTGATCGTAATAGGTCATTTCCCGGCGCGATCGGTGACTCGATGAGCGTGCATCATACCAAAGCCGTTCGTTTGCGCGTTCAATCCCGCCCCAGCAATGCGCGTGCCATGATTTCGGCGGTAATCAGATCGCACGAATTGGCACGCAGGCCGCAGGTGTGACGCGCGGCAACCTGGCCGCAGCGGATCGCCGTTTCAAGCGGCTCGCCGCGCAGCACGAACGCCTCCAGAAAGCCCACTGCCAGCGCGTCGCCGGCGCCGTTGGTGTCGATCACAGGTGTCGGCCCCGACACTGCGGCAAAGCGCCGGATGCCCTCGGCAGTGGCCACGGCACATCCTTCCGCGCCCATGCCTGCCACCGCCACACGGCAGCGGCCATTCGCCATCAATTCTCGCAGCAACGGGACCGGGTCGCCGCTGTTGGCGGCGGAAAAGAAGACGATATCGGCGTGGTCGATGAAATCGTCGCGATAGCCGTCGCACAGACTGACGACGTCTTGCAGGTCGCAGGCGATGGTCACCCCGGCGGCTCGCGCCAGCGGCAGCAGTTTGCGGCCCCAGTTGGGCAGGTTGAAATGGGCGAGCCGCGCGCCGCGAAAGAGCGCTGCGCAGAGATCGAGGTCAGGACTCAGGGTCATATGCCCCTTGCCGTCGTAGAAATTCTTGCGGCGACCGTCGCCGTACATCAGGTTGATGCTGCGGGCAGTGCCGGTCGGGTCGATCGCCAGCCCGCGCAGATCGATGCCGGCCTCGGTCAGCGTCGAGCGGATGTGCGCGCCGGACGCATCGTCGCCGACGTGGCCGATAAAGGCGGTGCGTCGCCCCAACCGGGCATAGCCGAGACTGGCATAACCGCCGGCCTGACCAATGTAGTCGAGGTTCTCGGTAAAGTTCGACTCGCGTTCGAAATCCGGCTCGCCGTCGTAAAAATAGACATTGGTGTCGATGCCGACGTTGCCGATCACCACCACCTCGACCGACTCTGCACCCATCTCATGCGTTGCCATACCGTTCCTCTCGCTTACGATGACACCTCCTCCGGCCCATGGCATGATGAGCGCCCTTCGTTGCCGCCGCCACACTCATGACTTCTCGCACCGTCCGCTGCCCGCAATGCAGCGGTGAATCGCTCTACTCGCCGGAAAACCCGTTTCGCCCCTTCTGTTCCGAGCGTTGCCGCCTGATCGACCTCGGTGCCTGGGCCGACGAGAGCTATCGCGTACCCGTGCAGGAAACGCCAGATCCCGGCACCGACCTCGAGCCGCCCCGCCCGGCCTGATTCACCAGTTCCGCATCAGCGCGATGCCGTGCGCGCCCGCCTGACGGGCGGTTTCCAGCATCTCCGGCCGCAGGCCGCCAAGCGCCAACACCGGAATCTCGCAACCCGCAACACAACGCGCGAAGCCCTCCCAGCCCAGCGTGGTCGCACCCGGATGCGAGGCCGTCGGCAAAACCGGCCCGAGCAGCGCGTAATCCAGCCCCAGTTCCACCGCCCGCGCCAGTTCGGCCGCGTCGTGACAGGAGGCGCCCACCCAGCGGAAGCCGGACGGCCGCGCCACGCAACGCATCAGGCTGGCGCTCGAAAGATGTACCCCGGCCCGCAAGGCGCGCGCCAGTTCCTCGCTATCATTGACCATCAGAATGGCGCCGCTGGCGCCGATCAGCGCCTGGAGCGTCTGCCCCAGCCACAGGCGCTCTTCGGCCGGCAGTGTCTTGTCGCGCAGCTGAAAGAGGCGCCGCCCGGCGGCGAGCGCGGTTTCCAGCCGGCTCAACTCGGCATCCTCGCCGTGTCCGGCAATATCGGTAATGCCCATGATCGCGGGCAGCGCGAGCGCCTTCAAAATGGGTGCGTTGGCGGGCAACATCGGCGCCACCTTGGCGGCGCCGTCAGGCTTCACCCAACGAATCTCGCTGTGTTCAAGCGCGCGCAGTTCGCCCGCCCATGCTGTCACCCGCCAGAAGTGCAGGCGCACCGTGGCGTGCGGGTAAACGTGCCGACGGGTGAGCCAGGGCGTCGCCGCCTGCACCTCGATACCTAGCTCTTCGTTCAGTTCGCGATCCAGCGCGGCGCGCACGCTTTCGCCAGGTTCGACCTTGCCGCCGGGAAACTCCCAGTAGCCGGCATACACCTTGCCCGGCGGGCGCTGTGCGAGCAGGTATTCGCGGCCGTCGTCGCGCACCAGCACCGCGGCAGCCACATCGAGAAAGGCGACCGTCATGGGCGCGCGCTTTCGGGCTGCTGCGCCGCCCAGTCCTTGGCGTATTGCCAGGCGACCCGTCCGCTGCGCGATCCCCGCCCCAACGCCCAGTTCAGCGCCTCGCGCTCGTGCGCCGCGACCTGCGCTTCGCTCGCGCCAAAAGTACGCATCCAGTGGGCGACGATGGCCAGGTAGTCGTCCTGATCGAAGGGGTAGAACGACACCCACAGACCAAAGCGCTCGGAAAGGGAAATCTTCTCCTCGGTCGCCTCGCCGGGGTGGATTTCGTCGCCGACGCGGTGGCTTTCGAGATTTTCCGAAAAGTACTCGGGCATCAGGTGACGACGGTTGGAGGTGGCATACACCAGCACGTTCTCCGGGGCCGCCGCAACCGAGCCGTCCAGCACCGACTTGAGCGCCTTGTAGGCGGTCTCGCCGGCCTCGAAGGAAAGATCGTCGCAGAATAGCAGAAAGCGTTCGGGCCGCCCCTGCACGCGCTCGACAATCTCGGGCAGATCGACCAGATCGGCCTTGTCGACCTCGATCAGACGCAAGCCAGCCCCGGCGAATTCGTTCAGCACCGCCTTGACTAGCGAAGATTTGCCCGCCCCCCGCGCACCGGTCAGCAGCACGTTGTTGGCCGGTTTGCCGGCGACAAACTGGCGGGTGTTGGCCAGTACCTTGGATTTTTGCTCGTCGACGCAGTCAAGGTCGTCGAGGCGGATCGCATGCGGCCGGGAGACCGGCTTCAACTCCCCACCGTGCGGCCCGCGTCGCCAGCGCCAGGCAATGGCGGTTTCCCAGTCGGGTGCTGCCGGCAGGGGCGGCAGCCAGTTTTCCAGGCGGGTCAGCACCGATTCGGCGCGCTGCAATAATCGTTCAAGCGGGGCGGCTTCGCTCATGGCGGAAGGTAAAATGGCGAACAAAGCACGACTCTAGCCAAAGCATGTCAAAAAGCCAATCTGCCCGCCTTTACCGCCTCGGCGTCACCCTGGCCGCTGCCCTGACGCTGGCCGCCTGCCAGACACCGCCGCCACGCCCGCCCGAGCCTGCCGCTTGCCCGGTGTGCCCGAGCGCGCCGAGTTGTCCGGCGCCACCCGCCTGCCCCGGCGACACCACGCGCCCTCCGCCGGCGGCCAAGCCATTTCAGGCCGCGCGGTGGGACGACTTGCCGAATTGGGGCGACGACGACCTGACCGCCGCCTGGCCCGCCTTTGGCCAAAGCTGCCGCGTGCTGGTCGCCAAGCCCGGCTGGCAGCACGCCTGCGCCGCCGCCCGCACAGTGGATAGCCAGGATGGCGCGGCGATCCGGCGCTATTTCGAGACCCACTTCCGCCCCTGGGCGCTGACCCAGCCGGATGGCCGTCAGGAAGGCATGATCACCGGTTACTACGAGCCTTTGCTGCGCGGCAGCCGCCAGCGCTCGCCCGCTTTCGCGGTGCCGGTGCTGGGCGTGCCCGACGATCTGCTGACCATCGACCTCGGCGATCTGGTGCCGGAACTAAAACATCTGCGCCTGCGCGGGCGCCTGCAAGGCAACAAGGTGGTGCCGTACTATTCGCGCGCCGAGATCGAAGCGGGCAAGGGACGCACCGATAAGGTGCTGCTCTGGGTGGACGACGCGGTGGAGCTTTTCTTTCTCCAGATTCAAGGTTCGGGACGGGTGCGACTGCCCGACGGCCAGACTACCCGCCTTGCCTATGCCGACCAGAACGGCCACCCGTACCAGTCCATCGGCAAGGTCTTGCTGGAGCGCGGCGACCTGAAGCCGGGCGAGGCCACCATGCAGGGCATCCAGGCGTGGGCGCGCGCTCACCCGACGCGGCTGGCGGCCCTGCTCAATACCAACCCCAGCTACGTATTCTTCCGCGAAACGCCGGTCAGCAACGGCGCCGGGCCGCAAGGCGCGCTCGGCGTGCCGCTGACGCCCGAACGCAGCCTCGCCATCGACCCGCGCACCACACCGCTCGGCGCGCCGGTCTTTCTCGCCAGCACGGAACCCAACAGCAACCGCCCCCTGAACCGGCTCATGCTGGCGCAAGATACGGGCGGCGCGATCCGTGGCGTGGTGCGCGCCGACTTCTTCTGGGGTTTCGGCCCCGCTGCCGGCGAACAGGCCGGTCGGATGAAACAGAACGGTCGCCTGTGGGTGCTGCTGCCCAACGATTATCCGCTCCCCGCTGCCCAAATCGCCCAGTAGTGGTGCAAATAGCCCCGCATGCGCACCGCGAACGTGCGCGTTGCCGCACCATTTTGCTCGCAAGCCCCTGAGACAAAAGCGCTTTGATGCACTGGAATGGTGCTTGCTTTCCTGACCCGAACGATTTCAAGGAGCGGTCATGGAAACCATCAAATCCGGAAGCGATGTCCTGTTCATCCTGCTGGGCGCCATCATGGTGCTCGCCATGCATGCGGGATTCGCTTTTCTAGAACTGGGCACTGTACGCAAGAAGAATCAGGTCAATGCGCTGGTCAAGATCCTTACCGATTTTGCCATGTCGACGCTGGCCTACTTTTTCATCGGCTACGGCATCGCCTACGGCATCCATTTCTTCACCGGCGCCGAGGCGCTGATGGAAAAGAGCGGCTATGAGCTGACCAAGTTCTTCTTTCTGCTCACCTTCGCCGCCGCCATCCCCGCCATCATTTCCGGCGGCATTGCCGAACGCGCCAAGTTCCATCCGCAGCTCGCCGCCACCTTTCTGCTGGTCGGTTTTGTCTATCCCTTTTTCGAGGGCATCGCCTGGAATCAGGCGTTTGGCATTCAGGGCTGGCTGAAACTTGCTTTTGGCGAAGAATTTCACGATTTTGCCGGGTCGGTGGTGGTGCACGCCATGGGCGGCTGGATCGCCCTGCCCGCCGTGCTGCTGCTCGGCGCGCGACATGGCCGCTACTCCAAGAGTGGCGCCATCGCCGCGCACCCGCCCTCATCCATCCCCTTTCTGGCGCTGGGCGCGTGGATCCTCACTGTTGGCTGGTTCGGCTTCAACGTGATGAGCGCGCAGACATTGGACAAGATTTCTGGCCTGGTCGCGCTGAACTCGCTGATGGCCATGGTCGGCGGCACGCTGGTCGCGCTGTTTCTGGGCAAGAACGACCCCGGCTTCGTCCATAACGGCCCGCTGGCCGGACTGGTCGCCGTCTGCGCTGGCTCCGACCTGATGCACCCGATCGGTGCGCTCGTCGTCGGCGGCGTGGCGGGCGGGTTGTTCGTGGTCATGTTCACGCTCACCCAAAACCGCTGGAAGATCGACGACGTGCTCGGCGTCTGGCCGCTGCACGGCCTCTGCGGCGCCTGGGGCGGCATCGCCGCCGGCATCTTCGGGCACAAGGCGCTGGGCGGCGCCGGGGGCATCGCCTTCATGCCGCAACTGATCATGACCGCGCTCGCCATCGTCATCGCGCTGGCCGGCGGCATCATCGTCTATGGCGGCCTGAAAGCAGCCTTCGGCATCCGCCTCGACCGCGAGGACGAATACAACGGCGCCGACCTGTCGATCCACAAGATCACCGCCACGCCGGAGAGGGAGACGAACTGGTAGGGGTAGTCACCCAATATTCCGTCAGGTATCATCCGTAAAGTGCGCATTCGAAACGAACGCATGCAGGGCCAGCTAGAGCAAATCGACTGGTGCCCGCGATGTCCGCAATGGTCAGCCGGGGTTTTCATTTATATTTTTGATGAAACCACTCATGACCAACACACTCTATCGCCGACGTCATCTCGCCTTCGTATCCCAGTGCGGACATTGCTATTACTGCGGACTCCCAATCTGGGAGTCTTCTCCCGACGAATTTGCCAAACAATTTGGCATCACTACCCACCAAGCATGCCGCCTGCAATGCACGGACACCTTCAAGCCCGGTGCGATGGCGGCAGCGACGCTTCAACAAACATCGTTGCCGCATGCATTCATTGCAATCAAACTCGGCATCGTATGCGACCCGCGCCAAGTCACGAGAAATTCCGTGCGCTGGTGAGGAGACGAAGTACAAACGGAACATGGCACATGCAAGCGGTCGTGGAAAAGCTGGCGCACTCCTTGGGTGGGTAACGGCGTACGCCGCTCAGCTAGACCGACAAGGTTCTGTACTTGATACTACGAAAGACCTTTTCCCTGCTTGATTGCAGAAGTATGTCTTTCGTCTCCCCGATCAACCCGCTCTTTAATACTCCTTCCGTTTCCCTTTGGCCTTGTTGATGGAGCGGACCAGCTTGCCGAATGTCCGGTCCCTGTTGCGCTTTTCGAGTTTCGACATGTCGAGAAACTCCGATTCTTTCTTGAGTTTCAGGTAGTTCCGAAAATGTCCCTCATCGAGTTCACCCCCTGCAATGGCATCCTGAACCGCACACCCCGGTTCGCGAGTGTGTGTGCAATCAGCAAAACGACATCGCTGTGAGTGAAACTGGATATCGGAAAAGCTGTCATTGATTCCGTCGCCAACGCCAAGCATCCCCAGTTCGCGCATACCGGGCATGTCGATCAACAGCCCGCCTGATTCAAGCACAATGAGTTGACGCCGCGTGGTGGTGTGCCTCCCTTCGCCAGAAAGGCTGACCGCCCCGGTGGCGAGATCGCAACCGCCGACCAGACGATTGACGAGCGTCGTCTTGCCCACGCCGGAAGATCCAAGCAAACAATAAGTCTTGCCGGGCTGAATCAGCTCACGGAGTTGCTCGACACCCAGTCCGCTCACATTGCTCAGCGCAATGACTCTGGCGCCAATGCCGGCATGGCGAATCTGCGAGAACAACTGCTCCAACGCCTCCGGCGTAATCAGATCGGCCTTGGTCAGCAAAACCACAGGCTCGATTTGCCCTTCACTCGCCATGACGAGGTAGCGCTCAAGCCTGCGCACATTGAAATCAAAATGGCAGGACTGAACAATGAAGGCCACATCGATATTGGCGGCGATCATCTGGTATTCGACGGTGTCGCCCGGCCTTTTCCGCCTCAGAAACGACTGTCTGGGCAGTACATCAAGAATGCTCGCTCGTGAGCCAGCGTCGTGATAGCTAATGCGGACCCAATCGCCCACACATGGCATGTCGACAGGAGATTCGCAGGTGTAGGCGGCCCGCCCGGTCAGCTTGGCGGGAACTTCGCCTTCAGCGTTTCTGACGACGTAGTGATTGCGATCAACCGCGGTCACTCTGGCAATCGATTGGTCGGGGTGACAACCCTGGCCGGGCAATGCAAAAGCATCGTGGGGCGTGCCTGCGGCGGAGACAGAGTGCTCCACATCAGGGCATGTATCGGGGAGGCCGCCACTATAGGCGGATGTATGAAGAAACGCTTGCTTCGGCTTGGAAGTCGTCATGTTGGAAATCCATTTGCAGTAATCCAAACGAAAAGAAACGGCAAACCGCCGGCTAGGGGCCTGCCAAACGTCTGTGATCGCGATAACCTGAATGCCCCGCTAGCACGGGGGTCGGGTCATCGGACGACTGCAATCTCCAACATCCAAACCTCGAAAAGTAATGCGCGCCGAATCTGGCTACGCCGGGCGATGTTAGCCACGGGAAGCAGGAAAATCAAGAAGCCCGAATCGGGATGATCTCGGCTTGCCGGATGCCGGCAACAGATGTAGCGGCTAGTGGTGGGACACAGCAGAGCCTGCGACAATTTCTAACCGGGCGAATCTATTTCCCTGGTGGAGTCAGATTTTCGGCCTGAGCTGCCGTTCAGCCATTTCCAGATGAACGACGGGTGTTTTGCGATCAGCGGACATTCAGGCCAGCGCGGCGACGAAGGTCAGCTTTCCTGGCTCGCGAACGCGAACTTCCGACCCAAAACGGTAATTGGCTGATTGTAAAAGCGGGTGTTCAGGAACGTTGGAGATAACCCGGAGCCGTTGCGCGCAACGCGGAGGGAACCCAAAAGCGACGCTTTTGGGTGGTCGGATTGATTGATGGGATGGATTCCCCCGTCTGTTGAGCGCCCAATGGGCGCAACCGGTGCTCACGTGGGGACGTCGGTTTTACCGCTACATTACTCGGCGAAATACAGACAACTGGACAGATAGGAGGTTGAGTCCAGAAGATGATCCATCTCTGTTAGATTTTTCGGCCTTATCTTGAACAACCAAGCAGTGAACGGATCTTCATTGATGATACCGGGCGTTTCAATCGCGTCCTGGTTGGTATCGACAACCTCACCGGAAACTGGGGTACAAATGCTTATAACCTCGAAATTTGACGCGAGTTGCGCGCACATCTCAGTCGCTTCAAGCTGGCTTTCATAACCTGGCAATTCAACATAATTGATTTGACCAAGGGTTTCCAGGGCATGGTCGGTAACCCCCACCGTTACCAATCCATCCGCACCCAAGCATAACCACAAGTGCGATGGCGTGTATTTTCGGCTATCCGAAAAATCTGTCATGAATTTTCCTCGCCGCGCTCTCCTGGCGGCTTGCCGTGCAAGCGCCTCATATGACCGGTGTTTGCCTTGCATTTGCCAAGGAGCGATTGGCAAAACGACGATCCGTGGTTAGTTCGGTACCTAGCCAAGGCGGTAAGTCGAGTTCTTGTTCTGCAGAGGAGAGCTCGATTTCAGCGATCACTAACCCCTCGTGGCGTCCAGCAAACACGTCAACTTCAATTGTTACGTCGTTGTGGCGGATTCGATAGCGCGTTTTTTTTATTACGGAGATACCGCAGTAATGTTTCAATAGCTCCTGGGCATGATGCATCGGAATGGGAAATTCGAACTCATCCCGAGACATGCCATTTAGTTTAGACTTGATGGTAAGAAATGATTCCGCCTCGATAATTCGAACGCGGACTGTCATGGGTTGATCGACAATGTAGCCTTGTGTGATCCTTGCCCCGAGCCGACCGGCAAGAATGCTCCGATCGATGACTGCAAATTTGCGCTCTATTTCTTTGGCCATTTTTTTGACATCTATCTGCTTTGGAGCAGAAATACCTGCTGATTCACCGGGAAGTTCCATAGGTCAATTCGACTCGCCGCATGGTTTGTCGACATTCATCGGTTCGGCATAACACCGTTTTCCGGCGTTCGTTACCCAGAGAAATGCGGCGAATCTGATGCCGCGAAACGCCTTGTTCCTTCAAAACTCTCGCGACTGCATTTAATCGCGCATCGGAAATTGCCTGGTTGTATGCCGGACTTCCCAAGTTGTCGGTATGCCCGATCAAAGTGACAAATAACTTGGTGTTGTTCTTGAGACGTTCCGCATGCTTCATCAGCGTTTGGATGCCCTGATCATCGATGTTCGTTTTTCCGAGACGGAAATAGATGTTGTTTTCGAAATCAAGCGTGAGAATTGAAAGGGTTTTACCGGTATCTTCAACTAGGTCTGCCGAGCCTCCTGTCGCCCGGGGGATTTCCTTCTGAGCGGAGCCGGCTTCCAGTTGAATTTTTCCCGGCCCCTGTTCTTCTAACGTCGCCAGGGCCTTTGGCACCGGTTGAGCCGATTGGCAACCCGTCAGGAGCGAAAGGATGAAGATGGGTATAAGGCAAACAGGGGCGTTATTCACGATTCAACGCTCGTCCAGTTTGCTCGCCCATGATGTCTGCCAAGGGAGTGGCAGCATACTGCTTTTCGCAAACGCGAAGCTTGCTGATCAATTCATCTAAATTGATGATCAATGTTTTTAGCACAACTTCCGGTAGCGTATTGAGCGCGGCCGGCAGAACCCCCTCCGCAGGCCCGGGTAGTTTCGCCAAAACCAATTCACCCTCTGCCGAGGGGTGCAAGCCAACACGTCTCTGATCTTCACGAGAACGCTCCTTGATGAGCAAGCCGCGCGATACCAGTTTCTCTACCAAAATACTGCCCGTGGACTGACGAATGCCCAAGCGCGCCGCCAACTCGGTCACGCCAATGCCTGGAGATCGTTTAGATTCGGTCAGCATCCAAATCTGGGAGCTTGAAATTCCACAATGCTCTTCAACTTCGCGAAAGTGTTGACGTGCCGAACCGAAGATCACTCGAAATTGCCGCAACACGTCCATGGCCGCATCTTGCATCGGCAGCGCGCCCGCATTGTTGAGTGGCGCTGTAGTAGAAATCTTGGTTTTCATGTCGGCACTTCCAATTGCATCTCTGTTCATTATCATTTACATTGATATCAATGTAAATTCTGGGAAGAGAAATTTCAATGAGAACGACATCGTACATGTTGCTATGTGCGCTCGCGTTGGGAGTATCGGCGTGTGCCAATACGCCTAGCGAAGCACCGACGTCCAAACCCTCTTCCGCTTCGATCAGCGGCGCGAAAGCTAGCGATGTTTCTACATCTGAAGTTGAGACTCGCCAGTTGAAGGATGCGATGCAACAGCTAAGTGGCAAGAGCGTCTTCTTTGAATACGACGATTTCAAGATCAAACCTAGCTTTTTGCCACTGGTGCAGCAGCAAGCGGAACTGCTGAAACGCTACGGCAAGTTGACCGTCACCCTTGAAGGAAATGCCGACGAACGCGGCAGCGGCGAGTACAACCTCGCGCTGGGCCAAAAACGGGCTGAAGCCGTCCGCAAGATGTTGACACTATTGGGTGTACCAGAAGATCGACTCGAGGCCGTCAGCTTTGGTAAGGAAAAGCCTCGCGCCACCTGTTCCGAGGAGAAGTGCTGGAGTCAGAATCGCCGCGTCGACTTTGCTTCAAAGGTCAGGTAAACCTGCGGCGTCGATTTCCGCACACGATCAAAGAGTTGATTTCCCCCTTGCCAGATCAATGCTCAACTCCGTTCAGTTACTCGGCTGCTTGCTTATTGGAGGACTGATCTCCGGTGAAATAGTGCGTCGCGTTATTGATTTGCCGAGAACCACCGGTTTCGTGCTGTTCGGTCTGGCGGTCTGGACAAGTGGACTGGGTTGGGTCCAGCCACAAGACATTGAATCGGCTCGCTTGTTTGTCGATCTTGCCCTCGGCCTGATTTTGTTCGAGTTAGGGCACCGTTTCTCGGCGCCGGGGTGGAGGATTGTTCGAGGCAGGTTGCGTGCCGGGCTGGTCGAATCGGTGTTTTCAGGACTCCTGATGTTTGTGACTGCCGCAGCCCTAGGGTTTTCGCCGGTAATTGCCGCCTTCGCAGCCGCCATCGGCATTTCAACATCGCCAGCCATCACCATAGCGACCAGCAGCGACGTCGGCGCCAAAGGTCGCAAATCCGAAATACTTTTTACTTTGGTCGCGCTCAATGGGACGGTGGCATTTGTATTACTCACTTTCATTTCGGGCATATCTGGAACAGGGGGTTGGTGGCAATGCGCGCACCGCTCGCTTGAACCCATTTTTTTCTCGGTATTAATAGGGTTGGCTGGAGCGCTGCTTGCCGTTCAAGGCGCAAAACGCCTAGGGCGTTATGTGGAACATCAGCATCTCTTGCTTTTGGGGTTGATCGTAGTCGCCGTCGGCACAGCGCTAGCGCTGGAAATATCGGTCCTTTTGCCGCTGCTGATACTAGGTGTCGGAACGCGAATCCTCGATCGCAGCAATGAGGTTGTGACCATTCGCATCTCCAGCGATGCGCGAATTTTCTTGGTGATTACCTTTGTGTTGGCAGGAGCCAGCCTTGATGTCGGCTTGCTATCGAAGTATTGGGGTGAGGCGCTTGTCTTCGTATCGATACGCTTGGCCGGAAAATTTGTTGCCTTACAGGTGATGCATCGGTATCTCGGGCTCGATGAAGATGATGTCGGGCCAATGGTAATCGGGCTGATGCCGATGTCCAGCGTTGCCATCGTGCTCGTTACGGACATGCGGATGCAGGAAACGCAAGGATTTACGGAGGTGTATGGAATGCTGATGACGGCCATTCTGCTCATGCAATTGCTTGGGCCAGTGGCAACTCAATACGCGATCAAACGCTTCGGCGAAGCCACTTTGTTCATGCGCGGAGAAAAAATGTCTTCGGCATCATCCGTATAACCCACGAATATGTCGATAAAAAGAACAACCTTGATCGGTATTGCCATGGCGCTTTTTCTTATGCAAATCTGGTGGTTACTTTCCGACCGAGAACCCACCTCATCGGAAATGACCAGAGCCTATCGCAAACATGTATTTGCGCTCAATGAAAATGTCGATTCGAAAGAAATGGCTACACTTCGCCAACGTTTGCATTCGACCGCACTGAAAAAGCAACGCTGCGAAAAATTGGACGTAAGGAGATACCGATGCGAATCATCCATCGAGATTAACGATCAGCCGATCAATGCTCGCCACGAGGCTGAGACAGCCATTTATAGCCACGACTCGAGAGGGTGGTCTTTTACTGCCATTGGCGATCAGACCGACGGAATGAGTGCTCGTTAGCACTCTCAATTCCGGATGCTCGCCTGTTACGCGCCACTCGTTAGCTAGATTTCCGGCAGGAGGAAGTGATGAGACTTTCGCTTCGTTTTGTATTGCCTTTGCTTTTGGCTCTGGCTCTCTTTGCCACCGCAGTGACATCGCTGGCAGACAAATTCACCCTGAACTGGTTCATTCGTGACCTGGATATCCGTGGCACCTTGATTGCCAATACCATCCAGGAACCATTACAAGAACAGCTGGCCGCCGGCAAGAAAGCGAAGATCGTAGATTTCTTTAACCGGATTACCCAGGACGAACGGCTCTACGCGATTGGCTACTGCGCTTCGGCACAGGGCATGTCAGTGGCGACCAAATCCCTGCCGACAGAAATTCGCTGCGGCGAATTGGAACGCTGGGAGAAACCGGGCGATCATCTTTTGGTTAGCGCCAAGGGGCCGCTGCATGTGTCCGTCAAGCCAATGGAAAGCGAAGACGCGCCAGATGCACGCTTGGTACTGGTCCATGACATGAGTTTTGTGACTCGGCGCAGCGAGGACACGCGTCGCTACGTACTCTATTTCTTCATGGGACTGGCGGTCGTCGTTTCCTTGATCACTGTGATCATTGCCCAACTCTCCTGGCGGGGCTGGGTAGCCGGGATGCGCTCTTTGTTAAGAGGCGAAGGACTGTTGCGAGAGCCCGTGCCCAGAGTCGACACACCTGAATTCAAGCCCATCGCGCGGGATTTCAAGCGACTGATTCGCGAACTGGAATCCGAATACCGCTCGCGAGACGAAAGCCAGATTACCTGGACATCGGACGCGTTGCGCACAATACTGCACGGCGAACTGCGTGGAGAAGATGTCATCGTTGTTTCCAACCGGGAACCGTACATCCATCAGCGCCGCGGTGAAAATATCGAAGTCCAGCGACCAGCCAGCGGCCTGGTTACAGCTATGGAACCGATCATGCGCGCTTGTTCCGGGACCTGGATTGCCCACGGCAGCGGCTCGGCAGACCGTGAAGTGGTAGATCGGCACGATCGGGTTGCTGTGCCACCGGAAAAACCGATGTATCAGATTCGCCGCGTTTGGCTGACCAAGGAGGAGGAGGCCGGCTATTACTATGGATTTGCCAACGAAGGGTTGTGGCCCTTGTGCCACATCGCGCACGTGCGGCCAATCTTCCGCTCCGCCGACTGGGCACAGTACGTGGCCGTCAACCGCAAATTTGCCGAGGCGGTTGTTTTCGAGTCCAAGACCAAGGCGCCTATCGTTCTGGTGCAGGACTACCACTTTGCGCTGTTGCCAAGAATGATCCGTGAAAAACTGCCCGACGCGATCATCATCACTTTCTGGCACATTCCATGGCCGAACCCGGAATCTTTCACGATCTGCCCATGGCGAGAGGAGATAGTCACGGGCATGCTGGGCAGCAGCATCCTCGGTTTCCACACCCAGTTTCATTGCAATAATTTTGTCGATACCGTCGACCGCTTGATCGAGGCACGCGTGGATCGCGAATCTTTCACGGTGACCATGGGCGGCGAACTGACGGCAGTTCGCCGCTATCCGATCTCCATTGCCTGGCCGCCAGAACCGGAGATGGTTGAACGGTCTGTCGAACAGTGCCGGATCGATATCCGTCAAAACAATGGGCTTCCAAACGATCAATTGCTGGGTATCGGCGTGGATCGTCTCGATTACACCAAAGGAATCGTTGAGCGTTTTCACGCCATCGAACGTCTACTGGAACTAAGGCCGGAATGGGTCGGTCGTTTTACCTTCATCCAGATCGCCGCCCCAACCCGTTCCGGCATCGACGAGTACCAAAACCACGAAGCGCAGGTTCGAGCTCTGGCGACGCGCATCAACGGGCGCTTCAGTCGCAACGGCGTACCGCCGATTTTGCTCAAGGTGGAACATCACGAACCCAAACAGGTTTATGAGTATTACCGGGCAGCAGAATGCTGTTTTGTCAGCAGTTTGCACGACGGCATGAATTTGGTGGCAAAGGAATATATCGCGGCCCGCGACGACGAACGCGGTGTGCTGGTTCTCAGCCAATTTACCGGCGCAGCAAGGGAATTGCCCGAAGCACTGATCGTCAACCCCTATGACTCAGATGAGTGTGCCGCTGCACTGCAGATGGCGCTGACCATGCCGGCTGCCGAGCAGCGAGACCGCATGCGCCTGATGCGAGGCTTGATCAGCGAATTCAACGTTTTCCGATGGGCTGGACGCATGTTGCTCGATGCGGCGACCTTGCGTCGGCGCGGACGCCTCTTGAAGAAGCCGGTGGCCAGCGCGAGAGCGGTTTAAGCGCAACGTGATGGCAAAAAAAAGCGACCTGCCGCTTCCGTTGCCCACATGGGCCTATTTTCTGGATGTGGACGGCACTTTGATCGAATTTGCCAAATCGCCCGATGCTGTCCGGATCGACGACGCGTTGCTGGGTCTGGTGGCACGTCTTCATCAAGCTTGCGGTGGTGCATTGGCGCTGGTCAGTGGGCGCAGCATTGCCGATCTTGACTATCGGCTCGGCAGCATTCGCGTTCCTCTCGCTGGACAGCACGGACTTGAACGGCGCAATGCCGCCGGTCGATTGCGTACCCATTCGACGACCTCGGCAGAAAAGCTGCTGATTCTGCGTAGTCTCGAGCCGGCTGTGGCAGGCTACCCCGGCTTATTGCTTGAGGACAAGGGGCAGACCTTGGCACTGCATTACCGGCAAGCGCCCGGGTTGGCGTCGTATGCCCATCGCTTGATGCGTACTGCCGTCGCGCCTTCGGCGGATCGATTGTGCCTGCAAAAGGGCAAATACGTGGTGGAGATCAAGCCACGAGGGTTCGACAAAGGAAGCGCAATTGAAGAATTCATGGCCGAGTCCCCCTTCATGGGGCGGCATCCTGTTTTCATAGGGGACGACGTCACCGACGAACTAGGCTTCGATACAGTGAATCGGCTGGGAGGAATATCGGTCAAGGTCGGCGCGGGAAAAACCAGAGCACGGTGGAGACTACGCGACGTCGCGGCTGTGCGCAAATGGTTAGCAATCGCTTTGAGTGCCAGGTCGTAACCAGGCTGAGTTGTCCTCGTATGGAGACATCAATGTCGCTGTCAGAAATTTTTGATCAACTTAATCATCCATATGTCGCTACAACAGGGGTTGCGGTCACTGCCTCAATTTTCGCGGTCGCCCTACATCGGGTTGCTGCCGCAATCGTTCGTCACATGGCCGGCGACAGTCCCTACCTGACTGCACTATTACTCAAATCGTATCGTCCGCTGCAGTGGTTGCTGCCCTTACTTGCATTGCAAACTGTTTGGGCAGCGGCGCCCGCCGCCTATCCCGGTCTCTCGGCATGGCAACACGGTTCCCTGTTGGCAATCATCGTCACAACAACCTGGCTGGTCGTCAATACCTTGGTAGCTACCCGAGACATGATCGTACTGCGCTATCCCGCCGACCGCATGGACAATCTGCAAGAACGGCGAGTGCAAACTCAAGCAACCGTGCTGATGCGGACCCTCTCGGGGGTAGCCATTTTTATCGGCATTTCGACAGCCTTGATGACCTTCCCCGATGTACGCCAAGTCGGCGCAAGCTTGCTGGCTTCGGCTGGCCTTGCAGGTCTGGTGGTCGGTTTCGCCGCCAAGCCGGTGCTCGGCAATGTCATCGCCGGTTTGCAGATTGCGTTGGCGCAGCCTATTCGTATCGACGACGTGGTAATTGTGGAAGGCGAGTGGGGGCGAATCGAGGCAATTACCGGCACTTTCGTGGTAGTCCGAATCTGGGACCAAAGGTGTTTGATTGTTCCGCTGCAATGGTTTATCGAACACCCTTTCCAAAACTGGACGCACACCAGCGCTAATATCGTCGGTGCAGTGATCCTCTGGGTGGATTACGCTCTTCCTTTGGAACCCTTGCGACGCGAACTGGAAAGAACCTGCAAACTGGCTCCCGAATGGGATGGGAAAGTATGCGTGCTACAGGTTACCGAAACATCCGAACGCGCCATGCAAGTGCGCGCTTTGGTGAGTTCGACAGATTCTGGACGTAACTGGGATCTCCGCTGCCGCGTCAGAGAAGGCTTGATCGGCTTCCTGCAACACGACTTCCCGCAGGCCCTGCCACGTCAGCGCGCTGAGATCGTAGGCGCCAAACCCATCGAAGCCTGTTTCAATCCGTAAGCGATAATGAGGATTCTTCTAAACGCTGTCTGTCCTGATGCACTTTCTCGCCAAACTGCCAAGCCGTAGCCAAAACCTGATTGCCTGGGCACTCGCGCTCATCGCGATCGCATTGCTCGGCATTCTACGCAGTTCAACCGAGGCCGAATATGCATTTGCCTCGGCGGTGATTATCCCGGTATGTATGGTTGCCTGGACGGGGGGCTTCAAACATGGTTTCGTGGTTTCCACACTAGCGGTAGTCATGTGGATACTGGCCGATCTGCTATCCGACCGCCAGTTTGCCGAAGTCTGGGTGCCGTGGGTAAATGGATTGACTCGTCTGACCACCTATGGGTTCGTGGCCTACATGACCGCCTGGGTACGGACGCTATTGACCGACGTTGTTGAATTGGCAACCCGCGACGCGCTGACCGGACTCCTTAACCGACGTGCCTTTTTCGAGTTGGGCGAAGCCGAAGTCAGTCGGGCCAGACGCTATGGTCACCCTTTGGCGGTGATATTTCTTGATCTCGACAATTTCAAGCAACTCAACGATACCCAAGGTCACGATGCTGGCGATGCGGCCCTGATGGAGGTGGCTGCCGCTTTGAAACAAACACTGCGCACTACCGATCATATCGCCAGGTTGGGAGGCGACGAGTTCGCGATTCTCCTCCCGGAGATTGGCCATGAAGCCGCGACAGAGGCCGGAACCAAGATTGCCAATGCCGTTGCAACGGCGTTGTCCGTTTTCAAAGGGGTCTCGGTAAGTATAGGTATAGCCTGGTTTGAAGGTCGGCATGGCGACTTCCCAGGCATGCTCAAGGCCGCCGATGCCCTGATGTACGAGATCAAGCAAAGTGGGAAATGTGGCGTGCGTACGCAATCATTTCATGCGACGAACACTGACGGTTTATCGCCACCGAAACTGTAGTGGAAAAGGAGAAAGGGATGCCGCATTCACTGGATTTGGCGCTCATCGGCAACTGTACGATCAGCGCCCTGATCGATCAGCGCGCGGAAATCGTCTGGGGATGTCTGCCGCGCTTCGATAGCGATGCAGTCTTTTGTACCTTGTTGAAGGAGCGCGGCGACCGCGATGCCTACGGCTTCTTCGGCATCGATATCGTCGATTTCGACCACGCCGAGCAGCATTATCTGGACAACACGGCCATTTTGATCACCCAACTGTACGACCGCCATGGCGGCTGTGTCGAGATCACTGACCTTGCGCCTCGCTTTGGTCAATATGGCCGTATGTTCCGCCCCATGATGCTGGTGCGCCGGGTGAAGCGATTGGCCGGCAGTCCGCGGGTGACCGTGCGCCTGCGCCCAGCTTGCCACTATGGCGCCGCTTGCCCGACCACCACCTGGGGCAGCAATCACATACGGTATGTCGCGCCTGAACTGGTCCTGCGCCTGACCACCGACGCGTCGATCACCGCCGTTCTGCAAGAGAGTTCTTTTTTCCTCGAAGACAGCATCACTTTGCTGCTCGGTCCGGATGAGACCATCCACGAGGGCGCTGCCGAAATCGGACGCCGTTTTTTTGAGGAAACCGCGCAATACTGGCGGGAATGGGTGCGCTCGCTCGGCATTCCCTTCGAGTGGCAGGAGGCGGTCATTCGCGCCGCCATCACCCTCAAACTCAATGCCTATGACGATACTGGAGCCATTGTCGCCGCTGTGACGACTTCGATCCCGGAGGCGGCTGGCAGCGAACGTAACTGGGATTACCGCTATTGCTGGCTGCGAGATGGGTATTTCGTGGTCAACGCGCTGAATCGCCTGGGCGCGACGCGGACCATGGAGCGCTATCTGGCCTACATCATCAATGTATCGGCGGAAGCCCAGGATCACACCTTACAGCCGGTATTCGGGATCGATGGACGAACCGATCTGGATGAAATAACGGTGCCTTCGCTTCCCGGGTATCGCGGCATGGGGCCGGTGCGGGTCGGCAATCTGGCTTACCGACAGGTTCAGCACGACGTTTATGGCTCGGCAATACTGGCGGCCACGCACATATTCTTCGATCGGCGCCTGACGCGATGTGGCGACGAAACTTTGTTCAGGCAGTTGGAGTTGTTGGGCAATAAAGCCGTGCTCCTATTCGACCAACCGGATGCGGGCCTGTGGGAATTACGCGGCAACGCGCGCGTACACACCTTTTCGGCCATCATGTGCTGGGCCGCCTGTGATCGACTTGCTCGCATTGCCTACCGCCTTGGTCTGGAAGAACGTGCATCGTGCTGGCAGGAACATGCCGCGCGTCTACATGAAGTCATCTCGCAGCGCGCTTGGAACGCTTCCCGGAATGCCTATGTGTCTACTTTCGATGGCGACGCGATGGATGCCAGCTTGCTACTGTTGGCTGAAATTGGCTTCCTGAACCCTGACGACCCGAGGTTTGCAGCGACCGTGCAAGCAGTGGAAAAAGATCTGAAACGCGGGGACTATATTTTCCGCTATATCGAAAAAGACGATTTTGGCGAGCCCGAAAATGCTTTCCTTATCTGCAGTTTCTGGTACGTCAACGCGCTGGTCTCTCTTGACCGAAAAAATGAGGCGCGCGCCCTGTTTGAGAAGTTGCTGGCGTGCCGAAATCGGCATGGCCTGCTGGCAGAACACATTGACCCCAAGACAGGGGAACAATGGGGAAATTTCATACAAACATACAGCATGGTCGGCTTGATCAACGCAGCCGTTCGATTGTCGATGCGCTGGGACCAAGCTTTCTGAATACCGTTACGCTCAAGCTGTCAACTAGGGGCTGCGACGTCTCCCCGTTGAACGGCTGGAAAGCGGAGGATTGCTGCTGAATTTGGCAACTTAAACCAACGGCTGCAAAGGCCGATTTCCGGACAATCGCGCATCCATGAGCAATAATTGCGGAAGCTGCTGGATTTGATCGACTCCCCCCGCACCCAACGCGAAGCGGACTACCTTCATTAGTTCCTTCAGGCATAGCGGTCTCAGCTTACCGCTAATGAGAGTTGAGGCGATCAACCCCTTCGCAGAACAGAAACCGCTATTATCCGATCAGCCTATGAACTACCGGCATCAGCAAGGGAATCAGCACGGCCGTCAGCAGGCCGTTCAGCCCCATTGCCAGCGCCGAGAAGGCGCCGGCCTGTTCGCTGATCTGAAAGGCACGCGCCGTACCCAACCCGTGCGAGGCCAACCCCATGGCCATACCTTGTACGGCGTGATTCCTGATTCCCATGAGGCGAAACAGCGGCGTCGCGATCATGGCGCCCAGAATGCCGGTGAGGACGACCAGTACGGCGGTCAGCGACGCCAGTCCACCGACGCGTTCGGCGATGCCCATGGCGATGGGCGTGGTCACCGATTTAGGCGCCAGCGAGAGGATGGTGGCCGGGCTGCCGTCGAGCCAATAGGCAACCGCCATGGCCGATGCGATGGCCGTCAGGCTACCGGCCACGAGCGCAACGGTCACCGGCAACGCCATTTCTCGCACCTTGCGGAACTGCGCGTATAGCGGCACTGCCAGGGCCACGGTTGCCGGCCCGAGCAGGAAGTGCACGAATTGGGCGCCCTCGAAATAGCGCTGATACGAGACGCCGGTAACCGTGAGAATGCCGGCGAGGATCAGTACGGCCAGCAGAACCGGATTGGTCAGCGGGTGCCCGCCGCAGCGCTGGAACACCCAATAGGCGCCCTGATAGGCGAGCAGGGTGGCGGTCAGCCAGAGCAGAGGTGAAGTGGCGAGGTAAACCCAGATGTCGCTGATGCTCTTGTCCATGATCGCGGCTAGTGTTTGCGGGTGAAGTGCGCGAGGGCGCTCATGACGACTGCGGTGACCGCCAGCCCCAGCACGGTGCTGATCAGCAGCGAGGCAACGATGGGCAGCCATTCATTGGTCAATCGCTGCGTGTGCAGCATGACGCCGGTACCGGCCGGAACAAACAGCAGCGAGAGATGTTGCAGCAGGGAATGCGCCGTGTGTTGTAGCTGCCCCGGAATCTGCCGGCGCAAAACGAGTGCCGCGAAAAGCAACGCCATGCCGATGACGGGGCCGGGAACCGGCAGCGAGAACGCCAGGGCAATGACTTCGCCGATTAACTGAAAGACCAGAAGGATCGAAATTGCAGCAAGCATGGAATTGATATGTGAATCACCCTGGCTTTATTGGACGTCGCGCAGCCGGTTGAAGTACTGGTTTTCGAACTCTACCGGAGAAACGTCGTTTGCGTGCTTGTAGAGATGTTTCGGGTTGTAGAGGATCTCGATGTAGTTGAGACATCTTGCCGCACGCTCGCACAGCAGTCTGTGTAAATTTTTTCGCGATGTGGCTCCGGTTTTTTGAAGAATCGAAACGAGCCATTGCGCATCGATTCTTCGGCAAAAAAAGGGCGCTCTAGGCGCCCATTACTCCATCAAAAGCAGCCGTTCAATTCCGGCGACGCCGCGCCATTGCGCCGGCGGTCAAGCCAGCCAACATCAATGCGATGATGGAAGGCTCCGGTACAGACCCCGAAGTACCGAGCCAGTCGATGACATTTTGCGCAAACACCTTGTTGTCCGGTGTCATGTAGTTCTCTGCGTTCCAGTTACTGTCGAGAATGACCAGCGCTTCTCCCGAACCTATCTTATAAAGGGCAGCCATGTCATTGCTGAACAGGATTGTCGGGGAACCGGCCGATCCAATCAGCGAACCGCAGGCATTCTGCACCGACGCGATACCCGCCGTGAGCATGTGACTGACACTCGGAGTACCAAAAGCCCAGGAACAGTCACCCGTGAAACTGCCACCGACAACGCCGAGGAGAGAAGTATTCCAGGAATCCCATGCGTAGTTTTCGCCGATCAGTACAGCCTTGTGGCCACTCGAGATATAACTTGTCAAAGACGAGATTTCAGCGCTGCTGAGCGTATTGCCTAATTCCTGGTCGACCCAAACCGCCCCGTATGATTGCAACTGCGCCAGATTCGAGAAATCTGCCGTACGGGTCAGCGAGTGGGAACTGGTGAACATGCTGTTGAACGACAACCAAGCCGCGCCGCCAAGCGTGTTGCTGGCGTAACTACCCTGTGAAGTTTGCGCAAGTACCGAGATAGCCGAAGCACTCGTACTGACCAACACAAGCAACGCTCCAGCGGCTAGTGCATTGAGATATTTCATATTTTCTCCATGGGTTGACATGATGTTTTGTAAAAATCTTTGCTTGTTCCTGGCCTCCGAGCCATTCAGCCAGAGGGTGAAAACTTTGCGAAGCAATAATTGAGCTACATTTACAAGCATTTGATTTTTATATTTAATTTATACAGCAACCCGTCTCCGAGAATGCGACCGTAAGAAACTCCGACACCAACAACCCGCCTCTCGATGGTTATCTTCAACAAGAATCAATCTGAAGATGGGCTTCCTGGTTGCATTCAAGCGCCTGGATGGAATGCAGCCAGAGTAATCGCGTGGCGGTTGCAGCCATCCCGTCCATAAGCGACTCCGATCAAGAGCGACCAGATTGATCGTCGCCATAAACGGATGGCCGCCGCGAGGCTTTTCCCATCGCCTCACCCTTTACCTCCCCACGCGCTGCCCCTACCATACCCGCTTCCCGCTCCCCCGAGGTTCAGGATCATGCCCCCCCGATTTCCCCGTACTCCCTCTTTGGCTGGTCACGACGTCGAGGCCAAACGTGCCGAGTTGCTGCAATACTTTCACGCCACTTTTGACCGTTACGAGTCACTTTTCGAGCTGTTGAGCGGCGACGAGGCTTATTTCAAGAAGCCGATCAGCTTGCGGCACCCGCTGATTTTCTATTTCGGGCACACCGCCACCTTCTTCATCAACAAATTCATGCTGGCCGGCCTGATCGACAAGCGCATCGACCCACGCCTCGAATCGATGTTTGCCGTCGGCGTGGACGAGATGAGCTGGGACGATCTGGACGACGCCCGTTACGACTGGCCCACCGTGGCGGAGGTGCGCGCCTATCGCCAGCGCGCGCGGGCGGTAATCGACGGCGTGATCCGCCACACTCCGTTTTCGCTCCCCATCGGCTGGCACGATCCGTTCTGGGCGGTGCTGATGGGCATCGAGCATGAGCGTATCCATCTGGAAACCTCGTCGGTATTGATGCGCCAGCACGCCCTCCGCCATGTGAAACCGCACCCCGACTGGATGCCCTGCCGCGAGAGCGGGCCGGCGCCGCTCAATGCGCTGGTCGACATTCCGGGTGGGCAGGTAACGCTCGGCCGCGCCCTCGCCGACCCGGTGTACGGCTGGGATAACGAATACGGCCACCACTCGGCCCAGGTGCCGGCGTTCAAGGCTTCGCGGTATCTGGTCAGCAATGGCGAATTTCTGGGCTTTGTTGAGGCCGGCGGGTATGCCGACGATCAATACTGGGATGAGGAAGGCGCCGCCTGGAAGCGCTTTGCCCAGGCCACCCACCCGACCTTCTGGGTCGCCGACGCCAACACTGGCTGGAAACTGCGCCTGCTGGCGGAGGAGGTAGCGATGCCCTGGGACTGGCCGGTGGAAACCAACTGTCTCGAAGCGCGCGCCTTCTGCCGCTGGAAGAGCACACAGAGCGGCCTGCCCGTGCGTCTGCCGACCGAGGACGAATGGAATCGCCTCTACGACCACCACTCACTCGCCGACGTGCCGCACGACGCCCCGGCGCAAGGCAACCTGCACCTCGATCACGGGGCCTCGAGCTGCCCGGTCACCCGCTTTGTTCACGGCGATCTGGCGGATGTCGTGGGCAATGTCTGGCAATGGTGCGAGACGCCCATCTACCCGTTTGACGGCTTTGACGTGCACCCGATCTACGACGATTTCACCAGCCCCACCTTCGACGACCGCCACAACATCATCAAGGGCGGGAGCTGGATGTCGGCCGGTAACGAATCTCGCCATGCCTCGCGCTACGCCTTTCGCCGCCACTTCTTTCAGCATGCCGGTTTCCGTTACGTGGTCAGCGATGCGCCGGTCAGCCGGCCGGTATCCGCCTACGAAACCGACACGATGGTGTCGCAATACGCCGAATTCCATTACGGCGACGCGGCGCTCGGCGTGCCCAATTTTCCGCAAGCGATGGCGCAACTGGCGCTCGAAGCACACCGCCGGCACGAGAACGGCGCCCTCACCCGAGCGCTCGATCTGGGATGTGCCACTGGCCGCGCCAGCTTTGAACTGGCACGGCATTTCAGCGAGGTGGTCGGCATCGACTTTTCCGCCCGCTTCATTCAGGTGGGTATCCGCCTCGCCGAAACTGGCTCGATCCGCTACACCATGCAGGAAGAGGGCGAACTGGTCAGCTACCACGAACGTCGACTCGACGCGCTGGGACTCGCCGAGACTGCCCATCGCGTCAGCTTCTGGCAGGGCGATGCCTGCAATCTGAAGGATATTTTCGCCGGTTTCGACCTCATCCTCGCCGCGAATCTGATCGACCGTCTCTACGCTCCGCGCCGCTTTCTCGACGCCGTGGCCGACCGCCTCAACCCCGGCGGCCTGCTGGTGCTGGCCTCGCCGTATACCTGGCTGGAGGAATACACCAAGCGGCCCGACTGGATCGGCGGGTTCAAGAAGGATGGCGAATCCTACACGACACTGGAAGGCCTCAAGGACTGCCTGGGCAACCGCTTCGATCTGGTGGAAGGCCCGCTTTCAGTGCCCTTCGTCATCCGCGAGACCCGGCGCAAGCACCAGCACACGCTGAGCGAGGTCACGATCTGGAAACGCAAGGCCTGAAAGCCGTCGCCAAACTCAGCCGTTGGCCAGCGCGAGGCGGATAGCGAGCGCCATCATCGCCACGCCCGCCAGCCGCGTGGCGAACAAGCGCGCCCCCCGCACACCGCGCAGGCGCTGCGCCACCGCGTTGCCAACCAGCACCAGAGCGGCCTGATAGAGAAACCCGATCAGCGTCACATGCGCCATCATCGCCAGCAGGGTGGTCGCCGGTGCGCCGGGCCGTAAAAAGAGCGGAAAAAAGGCCACAAAGAAGAGCACAACCTTGGGGTTGGTCAAACTGACCGCGCACGCCTGCCTGAAATAGCGCCCTGCGCTTTGCTTCGACACAATCGGCTTTGTGTCGCTCGGGCTCGGTGCGCGCAATAGTTGCGCTCCGAGCCAAGCCAGATAGGCGGCGCCAAACCATTGCAGGACCTGAAAAAGCAGCGGGTTCGCTTGCAGCGCGGAGGCCAGCCCGGCGGAGGCCGTCAACATGAAGAGGAAATCGCCGGTCAGTGTGCCGCATACCGCGGCAAACCCCGCACGCACTCCGTCGCGGGCGGTGGCGTTGAGTATCGCCAGGGTGCCCGCACCGGGAACGGCTTGAAAGACGATGATCGCGACCAGAAAGCTGGCGTAGTTCTGGATGTCAAACATGCCCGAAAACGGCCGATCGGCGCGGCCTTTCCATGGCCACTTGCGAAACCCTGAAACCCAGCCGTTCGTAGAATGCGACCAAGCCAGGACCATTCGCCCGTAGCACCCAGGTCAACCGGGCATCGTCGCCGACGCAGGCCCTCACGAGCGCAGAGCCTATTCCCCGAAGCCGGTGCTTCTCGGCCACTACCAGCATGGAAATGTACCCGTTGGCGATACCGTCGGTCAGGCCGCGCACGAATCCCGCCAAGTCATCACCGACAACCGCCACCAGGGCGATCGACGAGCGCTCGATCAGCTCCGGCAGGCGCGCCAGGTCCGCACCCTCCGGCGCCCAGCCGCCTTCAACGAGAAGCGCCTGAATTGTCGCCAGATCAGCTGGCGCCGCCGGCCGAATGTGCATGCCATGTCTCCCATCGGCAATCCGCGACGTCCGCGGCTACCAGCCGATCTTCGCCTTCATGGCGTCGGCTTCTTCCTTGGGCATGGATTTCATCAGCACGCGCAAGGTGAAATTGCCCTGCATCTTACCGTTTTCCATGTACATCCAGTCGCTGACTTCGTCGAGCGTGAACTTGCAAAGCATACCGGACCGCACGTTGCGCAGAATTTCGGCATCCATCGTGATCTTGCCTGTATAGGGCTCATGATCGAGTTGCAACTCGTTGATCCACAAGTGCTCGGTGCCCCCGGAATCGGTCAGCTTGACTTTGATGTTGAACGCCTCGTCGCCCGGCTGAGGATGCCGGGCACGCTCCAGAAAGGCAGGCAGGGTCGCACGGGCTTGTTCGATCGCTACCTTCATTTCGGCCTGATCGTATTTGTCGGAGAAAGTTTTTTGCGCCTCGCCGCAGCCGACGGCAAGCAGCGTTATCAGCATGATGGCGAGGAGCGTCCTGATCGATTTCATGGCGTATCTGTCATGGTCGGGTAGACGCTCGGGACGACCCGGCGGGCCGTGGAGCGGGCGAAGGGAATCGAACCCTCGTCATCAGCTTGGGAAGCTGAGGTAATAGCCATTATACGACGCCCGCAAACACCCGTTTGCGCCGGGAAGGGAGGCATTGTACGGCGAGAAGCCGCCGCGTTCAATCGCTGGCCAGGCGAGCGTAGCGTCCGCCGTGAAACAGCAGCGGCGACCGGGCGGGTTCAATCCGGCAGGCGAGCACGAGGCTGATCAGGATGAGGTGATCACCACCTTCCAGCACCTGTTCGCGGGTTACTTCGATATTGGCACAGCAGCCTGCCAGCACGGGCGCACCGCCGAGACCAGGTGTCCACGCCACATCGGCAAAGCGGTCAGCGGATTTGCCGGCAAAACAATCCGAAAGCGATTGCTGGTCCGCCGCGAGAATGTTGATGACGTGATGGCTGGCATTGGCAAAAACCTCGGCATCGCGTGCTTGGCGGCCGAGGCACCAAAGCAGCAGCGGCGGCTCCAACGACAGCGAGGTGAAGGCGTTCACGGTCATCCCGATCGGTTGGCCATCAGGCGCCGCAGCGGAGACCACGGTCACCCCGGTGGCAAACTGGCCAAAGGCCTGACGAAGCTGGCGGGCGTCGAGGGGGGCGGTAGACATGTACGGTTGAGCCGGTTGGAGCGACGAAAGCCGGGTATTATCGGAGTCCATGCATGACTTGTCGAGGTTGTCGTTGCTCCCCTTCTCCGATCGCCTAATCGCTTGGCAGCGCCAGTACGGCCGACACGACCTGCCCTGGCAGAATACCCGCGACCCCTACCGCATCTGGCTCTCCGAGATCATGCTCCAACAAACCCAAGTAGCGACAGTGCGCGGCTACTACACACGCTTTTTGCAGCGCTTTCCCGATGTCGCCACGCTGGCAGCCGCGTCGCTGGACGATATACTGGCTAGCTGGGCCGGCCTTGGCTACTACGCGCGCGCGCGCAACCTGCATCGCTGTGCGCAGCAGGTGGTCGACATGCACGGTGGCCGCTTTCCCACCGAGCCCAACGCTTTGACGGCGCTGTGCGGCATCGGGCGTTCCACGGCGGCGGCCATTGCGGTCTTCAGCAATGGCCGGCGTGCCGCGATTCTCGACGGCAACGTCAAACGCGTGCTCTGCCGTCACCGCGCGATTGCCTCCTTTCCCGGCGAAAAAACGGTAGAAACCGCCCTGTGGGCCCTGGCGGAAAGCCTGCTCCCGGAGATCAATATCGAGGCTTATACACAGGGTTTGATGGATCTGGGGGCTACAGTGTGCACACGCCATCGGCCCGGATGTGCGAGCTGCCCGGTCGTAGCTGATTGCGCCGCGCATGCTCTGGGCCGGCCGACCGACTTTCCGGTTCCGCGCCCAGTTCGGGCGCGACCGGAACGGCGAGAGTACTTTGTTGTGCTCTGTGCTGGTGACCGCGTGCTGCTCAAACGTCGCCCGCTACGCGGCGTTTGGGGCGGACTCCTAGCGCCGCCGGAAGGCGAGCCACAAATCGTTCTGGCGAGCCTGGGTGCTGCCGGAGCGATCACTCGGCCGCTGCCTGCCATCGCCCACGATTTCACCCATTTCCGTCTGCACATGCAGCCGGTACTGGCCGATGTCAGCGAGTACACGCTTCGCCCAGAACACCCGCCGGACTGGCAGTGGGTCGACCTGGCTTCACTCGAAACGGTGGCCTCGCCAGCACCGGTCCTGCGTTTACTGGTCGCGCTCAGGCCGGCTGCCAACGCAGCGGACTGATGCCCCAACGCTCGTAGGCTTCGGCCTGAACAATACGTCCGTAGTGATTCCCGAAGCGCCGGCTCAGATCGACCAGCACGGGTTCGACGTATTGCCGGCGCGGCGCATGATAGATGACCTTGACGAACGGTTCGAGCGGGTGCCCGGCGTTCTGGCGCTCGACAATCGCCAGATGCCCGCTTTCCATCTTGACCAGTGTGCCGACCGGATAGACCCCGAGCGTGTGCACCAGGCCAGCGACCAGTTCGGGGTCAAACTGTCGCCCCGAGCCATTGTAGATCTGCCGCAACGCGGCGGCCGGCGAGAGAGCGCCCCGGTATGGGCGGTCCGAGGTCATCGCGTCGTAGGCGTCGGTCACGGCAGCCATGCGTCCGGCGAGTGAAATGGCTTCGCCCGCCCGCCGATAGGGATAGCCGCTGCCGTCGTAGCGTTCGTGATGTTCCAGAATCACGGCCACGGCGGTCTCGCCCAGCCGCGACGGCGCATCAAGCACAGCCAGGCTTTCTTCGACATGGCGTCGCATCACCCGTTGTTCACCTTCCGACAAGCGACCCGATTTCGCCGTCGGCTCACCTTCCAGCGCCAGCTCGCCGACATCCTTGACGAGCGCGCCGAGCGCCAGACGCTCCATCTCGCGCCGACCGATGTCGAGGTGCTGGCCGAGCGCGACCATCAGCGCGGCGGTTGCCACCGCATGTTCACCAGAATAGTGATCTCGCTGCTTGAGACGGGCGAGCGGCACCAGAGCATCGGGGTTGCGGCGCACCGACTCGATCAGTTTCTCGACGACGGGTTCGAGCCGGAGAGCATCGACATTCACCCCACGGCGAACGCCTTCCATCAGTTCGAGCACGGTATGATTGGCTTCGTTGAGCAGCCGTGCGGCACGGCGGCGCTCTTCTTCAAGCGAGACTTCGACCGGCCGGGTCTTGATGCGCTCGGCCAGCGAGGGCATCGGCTTTTCGAAGGGCCTTTCGACCGATACTTCGACGTCCAGCCCCCGCTGCGTGTCGATGCTAACTCGGGCGATACCGGCGGAAGCGATGCGGCGCAGCGTCGCTTCGTCGCGCACCGGAAAGCGCGGTCGCCAGAAGCCATGATCCAGCCAGGCGCAGTGTAAATCCACGATGTACATGCCCGTCCGCAATTGCTCGACGGGAATGGTGCGGATCATGCTGCGATTCCCTGTCGTCAGGGTTCTTGAGGGGGCTCGCTGCGCTTCGGCGGCTTTGCGGTTTTCTCCGCTTTTTCGACCTTGCGGGCAACCGCCTCGTTGTGCTGGACACGTTTCTCCGCCTGCCGCCGCACGTCGCGGGCGTGCTTTCTTTCACCTGCCGCCGCTTGTCTTTCTTTGGCGCTGATCTTCTGGGCGCGCTTGCCATCTCGAGCGGCACGCTCGGCCGCGACATCGGCCTCGCGTTGACGCAATTCGGCTTCGCGCTCGGCCGCTTCGGCGGCAGCACGGGTGTCCCTATCGGTCAACCTTTCGCGTCTGACCTGGTGTTCGGCCGTCAGCCCCTGATTTTCGATCCGACGCGCCTCATTGGTGGCACCAACATAAGTGCGGCGCGCATCTTCCTGGCATTCGGTAACGCGAAAACGTTTGAAACAGGCCTCTTTTTCCGCTTCGTAGCGCTGTTTAGCCTCGTTGCGCGCCCGCTTGCCGTGTTCCTGGTCGGCCTTGGCCGCTTCCATGCGGCTGTTCCACGCGCTCTGCTGCTCTTCGGTCGGCCCTGAAGCCGATACCTGCAGAGCAATGGCGATGAGAATCAGCCCGGCAGCCAGGCGTAGGGATCGATATTCCATTTTTCGTAGCTCTCGAAACCGGTGACGCGATCTTGCGCACGCGCCAGATTGACGACCTCCGGAGGGATGTAATATTGCTTGTCGGCGCGGTAAAACACCCGCACCACGGGCTCCAGCAGGCTGCCCTCATTCTGCTCCAGCACCACGCCCAGACGCCCGCTTTCCAGCCGCACCAGAGAACCGCACGGATAGATGCCAACCGAGCGGATAAAAGACTGCACGAGTTGCGGGTCAAAATGATGCTCGCTCCACTCGAGCATTTTCTTCAACGCCTGCGTGGGCGCCATCCCCTTGTGATAGACGCGCTCCGACGAGATGGCATCGTAGACATCGACAATCGCAGCCATCTGGCCGTGCAGCGAAATCGCTTCACGCCCCAGCTGCGACGGGTAACCGCTGCCATCAAAACGCTCATGGTGTTCGGCAGTCACCTGCATGGCGATGGGCGGCAGCCGCTCGCTGCGACGCAGGATGCTGACACCCTCGCTGACATGCGCCTGCATACGCGTGAATTCTTCGTCCGACAGTTTGCCCGGCTTGTTCAGGATGCGATCCGGCACGCGCGCCTTGCCCACGTCATGCATCAAGCCGCCAAGACCGAGATCCTGCAAGGTTTCCCGCGGCATTTTCAGGGTGCGGCCAAAAGCGACCAGCAGGGCGCAGACGCTGACCGAATGTTCGAATGTGTAGTTGTCGTGGGTTTTCAGGCGGGTCAGCGGAAGCAAGGCATTCTGGTTGCGCAGGATGGAATCGACCACGCCCTCCACCAGCGGTTCGACACGTTCGATTTCGATGTGAGCGCCCATGCGCACGTCTTCCATCATGTGCCGCACGATGCGATTGGCCTCGTCGTGCACGCGCCTGGCTTTGGCGCTTTCCTCCGATAACTCGACCGCCTGCGGCCATTCCGGTTGTTTGTCGGCAATCGCCTGAAGCTGACGATCAAGATCGTCGTTGACCTCCTGCTGCGTCCGCGCTGCAATGACATCGGCGCCCTTCAGCGTATCGATATAGAGTTCGCGGATGCCGATGGAGCGAATCTTGGCAATCGTCTCCTGTTTGCCGACGTAAAAGCTGCTCTTCAGGAAGGGATGGTCGAGCCAGCCACAGTTCAGGTCATGCACAAACATGCCCGGCTGAAGCTGATCGATACCGATTTTTTTGATCATGATTTAACGCTGCACCTTAACTCGCGGAATTCTATCTGAACGGCGACATATAATGCGCCTCCCATGATTTCGCTTCGTCAACTCACCCTCGCCCGCGCCGGACGTCCGCTGATCGTCGACGCCAGCCTGCAATTGCACGCTGGCTGGAAAGTCGGCTTGGTCGGCGCCAACGGCAGCGGCAAATCCAGTTTTTTCGCCCTGCTCGCGGGTGAACTGCATGCCGAAGCCGGCGACGCGAACTTGCCGGCGGCATGGCGGATCGCCCGTGTCGCGCAGGAAACCCCCGCCTTGCCCACGCCTGCGCTGGAATTCGTGCTTGACGGCGACGCCGAACTGCGGCGGGTAGAGCGGGAACTGGTCGAGGCGGAAGTCGCGCATGACGGCGAACGCATCGGCGCCCTGCACGCCCGCTATGGCGAGATCGACGGCTATACGGCCAAAGCGCGGGCAGCCGAAGTGTTGCACGGCCTCGGTTTCGCCGATGCCGATTTTCAACGCCCGGTAGCCGATTTCTCGGGCGGCTGGCGGGTCCGTCTCAACCTGGCGTGCGCCCTGTCGTGCCGCGCCGATCTGCTGCTGCTCGACGAACCCACCAACCACCTCGACCTCGATGCCGTGCTGTGGCTGGAAACCTGGCTGAAAGCGACGCCGGCAACCTTGCTGTTGATCTCGCACGACCGCGATTTTCTCGATGCGGTGGTCGGCTACACGCTCTCCATAGAACAACAGAAGCTGGCACTCACTTCCGGCGGATATTCCGACTACGAACGCGCCCGCGCCGCCCGCCTGGCCGTGCAGCAGGCCACTTTCGAGGCGCAGCAGCGCGAAATCGCCCACCTGCAACGTTTCATCGACCGTTTCAAGGCCAAGGCCACCAAGGCCCGTCAGGCGCAGAGTCGGGTCAAGGCGCTGGGGCGCATGGAGATCGTCGCCGCAGCGCACGTCGATTCGCCCTTCCATTTCGCCTTTGCCGAACCGCCTTCTATGCCCGATCCCCTGCTGGTGATCGAGAAGGCCGCCGCCGGTTACGGGCACCGCCGCATCCTGAACGACGTCACGCTGACCCTGCGGCCCGGTGCCCGCATCGGTCTGTTGGGCAGAAACGGCGCCGGCAAATCGACGCTGGTCAAACTGCTGGCCGGCGCATTGGCGATGCAGAACGGCGAGCGCAAGGAAGCCAAGACGCTGACCATCGGCTATTTCGCCCAACATCAGCTTGAACAGTTGCGCCCGGACGAAACGCCCCTGCAACACCTCACCCGCCTCGAACCGAACACGCCGGAGCAAGTGTTGCGCGACTATCTCGGCGGATTCGACTTCGGCGGCGAACTCGCCACACGCCTGGTTGGCCCGTTTTCCGGCGGCGAGAAATCGCGGCTGGCGCTGGCCCTGCTCATTCGCACCCGCCCCAATCTGTTGCTGCTCGACGAACCAACCAACCACCTCGACCTGGAAATGCGCGAGGCGCTGACGTTCGCGCTGCAAGACTTCGACGGCGGCGTCGTGCTGGTCTCGCATGACCGCCATCTGCTTCGCACCTGCGCCGACGAGCTATGGCTGGTCGCCGACGGTGGCATCGCCCCCTTCGACGGCGATCTGGACGATTACGCCGCATGGCTAGCGGAGCAGCGCGTCAAAGCCAAGGCGCCCGACCCCGAGGCCGTCGCTCAAAAGGCGGAGCGCAAACAGGCGCGTGCGGAGCAGGCGGCGGCCCGCCAGGCGTTATTGAGCGAGCGGCGGCGCTGGCAAAGGGAAATTGACCGACTCGACCGCCAGCTGACGACTTGGAATGCGGAGAAGGATGAACTGGACAGCCGGTTGGCCAATCCGGCCTACTACGCACCGGACGCCGATCGGGCGGCACTGGAGAATCTGCTCAAGCGCCAGGCGGCGCTTGCCGCCGACATTGAAGCGGCGGAAGAAGCCTGGCTGGCGGCGCATGCCGCGCTGGATGCCTGCGACATCCCCGATTGATGCGGTAATATTGCATTTTTGTCTGTTCGCCAAGGGAAATTCTCGTGCAAATCGTCTGCCTCGACCTCGAAGGGGTGCTCGTCCCCGAAATCTGGATCGAATTCGCCCAACGCACGGGCATTCCCGAGTTGCGCCGCACCACGCGCGACGAACCCGATTACGACAAGCTGATGACCTACCGGCTTGGCATCCTGCGCCAGCATGGCCTGGGGCTGCCCGATATCCAGCGGGTCATCGCCGACATGGGGCCGATGGAAGGCGCCCGCGCATGCCTGGATAGTTTGCGCGAGCGGTATCAGGTGATCATCCTTTCCGACACCTTTTACGAGTTTGCCCATCCGCTGATGCGTCAACTCGGCTGGCCGACCCTGTTCTGCCATTCTCTGGAGACCGACGCCAGCGGCATTCTGGTCAACTACCATCTGCGCATGCCGAATCAGAAACAGGAAGCCGTTCGGCGCCTGAAAGAACTGAATTTTCAGGTGGTCGCGGCGGGCGACTCATACAACGACACAGCCATGCTCAGTGAAGCCGATGCCGGCATCCTCTTTCATCCGCCCGAGAACGTCATCGCCGAATTCCCACAGTTCCCGGTCACGTTGAGCTATGCGGAACTGAGCGCCCGCATCAACGAGGCATTTGCCTTCCTACCATCCCCGTTCTGAGCATCCGTCCATGCATCGCGGCCGTTTCTACACGCTCTCCGCCTCCTGCCCCGATCAGGTCGGCATCATCGCCAAGGTCTCCGGTTTCATCGCCGAACACGGCGGCTGGATTCTCGAATCGAGCTACCACGCCGACGCGATGACCGGCCGCTATTTCATGCGCATTGAGATCAAGGCCGATTCCCTTCCCTGCCTGCTGGCCGAGTTCCGCGAGCGCTTCCGTACGGCCGTGGCCGAGTCGCTGAACATGGACTGGAACATCAGCGACAGCGCCGTCAAGAAACGGGTCGTGGTGCTGGTATCCAAACAGGAGCACTGCCTCTACGACCTGCTGGCGCGCTGGCAAGCCCGCGAACTCGATATCGAGATTCCCTGCGTCATCTCCAACCACGACACTTTCCGCGGTTTTGTCGAATGGCACGGCATTCCCTTTCACCATGTGCCGGTGCGCGCCGACAACAAGGAGGCGGCCTACGCCGAAATCCGCCGCATCGTCGAGGAAGTGCGCGGTGATTGCATGGTACTAGCGCGCTACATGCAGATTCTTTCGCCCGAGATTTGCGACGCCTATCCGGGCCGCATCATCAACATCCACCACTCCTTCCTGCCCAGCTTCGCCGGCGCCAAGCCCTACCATCAGGCCTATGAGCGTGGCGTCAAGCTGATCGGGGCGACCTGCCACTACGTCACCTCCGAGCTCGACGCCGGCCCGATCATCGAGCAGGACGTCATCCGCATCGACCACTCCGACAACCCCGAAGACATGGTGCGCTACGGCAAGGACATCGAAAAAACCGTCCTTGCGCGCGGCCTGCGCTATCACCTGGAAGACCGTGTGCTGACACACGGAAACAAGACCGTCGTCTTTCGCTGATTCCCAACCCGCAAACGAAGAGGCGCTCAACGGCGCCTCTTTTCGTTCACCAAAAAAAACGGGCGCCGGCGGCGCCCGAAGGGGGGAGAGACAGCAAAAGAATCAGTGGTGGTAGGCCGACTCGCCGTGCGAGGTGAGGTCCAGCCCTTCGCGTTCTTCGTCTTCCGGTACGCGCAGGCCGACAATGATGTCCACCAGCTTGTAGGCAATCAGGGAAACCACACCCGACCAGACGATAACCGTACCGACGCCCCACAGCTGGCTGATCAGCTGGGCGCTCATGTCGAAGTCGCCAACCTTGTTGGCCACGTAATCATAGACGCCGGTGCCGCCCAGCGACGGGGAGACGAAGACGCCCGTCAGAATGGCACCCAAGATACCGCCCACGCCATGCACACCGAACACATCCAGCGAGTCGTCGGCGCCGAGCAGACGCTTCAGGCCATTGACGCCCCAGAGGCAGAACACGCCGGCCAACAGGCCGATGACGATGCCGCCAATCGGACCCACAAAACCCGCCGCCGGAGTGATCGCCACCAAACCGGCTACCGCACCCGACGCAGCACCCAGCATGGAAGGCTTACCCTTCAGCAACCATTCGGCGACCATCCAGGAGAGTGCTGCACAAGCCGTGGCCACCCATGTGTTGACCATCGCCAACGCGGCACCACCGGTGGCTTCGAGGGCGGAACCCGCGTTGAAGCCGAACCAACCGAACCACAGCAGAGACGCACCGACCATGGTAAAGGTTAGGCTGTGCGGGGCCATGGCAACGTTGCCCAAGCCGGTGCGCTTGCCCACCATGTAGGCGCCGACCAGACCAGCCACCGCCGCATTAATATGCACCACCGTACCGCCCGCGAAGTCAATGGCGCCCTTCTGGAACAGGAAACCACCCGTGGCTTGCACCTTGTCAAAGACATCGGGGCCGGTGTAGGCATCAGGACCAGCCCAGTACCACACCATGTGCGCCATCGGGATGTAGGACAGCGTGAACCAGATCAGCGTGAAGAGCAGAACTGCGGAGAACTTGATCCGCTCGGCAAAGGCGCCGACGATCAGCGCGCAGGTAATGGCGGCAAACGCTCCCTGAAAGATCACGTAGGCCAGTTCCGAAATCACGACGCCCTTGGAGAAGGTGGCTGCGACCGAGTCGACTGTGACGCCCTTCAAAAACAGTTTGTCGAGATTTCCGAATATTGCGTTGCCTTCGTTGAAAGCCAGAGAATATCCGTACACCACCCACAACACTGTCACCAGCGAGAACACCACGAACACCTGCATCAATACCGAGAGCATGTTCTTGGAGCGCACAAGGCCGCCGTAGAATAGGGCAAGGCCGGGAATGGACATCAGGATCACCAGTGCCGCGCTAATCAGAACCCAGGCATTGTCGCCCTTGTTGGGAACTGGAGCCGGCGCGGCGGCGGGGGCAGCAGCTTCGGCGGCCGGCGCAGCCGTGGGTGCTGCGGCAGATACCGCCGCCGGTGCGGTGGCTGCGGGAGCGGCGGTCGGTGAGGCCGCCGGTTTATCGTCGGCCCATGCCGGCGCGCCGAATGCGACGGCGCCGAGCAGGGCGATCAATGCAAATACACGCTTCATGTTGGCGCTCCTTAAAGGGCTTCCTCACCGGATTCGCCGGTGCGGATACGAATCACTTGTTCAACGTCGAAAACGAAAATCTTGCCGTCGCCTATCTTGCCGGTGGCAGCCGCCTTTTCGATAGCTTCGATGACCTGATCGAGCATGTCGTCCTTGATCGCCGCTTCCACCTTCACTTTCGGCAGAAAGTCGACAACGTATTCGGCGCCACGATAGAGCTCGGTATGCCCTTTTTGCCGGCCGAAACCTTTTACTTCCGTCACGGTAATGCCCTGCACGCCAATGGCGGACAGCGCCTCGCGGACTTCGTCAAGCTTGAACGGCTTGATGATTGCGGTTACGAATTTCATCTGTCATTCCTCACGGTATAGCGTAGCTTGATGACCCCTCGCGCCGGCCGGGTCGCGGGGGGCCGATTCATGGTTCGGATCAGAAGGTCTTGCTGAAGCTCACGACGACACGATCCTTGCTGACATCCTTGCCATTCCAGCAGTAGGCTTCTGCGCCGGTCGGCGAGCAGGAACCCTTGCCACTGGTGCCGGTGTAGGCAATGGCCAGCGAGCCGAAGCCGAGATCCTTGGTCACGCCCAGCTTCCAGTCGGTGTAAGAGGCGGCACTGAAGTTCTTGATCTTCTGGTGACCGATATGACCGTTCAGCGTCAAGCCTTCAGCTACTTCATAGTTGGCGGAAAGATCGATGTAACCCGAACCCTTGCTCTTGCCACCGGTCGGGCTCACCCAGCCGAACAGATTGCTCGATACGGTGTGGTTGTACTTCAGGCTCAAGAACTTCCAGCTCAGGCCGGCGTAGATTTCGGTGGAATCGGTGTCCGGCATGCCGGCAACCTTGGTACCCGGGTAAATATAGGTCAGCACACCCAGATCGAGCGTGGTATCCGGCGCAAAGCCCCACTTGTAACCACCGTAAAGATCGAGTTCAAGGCTGCTGTTCTTCTTGAACCCGGTGTCGTTCACCCAAGAAACATTGGACGCCCAAGTGCCCAGGTAGAAGCCGCTGGAGTGAGCATAGTCAAAACCGCCCTGGATTGCCGGGTTGTGCTGCGATTGGCTGATCCCGCGGAAAACATAGTCAGACACCAGTCCGACGTTGCCAGTAAACGTATGGGGGCCGGCAGGCGCAGGGGCAGCGTCTTCGGCAAAGGCAGGCACGGCGAACGCAGTAGCTAGGGCCAGTGCAACAATCGTCTTGGTCATCTTGTCACTCCATTGAAATAAATGATATGGGTGACGAAGCCACAGCATTTGGCGTGCCAGGCATAATATATCTATTATAATCAATAAATTAAACAATGCCGCACGCCTCCGTCGCTTGGCCAACGCCCCAAATCGGTGCGCCGCGTTTTGGCTGTCGCACCAACTCGGGCAGTCCCAGTGAAGCGTGCTCTCTGTGCTAACATGGTTTGCAGGAGGAAGCGCCCAAATGATCGATCCCAAGTTGCTGGAAGAATTCAACGCGAAGATGAGCGCCTTCTTGGCGGCCAGTCCTGCCCGGGACATTGAGAAGAATCTGAAGGCCGGTCTGGCCGGCTTGTTTTCCAGCCTCGATCTGGTCACCCGCGAAGAGTTCGACATCCAGGCCGAGTTGCTGGCCCGTGCCCTGGACAAGCTGAAAACCCTGGAAGCTCGCGTCGAGGCGCTGGAACGCGCCCAGAGCGGTCGTTAAGCCGCCGACCGATGGCGCTCGCCATCGTACACAGCCGCGCGCTCAACGGCGTCGCAGCGCCGGAAGTATCGGTCGAAACGCACCTCGCCAGCGGACTGCCCGCTTTTACTCTGGTCGGTTTGCCTGATACCGAAGTCAAGGAATCGCGGGATCGAGTACGCGCCGCCATCGTGAACTCGGGTTTCGATTTTCCACAGAAGCGCATTACCGTTAATCTGGCACCGGCCGATCTGCCCAAGGATTCGGGTCGATTCGATCTGCCCATCGCGCTAGGCATACTCGCGGCCAGTGGACAGATTCCTGGCCGCGCCCTGACAGACCTTGAATTCGCGGGCGAACTTTCCCTGTCTGGCGAACTACGGCCCGTTCGTGGCGTACTGGCCATGGCGCTGGGCAGCGCCGACTGTCCGCGCAGCCTGGTGCTGCCCACTGCTTCAGCCGCAGAAGCGGCGTTGGCAGGTGGCAGACCTATCATGGGTGCGACATCTTTGCCGCAAGTGTGCGCTCACCTGCACGGTCGTGAGACGCTGTCGGAAACTCTTGCTCCTCGCCCCACAATCACGGCGGAAAGCCCCGATCTGCGCGACGTACGAGGGCAGATGCAGGCCAAGCGCGCGCTCGAAATCGCCGCCTGCGGTGAGCATTCGCTACTGCTGACGGGCCCTCCCGGTACCGGCAAATCAATGCTAGCGGGCCGCCTGGCCGGCCTGATGCCCGAACTGGATGCCGACACCGCGCGCACCTCTGCAGCGCTGCTGTCGTTGGCCGGGCAGTTTGATCCCCAACGCTTTGGCAGGCGTCCGTTTCGTGCGCCTCACCACACGGCCTCGGCGGTAGCCCTGGTCGGTGGCGGCTCGCCGCCACGACCGGGCGAAATCTCTCTGGCTCACGGTGGTGTGCTTTTTCTGGATGAATTGCCGGAATTCGACCGGCGCGTGCTCGAATCTTTGCGCGAGCCGCTGGAATCCGGCCACATCCACATTGCGCGCGCCGCCCGTCAGGCTTTGTTTCCAGCCCGATTTCAATTGGTGGCCGCAATGAATCCCTGCCCTTGTGGCTATCTCGGCGATCCATCCGGCCGCTGCCGCTGCACCCCCGATCAGGTTTCGCGCTACCGGAGCAAGCTTTCCGGCCCGTTTCTCGACCGCATCGATCTGTTCGTCGAGGTGCCCACCCCGCCCTCCAGCGTACTCCAGGCGCCGCCGGAAGGCGATTCCTCGGCGGTTGTGCGTGAGCGGGTCAGCGTCGCCCAGGTCGTTCAGCGGGAACGTCAGGGCGTCGGCAATGCGCAACTCGACAGTGTAGGAATCACCTCGCACTGCGCCCTTGCCGACACCGCACGCGATTTGCTGAACCGGGCCGCCGAACGCTTTGGCCTCTCGGCGCGGGCGATGCATCGCACCTTGCGTGTAGCGCGCAGTATCGCCGATCTCGCCGGCAGTCCGCACATCGAAACCCCACATCTTGCCGAAGCCATTCAGTTTCGCCGGGTAGCGCGGGGATGAGCGTGCGCCCACCCCTGCCGCCCGCCGGAATGGCGCTGCTGATCGCGGCATTGGCCACGCTTGCGCCCTTTTCCATCGATACCTATTTGCCGAGCTTTCCCGAGATCGCCGAACGCTTGCATGCCTCACCTTTACAGGTACAGCAGACCCTCACCGTCTATATGCTGACCTTCGCAGTGATGTCGCTCTGGCACGGCGCGATTTCCGATAGCATCGGGCGGCGAACGGTTTTGCTCTGGTGTTTGGCGCTTTATTCGGTGTTTTCGCTTGGTGCCACGTTCGCCACCAGCATCGAGCAGCTTTGGCTGATGCGGGCCGCACAGGGCGTGGTGGCGGGCGCCGGCACCGTCGTCGGGCGTGCCGTTGTGCGCGACCTGTTCGAGGGACCGGCCGCGCAAAAGCTCATGTCTCACGTCACCATGGCCTTTGCCATCGCCCCGGCGGTAGCGCCCATCGTTGGCGGCTGGCTGCACACATGGTTCGGATGGCGGTCGATCTTCGCCTTTTTGACCCTGGTCGGCGCCGCCTTGTGGTTGACCTGTCACCGCTGGATGCCCGAAACCTTGCCACTGAATCGCCGCCAACCGCTGCATCCCGCCTATCTCCTCAGGACGTACTGGAAGGTGCTGACCTCGCCGGCTTTCGTATCGGCTACGCTGGCGGTTTCCTGCAACTTTACCGGTTTTTTCTTGTATGTGATGTCGGCGCCGGTGTTTCTGCTGCAACATCTGCACGTTGGCGAGACTGAATTCTATTGGCTGTTTGTTCCTGGCATGGCCGGGTTGATGCTGGGAGCCTTCATCTCCGGGCGTGTGGCCGGTCGTGTCTCTCGGCCGCGAACGCTCGGCATCGCCTATCTGCTGATGGCCGCCGCCGCCCTGTTCAATCTGCTCCTCAACGCCGCGCTGCCGCCCTCGCTTCCGCTGAGCGTGCTGCCCATCTTCCCTTACACCATCGGCATGTCGCTGGCCATGCCCAGCCTGACACTCTCGGCCCTCGATCTGTTCCCTGACCAACGCGGCCTCGCTTCTTCGTGCCAATCGGCGCTGCAATCCCTGGTCAGCGCCCTTGCTGCGGGCGTGCTGGCGCCCCTCTTCTGGCCATCGACACTGACCCTGGCCAGCGGCATGGCGATGTTGCTGAGCGCCGGCGGCGCCTTTGGCGCGATGCATCTCTGGCTAATCGCCCGGAAACCGGCAAGCGCTTGATATACTTAGGGGTTCCCCCCAAAGCCGGAACCGACATCATGCAAGCCGACCGCAGCGCCGAACTCTCCGCCCTCCTCGCCCAACGTCTCCTGATTCTCGACGGCGCGATGGGCACGATGATCCAGCGCCACGGCCTCACCGAGGCCGATTATCGCGGCACGCGCTTCGCCGGCCATGCGCACGACCTCAAGGGTAACAACGACCTCCTGGTGCTGAGCCGCCCCGACGTCATCGGCGGCATCCACCGCGCCTATCTGGAAGCCGGCGCCGACATTCTCGAAACCTGCACCTTCAATTCCACCGCCGTGTCGCAGGCCGACTACAAGCTGGAAACGCTGGTGTTCGAACTCAATTTCGAGGGTGCCAAACTGGCGCGCCAGGTCTGCGACGAATTCACCTCCTCCAATCCGGCCAAACCGCGTTTCGTCGCCGGCGTGCTTGGCCCGACATCCCGCACCGCCTCGCTGTCGCCCGATGTGAACGACCCCGGCTACCGCAACGTCACGTTCGATCAGCTGGTCGACGATTACACGCTGGCCATCGACGGGCTGGTACAGGGTGGCGCCGACATCCTGCTGGTCGAAACCATTTTCGACACGCTGAACGCCAAGGCGGCCCTGTTCGCCATCGAAGCCTATTTCGAGCGCGCCGGTCGCCGCTGGCCGGTGATGATTTCCGGCACCATCACCGATGCCTCCGGCCGCACCCTTTCCGGTCAGACGGCCGAGGCGTTCTGGAATTCG
The DNA here is from genome assembly GCA_002337055.1 of Betaproteobacteria bacterium UBA1934. Classification (GTDB taxonomy): domain Bacteria; phylum Pseudomonadota; class Gammaproteobacteria; order Burkholderiales; family Rhodocyclaceae; genus UBA1934. The sequence continues at coordinate 752,293 of DDFG01000005.1, read as the reverse complement.
CTGCGCCACGTCAAGCCACTCTCCTTCGGCCTCAACTGCGCACTGGGCGCCAAGGAATTGCGCCAGTACGTCGAAGAACTGGCCCGCGTCTGCGACTGCTACGTCTCCGCCCACCCCAACGCCGGCCTGCCCAACGCCTTCGGCGGCTATGACGAAACACCGGAACAACTGGCAGAGGAAATCCAGAGTTGGGCGACGCAAGGCATTCTCAACATCGCCGGCGGCTGCTGCGGCACCTCGCCCGACCACATCCGCGCCATTGCCAAGGCGCTCGATGGCGTTGCCCCGCGCCCCATCCCGCAGATCGAAAAGAAACTGCGCCTCTCCGGGCTGGAAGCCTTCAACGTCGGCGCCGATTCGCTCTACGTCAATGTCGGCGAGCGCACCAACGTCACCGGCTCCAAGGCTTTTGCCCGCATGATTCTGGAAGGCCGCTTCGACGACGCACTCGCCGTCGCCCGCCAGCAGGTCGAAAACGGCGCCCAGGTCATCGACATCAACATGGATGAGGCCATGCTCGATTCGATCGCGGCCATGGACAAGTTCTTGAAACTCGTCGCCTCCGAACCGGACATCTCCCGCGTGCCGGTGATGATCGACTCCTCCAAATGGTCGGTGATCGAGGCCGGCTTGAAGTGCATCCAGGGCAAGGGCATCGTCAATTCCATTTCGATGAAGGAAGGCGAGGCTGAATTCCTGCGTCAGGCACGCATGGCCCGGCGTTACGGCGCAGCGGTCATCGTCATGGCCTTTGACGAAAAGGGCCAGGCCGACACCTTCGCGCGCAAAACGGAAATCTGCCAGCGCGCCTACACCTTGCTGACGGGGATCGGCTTCCCGGCCGAAGACATCATCTTCGACCCCAATATTTTTGCTATCGCCACCGGCATTCCAGAGCACGACAACTACGCCGTCGATTTCATCGAGGCGACGCGCTGGATCAGGCAACACCTACCGCACGCCGGCATTTCCGGCGGCGTCTCCAATGTCAGCTTCTCCTTCCGTGGCAACGACCCGGTGCGCGAAGCGATCCATACCGTCTTCCTCTACCACGCCATTCATGCCGGCATGAGCATGGGCATCGTCAACGCCGGCATGTTAGGCGTCTACGACGATCTCGACCCGGCATTGCGCCAGAAGGTCGAGGACGTGGTTCTCAACCGTAAGGAAGGCGCCGGCGACGCGCTGGTCGAGTTCGCCCAAACGGTCAAGGAAGGCAAGGCCAAGGACACTGGCCCCGATTTGAGCTGGCGCGAACAGCCAGTCGAAAAACGCCTCGAACACGCGCTGATCAAGGGTATTACCGAATTCGTGGTCGCCGACACCGAGGAGGTGCGTGCCAAGCTCGAAGCCGAAGGCAAGCCGCCGCTGGCGGTGATCGAAGGACCGCTGATGAACGGCATGAACCACGTTGGCGACCTCTTCGGCGCCGGCAAGATGTTCCTGCCGCAGGTAGTCAAGTCAGCGCGGGTGATGAAGCAGGCGGTGGCCCATCTGGTGCCTTTCATTGAGGCCGAAAAAACGCGCTCGGGAGCCAGTTCAAAGGGCAAGATCGTGCTGGCTACGGTCAAGGGCGACGTCCACGACATCGGCAAGAACATCGTCGGCGTCGTTTTGGGCTGTAATGGCTACGAGATCGTCGACCTCGGCGTCATGGTGCCGTGCGAAAACATCCTCAACGCTGCGCGCGAACACGAGGCCGACATCATCGGCCTGTCCGGCCTGATTACTCCATCGCTGGAGGAAATGAGCCATGTCGCCGGAGAAATGCAGCGCCAGGGTTTCAAAGTGCCACTGCTGATCGGTGGCGCCACCACCAGCCGCGCCCATACCGCGATCAAGATCGCTATCAATTACGAGCATCCTGTGGTCTATGTGCCGGATGCCTCGCGCGCCGTCGGCGTCGCCACCAAGCTGCTGTCGACCGAGCAGAAGGCCGGCTATGTTGCCGAAATTGCAGGCGATTATGCCGCGTTGCGCGAAGAACATGCCGGACGCAAGGGGGCGACTCTGGTGCCGCTGGCCGAAGCCCGTGCCAACCGTTTCACGTGGAACAAGGCAGCAGCCCCGGCACCCTCCCGACCAGGGCTGCACTCGCTCGACATCGATCTGGCCAAGCTGGTCGATTACATCGACTGGTCACCCTTCTTCCAGACATGGGATCTTGCTGGGCGCTACCCGGCCATCCTGCAAAACGAGAAGGTCGGCGAAACCGCGCGGCATCTTTTTGCGGACGCGCAAACAATGTTGAGCGCCATCGTTGCCGAGGGTTGGCTGCGCGGCAAGGCAGTCTTCGGACTGTGGCCCGCCCGGGGCGAGAACGAAGACATCGTCTTCTTCCGCGACGAAGCGCGTACGCAGGAACTCTCCCGCTGGATCGGCCTGCGGCAACAACACAAGCAGCCTCAGGGCAAACCGAACCTAGCCCTCGCCGATTTCGTCGGCGAACAGGATTGGGCCGGCGCCTTTGCGGTCACCACCGGATTGGGGATCGAGCAAAAACTGGCGGAATTCGAGGCCTCACACGACGACTATTCGTCCATCTTGCTCAAGGGGCTGGCTGATCGGCTTGCCGAGGCCGCCGCCGAATGGCTGCACGAACAGGTAAGGCGATCCTATTGGGGGTATGCGGCGACCGAATGGCTCGACAACGAGGCGCGCATTGCCGAGCAATATCAGGGCATTCGCCCGGCCCCCGGCTATCCGGCCTGCCCCGATCATGTTGCCAAGGAGGCACTTTTCCAGCTGCTCGACGCGCCCAGACTGGCTGGCATGGCGTTGACTGAATCTTTTGCCATGACCCCGGCAGCATCGGTGTCTGGCTACTACATTGGACACCCGGAGTCACGCTACTTCGCCATCCCAAAGATAGGTGACGACCAACTTGCCGACTGGGCACGCAGGCGTGGTTTCGACCTCGCCACAGCCGCACGCTGGCTCTCCCCAATCCGGTAAAAGAGGCCCCGCCACCGCCGTTCTTTGGCAAAATGCGAATACTTTAGGGAGAACGGCATGGATGAACGGCACAGCATCGCGATTGTCGACGATCATGATCGGCAGCGCATGGTCCTCACCAAACTGTTATCAAAAGATTACGAGGTACTGGAATTCGCCTCAGGCGACGCTTTTCTGAAAGTTTCGCCGGTCGTCGATACGATACTGCTCGACATCGAAATGCCCGGCCTCAGCGGTTACGAAACTTGCCGCGAGTTGCGGTTGCTGCCTGAATATGCCGATACACCTGTCATCTTCGTCACTGGACACGACACCACCGAGGAACGCATAGCCGCTTACAAGGCCGGTGGAGACCACTTTCTTACGAAACCCATCGTCGCGGAAGAGTTGCATCTCAAGGTCGAATCGGCGCTCGCCCAGCGAGCGGCACTGCGCGATCTCCGGTCACAATCTTCCATGGCACAGCAGATGGCTTTTTCTGCCATGTCCGGTCTCGGTGACCTGGGCGTTGTCATCGAATTCCAGCGCCGCGCCGCAGCCTGCAAGGATTACGATTCGCTCAGCAAACACGCCATCGATGCGCTGGTCTCCTGGGGTTTGCGCGGCATGGTGCAGATCCGGGGCAAAACCGGCACGATCAACATGAGTACCGATCCCGTCGTTTCGCCGCTGCAAACGTCGGTAATGGAGACTATGCGTGGCATGGGCCGTCTGTTCGAGATGAAATCACGGGCTGTCGTCAATTACGACCAAATCTCAATCTTGATCCAGAATCTCCCCACTGCCGAACCCGACAAGGTGGGGCGCCTACGGGACAATCTGACTTTGCTCGGTGAGGCCGCCGATATCTACATTGCCAACATGGACACCGGCCGTCATCGGCTCGAGCAAATTCACTACCTCGGCTGTAACGTCGCCGAACTGACGCGCATGATGCAAGCGGCCGCCCAACGCGATACCAGCAACCGTAACGACATGCAGCGGCTAACGATGGAAATTCTCGATGGACTCTCGAATGCCTTCAAGAATCTGGGACTGACCCCAGTGCAGGAAGAATACGTTACCAATCTGTTTTACGACGGTGTCGATGAGCTGACGCATGCGTTCGAGGAAGCCAGCACTATCCAGCGAGATTTCACCGACATTTTGCTGGCCTTGCAGGCGCTGGCGAAATACGCCCCGCCGGAAACGTAAACGTGATCGAACGCGATGTCGATCTGGCGCCCTTCAACACCCTGCGCCTTCCCGGCTACACCAAGCGTTATTGCCGGCTGACTGCAGCATCTCAACTGGCAGGTTTGCCCGACGGCCCTCGATTCGTCCTTGGCGGTGGCAGCAACTTGCTGCTGGCGGGCAATTTCGAAGGCCTTGTCATTCATATGGCGCTGACCGGCAAGCACCTGCTGCAGGCCGACCACGAGACAGTACTGGTAGAAGCAGCGGCAGGCGAGAACTGGCACGATTTCGTCGAGTGGACGCTCTCACAGGGGTGGCCCGGGCTGGAGAACCTCGCGCTGATTCCCGGCCAGGTCGGCGCCGCTCCCGTGCAAAATATCGGCGCTTACGGCCTGGAAGCGGGCGAGCGCATCGCCGAGGTGCGGGCGTGGGATAGCCAAGCACGCCGCGAAGTGCATTTCAGCCGGGCCGAGTGTCGTTTTGGCTACCGTCACAGCGTTTTCAAGCAACACGGCTGGCACCTTGACGGGCGGATGATCATCACCTCAGTGGTGTTTCGTCTGCCGCGGGAATGGCGGCCCAATCTGGCCTATGCCGATCTCGCCCGCGAATTGGCCGCTGACGTTGCGCCGTCGCCCCAACGGGTTGCCGATGCGGTCATCGCCATCCGCCGTCGCAAGCTCCCGGATCCGGCGCATTTGCCAAACGCCGGCAGTTTTTTCGAAAACCCGATTGTCGATGCGGAAGCCGCTCGCAAGTTGCAAACTCGATATCCCGATCTGCCCGCCTACGCCCAGCCGGATGGCCGATTCAAACTCGCCGCCGGCTGGATGATCGAACGCGCCGGCTGGAAAGGACGTGACCTCGGCGCGGTCGGAATGTATGAAAAGCAGGCGCTCGTGCTGGTTCATCGCGGGGGAGGCACCGGTGTCGACGCCCTGCGTCTGGTCTCCGCCGTGCAAGACGCCGTCGAAGCGATGTTCGGTGTGCGCCTGAAACCCGAACCGGTGGTGCTCGGGCGTATTCTCGAATAGCCGGCGAATTCCCTGACCGAGAACTCGCCACTGGTGGTCAAAAATCGCCTGAGGCAGTCCAAACGATGTTCGCGTCAGCGGGGCCGCGCCCTGTTCGCTCCAGCATGTCGATCAGGGGCCACGCCCGGCGACGCAGAGCCACTGGAGACTCGCTGTCGTCACCGCATTCGGAGGCAGACTGATCGCTCGTGTCGCCGGCAAAACGACGCAACACTACCGCCGCGGCCAGCATTTCGTCATGACGAAAAACACCGTGCGCTGTGCACGCTTTGCCCACCGCCTGAAGCAGCGGTCTGGCGACTTCCGCGAACATCATGATCTCACCGGTTTCACTGGATACGAAGCGTACTAGCATCGTCTTGACCCTTTCCCAAATCGGGTTGTGATAACGACTCCCATCAGGCAAAATGAACCGGGGAGGCCACGATGGCAAACGATATTAACTCCAATTTCCTTGAGAATGCAGTCGACGAACTGGAGCGGATGGCGGTGGAGGAAGCCATCAAGCGTCGTTGCTTCAATCCGAATCCCACTGCTCTGGTGGTCCCGGATGGTCGCTGCAATCTCAGCTTCGAACTGGCCCGCAAAGGCGTGCTGGTCACCGCCGCCGATGCCGGCGAATGGGACGACGACGACGCGGCTTGTCTCTATCCGGCCACCGCGCGTTCGCATGTCAGATTCGAACCGATCACGCTGACCAGCGTGGGTGTCGCGCTACCTAACGAGCCGTTCGACCTCATCTTTTGCAGCCGCGGCTTCTGTGCCCTGCCCTATTCCGAAGCTCGGGAAACGGTGCGCACCTTGCTGCGCAAGCTCAAAATCGGGGGGCGCCTTTACCTTTCGGTGCTGGGCCTGCACTCAGAGCTAAGCAACGGTTACACCGATGTCGACAAGGACGTCCATAGCCGTTACTGCCAGCTCAAGCCGGAATTGGCTGAAAAATATGCCATTCCGGGACCAATCTGCCTCTATACGGAACGCAATTTTTTTACGCTGATTCTCGAGGCCGGCGGCGGCGTCTTGCGCAGCTTCACGACCACACACGGCAACGTCAAAGGCGTCGCCGTGCGCATCTGACCGGGCTCTCAACATGTCTCTTGAAATCGAATCGCTCTTCGAGCGCAACCGGCGCTGGGCAGATAACGTCACACAGGAAGACCCCACCTTCTTCGACCGCCTCGCCCACTTGCAGGCTCCCGACTATCTGTGGATCGGTTGTTCGGATTCGCGCGTGCCCGCCAACCAGATCACTGGTTTGTTGCCGGGCGAGGTTTTTGTCCATCGCAACATCGCCAACCTGGTGGTCCATAGCGACCTTAATTGCCTGTCGGTCATCCAGTACGCGGTCGATGTGCTGGAGGTCAAGCACGTTCTCGTCGTCGGTCACTACGGCTGCGGCGGGGTCAAGGCGGCCATGGAGCAGCAACGCTGCGGCCTGGTCGATAACTGGCTGCGCCATGTACAGGACCTGCGCGAGAAGCACCGCCCCCTGTTCGAACGCATCGCGGATGGCGTCGAAAGGCAGCGGCGGATGTGCGAGATCAACGTGGTCGAGCAGGCGTACAACGTCTGCCACACGACCGTCGTACGCGACGCTTGGGAGCGCGGCCAGTCGCTGACAGTGCATGGACTGGTGTTCGACGTGGCCGACGGCATTCTCCGCAATCTGGAAGTCTCCTCCGCCACGCATCGTGACGCCCATCGCACCTACGATGCGGCGATTGCACGCATTTACGGCGACGCAGCTTCCGGCTGACGACCCTCGTCGTCGCTCGGTCGGGTAGCCAGATCGATCTGCATCAGGCTACCGGCCAATCCGTCCTGGCGCAACCAGACTCCGCTGGCGCGGATTTCGCCCAGCAGTTCGTGCGAATCGTTGCGCACCACATAGGGACTTTCGGTCCTCTTCAGACAGATCGCCCCGACTCCGGCATGGTTCAACGATTCCAGGCGATCTGGCGGAGTACCGCCGCGCCACACTGACAGCCTGGAAAACACCGCATCGTTTTCGTCGATCCAGCCATTGTGGTCATCGTCGTAAGCCGCCAGATCGCCAAATCCGTCACCCGATCGGGCACCGAACAGTTCGGTACCGACATCGATCCGCCCGTTGCCGTTGCGATCGAGGGCAATGAAGCCACTTTGATTTCCCAGACCCGGCAGGCGTTCGGTCTTCCCGTCCGCATTCAGATCGAAGGCGAACCCGAGGTCGGTCAGCTCGGCAGCGCCGCCGCCGAAATTGATCACCAGCGGATCGTGCAATGCGTACTCACCTTGTTGGCTTGATTTTTGTTCCCGCACGTAAGCGGATTGCATCCGAATGTCGTAATCGAAAGCCAGGGTCTTGCCGTCTGCGGTTTTGACCCAGCCCGCGCCCTGAACTGACGTCGATTCCGATTCGGATTCGATCTCGGTTGCATCCAGCTGCCAACGAACGGTTCGTTCCCGCACGGGGGAAGGTCGCTCCGCCGGCACGATCGCCAGCTCACCATCACGGCATTTTCTGCCCGTCAGCGCGGCAAGAATCGCCTCCAGCAGGTCCGCCAGCAGACGACGCACACGCGTCATCTCCGGTTCAGTCTCGGTAGCTGTTTCGCTGGCGGCGAGGATTTGCCCGAAATTTTCGTGCCGTTCCAGACGGATTTCCTGGCGCCACGTCATCGAGTGCGTGGATTGCAGATTCACCTGACTATCGACGATTTTCATGCTGAATTCCTCGCATTGTGGTGGGGCTGGCGTCCGTGCAAACACCGTGCCCGGCGAAGTTCAGAATTCGAGCGGATCGACCTCGAGGTGCCAGCGTAGGCGCGATGGCATGCGTAACGCCGCAATGGCTTCGCGCCACACCGGCAAAAATGCTTGCAAGGCACGTCGGGAGACCGATTCCACGAGTATCTGGGCGCGTTCCAGACTGGCCAGCCGCGCCATCCGCATCGGGACGGCGTCGTAGAACGTGATTCCTGACCGATCGGCCTCCGCCAATCCGGCTGCCGCGTTCAGAAAGGCCAGCGCAGTCGCCATTTCAGGATGTTCGGCGCGCAGGATCGCCTGGTAAGCATACGGCGGGAAGCCCGCCTGAGCACGCTCGCGCAGCAGCGCCTCGGCAAATCCAGGGTAATCGTGTGCTTGCAGGGCGCGAAAAAGTGGCTGATCGGGGTATTGCGTCTGGATCAACACCTCGCCGGGATGAGACGCGCGGCCAGCGCGACCGGCGACTTGCATCAACTGGGCGAACAGCCGCTCGGAGGCGCGGCAATCGGCGGCAAACAAGGCGGCATCGGCACCGAGCACGCCGACCAGCGTCAGCTTCGGAAAATCATGCCCCTTGGCCAGCATCTGCGTGCCGACCAGAATGTCGGCATCGCCGGCCTGAATGCGGGCCAGCATGGCTTCCCATTGTGTGCGGCGTTTTGCCGAATCGCGATCCACCCTCAGCACGTTTGCGGCGGGAAAACGTTCGCACAGCCATTGCTCAAGGCGTTGAGTGCCGCGTCCGAATGGATGGATATCCTGATTCCCACAGGTCGGGCACGCCACAGGGACTGACGCCTCGAATCCACAGTGGTGGCAGCGTAGCCGGCGATCGGCCAGATGCAATACTAGATTGGCGGCGCAACGGCGACAGCGCGACACCCAGCCACAGGCACCGCAGGCCAGCACCGGCGCATAGCCACGGCGGTTGAGAAAGATCAGGCTTTGCTCGCCGCGTTCCAGACGCGTCTCGATCGCCGCCACGAGGCGTTCCGAAAAGCCCTCGACGAGCGGCGCTCGCCGGGTATCAATCAAGGTGACCGCCGGCAAACTGGCCTCTTCATGCGCGCGCCGTGTCAGGTTGAGCTTTCGATAGCGTCCCTGTACGGCGTTCGACCAGGATTCGAGAGAGGGTGTGGCGGAACCAAGCACCACCGGCACGCCCGCCATGCTCGCCCGCATGACTGCAACGTCGCGGGCGGAATAACGTACGCCGTCCTGTTGCTTGAACGAGGCGTCGTGTTCTTCATCGACCACAACGAGCCCCAGAGCGGGCATCGGCGTAAACACCGCCAGCCGCGTGCCGAGCACGATATCCGCTTCGCCTGCGAAGGCCGCGCACCAGTTACGCTCACGCGCCGCTTCTCCCATCTCGCTGTGCAAGGCAACCACACGAGCGGCAGGAAAGCGGGCACGCACCCGCGCCTCTAGTTGTGGGGTCAGATTGATTTCGGGCACCAGAATCAAGGCCTGTTGCCCCAAATCGATGATGCGCTCGACAGCGCGCAGATAGACCTCGGTCTTGCCACTGCCGGTCACGCCATGTAACAGAAAGGGCACATAACCTTGGGCGCCAAGTATCTCGGCAACCGCCGCCGCCTGCTCCGGCGTCGGCGCCGGCACGCTCCCCTGCGCCTGATGGGTACTCGCCTTGATGCACCGTCGATGTGGAGTCCGAGTTCGCCGTAAACCAGCCGGCAAAGCCTGAAGCATTACTTCACCCAGCGGAGCCTGATAGTAGGTGCTCACAAACTCACACAGGCGCAAAAAATCGCCGGGCAGCGGCGGCAGATCATCGTCCAGAAGACAAGCATCCTTTAGCTGCGCCTCGGGCACTTCGGATTGGGCGGTAACCGCGATGACCACCCCCACCCGCTCGCCTTTGCCAAACGGCACCCTCACCCTCTGTCCGACACCCACCGGCGAGGATTCCAGCCACCGGTAATCAAACAGTCGATGCAATGGCACCGCCAGCGCGACCCTGACGATCACCATTACACCTCACTCCACATCGACTGTTTCATGAAGGCGTTGCCAGATCGGCGTCGTGGCGCGACGAGGCTGTGGATAACTTTGTGAATAGCTCGGCAATTCCTGCTAGACATGCATTAACGCATCCTCAAGCCTGATGTCAAGGGATCTCGCAGAAAAATATTTTCTTATTTTTAATCATTTAGTTAGAGAAACGTTGCCAAAAAACGCGGCAAACCCCTGTTGACAGGCGGGTTTCGGTTCAATCTGTGTATAAGTCGTCCAAAAAGCACCAAACTAGGGCTATCACTTACGTAATAGTTGGCTGTATGAACGCACGGTATCAACCAGCGTCGTCACGTTTTCCGGCGGTGTGAATTGCGAGATGCCGTGGCCAAGATTGAAAACATGCCCGGTATCACCTGCCCCGAAGGCATCGAGTACGTTTTTTGCCTCTGCCGCCACGGTTTCTGGCGTTCCGAACAGGACGTTGGGGTCTAGGTTCCCTTGCAGAGCAACCTTGTCTCCAATGCGCCGTCTGGCATCACCAATGTCGATGCTCCAGTCAAGGCCAACGGCGTCACAGCCAATCGCGGCGATTTCCTCCAGCCACAGACCGCCCCCCTTGGTGAAAACGATGACGGGAACGCGCTGCCCATCGCGTTCGCGGATGAGGCCTGCAACGATGCGCCGCATGTACGCAAGTGAGAATTCACGATACGCCGATGCCGAAAGCGAACCGCCCCAGGTATCGAAAATCATTGCTGCCTGAGCGCCCGATTCGATTTGCGCGTTCAGGTAGGCCGTCACGGCGTCGGCCGTCACGCCCAGAATACGGTGCAACAAATCGGGCCTGCAATAGAGCATGCCCTTGATATGACGAAAATCCTTGGAACCACCGCCTTCGATCATGTAGCAGGCCAGCGTGTAAGGGCTACCAGAAAAGCCGATCAGCGGTACGCTGTTGTCGAGCGCGCGACGAATCTCGGCAACGGCGTCCATCACGTAGCGCAACCGGTCGAACGGATCGGGTGCCGTAAGATCGCGGATGGCCCATTCCTCGCGCAGCGGCCTCTCGAACCGGGGCCCCTCGCCTTCCTCAAAATACAGGCCCAGCCCCATGGCATCGGGCACAGTCAAGATATCTGAAAAAAGGATGGCCGCATCGAGGTCATAACGGGCGAGCGGCTGAAGAGTGACTTCACAGGCCAGCGACGGAGATTTGCAGAGCGACAAAAAATCGCCGGCGCGTTTTCGCGTCTGGCAGTACTCCGGCAAGTAGCGCCCTGCCTGACGCATTAACCAGATCGGGGTGTATTCGGTGGGTTGGCGCAGCAAGGCGCGCAAAAAAGTATCGTTGCGGGGTCGGGTCACGGAGGGCTCCACCGGGCGAAAAACTGTCATTATCGCCGATTACTTGCGCCTGAAGGCGGGCATCTCAATGCCCGCCACTTTGCGGGTCAGTTTTCCGAGCGTTTCAGCAGTTCGACACCAAGTTGCTTGAGTTTTCGGTAGAGATGGGTCCGCTCCAGTCCCGAGCGTTCTGCCACCCGAGTCATGTTGCCTCCTTCAAGGCGCAGCAAGTGCTCAAAATAGAGCTTTTCGAAGGCGTCGCGCGCCTCGCGCAGAGGATGGTCGAACAGTGGCGCCAGCACAATAGCCTCGGTCGGCACCTCTTCCTCGGGGAGAACACGGCTGACATCCTCGGCAGTGATCTCTTCCTCCAGCGCGTTAAGCGCAACATTGCGGACCAGCCCGTAAAGTTCGCCCCAGCCGGTATCCTGGTGCGACTTCCAAGGCAGATTGCGCAGGGCATTCAGAGCACCGCTCGACAGTCTTCGCGCCGGAACCTCGCCTCGGGCCACGAAATGCGCCAGCAACAGGCTGGCGATTTCGGGAATTTCGTCAGCGTGTCCCGCCAGCGGGGGCATGGCGATCCAAACTTCGCCCAGGCGCGCCAACAACTTTGCGTCCCAGCCGTTGTCGGAAAGGGCTGCCATCGGCTTGCTGCTGGCGACGAGCATCTGGAGATTGAACTTCTCCAGTCGTTCAACCGCAAACGCCAAGTTCATCTGTTGCAGCTTGCCCATCGTCGACAGGTCCGGCACGAAAAGCACACCCCCACTGGCCGATTGCAGGAACTCCTGGGTTAGCGCGTTGGAGACGGTGGAAAGATCCCGCCACGGTGCATGCGCCGTCAGCAAAGTACGCGCGCAGATTTCGCCCATACCGCCACTGACGCCGCGCAACAACAACAGAGCAGATTTCGCGGCCGCCTGATCCAGCCGCTTTCGGAACTCGCGCATGAAGCCGGAGCGGGCAAAAGCATCAAGCGTCAACGGCGGATTGCGCGGCGGCACGTCGTGCTTCAGGGCTTTTTTGACAGTCGCCAGCAGCTTTTGCAGGGAAATCGGCTTTTCCAGAAAGTCGAAGGCGCCAAAACGGGTCGCCTCGACTGCCGTATCGATGGTGCCATGGCCGGACATCATTACGACGGGCATAGTGAGCTGTCCGTTGGCGTGCCAGGTCTTGAGCAGCGAGATGCCGTCCATGCCTGGCATCCAGATGTCGAGCAGCACCAGGTCGGGCCTGATTTCATCGCGTACCCTCATCGCCGCCGCCGCGTCTTCGGCCAGACGCACGTCATATGACTCGTCGATCAATATCTCGGAGAGCAGCTCGCGGATGCCGACTTCGTCGTCAACGACCAGAATGATCGACATGATGATTTTCCTCCTTCACCAACGGCAAGCGGATGTCCATCCGCGCGCCGCCTTCCGGTGCATTGTTGATTGTGATGGTACCTTGATGTTCGTCAATGATCTTCTTGACAATGGGCAAGCCCAGTCCGGTGCCCTTGGCTTTGCTGGTGACATAGGGCTCGAAAACGCGCGGCAGGATTTCCGGCTGAAAACCGGGCCCGTTGTCCGCCAACAGCAACCGGGCCATGCGTCCGAGCCGCTCGGTTACGATGTCGATTCGCGGGTTGTCCCGCCCTTCCAGCGCGTCTTCTGCATTGCGCAACAGATTGTGAATCACTTGTCGCAACTGCGTAGCATCGCCCAGAATCGGCGGCAGGTCTTCCGCCAGCCGCGTAACTATCCGCGCGCGCGAAGTTTCGTACAATCCCAGCACCTCACGGATTAACCCGTTCAGATCGAGTACGCCCAGCGCGGGCGCCGGCAGGCGAGCGTAGTCTCGGAAATCGTCCACCATGTGCTTCATCGCTCGCACCTGGTTGATGATGGTCTGCGTACTACGCTCCAGGAATTCTCCGTCGCCATTGCTCAACCGGTCTGCCAGTTTATGCTGCAAGCGCTCTGCCGAAAGCTGGATCGGCGTCAGCGGATTCTTGATCTCGTGGGCAAGACGGCGCGCCACCTCGCCCCAAGCGGCACTGCGTTGCGCGGCCACGATCTTGGTTACGTCATCGAAAACCACCACGTCGCCCCCCCCGCTCGCTTCCGGTAGTCGGGAACCACGCAGCACCAGAATCTGCGGCATGCCGTTGGTGCGCTCCAGCTCGAGCTGCGCTTGCCACTCCGGCGCCTCGTTCTGCTCGAAGTTATGGCGAATGCAGGCACCCAGGGCCGCTTGCCTGGTCCACGCGTCGACGGAAATCCCGATCAGGCCGTCAAAGCTGTCATCCAGAATCGTCAGCGCCCCTTCGTTGACCGTGCGCAAGGTGTAGGAACGATCAAACACCAGCACGCCCGCCGAAAGATTTGCCAAAATCGATTCCAGATAGGCCCTGGCCGATTCGACCTCGGCGCGGTGCCGCTCGGTTTCGCGTCGGGCTTCCTCCAACTGCGCGGTCATGCGGTTGAAGGATTGCGTCAGGATGCCCAGTTCATCTCGGCTATACACGGCCTGCCGCGGTGAAAAATCGCCCTGCGCCACCGCACGCGTGCCTTCATCAAGAATGGAAAGCGGAGCCGACAGCCGCCGTGCGAGAAAGAAAGCGAGTGCAAAGGCGCCGAACAGAGCCACCAGAACGGTCAGCGTTAATGTCAAGGCATAGAGGCTGGTTAGGCCTTTTCGCGCCAGTTGCAACTCCTGGTAATCGCGATAGACGCCCTGCACGGATTCGGCGTTCTGACCGAGCGCGGAAGGTACTGGATGGGTAAATTGCAGGATGCGGGGCTCCTCGAAGACACCGAGACCGGCCACCGGCACCAGCACACGCAGCACCAAATCCTTACCACCATCGCCATCCACCCACGAGAGCCCTCGTGCCGACCGGGCCTGTTTCAACTGAGCAGGTGTCGGCAAGCGCGGCATGATATTGCCGATATCTTCGCTGCTGTGGGTGATCAGTTGCCCTCCCAGCGAAAACAGGGCCGCGTTCTCGACACCGCTGCGCTCGCGCAACCTGAGCAGCGCACTGCGCCGCGCATTTTCGGAGAGACTAGAGAGATCGAGCGCGGACGACTGTGCTTTGGCCGTCAAGTCGGCCAGCAACGAATCGAGTGCAGTCCGGCCGAGATTGAGGCCCGCCTCCAGCGCTTTTTCGACGCGCACATCGAACCAGCTCTCGATCGAGCGGGTGACAAACTGCACGGATACGCCATAGACCAGCGCCCCAGGCACCACGGCAACCAGACCGAACATCAGCGTCAGCCGCAGCTTGAGACGCGCGCCGAACACTTTGGCGCGATGCTCGCGCCAAAGCGAGGTCAACTGCCAGCCGACCAGCGCGACCAACGCCAGTGCAATGATGGCGTTGAGACCGATCAGCAACGGATAGCGACGGGCAAAGAAAGTGGTTTCTGCGGAAGTAGAGAGCAGTAACAGGAACCAGAGAATTGCCCCCATGGCTGCCGCCAACGCGCCTCCGATAGCCAGGAAACGCCTCACTTGCCTTCCCCGGCCGGCAACGCGAACGGCCACGACTTCCAGTCCGAGGACAGGCTCCATTCCTTACTTCCCAGCGCCGCAATCTGGAAGGGCTTGGGCAATTGCGAGGTATCCAGCCGCATTCTCAACGTGCCAACGTAGCTTTCGCCCACTCTCAGCTTGTCGTTGCCCCGCTCTGCGACCACCCAGTTGCGGAGCCGACCGATCACCCGCAGCGCTTCACCCAACGTGGGAAAAGCCTGGTGCAACCCGCCCGACGACACCCGGTACTGGCGCGTCAGCGCATGGTAAGAGAGCCTGAATTCCTTCTGCCGCGCCAGCACCTTTTCGTCGAACCAGTACCAGCGCGGTCGATGCATTTCGAACTCAACCAGAAACGCCAGAACGACACCCTTGCCGACCGCCTCTTCCAGACGGGGCGTCAGATCGAGAACAAAATCCGCCGAGACGACGTAGCCGTCCTCGCTCGCCTGCAACTGCGGCGAGACCACTTCGACCTGGGCAGAGACGACTCCACAGGCGAACAATCCCAGGACGAGGACGACCCCGCGTAGCACCTCAGCGAATCTTTTCCAGCAGGCAGTAATAGAATCCATCGTGTTCGTCATCGGGCAACAACTGTTCTTCATGACAGCGCCGCGCATCGGGCGTTCTGCCGAGAAAAGAGGCGATCTGCCCGGCGTTTTCCTCCGGAAAAAGCGAGCAGGTGGCGTAAAGCAGTTTACCTTCCGGTTTCAACAGCCGCCACAGGCCGCGCAGAATGGCAGCCTGCGTCCTGGCGAAGGAAGCCACGTCGTCGTCGCGCCGCAGCCATTTGGCGTCGGGGTGCCGGCGCACGACGCCACTTGCGGTGCACGGCACGTCGGCCAGGATGGCGTCGAAAGGACGACCGTCCCACCAGTCCTCCGGCCGTCGGCAATCGGCAACCGTGACTTCGGCACGCAAGCCCAGCCGCGTCAGTGTCTCGTCGATGCGCCTGCACCGGCTGGCTTTGACATCCAGCGCCAGCAAGTCGAGATCGGCACTTTCCAGCAGGTGCGCGGTCTTGCCGCCCGGCGCGGCACAGGCATCAAGTACACGACTGCCTGGCGCAGGGTCCAGAATGGCCGCCGCGCGCTGCGCGCCTGGGTCCTGCACCGAGACCTCTCCAGCCGCGAACCCGGGCAGTTTATCCACGGGTACCGGTCGGTCGAGCAAGACACCGTCACTACCCCAGGGGCGACCGCCAAGACCCGATTCCGCCAGCCAGCGATCCCGGTCGCCGCAACGCCGGTTGATACGGAGCGCCATGGGTGGCGCCGCGTTGCCCGCGGCGACGATGGCGCGCCAGGTTTCCGGATACGCTGCTCGCAGCCGCTCGACCCACCAGCCCGGATGACACCATTCCGCCGGTTGATCGACCATCGCGGCCAACAGAGCGGGCTGCTGACGCAGAAAATTCCGCAACACCCCGTTGACCAAGCCCTTGCAGCGCCCCTGTGCAAGCGTGGCGGCCGCCTGCACCGCCTGATCAACCACCGTGTGCGCAGTATCCGGACGGATCTCCAGCCGCGTCAGCGCCACCAGAAGCAGAGCGCGCACAGTCTCGTCCGTAAGCGGACGATCAAGCAGGCGAGCAAGAGCAAAATCGCCCCGGCCATATCGCCGCAAACACTGAAAAACGTGGTCCTGCACCGCCGGTCGCACTGCGGCAGGAACACTGGCGACCGCGCCTTCCGCCAGACTCCGGCCGGCCAGTACCTGCGCGACGACGTGGGCGGCGTGTAGAAATGCAGCGGCGAGGGAATCGGATGCCAGTTTATGCATGTGACCATTATCGCATGCGGCATAATGGTCGCATGCTCCGATTCCATTTGCCTTTTGCACGGTGTGTTGCCGCGCTATCCTTCGCGCTCGGAGTGGTATCGCCGACCTGGGCATGGAACGCATGCGGTCACCGCGTGATCGCCACGCTGGCCTGGGAATGGATGTCGCCCCCGGCACGCGCGGAGGCCGCCCTGCTACTGTCGCACCACCCGGACAACGCCCGCTGGCTTAGCCGGGCCGGCGCGTCCGACGACGAAGTCGCCGCCACCGCTTTCACCGAAGCATCGACCTGGGCGGACGATATTCGCGACGATCCGCGCTATCTCGAAGACACTGAAGCAACACCGGATTCCGACTTCGATTGGGCGCGCCATCGTCAATGGCATTACGTCGACGATGCCGAATCCGCGCGAGCAGGCGAACTTGACCTACAACTGGAACGCCTTTCCGCGCGTCTGTCCAACACCGCCAACCCAGCGCCGGTACGCAGTCACGCGCTGGTCTGGCTGATCCATCTGGTCGGGGATGCCCACCAGCCGTTGCATGTCGGCCGCCATGCAGACCAGGGCGGTAACAAATTTTCTATCGAAGAACCCGATCACCCCCGTTATTCCGGCGGCAATCTGCACCGGTGGTGGGACGACCTGCCCTGCGCACCATGGTTGCGCGGAGAACGTTTGCAGCCCCACATCGAACGTCTCGAACCAACCGCCCGACAAACACCGCAGGCCTCGCCGGAAATCTGGCTGGCGGAGAGCCGCGATCTGGTGCGCTCGGCCGTTTATCCGGAATCCGCGCTGATCACACCCGACTTCCGTGCCCGTGCCCAGGTTATCGCCGACCGGCGCCTGGCGGCCGCTGGCGAACGCCTGGGCCGCTGGTTGAACACACTACTGGTCGGGGTTTCACGTGAAACCGCTTCCAAATAGAATCACTGCATGAACGGACTGCATCTCATCGCCGACCTGCACGCCTGCAAGGCGCCGCCTGCACTGATGTTGACGGCCGACGCTCTGGAAGCGCTGTGCGTCGAGGCTTGCCGTCGGCACGGCCTTCGTGTTGTCGGGCGAGTCTTCCATCAGTTTTCGCACCCCGACGGTTCGCCCGCCGGCGTGACCGGTACCGTGGTTCTCGCGGAATCCCACCTCGCCATCCACACCTGGCCAGAAATGGCGGGCGTCACGCTTGATGTCTATGTCTGCAACTACAGCGCCGACAACAGCGCGGCAGCACGACAGTTGCTCGACGAGATGATTGCCGTTTTTTCGCCGGGTCGACATGAACGACAAGAAGTGCGCCGCGGGCGCGTCTAGCCAGTTGCGCTCTCGAACAAATCGCCTGCCGTAAGCGGATGGCCGGCTAGAAACTGACCGACGGGCAGGCGCTTGCCACCCGCCTGTTGCAGTTCGGTCACACATAGGGCACCCCGTCCGCAGGCGACGACGATGCCGTCGCGGCCCGCTGTCAGAACCGTTCCTGGCACCCCCTCGCCCGGCACGGGCCGCGCCGTCCAGATCTTGAGCGGCTTGCCCAGAAAAAGCGCATGCGCACCCGGAAATGGGTTGAAGGCGCGGATCTGCGCATGCAACTCGTCGGCACTCCTCCGCCAGTCGACCGCCGCTTCACGCTTCTCGACCTTGGCGGCGTAGGTGACGCCAGCATCGGGCTGGGGGATCGCTTCCGCCGGCCAGTTCGCCAGCGTGCGCAGCAGCAAGGCCGCTCCCATGCTCGCGAGACGGTCATGCAGGCTACCAGCGGTATCGCCCGCCTCAATAGACGTGGTCGCGCGGGCCAGCACCGGACCCGTATCTAGACCGGCTTCCATCTGCATGATGCAGACGCCGGTTTCGCCGTCACCTGCCAGCAAGGCGCGCTGGATGGGCGCTGCGCCACGCCAGCGCGGTAACAGGGAAGCATGAATGTTCAGGCAGCCACGCCGGGGAAGGTCAAGCACCGCCTGCGGCAATATCAGGCCGTACGCCGCCACCACCATCACTTCCGCCTGCGCCTCCCTGAGCAAAGACTGTACTTCTGGGTCGCGCAGCGTCGGAGGTTGCAGCACGGACAAGCCATGCGATAACGCCAGTTTCTTCACCGGTGAAGCCTGGCTGGCCATGCCCCGACCCGCCGGCCGATCAGGCTGGGTAAGTACCCACGGTACTTCATGTCCAGCATCGACAACCGCCGCCAGTGCCTGAGCAGCGAATTCCGGCGTACCCGCAAAAATGATCCGCATCGATGAAGTCACGCCGTGATGCGCGCCTGCTTGGCGAGCTTGGATTTGATGCGTGTCTGCTTGAGTTGCGAGAGATATTGCACAAACACCTTGCCATTCAGGTGGTCGATTTCGTGCTGAATACAGACAGCCAGCAAGCCTTCGGCCTCCAGCGTCTGCTCGACGCCCTGGCGATCGAGAAATCGGACAGATACCTTTTCCGCGCGCTCCACCTTGTCATAGATGCCAGGCACCGACAGGCAGCCCTCTTCGCCCTCGCGTACGCCGTCTTCCGAGAGAATCTGGGGGTTGATGAGGACGATCAGCTGGTCCTTGTTTTCGGAGACGTCGATCACCACCACCTGCAAGTGCACATCGACCTGCGTCGCGGCCAGCCCGATGCCGGGCGCTTCGTACATGGTCTCGGCCATGTCGTCGATCAGCCGGCGAATGGAATCGTCAATGCGGGTGACCGGACGGGCGATTTTGGTCAACCGAGTGTCTGGATAACGCAAGATGGGTAAGAGTGCCATATGAAAACCAGAAAAAAGCTTGCTCAATTAAGCCACTACATGCAGAATCTCAAGAACTTCCCGAGATCGGGAGGCGGCGACGCCGTTACACATTCTGTGACTGCTGACGCCGGCCATCCGTTCCATCCGCATGTGAGGATACGACCATGTTCCGCATTATATCTGCGCTCATCCTGGCTGCGACCGCCGCCTGTGCATTTGCTCAGGAAAAGCTCACCCTGGTCGACAACCCGCCCGACCGCCACGTCGTCGTTCCCGGCGATACTTTGTGGGGCATTTCGGGCAAGTTCCTCAAGGACCCCTGGCGCTGGCCGCAAATCTGGCGCCTCAACAAGGAACAGATCAAGAATCCGCACCGTATCTACCCTGGCGACATCGTTGTCCTCGACCTTTCCGGCAGCCAGCCGCAATTGCGTATCGGGCGGCCGCTGGCACTCCAGCCGCAGGTCTATAGCGAAGCCGAGCGGCAGGAAATTCCGAGTATTCCTGCCGCCGTCATCGAGCCATTCATCTCGCGTCCGCTGGTGGTCAGCGAGGACGAGCTGAAGGATGCGCCGCGCATTCTCGCCGGCCCTGAAGATCGCTTTTTTATCGGCGGCGGCGACAAAGCCTACGTCAGCGGAATCACCGACGACCGCGTCATCCGCTGGAGCGTCTATCGGCCCGGCAAGGTACTGAAAGACCTCGATACCGATGAGGTGCTCGGTTACGAGGCTTTCGACCTCGGCAATGCCGTGCTGACCCAGATCGGAGAGCCTTCGACGGTCAAGATCACCATGGCGCGCGAGGAAATGAGCCGGGGCGACCGCCTGATTCCCGCCCCGCAGCCCGATATCGTGGCCTATGTACCGCAAGCGCCCGAGCAACGCATCGCCGGTCGCATCATTGCGGTCTATGGCGGCCTCGGCGAAGCCGGGCGGTACTCGGTGATCACGCTTAACCGCGGCACACGCGACGGGCTGGCGCGCGGGCATGTGCTGGCGCTGTACCGTCATCAAACTGCCTTCGGACGCGACGAGAACGATCAACGCATCGACACCGTGCTCCCCGACGAGCGTTATGGCCTGGTGTTCGTTTTCCGCACTTTTGACCGCCTGGCCTATGCGCTGGTGATGGAAGCCACCAAGTCGGTCATCATCGGCGATACGCTTAAGAACCCATGAACCTGGCCGCCTGGCTGCGGCTGACCCTGGTCCCCGGCATCGGCGGCGAGACACAGCGCAAGCTGCTCGCCGCCTTTGGCTTACCGGAGCACCTTTTTGCTGCCCGCCGCGACGAGGTTGCCCGCGTGATCGGCGACGCCGCTACCGACAAGCTGCTGAACACGACCGTCGATGAAGTGGTCGACGCCGCACTACGCTGGGCCGAAACGCCGGATTGCCACTTGCTTACCCTGGCCGACGCAGCGTACCCCGCGGCGTTGCTGCAAATCTCAAACCCGCCCAGCCTCCTCTATGTGCGCGGAAGCCTGGATTGCCTGCAAGCACCGGCACTGGCCATCGTTGGCAGCCGCAACGCAACCCCGCAGGGCGCCCAGAACGCGCGGACTTTCGCCGCCACGCTAGCCCGACGCGGTCTGGTCATTGTCAGCGGGCTCGCTCTCGGTATTGATGCCGCCGCGCACGGGGGAGCACTGGAGGGCGGTGGCAATACCATCGCGGTGATCGGCACCGGCGCCGATCGTCTCTACCCCGCCCGCAACCGTGATCTGGCGCTAGAAATCGTCGAACACGGCGCTATCGTGTCTGAATTTCCGCTCGGCACCCCCGCGCTGGCGGCCAACTTTCCTCGCCGCAACCGCCTGATCGCGGGATTGGCGCGCGGCGTGCTCGTGGTCGAGGCGGCCCTGCAAAGCGGATCACTGATCACCGCCCGCCTTGCCGGCGACCAGGGGCGCGAGGTTTTCGCCATTCCCGGTTCCATCCATTCGCCGGTCGCGCGCGGGTGCCATCGATTGATCCGCCAGGGCGCCAAACTGGTCGAAACCGCCGAGGATATCCTCGAGGAACTGGCGTGGCCTGTCTCCGGCACCGCGCCCGAAGTGGCCGATCATTCCGAGAATTCACTGCTCTCCGCGCTCGGCCATGACCCCGTCGGCCTCGACGAACTGGCGGCCCGTACCGGACTCGCCACCGACCATCTGCTCGCGGAACTGCTGAAACTTGAACTCTCCGGCGACATCGCCAGTCTACCGGGCAATCTCTACCAGCGCCTCGCCCCGGCTTGATCGACTTGCCCAAGGGGGCGCCGCCGATTACGATGAAGATAGAGATCAGAGGAGACGATAACAACATGTCAGAACAATCACTCTACCGCCCCCACGGACAAAGCAAGATATGGACAGAACCGCACCTGCTGGTCGTCCAGTCGCGCGGCCCGTGGAACCGCGAACTGATCAAGGCGGCGAGCAAGACGGTGCTCAACGAAGCCGCTACGTTCAACGGCGCACCGTGGTATGTGCTCGGGATTATCTACGGCGACGGGCTGCACACCCCGGATGCCTTTGAAGAGATGGTCAAATCGCTCAATGATCAGCAACGTGCCGGCCGCAAAGGCACCGCGCTGGTTCTCGTGGATGTCGGTATTACCGGCTTTTTCCGCAATTACTTTGCCAAGATGTACGGCACCGCTGGCGAGCCGGTCGAATTTTTCGCCGACGAGGAATCCGCCCGCGCTTGGCTGGAATCGGTGATCGCTGACCTCGACTGACGCCACCGTTCGTCGACTTGGCTGCAAGCTCGCTTGCCAATTCGGCATGTCGCCTCTTATCATGCCCCCGACTTAACAGGCAGAGCACATGGGCAAAAAGCTGATCATTGCGGAAAAACCCTCCGTCGCCGCGGACATCGCGCGCGCACTTGGCGGTTTTACCAAGCACGACGACTACTTCGAGAGCGACGACGCCGTTCTCTCGTCGGCCATCGGCCATTTGCTCGAACTGGCCTGTCCCGAGGAATTCGAAGTCAAGCGCGGAAAATGGTCGTTCGCGCACCTGCCGGTGATCCCGCCTCACTTCGACTTGCAGCCGATCGAAAAGACCACGACCCGACTCAAGCTGTTGACCAAACTGGCCAAACGCAAAGATGTCGAAAGCCTCATCAACGCCTGTGACGCGGGCCGCGAAGGCGAGCTGATCTTCAATTACATCGCGCAGCACGCCAAGACCGGCAAACCGGTGCAGCGTCTCTGGCTGCAATCGATGACCCCGGCTGCCATCCGCGACGGTTTCGCCCACCTCAAGCCCGGCACCGACATGCGCGGGCTGGCCGATGCGGCCGTCTGCCGTTCCGAATCCGACTGGCTGGTCGGCATCAACGGCACACGGGC
This sequence comes from Betaproteobacteria bacterium UBA1934, assembly GCA_002337055.1. Classification (GTDB taxonomy): domain Bacteria; phylum Pseudomonadota; class Gammaproteobacteria; order Burkholderiales; family Rhodocyclaceae; genus UBA1934. The sequence goes on along the minus strand of DDFG01000005.1, from coordinate 729,668 downwards.
GATGACCGCGTTCAACTCCAAGACCGGCGGCTTTCACCTGACCACCGTCGGGCGCGTGCAAACGCCCACGCTGGCCATCGTCGTCGAACGCGAGCGCAAGATCCGCGACTTCAAGGCCCGTCCGTACTGGGAACTGGAAGCGTGTTTTGGCGCCAAAGCCGGCGAGTACGTCGGCAAATGGTTTGACGAGGGCTTCAAGGGCAAGGCGGAAGACGAACACGCCCGCGCCGACCGGCTGTGGGAAGAAGCCCGTGCCGAAGCCATCCGCGCCGCTTGCCTGAACCAGCCGGGCGAAGTCAGCGAAGAAGCCAAACCGGAAACACGGCTCTCGCCGCTGTTGTTCGACCTGACCAGTTTGCAGCGCGAGGCCAACAGCCGCTTCGGCTTTTCCGCCAAGACCACGCTCTCGCTGGCGCAATCGCTGTACGAAAAACACAAGGTGCTGACCTATCCACGGACCGATTCGCGCGCCCTGCCCGAAGATTATCTGGGTACCGTCAAGGCGACGCTCGCCATGCTGACCGGCGAAGGCGCCGGCAAGGGCCACGACGAGGTGTTGCTCGCTCGCTATTCGCCATTCGCACATCAGATTCTGGCCCGCAATTGGGTGCTGCCGAACAAACGCATCTTCAACAACGCGAAGGTGAGCGATCACTTCGCCATCATTCCCACCACACAGGCACCCAAGCACCTCAACGAACTGGAGCAAAAGCTCTACGACTTCGTGGTACGTCGCTTTCTGTCCGTCTTCTTCCCCGCTGCGGAATATCTGGTGACCACGCGGATCACCCGCGTCGCCAGCCATCCCTTCAAAACGGAAGGCAAGGTGCTGGTCAACCCCGGCTGGCTGGCCATCTACGGCAAAGCCAACTCGGAGGACGACGAAGGTAATCTGGTGCCGGTCGACCCCAAGGAAATCGTCAAGACCGAATCGGTCACCGTCAAGGCCAACGAAACCCGACCGCCACCGCGCTATTCCGAAGCGACGCTGCTCTCCGCGATGGAGGGCGCGGGCAAGATGGTCGACGACGAGGAGTTGAAGGCCGCCATGGCCGGTCGCGGTCTCGGCACGCCGGCAACGCGGGCGCAGATCATCGAAAACCTGATCGGCGAGCAATACATGCACCGCGAGGGGCGCGAACTCGTGCCGACCGCCAAGGCCTTTTCGCTGATGACCCTGCTGAATGGCCTGGGCGTCACCGAACTGACCCAGCCCGAACTGACCGGCGATTGGGAATGGAAACTGGGGCGCATTGAAAAAGGCGATTTCTCGCGTGAGGAATTCATGCGCGAAATCGCGGAAATGACCCGGCACATTGTCGACCGAGCCAAAACCTACGATTCCGACACCATCCCCGGCGATTTCGGCCTGCTCTCCACGCCCTGCCCGCGTTGCGGCGGGCTGGTGCGCGAGACCTACAAGAAATTCCAGTGCAGCGACTGTGATTTTTCGCTGTGGAAGATCGTCGCCGGGCGGCAGTTTGAGCCGGCAGAAATCGAGACACTGATTTCCGAACGCAAGGTCGGGCCGCTCGAGGGTTTCCGCAACAAGATGGGCCGGAGTTTTACAGCCGCCATCAAAATGAACGACCGGCACGAACCGGAATTCGACTTCGGGCAAAGCAACAGTGACGACGCCGATGCCGAACCAGTCGACTTCTCCGGCCAGACCGCCCTCGGCGAATGTCCGAAATGCCATGCGCCGGTGTATGAACACGGCAATGCCTACGTCTGCGAAAAGTCGGTCGGCCCCGCCAAGACCTGCACCTTCCGCTCCGGCAAGATCATTCTCCAGCAGGCGGTGGAACCGGCACAGATGCAAAAACTGCTGGCGGGCGGCCGTACCGATCTGCTCAAGGATTTTGTGTCGGCCCGCACCCGACGCAAGTTCTCCGCCTTTCTGGTGGTGACGCCAGAAGCCAAGGTCGGTTTTGAGTTCGAGAAAAAGGCACCGAAGAAGCCCGCCGCAAAGAAAGGCGCGGCCTCCGAGGGCTAAAGAGGTACTTGCACCGTGGTTTCACGTGAAACCAGCAGCAGGCCTTACTGGGTCTCAACGCGTAGGTTGCGTCCCCGGCAAAGTACATGAACGGATCGCCGCGCTGACCGCATCGATAGCCTGCGGACGCGGAAACGTCACCCGCCAGACCAGCCCCACGCGCCGTGACGGCTGGCTGCCGCCAAACGGCAGCACCCGCACCATGCCCTGATCGCGCAGCGGATCGGCCGCCGTCGACGGCATCACCGCCACGCCGGCGCCGCTGGCCACCATGTGCCGGATGGTTTCCAGCGAGCTGCCCTCCAGCGAATGCGCCAGCGCCTCAGGCGACGCTAGGCGCGGGCAGGCCTCCAGCACCTGATCGCGGAAACAGTTGCCCTGCCCGAGCAGCAGCAAATCTTCGCCCTTCAACTCCTCGGCGTGCACGTCCTCGCGGGTCGCCCAGGGGTGCGCCGCCGGTACAACGACGCGGAAGGGCTCGTCGTACACCGCCCGCGCAACCAGCCCCGGCTCCTGAAACGGCAGCGCAATGACGATGACGTCCAGTTCGCCGGCCTTGAGGGCGGGAATCAGGTTGCCCGTGAAATCTTCCTTCAGGAAGAGCGGCATCGAAGGCGCTTGTCGGTGCAGGGCGGGAATCAGTTGCGGCAGCAGATAGGGCGCGATGGTGTAGATCACCCCGACGCGCAACGAGCCGCTGAGCGGATCGCGCCCAGTATCGGCGATTTCCTCCAGCCGCAGGGCTTCCTGCAACACGCGCACGGCCTGCTCGGCGAGGCGCTCGCCGATGGGCGTCATCCGCACTTCCGCGGCATTGCGTTCGCACAGCGACACCTTCAGCTGGCTTTCGACTTTCTTGATCGCCACCGACAGCGTCGGCTGGCTGACGTGGCAGGCTTCCGCCGCCCGCCCGAAATGGCGCTCGCGCGCCAAGGCCACCAGATAGCGCATTTCCGTCAGCGTCATGCTTCTGCCTCCTGCAACTTGCCAAGATCGGCGTCATCCAGCCAACGCCACTTGCCCGGCGGCAAATCGGCTGGCAGCGTCAGGCTGCCCACCGCCTCCCGGTGCAGCGTTTCGACGCGATTGCCCGCTGCCGCGACCATGCGCTTGACCTGATGGTATTTGCCCTCGGTGATGACCAGCCGCAACTCGCGCACGCCGAACAACTCGCAACCTCCCGCCACGATCGGCGCCGGTTCGTCGTGCAGCAGAACACCCGCCAGCAAGGTTTCAACGAACTGGGCATCCGACGCGTGCTTCAGGCCCACGCGATAGGTTTTGGCGATTTTCCGCCTGGGTGAAATCAGGCGGTGAATGAGCGGCCCGTCGTCGGTGAACAGCAACAGGCCGGTGGTGTCTTCGTCAAGCCGCCCCACCGTTTGCAGGCCGCGCTCCAGCAGGGGCGGCGGCAGCAGCGAATAGACGCTGGGATGATGAATGGGGCGGCGCGAACACTCATAGCCAGCCGGCTTGTTGAGCACGATGGTGGCCTGTTCACGGTAAGGCCAGTCCTGACCATCGACGCTGAACACCAGCCCAGCCACCGGCACATCGGCAAAAGGGTCGTCGCACACCGCGCCGGCGAGAGCCACCCGCCCGGAGCGAATCAACCCACGGCAGGCCTTGCGGCTGCCAAATCCGTGCAGGTGCAGGATGCGTTCGAGTTCCATGGCGGTGATGCTACCATTGCCCGATGCAATTCGAGCACCTGATCCAGATCAACGATCCGGCCAATCCGCTGATCGTGCCCCTCACCCGCGCCCAGCTCTGGGCCGGTCTGCTGCGCCGGGTCGAGGATCCGCTGCCCTTTCTGCCGGGGCTGGAAAGCTGCTGGATCACCCGGAACGACGATGCCACGCTGTCGCGCATTCTCGATTTCGGTGCAGCGCAGATCGAGGATCAGGTTACCCTGGCCGAGGGCTTGTGGGTGCGTTTCGACATCCCGGCGAGCGGCGCGCACGCAGGCGGCAGTCTGACCATCAGCGTCGAAGAACCGCAGGCCGAGGCGCTGTTCCTGCGCTTTGCCTACCGTACCAGCCTGGGCGAGGCCGGCGCGGTCGAGGACCGGGCGTATGTCGAATACGTCAAATCGGCGTATTACCAATCCGACCTCGACACCGTTCGCATCATCCGTACGTTGGCCGCCGGCGGCACGCCGCAGTAGGCTCAGTCCGCCACCGGCACCGCGTGGCGCTCGACCACACGTCGCAGCACAAAACTGGAATGCACGCCGGTCACGCCCTTGATGCGGGTGACGCGGTTCAGCAGCAATTCCTGGTAGGCATCCATATCGACCACCACGGCCTTCAGCAAGTAATCCGCCGACTGGCCGGTGATGAGCAGGCATTCGATCACCTCCGGAATGGCGCGAATCTCCCGCTCGAAATTGTCGAACCGCTCCGGCGTGTGCTCGTCCATCGAAATCTGGATCAGCGCCATCAGGCTCAGCCCCAACCGCCGGGCATCGACCAGCGCATGGTAGCCGGCGATCACGCCCGCCTCTTCCAGCGCCCGTACCCGCCGCAGGCAGGGTGAAGGCGAGAGGCCAATGCGGTCGGCCAGTTCCTGATTACTGAGGCGCCCCTCGGTCTGAAGCAGACGCAGAATCTGCCGGTCGTAACGGTCGATTTGGATTGGATTGTTCATTCTCGGATTAATGCGCAATTTTCTTGCTTACTATTCTACATATTGAAAATATTTCTGCGCAATCTGGTCATTTCAGAGATCAATTCGCAAGCACCTGCCGGGCGCTTTTCGCTACCATGGTCATCAACATTTTCCTGTTTTGGAGCCACGCCATGTTGTCGCAGCCTCGCAGCAAATACGTCCCCTTCCCGCCCGTGCAATTGTCCGACCGCCAGTGGCCGCAGAAAGTGCTGCGCAACGCACCGATCTGGATGAGCACGGACCTGCGCGACGGCAACCAGGCGCTGTTCGAGCCGATGAACGGCGAGCGCAAGATGCGGATGTTCCGCACCCTCTGCGACATCGGCTTCAAGGAAATCGAAGTCGCCTTCCCCTCGGCCTCGCAGACCGAATTCGACTTTGTCCGCCAGTTGATTGAGGGCAACCTCATCCCCGACGACGTCACCATCGAAGTGCTGACGCAGGCGCGCGAGCATTTGATCCGCCGCACCATGGAATCGTTGAAGGGCGCCCGCCGCGCCATCGTCCATGTCTATAACGCCACCTCCCGACCCTTCCGCGAATTCGTCTTCGGCATGAACAAGGCCGAGGTCATCGACATGGCGGTCAATGCGGTGCGTCTGATCAAGCAACTCGCCGCCGAGCAGCCGGAAACGGAATGGGTTTTGCAATACAGCCCGGAGACTTTCAGCGCCACCGAAACCGATTTCGCCCTCGCCGTCTGCAACGCCGTCACCGCCGAATGGGGCGCCACGCCGGACAACAAGGTCATCCTCAACCTGCCGGCCACGGTCGAATCGAGCATGCCCAACGTGTACGCCGACCAGGTCGAACGCATGCATCGCCACCTCGCCCGCCGCGACAGCGTCATTCTCAGCGTGCATCCGCACAACGACCGCGGCACCGCCGTCGCCGCCGCCGAAATGGCCTTGCTGGCCGGTGCCGACCGCGTCGAGGGCTGCCTGTTCGGCAATGGCGAGCGCACCGGCAACGTCGATCTGGTCACGCTGGCGCTCAATCTCTACACGCAAGGCATCGCGCCGGGCCTCGATTTCTCGGACATCAACGCCGTCGCCCGCACCTACGAACATTGCAGCCAGCTGCCCATCCACCCGCGCCACCCCTACGTCGGCGACCTCGTCTTCACCGCCTTTTCCGGCTCGCATCAGGACGCCATCAAAAAGGGCTTCGCGGCGCAGCAGCCGGACACCTTGTGGAGCGTGCCCTATCTGCCCATCGACCCGGCCGATGTCGGGCGCAGCTACGATTCGGTCATCCGGGTCAACAGCCAGTCCGGCAAGGGCGGCATCGCCTACCTGCTCGAAGCCGAATACGGCCTTGTCCTGCCGCGCCGCCTGCAAGTGGAATTCTCCGGTGTCGTCCAGCAGCACGCCGACGAACATGGCGGCGAACTGGCCGCCGACGATATCTGGAATCTCTTTGCCGCCACCTATCTGGAGACAACCGCGCCGGTGCGCTATGTCGAACACCATCTGTTCGAGCACGGCAACGCGCAAGGCATCCGCCTCACCGTTGAAATCGAGGGTCACACCCACCTCCTCACCGGCGAAGGCAACGGCCCCATCGACGCCGCCGTGCACGCCCTGCGGCAGGTCGGCGTCGTCGCGCAGGTGCAGACTTTCGAGGAACGCTCGCTCGGCAGCAGCCACGGCTACGCCGACGCCCGCGCCTCGGCCTTCATCGAACTGCGCGGCGAGTCGGGTCAGGAACGCTACGGCGTGGGGATCGACGGCAACATCGTCACCGCCTCGATCCGGGCACTGATCAGCGGAGTGAACCGGATCGGGGGATTGGCGAGCGTAGCGGTTGCCGAGGCGGCTTGAATGGGAGGGCGGTTGCCCTCTTGCTGCCAGACTGGTCGCACATAACCGTCTCGACCCGGATTAGCCAGCAGTATATGGAAATGGCTGTGGTCAAACTACGGACGATGGACGTCTATTGGAACAGATGATTCGCGCCCAGCTTCTGCATGATCGAGCCAGCGCCGCCGGAGAACTCAACCTTGGCTAGCGCCCCATTTACTAAAGAGAGCTGGGGTGGCACGTGTCCAATGTCCAGGTCGTACAGCACTGGGCAATGGATACCACCTAGCACTGATCGTATGGCATCAATGTAACTAAAGTCATCCGCCGAATTTGCGTCAGGCGCGGCGCTCCTCCCAAGAAGAACGCCTTGCAAATCAGCAAACCACCCATTCTTGTCCAGTCCGTGCAACGCGCGGGCAAGCTCGAACGGTTTCAATTCAGCGTTTTCGAGGTAAAGCAATACCCCGTCAGTACCCGATGATCTTATGAATGCAGGCACGTTGCCGTATGACGTTCCTGCGAGCCTTGAAATTGAGTCGAGGCAGCCACCAATTAACCGCCCTTGCATGTTGAGCGGTGTCGCAGAACCGTCGAGACGCTTCCACTGTGTTTGTTTGCCTGGAATAAGACCTGCGGTTGGCGTATTCGTCCAGTCTGCTCCAACTGTTTCGAAGGAACTGGATGAATACTGACAAACGTCGGCAGGATGCGAGGAAGCGAGGACATTCCATACACCAGCGGTCGTGCGGTCAAGTTCCGCAGCACCGAGCTGCATAAGATTGGGGCCATGCAAGGTGGCCCATCCTGCAATCGTTGTGAGCGGAAGATGCAGCGTACTCAGATCGGAGAATCCAGAAAACCACTTGGCCGGTGTAGATGCCAGCACCTTGAAGTCAAGTCGATCAAGCAACTCGGTTGCAAGTTCACCTCCCCAGGGCGGCATTACCGCAGCAACATCAGAATCAGTGAGAAACCGCATTAACTCAGCAGCCCGCCGCTGCGGCGTAGCGCTTGTGCCCTTAAGCTGCTGGCGTAGGCACTCACCTTCCACAACACGGAAGCCACGTTGCCTCAGCACGGCAATCGCCAAATCTAGACGGGGATGCAATGGTCCAGGAACACCGGATGATGGTGCTGTAATCGCGATCAAGTCACCAGCCGCAAGCGGTTTTGGAAAATCTATTTTCATGGAATATGCGCAAACGCAAGGCCAGTCAAAATTCAGCTAACTAAGTCGACATGCTGTTAGATTAAGTCTGCATTGTGCCGACAATCTACGGATTTGCATAAAGATAGTTTCTTGCCGATCGCTAACAGACCCGAATCGATCAAGCCAAGCGATCAGGCTATGGAAAGCGCGCGCCCCAATAGTCACTCCACCCCCAAACTCGCCAAGTACTCCTCATAGCCGCCCAGGTAATCGACCACCGTCCCGTCGCCCTTGACCTCGATCACACGCGTGGAGAGTGAGGAGACGAATTCGCGGTCGTGCGAGACGAAGACCAGGGTGCCGGTGAATTTTTCCAGCGCGGTGTTGAGCGCTTCGATGGACTCCATGTCCAGGTGGTTGGTCGGTTCGTCCATCACCAGCACGTTGCCGCGCGCCAGCATCAGCTTGCCGAAAATCATCCGCCCCTGTTCGCCGCCGGAGATGACGCGCACCGGCTTTTTCACCTCGTCGCCGGAAAACAGCAGGCGACCCAGCGTGCCGCGGATCAGGGTTTCGACGTCGCCGCCCTCGCCGGCCGAGTCGCGCGCATCCTCGGCAATCCAGTCGGTCAGGCTGATGTCGGAATCGAACAGCGCGGCGTGGTCCTGCGCGTAGTAGCCCGGCTTGGCCTTCTCGGCCCACTTCAGCGCGCCGAATTGCGGCGCCAGTTCGCCCATCAGCAGCTTGAGCAGGGTGGTCTTGCCGACGCCGTTTTCGCCGATCACCGCGATCTTCTCGCCGGCGTGGATGGTCAGGGTCAGGTTGTTAAAAATCTTGCGCTCGCCGCCTTCGTAGGCGAAGGAGAGGTTTTCGATTTCCACCGCCTGCCGATGCAGTTTGTCCTTGTCGTCGAACTCGAAGCGAATCCACGGGTACTGGCGCGACGAGGGTTTGACGTCTTCCGGCTTCAGCTTGTCGATCAGCTTGAGGCGGCTGGTGGCCTGCTTGGCCTTGGAGGCGTTGGCCGAGAAGCGGCGCACGAAGGTCTGCAATTCGGCAATGCGTTCCTTGGCCTTGGCGTTGGCCGCCGACTGGCGTTCGCGGGCCAGCGCCGAGGCTTCCATGAAGTCGTCGTAGTTGCCGGCGTAGGTGGTGATCTTGCCGTAATCGAGATCGGCCATGTGGGTGCAGACCTGGTTCAGGAAGTGGCGGTCGTGCGAGATGATGATCATGGTCGATTCGCGCTGGTTGAGCACGTCTTCCAGCCAGCGGATGGTGTTGATGTCGAGGTTGTTGGTCGGTTCGTCGAGCAGCAGGATGTCGGGATTGGCGAACAGCGCCTGGCAGAGCAGCACGCGCAGCTTCCAGCCCGGCGCCACTTCGCGCATCGGGCCGTTGTGCTGTTCGGTGGGGATGCCGACCCCGAGCAACAGCTCGCCGGCCCGCGATTCCGCCGTGTAGCCGCCGTATTCGGCGAAGTGCGATTCCAGCTCGGCGGCGTGCAGGTAGTCGTCCTCGCTCGCTTCCGGATTGGCGTAGATGGCGTCCTTCTCCTGCATGCAGGCCCACATTTCGGCGTGGCCCATCAGCACCACGTCGAGCACGCGCATATCCTCGTAGGCAAACTGATCCTGGCGCAGATAAGCCATGCGCTCATGCGGGTCCTTGGAAACATTGCCGGCGGAAGCTTCGAGCGCCCCGCAGAGAATTTTCATGAAGGTGGATTTGCCGGCGCCGTTGGCGCCGATCAGGCCGTAGCGATAGCCCTCGCCGAACTTGACGTTGACGTTTTCGAAGAGGGGCTTGGCCCCGAACTGCATGGTGATGTTGGCGGCGACGAGCACGGCGAATCCTGATCCAAATTCTTGAAAAGACGCGGATTTTACCTGTTTTCCGGCAACTTCCGGCGACTCGGCTACAATGCGTCACAAATCTCTTGGAGAACGCCATGAGCGGACAGGATATCGACGAACGCAGTGCCTTTGCCATGTCGGGCTGGCTGGCCCTGCTGATCTGGCTCGCCGCCCTCGGCTGGCTGCTGTGGACCACCGTGCAGGCCCTGCCCTTCGGCGGCCCGCCGCTGCGCCTGATCGTCGGGGTTCCGGTGCTGTTGTTCCTCGGCAAGGGCTTCGTGATCCTGCAACCGAACATCGCCGTGGTGCTCACCTTTTTCGGTAAGTATGCCGGCACGCTGCGCGAAGATGGGTTCTTCTGGCTCAACCCGCTCTGCGCCCGCCAGAAGGTGTCGCTGCGCATCGCCAACCTCAACACGCCCACCCTGAAGGTCAACGACAAGGCCGGCAACCCGATTGAAATCGCCGCGGTCATCGCCTGGCGGGTGGCCGATACCGCCCGCGCCACCTTCGCGGTCGAGGACTACGCCGCCTTCATCCACATCCAGTGCGAATCGGCTTTGCGCGCTGTTGCCAGCACCCGTTATTACGATGGCGACAAGGAGGGCAAGCACTCACTCCGAGGCGATCTGGAAGCGGTCGTGCAACTGCTCACCGAGACCATACAGGAACACGTCACGCTCGCCGGCCTGGAGATCATCGAGGCCAAGATCGCCCACCTTGCCTACGCCTCCGAAATCGCCGGCGCCATGTTGCGCCGCCAGCAGGCCGAAGCGGTCATCGCCGCCCGCCAGCGCATCGTCGAAGGCGCGGTCGGCATGGTCAAGCAGGCGCTGGAAGAGTTGCAGCAGGCCGGCGTCGTCACGCTGTCGGAAGCGGATCGGGTCAAGCTGGTCACCAACCTCCTGACCGTGCTGGTGTCGGAAAGCGAGACGCAGCCGGTACTGTCGGTCCGCGACTGACCCGGGTTGGCGACGACGACACCCCCACGGCGCGAGCGCCCGCCACTATAATCGGGGCGCGCCGCTTCCCATTTGTTCCGATTCTCGCCCATGTCGCCCAAGGATGTCGTTCAACTCGGTCAGGTTTTCACCCCGGATTGCGTGGTCGACCTGATGCTCGGCCTGCGGCGCAACCGCGGTCGCGTGCTGGAGCCTTCGGCCGGGAATGGCGCCTTTTCCTCCCGCCTGCCCGGCTGCGTCGCCATCGAGGCCGACGCCCGGCATGCGCCGCCAGGTGCGCGGGTACAGGATTTTTTCGCCTACCCCGAACGCGAGCGTTTTGCGACCATCATCGGCAACCCGCCCTATGTCCGCCATCAGGACATCCGCCCGGAAACCCGCGATCTGCTCGATTCGCCGCTGCTCGATGCGCGCGCCAACCTGTACCTGTTCTTCATCGAAAAGGCCGTCCGGCATCTCGAACCGGGCGGCGAACTGATCTTCATCACCCCGCGCGATTTCCTCAAGACGACCTCGTCGGTCAAGCTCAACCGCTGGCTGGCGCAACTGGGCACGATTACCGATGCGGTCGAGCTGGGCGATGCGCGGGTCTTTGCCGGGGCCGTTCCCAACTGTCTGATCTGGCGCTTCGAGCTGGGGACGGTTTCACGTGAAACGCGCTTTGCGGAAGCCGGCGCCGGCGACGATCTCGCACTCGCCCTGCCGCATCTGCGCTGGCACACGCGACAGTTCGTCGAGGCCGGCGGTCATCTGATGTTTGCGCGCACCGCCTACGATCTGCATGTGCGCGACCTGTTCTCGGTCAAGGTCGGCGGCGTCTCGGGTGCCGACGACCTGTATGCCGCCCTGCCCGGCAACCGCGATTTCGTCTGTTCCGAAACGGTCAGCACCGGCCGCACCCGCCGCATGCTCTGGCAGGCCCCCGGTTCGACGGCCCCCGACCCGGCCCTGCTGCCGCACAAGGATCGCCTGATCGCCCGCCGCGTCCGGCCGTTCGACGAGCGCAACTGGTGGACCTGGGGGCGCGGCTACCCCGAATCCGACGCGCCGCGCATCTACGTTAACGGCCGCACACGCCGGCCCCGACCCTTCTTTCTGCACGAGTGCCGGCATTTCGACGGCGCCGTGCTTGCCCTGTTTCCGCACCGTCCCGGCATCGACCTGGCTGCCCTGACCGACGCGCTCAACGTGGTCGATTGGGCCGAACTCGGTTTCGTCTGCGACGGCCGCTACCTGTTCACCCAGCGCAGCCTGGAGCATGCGCCGCTACCGGCGGGCTTCCGCGCCTTCCTGCCGGGCGCGGTGTAAGATAGGCGCCTGCCCATTCAGACACCGCCCGTATGGTTCCTCATCTGACCACCGCCCTCACCGGCCCGATTCTCGAACTCGAACAACGCTTTCTCGAAAACGCCACCGCCATCGAACGCTGGCTGCGCGGCCAATGGCTGGAACACACACCACCCTTCTATTCGAGCTGCGACCTGCGCAATTCCGGCTTCAAGCTGGCGCCGGTCGATACCAACCTTTTCCCCGGCGGTTTCAACAACCTCAATCCGTCCTTCCTGCCGCTCTGCGTGCAGGCAGCGATGAGCGCCATCGAGAAGATCTGCCCGGAAGCGCGCAGCATCGTACTGGTGCCCGAGAACCACACGCGCAACCAGTTCTACCTGCAAAACGTAGCCAAGCTCGCCAGCATCCTGCGTCTCACCGGCCTCAACGTACGCATCGGCAGCCTGTTGCCCGAGATCACCGCGCCGACGCCGGTCGATCTGCCCAACGGCGAACAGTTGCTGCTCGAACCGCTGAAGCGCACCGGCAACCGCCTGGGCGTCGAAGGCTGCGATCCCTGCGCCGTGCTGCTCAACAACGACATGTCGGCGGGCATCCCGCCCATGCTGCAAGGGCTGGACGAGCAATATATCCTGCCGCCGCTGCACGCCGCCTGGGCAGTGCGCCGCAAATCCAACCATTTCGCAGCCTACGATCAGGTCGCGCAGGATTTCGCCACGGCTATCGGCATCGATCCCTGGCGCATCAACCCGGCCTTTTCGGTTTGCCGCGCCGTCGATTTTCAGGGCCGGCAGGGTGAGGAATGCCTGCGCGCCAACGTCGACGCGGTGCTCGAAATCGTGCGCGAGAAGTATCGCGAATACGGTATTTCCGAAACGCCCTATGTCGTCGTCAAGGCCGACGCCGGCACCTACGGCATGGGTGTGATGACGGTCAAAGATGCCTCCGAAGTGGTCGGCCTCAACCGCAAGCAGCGCAACAAGATGAGCGTGGTCAAGGAAGGCCTGGAAGTCAGCGAGGTGCTGATCCAGGAAGGCGTGCATACCTTCGAGACGGTCCGCGACGCGGTTGCCGAGCCGGTCATCTACATGATCGACCGCTATGTCGTCGGCGGCTTCTACCGCGTGCACACGGCGCGCGGCAAGGACGAGAACCTTAACGCGCCGGGCATGCAGTTCGAGCCGCTGGCCTTCACCACCGGCTGCAACCTGCCCGACTACGCCTGTTGCAACCCGGACGCGCCGCCCAACCGCTTTTACGCTTACGGCGTGGTCGGCCGTCTGGCCTGTCTCGCCGCCGCCATCGAACTCGAACGCATGGCGCCCGAATGAGCCCGGTGCGCGCATGGCGTGCGGTCGCCCTGGCAGCAGGGCTGCTCGGCCTGGTCTTGCTCCCGGCGTGCGTGCGCCCGCAGATGCAGCAGCAGGAGGCGTATGTTTTCGGCACCCGCGTCGAAGTCCTCGTTGCCGATGGCGACGAGGCCAAGGCTCGCCATGCGATCAACACGGTGCTGCGCGAATTCGAGCGGCTGCACCGCGAATACCATGCCTGGCAACCCTCGGAACTGTTCAGCCTCAACGAATCGCTGGCAAAGGGGCAACCCCGAACCGTCACCCCGGAACTGGCCGCTTTCATCCGCGAAGCGGCCGAACTGGCCGAGCGTGGCGACCACCTGTTCGATCCCGGCATCGGCCGCCTGATTGCGCTGTGGGGATTTCAGGCCGACGAGTTCAAGGCGCAATTGCCCGACCCCGCCGCCCTTGCCAAACTGGTTGCCCAAAAGCCCAGCGTTGCCGACATCCGCATCGAGGGCAATACGGTCAGTAGCGGCAATCGGGCTGTCGCGCTCGATTTTGGCGGTTACCTGAAAGGCGTGGCGCTCGACCGCGCCGCCGCCATTCTCAAACAGGAAGGCATTCACAACGCCCTCATCAACATTGGCGGCAATGTACTCGCGCTCGGCAACAAGCACGGCCGCAAATGGAAGGTGGGCATCCAGCATCCACGCCAGCCGGGGCCGCTGGCGGCGCTGGAGCTCGAGGACGGCGAAGCCATCGGCACTTCCGGCGACTACCAGCGCTACTTCGAGCTGGAAGGCAAGCGCTATCCGCATCTGATCGATCCGCGGTCGGGTTGGCCCGCCAGTCATACCCGCGCGCTCACCATCGTGATCCCGGCCGGCGCCAAGGCGGGTACCTACTCCGACGCCCTCTCGAAACCCCTCTTCATCGCCGGCACCGACGGCTGGCAAGCAATGGCACGCAAGCTGGGGGTCGGCATGGTGCTGCGCGTCGACGCCGAAGGTCGCATCCAGGTCACGCGCGCCCTGCGTCAACGACTGGAAACACGAGAGGCGCTCGATACGGTCGAGTAGGTCTTCATTTCCCCATTTTGCGTGATAAACTGGATACATGTCCAGTTATCGCCGCATTGCCCACCTCGACATGGACGCCTTCTTCGCGTCGGTCGAACTGCTGCGCTACCCCGATCTACGGGGCGAGGCAGTCGTGGTCGGCGGCGGACGCGCGCATCAGCCGCACATGGGACCGGATGGCCGCCGCGTTTACGCCCGCCTGCGCGACTATGTGGGGCGCGGTGTCGTTACCACCTCAACGTATGAGGCGCGGGCACTGGGCGTCCATTCCGGCATGGGGCTGATGAAATCGGCGGCACTGGCACCCGACGCGGTGCTGTTGCCCCCCGATTTCGACGCCTACCGGCACTACTCGCGCACCTTCAAGGCCGCCGTCGCGGCCGTCGTCCCGACCATCGAAGATCGCGGCATCGATGAAATCTATCTCGACTTCTGCGCCCGTCCCGACGACGACATGGCTTTGGCAGAGCGCCTGCAAGCCGCCGTGCGCGACGCCACCGGGTTGACGTGCTCGCTGGGCGTCAGCGTCAACAAGATGCTGGCCAAGCTGTGCTCCGATCTCAAGAAGCCGAACGGCATCACCCTGCTCGCGCCCGACGAAATTCCGGCGCGCATCTGGCCGCTGCCGGTGCGCAAAATCAACGGCATCGGCCCCAAGGCTGGCGAAAAACTCGCCCGCCTCGGCATCCACAGCATCGGCGAACTCGCCGCCACACCCGTCGACCGGTTGGTCCGCCATTTCGGCGCGCACAGCGGGCGCTGGCTGCACGAAGTCGCACACGGCATCGACGAGCGCCCGTTATCGACCGACGCCGAACCCAAATCGATCAGCCGCGAGACCACCTTCGAGCGTGATCTCGACGTGCAGCGGGATCGCGCCGCGCTGTCGGGCATCTTCACCGATCTCTGCACCCGACTGGCGGGCGATCTGCAACGGAAGGGCTATGCCGGTCGCACCATCGGCATCAAACTGCGCTTCGCGGATTTTCGCGCGGTGACCCGCGATTTCACGCTGCCTGTCGCCGTGGCCGACGCGCCGGCCATTCGCCGCGCCGCCGGCGAATGCCTCAAACGTATTCCGTTCGACCAGCGCCTGCGCCTGCTCGGCGTGCGTGCCGGCAACCTTGTCCCGCTGGCGGCGGCGAGCGAGGAACCCGGCGCTCAGGGCAAACTGGCCTTCTAGGGCGGCTCACGTCTCCAC
Organism: Betaproteobacteria bacterium UBA1934; assembly: GCA_002337055.1. Lineage (GTDB taxonomy): Bacteria > Pseudomonadota > Gammaproteobacteria > Burkholderiales > Rhodocyclaceae > UBA1934. Next base: position 714,367 of record DDFG01000005.1, on the reverse strand, counting down.
CCGGTTACGGCCATTCTGCTTGGCGCGATACAGGGCCGCATCGGCCTCGGCCAACAGCGCTTCGATGTCGGCCGCCTGTCCCGGCTCGCCCAGCGTGGCCGCCACGCCCAGACTGACGGTGTAGGCAGGCAAGGCGGCATCGCGCTTCTTTTCGATTTCCTTGCGGATGCGCTCGGCCACCTGCCGCGCTTCGACCAAACCGGTCTCGGGCAGGAGAATCACGAATTCCTCGCCGCCGAAACGGGCAAGGATATCGGGCACGCGCAACATGGCCCCGGTGCGCGCGGCAAAATCCTTGATGACCAGATCGCCGACATGGTGCCCGTACGTATCGTTCACCTTCTTGAAAAAATCGATATCGGAAGTCACCACCGCCAGCGCACGATGTGAGCGCTGACTTCTCGCCCACTCCACTTCCGTTCTCGCAAAGAAGGCGCGACGGTTCAGCGCCGAGGTCATCGGATCGCGCGTCGCCATGAATTCCAGAGCGGCGCGCAGGCGCTCGTTGGCCAGCAACACGAACCCGATGGAAAGTCCCAATACCCCGAGCGAAAACATGCCGAGATAGATCTGCTGAATCGGGTTATGGTCGAACAATTCGTCGCTTTCGCTCACCGCCGCAGGCAGTGTCGCAATGCGCCAGACCGCGACGACCACGCCCAAAACAAAGAAGGCCGCGAGAAAGCGGCTACCGAAGCCGGTTGGCCGCGTGCGCCAGGCCAACACCGCCCCGGCCGCGAAGAAGCCGATGTGCGCCAAGGCCATCACAAAGACGCGACCTTGATAATGCTGCGACCCATAGGTGAGCCAGACGATCAGGATCAGCAGCGCAACGTTGACATCCAGCGTCGGCCGCCAACGCACCGGCTTGCCCGAATAGCGGAGCAAGCCGACGATCAGCAGAAACTGCCCGACCAGCAGCAGGCCGGCAGCACCCACCACCGAGAAGACATCCGGCCAATATCCGCGAAGCGACGCCAAACCCGACGCGCAACCGATCAGCACGACGGCCTTGGCCCAATCCGCCAGACCGACGATATCCCGCGGAAAACTCTTGGCCTGCACCCACAACACCCAGGCGCAAAGCAGCCCCAGCAGATTGGCAACGAGCAGGAAGGTACGGGGATCGACGGTCAGCATGGTCATTGCACGGCAATCAGGACAGATCAGCCCGGACGACCGAAACATCCTGTCGCGCCGACACTGTCGCCAACAGTAAAAAGACCCAGCAAGAAAACTTGCTGGGTCGGGTTCGGTCGTCCCCGAAGAGACACCTTATTGTAGCAACGGCTCTCACCCCGGAAAGCTACAAGTGGCGTATTCTACCCGCTTTGGATAATGATGGGAGGATTTATGTCTACCCCCTACACGCTCGGTCTGGATATCGGAATCGCCTCTGTTGGATGGTGCGTGCTTGGCGAACAGCACATCATCGACCTGGGCGTACGCGCCTTCGACAAAGCCGAAACCGCCAAGGAAGGCGACCCGCTCAATCTGACCCGACGCATGGCGCGACTTGCCCGGCACCGCCTCGCCCAGCGCGCCTGGCGGCTCAAGAAACTTGCGCGCGAACTCAAGCGCCATGGCCTGATCGACGACAAACGCTTTTTCCAGCCCACCAATCCCACGGCGGTTTCCCCGTGGCAATTGCGCGTTCAGGGCCTGGACCGGAAGCTGGAACCCGACGAATGGGCCCGAGCCATTTTCCACTTGTGCAAGCATCGCGGTTTTCATTGGGTGAGTCGGGCGGAGGAAAAACAGGCTGAAGACGACGCCAAGAGTGAGGGCGGCAAGGTCAAACAAGGCCTGGCCGGCACCCGCCGACTCATGACCGAAAAGGGTTACCGAACCACGGCAGAAATGGTCCTGTCCGAGTTTCCCGATTCTCAACGCAACAAACAAGGCGAATACACGAAAGCGCTGTCGCGCGTTCTTCTCGGCGACGAACTCAGCAGACTGTTTGTTGAACAACGACGACTCGGCAATCCACAGGCTACTCCAGAGTTGGAAATCATCATCCTCGGCAAGGGTGACCGCAAGAGTGGCCTGTTCTGGCAGCAAAAACCGCCGCTGTCAGGGGCTGATCTGCTTCACATGCTCGGCAAATGCACCTTCGAGAAGTCGGAATACCGCGCCCCGAAGGCCAGTTTCACTGCTGAACGACATGTCTGGCTGACACGCTTGAACAACCTGCGCATCGTCATTGATGGCATCACACGCCCCCTCAACGATGCAGAACGGGCAATTGCCATGCCCCTGCCCTATCAACAGACCGGCGACTTCACCTACAAGCAACTGGCCGCCGCATTGAACAAAGCCGGCTTGCTACCGAAAGAGGGGTTCCGCTTCACAGGCCTCTCCTACCCCAGCGAAAAGCAGAAGACCGAAGGCAAGGCAAAAGATCCGGAAGGCGGCGCGCTAGTGAAATTTCCCGGCTGGCAACAACTCCGCAGCACCCTCAAGAACGCCGGGCTGGAAACCGAGTGGGAAGGTCTCGCGGCGACAGCCTTCGACGGTCAACCGGAGAAACTGGACGAAATCGCAAAAATTCTCAGCGTCTACAAGGACGATGACGAAGCCCGCACCGAACTCGCCAAACTGCCCCTGCCCAGCCGTGAGCGGATGATCGAGGCACTTCTCGACATCCGCTTCGACAAATTCCACGCGCTCTCCCTGAAGGCGTTGTACAAGATCGTGCCGTTGATGGAAAAAGGCATGCGCTACGACGATGCCGTTGCGGCCATTCCGGAATACGGTCACCACAGCCAGCTGCACAAGCCGGGCGAAGGCCAGCACAAGACCCTGCCGCCACTCTATGCCGGACGCGACAAGGATGGCCGCATGGTATTTGCCGACGACCCCGACATCCCGCGCAATCCGGTCGTGCTGCGTGCGCTGAACCAGGCGCGCAAGGTTGTCAACGCTCTGGTCCGACGCTACGGTTCGCCGATGGCGGTCAACATTGAAATGGCCCGCGACCTGTCGCGTCCATTGGACGAGCGGAACAAGATCAAGAAAGAACAGGAGGAATACCAGGCACGCAATGAAAGGGACAAAGCCTTGTTCGTTGAAGAGTTTGGACAGCCACCCGCTGGTGGTGAATTCGAGAAATTTCGTCTCTATCGCGAGCAACTGGGGAAGTGCGCCTATTCACAGCAAGCGATCGATCTTGGACGACTTCTGGAAGCCGGTTATACAGAAATCGACCACGCCCTGCCCTACTCGCGAAGTTTCGATAACAGCAAGAACAATAAAGTGCTGGTGCTTACCCGAGAAAACCGCGACAAGAGTGACCGCACCCCCTATGAATATCTCGGAGGCGCGACCAATGAACCGCGCTGGCTCCAGTTCGTGGCATTTGTCGAATCCAACAAAGCCTACCGCCTCGCCAAACGCAGCCGCCTGCTGCGAAAGGATTTCGGCCCGAAAGAATCCGAGGACTTCAAAGAACGCAATCTCAACGACACCCGCTACATCTGCCGCTTCTTCAAAAATTTCGTTGAGCACCACCTGAAACTGGATGCACGCAGCGACGCCAAGCGCTGCGTCGTACTGAGCGGACAAATGACCGCCTTTCTGCGCGCACGTTGGGGCATCAACAAGATTCGCAGTGAAAGCGACCGTCATCACGCGCTCGATGCCGCCGTGGTCGCGGCGTGCACACATGGCATGGTCAAGCGCCTGGCCGATTACGCAAAGAACCGGGAACTGGCGCCGGTCAGAGGCGGATTTGTCGACGCCAGCACCGGAGAGATCGTCGGAAAACAGTACTTCCCCGAACCATGGCCGCACTTTCACCACGAACTTGAGGCACGGGTGAAGATCGACGATCTCGAGTTGCTGCGCGAAGAGATGACTCGCCTCGGCAGCTATGACGATGCCGCACTGGATGCGCTGCGACCACTCTTTGTTTCTCGCGCCGTTCAGAGACGCAATGGCGGTGCAGCGCACAAAGACACCATATACGCCCAACCAGAGCGATTGTGTGCAACAGGCGGCGTAACGCAAAAGGTGCCGCTGGGCAGCCTGACGTTGAAGGATCTCGAGAATCTCGTCGATCCGCACCGCAACGAAAAACTCTATGCGGCAATCCGTGCCCGCCTGGAGGCACATGGCGGAAAGGGTGACAAGGCTTTCCCTGCCAGCGATCCACTCCGAAAACCCGACCGCGAAGGCAACCCGACAGGCCCGATCGTGCGCGCTGTGACGTTGGTGATCGACAAACTGTCAGGCATTCCGGTACGTGGCGGAATCGCCAAAAACGACACCATGTTGCGTGTAGATGTGTTTACAAAGGCAGCAAAGTTCCACTTGGTTCCGGTCTACGTTCACCACCGTGTCAAAGGCTTGCCGAACCGGGCAATTGTTCAAGCAAAAGATGAGTCTGACTGGAACCTGATTGACGATAGCTACGAGTGGCTTTTCTCGTTACACCCAAATGATCTAATTCGCATAACCCAGAAAGGAAAAACCCCAATTGTCGGCTATTACGCGGGATGCGACCGCGCAACCGGGAATTTGGCAGTCTGGATTCATGATCGAAACTCCGCTGTGGGGAATGACGGACTGATTCGCGGCATCGGTGTCAAAACCGCGCTAAACGTCGAAAAGTTTCACGTCGACATACTCGGCAACATTTTCCCCGCCAAACCGGAGCCGCGCCGTGGGTTGGCGTAGCGTGATGATTTCCCGGCCAGCCAGGCTGCGCCGGGAGCATTTTTCCCTCGCTATTGAACAGGAGCAAACGGCCTTTGTGCCCTTCGAGGACATTGCGGTCATCGTGCTCGATCACCGGGAAATCACACTCTCTCATCCGGTACTTTCCGCGTGTGCCGAATACGGAATCGGCCTCTACGCCACCGGCCAAAACCACCAGCCGAGCGGAGTCTTCCTGCCCTTTCTCTCACATTCCCGCACTACGCGCCTGATGCGCAAGCAACTCGACATCGGCAAACCCGTGGCCAAGCAGGCTTGGGCGAACATTGTCAGGCGCAAGATTGAAAATCAGGCGCAAAGCCTGAACCTGTCCAAGAAACACGGCGTGGATCGCATGAAATCCTATGCCAACCGCGTCCGCTCCGGCGACCCAGACCATCTCGAAGGGCAGGCGGCAGCCTACTACTTCACCCAACTATTTGGTCAAGGATTCCACCGCGCCGAAGAATGCTGGACCAACGCTGCGCTTGATTATGGCTACGCCGTATTTCGTGGAGCCATCGCCCGCGGTCTGGTTGCACACGGCCTGCATCCTCCTATCGGCTTGTTTCACGCCAGCGAACAAAACGCGTTCAATCTGGCCGACGATCTGATCGAGCCTTTCCGCCCCTTGGTTGACCTTCATGTCCACAACCACCATGCCGCTACGGAAGGCGGCCTGGCGCCGCAGGACAAGGCTTCGCTGGTCGCCCTGCTTAACGTGGATGTGGCCATGCCACAAGGCAGGATGTCAGCGCTTTCGGCAATCGAGTATGCTGTGGAGAGTCTCGCCCGCCTCTACGAACAGGATGATAGCAATCTCGATCTACCCAAATTGATCGGCCTGCACGCGCACGTGCTGGAATGCTGAGGCATGAGCCGGGAGACGCGACGTTTCATGCGACTGCTCGTCTTTTTCGACCTGCCCATGGTTACCAAGACCGAAAAACGCGCCTACGCACAGTTCCGCCGCTTCTTGCTCAACGATGGGTACGACATGATCCAGTGGTCCGTCTATGGACGACTGCTCAATGGCAACGACGATCAGGAGAAACACCTCAAGCGCCTGGTCGATAATTTGCCGCCAGCCGGATCGGTGCGCTGCATGACTGTGACCGAAAAGCAGTTTGCCGGCATCCGCCTACTGGTCGGAATGCCCTTGTTTCAGGAAAAAAAGGTTTCGGCTAATCAGATGCTGCTCTTTTGACGAGCGATTCCAACAAAAAAATTCCCCGCTCAGCCAGGCTGGGCGGGGAATCGGTCACAGCCAAATTGTAGCTTTCCGGGGTGAGAGAGGGAGCTACAACCCGGGCATCACGCATGCGCAGAATGCTGCGAATTGTAGCTTTCCGGGGTGAGAGAGGGAGCTACAACCGAGGCATTGACAGGGTATGGCTTACCTGAAATTGTAGCTTTCCGGGGTGAGAGAGGGAGCTACAACTCAGGAACGCCGTATCTATACGCACAATGCAATTGTAGCTTTCCGGGGTGAGAGAGGGAGCTACAACTGCTGGGGCCAAGGCAGGCCAAAGCTCCACAATTGTAGCTTTCCGGGGTGAGAGAGGGAGCTACAACAATCGCCGTGCAAGACATGGAAGCGGCCAGAATTGTAGCTTTCCGGGGTGAGAGAGGGAGCTACAACCCCAACCAGTTGGCAGGCCTGCCAGCGTAAAATTGTAGCTTTCCGGGGTGAGAGAGGGAGCTACAACACGAAACAGGCAGGAAACCCGCACGGATAGAATTGTAGCTTTCCGGGGTGAGAGAGGGAGCTACAACCTGGCGACGGTGGCAGGCAATACCGGGCGCAATTGTAGCTTTCCGGGGTGAGAGAGGGAGCTACAACCGCATTCGGCCTGTGCTCCGATCCAGTAGGAATTGTAGCTTTCCGGGGTGAGAGAGGGAGCTACAACAGAAAACTTCTATACAGAAACTCGCGTATGAATTGTAGCTTTCCGGGGTGAGAGAGGGAGCTACAACCTTCTCCGAACGCCAGGCGAAGGAAGCGAAAATTGTAGCTTTCCGGGGTGAGAGAGGGAGCTACAACTTGCCAGATGACGGGAATCAAATTTGAATAAATTGTAGCTTTCCGGGGTGAGAGAGGGAGCTACAACCCATATGCGGCCCGTACCTATGCCCGCCGTAATTGTAGCTTTCCGGGGTGAGAGAGGGAGCTACAACACGTCTGGGTAAATCAACCACTCCCGAGGAAATTGTAGCTTTCCGGGGTGAGAGAGGGAGCTACAACAACAGCGAAGCCGTGTGGTCGGAAGGCAAAAATTGTAGCTTTCCGGGGTGAGAGAGGGAGCTACAACCCATTGAGCTGGGCGATGGCAAGGACGAAAAATTGTAGCTTTCCGGGGTGAGAGAGGGAGCTACAACTCATACGCGCAAGGTTAGGCGACGAGGCCGAATTGTAGCTTTCCGGGGTGAGAGAGGGAGCTACAACTTCGACCTCGCAGACAAACTCGGCACCGGCAATTGTAGCTTTCCGGGGTGAGAGAGGGAGCTACAACATTCTTTTCGATGATTGCGATTTTCCCAGTAATTGTAGCTTTCCGGGGTGAGAGAGGGAGCTACAACTTGCCTGGCGCAACAGGTATTGCACCTTGGAATTGTAGCTTTCCGGGGTGAGAGAGGGAGCTACAACCGCCCAACAGGTCGAACAGTTGGGCGAAAAAATTGTAGCTTTCCGGGGTGAGAGAGGGAGCTACAACCGGCGGTACGCGGCGTGGTCTTGCCGTCATAAATTGTAGCTTTCCGGGGTGAGAGAGGGAGCTACAACATCATGAGCCTTACGTCGCAACAGGAAGCCAATTGTAGCTTTCCGGGGTGAGAGAGGGAGCTACAACCTTATGCATCAGCAGGCGTAACGACTTTCCAATTGTAGCTTTCCGGGGTGAGAGAGGGAGCTACAACCGGCTTCACGCTCGACCCATGCAGCGACGGAATTGTAGCTTTCCGGGGTGAGAGAGGGAGCTACAACTTTGCGTGCCGCGCTACTTAATAGCGCACCAATTGTAGCTTTCCGGGGTGAGAGAGGGAGCTACAACATCATGAGCCTTACGTCGCAACAGGAAGCCAATTGTAGCTTTCCGGGGTGAGAGAGGGAGCTACAACCCTGTCGTACCGTTCCACCTGCTTCCGCTGAATTGTAGCTTTCCGGGGTGAGAGAGGGAGCTACAACTTTCGGCTTCTTCTTCGCTGATTAGCGGGTAATTGTAGCTTTCCGGGGTGAGAGAGGGAGCTACAACCGTCGGCGTCGTATCAGGGCGGCGCGCAAGAATTGTAGCTTTCCGGGGTGAGAGAGGGAGCTACAACCACGTGTTTTGATAGCCAGCTTGCCTGGGTAATTGTAGCTTTCCGGGGTGAGAGAGGGAGCTACAACCACTGTCCTCGTGTGTCAATCAACGTGGCGATTGTAGCTTTCCGGGGTGAGAGAGGGAGCTACAAC
>DDFG01000005.1:0-706157 GCA_002337055.1 Betaproteobacteria bacterium UBA1934 | reverse complement strand
GAGAGAGGGAGCTACAACTGAACCTCATCCCACTCCCCTACAAGATCCAATTGTAGCTTTCCGGGGTGAGAGAGGGAGCTACAACCCGCATCGCTTGCGAAGCGGCGATCTTCCTAATTGTAGCTTTCCGGGGTGAGAGAGGGAGCTACAACGCCCGCCAAGTTCGGATTCGACTCCGTCAAAATTGTAGCTTTCCGGGGTGAGAGAGGGAGCTACGGCTACCCTGGCCGATGCAGCCGAACCACCTTGGCGAGACCGCCTTGTGCGGTTTCGCGGTAACCGGAACCGAGATCGCGGCCGGTTTCCCACATGGTCCTGACCACATCGTCGAAGGAAACGACATGCCCGCCGTCCGACAGCAGCGCATAAGTCGCGCAATCCACCGCGCGCACGGCCGCCATGGCGTTGCGTTCGATGCAGGGGATTTGCACGAACCCGTCGATAGGATCGCAGGTGAGGCCGAGGTGGTGTTCCAGCCCCATTTCGGCGGCATATTCGATCTGGCGCAGCGAACCGCCCAGCAGTTGCGTCGCGGCGGCAGCAGCCATCGCGCAGGCCGTGCCCACCTCGCCCTGGCAGCCGACTTCCGCACCTGATATCGAGGCGTTCCGCTTGACCAGATTACCGATCAGACCGGCCGTGGCCAACGCCCGCAGGATCGCCTCGTCCGATGCGCCCTGATGGTGCCGCGCGAAATACAGCACGCTGGGCAGGACACCGCACGATCCGCAGGTCGGCGCCGTGACGACTTCGCCGCCACCTGCGTTCTCTTCCGACACCGCCAGTGCATAGGCGAACAACATGGCGGTCTGCCGAGTCGGGCCCCCGCCGTTCATGGCCTCGGCTTTGGCGTAATAGCTTTTGGCGCGGCGCTTCAACCCGAGCGCGCCCGGTAGCACGCCTTCGGCGGCCAAGCCCCGGTCCACCGTGCCTTGCATGGCACGCCAGATATTCCGCAAGAAATCCAGAATCTCGCCGCCCTCGTTGCGAATGACGAGATCGGGCAGCGTCAGTGCCTCGCGCTCGCATACCGCCAGAATCTCCTGCAATGCGGCATAGGGATAGACCGGGGTGGCGGCGTCGGAATCCGCCACCTCGCCCGCCAGTGCACCGCCGCCGATCGAGAACGCGGTGTACGACCGCACGACCCGATCTTCGGCATCGAGCGCCTCGAAACGCATACCGTTCGGGTGGCGAGGCAAGCTGATATGGGCCGCCCAGACGATCTCCACCGGCAGCGGCGAGAATGGCCCGGTCACCGCGATGTCGGTCAAATGCCCTCGTCCGGTGGCGGCCAGGCTGCCGAAGAGATGCACGCGAATGCCCGCCACATTGGCCGGCAGGGTTTGCCGAAACGCTTCCGCCGCCAGGCGCGGCCCCATGGTGTGGCTGCTGGAGGGACCGATTCCGATGCGGTAGAGCTCTTTGAGGGATTTCATGAACAGTGCCTGGCCACCATGGTGTATTTCATTCGACAGCTTGCGCGCCAAAAAGCTCAAACGCGCTCAAAATTGCCGAATTCTATGCCTTTGCCGCGAACCAGTGGCCAAGCACGGCCTGGAGTTCTGTCGGGTTCACCGGTTTGGCGAGAACGAGGTACCCCTGTTCCTCCGCCACCGCCAACTCGGGCGATTCCAGTTCACCGCTGATCATCGCGCCGCTTGCCGCCGGCAAACGCTCGAGCAGGGCACGTAACACTTCAAATCCGCTCTCGCCCGAGCGCAGGCGCTGATCGCAGAAAATGGCGTCCGGCGTCAATCCGGCGTCGAGCAGTCCAAAAGCCTGGCGCCCAGAATCGGCACAGGCGACCTTCAGCCCCCAGGCATCCAGCATGGTCGCCCAGGCGCTCCGGACCAAGGGATCGTCATCGATGACAAGACAGCTCCCCGACCAGAGCGGCTGCGCTTGAGTGCTGGCGGGTTCATGCAAACCTGCACTGGCTGGTGGTTGCGCCAGGGTAGTTGCCGGCAGTTGTATCCAGAAACAAGATCCGCTGCCCTCGCGGGAGCGGAATCCGTATTCAGCTCCCATCAGCGCACAACATCGCGCGACAACGGCCAACCCCAGGCCATGCCCGGCGCTGTCGATATCCCAGGCATGTTCGTTGCGGAAATAGGGCGAAAAAATGTTGGCGCTGTCGCCGGTCGCGATACCGATACCGCTATCCCACACCTCGCATCGCCAGCCACCGCCTCGTCGCCGTATGGCGAGCAGAATACCGCCCTCTCGCGTATATCGTAGGGCGTTGTGCAGCAGGTTGCTGAGCGACTGGCGCAACAGTGTCGTATCGGCCAGCGCAACAGCAAGGCCCGCCGGGAGATGGACGCGAAGTTCCAAGGCACGATTGCGCGCCTCCTCGCGGAAGATGGTCGCCACGGTGGTCACGACCTCGGCCAGATTGATGGCTTCGGTCTTGATCTGCACGCGACCGCTCTCGATTCTCGACAGGTCGAGCAAGGCATTGAACATTTGGGTCGCCGAACGCACGCTTTGCCGCAAATCAGCCAAGGCTTGATGGAGCGCTGGATCCCGGTTGTTCCGCGAAATCGACTCGATCAGGAAACCCATGGCATGCACCGGCTGGCGCAGATCGTGGCTGGCCGTGGTCAGGAACAGGTTCATGTCGTATAGGGCTTTTTCGGCTTGCTCCTGAAGCACGATGTTTTTCAGGAAAAACTGGTGTGAAATCGCCGAGTGCCTGAGCATGGTCAGGGTGTGAAGCAAAGCCAACGGAAGGACGTAGTGCCAGTGATCAGGAAAACTGAAGGGCAACAGCATCGTCACGCCCCCCCAGCCGGTCAGGAAAAAACATCGGAACACCGACAGCACAGGCGACGAATGCACGGAATTCCCGGCGACGATGGCCGCGACCGCACAAAAATAGACCAGTTGGAACTCGAAAGAGGCATGGCCGGCCGTCAGCAAAGGGGGGATGACCATACTGAAGCCGTAACCTAGCGCTATGCCCTGCACGACTGGCAACCATCGGCGCCAAGTCGTTACGTGACGCCGTTCTGCACGCTCACGCTGGTAGCGTCGATATAAACTGCGAAGCGCCAGAAAGCCTGCGAGATACCACCCAGACCATAGCATCAGCACGAGCGGATTCTGGCCAAGGTGGATGTACCAGGCAATAAAGGGCAGGCCAACGATGACCATCGCCCCAAAACCGTAATTGATGCGCGAGAACGCGACATCGAGCAGCCCCACTCGTCCGGCCGGGCTGATACTGGCGTAGCTCAGTTCATTGGTGTTGTCTGCCCCAGGGCTCTTATCGGGCTCAGGCATCGATCCGCTTTCCTCGCAGCCGTGTAATCAATTCGATGCGGTTACGCACCCCCAGCCGCTCAAAAATGCCGCTCACATGTTCCTTGACTGTTTGTTCAGTCAGCGAAAGCATTTGCGCAATACGTTTGTTGGGCAACCCCTTGAGCATCAACGCCAGCACCTCGCCCTGGCGAGGCGTCAGACCCAGCTCGGCGGCACTCAGAGGAAGTTCTCGCGCCTCCTCGCCGCCCAGGCTGGCGCAGGGGGCGTCATCAAACCAGACCTCGCCACGCAAAATGGCCGAGACAGCCAACGCAAAGTGGGCCGGTTCGACATGTTTGGGCAGGAATCCATCGACTGCCAGCCGACGCACCTTGTCGCGGATGGCCACGTCGCCATCGCCGCTGATCACCAGCAGGCGGGTCGCCGGATAATCCCGGCGAAGTCTTTCCAGAACCGGCAAGGCCGTACCGCCCGGTAGCCAGAAATCGACCAGGGCCAAAGTCGGCGCCCCATGTCTTTCGATGTGCTCCCAGAGATCGCTCGCCCGGCAGATCGCGTCGGCCTGCGCACACCCGCAGTAGGCACGCAGATAGTCCGCAATCCCGCGCGCGACCAGAGGGTGATCATCAATAACCAGGGCAGAAGTGTTGTCGGTAGGATCCATGCGGGCCAATCAATAGATACGGCATCAGAGCGGCGAAACGGGAGAGCGCCAGGGTCACAGCGTATCAAAAGCGCCGCGCAACATCACCCCTACCAGAGTCGGGTTTCCGACAACCTTGCGCTGCCCAAGAATGATACCGCGCCCTGCACCGAACCCCAGTGTACGTCAGCGACATATGTATCAGCGGGCGCAGCAGGACCGGAACATCAGTTCGCCGGTCAATAGCGTCGCCGCGAGGTGTTCCGCCTGTCGGAACCCCTGATGAACAACGCGAGACCCCAATGGAAGGAGGTAAAGCATGAACTGGCTGCTGAGGCTACGCGCAAAACTCGCCTGGATCTGGCGCGTCGGGTTGATAGATCGAACAACCGCCTTTCAGTGGGAAATGGAGGCCGCGCGGGTGGAAGCGCTGATGCAAGCCGCGCCACGCGGCCGAAGAAACCAAACCAGGTGAACCTGGGCCGAGTATCACCGCCCCTTTCTGTCTCAGGAGATAGTATGAAAACGATCAACCGAGTAGCCCTGTGTGTGGCGCTGGCCACGACAGTGAACGCGCCGACACTCAGCCTTGCCCAGAGTATCCCGTTGCCGCCGCCCGACAGTACCGACCCGGTAACCACAAAGCTGATGCAGGGATTTCCCCCGCCGCCAGACAAGATCGTCCGGCTCGATAGCGTGCTGAAATATCCGAACGCGCGCTGGGTGGTTCAAAACCTGCGGCAACTCGGCCCGACAACCCAGATATGGCGCGGAAACACCCCGCGCAGCACCTTCGGTGTCAAACCACGCGATCTCGATCCGCTTACCTTCGAGGGTGCCGGGGGCGAGCGGATTTCAATCTCGGATTGGCAACGGAACACCTATACGGACGCCCTGCTGGTGCTGCACAAGGGGCGAATCGTCTACGAAAAATACTATGCCGGACTTCAACCCCATCAGACGCATGTTCTTTGGTCGATGAGCAAATCGCTCACCGGGCTCCTGGCCACCGAACTGATCAAGGAAGGCCGCCTGGACCCCAACGCCGTGGTATCGAGCTATCTCCCGGAACTGGCCGCCAGCGCATATGGCGACGCCACGGTGCAACAGGTGCTCGACATGACGACCGGCGTGAAATATGCGGAGGATTTCAGCAACACCGGTTCCGCCGTATTTCAGTACCTGATCGCCTCGGGTCTGGTACCTGCGCCCGCCCAATATCCTGGTGCAAGGAATCTCACTGAGTTTCTGGCCACCCTCAAAAAAGAGGGCGAACACGGTCTGGGATTCAACTACAAGTCAGCGGATACCGAAGTCATCGGCTGGGTACTCCAGCGAATCACCGGCAAGAGTTTTGCCACCCTGATATCGGAACGGCTCTGGATCCCTCTGGGCGCCGAGGAAGATGCCTCCGTCTGGAATGACGCGATCGGGATGCAAGCTACCAGCGTCGGCATAAGCGCCACCTTGCGCGATCTGGGGCGACTGGGCGAAATGCTCCGCTCAGACGGCCAGTTCAACGGCAAACAGGTGGTTGCAAAATCGACCGTTGCGGAACTGCGAAAAGGCGCCGACCCCGACAAATTCAGGGCGGCCAAGCCCCCTCAGCGCGACGGCTACTCCTACCACAATCACTGGTGGATTTCGCACGACAAGGACGGCACTTATGAAGCCAAAGGTTTGATGGGGCAACACATCCACATCAATCCTGCCGCCGGGGTCGTCATCGTCAAGCTGTCTTCGCACCCGGTGCCCAATACCCTGTTTACACACACACTGGACCGCCAGGCGTTCGCCGCCATCGCCGCCGCTCTGCAATAACGCACGGACACCCCGAAAGGCACGGGACGACCGATGGGGGTGAGCGGATCGAGGCTCACCCCCTACCAGAGTCGGGTTCCCGAAGGCAGGGCGCTAGCTGAGAATCTAGTGGTGTTCCGCCAAGCTGCCTCACGCCATTGTCACGGTCCGACATAGGCGCCGTGCAGCCCGAGGCGCTTCTCCGCAAACTCGCGAAGATAACGAGCACATCGATTTGCTGACCTTGGTTGAGCCATATGTGGCCGAGGTCGGTGCTCCATAGATATCCCACTCAAACTCAATCCCCTCACGGAAAGGAAACACCATGAACGCTCACAGATTGCCGGCGCTGGTCGCATTCTCGTCGCTGACTGCCATTTTGATTGCCATGATCGCTTTCATCTCGCTGACCTCGCTGTCGGGCTGCGCCAGCAACCCGTCCAACGGCGCCGGACAGGACAATAGCAAGGCCATTAAAAAGATTTCGATGGCCATCGGCGTCGAAACCAGCGAATTCGCCATCGTGAAACAACAGGCCAGCGATGCTCCCACCGGCTACGACGGAATCGAATATACGGTGAAGACAACCTCGGGAAGGACCTACAAGTGCGAAATCCTGGAACCCTCCGGTGTCGGCAAAATCGCGACTCTGGGCATGGCCAGCGGTGCGGACGCAATGTGTACGGACTTTACGCCGGGCAGCAAGGATAAGGGCCGTGCCGACAAGCCGGTTTGCAACGCCCTGCTCAAGGCTGCCGGCAAGTGCTGAACGCGATCCGCCCCTCTTGAAACAAGCGCCTGCCGCTGCCGTCGGGCAAGCGGCAGGCCGGATCGATCAGGCAAGGGACCGCACGTTCCGTTTTCGCTGCGTCCAGCCCAGCAGCCCCATCCCGGAAACCAGCAACAGGGGAAGCGACGGTTCCGGCACCAAGGCACGGCGCGAATACGTCAGGTTGTCGATCATGAACCCGTCGTAACCTGCCGCAAAATAGATCGTATCGACCAGGCCCTGATAACCGGAGGCTATCCAATCCAGTCCGCCCGACATGGGGTCGGCAATGCGGTGGACCAGTTGCCCCTGGTAGTACAACAGAATGCCTGTGGTGATGTTGGCCGGAACATCGGCGTTGAAAAAATAGGCGCCCTCGAAAATCACCGGGCCGTCGGTAAACCGCAGCCCGCCCTGGCCATCGTCCCATCCGAGCCCGTCGTCAGGCGCCGTATTGAAGCCGCCAAACGAATACTGCCCCTGTCCGCCCGGAATATAGAGGTTCTCCCGAACCGATCCGATGTCCCGCCAGCCGGAAAGGCCGCCATAGCCATCATAAATCGGGGTCGAACCAAGGTCCTCAAATTTCACCGTCACTGGCGTCGCATGAACTGCGGTCACCGTGGCGAGGCCGAGAAGGCACACGCATCTGGCCAATACATTTCGGATTTGCATGGATTCTCCTCATGAATGAATGTCGATCCTGGCCGGAACGGCAGGAGCTTCCCGAATTATTGAATGAGCATGCCAGAAGAGGAACCCTACTCCAGTAGGGCAGCCCGAATGCTGCCGTTTTGCTAATTTCTTCGTTGATCCGAAAGGCGGCGCGCCGAAGTGGCGAAACGCCCGTTCCGCCTGGTGCAACAACGACTTTTCAGCAATTCCTGGAGAACCACGCATGCCATTCCGCCCGACTCACCCTCGCACTCCCAACTTCACCCTAGAAGAGCGCCGTGCGATGTTCCGGACCTGGATCGGACGATCGATCACACCCATGGCGCTGGCGCTGGCAACGTTGACCACCGGCTGTGCAAGCTTGCCTGGCACCGAAACCGAAACCGTGGCGGGACGCCACATCGAGTATGCGTTGAGCAAGCTCGGTCCGCAGACGGTGGTTTTCGAGAATGGCCTGGGCGGCACTTTGAACTGGTGGGCAAAAGTCGTTCCTGACGTATCGAAATCAGCCACCACCTTTGCCTACAATCGACCCGGTTACGGCAGTAGCGAGCGGGCCGCGACGCCTCGGGATGGCGCGCACATCGTCGACGAGCTTCGCGCAACCTTGCGCAGCAAAGGGCTGAATCCGCCCTATGTGCTGGTTGGGCACTCGCTAGGAGGGCTTTACATGCAATTCTTTGCCAAGCGCTACCCGGACGAAGTAAGCGGGCTGGTGCTGGTCGATTCCACCCATCCGGCGCAGCTTCGTGGCAGCGGTAACCCCGAGCAATGGCCCGCCTGGTTTCGAGTCGCGTTCGCGCTCGCTACCTCGGCGGTTGAGCGCGAGGAATTGCAGGCCCTCGACGCGACCGGCGAAAGCGTTCTGGACTCGCCACCTTTCACGGATAAGCCAGTGCTGATTTTGAGCGCTTCGAAACCCATGCAGGAGACATCGGAACTGGCTAATTACGCCAACGAAATGCGGCGCGACCTGGCACGTTTGTACCCAGGCTCCCGGCATATCTGGGTGGATAGCGGACACGGCATCCCGCTGGAGAAGCCCGACGCCGTTATCGCCGCGATCTACGAGGTTCTGGCGAACGGGCGCGCAACCCCTTCCAGATGATCCACTCCGCCACAATCGCATTGATGGCCCAGCCCCCCCCCCATGCACAAGGTCCGCAACAGTTCCCCCTGTAGTTCTGGGAACACGAACCAGGGAATGTGAGTGAACACTTGCGTTCCCGCGCCCAGACCAAGAGCGTAGGCTCGAATCATCCAGTTGCGATGGGAGCCAAAATCCCGACGATAGGCCGCAAACACACCGCGGCACAGCGCAAAAATCGTCGCTACCCCAACCACAAGGCGGATGAAATAGAGTGCATCACTGTCGTAGTTCTGCGTGGCGCGCGGATAGAACAAGGTCATCCACAGTCCAGACAGAGATGCCGCCAGCCCGCACGCAAAGCAGATTCGTCCGATCAAGGCATGCCGGTCCGACTTGTACGAAAACTGGAAGGCGGCCCCTACGGCGTACATCAGTGAAGCCACAATATGAGTGACCACCGGAAGGGGCGCAGCAAAAAAGCGCGCATTCTCGGCTGTTATCGTGGTGGTGGTCGATAGTTCGCTCAGACGAAAAAGTCCTCCTGCCGCCGGCACCAGGCAGAGCGCCAGCAAACCTAGCAGCAGCGGCCACGAGTTGGATGGTCGGAGAGGAGTCGTTTCCATCAATCGGCCCTCCCCTCTCATCACGACTGAAGCGACTCGAAGTGCCGGAACAGTGCGAGCTGATAGGCCGCGAAATCGATGAAACGCTGTTCGGCGCCGCTCGCACGCAAAAAAGTGAGCTGTCGTTCGTGCTGTTCGACATAGTCTTTCGGGTCGTTCCAACCCTTGATGACCTCGCCCGTCAAACTGGCATGCTCGGGCGACGGACCGATGAAATCGAGATACTCCTCGGGGGGAAGCGCGCCGGCGTCGCGCAATTCATCCGCCATGTTGACCAGATCGGTGTAAGAAATATGGCGCAGGTTGTAGCGCTCCATCACCGACCTCGCTTGCGTATCACTGCCGCCGGCCCATTCGGCAAGCGTTCTGGCGGGTTGCGAGAAATTACCACGCGCTGTCGCCAGGCCATCTGGCGAGGCCGCCGCTACCCCCGATTCGCTTGACCGCTTGTGATCGACTGCTACGTTCAACTGATAATTCACAGCACTGACGAACATGATCCTTCCTCGAGACTTCGCGGGCTGCATCGTTTCGATGCGGAGCCGGCACATCATGGGGAGGCGGTGTTTCTTCACCACCTCTGGCGGCCAGCTTAGCGCACCAGCAAATCGCCTTCGACCCTACTGAGGTTGGGTACGGAAAAAAGGTCTGCACAGAACAACTTCCGTTGACCACACCAGGATGCTGCGCAAGTCATGCGTCGAACCGGCCCGTGTAGGAAATTGCTTACCCCAAAAGACAACTTTCCCTACCCCCGAATCATCCACGGCTGATAACGCAGGATTCGATACCCGGAGATGCTTGGCGGCATGCTTACCTCACCCGCCTCACATCTTCCAGACGGAGAACCGGCCATGATTACTCATCGCCGCCCAACCACCGCCCAGGTTCTACCCGAACCTGACTTTCGCTCGCTGGCGGAGAACTCCCCCGATCTCATCCTGCGCTTTGACCGTATCGGCCTGCTGACCTACGCCAATTCCGGCGCCTTGCGCTTTGGCAATCGCTGTCTGGGAGAGATCTATGGCCTGCCGCCGGAAGCCTATGGCGTGCTGAAACCGGAGGATGCTCGCCGCCTTTCGCGTCACATCGAGGAGATCGGGTGTACCGGTTTGCCACGCGAACTGGAATTCAGCCAGGTAATGGGTCGCGAAGGCAGTCACCTGCACTTGCGACTGGTACCAGAATGCCAGGCCAACGGCGCCGTAACTGGTGTTCTGGTCTATGGGCGGGACCTTTCCGAGTCGCTGGATAGTCGCCATCACCCTCGAACCTCGCACGACCTGTTACGACAATTGGTTATCCGTCGTCAGGAGGAACAGGAAGCCATGCGGCGGGACATCACGCATCGCATCCACGAAGATTTCGCCCAGGAGCTCTCCGCGCTACGCCTGCAACTGAAGCTCGTTGCACTGGCCAATGCGGCACCCCACCCGGCAATGGAAGAAGCGGAAGACATCATTTCCCGATGCATTGCCCGCATGCGCGACATGGTAAAGACCTTGCGTCCCAGCGTGCTCGACGTCGGGATCGTGCCCGCCTTGCACTGGCTCGCCGACGATTTCTATCGCGGCCTTGAACTCGAGCTCAGCTTGCACTTGCCTCATCAACTAGCGCTCAACGAAACCACGACCACGATGCTGTTCCGCGCCGCCCAGGAGGCCTTGCTAAATGTGGCACTACATGCGGCGGCCACCCATGTCAGCATAGGCTTGCAGGATCAACGCGGCACGCTCGTCATGCGCATTGAAGACAACGGGAACGGCTTCGATGCCAACGAGACTCCGCCCGAAGGGGCTGTCGGTCTGCTGGGCATCGCCGAGCAGGCGCGCCACCTGGGCGGCGACCTCCTGATCCGCTCCACACCCGGCGTCGGCACCTGTCTCGAAATCCGGCTCCCCGTCCGTCCGCCGCTTCACGCCCTGTAAGCCTTTTCCTACCCCGCATTCATCCACTCCTGATAAGCGATTCAGCCAAGCCCGATATTGCGCGAACCCCAACCGCGCGATGCTTACACCCACTCGCAACGGATTACGACATGCAAGCACACACACTCTCGAATCAAGGCTCACGCGACGCCACCGGCGAAGCGACAGTGCGTCCCGACGGCGGTCTATGGCTCATTGTCCTCACCACCCTGCTCGGCGCATCGTTGATCGCCGCCGTCGGTCGGGGTTCGCTGGAGTCCGCCATCGGCGCGCTGATCTTTGCCGCCACCAGCCTGCCATTGGGGTGGACCGCGCGTCGCATCGCCCTCAACGCTGCCCGGCAAGCCGGTCAGGCGGCGGTGGCGGCCAGCCAGGCCGAACTGGCCGATTTCAGGCGCCAGCAGATACAGGGGCTCGATCAGCTTTGCCTGAAAGTTCTACCCATCTGGTCCGGCCAGGTGGAGATGGCCCGCTCGCACACCGAAGACGCGGTGATCTCCCTGGCCAACCGGTTCGCCGACATCAGCCAACGGCTCCAGGCCTCTATCGCCGCCAATCAGGCCTCGGGCGGCGACACCGGAATGGTCACGCTGCTGACCGAATCGCAGGGAGAACTGGATTCCATCGTCGTTGCGCTGCGCGACGCCTTCAACATCCGATCCAATATGCTCACAGAAGTCAGCCAACTGGCCAGCCACACCGATGCCTTGCAACGCATGGCCAACGATGTCGGCGAAATCGCCAAACAGACCAATCTGCTGGCGCTGAACGCCGCCATCGAAGCCGCTCGCGCCGGCGATGTGGGCCGAGGCTTCGCCGTCGTGGCGGACGAGGTGCGTAAGCTCTCCACCCTCTCCGGCGAGACGGGCAAGAAAATCGGTGAAACCGTCCGCATGGTCAACCAGGCCATCGGCGACACCCTGAAACTTTCCCAGTCCTATGCCGAGCAGGACGAGTCGCTGGTCAATCATTCCGGCGCCGTCATCGAGCACGTCGTCTCACGTTTCAGCGAGCGTGCCACGGCACTGACTGCTTCATCCGAAGAGCTGTGTCAGGAAAGCCAGGCCATCGGCATGGAAATCGCCGACGTGCTGGTTGCCCTGCAATTCCAGGATCGCGTCAGCCAGGTCCTCCAGCACGTTGGCGGAGACATCGAAAAGCTCGCCCGGAACATTGGCAACCGCGCCGAAGGCGATGCTCTCGATGCCGGCCAGTGGCTGGAAGATCTTTCGCGGACCTACACCATGCCCGAACAACAGGCCGTGCATAACGGCGGCCATGCGACGGGCAGCACGCAAAACCGTTCCGGCATCACTTTTTTCTGACAAGGAGCCACTCATGGCGAAGACCATCCTGATCGTCGACGACTCCGCTTCCCTGCGGCAGGTCGTCAGCATCGCGCTGAAGGGCGCGGGCTACGACATCATCGAAGCGTTCGACGGCAAGGACGCGCTCAGCAAACTCGACGGGCGCAAAATTCACCTGATCATCAGCGATGTGAACATGCCGAACATGGACGGCATTTCCTTCGTCAAGGCGGCCAAGCAACTGCCCGCCTACAAATTCACGCCGGTCATCATGCTGACCACCGAAGCAGGCGCCGACAAGAAGGCGGCGGGCCAGGCGGCGGGAGCCAAGGCGTGGGTGGTCAAGCCCTTTCAGCCGGCGCAGATGCTGACCGCCGTCTCGATGCTGATCCTGCCTTGAGCGCTGGGGAATCACCATGTCCGACCACACCCCCGAATCGCCGACCCTCGCCGTTTGCGGCGAATTCAACATCTTCACCGCCGCGGCGATGAAGGAACAGTTGATGACCACCCTGGCCGCCAACCCGGCCGGGCACGACATCGACATCGATCTCTCCGACGTGACCGACATCGACACGGCGGGCATCCAGCTGATGCTGATGGCCAAGCGGGAAGCCGCCACCCAGGGCAAGACCCTGCGTTTCGTCCGCCACAGCGATGCCGTGCTCGACCTCTTCGATCTCTGCGACCTCGCCAGCCACTTTGGCGACCCCGTCCTGATCCGCTCCCAAACCCGAGGCCCCCATGAATCTTGACGACGCCCTGGACACTTTCGTCATCGAAAGCCGCGAACTCCTCGAAAACATGGAGGCCGCGCTGCTCCAGATCGAGCAATCGCCCGACGATGCCGACCTGATCAACGCCATCTTCCGCGCTGCGCACACTATCAAGGGGTCCGCCGGGCTGTTCGGACAGGACCATCTGGTCACTTTCACGCACAGCGCCGAAAACGTGCTGGATCAGGTACGCGGCGGTCATCTGGCCATTTCCGGCGAGCTGGTCGCCGTCTTTCTCGGTGTCTGCGACCACATCGGCACACTGGTCGACTGCGTGGCCGAGAAACGCCCCATCCCGGAAGAAGCGCAGGCGCGCAGCGTCGAACTGATCCAGCGCCTGAAGGCGGTCTCCGGCGAGGCCACACCCGCGCCGACGACCACCTCGCAACTCGTCGAGCACGTTGCCCCTGAAGCGGCATGCGTGCGCGAGGGCGGCGGCGAGGGCGTGGAAACGGGCAACTGGCACATCTCGCTGCGCTTCAACCCCGATGTCCTGAAGAACGGCATGGACCCGGTATCTTTCATCCGCTATCTCGGTACCTTCGGCCGTATTGTTTCCATCGTCACGCTGACCGATGCGTTGCCAGGCATCGCCGAGTTCGACCCGGAAGATTGCTATCTGGGTTTCGAGATCAATTACGAAACCGAAGCCGACAAAGCCGCCATCGAAGCCGCCTTCGAGTTTGTCCGCGACGATGCGCGCATCCGCATTCTGCCGCCGCACAGTCTGGTAGACGAGTATCTGGCGCTGATCCAAAGCTTCCCGGAAGAGGATCTGCGGCTGGGTGAAATCCTCATCCGTTGCGGTACCCTCACACGCCACGAACTGGAACGCGCCCTAGAGACCCAGACCCAGGCGCGGGATGACGGCGCCGACGCCCAGCGCATCGGTGAAGTGCTGGTCGCCCAGAACTTGGTACAGCCAGCCGTCGTCGAAGCCGCCCTGCAAAAACAAAAGCAGGTGAAGGAGAACAAAACTGGCGATGCCAGCCTGATCCGCGTCAATGCCGACAAACTCGACGAGCACATCAACCTCATCGGCGAACTCATCATCGCCAGCGCCGGCATCAACCTGGCCGCCCAGAAAAGCGGCCAGCCCGACCTGCTGGAAGCCGCCTCGCTGCTCAACCGGCTGGTGGAAAACATCCGCGATTCCGCACTGCAACTGCGCATGGTGCAGATCGGCGCGACCTTCAACAAATTCCAGCGGGTGGTGCGGGATGTCTCACGCGAAATCGGCAAAGACATCCGCCTCGAAATCTCCGGTGCCGACACCGAACTCGACAAGACCGTAGTCGAAAAGATCGGCGATCCGCTGACCCACCTGGTTCGCAACTCCATGGATCACGGCATCGAACCCGCCGACGTCCGTCTCGCCGCCGGCAAGCCGGCGCATGGAACGTTGCGCCTCAATGCCTATCATGACTCGGGCAGCATCGTCATTGAAGTGTCCGACGATGGCGGGGGCCTGAACAAGGCGCGCATCCTCGCCAAGGCCATCGACCGCGGCCTGATCAAACCTGACCAGGTGCTGACCGACGATGAAATCCACGGACTCATCTTCGAGCCTGGCTTCTCGACCGCTGCGCAAATCAACAATTTGTCCGGGCGGGGCGTCGGCATGGACGTGGTTCGCCGCAACATCATCGCCCTGCGCGGTAGCGTGGAAATCGAGAGCGAAGAAGGCATCGGCGCCACCATGCGCATCCGCCTGCCGCTGACGCTGGCCATCATCGACGGATTTCTGGTCGAGGTCGGCAACTCCTCCTTTGTCGTGCCGCTCGAGATGGTGGTGGAGTGCGTCGAACTCACCGAGGCCGAAATCGCCGCCTCGCAAGGTCGCGACCAGCTCGACCTGCGTGGCGAGGTGCTGCCCTTCATCCGGCTGCGTGACCTCTTTGAAATCGACGAACCGGCGCGCGCGCACAACGATCAGCGCCATTCAACCGGCGCCGAGGAGGACCTCGCCACCGTGCTGCAACCGGTCAAACGCGAAAACGTGGTGGTCGTCAATTACGCCGGGCATCGCGCCGGACTGGTGGTGGATAACCTCCAGGGCGAATACCAGACCGTCATCCGCCCCTTGGGCGCCGTTTTCAGCGGGCTCCAAGGCATCAGCGGATTCACCATTTTGGGTACTGGAATGGTTGCGCTGATTCTCGACGTGCCCGGCCTGGTCAAGCGAGTTGCCCGCCAAGAAACCCAAACCCACCCCCCGGCGCGCGCCCTGCCCGCCTGAACCACCCCGACAGACCCCGAACCGCTTTCCCACGGAGACAACCATGAAACTTACCGTCGCACAGAAGATGACGCTGCTCGCTGCCAGCGCCTTGCTGGGCATCGGTCTATTGACCGGCCTGGCCTATCACCAGATGAATAAGATTTTCGACGCTGCCAACTACAGCACCGTGAATTCAGTGCCGAGCCTGGTCGTGCTCGACGACTTCCGCAACCAATTCTTGCGGCTGCGTATAGCCATCAATCGCCACATCCTGAACACAGAATCCGCCAAATTGGCCGAGATCGAAACTGCCATCAAGACCCATCGAGACGGTGCCCATGCGGCCCTGAACAAGTACGACGGTTTCATCTCCGATAGCAAGGACAAGGCCCTGCTCGACGATCAGAAGAAGTTCTACGCCGAATACGAAGGCCAGATCGACGGTATTCTGGCAGTTTCTCGCCAGAATCAGTCCGAAAAAGCGCTGGCGCTGGCGGAGAAAGTCTATGTCGCGGCTGAGAAGATTGCCCATACACTCAACGAGCACTTCGATTACAACGTCGCGCTCGCCAAGAAGGGGGCAGACGAGGCCGCCGCCATCCGTTCAAGTGCGCTAAATCTGGCGCTGATCGTGGCGGGCATCACCCTGGTTCTGATCGCGGGCATCGCCCTCGCCATCACACGCGCGCTGCTGCGTCAGCTGGGCGGCGAACCGGCGGCCGCCGCGGAAATTGCCAACAAGGTGGCAACCGGCGACCTGTCGAGCCAGATCACCCTGAAAGCTGGCGACACCAGCAGCATGATGGCCGCAATCAAACAGATGAGCGTCACCATCCAGACGCTGATCGACGAGATGAGCAAAATGTCACGGGAACACGACAAGGGCGACATCGACGTCGTGATCGACGAGAGCAAATTCCAGGGTTCGTTCAAGACTATGGCTGCGGGCACGAACGCGATGGTTGCTGGGCACATAGCGGTGAAGAAGAAGGCGATGGCGTGCGTGAAGGAATTTGGGGAAGGCAATCTGGATGCGCCGCTGGAAGAATTCCCGGGCAAGAAGAAGTTCATCAACGACACCATCGAACAGTTGCGCGGCAATCTCAAGCGCATCGTCGCCGAAATCCAGGAAATCACCGCCGCCGCCAACAAGGGCGATTTCTCGGTCAAGATCAGTCTCGACGGCAAGAAGGGTTTCCCCAGAACCTTGTCCGAGTTGTTGAACCAGTTGTCCCATACCGTCGATACGGCTTTCAAGGACACCATCTTCGTCGCCCAGGCGCTCGAACAGGGTGATCTGACCAAGCAGGTGACCCGCGAGTGTCAAGGTGCCTTCGATCAGGTGAAGCAGTCCCTGAACAATACCGTCGCCAAGCTGGCCCAGACGATTACCGAGGTGAATAACACGACCGAGACGCTGGCGGCGGCCACCGTCGAGGTGTCTTCGACCGCCCAGTCGCTTTCGCAGGCGTCTTCCGAGCAGGCGGCTTCGGTGGAGGAGACTTCCGCTTCCATCGAGCAGATGACCTCTTCAATTCAGCAGAATACGGAGAATGCCAAGGTGGCGGACGGGATGTCGGCCGAGGGGAGTGTCAAGGCGGCCGAGGGTGGTCAGGCGGTCAATGAGACGGTCGGGGCAATGAAGCAGATCGCCAAGAAGATCAGCATCATCGACGATATCGCCTACCAGACCAATCTTCTGGCGTTGAATGCGGCTATCGAGGCGGCTCGTGCCGGCGAGCATGGCAAGGGCTTCGCCGTGGTCGCCGCCGAGGTGCGCAAGCTCGCCGAGCGCTCCCAGGTGGCCGCTCAGGAGATCGGACAGCTCGCCGTCAATTCGGTCGGCATGGCCGAGAAGGCCGGCAAGCTCCTCGACGATATCGTCCCCACTACCAAACGAACCGCCGATCTCGTCCAGGAAATCACCGCCGCTTCCGAAGAACAGACCGTCGGCGTCAATCAGGTCAATACAGCAATGGACAGGGTTAGCAAACTGACTCAGCACAACGCTGCTGCCGCCGAACAGCTGGCCGCCACGACGCACAACATGGCGGCGCAGGCCGACCGGCTACGGGCAACCATGGCCGAATTCAAGCTGAGTCGCTGATCGCCGCCAGGAGCCACCGTGACCCAAGCCCCGAACGCCGCCACCGTCGACATCACGACCAGCGAATACCGCCAGTTCCAGAAGCTGATTTTCGACATCGCCGGCATCAGCCTCTCGGACGCCAAAAAGCTGCTGCTGGTGGGTCGCCTGTCGAAACGGGTGCGAAAGCTCGAGTATTCGACTTTCACCGAATACTTCAAATTCGTCACCGACCCGGCCCATCAGGCGGAACTACAGGTGATGGTGGATTTGCTGACCACCAACGAGACCTATTTTTTCCGCGAGCCCAAGCATTTCGACTTTCTGCGTCAGCGCGCCGGTCAAGCCCGCGGCAGCGGCTTCCGGGTGTGGAGCGCGGCTTCCTCCAGCGGCGAGGAAGCCTACTCGATGGCGATGGTGCTGGCCGATGTGCTCGGCGGCGCGAGCTGGGAAGTGGTGGGCACCGACATCAGCACGCGGGTGCTGGCCAAGGCGCAGGGCGGCCATTACCCGCTGGATCGGATCGACGGCATTCCGAACCCGCTGCTAAAGAAATATTGCCTGAAAGGCCTGAACGAATACGCCGGCACCCTGCTCATCACCCGCGAACTGCGGGAGCGAGTGCGTTTTCTGCATAGCAACCTGATGTCGCCGCGCAAGGATCTCGGCCTGTTCGACCTGATCTTTCTGCGCAATGTGATGATCTACTTCGACAACGACACCAAGCGCAAGGTGGTAGCCAACCTGCTGCCCTATCTGAAAAGCGACGGGCACTTCATCGTCGGCCATTCCGAGTCGCTCAACGGCCTGACCGCCGATCTCCAGCCCGTGCTGCCCACCATTTACCGGCGGAGCGAGGCACGACCATGAGCCCGTCTCACCAGCACCACGACATTTTTCTCCACCCCGGAGAAATCCACTTCGGCGTCTCGCCTGGCCGCATCGGCACCCTGCTCGGCTCCTGCGTCGCCGTCACGGTCTGGCACCCGCAGCTACAATTCGGCGGCATGTGCCACATCCTGCTGCCGGGGCGCCAGCGCCCGCCCGGCTCGCTGCCCGACGGCCGCTTTGCCAACGAGGCGATCGAGCGGTTTTCGTACGAGCTGCGGGCCAAGCGCGTGTCACCGGCCAGTTGCCAGGTCAAGATCTTTGGCGGCGGCAACATGTTCGCCGGCATCCAGGCGATCAACATGGATGTCGGTCGCCGCAATATCGAAGCCACCAAGGCCGCCCTTTCCGCCTTCGGATTTCTGGTCATGACCGAGCACGTTGGCGGCAATCACCGTCGCCGCCTCTTTCTCGATCTGTCGTCCGGCCATGTCTGGATGGTCCTCCCCCAGAACCAATCGTCCCCCTCCCCAGGAAGGAAATGAAATGAACAAGATCAAGGTCATGATCGTCGATGACTCGGCGCTGGTCCGCCAGTTGGTGACGCAGGCCATCAGCCGCGAACCGTCCATCGAAGTGATCGGCACCGCACAGGACCCGCTGTTTGCCTCCGACAAGCTGCGCAGCCAATGGCCCGACGTGTTCGTACTCGACATCGAAATGCCGCGCATGGACGGTCTGACCTTTCTGAAAAAGATCATGGCCGAGCGCCCGACACCGGTCATCATCTGCTCCTCGCTGGCGGAAACCGGCGCCCAGGTGACGATGGAAGCGCTGGCCGCTGGCGCGGTCAATATCATCACCAAACCCAAGATCAACCTCAAATCCTTTCTGGAAGATTCCAGCAACGACATCGTCGGCGCCATCAAGGCCGCTGCCCGCGCCAACATCAAGGCCTTGCAGCGCGTCACCTCGGCCACCGCCGCAATTCCCAACCGGCCCAAGAACACCGCCGACGTGATGCTGCCCAACACCGCGCATCAGGGCGCGCGCATGTACGGCACCACCGACAAGCTGATCGCCATCGGCACCTCCACCGGCGGCACGCAGGCGCTGGAAGCCGTGCTCACGCGCCTGCCCGGCACCTGCACCGGCACGGTCATCGTGCAGCACATGCCCGAGAAGTTCACCGCCATGTTTGCCGAGCGCCTGAACGGCCTCTGCCAGTTGCAGGTCAAGGAAGCGAAGGACGGCGACCGCGTGCGCCCCGGCATCGCTCTGATCGCCCCCGGCGGTCGCCACATGATGGTCAAGCGGAGCGGCGCGCAGTATTACGTCGAGGTCAAGGACGGCCCGCTGGTCAATCGCCACAAGCCTTCCGTCGATGTGCTCTTTCGCTCCGTGGCGCAGGTGGCGGGCAAGAACGCGCTGGGCATCATCATGACCGGCATGGGCGACGACGGCGCGCGCGGCCTCAAGGAAATGCGCGATGCCGGCGCCTCGACGCTGGCCGAGGATGAATCCACCTGCGTGGTGTTCGGCATGCCGAAAGAGGCGCTCAAGATGGGCGCCACCGACCGTTCGGTACCGCTGGACAGGATTCCGCAGGAGATCATCGCCTTCGGCAACTGATCGAAGCCTTTCACCACTCCTCGCCGACAGCCGCTAAAATGTTTCCATCATGCGCCGGGCAATCCGGAAGGTGGGGAGATCCATGCAAACTGCCGTTGCGAACGCGCCGGTGCGGGACCGGATACTTGTTGTCGACGACTCCGACATCGACCGCATGCTGCTTCGGTTGGTGCTGGAACAAGGCGGGTACGACGTGCTCGCGGCGGAAGACGGCAGTCAGGCACTGGCCCTGCTTGAAACCATGCAACCCGACCTGATTCTGCTCGACGTCTGCATGCCCGACATGGACGGCTACGCGCTCTGTCGCAAGATCCGCTCGCGCTCGCCAACCTCCGACACGCCGATCATTTTCGTCAGCGGCAACGCAGGCAGCGAAGACCGGGTCAAGGCGTTCGACAGTGGCGGCGTCGATTACCTGATCAAGCCCATCGAGGCCAGCGAGACGCTGGCGCGGGTCAGAACCCATCTCTCACTGCAAGCCCTGCGCCGCGATCTGGATGAGCGCGTCCGGCAGCGCACCGGCGAACTGGAAAGCGCCTACCGCCGGCTGGTGGCCGAGGTGGCCGAGCGCCGCGCCGCCGAAGAGAGCCTGCGCGAGCGGAACGCGCTGATCCACTGCCTGGTCGATGCCAACATCATCGGCATCATGTTTTTCAAGGGCGACGGCACGCTGATCGACGCCAATGCTGCCTTTGTCGAACTCTTTGGCGTCGCCCGTGCGGATATTCACGAAGGTCGCGTAAACTGGCAACAATTGGTGGTGCCCGAGCAACGGAAAGACACCGTCGCCGCGCTCTCGATGGCGGCCACCATTACCCGGTTTCCCCCAGTGGAAAAAATCTGCCTGCGGCCCGACGGCAGCCGCTTTCCGGTGCTGGTCGGCGCCGCCAAGGCTTTTGAGCAGAATCACATCATCGCCTTTGTGCTCGACCTGACCGAGCGCAAGCGTATCGAACAGGCTCTGCGCGCATCGCAGCAACACCTGCGCGACCTCGCCGCGCACGGCGACGCCGCCATGGAACAAGAGCGCAAGCGCATCGCCCGCGAAATCCACGACGAACAAGGCTCATTGCTCACCGCGCTGAAGCTCGAACTCAGCCTGCTCGGCCGCGAATGGAAAGCGCCACCCGGCGCCGTGACCACCCGTCTGGAGAGCATGAAACGCCTGATCGACGAAACCGTGCGCGTCATGCGCCAGGTTGCCTCGCAGTTGCGGCCGGCCGCCCTCAACCTCGGCCTGCTGCCCTCGCTGGAGTGGCTGGCCAATGACTTCTGCAAACGCACCGGCACCGCCTGCCATCTCGAAGCGGCCTGCGAAGTCATGCTGGACGACGTGCGTTCCACCGCCCTGTTCCGCATCGTGCAGGAGTCGCTGACCAACGTCTCCCGCCACGCCGCTGCCGCCGAGGTCACCATTTCGCTCGAATCCAGCGACACCGAACTGCTGGTGATCATCCGTGACGACGGCAAGGGCTTCGACACCGCCGCCATTGGCGGCCAATCCTTCGGCCTGCGCGGCATCCGCGAGCGGCTCGAGATCCTGGGCGGCAGCCTTTCCATCCAGAGCGCCCCGGGTGCGGGCACCACCTTGCGCGTCCTCATCCCCACCGAGAGGGAACAACCATGATCCGCATCCTGATCGCCGACGACCACCGCATCGTGCGCAGCGGCCTGCGCCAGATCCTCGCCACCGAATCCGATCTCGAAGTGCTGGGCGAAGCCTCGCAAGGCAGCGAAGTGATGAGCTTCTTGCGGCAGAATCGGGTCGACATCCTGGTCTCCGACCTCTCCATGCCCGGCATCAGCGGCCTGGACCTGATCCGGCGCGTGCTCGCCGAAGCGCCCGGCATCCGGATCATCGTACTCAGCATGCACAACGAACCGCAGCTCGTCTCGCGCGCCCTGCGCGCCGGCGCCGTCGGCTACGTCACCAAGGACAGCGACCCGGCCGTGCTCATCGCCGCCCTGCGCAAGGTCTCGGCGGGCGGCCGCTACATCGACCCGGTGCTAGTCGACGCCATGGTCTTTGGCGGCGCCGACGACGCGCCGCCGCACGAGATTCTCTCCGACCGCGAATACGAGGTGCTGCTATGCCTGTGTGCCGGCCTCTCGCTCAACGACATCGGCACCAAGCTGCACATCAGCGCCAAGACCGTCGCCACCCACAAGGCCCGCCTGATGCAGAAACTCAGCATCGACAACAACGCCGAGCTGATGCGCTACGGCATTCAATACGGCCTGACGCAGGAACGAATGGGTTAAACGCGGGCAGACGACCCGCCAACCGGTATGATCCGCCTCTGCACCCGGCGGCGCACGGTACGGTACCCGGTTCAAACGCTTTTTTGGAATTCCCCGCATGGAAATCAAGGTCAATTTTCTCGACAAGCTGCGCCTCGAAGCCCGGTTTGACGACTTCACGGTCATTGCCGACCAACCCATCCGTTACAAGGGCGACGGTTCGGCACCGGGGCCGTTCGACTACTTTCTGGCGTCGTCCGCCTTGTGCGCGGCCTATTTCGTCAAGCTGTACTGCGACACGCGCAACATCCCCACCGACCAAATCCGACTGTCGCAAAACAATATCGTCGACCCCGAAAACCGCTACCGGCAGACTTTCAAGATCCAGGTCGAGTTGCCGTCCGATATTTCCGAGAAGGATCGCCAGGGCATCCTGCGCTCCATCGAGCGTTGCACGGTCAAGAAGGTAGTGCAGACCGGGCCGGAGTTCGTGATCGAAGAAGTCGCCGATCTCGACGCCGACGCGCAATCGCTGCTCGCGCTCAATCCCGATCCGCAAGTAAGTACCTACATCGCCGGCAAAGACCTGCCGCTGGAGCAGACCATCGCCAACATGGCGGGCCTGCTGGCAAGCCTCGGCATCAAGATCGAAATCGCCTCCTGGCGCAATCTGGTGCCCAACGTGTGGTCGCTGCACATCCGCGACGCCCATTCGCCGATGTGCTTTACCAACGGCAAGGGCGCCACCAAGGAGAGCGCCCTGGCCTCGGCCCTGGGTGAATTCATCGAACGGCTGAACTGCAACCATTTCTACAACGACCAGTATCTGGGCGAAGACTTCGCCAACGCCGCCTTCGTTCACTACCCGGACGAACGCTGGTTCAAGCCGGGCCGCAAGGATGCGCTGCCGCCCGAAATACTCGACGACCATTGCCGCGCCCTCTACGACCCGGATGGCGAACTGCGCGGCTCGCACCTGATCGACACCAATTCCGGCAACGCCAAGCGCGGCATCTGCTCGCTGCCCTACGTGCGGCTTTCCGACGGCGAGGTGGTGTACTTTCCCGCCAATTTGATCGACAACCTTTACCTCAGCAACGGCATGAGCGCCGGCAACACGCTGGCCGAGGCGCAGGTGCAGTGCCTTTCCGAGATATTTGAACGCGCCGTCAAGCGCGACATTCTCGAAGGCGAAATCGCGTTGCCCGACGTGCCGCCAGCCGTGCTGGCCAAATACCCCGGCGTGCTCGCGGGCATCGAAGAACTGGAGAAACAGGGCTTTCCGGTGCTGGTGAAAGACGCCTCGCTGGGCGGGCAATTCCCGGTCATGTGCGTGACGCTGATGAATCCGCGCACCGGCGGCGTGTTCGCCTCGTTCGGCGCCCACCCCAGCCTGGCAGTGGCGCTGGAGCGCAGCCTGACCGAATTGCTGCAAGGGCGCAGCTTCGAGGGCCTGAACGACCTGCCCCGCCCCACCTTCGAGAGCGCCGCCGTCACCGAGCCGAACAACTTTGTCGAACACTTTATCGACTCCAGCGGCGTGGTCTCGTGGCGCTTCTTTAGCGCCCGCGCCGACTACGACTTCGTGGAGTGGGATTTCTCCGGCCAGGGCCAGGACGCCAATGCCGACGAAGCCGCCACCCTGCTCGGCCTCCTCCGCGACATGGGCAAGGAAGTGTACATGGCGGTGTACGACCAGCTCGGCGCCATCGCCTGCCGCATTCTCGTGCCCGGCTATTCCGAAATCTACCCGGTTGAAGACCTGATCTGGGACAACACCAACAAGGCGCTCCGCTTCCGCGAAGACATCCTCAACCTGCACCGCCTCGACGACACCCAACTGCAAGCGCTGCTGACGCGGCTGGAAGACAGCGAACTCGACGACTACACCGACATCATCACCCTGATCGGCGTCGAATTTGACGAGAACACCGCCTGGGGCCAGCTCACGATTCTGGAACTGAAGCTGCTGATCCAGCTCGCCCTGCAACAGTTCGACGCCGCGCACGAACTGGTCAAGGCCTACCTGCAATACAACGAAAACACCGTCGAGCGCGGCCTGTTCTACCAGGCGCTGGACGCAGTGCTGGAAGTGCAACTGGACGACGGACTGGCCCTCGCCGACTACGAAACCAATTTCCGCCGCATGTTCGGCGACCCGCGCATGGACGTGGTGCTGGGCTCAGTGAGCGGCAGCGTGCGCTTCCACGGCCTGACCCCGACGAGCACCAAACTGGAGGGGCTGGACCGCCACAAGCGGCTGATCGACAGCTACCGGAAACTGCATGGGGCGAGGGAGAGGATGGGGGTGCAGGGGTGAGAAGCCAGTCGCATGGAGAAGGCTAACTGTCAGTGAAAACCGCCGTACGACAATACCTGACTCGGTCGGAAATCCGCCGATAAGCGGTCAACATGACTAAAGCGACTGGGTGATGTCGGGTTACATGATCACAAACATAAATGACCAGTTTCACAACGGTTCCTACACGATCTTGGCCATCAGATCAGTCAGTCGCTCGATCTCCTTCGGGCCAAGCGCCGCTCTAACCCACGCCCCCGTCTCCTTGATCATCTGCTCCATGGCTCCCTCAATCAATTTCTTTCCCAGAGCAGTCAGACGAA
Organism: Betaproteobacteria bacterium UBA1934; assembly: GCA_002337055.1. Classification (GTDB taxonomy): domain Bacteria; phylum Pseudomonadota; class Gammaproteobacteria; order Burkholderiales; family Rhodocyclaceae; genus UBA1934. The sequence goes on along the minus strand of DDFG01000005.1, from coordinate 681,646 downwards.
GCGGCTTGACCCTAAGATCCCCCTCCGGCTGCAGCCGGGTCACCAGCCCTCTGGACTCAAGTTGCAACATGATCTTGGTCAATCCTCCAGAAGTGATCACCACCTCCTCTTGAATTTCCTTGGGCGTCATCTCATACATTTGATTCGAATTACGCAGAGTGGCCAAGACATCAAACTCGGCCATCGACATGCAGTGCGCTGCCAAAATGGGTTTCATCGTGCGGAGAGCTCGCGCCTGAGCCCACTGAAGGTTGAGAAACAGCGGCACTATTTCGGGATCGAGGGATGTATCCCATTGATGGGTACTCATGCGGTCTGTCTTCATAAGAATATCCGTGCGAGGTGTAATTAATTGTAATACATCTTGCTAGCAAGATAGTTGTTCGATAAATTGCGACTATGTCAGTTATTGACCGTTATGAAGGAGATCTCCATGAAACTATCTCGAGAATGGGCAACCCCTTTGACGATGGGTAGCTTTAGTCTCATGTCCGTTACCGGCATTTTGATGTTTTTTCATTGGGATACCGGTTTGAACAAGGTTGCACATGAATGGCTTGGATGGTTGATGGTGGTTGGCGCGATTGCTCATGCGGCTGTCAATTGGAATGGGTTTTGCCGGTACTTCATGACCGGCACTATGGGTCGGGCGATTCTTGTGTTCAGTCTGCTGGTAACGGCGGGCTCTTTCGTTTCTGTTTCAGGGAAAGGTCAGGATGGGCTACCTCCGCATGTGATGGCAGTCAAGGCTGTCACGAATGCCCCACTCACCACAGTTGCAGAATTGTCTGGAAAGCCGGTCGATCAGTTGATGAATCAACTTAAAAACGCTGGAATACCAGTTGTCAGTCAGAGTGCAAGTGTCGGCAGCGTTATCTCTGGTGATCGCAGCCTTGAAGGGAAAGCCATTCGAGTGATTTTTTCGAGATCGTAGAGTTGTTAGCGAACGGGCTCCTTTTGGTGAATTTTCTGGTTATTTCAACAGCAGCAAACCCATGCAATCCGCACATGATCGTGGCGTTCCTCAACGAATGCGCTATTCGTTTAGGCTCGTGGTCCGGGTTGAGGGCTCATGCCAGGCGCTCGGCAGAAACTGATCGTTTTGCCGGAGATATCAAGACAGCGCGCACCTTTCTAACGAAAAGCGTAATTGATCAGGAGACAATCTGTTGATTCCAAAAAGTTTCGCACCAACGTTGTTCAGCCTCATTCTTTCAGGGCTGATGTCGCTTTTGATTTCCGGAATCGCGACGCTTCGCGCTGCAGGCCTCGCTGACGGTACCCTGTCATTGTGGTTGTCAGCATGGCCTACGGGCTGGTTGATTGCGTTTCCAACCGTAATGCTACTTGCGCCATTTACGCAGAAAATAGTCAGCGCATTGGTGACGAAAACTTGACGTACTTAGTAAAACAGATTTTAGGAGTAGATCATGAAGCACCATCGTTATCGCGTCACCGTCGAATACTTGAGCAGTGCGACTGGGGTTCAGACGAGCGACGCCCAATTCTTGCGATTCGAAACCTGCAATCACGACGAAATTCTTGGTTTGGTCGAACGAGTAAAAGCTCACGGTTCTTTTGACGACGAGGAAGCGGCTGCATTCGTGGTTGGCCTCAAGCTTTTGGGAGAAGTCGTTCTAAACAACAAAGAGAAGCCACTATTTGAGGATTTTCTACCGCATTTTGGAGTTTTTATGAAGCAACTCAAGCAAGGTACCCCTTAAATTAGCGCTGATATGCCCTAACCCTCATTGCCATAAGGCATCGATGAGAGTCAAGGGAAAACAATCGACGCATGGCGATCTGCAGATTGGCGAAGGTGAAGAGTTTCTCGATCATATTATTTTGCCTTAGGAAAGGAACCATATTCAGACCAGAGCACACCGCTGACGTACCGTTTCTAGCGCTAGTGTTGACATATCTCAGCCTCCAGAGGCCGACGATCAGACAAAACTTGGCCTCTGAATGAAAAAAAAGCCACTCTGAACAAGTGGCTTCCTACTGATCTGATTCCCACGAAATCTAGACTAATGGGAAAAATCTAGACATTTTTGGGATCCTACACCCTCAAACATCGATATTCCGTGCATACACCGCGTTCGATTCGATGAAATTTCGGCGCGGCTCGACCAGTTCGCCCATCAGGGTGGTGAAGATTTCGTCGGCGGCGATGGCGTCGTCGATCTGTACCTTGAGCAGGCGGCGGACGGTGGGGTCCATGGTCGTCTCCCACAGTTGCTCGGGGTTCATTTCGCCCAGGCCTTTGTAGCGCTGCTTGGCGATACCGCGTTCGGCTTCCGCTTGCAGCCAGTTCATGGCCTCGGCGAAGTTGCGCACGGCGAGCTTCTTTTCGCCGCGCACCACGCAGGCGCCAGCGCCAAAGAGGCCGGCCAGCGTTTCGGCGGTGCGGCGGAGTTGCAGGTAGTCGCCGGATAGCAGCAGGTCTTCGTCGATCAGCCCGACACGCAGGTTGCCGTGGTGCATGCGCTCGACGCGCAGGATCCAGCGCTCCATGATGTCGTCGAACTTGGGCACGATGCGCGTGCCTTGTTTGACGTGGGCCACCACCAGTTCGGCGCTTTGCCGCGCGCCGGCTTCGCTGGTGAGGTCGAGCGCGAGATTGTGCTCGACCAGGGCATGCAGCACATCGGGATTGATGAGGTTGGCAAGGCGGGCGATGACGGCCTCGGCCAACAGCCAGGAACGGGCCAGTTCTTCAAGCGCGGCACCGCGAATCGGCTCGACGCCGGCTTTGGGGATCAGGCCGGCTTCGTCCAGCGCCATGCGGAGCAGGAACTGGTGGTACTCGTGGTCGTCCTTCAGGTAGCGCTCGGTCTTGCCGTGCTTGACCCTGTAGAGCGGCGGTTGGGCGATGTAGATGTGGCCGCGCTCGACCAGCTCGGGCATCTGGCGGTAGAAGAAGGTGAGCAGCAGCGTACGGATGTGCGCACCATCCACGTCCGCGTCGGTCATGATAATGATGCGGTGGTAGCGCAGTTTTTCGGGCTTGTATTCGTCCTTGCCGATGCCGGTGCCGAGCGCGGTGATCAGCGTGGCGATTTCCTGACTGGATATGAGCTTGTCGAAACGCGCTTTTTCCACATTCAGGATCTTGCCCTTGAGCGGCAGGATCGCCTGGAACTTGCGGTCGCGGCCCTGCTTGGCGGAGCCGCCGGCGGAATCGCCCTCGACGAGATAGAGTTCGCACAGCGCCGGGTCTTTTTCCTGGCAATCCGCCAGTTTGCCGGGCAGGCCGATGCCGTCCAGCACCCCCTTGCGGCGCGTCATTTCACGGGCCTTGCGGGCGGCCTCGCGGGCGCGGGCGGCCTCGACGATCTTGCCGGTAATCACCTTGGCGTCCGCCGGGCGTTCAAGCAGGAAGTCGGCGAGCTTTTGTGCCACCACTTCTTCCACCGCCGGCCGGGCTTCGCTGGAAACCAGCTTCATCTTGGTCTGAGAGGCAAACTTCGGGTCGGGCATTTTTACCGAGAGCACGCAGGCCAGACCTTCGCGCATGTCGTCGCCGCTGATCTCGACCTTGGCCTTTTTGGCGATGTCGTTCTCTTCGATGTACTTGTTGATCACCCGCGTCATCGCCGCGCGCAGGCCGGTCATGTGCGTGCCGCCATCCGATTGCGGGATGTTGTTGGTAAAGCAGAGCACGTGTTCCTGATAGGAGTCGTTCCACTGCATCGCCACTTCGACGCCGATGGTGACGCCGTTCTGGTTCGATTCGCCGGTGGAATAGAAAACGTTGGGGTGCAGCACGGTCTTGGTGCGGTTGATGAAATCGACGAACCCCTTGACCCCGCCGGAGAAGGCAAAATCTTCTTCCTTGCCAGTGCGTTGGTCGACCAGGCGAATGCGCACGCCGTTGTTGAGGAAGGAAAGCTCGCGCAAACGCTTGGCGAGAATTTCGTAATGGAATTCGATATGGCCGAAGATTTCGTCATCGGCCATGAAGTGCACCTCGGTGCCGCGCTTTTCAGTGTCGCCGATGACCTTGAGCGGCGAGACTTCGACGCCGTTATGCACTTCGATCACGCGATCCACCGCATGGCCCCGGCAAAATTCCATGAAGTGCTTTTTGCCTTCACGGCGAATGGTCAGCCGCAGCCACTTGGAGAGCGCATTGACGCAAGAGACGCCCACACCATGCAGGCCGCCGGAGACCTTGTAGGAGTTCTGGTTGAACTTGCCGCCGGCGTGCAGCACGCACATCACGATTTCGGCGGCCGAACGCTTGGGTTCGTGTTTGTCGTCGAACTTGACGCCGGTCGGGATGCCGCGGCCGTTGTCGGTGACGGAGATGGAGTTGTCCGCGTGGATGGTGACGACAATGTCGTCGCAATGGCCGGCCAGCGCTTCGTCAATGGCGTTGTCGACCACCTCAAACACCATGTGATGCAGGCCGGTGCCGTCGGAAGTGTCGCCAATGTACATGCCAGGGCGCTTTCTCACCGCCTCCAGCCCTTCAAGCTGCTGGATGCTGGATTCGTCGTAAGCGGGGGAATTGCCTTGCGGTTGGGAGTTTTGTTCGCTCATTGCTGCTGTTCCACGTGAAACCATAAAAAAAACAGGCGGCGCCGGAAAGACGCCGCCAAGTCGCCACCGAACGGGCTAGATGCGCATCGGCATGACAACGTATTTGAATCGATCTTCGCCGGGCAGCGAGATCAAGGCACTGGAATTGGCGTCGTTGAAGCTCCACTGCACTTCCGGCGCCTGGATGTTGTTCAGCACGTCGAGCAGGTAGCCGACATTGAAGCCGATATCGAGAGGCTCGCCAGTGTAACCGACTTCGATTTCTTCTTGCGCTTCTTCCTGCTCGGCGTTGGCGGCAATGATCCTGAGGCTGTTTTCAGCCAGCACCACGCGCACACCACGGAACTTCTCGTTGGTCAGAATAGCCGCCCGCACCATGGCCTGCATCAGCATCGTGCGCTCCACCACCAGATGGTTGCGCAGGCTTTGCGGAATCACACGCTCGTAATCGGGGAACTTGCCGTCGATCAGCTTGGAGACCAGCACGATGGAGCCAAACGCAAAACGGACCTGATTGCCGGTCAGCGTGATCGACAGCGGTTCGTCGTTGTCGGCCAGCAGGCGGTTCAGTTCCAGCACCGTCTTGCGCGGCAGGATCGCTTCCTGGCGGGGTAGATCGGCGTCGACGGCGGCGCTGGCATAGGCCAGGCGGTGGCCGTCAGTGGCCACGGCGCGCAATTCGTTGCCATCGACCAGCAGCAGCAGGCCGTTCAGGTAATAACGCACGTCTTGCGCCGCCATACCGTACTGGGTCTTGTTCAGCAGATTCTTGAAGGCGCCCTGGGTCAGTTCGAAAGCGCGCGATTCGCCTTCCGCCACCGACATGCGCGGAAAATCGTCCGCCGGCAGCGTTTGCAGACTGAAACGGCTCTTGCCGGCGCGTACCTGCAACTTGCGGTCTTCGAGGACGAGATTGATGTCCGCACCGTCGGGCAACGAACGCAGGATGTCCTGGAGTTTGCGGGCGCCGACCGTCACCGCGCCATCGCCCTCACCGCCCGCACCCGTGGTGGTGGTCGTGACCTGGATCTCGATGTCGGTGGCCAGAAGCGTCAGACTGTCGCCCCGTTTCTCCAGCAGCACGTTGGAGAGAATGGGCAGGGTATGGCGGCGTTCGACAATGCCGGATACCGATTGCAAGGGTTGCAGAAGCGTATCCCGCTGGGTCTTGATAAGAATCATATAAATAAATCCTTTAAAGACTAAGTACAGAACAAGTCTGTGGACAACGACAAATAATCAATTCCATTCAGACCCTTGACTGCGATTTCAGGGTCTTGGTAAGTCTCTGAAAAGCCTGTGGAGGAAACTCGAACAACTTTTTGCTTTTGCCGCTTTTGGGTATTTATCCCCATTTCATCGACAGCTTGCTCACAGACTTATCCTTTCAACACCTGCAACAGTACATGCAGGTCGTGGTTGAGTTCATTTTCGCGCACCCGGACAGCATCGATGGTCTTGACCGCGTGGATGACCGTGGTGTGATCGCGCCCGCCAAAGGCATCGCCAATTTCCGGAAAACTGTGCGCGGTGATTTCGCGGCACAGCCACATCGCCACCTGGCGCGGACGGGCAATGGCGCGCGTACGCTTTTTCGAGAATATGTCGGCGACCTTGATCTTGTAGTAGTCGGCGACGGTCTTCTGGATGGCGTCGATGCCGACATTGCGTGTCGAACCGATCACGTCCTTCAGCGCTTCCTTGGCCAGATCGAGCGAAATGGCGCGATTGTGGAAGGAAGAGAAGGCCAGCACCTTGGTCAATGCGCCTTCGAGTTCACGCACATTCGAGCGCAGATGCTTGGCGATGAAGAAGGCGACCTCGTCGTTCAGGTCGATTCCTTCCGCTTCGGCCTTGGTTTTCAGGATCGCCACCCGCATTTCCAGCTCGGGCGGCTCGATCTGCACCGTCAGGCCCCAGTCGAAGCGGGTGACCAGGCGGTCGTCGAGGCCGTTGATATCCTTGGGGTAAGTGTCGCAGGTGATGATGATCTGCTTCTTGGCTTCGATCAGCGCGTTGAAGGCGAAGAAGAACTCCTCCTGCGTGCGGTTCTTGCCGTTGAAGAACTGCACGTCGTCAATCAGCAGCACATCGAGCGAACGATAATAGCGCTTGAAGCTGTCAAAGGATTTTTGCTGGAAGGCGCGCACCACGTCCGAATAGTAGTCTTCGGCATGCAGGTAGCGTACGACGCTGTCGGGGTGTTCTTTCAGAATTTCGTTGCCGATGGCGTGGATCAGGTGGGTCTTGCCCAGGCCCGCGCCGCCATAGATGAACAACGGGTTGTAGGCGCCGCCGGGATTGAGGGCCACCTGTTGTGCCGCCGCGCGCGCCAGATTGTTGGCTTTGCCGACTACGAGGTTACCAAAGCTGAAGGCGCTGATCAGCCGGGTCTTGTCGTAGGCCGTGGGTTGCTCGGTCTTCTTGGCGGCGTGGCCGTTGCGTCCGTTGTTCGGCGTGGGCGTCGCGCTTGGTGCAGGGGCAACGACCGGAGTAATCGGAACATCAACGGACGCCGACAGACTGCTCTTGCCGACACAGAGCGTGATATCGACCGGAAAGGTATAGTATTGGTGGCCGTATTCGACGATGCGGGTCAGGTAACGGTCGCGCACCCATTTCTGGATAAAGCTGTTGGGAGCGAGCAGGCGTAGCCCGGCGGTGGGCGCATCCTCACCTTGTATAGTGAGCGGGCGTATCCAGGTGTTGAACTGTTGTGCGGGCAGCTCAACCTCGAAACGCCGCAAACAGGATTCCCAGAAACCGGACATCGCCCGTCAAACTCCCGACACCGCCCGCCGTGTTGGCAGGCAATACCCAAAATGTTGTATACGCCAAGACTTTCAACAAAATCGGCGGCCATTCAGCCGCCGAACAGAGATCATTCTAACTTCATCCCGCCGACTTATCCACAGGCTGGGCAAAAAAAATATGTTGACAGAACAGCTGTTTATCGTGTGAAATAGCGCGTTTACCTTATCTCCAACACAAGGATTTGACATGAAACGCACCTTCCAGCCTTCGGTTGTGCGACGCAAGCGCACCCACGGTTTCCTGGTTCGCATGAGAACCAAGGGCGGCCGCAAGGTTATCGCCGCTCGGCGAGCCAAGGGTCGTCATCGCCTCGGCGTTTGATCACGCTTTTGGCGGCTGCGCCAGGCCACGCATTTCCCAGGCGATATCGCCTGACCAGAACGGATGATTTTTCATCCGTTTTTGGTTTTAGGCGAGCCATTCGCGGCACAATCTGGATGCTGCACTTCCGACCTCATCCCGAACCCGGCCAGGACACCCGCCTGGGGCTGGTGATTGGCAAGAAACTGGTGCGCACGGCGGTCTCGCGCAACCTCTTCAAGCGCGTGGCGCGCGAGCGTTTCCGTCAGCAGCGCGACGCATTTCCCGGTTACGATCTGGTGTTGCGGGTGGTGGCCAAGGGAGCGGGCATTGGGCGTCATCAAATTGCCGCCGAAATCGACCAACTTTTCGCTAAACTGCGGCCTCGACGTGATCGACCGCAAGGGAGCGACGTTTGAAAGCACTGCTGCTCGGCCTGATCGGATTCTATCGGGCGGCAATCAGCCCGTTGCTGGGGCCGCGCTGCCGCTTTTATCCGAGCTGCTCGGCCTATGCGCAAGAGGCGATTGCCCGGTATGGCGCGTGGCGGGGAGGCTGGTTGGCGATGCGGCGCATCGGGCGCTGTCACCCTTGGCATCCCGGCGGTGTTGATCCGGTTCCCTGACCGGTCTTAATTTGCATAGGCGGCACATGGATACGAGACGTTTGATTCTGTTGATGGTTTTCGGTTTTTCCCTGTTCATGCTGTGGGAAAAATGGCAAGCCTATGTCAACCCGAAACCGGTCGCAGCCCCGACCGCCACCGCACCGGCCGGTCCTGGTGCCCTCCCTCAGCCCACCGCGCTGCCCGGCGCGGCGGTTGTTCCGGGCGTGTCGACTGCAAACGCGACCCCCTTGCCGGCGGGCGCACAACCGGTGGTGGTCACCACTGATCTGTTCAAGGCGACACTGACGCCCCTGGGTGGTGACATTGTGCAACTGGAGTTGCTCAAGCACCGCGAACATGGTGACAAGAGCAAGAATCTGGTGCTGTTCGATCCGGCGCATCAATATTTGGCGCAAACCGGTTTGCTGGGCGACGGTATGCCCAATCATCGTACCCAGTTTGCGCTCGCTGCCGGGCCGACCGAACTGGCCGAGGGCGCTGCCGAGTTGAAGCTGCGTCTGTCGGCACCGGTTCAGGACGGGCTGACCATCAGTAAGGTTTATACCTTCAAACGCGGTTCCTACCTGATCGATATTGCCTGGGAAATCGACAACCGCGGCCAGAAGACGGTCACACCTTTTGCCTACTACCAGTTGCAGCGAGATGACGTGGCGCCGCAGGGCGAGAGCCGCATGGTTTCGACCTTTACCGGCCCGGCGGTATTCACCGATGCCGACAAGTATCAGAAAGTCGATTTCGGAGACATCGTCAAGGGCAAAGCCAAGTTTGCGCAGAAGGCCGACAACGGCTGGATGGCCATGGTGCAGCACTATTTCGTCGCCGCCTGGGTGCCCAAGGACAAGACCCTGCGCGAGTACTACATGCGCAAAGCCGATACGGTGAACGGCGCAAATCTGGTGCAGGCTGGTGTGATCGTGCCGATGCCGGCGATCGCTCCCGGCGGCAAGACCGAACTGAGTGTCGGGCTGTATGCCGGTCCGCAAGAACAGGCGGCCCTCAAGCAGGTGGCCACCGGGCTCGATCTGGTGGTCGACTACGGTTGGTTGACGGTGATTGCGGCCCCCATCTTCTGGGCGCTGGAATGGATCCACGCCATGGTTGGCAACTGGGGCTGGGCCATTGTCGTGCTGACCATCATCATCAAACTGCTGTTCTTCCCGCTTTCCGCCGCTTCGTACAAGTCGATGGCGAAAATGCGCACACTGACGCCGAAGATGATGACCCTGAAGGAACGTTACGGCGACGACAAACAGAAGCTGAATCAGGAAATGATGAAGCTCTACCAGACCGAGAAGGTCAATCCGCTTGGCGGGTGCCTGCCCATTCTGGTCCAGATTCCGGTCTTCATCGCCCTCTACTGGGTGCTGCTCGGCGCCGTCGAAATGCGCGATGCGCCTTGGATTCTGTGGATCAACGATCTTTCGACGGCCGACCCGTATTATGTGCTGCCGATCATCATGATCCTGTCGATGGTGGTGCAGAGCAAGCTCAATCCGGAACCGCCGGACCCGATTCAGGCCAAGATGATGAAGATCATGCCCTTTGCCTTCGGGGTGATGTTCCTGTTCTTCCCGGCCGGTCTGGTGCTCTACTGGGTGGTCAACAATGTGCTGTCCATCGCGCAGCAGTGGCAAATCACCCGCATGATCGAAGCCGGCGGCAAAGCTGCCAATGACGCCAAGGCCTGATCCGGCAAAAACCGACGTCATTGCCGCTATCGCCACGGCCCCCGGCCGTGGCGGCATCGGTGTCATTCGCCTTTCCGGGCCTGGCCTTGCGGCGTATGCCGAGGCGCTCTGTGGCAAAACGCCGCCTCCCCGGATGGCCGCGCGTGCCATTTTTCGCGATGGTGGCGGAATCGCCCTCGACGACGGTCTGCTGCTCCACTTTCCGGGCCCGCATTCCTTTACCGGCGAAGACGTCCTCGAGTTACAAGGTCATGGCGGCCCGGTCGTGCTGAATCTGTTGCTGGCGCGCTGCCTTGACCTGGGTGCCCGGCTGGCAGAGCCGGGCGAATTTACCCGCCGCGCCTTTCTCAACGGCAAACTCGATCTGGCGCAAGCCGAGGCCGTTGCCGACTTGATCGACGCTGCGACAACCAGCGCAGCCCGATCAGCGATGCGCTCCCTGCAAGGGCAGTTTTCCCAGGCCGTGCGCGCCCTGACCGACGGGTTGATCGACCTGCGAATGCTGGTCGAGGCAACTTTGGATTTTCCGGAAGAGGATATCGATTTTCTGCGCGCGGCTGACCTGCCAGGACGCCTGAATACCCTTTCCGAGCGCCTCGCGAGCGTTTTCGACCGCGCCGGTCAGGGCAAACTGCTGCAAGCCGGCCTGCATGTCGTGTTGGTGGGGCAACCCAATGTCGGCAAGTCTTCGCTGCTCAACGCGTTGGCCGGCGATGATCTGGCGATTGTCACTGCCGTCGCCGGCACGACCCGCGACGCGCTGCGTTCAGCCATCCAGATTGAAGGCATTCCGCTACATATTATCGACACCGCCGGTCTGCGCGAAACCGACGACGAAATCGAACGCATGGGCATCGCCCGGACCTGGCGCGAAATCGAGCGTGCGGACCTGGCGCTCGTGCTGATTGATGCGCAAATGGGCATGACCGACGTCGATGCCGATATTCTGGCGACGCTGCCTCCCGCCCTGCCCCGCATCACGGTGATTAACAAGATAGATCTGAGGGGCACGGCGCCTATTAGTCTCAAGACCGAAAAGGGTTCCGAAATTGCGCTCTCTGCCAAGACCGGAGCGGGGGTCGAGTTGCTGCGCCAGGAATTGTTGGGGGTGGCGGGTTGGCATCAAGCCGAAGATGTCTTTATCGCCCGCGAGCGGCATTTGCGTGCATTGGCGGGCGCGCGCGTACACCTCGATGCCGCAATCACGCTCACCGCTCAAACGCAATGGCCGCTGGAACTCCTGGCAGAGGAACTGCGCCTGACACAACGCCGACTCGGCGAAATCACCGGCGAATTCACGCCAGAAGACTTGCTCGGCGAGATATTCAGCCGATTCTGCATTGGCAAGTGACTCATGTGCGTCTCCTTGGACGCACAAGCATGGCGCACCTCGCCTCAAGACAGTGCATCGACACGTTGTCTGCGTGCCACGATCACGCGGTTCAGCCAACCGGCGGTACCGGCTACCAGATAGGGAAGTACCGCCAGTAGTGCTTCCAGCAAGAATGGTTCGTCGTCGCCCATGGTAATGACCTCGTATTGGTAACGCCCTCCTAGCCTATATCAAGCAATTTATATGCCAATTATATGGAATAGGGAATCCTTACCCAACGCTTGCCATAGTGGGGTGTCATCGAACAGAATACGGCGATTGACAGCGCCCCATGGAGATTTTGCGATGCGTATTCCCCTTCGTTCAATGGCTGGTACTCTCGGTACCGTGTCGACCCTGGCCTTGCTGGCTGCTTGCCAGACCACCGGTGGCGGTGCGGGCGCTTCCGATAATCCGTCGCCTACTGCCGGCAGCAGCACCTCCCAGCAAGCGAATGCCATGGCCGACAAGGCGATGTACAAGCCTATCGAATATGTGAACGGCGCCAAGAAAGGACCGCAAATTATCGTGATCCCGGGCGAGATCAAGAGTAACAACGCCACGTTCACACAGCGCTTCGGGGCCAACAACATTGCCGACTATGCAGAACTCGAACTCGGCAAGGCCAATTTCCGGGTGTTGGAACGCTCGGATCTCGGCCCCTTGCTGAACGAATTCACGCTGGCCTACACGATGGGCGATCCGCAAAAAGCCCGCAAAGTCCTCCAGAAGGGCAAGTTCAAAACCACCAAGTGGATCATCAAGTTCGACGTTCTCAAGGCGGAACCCGTGGCAACGGCGAGCCAGGGATTTGACGGTGCGGCGCTCGGCAGTATCGTCGGCATCGCTTCCGGCACGCGCGGCGGCTATGCCGCCGGGACAGCAATCGGCTCGGTCAAGACCGGCGAAACGACAGGCGTCTGGATCATCGGCATGCGCTGGAAGTTGATCAACGCCAACACCACCGAACAGGTGGCGACTGGTTACAACGAGCAGAAAATGGAACTCGGCGCCAAGTCGACCTCGGTGCTTGGCGTCAGCTCAAGCGCGGCGGGCGGCCTGACGCTGGATTCGCTGGTGCAGCGGCTGGTGCAGCAGAACGTCTACGATATCGACAAGAACCACAAATAATCACGTCCGTCAGGATCGTAATTTCGCCAGCACCTTGGCGAAGGTTGGAGCGTCCTGAAAGCCGACGACGCGCAGGCCGGGAATTTCCCGGCCTTTTTCATCGAAAAACAGTATGCCGGGCGGACCATACAGGCTGAATCGCGCCAACAGGGCGCGGTCGTCCGGCGTCATGGCCGTGACGTCGGCCTGCAACAACGTGACCCCCGCCAGCGCGGACTGCACGGTACTGTGCGAAAACGTTTCGCGTTCCATCTTCTTGCACTCGATGCACCAGTCGGCATAGAAGTCGAGCATCACCGGTTGTTGAGCGGCTTTCAGGCGTCGGTCGAGATCCTCTACCGATACCACGCGCTGAAAGTCCGGGCGCGCCTCCGCAGTCGCCGCCGCGACCGTCCCGCGCAAGCCGGCCAGCGGCTGCCACACACTGCGGCTGCCGCTCAGGGCGCCGATCAGCAGCGCGATTCCCGCCACCAGGAGCATGACGCCAATGCCCTTCCAGAAACGGGCGCTGCCTTGGGCGTGCGGTGGCAGGGGATCGATGGCGTGCAGAAAGACGGCCGGCACGATCAGTAGCGCGCCCCAGGCCGCCAGTTCCATCGCCGGGGGCAACACCGGTGAAAGCAGCCACAAGGCGGTGCCGAGCAGCATGAAACCGAAGGCCTTCTTGACCGCATTCATCCACGCGCCGGCCTTGGGTAGCAAGGCGCCCGCCGAGAGGCCGACCGCAATCAAGGGTACGCCCATGCCGAGTGCCATGACGAACAGCGAGGTGCCGCCGAGCAGCGCGTCGCCGGTCTGTCCGATATAGATCAGCGCGCCCGCCAGCGGCGCCGCGACGCACGGCCCGACGATCAGCGCCGAGAGCGCACCCATGACAAACACCGCGGGGCCGCGCCCGCCGGCCAGGTGCCCGGCTTCTTCCGACAATCGGCTTTGCAGCGCGCTGGGCAGTTGCAGCTCGTAAAAGCCGAACATCGATCCGGCCAGCAACACAAAGACGAGCGCGAAACCGCCGAGGACCCAGGCGTTTTGCAGCAGACCCGACACCAGCGTTCCGCTCAAGCCCGCCGCCACGCCGGCAAGCGCGTAGGTGACCGCCATCCCGAGCACGTAGGCCAGCGCGAGCGCCAGACCGCGTCCCCGCGAGACCTTGTGCCCTTGCCCGACGATGATGCCGGACAGGATCGGCACCATCGGGAACACACAGGGCGTCAGCGACAAGCCCAGCCCCGCGACAAAGAAAAAGGCGAGATTGGCCCAGAAACCGGCATGCCGCAGGCGCGTGGCAATGCCGCCCGATTCGTCGAGCGCAGAGGCGTCTGCGGCGGATGCCGAAGCCGGGGTTGCCGCTGCCGCTGCCGCTTGCCCGGGTGCCGGCAGTGTCACGCTCAGGGTTTGCGTTTGGGGCGGATAGCAGATGCCCGCTTCCGCGCAGCCTTGCGAAACCAGCTTGAGATCGATCGACTGCGGGCCGGATGCCGAATGTTCGATCGGCAAGCGGATCGTGGCCTCCTTGTAATAGACCTCCACCGTGCCGAAATTGTCGTCGTGCTTTTCCTTGCCCTTGGGCAGTTGTGGTGCGCCGACCTGCACGCCTTCCGCAGAGAAGCGGAACTTGTCGCGGTACAGATAATAGCCCCGCGCGATTTCGTAGCGCACCTCGACGGTTTGCGCGTCGAGCGCGCGGATCGCGGGGCGGAAGGCGACCGCCGGATCGAGAAACTCATCGGCGTGAACAAATGAGCAGGAAAGCAGCAGAAAAAACGATAAGAGCAGACGCATCACGGTTCTCGGGTTTCGGCGACGACCCAGTCCAGATAGGCGGGCAGGCCGGCGGTCACGGGCAGGGCAATGATTTCGGGGATGTTGTAGGGGTGCAGACGGGTAATCGCCTCGAGCAGGGCCGGATAGCGATCTTGCGTGGTCTTGAACAGCACCGGCACCTCGCAGGCGCTTTCGATGGCATTCTGCCAGCGATACAGAGATTGGCAGGCCGGCAGGATGTTGACGCAGGCGGCGAGGCGCGCCGCCAATACCTCGCGGGCGAGCCGTTCGGCGAGGCCGGCATCCGGACAGTTGGTCAGCACCAGGCAGGGCGTTGTCGCAAAGGACAGAGCGTCAGGCACGGGAGCGACAGCGAAGTCGGCGACCACGGTCACGTAGCCTCCAGGGCGTGCCAGTGGCGCACAACCAGGTCTCGCAGTACGTGCAGGCGCCGATGAAAGAAATGATCGGCGCCGGGAATCACGGTGACTGGCAAGTCGAGCGGTTCGGCCCAGGCCAGCACATTGGCGAGTGGCACTGTTTCGTCGGCCGAGCCGTGAATGACCAGGGTGTCGGGCGGCACGGCGGCAGTGTCGTACTGGCGTGTGCCTTCCACGTGCCCGGCGGCGGTGCCGACCAGTACCAGGCCGCGGGCCGGGCGGCCGTCGGCGAGCAGCTGCTGGGCGACGCGGGTCTGGCAATAGGCGCCAAACGAGAATCCGGCCAGGGCGACCGGCTGTTCTCCCAATTCGGCTCGGGCAGCGGCCAACGCAGCGAGCAAGTCCCAGGTCTCGCCCTCGCCTTCGTCATGCGTGCCGGCACTGTCGCCAACGCCGCGAAAATTGGGCCGCCAGGCGCTATAGCCCAAACCGACGAAGGCGCGTGCCAGCGTATGCACGACCTTGTTGGTATTGGCGCCGCCGCCCAGCGGATGCGGGTGCGCGATGAGCGCAATGCCCCGCGGGTGGAGCGGCGTTTCGACAATGACTTCGAGCGGGCCGGCCGGGCCGGAAATCAGTCGGGTTTCTGCTTTCATATGCGCAACCGTTCGACGATGCGACCATGCATCAGATGTTCGGACAGGATCTCGTCGATGTCCTGCTGGTCGACATAGGTGTACCACACTGCTTCCGGGTAGATCACGATCACCGGGCCGTCGTCGCAGCGACCCAGGCAACCCGCCTTGTTGAGCCGGATACGGTCGCTGTTGACGCCCAGGGCGCGGGCGCGATCCTTGGCGTAGGCCAGCAACTCGCTGGCGCCATGCTGATTGCAGCAGGTTTCGCCGGCGCCGCGTTGGTTGCAGCAGAAAAAGACATGATGCTCAAAATGGCTCATGGTTCGTACCGTGGAAACAAGAAGGCCCATTATAATGGCCGCAGAGGCCCTGCCATGACCGAAATCCAGATTGCCGATCACGCCGAGACGCTCGACGCGGTGGCCCGCCACCTCGGCGCGGCGCGGCGCATCCTGTTCATCACCGGCGCCGGCATTTCCGCCGATTCCGGCCTGCCGACCTATCGTGGCATCGGCGGCCTCTACAACAGCGGCCTGACCGAGGAAGGCATCCGCATCGAGGATGCGCTTTCCGGCGACATGCTGGCGATCCGGCCGGACATCACCTGGAAGTATCTGGCGCAGATCGAGCACAATTGCCGCGACGCCGGCCCCAACGACGCGCATCGCGCCATAGCCCGCCTGGAGGCCGATTTCGCCACGGTCGTGGTATTTACGCAAAACATCGACGGCTTGCACCAGCAGGCGGGCAGCCGCCGGGTGATCCCGATCCATGGCGACGTCCACCGCTTGCGCTGTGAGCACTGCGGCAACCGTGAGACTGTCCCGTCTCTGGAGGATCGACCCTTGCCGCCGGTTTGCCCGCGATGCGAAGGCGAAATGCGTCCCGAGGTGGTGTTGTTCGGTGAAATGCTGCCGGAAGACGAACTGGGCCGGTTTTACGACGAGCTGGAAAAAGGTTTCGACCTGGTGTTCAGCATCGGCACCACCAGCGTCTTTCCCTATATTGCCCAGCCGGTGGTGTGGGCCGCCCGGGCGGGCGTACCGACTGTCGAAATCAATCCGGGCGACACGCGGGTGACGCCCTACATCACCTATAAGCTCGCTTTGGGTGCGGCCGAGGCGATGAACGCCCTGATGGAAAGATTGGGTGCCGCCGCCTGAGTCATTCCCGACGTCCCGACACCATCAGGTAGGGTAGGGCAAGAAACGGCCAGACGATCGATACCAGGCGAGTCAGGCCGTTGAAATTGAGGAAGTGGCCTTGTGTCCAGACAACCAACGCCAGTGGTGAGTATGGGTTAGCCGGGGCGAGATTGACCAGGACGGTACCGGTCATCAATGCCAGTGCACCCAGCGCCAGACGGCCACGCGCTGGTAGCCACATGGCGGGCAACAGCAGGGCGATTCCGGCAATCAGCCCTTGCGCAACACCTGGCGTCAGCCAAGCCGACCAGGATGCTGGGCCGACCAGGACAGCCGCCGACAGCGTGCGCACCAGCAGGCCGATTGCCAGTACTGCCGAAGCGAGCACGTGAGCAATGCGCAGATTGCTGGCGAGCATGCGCACCAGCAGGCCGATGGCGAGGACATTGGCGGCCACCACTGCGGCCTCGGCGCGGGCGAAGTGCTCGGCCGAAAAGGGCAGCGCACTCGGCAGACCGAGGATCTGGCGCAGATCGCCTGCGCCGAAAAGCAGGATTTCCGGCGACAGGGGGATGAACAGCCAAATGCCGACCAGCGTGAGCCCCAATTCCGCGTTGGGCAGTGGCCCTAGCGCGGTTTGCAGCCATCGACCCAGATGTGGGAGCGTGCGCGGCCCGGTCAAACTGGCAACGAGCGCGCCCATAAGGGTGCCTACACCGTTACAGGCGAGATCGAGGTTGGAGGGGACGCGGCTGGGTAGCCAGTTTTGTATCCATTCCATCGTAAAGCTGAGCGTCGTACCGATCAGCACCGCGAGGACCGCGGCCGTTGCGCGTCCGGGCAAACGCCAGAAACCGAGCGTCAGCAAAGCACCGAGCGGAAGGTAGGCCAGGACATTGACCGTTAGGTCGAAACCCGTCCAGTATCGTGGCCAGGGAGTGCCGAGAAACGCGAGCGACGCCAGGCCGTTGTCCCGCCAGCCGGAAAACGGGTGCAGGCTGCCGTAGATGAGCAGCAGCATCCACGCCAGCGCCAGATAGCGCGCGAGTCGCAAGGGGCGATGCACGTTCATGTCGTCAACGGCCGCCGGTTACGATCCCAGCGGCCAGACCGGGGTTACTTGCGGCTTTCGCCGACACGCGCGGAAATGTGCGCCAGCGCCTCTTCGACCTGGTCGACCAGGATCAGGCAGAGATCGCCTGGTGTCAGGCTGCTCAGCGCGCGGTCGATTGCCGCGAATTCGCCGCGAACCTCCTCGACATGGCTGGTGCGCTTGGCCTTGCCCAGCCCCTGCCGCAGCAGCCCGAGCACCTCGCCATCCGCACGGCCGCGCTGGCACTGATCCTGATACAGAATGACGTCGTCGAAAGCCTCGCCAAGAATTTCGGTTTGCTGGCGGATGTCCTCGTCGCGCCGGTCGCCGGCGCCGCTGATGACCACGCTACGGCGACTGCCCGGCAGCGCCTCGACCGCGCGCACCAGCGCCAGCATGGCGTCCGGATTGTGGCCGTAATCGGCAATCAGCGTGGCGCCCCGGTAACTGAACAGGTTGAAGCGCCCGGGCACATTGTGGCTTTCGCTGGTGAATGTGGCCAGACCCAGTCGAATCACTGCCCAATCGATGCCCAGTGCCCAGACGGCTGCCGTGGCGGCCATCGCGTTGTCGATCTGGAAACCGATGTGACCGCGCATGGTGAGGGGGATCTCGGCCAGCGGGATGCGCTGGATCACCTTGCCGCCCTCGCTGGCGACGATATCACCCTTATCCACATATACGGCCCGCTTGCCCTGCGCGATCTGCGCGGCAATGACCGATTGACGGCGCCCGCTGCCGAAGAAGATGACGCCGCCCGGGCATTTTTCCGCCATCTCGGCGACGATGGGGTCGTTGGCATTGAGGACCGCGACGCCGCTGGGGGCAACGTTCATGACGATCACCCGTTTCAGAACCTTGAGGTCCTCGACCGTGGTGATGTAGTTGAGGCCGAGGTGATCGCCCTTGCCGATGTTGGTGACCACCGCCACCTGGCAGCGGTCGAAGCCCAGACCCTCGCGCAACATGCCGCCGCGCGCGGTTTCAAATACAGCGGCATCGACTTCCGGGTGGAACAACACATTACGCGCGCTCTTCGGGCCGCTGCAATCGCCGCTGTCGATCTGGCGGCTGCCGATATAGACGCCGTCGGTATTGGTCATGCCGACATTGCGCCCGGTCTTGCCGATGATGTGGGCGATCAGGCGGACGGTCGTCGTCTTGCCGTTGGTGCCGGTGACGGCGACTACCGGAATGCGGCCATCGTCGCCTTCGGGGAACATGTTGGCGATGATCGCCTCGCCGACCGCACGGCCCTTGCCATAGGAGGGCGCCAGATGCATGCGCAGACCTGGCGCGGCATTGACTTCGACGACGCCGCCGTGCTGTTCTTCCAGCGGCTTGAGCACGCTGTCGCACACCACGTCGACGCCACAGATATCGAGCCCGACCATTTGCGCGGCGGCGACCGCCTGCGCGGCGACCGAGCGGTGAACGTCGTCGGTGACATCGGTGGCGGTACCGCCGGTGGATAGATTGGCGTTGTTGCGCAGAATCACCCGCTTGCCGCGCGCCGGCACCGAATCCGCCTCGAGTCCCTGACCGGCCAATGTGGCCAGTGCAATGTCGTCGAAACGAATCTTGGTCAACGAAGTGGCGTGCCCTTCTCCCCGGCGGGGGTCGCTGTTCACGATTTCGACCAGACGGCGAACGCTATGCTTGCCGTCACCGATCACATGCGGCGGTTCGCGCCGGGCGGCGGCGGCGACCTTGTTGCCGACGACGAGGAGTCGGAAATCGTTGCCCGGAAGGTAACTCTCGACCATCACGTCGTCGCGGAATTCGGCGGCTGTCGCATATGCTTGTACGACTTCTTCGCGGGTCGTGACATTGACCGTGATGCCCTTGCCCTGATTTCCATCAACGGGCTTGACCACCACCGGCCCACCAATTTCCTGAGCCGCCGCCCAGGCATCCTCGGCATCGCTGACCGGGCGGCCCCGAGGCACGGGAACACCCGCCGCACGCAGCAACTTCTTGGTGAGATCCTTGTCCTGCGCGATGGATTCGGCGATGGCACTGGAGCGGTCCGTTTCGGCCGCTTGTATGCGGCGCTGGCGGCTGCCCCAGCCAAATTGCACGAGGCTGCCGTCGGTGAGCCGTCGATAGGGAATGCCACGTGCCACTGCCGCTTGTACGATGGCGCCGGTGCTGGGACCGAGGCGAACATCCTCGTCCAGGTCACGTAACTGCTGGAGCGCGTCGGCGAGGTCGAAAGGCACATCGTCCTTTGCGGCCTGACAGAGCTGTTCGGCCAGTTCGAGCGCCCGGCGACCGACCGCTTCTTCGCTGTATTCGACCACCACCTGATAGACACCGTCCTCGACCGTCTGGGCGGCCCGGCTGAACGTCACCGGGCAGCCGATTTCAGCCTGCAAACCCAGTGCGGCGTATTCCAGCGCATGCGCTAGGGACACCGATTCGTCGTGCGAGGTGGCTTGCAGCACGCCGATGCCGGGAAAGCGGTCGCGCAGGCGAACTTCAAAACCGGGAATCCGCTCGAAGGAGCGTTCTTCTTCCCGGCAGGTGACAATGGCCTCGATGGCCGTGTGCCGGGTCCAGAGATTGGGGCCGCGCAGGGCCCGGATACGGGAAACTTCCATGGGCAATCCTTTGGTCAATCGCCTTGTGCCGCGGAATACGCGGCAAAGTTGTCGAGACCGGCAGCTATCAGTTCTGGCGCCAGGCCCATTCCCCACGCGGCGCCGACGGCGGCGAGCAGGGAGGGGAGCGCGCGTTGTGCTGCCTTGGGCAAGGTGGCGAGTTCGATCAGCGTCTGGCTTTCCTTGCCGCTCGCCAGCACAATCTGGCCGCGATCGGCGAATACTGCGCGCCCGCCATCCTCGCGGTGGCCGACCACGGCAGGCGTATCCGCGCGCTGGCTGTAGTAGATGACGCCACCATCGCACAGATCGGCCATTTCGATGACCCGTTCCTCCTCCGCATTGAGAACGGCAACGCCTTGGGACAGCACGACATCGACTTGCGAGCGGAGGATGGTGTACATCTGATCCGGCGTGGTGATGTAATACTCGTCCAACCCGCCCTGTACGTCTGTATCGGTGACAACGCCCACCAGGCACCGGTCGTAGGCGAGGCCTTCGCGCAGAATGGCGAGCGCGTCGTGCTCGAAAACACCCGCATCGACCGAACGGTTCATCAGCACCCTCTGTCCAGCATCCCAGCCGGACTGATCACCGCCTTCGACACGGCGGCGATCAAAGTACAAGCCTTCGCGGCAGGCGACGCCGACGTAGCCACCGGATAGACCGAGCAGCCACGCTACCAACCGCGCGATCAGGGTGGTACCCCGATGCCCGCTGATACCGACAATGGGAATGCGACCGTCGTCATGCGCGGAGAAGAGATGGTCGGCAATCGCCTGCCCCACGGGTCGCGGTTTGCCGACGGCGGGTTTCAGGTGCATCAGCAGGCTGGGACCGGCATTGACTTCGACGATGGCGCCGCGTTGTTCATGCAGCGGACGGCCGATGTTTTCGGCAACCAGATCGATCCCGGTGACATCCAGGCCGACGATGCGCGCTGCCAGCGCACACGCCGCCGCGACATCCGGATGAACGTCGTCGGTGACGTCGAACGCCATGTTGCCATGCCGGATGACCAGCACGCTTTGCCCTTCGGTAGGCACCGACTCGGGGCCGAACCCCTGGCGTTCCAACTCGAGCATGGCGCTGGCGCCGGGCACCAGGCGCACCGGTTCAAGGGGGAAATCCTCGGTCTCGCCGCGGCGCGGATCGCTGTTGATCTGGTAATCAATCAATTCGGCCAGCGTATGGAGGCCGTCACCGATCACGGATGCAGTGTCGCCCCGTGTCGCCGCGACCACCTTGCCGCCAACGATGAGCACGCGATGTTCGTGCCCGCGCACGAAACGCTCGACGATGACGCTGCTCCCCTCCTCGGCCGCCAACGGAAAGGCCGCCTCGATTTCTGCCTGTGTCGAGAGATCAGTAAACACGCCGCGACCATGGTTGCCGTCGGATGGTTTGACCACTACCGGCAGCCCGATATCCAGAGCGGCCTCCCAGGCATCCGCGGGACAATTGACCTCGCGCCCTTCTGGGACCGGCACGCCGCAGGAAGCGAGCAGGCTCTTGGTCAGGTTCTTGTCGCTGGAAATTCCTTCGGCGACCGCGCTGGTCTGGTCGGTTTCCGCCGTCCAGATGCGACGTTGGCGACGACCATAGCCCAACTGCACGAGGTTACCCTCGGTCAGGCGGATATGGGGAATGCGCCGTTCGGTGGCAGCATTGACGATGCAGGCGGTGCTCGGGCCCAGGCAAAGAGAATCCACCATGTCTCGAAGTGCGGCGACCACGGCCGGCACATCGTAGGACGTGTCGTCGATGGCAGCCATCACCAGATCACGGGCGGCGAGTACCGCGTGATGGCTCACGTCGAACTGCCGGGTGCGGATGACCATCTTGTAGACGCCGGTCTCCGAAGTCTGTCGCGTCTTACCGAAGCCGGTTTGCATACCGGAAAGATTCTGCAACTCGATGGCGACATGTTCCATGATATGGCCGGGCCAGGTGCCCTCGCGCAGCCGCTCCAGGAAACCTCCCCGCTCCCCCACGCCGCAGCGGTGCTCGGCGAGCCCAGGTAGCCAGGACACCAGGCGATCCGTGAAACCGGGCAGGGTGTTTGACGGGCACTCTTCAAGAGAGCCGATATCGATCCAGGCCTCCAGCACAGGACGGTAGGTCCAGATGTTGGGGCCGCGCAAATGATTGATCCGCAGGAAGCGGATGTTTCTTTCCAGATTCTTGCTCATGGCGCGGGACGTTCTGCGGACGGTAAAGCGTGGCCGAAATGGGTATTCTTGCACAGTCGGCGGCCGCTCGCCCCATCTTCGTGCGCAAATGGAAGTCGCGCACCATGCGCAGGCTCGGTCATAATGTGGGCTGACGAGCGGTGTTTGACCAACCCGATGGCCGCGCATGTATCGCGGCGACTATTTGACATGTCTAGTTCTCTCCAATTTTCTGCCCTGTTATCGGCTGATTCCCGGAACGCCCTGTTGGCGATGCCGTCTGTTCAGCTCTCCGCGCTTCGAGTTCGCCTCGACCCCGGCGAGGACATCGTGGCCTGGGTCGATCTCGACCTCGACGCCTGTCTGTGCTTCTCGCCCGGCTGGCTGGTGCTAACGAATGTCCGCCTGCTGGCCAGCACCCCGGATGGCGACGATTGGCAGGCCTGGTCGCTGTCGCCGGAACTCAGCCTGCGCCAACATGACCATGCAGGTGTTGGTGCGCTGGAGCTCTTCGGCGCGAACGAACGGCTAGCCGTTTGGCGCTATACCCTTAGTCGTAACGTTTCGGCCCTGCGTCTGGTTGACCTTTTCGCTACCTGTCGAGATCGTGGCGAGTTGCACTCTGCCGCGACTGACAATGTATGCCCGGATTGCAAGGCGCCGCTGGAGGCCGATGCCGAGGAGTGCCCCTATTGCTCGCGCGAACTCCAGACACCGCCGTCGACCTGGACACTGCTACGGCTGTGGCGTTTTGCCCACCCTTATCGGCTGCAACTGCTGGCGGGATTTGTTTTGACCCTGTTGTCGATGGCAGCGACCCTGGTGCCGCCGTATCTGACCATGCCGCTGATGGACAACATCCTGATTCCCTTTCAAAACGGCAAACCTATCGACGTCTCGCTGGCGACTCGCTATCTCAGTGGCTTGCTTGGGGCCGCCGTGGTGGCCTGGGGGCTGGGCTGGGCCAAAACCTACATCCTTGCGCTGGTCTCCGAACGCATCGGCGCCGATTTGCGTACCACCACCTATGAGCATCTGCTCAAGCTCTCGCTGGAGTATTTTGGCGGCAAGCGCACCGGCGACCTGATGGCGCGCATCGGGTCCGAGTCGGATCGCATCTGCGTCTTTCTGTCGCTGCACTTGCTCGACTTTGCGACCGATGTGCTGATGATCTGCATGACTTCGGCCATCCTGTTTTCGATCAACCCCTGGCTGGCGCTGGTGACCTTGCTGCCGCTGCCCTTTATCGCCTGGATGATTCACATCGTGCGCGACCGCCTGCGCACCGGCTTCGAGAAAATCGACCGTGTGTGGTCGGAAGTGACCAATGTGCTGGCCGACACCATTCCAGGCATTCGCGTGGTCAAGGCGTTCGCACAGGAGCGACGCGAGGCCGAGCGCTTCCGCGAGGCCAACCGCCACAATCTGGCGGTCAACGACCGGCTGAACAAGACGTGGTCGTTGTTTTCGCCCACGGTGTCACTGCTGACCGAAACCGGACTGCTGGTGGTCTGGGCGTTCGGGATCTGGCTGGTGTCGCGTAGCGAGATTACGGTGGGCGTGTTGACTGCCTTCCTGGCTTATATCGGGCGGTTCTACACCCGCCTCGACTCGATGAGTCGCATCGTGTCGGTGACCCAGAAAGCGGCGGCCGGCGCAAAACGCATCTTCGACATTCTCGACCACGTTTCCAGCGTGCCGGAGGTGGCGCATCCGGTCCGTCTGAACGACGTGCGGGGCGGCATCGAGTTGCGCGAGGTGGGTTTTCGCTACGGCAACCGCGCCGTGGCGCGGGGCGTCAATCTCGCCATCCGTCCGGGCGAAATGGTTGGTTTGGTCGGGCATAGCGGTTCGGGCAAGAGCACACTGGTCAACCTGATCTGCCGCTTTTACGACGTGTCGGAGGGCGCCATCCTGCTCGATGGCGTCGACATCCGCCAACTGGCGATTGCCGATTTCAGGCGCAATATCGGGCTGGTGTTGCAGGAACCGTTTCTATTCTTCGGCACGGTGGCGGACAACATCGCCTATGGCAAACCCGGCGCCAGCCGCGAAGAGATTGTCGCGGCGGCCCGCGCCGCGCACGCCCACGAGTTCATCCTGCGCCTGCCACAGGGGTATGACTCGCTGGTCGGCGAGCGCGGACAGGGGCTGTCGGGCGGCGAGCGGCAACGGATTTCGATCGCCCGCGCGCTGCTGATCGACCCGAAGATTCTGATTCTCGACGAAGCGACCTCGTCGGTGGATACCGAAACCGAAAAGGAAATCCAGAAAGCGCTGGATAACCTCGTGCGTGGCCGTACCACCATCGCCATCGCGCACCGGCTTTCCACCTTGCGCCAGGCCGACCGGCTGGTCGTGCTGGACCGCGGCCAGGTTGTGGAGGTCGGCCCGCACGACGAACTGATGGCGCTGCAAGGCGCCTACTATCGTCTCTATCAGGCGCAATTGCGGCATCAGGATGTCCTGGCCGACGAAGGAGAAGCGTCATGAATCGGGCGACACCCCCGGAGTACACGCTGAGGCGGACCGCTTTCGGCGCGCTCGAACTGGATCTGGAGGGACAGGTCACGGTCGGCGTGGTGGCGGTGCGGGCCTTTCCGATCGCGGCGCCGGATCAGGCAATTTCACTGGTTGGCCCGGAAGGCAACGAGTTGCTCTGGATCGACCGGCTGGAGGAACAGCCCGAAGCGAATCGCCGGTTGATCGAAGAAGCGCTGTCCAGCCGCGAGTTCATGCCGGAAATTCGCCGGTTGATCGGCGTTTCCAGTTTTGCGACGCCGTGCACCTGGCACGTGGAAACGGACCGCGGCGAATGCGACTTCATCCTGCGCGGCGAAGAGGGCATCCGTCGTTTGCCGCACGGCATGTTGCTGATTACCGATAGCCACGGCATCGCCTTCCTGGTGCGCGACCCCGCCGCGCTTGACCGACACAGCCGCCGTCTGCTGGATCGTTTTCTCTGACGCGAACGGCGGTTCCACGTGGAACCGCCCCGTTGCCGCTACGGACGCGGCTCGCCGTGGGCGTGATGCGTCTCGGCGGCGGCGCGGTGATGCAGCGCGGCGTGGATGTCTTCCTGCGGCAGTCGATGCCCGATCCACTGGGGTAGCAGCGACCCCAGGATCATGCCGCCGAACGAGAAGCCCAAGCCGATCAACTGCGGCGGCACAGGGCTTTCTTCCACTAGAAACTCGACCAGCAGCCAGGACATCAGCCCGCCGACGATGGCGGCCAGGGCGCCCTGCGTCGTGGCACGCTTCCACAGCGCCCCGGCGACCAGCGGGATAAAGGCGCCCGCCAACGTCACTTTGTAGGCGTTTTCCACCATCTTGAAAATCGAGGCGTTGGAAAGTAGCGCGAAGGTCAGCACCACGCAGGCAAACCCGACGATGCACAAACGCATGACACGCAAAAAGGCATGGTCGCCCATGTGCGGGAAGAAGCCCCGCACGATGTTTTCCGCGAAGGTGACCGAGGGCGCCAGCAGGGTTGCCGACGAACAGCTCATGATCGCCGAGAGCACGGCGCCAAAGAAGATCACCTGGGCGGCCAGTGGCGTCTGTTCGAGGACCAGCAGCGGCAATACACGCTGGTAATCGGCGGGCGATTCGGATTGCAGCATCGGCACAAACTGGCCGGGGTCGATCAGCGTGGCCGAATAGGCGATGAACATCGGCACGAAGGTGAAACAGAAATAGATCGAGGCGCCGAGGAGTGATCCCCAGATGGCGATCTTGGCGCTCTTGGCGGAGGTGATGCGCTGGAAAACGTCCTGCTGCGGGATGGAACCCAGCATCATGGTCACCCAGGCGCCGATGAAGGTGATCCACATCCACGGATCGGGCGGCGGGAAGAATTCGAACTTGCCGGCGGCGCTGGCGTGATCGATGACCGTGGCCACGCCGCCAGTCTTGTCGGCCATCACGGTGGCGATGTAGAACAGCCCGCCCATCGATACGGCCATCTGGACGAAATCGAGCACCGCCACCGACAGCATGCCACCAAACGTGGTGTAGGTCAGCACGACGATGGCGCCGAGAATCATGCCGGCGGTCTGGCTGATGCCGTCGTGCGTGACGACGTTCAGGATCAGGCCCAGGGCCTTGATCTGGGCGGAGACCCAGCCAAGGTAGGACGCCACGATACAGAGCGTGGTTATCACCTCCACCGCGCGGTTGTAACGGATCCGATAAAAGTCGCCAAGGGTGATGATGTTCAGCTTGTACAGGTAGCGCGAGAAAAAGATTCCCGCCAGCACTAGACACATCGACGAGCCGAAAGGATCGGCGACCACGCCCCGCAAGCCTTCCTTGACGAAGGTGGATGAGGCGCCGAAAACCGCCTCCGCACCGAACCAGGTGGCGAACACCGTGGCCGTGACGACCGGAAGCGGAAGGTGGCGCCCGGCAACCGCGAAATCCTTGGTGTTATGAACGCGGGTGGCGGCGTAGAGGCCGATGCCGATCGACACCAGCAGATAGAGAACGACAAACCAGATCAGCATGGCGCCAGTACCCGAAAAAAGACAAGAAATTATAAAGGCGCGAAAGCGTCGAGGCGACCTCGGCTGGCAACTGATTGGCCACGAAGGCGCGGAAGTTTGCTGCGACGCAACAATGGCGACTCACCCATGCAACCATACCGATTCAGGGAGACGAGTCTCCAAGCAAGCCAAGACGGCGAATCTTGGCGAGCAGTTGGACACGGTTGGCAGCGTCGAAGTTGTCGTACATCCGTTTCAGATACCACTTGACGGTTTCTTCAGAGAGAAACAGGCGCGCCGCGATCTCCCGGTTGCGCAAGCCCTGGTCGAGAAGACGCACGATCTGGGCTTCCCTTTGATGCAGAGCCCCGGGCAGCGCGATGCTTGTCGATTCCTCGGGCTCGGATGCATTTTGCGTCGGGAAGGCGCTCAGATCTGGCGTCAACAGCCGAAACGGCAGGCGCAGATTACCGGCGCGCGCCAATTGCTGGGCATGCCGGAAACAGCCTAGGGCAAGGGCGCCACCAGCGGCATCGTGCTGCAACGCAACGGCGCGAATCAGCAGACATTCCACCACGGAGCGAACCCGCCCGGCATTGCGGGCAGCGTATTCGGCCGCGGTGGCGAGCGCCAGCGCGTCGGCCCAGCGTTGATCGGCCAACAGCCATTGGCAGCGTACCAGATTCCAGGCCTCGACATTTTCGCCCCCACCCTGCCCGGTATCGACGAGCCAATCCATGGCTTGCGAGAGTAGATGTCCGGCGGTTGGCAATTCGCCGCGCCGCAGTCTGATCCAGGCTTCGCAAAGGTCGGCGCGAAACAAGACGCGTCCCATTTTGGCCGGCAGGGCGCCGACTCGGGCGCGGTCGAGATCGGCCCAGGCGGCGGCCAATCGGCCATCGATCGCGTGCAGGCGGGCGCGGTGGGTGAGTGCAACGCCCAGAAAGCCGAAGGCGCCGCAGCTCTCCGTCAGGTTGATAGCTTCGTCGAGCGCGGCGACGGCTTCGTCCAGTCTGTCGAGATCGGCCAGCGCCAGCGCTTGTGCGGTTCGCAGGAAGGCTGCGCCGCCAGTCTGCCAGTGGGCGCGTCGGCGACCGTCTGCAAACCAGGCCTGGAGTCCTGCCAGCGCGGATTCGGGGCGCCCGCCGAGTAGGTCGACCACCGCGAGTCCGAAGCGCGAGATGAAGGAAACCGAGTGAAGGCTGTCCGTGTCGGCCAAATCGCTGGCAACCCGATATGCGCTCCAGGCCGCAACCAGATCGCCAGCGTGCCGTTCAGCATATCCGATCACGACGTGCGCAAACGCGCGTTGCACCGGACGCTCGTCGCCAAAGGCGCCGGGGAGATCGCTCTCGACCACGTCACGTTCGAGCCAGTCGAACCCGGTAATCGAAGCCAGGGCCCGAAGCAGCGCCCATTCATTGCGCAGGTGGACCGACAAATCCTGACGGCTCGCTGGCGCCGCACGGGCGGCGCTATCCAGCGCCGCGAGGATCGCAAATGGTCTGCCCGCGTGTAACTCGCACCAGGCGTTGAGAGTGGAGAGTTCGGGCGAAGCCGCGATTTCGGCGGGCGGCAACCGGCGCAACCAGTCGGCCAATTCGGGAATTTCGGCTTTGCGCAACAAGGTTTGACCATGTTCGATCAGCAAGCGCGCAGCTTGTGGATAGGCTTCGGCCAATAGCCAATGGTGAAGGGCTTCCTGAATGTACCCGTTGGCAGCGCACCACTCGCCTGCACGGTCGTGCAGATGCCGCACGCGGGCAGGATCATCCGCATGCAGACGCTTGCGCAGGAAACTCCCGAAAAGGTGGTGATAACGTAGCCAGGGGGCATCGTGATCGAGCGGTTGCACGAGGAAATAAGTCTTGGTCAACTCGCTCAGCCGCTGTCGGCTATCCCGATCGCCGGTCACCGCATCGCACAGCGAGGGCGAGAGTCTCTCAAGTATGGACGTATCGAGCAAAAATCGCCGCGTGCGCTCGGGAAGGCGGGCGAATAGATCCTCCAGGAGCGCATCGGCGAAGTCCCAACCGGACAAGCCCGGGAGCGTTGCCGCTTGCTGGCTCAGCGCCACCGCAGCCATTTGCAGTGCGCAAGCCCAACCTTCGGTTTGCGCCGCAATCTCGCCCAATTCTGAATTCGAGAGCGCCAGTCCTCGCCGTTCTGTCAGGTAGGCATACATCTCGTCTTGCGTCAGGCGCAGGTCATCCCAGCCGATTTCGACAATCCAGTGACGGGCGCGCGCCCACGACAAGGAAAGCGGAAAACTGCGCTGGCTGGCCACAACGACATGAATCGTTGCCGGCAAATAGCGCAGGAAATAGATCAATAGGCTGCATACGTCCGGTGTTTCGGCTTCCTGGAAATCATCGAGAAACAAGGTCAGCGGCGTAGCCGCTTCAGTCAAGTCGTTGATTAGGCTGCCGACCACGGTTTCGGGGGCGGCCGTCGAACCTTGCAGCATCGCCCGCGCATCGCGACCGATCGCGGGCCGCGTCTGCTGGATCGCGACGACCAGATGATCAAGGAAGTGGCGCGGTATACGCTCCCGCCGGTCGAGGGTAAGCCAGGCGATCAACTCGCCTGCTTGGCTGAATTCTCGGCATGCCCCGGCGAGCAACGTTGTCTTGCCGGCGCCGGTCGGTCCGATCACCATCGCCAGGCGGTGGTGGCGCACGGTGCACAAGCGTTCGTGCAATTGCGGACGCGCCAGGTAGAAGGGCTCCTGAGGAGGCGGGCGCAGCTTGGTAACAGGGAGTCCGGAGGACTGAGGGGAGGGCATGCATTCTTTCCCCCCGTTTGGGGGGTGCCACGAGCTCGGATGTCATGAAATATACCTCAGCTTGGACGATCCGTAATAGAATGCCCGAACCGGGTTGACCCGGGACGAGTATTTCTTGATGCGCTCAACCTGATTGACAGCGGAATTTCAAGAAAGTTCCCTAGGGGGTTGCGGCGGTCGTTGTACGAGTTAACTTACCATCCGCAAAGGAGACAAAATGCGTTTGCAGCGTATTGCCATCGCCGTGGCACTGACGGCGGGTTTTTCCGGCCTGGCCGCCGCCCAGAGCAAAGAAGTCAAAATCGCCCATATCATCGACAAGACCGGTCCGCTCGAGTTGTTCGCAACGCAGAGCAACGTCGGTCTGAAGCTCGGTCTGGAATATGCGACCGGCGGCAAGATGGAAGTGGCCGGCAAGAAGATCGTGGTGCTCGACAAAGACAGTCAAGCCAAGCCCGACGTGGGCAAGGCGCTGCTCGCGGCGGCATACAAGGACGACAAGGTCGACATCGCGGTTGGCCCGACTTCGTCGGCTGTTGCGTTGGCCATGATTCCGGTAGCCAAGGAACAGAAGAAAGTTCTGATCATGGACTCCGCAGCGGCGGAATACCTGACTGGTTCCAAGGGCAATCGTTATGTCTTCCGTACCGGTCGTAATTCCGATCACGATGGCTATGCTAGCGCCGAAGTGTTTGGCCGTCCGGGTACCTTCGTAGCAACGCTCGCGCCGGACTATGCGTTCGGTCGTGAAGGCGTGCATTCCTTCCGCGAAGCGATGAAGGGCAAGCCGGGCCAGATCGTGCATGAAGAATATGCGCCGGTCGGTACCACTGACTTTACCGCCCAGGCACAGCGTATCTTCAATGCGCTCAAGGACAAGCCGGGCCGGAAGATCATTTGGTACATCTGGGCTGGCCCGGGCAATCCGCTCAAGGTCATGGACCTCAACCCGCAACGCTACGGCATCGAAGTTGCCACCGGCGGCGGTACGGTCTATGCGTTTATGTCCACTGCTAAGGCCCTGATTGGCAGCGAATCTGCGACGCATTACTACTATACCTGTCCGAAGAATCCGGCCAACGATTGGCTGGTCAAGGAGCATCAGAAGCGCTTTAACAGCCCACCTGATTTCTTTACCGCAACCGGCATGATGACCGGTATCGCCATCGTTGAAGCCCTCAAGAAGACCAACGGCGTGACCGATACGGAAACCCTGATCAAGGCGATGGAAGGCCTGTCGTTCGAAGGTCCGAAGGGTCGTAACTTCTTCGACAAGACCAATCACCAGCTGATGCAGCCGATGTACCGTTACAAGTTCATCGAGGATCCGAAGGGTCCGGGCGGTGTTGGCCTAGAGTGCGGTCGGGAAATCAAGATCGAGGAAATGAAGTTCCCGATCAAGCCGCTGCCGAATTAATCGCGCGATGGGGGGCGACCAGTGGAGGAATTTTCCACCTAGGTTGCCCCTTTTTGTTTCTTCTTTTTTGAGTCCACACTCATGAATCAGCCCACTCCGTCGCACCACCCGGTGCTTGAGACGCGCGGTCTGACCGTGCGCTTCGGCGGTCACGTGGCGGTCAATTCGGTGAGCTGCGCGTTTCACGCCGGCAGCCTGACCGCGATCGTCGGCCCCAATGGCGCAGGCAAGACAACGTACTTCAATCTGATATCCGGCCAGATTCCTACTACTGCCGGTGAAGTCTTCTTGTTTGGAGAAAACATCTCCAAACTGCCAACGCCGTCGAGGACCCGCCGCGGGATCGGGCGTGCCTTTCAGCTCACCAATCTGTTCCCCTTCCTGACCGTGCAGGAAAATGTCCGCATCGCGGTCCAAGCGCGTGCTGGCATGGGGCTGGATCTGTTTTCGCTTTGGAGCAACCACCGCGAGTTGCTCGAAAAGGCCGAATACATTCTCGAGCAGGTTGCGCTGACCAGTCAGCGCTATACCCAAGCCCGCGCCCTGCCGCACGGCGACCAGCGTAAGCTGGAAGTCGGCCTGATGCTGGCGCTGGAGCCCGAGGTGTTCATGTTTGACGAACCGACCGCTGGTATGAGCGTGGACGAGGTTCCTGTCATTCTTGATCTGATCAAGAAGATCAAAGAGCAGGGCAACAAGACGCTACTCTTGGTTGAACATAAGATGGATGTGGTGCGCGAGCTCGCGGACCGCATCATCGTGCTGCACAATGGCACCTTGGTGGCCGATGGTGAACCCGAAGAGGTCATTGCCTCTCCCATCGTGCAGGAAGCCTACCTCGGCGCTGCGCCGGATAAATCGAAGGGGACTCGCTGATGAAACCGCCGATCCTCAAGCTGGAAAACGTCAACACCCATATCGGGCCATACCATATTCTGCATGGTGTCAATTTCGAGGTCCCCGAAGGCGGCCTGACGATGTTGCTCGGCCGTAACGGTGCCGGCAAAACAACCTCGCTGCGCACGATCATGGGTTTGTGGACCGCCTCGCAAGGCAAGGTCATTTTCGAGGGGCATGACATTACCGAGCTATCCACACCGGAAATCGCTCGTCTTGGCATTGCCTATGTTCCCGAGAACATGGGTGTATTTACCGAGTTGACCGTGCGTGAAAACATGGTGCTGGCGGCACGTGATGCTAAGATCGATTCGTCGCGGCTCGACTGGATCTTCACCTACATGCCCGCGCTCAAGAAATTTTGGGAACAGCAAGCAGGGTTGCTCTCTGGGGGCCAGAAACAGATGCTCTCTATCGCCCGTGCAATGATTGAACCGCGCAAGCTGCTGCTGGTGGACGAGCCTTCCAAGGGACTGGCGCCAGCGATCATCCAGAATCTGGTGGAAGCCTTCAAGGCACTAAAACAGACTGGGACTACGGTGTTGCTGGTTGAACAGAACTTCAATTTTGCCAAGAACGTCGGCGATACGGTGGCGGTCATGGACAACGGCAAGGTCGTTCATCGTGGCACGATGGCCGGCCTGGCCGAAGATGAGGCGCTGCAGACCAAGCTGCTTGGCCTGTCGCTGGATTCGCATCAATAGGAGTCGTCATGTCCAATCAACAAACAATCGCGGCGAGCGAAGCACTGCCCAAGAAGAAGCTCGACCTGATGCCGCTGCTGTTAGTGCCAATCATGGCCCTACTGGCTTATCCGGTCGTGCACGATCTTCCGACCTGGGCGACGTTGACCGTCGCCGGCATCGGGATGGGTCTTATCCTCTTTCTGGTCGCCTCCGGTTTTACATTGGTATTCGGCCTGATGGATGTGCTGAACTTTGGTCACGGTATTTTTGTGACGCTGGGCGCCTATTTTGGCGCATCGTTGCTGGGGAACAGTCTGCTCATGAACATGGGGGGCAGCCTGACTGCTCCGCTGGCGGCCTGGTACACGGCGGACGACCTGTTCCTCAACATGCTGGCTCTGTTCTGCGCGGCGGGATTCGGGATGCTGGTCACGGCGATCATCGGTTTCATCTTCGAACGCCTCATCATCCGCCCGGTTTATGGTTCGCATCTGACCCAGATCCTGGTGACCTCCGGTGGCATGATTGTGGCGGAACAGCTCATTCTCGCGCTTTGGGGTGCAGAGGCCCAGCCATTGATGAAGCCTGCGTCTCTTAACGGGGCTATCCTTTTCGGTGAAATGGCGATCGAGAAGTATCGTCTGATGACGATGACCGTCGGTCTGATCGTCTTCGCTGTCATGATGCTGCTACTGAACCGCACCAAACTCGGCTTGCTGATCCGTGCCGGTGTGCAGGATCGGGAAATGGTCGAGGCGCTCGGCTACAAGGTCAAGTTCCTGTTCGTGTCGGTATTCGCGGCGGGTGCGGCGCTTGCCGCTCTGGGCGGTCTGTTCTGGGGGATGTACATGGATGCGACGACTTCGTCGCTGGGGGGTAGCATGATGGTCATGATCTTTATCATCACCATCATTGGCGGTATGGGATCGATCGGCGGCGCCTTCATCGGCGCTATCCTGCTCGGCCTGCTTACCAACTACACCGGCTTTGCCTACCCGATCATGGCCGCGTTCTCGAGCATCATCTTGATGTGTCTGGTCATCTTGTGGCGGCCGAACGGCCTCTACCCGGTTTCCAAGCGTTAAGGAGCTGATTCATGCTGAATTCCCTCTTCTCGGGTGACTTTCCGCGCAGCCGTGTGCTGACGGCGATGCTCATCATCACCTTCGTCGGCCTGCTCCTGACACCCTTCATCTTTCCCGGTGCGCGGGCGATGAACGTCGGCGCCAAGATCTGCATCTTTATTGTGCTGGTCGCCGCTTTCGATCTGATGCTCGGATACACAGGCATCCTGTCATTTGCCCACACAATGTTCTTCGGGATTGGTGCCTATGGTGTTGCCATCGCCTGTGACAAGTTGGGGCCGGACTGGTCGTCCGTGCTGATCGGCATGGGCGCCGGCATGGTGATTAGTGCTGTCATCGCGCTGGTGATCAGCCTGTTCAGTTTGCGGGTGAGAACGTTGTACTTTGCGATGATCACACTGGCGGTTGCCTCCGCATTCCATATCCTGTGTTCTCAGTTGGGTGAAGTGACGGGCGGCGAGGACGGTATTAATTTCATGGTGCCGGACCTCATTCATCCCTCTACCCAGCTGGCCGAGCCGTTCTTTGGTGTGGAAATCACCGGTCAGATCGTTGCCTATTATGGCTTGTTCGTGTTCGCCCTAGTGGTGTTCCTGTTCATTCTGCGGGTTGTTAATTCGCCATTCGGTCGCGTTCTTCAAGCGATTCGTGATAACGAGTTTCGTGCCGCTGCCATCGGTTACCGCGTGGTGGTTTTCCGCTCCATTTCCACGGTGCTGGGCTCTGTAATTGCTGCCTTGGCAGGTTCGTTGCTGGCGCTCTGGCTGCGCTACAATGGCCCAGGATCGACGCTGGGCTTCGACATCATGATGGATATCCTGCTGATCGTCGTGATCGGCGGCATGGCCACCATGTACGGCTCGGTGATCGGCGCGGCGATCTATCTGATCGCGCAGAACTACCTCCAGGATCTGCTCAAGCTGGTCCAAGCGGATGTGGAAGGCATTCCGGTCATCTCCGGAATGCTGCATCCCGACCGTTGGCTGCTGTGGATGGGTCTGGCTTTCATCATCTGCGTGTATTACTTCCCGTGGGGTATCGTCGGCAAGTTGCGAATGCGCGCATTGGGTATCAAGTAAGCTGCGCAAGCGTGCATCGAGGGCCGGGAAACCGGCCCTTTTTTCCTTGATGCAGGACAAACGGGAGCGAGAATCCGCTCGCTCCGGTCGGCGAAAAAGCCGAAAATGAGAGTTTTCCGGACGGGTGGCCGTTTCGGCCGCTCCTCCGGGCAGTTTTGTAACGGCTCTACAGGAGATGAAGACATGAGCGAACCGATCGGCATCGTTGGCTACGGCCTCTATATTCCCGAAACCGTCATGACCGCCGCGGATGTGGCGGCAGCGACCGGCGGCAAATGGACCGAACAGGCGGTGATCGACAAACTCGGCTTCTACAAGAAACCGGTTCCCGGTCCCCACGATGGTACCCAGGAGATGGGTGTGCGAGCAGGTCTCGATGCGCTCAAGCGCACGGGAATGGACGCCAAGGAAATTGACCTGATCCTGTGCATGGGCGAAGAGTGGAAGGAATACCCGCTGACCACCTCGGCCATCTACATTCAGGAAAAGATCGGCGCTACCAACGCATGGTCCATCGACATCCAGCAGCGTTGCAACACCACCGTCGCCGCGATCAAGATGGCCAAGGACATGATGATCGCCGACCCGGAGATCAAGACGGTGATGATCGTCGGCGGCTACCGCAATGGCGATTTCATCGACTACATGGATCCGGGCGTGTCCTTCATGTTCAATCTTGGCGCCGGTGCCGGCGCGCTGATTTTGCAACGCGGCTACAACAAAAACGTCGTGCTCGGTTCGCACATCATGACGGACGGCTCGCTGGCGCGCGATGCGGGCGTCAAGTTGGGTGGCACCGAATTCCCGCTGGAAAAGCTCTCGGCGGCGGAAGCGGCGGACTGGCAAAAGCGCGGTAACCTTTCGCTGAAGGTGTTCGACGGCGAACACATGAAGAATCGCCTGAACGAAGTTTCGGTGCCTAACTGGTATACCTGTATTGACAAGGCGCTGGCCAAATCAGGCAAGACGCGCAAAGATCTGGGTTTCTTCAACATCCTGCACTTCAAGAAGTCGATGTACGTCCAGATGCTCCATGATTTGGGCATGACCGAGGAGCAGTCGGTTTACCTTGACCAATACGGCCACGTTGGTCAGGTCGACCAGATGATCTGTATCCACGAAGGCATCAAGCAGGGCCGGCTGAAGGATGGTACTTTGATGGTCATCACGGCGGCAGGCATTGGCTACGTCTGGGGTGCGACCATCGTTGCCTGGGGCGAGCAGAAGTAGTTTGACCAGGCCGGTCTGTCAGATAACGCCCGGTGTGAGCCGGGCGTTTTTTTATGGATTGGCGGGCCCGTAGCTGTTGCCGGCGGGCGAGCCCGGAACCGCCACGAAGCACAGAAACCCCAGGCCGGGGAGCAACAGGAAAAGGGCGCGCCAGCCGGAGCGGTCAAAGTCGTGGCAGCGCTGGGCGGTCAACATGAAGGCGACAAAGGCGAATGGCAGGCACAGCAGCCCGCTCAACAGGGTGGTGGCTTGCGCATTCATACCCATGGCGGCGAGCAGCATGCTTGCCAGGGCGATGCCCACCACCGAGACGATTGCCAGAACGATCATATAGATCGCATACCAACGCCGGTCGAGCCGTCCGGAAAGGGCAAAGAACGCCGGCCGGGTTGATGTTTCCGCAAGCTCTCCGGCAGGTTTCAGCACCGCTTCAGGAAGAGCATCCTCTTCCGAGGCAGCGGCTGGCCGAGGGTGTGCGATCAGCCAAAATGTGCCGCGCACGCCGCTGACGAAGAGCACGATCAGCAGCGCCCACACCGGCAGCATCATGGCGGACAAACGATAGCCCGCTTCGAGCACGCACAGACAGAGTGCGAGTAGGGCGGCGTAGGGATCGCGCCCCTTGATGCACAAGCCAAGCACCATGAAGAGCGCTGCATCGACGAAATCGAGCCGGTGATCGGCGCCGGTCGTCTGAATGGCGTAGATCGAGAGAAATGCGGTGAAGAAAAACACTACCGACAATATAGTGGCTGCGTAGTAAGCCAGCCGGGTTGCCTTCTCGGCGCCGCTCGGCTCGGTGACTTTCGGCCAGAGCCATTGAACAAGATTGGACATGAAAACCCCCTGAATTTTTCGGGCATTATGCCGCAACTGGCGGCGCAGGCAGGTAAACTTGGCACATGATTGTCTGGAACGCACACCGCACCACTGCCATTGTCATTCGCCATGACGGTCACCAGGTTCGTCTGGTCCCGATGAAATCGGGCCGGCTAAAGGTGCTGCGGGCAACGCGACGGCAGTTCGAAGCCGAATGGCGAAGCCATGAATATCCGCTCGACAAGGCGCTCGTCGCCTTTATGGAGCACGCTCGTCAACACGGTGCCACCGCCGAGGCCCTGCGCGGGCTCGAAACGCTCGTCCATCGCGACGACCCTGTCATCCACCCCCTTTTCTGAGTCAATTTCTTAACCATGTGGTTTCGCAATCTTCAGCTATATCGCCTGCCAGCGCCCTGGTCGGTCACGCTCGAGTCACTCGATCAGCAACTTCAACGTGGGAGCTTTCAGCGCTGCCCCAGTCACGAACCGCAAACCCGCGGTTGGGTGGCGCCCCGTGGCGACGGCGCACTCGTGTATGCGCAGGAACGGCAATGGCTGGTGTCGCTGTGCGTGGAACAGCGCCTTTTGCCTGCCGCGGTCGTCAACGACACCGTCCGCGAGCGTGCTGCTGCTCTGGCCGAGCAGAACGGTTATCCGCCCGGTCGCAAGCAATTGCGCGAACTGCGCGACGCGGTCACCGCAGAGTTGCTGCCGCGTGCCTTCACCCGCCGCCGCACGACGGGGGTCTGGCTCGATCCGATCCATGGCTGGGTGGGCATTGACGCTGCGAGTCCGGCCAAGGCGGAGGAAGTGCTCGAACATCTACGCTGGTCGCTGGACGATTTCCCGTTGCTGCAGGTGCAAACCGAACGCTCGCCGCTGGCGGCGATGAGCGACTGGCTGGCGGCTGGCGAGGCGCCCGCCGCGTTCAGCATCGATCGGGACTGCGAATTGAAATCGATGTCAGAGGAAAAGGCGGCGGTGCGCTATGTGCGTCATCCGCTGGAGGGCGACGAGATCAAGGCACATATTGCGGCCGGTAAGCTGCCCACCAAATTGGCGCTGACCTGGCGCGACCGCATTTCGTTTGTGCTGACCGACAAGCTGGAAATCAAGCGCCTGACCTTTCTTGATCTCATCAAGGAAGAGGCCGAAAAGAACGCCGAGCACGCCGACGAACGGTTCGATGCCGACTTTGCGCTGATGACTGGCGAGTTGACGCGATTGATACCGGACCTGATCGCCGCCCTGGGCGGCGAAATGCCTATCGCGTGAAACCTCGCATGGAGCGTGCCACGGAGGCGGAACCGCCCTGCCCTTGCGGTCGCGCTGTGCCCTATGGGGCGTGCTGCGGACGCTACCATGCGGGGGCTCCCGCTCCCGACGCCGAATCACTCATGCGAGCGCGCTACAGCGCTTTCGTGCGGGGTGACCGGGTCTTTCTGTTGGCCAGTTGGCATGCCTCGACGCGCCCCGCCGAGCTTGATCTCGATGCTCACTGCCGCTGGTTGGGACTGGAAGTCCGCCAGCATCGGTGGATCGACGCCGGCTGCGCCGAGGTCGAGTTCGTCGCTCGTTGGCGACTGGGAGGTCGCGGGCAACGGCTGCACGAAATCAGCCGTTTCAAGCGCGATGCTGAAGGTCGCTGGTTCTACGTCGACGGCCAGATCAAATAGTCTGGCGGGTGGCCGGGCTTGGTTCGCCGCTTACAGGAAATAGCCTAGCAAACGATTGAGGAAACGGCGTCCCAATTCGGTTGGCGCAATGCGTTCACGCCCGAGATCGAGCAAACCGTCCGCCGCCGCCTGCCGAAGGACGGGCAGGATAGCCGTAATGGGTTGCCCCGTCCGCTCCGTGAACAGGGCCACCGGGAAGCCCTGGTTCAGACGCAGGGCATTCATCATGAACTCGCCCGGCAACGCGTGGCGGTTGATGACCTGTTCTGTCTGAATCGCGTTACCTTGCGGAGCCTTGTCCAGATAAGCCTGCGGATGTTTCCAGCGCATCTGGCGCAGTATCCGGTCCGGAAGCGTCAGCTTGGAATGCGCGCCTGCGCCGATGCCGAGATAATCGCCAAACAACCAGTAGTTGAGATTGTGCCGGCATTGCTGTCCCGGGCGTGCAAAGGCCGAAGTTTCATAGTGAAGATAGCCCGCATCAGTCAGTAAGGCTTCAAGTGCGTCCTGCATGTCCGCGCAGAGATCGGGATCGGGCAAGTCGGCCGGTGGAAAGGCGGCAAAGCGCGTGTTCGGTTCCAGGGTTAACTGGTAGCAGGACAGATGCGGTGGCGCAAAGGTCAGCGCCGTGCTGATGTCCGCGAGTGATTCCGCCAGCGTCTGGCCCGGCAGGCCGACCATCAGGTCAAGATTGAAGGTCGGGAAACGGGAAGCGACGCCTTCCGCTGCTCTCAGCGCCTCATCGGACGAATGAATGCGTCCGAGTGCGGCCAGCTTGTGCGGATCAAAACTCTGGATGCCAAGCGAAACGCGGGTGACACCGGCTGCGCGATATCCGTCAAAGCGCGCCGCTTCGACCGTGCCCGGATTCGCCTCGAGCGTGATCTCGCCACCTGCCTGCCACGGCAGCCGGGCGCGGATGGCGCCGAGCAGGCGATCGATGGCCTCGGGACTGAACAGACTGGGCGTGCCGCCGCCAAGGAAAAGGCTGACCGGCTGGCGCCCCCAGACCAACGGCAGCGCGTTCTCCAGATCGGCGATCAGGGCGTCGATGTATGTCGCTTCGGGAAGATCGGCGCCCGCTTCGTGCGAGTTGAAATCGCAGTATGGGCACTTTCTGACGCACCACGGAAAATGGATATAGAGTGCCAGCGGAGGTGGCGAGTCAAAACGAACCTCGCCCTCGGGCGCGGGACTTGCGTCAGGAACGATGGGAACGATACGTTTCACGCTCCCATTGTAGCAAGTGGCGCTAGCTTACTCGTCCTCGAGCAGCGTGGTGAGCATGCGCGCCGTTCCAACAAAGTAGCGGATGTCCTGCAAGGTCAGCGCGGGAGGGAAGAGCTCCTCGAGCTTGAGCGTGACGATCAGCGCTCCGTCGTGATTGCGTTCCAGCCAGCCCATTTGCTCGAGCTTGCGCACTTTGCGGCGAACCGTTTCGCTGGGCACACCCAAGGTCTGGCTGACCGCATAGGCATTGCAACCGGGCAGCAAGGTGCGCCGTTTTTCGGGATCGCTCAGCACGTCCGCGCCCTGTCGCAACCCGGTGCGATTGAAGTAGCGGGCCATGTTGAACATCCATATCTCGGCCAACACGAGCGCGAGCACGAGGTCACCGTCGAACATGTGGTACACGTTCTTGAAGTAGCGCAGAAAAACCGAGTACACCAAAAACATCGGCGGATGCCGGTTGGCGATGAACTTTTCTTCATCTAACCCGGCGGGGTAATCGACATATCCTTGGTTCAGAATATCTCTCAGATCAGCAACCCCAGCCTGACCGCCGGTGGTTGTACTCGTCATCAAATCACTCATGAGAAATCGCTGCCCTATAGAAGTACGCCGTCGTTTGGCGCTTTATCGATACCTTTTGGCGGTCTCTTCCGGGCCGAACAAATTATCGATAATTCATTGTTATTCCCCGATTCTGCCCCGACGGGCAAACGACTTGCAATCACTGCGAATAGCGAGCATTCACTATTGGATTGTCGGGAAATTGCTTACGGACGGGCAGAGCTATGACTAAAGTATTAGATCATCCTATCCCTGGCAGTCTGGTCGGCGTGTGTCAGAGAGCGGCCAGGCGGACAGTTAGTTGACGCAAGGCTTGCCCACGGTGGCTTCGCCGGTGTTTCTCGGCAGCGGCGATCTCGGCGGCGGTCAAACCGAGTTCTGGTACCAGAAAGAGTGGGTCGTAGCCGAAACCCCCTGCACCACGGGGGCCATCCAGAAGTTGGCCGTGCCATTCGCCTTCGGCGATGATCGGTTGTGGATCGTCCGCGTGACGGAGAAATACGATGACCGCGGTGTAATGCGCTCGCCGGTCCGTTGTGGTGGACAAGGCATCAAGCAGCTTCGCGTTATTGCGTGCGTCGGAACGCGGCTCACCCGCGTAGCGGGCAGATTGGACACCAGGTGCGCCCCCCAGTGCGGTTACGCAGAGACCGGAATCGTCGGCCAGCGCCGGCAGGCCGGAAAGGCGCGCAGCATGTCGGGCTTTGGTCAGCGCGTTTTCGACGAAGGTGCAATGAGGCTCGTCGGCTTCCGGAATGCTCAGGCTACCTTGGGGAACGAGATTGTAACCGTACGGCGCTAGGATTTCGGTCAGTTCGGCGAGCTTCTTGGCGTTGTTGGAGGCGAGAACGATCTTCATGCGAGTGGCTGGATTGAGATTGAATTGAGGGCGGCGTTTCCGCGTCGACGGGTCGCCCGGCAATAGGCATCAGGCTGCCTTCGCCGCCTTTTGCGCGGCGATCAGGCGCTGTATGCCGGTTTCCGCCAGATCGATCAGTTCGGTCATGCGTGCCCGTGTGAAAGGCTCACCCTCGGCGGTGCCCTGTACTTCCACGAGGCCACCGGAACCAGTCATCACCACATTCATGTCGGTGTCGCAGTCTGAATCCTCAGGGTAGTCGAGATCGAGCACGCTGACCCCCCGAAAAACGCCGACCGACACTGCGGCGACGTGATCGCGCAGCGGGCTGGCGGCGATCGTGCCGAGCCGGACCAGGTGGTCGCAGGCATCAGCGAGTGCGATCCAGGCGCCGGTGATCGCGGCACAGCGTGTGCCGCCGTCAGCTTGCAGCACGTCGCAATCGAGCGTGATCTGGCGCTCGCCGAGCGCCTTGAGATCGGTCACTGCACGCAACGAGCGTCCGATCAGACGCTGGATTTCCTGGGTGCGACCTGTCTGTTTGCCCTTGGCCGCTTCGCGCGCCGAACGTGTGTGGGTCGAGCGCGGCAACATGCCGTATTCGGCGGTGACCCAACCCTGCCCGCCACCGCGCAGAAATGGGGGTACCGAGCTCTCGACACTGGCGGTGCAGAGTACGTGCGTATCACCCATCTCGATCAGGACGGCGCCTTCTGCGTGGCGGGTGAAATGGCGGGTGATGCGAAGCTCGCGGAGTTGATCCGGTTGGCGTTGACTCGGGCGCATGGGATTATTTTCCAGGATTGAATTTTTCAATGGTCGAGCGAATTTCGAGAATGGCTTTCTCGATCTCGTCCTCCGACAGATCTGTTTTGGCACCGGGCTGGCGACCAAACTCCTCGAGTTTGGTCGTGACTTCGTCATGAGTCATGGTTTGGGTTGACACGAAACTGTCGGTGGTTTCGTGGTAGCTCTCTTCCCAGCACACTGCTACGGCCGAGAGATTGTCGCCACGTGGCCCGCCAAGCTTTTCCGCTTGTTTCATCATGGCGGGGACCGCCTGCATCAGGTTGGTCCCCTTCAGGGCGCGAGCGATGCTTTCTGCCGGAACTACGCCCCACAGTCCGTCGGTACAGAGCAGGAGCACATCGCCGGCTTCTAGCGGCGTCTTGCGCGAAAAGTCGATTTCCGGTTGCGCGTCGCCACCCAGGCAACTGTATATCTTGTTGCGTTCCGGGTGTTCGGCTGCCTGTTCCTCGGTGATCACACCTTCATCAATCAGGAGTTGCACGCGGGAATGGTCGCGCGTCTGGGCGATCAGCTTGCCGGCGCGCATCAGGAACAACCGGGAATCGCCGGCGTGCGCCCAATAGGCGATGCTGTCCTGCACTACGCAGGCCACGCAGGTTGTGCGGGGCGAATCGCTCAATCGGTGTGCGGAGGAGTAATCCAGAATCGCGTAATGGGCGTTGGTCATTGCCCTTTGCAGAAAGCGGAACGGATCGCCGATGCTCGGCCGCGCTTCTCGCTGGAAAGACTCAGTCAGGGTTTGCACCGCGATCTGCGCGGCGACTTCGCCAAAATAGTGGCCTCCCATACCGTCGGCCACCACCATTAACAAGGCGTCGCGCGAGTAGCAATACGCGATGCGATCTTCGTTATTGTCGCGCCCGCCCTGGTGGCTGGCCTGATAAATAGTGAATTTCATTTTGTACGCAATTTGTCGACAAGACGCCCTATCCAGTTTTCGGCGGGCCGCTCCTCCTCTCTGGGAGCGGGGGGAGTGGCCGGCGTCACCAGCGTCTTCTGCAGGGACAACACGCTCTGAGGCCGATAGAGGTGATTCAGGTTGAGACACCAATCAATAATTTCAAGCAATTGATCCGAATACTGACCCTCCCAGCGGAGCATGGCCGGCACAAGTTCGTCGCGCTGCTGGCGCGCATCGGCGGGCTGCGGCGGCGATCCTGCGAGGCAGGCATACATGGTCGCACCGATACTGTAGATGTCGCTCCAGGGACCCATCTCCTTACGCGCCCCATAGTGTTCAGGCGAGGCGAAGCCGGGCGTATACATCGGCTTCAGGATGGGCTGGTCGTTCATCAGCGTCTGCCGCGCAGCGCCGAAATCGATCAGCACGGGCGAATTGTCAGTGCGCAAATAGATGTTCGACGGCTTGATGTCGAGATGCAGCAGCATGTTGGAATGCACTTCTCGCAAGCCGTTCA
The DNA here is from genome assembly GCA_002337055.1 of Betaproteobacteria bacterium UBA1934. Lineage (GTDB taxonomy): Bacteria > Pseudomonadota > Gammaproteobacteria > Burkholderiales > Rhodocyclaceae > UBA1934. Next base: position 638,331 of record DDFG01000005.1, on the reverse strand, counting down.
GCAAGCGCGTGAACACGCCGCGAATAAAGCGTTCCGAAATGTGGTTCTTATGCTTGGTGATGAACTCCTGAAGAGTTCGTCCCTGCTCGTATTGCATCACCATGTAAACCGTTTCGTTGGCGCGAAAGAAATTCAGCACGCGCACGACGTTCGGATGCGAAAGTTTGGCAAGCGAACGCCCCTCCTCGAAGAAGCACTTCATCCCATAACGAAACGCGCCCAGATGCTCCTGAGAAATCACCGGCGTGATGCCGCCCTCGGTACGCAGCGCGAGACTGTTGGGAAGATACTCCTTGATGGCAACGGGCTTGTCGGCGGCGTCGGTGGCCAGATAGACAATGGAAAAACCGCCGAGCGACAGCTGGCGCTCGATGACATACTCTTCGAGGCGGAAACCGGTAGGGAGCGGATGGTTGGCTTGTTGCGCCATGTGTCGGCAAGTATGATGCGGTCTTTAACCATTTTCGGGCGTTGGCATCCGCCTGTAAAGCTGAAAATCGTCCACCATGATCCAAAGCATGACGGGCTACGCGGCCCTGACCCGCGACGTTGGCATCGGCGCCCTGCAATTCGAGTTGAAGGGAGTTAATTCCCGCTTTCTTGATCTGCATTTCAAGATTCACGAAGACTTTCGCGGGCAGGAAGCCGCGCTGCGCGAGTTGATCTCCGCCACCGTCGCACGCGGAAAGGTTGAATGCCGGCTCTACCTGAATATTGGCGCACCTCGCGAAGCCTCGCGCGACATTCAACAGGCGGCGCTGGAGAGACTGCTGGTCTTGCAGGCGGACGTGCGCGCCCATTTTCCGGAGGCAAAATGCCTTTCCGTGGGTGAAGTGTTGCGATGGCCCGGGCTGTTTGGCGAAGAATCACTTGATCCGGCGACGTTGGCGCCTGTCGTTCTCGAAATGGCGCGCGTGGCGCTGGCCGACTTCAAGGCCAGCCGGGTGAGGGAAGGCGGCAAACTGGCAGTCGTCGTGCTGGAACGGGTCGCCCGAATGCGCGAAATTGTTGCCACCGTCGCACCGCGCATTCCGGAAGCACAAGCCATTTTTGCCGAAAAATTGCGGCAACGCCTGCTCGAAGTGCTCAGCTCGGCCGATGAGGAGCGCATCCGCCAGGAAGTCGCCGTATTCGCGAACCGTATCGACGTTGCGGAAGAACTGGCGCGCCTGGTGACGCATCTGGATGAAGTCGAGCGGGTGTTGAAGCAGGGCGGCGCCGTCGGCAAGCGGCTGGATTTCCTGACGCAGGAACTGAACCGCGAAGCCAACACGCTAGGCTCCAAGTCGGCAGTCACCGAGGTGTCGCAGGCCTCGATGGAACTCAAGTTGCTGATCGAGCAGATCAAGGAACAGATCCAGAATCTGGAGTAAGTCATGGCGGGAAGTCTCTATGTCGTCGCGGCGCCATCCGGTGCCGGCAAAACCACATTGGTGAGAAAGCTGCTCGAAAGAGCGCCGCACATTTGCCTGTCGGTTTCATTGACGACTCGCCCTCCCCGACCTGGCGATGTCGATGGCCGCGACTATTTTTTCGTGACGGCCACCGAATTCCGCGAACGAATCCGGCGCGGTGAGTTTCTCGAATGGGCCGAGGTGCACGGCAATTTCTACGGTACTTCGCGCTTGTGGATAGAGGAACAGATGCAGGCAGGGCGCGATGTTTTGCTCGAGATCGACTGGCAGGGCGCGCAACAGGTGCGCGCCGTTTTTCCGGCGGCCATCGGCATCTTCATCCTGCCGCCCTCGCTGGACGAGTTGGCGCGGCGCCTAACCGGACGCGGCACCGACAGCGAGGAAGTCATCGCGCGGCGGCTGGCGGCGGCCGAAGCCGAGATGCGCCATGTCGGCGAATTCGACTATGTTATTATTAACGACGATCTGAACCAGGCGCTCGACGATCTCGGCGCCATTGCCCGCGCTTCGCGGTTGCGCCTGGAGGTTCAGCGTGCCCGTCACGCTGAGCTGTTTCTCCGACTGAACTGAATTCCGAGGTATTGCCATGGCTCGCGTCACCGTCGACGACTGCTTGAAGAGAATCCCCAACCGCTTCCAGATGACCCTGGCGGCGACTTATCGCGCGCGTCAGCTCGCCAACGGTTCCACGCCCCTGGTCGAACCTGAGAAAGACAAGCCGACGGTCATCGCCCTGCGCGAAATGGCGGCCGGCAAGGTCGGTCTGGAGATGCTCAACAAGGGCCAAGCCTGAGCCCGTGGTGAAGGGCGATGGGAACCGAGCTGCCGCCGGCCTCCGACGCCCTTGAAGACCCGGCCTACCGGGTCTTTATAGACAGTCTCGACTACCTCTCCGCAGAAGACGTCGCCCGCATTGAAACCGCGTACCGCTTTGCGGAGCGGGCGCATGCACGGCAACGTCGCCTGTCCGGCGAACCCTATATCACTCACCCGCTGGCCGTGGCCGGTGCGGTGGTTGAATGGCGCATGGATGCGGAAGCGATCATGGCGGCCTTGCTGCACGATGTGCTGGAAGACACCGGCACCAGTAAGGTCGAACTGAGCGAGCGTTTTGGCCGGCAGGTGGCCGAGTTGGTTGATGGCCTTTCCAAGCTCGACAAGATCGAGTTTGCTTCCTATCAGGAGGCGCAGGCCGAGAATTTCCGCAAGATGTTGATGGCGATGGCGCGCGATCTGCGCGTCGTTCTCATCAAGCTCGCCGACCGGCAACACAATTTGCGGACGATGCAGGCCCTGCGCCCGGAAAAGCGCCGCCGCATCGCGACAGAAACGCTGGAAATCTACGCCCCAATTGCCCTTCGCTTGGGCCTGAACAAGCTGTACCGGGAGCTTCAGGATACCTGCCTGGAACTGATCCACCCGCAGCGTGCCCTTGTGCTCAAGAAGGCGATGCGCGCAGCGCGCGGCAATCGCCGCGAACTACTGTCCAAGATTCACGAAGGGCTGGAGAGCACGCTGGCCAACGCGCAACTCGACGCAGATGTCTTCGGGCGCGAAAAGAGCCTCTATTCGATCTACCGCAAAATGAAGGACAAGCACCTGTCATTTTCGCAGGTGCTCGACATCTACGGTTTTCGCGTCGTCGTCGACAACGTGCCCTCCTGTTATCTGGCGCTGGGCGCGCTACATGCGCTCTACAAGCCGGTGCCTGGCAAGTTCAAGGACTACATCGCCCTGCCCAAAGCCAACGGTTATCAGTCCCTGCACACGACCCTGATCGGGCCGTATGGCACGCCGGTCGAGGTGCAGATCCGTACCCGCGAAATGCATCAGGTGGCGCAGGAAGGCGTCGCCGCACACTGGTTGTACAAGGACAGCGAGCCCGGCGGCGCGGGCGATCTCCAGCTGAAGACACACAAGTGGCTGCAATCCCTGCTTGAAATGCAGAGCGGCGATTCAGCCGAATTCTTTGAAAACGTCAAGATCGACCTTTTCCCGGACGAAGTTTACGTCTTCACGCCAAAAGGCAGGATTTTTGCCCTGCCCTCCGGCGCCACCGCCATTGATTTTGCCTACGCAGTGCATAGCGATATCGGCAACCATTGCACGGCGGCGCGCATCAATCAGGAACTGTCGCCGCTGCGCGCCGAGTTGAAGAACGGCGATGTCGTCGAGATCATCACGCAGCCTCACGCAACGCCCAATCCGTCTTGGCTGGGCTATGTCAAAACCGGTCGTGCGCGCAGCCGTATCCGTCATTTTTTGCGCACGATCCGCAACGAAGAATCCTCGGCGCTTGGGGAGCGCTTGTTGAACCAGGAACTGCTCGCACTCGGCGTCGTGCCGGCAAGCATTCCACAGGGTGTGTGGGAACAATTACTGCGCGCCAACGGCGACCGCGACACGCGCGACGTCTATACCGATATCGGCCTCGGCAAACGTAACCCAGCCGTGGTGGCCCGCCGGCTTCTGGCGCGGGAAGATAGCGGCCCGGTCGAGGCCGCCAGCAAACTGCTGATCCACGGCAGCGAGGGCATGGCGATCCAGCTTGCCAAGTGTTGCCAGCCGATTCCCGGCGACCCCATCATCGGGGCGATCAGGAAGGGACATGGTCTGGTCGTGCACACCCATGATTGCCCGCAAATACGCCGCTCCCGGCACAACGAACCGGGTAAGTGGATCGAGGTCGAATGGGCGCCCGAAGAGGGCAAGCTGTTCGACGTCGGCATCCGTGTCGAGGTTAAAAACAGCCGGGGGGTGTTGGCGCAAGTCGCCGCCGGCATTGCCGACGCCGCGTCGAACATCGAGGATGTGGCGATGGATGCGCGCCCGGAGCATCTCTTCACGATCCTGTATTTCACCATCCAGGTGGCGGATCGCGCCCATCTTGCCAAGGTGATGCGCTTGCTCCGGCGGATTCCCGATGTGACCCGGATCAGCCGCGAACATAACAAGCTATCCGACGAGTAGATCGGGCTTTCTGACATGCGAGTTCTCGTTCTCGGTGCGGGCGTGGTGGGTGTTGCCGGTGCATGGTATCTCGCTCAGGCCGGGCACGAAGTGGTGGTGGTCGATCGCCAGCCGGCGGCCGGCATGGAAACCAGTTTTGCCAATGGCGGACAGATTTCGGTCTCGCACGCCGAGCCGTGGGCCAATCCGCACGTGCTCGGCAAGGCGCTACGCTGGCTGGGCCGCGAAGACGCGCCTCTGCTGGTGCGCTGGCGTTTCGATCCGGCCTTTTTCGAGTGGGGCCTGCGCTTTCTGCGCGAATGCCCGGCTTCTCGCACGCGCGCCAATATTGGCCGGATCGTCGCCCTCGCCCTGCACAGCCGGCGCTGCTTGCAGGCTCTGCGGGCGGAACTGGCGTTGGCCTACGACTGCCGAACGGCGGGCATTCTGCACATCTACACCGATCAGAAGGAATTCGAGAGTGCGGTGGAGGCGGCACGGGTGATGCGGGAGTTCGGGCTGGATCGCCAGCCAGTCGATGTCGAACGTTGCCTGGAGATCGAACCGGCGCTGGCCGCCGCCCGGCATCGATTGGTCGGGGGCGATTTCACCCCGTCGGACGAATCGGGCGATGCGCATCGTTTTACGCAGGCGCTGGCCGCGCATTGCGAACGGGCGGGCGTCACTTTCCGTTTCGAGACGGCCATCGACCGCATCGAGACCGTCGCCGGTCGGGTAAGCGGCGTCGTGATTACCGGTCGGCATGGGCCGGAGACGCTTCGCGCCGACGCCTATGTGGCCGCGTTGGGCAGTTACACTCCACTGCTGACGCGACCGATCGGTCTCCGCCTGCCGATCTACCCGGCCAAGGGGTATTCAGCGACTGTCGAACTTTCGGCGGCCAGTGTGGCGCCGACGGTTGCCCTGACGGATGATGCGCGCAAGATCGTCATGTCGCGCCTCGGTTCGCGGCTGCGCATCGCCGGGACGGCAGAATTCAACGGCTTCAATCTCGAGTTGTCGCCTGTCCGCTGTCAGGCGCTGATCTCCCGCGCGATCGAATTGTTTCCGGAACTGCATCCGGCGCGCGAACCCGAATACTGGTGCGGCCTGCGGCCGACAACGCCCTCCAATATCCCCTTCGTCGGACCGACGCGCTACCCCAACCTGTTTCTCAATGCGGGCCATGGCACTCTGGGCTGGACGATGGCCTGCGGGTCCGGCGAGGTGCTTGCCGAGCTGATTTCCGGCCGTTCGCCGGCGGTGCTGAATTATCGCGACGCGCGGGGCAAGGCATGACGACCTGGATTGACACGCACTGCCATCTCGATGCTGCCGAGTTTGCGGGCGACCGCGACGCTGTCTACGCTCAGGCGCGGGCTGCCGGAGTCACCGCCATGCTGGTGCCGGCCGTGGCGGTGAGCCAGTTCGATGCGGTTCGTGCGTGCTGCGCTCAGTACCCCGGTTGTCTGGCAGCGTATGGCATCCATCCGCTGTATGTGATGCAGGCCAGCACCGACGACCTCGCCTCGTTGCGCCGATGGATCGAGACCGAGCGACCGGTGGCCGTAGGCGAGATCGGTCTCGACGGCGCGGCGGCTGGGATTGATCGGGCGCGCCAGGAAATGTTTTTCGCCGAACAGCTTAGGATGGCCCGCGATTTCGATCTGCCGGTAATTCTGCACGTGCGTCGTGCGGTCGAAGGTATACTGGGGCACATTCGACGTATTGGCGGGAGAGGTATCGCCCATGCCTTTAATGGCAGCCAGCAGCAGGCTGAAGAACTGATCCGGCGCGGCTTCAAGCTCGGGTTTGGCGGCACACTAAGCTACCCGGGCTCGACACGCATCCACGCGCTCGCCACCCATCTGCCATTGGAGTCGATTGTGCTGGAAACCGATGCGCCAGACATTCCGCCGGTCTGGCGGCGGACTCAACGTAACACCCCTGACCAGTTGCCGCGACTGGCGGCGGAGTTGGCCCATTTGCGGCAGATCGATCCGGCGGCCTTGGCTGAATCCACTTGGCGGGCGGCTGCCGAGGCTGTTTCCGCCATTGCAACGATTCGGCCGTCAGATATTCACAATCATAATCATTCAACAGGTGCAGCATGATTGAAATTCGCTCCGTAGACGGTCTTGAGGTCTATTCCGCCGCGCCGCTCGTACAACCGAAGCCGGCGCACATCGTATTCGTACACGGTGCCTTCGCGGGCGGCTGGATCTGGGCGGATCACTATCTTCCCTGGTTTGCCGGTCAGGGGTACCGGGCGCATGCGCTTTCCTTGCGCGGGCACGGTGGCAGCCATGGCCATGCGATGCTGGCCTGGCACTCCATTTCGGACTATGTCGACGATCTCAAACGCGTCGTCGACTGGCTGGGCGACGAGGTGATTCTGGTCGGACATTCGATGGGCGGTTTTGTCGTGCAGAAATACATCGAGCGACACCCGGCCGAGGCCGTGGTACTGATGTGTTCGGCGCCGCCGCAGGGCTTGCTGGCCGCGCAGTTCCATTTGCTGATCGAGCATCCCCGGCTGTTTCTCGACATCAACAACATCATGAACGGTCACTATGCCAACACGTCCATCGTGCAGGAGGCGCTGTTCGCGCAGCCTGTGGGAGAAGAAACCCTGGCGAGCTTTCTGACCCGGATGCAGAGCGAATCCCAGCGCGCATTGTGGGACATGACCACGTTCAACTTTCCGGCGCTGTCCCGGCGCCAGCGGCCGCCCATGTTGGTGCTGGGAGCGGAAAAGGACGTGCTGGTACCGGCGTTCCTAGTGCAGACGACCGCCCGAACCTATGACTTGCCCGATCATATCTTTCCGGACATGGGGCACGCGCTGACGCACGAACGCGACTGGCCGCTGGTGGCGGCGCACATGCGAGACTGGCTGGGCGAAAATGGGTTCTGAAGGGGCGTCAGGCCTGGACGTCGACCTGATTACCCAGATGCTGCGGGTTGCGGGTGCCCTGGGTGGCGGCCTCGATCAACTGCAAGGCGCCCTGTGCTTCGATCTGCATGGCTTTCTTGAGTACCAGGGTGCCGACTGCGTCGCCCGTCTGCGCCTGCGCGAGGGCGGTGGAGAGGCTGGTCAATCCGGTGACGTCCATAGCAGGCTCCTATTGAAGCAGTATTGCGATCATTATAGGCAGGTTAACGGCACATTCGCCGAATTCTAAAGCCGGTGGCTCTGGTCGCCCTCGCGAAAGCCGATCAGAGGGGCGTCGATGCCCCGGCCCAGGGCCATGGCCTTGAAGAGCTCACCCATTTCGTGCGGCAATAACAGCTTGTTCACGGCTCCTGAGGCGCGCAAAGTGTCCGGCGATTGGGGTGGCAGCAACTGAAGTTGGTCGAGAATGCCGCAATTGATCAGGAATTGCGCCTGCGAGGTATATCCCAGCAATTCAAGGCCAGCGGCGTGCGCTGCCGCGATCACTGCCGTGAAATCGACGTGCGCGGTGATGTCCTGCAAACCGGGCCATACGGTGGGGTCGGTGTGCGCCAGGTGACGGTAGTGACACATCAGCGTGCCGCGGGCGCGCTGGGCATGATAGAACTCGCGTTGCGGAAAGCCGTAGTCGATCAGGATCAGCGCGCCGCGCTGCAGAATGTGTCCCCACTCGGCGGCCCACTGCGGTCCGGCGAGCGCGATTTCACTTTCGTAGCCCGGCACGATGTCGCAGCCATCCGCCAGCGCGGCGGCTTTTACGAGCAGAGCGCCGGCCGCCGCCCGCTCGACCCAGGCGAAATGATTGTCGTCATCAACCGACAGACCCTTTTCGACAATCTCGCCGCCCCGCCAGGCGACGATATGCACGGGCATGGCATCGAGCACCTCGTTGGCGACGACCACGCCCGAAAATGTTTCCGGCAGTTTTGTCAGCCAAGAAATTCGGGGGAGCAGATGCGGCATGGCGTGTTCGATCGCGGCGCGCTGACGCGCATGTAAATCGGGTGACAGCTCGAGAAACGCGTAACTTTCGGGAAGGGTGTCCTGCGCTTGCAACGCCCGCAGCAGATCCACCGCCAGTCGTCCCGATCCGCCGCCGGCCTCGATAATGCAGGGCGAGCTGGCGCGCATGACCTGGGCGACTTGGTTTGCCAGCGCATCGCCGAATAGCGGCGTCATTTCCGGTGCGGTGACAAAATCGCCACTGGCCCCGAATTTTTGCGCGCCGGCGGCGTAGTAGCCCAGACCGGGCGCGTAGAGCGCCGCGTCCATGAAGCGGGCAAAATCGATCCAGCCGCCGCCGGCACGAATACGTTGCGCGATTTCCCGGGCCAAGTGCGCGCTATGGGCGGCGGCTTCTGGAGAGGGCGGGGGCAAGGTCGAACGGTGCATGGACGGAGATTGTACGCCATGCTGCGCTGCACACCGGTAAAATGGGGACATGTCCGTCTCTCCCCTCCTTCTTTCAGGTCAGGTTGTTCTTGTCACCGGCGGTGCCCGTCGCGTGGGCGCCGCCGTGGTCAGGCGTCTGCATGCCAGTGGCGCTACCATCGCCCTGCACTATCGCGCTTCACGCGACGACGCCATCGGACTAGTGCAGGTGCTGAACGCTCAGCGCCCGGACTCGGCAGCGGCATTTTCGGCGGATTTGCTGCATTGCGATGTGCTGGGTGAACTCGTTGCCGCCGTGGTAGAGAGGTTCGGGCGACTCGACGCGCTGGTGAACAACGCGTCGAGTTTCTTTGCGACGCCGATTGGTCAAATCGACGAGGTGGCCTGGTTTGATCTGGTTGGCACCAATTTCAAGGCGCCGCTGTTCCTGGCCCAGGCGGCGGCGCCGTTCCTGCGACAGCGCGGCGGCGCCATCGTCAATATCACGGATATCCACGCCGAGAGGCCGTTGCCCGGGTATCCGCTCTATTCTGCCGCCAAGGGCGCCTTGCTCGCCCTGACCCGGGCGCTGGCGGTCGAACTGGCGCCGCAAGTGCGGGTAAACGCGGTGGCGCCCGGCGCCATTTTGTGGCCGGAAGATGGCCAGTTGCTGGGCGAAGAACAGCGCGACATCGTCGCGCACACCCTGCTCAAACGCGAAGGCGGGCCGGGCGACGTGGCCGGTGCCGTACATTTTCTGCTGGCGGAAGCGACTTATGTCACCGGCCAGGTTCTCAATGTTGATGGCGGCCGCACAGCCCATTTGTGACCTTCATGGAAATCTCGAACACCATACTGAAACTCAAGAAACAACTGGAAACCCGCGTCGGCAAGGCCATTTTCGACTACAACATGATCGCCGATGGCGATACGGTGCTGGTGTGCGTTTCCGGCGGCAAGGATTCATACTCGTTGCTGTCCATCCTGATGGCCTTGCGCGACAAGGCGCCCGTCCGCTTCCGCCTGATTGCGATGAATCTCGACCAGAAGCAGCCGGGCTTTCCCGCCGACGTGCTACCGCGCTACTTTGAATCGATCGGGATCGAGTACCGGATCGTCGAGGCCGACACCTATTCGGTCGTCAAAGAGAAGATTCCAGAAGGCAAGACCACCTGCTCGCTCTGCTCGCGCCTGCGTCGCGGCATCATTTACCGGACCGCCAAGGAACTGGGTGCCAACAAAATCGCCCTGGGTCATCACCGCGACGACATCGTCCACACCCTGTTTCTCAATCTGCTTTTCGGTGGCAAGATGAAGGCCATGCCGCCCAAACTGGTGACCGATGACCGCGCCCACATTGTCATCCGGCCTTTGGCCTACTGTAGCGAAGACTTGGTTGCGCGTTTTGCGCGGGGAATGGCGTTTCCGATCATTCCCTGCAATCTGTGTGGTTCCCAGCCCAATCTGCAACGCCAGAAAATCCGCGAAATGATGGCGGATTGGGACAAACGCTTTCCGGGACGTACGGAGGCGGTTTTCAATGCCTTGCAGAACGTGGTGCCCTCGCATCTGGCGGACAATGACTTGTTCGATTTCCGGGGGCTGACTCTCAATACGCCTATCGAAGAGGGTGACATCGCCTTCGATGCGCCTGAACTGGGGATGAACGGGACTATTCCGCTGGTTGCCGGGGTTTGACAATGTCCTGTCGTGGGCGATTTTGCTATTATGAATGACATCCGGTGCCGCCGGAATGCGAGGAGTCCACATGCGAGGGGTTGAACGTTATCAAGCAGTACTGTTTGCCGACGTCTCCGGCAGCACCAAGCTTTACGAGCGATTGGGTGACACGGAAGCGTTGCGGGCGGTCGACCGGGTGATCAAGCGCATGCAGATTACCATTCAGGGCTTCAAAGGGAGGTTGATCAAGACCATCGGCGACGAAGTGATGGCCTCGTTCCCCACCGCCGAAGACGCTTTCATGGCAGCGGTCGAGATGCAACAGCGCGTGTCGGATCTGCCAGCGGTGTCAGGCGTCAAACTCAGCATCCGCGTTGGCTTTCACTACGGCCCCGCGATCGAGGAAGCCAACGACATCTTTGGCGATACCGTGAACACCGCCGCGCGGATTGTCGGGCTGGCCAACGGCGAGCAGATTCTGACCAGCAAGCAGACCGTGGATGAACTGCCTGCGCTGTTGCGTGAATCCACCCGCGATCTCGACCAGCTCTCGGTCAAGGGCAAGGAAGGCGGCGTCCATGTTTTCGAGGCGCTCTGGCGCGCCAGCGAAGAATTGACCATGAAGGCCGATTCCATCGCTACTCTAGCGGGCGTTCGCAGCAAGCTGCACCTGAGTTACCGCGGGCAGGCTTATGTGCTCGACGAAAAACGCAATCAGCTGACCCTGGGCCGCGATCCGGGCAACGACGTGGTCGTCGAGGATCGCAAGGCGTCGCGTCAGCACGCCAGAGTTGAGCGGCGTGGCAACAAATATGTGCTCATCGACCAGAGTACCAACGGTACCTACCTCGTGCCACGTGGCGAGAAGGAAATCCTATTGCGCCGCGAGGAAATGGTTCTGCAGGGTGTTGGCTCTGTCAGTTGTGGCACCTCAAGTACTGACCCCCAGGCCGAACCGCTCGCTTTCGAAGTGCTCTAGGCACCCGACCTTAGGGTCTGCCGCCCATATCCGGGGCCACAGTGGCCCAGGCGTACAGGTTTCAAATTGCCAGCTTGCGCAACACTTCCGGATTGCGGATCAGCATCTGGCGCTTGGCTTCAGGTGCCTCATACAGTGCGGCTGGTGGTGCCGTATCGAGGCGGGCGATCACGCTGGCATCCCTGCACTCCGGGGCGAACTCCACGCGTACTTCGTTGCCGTTTGTCGCGCCCACGGTAAAGCAGGTGCGTCCGAACTTGCGGTTCAGCGGCATCGCCACGGCGGCGGAGACGAGATCAGCGTAGTTGTTCATGCTGCCCGACAGATCGACGTCGATTTGCTCACCCTTTGCTGCCCCGACCGCCAACACATTGCGTAGCCCCGAAATTTCCGCGCCGAGGCGTTTCCCGAAGGCGTCATCGGGCAGACCCGCAAAGTTAAGGCGGACCTTCTGGCCGTTAAAGTGGAAGTTTTGCAGGAAGAAGTTCTTCGAGAACTCTTCGCCAATCATCCGTCCGACATCCGTCAGTGCCTCGTCCTCGCTGTTCCAACTGGCTTTCTGCGGGATGGTGGTATTGAAATAAATCTCTTCCCCGGTCTTCTTGTCGATGCACTTGATCGTCCAGGAGGTGATCACCGTGCGTTCAATCTGCAAGCCCGAGGCCTCCAGGCGCACGGAAAGTTTCTTGAACTTGGCCTCGCCCTGCACCGCGAAATCGGGTTTTTTATCGCCTCCCTCTTCCGCCCAGGTGCGGAAGCCGAAGGATTGAATCTTTTCCTTCAGGACATTCTCGGCCACTGGGGAACGACGGGCCTGCGCGCCGTCAATGGCGCCAGCGGTCGAGATGATGACCGAAATCTTTGGATCGCCGTTATTGCGGATGAAGTCGACGCGCTCCTCGCGCGACATCTGGTTCAGGGATTTCTGCACTTCGCGCACGCGCACGGTCGCTTTCGTGCTCATCGACACCAGGCCGTCCTTGCCTGTCTGCGGGGCGTCTTCCTGCAAGGTGGCTTCGATGAAATCGTTGCTGCGCGCCAGCAGGCGGTCGCGCAACATGGCGTAGTTGGCGGCCAGAGAAGCCGGTTGCACATAAAGCGCGACGGCTTTCTCGACCAGTTCGCGTCGGCTCTCTTCGCGCAGCGTCGCGCGCATCGCGGCCGGGTCGGCCGAGAAACGCGGATCGCTGGGATCGACATAGGCCACTGCCGAAATGGTCATCATCTTGGGCGCATCGTCGGCGGCGGCCAATGGCGTACCCTGGCTGGCCGGAGCTGTCACCGCAGCGGGTGCGCCCGTGTCCTTCTTATAGGACGAATACAGCCAGGCGACGGAAGCCGTCCCCACGACGATGAAAGCGCCCACGCCCGCAGCAATCGGATAGACTGAAGAGCGCTTAAGGATCGGCGCGGCGGTAGCAGCGGGAGACGGTGGCGGCAAGCCTGTCTGAACCACGTCGCCAAAGGTTGGCGGCATCGGCGGCGGAGCAGGCGGCTGCGGTCGGGGGGATGACGCGGGCCCAGGGGCGGCGGATACTACGGTGGCTTCCGCAGGGGCGACGTTGGCCATTGTTGCGTCGCCGACCAACGTGGCGTCGTCGCTGGCCGAGACCGCGCGGAACTTTAGCGCGTGATCAAGCGCCTCGATGAACTCGCGGGCTGTCTGGTAGCGCTCTTCCGGCCGCTTGGCCATGGCCTTGCGAACCACCACATCGAAAGCGGTGGGCGATTGCACATTGAGTTCGGAAGGCGCGATGGGGTCTTCCTTCAACACCTTGTGCATGATCGTTGTGAGCTGCCCCGAGAACGGTTTCTCGCCGGAGAGAAACTGGTAAAGGATGACGCCGGCCGAGAAAAGATCGGAACGACCATCGACTCGTTGCCCCATGAATTGCTCGGGGGACATGTAGGCCGGAGTGCCGAGCACCGAACCCGCCTGAGTGAGGTTGGAGGATTCGATGCGGGCGATCCCGAAATCGCCGACCTTGGCGCGACCATCCTTGAGAATGAAGATATTGGCCGGCTTGATGTCGCGGTGGACGATCCCGTTTGAATGGGCATGTTCCAGCGCGCCGAGCAGTTCGCGCATGAGGCGGACCGTCTCTTCCAGCGAGAAGCGCTCCTGGCGGTCGAAGTAGTCCTTGAGTTCCTTGCCTTCCACGAACTCCATGGCGATGAAGGCAGTGCCATCCGGGTCTTCGCCGAATTCGTACACCGCCACCACGTTGGGATGATTGAGCCGCCCCGCCGCCTGCGCTTCGCGCTGGAAGCGGGAGAGAATTTCCTCGGCTTCCGTACGTTCAAGTTGCTCGCGACGCACCGTCTTGAGTGCCACCCGTCGCGCGATCATTGGGTCCCAGGCTTCGTAAACGATGCCCATGGCGCCACGACCCAGCTCGCGGCGAATCTCGTATTTGCCCAGTTTTTGCGGTGTGTCGGCCATTTCGTCCTGCCTCGGATCAAGTCGTCGGGTCGCTGAGGTAACAGCGATGGGGTTATTTGTGTTTGGCGTCGATTTCCCAAACGTTTTTCTGTACCAGGCGTTGCACCAGTGAATCCAGCGTCAACCCGCCGGACGCACTTGAACTGGCGCCAAGTACCGAGGTCGATTTAGCCCCCAGTTCCATTTTCTCTTCGGTGTAGCCGGTGGCGACCTGTTCGGTGGTGTTCGCATCGATCAGTTTGTAGCGCATACCGATTATCCAGACGCCGGAGGACTCGCCGGTTTGCACCGAACCCACTGCGGTGCCGGCTGCCGCCGAGCCTCGGCTGCCGCCCAGAATGCCGATGATGCTGCCGACAGCACGACCGTCGAAGCCCTGGCTGGCCTGCGCGACCGGCTCGGCTTTCAGTACGTCGAACTTGATGACCCACTTGGTGGTCTTGAACTTGCCCTTTTGCAGAATCTTGCGGGCGGCCTGCGGGTCGCCCATGGTGTAGGCTAGAGTAAATTCGTTGAGCAGCGGGCCAAGGTCGGCCCTTTCGAGAATACGGAAATTCGCGCGGCCCAGTTCCAGTTCAGCGTAGTCGGCAATATTGTTGGGGCCGAATTTCTGCGTGAAGGTGGCGTTGTTGCTCTTGATTTCGCCGGGCAGAACAACCAATGCCGGCCCCTGGATGCGTGCATTCTGGTATTCGATGGGACGGTACATCCCCTTATCTGCCATTTCGTTGGCCTGTTTGGATGTGCTGCTACCGGCGGTTGGCGAGGGATTGTCAAAAACAGGCTGTGCGCTTGCGGTGATCGCCACGAGCGCAGTGGAAAGCGTCATGGCCAGGCGTGAAATCATCATGTTGGCTCCCGGGGTTAGCGTTTTTTGCGGCCATCGATTCCGACCGCGCGACAGTAATCGGAGAACAGCCTGCCGACGACGCCGTCGGCCTGCTCGTTGATCAGGGTCACCGCCATGCCGCCGGTGTCGCTACCTGAATAGGACTCGGCGCGTGCGCCGGCTTCCGAGATAGTGCGACCATCGGCGCCGGTGAGGGTGAAACCCATGGAAATATAGACTTCCGGTACCCGGATCATGGGATTCATGGCGGTGCGACTGGATATCATGCCGCGCAGGATGAAATCGGTGCCCATGCGCTTGGAGGCGTTGAGGGCGGCATCCATGTCATTGTTCAAATAGGCGTCGAGTTCCGCCTGGGCGATCTTCGCCTTCATTTCTGCCTGGGTGATAGTGTGGATACCCAGCTTTCTCAGCCGCTTGTCGATGGCGTTGAAGTGCGAGCTGTAGGCGTTTTGGTCGCCCATGATGCCGCGTGGCGTGCGTTCGCCGACCACGATCATCATGCTGCGGCCATTGATGGCCTGGCGGCATTCCGGACTCATCAACGGCGCGGCAGCGCGGCGTTTGGCGGCAGCGTCGGCATCCTGCTGTTTGCGTTCTTCGTCCGAGAAGCTGAAGGCGAAGGCATTGCTCATGACCAGCCCGAGCAGGGCGGCAATCAACGTGGTTTTCATGGCGGCGATGACGGGTGGAAACGGTTCATTGTGGCAAAAAAAAGGCCGGCCCACAATGAGCCGGCCGGGATAGTACGTGGCGCAGCAATTACTTCTTGGCATCCGCTTCGCACTTCTTCATGAAACTGGATTTAGCAGCGCCCGCTAGCTTCTTCTCGGCGGCCTTGTCGGCGCAACCGCTCGGTGCGGCCTTCGCTTCGCCGCCGGCAGAGAGGCATTCCTTCATAAAGGCCTTGCGTTCGTCGCCCTTGAGTTTTTTGTCGCCAGCATCCTTGTTGCAGGTTTTCATCTTGCTTTGTTGGGCGCTGGGTTCCTTCTTCGCGTCGGCGGCGTGGGCAACGCCGGTGGACAATGCAAAAGCCAGGGCGACGAGGCTGATCAGGGTTTTCATCGTTTCTTCTCCTTGCGGGTTGGTGGGTGAATCACGATTCGTCTTCAAGCAGACTTTTTTGATGACGTTCCAAGAAATCCTGCATGCTGTCGATGCCACGCATTTGCAGGATGGTATTGCGGACCGCGGCTTCCATCAACACGGCCAGGTTGCGGCCGGCGGCGACGGGAATGATCACCTTGCGGATGGGGACGCCGAGAATTTCCTGATTCTGAGCGTCCAGCGGCAGACGTGGAGCCTCGATGCCGGCGGCCGGGCGTTGCAGGTGGACGATCAGCGTCAGTTTCATCTTGCGGCGGGAGGCGGTCTCGCCAAAGATGGTGCGGATATTGAGCAGGCCCAGTCCACGCACTTCAAGAAAGTCGCGCAACATGCCGGGACATCGCCCCTCGATCTGGGAGGGCGCGACACGGGCGAGTTCGACGACATCGTCGGCGACCAGGCCGTGGCCCCGCGAAATGAGTTCCAAGGCCAGTTCGGATTTGCCGACGCCGGAATCGCCGGTAATCAGCACGCCCATACCGAAAACGTCCATGAAGACGCCGTGCATGGTGAGCGTGTCGGCGAGCCGGCGCGAGAGGTAGATGCGCAGCAGATCGATGACCGCCGCGCAGGGTTTGGGCGAAGTCAGCAGCGGAGTCTGTGTGGACTCGCAAAGTTTGCGTAACAGTTCCGGTGGTTCCTGTTCGTCTGCAACAATGATGGCCGGCGGTTCGGAAGTGAGGAGATCCTCGAACACCTGCATGAAGCGCCGCTCGTTCATGTGCGTGGCCCATTCGCACTCGGCCACACCCATCAGTTGCACGCGCTCGGGATGGATGAAATTCAGATGACCGACCACATCGGCGCCGTAGTTGTGAATATCGCCCAGCTTGATGCGACGATCGACGTTTTCAGCCACCAGCCAATTGAAGAGCAGCTTGTCGCGCTGCTCTTCGTAGAGTTCGGAAAGCGTCAGTTCGGGCATATCAAGCCTGTTTTCGGAACAGCGCACAAACGACGGCAGCACTGTCGGCGGTCGTCAGGGCCTCGCGGAAGGCGGGATCGGAAAAGCGTTCGGCGATCTCCGAAAGAATCTGAAGATGTTCTTCGGTTGCCTGCTCGGGTACCAGAAGTACGAACAGCAATTGCACGGGCTTGCCATCGGGCGCGTCGAAGGGAACGGGAGTTTTCAGGCGCAGCAGTGCACCAGAGGCGCTTCTCAATCCCTTGATGCGGCCGTGTGGAATGGCAATCCCTTGGCCAAGCCCGGTCGACCCCAGCCTTTCGCGCGCGAACAGGCTGTCGAAAACCATGGAACGGGCAATGCCCAGCGTGTTCTCGAAAATCAGGCCTGCCTGTTCAAACGCACGTTTCTTGCTGCCCGCGTCGAGATCGAGCAGGACGTGTTGTTCCGGCAGGAGTTTGGCAATCAGATTCATGACATGAAAAGGGCTGCGCTTCCCGCGCAGCCCCGAGTGAGCTTACTCGCCCATGTGATGTGTGGCTTTCTCGCCACGATGGTGATCCTGTACTTTTTGTTTGTATTTCTGGACTTGCCGGTCGAGTTTGTCAAACATCGCATCGATGGCCGCGTAAAGGTCGTCACCCTCCTCTTCAACGTAAATGTCTTTGCCGGGAACATGCAGCGTGACTTCGGCCTTCTGCTTCAGCTTTTCCACGGACAGGATGACGTTGATGCCGGTCACCCGGTCAAAATGGCGAACCACCGGATCCAGCTTGTTTTCGACGTAGGTGCGCAGTGCCGGCGTGACTTCGATGTGGTGACCGCTGATTTGCAGGTTCATGGTTTCTCCTCTCTGTTTCAACTACAGGGACTTGCGTTGGTTGACCGGCAGAATATTGAGTGCCTCACGGTATTTTGCAACTGTGCGGCGGGCAACCACGATTCCCTGCTGGCCTAGTATTTCGGATATTTGGCTATCCGACAAGGGTTTCTTTGCATCCTCGGCGCCGATCAATTGCTTGATCAGAGCCCGAATGGCGGTGGCGGAACAGGCGCCACCGGTGTCGGTGGCCACATGGCTGCCAAAGAAGTATTTCAATTCGAAGATGCCGCGCGGCGTGGCCATGAACTTCTGACTGGTTACGCGGGAAATGGTTGATTCATGCAAACCCAGAATGTCGGCGATTTCGCGCAACACCAGCGGTCGCATCGCGACTTCGCCATGTTCGAAGAACTGGCGCTGCCTGTCCACGATGGTTTGAGAGACCCGCAGGATAGTGTCAAACCTTTGCTGCACGTTCTTGATCAGCCAGCGCGCCTCCTGCAGTTGCCCGGAAAGATTGCTTTCACCACGGCGCTGGCGCGACAGGATATCTGCGTAGAGTCGATTGATGCGTAGTCTCGGATAGGCGTCCGGGTTAATGTATGCGGTCCATTTGTTGCGCAACTTTTTGACGATGACATCAGGAATGACATAGCGCGTTTCAATAGGGGCGAATTGCGCGCCGGGTCGAGGGTCGAGACTGGTGATCAGGGAGTGGGCAGCTCTCAGTGTGTCGTCTGTGCAGCCGCAAAGGCGTTTGATGCGGGCAAAGTCGCGGTTGGCGAGCAGTTCCAGATGCTTGTCGACGATTTGCAGCGCCAGATCGCGCGCCTCGCACGCGGGTTTGGGGTGCAGTTGCAGACGCAAGCATTCTGCGGGGTGACGCGCGCCGACACCGGTGGGATCGAAATTCTGGATATGCTTTAATGCGATGTCCAACTCTTCCAGCTCGATTCCGATTTCTTCCGGCAGCGTTTCCAGTAGTTCTGTCAGCGGTGTTGCTAGATAGCCATCGTCGTCGAGAGCGTCAATCAGGAACCGCACCAGACTGCGGTCGCGTTCCGTCATCGGCGTCATCGCAAGCTGCCAGCACAAGTGGTCGCGCAGGGAGGTGGCGGCGCCGTGAATATCCTGCGGGTCGGTGTCGTCATCCTCGTCGCGGGCGCTGCCGGTAAAGGTGCCGGGATCGGCCTCCCAACGGTCATCGTCGGCGTAGGAGGGTACTTCCGGCGCTTCGGAGCGTTCTTCCGAGCCCACTGTCGCTTCGTGATCGGTAGCCGCTTCATTCGTGCCACCGACCGTTCCGCCAGAGCTACGATCATCGTCATCGCGCTCGAGCAAGGGGTTTTCCAGCAGATAGCGCTCGATTTCCTGCTGCATCTCGACAGTCGACAGTTGCAGCAACTTGATGGATTGCTGCAACTGCGGCGTCAGCGCGAGATGTTGGGAGAGCTTAAGCTGGAGAGCGGGTTTCATGGTTTTATTATCCGCCAGAGGCAAAGCGAAAGCTATGCCTAGCTCAGTTTCTGTCTCAGCGAGAGTTGCTGGGGTGGATGGGTAGCGTGGCGTTTGCCCGAGAGCGCCGCGAAGAGCTTACCGGAGACACGATCTGGCCGGTCTTTGCCTGCTGCCGGCATACAAGTACCCGCCGGGCAAGAGGGAACGGGACCTACAACTTGAAATGTTCACCCAAGTAAACGCGTCGCACGCTCTCGTTGGCGACGATGTCCTGCGGATGGCCGGAGGCCAGCACATGGCCTTCATTGATGATGTATGCGCGGTCGCAGATGCCTAGGGTTTCGCGCACATTGTGGTCGGTGATCAGTACGCCGATGTTGCGCTCGCGGAGAAAGCGCACAATCTTCTGAATTTCGAGCACGGCAATGGGGTCAACGCCTGCAAAGGGCTCGTCCAGCAGGATAAAACGCGGATTGGTTGCCAGCGCACGGGCGATTTCGACCCGCCGGCGCTCGCCGCCGGAAAGTGCGGCGGCATTGATGTTTCGCACATGACCGATCGCCAGCTCGTCGAGCAAACTCTCCAGGCGTGTCGTGACTTCCGCCTCGGGAAGGTTTTGCAATTCCAGCACGGCCTGAATGTTCTCCGACACGTCCATCTTGCGGAAGACAGAGGCTTCCTGAGGGAGGTATGACAAACCGAGTTTGGCGCGCGCGTGCATGGCCAGATGAGTCAATTTGCGGTCTTCAATATAGACTTCTCCACCGTCGGCGGCGACCAAGCCAACAATCATGTAGAAACAGGTGGTCTTGCCGGCGCCGTTGGGACCCAGCAATCCTACGACCTCGCCGCTTTCGACAGTGAATGAAACGTCTTGCACGACGGTGCGCGCCTTGTAACGCTTCTTCAGGTTGTGGGCCGATAGGCGTGCCGCCTTGTCGCTCATTCCTCGCTCCCTCCCAGTACCTTGCGAATGCTCTCTGTTGAAAAGCCGCGATACTGCAAAAATCTCATCTGTCGGTGCCGTTCATTAACGTCAATGGGCATTTCGCCAAATTTTTTTTTCCAGACTTCGCGGCAGCGCGCATGTTCGTCTCCGCTTTCCGTCAGAGCGTTGACAATGGCGGTTTCTGCCACGCCGGCGCCCTTGAGCTCCTGCCGCAACCGCGTATCACCCAGGCGCGACGCGCGGTGCGCGACGCGCTGCGCCGCGTACCGTGCATCGCTCAGCAGGCGCTCGCTTTCAAGTTCATCCAGTAAGCGCGCGAGGTCGTCATCGGCATCCGCTAGGCCGGCGAGCTTGCGCTGCAACTCGGCTCGGGTGTGCTCGCGGCGGGCAAGTAGCGCCAACGCACGCGCGCGCAGATCAGGCATTGTCCGCTGGCGTTGGGGTAGGCAAGGCGGCGACGCCAACAGCTTCACGAATCCGACCTTCGATTTCTCGCGCGATGTCCGGATGCGATTTCAGAAACTCGCGTGCATTATCCTTGCCCTGGCCGATTTTGTCGCCCTTGTAGGCATACCATGCCCCCGACTTGTCGACGATCTTGTGGTTGACGCCCAGTTCGATGACTTCACCCTCGCGCGAAATGCCCTCACCGTACAGGATGTCGAACACAGCTTCCCTGAAGGGGGGCGACACCTTGTTCTTGACGACCTTGACCCGCGTTTCGTTACCAATGACTTCGTCGCCCTTCTTGATGCCACCGATGCGCCGGATGTCGAGGCGGACAGAGGCATAAAACTTGAGGGCATTGCCTCCGGTGGTCGTTTCGGGATTGCCGAACATGACGCCGATCTTCATGCGGATCTGGTTGATGAAGATGACCAGTGTATTGGTCTTTTTGATGTTGGCGGTGAGTTTGCGAAGCGCTTGGCTCATCAAGCGAGCATGCAGGCCCATCATGGAATCGCCCATTTCACCCTCGATTTCAGCCTTGGGTGTGAGTGCTGCCACGGAGTCAATAACGATGATATCGACCGAGCCGGAGCGGACCAGCATGTCGGCAATTTCCAGTGCCTGTTCGCCATTGTCCGGTTGGGAGATGAGGAGGTCGCCAACCCGAACGCCGAGCTTTTGCGCGTATGTCGGGTCCAGAGCGTGTTCGGCGTCGATAAAGGCGGCGGTTCCGCCAAGTTTCTGCATCTCGGCGATGACTTGTAAACAGAGTGTCGTTTTACCGGAAGATTCAGGGCCGTAGATTTCAACCACTCGCCCGCGCGGCAACCCGCCGACGCCTAGGGCGAGGTCAAGACCCAGCGATCCGGTGGAAACCACCTGAACCTGTTCCACCTCGCCATCCCCCATTTTCATGATGGAGCCTTTGCCAAACTGCTTTTCGATCTGTGCCAGCGCGGCAGCGAGCGCCTTGGCCTTGTTGTCATCCATATTGAATACCTCGGAAATCACGGCAGAATTATGGCACAAGGGCCACCCGTCAAAACAACGCGCCGCCCGCACATTATCCGTTCGGGACAGCATCGAATATCTGTAAATATGTACAGTTATACACTGTTCGAGCGAACAGTACAACACTATTTAGATGGGCAAGCGGTAATGGAGAGGGGGATAGAGGGGGCGATGTGGAAACAGGGTCAAACGTTTCGAATGTTGTCGCGGTCAAAAGCAGAAAAGATCGGTGCCTAAACGCAGGCCTTTGAATTTGCGGGTGGGTCGTGAGTGACTCGAACACTCGACCTGCGGATTAAGAGTCCAATTAAGACTGCTTAATAATCAAGAGCTTGTGGAACAGACTCTAAGAAAAACAACCCGTTAGGTTACTGCTATCTACTGGCAACTCCCGCTATTTGCTGCACCCATTGCAGCAAAACTACAGCATCACTATAGCCAATAGTAGCTGGTTAAGGACGTCTGTGTAGTGAGTGTGCCGTCTGGAGGATGGTCCTCTCGAGGCCACACCGTGTTCAGAAGGACTGTTTTCGTCCGTGCCTATACTGCTTGCCGGGATGTTCCGGCAAGTATGAGATAACACCATGGAACGCCTTTTGACGCCTCGCGATCTGTCCGAAATGACTAGACTCGCCCTGCAAACCATAGACAACCGCCACAGTTCTGGCGGGTCGCTACACGCGTGCCTGAAGCTCGGCAATCGCATACGTTTTCGGCAGCGTGATGTCGAAAATTGGTTGAATCAGCAATATGAAGCTTGCGATTCCGATCCTATCGCCGTCATCAACAACCTGGCGTCGCCGCCTCGCCGCTGGGGGCGGCCCACCAAAGCAGAGCAAATCGCTCGGCGTCGTGGAGAAGCTGTCGAAAAATCAAATCGGATTCGAGATATTGCTTGTTGGAGGTCCACCCAGTTGTGTGGCCGGAGGTCGACGAGGTCGATAAACAAGATGTCAAAGCGGTGCATCAAACGAATTGATCGATTGGATAACGCGCACAGGATCGCTACACCGCAGCATAAGGTAATTCGCTTCCCACACGCTCTGTCCCGCAAGGAAGGTGGTAGATGTCCACCCTCCTTGCTGTTATCAAGCGAAGCTGTCGGTCATCAGGTTTGAAAACCATTGCCGCATCTGCATCATGTTTTCGGTCGTCGCCCCTTTCGCTTCAGCCGGCATATTGGCCACTACTTTCATCGTCCGCGTTGCGGAGTCGTAGTTGTAGACAGCTGTCAGCCACGATGCCGTCGAAGCGGTGACTGGCGAGTAGCACGCTGAATTGGTCACCGGTGCCTGATCAGGCGGCATTCCGAGAAAAGTACGAACAATCGCGTCTGCGCAGACCTTGGCTTCTTGGTTGGCGATATGCCCGGCCTTTGGCTGTGTCGTTGCAGCCGAATCTCCGAGAATATGGACGCTTGGGATCGCCGTCGATTCATAAGTCAGCACATCGACTCCGGCCCAGCGGTTGCCAACGTTGAGAAGACCCGTTCCGGTAAGCAAGGCTCCGGCACGCTGATTGGGAATGACGTTGAGTACGTCTCCATCAACGGTGCCGTTCGACGTGTAGATTCTTCCGCGAGGAGCGTCTACTGACACCACCGTCGTCGATGGCCGATAGTCGATTACTCCTGAATGGGTGAAGTTGAAAGCGAAGGAGAAATTCTCTTTCTCGGCGATGATTCCCGCATTTTCATCGAGAACGATTACTTTACTGCCTGGTTTCGTTCGCTTCAGGTAATCGGCAACGACGCAGGCTCGTTCGTAGGGCCCAGGTGGGCATCGGTAGGGCGCTTTGGGAATGCTCATGACGAATACTCCGCCGGCCCGCATCGCTGTGATGCGGTCGCGCAGCGCTGTTGTTTGCGCACCCGCCTTCCATGCATGCGGAACTAGCGCTCGCGCAGCGTCGGTTTCCAGCCCCGGCACCGTGTCGAACTCGATTCCCGGTGCGATCACCAGGCGATCGTAGGGCAAGCGCGCTCCGCCCGCGAGCATGACCTGCTTGCCAACCGAATCGATGCCAAGGACCTCGCCACGCACTAGGCGAACTCCATAATTGGCGACCAGACGATTCCAGTTGAACGATAGGCTGCCCATGTCGAGCACCTTGTTCAACACCAGATTGCTCATAATGTTGGAGACGTAGGTGGCTTCGCGTTCGACCAGCGTCACCTGCAGATCAACCCCACCCCACAAACGCAGGTATTTGGCCACGGTGGCACCGGCCATGCCGCCACCGACCACTACCACGCGACCGCGCGCACCAACATTGGTCGGTACCGTATTGCGCGGCGGATTGGTCGGAATCCATAGCGGATTGGCGCCCAGCAGGCTGCTCGGCAGGCCGTCGGCCCACGCTTCTGCAAAAGGCAACATGCCGAGGCTGCCGGCCCCAATCAACCCGAGAAAATGTCTGCGCTTCATGGTTTCACCCTGCTGGTCAAATAACGGTCGATCGCCAGCAGTTGCTGGTCGGTATAGGCCTTGGCATGCACGCCCATGATGCCTTCCGGCAGCGCCTTGCCGCGCATTTCTTGCAGATCCTTGTAGATTTCGCCTGGCGATTTGCCACTCAGTTTTTCAAAACCCGAAACCGCCTTGCCGTCTGTGCCGTGGCATTGAAAGCAGTTGGATGCCAGCAGGCGACCTCCCGGTGGTGCGCCAGCCTGGGCCAATGCCTCTCCACCGGCCAGACACGCCAACAAGCCTAATCCGATCAGTGCTCTCATCAAGTTTCTCCTAGTGTTGCATCACCTCACCGACGCCGCCGACCTCCTGGCCGTCGCGGCCGGCCCAGTTGGAAGACCCAAATTGGGATCGCCAGCGGAATGTTGTGATTTACTGATATTCTTGACTACTGTCGTCAACGCCCGACACCCGCGTCCATAGGCTGCGATTTTTCTAAGATGCTGCGCATGAACTGGTACCCGCGTTCGTTTCCGCGCCTGATTCTGATTGGCTATGGTTTGGCTCTGCTGCCGCTGCTGGTTGCCATCGGCTACGTCCTGTTCAGTCTCAACGCCTTGTCGGCGCAATTCCAAGCTGCGCTCGACCGCACTGCGGCCGCCGAGCGGCTCAAATGGGAACTGAGCGACAATCTCGAACACATGGATTCGGTGCTGAAACGCACCGAACCGAACGACCTGGCCATCGGTCTCGCTCACTACCGCGAGGAAAGAACTCACTGGCACCGTACCAGCGCCGAATTTCAGAGTTTGGCGGCGGACGACGCCAGTCTAGTTGCCGCCACGAACCGGTTTCTGGCGCGCGAGGAAGCCGCCTTCCAGCAGGCCATGCGCGAGCGCACGACAGCCCCGCTGCTCGCTGTGTTGCCTGAACTGCAAGGCGGTCTGCCCGCTGTTTTTGCTGGCAGCCAGAAATTGGTCGAACAGACCCGCAACGGTTTCGCCGAATCGGAAAGCACCGTTCGCCGGCGTCTGCTCTCCGCTCTGCTCTCTGCGACGCTCTCGACGCTGTTGATAATCGCGCTGGCGCAGCGCATGATCGGCCGCCTGCTCGCCGCCTTCGAGCGAGCCGTACGCCGTCTCGGAGTGGGCGAACTGGAACGCCCGATCCGACTGGGCGGAACACGCGACATGCAATGGCTAGGGCGCCGGCTCGACTGGCTGCGCCAGCGTCTGCTGCAACTCGAACGCGAACGCACGCGCCTGTTGCGCCATGCCTCGCACGAGTTGAAAACGCCGCTCGCTGTCCTGCGCGAAGGCGCGGCGCTACTCGGCGAGGGCGGGCTTGGCCCGATCAATGCCGAACAGGCCGATGTCGTCGCCATCATGCGCAACAACGCGCTGCGCCTTGAGCGCCTGATCGAGGCATTACTCCAGTTGCAGCGGGCTGGGTACGCCAGCGCCCACATGAAGCTCGAGACCTTGCAAATTGACACGGCGCTCGAACAGGTACTGGTCACCCATCGGCTGGGTACACGCGACAAGCAACTCGTCATCGAGGTGCAAGCTGAGGCGCTCGCGGTCGAGGCTGGACAGGAAGAGCTACTGACCATCCTCAACAATCTGGTCGCCAACGCCATCAAGTACTCGCCGCCGGGCGGCAAGATCACCATCCGGCTCGTCAGACATGGCTATTTCGCCCTGATCGATGTCCAGGATGAGGGCCCAGGCGTCGCCGACGCGGAGGCCGAAACGATATTTGAGCCTTTCTTCCGCAGTGCCAGCAGTAAGGGTGTCGGCGGTATTGGGCTGGGACTGCCGATCGCGCGCGAATACGCCCGCGCTCTCGGAGGCGAATTGTGGCTGGCCACAGCCCCGCCGCGCGGCGCTCTGTTCCGCCTGCGTTTGCCGTTGAAGGAGAGTTGAACCCCATGCCGCCGTCGATCGCCAGATCCATCCTGATCGTCGATGATGATCCCGATCTGCTGCGCCTCCTCAATCTGCGCCTCTCCAGTGCCGGCTACTCCGTTAACCAAGCTGCTTCCGGCGGCGAAGCCTGGCAGGCGTTCAACGCCTTCCGCCCCGACCTGGTTATCAGCGACATCCGTATGGAAGGAATGGATGGACACGCGCTATTCGCTCGACTGCATGCCGCGGCGCCGTCGCTGCCGGTCATCCTGCTCACCGCGCATGGCAACATTCCCGATGCCGTTGCTGCGATCCAGCGCGGCGTCTTCGGTTTCATGACTAAGCCCTTCGACGGCGGCGAACTGCTCGCTCGCGTGCGAGACGCCCTCGCCGTCTCGCCACCGGTCACCCCTGGGGAAAGTGCGAACTGGCACGGCTTTGTCGCCTCCGCCAGCCCGACGACGAGGGAATTGCTCCGCCAGGCGAAACAAGCCGCAGACAGCGACACGCCCGTGCTGCTGGCAGGTCCGGTGGGTGCCGGCAAAACTACACTGGCCTGCGCCATTCATGCTGCCCGTGCGAGTGCCGGCCCGCTGTATGTGCTCGACGGAGAGCAGATCGCCGATGCCGGCGGCAATCCTTTCTCCTCGATAGACTGGAACAACCGTGCCACACTGCTGATCCGTCAGATCGATCGTCTGCCGTCCCGGCTACAGGTAGCGCTCAACTTCGTCTTGCCCGAGCACGATCCGCTCAAGCGTTTGCTCACCAGTCGGCCAATCACCAACAGCAGGATCAAGCTCATCGTGGCCAGCGCACGACCTCTGGCGCAACTGGTCGA
This sequence comes from Betaproteobacteria bacterium UBA1934, assembly GCA_002337055.1. GTDB lineage: Bacteria > Pseudomonadota > Gammaproteobacteria > Burkholderiales > Rhodocyclaceae > UBA1934. The sequence continues at coordinate 611,830 of DDFG01000005.1, read as the reverse complement.
AGAAGGAGGGTTTTCGGGCGAGCTCTATTACAAGCTGGCTAACACCGTCATCGAAATGCCACCCCTGGCCGAACGTCGCGACGACATTCCGTTGCTGGTGGCACACTTTCTCGCAGGACTGTCGCCGCCTGTGCGCAGTTTCGCCCCCAGCGCCATGGCCTTGCTTTGCGAAGCCGACTGGCCTGGCAACGTCCGCGAATTGCGCAATGTCGTGAGTCGCGCCCACCAGGGTGCCATCAGTGCGGTGGTGCCATACGACACATGCCGAGAGTTGCTGCGTGAAGCGAATCTTGATGAAATGCAGGCGCTCGAAGAGGCGCGCCGCGAATTTGAGCGGGACTATCTGGTGCGCTTGTTGAACGCCACCTGTGGCAATGTTTCTCAAGCCGCCCGGATCGCCCGTCGAAACCGCACCGAATTCTACAAACTCCTTGCCCGCCACGCGCTTGAACCGGAAAGTTTCAAGGGAAGGATAAGTGGTATATAACAGTTGCCATCGGAATTCGCGCGATAGCGCGCAGACAATCTGTTCAACGATTTGTTAGTTAATGCTGGCTTAAGGCTGGCCAACTAACATGACTCTCCAATAATTAATCTCCGGTACCTAACTTCGATACCGGTTCTGAGATACGGAGAGTCCATATGTGTGCTGATCAATCAAATCCAATAGTTATAGAGCCCTCGACGACCTCCGCGTCCGGGCGAGTCCGGGTATGGGATTTGCCGACTCGTGTTTTCCATTGGCTTCTCGCGGCTGCCTTTGTCGGCGCTTATCTGACCGGCGAAGCCGAGTCGTACCGTGCGCTGCATATCACGTTCGGCTACACCCTGGCGGGTCTGATTGGGTTCCGCGTCGTTTGGGGATTGGTCGGTACTCGGTATGCTCGCTTCCATTCTTTTCTATTCGGCCCCGGCGAAACCCTTGCTTACCTCAAGTCTTTATTGACCTCGTCGCCCAAGCATTATTTCGGACACAATCCGGCGGGTGCGATAGTCATATTTCTGATGCTGATACTGGGTGTCGCGACTGCGACCAGCGGCTATCTGCACTATCGTGAACTGGGCGGGCGTTGGTTGGAAGAATTGCATGAGGGCGCAGCAAATTTCATGCTGCTGCTTGTGGTTGTGCATCTGGTCGGTGTTGTTGTGAGCAGCTTTCTGCATCGCGAGAATCTCGCGGCTGCCATGGTGACGGGAACAAAAAGGGGAGAAGTTGCCGCAGGCATCACCCAGTCGAAAGCGGCAATTGCCGGGGTGGTATTGGTGGCAGTTCTCGGCTATTGGGCACTCGATCCGGCCATCTGGACGCCGGATACGGGAAGCGTCGCCGAACATCGCAAAGACAAGTCACGGCACCATGATGACGATGACTGATTGAACGGGCTGGCATGCGCATACTGGTCGTGGAAGATGACGGATTGTTGGGCGACGCGATTGAAGCGGGCCTGGCCCAGTGCGGCTTCGCCGTTGATTGGGTGCGGGACGGCGTCGTTGCGGCGCAAGTACTGACCGGCAGCGGCGCGGAAGAGTACGCTGCCGTGGTGCTGGATCTGGGGTTGCCGAGGCGCGACGGCTTAAGCGTCCTGAAGGAACTGCGTCAGCGGGGCAATGGCCTGCCGGTCCTGATCCTGACTGCACGCGACCGGGTCGAGGATCGCATCGGCGGCCTCGACCAGGGGGCCGATGACTACCTGCTCAAACCGTTCGACATGGGAGAACTGGCGGCGCGCCTGCGGGCCCTGATCCGCCGGGCGGAAGGGCAGGCGGCCCCGGTCGTCGAAGTGGGCGACATCTGTCTCGATCCGGCGGCACGCAGCGTGACCGTTGACGGCAGCGCAGTGGATCTGGCCGCCAAGGAATTCTCGCTCCTCGAAACCATGATGCTGAACAAGGGGCGCGTGCTGTCGCGCGCACAGCTTGAGCAGCAACTCTACAACTGGAACGATGAAACCGGCAGCAACACGGTCGAGGTCTACATTCACCACCTGCGCAGAAAGCTGGGAAGGGACTGTATCGTGACCATCCGCGGTGTCGGTTACATGTTCCGTAAGGACTGATCCGTGCGAACGCATTCTCTGCGACTACATATCGTCATTCTCTCGATCTCGGCTGTCGCCACGCTGTGGGTGATCGCCACTGCCGCCACCTGGATCAAGGCACGGCACGAAGCCACGGAGTTGTTTGACGCCCATCTGGTCCAGGTGGCGTCATTGCTGCTCGCCCAGAGAGAGAACGATCATGACGAAGCGGTCGCCGAGGATCACGCCCCCGATCTGCACCGCTATGGGCGCCGGGTGGCTTTTCAGATCTGGAAAAACGGGCAACTCGGGTTGCACTCCGCCAACGCCCCAGCCGAACAGTTCAGTGCAACGACCGAAGGTTTTTCGGTGACCCGGTTTGGTGGTGAGGCGTGGCGCGTGTTTTCGGTGCGCGATCCTGAGAAAGGGATGCTCATTCAGGTTGGCGAAAAGACCACGGCGCGCGACGAAGTCGTGCATTCGCTGGCCGGCGGCTTGCTCGCTCCCCTGCTCGTTACCATGCCCGCCCTGGCCTTGCTGATCTGGCTCACGGTCGGCAAAGGGCTGCGTCCGCTGCAGCGTCTGGCCCGTGATGTCGAACAGCGGTCGCCCGGCAATCTGTCGCCGCTGGACGGGCGACCCCTTCCCGACGAAGTCGTGCCACTGGTTGACCGCCTCAACGCGCTGTTTGGCCGCGTTGCCGCCTCGGTGGAACAGGAACGTCGCTTTACGGCGGACGCTGCGCATGAATTGCGGACGCCTCTGGCGGCCTTGCGGGCGCAGGCGCAAGTCGCGCTCGGTGCCGGCGACGACGTCCGGCGCGAGGAGGCGCTGGCGAAAGTGATGGTGGGCTGCGATCGTCTTGCGCACCTGGTCGATCAGTTACTGCAACTGGCACGCGTCGATGAAGCTTCGGAAAGGGGCTTCGAAGACGTCAATCTGGCCGAGGTGGCACGCGATGCACTGGCGCAACACGCCCCCCAAGCTCTGGCGAAAAATGTCGACATCGAGTTGCGCGCAGGCGCCGAGCTGCGTATCCCGGGGAATCCGGCCTGGTTGGCCGTGTTGGTCCGCAATCTGATCGACAACGCCATTCGTTATTGCGGGAGCGGAGGCCGCGTGTCGGTGGGCCTGCTAGAAACCGAGCACACGCTTACATTGGTGGTCGACGACGACGGGCCGGGCGTTGCCGAAACACAACTAGCTTCGCTCGGCGAGCGCTTCTGGCGTAGCCCGGAGACGCCCCGCAATCGCGAAACGGAGGGCGGGAGCGGGCTCGGCCTGTCGATCGTGCGGCGAGTCGCCGAGTTGCACGGCGGGACATTGCATTTTTCCAATCTTCAACCTGGCCTCCGCGTGGAAGTCAGATTACCGAACACTCGCCGGTCAGAGCCATGAAATCCTCACTCACGCGTTATGTCTGGCTGTCCATCGCCACGGCCATTGCCACCATTATTCTGAAAGGCGTGGCCTGGAAACTGACCGGATCGGTCGGTTTGCTTTCCGACGCCATCGAATCGTTCGTCAATCTGGCTGGCGCCTTGATGGCGCTGGCGATGCTGACGGTGGCCGAAATTCCCGCCGATGACAATCATGCCCACGGGCACGGCAAGGCCGAATATTTTTCCAGCGCCTTCGAGGGGTTTCTGATTCTGCTGGCGGCGCTCAGTATCGGCTATGCGGCGCTGGATCGCCTGTTCAACCCGGCACCTTTGGAAGCGATCGGCTTCGGCCTCGGGGTCTCGATGGTCGCCTCCCTCCTCAATTTTGCCACCGCGCGCGTATTGCTGACGGTGGGGCAACGCCACGGTTCGATTGTGCTGGAAGCAGACGCCCATCACCTGATGACTGACGTCTGGACCTCGGTCGGGGTTATCGGTGGCGTCGCGCTCGTCTGGCTGACCGGGTGGCTTTGGCTCGACCCCGTCATCGCGCTCATCGTCGCTGTCAATATCGTATGGACAGGCTGGAAGTTGATGCGGCGCTCAGCGGATGGTTTGATGGACGCTTCCGTGCCGCTCGAGCAGCGCGGGCAGATCGAAGCAGTTCTTGCCAGATATCGCGAGCAAGGCCTCGATTTCCACGCATTGCGCACCCGCCAGGCGGGCCGCCGAATTTTTGTAACCGTGCATATCCTGGTGCCGGGGCAGTGGACTGTTCAAAGCGGGCACGAATGGTTGGAGAGGATCGAGAACGACATCCGCACACTGCTGCCCACCGCAAACGTCACCACCCATCTGGAAGCGCTCGGCGATCCGGCTTCAATAGCGGATCAAGGATTGGATCGGGCTAACTGAACAACGCGACGAATCTGGCCCGCCACTTGAAAATAATAAAATGCCGCATCAGAGAAGCCGCATTGTCGGCAGAATTCCTTGATCGGCAGCCCCGCTTCGGTTGTTTCAAATAGCCAATGATATTTTCATCGCTGTATCTGCTCTTTCTCATGCCCGGCATTCTCCATACTTTGACGGACTTCTCTACTAAACCTCGGTACGGACTATGGGGGGCAGGTCACGGGGGCCGTTGTAACGTCAGCAAAGCAAATATAAGAAAATCATCAACAAACAGGATTTCGTGGACTCCGGCCGACAAGTCACCGGGACAAGTCTGAGCTTAGGATCTGTCTTGTCCCTTAGCACTTCAAGCTGTCGAACCGACTACCGCCGAGGATGCCTTGGTCCTGATCGTCGTCGGCAAGCTCTCGGCAAACCTATCGCCCAGTGCGGCCCCTGGGTGATGAACACCAGTGCAGAGATCGAGCAGGCAAAACGCGACTACAATGCCAGCAAGTTCGAGGCCAAGGCTGTGCATCTTTGTTAACTAACGGGGAGAGCCTGGGGCATACTTGGTATCCGCCCAATCAAGTTACCTGTTGATAGCGACTGCCGCCATGGACCTCGCCCAGATAGCCGAATCCCTCCATCGTGACGCCTTCTGGGTGGTCTTCCTCAACGTCTTGGCCCAGCAGGCCGGCCTGCCGGTGCCGGCGGTGCCCACGCTGTTGCTGGCCGGAAGCTTGGCGCTTTCCTACGGACAGTTGGCGTCAATGTTCGGTGCCGCCATCGTTGCTTCTGTGATGGCCGATGCAGTGTGGTATCTGGCCGGGCGGATGTTCGGCTATCGCGTGTTGGCAGGGCTGTGCTGGCTGTCGATTAACCCGGCCTCCTGTGTCAGCCAAACCGAGTCGCGCTTCGTGCGCTGGGGCCTGAGCTCGCTGGTCGTCGCTAAGTTCGTTCCAGGTTTTTCCACAGTGGCGCCGCCCATTGCTGGGGCGCTGCGCATGAGCATGTCTGGCTTTCTTCTGGCCTCTGCGGCCGGCGCTGCACTGTGGGCCGGCTTGGCGTTAGCAGTTGGTTGGTTGCTGCGCAGCGAAGTGCAAGCAGTGATCGCCGCCCTGGACCACAATATTGGCAGTGCACTTATCGTCATGGCGGGCGTCGTCGCTCTCTGGCTGGGCTGGAAACTGTGGCAAAAATACCGCTTCCGCCGCTTGGCGGCCATACCCCATATCACCATCGGCGAACTGCTTTCCATGCTGAAAACTGACCAGCCACCGCTGGTGCTCGACCTGCGCGGCCCCAGCATGGTCGCCGAAACCGGTCCGATCCCTGGCGCCGTGCCGGCCGAGCATGACCGACTGCTTGATGCCGTTGGTGCCTGGCCAAGAAATCAGCCAATCGTCACCTTGTGCAATTGTCCGGAAGACGCCGGTGCCATCCAGGCGGCCAGCCGTTTGCTTGATGCTGGCTACCAGTCGGTACGTCCGCTGCTCGGCGGCTACGAGGCCTGGTTGGACGGCAAGGGGGGCGAACTGAATATTTGACGAGTTTGTTCGCTCCAAAGCATGCTTCCGGCCGTCGACTAGGGGATGTATCACGGGGATCGTTCTCTGTAAGACCAATCCCACAAGGATATTGGGGAGTCCTTCTGCAGTGGGTTAAATTGACGCAAGCCTCCAGCCATATCTTGCTTCCCATAGCTTTTGGGCGCCAAATGGCACGTCGCAACCGGTCTTCTTCATCGCCTTGAAGCCGCCGCTCACGGCCATCTCCGGGTTGTGGTTTGCGAACGTTCTTTAGCTCATGCGCAAGCGGCATGGACCATTCTTTGATAGCAATGGTGTAAAAATGCGATAGCAATGCCAGTTCGAGCCGAACAGCGTTTGCGCCGACTTGCTCCTAGTCGCTCGTCTCTATAAGCCACGAAGTCTCTTGCCTGCAAATCTGCCAGAGCTCTGTTGGCTAATGAATGTCGCTGGAACTGTCGAATCCGATTGCGCTCCGCAACGAAACCGCGTTTTTTGGAGCTGATGAGTTCCAGGTATTTCTGGAGCCCTTGGCTGAGCGTCGTGTTTTCGATTTCACGGCGGTCACGATAGTAACCCGTGTCCATATGGGTTTCGATTTCTCTGGCCCATCTTTCTGCTTCTCTTCTGGGCTCGAAGGTTTTGGTTTGAGACGGATAACCTTTTCGACGGATGATTGCTTGAAACTGATAGTCGCCACGTTTGCTAATACTGACCATCACCTACTCCTAAATTTGAGTATAGCGATGCCTTGAACAACTCAACGAGAATGCAGCAAAAATGCAGCAAGAAACGGCTAAAAAGCAAAAAGCCCGTTTAGAAACGGGCTAAGTGCTTGTTTTTCTGGTGGGTCGTGAGTGACTCGAACACTCGACCTACGGATTAAGAGTCCGCTGCTCTACCAACTGAGCTAACGACCCATTGGAAAGCCGACGGACGACTCGCCAAGAGAGGGCGCAGTATAATGCGACTCCCTTGGTCTGTAAAGCCCGTTTGGCAGGTGAATTGGTGCAACTGGATCGTTATGTTCACACGTTGGGGCTACATTTGCGCCGTCGGTTTGGTGAGAGGGTGCACAAATTGCCCCTGCATGCCGGCTTCACGTGCCCGAACCGGGATGGCACGATCGGACGTGGTGGTTGCCACTTTTGCCATGTTGGCGCTTTCAGTGAGGAAAACGATTCCCCTTTGGCGGATCAGCTACTTTCGGGTGGCGAGCGAATACAGCGGGCACGCCTCTACCTCGCCTATTTTCAGTCTTACACAAATACCTATGCCGAGCTTGATCGGCTGCGCGCGATGTACGAGCAGGCATTGTCATCGCGGAACGTGGTCGGGCTGTGCGTGGGGACCCGTCCCGATTGTGTTCCGGATGCCGTACTCGACTTGCTTGCCGGTTATCGGCAGAACGGTGCCGAGGTATGGCTGGAACTCGGATTGCAAAGCGCTTTCGACGAGACCTTGCGGCGGGTAAATCGCGGGCACGGATTTTCCGAGTTCGCTGACACGCTCCGCCGAGCAAATGCCCGGGATGTGCCTGTATGTGCGCATCTAATAGTCGGCCTGCCGGGCGAAACAGCAGAGCAAAGCCTGGTGACCGTGGAACGGACGCTGGCGACCGGCGTACGCGGGCTCAAGCTGCATCCGTTGATGATTGTGCGCGGCAGCCACCTGGCGAAAGCGTATGCGCGCAATGCGGTGGCGCTGCCCTCGTTTCAGGATTATGTAACAGTAGCCGCCGACATTGTGCGGCTCACACCCGCGCCCGTGGTCTTTCATCGCGTGGCCGCGAGCGCCCGGGCGCCGAGCTTAGTGGCACCCGAGTGGTGTCACACCGCGCAGACCGCCAACAATGCGATTGCGCACAATCTGGCGCGAAATGGCGCCCAAGGGGCACTGACGGATGAACCATTTCTGCCGCTGACCGAAAACTGAGTCACTTGGTGAAGGGGCTCCAAAAATGAAAACGCTCGGGCTTAGCCGGACGCTTTCAATGATTCTGTTAGGTGGTGCGAGACTCGAACTCTCAGCCAACGGATCAAAAGTGCATTTTGATCTTTAAAGATGAATAATTGGGGATCTCCAATGCTCGCCAAAACCCGTCGAAATTGTCCCGTTTTATTGGCTATAGATAAACGCCGTCCGCGCTGTTATCGCTTCCCACGCGGCAGCATCCGGCCATGAGCGGACTTTCGCTCAATGGGATCATAGGACTTTTAACAGGTTGCACGACTCAATAACCAGCCGACCCACTCAATGACATTTTCATTTGCGGTGATTCCCCTCCCTGGCCAGAATCGCTTGGCATCAAATGCTGTTAGTACTAACCTGTACTCTCCATAGATTGGATTTGTATCACCAGCATGATTCCTCGCTATCTCGCCCAGCGCCAGCAACGCAGTGCGCTTTTCGTGGCACTCGTTTATGCCATCTTCGGGGCCTTCTGGATACTGGCATCTGACACAGTGTTATTTGCGATGTTCGGCGAAGTATTGAAAGCAGAGTCGGCGAGCAAGCTCAAGGGATTGGGGTTTGTTTTGTTCACCTCGATACTGCTTTTTATTCTGATCGAACGACTCTGGCAGCGCCATACCAGCCTGCTGACTTCCCAGTTGGACTTATTAAGGGTGTTTGTCGAGCAAGCCCCTGCAGCCATTGCCATGTTTGATCACGACATGCGCTACATTGCCGTAAGCCGACGTTGGCTCGATGACTACAAGCTGGGCGACCAGCAACTGATCGGCCGGTCGCATTACGAGGTGTTTCCAGAGTTACCTCCCCAATGGAAATCCGTCCACCAACGCGGCCTGAAGGGGGAGCGAGCCAGCGCGAATCACGACCGCTTTGATCGGGCAGATGGTTCGATTCAGTGGATCAAATGGGAGATGCATCCGTGGTATGCGGGTCATGACAAGGTGGGTGGCATAGTCATCATGTCTGAAGACACCACACAACGTGAGCAAATGCTTTCGGAGCTATCGAGAGAAAGGGCGATGCTCAGCACACTGATAAACACCTTGCCTGATCTGGTATGGCTCAAGGATTCAGAGGGCGTATATCTGAGCTGCAACCAACGCTTTGAGGACTTTTTCGGAGCAAAAGCTGCCGACATTGTCGGCAAGACGGACTACGACTTTGTCAGCAAGGAACTAGGTGATTTCTTCCGGGAAAATGACAGGAGAGCCATGGAGAACAAAGGCCTCAGCATCAATGAAGAAGAGATCAGCTTTGCTGTCGATGGCCATCGTGAAGTGCTGGAAACCACCAAAACCCCGATGTGCGACGAGCACGGCAATTTGATCGGGGTACTGGGTATCGGGCACAACATTACCGAGCGCAAACAGTCAGAACTCGCGATGCAGCATAGTGAAAAGCAACTGCGTTTCGTCCTGGACGGATCTGAACTTGGTTTCTGGGATTGGGATATTGAAGCAGGCAAGGTCTACCGAAATGCACGATGGGCAGAAATGCTGGGTTATACCCATCCAGAAATCCACAACACGACAATGCAATGGACGGATTTTATCCATCCGGATGATCGCCAGCGTGCGTGGGATTCCATCAACTCAGTACTTGAAGGACGATCCGCTATTCATCGACTCGAATACCGGATGCTTCATAAGTCAGGGAGCATCCGCTGGATTCTGGATCAGGCAAGCGTTATGCAACGGGATGCAGACGGAAAACCAACGCGCATGTGTGGAACGCATACCGACGTTACCACACGCAAGCAGGCTGATGAAGTCATTCAACAAGCCTCGGCGCGCTTTAAGGCCATCATCGAAGCATCACCGGTCCCGATGGCACTGAATGATGATGCATTGAACATCACCTATCTGAACAGTGCATTTACCCAGACATACGGCTACACGCTGAATGACATACCGACCGTCGCTGACTGGATGATCAAAGCCTATCCGGATTCGTCATATCGCACTCTCGTTCAGCAAGGCTGGCAGGATCATATTGAGGCCGTTCTGCAGAGAGGGGATCGCTTTGAACCGATGGAAGTTCAAATCACCCCCCGCTCGGGAGGGGGTCGAACGGCTTTGGTCGCTGCAACAGCCCTACCCAAGGGAGTAGAAGACGTCTATCTGGTCACGCTCGTTGATATAACAGATCGTCGTCAATCGGAACAACGTTTGCTGGAAAGCGACAAGCGCCTGAATCTGGCCCTACAAATTGCCCGGCAAGGCTGGTTTGAGGCCAACCTTAAGACTGGGGAGGTTCAGGTTAGTGCAGAATATCCCCGCATGCTCGGTTTTGAGCCAGCAGAATTTAGCTCCACCCTAAGCAATTGGATGACCCATATCCATCCAGATGACCTGCCGCAGTTAAAAGCGCATTTTCAGCGTGCTCTGGAAACCGGTATTGTTCAGGAAATGCAATATCGGCGTAGAAACAAGGCAGGAGAATGGATATGGATCGATTCCGTGGGGCAGGTCAGCGAACGGGGGCCTTCCGGGCAACCTCTGCGTTTGACCGGCATTCACATGGATATCACCGACCGCAAGCGTGCCGAAATGGAACTCATTGCCTATCGCGATCACCTAGAAGAGTTGGTCAAAGAACGTACGGCAGAGCTTGTGCATGCCAAGGAACTCGCCGAAACCGCCAACGTGGCCAAGAGCGCATTTCTGGCCAATATGAGTCATGAGATCAGGACGCCGTTAAACGCCATTACCGGCATGACCCACATCCTGCGGCGTGGTGGCGTCACCGCCCAGCAGGCCGATAAGTTGGATAAAATCGATGTGGCCGGTAAACATCTGCTTGAAATCATTAACGCGGTTCTGGATCTATCCAAGATCGAAGCCGGCAAATTTTCCCTGGCTGACGACCCGATTTGTGTTCTGGAAATGATCGAGAACGTCTCAAGCATGATCCGGCCACGCATCAATGCCAAGAAGCTGGACTACGTTATTGATACCGCAAATCTTCCGGACAACCTTATCGGCGACCGGACCCGACTGCAGCAGGCTCTACTCAACTATCTCACCAACGCCGTCAAGTTCACAGAGCAAGGCGGCATTACGCTGCGTGCCAGGGTGCAGGAAGAAAATAGCGACAGCGCGTTACTGCGCTTTGAGGTCAGTGATACCGGGCCGGGTATCATTCCTGAAGCCCTACCTAGGCTCTTCTCGGCCTTCGAACAAGCCGACAACTCCATCAATCGAAAATACGGTGGGACGGGACTGGGATTAGCTATCACCAGGAAAATCGCCCAAGTCATGGGCGGGAATGCAGGTGTCGAGACGGAACTCGGCAAGGGCAGCACCTTCTGGTTGACCGTCCGGATGAACAAGGGTAAAGCCCATTTCGGCGTGATCACCGCCCATACGGTCTCCGGTGCAGAGGAAACTCTGAAGCGCGAGTACGCGGGGACAAGAATCCTGCTGGCCGAGGATGAACCTATCAACCGGGAAGTTACGCTGGCACTTCTGGACGATGCTGGCCTGGTGGTGGAAATTGCAGAAGACGGGCAAGAGGCGCTAAATCTCGCCCGGCAGAACGACTATGCACTTATCCTCATGGATATGCAGATGCCGAACATGAACGGGCTAGAAGCGACTCGGCAAATCCGAAAACTTTCTGACAGGATTCGTGTCCCGATTCTAGCGATGACTGCGAATGCCTTTGCCGAGGACAAGACGCACTGCTTTGAGGCTGGCATGGATGACTTCATTTCCAAGCCGGTCAATCCCAACACACTGTATGTGACTTTGCTGCACTGGCTGAAAAGGAATGCGACTGCTTGAGGGTTGTAAACCTGCCATTCAAGCTCGCGTTTGGTAAAGGATAGGTATGGGCCGTTTACGACCGTTATGAGTAGCAGACCCTTTGTCTTTGGGGGCGATTCATTGAATATCGGATTGCCCTCTTGGCCGACAACATCAAGGCCGACACATTGACGGCAACAAACCGGGCGGCGCTGGAGTACTTGCTGGCTGTTCTTGGTTTGTCGGCGGCCGAGTAGGTGAGTCAGCGGGCCAAACTTCACGCGGTTATTGAGGCGATTCAGAACATCAGCGCGATGTGGTGTTGTTCGCGTTGGCAACCGGCCTCCGACAGAGCAATGTCCTCCGGCTGGAATGGTCACAGATCAACCTGGAACAGCGCCACGCGTGGATTCATGCGGCGCAGTCGATTAACCTTGCACCCGGACTTCCTGCAGAATAGTTGGTATGGCTACAGGGGGCAGGTCATTGTTGGCTGTGCCGCAAGCGTCTACTTCTTTGCTCAATATCAACTTGGAATAGGGTTTCGTGTTGTTTCAATAGCTGAGCTTGCATTTGGTGTTCAGCGAATGTTTGGTGATGCTAGAGCTTGCCGAACCGTCAGCACCTTTTCGTAGTTCAGTTCAATCCAATCCGCCAGCGCAGCAACACGCTCCGTGACTTCATGTCCCAAAGGGGTCAGGGTGTATTCCACGTGCGGTGGAATGGAGTGATGCACCTTCCTGTCGATAAAGCCGTCGGCCTCCAGCGCGCGCAGGGATTGGGTCAGCATCTTTTCACTGACCCCGCCGATCTTGCGGCGTAATTCGCCAAAGCGATGCTTGCCATCGCGCAAAGCGATCAGCGTCAACAAGCCCCACTGGCTGGTGACATTCTTCAGGACCTGCCGCGATGGACAGGTCTCCGACGAAAGATCCCCACGACGAACCTTGTCGGTGAGTGTCACAGGCAAGGCATTGGTCAAGCTTGCATCTTCGAGCATGATCGGCTCCTTTTGGTACTTACCTTTTTGTACGTACTTCCAATAAATACCGTGTATAGCTATCGTGACATAGGCTGGCACATAAAGCCAGTTGCTCTCCGTAACGCGTCATGCCTCGCAATGGCAGCGGGAAAGGCCGGGGAGTAATTTCAATAGCAAAGGAGTTCCTATGAGCAGCTATAAAGTTGAGTATGTTGTTGGAAGCCTGTCGTCTACATCGATCAATCGCCTTCTCGCCAAGGCCCTGGTAAAACTGGCACCGGCCGATCTTCAGTTCGTCGAAATTCCGATTCGCGATCTGCCGCTGTACAGCGCCGATTACGACGCCGATTTTCCTCCCGTGGCACGGGTTTTCAAGCAAGCCATTGCAGACTGCGACGCTTTGCTGTTCGTCACCCCGGAATACAACCGCTCCATCCCAGGCGGTCTGAAGAACGCCATCGATTGGGCAACACGGCCCTGGGGACAGAACTCCTTGACGCATAAGCCATCCGGCGTCATCGGCACATCGCCAGGTTCCATCGGTACCGCCGTTGCGCAAAACCATCTGCGAGGCACCCTGTGTTTCTGCAATACACCGTTGATGAATGACGTCGAAGCCTATATCCAGTTCAAATCCGATCTGATCACGGCCGACGGAACGGTCACCAACGAAGGTACCGAAGCTTTTCTGTGCAAATACCTTAGCGAGTTTCAAAGCTTTATCGCCCGCATGCTGACCGTATTGCCCCGCAATTCCTGAAAAACTACAGGCCAATTCTGGCCAGAAAGCGAATCGAAATGACCCGCAAGACCCTATTAGCCACCTTGATGCTCGGCATGGCTGTATTTTCCGGCACGAACACCGTGTCTGCTGCCGAAACCAACCCGTGGCCGGCCACCAAGGTCGACGAACCGGCGCCAAAGATTCCGAAGATTCCACCTGCATTGGCACGGAACCTGGCGAATTTTGACGACCTCGATTTCCGCGTCTACACCCAACAGCAGTGGCAGGATCTACACAAGACGCATACGCACGATGTCATCGTCCATTGGCCGGACGGTCATACGACGCAAGGCATCGAGAAACACATCGAGGACCTGAAGTACATGTGGACCTTCGCGCCCGACAACCGTATCAAGGAACATCCGGTGCGCTTCGGCACGCAGGATGGTCAATGGACTGCCGTAACCGGCTGGCTCGAGGGAACCTTCACCAAACCGATGGTTCTGGCGGACGGCAAGGTCATTCAACCGACGGGCAAAGCCTATCGCATCCCGATGGCAACTATCGGTCACTGGAACAAGGATGGCATCATGTTCGAAGAGTACCTGTTCTGGGATAACGGCGCGTTCATGAACCAGATCGGTTTGGGCAACTGAACTTGGCGATACTTCGATAGCGGAAAGGTAATTATGCGACTCCCGACATTTTTCATTTCACACGGTGGGGGACCCTGGCCGTGGATGATGGACGAATGGCAAGGTGCCTACGATCAGCTGGCCGCTGCGCTGCGCCGGCTGCCCGACGATGCCGGCGCACGTCCCAAAGCCGTGCTGATGGTTTCGGCACACTGGGAGGAAGCGGAATTCACCGTTCAGTCCAACCCGGAACCGGGCATGATCTACGATTACGGTGGATTTCCCGAGTATACCTACCGCATCCGTTATCCGGCACCGGGGGTGCCATCCCTGGCACGCCGGGTGCAAGAACTGCTGCAGGAGGCCAGTATTGCCGTCGGCGAAGACAGTCAGCGCGGCTACGACCATGGCATGTTTGCTCCGATGGCCGCCATGTATCCCGATGCCGACATGCCGACCGTACAACTCTCGCTCAAACGCGGACTCGACCCGCTGGCGCATTTGGCATTGGGACGGGCGCTTGCCCCACTGCGCGACGAGGGCATCCTGATCATCGGCAGCGGCCTCAGCTACCACAATCTTCGCGCCTTCGGACCAGTCGCCCGCGTGCCATCCGCCGCATTCGACACCTGGCTGAATGCCGCACTGGCAACGCCGGGCGAACCGCGCTGGAACGCACTGGTCAGCTGGCAGCGGGCGCCATCAGCCCGCCAGGCCCATCCACGTGAGGAGCACTTGCTGCCCTTGATGGTTGCAGTCGGGGCGGCCGAGTCGGATGCGGCGTTGCGTGTGTACCATGAGGACAATTTCTTCGGCGGCATCTCGGTTTCCAACTGGCGATTTGGAACGCTGGCAAAATGACTCGTCTTCGAGATTATTGTCATAGCCCTTCTCGTCGTAAATTCTTTCGGATTTCATGACTCGTTTGTCGCCATTACGTATAGATCCGCTAAGTGGGCTTGGCTTTCGCATGCTGGAGCCAGTACCGGCCGCCCCCCGCTCCCTCCTTGTCCTGCTGCATGGCGTCGGTGGTAATGAAACCAACCTTGCCGACTTGGCGGCCTTGGTGCCAGTCGATACCCTAGTTCTTCTGGCGCGGGGGCCGCTGATCTTCGGGCCAGAGCAATACGCTTGGTTCCGCGTTACTTTCACACCTGCCGGTCCGCTCATTGTTGCCACTGAAGCCGAAGAGAGTCGCCAAGCCCTCATCCTGCTCATTGAGAGCCAGCAGCAACGCCATGGCATTCCGCCGGGGCGCACCGTGGTCGGCGGCTTCAGCCAGGGAGGTATCCTCAGCGCCAGCGTGGGCCTCACGGCACCGGAACAGGTAGCGGGATTTGCGATACTCGCCGGTCGAATCCTGCCTGAACTGCAACCGATCATCGCGAAACAAAATCGCCTGACCCGATTGCAAGCCTTCATCGCTCACGGCAGCGATGACGACAAACTCCCGGTGAGTTGGGCTCAACGAGCGGATCAGTGGCTGGAGCAGCTTGGCGTATCGCACGATCTGAAGCTTTATCCAAGTGGGCATGGCATAAGCGCTGCCATGGCAAACGATTTCGTGACTTGGTTGTCCAGCTTGTCCAGGCTGAAAGCAAACCAGGAACGACTGGAGCTACACCTCGATACCGACGCTGTCTCGTTGTCGGGAGGCACCTTGGGTAACCAGCAGATTCGCGTGGCCCCCGGCATTGATGAAGTTGCCTCGACCTGCTTGGCCAGCCATAAGTCGCTTGCGTACGCCATGGAAGTGGCTATCGCCCGAATCGAAGAGGATCTGGCCAGTGTTCCGAAGAGCGTCTATCGCGCCCAGGTATTCAGCCGTAGCCAGATGCTGCGGATAATCGCACAGGCCTGTGGGCTGGATAGTTGCCAACCGATCAGCCGAGACGCAGTCGAACAACTGTTCAACCGCCAGGCCGCCGTTGCATCGGGGCGTCCTTCGGCCTCCGAGGCGCTGCCAGAAGGGTTCAGTTTTGTGGCAGGCCTGCTTTTGTTGCGTGAATTGATGCATCACTTGGATATCGAACAGATAGATTTTGCATGACCATTCCAATATCAGTGCAGAATCTTTTCGAGTGTTGCCGATCGAGTTACTTTGATTGCAAACGAAATCGATTATAGAAAGACTTGAGCGACTCGCAGCTAAGGTACGAGAATTCTGAAGGACTGAAGGTGCCTCGAAATTCTGACAGATATTCAGTTCGTCACGAAATCAATCAACAAAATGCATTCAATAGAAGTGGTTTTGGCCATGCTTGCGGCAGTGGCGCTCAGCGGATACCTGGTCCGTATTGCCCCCTTCGCCATACCTTTGCCGCTGGCGCAGATAGCTCTTGGCGCGGCAATTCCTGCCGTATCGAGCAAGGCGATCACGCTCAATCCAGAAGTCTTTTTCTTGCTTTTCCTACCGCCTCTGCTGTTCGTCGATGGCTGGCGCATTCCCAAGGCCGGACTGTATCGCGACAAGACAGTTGTGCTGTCGCTCGCCTTTGGCCTGGTCATATTCACCGTAATAAGCGCCGGATATCTGCTCCATTGGATCATTCCGGCCATGCCCTTGCCCGTCGCCTTTGCGCTTGCAGCAATCGTTTCGCCAACGGACCCGATTGCCGTCAGTTCGATTGCCAAGCGAGTCCCGATTCCCAAACGAATGATGTACATCCTCGACGGAGAATCGTTGCTGAACGATGCTTCCGGCCTTGTCTGTTTCCGGTTTGCCGTCGCTGCAGCTTCGACCGGCAGCTTTTCGCTGGGTGCAGCTTCGATCACCCTGATCTGGGTGACGCTAGCCGGCGTCGCTATCGGGGTTGGATCCACCTATGGCATCAGCACCGCGCAGCGTTGGCTGTCCCGGCACTTCGGTGAAGAAAGCGGTTCTCCCATCCTGGTCAATCTGCTGACGCCGTTTGCAGCTTACCTGATTGCCGAACACGTCGATGCCTCCGCAATTCTGGCCGCGGTAGCGGCGGGAATCACCATGAGTTATGTCGAACTGTCAGGGCGCGCATTGGCTACCACCAGGGTACAACGGACTGCGGTTTGGGAATCCATCCAGTTCTCATTGAACGGCATCATTTTCGTGCTGCTCGGCGAACAATTGCCCGGCTTGATGGCACGTGCCGGAACCTCAGTCGAAGACATTGGCCATGTATCGCGCTGGTGGCTGGTCGTCTATTCGCTGGGCCTGGTATTCATCCTCTTGGCACTACGCTGTTTCTGGCTGTGGACTAGCTGGCAAGTTAGTCGCCATGTCGCCAAGCGACAGGGAATCGCGTTGCCCTCACCGGACTGGCGGATTGTCGCGGCGATGTCGTTCGCCGGCGTACGGGGGGCGGTGACGCTAGCCGGCGTGCTGACGCTGCCCTTGACGCTGCCTGGCGGCGAAGAATTCCCGGCACGCGACGTAGTCATACTCTTGGCGGCGTTGGTCATCCTGATATCGCTGGTCATGGCCAGCATTGCCCTGCCCCGTTTGCTGAAACAACTGGCTCTTCCCGAAGAGTCGGCAGAGCGCCTGGAAGAGGAACTGGCGCGACGGGAAGCCGCCATTGCAGCAATCGCTGCCATTGAGTCGGCTCGCCATGGAGTTTGCGATACCTCAGCTGCCGTTTCAGAACTATATACAAACGCTGCTGTACGGGTACTCGAGAACTACAAGCATCGTCTCGACCAAAACCCCGTGGGAGGTGCCGTCAATGCTGAACGCCTCCGAGAAGCTGACAGGGCAGAAATCACACTGAGACTGGCCGGCCTGCAAGCCGAACGCGAAGCAATCTTCAGGTTGGCACGTGCCTCGACCATATCCGACGCACTCTCGCGCAAGCTTGTTCGACAGATCGATTTGATCGAAGCACGTTACCGCTAAGCCAGGCATTCAATCAGGATTCGCTAGGTGAGTAACTTACGAGCGCATTGGCCGAAGCTCGGCCAAAACGGACCTTGGCATATGACGTCTGATCAGGCAGCAATCGAACCGCTACTTGCCGATCTACCGGAAAAGTCTCTGAACGACTGCTTACTACTCTGACGAATGCGTGCTCTCGACCCACTTCGGGCCTTCGTCTGCAGCACCTGGAAACGGCTGGCTACTGAGTCGAGCGGTCGCGCAGAACGATGGTTGCAGCAGCGCACGCCAGCCATAGCTGACTTTCGGCCTTTGGATGGAATATCGCATGCAAAATGCATGCGTTCTCTACCGGAGAACTGGATGAGGTTACTGGCGAGATGCTTACTTCCGTTGT
Organism: Betaproteobacteria bacterium UBA1934; assembly: GCA_002337055.1. Taxonomy (GTDB): domain Bacteria; phylum Pseudomonadota; class Gammaproteobacteria; order Burkholderiales; family Rhodocyclaceae; genus UBA1934. Next base: position 593,696 of record DDFG01000005.1, on the reverse strand, counting down.
CTTTGCGATCGCGTGCACAGACCAACGTTTTAGCTTCAAGATGGGTGATTTTTGTCAGCCAATACCCTCCTTCATTCGCGGCAAGATCCATGGTGTCTTCAGTAAACTAGCGTGGATGGCGCAACTCGTTGAGCAGATCAAGTTGGACTTCCTGGATTTCGATCATCCGTTCCCATTGGTGCGACAGCAGGTGATCGATTTTCTCGTGCAGATGGCGGATTTCCAGTTCGGCCTTCAGGTTAACCTGATAGTCGTTGCGTGCGCGCATACGATCTTTCGCTTCCTGACGGTTCTGGCTCATCATGATCACGGGCGCCTGCACGGCGGCCAGGCAGGAAAGCAAAAGGTTGAGCAGAATGTAGGGGAAGGGATCGACCGGCCGCCAGTAGAGCACCAGCGAGTTCATCACGATCCAGGCAACGATGAACAGTGCGAAGCTGATCAAGAAGGTCCAACTGCCACCAAAATCGGCGATCCGGTCGGCGAGGCGCTCGCCGAAGCTGCGGTTTTCGTCGAAGTCGCTATCGACATCGCTGGCCAGCGTTTGGTGGTATTGAAGGCTGCGCACCACTTCGTTTTCCAGCGTCGAGAGTTCGCCTTTTTCCGACAGTAGCAGGGCATGAACGTACTGGGCCCGGTAGCGGGCGAGATCGGTGCGGCAGATGCTGGCCGACTCATTCCAGTCCGGATGTTCGCGGCGGATCTCGGCGGCGATGTTGTCGCGGACGATGGGAGCCGCCACCAGTTCGCGGACCGGAAAGGTCTGGCCGCAAATCTGGCAGGTGCCGGTGGCCGATTTGTTATGGCTCATGTCGTTTCCTTCGGAAGGATTGCCACAAGTGAATGCCCAGCCCGAGCAAGGCCAGTGCGGCCAAGCCCCATTCCTCGGCGGCTTTGACCTTGGGCAGCAGGGTTTCCACGACCTGGCCGAAGAAGTAACCCGCACTGGCGAAGACGGTGACCCAGAGCAATGCGCCGAGCAGGTTGAGCCAGAGAAAGCGTCGGGGCGGTACCAGCCCGCAGCCCATCAGGATCGGTCCGACAGTGCGCAGGCCGACCATAAAACGAATGCCCAATACCAGCGCCTCGGGGTGCGCACCCACCCGGGCCTGTAGCCAAGGCAGGCGCTTACGCAACAGGGTAAAGCGCTCGATCAGCCGCTGACCATAGTGCCGACCGACCTGGAACCACATCTGGTCGCCGGCGAAACTGAACACTGCGGCGACTGCGAACACAATCGGCCAGGACAGCAGCCCGCGGTGGGCTGCGTAACCGGCCATGACCAGTACGGTTTCCCCCTCCAAAAGGCAGCCAAGCGCCAGCGCGACGTAGCCATAATCGGAAACGAGCTGGGCAAGATTCATCGTTCAGTTGAGCAGTGCAATGCAGGTTCGGCGGGTTTAGACTGTAGCCTGCCCGGAGAGCTCAGCCAGACAGGATTTGGCGAAGATTATACCGACACCGGGCCAATGACTTTCAGGGAGTCCAGCATGCCCGGCAAATCCGATATCGCCCGCTTCATGGCCAATTTCCAGAGCGAAACCGACAGTGCTGCGCTTTACCGTGCCATGGCCGAAGCGGAGACCAAGGCCGAACTGGCCGAACTCTACCTGCGACTGGCCAAGGTTGAGGAAACCCATGCCGAATTCTGGCGCCGGCGTATCGAGCGGGCCGGTGGCACCGTGCCGGCCGGCGGGCCGGGCTGGCGCACGCGTCTATTGATCTGGGCCAGCCGGCGCTTTGGCGCGCAGGCCGTGCTACCCATGGTGGCCGACGAGGAGGCGCGTAATCGGACGGTCTATGACAACCAGCGCGAAGCGGTGGGTACGACCATGCCGGCCCAGGAACGCTCGCACGCTCGCATGCTGTCGCTGATTGCCTCGCGCTCTAAATCCGGCTGGAATGGACCGATATATTCCCGACTGGAAGGCCGGCATGGCTCGGGCAGCGCCAATAACCTGCGGGCAATGGTGCTGGGGGCCAACGATGGCCTGGTATCCACATTCTGTGTCGTGATGGGTGTGGCCGGCACGGCGGTCAGTCCAGGCACGCTGCTGGCAACCGCCGTAGCGGCGACGCTCGCCGGTGCCTGTTCGATGGCCATGGGCGAGTGGATTTCGGTGCAGAGCGCACGCGAACTGCAGGAAAAACAGATTGCCAGCGAAGCCGAGGAGCTGACAGAGACGCCGGCAGAGGAGCAGGAGGAACTGACGCTGATCTATCAGGCAAAGGGCTTCACGTCTGAAGAGGCCAAGCAGATCGCCGCCCGCGTCATCGCCGACAAGGATTCGGCGCTCGATACACTGGTCCGCGAGGAACTGGGCATCAATCCGGATGATCTGGGTGGGTCGGCCATGGGCGCTGCCGTGTCGTCCTTCCTAGTCTTTCTGGTCGGCGCGCTCGTGCCGGCGCTGCCGATGTTTCTCGTCGCCCGGGAATGGATCGTGCCGGCCAGCCTGATTTCGTCGGGCGTCGGCCTGTTTCTGCTCGGTGCAGCCATTTCCGTGTTTACCGGCAAACATCCGGCTGTCTCCGGATTGCGCCAGTTGTTGATCGGACTGGCCGCAGCAGGCGTTACCTTTAGCTTCGGTCGCTTGTTCGGCGTGGCGGTAGGGGGCTAGGGCGCAATGAGCGAGATCAGGGAAACAAGGGGCAGCCCTGGAACAAGCCGGAAATGCCGTTGGTCCGATGGTGGATTGCCGGCCGGGCGCACTTGGTAGTTTGCAGGGCTGGATGAGGGGCGGCTGATGTCCAACTGGTATGCATGGCTGAACATGTTGGTAGGCCTGATTGTGATCATTAAACCGTTGCTCGGTGTGTCGTCGATCACGACCTTGGCGAGCGACGAAACTCCGGGGCAGCGTCGCGCAACGGCACGCATGGCGGCATCTTGCTGTTTCTGATTGCAGTTTCCATGCTGAATGCCCGGATGAGCGGCGTGCGCCACACGGCGGCGGAAAGCGAGGAGGCGCAGACACGCGAGCAGGTCGGTGTGGTTCCGATCGGCATTCCGCTGCTGGCCGGACCGGGCGCGATCAGTACGGCGATCCTCTACTCCCATAAAGGCAAGGGATGGCTGGATATGGTGGTACTCCTTGGTGAGATCTGGCTGGTTGCTGCGCTGGTCTATCGCGCTGCTGCTGGGAGACCGGCTGATGACGATTCTCGGTCAGACGGGGATGAATATCGCCAGCCGTATCATGGGCTTGCTGTTGGCGGCCATTGCGTTCGGTTTTATCACACAAGGGCTCAAGGTGCTGCTGCCGGGCCTGACTTGACCTCTTTTGTAGGACAATTCGCAGCAGCCTTGGAACCGGTCGATTCGATAAAGCCGCGTTGATCAGGCTTGGCTGACGCGAACGATCCACTCGCCGATCTTCGGCCAGTATTCCTGTAGCGTACGGTTGTCCACGAACAGGCCGATATTCCCACCGGGCACCAGAATCTTGACGATGTCGGCCGGCGCCGTGCCCAGGAGTTTGTCAGCGTTGAACTGCTTCAGCGAGCTGCCGTCGCGCTCCCTGCCCAATCCTCTGCAAGAAATGCAAATACGGCACCTCCCCGGAGTACCCACGGCGAAGTGCGAACTGTATCAGTTGCCAACTCTGCTGACGCACGCCTGAGAACCCCGGTTGGCGACTTATTCGCTCCAGCGTCATGGCCACCATACTCGTTTTTCTGCCATCCAGTTGGTTACCCAGCACAGCATACCAATCCGCCATTTCCTGATCTGTTCGCCGCCACGTCCAGCTGACCTTGCCGCGATTCTGCTGACGCACCAGCTCGTAGCCGAGCCAGATCAATCGTGGTGCCACTTTTACATCCCTCAACAACTCCTCCTCTTCCACCCTTCCAGATCCAGGCGAAACTAGCAACAACCAGGCGACCATAGGCCCGGACGGATCTCGAATCGGATGCATTTCTGGATCCACTGCAAGATGCTGCTCCGGATATTCGGCAGACGCCTGCTCAGATCCCTGGAGACCCTCCCGCACGGATTCCGATACAGCAGGCAGATACACCACCAAGGCAGCATTCGCCAACCTACGCTGCTTGCGTGTCAATCTTTGTCCGGGTGAGCACCCGATGCCATATCGCTCATGAAACTTCTGTAACAGCTTCGCCAGCTTCCGTTCCGGAACCAAGCCGGCCGTATATCGGGTGTATCCCTTGGCAACCAGATCGATCACCCGCGACATTGCCGCGGATTTCGAAGGCGAGATTGGGGTGGAAGGTGGATTGGATCGGGTCATGATGACGCTCCGGAAGATTGGACATGTCCGGTATAGCGTTGGCTGTGTACAAAGCGGGTTCCCCGGAAACCGCCTCGTTGCAGTGTGATTTGGTGTGGCGAAGCCACACGTATTGATGTTCCATGTTTTTGTGCACGCAGGGCGCTATACAGGAGCGTGGACAAAGATTGTTTGGGCAGCGGCCGGAAGAAATTCGGGTCCAGGCGCAAGCCCGGTGGTTTGCCCGATGCGTGTTCAAAGTGGTGATACCGAGCACGTATCGGGCAGACCGCCAGCTGCAAAAACACACTGACCGAAAGGTCAAGCCGGATCGCCAATCCGGCAGAAGCAAGATCGCCAATCTTGCTTCGAGCAAATGCTGAAGCCGCATGCCTCTAATAGGGCTGGTGCGGCTACGACGGGCGCTGGAAGGTGCAACTCCTTCCTTCGACCCAATCCAGTTTCAGCATGTTGGGCGACACGGAAACGGCGTCGGGGAGGCAATGCCCCGATGACCTGTTACCTTGTGAAAGTCGGACAAGGCCGACTCGCGGGACGTTTCGAGAGAGCGTAACGCGTACCGCACAGGAGGGCTTCTGAGGCCGTGGCAACACGGCAGGGCTGCAAGGGGAAACCTGGCGCAGCTGGCACCTGAAGAAATTCGGGGTCGATGGATAGCTTAACCCTGTAACGGCACCTAACAAGGGTGCTGTGCGGAGCAATATGGAGCCACAGGCATTGAGCCGTGGTTCGTCGTCGATGACGCACATTTCGAGTACCTGAGCCGCTATGGAACATCGGGCTGGGGAAATCCAAGGAAAGCCGGAAGGCTAGAAATGCAGCTGAGACAGTGGCGCCGTATTGCGCAGTAGCAGGTAACTAACGTGGGAACCGACTGGCGTGGTTTGGGATGGCACCCAATCCGAAAAACGTCAGCCGAGGGAGATGCGATGAGTAGGGTTTGATCTTGTTGGCGATACGACCGAAGCCACAAGAGAGCGGCGTGAAACCGCGACGGAAGCTGGCACTTCCGTCCTGAAAGTTGCAAGCGTTTGCGAAAGTGTGTGTTGGACCTGGCGGTCCGTTGTAGCGATAAGCCATGCTCGGAGGTGGCACTTCGGGCATGACAGTTTCGGTTGGCACCGAGACGAGCGTCGAGGCAATTTGGCGTGTTACCGGATCATCTGATTCGGTATCACATTGGATCAATATCTAGCTCAACCGGGGGCGTCCTCGCCCCCGGTTGTTTGAACATCTTCAAATCGATCAATGAGGGCGGCGCTGATTCAACGGGCCATAGTGTGGTTCGGCTCGATTCTGAGCGCGCACTCCAATTCACTTTCCGGTGCCGGATCAGAAACCAAGGCAAATCGCATGCGTTGCTCGTCGCGGGTGATATACAACAGGTCGTTGTAGCAGTTCGGTTTGGCCCAAACTTCTGCGAGTTCGACCAATACCGGATGATCCTCACCGCTGAGTTGTTCAGGCGCGATCATGTAGATCGCGACCAATCGTCCGCCCTCTTCGGTGAGGGGGTGCTTGTTGATGCTGTCGAGTACTTGGCCGAATTCGGAAAACACAAACTGGCGGGTGAGTTCAGCTTCAACCGCATAGACATGTACGAGATAGATCGGCATCGCACAGGCCAACTCGAACCAGTTCCAGGTACGCCGCCCCGGAACAAGTTCGAAAGATATGCGTGCTTGAGATTCTGGATACGTATGAAACATGACTCAATCCTCCAAAGGAACAATCGAATGATGATTATATTCCGTGGATTGATAGTCGCAATAGAGCCATCCTGACTGGATGGCAAAATCTTCACTTCCAACCGAACTGCAAACCCGATTGGCGGCGGACATCAAGCGACTGCGCGTTGAAAGAGGTCTGTCGCAAGAGGCACTGGCATTGATTGCGGATGTTGATCGGACCTATGTGTCGCAGCTCGAGCGCGGGGTGGCCAATCCTTCTTTATTGATCTTGACCAGGATTGCCGATGCGCTTGATGCGAACTTGGATGTGACTCTACATCGCCTAAACTCGTTGGATTTGTAGCGAGTTGCTGAGTGCTGGTGGTTGGCGAGTAGACATACCGAGGTAACAGAGGTCGGTTTAAGAGCGGCGGGTTGTCGGCCTTTGCCGACATTGGCTGATTGCGCTTTGTCGGTCAGCAGTCCACCAGTTACCTGCCGGCGGCTGAAAAGTTCGGCTGAATGTCCGCTGTCTCACCTGCCGAAATCACACTCCCGACCCGTTGCCGCCGGTCACGTCTTGCCCGATCGAATGTCCGGTAACTGAGTGCAGTGGCCATCTTGGACAACACCCCACCGACAACACCTCGGCCTTTGCTGTCATTGGCCCACGTCGTATTGTCAGACAGCAATGCGTCGGTCACCTGCCACTCATTTTGACCGCAGCAACAATACTTTCATAACAATTCCTTGCGTCCTTATTTTGCCTTTTCCCCACCATACTCTTCATAAGCCAGCATTGCCTCGGCAGCCGTCATTAGCGATGGACCACCGCCCATGTAGATGGCAACTTGCAGCATTTCCTCAAATTCAGCACGGGTAACCCCCAACTTGACGCATGCCTGTGCATGAAACGCCAGGCACCCCTGGCAACGCGCGGAGATACCGATGGCCATCGCAATGAGTTCCTTCGTTTTGGCACTCAGCGCCCCATCCGTATGCGTTGCCTTGCTCATCTGATTGAAACCCTGCATCGTTTCCGGTATTTCCTTGCCAAAGTCCTTCAATTTCGAACCGATCTGACGCGCCGTTTCTTTGTAGCCTTCTGTCATTTTTTTCTCCCTAAATTGTTTAAATGAATTATTCGAAACTTGCGGGTGCAGGTTTTTCGATCGGACGTGATTCTGCTGCCCATCGTTCGAAACCACCTGCAAGCGAGCGCACATCGATATAGCCTAATCTCTGCAGTTGAACAGCAGACAGCGCTGACCGGCCACTACTCTTGCAATAAAGCAATACCGTGGCTTGTTTATTAGCCGCTTGCGGCAAATTACCAATCATGAATTCCAGTACGCCTCGCGGTATGTTGATAGCCCCCGGCAGATGACCAAGAGCAAATTCTTCGTACTCGCGAACGTCGATGATCAATGTGCCATTTCCCAGAAGCCCCAGTGCTTCTTGGGATGCAATTTCCTGAATCTGACTTTTCGCCTCCATGATCAGATCGTGTGGGGTAAGTGCCATCTATCCCTCCTTAATATTAGAAACTACTAATTATTCAAGAATGCGCCATCGCCGTCAAAGTATTCCGATGATGAGATGGCCGTCGCCCGCGTTTCATATGCTCCGCACCGGGGGCACCGGTCTTGCGCAAAACACCGAGCATGCGCGACACTGTTTCTAGTCTAAGTGCCGTGATATCCGCCATATCTCGCAACGAAGGCAGCCTGTCGGCGCCACCGCAACGTGTCAGCAAACCTAGCAGACGCTTGACGCGCTCCATCGCTACTCCACTACGCAAAGCGATCACTTCTGCCGCACGGTGCTCACTCTTGGCAAGGGTATGAAGTAATGTTTCGCCAGCCAGACTTTCTGCGCTTTCCGGCCAAGGGATCAAGACACACTGTGAGAGCGCTGTGGCGGTAAAACTATAGCGACTGAAGATCAGTGTTTCGGCGCCGATGATGTCGCCAGGAACCGCCAGTCCGGCAAAAGAGCTTTCACCGCCGTATTCCTGGTCGAGTCTGATTGAACCGACGGCCACACGCCACGCCGTACCGGTTGTTCCGGCTCGGTAAATATTATCTCCTGACCGGATGCTGTGTCGCCCTGCTGAAACCAGGGCAATACTCTGTTCAAGCATGGTAATAATATCTCCCAATACCCCCGCACAACGATGTCGCACGGGGGGCATGCATCAACGCTCGCGATTCTGCTGCTGATCTTCCTGTGCTTCCAGCCACATGGCGTTGACCACCGCGAAGAGAACGGCAAAACCAGTACCGAGAATCCAAGTGAAATACCACATGATTTTTCCTCTGCTTTAGTAGGCCGAACGATCGTTGGCTTTGATGAACTCGACGGTAACCTTGCCGCGCATAACGCGATAGGCCCAAGTGGTATAGGCGATGATGATCGGAGTCATAACCAGCGCTACCCAAAACATGATGCTTAGCGTGCGCTGGCTGGAGACACAATCCCAGGCAGTCAGGCTGCTTCTCGGGTCACTGCTCGACGGCATGACGAAGGGGAAAATGGCAGTGCCCGCCGTGAAAATGATGCCAAGTTCCGCCACCGCGCTGCTGATAAATGCTAAGCCACCTCGTTTGCTGAGCGCAAAAACGATACTCAGCAAACCACCGAGAAAACCCAAGGCCGGCAAGGCGATCAGTAGCGGATGCTGCTTGAAGTTGCCGAGCCAGGCGCCCGCTTGCTGTATTGCGACTTTATCCAGTGGGCTTTGCGCAGCGCCAGGGTCAATGGGCGAGGTGATCAGATAGCCTTGCATGCCGGCCACAATAAAACCACCGATAGCGAATCCTGCCAGCATCACTACGCTGGCAATGACGGAAGCCCGACCCGCACGTCGCTGAATATCGCCTTCGGTGCGCAGAATCAGATAGTTGGCGCCATGACTGACCAGCATGGCAAGACTGACGACGCCGGCGATGAGGGCAAAGGGATTGAACAGCGCCCAGAAGCTGCCGGTATAGACCGGCATCATGTTGTCTTCGAAATGGAAGGGAACGCCCTGGATGACGTTGCCGATAGCGACGCCGAAGACCAGTGCCGGCACGGCGCTGCCAACGAAAATCCCCCAGTCCCAGGCGTTGCGCCAGCGCGGATCGCCGACCTTGCTGCGATAGTCGAAACCGACCGGTCGGAAAAACAGCGCCCAGAGCACGGCCAGCATGGCGAAATAGAAACCGGAAAAGGCAGCGGCATAGACCAGCGGCCAGGCGGCGAAGATGGCACCGCCAGCAGTGACGAACCAGACCTGATTGCCTTCCCAATGCGGCCCGACCGAATTGAGAATGGCGCGCCTTTCGTCGTCGTTTTTGCCGACAAAAGGTAACAGGCCGCCAACGCCCATGTCGTGACCATCCATGATGGCGAAGCCAAGCAGGAGAACGCCGACCAGCAGCCACCAGATAAATTTCAAGGTTACATAGTCAAACATGTCATGCCTCCTTGCCGGATACGGCTGTATTATTTGCCGCTTCGAGGTGGTAAGCGCCGGTTCCAAGGCTGGATGGACCAAACCGGGCGTACTTGAACATCAGAAATAGCTCGGCGACCAACAACAGGGTGTAGAAGAGCAGGAACCCGGAAAGCGAAAAAATCAAGCTGCCATTAGATAGGGTTGAGGTCGACAGGTGGGTGGGCAGCACGCCGTGGATGGTCCACGGTTGCCGACCGTACTCGGCGACGAACCAGCCCATTTCGCAGGCAATCCATGGGAGCGGAATCGACCATAGCGCCCATTTGAGTAACCAGGGTTTCGCCAGATTGTTTTTGGCGGCAAAAAAGAAGGAAACGACAAAGAGCGCGAGGAAGGAAATCGACAGGGCCACCATGATACGGAAGGTCCAGAACAAGGGGGCAACCGCCGGAATGGCGTCATCGACTGCCTTGGCAATCATTTCCTGCGTCGCCTGGCTGACATCGGCAGTGTATTTCTTGAGCAGCAACCCATACCCGAGATCGGCCTGAACCGCTTTGAAGGCTGCCTGCAACTCGGCATCCTTCGGCGCTTTGCGTAATTTCTCCAAGGTTTTCACCGCGACGATGCCGGTCTGGATGCGTTTGGCAATGCGTATTTCCAGTTCGTCGATGCCGGGAATCACCTTGTCGGTCGAACGGGTGCCGATCAGCCCCATGACGTAGGGAATGTGAATTTCCATGCGCGTGGTGCGTGTCTTCTCGTCCGGGAAACCAAACAAGGTCAATCCTGCCGGTGCCGGCTCGGTTTTCCACATCGCTTCCATGGCCGCCAGCTTGGTCTCCTGCGTTTCAGCAGCGGTGTAACCGGATTCGTCACCGAGAACGATTACCGACAACGCCGATGCCAGACCAAACGAAGCGGCGATGCGGAAAGAACGACGGGCAAATTCAATATCGCGTCCTTTGAGCAGATACCAGGCGCTAACGCCCAGCACAAAGGCGGAGCCAGTAACATAACCAGCACTGATGGTATGGACGAACTTGGATTGCGCCACCGGATTGAAGACGATATCCCAGAAACTAGTCATTTCCATACGCATGGTGACCGGATTGAACTCCGAACCCACTGGATTCTGCATCCAGCCGTTGGCAATCAGGATAAGCACGGCCGAGAGATTGGAGCCAATCGCAACCAGATAAGTAACGGCCAGATGGCCGATCTTGGTCAGGCGATCCCAGCCAAAGAAAAACAGACCGACCATGGTCGATTCGAGAAAAAAGGCGAGCAATCCTTCAATAGCCAACGGCGCCCCGAAAATATCGCCGACATAGTGCGAGTAATACGCCCAGTTGGTGCCGAACTGGAATTCCATGGTCAGTCCGGTGGTGACGCCGAGGGCGAAATTAATACCGAAGAGCTTGCCCCAGAACTTGGTCATGTCGCGGTAGATGGTCTTCCCGGTTATGACATAGACCGTTTCCATGATCGCCAGTAGGAAAGACATTCCCAGCGTCAGCGGAACGAACAGGAAATGGTAGAAGGCAGTGGACGCGAACTGCAGGCGTGACAGATCGACGAGTGATTCGCTAATCATTGGCTTTCCTTTGTGAATCTGGAGTTGTGCTGGTACGGGAGTCAGCCGGCCGAATACTGAAAACAGCATCCATGCGCTCTACAACGCTGGCTTTGCTCACTGGCTCGTTAAAGAAAGTGAATTTGATCAAGAGGATCAAAATCAGTTTGATAGCCAGCGCCAAAGCAATTTCACGTGCCAGTTTGGCATGTGAACGCAATGGCGAATCTTCGGAACTCGGTTGGTTTCCCGGAGCCATGCACGACCTCCTGATGTAACAGCCTCCGGCGCAAAAGCGTTTTTGGCTAGAGCATCAAACCCATTAATGGTGATTGACCGGTCGAATCATCAGGAAATTACGGGTGGGCCTCGCGGTTGAGAGACAGGTGCACCCTCATGGACAAGCGCAGAAAACACGGGCGCTGGCACAAGAGGTTCAGCCGTAGTGACTGGTGCGAAGAAAACTCTTGCCGACAGTAGCGCAGGACTAAAGCTTAGCTGACTGACAAGACAATAATCGCAGCGATCAATGCCAGAATATTCTGTGGCAGGCTGTTTGACCGTTGCATCCGCACCAATTTGCACTTGCTTAATGCCGAATGTTGAGCATACGGCAACGGTGCGTGTGCCGGATACTGTAGCAAGCAAATGCAAGGTCGTCGGCAGAAACGCACCGAAGAGATTGGCCAGCAAGGCTAGCCAGAGCAGAGTGCATTCAAAGCGACGGCGCAATTCAATGAGCATGGAGCGGCGGCAGAGAAATTAGCTTTTGCATTCTACGGAGAACTTCCGGTAATAACAGGATTATCTGATGCGCGATCGCGGTGTTGGTCAATGATGGGAACAACCGCAACCACTGCCCTCGTTCTGATGACCGCCACAACCACACCCGCTGCTATGTTCATTTGTATCGCTATGCTCATGATGGCCACCACCGCAACAGGCAACTTCGGTGATCTCTTCCAGACTGCCCGCCTGCAACTCGGTCAGCGCGTCGGCAACAGTGATCGCATTTGTATTGAAGACGCGAATCCCCCGACGGCGCAGACCGTTGAACATGCCGCGCCCCATGCCCCCGGCGCAAACAATGGCATCGACATGCAACGGTGTCGCGCTGCACGTGCCGGAAGCGGCGTCGATGCCGATGAATTCGCGGTTGAGGCTGTCGATGACCAGCAACGCCGGAGCAGCGCGAAAACTGGGTGAGATTTCGGAATGGAGGCCATTGATTTGATCGACAGGCAGACAGATTTTCATATGGGTAAGTCCTCGGATGGATTGCTGGAAAGTATTGCGGATTCTGTGCCATTCGCAGGCAGACTGATTCTCAGGGCCTTGCCGTGAATGAGAGCATCGGCCACCTTGTGGCGGGCGCGGGCAACAATGTTGGCGAAGGTCTGGCGCGAAATCCCCATGTGTTTTGCGGCATCGGCCTGATAGAGTTCCTCCAGGTCGGCAAGGCGTAAGGCTTCCAACTCATCGAGTTCGAGACCGACTTCTTCCAGTTCAAACATTGCGACACCGCGTGGCTTGAAATAAGTAGCAGTCGGAGAAACGCCGATCATGCGGCACTTGCACGGACGCGCCATACTTAGTTGCCGCCGCTGACTATCTGGCAGCGCGCATTGGTCAGACAGATCGCTGACGGCAACGAGCGGATCGGCGACTGGTTGCGTAGTTCATGACACAGTTCGCCCAAGGTACGCGCCCTTACGGCCAGCACGGGCAGGCCGGCACGGCGGGATATTTGCATTAATCTAAAACCCATTGCCTGCCCAGCAAGTGCTTCAACCTTGCTCGTGGCGAGATCGGGCAGCGGGCAATGGCACGCACCCGGACAATGGCCAACTACACCACATTCATCAAGAATTTCGCCACTGTCGCCATCTACCACGGCAAAACGGTCGGCCAGCCCGAAATGTGGCGCCAACGGTGAATCGCCGCTGATGGTATTGGTGTTCTCAGTAAATCGCACTGGTATACAAATTCGCATAAACATTCATTCAATTCGACTACTGTTCTGGCGTGCCTTCAAGATGGTCGCCATCACAATCGGCATGCCTCCCTTGGCAACAAGTACCGAGCGTACGGAGGTTCCCTTCCTCATAATCGGCCAGCGCCGCTGACACAGTTTGGGCAAGGGTACTAACGATGGGCACCCCTTGCTCGTGCAATGTGTTGAATAGCTGTTCAGACATGCCTTGGCACGCGATGAGATCCATGTTGATCGGCATGTCACGTTGTGAGACGTCGGTTCGATCAATTGCCAGAATTTCGAGTGAATCGCTTTCGACGACCAATAGCCAAGGTGAAGTCCCAAAATTTGGCGCTATCCGCGATTGCAGGCCCAAATTGGTTTGGGTGGGCAGACAGATTTTCATGGAGTGTCTCGGTGAATCGCTGTTAATAGCATATGCCAATATTGTCGACTTACTAATAATATTTGTCAAACGTCAATTTGAAATCTCGGGGTTGCATGCCCCAAGCATTCGATTGAGAGTCCTCGCCCCCTCGGGCTACTACGATGGGCAAACCATTGGCTCATTTCCGATTGATGCCACAAACACCGCGTTGAAAGACTTCATCGGGAATCACTATTTAGGAAATTTGAAAATGGACCTGGGCTTCCAGATACTGGCCGACCACGGTGATTGGTTCTCTCGTTTTACAGGCAAGGATACTTGGCCGACTGGAATTGAGGGTGTCCGGAATTTTGAGTAAAGCAGCCATTTCGAATCGCATCGGATAGCGCTTGATCGACAAGCAGATCAAGCTGTGGATCTTTGTATGATCGCCACCATTCGCTGTTGGGCCAATTTTCTTGCGGACCGGATAACGATCGCGAGGTTTCTATAGACTCGATGCTTCTTGCGTTCAAATTTGCTTGCAGGGGCGGGATGAACGCACATCCAGGTAATCCTGTGGCAATTGTGAGGACCGCGATTGCAGCAAATGATCTTCTAGTTGTCGACTTGCAACACACTTTCACGAAACTCCTCAACTAAATGATTGTTCCAGTTAGGCTGAACTGCATATCAAATACCGTACCGTACGGTACATTTTTAACCGAGCAGGTATTTGGTGTCAACATGTTTTGTACTGGTCGGTACATGTATTCCGGGTATTCTGTCAGTACGCAAGCCTAGGCAGCTAGCGCACGACAGATAGGTCGCCTGTGCGATGAAATGGATCGGCTTGCGGATGCATTGGCTTTCCATCGATGCACCCAGCTCGTCCGACGCAAAGCTAGCTCAGTCGAAGGGCTGTTGAAATTCCAGCCAATTCAGAATCAGATAAGCCGCGGATCGCCATTCGGCATCCATCATGATGCAGTGCCCAGTATTGGGCAGCACATGCAAGGGAGTACGCCATCGTGTAGCGACGAACGACGCGAGCGCTGGCGGAAACAGCATATCCTTCTCCCCGGACAAAACCAAGGTCGGAATCTTCTCTGCGGGCGCCCTGATTCGCCAAGCAAGCATGGTCAAATCTGTGAGGGCGGTATAGGACTCCGGTTGAATCAAACCTGCGATCTGCTCAACTTCTTTGAGTGGCAGGTCGCGAGTAAAGAATACATCTCGGAACAGTTCCAGGTTATCGTTGACTAGCTTCGCTGAATCTGCGCGAAGCATCGCGCCGATAAACTCCGGGTGCGCGCCGACTGCCCTACGGATTGAATCAACCGTTCCAATTGTTGGAACAGGCGCCATTAGAACCGTGGCCAATGCGGGCGATTCTCCAACCGCTTCTTCTACAACCGCAGCTCCCATGGAATGCCCTATTACGATAGGCGCACTCGAGCATGAGTGCATTGCCTGAACGACATCCTGCACATAGTCGGATATTCCAAAATTGTGCAGTTGTTCTCTCCCCTCGCTCTGGCCATGACCGCTGAGATCCAGAGCTACACACGGATATCCATGTGCCGCAAAGAACGGGAGAAAATGTTGATCCCATGCGCGACTATCCTGATACCCGCCATGCACGAACAGCAGAGTTGGCTTTGCATGACCGCCCACTGGCGCGCGTACGATCGAGTTCAATTTGCGTGGTGACATGATTTCATCCTCGCGATGCTGAAGTACGGCCTGTTAAAATTCGGATCAAACTTCTCGGCGAATTGCCTGAATAGAGGCTATTTTTCTAGGGACCGGTTCTTTTCCGACATTGAACGAAGGAGTCCCTCAACGCCATTTGATCGGATCTCCTGCGAGAACTGCCCTCGATAGCTTGCAATCAGGCTGATGCCGTCGATCGTGACGTCAAAGATTTTCCAACCGTTGTCACTCAACTCAAGGCTATAGTTAACGCTGATTGGGTGACTTCCAGGCTGAACAATATCGGATCGCACCAACGCCTCCTCGCCGCTGACTTGAGACGCCTTGAATTTCACCGTTTGATTTTTGTATCCAGTGAGTGCGTTCGCGTATGTTCTGAGCAGCAATACCCTAAATTCGGACTCGAGCTTGTTCTGCTGCTCCACCGAAGCCACGTTCCAACTCTTTCCAATTGCCAGTGCGGTCATATGGCGGAAGTTGAAGTGGGGCGTTACTTTGTTTGCAACCTGATCAATTGCTTTCTTGGGATTGCCGGATTGCATGTCTTTATTGCTGCGCAAGATTGTCAAGACGTCGTCCGAAAGTTGCCGGACAAGAACATCAGGCTCCTCACCGGCATGAACGCCAAACGTCGCGAGCAGGGCGACAATTGGCAAAATACGGAAAAGCCACATGATTGAAACCTCAAAAAAAACTATCGATGAACAACCAAAAGTGATACCGTACCGTACGGTACGTTTTTCAGGGCGAGATGTCAAGTGAGGCCAGCGACTGCGAATCAAGAGAACCCGGTGGCGTCCGCATTCCAAAGCTAATTAGCGTGAGTCGCTTGCGCTTGGAGCATTCAGAAAATGAATGTAATGTGGAAAAGGTCAGCTTCTCGCTATGTGTTCAACGTCAAATTACGAGTCGACACAGTTTGGTTGAACCAGGCTGATGTGACC
This sequence comes from Betaproteobacteria bacterium UBA1934, assembly GCA_002337055.1. Taxonomy (GTDB): domain Bacteria; phylum Pseudomonadota; class Gammaproteobacteria; order Burkholderiales; family Rhodocyclaceae; genus UBA1934. Next base: position 577,753 of record DDFG01000005.1, on the reverse strand, counting down.
TCAATTGCCTGCAAGTACAGTTGAGCGTATAGCCGAATTCCTCGACGAACAACTTCGAAGACAGGCCGTTCTAAAGCGGACAATTAGTGCGGCCAAATAGTGGTGTGACATGAGACAAAAGAGCATTCAGAAACGAGAACTCATTCTCGAAGCCGCCTCCAAGTTATTTCTTGCCAACGGATTCGAAAAAACGTCAATGGCGGACATAAATTCGCTAGTCGGTGGCTCAAAGGCGACGCTGTATAGCCATTTTGCCTCTAAGGACGAGTTATTTGTCGAATGCATATATAACCTGGCGGAGCAGTATCTGGAACAGCTGTTTAGCAGCCTTCACGATGAGACGCTTGAAATCCGGGCCGCTCTGCTCAGATTTGGAATCCACATGATTCAGCTGCTTTCTTCGCCAGAATTAATCGCCGCGAAGCGTCTGTTGATTGCGGAAGCCAATCGATCCGAGGTCGGCAAACTGTTCTCAGACAAAATTGGCGTCCATCAAAAGGCAGTCGCCAAATTTATTCAACGGTCCATGGCCGCGGGGAAACTGATCCAAGGCGATCCCGATTTGGTCGCCATTCAACTGAGAGCGTTGTTGGAGGCTGAAATCATCGAACCATGTCTGCTGTGCACTCAAACGTTGCCCCTCACGGAAGCGACCATTCAGCGTGCTGCCGAGAACGCAATCACCACCTTCATGAGAGCTTTTTCGGCTGAGAGTTTGTCTGACTGATTTTTGTCAGCCATCCATCCTGACTATTCGGCGTTGGAGTTTCGGCGCGAGTCCAATCATGCTGACGCGACACCCTGCATCCGCGCAATGACTCGCATCCAATTCCGGACGGCGGCATCCGACTACACTCAGCCTCGGCACAAGCTTTACGAAGCATTCAAGCGCTGTAATGCATTCGTAGAAGATTTGCGAAACTACCGGCTGGTATTCCCTGATGCTGATGCAGGGGTTGCTTAAGTCGTCATCCATTGGCCACGATCAGGAAATCTACCATGCTGGAATTTGTGTAGCTTGCAGTCCGCAACCCTTGTCGTAGTTCTCTTTCCGGCAACTGCCGTCATGACAAAATCCTGATTTTGCGGGCTTAGCTGCACTCAAAGTCGCTATCTGTGCCGACGTCAGGCATTTCTGCCAACGCGTCTGCCAACAGCGACGACGCCGAGTCAACATTCTCGGCAGAAGAAAGTATTAGCCGCCCTGCGCTGTCGATTTCCGCTTCGACGGTACAGTTCTCTGTTAAGCCGAGCGCTGCCACGATTTCAGGCGGTAGCGGCGGCAGGGCGTCACCGGATCCATCACCCGTCGGATGGAGAGTTGTGCTGAAGTGTTGTATGTCGGGAGAGGGGTTAGTGGGTTCGGTCACGGCAGGTATCCTCTTGGCGGAGCGATGGATGCCGATGTCATCTTCCGGATCAGTCTTCGGTGACTGCTGCTGTACCGTGCGATTCGTCGGCGAGCATAAGCAACTCAATCCCGAGTGCAGGATTGCCGCTGCCACGCCGTATGAGTTTTCGCAAAGTGTCGGCGCTGAGCTTGAGCTGCACGCGGCGGAACTGCTTAAAGTCAAGCTCCGTTTTCGTCAACCAGCGAAAATCGATATAGCGAAACTCGCGCTCTGTGGTCCAGTTTGCCGCGCTTGCTATTAAGCTGAAAAAGTTCAGGGTGTCGTCAGCGTTGCGATCGATCGCGTATAGCCATTTGTCCTTTTCGCCAGCCCTAGCGAGAAACTCTTTCTCGGTCGCGTAAGGCGTTACGCTGCGCTGAAGGATTGTGCCTGCATGCTCTTCGAACCGATCCATCCACTCGAGTAAGCTGCTGAGCTTGTACCGCACATGTGCCGATCGACCTTCGCCAAGTTTAACGTAAGGTGGCCCGACGACATTTTTGCGGCCTTCGCGCGCGGAAGCGAGCCATTTTTCCGTGACACCAAGCGCAGCGGCGACCGCCTTCGGTGGAAGCCATGGATCTACGCCTGGCGGCAGATTGTTTTTGTAGTGTTCGGCAGAAAATCTTGGGTCGGACATGCTGTGTGTCCTCTGCGCGCGCTTGCTATTGGGAGCCTGAAGTATGCGAATTGAATATCAAAATTTTGTCGCACCGCCAAGACCCGCATGAATACTGGTAGGTGGTGCGAGATTCGAACTCGAGACCAACGGATTAAAAGAATTGGCTAGGTTGATTGCTGCGTGTTAAATCAATGCCTTGCGGCGCTCGTCTGCAGCAAGAGTAGGCCCAAATAGGCTATCGAAGTCCTTCCTCAAGATCGAGTAGCTACGAATTGGCTACATTCGGATGGGCAGAGTGCAGCCAGAGCGGGCCTACGGAGATTCCAACAAAGTACGGTCAGATCGAACTGCGTTTTCTACTACAAGAAATATTGCCTTAACGGGTGACAAGCAGAAAGCAAAGCGCAAGGAGAAGCGTATATAACAAAAAAGGCCATCCCTAGTGGATGGCCTCCAGTGCAATCAATTGCACTTACTTAGTTGATACACTCGTACAGCGAGAGCAGGTTGTTGGGTTGCTCGCCGTCAGCCTTGGTTTTGAGGTACTTGTGACCGAAGCGGCTAACCGCAACGATTACATCCACCACATGACCACGAGCCGAAACGTAAAAGCTCCACTTCCCCGCTTCGATGCCTTGGATAGCTTGTTCCTGAGAGAGCTTCCAGTTGGAGCCATCAGGATTTACGCCACCCACGGCACGGATGCGCTCATGAGCGTTTTGACGGTCAGATTTGTTGATGCACTTGATTTCATGACGAGAAGCCATGTTTATTACCTTTCATTTACTGCCCGTCCGGGATGAGGGCAGCGATTGACTAGAAAGGGGGCACCACGTAGACTGCAAGGGCTTAACACGCAATCAAAGTGGGTCCCGCACCCCGCAAGGAGTCAGTCGTTAGCGCGACTGGCTCTTTGTCTTTTCAGGGTAGGAAGTTCTCCTATCCCGATCATTTCATCTTGAAGACTCCTTTTCGCTTGGCAACGCCTTCTAGGTGGCCAGCCTTGCTCATGCGATAAAGCTTATTCGCGATCGTTCTTCGATCATCAGGGATGTACTGAAAGTCTCGGTACAGTCCCACCAAAATCTCATCAACGCTTGCGACACCCTCATACCTGTTCTTGAGGGTTGAGATAATTTTTTCCTCCAAGTCATCAAGTTTTGCGACATTCAGCAGCTTCCGGAGCTCCGGTGGTAAGTCGCTCAGATCACCGAGCCTGCGCCCAATCTTGTCGTCTGATTCATTGTCCATAAGGTACTCCTTTGAATTTTCTCGAAGGATATCAGCGAGGCATGTAATTCGCAAGAAAAACTTCTATTTGCACTCGATGCAGTTGGTGTGTGAGCAGGTGAGTAAATTACCAGCGTGTGCTTCATAATTTACTCACCAACACGCACCAACACGAACCAACACGCACCAACACTCACCAACACTCACCAACACTCACCAACACTCACCAACAATCACCAACAATCACCAACACTCACCAACACTCACCAACACTCACCAACACTCACCAACACTCACCAACACTCATTTGTACGCGACAACGCGCACCAATCATCAGTATTAAGCGTTTGCCGGAAACCAGGTCTCGCATGTTGCCAAATTCGGCTTAGGGTCGAATTCGGGCAGTACGCAGCGTTATCCACAGTGCCGCCGACGGCTCCCTATATAGAGCAGAGGCGGCGGCGCTGTGGGTAACGCGGGCAGCCTGCAAAGAGGTGGTGAATACCTAGTGGAGGGGCTATCATTGCTTCTAATTGCATAGGAGCAAGTGCCATGTCCGAAACTACCCCGCTGCGCCGCCCGGTTCCCGAAATGGATGTGAACGAAGCGCACGCCCTGGTGATGCGCCTGGATGAGATTACGGCACGATTTCAAGGGCAGTTCGACGAGTTAGAAACAGCAATCGGCATGTATATGCTCGGGCGCCTGATCGGCTGGAAAGTCCTAGTGCTGATCCACAACAAACGCACCATCCGCAAGTACGAAGAAATTCTGGGCATCAACATCCGCGAAGAGTTTCAGGAGGAAGGCCCCTTTGCGGACAAATCCGTGGCACTCAACTTGGTCAAGAAGATCGGTGGCTTCTGGAAAGCGGTCAATGGTGTCGTCAAGGACGACGAGCTGCGAGAGAAGCGTCGAGAACTGGCGTTGTAAATTAGGTACACAATACCTCTTTTTGTGTTTGAGGTACCCGGTACCTATTGACCTGGCAAGTTTGGGGTAGATAGAGTGGTAGGTAATGCATACCTACCACAATCCTCCTTTTGGCGACCCGCAACCGCTTGCTGCGGAATCCGGTACGCGCACGCCATCAAGCGAAGAGCTTGGCTACGCCGCCGGGGCGGATGCACCCGCGGGCGCACCGGCACCCGGCGGCGTAGCCGCCCCTTTTCTAGATATAGGGTCCGGAAACGTGCCGCACAAACAGGCACGCCCAGCATGGTCGCGTCAGCAGTGGGTTACGCGCAGAACGGTTCTAGATCGTTTAAATGACTGGCAGGCCCATGGTTACCAATGCCTGTGGGTAACGCTGACATCCTCACCGAGCAGTCCGGTCGATCAACTTCGCAGAGACTTCCAAACCCTACGCAAGAGAATGGCCCGCCAACTGGGCTACGAGGGCGTCCAGTACGTTTGCGTCGATACCCGCGAAGGATTCGGTGTCCTGCATACGATTCTTGCCTGGAAGGAGCCGGAAGCATGAGAGGCCGCTCCTTCTATCTCCCCTTTGAATGGCTGCAAGAAGCCTGGAAAGACATACACGGGGCGTTCCACGTCAATGTGAAGCGAATCGGCGGGAGCAGCACCGATGCGCGTCGCCTGTCCCGTTACATGGTGTCCCAGTATTGCGGCGGTCAGGATGCCTTGGTGCGCCTTTCCCAGTCCAAACCAGAACGTCCGCTCGGCAAGATGCGGGAAGCCCTTCGCCATGTCGCCAGGACGATGCCTGAGCGATACGAGTTCACCCAAACCCTCACCCATCTACCGCCCGAAGAGTTCGACATCGAAATCCGCAAAGCCCTCAAGCGCCAATGGAGCGATGCCTGGGATTCGCTGGTCAGGGTGGGTTCATGCGAGTTGTTCGGGGTGCAGTTGGTATGGCTGGGGGATCGCCTCGAAAGGGTTTGAAGGATTTCCCGCGATGGTGTGGGGTGGCCATCGGATCACGGGTATGCATCCCATCACTTAGGAGCAATGCAGATGTACAAATCAATCGAGCGTGTGACCGGTATGAAGAAGTTCAAGGGCGACATCGATGGCCGTCCTTTCGATTCCACGACGGTGTTTATCGAGACGAAGATGGATGACCGTAACGGTACTCGTCGGGGAAGCTGTACCAATGACTTCAATGCGGGCAAGTCGGATGTCTATGACCGGTTCAGCAGTGTCGGCCTTCCGGCAGATTTTGAAATCGAGTGGGATACCGTCAGCAATGGCAGCCGGACTCGGCAGATTGTGGTGGATTTGAAGCCCCACAAAATATTGGTTCCAGCCAAGCCCATCGGCGGCGCATAACTACTGAAAGGGGTAGTGATGGGCACGCTCACCCTGCTGGAAGCCGCTGCGTATTTGAAGGTACATCCGGTCACACTTGGCGAAAAGGCGCGCGCGGGGGAAATCCCTGGTGCGAAGATTGGCAAATGCTGGGTCTTCGTGGAAATTGACCTGATCGAACATATCCGATCACAATACAAGCGGCGAGCGTTGCAGGGTGAGCATGAAAGGAATCTCACATGTCACTCTTCAAACGCAAAGACTCGTCCGTCTGGTGGGTCAAGATCATCATCGATGGACGAAAGGTACAACGCAGCACTGGGACTGACGACAAAACCAAAGCACAAGAATTCCACGACCGACTAAAAGGCCGGATGTGGGAGGAGCAGCGGCTAGGCGTCAAGCCTCAGCGTACCTGGAAGGAAGCAGTTGTTCGCTGGCTGGAGGAAACTTCGGACAAGGCGACCCACAACGAGGACAAGCGAAAGCTGATCTGGCTGGATGCCTACCTCGGTGACAAAACGCTGAATGCGATCACTCTGGACGTGATCGACAGCGTTCGGGGCGCCAAGCTCAAGGAAACCTCGAAGGCTACGACCAACCGTTATTTGGCGTTGATTCGCTCTATCCTGCTTCGTGCCAGAGACGAATGGGAATGGATCGACAAGACGCCAAAGATTCGGCTCTTTAAAGAATTTGCAAACCGCGAACGTTCTCTGACCCGAGAGCAGGCGGGCAAGCTGCTGGAAGAATTACCGGAGCATCAGCGCGATGTGGTGTTGTTTGCGTTGGCGACTGGTCTCCGACAGAGCAATGTCCTCCGGCTGGAATGGTCACAGATCAACCTGGAACAGCGTCACGCATGGATTCATGCGGCGCAGTCGAAGAACCGGCGACCGATTGCCATTCCGTTGAATGAGGCGGCGTATGCTGTCCTCTTGCGGCAGAAGGGCAAGCATCTGGAACGGGTGTTTACGTACCAAGGCCGGCCGCTGAATTCTGCGAATACGAAGGCATGGAAGCACGCCTTATTACGCGCAGGCATCGATAACTTCCGCTGGCATGATCTGAGGCATACCTGGGCAACGTGGCAGCGACAGGCTGGAACACCGACGCATGAGTTACAACGATTGGGTGGGTGGAAGACCGGGGCAATGGTGGAGCGTTATGCTCATCTGGCTCCCGATCATCTGGCCGTTGCGGCTTCGCGGTTGAATCCGTTGTTGGGTGGCTACGATTTGGCTACGGGTCGCTAGAAGCGAAAACGGCCCGCATTTCTGCGAGCCGCTTGTATTCTGGTAGGTGGTGCGAGATTCGAACTCGCGACCAACGGATTAAAAGTCCGCTGCTCTACCGACTGAGCTAACCACCCAAAGAGGGCGAGATTCTAGAGGTGCACGCCGCTTGTGTCAATGAAATGATGGAAAATCATACGGATAGCGTTTTCCCGGATTGCGGCGACGCCTTCCTACTGATAGCGGGTCGGGTCGGCCAGCGTGGCGGCGGCAAAGCCATCGCGGCGCAACCGGCACGAATCGCAGACACCACAGGCTCGCCCCTCATCGTCTGCCTGATAGCACGATACCGTCAGTCCGTAATCGACGCCAAGCTCGGTGCCGCGCCGGACGATGTCGGCCTTGGTTAACGCGATCAACGGCGCATGCACTGTGAGCCGACGACCTTCAATGCCAGCTTTGGTGGCCAGGTTGGCCATGCGTTCAAAGGCCGCGATGTACTCGGGGCGGCAATCCGGGTAACCAGAATAGTCGACTGCGTTGACGCCTACAAAAATGTCGTACGCGCCAAGCACTTCCGCCCACGCCAGCGCGAAAGAAAGCATCACGGTGTTGCGCGCCGGCACGTAGGTGACTGGAATGCCCGGTTGAACGCCATCGACGGGGACTTCAATGGTTTTGTCGGTGAGGGCGGAGCCGCCAAACTGGGCAAGGTCGACGCGCACGATACGGTGTTCGGTGGCACCCAGATGCCGGGCAACGCGGCCGGCGGCGTCAAGCTCGGCGCGGTGGCGCTGACCGTAGTCGAAAGAGAGGCAATGCGGGCGGAAGCCTTGTTCGCGGGCAATGGCTAGGCAGGTGGCTGAGTCGAGGCCGCCAGAGAGAAGGACGACGGCGGGCTTGAGTGCGGGAGAGGTCATTCGCTGATCTGTGTTTCAGGGAGCAGCAGTGCGCTCAATTCGCGTTGTAGCAGTGATTCGTCGCCAAGATTGAGTTCGACCAGCCGCCGCAGATGAGTCATGCTGTCCAGGTCGATTTCCCGGCAGGCGAGGCCAAGGTAGGGGCCTTCACGGTGGACCAGCACGACATCCATACTGATTTGCGCACTCTCGCTGTCGAGCGCCAGCTTCAGCGAGCAGGCCGCTTGATCGGGAAGGTCCGTCGGCACGCCGGGACGCACCAAGGCGCCCTTGAGCGATAGGTCGACGATTTCGACCGGGTATTCGCCGACGGGCGTGTGCAGCGTGGCATCGGTTTGAAAATGGATGCGGGAAAAATGGCGGCGTTCGGTGGGCATGGGCTCTCCCTTGTGGGCGACTTCACTTCCCGCGCATGTTACCCCAAAGTTGCTTGTGCAGTTGCAGCTGGAAGCGGACCGGCAAGCCTTCTTCAAGTATCCACGCCGCCAGATCCGCGGGATCGAGGCGGCCATGCACTGGCGAAAAGAGCAGCGGACAAAGCGCCGCCAGTTGCCGGGTGCGAATCTGATCGCTTGCCCATTCGAAATCACGCCGAGAGGCGAGGACGAATTTGATCTCGTCCCGTTTGGTCAGACAAGCCAGGTTTTCCCAGCAATTGCGTTCGCATTCACCGGAATCGGGCGCTTTGAGATCCATAATGCGGGCGACACGCGAATCAACACCGGCGATACTGAGTGCGCCGGAAGTTTCCAGCGAGACATCGTATCCAGCATCGCACAGTTGGGTCAGTAGGTCGGCGCAAGATTTTTGCGCCAGCGGCTCGCCGCCGGTGACGCACACGCGCCGGGTCGGGTAGGCCTCGATCCGACGCAGAATCTCGTCAGGATCCAGGGATTCGCCGCCGGTGAAGGCGTAGTCGCTGTCACACCAGACACAGCGCAAGGGGCAGCCGGTCAGGCGAACAAATACGGTGGGATAGCCGCTGCGAGACGCTTCACCTTGCAGCGAGTAAAAAATTTCGGTGACTCGCAAGACCGCCGGCCTATTTCCTTTTTAGTCTCTGTCGGGCAGTATCCGCCGCCGGCGCTTCGGGATAACGCGCCACCAGCCCTTCCAGCGTGCGCCTGGCAATTGCCGCGCTACCTTGCTCCGCCTGACAGGTGGCGATGGCCAGCAGGCCATCGGGTGCCTTCTGGCTGTTCGGCCACTTGGACAGCAACAGGTTCTGGGCTTCGATGGCTCGTTTGCAGTCGCGCAACAGATACCAAGCGTTGCCGAGCCAGAACTGGGCGCTCGATGCGAGCGGGCTGGCCGGGTGATTGCCGACGAAGGCGGTGAAGGCCGCTGTGGCATCCTTGTATTTGTTGGCTTTGAACAGGTTCAGCGCGGCGTCGTATTCCTGGCTCTCCAGCACGGCCTGGTCGACCGGTTTCTGAGGCGGTTCGGCACCGACCGCCTGAGGTTCCACCTTGCGCAGCCGGTTATCGAGATCGATGTAGAAATCCTGTTGGCGCTTTTTGGCCTGTTCCAACTCGTACGTCAGCGTCTCGACCTGCCCGCGCAATTTGGCGTTTTCATCGCGCAGGGCCTGCAACTGGTTGGAGAGATCGACCAGGCCGCGCGAGACGTTGTCGATGCGGGATTCGGATTTCAAACGTAAATCCTCGACCCGGCGCCGCGCTTCGTCGTCGTCGAACAGCCCCGCCTGGGCCGTGCTGGCGCCCAGGCAGGTCAGCATCACCGCAAGGTGCAGGCGGCGCATGTTCAAAACTCGCCGTTACCGGTGGGGCCCTTGTAGAGGATTTGGGCGCGACGGTTCTTCGCCCAGGCCGCTTCGTCGTGGCCGTCATCAGCCGGCTTTTCCTTGCCCAGGCTGACCGATTCGATCTGCTCTTCCTTGGCACCGAGCAGCATCAGGTTACGCTTGACTGCGTCGGCGCGCTTCTGGCCGAGGGAAAGGTTGTACTCACGGCTGCCGCGCTCGTCGGTATTGCCCTGGACCAGCACTTTGAATTGACGGTTGCCCGTCAGGAACTTGGCATGGGCGGCGACCAGATCCTTGTATTCATCCTTGATGTCGTACTTGTCATAGTCGAAATAGACCACGCGCTTGGAAAGAATGCTCTTGCCGTCGGTCAGTTCGCGCGGCAGGCCGGTGGCGTCGACACTACCGGTGGTGACCGTCGTGACCTTGGCGCCTGTGTCGGCCGTGCGGCCTTCAACCGGAGCACCGTCGCCGGCGGGGGGGGTTGAGCTGCACGCGGCGAGGACGGCGGCGAGCAGAGCGGGAAGAAGTAGCTTGTTCATGATGTGTTCTCCAGAAACTATTGAAGGAAGGGTCCCCAGGCCGGCTCACGCACGTCTCCGCTGCTGACTGAAAGACGCTGCTTGATGCGGCCATCGGGCGAGACCGCGGCGAGAACGCCGCGACCGCCGATCTCGGTGGCGATCAGGATCATGCTGCCGTTGGGAGCGAAACTCGGAGATTCGTCTTTTCTCGAATCGGTCAAAACTTGCACCTGCTTGCTGGCGAGGTCCATCAGCACCAACTGGAAACTGCCTTCGCGTCGCGTGATGTACGCGAGGCTTTTGCCGTCGGGCGACGGACGGGGAGTGACATTATAACTGCCTTCGAAGCTGATTCGCTGGACTTCGCCACCATTTGCGCCCATCCGGTAGATTTGCGGGCTGCCGCCACGGTCCGAAGTGAAGTAGATGAAGGCGCCGTCGGCCGAAAAACGAGGTTCGGTGTCGATACCGGAGGAATTCGACAGACGTTGCAGGCTGCTGCCATCCGGATTGACCGTATAGATTTGAGAATTGCCATCCTTGGTCAGTACCACAGCCAGCTTCCTGCCATCCGGTGACCACGCCGGTGCCGAATTCGAGCCCTTGAAGTTGGCGATGACCGTGCGACGACCGGTGGCCAGTGAATGCACATAAATCACGGGTTTCTTCTGTTCAAACGACACATACGCTATGCGGCTGCCGTCTGGCGACCAGGTCGGCGAAATGATCGGTTCCGGCGAAACCAGGGCCGCTACCGCATTCTGACCATCCGAATCAGCGATCTGCAAGGCATAACGGCCCGGTGCACGTGTGACATAGGCGATGCGGGTCGCAAATACGCCGCGTACGCCGGTCAGTTTCTCGTAAACGTCGTCGGCGATCTGGTGGCCAGCGGCGCGCAGTTGAGCCGCTGTCGTCACGCGAGCCAGCCCTGAGAGCGAGACTTGCTTGTTGACGTCGAACAGACGGTAGCGCGCCTCCATACGGCCGCCCCCGGCATCGGTGAGACTGCCGGCGGCGAGCGCATCCGCTCCCTTGGCCTTAAGATCGGCAAAATTGCCGGGACCGCTCTCGTTGAGACCCGGGCCGATTTCGATCAGGCGAAACAGGCCGCTGTTGGCGAGATCGCCGCGAATGACCGAAGTTAGAGCGCGTCCGGAGGCTGTCTCGCCGGCAAAGTCGGCGACCGCGACCGGGACGCGATTGGCGCCGACGCCCGCGATTTCAATCGATAACTGGGCGTGAACAGGTGAAAAACAGGCGGCACCGAGGCTGCCGCACAGAGCGAGGGTACAGAGCAGTTTTTTCATGGTCTTGAATTATAACGACTAACGACAGCCGCGATCTTCATCCGGGCAAATCTTCAACGACAAATCACGCTGAAAGGCCGCCGGGTTATCCGGTTTGGGCAGCGGCGACGATTTCAGGATGGCACGTTCAACCGCCGCATCCCAGGCCGCATTACCGCTGCCGCGCTTCAGGCGGACATCCATGATTTCACCCGTCACCAGCAACATGACCGCGAACTCCGCTGTCGGATTGCCTTGCAACCCAGGTGGCGAAACGATGTTACCGCGAATTTTTCCGCGAATGCGGTCGCCCCAGGTTGCGACCGATCGATTGGTCGCGGCGGCGGCCAGCTGTGCCCGTTCGGCATCGATACGCCGGCTGTTTTCCTCGCGCTGGAGGGCTGCCAACGCATCGTTGGGTGAAGGCTTGACTTCGGGCTTGGGGTCAGGCCGTGGCTCCGGTTTTTTGGGCTCGGGCTTGGGCGGTTTTTTGTCTTGCTTGATGGCGATATCCGGCTTGGCGGGCGGTGGAGGCTCGATTTTGGGGGCTGGTTTGGGATCGGGTTTAGGTTCGACTTTGGGTTCGGCCGGTGGCGGCGGTGGCGCTTCCACCGCAGGCTGCGGTCTGGCCGACCAGAGTTCGGCTTCGACGACGATGGGTGCATTGCGCTTCCATTGCACGCCAAAGAACAGCGCCGCGACGAGCAGCAGGTGCATCAGCGCGGTCAGCGCCAATGCGGGGCCGCGGCCGGGTTCCGGTTGCGGAGCGTGAATCATTTGCCGGTTGGCTGCACCAGAAGGCCGACGCGCTTGACCTGCGCGCGCTGCAATTCATCCATGACCGACAGCACGGCCTCGTACTTGACGTTCTTGTCGCCGGCGATCAGCACCGGTTGTTCGGGGTTCTTGGCCAGGATCGCCAGCACCTTGTCTTTGAGTTGCTTGCGCCCGATTTCTTCGGTAAAACCGCCGCTGGCGCGGTTGGTCAGAGTCAGACTCTGGTCGGCCTTGATGGCGACTTCGAGTGGCTGCGCAGGTACGTCGGCAGCCTTGCCCACCGACGGCAGGTCGATGCTGCCGGTCGTCATCATCGGCGCGGCGACCATGAAAATGACCAGCAGCACCAGCATCACGTCGATATAGGGCACGACGTTGATTTCGTTTTTCAGGCGACGGGGGCGCATCGCCTTACCTCACCTGCCGCTGGAGGATGTTCGAGAACTCTTCCATGAAACTCTCGAAACGGGTGGCCAGCCGATCGGTGTCGTGCGCGAAGCGGTTGTAGGCGAGCACGGCCGGAATAGCGGCGAACAGGCCGATGGCGGTGGCGACCAGGGCTTCGGCGATGCCGGGAGCGACCGCCGAGAGCGTGGCCTGGCCGACGTTGGAGAGCCCGCGAAAGGCGTGCATGATGCCCCAGACCGTACCGAACAGGCCGATGTAAGGCGACACAGAGCCAACCGAGGCGAGGAAGTCGAGGTGGGCTTCCAGGGCGTCCATCTCACGCTGGTAGGTGGCGCGCATGGCGCGGCGAGAGCCGTCGATGACGTCCTTGGGGTCGAGGTTCTTCTGGCCCCGCAGTTTGGCGAACTCGCGGAAACCGGCTTCAAAAATACGCTCCATGCTGCCCGCGTGGTGGCGATCATTAACGGCGCTGCTGTAGAGGTTGTTGAGATCGCCGCCGGACCAGAAATCGCGCTCGAAATCCTCGGTCTTGGCGCGGGCCTTGCGCACCGCGAACCACTTCATGAAGATGTAGTACCACGACATGAACGAGATCCCGGCCAGCAAAGCCATGATGGCCTGCACGACCGCGCTGGCGTTGAGAACGAGTTGCAGGATGGAGAGATCTTGCGTGATGTTCATTGAATGGATTCCAGTTTGGCGCGCAAATAGGCCGGAATGGGCGCCGATTTCATTTTTTCGACATTGACGCAGACGATCTGGACGATGCCGGTGACCAGTTCTTCATCGCCACGACGGACATACTGGCGCAGCCATACTTGGGCGCGGCCGAGTTTCTCGACTTCGAGTCCGACGACTAGGGCGTCGTCGAGGCGGGCGGGTCGTTGGTAGTCGATTTCGACACGGCGGACGACGAAAGCGAGACCCTCGTCGCGGGTGAAATCACCCATGGCGTGGCCGATTTCGCGCATCCATTCGGTGCGGCAGCGCTCGAAGAAACGCAGGTAGTTGGCGTAATACACGACGCCGGCGGCGTCGGTATCCTCGTAATACACCCGCACCGGCAAGGTGAAGGCATGCAGGCTGTGTTGGTGTTTCATCCGCGCATTCTACCGCAGCGCGGCCCGTCAAAAATGTTACGGGTTGTTTCCCGCCACCGGCGCGGAAGTGGGGTGCCGTATCCACTCGGCGATTGCGGCGACCGCTTCATCTTCCATGTTGATGAAGCCATGCCAGTGCAGGGGTTCGCATACCGGGCCGGTGGGGTCATGCCCCCCGTCGACCATGACCAGTTTCTTGACGGGCGCCGCAGACAGGCCGCGCATGATCCACGAGGTGCCGTTGGCCAGACTGTGGCGACAGGCGTCTTGACGATGATGCATGACCAGGACCGGTACGCGAACCCGCTCCAGGGCTTGTCTGGCCGGGGCACCGGTGACCTGAAAGCTGGTAATGCTGGAAGTCAGGACGACCCCCGCGATGGCATCTTCCAGACCGATGGCGCCGTGCGCCGCCGACAGCGTGCCGGCGCTGGTGCCCACCAGCCAGACGGGTTTGCCTGCGCTTTCTTTGAGAAACCGAACGACGCTTCGCAGATCTTCCAGATGTTCGGCGCTCGTGCGGAAAACGCCATCAAGCTCGGTATGGTCGCTCGGCCGACCCAACGCAAAGACATTGAAACCCTGCTCGAAAAAACGCTGTCTGCTGCGAATCAGAAAGTTGGTCGAGCGTGGTTCACCATCAGTCAAGCCAATGTTGCCGCCGCCTCCGGTCAGCAGCACGACGGTCGCGGTGGCATCGGGCCGTGACAGGTAGTGCGAGGTCAGCGTGACATTCGGGCGCGGGGCCAGTCGAACCACGTCGCCTTCCGCCCGGGCGAGCGTCGCACCCGCGAGCAGCGCGAGCAGGAATCCTCCTCGCTGCCAGATCGCCGTGAGCATCTTTCAGATGTGGTATTGCTGCAAAGTACGAATCTGTCGTTCTGCCTGCGCTTCCAGCTGTCCCGCAGCGCTCGCCGCGCGCCCGGCGGCGGCAGCAGCTTCTTCGGACATTCGCGCGATGCGCTCGATCTGGACCGAAATATCGTTGCTGGCCACGCCTTGCTCCTTGATGGCGCCCGAGATTTCGCTCACCGTCTCGGCGCTGGAATGGGCGGACTGACCGATTTCGCGGATCGCCGCGTCGGCGCCATCGGCCCGCCGAACGCTGTGGCTGACCAGCTCGTCGGCCGAGCGCATGCGCTCGGCGGCGCGTTCGGATTGCTGGCGCATTTCGGAGATGGTGGCGGCAATTTCCTGCGTCGAGGCGGTGGTTCGTTCCGCCAGCTTGCGAACCTCGTCGGCCACTACCGCGAAGCCGCGCCCCTGTTCACCGGCGCGGGCAGCTTCGATGGCCGCGTTGAGGGCAAGCAGATTGGTCTGATCCGCCACCTCACGGATGACCTGCACAACGTTGCTGACCTGCGCGCTTTGCGTTTCGAGTGCGCGGATCGACTCACCCACTTCCTGGACCATGTTGGAAATGGTGCGGATGTCGCCGATAGTCTCGCCGATGGTGCGCGATCCGGATTCCGCCAGATCGACCGAATTGCCCGATAACTGGCGTGCCTCGCTGGCGCGCTCGGCAACATGGTTCACGCTGACGGTAACTTCCTCGACCGTCGCCGCCACGGCGGAGGACGATTCACTTTGCGCGGCGATGGCCTGCGAGACCTCGCGCGCGATCTGCGACATCTGCTGCGAACCGCTGGCCACGCCCCGGGCGTCTTCCATCAGTGAGCGCAGGCTCTCCTGCAACTTGCCCAGCAGGTCGTTGAAGGCAGTTGCCGTAACGCCGATTTCGTCCATCTTCTCGACGGGTGTGCGGGTAGTGAAATCAAGCGAGCCACTGACGGTCTGCAAGGTATCCCGAATCTGCGTCAGGCCGTGACTGATGCTGCGCACGATCAGAAAAGCCATCAACGCGCAGAGCAACAGGGCGGCCCCCATCACGATGCCGGCGATCAGCATCGAGCGCTGGTACGCAGCAGTGTTGGCGACGACGGCGTCGCTGGCGAGCTTGCTGTTGTATCCGAGCAAGTCGGCCAGAGCGACATTCAGATCGTGTCCCTTTTCACCGACCGAGCCGGTGAGGAGATCGCGGGCGCCCGCGTTGTCGTGTGCGTCGGAGCGCTTGATGACCTCGGCACGTGCTTCCCGATACGCCGCCAGTTTGGCGCGCACGTTTTCGACCAACTTGGTGTCTTCCGGGCCGTGCGGCTGATAGCTGTTGAGCAGGCGATCCGTGTCGGCGTCGCCTTCGGCCATCATGTCGGCCTGCTCGGCCTTGCCGCTGGCCTCGGTGTGCAATACATGCCGATAAACCGCGATACGCGCCTTCGTCACCGCTTCCTTGGCCTCGCCCAGACCGACCAGGCCGGGAACGACGTTTTCGCCCACCAGGATGAATTCCCTTTGCGCTTCCCGGAGCTGGAACAGACCCAGCATGCCGACCAGCAACATTGCCACAAGGGCGGCTGCCAACGTGGCGACCAGACGTTTGGTGATACTCATGACTTCCCCCGACGCAAATTTGAAATCTTTGTGACAGTTTGGCTGCGTCGCCAAGGGCTGACAAGGAGTTTTCGAAATGCCGTCTGGATTCGTCGTGAATTCAATGGATTAGCGCGGACACCTTCCCTCGATCGCACTAAATCGGAACGACCCAAAAAAAATGCCCTCGCATCGCGAGGGCAAAGCCTTGACAGCACCTGAGGGGTCACATCAGCCAGGTTCGCCCGGGGGCGAACCCCGGCATCAGCGGGTGCGCCGCTGTACGAGCGGCCACTTGTCAAAGAAGGTATTGAAGTAGAGGAAGGCCATTAGCAGCGCGAATTGCCCTGCCAGAATGCCCATGACCGGGAAGCCCATACCCAGGTCGTTGCCGGCGAAGGGCAGCAGCTTGTAGGTGTTCAGCCAGACGAACCCGAAAATTGTTCCCAGGCCCAGCCAGATGACGATGCGCACGATGACGCGGCGAGCGACGCTGCTGTCTTCGTCGGCGCCCGGCCAATCGTCGAACAGATGGTGCCAGCACAACATGGTAACGATCAGCGACAGCTCCAGCGAGGCGGCGGTGACATGCGGATTGACGCCAGGGTTGATCTGGTAGGTCTGGATCAGCCAGACGTAGAAAGCCGGCATCAGGAAGCCGCCGCAGACCAGCGCGATGACCAGCCCGAAAAGGCCCATCCAGGGCTGCTTGTCGGAAAACAGCTTGTACGGATAGCCTTCGCCGCCCTCGGCCGGGATCAGGAACCAGAAGATGAAACCCTGGCAGAAGGCCAGTACTTGGGGCCAGGAGCCAAGCGGCTGGTCGACCACGTGATGGCCGCCCATTTCCAGATGGAAGAAGCTGGGCACGAACATGGCGAACCAGACGATCAGTGCTAAGACGGAACTGGTCATCATCAGGCCGATGCTGTCCAGCGGCGCCTTGACGTTACCGGCCCAGGGCTTTTTCTGAAACAGCGAGACAAAAGGAATCTGGGCGATGATGACCGGCAGGACATAGAAATTGGAAGCTTCCCAACCTTCCAGCGCCAGTTTCAGTTCGTCCAGGTTTTGCGGCGTGAACAGAATGGACAGGCTGAACGGTTTCCACCACAAGCCGATCAGTCCGACCAGCACGAAGAAGCCGGCGATACCGCACACAAAGCTGAGGGCGGTGTACCAGACCCCGGCCGTGGGTTGCGTCGGTGCGAGATGGTATTTGCCGTAATTGCCGAAAATCAGCGTCTGCCAGATCCAGGCGCTGATGCAGCACCAGAAAAAGGTGCCTTCGGCGAAAACGGCGATGAACTTCTTGGCCAGGGCCGGATCGGCCGCCGCTAGACCCGGCGCGGCGGTGGTCGTGATCAGCGCCTTGGCCAACGTTCCCCAGATCGGCCAGTAGATGAGTGCGGCGATAAAACAGACGATGACCGCCGCCACTCCCATGCTGAGTTTGCCGGCGAATCTTCGTTGAATGACGATTTCCATAGGTTTTGCTCCAGTGTGTGGTTCAAGCCGGCGAAGATGGGCTTCGCCGGACCCGACTCATTTCTTGTTAAGGAATTTATGCATCCACTCGCGCTGTTCCGCCTGACCGAAGGCCAGACCGCAGACCATGGTTTCGTAGCAGTTCGCGTCGTGATTGTTCATGTCGTAGCCAACCTCGATCGCCTCCTTGCACAGCGCCATGGCGCCCGCCGGGAGTCTGGCGAGCTTTCTGGCGAACTTCTGGGCCTCGGCCAGCAATTCGGCTTTGGGGTGCACGGCGTTGACCAAGCCAAGCTCATAGGCGCGCTGGGCGGTGATGCGTTCGCCGGTAAACACCATTTCCTTGGCGATTCCCTTGCCGACCAGGCGCGTCAGGCGTTGGCTGCCACCCCATGCGGGGGTGATCCCGAGAAAGATTTCGGGCTGGCCCATCGTCGCCGTGTCGGCCGCCAGACGGATATCGCAAGCCATGGCGATCTCCAGGCCACCACCGAGCGCATAACCGTTGATGGCTGCGATGTAGGGCTTGGTCGACTTTTCGATCTTGAGCAATACCTTCTGGCCTGCAAACATGAAATTGCGACCTTCGATGGCGCTGAAGTTCTGCATCCGGGCGATGTCGGCACCGGCCACAAAAGACTTCTCGCCGGCACCTACCAGCACCACGACGCGAATGCTGCTATCGAGTTCGATCTCGTCAACGATCTGCGCCCATTCGGCGACACTTTCGGCGTTCATGGCGTTGAACACTTCCGGCCGGTTGAAGGTGACTGTCAAAACGCCTTCGTCCAAGGCAAGTAGAAAAAATTGGTACGTCTTCACGGCAAAAACCTTTCCAAACGAGAGGCGCCGGCGACAATACCGGCGCCGTTCATGAATTACAGCGACATTTCGCGGAAATCAGGAGCCACGACGAAATCGGCCTCGGTGAGGCGGCGAATTTCTTCCAGGGTGACGCCGGGGGCATGTTCCTTGAGGATCAGGAAGCCGTCGCCCACGTCGAACACCGCCTTGTCGGTGACGATGGTGTGCACGCAGGCCTTGCCGGTCAGCGGCAGGGCGCATTGCTTCAGCACCTTCGATTCACCGCCCTTGTCGGCGTGCATCAGGCAGGCGATGACCTTCTTGGTGCCGTAGCAAAGATCCATGGCGCCGCCGATGCCTGGCCACCATTTGCCGTTGCGGTTCACCGCCCAGTTGGCGATGTTGCCCTGCTGGTCGACCTCCAGCGCGCCCAGGATAGTGACGTCCAGGCGGCCGCTGCGCATTGCACCGAGCGAAGTGGCTTCGTCCATGATGCATGCGCCGGGTACGAGCGTGATCGGTTCGCTGCCGGCATTGGTCATGTCGGCGCTGGCGTTGAGGGTGGCGGGCTTGGGGCCGACGCCGAAGACGCCGTTTTCGGCGTGGAACATCACGTTCACACCGTCCGGAAGATAGTTGGAAACCTGCGTCGGCATGCCAAAGCCGAGATTGACGAGTTCGCCATCCTTGATTTCCTGGGCGGCGCGCTTGGCGATGAGAATTCTTGCATCCATGTTCTGCTCTCCTTGAACGGTCTTATTGTGCGGCGGGCAATTTGCCGATCTTGACCCAGTGCTTGCGGTACACCTCGTCGTGCTCGGCCAGGCTCAGGCCCTTGACGACTGAATGGACAAAGGCGAACGGCGTGCCTACGCGCTCGGGCGGAATGGTGCCGACCGGCACGATTTCCTCGACTTCGGCGATGGTGTAGTCGCAAGCCATGGCCACCAGCGCGTTGTTGTTCATGCTGGTGTAGCGGTATTCGAGATTGCCCATCTCGTCGGCACGCCAGGCTTTGACCAGGCCGACCGGCGCGCGCAGCGGTGGTTCGACGAAGCAGGGCACACCGTTGACCTCGATGACGCGTTTGGCTTCTTTCAACTCGGCGAACAGGCCAGGTTGATCCAGAATGCCGACTCCGACGGGAATCAGGGCGCCGCCCAATCCCATGGCCCCGGCGCGGACTTTTTCGATCCAGGTGCCCATCGGGTAGAACTGTTCGACCTTGATGTTGCCTTTCAGGTATTCGTCGGTCGATTCGGCGGTGGTGCCGACGTGGGTGGCGATCAGTTCCTTGACCAGCCCGTTCTTGTAGAGCATGGCGCGGCCGAAGCCGCTCAGACCGGGTTCGTTGGTGATGAGCGTGATATCGCGGATCGAGTGATCGATCAGCCAGTCGATGCAGCGAGTCGGCTCCCCTGCGCCAACGAAGCCACCCATCATGATGGTGGCGCCGCTTTTCGGGACGACGCTCAGGGCGTCGTCGATACTTTTAACCTTGTTGTGCAGCTTCGACATGAAATTTCCCTCCGAGATTTGTCGATGTGTTCAGGTTTCCTGATGGCCATCAGTTGGGGGTGGCCCTGCGCAACGTCCGTGCCAAGCATGGCATTGCGGTCGCGCCGGAACGTTTTCGGGGGTGGTATTGCAGGGCGTCGAATCAAGAGCGGTGCGGGTCGTGGGCGAAATGCCGCACGCAACCAGCGGTCATGCCAATGTGTTTATGCGATGAGCTGCAAAGACCAGACTGAGTGGATGCAAAATAGACACCTGTCCATTTCGGTGACGGGTGCGACGACATTTGGATAGACCACCGAGGCTACTCAATTCGGGGAATTTTCACGGGGTCCCGGATGTCGGTTGTGCTGAGATATCCGATCCGGTTTACCAACAAAAACCAGGCGCTGTCCGCCAAACAATGTTGCGAAAATGGACAGAGTGTCCTAAAACAAGACATCCGCTAGATGGACAGTGGACGCGAAAGCGCCGCCTGGCGCGGGGGCTGTCGCGGCACGGTTATTGCTAGTGTATTTGTGGGGGGCGTATTACCGCCCAGGGGAGAGTCAGAATGAGAAACGAGAGCGCGTTCAGTATGGCGACGCCGGTGCCCGACGCCGTGGTCAATAATCCGTTCGAGGGCATCATCGCGATCGATGCAGATGGCCGGGTTAACTACATCAACGATTTTTTTCTGGAAATCTTTCAGCTTGCGCGTCGCGAGGTGGTTGGGCGCAAGGTGTGGGAGCTGGTACCGGGTTGCCGCCTGTTCGAAACCGTGGCACAAGGCTATTCCATCTGGGGCGAAACGCTGAGGGTCGGCGGCCGCGAGCTGCTGGTGGCGCGTTTTCCGCTCAAGGAGGGCAGCCGCACGGTCGGTGCCATGGTCAAGACTATCTTTCCGGATGCGGCGGTCGGCAAAGAGATTGTGCACAAACTGACGAGCGCAGGGGTCACCGGAAAGCCCGTGCCGCAGCAGGTGTTGTGCACCTGCCGCGACATCGTGGGCGAAACGCCGGGTATGCTCTACGTGAAGAAGCTTGCCCGGCGGGCGTCACGCACCAGTTCGACCCTGCTGATCACCGGCGAGAGCGGTACGGGCAAGGAGATTGTGGCGCAGGCGATCCATACGCGCTCGGTGCGGCGCGAAGGACCGTTCATCAGTGTGAACTGCGGTGCCATCCCCGAAAACCTCTTGGAATCGGAGCTGTTCGGCTATGTGGATGGTGCATTTACCGGCGCCAAGAAAGGTGGCAAGCCCGGCAAGTTCGAGCTGGCCAACGGCGGCACGCTGCTGCTCGACGAAATCGGCGACATGCCGATGTACATGCAGGTCAAGTTGTTGCGCGTGCTCCAGGAACGGGCGGTGTGGCGCGTCGGGGCGACCACGCCCACGCAGCTCGATGTGCGGGTGATGGCCTCCACCAACATGGATCTCAGCGTGCTGGTGGCCGAGCGCAAGTTCCGTCAGGATCTCTATTACCGCCTAAATGTCCTGGAAATTCCGCTGCCGCCTTTGCGCGAGCGTCTCGACGACATTCCGATGCTGGCGGAAGCGCTGATCCAGCGGATCAACCTGAAGATCGGCTCGGACGCCAAGGGGCTGGCGCCGGAGTCGCTCGAAGCGATGCGTCGCTATCCCTGGCCGGGCAACGTGCGCGAACTCGAAAACGTGCTCGAACGTGCGGTGAACTGGAGCGAAGAGCCACTGATCGACGTGCGCTCCGTTCCCAATGCCCCAGACATGATGCGCGCGCACGAACCGGTACGGCTGGAAAGCTCGGGCGCTCGTCATTTCCGCAGTACCGTCGAGGAAACCGAGCGCGGCCTGATCATCAACGCCCTCGCCCATTGCCGCGGCAACAAGGCGCAGGCAGCGCGCGCGCTGAACATGCAGCGCTCGGTGCTGTACAAGAAACTGGAGCGTTTCAACATCGCCTGAACACGGCCTGCTGGCCCCGGCGCGAGCCGGACTAGCTCTCGGAAAGCAAGTCGCGGAGCGTGGCGTTGGCGGGTTCCGCGAAGCCGAGATGGCGGTAGATCGCCGGCGTGGCGATGCGGCCGCGCAGGGTTCGTTGCAGATAGCCCTGCTGGATCAGGTAGGGTTCGAGCACGTCTTCAATCGTGTCGCGTGCCTCGCCGATGGCGGCGGCGAGATTGTCGACACCGACGGGGCCGCCGCCGAACTTGTCGATGACCGCGAGCAGCAGTTTGCGGTCCATCAGGTCGAGGCCGGCGGGGTCGACGTCGAGCATTTTCAGCGCGGCGTCGGCGATTTCGCGGTGTATCGTGCCGTCACCCTTGACCTCGGCGTAGTCGCGCACGCGGCGAAGCAAGCGGTTGGCGATACGCGGCGTACCGCGGGCGCGGCGGGCGATTTCGAGGGCGCCGGCATCGTCGATCGGTGCATCCAGCAGTTGCGCCGAGCGGCTGACAATGCTTTGCAATTCGTCGGCCGTGTAAAACTCGAGGCGGGCGACGATGCCGAAACGGTCGCGCAGCGGATTGGTCAACATACCGGCGCGCGTCGTGGCGCCGACCAGCGTGAAGGGGGGCAGATCGAGCTTGACGGAGCGGGCGGCCGGGCCTTCGCCGATCATGATGTCGATCTGGAAATCTTCCAGCGCGGGGTAGAGGATTTCCTCCACCACCGGCGACAGGCGGTGAATTTCGTCGATGAACAGCACGTCATGCGGTTCGAGATTAGTCAGGATAGCAGCCAGATCGCCGGCGCGCTCCAGCACCGGACCGGAGGTCTGGCGCAGGTTCACGCCCATCTCGGCGGCGACGATGTGCGCCAGCGTCGTTTTGCCCAGGCCCGGCGGGCCAAACAGCAGCACGTGGTCGAGGGCATCGTTGCGTTTTCTCGCGGCGGCGATGAAGATCTCAAGCTGTTCGCGGATCTTAGCCTGCCCGACGTAATCGGCCAGCCGCTTGGGACGCAGCGCCCGCTCAAGCGCTTCTTCCTGCGTCGATTTTGACTGGGGAGCGATCAGGCGGTTGGCAGCGAAGTCGTCGGATTCGATCATGGCAGCGTAATGGTTTGTTCGCGAGTCGGCGTGTTCAGGAGCAGGTCGCGGATCAGGGCCTGGCCGAGCGCCAGAAGCACTGGGCCGAGGAAGAGGCCGATAAAACCGAACACCAGTACGCCGCCGAATACGCCGACAATGATCAGCACCAGCGGCAGACTGGCTGTGCGCGAGATCAGAATCGGCTTGACGAAGTTATCCACGCTGCTGATCGCCAGCATGCCCCACAAGACCATGAAGATCGCCCAGCCAGGTTCGCCCTGTTGGTAGAGCCAGATTGCTGCACCGCCCCAGATCAGCGTGGAACCTACCACCGGCACCATCGAGAAAATGAAGGTGGCGAAACTCAGCAGCAGGATCGCCGGCACGCCCGCGATCAGATAACCGATCATGCCAACCAGCGCCTGCGCCGCCGCGGTGCCGACGATGCCGACCATGACGCCGGTCGTGGTCGAACTGGTCAGCGCCAGCATGCGCTCGCCGAGGTTGCCGGCGAGGTTGCGTGCCATGGTGCGCAGCGAGTGGGCGTATTGATCGCCGTCGCGCAGGATGAAAAAGGTGAAGAAGATCACCAGCATCAACTGGAGCAGGCCCTGCACGAAGATACCCACGGTCTTGAGCAGCCATTTGCTGGTAGGGTCGAAAGCCTGTTGCAGCACCTTGTTCAGTTCGGTGCGGTTGACTGCCAGTTTGTGCCAGTAGGCCGCAAGATCGGGGCCGATCAGGGGCAGATTGGCAATCCAGTCGGGCGCCCGGCTGGGCAGGCCGTGATCGATCAACGGCTTGGCGGTCTGGATCAGCATTTCGACGCCGTTCGCCAGGGTGCCGGCCAGCAACACCATCGGCAACAGCAGCAGCAGAATCAGGATCAGCGAACTGATCAGTGCGGCCAGGGTGCGTCGTCGGCCCACCAACTGCAGGAGGCGGGCGTGCGCCGGCCACACCGTGATGCAGACGACCACGGCGAGCAGCAAGGTGCCGATAAACGGCGACAGCACGGCGATGCACCCGACGATCAGCAAGAAACCGAGCGCGATGGAAACGTACTGTGTGGAACGTTGGTTCATGGCCTAGGCCTTGGAAAGCAGGCGCAAGGCCTGGCGGATGCCGTCGGAAGTGCCGATCTCGCCAGGCAGCGCTTTCAACGCGGCCTGTGCTTCCTTGTCGCTGTAGCCGAGCGCCAGCAGCGCATTGAGGATGTCGCCGCGAGCGCCGGCGGCGGGTGTGGCGGCCACCGGCAGCGCGTCGCCCAGCTTGCCTTTGAGTTCGAGCAACAGGCGCTCGGCGGTTTTCTTGCCGATGCCGGGGATTCGCGTCAGGCGGCCAATCTCCTGCTGCGCCACGGCGCCGGCCAGATCGTCCACAGAGAGGCCGGAGAGCACGGAAAGCGCGGTGCGCGCGCCAATGCCCGAGATCTTAAGCAACTGGCGAAAGGCGTAGCGCTCGTTGTCGGTCAGAAAACCGTAGAGAAAATGGCCGTCCTCGCGGATCGCCAGATGCGTCAGCAGGGTGGTGGGCTGTCCGGTCTCGGGCAGGTTGTAGAAGGTGCTCATCGGCACGTCGAGTTCGTAGCCGACACCCTGTACATCCAGCAGCACTTGCGGCGGATTTTTCTGGAGCAGCAGGCCGGAAAGACGACCGATCATGGGCGTTCAGCAAGGAGTGAGCAGGACAAAGGCGTATGGTAGCGTGAACCCGACCTGGCCGTTCGACCGTTCTGCCTCAGACCAGGCGGCCGCCGCGCACGCGAAAGCCGGCAGTGGCCAGCGCGCCCAGGCCTTGCCCACCGTGGGCGTGGCAGATCGCGCAGGCTAGCGCGTCGGCGGCGTCGGCCGAAGGCGTGCCGGGCAGGTCGAGCAACCGGACGACCATGGCCTGTACCTGCTCCTTGGCGGCTTTGCCATGCCCGACCACAGCCTGCTTGACTTGCAGGGCGGTGTATTCGGCCACTGGCAGGCCGGCATGAACCAGGGCCGCAATGGCGGCGCCGCGCGCCTGCCCGAGCAGCAGCGTGGATTGCGGGTTGACGTTGACGAAGACTTTTTCGATGGCGGCCTGCGTCGGCCCATGTGCGGCGACGATTTCGCCGATGCCGGCGAACAGCGTCGCCAGGCGTTGCGGAAGGCTGTCTGTCTCGCGCGACTTGATACAACCGCTGGCGATGTAGCGGAGGCGATTGCCCGTCTTCTCGATCAATCCGTAGCCGGTGACCCGCAAACCCGGGTCGATGCCGAGAATGCGGGAGGGGTCGGTCACGGGCGCGGAGACGGATGCAAACGGCGGCCGGAGCGAACCCCGGCCGTCCGGACTTACCAGGTCAGCAGACTGCTGGCGACGAAGAAGCCAGCGCCGGAGGCAATCAGCGCAACCTTGTCGCCGCGTTTCAGCTTGCCCGTCGTGGCGGCTTCGTGCAAGGCCATCGGGATGCAGCCGGAGCCGGTGTAGCCATAGCGATCCATGATCATGGTCGTCTTTTCCAGCGGCAGGCCGAGGATGCCCATCACCGTCTCGATCACCGTCTTGTTGATCTGTGTGAAGATGATGTGGTCGATGTCGCCGATCGCCACATTGCACTTCTTGGTGAGTTGCTCGACCAGACTGGGCCACAGCTTGACGTTGCGGTCACCGGGCAGCGGTTTCAGGTTTTGCAGGCCATACTCGCCGGAATCGAGGCGCTCATGCGTGATCGGGTATTTGGCGCCGCCGGCGTAGATGCCGATGTAATCCCACTGGGTGCCGTCGGACATCAACTGGCCGCCGACGTAACCGGAGATATCGTCGTCCTCGGTGCGCTGCAACACGACAGCGCCGGCGCCGTCGGAGAAGATGGCGTGGCCGAAGGCATCGCCGGGCTTGATGAAGGCCGGCATGTTATAGACGCCGACCACTACTGCGTATTGCAGGCCCGGATCGCTGGCCATCATCTTGCAGGCGGCGTCGAGCGCGGTATTGAAACCGGCGCACGAGGCGTTCAGGTCAAAGCAGCCGGTCAGCATCTCCTTGCCCTGGATGCGGCCCTGCACCATCACTGCGGAACCGGGCGAGAGGTGCTGCGGCGTGTCGGTGCCGACGATGAAGAGATTGACCGCCATCGGGTCGATACCGGCATTGGCAATCGCCGCCTCAGCCGCCTTGGTGGCGAAATCGGTGGTGTATTCCTCAATGCCGCGCAGTTTCGCCATGTGGCGCTGCTTGATGCCGATCTTCTGTTCCAGTTTGGCGATATCGAATTCGATATTCAGCATTTTGAACATCTCTTCGTTGCCGATGGGGGTGCCCGGTGCGTAACTGCCGGTTCCGATGATCTTTGCCTTGGCCATGATGTTTCCCTTCCCTGGTTTGAATGAAATGTGGACCTATTCGTCCATCGTTGCCGTGGTGTAAATCGCCTGCACGTCGTCGAGACTTTCCAGCACGTCGAGCAGTTTCTGCATCCTGGCCGCATCGTCGCCGGCCAGCGCGGTTTCGCCTTCGGGCTTCATGGTCACCTCGGCGAACTCGGGCGCGAAATCGCCCGCTTCCAGCGCATCCTTGACAACGATGAAGTCGGTGGGCGCGGTAAGCACTTCGATCGAACCGTCCTCATTGGTGATCACGTCTTCGGCGCCGGCCTCGATCGCGGCATCCATCAGCTTGGCTTCATCGGTGCCCGGTGCGAACAGTAACTGCCCGCAGTGTTTGAACTGGAAGGCGACGCAACCGTCGGTCCCCATGTTGCCGCCATACTTGGAAAACGCGTGTCGAACTTCGGCGACCGTGCGCGTCTTGTTATCAGTCAGGCAATCGACCATGACCGCCGCGCCGCCGATGCCGTAGCCCTCGTAGCGCGCCTCGACATAATCGACGCCTTCGAGCTCGCCGGTCCCTTTTTTGATGGCGGTGTCGATCTTGTCCTTGGGCATGTTGATGGCCTTGCCCTTGTCGACCGCCACGCGCAGGCGCGGATTGAAACCGGGGTCGCCGCCGCCCAGCTTGGCGGCCACGGTGATTTCCTTGGCGATCTTCGAGAAGGCAGCGCCCCGCTTTTCGTCCTGACGCCCTTTACGGTGCTGGATATTGGCCCATTTGGAGTGTCCGGCCATGATGAGTTCCTGAATGGCAAAAGCCCAATTTTACCTCACTCGACCATGCTATGCCGCAGGCTGCGCTGTTGTGTGTTTGCAATAGGCGAATCGCCAACATGGCGTCGGGTCAGCCTCCGGGTAGACCATAGGAATTCAGCAAAGTATGATAAAGACCCCAACCCAAAAGAGGACTTACACATGAAGAAAAAAATGACTGCCGCCGTACTGGTGGCCCTCGGCCTGTGTTCCGCCGGTGTTGCCTTGGCTGCCGACGGTCCGTTCATGGTGCGCGCACACGCCCTGTATCTCGACTTCCACAACGGTCAGGCCAGCGGTCTGCCCCTGGGCGGCACCACGAAGATCGAGGCGGAGTCGCGCTGGATTCCGGAAGTTGATCTCAACTACTTTCTGACCAAGAACATTGCCACCGAACTGGTGTTGACCTACCCGCAAAATATCGACATCAAGGTGGGCGGCGCCACCAAGGGCACGATCAAGGCCCTGCCGCCGTCGCTGATGCTGCAATATCACTTCACTGACCTCGGTGCGATCAAGCCGTACGTCGGTGCGGGTGTGAACTACACGATCTTCACCAAGCGCAGCAACATTCTTGGCGGTGCAGCCTCGGTTGACCGTTCCAGTTTCGGTCTGGCTGCTCAGGCAGGCGTGGATATCGCGCTCGACAAGCAGTGGTCCTTCAATCTTGACGTCAAGTATATCCAGATGGATACCGACGTGAAGGTGGGCGGCGCCAAGGTAGGCAAGGTCAACCTGAACCCGACGACCTTCGGCATCGGTTTGGGCTATCGCTTTTGATACGAGCAATGCCCGAAAAAAAGGCGCCGCTTCCGGCGCCTTTTTGTTTCCCGTTAGCTGCACTGCGTGGTCAGCCGCGATGTAGGAACATATCGCGGTAGCCGGCGTACATCGAGGCGAGAAGGACTGGCATCAATACCAGCCACCCAAGGAAAATCGGGATGGATGCCAGAATGGCGAGCACGAAAACGACAATTCCATACAGCAGGAAAGGCACGAAGTTCTTCAGGCAGGTGAAGAAACTGGTCTTCATCGCCTCAAACGGGGCCACACCGTGGAAGATCACCAGCGCCGGAGCAAACCACAGGGCCATGGCTAGCGGGATGAGCGCCAGCAGCGCGACAAGACCGACAAGAAGAGCCGGCACGAAGGACATCTTGCCCGCGCCCGTGAAGGCCGCGCCGACGCCGACCACGGTGCCGAGCAGGAAAGCGATAAGCATGATGGCGACAAAGCCACCCAGATAGATCAACCCGACCAGCACCAGATTGCCGAAATTGTTCGAGAAGCCGGCGAACAGATGGCTGACCGATAACTCGCCGCCATCGTCAAGTGACTTGCAGCCCAGCATGATGCCGCCGATCAGCACCGGCATCAGCAGGTTGAGCGCCAGCGGCCCCAAGAAGGGCACGAAATTGACCACAATGACCAGCACGAAATACACCACGGCCAGACCGATCCATGGTCCGGGCGCCACCTTGAAGATTTCCCAGCCGTGACCGATCCAGGCCATGCCGCGTCCTGCGTCGACGGTAATGCCCTCGGGCACGAAGTCGCCATTGCCCGCATGAGGGTCGGCGGCACGCACAACCGGCGCATTGTAGGGGTTGTTGTCCATAGCTTGCTGTCCTCCCGTGGTGGGTACAAAAAGGGTGAAGCAGAAGCGGCATACAGAACAAATTTGCCGCGCCGCATCATGATGACGAAATCAAAGGGGTGAAGCAAGGCCTCGCCTGGCTTGTGATAAGCTCTTCAGCCTGTCTGTTGCATACTCAGGAGTCATTCATGGCCGATCCGCTGACCCTCGCCAAATCGGGCGATCAGGAACTCGCCCTGCTCCCCGCCTTCGCCAACCGCCACGGCCTGATTACCGGGGCTACCGGCACCGGCAAGACCATTACCCTGCAAGTGCTGGCCGAGCGGTTCTCGCGCATCGGCGTACCGGTCTTCATGGCTGACGTCAAGGGCGATCTTTCTGGCTTGGGCGCGGCCGGTGCCGAATCACCCAAGCTGGCTGAGCGGCTCACCAGACTGGGTGTCGAGGATTGGCAATCCGCCGCGTTTCCGGCGGTTTTCTGGGATGTATTCGGCGAAGCCGGGCATCCGGTGCGCGCCACGATTTCCGACATGGGACCCATCCTGCTTTCCCGGTTGCTCAACCTGAACGATACCCAAGCGGGGGTCCTGCAACTGGTGTTTCGCATCGCCGACGACAATGGTTTGCTGCTGCTCGACCTCAAGGACTTGCGGGCGATGGTTCAGCATGTCGGCGACAACGCCAAGGATTTCACCACCGAATACGGCAATGTGTCGGCGGCCTCGATCGGTGCCATCCAGCGCAATCTACTGACCCTGGAGGAACAGGGCGGCGATGTCTTCTTCGGCGAACCGATGCTCGATATCGCCGACCTGATGCAGACCGACGGCGACGGGCGCGGCTGGGTCAACATCCTGGCGGCCGACAAGCTGCTCAATTCGCCCCGGCTGTACGCCACCTTTCTGCTCTGGCTGCTGTCTGAACTGTTCGAGCGTCTGCCCGAAGCCGGCGATCTCGATAAACCCAAGCTTGTTTTCTTTTTCGACGAGGCGCATCTGCTCTTCAACGAAGCGCCGCCGGCGCTGCTCGAA
Organism: Betaproteobacteria bacterium UBA1934; assembly: GCA_002337055.1. Lineage (GTDB taxonomy): Bacteria > Pseudomonadota > Gammaproteobacteria > Burkholderiales > Rhodocyclaceae > UBA1934. The sequence goes on along the minus strand of DDFG01000005.1, from coordinate 548,242 downwards.
AAGGTCGAACAAGTGGTGCGTCTGATCCGCTCCAAGGGGGTCGGCGTCTATTTTGTCACTCAGAATCCGCTCGATATTCCGGAGACCGTGCTCGGCCAATTGGGCAACCGCGTCCAGCATGCGCTGCGCGCCTTCACGCCGCGCGACCAGAAAGCGGTCAAAACGGCGGCCGAAACCCTGCGGCCCAATCCCAAGTTTTCCGCCGAAGCGGCGATCACCGAACTGGCGGTCGGCGAGGCGCTGGTCTCCTTTCTTGACGCACAGGGGCGGCCCAGCGCCGTCGAACGCGCCTTCATCCTGCCGCCGGCTTCGCGCATCGGCCCGCTCAGTGCCGAAGAGCGGCAAGCGGCGATTCAGGGATCGGTGATTTTCGGTCACTACGAACAGGCGGTCGACCGCGAATCGGCGTACGAAAAACTCAAGGGTCGGGCGGCAGCGAGTCCCGAAGCGTCCGCGACCGAAGCCACCGCGCAGACCCCCTCGGAGGAAGCCGATTCAGGAGGCCTGCTGGGCAGTCTGGGCAGCATGCTGGGCGGCACTTCGCGCCGGCAGGGCATGGTCGAGTCGCTGGCCAAGAGCGCGGCCCGCGCCATCGGCTCCGAACTCGGCCGGCAGGTCATTCGCGGCGTGCTTGGCTCCATCCTCGGCGGCGGAAGGCGACGTTAATGCCCGGTGCCGCCCGCGAACTTCGTCTGGGATTTGCGCTGGCGGCGTTTTCGGCGGTGGGCTATTCGCTCAAGGCCATCTTCATCAAGCTGGCCTACCCCTACGGCGTCGACGCAATCACCCTGCTGACGCTGCGCATGGCGCTGGCGCTGCCGGCTTTTCTGGGTATCGCGCTGGCCGCGCGCGCCAAGCCGATTGGTCTCACGGCGTCGGGGTGGCTGCGCCTGACGGGAATGGGGTTGCTCGGTTACTACGGCGCCAGCATTCTCGATTTTGTCGGGCTGCAATACATCTCAGCTGGCCTGGAGCGGCTCATCCTGTTCACTTATCCGACCCTGACCATCCTGATCGGTGTTTTCTGGCACGGCAAGCCCTTTCGCCGTCAGGAGGCATTGGCCATGCTGCTCTGCTATGGTGGCATCGGCCTGGCCTTTGCGCATGACCTCAAACTTGGCGACGCCGATGCCGTGCTGATCGGCGGCAGCTTCGTGTTCGCCTCCAGCGTTTGCTACGCGCTGTATCTCTCTGGCAGCGAACGCCTGATCGCACGGCTGGGTGCCCAGCGATTTACCGCGCTCGCCATGCTTGTTTCAACGGCGGGCGTTTTTCTGCACTTCTTGTTCGCCAGACCGCTGGCCAGCCTGGTGCAACCCTGGCCCGTATACGGTTGGAGTTTCGCCATGGCGGTCGTGTCAACGGTCTTGCCGGTTTTCGCACTGGGCGAGGCCATTCGCCGCATTGGTGCTGGCCGTACCGCTTTGGCCAGCATGCTGGGGCCTCTGCTCACCATATTCTTCGGCTGGTGGTGGCTGGACGAGGCAATTTCGCTGGAACAGATGGCGGGCGCTGGGTTGGTCATCGCCGGTATCGTAGCGGCCTCGCGGCGGTGAGCGTGGCGCGACAGAACTGTTACCGGTCCGGCGTGTGGGCATCCCGGCCGGCAAAGCTTCGGGTTAGAATCCTGGCATGATCGGCATTCTTCTCATCACTCACGGCAGTTTTGGCGAGGCACTCGTGCAAAACGCCTGCCATGTGCTCAACAAACGACCCGCTTTGCTCAACCAATTGGGCGTCTCGGCGCAGGACGATCCGCTCGACCTGCTGCCTCTGGCGCGCGAAATGGTGTGCCTGGTGGACGGTGGCGAAGGCGTGTTGATCATGACCGATATTTTCGGCGCCTCGCCGGCCAATCTGGCGATGAAACTGCTGGAACCAGGCCGGGTCGAAGGCGTGACCGGCGTCAGTCTGCCCATGCTGATGCGGGCGCTGACCTACCGCGAAAAGGGAATGGAGACCATGCTGGCCAAAGCGGTCAGCGGCGCGCGCGACGGCGCGCTCAACATGTTGAAGGACGTGTGATGCTGAAGAACGAAGTCGAAATCATCAACAAGCTGGGTCTGCACGCGCGGGCTTCGGCGAAATTCACCCAGACGGCGGGGCGCTATCGTTGCGACGTGCATCTGGCCAAGGGTGGTCGCCGGATCAACGCCAAAAGCATCATGGGCGTGATGATGCTGGCGGCGGGTAAGGGTTCCAAGGTAGTGGTGGAGACCGATGGCAGCGATGAACAGGAAGCCATGGATGCGCTTCTGGCCTTGATCGCCGACCGCTTTGGAGAAGGCGAATGAGGCGTACCCGCGGGCGCGCCATCGGAAACTGAGGTTAGCCATGAGCTTTACCCTGCACGGCATCGGCGTTTCCAGCGGCATCGCCATCGGGCGGGCCAAGCTGATGTCGCACGCGACGCTCGAGGTCGCTCACCTGACCATCGCCGCGCGCATGGTCGACAAGGAAATCGAACGCTTCGAGACGGCCGTCAAGGCGGTGCGCTGCGAATTGCAATCGATGAAGAAGAACACCGGCGCGGCGCCGGCCGAGTTATCCGCCTTCATCGATCTGCACGTCATGTTCCTTGACGATCCCGAGCTCGTCAGCGTTCCCAAACAGTTGATCCGCGAACGACGCTGCAATGCCGAGTGGGCGCTGGTCCAGCAGATGGAGCACCTCGTCGGGCAGTTCGAGCAGTTTGACGACCCGTACCTGCGCGAACGCAAGTACGACGTGCTGCAAGTCTTCGAGCGTGTCATCAAGGAGCTGACCGGCAAACACGGCAAGGCTCTGCGTGGGGTGCGCGGCGTCAAGGAATCGCCGCTGATCGTCGTTGCGCACGATCTCTCGCCCGCCGACACCATCGGTTTCAAGGATCAGCATTTCGCGTCCTTCATTACCGATGTGGGCGGCGGCACTTCGCATACCGCCATTCTCGCGCGCAGCATGGCCATTCCGGCTATTGTCGGCCTCGCCAACGCGCGCACCTTGATCCGCGACGACGAGTTGCTCATCGTCGATGGCACGCGCGGTGTGGTCATCATCAACCCCGATCCCTGCGTGCTCGAAGAATACCGGCTGCGCAAGGAAGAGCTGGAACTCGAGCGCAGCAAGCTGAAGCGCCTGAAGACCGCGAAATCGGAGACGCTGGACAGCGTCGAGATCGCGCTGCAAGCCAACATCGAACTGCCCGAAGACGTTGAGGATGCGCTTGAGGCGGGGGCCGAGGGTATCGGCCTCTTCCGAACCGAATTCCTCTTTCTCGGGCGGGGCGACATGCCGAGCGAGGACGAGCAGTTCGAGGCCTACCGGCGCGTGCTTCGGGGCATGGAAGGCATGCCGGTGACGGTTCGTACCTTTGATCTCGGCGCCGACAAGGACATCGACACCCATCGCACCAAAACCAATCCTGCGCTGGGTCGCCGCGCCATCCGCCTCTCGCTGGCCGAGCCGCACATGTTCCAGACGCAATTGCGGGCTATGCTGCGCGCCTCCAAATACGGCGATCTGAAGATTCTCATCCCGATGCTCTCGCACGCCCACGAAATCGACCAGACCCTGGCCGCTGTGGAGCAGGCGAAAGCCAGTCTGCGCGCGGAACGCATCGCCTTCAACGAGCATGTTAAGATCGGCGGCATGATCGAGATACCGGCGGCGGCGCTGGCGATTGGCCTCTTCCTGCGCCGGCTCGACTTTCTCTCCATCGGTACCAACGACCTGATCCAGTACACCCTGGCGATCGACCGCATGGACGAACAGGTTTCCGCCCTTTACGACCCGCTCCACCCCGCAGTGCTGATGCTGATCGCGCACACCATCGCCTCGGCGGAAAAGGTCAACGTGCCGGTTTCGCTCTGTGGCGAAGTGGCCGGAGACGCCGAACTGACGCGGCTTCTGCTCGGCATGGGGCTGCGCATCTTCTCGATGCATCCCTCGCAGATTCTCCAGGTCAAGAGCCAGGTCGTACGCTCCAACATCTCCGAGCTCGGTCCCCAGGTGCGCCGCATGTTGCGCATCGACGAGCCGGCCAAACTGCGTGAGGCGCTCGAAAAACTCAACGGCGCTGCCGCGCCGGTGTAAAATGCGCCGGTGTCGTCGAATCGCTGGGGGCGACATGGCTTCGACGTGGGTTGCGAAGCAGTACAGTGCATACCGAGGCCCAGTTCCTCGTAAATCCGCTGGAAATCAATAAACGCCAACGACGAGCGTTTCGCTCTCGCCGCTTAACCCGGTGAGCGCTGCACCGATTCTCTGATGGGTCGGGCCGGGCAACCGGCAGCAGCGTCAGATACATCAGATAAGGGACGGCTCCGCTGCGTGGCCGTTCTCGAAAACTCAGCAGATCGCCCGACGCGAGCCTGTCCGGCCGGCGCGCAAAGGCTAAAACCCAATTGACCGGAATAAGTATGTAGAACTGGCTGTAGAGGACTTGCGGACGGGGGTTCGATCCCCCCCGCCTCCACCATTGATTCCTTTAGAATCAACGACATAAAAAAGAAACGCCACCGAAAGGTGGCTTTTTTTTGGGCTGTTTTGGGTCTAGTGGTCAACTTTTTAGTCAGCATTTTCGATTGGCGGCAATCGACCCCAAGCGGTAATTGGCTGGTTGAAAAAACAGACCTTCAGGAACGTGGAAGTGAGGGGCGCCGACCGCAGGGAGGGAAGCCAGCTTACTGGCCGTCCCCTCGACTGCAGGGTTAGGCGTTTCCGGGGAATTGAAGGTTGTAGGCAAGAGTAGCAAACGCGAGTTGTGAAGCGAAGCCGGTGCGAGGTCTCTCAGGCAATCCGTCGCGGCGAAGCCGATCCAGGTCCGTGCGATATTGAGATAGCAAGTCGGGCCGAGTTGCAAAGAACCGCTGGAGAGTCGCATGCGCTGCTGAGGCATTGCCGAAGCAAACTAAGAACTCCAAGGCAAGTGGCATCTCCATGCCAGGAACTTCGGTCGTGGTTAGTCGTTCGCAGAGAGAGGGTACGTCCTCGAAAGCAGCAAAGAGCGGCAGAGCAAATTCCTCAACTGCTGCGATGGCTCTGGAAATCGTGGCGGGACGAGAGGCGGTGTCCGCAAGGTCGTGCTCAAGCCAGTGTTGACGAGTGCGAAGGTTGCCAATCTGGCCCCCGGCAACCCAATCGTCGGTGCGAAGGTGGTGTGGCTGCGCCGCCCGCCACGCGGAGAGGCGCTTTGAGCGGACGTTGGCGTGGATCCACAGCGCGACTTTTGCGCCGGCAGAGTTATAGTGACTCGACTGGAAGTGAATCTCGAAATTGAAGTCGCCGTGTTTGCGTTTGGCGTGTGGGCCGCTCTTTGCGAATCTAAAGCCGTGAGGTGCGAGGGCTGATCCGATTTGGGTGCAGGCGTCGAGGTAAATCTCACGAGTGGTTTGCATTGTGCGCTAGCGAACGCCTAACGTTGGAGATAACCGGCCGCCGGAGCGAAGCGGAGGGAACCCAAAGCGCAGCTTTGGGCGGTCGGGTTGATGGCCGGGTTAGAGCGCATTTTCCGGGGACTTCAAGAGTTTGGAGAAGTGAGATGCGACCTGCTCTAAAACGGCTGGCGGACAAGCCGGGTTGTTCACGAAAAACCAGTATTCACCATACTGATTGTTTACAGTGAAACGATGACCCTTGTACCAGAAGTCAATCCAGCATTCGATTGCCGTAGAAAGATAGGAGTACGGCACAGCGAACCCAAGGCGGAGGACGTGCCACAAGACTTTTCTCGGCGATGCGGATTCCGGCAAGCTAACGAAATGACGCGAGCCATCGCACATGCGGATATCGGTGATGGTTGGTTTCATGCGCTCTAACGTTTGAAATGAGGGGCCGCCGGAGCGGCGAAGCCGCGAAGGGAAACCACAAGCGCAGCTTGTGGGCGGTCCCTCTCGATTGATGGGTTAGCAGCGCGTGACACGAAAGCTATTCGACTTCAATGTTTTCACTTGTCCAGGTTTTCTTGGATTTAGGTTCGTACGCCGACCATGTTGAAAAAACACAGTTGTGTGAAAAGCCAACCGAGACCATAAACTCAACCCAGCCTCGCCATTGTTCAGAATTGATCTGATTTCCATACGGACGGGTTGTGCCGCTCACTATCCAATAGCCTTTTTGTTTTGCAGGAGAAACCGTAACGGTATAGTTTTCGGAAAGTTGCTTTTTCAACTGCTCGGCATCTTCTCTTACGTCTGAAAAGAACACAAAATCGAGAGCCGCAATTGATGACTCTGTGAAGCCATCGGACACCATCTCCTTCCACAAAATTGAAGCTTCAGTTTTTCGACGTTCGAGAATTCCGTTTTGATATGAGGTCATCGTGCTCTTTTCTCCTGCGTAAAGCGGCGCGCAAATCATGAGAGCGAATACCAACAGAAGAGTCTTCATTTCGGTAGCTGCTAACGTGGAAGGTAAGCGGACTGCCGCGCGGAGCGGGCAGAGGAAACGCAAGGCGGATGTTCGGCAGGTCCGCTTGACCGCCTTGTTGGGCGGCACTGGGCGAGATTGAAAGGCTTTGTCATTGGTTGCTATGCCTCATTTCTTGTGGCGCCTTCTTTCCGAGCGAGACTTGCAGCGTAACCCTGATAGGTTTTGGCGGCGACGCCACTATAGGCAATAGCGATGACCAAAAGACTGAAGAATTCCAGCGGCCGTTCAGTTGAGCTGACGAGTCTTATTGCGACGACGATGCCGCCGAAAACCCACTGAGTAGCCGCGCTGGTTAGAGATGCAGAGATATCTTGGCGCGCAGAGATGAGCACGAATACCAAGAGCAAGCCAACCGCCAGTGCGGAGGCAAGATCGTTGAGATAGGACGGCAGACTAGGAAACATGGCGCGGGTTTTGTGACGCCCAACGTGAAGTAGACAGCACTATTGCAGGGTTTCTCGGGTGTGTGACGTATAACTTGGCGCCAATCATCGAATTAACAAATTGTTTTTAAGTTACATTTCGCGTCTAAAGTGGCTTGGACTTACTACTAAAAATTCCGACAAACCCTGCAGCGCTTAAAAATTGCAAATGGCATTGTACGGCAGCTTTTGGGCGATTGGGCCAATGGCCGCTCATGGCCGATTGTCGCCTCCATCCCGCGCGACGCAATCGGTCCCTTCCAGCCCATCATCCATATTGCTCGTCAAGGAGTCGAGCCCTCCTACATCACCACCTGTGCGCCCAGTTCGATGACCCGGTTCGAGGGAATTCGGAAAAAGGAGGTGGCGCTGCTCGCATTGCGGAACAGGGTGATGAAGATCAGTTCGCGCCAGTAAGCCATCTCCGAGCCGAACTTGGGGATTAGCGTTTCCCGACCGAGAAAGAACGAGGTCTGCATCATGTCGATTTCCAGACCCACTTCGGCGCACTGCGCCAACGCGGCGGGGATATCGGGTTCGTCCTTGAAGCCATACTGGACGATGACTTGATGAAAATCCGGCGCCAGCGGGTGCACTTCGACGCGATCGACATCGGGAACCATAGGTACGTCGAAGACGCGAACGTTCAGCACCACCACCTTCTCATGCAGCGCCTTGAAATGCTTCAAGGTGTGCAGCATGGCGTGCGGCACGGCATCGGGGTCGGGGGTCATGTAGATGGCCGTTCCCGGTACGGTGCCGACACCGCCGCCGGCAACGATATTGGCAATGAAATCGGGCATCCGCATGGCATCGCTGGCGAGGCGCGATTCGAGCACCTCGCGGCCGCGCTTCCAGGTGGTCAGCAGCGTGAAGACGGCCAGACCGAACAGGAGCGGAAACCATCCGCCATCGGCGATCTTGACGCAGTTGGCAAGAAAGAACCCGACATCGATGCAGACGAAGGGCACGATGACCACCAGGGCGCGCGCCGGATGCCAGTTCCACAGGCTGATGGCCACGGCAAAGGCGAGAATGTTGGTGATGAGCATGGTTCCCGTCACGGCGATGCCATAGGCCGCCGCCAGTCTGGAAGATGAGCCGAATTCGATGACAAGCAGGATGATGGCGATCAGCAGCATCCAGTTGATGGCCGGCAGGTAGATCTGGCCGATTTCGCGTTCAGACGTATGCTGGATTTCCAGCCGCGGTGTGTAGCCCAGCTGTATGGCTTGCTGAGTGATCGAAAAGGCGCCGGAAATGACCGCCTGCGACGCGATGATGGTGGCGACCGTAGAAATAATGACCAGCGGATAGCGCGCCCAGTCGGGGGCGAGCAGGTAGAACGGGTTTTCGAGACTGGCCGGGTCGGCAAGCAGCAGCGCGCCTTGCCCGAAGTAGTTGATCAACAGCGCCGGCAGAACCAGGCTGAGCCAGGCGTACTGGATCGGCCGGGCGCCAAAATGGCCCATGTCGGCATAGAGCGCTTCGGCACCGGTAATACAGAGTACGACGGCGCCCAGTGCGAAGAAGCCGAGCAGCGAGTTGCCGGTCAGAAACCGGGCCGCGTAGACCGGATTGATGGCGGTCAATACGTCCGGATGCGCTGCGATGGGCATGACGCCGAGTATGGCCAGCACCGCAAACCAGACCAGCATCACCGGGCCAAACAGGGCGCCAACGCTGGCGGTGCCGCGTCGTTGAAAAAGAAAAAGGCCGACCAGCACGACGAGTGTGATGGGGACGACATAGGGTTTGAAGGCCGGAGTGATGATTTCCAGCCCCTCGACGGCGGAGAGAACCGAGATCGCGGGAGTGATGACGCCGTCGCCATAGAACAGGGCCGCGCCGAACAGGCCGAGAAAAACGAGGATGCCACGTGCCCGCCCGCCGGGCGGGAATTTGTGCATCGCCAGGGTCATCAGGGCGATGATGCCGCCCTCCCCCTTGTTGTTGGCGCGCATGATGAAGGCGACGTATTTCAGCGTCACCACGATCACCAGCGACCAGAAAAAGAGCGAGAGGATGCCCAGCACGTTGTCGGGCGTGATGGGCACGGGATGGTGTTCGCTGCCGAACACTTCCTTGATCGAGTACAGCGGGCTGGTGCCGATATCGCCGTAGACGACACCCAACGCGGCCAGCGTCAGCGTCGCCAGACGTTTTTTGTCTTGCTTGGTTTCGTGCATGTTGGAAAGACTCAAGGTTGAAAGCGGTAGCCGACGCCCGTTTCGGTCAGCAGGTGCTGCGGTTGTGTGGGGTCGTGCTCGAGTTTCTGGCGCAGATGCCCGACAAAAACGCGCAAATAATGGCTGCTCTCGACATAGCTTGGCCCCCACACTTCGCGCAACAGCGTGCGCTGGGTCAGCACCTTGCCCGGATGGGCGAGCAGCAGGGACAACAGGCGGTATTCGAGAGGGGTCAGATGAACCGGCTCGCCGGCGCGCATCACGATCCGCCGCGAGAGATCGACATGAATATCGCCAAATTCGACCACCGGCGAGGCGTCGTCGCCGCTCCGGCTGCGCCGCCGCAACAGGGCACGAACGCGGGCGCGCAATTCGCCGACGCTGAACGGCTTGGTCAGATAGTCGTCGGCGCCCGCGTCGAGCGCGTCGATCTTGTCGTTTTCCTGCGCGCGGGCGGAGAGAATCAGCACCGGCATGTCCGACCAGCCGCGCAGGTCGCGGATCAGGTCGATGCCGTCGCCGTCGGGTAATCCGAGATCGAGAATCAGCAGATCGGGTTTGCGCGAACCGGCTTCGATCAACCCCCGGCGCAAGGTCTCCGATTCCGCCACCTGGCAGCCTTCGTCTTCGAGAGCGGCGCGGATAAAGCGCCGAATCTGGCTCTCATCCTCAACGATCAAAACCTTGGCGGATTGGCTCACGGCTTTTCCTCCTCGATGATCGGCGGGTACCCGACGGGCAGGCGGAAGGTGACGCAGCCGCCGGCAATGTCCGCCCGGTTTTCCGCGTGAATATTGCCGTGGTGAGCTTCAACGATGGCTTTGCAGATGGCTAGACCCAAGCCGGTGCCAGGTGTCCCGGATCGCTGAGGGGCGCGCGCGAACATGTCGAACAACGCATCCGTGCACCCCGGCGGAAATCCGATGCCGCTGTCGCAAACGGTGATCGCTACCCAATCGCCTTGCCGCGTCGCCGAAATGGCGATGGGAGTGTCGGCGGGGGCGAATTTTGCCGAGTTCTCGAGCAGATTGCAGAAAACCCGTTCGATCAGCACCGCGTCGAATTCGAGCAATGGCAAGTCGGGCGGCAGACCGACTTTGACCGGATGCCGCGCCAGCGCCGCTCCAAGCAGCTTGATGCTGGCACCGATCACTTCCTCCAGAGGTTGCCATTCCTTGCGCAGGGTCACTGTACCGGCGTTGAGTCTGGCCATGTCCAGCAGATTGCCAACCAGGCCCGCCAGACGTCCTGCCTGTTCATGCAGCGCTTGCGCCGTGTCGAGTGCGACCGTTGGCAAGGGTGGCTTGATTAGCGAAAGGGAATCGGCGAGGCCGACCATGGCAGTCAAGGGGGTGCGCAGATCGTGCGAGAGTGCGGAGAGAATGGAACTGCGCAGACGCTCGGTCAGCATCTTGACCTCGCTGCTCTTGGCCACGGTTTCGTAATGCAGTCGTTCGAGCGCAACCGCGATCAGCGAAGCCATGGCTTCGAGCAGCGACAGGGTTTCGCTGTTGATATCGAAATAGGGATCGTCGAAACGCAGCGCTAACACTCCCCGAGTGCGCATCGAGGCGTTGAGCGGCAAGTAGAGCGAAGCATCGCCCTGGCTCCGCACGGCTTCGCTGCGCACGGTTTCTCCGGTCTGGTAGGCCATGCGGGCGAGATGAATTTCGATGGAAACGCCTGGCGTGCCAGCGGTTTGAAGCAGATCGCGGCGCAATTCGTCCGGCAGCAACAGCGCGGCGTGCGCGTTCAATTGGGTCGTGACGAAAGCGCGCGCCAGTTCATCGATCTGTTCAACTGCGAGGGCGCCGGCCAGTTGCCGGGCGACCTGATACAACGCCTCGGTCCGTCGCTCGCGGCGTTCCGCGTCTTGTGCCTTCTCGCGCAGTCCGGCGGCAAGATGGGCAGTCAGCAGACCGGTGGCGAGCATGACCGCGAAAGTCACCAGATACTGGATATTGGCGACTTCCAGCGAAAAGCGTGGGGGAACAAAGAAGACGTCAAAAAGCAATACGCTCAGGACCGAGGCCAAGACCGCCTGGTTGCGACCCAATTTGACGGCGACGAGGAGTACCGTCAGCAAAAACAGCATGACGATGTTAGCAAGGTCAAGATAGCCGAGCAGTGGTGTCGCAAGCACCGTGGTGGCTGCGCAAGCGAGTACGGTCAGAATGACGCCCTGTAAGGGCGACCAGCGCTGTGATCCTTCTTTCAGCTGAGATTCGTAAGCCATGGCGAGCCTTCGAAAGGGGAGGATCCAAGCGTACGGGATCCTCTATAAAGACACTGCCGGTTTTACCGCGGATAACGTAAAGATTTCGTAAAAATCGCCGTACTAGGTTGGAGCTGTCTAGGCGCGGTCAAGTCGGTTGCATCGTCGCAGCCAGCGTAGTGCGAGTCGATCAAGTAGGTGGGCCAACGGGCGGTGCATGTCGGCAGCATCGATCCGAGCGCCGTCTCTGGGCGAGCGGATAAATTTCAAGCGTGGCCCCTTGAATCGGCACGCCCTGCCATGTCAGTCGTGACCGTGGTCTTTGCCGTCGTCGATGCCCAACTCCTGAATTTTGCGGGTGATCGTATTGCGACCGATACCCAATGCGTGTGCCGCTTCGATGCGACGTCCGCCGGTGTGGGCCAAGGCTCGGGAAATCAGTATGCGCTCGAAGGTGCGCATCAGCATGTCGTGCACTTCGGGTACGTTGCTCGCCAGGAGACGGTCGGCTTCGGCTTCCAGCGCCTCTTCCCAACTGCCGGCAAAGGTCGTGCTGTCATTTCCGCGCATTTCGGGTGGCAGATCGCTGATTTCGACCTGCTGACCGGGTGCCATCACGGTGAGCCAGTGACAAAGGTTTTCCAGTTGTCGGACGTTACCGGGAAACTCGAATCCTGAGAGGAATTTCAGCGCCGGCTCGGAAAGCCGCTTGGGTTCGACGCCCAATTCGCGCGCGCTCTTCAGCAGGAAGTGGCGGGCAAGTAGGGGAATGTCCTCGCGGCGCTCGCGCAGCGACGGCAAGCGGATGCGAATGACATTCAGTCGGTGAAAGAGGTCTTCGCGGAAGAGCCCTTCCTTGACGCGGTTTTCCAGCGCCTGGTGCGTGGCGGCGATGACGCGCACGTTGGCCTTGATCGGGGCGTGACCGCCAACACGGTAGTAGTGACCGTCCGAGAGCACGCGCAGCAGGCGCGTTTGCAGTTCGGAGGGCATGTCACCGATTTCGTCGAGAAACAGCGTGCCGCCCTCCGCCTGCTCGAAGCGGCCTCGCCGCTGCGCCTGTGCGCCCGTGAAGGCGCCACGCTCGTGGCCGAAGAGCTCCGATTCAAGCAGATCCTTGGGAATGGCTGCCGTATTGATGGCGACGAAGGGTTTGTCTGCGCGTTGGCTGTGCCGGTGCAGGGCGCGGGCGACCAGTTCCTTGCCGGAACCGGATTCCCCGGTGATCAGCACCGTGGCATTGGAAAGCGCGAGACGGCCGATGGCACGAAAGACTTCCTGCATGGCCGGGGCCTGGCCGAGGATTTCGGGAGCGACCGCGTCGACTTCGGATGCACCGCTTTGGTGCATTGATTCGTCGATCGCCCGACGGATGAGATCAATCGCCTGATCGACATCGAAGGGTTTGGGCAGATATTCAAAGGCACCACCCTGAAAGGCTGAAACCGCAGATTCCAAGTCGGAATAGGCGGTCATGATGATTACCGGCAGGTTGGCGAAGCGAGCCTTCACTTCTTGCAAAAGCTCGAGCCCTGACTGGCCCGGCATGCGAATATCGGAGACGAGCACCTGAGGTGGAACGCCGTCGCGGTCGAGGACTGCGAGCGCTTCGCTGGCCGATGCGAAGCTTTTGAACGGGATACCCTCGCGGGTCAGGGTCTTTTCCAGCACCCAGCGGATGGAGCGGTCGTCATCGACAATCCAGACCGGTTTCATAGTTGGCAGACTCATGGCAAAGCGATAGGCGGATCAAAGCAAGGAGCGCGCCATTGTCGGATCTTAACCTGACGCCAGGGGCAAGCGCACTGTGAAGCAGGTCTGACCTGGCCGGCTGTTGCACTCAATGATGCCGTGATGGTGCTGGATAAAGTTCTGGGCGATGGTCAGGCCAAGCCCGCTGCCGCCTTCTCTGCCCGAAACCAAGGGGTAGAACATGCGATCACGAATGGCGTCGGGAATGCCTGGGCCGTTGTCGATCACCTGCACTTCCAGCGCCAGCTTGTAGCGTTTCTTGGCCAGCGTCACCTGGCGGACGATACGCGTGCGCAGCCGAATCTCGCCGTGGCCTTGCATCGCCTGGGCGGCATTGCGAGCGATGTTGAGCAGCGATTGGATGAGTTGCTCGCGGTCGCCGATCAGTTCCGGCAGGCTGGTGTCGTAGTCGCGGCGCACACTGAGTGTGCCCGGAAATTCGGCGGTGAGCAGGCTGCGTACGCGCTCCAGAATCTCGTGGATATTGACCGTCTTGGGCTGCATAGGGCGGTGCGGTGTGAGCAGACGCTGCATCAGATCCTGAAGGCGATCGGCCTCCTTGATGATGACCTGGGTGTATTCCTTGAAACTGGCGGCCGCGGCGTGATTGGCCAGTTCGTGTTCGAGCAGTTGCGCGGCGCCGCGGATGCCGCCGAGCGGATTCTTGATTTCATGCGCGAGATTGCGGATCAACTCGCGGTTAGCCTGCTGCTGTTCGAGCAGACGCTCTTCGCGGCTGGCGGCAAGTTGTTGCTCCATTGGCTGAAATTCCAGCAACAACCTGCAGCACGCCGGCGCCCCGGCGTGCAGCGGCGAGACCGTGCAGTTGAGTTGCAAAGCGCGTTCGTCTTCCAGTGTCACTTCGACATCCTGGCCCGAATAGGTCCAGTTGTTGGCGAGCGCGTTGTCCAGCGCAGTGAGCAAGCCTGCACTGCAGTAAAGAGCGATGCCCAGCGGTTGCCCGACCAGATTGCGGGCGCTGCTGGCGAACAGGTTCTCGGCAGCCGGATTCAGGTAGCGGATGACGAGTTCTTCGTCGAGCAGCAACACCGAGGAGGCCAGCAGATCGAGACCGGCAAAAGGTGCGAATTCCGGATTCATGGGCGACATTTTAGTCTGCCCTCAGCTCTGGTCGATCAGCTTTCGGAGCAGCGCGACCAGCTGTGCCTGCTCCGAAGGTTCCAACGCCGTCAGCATGTCGCGGTTGAGCTGGCAGGCGACCGGCTGCAATACAGCTTGCATGGCGCGCCCGGCGTCGGTCAGAAAGACACGCCGAATGCGGCGGTTATCCGGGTCGTTTTGCCGGATCACCAAGCCGGCGTGCTCCAGGCGATCCACTCCCCGACTCATCGCATAACCGGGGACCCCCAGGATTTCGCCGATTCGTGCTTGCGGTACGCCATCCTGTTGCCACAGACACGCCAGCACGGGCCAGACCGAAACATCCAGGCCGTATTTGCGCAGATGCTGGTCGAGCCGGTGTCGCATCCGGAACGCGACAATATTGATCAGCGCGCCTGGAAACTGAAGGTGATCGAAGTGATCTGGCGTCATTGGAAAATCCAGTTGAAGGCGGTATGATGCCTCCAATATCGTTGCAAATGCAACAATTCAGGAGGCGTGATGCGTCCATCCCACCCGCGGGCGGCTCTGCCCGAATCGTTCAGTTCCGCCCGGTGGCCGTTATGGTGCCTGAGCGTACTGCCTCTGGCGCTGGTTCTGGCTGGCTGTGGCAACCAGACGCCGGAAAGCGGCACGGCGCGACCGGTGCTGGTACAACCGGTTCGCTCCGCCGCCGATGGCGGGTCGCTGGTGTTGACTGGCGAAGTGCGTGCTCGCCACGAGACCGATCTCGCGTTTCGTGTTGGTGGCAAGGTCGTCGCCCGGCTTGTTGATGCGGGTGCGCAGGTTAAAGCCGGCACGCCGCTGGCACGGCTCGATCCGGCTGATCTGGCGCTCGCCCAGCAGGCAGCGCGGGCACAACTGGCTGCCGCCGAGAGCGATGCGGCAACGGCGGAAGCCGACCGTGTTCGCTATGCCGATCTGTTGAAGCGCAAGTTTGTCAGCCAAACTGCCTACGATGCCCGCGAGAATGCCGCCCGCGTTGCCAGCGCACGTTTCGAGCAAGCGCGTGCGCAGGCCGAATCCAGTCGCAATCAGCTGGACTATGGCACGCTGACCGCAGATCGTGCGGGCGTGATTACTGTCGTGCTGGCCGAATCGGGTCAGGTGGTCGCCGCCGGCCAGCCGGTCGTCCGGCTGGCGCAGCCGGACGAAAAGGAGGTGCTGGTGGCGGTGCCGGAAGGGCGGCTGGCGGAACTCCGCGTGGCGCGCAACTTGACGGTAAGCTTGTGGGCGGACCCAAGCTTGCGCCTGAAGGGTGAATTGCGCGAATTGTCGCCGGCAGCCGATGCCGCCACGCGCACCTTCGCTGCGCGCATCCGGATTCTTGATCCGACACCCGCTGTCCAGCTTGGCATGACAGCGCGCCTGAACCTGAGTGGTGGCGATGTGGCGGCGGGCTGGTTTGTGCCGTCCGGTGCCGTTTTCGACCAGGGCGAGGGCCCGGCGGTCTGGGTCGTGGTCGACAACAAGGTTCACCGGCAACCGGTCAAGGTTCGCCAGTTCCGCGAAGATGGCGTGCTGCTTTCCGCAGGATTGCAAGGCAACGAGACAGTGGTGGCGGTGGGAGCCAACCGGCTCGCCGAAGGGCAGGCGGTCAAGCCGATGCCGCAGGAGCCGGCGCGGTGAGGCATCCTTTCAATCTCTCGGACTGGACGCTGCGCCATCGCGCGCTGGTCGGCTATTTCATGCTCGCCATCGCGGTAATGGGGATTGTCGCCTACGGACATCTCGGGCAGGCAGAGGATCCGCCCTTCACCTTCAAGGTCATGGTGGTACGGACTCTGTGGCCAGGCGCTTCGGCGCGCGAGGTGGAGCAGCAGCTGACCGACAAGATCGAGAAGAAATTGCAGGAAACGCCGTGGATCGACCGCGTTTCCAGCTATTCCAGGCCCGGCGAATCGACGGTGATGTTCTTTGCCAGCGACGCGACGCCCAAGCGCGAAGTGCCCGAGGTTTTCTATCAGGTTCGCAAGAAGATTGGCGATATTCGCCAAACGCTGCCGGCGGGCGTGCAAGGGCCGTTTTTCAACGACGAATTCGGCGATGTATTCGGCAACCTGTATGCGATTACCGGCGATGGCATGACGCCCGCGCAGCTGAAGGATGTGGCCGAGGATGTGCGCGACCAGCTGCTGCGGATCAAATACGTCGGCAAGGTCGAGTTGTTCGGAGTGCAGGACGAAAAAATCTATGTCGACATCGCCAATGCCAAACTGGCTGCGCTCGGCGTCGACATGGCGACGATCACGCAGGCGTTGGCGCAGCAGAATGCCGTGGCCGGTTCCGGCTTTTTCGAGACGGCTGGCGAGCGCATTTTCATTCGTCCGAGCGGCGCTTTCGACCGAGTCGACGCGGTACGTGACACCTTCATCCGAGCTGGCGGGCGCAGCTTCCGACTTGGCGACATCGCCGACGTGCGACGCGGCTACGTCGATCCACCGGCGCCGGCTGTGCGCTATCAGGGTCGACCGGCCATCATGGTCGGCGTGGCCATGTCGGCCGGCGGTGACATTATCGAACTGGGGCACGCGCTGAATCAGCGCGTTGCGGCCATTCAGGCGAAGCTGCCCGTAGGTGTCGAGATTGGTGAGGCTGCGAGCCAGCCGGCGGCGGTCAAGCGTTCGGTTAGCGCTTTCGTGCGCTCGCTGACCGAGGCGGTCGCGGTCGTGCTGGCGGTGACTTTTCTCAGCCTGGGCTTGCGTACCGGTCTGGTGGTCGCCATTTCGATCCCTCTGGTGCTGGCGGCATGCTTCTTTTTCATGAACTGGATGGATGTCGGCCTGCACAAGGTGTCGCTGGGCGCGCTAGTGCTGGCGCTTGGCCTGCTGGTCGACGACGCGATCATCGCAGTGGAGATGATGTGGGTGAAGATGGAGCAAGGGTGGGATCGCACACGGGCGGCCGCTTTTGCCTATACCAGTACGGCCGGCCCGATGCTGTCGGGTACACTGGTGACGGTGGCGGGCTTCATTCCGATCGCCATCGCCAAATCGGCGACGGGCGAATACGCCTCGGCCTTCTTTCAGGTGAATGCCATCGCCCTGCTGATTTCGTGGATCGCCGCCGTGGTCGCCATCCCCTGGTTGGGTTTCCGGCTGTTACCCGACCCGCGTGCGCCTCGGTCGCCGGGCTGGCTGGAACGGCGCGTGCCGCGTCTGATTGCCTGGCTGCATCGCATCGGCCTGGGGGCGCAGCAGCACAGCGACGATCACGATGTTTATCAGACGCCTTTCTATCAACGTTTTCGTAAACTGGTGAGCGCGTGCGTCGCTGCACGCTGGCGGGTGATCGGCATCACAGTCGTACTGTTCGTACTGGCGGTGCTGGGCATGGGCAAGGTGGAAAAGCAGTTCTTCCCGAATTCCACGCGCTACGAGTTGTTGGTGGAGTTGCGTTTGCCGGAAGGCAGCGCGATTCACGCTGTAGACGAAGCCACCCGCAAGTTCGAGCGTTGGTTGCAGCAGGACAATGCCAGTCATCACGACTTCGAGAACTTCTCGGCTTTTGTCGGCAGTGGCGCACCGCGTTTCTTCCTGTCGCTCGATCAGCAACTGCCCGCCTCGAATGTCGGGCAGTTCGTGATTCAGACGCGTGGGCTGGCATCCCGCGAGGCTTTGCGCGAGCGCTTGCTGACCCTGTTCGATACTGATTTTCCAGGTTTGCGCGCCAATATTGCGCGCATCGAGAACGGGCCGCCGGTCGGATACCCGATCCAGTACCGGATCGCGGGGGCCGACGTGCCAACGCTCACGAAGTTTGCGACCGAGATTGCGGAGGCAATGCGGCGCCAGCCCGAGATATCCAACGTACATAACGACTGGGACGAGCTTTCCAAGGTCATCCGTATCGAAATCGACCAGGATAAGGCGCGCCTTCTGGGTGTGTCGGGGCAAGATCTGGCGGGGTTCGTCAATGCCGCGCTGAACGGGCAGGCGGTCACGACCTTCCGCGATGCCGATAAGTCGATTGACGTTGTGCTGCGCAACGATGCCGCAGCGCGGCAGCAGCTTGCCGCCTTGCCCGATCTTGCCGTCCCGACCCGTGCCGGCAAGAGCGTACCCCTGGCGCAGATCGGGCGCCTGATGCCGGATTTCGAGCCAGGCCTGATCTGGCGTCGCGACCGTCTGCCGACCATGACCGTCCGCGGCAATGTCTATGGCAAGACACAGGCGGCCACGCTGGTCGAGCGCCTGAAACCGGAGATCGAGGCCGTCGGCGCGAAGCTGCCGGACGGTTACACGATTACTGCTGGCGGTAGCGTCGAAGAGTCGGCCAAGGGTCAGGGCTCGGTCATGGCCGGACTGCCGGTGTTCGTGCTGGCCGTCATCACCATCCTGATGATCCAGTTGCAGAGCGCCTCGCGCGTGATCATGGTGCTGCTGACCGCGCCGCTGGGCATTATCGGAATTGCGCTGTTCCTGCTGGTTTTCGGGCGCCCCTTCGGCTTCATGGCGCTTCTCGGCACCATTGCGCTGTTCGGCATGATCATGCGCAATTCGGTCATTCTGGTTGACCAGATCGAACAGGACATGGCGGCGGGCCTGCCCCGGCGCGAGGCCATCGTGGAATCGGCGGTGCGGCGTTTCCGCCCCATTGTGTTGACGGCCTCGGCTGCGGTGCTGGCGATGATCCCGTTGTCGCGCAACGATTTCTTCGGACCGATGGCGGTGGCCATCATGGGGGGGCTGATCGTGGCGACGGCGCTGACCCTGCTTTTCCTGCCGGCGTTATATTCCGCCTGGTACCGGGTACGCTGAGGGCGGAGCTCGCCCGTGGCGGTTATTTCAGCCCGCCCAGTTCTTTCTGGATCGCGGCGATATTGCGCTCATGCTGGCCGACACGCTCGCGGTAAGGCACCGCGCGGTCGGCAGCCCGCTGACGGTCCTCTCCCGCGCGCGGGGCTTCCTGCTCGGCGAGATCGCGGCGTGCCGCATCCAGGTTTTTCTGCTCGGCGGCCAATTCCTGTTCGAGGATGCGTTTGCGGTCGCTGTCGCGCGACTTCTGCTCCTGTTCGCCAACCTTGGGAAAGCTGTCCGGACTCGGCGTTGCCGCCGCCTTGGCGCGCGGCGCGGGGACGGCGTTATCGGGGCCGCTGACGACCGCCTTGCAACTCTTGTCGACCTTGGTGTTTGAAATCAGCGTGCTGCCATCCGCACTGGCGCATTTGTAAATGGTGCCGGCGTGCGCGCCGAAGGCCGTTAGGCAGGCGATCAGCACGGGAAATTTGAGGTTCATCGACGCCGTCCTCCTTGAATGTCAGAGAGTATAACGGGGCAGGGGCGTTTTGGTGGACAAAAAAAGGGCGGGAAAGCCCGCCCTTTCTGGAGTCCGCCGAAAATCAGCAGCTGTAGTACAGATCGAACTCGACCGGATGCGTGGTCATGCGCACCTTGTTGACTTCTTCCATCTTCAGGTCGATGTAGGCATCGATCCATTCGTTGGAGAAGACGCCGCCACGGGTCAGGAATTCGCGGTCCTTGTTCAGCGCTTCCAGGGCTTCGTCCAGGCTGGCGCAGACGGTCGGGATCTTGGCATCCTCTTCCGGCGGCAGGTCGTAGAGGTTCTTGTCGGCTGGATCGCCCGGGTGGATCTTGTTCTGCACGCCGTCCAGGCCGGCCATCAGCAGCGCGGCGAAAGCCAGGTACGGGTTGGCGATCGGATCCGGGAAGCGGGTTTCGATACGACGGGCCTTGGTGGAGGCGACGAACGGGATGCGGATCGAAGCAGAACGGTTCTTCGCGGAGTAAGCCAGCTTGACCGGGGCTTCGAAGTGCGGAACCAGACGCTTGTAGGAGTTGGTGCCCGGGTTGGTGATCGCGTTCAACGCTTTGGCGTGCTTGATGATGCCGCCGATGTAGTAGAGGGCGAACTCGGACAGGCCAGCGTAACCGTCGCCAGCGAACAGGTTCTTGCCATCCTTCCACACGGACTGGTGCACGTGCATGCCGGAACCGTTGTCGCCGACGATGGGCTTGGGCATGAAGGTGGCCGTCTTGCCGTACTGGTGCGACACGTTGTGCACGACGTACTTCAGGACCTGCGTCCAGTCGGCGCGGCGGACCAGCGTGTTGAACAGCGTGCCGATTTCGCACTGACCTGCGGTTGCCACTTCGTGGTGATGCACTTCAACCGGTACGCCGATGGCTTCCAGTGTCGTGACCATGGCGGAGCGGATGTCATGCAGGCTGTCGACCGGCGGAACCGGGAAGTAGCCGCCCTTGACGCCCGGACGGTGGCCGGTGTTGCCGCCATCCTGCTTCTCGCCAGAGGCCCAGGCCGCTTCTTCGGAATTGATCTTGACGAAGCAGCCCGACATGTCGGTCTTCCACTCGACGGAGTCGAAAATGAAGAATTCGGGTTCCGGGCCGAAGTAGGCGGTGTCGCCCAGACCGGAGGACTTCAGGTAGGCTTCGGCGCGTTTGGCAATCGAGCGCGGGTCGCGGTCGTAGCCACGGCCGTCGGCCGGATCGACGACATCGCAGGAGATGACCAGCGTCGTTTCGTCGAAGAACGGGTCGATGAAGGCGGTGTCGGCGTCCGGCATCAGCAGCATGTCGGAGGCCTGAATACCCTTCCAGCCGGCGATCGAAGAACCATCGAAAGCGTGGCCGTTTTCAAATTTTTCGTCGCCGAAGGCACTGACTGGCACAGTCACGTGCTGTTCCTTGCCGCGGGTATCGGTAAAGCGGAAGTCGACGAACTTGACGTCGTTTTCCTTAACCATTTTCAGAACGTCTTGCGGGGTCGCCATAGCGATCAGTCTCCTTAGCAGTTGCCGGCGGTACCGGCTCAATCAACAAACCCTGGAACAAGCGGAAAAGCACGTAGCGTGCCATGGTTTTGCGCCCGAACACCTCATTCTGCCACAATGGGATAGCATTGGAAGGGTCGGCATTACACACGATCGAAAGCACGATATTGGTGCAAAAAAGAGCACAAATGCACAATAGTGGTGCGATCTAAAGGGGCTTACAGTTTGCCCCAGAGAACCAAGCGGGTTTCGTGTGGTCCCAATGGATGCCCGCTAGCCCGGCGTTGGCCGTTGGCGTGAGGGCTTCTATACTCGAAACATACCGTATGCAGGGGGCGTGATGGGCAGATTGACTGAGATATTGGCACTGGCGCAGCAACGGGCCGTGGCCATGGGCTTGCCTTATGCCGGCGCTGTGACGCCGGCAGAGGCGCAAGAAGCGCTGCAATTGGCGCCGGGCGCGCGCTTGGTAGATGTGCGCTCACGGGCCGAACTGGATTGGGTGGGGCGCGTGCCGGGTGCCATCGAGATTGAATGGGCGCACTATCCGGGGATGACGCGCAACGAACACTTTGCTGCGCACTTCCGGCAACAGGTCGATACCGAGGGGCTGATTTTTTTCCTCTGCCGGAGCGGAGCGCGTTCCGACGCGGCGGCTCGCTTGCTGACTCAAGCGGGATACTCGGGGTGTTACAACATTCTCGAAGGTTTCGAGGGCGACAAGGATGCACGCGGCCAACGCAACAAGGTCGGCGGCTGGCGCCATGCCGGGTTGCCGTGGGTGCAATCCTGATTGCCTGTCCCGTCTGCGGTGCTGCCGAGTAGGTTAAACTCGTCGCCTGCTCGTTTTGCTTTTGCCCTTTGCCATGATGCCTGCCCTGCCCTTCGACCTCTTCAACACGCTCTCCGACGCCGAGTGTCAGGCGCGCATCACTGCGGCCCGCGCCAAGCTGGGCGGTCGCGCCGTGCTGCTCTGCCATCACTACCAGCGCGCCGACGTTTACCAACACGCCGACCTTACCGGCGATTCGCTCAAGCTCTCGCGCCTGGCCTCGCAGACCGATGCCGAATTCATCGTCTTCTGCGGCGTGCATTTCATGGCCGAAGTCGCCGACATCATGTCCAAACCCGCCCAGACTGCGATCTTGCCCGATCTGGCGGCGGGCTGTTCGATGGCCGACATGGCCAATCTGGCCAAGGTCGAGCGCTGCTGGCGCGAATTGGGCGAAATCGTCGATGTCGAAGCGGAATTCACGCCGGTCACCTATATCAATTCGGCGGCGGACCTGAAGGCCTTCTGCGGCTCGCACGGCGGCATCGTGTGTACCTCCAGCAATGCGCCGATCATCGCCGAGTGGGCTTTTGCACGGCGTCCCAAGATCCTGTTCTTTCCCGACCAGCACCTCGGTCGCTGGACTGGCCACAAGATGGGCATTCCGCTCGAAGACATGGTGGTGTGGGACCCCGACCGCGAATACGGCGGACTGACGCCGGAGCAGATCAAGAAGGCGCGCATCTTGTTGTGGAAGGGCCACTGCTCGGTGCACCAGATGTTTCAGAAGAGCCAGATCGATGCCTTCCGCGGCAAGTATCCGGAGGGCATCGTGATTGCTCACCCGGAGTGTAATTTCGATGTCTGTGCGGCCTCCGATCACGTCGGCTCGACCGAACTGATCGTCAAGACCATCAAGGAAGCACCGGCCGGTACGCGCTGGCTAGTTGGCACCGAACTCAATCTGGTTGACCGCCTGGCGAAGGAGATGTTGCCGCAGGACAAGATCGTCCAGTTCATGACCACGACCATCTGCATGTGCTCAACCATGCAGCGCATCGATCCGCAGCACTTGGTGTGGACGCTGGAGAATCTGGTCGCGGGCCAGGTTGTCAATCCGATCCGTGTGCCGGCGCACGAGGCCGATCTTGCCAAGCTGGCGCTTGACCGGATGTTGGCGGTGTCCTGACGACCGGAGGTGGCGATGCTGCGCTTTCGAGTCACCACCTACAACATCCACAAGGGATTTTCGCAGTTCAATCAACGGATGATGGTGCATGAGTTGCGCGAGCGACTGCGCCATCTCGACACCGATATTGTCTTTTTGCAGGAGGTGCAGGGCCTGCATCTGCGTCACGCCGAGCGTCACGGCGACTGGCCTGCATTGCCGCAGCACGAGTTTCTCGCCGAGGACCTGTGGGCCAACACCGCCTACGGCCGCAACGTGATCTACGACCACGGCCACCACGGCAATGCGGTGCTCTCCCGCTTTCCCATTGTCGAGAGTCACAATCAGGATGTGACCCATCTGCGGTTCGAGCGGCGCGGTCTGCTGCATTGCCGCGTGCGCTTGCCGGACGAACGCGTGCTGCATTGCGTCTGCGTGCATCTATCGCTATTTGGACGCTCGCGCCGGCGCCAGATGGGTGCGCTGGCCGATTTTCTCGGCGCTCGCATGGACGCGGACGAACCGCTGATCATCGCTGGCGACTTCAACGACTGGCGTAACCGTGCCGATAATCTGCTGGGCGAGCGGCTGGGCTTGACCGAGGTGTTTGGCGGCGCGGGGGGACGTCCAGTGCGCAGTTTCCCGGCCGCGCTGCCACTGTTCCGCCTCGACCGCATCTATGTGCGCGGTTTGCAGGTCGAGGGCGCCGAACTGCACCACGGCCGCCCGTGGTCGCTGATATCGGACCATGCGGCGTTGACGGCGGATTTGCGCTGCCATGCTCTCTGAACTGACGCCCGGGCATTGCGTTCGTCTGCTTTGTTGCGGCCGCGAGTACTTCCCCGCGCTGATCGAAGACATCAACGCGGCGGTCAGCGAAGTGCATCTGGAAACCTACATTTTCGCCGACGACGTGGCTGGGCGCTCGGTTGCCCAGGCGCTGGCGCTGGCGGCGCGCCGCGGCGCCCGCGTGCGATTGCTGGTCGATGGTTTCGGCGCGCGCGATCTGCCGGCGGAACTGGCCACAAGCCTGCAAGAGGCCGGCGTGCAACTGTTGTTCTTTCGGCCGGAGGTGACCCGTTTCAAACTGCGCCGCCACCGGTTGCGCCGACTGCACCGCAAGCTCGCGGTGATCGACGGCCGCGTGGCCTTTGTCGGCGGCATCAATGTCGTCGACGACGATAACGTGCCAGAAGGGCTGGCGTTTCGCTTTGATTACGCCGCTCGCGTCGAAGGGCCGCTCGTGCCGACCATTCTTGGCGTGATGCGGCGGATGTGGGAACTCGTTGCCTGGGTCAGCCTGCGCCATCGTTACCGGGACGATCGCGCTCCGCCGCCGCCCTGCCTGCCCTGCGGCGATCAGCGAGTTGCCTTTCTGATCCGCGACAATATCCGCCATCGGCAGGATATCGCACAGTCTTACCTGCTTGCCATTCGTCTTGCCCAGCACGAAATTGTGCTCGCCAACGCCTATTTTCTGCCCGGTCTGCGCTTCCGGCGGGCGCTGCGCGAGGCGGTGGCGCGCGGGGTGCGCGTCACGCTGCTGTTGCAGGGGCGTAGCGACC
The DNA here is from genome assembly GCA_002337055.1 of Betaproteobacteria bacterium UBA1934. GTDB lineage: Bacteria > Pseudomonadota > Gammaproteobacteria > Burkholderiales > Rhodocyclaceae > UBA1934. The sequence continues at coordinate 523,872 of DDFG01000005.1, read as the reverse complement.
ATCCGCTGCTGCATTACGCCACGCAGGCGCTTTATGGCGCGTTGCTGCGCCAGGGTGTGCGCGTGCTCGAATACCGCAAGGGATTTCTGCACGCCAAAGTGGCGGTGGTGGATGGCTTCTGGGCGACCGTCGGTTCGTCCAACATCGATCCGTTCAGCCTGTTGCTGGCGAAAGAGGCCAACCTGGTGGTGACCGATCCGGCTTTCGCCACCGAACTGAGCGCGAGCCTGCACCAGGCGATGGCCGATGGCGCGGTGGAGCTGCATACCGAGGAACTGGCGCACATGCCCTGGCTGGCGCGCTTGCGCCGATGGCTGAGTTACGGTGTCGTGCGGCTACTGGTCGGACTGGCCGGTTACGGCCAGCAACACGATCTCAGAAACTGACGGACAGGCCGCGTTGCCGCGGAACGCGGGCAAAATCCCAGTGTGCCCGCGCCCATTGCCAGATATCCGCCAGCGCAGCCGCGGCCAGTTCGGGTGGCGGGGATTGCCCGAGAAATGCGAGCGCCCGCACCAGCGAAGCGCCGGCATGGGCGGCGTCGAGGGCGGGCGCCCGCGTCTGTTTGGAGAGTTTTTCGCCAGCCGCATTGGTTGCCACCGGCAAATGCGCATAGCGTGGGTTGGGCTGGCCCAGACAGTGTTGCAGCCGAATCTGGCGCGGCGTCGAATCGATCAGGTCGGCGCCGCGCACGACATCGGTGATGCCTTGCGCGGCGTCATCTACCACCACCGCCAGTTGATAGGCGAACTGGCCATCGGCGCGCAGCAACACGAAATCGCCGACATCGCGTTCCAGCTGCTGGCTCAGCTCGCCCTGAAGGCGATCGGCGAAGCTTGTGAGGCGATCATCCACGCGCAACCGCCAGGCGCGGATCGACGCGGGCGGCAGGGCGCGTGCGCGGCAGGTGCCTGGGTAGGCAAAGCCGCCATCGATGGCAGGCAAGGCGGAATCGGCGATTTCGCGTCGCGAACAGGCGCACGGGTAGGCGAGTCCGGCTTGTCGGAGAGCGTCCAGCGCGGCGCGATAGGCGTCGAGACGATGGCTCTGCCAGAGTACCGGGCCGTTCCACTCGAAGCCGAAGGCTTCCAGGCAGCGGAGGATGTCGTCGGCGGCGCCGGGCACGTTGCGCGGCGCATCGACATCCTCGATACGAAGCAGCCATTCGCCACCATGGGTGTAGGCGTCGAGATAGCTGCCGAGCGCGGCGAGCAGCGAACCGAAGTGCAGCGGGCCGGTTGGCGAAGGCGCGAAACGGCCCCGATAGGCGGGGGCGGGTACGGGCAACGAAGCGCGCAAGATCGGTTCGGGGTCAGGCGCGCTGCTGTCGGAATTTCCACAGCGCGAGCATGCCGAACAGCGCGGTGAATCCGAGCTGGACAGCCATCGCCGGCAGCGCGACGGAGAGCCCCTGTCCGCGCCAGGTCATGGCGTCGAGGCCATCCACCGCCCAGCGTGTGGGCACGACGAGCGTGGCGGTTTGCAGCCATTCCGGAAAGACAAAGGCGGGCACCCAAGCACCGCCGAGCATGACCAGGATCAGCGTGACGAAGATGGCCAGACTGCGCGCCGCCTCCGGCGTCCGACCGAAGGCGGCGACGAGCAGGCCGAACGACGAGGCAAGCAGCGCGAAGCTGGCGCAGACGCCGACGAAGCCGATGACGCTGCCCGTGATGCGAACACCAAAGAACAAGGCGGCGACGGCGAAAATGATGCAGATCAGCACGAAGGCGATGAGGGCGCCGGACAGCGCGCGCGCCAGCAGCAGCGTGTTTTCCGAGAGGGGCGACGCCAGCAGGCGGTTCCAGATGCCCTGGCGCTTGGCGAGCAGCACAGCGATCCCGGTGTCGATACCCATGAACAGAATGAACTGCACCGCCATGCCGGCAAACGAATGAGCGTAGCCGTTGTACTGGTCGGGGCCGGAACTCATGGCTTCGTCGCGGGTGACGAAAGGCAGCGAGAGCCCGACGTTGCCTTTGCCCGCCTCGTTGGCGCGTTCCGGTGCGGCGCGGTTCTTCTGGAAGGTCTGTAGGCTGCCGAGCAGGCCGCGCAGATCGCGCACTTCCGCGGTTTGATTGGGCGTTTTTTCGAGATCGGCCAGACTGCGTTCGACCAGCCGTTCTCCCCCCTTGCCGCCGAACATTTCTCCGCTCACCGCCTGCATGGCGTGCTGCGTGATCAGTCCCTTGACCATCTGGAGCGCAGCCCCTTGCGAGGGGTCGTAATACACGGTGATCTCGGGTTTGCTCCCCTGACTGAAGAACGCGGAACCGGCCGCTTCGCCAAATCCGGGCGGAATAACGAGCGCGGCGTGCAGCTTGCCCTTGGTGACCTTGTCGCGCGCTTCGTCACGGCCCAGTTCGGTCACCGTCAGCGAGGGCTCGCTCTTGAGCGCCGCGACGAGCTTTTGCGAGGCTTCGCTGTTGTCTTGTTGCACCAGGCCGACATTGAGGTGGGTTTCGCGCTTGCCACTGACGCCACCGAAGAGGTAGCCGAAAAAAGCGCCGAGCAGGATGGGCATGGCCAGCGTGACGAACAACGCCCGGCGATCCCCCAGAAAGAGGATGAGGTCTTTGCGAATCAACGCGAACAGAGCGGTCATGGTTTTCCTGGCAAACAGGTCGGGGGACAGCGATTAGTCACGCAGCGTCCTGCCGGTAAGGGTGAGAAAAATATCTTCGAGGTCGGCACGCGCGGTCGCGAAATGGGCAGGCGGCCAGCCTTGCTCCGCCATCCAGTTGATCAGCGGCAGGCCGGCGGCGGCGTCGGTCAGGCCGATGTGCAGGCGCTCGCCGGCGTGGGAGCAGCTCGTCACGCCAGGGCGGGTGGCCACGGCGTCCAGCCAGTCCGCGAGCGGTTCGCGGGCGAATTCGACCTCGAGCGCTGCTTGGGCGGGCAGGCGGCGATAGAGCGCCGCCGGCGTTTCGTCGGCAATCACGCGACCGTGGTCGATAATGACGATGTGAGCGGCCAGACGCTCGACCTCTTCCATGTAGTGGCTGGTGTAGATCAGCGCGCACCCCTCACGCTGGAGCGATTCCAGACTGTCGAAGATGGCGTTGCGGCTTTGCGGATCGACCCCGACGGTCGGTTCGTCGAGAATCAGCAGGCGCGGCTGATGCAGCAAAGCTGCGGCGATATTGAGGCGACGCTTCATGCCGCCCGAAAAGGTGGCAGGTTTGTCCTTGGCGCGGTCAGCCAGCTTGACCCGGTCAAGGGCCTCGTCGCAGCGGGATTTGAGCGTCGCGCCCGTGAGGCCGTACAGCGCGCCGAAGAGATGGAGGTTTTCGTGCGTGGAGAGGTCTTCGTAGATCGCCAGGTCTTGCGGCACCAGCCCGATTTCGCGGCGCAGCGCGGCGGTGCCATGGGTCAGCGATTCTCCGTTGATCAGAATCTCGCCGCCATCCGGTCGCAGCAGCCCGCAGATCATGCTGACCGTGGTCGATTTGCCGGCGCCATTGGGGCCGATCAGGCCCAGCGTGCGGCCTGCTTCCAGCGAAAAGGACACCTTGTCGACCGCACGGCGTTCGCCAAAGGATTTGCTCAGCTCTCGAACGCACAGCAGGGGGTTGCTCATGCGCCTCCCGGACAAAAAAGAATTGGCCGCAGTCTACCCGAGAGGGCGCTGTGCCAGCTCACTTCTCGCTCATGCGTTTGCCAAACGAGACGGCGTAGGCAGGCGAGCGAAAGCGCAACACCGGATCGTCGCTCGGCAAAATGCCGTCAGCCATCACCATCGGGTCGAAGTTGAGATCGGCACACGTACCGGCGGTTTGCGCCTGGGCTGCCGTGATGGACAGCGTGCCGGCCTTGAAGCGACGCCTATCCTCGGGCCAGAGTACCGTTGGGTCGGTCTCGGTGTCGCCCGGCTGGCCGACGCTGACCCACATCTCCCAACGCACCGGGCCTTGCGTCAGACGCTCGCGCAGCACGGGTTCTAGAAAGGCGGCGCCTGCCGTCTTCAGCTCGTCGTCGGAGAGCCGCTTTTCACCATCCAGCGGGACGAACTGCCAACGTACCGGGCTTGTCTTCTTATGTGCATCGACGAACTTAAAGGTGTGGATGCCCCAGAATGCACTGTTTGCATAGCTGGCTGGCGGGTTATGGCTGGCGAGATACTCCGCCTGCGCCCTATTGTCCGGATGGCTGGCCTTGAAGGCCTTGATCTTTTCAGGATCGGGTTTGCCCGTCGCCGGGTCGGGCTGTTGCGCCCGCATCAAGTCGAGGAAGGTCTGCGGGACGGCGGCGCCAAACATTGGCGTATTGAGCATGGTGATGTTGTGCACCCGACCATGCGGAAGCGCGAATTGCAAGGCCATGCCCCGCGCGCTCTTTGCAGTATCCGGCGCGTTGGGGTTGCCGCCCGCCAGCGAGAAGCGCGCCACCACCGGCACGGATTTGCCGGAGAAAAGCGCCGAGCGGCTCAAGGCCCGCGCCTCGCGCGTGCCGACAAATTCGCCGGTCGCACAAAAACCCTTGATGTGATTGCGCCGCTCGCCTCGTGTGGCGCCAAACACGCTTTCGATAGCTGACACCACTTCGTCCGGTGCGGGGGGAGGACTGTCGGCGGCATGTGTCAGTGGGACGTTCAAGAGCACTGCATACAGGGCGGCGGGACAGAAAGAGCAGGCAACTGTGCGCGACATGGCGGACTCCTCGTGGCGAATGATGGCAATGTAGACGCCGGAGCAGGGGGCGGGTTCCTCAGTCGGTGCGTTCCAGTGCGTGCCCTCGCGCACACAGCTGCAGGGCCAGATGCAGCGCGTGTTCGCGAATGTCGCCCGGCCACTCTGCCATGTGTGCCCCGAGCCGGTCGAAATCGTTGGCGAACAGGGCGCGTGCGGCCTCCTCGAAGCCGGGGCGATCGCCCGCCATGGCATGCATGAAGCGGTACGTAATTTCCTGGATTTGCCGTACCCGGTCTGCCTCTTTGCTGTCGCGCATGGCGTGTTCAACCAGCTTGCGTAGGGTGGTCGACGCGCCACCGGGCTGTGTGCCGAGCCATGCCCAATGTCGGGGCAACAGGGTGACCTCGCGTGGCGTGACGCCGAGTTTGGGCCGGCCGACCGAACGCTCGGTCGGCGCCTGCTGTGCGACGTCGTTGTTGGGATTCAGCGTAGGCGCGGCAGGCAGTCGTTCGAGAACGTCCGACAGCGATCCCCGCAGATCGATTTCAACGGTTTCGCTGGTGTGTGCATTCAGCACAGCCACCTGATCCAGTGCGTGGCTGTCAACATGCCGCTTGGCTTCGGCGGCCACTTCCTGTGGGGTGCCCATGGCGATGCGCCGGGTATTCGCAAAGGCGATCCAGGTGGGGGTTTTGGGGTCATTCATCGATGTCGTCTCGAAAAGTCAGTGCGCTTATTTTACCCGGATAAAACAAACATGTCAATTTTATCCGGGTAAAATATAACTGGTTCAGAGATCGTCATGATGGTGCCACCGGGCGCGGTTGGCGGCATGCCTGTCGTTATGTACCCAGACGAGGTTCCGCGAGGACTTTTTCGATGGCTGCCCGCAAAATCCGCATGCCCTCCGCGATTTCGTCCTCCCGAGAATTCAGTGCCGGCATGAAGCGCAGGCAGTGTGGCCGGGGCGAGTTGAGCAATAGACCGTCTTCCCGGGCCTGTGTGACCACCGCCTGCCCGAGATCGGCTCCCAGTTCCAGTGCCAGCAGCATGCCTCGTCCGCGAACCTCGCCTAGATTGAGTGTCTGGGCAAGGGCGTGAAGCTCGGTTTTCAACTGTTGAGCCACCTGTCTGCTGCTGGCCAGGAAACCAGGTTCGGCGAGCGCCTGCATCACCGCCAGTCCGGCGGCGCAGGCGAGCGGGTTGCCGCAATAGGTGCCGCCTTGATCGCCGGGCTCAAAACACGAACAGGCGCGCTTGGCGAGCAACGCCGACAGGGGGATGCCGCCGCCTATCCCCTTGCCCAGCGTCATGATGTCCGGTTCGATCCCGAACTGTTCGTAGGCAAACAAGCTCCCCGTCCGTCCGCACCCGGTTTGCACTTCGTCAAAGATCAGCAGCAGGCCGTGCTCGTCGCACAGATTTCTCAGGTCACGAACAAAAGCCGGATCGGCCGGGATCACGCCCGCTTCACCCTGTATGGGTTCGAGCATCACAGCGACTGTGTTGACACTGATTAGCGCGCGTACCGAAGCCAGGTCATTTAACACAGCTTTGGGAAATCCGGCCGGCATGGGGGCGAACAGTCGATCCCAGCCCGGCTTTCCGCTTGCCGACATGGTAGCCAAGGTCCGACCGTGAAATCCGTGTGTGAAGGTAATAATTTCATGGGCACCTTGCTTGCGAAGTCGTCCGTACTTCCGGGCCAGCTTGATGGCGCCTTCGTTCGCCTCGGCCCCTGAGCTCCCAAAGAACACATGGTCGAAGCAGCTGTGAGTAGTCAGCAGCGTTGCAAGCTCGGCGGCGGGCGCATTAAAGAAAGCCGGGCTTGCATTGATGAGCGTTGCCGCTTGCCGCGCCAGTGCATCGATCAGGATTGTCGGCGAGTGGCCCAGGCAGTTTACTGCCCACCCTTGCACCCAATCGAGGTAGCGTCGCCCAGCGTAATCGAACAGATGGGACCCTTCACCACGCAGAAACATCAGATCTGGGCGAACGGCAATTGGCATCAAGCTGCCGGTGGACGGGGGGTGTAGGGCGAGAGGATTCGTTTCAATGTGCACTGCGATCTCCTGAGGGGGATAAAAAAGGCCACGGTGAAATGCCGTGGCCTCGTATGAATCAGGTTATTTCGAAATCAGCCCGGTTGGAGCTGTCTCGGAGAATGCCCGGCACGTGCGCACGACAGGGAGCCCGAGCAGCGTCGGGCTTGGTTGAGGCGTCGTAGGGCGAGATGTTTTAGGGGCATGCGTAGATATTCGGGTGACTCCGGCGGGATGTCAAGCGTTGGATTTGACGGGTGAGCGGAGTTGGCATAACGGTGTGACATGCCTAAAGGTATTTGGAAAGTGCGCCCAAGCATGCATTCCCAAGTCCAGTTCCCATCGAATACGCGTTGCCGGCAAATTGCTTTTTTCCAAACATTCAAGCGCGACCGATTTCGCGTTCTATAATGCCCTTCATTATTTCAAAATGATTGAAATCAATGACTCACCATACGCCCGACGAAATCGCTCGCTCGCCCATCGCCAAGTTTGGGGCAAACCACGGTTACGCAATTGACGGTGATATCGCTTGGCTAAATGCCGACATCCTGGTGGATGAATCTCGACTCTGCGGACAAAATTGGTTTTTGCAGCTGTGGGCGGATGGTTCGATCAAGATCGCGGAATTGGCGCTTGGCGTGCTTCCGATAAATGGCCATGGATTCTTCCGGGCCGGTGCTGCCTCGGTGGCTTCGTTGCCTGCGGGGCAACAGGCTCGCGAAGTGTCCTTGGTCTTGGTCGACGATTGGGGCGAAATCAGCGATCGGGTTACGTATCCACACGGGATGGCGATATTGCAGCCGCAAATCCACGGCACGGTGCATTGTCATGTCGCCGAACGCTTGATCGATCTGAGTCTGGAGTGCATCCGTAACCCCCGGCAGGAAGACAATTTGAGCGGCACATTAGCACTTGAACTCTGGTTACTGGATACGCCATATACGGGGGGAGCTTGGGCGGGAACGCCCGTTGCAAGTGCCGTGTTGGGTACCTTGAGCGGCCAGAGCGAATGGCGTAATTGCACCTTTTCCATGCCTTTTGCGCCTTTCTCCCGAGACGGTTATCTCACGCTGATGCTTCGGGAATGGTCTTCCAATGGCTACATCACCCGCGATTTTCAGAGCGTCAATCTTCAGCCCGATGAATTGGCCTCCTCCTTCGCAGACGCCAAAATTCCGAACTCAGCGACAAAAGAAACGGATGTGGCAAAACCGGCGATTCTGAATCATCAAGACAGGTCGTTGAATGCAGCGGATTTGGCCGAGATTTTGACCACGAAAGGCATCAGCGTCGCGGTTGGCAAGGCAATCCTTGCACATCGTCCCTATCGGACATGGGAGGATGTTCTTCGAGTCAAAGGTGTCGGGCCAAAACTTATGGAAAAGTTGCGCTTTAAATTCGCGCTGGGCAACCCTATTCCTTAGGGGAAATCGACTGAATTCAGCAGGCGATGGGTTCGACTTCGACGGCGATGCTCATCGTTTGCTGTGCCGCACCGAGCACAACGCCGCGTAGCGGGGTGACATCGGTATATTCTCGTCCCCATCCTAATGTAATGAATTCGAGATCAGCCAGCTTGCCATTGGTAGGATCGAAGGCGACCCAGCCAAGATCAGGGCAGTATGCGAGTACCCATGCATGTGACGCGTCGGCGCCTGCCAACTTTTCGGCTCCAGGTGCGGCGCGATTAAGTATGTAACCGCTTACATATCTTGCTGGCATGTTAAGGGAGCGCAGGCAGCTAATCATGAAGTTGGCGTAATCCTGGCAAACGCCGGTGCGTGTTGCCAACACCTTTGCCACCGGTGTATTGAGATCGGTGGCAGTCGGGTCATAAGTGAATTCGTTGTGGATGCGCTTCGTGAGTTCGAAAGCTGCCTCCAGCCAGGGGCGACCCGTCCGGAAGCTCTCACGGGCATATCGTGCACAACCGGCGAGGCGTGGAATCATCGGCGAGGCAAGGCGGTATTGTTCGATATCGTTACCTTTGTCGCCGAGGCCGTCTGTTGGTTGCGCGGCCAATTCCCATGATGGCGATAGCGCTTCCGGTCTCAGGGCATTACTACTGATTTCGACCACAGACTCAGCCAGCACAGTGAGCCGGTCATGGGGAATTTCAACGAATGCGCGGACGAGATCATTGCCAAAGTAGTCTATTCCTTGGCTAGACTCGCTTGGTTCCGGCGTGATCGTGACGTGACTGCTGATGACTTTCTGCCAGGGTGTGATACGAGGGCTAAGGTGAGCCAATTGATGGCTACTGGTGACCTCTTCGGAATAGTCGTAAGCAGTCTCGTGGATCACACGGTAACGCACGGTCGCGGTCATCAGTAGACTTGCTCCAGGAATGAACTTGATCGCACATGGCTAAAATAACACTGCGAAAGGTGATCGTTGAGCTTAAGCGCCTCATCGTGCAAGCTGATTAAGCGCGCTCTCAAGTTGTCTGATTCCGGATTGAGGTCGGATGGTTTTGTGCCTGAAAGTGCTTCTGCTGCTGCGGCGAAACGTTCGCTGCCATAATTTCCATAGGTTGATTCGATGAGTTTGAGGTATCCGCATATACCGTTTGATTGAAATGCAATCGAGCGCGGATTAGTGATGTCCTGCATGAGCAAATCGAGTACAGGCAGCCACTCTGGTCTGGACATATAGCGGGAATGGTAAGTGACGATGGAGTCCGACAGGCGAAGCAGCCACGTCAAACCCGAGTCTGGTCCGCTATCAAGGGCGATGCGCAGGGATAGACACTGAAAGATCAATCGTTCCAAGCGACGTCCAATCGAAAGGAAGCGCCACCCGCTATCGCGCGTCATTCCATCGATGGCGAATCCGGACAATGTGGTCAGATTGGTAACGGTTTGATTGAGCCAGCCAACCACAGCAGCAAGTGTCGGCGTACGTCGCCCTAACAGTGGAGAGCGCAGTAACGAATTAATCGTGCGCAGATTGTCGAGCGACACGCGGTCACGCAAGGTATGCGCAAGTCGTTCCAGTGTACGCAAATTCGCAGGCAGGCTGCAGGGCTTACTTTCATCTATGGCAGCAGCGATAAGCTCTGCCTCAATCGGCATCTTGCTGTCGATAATTCCATAAGCACTTGCCAGCGCGAGAACAGGGCGAATCGCAAGCGTCTCGTCGTCGTCCTCGCGAAGGCCTTGATCCATAGCCTCACGCAGCAAACGAGCTTCATCGTCACAACGCTCTTGAAAACGGCCAAACCAATACAGATTTTCCGCAATACGTGATGGAGTGGATTGCGACGATCGTTGAAGTTCGGTAACGCTGACCGTGCTACGAAGCAGCGTGAAACCCGTGTCGACCGGGCCGTCGGACAGAACCCAAGTGTCTTTGGATCCCCCGCCACGCTGCATAGCCATGATGCGCACATCGTTATTCGACGCAACACGAGTGAGACCGCCCGGCATGAGCACATACCCCGTTGGAGATGCGACGGCAAAAACACGCAGACCGATGCCGCGTGCTGTGATCGGTTGTTGCGGAGTACGGCCAAGAATGGGAGCCTGGGAAAAGCGCACCATCTCGTGCGCGACAAAACGCTCGGGATGGGCGTGAAGCCGGCGTTTCAACTCTTTAAGCTTAATGCCGTCTAGGTCTTGTCCAAAAATCGGGTCGAACCAATCGGCGGGATCTGCCGATTTAAATACGACGTGATCGACGTTATTCAGAGCATCGTGAAGTGCCGCTGATTCGCCACACCACCATGTTGCGATGGATGGCAACTTTAACGGCTCACCCAGCAACTGCTTGCATAGACGTGGCAGGAATCCCAGTAGCGCTCCCGATTCGAGCAGGCCGCTGCCCAGCGAGTTGGCTAGCAACACTGTGCCGCGACGAGCGCAGTCGGTAAGTCCGGCCACACCCAGCGCCGAATCGGTACGCAGCTCGAGCGGATCGCACCAGACATCGTCCTGGCGGCGCAGGATGGCGTGAACCCGCCGCAGGCCACCGAGTGTTTTGAGCCAGACACGCCCTCCACGTACAGTGAGATCGCCCCCCTCGACCAGCGGGAAACCGAGATAGCGTGCAAGTAGCGTGTGTTCAAAATACGTTTCGTTGTAGGGGCCGGGCGTAAGCAAAACGGTTAAAGTCGGGCCATCGCCGGTCGGGGCGTGGTACATAAGTGAATCGCGGAGCGTGGCAAAAAATCGAGCCAGATGTTGAACTCGAAGATCGCGGAACAGCGTGGGGAAAATGCGCGAAACAATCAGGCGGTTTTCCAGCGCGTAGCCGGCACCCGACGGCGCTTGAGTCCGGTCGGCCATTACCCACCAACGACCGTCCGGCGAACGGGCGAGATCTGCCGCATAGAGATGAAGGTGAACGCCGCCGGCAGGGCGAGTTTGGTGAGCGGGGCGTAGGAAACCACTTTGCCCATGGATCAAGGTGGCGGGAATTTCTCCAGTTCGTATCAACTCCTGATCGCCGTAGAGATCGCCAAGAATGAGATTGAGCAATTTCGCTCGTTGCGAGATGCCGGCTTCTATGACGCGCCAATCTTCAGGCGAAATGACGAACGGTAAGACGTCAAGTTCCCATGGGCGCTCGATCCCATTCGGATCGGCATAAACGTTGTAGGTGACGCCGCTATCGCGGATTTGTCTCTCGGCCGCCGCCTGTCGTTCATCAATCTCGGCACGCGAGACACTCGCCAGTTTCTCGTAGATGCGTGACCAATGAGGTCGCGGCAGTCGTGGCCCCGCCAGTAACTCGTCAAAGCGGTCGCCCACACAGTGATACTCAGAAAGTAAATGATCGCACTGCGCAGGCGCGACTGGCGGCGTGAGCTCAATGGTCATTCTTGACTGAATTCTGCTGGGGGATGCTCAGTCTATACGCGACGTAAGTCGAGCGTAAACGGGTATTTCGAGTTGAGTTTCTCTGGAGCAACTCTTACTTCGCCAGGAGTATGCCCGAGCCGGAAGAAACGAGCCAGTCGCCGCGCTTCCGCTTCATAGGCATTTACCGGGAAGGTGTCGTAATTGCGACCACCAGGATGGGCGACATGATACTGGCAGCCGCCCATCGATCTATTGTTCCATGTATCGACCAAGTCGAAGACCAGAGGGGCATCTATCGGTATCGTTGGGTGCAAGCTGGAAGCCTGTGTCCAAGCGCGGTAACGCACGCCAGCGACAAATTCACCTACCCTCCCTGTTGGGTGCAACGGCAATGGGCGGCCATTGCAAGTGAGTACGTGGCGATCGTCGATCATTCCGCGTACCTTGACCTGCAGACGTTCCAGAGTCGAATCAACATAGCGCGCGGTGCCGCCCGCGTCGGCTTCTTCGCCCAAGACATGCCAGGGTTCGAGTGCCATCCGCAATTCAACATCGACATTGCGGGTCGCGAAATCGCCAACACGAGGAAAACGGAACTCGAAGTGTGGGGCAAACCAGTCGCGGTCGAATGCAAAACCAGTTGAACGCATTTCTTCGATAACGTCATCAAAATCGTCGGCAATGAAATGAGGCAACATAAAGCGGTCGTGGAGTTCGGTGCCCCAGTGTTTGAGCGTGGATGGCCGATAGGGCCGCTGCCAAAAACGTGCGACCAGACCCCGCATCAGTAGTTGTTGCGCGAGGCTCATGTGCGCGTGGGGCGGCATTTCGAAAGCGCGTAATTCGAGCAAACCGAGTCGCCCTGTTGCGCTGTCTGGCGAAAAGAGCTTGTCGATACAAAACTCGGCACGATGTGTGTTCCCGGTGACATCAATCAACAGATTTCGCAGCAGGCGGTCCAACAGCCAAGGCCTTCCGGAAATTTCACCGTTGGCTTGTAGGCGCTGGAGTTCTCGGAATGCTATATCTATCTCATAGACCGATTCGTTTCTAGCTTCATCGATCCGCGGAGCTTGGCTGGTTGGCCCTATAAACAACCCCGAGAACAAATATGACAATGAAGGGTGGTTGTGCCAGTAGGAGATCATGCTTGCCAGCAAGTCGGGGCGTCTCAAGAACGGCGAATCGGTCGGTGTTGCCCCTCCGAGAACGAAGTGATTACCCCCGCCGGTGCCGGCGTGGCGACCATCCAGCATGAATTTTTCGCTGGATAGCCGTGATTGGTGTGCTGCCTCGTAAAGGAAGGTGGTTTGTTCGACCAATTCGTCCCAACTCGCCGCTGGTTGTATGTTGACCTCGATGACGCCAGGATCGGGTGTGACCCGGAGCTGTACCAAACGTGGATCGCGTGGCGGTTCATATCCTTCGAGGACGACCTTAAGACCGAGTGCTTCTGCCGACTCCTCTACTGCCGCCACCAATTCGAGATAATCCTCCAGTTGATAGGTCGGCGGCATGAATACATGCAGCTGGCCGCCACGTCCTTCGACACAGATGGCCGTACGCGTGATCCTGGCAGCCGATTCAAAAGGTTTTGGCGCAGCCTCGGTCGAAACCTCTCGTTGCACCCCAGTCGAAATACGTTTCTGAAAGCGAGGCAGAGGCGGAAAGCTCTGTGTGGGATCCGGAGCGTGAACGTATGGAAAGTCGGCTTGCCGTGCCCACGGAAGTGAATCGAGCGGTAGGCGAAATCCCATTGGGGAGTCGCCTGGAATCAAATAGCAATGCTCGTCGCGAAGAAACCACTGCCCGCTTTGCCATTCCCCCGACGGGGTGCGTGTTACCGGAAGCGCATGTCCAATGATTTTCCCTAAACCTTGAGCGAAGACCTTTCGCAAACGCTGCCGTTCCAGTGGATCCTCAAGTCGCGGGTCTTGCGGGGTAACGTTAGTGGGCAGTCGTCGCTCCCGCCAAAGATAGTAGAGCGCATCCTCGTAGGCCGGGAATATAAAGCTCCCGGCCACACCTAGCCGCTCGGCGATTGCCGCGAGCAATGCCTCGGACTGAGCTGCTGTTGGGGCGTAATCTATGTTTTCCGAAGCGTAGATTTCCGGATTCGACCAGATCGGTTCTCCATCCTTGCGCCAAAAGGCATTCAACGACCAGCGTGGCAGTTGTTCTCCGGGGTACCATTTGCCCTGCCCAAAATGCAACAATCCACCGGGCGCGTAATGGCCTTTGAGGCGCCACATCAAGTCGGCGCCAAGACGGCGTTTGTGAGGGCCCATCGCGGCTGTATTCCACTCGGCACCATCGCGATCGTCGATTGAAACGAATGTCGGCTCACCCCCTTGAGTCAGGCGCACGTCATCGGCTTCAAGTTTTGTGTCAATGGCGTGCCCAAGATCAAGCATCGATTGCCACTGTTCGTCGCTGTATGGCTTGGTAACACGCGGCGCCTCGAAAATTCGCTCGATCTTCATGCTGTGCGAAAAATCGACCTTGCATTCATCCACTGAGCCGGTGATTGGCGCTGCCGACGAGGGGGCGTGCGAACAGGCTACAGGAATGTGCCCTTCGCCCGCGAGTAGTCCAGATGTTGGGTCGAGACCAATCCACCCCGCGCCTGGCAGATAGACTTCGCACCACGCGTGAAGATCGGTGAAATCGACGTCTGTACCGGAAGGGCCATCGAGCGCCTTGACGTCGGGTTTGAGCTGAATCAGATAGCCGGAGACAAATCGCGACGCTAAGCCGAGATGACGAAGTAACTGAACCAATAACCAGGCAGAATCACGGCAAGACCCCGAGGCCTTGGTCAGCGTCTCGGCTGGAGATTGCACGCCCGGTTCAAGCCGAATGAGGTACCGGATGTCCTTTTGCAAGCGTTGATTGAGGTCGACGAGGAAGTCGATCGTACGCGTTTCGGCGCACGGAACGCAGGCCAGATAGTCGTAAAAAATCGGTTCGCTGACAAGTTTGACCAGGTAGGGCGCCAACTCCCGCTTTAGGTCGTCAGGATACGAGAAGGGGGCTTTTTCGGCGTAACTCTCCAGGAAAAAATCAAAGGGGTTCAGGACCGACATCTCGGCAACGAGATCGATTTCTATGCAAAATTCTCGAGTTCTTTCCGGAAATGCCAAACGCGCAAGATAATTGGACTGAGGGTCTTGTTGCCAATTGATGAAGTGTTTTGCCGGCAAGACCTTCATCGAATAACTCAGGATTCGGGTACGGCAATGCGGTGCCGGGCGAAGCCGGACGATTTGTGGACCGAGCGACACGGGCCGGTCGTAGTGATATCGGGTGACGTGATTCAAGGCAACGTGAATGGACATTCAAAATCCTCCTCAAGGCGGCGGGCCGGGTGCTGACTGCTGTATTTGGCCCAGGCCGATCGCTACAGTTCAGACTCGATATTCTCGAAACGGAAGTATTCGCTGGCGACGCATTCGTCCAAAGCGATGAGGTCGGTCTGCATTGCTTCGAGATACTCGTGCCGCAGTGGCGGGGGTAAACTCTCAAAACGCATTTGGTCGATGCGGCGCTGTGCCATGCGCAACAATTTTAGCGGAGCCTCGTGGTGAGGTAGTTGCGCCAGAGACGATTCGATTTTGGAGAGGCAATATGCAACCGTTCTGGGGAAACGCATATCTCTTAAAAGGAATTCGATGACCTCGCTGCTCCGCATGTGTACCGAGACATGTCGGCGATACATCTGGTTTGCGTTGAGCGAGGTCAGTACGCCCATCCACAGCAAATCCAGCGCTGGATCGTCCGAAACCTGATGACGTGGCATGAGCACGGCTGCGTTGATGTCCACGATTCTCGTGGTCATGTCCATGCGTTCAATATAGCCGCCAAGTGTCAGGAATCGATAGGCCGCGTCATGGCTCATGCATTCCGACAAAAGCCCGCTCAGCGCCTGTCGTCTCGAGATCAGTGCAGCTAGGGCCTGATAGCGTGCAGTCGCACTCAAGGCGCTTGAAAATTCGTGACGGGCGGTGAGGAACATTGCATTGATGCGCTCCCAGGCCAGCGACGGAAGTACTTCGCGCAGGGTACGGCTATTCTCTCGTGCCCTTTCGACACACGACAGAATTGAACCCGCGTTGTTGGTGTCGCCCACCAGAAAACGCAGGATATTTTCCTCATTGGCTTCGGCGTATGTTCGATGGAATGCTTCGTCGAGTCCCACTACCTTAATCAGCACATCCCAGCCAAATGACGCGCCACGCGGAAGGTCGAGCAAGACGTGGGATACCGCATTGATCAGACGCGCCATGTTTTCGGCGCGTTCCAAGTAACGGTTCATCCAATAGATATTTTCGGCAGTACGCGCGAGCATCATGCTGGATCCTCCACGATCCAAGTGTCCTTGCTGCTGCCACCCTGGGACGAGTTGACGACGAGCGATCCTTCACGCAGTGCAACGCGTGTGAGTCCTCCGGTGGTCACGTGCATTTTGTTCGACTGCAAGATAAATGGTCGAAGGTCAAGATGCCTCGGGGCAAGCCCACCGCTGACCAGCGTGGGGGCCGTCGATAGGTTTAGCGTGGGCTGAGCCATGAAGTTGCGTGGGTCGGCTTTGATCTGTTCGGCGCAGGCATCTCTCTCCGCTTGGGTCGCTCGAGGGCCGATCAGGATTCCGTAGCCGCCCGACTCGTTCGCCGGCTTGACTACTAACTTGTCAAGGTTTGCGAGCACATACTTTCGATCTTCCTCGTTCATGCACAGATAACTTGGCACATTGGGAATGATCGGATCCTGATCCAGGTAATAGTGAATCAACTTGGGCACAAAGGTGTAGACAACCTTATCGTCCGCTACGCCGGCGCCGGGTGCATTGGCGATGCCTACTTTTCCTGCACGCCAGGACCGGATTAGCCCCGGGACCCCAAGCGTTGAATCGGCGCGAAACACCTCTGGATCAAGATAATCATCGTCAATACGCCGGTAGATCACGTCAACTTGGCGCAGACCGTTAACCGTTTTCATGTAAACGCAATCATCTTTCTCGACGACCAGGTCGCGCCCTTCTACCAAGACAGCGCCCATCTGCTGTGCGAGATAGCCGTGTTCGTAGTATGCGGAGTTGTATATTCCGGGGGTCAGCAGCGCAATGACTGGACGAGAAACCTGTCTAGGCGACATGGCAGCGAGTGTTTCATAAAGATTGGTTGTGTAGTTATCGACTGCCTGAATCGAACTGGCTGTAAAGATTTCCGGAAACATGCGCTTCATCAATTGACGATTTGCAAGCATGTACGATACCCCCGAGGGCACGCGCAAGTTGTCTTCAAGTACATAGAGGATTCCGTCGGCATCACGCACCAAATCCGTGCCGCAAATGTTTGCCCATGCTCCGAAAGGAGGCTTCATGCCGACGCACTGGCGACGGAAATTCTTGGATCCCTCAAGAATTTCGGCCGGAAATACGCCGTCGCGAACCACACGCTGGTCGTTGTACAAGTCGTCAATAAAGAGGTTGAGCGCGGATAGCCGCTGTTTGAGTCCGCGTTCAACATGGCGCCATTCACTTGCTGCCATCACCCGAGGGACAATGTCGAAAGGCCAAGCGCGATCGATGTTCTCACCTTCTGAATACACCGTGAAGGTGATGCCCATGTTTAAGATTTCAGCATCGATTGCTGCTTTACGAGAGTTGATTTCGTGAAGATCGAGATTGGTCAGGTAATCGATCATCGGTTTGGCGACTGGGCGGGTTTTCCCTGTTTGATCGATCAACTCGTCGTAGAAAGAACCGTGCGGATAACTGCCGATGTCTATTTTCATAGCGCTTGCCCCATATGAAACATAGATGACGCAAGAATCGTGCTGGGTTGAAATTCCGAGTTCCTTGAATTGCTCTGATTCGACGATTTGGCGGCGCTTGGAACGACAGCGGGTCGAACAAGATTGGTAGCGATTAAATGCATCCCACGAACTTCCAATCTTGTTAGCACTCTAACGCAACGAGTGCTAAACTACGTCCAACATCTCGGAGATCACGATGCAAGGCATGACGCTTCCTATCCCTTCAGCCGCTGGCAACATCGACGCTTTCATCCAGGCGGCGAACCGTTTTCCCATGCTGTCGGAGGCCGAGGAGACCGCGCTGGCGCGGCGTTTCCACGATCAGGGCGACGTTGATGCGGCGCGGCAACTGGTGCTTTCTCACCTGCGCCTAGTCATTTCGATTGCCCGCGGTTATCTGGGCTACGGTTTGCCGCATGCCGACCTGATTCAGGAGGGCAATATCGGCCTGATGAAGGCGGTCAAACGCTTTGACCCCGATCGCGGCGTTCGGCTGGTGTCGTTCGCCATCCACTGGATCAAGGCGGAAATTCACGAGTACATCCTGAAGAACTGGCGGCTGGTCAAGGTGGCCACCACCAAGGCGCAACGGAAGCTGTTCTTCAACCTGCGCAGCTTGAAGAATGGCTACGAAGGCCAGACGACCTTGACAGGGCCGCAAGCGACCGAAGTGGCTAGGCGTCTCGGGGTCAAGGCGGAAGAAGTGGTCGAAATGGAAACGCGGCTCACCGGTCGCGATCTTGCGCTGGAAGGTCAGCAGGACGATGGTGAGGAAAGCTTCGCGCCCATCGACTATCTGGCGGATTCGCGCTACGAACCGACTAGCGTGATCGAGGCGAACGACTACGCCCGCTTGCAGGACGAAGGCTTGCGCGACGCCCTGGCGACGCTGGATGAGCGTAGCCGCCGCATTGTTACCGCGCGCTGGCTGGCGGACGGCGAAGCGGCCACGCTGCATGATCTGGCTGCGGAATTCGGCGTGTCTGCGGAGCGCATTCGCCAGATCGAAGCCAAGGCACTGCAAAAAATGCGGGCGGCACTCGCCGCCTGAACAGGTGTGTTGGTCGGCGTCTAGTGTTGGTCCAGGCGGGCCAGCAATTTGCCGTGGATGCCGTTGAAGCCGCCGTTGCTCATGACCAGAATGTGATCGCCGGGCTGCGCGGCCTGCGCCACTGCGGTCAACAAATCCTCAAAATTGTCGTAGGTACTGGCTTTGTCGCCCAGCGGGGAAAGCGCGGCGGCGGCATCCCAACCCAGATTGTGAGCATGGCAGAACACCGCGTCGGCCTCCGCCAGGCTTTCCGGCAGGCGGGCCTTCATGGTGCCGAGTTTCATGGTGTTGGAACGCGGTTCGAGGACGGCCAGAATACGCGCCCGGCCGACACGCCGCCGAAGACCCACCAGTGTGGTGGCGATCGCCGTCGGGTGGTGGGCGAAATCGTCGTAAACCGTGATTCCGCCAACGTTGCCACGCACTTCGAGTCGTCGTTTCACGCCTTCAAAGGCGGCGAGCGCCTCCATGCCGTGTTCAAGCGGTACGCCGACATGTCGGGCGGCGAGCAGGGCCGCGCAGGCGTTGGCGCGATTGTGGTCGCCGGTCAATGCCCAGCGTGTGCGGGCGATTTCGCCTTCGGGACCATGCAGGATCAGTTCGCCGGTCACTTCGTCGCCTTCGACACGATAACCCTCTTTGCGATTGAACCACTCCAGCGGCGTCCAGCAGCCGCGCTCGATCACGCGCTGAAGGCTGGCTTCGGCGCCATTGGCGACGATCAGGCCGGATGTCGGCAATGTGCGGACGAGATGATGAAATTGCGTCTCGATCGCGGCTAGATCGGCGAAGATGTCGGCATGGTCGAATTCCAGATTGTTCAGTAAAGCGGTACGCGGTCGGTAATGGACGAACTTGGATCGCTTGTCGCAGAACGCGGTGTCGTACTCGTCCGCTTCGATGACAAAAAAGGGCGTACTGCCGAGTCGTGCCGAAACGCCAAAATTCTGCGGCACGCCGCCGATCAGAAAGCCCGGCGACATGCCGGCGTGTTCGAGTATCCAGGCGAGCATCGAGGAAGTGGTCGTCTTGCCGTGGGTGCCGGCGACCGCCAGTACCCAGTGTCCGGCAAGAACGTACTCTGCCAACCACTGCGGTCCCGAGGTGTAGGGCAAACCGCGGTCGAGGATGGTTTCGAGCAGAGGATTGCCGCGCGAAATGGCGTTGCCGACGATGAATACATCGGGGAAGAGGTCCGCCTGGGCCGGATCATAGCCTTCGGTGAGTTCGATGCCGGCGGCGCGAAGCTGGTCGCTCATCGGTGGATAGACATTGGCGTCGCAACCGCTGACAGTGTGGCCGCAGGCGCGGGCGAGTTGGGCAACGCCGCCCATGAAGGTCCCGCAGATGCCGAGAATATGGATGTGCATGTTGGAAAACCCGTTAGAATGGGCGCGATTGTACTCCGACGGAGCCTGCCATGCCCCGTATCGACCGCGCCCGGCAAGGACACGCCCGGGCCAGCATCGCCAGCGCAGCCGCGCGGCTGATGGCCGAAGACGGCATCGGTGATTTTCAGTTAGCCAAAAAGAAAGCCGTCCGTCAGCTAGGTCTGCCCGAGGGCACCCGCCTGCCTGACAATGCCGAAGTCGAGGCGGAGTTGCGCGCCTATCAGGATCTGTACCTGGGCGAAGAGCAGGCCGAGCATCTGGTGCGTTTGCGCGAAACGGCTGTTGAGGCGATGACCCTGCTCTCCGATTTTCAGCCCTATCTGACCGGTTCGGTGCTCGATGGCACCGCCGGACGCTACACCGACATCGACTTGTTGCTTTTTGCCGATAGTGCCAAGGATGTGGAAATCTTCTTACTCAATCGCGGCCTCGCCTTCGAGCACGCGGAGGCACCGAACGATCGCGTTGAGGCCTTGCTGATTCTGGAAACGGATGTGGCCGATATTCGCCTGGCGATCCTCGATCCGCATCTCGAACGAGTTGTGTTCAAGGGCCGTGACGGCAGAGTCCGCGAGCGCGCGCGACTCGATGTCGTGCGCCAGTTGCTGGAGAATGCGACGCATGCGCCGAGTGGTGACGAGGCGCCATCTGGCACCGATTTGCTGTCAGGACTGGACAAAATGTAGCGAATTCCGGCAAACTTGCAGACATGACGAAGCAAAAAACCCGTTCCGAAACGGCCGAAAAACCCCGTCTGTTGGTCTTGCACGGTCCCAATCTGAACCTGCTGGGCACCCGCGAGCCCGAAAAATACGGCACGGTAACCCTGGCCGAAATCAACCGAGCGTTGTCGCGCCGCGCCGAAAGTGCCGGGGTGGAACTCGAGACCTTTCAGAGCAACCACGAAGGCGCGCTGATCGAACGCATTCACGTCGCGCGGCAGCAGGGGGTGCGTTTCATCATCATCAATCCCGCCGGATACACCCATACCAGCGTGGCCCTGCGCGATGCGCTGGCGGGAACCGCCATTCCTTTCGTGGAAGTGCATCTTTCCAACGTGCATGCGCGGGAGCCGTTCCGCCATCACTCCTATTTTTCCGACCTGGCCATCGGCGTCATCGCCGGCCTCGGGCATGAGGGCTATATGCTGGCCCTCGAATTCCTGCTCAACCGGATCAATACCGATTAACACTTGAATGCGGCAACTGCGCCAAAAGCAGGCCGCGAGGGGAAAAACATGGATTTGCGCAAGCTGAAGAAACTGATCGACCTCGTCCAGGAATCGGGTATTTCCGAACTCGAAGTGACCGAAGGCGAGGAAAAGGTGCGCATCGCCAAACACGTCGCCGCGCCCGTTCAATACGCGCACAACTATGCGATTCCGGCGGCTATGCCGGTCTCTCAAGCGGCGCCGGTGGGGACCAGTTCGGTTGATCTCGACGACGACATTCCCGAAGGACACGTGGTCAAGGCGCCGATGGTCGGTACCTTCTACCGGTCGCCGTCGCCGGGTGCCGAGGCGTTCGTGCAGGTCGGTCAGACGGTCAAGGAAGGCGATACGCTCTGCATCATCGAGGCGATGAAGCTCCTGAACGAGATCGAGGCGGACGCCTCCGGCGTGGTCAAGGCCATTCTGGTCGAAAACGGCCAGCCGGTCGAATATGGCGAACCGCTGTTCGTGATCGGCTGATGGCCATGTTCGAGAAAATCCTCATCGCGAACCGCGGGGAAATTGCGCTCCGCGTGCAGCGCGCCTGCCGCGAGTTGGGCATCAAGACGGTGGTCGTGCATTCCGAGGCGGATCGCGAGGCCAAATACGTTAAGCTGGCCGACGAATCGGTGTGTATCGGCCCGGCCGCGTCGGCACAGAGCTATCTGAACATCCCAGCGATCATTTCGGCGGCCGAGGTGACCGATGCACAGGCGATTCATCCGGGCTATGGCTTCCTCTCCGAAAACGCTGACTTTGCGGAACGAGTCGAATCTTCCGGGTTCGTGTTCATCGGGCCGCGTGCCGATACGATTCGCCTGATGGGCGACAAGGTGTCGGCCAAGGACGCCATGAAGGCGGCAGGCGTGCCGTGCGTGCCCGGTTCCGACGGCGCCTTGCCCGACGATCCCAAGGAAATCACCAAGATCGCCCGTGCCATCGGTTATCCGGTGATCATCAAGGCGGCGGGTGGCGGTGGCGGGCGCGGCATGCGCGTGGTGCATACCGAAGCGGCGTTGATCAACGCTGTGCAAACGACGCGGGCGGAAGCCGGCGCGGCCTTCGGCAATCCCACGGTATACATGGAGAAGTTTCTGGAAAATCCCCGTCACGTGGAGATTCAGATCCTGGCCGATCAATACAAGAACGCGGTCTATCTCGGCGAGCGCGACTGTTCGATGCAACGCCGCCATCAGAAAATCATCGAAGAGGCGCCGGCACCCGGTATTCCGCCTCGCCTGATCAGCCGTGTCGGCGACCGTTGTGCCGATGCCTGCAAGCGCATCGGCTACCGTGGCGCGGGTACCTTCGAGTTTCTCTACGAGAACGGCGAGTTCTATTTTATAGAGATGAATACGCGCGTGCAGGTCGAGCACCCGGTCACCGAATTGATCACCGGCATCGATATCGTGCAAGAACAGATCCGCGTGGCTGCCGGCGAAAAGCTGCGCTTCAAGCAGCGGGACATCGTCTGCAAAGGCCATGCGATCGAGTGCCGCATCAATGCGGAAGACCCGTTCACCTTCGTGCCCTGCCCGGGCAAGATCAACTCTTATCATCCGCCTGGCGGCCCCGGCATCCGCGTCGATACCCATATTTATCAGGGCTATACCGTGCCGCCGCACTACGATTCGATGGTGGCCAAGGTGATCGCCTATGGCGACACGCGCGATCAGGCCATCCGCAGGATGCGGATCGCCCTGTCTGAAATGGGTGTGGAAGGCATCAAGACCAACATCGCGCTGCACCACGAGCTGATGCACGATGCTAATTTCGTGCAGGGCGGGACGAGCATTCACTATCTCGAGCAGAAGCTCGCCCACAAGGGCGAAGTCGGGCACTGACCGACCCATGGCCTGGCTGGAGGCGACCTTTCTCACCGACGCGGCGCACGCCGAGCGGTTGTGCGACGCCCTGCTGGAAGCGGGTGCGTTGTCGGCGAGCATCGAGGATGCCGATGCTGGCACCCCGGCAGAACAACCCCAGTTCGGCGAGCCGGGTTCGGTGGCGACGCCGGGTTGGGTACGCTCGCGTATCGTTGCGCTGTTCGAGACGACTGCCGATGTTGCCGCCTTGTTGTCGGAGGCGGCCGCTGCTGCGGGATTGTCTGCCTGCCCGACCCATACGCTGGCGGAAGTCGCCGAACAAAACTGGGTGCAACTGACGCAATCGCAGTTCGAGCCGATCCGCGTGTCGGCGCGCTTGTGGATCGTGCCGACTTGGCACGCTGCGCCCGATCCCGCGGCGATTAACCTCGTTCTCGATCCCGGCATGGCCTTCGGCACCGGCTCGCATCCCACCACACGCCTCTGCCTCGAATGGCTGGAGCATACCGTCGCAACGGGCAATAGCGTGCTGGATTACGGCTGCGGTTCGGGCATTCTCGCTATTGCCGCCGCCAAGCTCGGAGCAGTATCGGTGGCCGGGGTCGATATCGATGCGCAGGCCGTGCTGGCGGCGCGGGCCAACGCCGAGGCGAATGGCGTCGACGCCGTCTTTGCCGATTCCGAATCGCCGGTGGCCGGTCAATACGATCTGGTGGTGGCCAACATCCTGGCGAACCCGCTCCGTGTGCTGGCACCGGCCATCTGTGGACATGTCCGACCGGGCGGACGGCTGGCGCTCTCCGGCATTCTGGCCGAGCAGGCCGACGAAATCGTGGCGATCTACCGGCCCTGGGTGGAGCTGAGCGTGTTCGGCGAACGCGAAGGCTGGGTCTGTCTGGCGGGAGAAAAGGCCCTATGAAGACCCTGTGTCCACACTGTGCCACGGCGTTTCGCATCACGCCCGACCAGTTGCGGGCGCGGAACGGCATGGTGCGCTGCGGCCAATGCCAGGCGGTGTTCAATGCCTTTGACAATCTGACGGAAGAAGTGCCGCTGGCGCCACCGGTTTTGCATGCCGTGGTCGCTGCGGAGGCGGCTCCGTCCAGGCCGGTCGAGATATCCGAGGCGCTGCAAACGACCGAAAATCACGAAGCGGGCAGTGCGATCGACACCGCCTCCCGCGAGCCTGCTGAGACCATATCGGAGGCCTTATCACCCGCAGAAACCGGGGCGGAGGCGGATTCCCCGGCATCGGGCGAAACCCCGGAGGCTGCTTCGGTCGAACCGCCTGTTGAAAGCCTCGCCGAGCACACCCACCCGACAACGGATGCGGAAGAAGCCGCTCAGGCGCCTGTCGAGCACGAGGCTGCGGCGGAAGAAACCCCTGAACAGTCGACGCAGGCCGTGCGCGAAGCGGGGCTTGCCGCTGTCCGCGAACTGAGCGAGGCGCCCGGATACAATCGCTGGTCGGCCGGTGCCCTGGCGGGCGATCCGTCGCTGGGCATGGGCGACGAGCGCGCGCGCGGCGTCGCCTGGCCATTCGTGCTGGCTTGTTGCCTGCTGCTCGTGCTCCTGCTTGGCCAAGTGGGCTATCGGTTCCGTACCGATCTCGTCCAGTCGCTACCTTTCCTGCGTGCTGTCTATGCGACGCTGGGCATCGCCGTGCCGTTGCCGCAATCGCCCGATCTGGTGACCATTGAAGCCTCCGATCTGCAATCGGATAACACCCGTGGTCTGCTGGTGCTTCAGGCGACGCTGAAGAACCGTGCTACGGTGATGCAGGCCTGGCCGGCGCTGGAATTGACGCTGACCGATGCCAATGACGGCGTAGTGTTGCGCAAGGTTTTCGAGGCCGCTGAATACCTGCCGCCCAAGACCGATCCGCAAGGTTTCCCGGCCGGCTCCGACCTCGCCGTCAGCCTCTGGCTCGAATCACGGTTGCCTGCAGCGGGCTACCGTCTCTACGTTTTCTATCCCTGATTGCCCGTCATGTCTGCCTTGATCTGCGGTTCCCTTGCTTACGACAATATCATGGTGTTCCCGGACCGTTTCCGGAATCACATCCTGCCGGAACAGATTCACATCCTGAATGTGGCATTCATGGTGCCCGAAATGCGCCGGGAGTATGGCGGCTGCGCCGGCAACATCGCCTACAACCTTCATCTGCTCGGCGGCGATGCCCGGATCATGGCGACGGTTGGCGACGACGCCCAGCCCTATTTCGACCGTCTCGATCGCATCGGCCTGTCGCGAGCGCACGTCCGTCAGGTGCCGGGCACCTTCACGGCGCAGGCCTTCATCACGACCGATCTCGACGACAACCAGATCACCGCCTTTCATCCGGGCGCGATGAGTTTTTCGCACCTGAACAAGGTCGAAGCCGCGACCGATGCGCGGCTGGGCATCGTCGCGCCGGATGGCCGCGAAGGCATGATGCAGCATGCGCGCGATTTCGCGGCGCTTGGCCTGCCGTTCATTTTCGACCCCGGTCAGGGCCTGCCGCTTTTCGACGGCGAGAAACTGCTGCAATTCATGCGACT
The DNA here is from genome assembly GCA_002337055.1 of Betaproteobacteria bacterium UBA1934. Classification (GTDB taxonomy): domain Bacteria; phylum Pseudomonadota; class Gammaproteobacteria; order Burkholderiales; family Rhodocyclaceae; genus UBA1934. The sequence continues at coordinate 498,559 of DDFG01000005.1, read as the reverse complement.
GGCCACCTGGGCCTGTTTCAACGATTACGAAGCCAAGCTGCTTTCCGAGCGCTGTGGGCGCGATATCGCCGAACTGGCGACGGAGGTGGACGCCTTGATCGTGACGCGCGGTGGAGACGGGTCAAGCATCTACACCGGGGGTAAATGCATCGATATTCCGTGCGTCGAAGCCGAGCAGGTGGTTGACCCGACCGGTTGCGGCGACGCCTACCGGGCCGGCTTGCTGCACGGACTCTCGAACGGATGGGACTGGCCGACCACGGGCCGCCTCGCCGCGCTGATGGGGAGCATCAAGATCGCGCATCGCGGCGGGCAAAACCATCAGCTCACCCGCGAGGAAATCGGCGAACGCTTCCGCCGTGCCTTCGGCTATTCCTTCGCCTGAGGCCTGCAATCGGCGCGCAAACAAGCTGAAACACGGCTGTCACCTCCGGCGATTAGATTTCTTTCCCGAACCAACACGGGAAAAAATCATGGAACAATCCGATCTCAAGCTGCAAACTCCGTCGCGCAAGGCGCGCCCCAAGCTCACCGTGGCGATGGCGACCAGCGCCAGCGACATTCTTGATGCCCAGCGCCTGCGCTACCGCATCTTTGCCGGCGAAATGGGGGCCAAGCTGCCGACCCGTATTCCCGAAGTCGATCAGGATCTCTACGATCCCTGGTGCGAACATCTCGTCGTGCGTGACGATTGCAGTGGCGAAATCGTTGGTACCTACCGCATTCTGTCGCCGGTCAACGCCCGTCGCATCGGGTACTATTCGGAAAACGAATTCGACCTCACCCGGCTGCACCACCTGCGCCCGCGTCTGGTCGAAATCGGGCGCTCGTGCGTGCATCCCGACTATCGCAGCGGCGCGACCATCACCTTGCTCTGGGCGGGCCTGGCGAAATACATGAAAGACAATGGCTACGATTTCCTGATGGGCTGTGCCTCAATCAGCATGGCGGACGGCGGCCACGCAGCGGCCAGCCTGTATCGGCGCCTTGTCGACCATCTCGGGCCGATCGAATACCGCGTCTTTCCGCGTTGCCCGCTGCCGCTTGATGCCCTGCGTCAGGATGAAGTTGCCGAGACGCCGCCGCTGATCAAGGGCTACCTGCGCGCTGGCGCGTGGATTTGTGGCGAGCCGGCCTGGGATCCTGATTTCAACACCGCCGATCTGCCGATCCTGATGCCGATGAACCGCGTCGAGGATCGTTACGCGCGCCATTTCATCGGGAGACAAGACTGAAGCCGACACCGAACCTGGTTCGCTGGTTCAGACTGGTCCGTATCGCGCTGATCATCGTCAGTGGCGTCTCCACGGTCGTTTTCGTCTTTCCGTTTGCCACCGAGGCTTTTCGTCTGCGTCTGAAACGGCGCTGGTCGCGGGTCATGCTCGGCATACTGGGCGTCCGTCTCGATGCCCGGCTGGAACACGCCATTCCGGGCAGTCTGCTGGTTGCCAACCACATCTCGTGGCTCGACATTTTTGCCATCAATGCCAGCCTGCCGACCGCTTTCGTCTCCAAGGCCGAGGTTCGTCGATGGCCGGCCATCGGCTGGCTGGCCGCGATGAACGACACCATTTTCCTGAATCGCGGCAGCCGGGGGCACGCCCGTGTCATCAATGAGGCGATTGCCGCCAAGCTGGATACCGGAAAGTATGTGGGCGTCTTTCCGGAGGGCACCACCACCGATGGCCGCAGCGTGCTGCCCTTTCATGCCGCGTTGCTGCAACCGGCGCTGGCGGCCGGGCGCCCGGTGATTCCGGTGGCGATCTCCTACTGGGAGGCCGATGGCGAACGCAGCCTGGCGCCGCGTTACGACGGCGAGATATCGTTCGGAGATTGCCTGTGGAACATTCTCTCGCGCAAACGCCTGCAAGTTCGCCTGCAAACCCTGCCTGCCCTGGGGATGAATGGCGAGGGACGGCGCGACGTGGCGACTGCCGCCCGCCAAGCCATCATTTCAGCGGCACAGCTTCCTGGGCGGAGCATGCCACCTGAAACACCCGACGATCTTCCAGACGGACAGCCGTCAGATGGTTGCCCCACAGGCAACCCGAATCCAGCGCCAGGAGATTGGGCAACAGCCTGAACCCCAGTGCCGACCAGTGGCCTGTCACCAGCACGGTATCCGCGCTGTGCCGGTCGGGTACCTCGAACCAGGGCAGATAACCGGGCGGCGCATTGGCGACCTCGCCCTTGGCAGTGAAATCCATGATGCCGTCCGGCGTGCAGAAACGCAGCCGGGTCAGGGCGTTGACGACGACGCGCAGTCGTCCCCAGCCGGTCAGATCGTCCGACCAGGCGGCGGGTTCGCTACCCCACATGTGGCGGATGAATTCGGCGTGATCCTCCGCCTGCAGCGCGGCCTCAACCTCGCGCGCCAGGGCGCGCGCACGGGAGGCCGTCCATTGCGGCAGTAGTCCGGCGTGAATCAGACAGTGTCCGTTCTCGAGATGACAGAGCGGTTGCCGTCGCAGCCAGTTGATCAGTTCTTCGCGGTCGGGGGCGTCAAGTATCGGCTGAATCGTGTCGTCGTGGCCGCGCTTTCTCGCGGCGCCATAGGCGACCATGACAAGGTAGAGATCATGGTTGCCGAGCACGGTGATCGCCGCGTCGCCGAGTGCGCGGACATAGCGTAACGTTTCGAGCGACGCCGGGCCGCGATTGACCAGGTCGCCGACCAGCCACAGACGATCCGTCGCGGGGTCGAAGCGGCAGGCGTCCAGCAGGCGCCGGAAGGAATCGAAACAGCCCTGGATGTCGCCGATTGCGTAGGTGGCCATGTCCGTGGGTGCCGGGAGTCAGACGCGGAAATACTCGCGGTACCAGTCGACGAAGCGGCCCAGCCCGGTTTCGATCGAAGTGGCGGGCTTGAAACCGACCCATTCGTTCAACGCGGAGGTGTCGGCGTAGGTCGCCGGTACGTCGCCGTCCTGCATCGGCAGGAAGCGCTTTCCCGCCGTCTTGCCCAGGGCTTTTTCGAGAGTACCGATGAAATCGAGCAGCGGCACCGGGTCGTGGTTGCCGATGTTGAACACGCGGAACGGCACATTGCTCGATCCGGGATCGGGTGTCTCGGAAGAATAGGCGGCATTCGCCGTGGCGGTGCGGTCGCAGACGCGCAACACGCCCTCGACGATATCGTCGATATAGGTGAAATCGCGGCGCATGTTGCCGTGGTTGAAGACATCGATGGTGCGGCCGGCGAGGATGGCGTCGGTAAAGGAGAAATACGCCATGTCCGGCCGTCCCCAGGGACCATAGACGGTGAAGAAGCGCAACCCGGTGGTCGGCAGGCCGTAGAGATGGCTGTAGGTGTGCGCCATCAGTTCGTTGGCCTTCTTGGTCGCGGCGTACAGGCTGACCGGGTGATCGACACTGTCCTGTTCCGAAAAAGGCATCTTGCTGTTGCCGCCGTAGACGCTGGAACTGGAGGCATAGACCAGGTGCTGTACGCCGTGATGACGGCAGCCTTCGAGAATATTGACGAAGCCGAGCAGATTGCTGTCAGCGTAGGCGTGCGGGTTCTTCAGCGAATAGCGGACGCCGGCCTGGGCGGCCAGATGAATGACGCGCTCGAAACTTTCGGCCTCGAACAACGCCGGGATGCCGGCACGGTCGGCGATGTCGAGCTTCAGAAAACGGAAGCCGGGCAGCGGCGTCAGACGTGCCAGACGTGCCTGTTTCAAGGCAGGATCGTAATAATCGTTGAGATTGTCGATGCCGACCACTTCGTCGCCGCGCGCTAGCAGGCGCAGGCAGGTATGCATCCCGATAAAGCCGGCGGCGCCGGTGACGAGAATCTTCATGCAAGGCTCCCTGAAAAGGGTGATTTTAACGCGCCGTGTCGAGTGACGCGCCCCCTTATAATGGCGACTTTTCATTGCCAAACGATTGCCGCCGATGCGCATCCTGATCGTCAAGACTTCCTCGCTCGGCGATGTCATCCACGCGCTGCCGGTCGTGACCGATCTGCGGCAATCCTTTCCCGATGTCCGCATAGACTGGTGTGTCGAAGAGAGCTTTGCCGCCATTCCGCGCCTGCATCCGGGGGTCGCGCGCGTCATTACGGTTGCTGTGCGACGCTGGCGCAAGCGTCTTGCAGCGCCGGCCACCTGGCGCGAATTGCTGGCCGCCCGGCGGACACTGCGCGAAAGCCCCTACGATTGCGTGCTCGATCTGCAAGGGCTGTTGAAAAGCGCGTGGATTGCCAGTCAGGCGGTTGGGCCGATCAGCGGTTACGCTGCCGAGGCGGTGCGCGAACCGGCAGCCGCACGATATTACGATCACACTTTTCTGATCCCGAAAAATGTCCACGCCGTCGATCGCAACCGCTGGCTAGCCGCTGCAGCGCTGGCAATGCCGATGGATCGTCCGCTCGATTACGGCATCGCGGTGAAGCCCGCCGTCGCCGACTGGCTGCCCGCACAGCCCTACGTGACCCTGTTGACTGCCACGAGCCGTGACGACAAGTTGTGGCCGGAAATCGACTGGCGGGCGCTTGGCGCGGAGCTTGGCGAGCGCGGCCTGGCCATGGTCCTGCCGGCGGGCAGCGCGCGCGAACGTGAACGGGCGGAACGCTTGGCGAGTGCCATCACGGGCGCGGTGGTCGCGCCGCCGCTGGGCATCGACCGGCTGGCCGAAGTGATCGCCGGTGGCGTGGGCGCCATCGGTGTTGACACCGGTCTTACTCATCTTGCAGCCGCGCTGGCCACACCCGTGGTGGCGCTCTACACAGCCACCGAGCCCGGTCTGACCGGCGTGCTGAGCGGCGGTGCCTACCGAAACCTTGGCGGGCGGAATGCCTCGCCAAGCGTTGCCGCCGTGCTGGCAGCTTTTGACGCCTGCCGGAGAGCCTGATGCTGCGCCGGCTCTATTCCTGCTTGCTGTATTTGGCCTTGCCGCTAGTGATCGTTCGTTTGTATTGGCGGGGCCGGGCTCAACCTGGCTACCGCATGCATTTCTGGGAGCGTCTGGGTTTTTATGCGCCGCGCGCCGGCAAGCGGCCTCTGATCTGGGTGCACGCGGTGTCGGTGGGAGAAACCCGTGCGGCAGAGCCGTTGGTACGCGCACTATGCGCTCGTTTTCCCGGCTATCGTGTTTTGCTGACATGCATGACTCCGACAGGGCGGGAAGCTGGTCAGCAGGTCTTCGGGCGGCGAGTGCTGCAAGCCTATCTGCCCTACGATTACCCCGGTGCGGTCGAGCGTTTCATCGATCATTTCAGGCCCCGCCTGGGTATTCTGATGGAAACCGAGATCTGGCCCAATCTGTTGGCAACCTGCCACCAGCGTGGTCTGGCGGTCTATTTGGCAAATGCCCGGCTTTCGGCGCATTCGGCCGCCGGCTACAGCCGTTTCGGAGGGCTGTCCCGGCCCGCCTTTCAGGCCCTGGCGGGCGCGGCGGCGCAAACTGCGGCCGACGCAGATCGCCTTCGCGAGGCGGGCGTGACGCGGGTGACCGTATGCGGCAATCTGAAATTCGATGTCAGCCTGCCAGCCGACAAGCAGGCGATCGGTGCACAGTGGCGTGATGTCATCGGCGATCGGCTGGTCTGGTTGGCCGCGAGCACGCGCGAAGGCGAGGAAGAAATGATTCTCGACGCCTGGCAGGCGGTCGGTGGCGATGCCCTACTGGTGATTGTGCCGCGTCATCCCCAGCGCTTCAATGTGGTGGCGCAAGCGATTCTGCGGCGCGGACAACGCCCACTGCGTCGCAGCGAGGGAATGCCCGGTGCCAAAACACGCATCTGGCTCGGCGACAGCATGGGCGAGATGGTGGCGTACTACACGTTGGCGGATGTGGCTTTTATCGGCGGCAGCCTGTTGCCGCTTGGCGGACAGAACCTGATCGAGGCGGCGGCCTGCGGTTGCCCCGTATTGGTGGGGCCGCACACCTTCAACTTTGCGCAGGCGACGGAGGATGCCTTGGCGGTGGGGGCGGCACGCCGGGTGACGTCAGCCGAGACGCTCGCCGCAGAAGTGCGGGAGTTGCAGGCCGATGCCGGCGCACGCAGTGCCATGCGCGAAGCGGCGCTTGGTTTCGCCGCCACGCATCGCGGCGCGACGGCGAGAACGCTCGATTTTATTGCGCCGCCGCTGGATCCAGCAGAGCGTTGATGGTGGTCACGTCGTCGTCGCCCAGCGCACCGATAGCCGCTTTCAATCTGAGTTGCGCCATCAGGGTCTCGTAACGCGCTTTTGCGAGGTCGCGTCGGGTGCTGTATACCTGCTGTTCGGCATTCAACACGTCAATATTGATGCGAACCCCGACCTCATAGCCCAGCTTGTTTGATTCCAGCGCCAGTTTCGACGACGCCAGGCCAGCTTCCAGTGCCTTGACCTGAGCCAACCCGTTGACGACACCCAGATAGTTTTGACGGGCGGCGAGTGCCGCCGCGCGCTTGGCCGCTTCGAGCCCCGATTCGGCGGCGCGACGGTTGGCTACGGCTTCGCGGTCGCGGGAGAGGACGGCGCCGCCCTGGAAGAGGGGGATGACAACCTGCACGCCGACATTCTTTAGTTCGTTGTCGGCGAGGACACCGCTGGTCGCCAGCGAGCGCTGTTTACCCTGGTTGGCGACGATGTCGACGGTCGGAAAATGGCCGGCCCGCTGACGCTGTACTTCCTTGTCGGCGATCTCCGCGGCGGCTTGCTGGATTTGCACGCTGATGGCGTCCTTTTCAGCGGAATCGACCCATTGTTGCATGCTGGCAGGTTTGGGCGGTTGCAAGCTGACATCGGCTCGCGCTGGCGCGAGCAGCCCCGGTTCCTTGCCGATAATGGCCTGGAGCGACCGCCGCTTGACCTCGAGTTCGCTCTCGCCGGCGATCTCCTGCGCTTGCGCCAGATCGTAGCGGGCCTGCGCTTCGTGCGTGTCGGTAATGGTGGAGGTGCCTACCTCGAAATTTTTCTTGGCTTGTTCCAGTTGTTGGGCGATAGCCGCCTTGTTGGCCTGTACCGCCTTGACGTTTTCCTGAGCCGTCAGCAGGTCAAAGTAGGCCTGGGCGGTACGCAGGATCAGATCCTGCCGGGCTTGCACGAAGCTGGCCTCGGCCTGCGCCGCCTGAAGTTTGCCCTGGCCGTAGGCTGCCCAGTTTTGCCAGCGGAACAGTGGCTGGGTCAGGGTGACGTTATAGGCGTGCGTGTTGAACTTCTGGTTGGGAATGACCGCGACGGCGCCAGTCTTGACCTCGGTTTCGTTCCACAGCGTGTTGCCGCTGACACTGAGATTGGGCAGCAGGCCAGCGAGGCCCTGCGCGCTTTTCTCGACGCCGGCATCGCGGGTGGCGAGTGCGGCGGCGAAGGTGGGGTCGTTTTCCTGCGCGGCCCGAAAGGTTTGCAGCAGGTCGGCTGCCGTGGCGGAGCCGGTAGCAAAGGACAGGGCGAGTAGCCAGGCGATTTTCTTCATGTTCGTCTCAATAACGCGGCATGGCCGGGTCGATGTCGGCAGCCCAGGCATGGATGCCGCCGGTCAGGTTGTGTACGGCGGCAAAGCCGCGATTTTCCAGAAAAACCGCCGACTGAAAACTGCGCGCGCCATGATGACAGATCACCACCACGTCGCGCTCGGGCGACAGTTCGTCGAGGCGAAGAGGCAGCGCGGCCATCGGAATGTGTTGACTACGCTCGAGATGACAACGTTCAAATTCCCAGGCTTCGCGCACATCCAGCAATTGCGGCGCGGGCGCGTCCGAGTCGCGCAGCCAGGCGTCGAGTTCGCGTGGGGTGAGGTGGCGCATGCGATCAGAAGCGGAAACGCGAAGCCGCGGCGAAGCCTTGCAGCGGCGGCACGACGGTCTCGAAGAGTTGCACGGTGTCGTAGGCGCCGGGTGCCGTGCAGGTCACCAGTTGTGCCGTCATCGCCGGGGCTTCGCCGACGATGGCGGCCAGGCGCCCGCCGACGGCCAACTGGGCCTGAATCTCGGATGGAATCTGGCTGACCGCGCCGGACAGGACGATCAGGTCATAGGGCGCATTCTGGACCCAGCCACGCGCGCCGTCGCCGGTTTCGACACGCACGTTGGCGCAGCCGGAGGCGGCGAGATTCTGCCGGGCCAGTTCGGCCAGTTCGGGGTCGATTTCGATGCTGACCACGAAGCTGGCGCGTGCCGCCAGCAAGGCCGTCATGTAGCCGGAACCGGTGCCGATTTCGAGCGCCTTGTCGGTCTTCTTGGGGGCCAGTTCCTGAAGCAGCTTGGCTTCGATTTTCGGCGCCAGCATCACCTGGCCGTGTCCGATCGGGATTTCCATGTCGGCGAATGCCAGCGCGGCACAAGCCGGCGGCGTGAAGTTCTCGCGTTTGACCACGAAAAGCAGATCCAGCACCTGTGGGTCGAGAACTTCCCACGGGCGGATTTGTTGTTCGATCATGTTGAAGCGGGCTTGTTCGACGTTCATAGTGACTCCAGGGTAAATATCAGTATCCGCTAATATTTAGGTTGGGGCAAGCCCAGATTATAGCCGCTCGCCCGCGATTTGGCGGAGCGAGCGCGAGGCTGAAGCGTCAGCGGCTTTCCTTGATCAGGCGGTCGCCGGAGGACTGGATCGGGCGGGCGTTGTTGCGGTAAAGCCGCCCGAAGATTGCGTACTGGTCGGCCGACAGGCTGATCGGCTGTTTCATTACTAGCCACAGCACGCCTTCGGTACAAGGTGGCGTGGTCAGCGACCCCATGTAGGCGTAGTAGTCGCGTTTTGCCGGCAGAAAGGTGTTGAGATCAAGGGTGGCGCTGGTCGAGGTGACTGGCGTGTCCCTTTCGAGTGGCAAGTGATTCCACAGGGTCTGGATGATGGGGTTTTCGCTGCCGCGATCCATCAGTACCGCCACGACCGCGAGCTTGCCGTCATCGGATTTGTGCACCAGATGGGCAACCATGTCGAAACGCTTGCCATTGACTGTTTCTTCGGAAGGCCGATGGAAGTGGAACTGCTGCAATTCGTAGGTCTTGCCGCCCAGCGAGAGACTGCCGCCACCGACCACGACCTGTATGGTGTGACCGTTATCGACAATGCGGAACGGCGACGGGGCGTAATCGAATTTGATGGCTTCGAGATCGACGCGAATACCGTCGCGGATATCGATGGGCGACTGGCGATTGCCCGCCGCGCAAGCGATATTGCGGCTGTCGAGTCGATGCCAGTTCTGTGGTCCGCCTTCGCCTTCGTAGGACCAGTGCATGTGCGCGTGCGCAGTGGCGGCCTCGTGTGCCGGCTCCGCTTTGCGCGCCGGGCGGTGGGCGACGGCATGGCGCGGCGCAGGGGTGGCTGCCGGGGCGGGCGCCGGTTTTTGTGCGATAGGCGCCGGGGGTGTGGCCGGTTTGCTGGCCGGCGCGGTGGGTGCATGTTCGCTTTCGGCCGTCTTGATCGCGCGGGCGGGGCCGGCCTTGGCCAATTCCTTCTGAACGAGCGCCTCGTTCGCCGCCTTGAGCTTGTCGGCGGCGTCGTTGGCACGGTGGGCAATTTCGCCGGCGGGCGCCTTGTTGTCGGTGGGACGGCAGACTTCGCGCAACACCTTGTCGTCAAGGGTGCCGCTGCGTACAGGCAATACGCCGCTGTTCAGTTCTTCTTCACGCAGGAGTTCACTATCGCTCTTGCGATAGCTTCGCTTCAGCGTGGTCGCATTGCGGCCGGTACAGTCGTAACGCGTCAGTGCCTCGATCACCCGGTAGTTGCTGCCGGTGCGGATATCGGTCAGTTCCTTGTCGAGCGTGACACGCCCGAGGGCGACGACCTTGCCCCCTTCTTCCCGCTTTAGGCTGGCGCGATCGACCTCGATGCGCTTGCCCGGCTCGGCGGAAATCAACTGCCAGGTCGGCGCGCACAGGGCAATGCCAGGCGACCCGGCGGCAAACGCAAGGGCAAGAACGGCAATGGGCGAACGCATGGCAGAACTCCTTGTTGTTATGGGCGTGCACTCGGGGTGTCCGTCATTATCCGACGCGAATGCGCAAATTGCGAACAGGCCCCATCTCTATTTCGGAACAATTGGGCGATTCTTGAGGTTTCTTGCCTTTTCTTCGTCTTTCCAGTAACTTGCGTTCCTTCGTTAGGGGTGCCGCGCCGCCGGGTTGCGCGGCTGAGAGAGTCCCTCCGAACCTGGTCGGGTCATACCGACGTAGGGAAACGAGCGTTGCCGAACTTTCGTTCCTCCTTGCGCGTCCACTTCCGACCGCCGCCTGCCGCAAGGAGCATCATGAACGCCAAAGATCAATTCGTCGCCGCCCAGGCCCATGTGGACCACGCGGCTGTGCAACCGTTTCCACACTCGCGCAAGATCTACGTCGCCGGCTCGCGTCCGGACATCCGTGTGCCGATGCGCGAGATCGCGCAAGCGACGACGCCCACCGCGTTTGGCGGCGAGACCAATCCACCGCTGACGGTGTATGACTGCTCCGGTCCCTACACCGACCCCGATGCCCGTATCGACATCCGTCAGGGTCTGCCTGCGTTGCGTGCCGACTGGATCGCCGAGCGGAACGATACCGAGACGCTGGAGGGCCAGTCTTCCACCTACGCCCGGCAGCGCGAGGCCGACGGCGAGCTTGCGGCGATGCGCTTCGGTCTGGCGAGAAATCCGCGCCGCGCCAAGCCCGGGATGAACGTGACGCAAATGCATTATGCGAAGCAGGGCATCGTCACGCCCGAGATGGAGTACGTCGCCATCCGCGAAAATCTGCGTCGGCGCGAGTTTCTCGGTCAGCTGAGCGCCAGTGGCCCGCAGGGCGAGAAAATGGCCAGACTGCTGGGCCGCCAGCATCCGGGCCAGCATTTCGGCGCGTCCATTCCCGAAGAGATCACCCCCGAGTATGTGCGCGACGAAATCGCCCGCGGTCGCGCCATCATCCCCAACAACATCAACCACCCGGAATCGGAGCCGATGATCATCGGCCGCAATTTCCTGACCAAGATCAACTGCAATATCGGCAACTCGCCGGTGGTCAGTTCGATTCAGGAAGAGGTCGACAAGATGACCTGGGCCATCCGCTGGGGGGGCGACACGGTCATGGATCTGTCCACCGGCAAGCACATCCACGAGACCCGCGAATGGATCGTCCGCAACAGCCCGGTGCCGATCGGCACGGTGCCGATATACCAGGCGCTGGAAAAAGTGAATGGCAAGGCTGAAGACCTGACCTGGGAACTGTTCCGCGACACGCTGATCGAGCAAGCAGAACAGGGTGTCGACTATTTCACCATCCACGCTGGCGTGCTGCTGCGCTATGTGCCGATGACCGCCTCGCGCATGACCGGCATCGTTTCGCGCGGCGGCTCCATTCTTGCCAAATGGTGCCTGGCGCACCACAAGGAAAATTTCCTCTATACCCACTTCGAGGAAATCTGCGAAATCATGAAGGCCTACGACGTCGCCTTCTCGCTCGGAGATGGCCTGCGCCCCGGTTCCATCTACGATGCCAATGACGAAGCGCAGCTGGCCGAACTGAAAACGCTGGGCGAACTCACCGATATCGCGTGGAAGCACGATTGCCAGGTCATGATCGAAGGCCCGGGCCATGTGCCGCTGCACATGATCAAGGAAAACATGGAACTGCAACTGGAATGGTGCAAGGAAGCGCCGTTCTATACGCTCGGCCCGCTGGTTACCGACATTTCGCCGGGCTATGACCATCTCTCCAGCGCCATCGGCGCGGCGATGATCGGTTGGTACGGCACGGCCATGCTTTGCTATGTGACGCCCAAGGAACACTTGGGGCTGCCGGACAAGGACGACGTCAAGGCCGGCATCATCGCCTACAAGATCGCGGCGCACGCCGCCGACCTGGCTAAGGGCCACCCCGGCGCGCAAATTCGCGACAACGCGTTGTCCAAGGCACGCTTCGAATTCCGTTGGGACGACCAGTTCGCGCTCTCGCTCGATCCGGATACCGCCAAGAGTTTCCACGACGAAACCCTGCCCGCCGAAGGTGCCAAGGTAGCGCATTTCTGTTCGATGTGCGGGCCACACTTTTGCTCGATGAAAATCACGCAGGACGTCCGCGATTTTGCCGCACAACAGGGCGTTGCCGAGAGCGAGGCGCTGGAAAAAGGCATGGAGGCCAAGGCCGTGGAATTCGTCAAGGCGGGTGCCGAGGTTTATCGCAAGGTCTGATGGCGCCATGGATGCCGACATCTTTAACGCTGAAAGCGATGCCGACCTGATCGATTGTTTTCCGGTCTTTCAGGCGCTGCGTCCGCATCTGGCGGAGGCCGATTTCGCGCCGCGGGTGCGCCGCCAAGCGGCGCAAGGCTACCGTATTCTGGCGCTGCGCCGGGAGGGTGTCGTCCGCAGTGTGGCCGGCTATCGCCTGGCCGAATTCCTCGCCTGGGGCAAGATTCTCTACATCGACGATCTGGCGACCTTGCCCGGCCATACTGGTTGCGGTTACGCCGGTGCCTTGCTGGATCATTTGATCGCGTTTGCACGGGCAGCGGGTTGTCACGCGGTGCATCTGGACTCCGGCTACGCGCGGCAGGCGGCGCATCGACTGTACCTGAACAAGGGATTCAGACTCGCCTCTCATCATTTCTCGCGGGATTTCCAGCCGGATGCCTGATTCCGCGCAAACCCTCGAACTGCTGGCGCCCGCCAAGACCGCCGACATCGGCCGCGAAGCCATTCTGCACGGCGCCGACGCGGTCTACATCGGCGCGCCAGCCTTCGGGGCGCGGGCGGGCGCGACCAATCCGGTGAACGATATCGCCGCGCTGGTGGAATTCGCACATCGTTACCATGCCCGTATCTACGCCACGATCAATACCATCCTGCACGACAGCGAGCTGGAACCGGCGCGTGCGCTGATCTGGCAGCTCTATGACGCGGGGGTGGACGCGCTGATTGTGCAGGATATGGGCCTGCTCGAACTCGATCTGCCGCCGATCGACCTGCACGCCTCGACCCAGTGCGATATTCGCAGCGTCGACAAAGCGGCATTTCTGGCCGACGTCGGGTTTTCGCAACTGGTGCTGGCGCGCGAGCTGAGTCTCGTCGACATCCGCGCGATTCATGCGGCGACCGACGCGACGCTGGAATTCTTCATCCACGGCGCCTTGTGCGTGGCCTTTTCGGGCCAGTGCTACATCAGCCACGCCCACACCGGGCGTAGCGCCAATCGCGGCGACTGCTCGCAGGCCTGCCGCCTGCCCTATACGCTAACCGACGCTCAAGGCGGGGTCGTGGCTTTTGAAAAGCATCTGCTCTCGCTGAAGGACAACAACCAGAGCGCCAATCTCGGCGCGCTGATCGAGGCCGGCATCCGTTCTTTCAAGATCGAGGGACGATACAAGGAAGCGCCTTACGTCAAGAACATCGCCGGTCACTACCGGCGCCTGCTCGACCAGTTCATGGCGGCGCATCCGGGCTATGCCCCTGCTTCGTCCGGGCGCACGACGCTGTTGTTTACGCCTGATCCGGACAAAACCTTTCATCGCGGGGCGACCGATTATTTTGTGCAGGCCCGTCAGCCCGATATCGGCGCATTCGATTCGCCTGCTTTCGTCGGCCTGCCCATCGGCACGGTGACCCGTATCGGGCCCGACTGGTTCGAAATGGAAACGAGCGAAGACCTGCACAACGGCGACGGGCTCAACTACGCCCACAAGCGCGAAACCATCGGCGTGCCGGTCAACGTGGCGACCCGTCAGGGCGCCGTCTGGCGCATCGAACCGAACGTGGCGATCGGCCAACTGCCGGGATTCCTGCCGGGTACGGCGATCAATCGCAATGGCGACCATGCCTGGGAGCAGGCCTTGCAGCGGCCCTCCGCCGAACGCCAGATCGGTGTTCGCCTGCATCTCGCCGGTGGAGCCGAGGCGTTGACACTGACGCTGACCGACGAGGATGGCGTCGTCGCGGGCGCCTCACTGGCGATGGCCGGCGAATCGGCGCGGCAGCCGGCGCAGGCCCGCGACAAATTGCGCGAGCACATTGCCAAGCTGGGCGGCACCCTGTTCCGGGCCGATGCCGTCGAGGTTGATCTGGACACAGTGCCGTTCGTGCCGGCCAGCCAGATCAACGCATTGCGCCGCGAAGCCGTCGCGGCGCTCGACGCGGCGCGTCTGGCCGCGCATCGGCGGCTGCCGCGCAAGCCGGCCGTCGAACCGCCCGTGCCCTATCCGGAGGCGACGCTCTCCTATCTGGCCAACGTCTACAACGAGGCCGCCCGGCGCTTCTATACGCGGCACGGCGTGCAACTGATCGCTGCGGCGTATGAGGCGCACGAAGAAGCAGGCGAAGTTTCGCTGATGATCACCAAGCACTGCCTGCGCTTCTCGTACCAGCTTTGCCCCAAACAGGCCAAAGGCGTGACCGGCGTACAGGGGCAGGTGCGCGCCGAACCGATGACTTTGGTCTCGGGCAAGGAACGCTATACGCTGACCTTCGATTGCCGCGCCTGCGAGATGCATGTCGTCGGCCGGATCAGGAAGGCGATCCTGCAATCGCCGCCGCCTTCGGTGGTGCCGCTCATCTTTCACCGGCAACGTCCGGCGAACGCTTGTGGCGATTGAGCGCCATGCCTGTCGCCCGGGCTGCGCCGCCTGCTGCATCGCGCCGTCGATTTCCAGCCTGAACAAGCCGGCGGGCGAGGTGTGCCGTCATCTTGACGATGACCGCCTGTGCCGGCTCTTCGGGCGTCCGGAACGGCCTGCCTGCTGCGCGGGCTTGCAAGCCTCGCCGGAAATGTGCGGCGACACCCGCGAGCAGGCGCTGGCCTACTTGAGCGTCCTGGAAGTGGCGACTCGGCCCTGAAGGCCGGGGAGTTTTCAGCGACGATCGCCGTAGTGAGGATTACCGTGCCGGCCGCCATCCGGTTGCCAATGGCCGCCGGATTGTCGCCAGCTGCGCCCGTCGTGTTCCCAGCGGTGTGGCACCCACATATAGCCGGGGCGCGGCGCTTCCCAGCGACCGGGCACCCAGACGTGGCCGCGACCGTTCCAGTTCCAGAAGCCGTTGATCCAGATTTGTCCGACCACGGGTGGAGCGCCGTAGTATTCAACGCGGGGGGCGGGCGGTGCCACCATCACCGGATCGCTGTAATAGCCACCACCATACGGCGGCACGGGCGCGACGACGCAGGCAGACAGCATCAGGGCGAGGACGCCGATCGCGAGACTGGCAACTCGGGTTTTCATGGTAATTCTCCTGATTGAGGGGATGTTCCATTAACGAGTGATTCTCGTGACGATTGACAACGTGGAGCCGGATTTACGAATTGTTTCAACCATGACCGATGTGTACCCGAAATGCCGGATGACCAAAGAAAAAGCCCCGCCTCGGCGGGGCCAAAAAAGTGTCCGGTCAAACCAAACACTTGGGGGGAAAGGGTTGGTCAGTGTGATGAAGCCGTGGCAGCACCTACACCCGACTCGGAACGAATCTGCTGTGCCGGGTAGGCGGCGCGCTCTTTTTCGGCCTGGGCGCTGCGATCCAGAATCGACACCAGCCAGATTACGAAGAAGGCGGACGACATCGAGAAAATAGCGGGCGAGTTATACGGGAACCAGGCAGAACCCTTCGGGTTTTGCAGCACCACTTCCCACACGTTGGCCGAACCGATGGTCAGCACCACGGCCATGATCAGACCGGTGAAGCCGCCGGCGACCGCGCCCTTGGTCGTGCAGTTCTTCCACAGGACCGACATGAACAGCACCGGGAAGTTGGCCGAGCAGGCGATGGCGAAGGCCAGCATCACCATGTAGGCGACGTTTTCCTTCTCGAAAGCAATGCCCAGCACGATGGCCACCACACCCAGCGCCAGCGTGGTTATCTTGGAGACGCGCAGTTCGTCGGCGGACGAGGCCTGGCCCTTCTTGAACACGGTGGCGTAGAGGTCGTGCGACACGGCGGAGGCACCCGAGAGCGTCAGACCCGCGACCACGGCGAGGATGGTGGCAAAGGCCACGGCCGAGATGAAGCCGAGGAAGATATTGCCGCCGACCGCATTGGCGAGGTGGATGGCCGCCATGTTGCCGCCGCCCTTCAGCGCGCCCTTGGCGTCGAGGAACTCGGGGTTGGTGCCGACCATCACGATGGCGCCGAAGCCGATGATGAAGGTGAGGATGTAGAAGTAGCCGATCCAGGTTGTCGCCCAAGCCACCGACTTGCGCGCTTCTTTGGCGTTCGGCACGGTGAAGAAGCGCATCAGGATGTGCGGCAGGCCGGCGGTACCGAACATCAGCGCCATACCCACCGAAATCGCCGAAACCGGGTCCTTGATCAGGCCGCCGGGGGCCATGATCTTGTCGTGGCTCTTGTGCACTTCGACTGCCTTGGTGAACAGCGCTTCCGGCGAGAAACCGAACTGGTACAGCACCGCGACCGCCATAAACGTCGCACCGCAGAGCAGCATCACCGCCTTGATGATCTGCACCCAGGTCGTCGCGGTCATGCCGCCGAACAGCACATAGGCCATCATCAACACGCCGACAATCACGACCGCGTAGGTGTATTCAAGGCCGAAGAGCAGTTTGATGAGCTGACCGGCGCCGACCATCTGGGCGATCATGTAGAAGGCAACCACAACCAGCGAGCCGGTGGCGGCAAAGGTGCGGATCGGTGTTTGCGAGAAGCGGTAGGCCGCCACGTCGGCAAAGGTGAACTTGCCGAGGTTGCGCAGGCGTTCCGCCATCAGGAAGGTGATGACGGGCCAGCCGACCAGCCAGCCGATCGAGAAGATCAGGCCGTCAAAGCCGCTGCCGAACACCAGTGCGGAAATACCGAGAAAGGAGGCTGCCGACATGTAGTCGCCGGCAATCGCCAGACCGTTCTGGAAACCGGTGATGCCGCCGCCTGCTGTGTAGAAATCGGCGGCCGACTTGGTCTTGGCCGCCGCCCACTTGGTGATGTACAGCGTGAAGCCGACAAAAGCGGCAAACATCGCGATGGCCGTCCAGTTGGTGGCCTGTTGCTGGGCCTGGCCGAGGTCGGCACCGGCCGCCAGCGCGCTGCCCGAGGCGAGCGCCAGCAGAAGCAGGGATACGAGCGATTTCATTGCCGGCCCTCCTTCACGATGGCGTCCATTTCTGCGTCGAATTCCGAGTTGGCGCGACGCACGTAGATCCAGGTCACCAAAATGGTGAACACGATCACGCCGACGCCCAGCGGTACACCGACCGAAGTCGTCATGCCGGCGCCCAGCTTGGTGGCAAGAAATTCGCGGTTGAAGGCGATCAGCAGAATGTAGCCGTAGTAGCAGATCATCACCAGCGCGATCATCACGAACGCATAGGCGTTGCGTTTTTTCACGAGTTGCAGGAATTTCGGATTCAACTGAATCCGATCCCGGACGATTTCACTCATGTTTTTGTCTCCTTGGGTGTGGTGTTTATAGGAATACCGTATTGTGCAAACAAGGCTATGCCTGTTGGCTTACGCCTAACTTACTGATCCAAAGAAATGTTTGAGGTGTCGGAACGCCGCCGAGAAGAGCAGAAACAAACCACCGGCCAAGTGTGGCGCTAGTCGAAATAGGTGCGCGCGGCTTCGTAGCGCGGTTGAAAATACCGGCTATCAAGCCGGTCGATGCGCACTTTGCCTTTGCTGCCCGGTGCGTGCACAAAGCGCATGTCGCCAATATAGATGCCGACGTGCGAAAAGGGCTGGTTGCGAGTGTTGAAGAAGACCAGGTCACCGGGACGCAGCGCATCGCGTTCAATCGGGCGTCCGCTGCGCGCCAAATCGGCTGCGCTGCCGCTCAGGCGCATACCGGCCGCCTGACCATAGACATAGGACACCATCCCGCTGCAATCGAGTCCGGCCTGCGGGTGCTTGCCGCCGAACTGGTAGCCGGTTTCCATCAACCCAAGCGCGAACAGCGTAACCTCCTGTCCGCGTGGGCTGGCGGAGACCGGGGGCGGCGCGCTATAGTCGGCGGAACTGCCGTGCCGTGCCGGGCTGCCGCAGCCAGCCAGCCCAAGCGCCAGTGTGACGAGCAGGCATTGCCAAATGAGAAAGCGCGGGGGCGTGGAGCGGCGCGATGCGGAGTGGAGCGTCATCATCTGCTGGGGTGATTTCTCCGGAATTTGATGTAACGTAATATTTTTCAAGGAATTTTTCAAGATCATGAATCTTTCCGATCCCGGTTTGTTGCCATTCGGCTGTTTGATTGGCGGCGAATGGATGGCGGCCGCCGATGGCGGGCGATTTGCGGTGCATAACCCGGCCACCGGCCAGCTTCTGGCCGAGGTTACGGCTGGCGGAAATGCCGAGGCCCGCCTTGCGATCGCCGCGGCAGCGGCCGCCGGGCCGGGCTGGCGCGGGACGACGGCGCGCGAGCGTGGCCGGCTGCTCCAGCGCTGGTATGCGCTGATCAGCGAGCACGCCGACGACCTTGCGCAACTGGTCACTGCCGAGTGCGGCAAGCCGCTTGCCGAAGCGCGTACCGAGGTACTCTACGGCGCCTCTTTTGTCGAGTGGTTTGGCGAGGAAGGCAAACGGACCTATGGCGAAACGATTCCCTCGCCGGTCGCCGACAAGCGGCTGGTGGTGATCAAACAGCCGGTCGGCGTTTGCGCCGCCATCACGCCGTGGAATTTTCCGGTCGCCATGGTCACGCGCAAAGTGGCGCCCGCGCTGGCGGCAGGTTGCACGGTCGTGCTCAAGCCCGCCGAGCAGACGCCGCTATCCGCCCTGGCGCTGGGTGTCCTGGCGCAGCGCGCCGGCTTGCCGGCGGGCGTGTTCAATATTGTCACGGCAGATGCGGATGCCGCGCTCTCCATCGGCGCCGAACTGTGTGCCGATCCGACCGTTCGCAAGCTCTCCTTTACGGGTTCCACCGAGGTCGGTCGTCGCCTGATGGCGCAATGTGCGCCGACGCTGAAAAAGCTCTCGCTGGAGTTGGGCGGTAACGCCCCGTTCATCGTTTTCGATGATGCAGATCTTGACGCAGCGGTCGAAGGTGCGGTCGCCGCCAAGTATCGCAATACCGGCCAGACGTGCGTTTGCGCCAATCGTCTGTTGGTGCACGCCGCCGTCTATGAGCGTTTCGCGGAACGGCTGGCGGCACGAGTTGCCGCGCTGGCGGTTGGCAACGGCGCCGACCCGGGCATCGTGCAGGGGCCGCTGATCGATGGTGCAGCCTTGCAGAAAGTGGAAAGCCACGTGGCCGACGCGCTCGCCCACGGCGCCAGGCTGCTCTGCGGTGGCAAGCGCCACGCTCTGGGCGGCCATTTCTACGAGCCCACCGTACTGGCCGACGTGACGCCTGCCATGCGCGTGGCACGCGAGGAAACTTTCGGGCCGCTCGCGCCGCTCTTCCGGTTTTTCGACGAAGCCGAGGCGGTGGTGATGGCCAACGACACGGAATATGGCCTGGCCGCCTATTTCTACTCGCGCGATGTGGCCCGCTGCCTGCGTGTGGTGGAGGCGCTGGAATATGGCATGGTCGGGGTCAACACCGGTGCCATTTCCAACGAGGCGGCGCCGTTTGGTGGCGTCAAGCAATCCGGCCTGGGGCGGGAAGGCTCGCGCTACGGCATCGAGGAGTACCTCGAAGTGAAGTATCTCTGCTTCGACACCCGTTGACACCCACGCGCAGTTCGATCGGCGTGAATCTGGTTGGGGGGCGATCCGGTGCGCCCCGCTTTCATGGCACTAGAGGGATGCCGCACGGAAGGTATCGCATTGGCGCGGGTCGGCGTTTTCAAAGCCGCGCTTGAACCAGCGCACGCGTTGCTCAGAGGAGCCGTGGGTGAAGGTCTCCGGCACCACGACGCCACGGGCCTGTTTTTGCAGACGGTCGTCGCCGATCGCCGAGGCGGCCACCAGCGCCTGTTCCATTTCGCCCGGTTCGAGAATGCCCTTGGCGGCGTCGGTTCGTTTGGCCCAGACGCCGGCGTAGCAATCGGCCTGCAATTCAAGGCGCACTGACAGGGCGTTGGCCTCGGCCGGCCCATGCGCGCGTTGGCGTGCGTTCTGCACTTGTTGCGAAGTACCGAGCAAGTTCTGCACGTGATGGCCGATCTCGTGCGCGACCACATACGCTTGCGCGAACTCGCCGGGCGCGTGAAAGCGGTTGCGCAACTCGCGGTAGAAGGCGAGGTCGATATACACCTTCTGGTCGGCCGGGCAGTAGAAGGGGCCGGTCGCCGTCTGACCCTGTCCGCACGCCGTCGCTGTGTTGCCGGTAAATAGCACCAGCGTGGGATCGACGTATTGCTTGCCGGAAGCCTTGAATATCTGGCGCCAGGTATCTTCGGTTTCGCCCAGCACCTTGCGGACGAAACGGGTCTCGGCGTCGTCGGCCGGCGGGTGCCGTGGAGCCGGCGCAGAAACCGGCGTTCCGCCTCCGCCGATCAGACCCAGCACCATCTGTGGGTCCACCCTGAAAAAGTAGCTGGCTGCGACTGCCACCAGAATGGCGCCGATACCGACGCCGCGCCTGCCAATCGGCAGTCCGCCACTGCCGCCATCGCCGCGGCGGTCCTCGACATTGTCGCTCTCGCGCGAATTTTCCAGACGCATGATTTTCTCCGAGGTCGTCCCCAATGTCCTACATGATAGGAGACGCCTGTCGCAATCCCAAGCGAATGCGGGTCACGCGAGTGTACTTCTTGTGTCGGGCAACTATACCCCGTTGGCCTGCAGCCAGGATTGCAGGGCTTTCCAGCCCGCTTCTGCCGGTTCCTTGCGATAGCTCGGCCGATAATCGGCATGGAAGGCGTGAGGTGCGTCGTCATATACAACGATCCGCGACGAGCGGCTGGCGGCATTGTCGGTTGCCTGTAGCGCATCGCGCATCTTTGCAACGGTATCGAGCGGGATGCCCTGATCCTGCCCGCCGTAAAGGCCCAGTACGGGCGCGTACAATTTGCCTGCGATATCGAGGGGATGTCGTGGTGTCAGTTCATTGGGCGTGCCAAGCAGGCGGCCGTACCAGGCGACGCCGGCTTTAAGCTTGGTGTTGTGTGCCGCGTATAACCAGACAATACGCCCGCCCCAGCAAAACCCGGTGATGGCCAGCCGGGCCGGATCGCCGCCGTTCTTTGCCGCCCACGCTTCGCTGGCGTCGAGGTCGGACAAAACCTGTGTGTCGGGCACCTTGGTGACCAGTTGCGACATCAGTTCGGGAATGCTCCCGAACTTGGCCGGATCGCCCTGGCGGGCATAGAGTTCCGGCGCGATGGCGAGATAGCCGAGTTGGGCGAGGCGGCGGCAGACATCCTTGATGTGCTCATGCACGCCGAAGATTTCCTGAACGACGAGCACGGTCGGCAGCTTGTCGCCTTTGAGCGGCTGTGCCCGATAGGCGGGCATTTCGCCATCAGCCACCGGAATCATGACCTCACCGGCGAGCAGGCCGTCGTCCGGCGTCTTGATGGCGGTCTGCGCCGTCACCGGCTGCACAGCGAGGGCAAAACCCGCGCCCAGACTGGTTTTGAGAAATCCGCGGCGGGAAAATGCCTGCGCCGGGACGAGGCTCGCAAAATCGCTGGCTTCATTCATGATCTGACTTCTTGATCGTAACCGATGCAAGGGCAGACCGGCCGACACCAATATAGTTCAGCGCAAATCTAGTCGGCAGCGATTGACGGGGGGAATGCACTGAACACGAATTGTTTGAGTGCTATTGCCGGGCCATATTTTAGCGAATTGGGGCCGGCGCACGTCAAATTGATTTCGCGTATTGCTCTCAATATGTGCAACGCGCACACCTGAATGTGTGTTCAGGCCCAATAAACCGTAAAGATGTTCCCGTGAAGTCGTCCACTCAGCATGATTGTTTATGACATTGGTGCGATTGAGTGAAATATTTCCTATCGGTATAGTTTTGAACGCTATATTTTCACGTTTCTGTTTCAAGCGACGTGCCCTCATTGGATACGTTATCAACATCACGAAAAGCCCGCACCATAATGGTGCGTTCTGCATGTGGATTGCGCATATATGCCCGGGTTAAGCTGCACTATTAAATACCTCGATCATCTTTCAAGCGATGAATTTGGTTTCTGGAGGAGCTTCTACTCGGAAAATGTTTCGCCCGATCCGTTCTTGCATCCGACTTTTGCGCTGGCAGCCTGGCAAAGCGGCATCCGCGTCAAAGTTCTGATCGCGAGAAACATGGGGAAAACAGTTGGAATATTCCCGTTCCAACACAAAAATTCCATTGAGCGCTTTCTCGGAATCGGTGAGCGTGTAGGTGGCGAGATGTCGGATCGGATGGATGCGTTGTCTCTTTCTGGCCACAGCGTTCAGATTGATCACCTGCTGAACAACCTGTGTGCACTGCGTATAGATCACAGTCGCAGCATGTTGAGTCAAGATTCGGATCGAATAGGGTATCGCTTTGTTGCAGCGGAGAAATCACTGCAAGACATCGCCTCGGAAAATAGAAGTAGATTTCAAAATTTGGCGAATAGACGAAGAAAATTGCATCGTGAGATCGGTGACGTCACCACCACCACTACCAACACGCCGACGCTATTTGAGATAGATGGAGTGCTCGCGCATAAGCGACGCCAATACATGCGTACAGGGGCTTTGGATGTTTTTGCGTCTGATAAAAACAGGGAGCTTCTCTACGGTATATGGGCGCGCTCAGATGAGAAATATGGTCTTCATCTGACAAAAACAGTTGCTGGCGATCAATGGATCGCGTCCCACCTCGGTCTCCGAGTTGGGCATGTGCTTCATTACTGGTTCCCCGTTTATAATACTAACTATAAGATTTATTCCCCGGGATTGATATTGCTTGAGGATCTTATCAATAAAATCGCCGCTGATGGAATATCGCAAATAGATTATGGCGAGGGCGAGGCGGATTATAAAAGAATTTTCTCCAATGAAAGCTACAAAAATCATAAAAGTTTTGTTTCGCGGAACACGCCGCGGGGGCTGGTGGCAAAGTTTTACGAGGCAGTACAGTGGCGCCGAATGCAGAAGCGGCGGACAAAGGCGAGATCATGAACTCAATTCCGTATAAAAATCGAGTGGCGCTGGTTGTACCGATAGCGCCTGCCGAGGCTTTTCAGAAGATCAGAAAAACCAGAATGCAGGAGTTCAAATCAAGCATCGTGCGCAATTATGAAGCCGCGTTGTCAGCAGCGACGGGCAGGCTACACCTGACGGATTACCATCATACGATCACCAATCACTCAAATCGTGGCGATATAGCGATTGGCGAAGCGTCGCTACAGGCTGTCAATGAGATTTGGCATCATGGCGTGCAGGTCGACATTTATGGCTGGGGCGAGCTATCGGAGGATATTGTAAAGCCGTTCAATGAAAAATACGATGCTATCATCCTGGGGGGGGGAGGGTATGTATTTCTGAACGGCAAAGGCGAGCTGAATCACCGGTCAAGGGATATAAACATATTCGAGCGTCTAAATATGCCGATCATCGCTTACGGTATAGGTCTGAATAGATTGATGTTTGAGGATACCTATGATTTGTCGGATATCAACGCCCTCCCTGCCGAAACAAAAAACTATCTCGAACGTTTTTGCAACCGCGTGGATGTCATGAGCGTACGGGATCGATCCGCTTATCGATTGATGCAGGAATTTTCAACTCGGGAAGTTTTCTTGACAGGTGATCCCGTATTAGTTTATAAACCGCCGCCTGTTAATAAATACAAGCCGGTTTTGCAGGATAACTACGTTGGCGTGAACATGGCTGCACACGGTTGGCGTGCGATTGTTGTGCTCAAGAAGGTTTTGCCGGCACTGGAACATAATCTGCGAATAATTTCAAAAACGGAACATTTAAACTATTTCGTTCATGAAAATATGGAGTATCCAGTCGGAAAATTTCTTTCCAAACGGGGCGTGAAGGTAGATTGGGTTGATGGAACAACAGATTTGATGTTAAAAAAGTATGGAGAATGCAAATTTGTAATCAGCCAAATGCTCCACTCGGCAATCTTTGCATTTAATGCTGGTACGCCGGTCATAAATATTGCATACGACCTCAAATGCACTGCCTTTTTTGAGCTCTTCGGATTGGAGAGATTTTGTATTCCGTGGCGAGCCGCCTCGAAGGAAGTCATTGGACGGTTGATTCGAGATGTTGCGCAGGACAACGTGGCGATTAGAAATGCGATCACCGAAGGCAAGAAAAAGCTATGTTCCGATCGCGATCGCTTCATCGCAAGGTCGAGAAGTACCTTGAACTAGGCTCGTTCGATCAGGTTTCCAGGTTGTTACAGCAATACGATGTCGTACTGCTCCGGCGCGTAGCTGGGCTCGGCCTGGAGCGAGACCGGTTTTTCGATGAAGCCGGAGAGCATGGCCAAACCTTGCGATTCTTCGTCGAGCAGCAAGTCGATCACCGCCGGACACGCCAGCACACGGTATTCGCGTGCGTTGAACTGGCGGGCTTCGCGCATCAGTTCGCGGAAAATGTCGTAGGCGATCGTTCGCGGTGTTTTGACCTCGCCGCGTCCGGTGCAGGTGGGGCAGGGTTCGCACAGTACGTGCGCCAGCGACTCGCGCGTGCGCTTGCGCGTCATTTCGACCAGACCCAGTGCGGTGAAGCCGTTGACAGTGAGACGCGTGTGGTCGCGTTCCAGAGCCTTCTGCAATTCTTCCAGCACCGCCTGGCGGTGCTCGGCGTTTTCCATGTCGATGAAGTCGACGATGATGATGCCGCCGAGGTTGCGCAGGCGCAGTTGCCGGGCAATCGTCTGGGCGGCTTCGAGATTGGTTTTGAACACCGTTTCGTCAAAGTTGCGAACACCGACGAAGCCGCCGGTGTTGACGTCGATGGTCGCCATCGCTTCGGTCTGGTCGAAGATCAGGTAGCCGCCGGATTTGAGGTCGACGCGGCGGGAAAGCGCTTTCTCGATTTCGTCCTCGACACCGTGCAGGTCGAAGAGCGGCCGTTCGCCGTCGTAATGCTCGATCAACCCGGCGACGGCGGGTGTGTATTCGCTGGCGAACGTCTGAAGCTTTTGCAGGGTTTCGCGGGAGTCGACGACGATGCGCGTGGTTTCCGGATGCACGAAATCGCGCAGTACGCGCTCGGCGAGCATCAGTTCGCGGTAAATCCAGGTGGGTGGCGCCGAGGTCTGTGCCTTGGCCAGTATGTCGCGCCAGATCTTGCGCAGGTAGGCGATATCGGCTGCAAATTCCGTGTCGCAGGCTTGCTCGGCAATGGTGCGGACGATATAACCGCCGGATTCATCGGCGGGAATCAGCGATTCGAGGCGGATGCGCAGGGCTTCGCGGTCAACCTCGTCGCCGATGCGCTGTGAAATGCCGATGTGCTTTTCCTGAGGCAGATAGACGAGCATACGCCCGGCGATGGAGACCTGCGTTGATAACCGGGCACCCTTGCTGCCGATGGGGTCCTTGATGACCTGAACAATGATGCTCTGGCCTTCTGTCAGCACCTTTTCAATCGGCTTGTCGCCGCCGGCATCGCGGGCTTGACGGACATCGGCGATATGGAGGAAGGCGGTACGGTCGAGGCCGATATCTACAAACGCCGATTGCATGCCGGGCAGGATGCGGCAGATGCGCCCGAGGTAAACATTGCCGACGTAGCCGCGACCGGCGGTGCGCTCGATGTGCAGTTCCTGCACCACGCCTTGGGCCATGACGGCAACGCGCGTTTCCTGCGGCGTGAAGTTGATGAGAATGTCTTCGCTCAAGGGGAGCCTGCGGAGAAAGGTAAAATAGGGATGGATTCATTCTAACCGAAGCCCATGCCGAAACCTGAACTCCTCGCGCCCGCCGGCTCGCTGGCCATGCTGCGCACCGCCTTTGCGTTTGGCGCCGACGCTGTCTATGCCGGGCAGCCGCGCTACAGTCTGCGCGTCCGCAACAATGAATTCGGCGGTCTCGAAACCCTGGCGACAGGCTTGGCCGAGGCGCGGGCGGCTAGCAAGGCCTTCTATGTGGTCAGCAACATTTTCCCGCGCAATGCCAAGCTCCAGACTTATCTGGCCGACATGGCGCCCGTGGTGGCCTTGCAGCCGGACGCCCTGATCATGTCCGACCCCGGCCTGATCGACATGGTGCGCGAAACCTGGCCAGAGCAGGCGATCCATCTCTCGGTGCAGGCCAACACCGTCAATTGGGCGGCGGTGCGTTTCTGGCAAAAGCTGGGCGTGCGTCGCATCATCCTGTCGCGCGAGTTGTCGCTCGATGAAATCACCGAAATTCGCCAACGTTGCCCCGACATCGAACTGGAAGTCTTTGTGCACGGCGCCCTCTGCATCGCCTATTCGGGCCGCTGCCTGCTATCCGGCTATTTCAACCATCGCGATCCTAATCAGGGCGCCTGCACCAATGCCTGTCGCTGGGAATACACGGTGATCGAAGAGAAGGACCGCCCCGGCGAGCAGATGCCCATCGAGGAGGACGAACATGGCACTTATGTGCTCAATTCACGCGATCTGCGCGCCATCGAGCATGTGCAGCGCCTGGTCGAGATCGGCGTCGATTCGCTGAAAATCGAAGGGCGCACCAAGAGTCCCTACTACGCCGCGCGGGCCTGCCAGAGCTACCGGCAGGCCATTGACGACGCTCTCGCCGGGCGGCCGCTCGATCCGCGCCTGCTGGCCGATCTGGAGGGGTTGGCCAATCGCGGCTATACCGATGGTTTTTACCAGCGCCACCATGATGCCGACTACCAGAATTATCTGAAGGGGCATTCCGAATCCGAGCGCAGCCGCTATGTCGGCGACGCCGAACGGTTCGATCCGGTGCGAGGCCTGATGGAAGTGAGGGTGCGCAACCGTTTCGCCCTCGGCGACCGGCTGGAGGCGGTGCATCCCGCAGGCAATTCGGAGTGGGTGCTCACGCGCATGGAAAATGCGGCCGGAGAACCGATCTCAGTGGCGCCCGGCAATGGTCACCGGGTCTGGATCGACCTGCCGGCGGAGAGCGAAGGTGCCTTCGTGGCCCGCTTCCTGTCAGGCGAATGACATCCTCTGGTTGATAGAATGCACGATTTCGTCATTGTCAGGATATCCATGGATACCGTTTTGCTGCTCAAGGCCCTCATTCTCGGGATTGTCGAAGGGCTGACCGAGTTCCTGCCCATTTCTTCCACCGGACACCTGATCCTAGCGGGCGATCTGCTCGATTTCAACGACGATCGGGGCAAACTGTTCGAGATCGTCATCCAGTCGGGCGCGATTCTCGCAGTGGTGTGGGAATACCGGGCTCGCATCGCCGGCGTGCTGCGCGGCCTGGGGCGCGACCGGCTGGCCAACCGGCTGACGCTCAACCTGGCCATCGCTTTCATGCCGCTGGCCATTCTCGGCCTGGCGTTCAAGAAAGCCATCGAGGCGCACTTGTTCAAACCCATCCCGGTGGCATTGGCGTTCATCGTCGGCGCCTTCGTGATTCTCTGGGCGGAACGTCGCCAACATGTGATTCGCGTCGAAACGGTCGACGACATGACCCCGCTCGACGCGCTCAAACTCGGTCTGGCGCAAGCCTGCGCGCTGATTCCCGGAACTTCGCGTTCGGGTGCGACCATCATCGGCGGCCTGCTGTTCGGCCTCTCGCGCAAGGCGGCGACGGAATTTTCGTTCTTTCTGGCGATCCCGACGCTGATCGCCGCGACCGGCTATCAGCTCTACAAGGAACGCGCCCTGCTGCATGCCGACGATCTCGGCATGTGGGCGGTGGGATTTGTCGCCGCTTTCGTCTCGGCCTTTCTCTGCGTCCGTTGGCTGCTGCGCTACATCTCCAGCCACGATTTCACCATCTTCGCGTGGTACCGCATCGCCTTCGGTCTGATCGTGCTGGGCACGGCATACGGCGGTGTCGTGCAATGGACGCCCAGTTGATCCTCTATCTGCACGGATTCTGCTCGTCGCCGGCTTCCTGGAAAGCACGCCTGGTGGCGGAGGCGATGGCAGCACGTGGGTTGAGCGAGCGCTTTCTCTGTCCGGCACTCTCCCCCGTACCGAGCGAAGCCATCGCCCAGGCCGAGGCGCTGATCGCCACGGCGCCCGTCAGGCCAATGCTGATCGGCAGCTCGCTAGGCGGACATTACGCAACCTATCTGGCGGAAAAACACGATCTCAAGGCCGTGCTGATCAACCCGGCCATCGTCGACCGCCTCGATGGCAGCCTGTTCATCGGCGAACACCGTAACTTTCACACCGAAGAAGTGTTCCAGTTCACCGCCGAACACGGCGCCGACCTGCTGGCGCAAGTCGTGCCAAAGCCAACGCCCTCGCGCTACTGGCTGCTGGTCGAAACCGGCGACGAAGTGCTCGACTACCGCCACGCCGTCGAGCGCTACGCCGGCGCCCGGCAGACGGTGCTGGAAGGCGGCGACCATAGCTTTACCCGCTTCGAGATGATGATTCCGCAGATCATGGCGTTTGCCTGCTATTGATTTCCGGTGATGCAGATAAGGAAAACGTGGTCTGTCCCCTATTGTCCGGTGGATGTGTCGGCCAACGATGTCACCAGCCGCCTGCACGAACAAACCAACGATCCTCTCTGGAGAAATGCAGCATGAACTTCACCCATCCCACCATTCTGCTGAGCCTGCTGCTTTCGCTGTGCCTTGGCGGCTGTGCCGCGCAAGGTACCCAGCCTGCCAATCAGGGTGCGGAAAGCGCCGCCACGCGCCTGCAAACGGCCGAAGCGATGTTCCGCGAGCGTTGCAAGGCTGCGGGAGAGAAGATCACACGCACCGTCGACAACGTCGAGGGCATCTTTCTGATGAAGATTCGGCCAGACAAAATCAACTTTGACGACCAGTTTGCCCTTACCGATCCTTATGGGGATGATTTGGGTGGTGATGGCTATATTCAGTCTTTCACCAAAGGCCAATATCAAGCTACACACACTGGTACGCCCGCCCCAGGCTCCCCACCCCGCATCGGCTACCGCTACGTCGAAGCCCTGGACCCCCAGGACGGCAAGCGTTACCGCTACACGGGATCGACGAAGGCTGTCGGAAAAAAAGATGAAACCGCACCAAACGTTCAGTTGGAGTTGAAGCGGAATCCAAATTACGACCTCAATATCTACGCCTACGTCTTGGATAAAACCCCCGCCCCCGGCCCTCAGCCGCGCTACGGCGTCACCTACGATGACATTTCGACGAAGGAAGAACGCGACTACTGGATCGCCGGCAGTTCGCTGAAAGTGATCGATCTCAAGACCAACGAAGTCATTGCCGAACGTATCGGCTACATGATGGACCGGGGGCAGGGCAGCACCTCGGGCGGGCGAGCGCCTTGGTTATTGGCTACCGAGAACTCATGCCCCAATTTTCGTGAGGGTTTCAAAATTCAAGCTCCCGCATCTGCTGGGCAGTCTTATCAAACCCTAGATTTCGTTGAAAAAGTCCTGAAGCCAAAACAAGGAAACTGATCATGCCGACCATTAATGGGACAGACCCCTATTTCGTCCCGCGCCATCGAACGCAAAGCCGGTGCGCGTCTGACGGTGCTGGAAGGCGGCGATCATAGCTTCACCCGGTTTCCCGAATTTGTGCCGCAACTAATTGAATTCGCCGGTTTATAATCCGCCGATGCATGTATTGTTTGAAGAAGACGGCGGTTTCAAGACCGGCACCATCCTGACCGACGGCGAGGCTTCGCTCCAGGTCGAGATGCCCTCGGGCAAGCGCAGCAAGATCAAGGGCGCGACGGTGCTGCTGCGTTTCAAGGAACCGGCCGCGAGTGCTTTGCTGGAAGCGGCCGAACCGTTGGCTGCCGAGATCGAACCGGATTTCCTGTGGGAGTGCGTCAATGACGGCGAATTTTCATTTCTGGATTTTGCCCGCGACTACTACGGCCATGACCCCGCCCCGACCGAAGCGGCGGCGGTGTTGCTTGCCCTGCAAGCCGCTCCCGTCTATTTCCACCGGAAAGGCAAGGGCCGCTTCCGTAAAGCCCCTGCCGACATTCTCAAGGCTGCTCTGGCCGCTCTTGAAAAAAAACGTCAGCAAGCGCTTGCGATCGAGCACTGGGTCGGTGAGCTGAAAGCCTTCCGGCTGCCGCCGGAATTCGTGCCGCTGGTCGATTCGCTGCTCTACGCGCCCGACCGCAACCGGCCGGAGACCAAGGCATTCGAGAACGCCTGCGAGCAGAGTGGATTGTCGGCGGCGCAATTGCTGTTCCAGTGTGGCGCCGTCAAATCGGCCTACCACCTGCATTTCCGCCGCTTTCTTCGCGAACAGTTTCCCAAGGGTACGGCGTTTCCGGCGCTCGAGGTGCCGGCTGTGCGTGCCGATCTGCCCAGGGCGGACGTGCGCGCCTTTTCGATCGACGACGCGAACACCACCGAAATCGACGATGCCCTGTCGGTGACTTTCCTGCCCGGCATCGGCAGCCGCATCGGCATCCACATTGCCGCACCGGGGCTGGGCATCACGCACGGTTCGCCGCTCGACGGCGTGGCGCGGGCGCGGCTTTCCACCGTCTATATGCCCGGCCACAAGATCACCATGCTGCCGGACGCGGTGGTGGCGCGCTACACGCTGGATGGGGGCGTCGATTGTCCGGCCGTGTCGCTCTATCTGACGGTGAACGAGCAATTTGAAATCCTCGATCACGAATCCCGGCTGGAAAGCGTGCACATCGCCGCCAACCTCCGGCATCACGACATCGAACCGGTGTTCAACGCCGAGACGATTGCCGCCGGACTGAGTGAATTCGCCTTCCGCAACGAGTTGCTGCATCTCTGGCATTTTGCCAACGCCTGCGAGGGCCGGCGCGGCAAACCTTCGGCGACGCAAGGCATTAACGACTACAACTTCGACGTTGAAGGCGATCTGGCCGAACCCGATGCCTGCCGCGTCGGCATCAGCGAACGCAAGCGCGGTAGCCCGCTCGACAAGCTGGTGGCTGAATTGATGATCGTCGCCAATTCGACCTGGGGGGGCCTGCTCGCCGATGAAGGCGTGGCCTGCATGTACAGGGCGCAAACGCAGGGCAAGGTGCGGATGACCACCTCGCCGCTGCCGCACGAGGGGCTGGGCGTCCCGCAGTACGCGTGGATGACTTCGCCGCTCCGTCGCTACTGCGATCTGGTCAATCAATGGCAGTTGATCGCCTGCCTGTCTGGCGAGACGCCGGCCTTTGCACCGAAATCCGCCGAACTCTTCGCCGCGATGCGCGATTTTGAACTGACCTACAGCGCCTACGCCGATTTCCAGCGCCAGATGGAACGCTACTGGTGCCTGCGCTGGCTGCGTCAGGAAGGCGTGACCGAGATCGCGGCCACTGTGCGGCGCGAGCAGAGCGTCAAGCTCGATCATCTGCCGCTGCTCCTGCGCGTACCATCCCTTCCGGCTGATCTGTCGCCCGGGCAACGCGTGTTCCTGTCGGTGGCGGATATGGATCTGCTCAGCCTCGAACTGGATTGCCGCTATCTCAGCACGCTGGCGGAGGCCGATCCGGAGGATGCGGCAGACGAGGAAACGTCCTGATGGCGTCGGGCAAGGGCAAGCGGGCGAAGGCGACGAACAAAGCCATTCCAGCGGCCCCTGCGAGCGGTCTGCGTGCGTGGTGGACCGGGTTGTCGCCGCTTTCCATCGGAATTGCGGTGTCCGTGCTGGTCCATGCGGTGGTGCTTTCCGTTCAATTCCAATTTCCCGAAGCTTCGCGCTTCGTGCGCGACAAGGCGCTGGATATTGTGCTGGTCAATGCCCGCTCCGCCAAGAAGCCCGCCAACGCTCAGGCGCTGGCGCAGACCCATCTGGACGGCGGCGGCAATACCGACGACGAGCGCCGCGCGAAAACACCGCTGCCGCCCTCGGCGCAACAGGTGCAGGGCGATGATCTGGAGACGCTGAAACGGCGCGCGCGCGAACTCGAGGCGCGGCAACAGCAACTGGTCGCGCAGGCCAAGCGCTTGCACGCTGCGCCGACCAGCCAGGCCGGTGAAGGCAAGGGCGAGCCCCAGGCGGTCACCGGTTACGACCTGCTTGAAACCTCGCGGGCGATGGCGAGGCTGGAAGGCGAGATCGCGCAGTCGGTGGAGGAATACAACAAACGGCCGCGCAAGCAGAATGTCGGTCTGCGCGCGGTGGAATACCGTTTTGCCCGCTATATCGAGGAATGGCGATCCAAGGTCGAACGTCTCGGAACGCTGAACTACCCGGAAGCGGCGCGAGGCAAACTGTACGGTTCGTTGGTGCTGACCGTGCAATTGCTTGCCGACGGCAGCGTCAAGCAGATCGAAATCAATCGCAGCTCCGGCCACAAGGTGCTCGACGACGCCGCCCGCCGCATTGTCATGATGGGATCGCCCTATGCGGCGTTTCCGCCCGATATCCGGCGCGATACCGACATTCTCGAATTCACCCGCACCTGGTTCTTCACCCAGGGCGACGCCATTCAGGCCCGCTGACATGACCGACCGTTACGCCGTTTTTGGAAACCCCATCGGGCACTCCAAATCGCCCTTGATTCATGCCAGGTTCGCCACGCAAACCGCCCAGGCAATGCGCTATGAAGCCCTGTTGGCGCCACTGGACGGCTTTGCCGAAGCGGTGCGGCAGTTTGTCGAGGCGGGTGGGCGCGGCGCCAACGTGACGGTTCCGTTCAAGGAAGAGGCTTGGCGGTTGTGCACCCAGCTGACGCCTCGGGCGGAACGGGCGGGTGCGGTCAACACCTTGTCGTTTGACGGGGGGGTCGTGGCGGGCGATAACACGGACGGCGCCGGCCTTGTGCGCGACCTCGAGAGCAATATCGGCGTCGTGCTTGCCGGCAAACGCATTGCCCTGCTTGGCGCTGGTGGTGCGGCGCGCGGCGCGCTGGCGCCGCTGCTGGCGGCCGGAGTGCAGTCGATTCGCATCGCCAATCTGAGCATCGACAAGGCGGCGGAACTGGCAGCGGGCGTTGCCGATTTGGGCAGGGTGTTGGCGGGCGGTTATGAGGATCTGAAAAATGGCGCTTTCGATGTCGTCATCAACGCCACCTCGGCGAGTTTGACGGGGGCGACGCTTCTCTTGCCGGAAGGATTGTGCGGAACCGGTTGCCTGGCCTACGACATGATGTACGGCCGGGGCGAAACGCCCTTTATGGTGCAAGCGCGCGCGCTCGGCGCCGGGCGAGGCGCGGATGGCCTCGGTATGCTGGTCGAGCAGGCGGCCGAGGCTTTCTTCGTCTGGCGTGGCGTGCGTCCAGCCACCGCCGGTGTGCTGGCCGAATTGCGGGCATCGCTGGCCGAGGCATGAAGCGGGTTTTTCACTGGCTCAAGAAAGCCTCGCTTGTCCTGATCGGCCTGTTTATGGCCTATCAGCTCTGGTTGTTCGGCTGGGTGCTGTTCTGGAAGTGGGTCGATCCCGGCACGACCAGTTTCATGAACATCCGTCTCGCCGAGTTGCGTCAGAAGAACCCGTCCGCGCAACTGACGAGGCAATGGGTGCCTTACGCTGCCATCTCGCCGCATCTGAAACGCGCGCTGGTGGCGGCGGAGGATGGCAAGTTTATCGAACACGACGGCTTTGACTGGGAAGGCATCCAGAACGCCATCAGCAAGAACGAGCGCAAGGGGCGATTCGTGGCCGGCGGGTCCACCATCACTCAACAGCTTGCGAAGAACCTTTTCCTGTCGCCCAACCGTTCGCTGTGGCGTAAGGGCGAAGAGGCAGCGATCACCCTCATGATCGAACTGGTTTGGGACAAGAGGCGGATATTCGAGGTTTACCTGAATGTCATCGAGTGGGGCAACGGCATTTTCGGCGCTGAGGCCGCTGCGCGTCACTACTATGGCGTCGGCGTCGGGCAGCTCGGCCCGGAGCAGGCCGCCCGACTGGCGGCGATGGTGCCGGCACCGCGCTTCTATGACCGTAACCGTCAATCGCCCGGATTGGCGAAAAAGACGGCCACGCTGCTGGCGCGCATGCCGTCTGCGGATATCCCCTGACGCGTGGGCGCGGTTCGCGCCCCCTTCAATCAGGTGCGCTTGGCAATAAATTCCATGAACTCGGCCGCCGGCATCGGGCGAGCGATATGGTATCCCTGCGCTTCGTCGCAGTCGAAGAGGCGCAGGTAAGTCAGCATTTGCTCGGACTCGACCCCTTCGGCAATTGTCCGCAATCCTAGACTTTGCGCCATCTGGATAATGGTACGAACAATGACATTGTCTTCGAGATCGTCGATCATGTCGCGGGTGAATGACCGGTCGATTTTCAGCTTGTCGACTGCGAAACGTTTGAGGTAGGCCAGGCTCGAATAACCGGTTCCGAAATCGTCGATCGAGAGCTTGATGCCGAGCGCCTTGAGTCGCTTGACGGTGGCGAGTACGTCTTCGGTATCGTGGATCAGAATCGATTCGGTCAGTTCCAGTTCAAGTTGCGAGGGCGGCAGTCCGGAGGCCTGTAGCGCCGCGAGCACAGATCGCTCGAGATTGCCACGCTTGAACTGCACGGCGGAGAGATTGACGGCGACTAGCATGCGTTCGCATCCCAAGGTTCTCCATTCTGCCGCTTGCTGACAGGCTTCGCGCAACACCCATTCGCCGATGGGCACGATCAGGCCGCTGTTTTCGGCCACCGGGATGAAACGGCCAGGCGGCAGCAGCCCGAGTTCGGGGTGCTGCCAGCGTATCAAAGCCTCGGCACCGATAACAGATTCGCGTGCCAGATCGATCAGCGGCTGGTAATGCAACACGAACTCGCCGCGTTCGATGCCGCGGCGCAGCCCGTTTAGGATGGTGAGGTGTTCGACAGCCTCGACATTCATCTGGGAGTCGAAGAAGCGATAGGTATTGCGGCCGAGATCCTTGGCGCGATACATCGCCGTATCGGCCTTTTTCAGTAGCGAATCGAAGTCAGTGCCGTCGTCGGGGTATACGGAGGTTCCAATCGAAAGCGTCGTCATCAGTTCGTGGTCGCCGATGCGGAAGGGCGTCTGCATGGCGATCAATATGGTGTCCATGAGCCCTGTGGCGACTTCTGCGTGAGCGAGGTCGGGCATTAGAATCAGAAACTCGTCGCCACCCTGCCGACTGATTGTGTCGCACGGCCGCACGCATCCGGTGAGACGGTTTGCCACTGCCTTGAGCAACTGGTCGCCGACAGAATGGCCGAGCGAGTCGTTGATGGTCTTGAAATTGTCGAGATCGAGAAACAGCAGAGCGGCCTTGCTCTGCTCGCGATTGGCTTTATCCATGGCCTCCTGGAGCCGACGGGAGATCAACAGGCGATTGGGTAATTCTGTCAGTACATCGTGATAGGCGAGAAACTCAACACGCTCTTCGGCGGCCCGCCGGGCGGTAATATCACGGCTGACCGTGATGATTTCGTCGATCTTCTCGTTGGCGCCCCGCACTCCCTGGAGACTGGCCTCAATCCAAAGAAAATGACCCAGCTTGTGACGGAAACGGTAGATCATCTTCTGGTTTCTGCCGTTCAGACAGCGTCGCTGCATGTCGAGGCGGTTGCGCGCATCATCGGGGTGCATGAATTCGTCGACATGGTGCCCGATCATGTCTTCCTGGGCGAAGCCGCAGACAGTCTGGATCGAAGGGGAGATGTATATGTAGCGGCCCTCGACGTCAGTGCGGGAGATGACGTCGGTAACATTTTCCTCGATGACCTGCATGGTTTCAGCCTGCTGGAGCAGATCTTTATGCATACGCACCGAGTCGAGCGCATTGCGTAAAACCAGCCGTACCTCGCCCTCTTGCCATGGTTTGCGCAGGTAGAAATAGACACCCGCCTGGTTGATAGCGGCAATGACGGCATCGATATCGGAGTGACCGGTCAAGATGATGCGCTCGGTGGTCGACAGGCGGGCGCGCAGCCGGTCGAAGAATTGAACGCCGGTTTCGTCCGGCATGCGCTGGTCACTGATCACCACATCGATATCGGGATGCCGCTCCAGTAAGGTTTCGGCGGCGCGTGTGTTGAGCGCCGTCATCACCTCGAATTCATCACGGAACATGAACTTGAAAGCCGTCAGGTTCCATTCTTCGTCATCGATGTAGAGGATCTTGGGCAAGGGTGTTGAATGCATGATCGGGCACCGTTGAGGTTAGTGACGGGGGAGGAGTAGGCGGAGCCGGGCACCACCTTCGGGAATGTTCTCGGCCTCCAATTTGCCACCGTGGTCGCGGGCGATGCCGAAGGCGATGGAAAGACCCAGTCCCGTGCCCGCACCGACAGGCTTGGTGGTGAAGAAGGGATCGAAAATATGTGGCAAATCAGTGTCGGCAATGCCGGGACCGTTGTCGGTGACTTCGATGACCACCGCCGGCTTGTCCTCAAACGAGCTCTCGGCCGTGTGGACGTGCAGGACCGGCGAGTTGGTGTGTCCGATCATGGCATCGACGGCGTTGCTGAACAAATTGACGAAGAGTTGGTTCAGGGCGCCGGGATGGCCGACCATGGTTGGCGTGGCCCGATAGTCCTTGTCCACGCGGACGGAACGACCAATGCGGTTGGAAAGCATCAGCAGCGCGGTATCCAGATTGTCGTTCAGGTCGAAGCTGGTGACGGTCGCCCCGGCATCCCGGGAGAACAGGCGCAAGCTGCGGATGATGTTGGCACAGCGTTCTGCGCCGATGCGGATGCCTTCAAGCAGCTTTTTCATCACTTCGCGGTTTTCCGCGTGTCCCATCTGGCGCTTGAGGGTTTCGATCTCGGCTAGTTCTGCTATCGTCGTGGCCGCGCTGAGGTCATCGTAGCGGTCGTACACTGCATCGAGGCGTGGCAGCAGCTTCAGACAACTCTGCGTATTGGCGTAGAGAAAATTGATCGGATTGTTCAGTTCGTGCGCGATGCCGGCGGTTAAGACCCCCAGCGAGGCCATCTTGGCGTGGCTGACCAACTGACTTTGCGCATTCTGGAGTTCGGCCAGCGCTTTCTCGAGTTCGGTATTCTTCTGGTTCAGCTCGCGGCGCGCGCGCGCCAAAGCGGTGTGCGCGGCCACCCGCGCCAGCACTTCACTTTGGTCGAACGGTTTGCTGATGAAATCGACACCCCCGACATGAAAGGCACGGACTTTGTCGGCAGGTTCGCTGAGCGCGCTGATGAAGAGGACCGGAATCTCGGCGGTGACGACATTGGCCTTGAGCTTTTCGCAGACCGCGTAGCCATCCATGACCGGCATCATGACATCAAGCAGGATCACGTCCGGCGGCTCAAGGGCGGCGGCATTCAGCGCCAGTTCGCCATTTAGCGTGGCACGAACACGGTAGCCAGCGTTTTTTAGGATCTGGCCCAGAACCGCCAGATTGTCAGCCAGATCGTCAACGATCAGGACATTGGCTTCTTCAGACATCGTTGTCTCCGTTGTTGGCCGCCAGCAGTTCGGCGATTGCGGCATAGTCGAACCGTTGCAGGCACAGCCCAATTTCTTTGGCCAGCGCGGGATGTGCCGCCGCCAGGGCGAGCCGCTCGGCCTCGATACTGTCGCCGTCGAGACGGCGTGCGGCATCCAACAGACGAACGCGGATTTCCTGGGGAAGGCGGCCCGATTCGGCGCGCAGGGCGTCGTCATCCTTGGGCGGGACGACTTCGCGGGATTGCTCGTAGCGATACTCGACGGGAATCTGCTTGGCAATAACGGCAAACAGCTCGTCGACCTGAAGTGGTTTGAAGAGAACGTCGGAACATCCGGCTCGCAGAATTTCAGGTTGTTCCTCGCGGAACACGCTGGCGGTCAGCGCGACGATCGGTAGATCGCCGCCCGGTAGCGTGCGGATCAGGCGAGTGGCCTGCAAACCGTCGAGCACGGGCATGCGGATGTCCATCAAAATCAGGTCAGGCTTCCATTGGCGGAAGGCATACACGGCTTCTTCGCCGTTGGCGGCGATTCGCAGGTCGAATCCGATCTGACCGAGCAACTTGGCGATGAAGGTCTGGCTCGCCGGGTCGTCTTCGGCCGCAAGGACGCGCCAGACCGGCTGACCGGCCGCCAGGCCGGTGACGCGCCCACGACTGACGGCGCTTGGCCTGAAATCGATTTCCACCCATTCGGCGGGAATCTCCAGCCAGAATCGGGTGCCTTCACCTGGAACACTGTCCAGGCCGATCTGGCCGCCGAGCATTTCTACGAAGCGCCGGCTGATCGCCAGCCCCAATCCGGTGCCCTTGACGTGCGCATTGGCTTGCACGAAAGGGTCGAACACGCCGCCCTGCAATTCGGCGGGGATGCCGATGCCGGTGTCGCGAACTTCGATGCGTAGCGTGGTGGTCTTCGGACAACTGAGTTCGAGGTGTACGCTGCCGTGCTGCGTAAATTTGACGGCGTTGCCAAGCAGATTGATCAACACCTGACGCAGCTTGCCGGCATCGGAACGAATCGCCGAAGGAACTTCCGGCGCTAC
The DNA here is from genome assembly GCA_002337055.1 of Betaproteobacteria bacterium UBA1934. Lineage (GTDB taxonomy): Bacteria > Pseudomonadota > Gammaproteobacteria > Burkholderiales > Rhodocyclaceae > UBA1934. Next base: position 460,370 of record DDFG01000005.1, on the reverse strand, counting down.
GGACACATGCAGGGTCAGGCCTTTTTCGGTTGCCCGTATCCGCATCAGCTCAGCCACTTCCGTACACAGATGGTGCAGATCGAAGCTGTCCAGCACGAGATCCATCCGACCCGCCTCGATTTTCGAGAGATCAAGCACGTCATTGATCATCGCCAGCAGATGTTCGCCGCTCCGATTGATGATACCCAATTGGTCGCGCTGGCCCGGGGAGGTCTCGGGGTCGCGCGCCATCAGTTGCGAAAAGCCGAGAATCGCGTTGAGTGGCGTACGCAACTCATGCGACATGCGCGCGAGGAAATTGCTCTTGGCGACATTCGCCGCTTCTGCCACTTCCTTCGCCTGGCGCAGATCGACCGCGGCGGCCTGCAATTGCCGATTGCTGTCGTTCAGCGCTTCCGTTCGCTGGCGGACGCGTTCTTCCAGTGTGTCGTTGGCTTCGCGCAGAACGCGATCACGCTCTGCAATTTGATCAAGCATTTCGTTGAAAGCGTTCACCAGCGAGCCAAGTTCGCCAGTGTGATTCCAGTCAATTCGTTCGGACTCAGTGATCATCCGCTCCTCGCGCGAGCGATGGGCGATTTGCTGGGCAGTGTGGGTCAGTTGAGTCAGCGGCTCCGCCAGCACTGCGAGGACGCGATTGGCCAGAAAATAGGCCAGCACGCTGGTGATCAGTGCGACCGCGGCCGCCAGCAACAGGTAGCTGCGCCAAAGCGCATCGAGGTCCTCGAGTCCCGCGCGGACGAAGACGCTGCCGATGCGTGTCTCCCGCTGCATGATCGGCTCGAAATGATCGAGCGTACCGTCAGCGAAATGATGTTCGGCCTTGTCGGAGGCTGGCGGGCATGGCTGGGCGTGCTCCGGTGTCGGAAGTTTGGCGACGATCTTGCCTTTGTCGTCGTATGTGCAGGCGAGCAGGATGTGCCGCTTACTTTTGACCGACGAGAGGATTTCCTCGGCCACCGCCGGATCGTCGAAAATCACCGCTGCGGTGCTGCGGTCGGCCAGCAGTTTGCCGAGCGAGGCGATGTCGGCACTCAGATTCTGGCGCGCCTGCACATAGACGTAACCGAGGAAAAAGAGGTTGGCAATGAATAGCGCGCAAACTGTGATGAAAGTGCTCGCCAGCGTGATCGAGCGACGCAGCGAATATTTGTTGAGCCAAGACGAAAGGGGCACGGAGCCGTCTCCTAATCCACCAACCGGGCGACTTCAAGCAGCTTGGAACTGAGACTGACGCGGGCTTCGCGGGCGCGACGCAAGTTGACAGCGATCTTGACCCGGCCTTCGTCCTGATAGAAACCGATGATGCCCCCACTTTCGGCAAATGCCGGTGCGTCGCTGACGGTCAGCACGCTCTCCCGCGCCAGGCTCTCGGCAAGCGCGCCGGCGCCGGCTCTGCGATCGATGAAGACGATTTGGCATTGGCTGGCTCGTCGCAAATTCTGCGAACCCAGGGATTCGATGGCGATTGCATGGCCGTTGATGTCGCGGTTGGCGACTTCGGCGAGTAACTGGGCGATGCTGTCGGCGCCGACCAGGCAGAGCCGCAGGGTGCTTCCCGGCCCGGTTTTCTCCAGCCCTGGCCAATCGGTGAAACGCAAAAAATTGAAGAGATAGGCGGCTTTTATCTTGTCTTCCAGCGCGGGCGACTGCGCGCCCGCCGGCCGAGCGACGCCGGTGATCAGGCAGAGCGTGAGTGCCAGCAGGAGCGGCAGACGGCGCATCGCTAGCGGACCATGCCGAGTTGAGAAACGACCGCCCGCACGTCTTGAGACGCAGGGAGATGTTCCGGTAATCTGAATGGCCAGCGTGGGGTCATGGCGCTTGGTTCGATCTCTCAGAGCGGGTCAGTCGGTACCTCGGACAGCGATCCCGCTAGTATGCCCGGATTTTATGCCCAAAGTGAGACGACGCCCAGAGACATTGATCCGTTGTTGTCGCCAAATGGTCAGATGCGCGGTGCTAAAATGCCGCACCTCGCCGGAGAACGCACCATGAACCAGGAACCGCTGACCCGAATTGAAGAAATGCAGGCACACCTGACTGATGTGCAGGCGCTACTGGCGCGACACCGCTTGGTCGAGGATCTGGTACATCGCCAGGACATGCCGCGCCACCAGTTGGTGGAGGGCATGGTGCATCAGCAAAATCTTTCCGAACTGCAAAAGAAACTGGCGGCGCTGGCCTCGCACGACATTGCCCGTATCCTCGAAGCCTTGCCCGAGGAAGACCGCTTATTGACCTGGAAGCAGGTTCCCGAGCAGCGGGCAGACGGAATTCTATTGTCACTATCAGACGAGGTGCGCGCAGACTTGGTGGGCGAAGGACATCACCGCAGTTCGCGCAGCATGGTCAATGCCTTTGAGTTGCGTCAGGGAAGGCTCCGCCAGATTCCGGTGGAAAACAGGCACGATCTGATTGACCTGAAGCCGATCTGGGTCGATCTGGTTGCCCCGACCGATGAGGTGCTGGCGTGGGTAGGAGAATTCTTTGGACTAGAATTGCCCGATCCGGAGGGCTTGACCGACCTTGAGGCGTCGGCGCGCTTTTATGTCGAGGACAACGGCGAGGTGCATTTGCATTCGGACTTTTTGCTCGATATGCATGACGTCTCGCGCAACGTGCCGGTGGCGTTCATTCTTCACAACGACGTACTGTTTTCGATCCGTTCCGAGGAACTGCCGGTGTTTCGCCTGCAACGCCTGCGCGCACGCACGCAGCCGGGCTACGTGACCGATGGAAAAGACGTTTTGCTCGATCTTTATGCGGCCGATGCCGAATATTCCGCCGACGCGCTCGAAGACGTTTATGCCAAGCTTGAAGAGGTCGGCAAGCGCGTGCTGGGCACCGATCTAACCGATGAGGAAGCGGGGATCATCCTTGCAGATATTGCCCGCGAGGAAGACCTGAACGGACGTATTCGCCGCAACGTGCTGGATAGTCGTCGCGGCCTCTCGTTCCTGATGCGAGGAAAATTTCTTGCCGCCCACCAATGGGACGATGCCCGCCAGATTCTGCGCGACATCGAGTCGCTGGACGGTCACACCTCGTTTCTGTTCGGCAAGATCAACTTCCTGATGGATGCCGTGGTCGGTTTCATCAACATCAACCAGAACAAGATCATCAAGCGGCTGACGGTGCTCAGCGTGATCTTCATGCCGCTCAACGTGATTGCCGGGATCGGTGGAATGTCGGAATTTTCGATGATGACGAGAGATATTCCGTGGCCGATCGCCTACGCTTCATTTGGTGTCTGCATGGGTATCGTCGCTTACGTCACCTATTTGATGGTTCGCGCCCACGAACGCCGCGAACGCGCCAAGTCGCGCCGCCCGCAGCGTCCCTGAACGCCGCCTCTCAAGGCGGCGGCTGGTCGGCCGGCGCGCGCAGATGCAGGCGTCGGCGCATCCATTCCAGAAAATCATCCACGAAGGTGAACACCACCGGGATGACCAGCAGGCTGAGGAATGTCGAGGTGATCAGCCCACCGATGACGACGATGGCCATCGGCGCGCGGAAGCTCGGATCGGTGCCGAGACCGATAGCGATTGGCAACATGCCGGCACCCATGGCCACGGTGGTCATGACGATCGGGCGGGCACGCTTCAGGCAGGCGTCGATCAAGGCTTCCCAACGGGTCAGGCCGTGCTCGCGGCGCGCCATCACCACGTAATCGATCAGCAGAATGGAGTTCTTGGTGGCAATGCCCATCAGCATGATCAGGCCGATCATCGAGGGCATGGAAAGCGCCGTCTGACTCACGAACAGGGCGAGAAAGGCACCCGGTACCGACAACACCAGTGCCGCGAGAATCGTCACCGGTTGAATGAAGTTCTTGAGCAACAGCACCAGCACGATATAAATGCAGAGCACCCCGGTCAGCATCGCAAGTGCAAAACTGTTGAACAGTTCGCCCATGGCTTCGGCGTCGCCGATCGCAGTCTGGGTGACGCCAGGCGGAAGATTCTTCATGCTGGGCAGGGCTAGCGCCTGCTTCTCGACTTCGCCCAGCGGTTGCTGGTTCAGTTCGATTTCAAAATTGATGTTGCGCTGGCGGTCGTAGCGGTCGATTTCGGCGGGCCCGCCGGCCAGCGACAGCGTGGCGACATTGCCCAGCATCACAGGGCCGTGCTTGCCGGGAACCGTCAGCCGTTCGAGCAGGGTGATATCCTGGCGGGCATCGGGGGGCAGTTTGACGACGATGGGTACTTGGCGTTGAGAGAGATTCAGCTTTGCCAAACCCTGATCGTAGTCGCCGGCTGTAGCCACCCGCAATGTGTCGGCAATGGCGGCCGAGGTGACACCGAGATCAGCGGCGCGCGCGAAATCAGGGCGGATCACCAGTTCCGGTCGCACCAGGCTGGCGGTCGACGTGATGTTGCCGATGCCAGGAATGGTGCGCAAGTCTCGTTCGACCAGTCGGGCATGTTCCGCAAGCTGCGGTCCGTTTTCGCTCGCCAACACCAGAACATATTTTTCGTTGGAACCTCACAAGCCTACCTTGTATTGAACCCCCGGCAAATCGGTTAGCGCCTTTCGAATCTCGGACTCGATCGTCTGCTTTTTGACACCGTCTCGTTCCTTGCGCGGTGTCAGATTGATGGTCAGCGTCGCCTTGCGCACTTCCGCCGCGCCGCGCGGGGCAAACGGGTCGCTGCCGGCGGCGCCGCCGCCAATTGCCGTGTAGACCATCTTCACATGCGGATTGCGGGCGACAATTTCGCGCGCCGCTTCGGCCGCCGTATAGGTTTCCTTAAAGGTGCTGCCGGGAGGCAGGGAGAGATAGACCTGGGTTTGCGAGAGATCGTCCGGTGGTATGAAACCGGTCGGCAGAAAAGGAACCAGGAAGAAGGAGGCAAAGAAGAAGAAAACAGTCGCCACCAAGGTTGTCCAGCGGTGGTGCAGGCACCATTCCGCCCAACCCCGATAGACCGTGAGCCAGCGCGGCGCGGCAACCTCGCGCTTGGGCGGTCTGAGCAGATAGGCAGCCATCATCGGCGTCAGCATCCGCGCAACGACCAGCGAAAAGAACACGGCGATGGCGGCGCTCCAGCCGAACTGCACGAAGAACTTGCCGGCCACGCCGCCCATGAAGGCGGTGGGCAAAAACACCGCGATCAGCGTGAAGGTGGTGGCGATGACCGCCAACCCGATCTCGTCCGCCGCTTCCATGGCGGCCTGGTAGGGTGTCTTGCCCATACGCAGGTGGCGGATGATGTTTTCGATTTCGACAATCGCGTCGTCGACCAGAATGCCGACCACCAGCGATAGCGAGAGCAGTGTCACCACGTTGAGGGTGAAGCCCATCAGATACATCACCGCAAAGGCGGGAATGATGGAGAGCGGCAACGCCGTCGCGGAAACGAAGGTGGCGCGCCAGTCGCGCAGGAAGAGCCAGACGACGATGATGGCGAGTACGGCGCCTTCGAGCAGCAGCGACATTGATCCGGTGTAGTTTTCCATGACCGGATCGACAAAATTGAAAGCTTCGGTGATGACGATGTCGGGATGTTCGGCCTTCAAGTGGGCGAGTGCCGCAACGACACCATCGCGCACATCAATCTCGCTGGCGCCCCGGCTGCGGGTGATTTCGAAACCGACTACCGGTTTGCCGTTTAGCAGCGCGGCGGAGCGAAGTTCTCCCACCGTGTCCACAACTTGAGCAACCTGATCGAGGCGCACGCGCCGTCCATCCGGCAAGGCGATTTCCATGGCGGCCAGCTCGTCGGCGCTTTGTACGGTAGCGAGAGTTCTGACCGACTGCTCGGCCCCGCCGATGTCGGCGCGGCCGCCGGAGGCTTCCTGCTGTGTCTGGCGGAGTTGCCGCGAGATATCTGCCGCACTGGCTTTTAGGGCCAGCAGGCGTGCAGGATCGAGTTCGACGCGCACCTCGCGGCTGACACCGCCGACCCGAGCCACGGCACCGACGCCGCGCACCGCCAGCAGGGCCTTGCTGACGGTGTTATCGACAAACCATGACAGCGCCTCGTCGTCCATCCGGCTGGAGGCCACGGTGTAGGTCAGGATCGGTGAACCGGCCAGATTGACCTTGGAGACAACAGGATCTTTTAGATCGCCGGGCAGATCGGAACGGATGCGCGAGACCGCGTCGCGCACATCATCGAGTGCTTCCTGTGGCGGTTTTTCGAGCCGGAATTCCACAGTGACGATGGCTGTTCCATCTTGTACCTTAGTGTAGATGTGCTTGATGCCTTGCAAAGTGGCAACCGTATTCTCGATCTTTCTGGCGACTTCGGTTTCCATCTGGGCCGGCGCTGCACCGGGCAGACTGGCGGTGACCGTCACCATCGGCAGTTCAATATCCATGAACTGCTGAATCTTCATGCCGATGAACGAGGCCAGCCCCATCAGAGTCAGCAGGACGAAGAAGAGTATGGCCGGAATCGGGTTCCGGATGGACCAAGCGGAAACGTTCATGATGCGGGTTTGGCGGTAGCGGGGTCGATCACGCGGACAAAGTCGCCATCTGCCAGAAATCCGGCACCGCTGGCGACTACGCGGGTATTGGAAGCAAGGCCGGTGATTTCGATCCGCTCACCCTGGCGCCGGCCGAGACTCACCTTGATCATCGCGGTCCGGGCGATCTCTCCTTCCTGGTCGATACGAAACACGTACGCAAATCCTTCGCGCTGGACGACGGCGGCCTGCGGCAGTGTGATCGCCGCCAGCGAACCCAGCTTGAACTCGCCGCGCGCGAACATGCCGGCGTTGAGGTGTGGCGCTGCATCGGCGGGTAGGTCGACATAAACCAGCCCGTTACGGGTGGCGACATCGACCGACGGCGATACCGCGCGTACCTTGCCGGCTACCCGGCTGCCATCCGGCGCCACGATTTCCGCCGCGACACCCGGTTGCAGCCGGGCGAGGTCGGCTGCGGTTACTTCGGCGCGCCATTCCAGCCGCCCGCCACGAATCAACCTGAACAACTCCTGTCCGGGTTGCGTCAGTGAACCGGCGGTTGCGGAACGCGCTGAAATCAATCCGTCGTCCGGGGCCACGATGCTGGTACGCGCCAGGCGCAACTCGGCCGCCTGCAAGCGGGCACGAGCCGCATCGAGGCGAGCACGCGCGGTCTGTTCGACGGTCAGCGATTGCGTTACCTGCTGTGAACTGAAAAAGCCGCGCTCACGCAATTGCCGGGCACGTTCGGCATTGGCGCGGGCTTCTTCCAGTGTGGCGCTCAGTTCGGCGTGGCTGGCGCGGGCCTCGGCCGTTTCGCTGGCGATGGTGCTGCTGTCGATGCGCGCCAACACCTGACCTTTCTTCACGCGGTCGCCGACCTGGGCGAGGATTTCGATCAGTCGGAAGTTGCTGATTTCGGCACCGATGATCGCCTCTTGCCAGGCGCTGACATTACCGGTTGCTGCGAGCGTCTGCGGCCAGTTTTCCTGCTGAGGAAGGGTGGCGGTTACGGTCAGGGCGGGTTTGGACGTCGCCGGCTTTCCGGCTTCGGCGGCTGGTTGGCCGCCACGCAGGACTGCCAGCAGGATCAGAGCGGCCACGACGGTGGACCCGATGATCAGGAACTTCTTGCGCGAGAACATGAGCATGATGGATGGATGAAGCCAGCAAAGGTCAATAAGACCGCAAAGGCGGTCTTCGGTTGCAGCGGAATGGGGGGCGCGCGCTCAAACGGTCGTTTTGAACCACGCTTCGGCGGCGGTCACGGTGGCGGCAATGTCGGCCTCGCTATGTGCGGCCGATACAAATCCTGCCTCGTAGGCGGAAGGCGCGAAATAGTGGCCGGCGCGCAGCATGGCATGGAAGAAGCGGTTGAACGCCGCCTTGTCGCACGCCAGAGCCTCGTCGTAAGTGGCCGGACAGCGTTCGGCAAAGTACAGGCCAAACATGCCCCCGACGTGCTGTGCCGAGAAAGCGACGCCATGCCGCGCAGCAGCGGCGACCAGGCCTTGGCACAACGCTTCGGTGCGGGCATCGAGGCGCTCGTAGAAACCGGGAGCCTGAATGAGCTTGAGCGTGACCAGGCCGGCTGCAACGGCGACCGGGTTACCGGAAAGCGTGCCGGCCTGGTAGACCGGGCCGAGCGGCGCGATCTTTTCCATGATGTCGCGCCGGCCGCCAAAGGCGCCGACGGGCATGCCGCCGCCGATGACCTTGCCGAAGGTCGACAGGTCGGGCGTGATGCCGTAAAGAACCTGTGCGCTGCCCAGGCCGACGCGGAAACCGGTCATCACTTCGTCGAAAATCAGCACCGCGCCATGGCGCGCCGTCTGCTCGCGCAGGGCGGCGAGAAATTCCGGCCGGGGGGCGATCAGGTTCATGTTGCCGACTACCGGTTCGACGATAACGGCGGCTATGCGGCCGGCGTGGCGGGCGAAGGCGTCCGCGACAGCTTGCGCGTCGTTGTACGGGAGAACCAGTGTGTGTTGGGCCAGATCGTCCGGCACGCCGCCCGAAGAGGGATTGCCGAAAGTGAGCGCGCCCGAACCGGCCTTGACTAGCAAACTGTCTGAATGGCCGTGATAGCATCCCTCGAATTTGATTAGAACGTCGCGGCCTGTGAAACCCCGTGCCAGTCGAATAGCGCTCATCGTGGCTTCGGTGCCGGAAGAGACTAGACGCACCATGTCGAGCGACGGCACCAGGCGGCACAGGAGATCGGCCATTTCGACTTCGCGCTCGGTCGGTGCGCCGAAGGAGAGACCGTCTGCAGCGGCTTCCTGCACGGCCTGAACGACATCGGGATGGGCGTGGCCGAGGATGAGCGGCCCCCAGGAGCCGACGTAGTCGAGCAGCCAGGCGCCATCCGCATCCAGTACCCGCGATCCCTCGCCCTTGACGAAAAAGCGGGGTGTCCCACCGACCGAGCGGAAAGCGCGGACGGGCGAGTTGACGCCGCCGGGGATGTGGCTTTGGGCGCGTTCAAACAATTGTTCGTTGCGAGAAGTCATTGAGATTCCTTGAATAAGCCTTGAAAGGCGGCGGCACGCTCGGCGATGTCCGGCGCCGAAAATAGATCGGTGATGACGGCAATCAGGTCGGCGCCGGCGGCAATGACATCCGGCGCGTTGGCCAGCGTAATGCCACCAATGGCACATGCGGGGATGGCGAGTTTCTGGCGGGCGTGGGTAAAGAGCGACAGCGGGGCGCGAGTGGCCGCCGGTTTGGTCGGCGAAGGATGAATGGCTCCGAAGGCGATGTAATCGGCGCCCTCCATTTCGGCCGCCTGGGCAAGCGCGAAGTCGTTGTAGCAGGAGGCGCCGACAATCGCGTGGTCGCCGAGCCGTCGTCGCGCCGCTTCAATGCTGCCGTCGTCGCGGCCGAGATGCACGCCGTGGGCACCGACGGCGTCGGCGAGTTCGACGTCGTCATTGATGATCAGAGCGGCGCCGTGGCGGCGGCACAGCGCGAGCAGTTCGTCGGCTCTTTGCCGACGCTCCTCGGATAGTGAGAGCTTATCGCGAAACTGCAACCAGCGGCAGCCGCCGCTCAGCACGGCTTCGGCTTCTGCCAGCAATTGCCGGCGATTTGTATACTCGGGTGTGATGGCGTAAAGGCCGCGCAGTTCAGAGTGCATCATGCGTCACCTTCCTCGCTGCGATCTTCCCGTTCTTCCGCCTCCTGCCGGGCCCAGAAAAAGCGGTCCGGGATCAATTGCCCCATACCAGCGCGAAAGCCGTTGGCCAGCGTGTGCCAGGTGTACTCTTGGGCGTCACGCACGGCGTCTTCGAGTGCGCTGCCGTTGGCAAGGCAGGCGGCGATGGCCGACGCGAGGGTACAGCCGGATCCGTGGTAAATCTGCGGGAGGCGCTCCCATCGGTCGCGCCGAAGTACACCTTGTTCTCCGTACAGCGTATTGACCACTTGCGGCGTGTTTTCGTGAGTGCCGGTGATCAGCACGGACTGGCAGCCCAGTTCGATCAGTCGCCGGGCGCAGAGGTCGCCGTTGGGTTCGTCCTCGTCGTCGTCCTCTTCCGCCAACCGGCGGGCTTCCGGAATATTGGGAGTGAGCACCGTGGTTTGCGGCAGCAGCAGTTCGCGCATGGCCTGAACCATGTCGTCGTCGGCCAGGCTGTCGCCGCGTCCCGAGGCGAGCACGGGATCAAGAACCAGCGGCAGATCAGGGTAATCCGAGACGATTTCTGCCACGCGCACGATATTTTCGGTGCTACCTAGCACGCCGATCTTGAACGCCGCCACTGGCATATCCTCAAGAAGTGTGCGTGCCTGCCGTTCAAGCACATCAGGGTCGATGGCGTGCACGCTTTCGACGCCGACGGTATCTTGCACGGTCAGCGCGCTGACGACGGTGAGCGGGTGGCAACCGAGGCTGGCCAAGGTCAGCAGGTCGGCCTGGAGGCCCGCGCCGGAGGTGGGGTCGCTGGCGGCGATGACGAGTACGAGCGGGGGAGTCTGGATCATTGAATGGCTCGCCGGTGACTGTGGGGGCGGTTCGAGTTTCGATCCGGCGCATTCTATCCGAATCCGCCCGCCCGGCGGCGGTGAACGGCCGGACAAACGGCCATTATTCGCTGCCGGGCGGCGAGCGATTTGGTGACACGCTCGGGTGTCTTTGTATTATTATCGGCAGCAAACAATAATAGTCGAAACGAGTACGAGGGGAACGAATTGGCGGATGTGGCAACCCTGCGCGGTGTCAAGGTGATGATCATCGATGACAGCAACACGATCCGGCGCAGCGCTGAAATCTTTCTCGTGCAGGCAGGCTGTCAGGTCGTGCTTGCCGAGGATGGCTTCGACGCCCTGGCGAAGATCGCAGATCATCAGCCGGACGTGATTTTTTGCGACATCATGATGCCGCGCCTTGATGGCTATCAGACCTGCGCGCTGATCAAGAAAAACGCCCGTTTCAAGTCGACCCCGGTCATCATGCTGTCGTCGAAGGATGGTCTCTTCGACCGTGCGCGCGGCCGCATGGTGGGGTCTGATCAATACCTCACCAAACCATTTACCAAGGATAGCCTGCTACACACCGTGGCGATATTTGCGCCCGGGCAGGCCAGCTGATTTTAATTGCACCAGGAATACCGCCATGCCTATCAAGAAAATCCTCGTCATTGACGATTCTCCGACCGAACGCTTCTTTGTTGTCGATTTGCTGACCAAGAAAGGGTATCAGACTGTTACCGCTGAAAATGGCGAGGAGGGGATTGCCAAGGCCAAGACCGAAAAACCGGATCTGATCCTGATGGATGTGGTCATGCCGGGACTCAACGGCTACCAGGCCACCCGCACGCTGACGCGCGACGAAGATACCAAGAACATTCCGATCATCATCTGCACGACAAAGGGCCAGGAAACCGACAAGATCTGGGGCTTGCGCCAGGGCGCGCTCGACTACATGGTCAAGCCGATCAACGCCGAGGAATTGCTGCAAAAGGTCGCGGCTTTGCCCTGACGCGCTAGTCCATGTCGAAGAAGACCCCTCTCCGCGAATTTCAGCAATACCTGGCCGATCGTCTGAAAAGCGCACAGCGTGGTCAGGTGACCTCGTCTTTGCTTGGTATCCGCGCCGGGCGCGAGAACTGGCTGCTGGAGCTCTCGGAGTCGGGTGAGATCATTCAGCAACCGCCTCTGACGCCGGTTCCGTTGACCAAGGCAGCCTTTGCCGGTATTGCCAATATCCGCGGCAATCTCTATTCGGTGACGGATTTTTCGCTGTTTCGCGGTGGCGAGCCAACGGCACTGAACGCCAATGCCCGGTTGCTGCTGGTCGGCGTCAAACTGGGGTCGAATGCCGCGCTGCTGGTCAGCCGCATGCAGGGCCTTAAGGCGATCGGCGATTTCGAGGCGGTCGGGCGCCCGGTCAATGCACCGGCCTGGATTGCCGAAACATATCGTGATCGCCGGGGCGACATCTGGCAAAAACTGTCGGTGCGCGAACTACTTGCCGACGAATCATTCATGAATATCGGGGCTTGACCCCAAAAAGAAAGCTTCACACCGGAGGACAGCATGGCGTTCAGTTTCAAAATTCCAAAGGTCGAACTCGGCAAAAAAGCGCCGGGCAAGAAAACCGAAACCGAAGCCGAAATGACGCTGACCTCTGTCATGCCGTCGCCGATCCCGATCCAAACCCGCGCCAATCGAGGACGTTCGGGCAGTAGCGGATTTTCCTTGCCGGAGATTCCGTTGCCCAAATTCCTGCGCGAAAAATCCCTGGAAGAGCAGCTGAAGATACTCGGCGGCTTGTTCGTTTTCCTGCTCTTCGTGGCTTTGGTATTGGTACTGAACGATAACCGCAAGACCACGCACGGCACCGCCTACCTGACCGCCGCCGGCGAAATGCGCATGCTGTCGCAGCGCCTTTCCAAAGCCTCGTCGCTGGCGACACAGGGTAACCCCACGGCCTTCGCGCAGTTGAAGGATTCGCAAAAGCGCTTTTCGGAACTGCTAACCCGCCTGCGCGATGGCGGCGAAGTGGCCGGCACTAGCGTTCCCAAGTCGCCTACCGCGGTGACCGAAGAGTTGGACGCGCTGGGTAAGCTTTGGGACGAAACCAACAAGAACACCGACACCCTGGTGTCGCAAGAAGCACCGCTGCTGACGTTGGGCCAGAACGTTGCGACGATTGATGCCAAAAACCCGAATTTGCTCGAACTCTCGGAGCAGGTGGCAACGCTCAAGTTACAGAACGGCGGGAGTGTGCGCGACATCGCGGCCGCCAACCAGCTCGTCATGCTGACCCAGCGCATCGCCAAGAACGCGGCGGCGATGCAGGCCGGCGAAAGCATGAACCCGGAAGTGGCGGTGCTGCTCGGTAAAGATGCCAACCTGTTCCGCGATGTGTTGAACGGAATGATCAAGGGCAGCGACAGTCTGCGTCTGTCGGCCACCACCGACAGCGAAACACGGGCCAAGTTGGGTGAACTGGAGGCGGCCTTCAAGGAATATTCCGGCGCGGTTGGCAATATCCTTTCCAATATCCAGCCGCTGATGTCGGCCAAGCGCGCGTCGGGCAGCATCTTCAAGGACTCGGAAGCGTTGCTGCAAGCCACTGACGAGTTGGCTGGCGCCTACCAGAAAGTGCTGTCGGCCCGTTTTTTCTACATGGTGCTGCTGATCGTCAATACCTTGCTGGCGATTGCCACGCTGACCATTCTGGCCAAGCTCTACCTGGATGACACCCGAAAGCGCGCCGACGACGCGGAACGCCAGCGTCTGGAATCCGAAACGACCAACCGCGAAAACCAGGACGCCATTCTCCGCCTGATGAACGAACTGGGCGACCTGGCTGACGGCGACTTGACCGTGACCGCGACCGTGAGCGAGAACATCACGGGCGCGATCGCTGACTCCATCAACTACACGATTGAAGAATTGCGCGTGCTGGTTGGGCGGATTAATGACGCGGCCTCGCGTGTGACGCTGGCGACAGAGATCGCCCGCAAGACCTCAGCCGAACTGATCGAAGCGGCGGCTAAACAATCGACTGAAATTCAGGAGGCGGGCCAGTCGGCGCTCGACATGGCGCGCTCGATGACGCAGGTGTCGAACGACGCCAACCAGTCGGCCCAGGTGGCGCGCCAATCATTGGCAGCTGCCGAGAAGGGGACGGTGGCCGTGCAGGATTCCATCAAGGGTATGAACGAAATTCGTGGCCAGATCCAGGAAACCTCGAAGCGGATCAAGCGGCTGGGCGAAAGCTCGCAGGAGATCGGCGAAATCGTGGAGCTGATCGGCGACATTACCGAGCAGACCAACGTGCTGGCCTTGAACGCGGCCATTCAGGCGGCCTCCGCCGGCGAAGCGGGCCGCGGCTTTACCGTGGTTGCCGAGGAAGTGCAGCGACTGGCCGAACGCTCGGCGGAAGCGACGAAACAGATCGCTGCCATCGTCAAGACCATTCAGACCGATACGCAAGATGCCGTCTCAGCCATGGAAGAGTCGACCCAGGGAGTGGTCGAGGGTGCGAAGCTTTCGGACGCCGCCGGTCAGGCGCTGGCCGAGATCGGCGACGTGTCGCGCAACCTTGCCAGCCTGATTGAGGATATTTCTTCCTCGACACAGCAACAGGCGGATTCGGCGGCCAATGTGGCCCAGATGATGCAGGAAATCCTGCGCGTGACCGATCAAACGACGGCGGGTACGCAGCGTACCGCCGAGGCCGTCGATGAACTCAACAGTCTGGCGGCCGAACTGAAAGGCTCGGTGGCCGGCTTCAAGGTGGCCTGAACCGGGCCGGGCGGACGCATATGAGCGTAGCAAGCGAATTCGATCTGGGTCCGCTGACCTGGGTTAAGGGCGAAATCGACTCCGCGCTGGAACGGGCCGCGGAAGCGCTGGGCCAGTTCCGCGAACACCGAGAACCGACATACCTGCGGTTGTGTCGGACCCATGTGCATCAGGTGCATGGCGCTCTGGCTATCGTCGGTCTGGACGGAGTGACGCAGGTCACTGAATCGCTGGAGAGTCTGCTGACCGCTCTGGAGGAAGAGAAGGCGCCGTCTGTCGAGACCGCGCTGCTGGCCATCGAGCGCGCGCTGCCCGCCGTGCGGCAATACCTCGACGATCTGACGGCTGGCGAAGCCAACCAGCCACTGAGGCTGCTGCCGATCTATCGGGAAATCAGTGAGGCGCGCGGGGCCATCCAGTTGCGCGCTTCGGACCTGTTCTTTCCCGACCTGTCGGTACGCCCGCCCAGGCGAACGGCGCCCGTCCTCAAGCTCGATCCCGAGGCTTTCCGGCAATGTCTCAAGAACGAGCGGATGCGTTTCCAGAAAGGGTTGCTTGCCTGGCTGAAGAACGCGCCGGACAGCGAGGCCGCGAAAGCGGGCCTAGAACAGATGCGGCAGGCGCTGAGAACGATTGAGTCGACGCAGGAGACTCCGTCTGCACGCTCGTTCTGGTGGATTTCACAAGGTTTTCTCGATGCTCTGGCTGATCAGGGCGTCGCCGTCGAACTTGACGCCAAGCAACTGTGCGCCCGCATCGATCTGCAAATTCGTCGCTTGCTCGAGGGGTCCCGCAACGTCGCCGAGCGTCTGATGCGCGATGCGCTCTATTTTGTCGGGCGCGCGCCAGCCGAGGAACAGGGGCTCGCGGCTGATGTCCGTAAGGCTTACCACATCGAGCAACTGATTCCGTCGGGCGAATCGGTCCCCTCGGCGGCGCCTCAGGAGGCGGCGCTGAAGCGTTTGCGTGAAGTGGTGAATGCGGCCGAGGAATACTGGAACAAATTCTGTGCCGGCAACACGGCCGCTCTAGCCGGATTTGCCGAACAGTCCCGACACTGCGGGCAGGTGACTGCCGCCATCGGGCAAACTGATCTCAAACGGCTCGGCCAGGGGCTGGCCTCGATTGCCGCGTGGCTGGCCGAGGACAGCGCACATCACAGCGAAGCGACTGCGATGGAGGTGGCGACGGCCATCCTCCTGCTTCAAAACGCACAAGAAAACTTCAAGCGTCTGGGTATCGATTTCGCCCGTCAGGTCGACCTCATGGTGGCTCGGCTGCAAGCCTGTATTTCCGGGCAAGCCATCGCGGCTGATGGCGACTTGCCGTTGCTCGACGACATGACGCGCCGCGCGCAGGAGAAACTGCTGATCGCGCAGGTGGCGCGCGAAATTCAGAGCAACCTTGCCCAGGTCGAACTGGCGCTCGATACCTTTTTCCGCGACCCTGCGACCGGTCTGGATGCGACGGCGCTGGACGCGCCGATCAAACAGATTTCCGGCGCGCTATCCATGCTCGGGCACGATACCGCGCAGCGCGCCCTGCTGGAGGCGGGAGCCCAGGTCAAACGTTTTGGGGAGCCTGGTTACCAGCCTGATCCCGCCGATTTCGAGGCTGTGGCGGCGCAACTCTCGACATTGGGTTTCTTCATCGACGCACTGCATACCGGCGCGACTGATTACGACCGGTTTGTCCGCAAACTGCGCGGCGAGGAAACCGTCGAAACCGAAGACGATGACACACCAGCCGAACCCGGGCCGGTCAAGAGTGTCGAGGCCGAACTGGAACAGAAAAAGGGCGATACCCAGGCCCTGCTCGCAGCCCTGAAGGAAACGCCGCAGGATGAACAGCTAAAAAGCGAACTGCGACAGAACCTGCAAGCTCTTCAGGCGGATGCCGACTTGGTGGCCGATCATCAGTTGGGTGAAACTGCCAAGGTGGCGCTCAATGCGCTGCAAACCGGTGGCGCGCTGACCCCGGAGATCGGCGAAGCCCTGCTTCAATTGAAACCCGCCGTGTCGGAGGCACCCGCGCCATCCGAGGAAACACTCAAGCTGGCGCAGGCCTCTCACGAGGAAATCGACGCCGAACTGCTCGAAATTTTCCTGGAAGAAGCCAGGGAGGTGTTGGGTAACGTCGAGCCGGCCCTCGAACAACTTGCTGCCCACCCGGGCGATCTCGATACACTTACCGACATCCGCCGTGCCGCGCACACGCTCAAGGGGAGCGGCCGCATGGTCGGTCTGCGCGATCTCGGTGAAGTCGCCTGGGAAGTCGAGCAGACACTCAATCTCTGGCTTCGTCAGGAACAGGCCGCGACGCCCGAGTTGCTGGAGATGATCGGCGTCATGCAGGATGTCTTCACGCTCTGGGTGCGCGAACTGGCAGAAAGCACCGGCCGCGCGCCCGAGACGGAAGATCTGATCGATCGCGCGCGCGCCTTGCGTGGTGTTGATCCGCTTGCGGCGGTGGCCGCGCCCGTCGCGCCGCCTCTATCGGTTTCCGCGATGGAGCCGCCCGAAACGCCAGCGCAAGTGTCGGCATACCCGGCGGACGACGAATTGCCGCCCTCTCTGATGGCAACGGTGGTCGGTGATGTAGGCATGTTCGAACCGCGTCAGGAAATTCCGCCACTGTCCGAACCGGATGTGGTGGACTTCGATTTTTCGCTGGATTTGCCGGAACCTGTCGTCGCTTCGGCTGAGCCGGAACCCTTCAACATGCCAGAAGTGGCCGTCGAACCAGAGATGGTGCCGAACGAGATTCTGACGGCCTTGCCAGTCGCCGAATTGCCTGACTATCCGCTGCTCGAAATCGAGGCGCCCGAGCTATCGACCGAAAATACGGCATCCGCGGAAGCATTTGAGTTTTCGTTCGATCTGGAATCCGAGGCCGCGGCGTCACCCGTTGTGGAGCTTGCTGAGGCGCCGTTCGCCGACTTGGTGCCATCGAGCGCCAGCGTCAATCTCGATCTCCCGGTGGCCACCGAAAGTGAGCCGGCACCGTCCCTAGTCGTTGCGCTGGAAGCGCTGCCTGTCGACGATCTACCCTTGGATGTCGCCGCCGAAATGCCGGTGGCCGACGAAATCGTAGTCGAAGAAGTGTCTCCTGCTATACCGGTGACGGCACCGGAAGAATCGGACAATGACGTTGCGGCAGAGCCGTCGTTCTTGGCTGAAGAGGCGATCGATGCGGATGCCGCTGTCGGGATACCGCCGGTCAATCCGGCCGCCGAAATGCCGGAGGACATTTCGGCGATTGCCGGCAAAGGTGCCACCCTGGCCGGTGTTGCCGGAATGGCTGCCGCCCCGATGCCTGCTGGCGAGAGCTTGGCAACTGAACCCCTTGCGCAGAGCGACAACGCCGGCGTTTCCAATGCCTTGTACGAGATTTTCCTCGAAGAGGCGCGAGGTCACCTCGATACGCTCACCAGGAGTCACGAGGAACTGGCGGCGATGCCCCATTCGCCTACCACCTTCGCCATGACGCGGGCGGCGCATACGCTGGGCGGCATCGCCGCGACGGTGGGTCTGTTGCCGATCAACAAGCTGGCCATCGCGCTCGAACACGCGTTGCTGCGGCGCGACAACAGCGTGCAGCCAGACAGCATCCAGGGCATCGAGACTATCCATCAAACCATCCTGGCGCTGGAAGACATGTTTGCCGGGCTGGCACTCAGTCGGGCTCCCATGACTCAACCAGCGCTGATCGACGCGCTCGAGGATGTTTTCCCGCTGTCGGCGCCCGATGCGGGCGTGCTGGAGGAGCAGTCCGCCGAACCCGCTGCATCGAGCCCTGTGGTGATCGAACTTGCCAACGTGCAGGAGGCCGACGAGGCACCGACGGATGTAGCCGCCCGTTTGCAGGAGATGCCCCGTTTTCAGGACGAACTGGACGAGCAGTTGCTACCCATCTTCCTGGAAGAAGCCACCGATCTGGTGCGAGGATTCGGCGAACAGATCGCGGCTTGGCGCCAGCATCCCGAGCGTGCGCAGGAATCGGCTCGGGCACTGGCAAGGTTGCTCCATACGTTCAAGGGTGGTGCCCGCATGGCGGGCGCCATGAACCTGGGCGAAATGACACACACGCTGGAAACGGGTCTCGAAGAAGCGTTGCGGTCGGGTAGCCTACCGGTCTCGCTGCGCGAGCAGATCGAAAATGGTTGCGACACACTGACCCATGCGGTCGAACGCTTGCAGGCCGGTGAGTCGCTGACCTTGCCGCTGCTGGTGGTCGCCACACCCCAGATAGACGAGGTCGCGCCAACATCGGAAATCGCGTCGCTGCCGCCAGAGGCCGGCTTGGCGCCGGCTACGCCGGTATCGGCGCCTGTTGTGGCGCTCCCGCTACCGGAGGGGGAAAACGTTGCGGCTGCTGCGATACCCGCCGCCGCACCGATCGAGGCCGAAGCGGGCCAGCGCGCCCAGCTTCGCGTACGGGCCGATCTGGTCGACCGCTTGGTGAACGAAGCGGGCGAACTCTCGATTGCGCGTGCCCGGATCGAAGGCGAAATGCTGAGCCTGAAAGGCTCGCTGCTCGACCTGACCGAAAACGTCATTCGTTTGCGCCGACAGTTGCGCGAAATCGAAATCCAGGCGGAAACGCAGATTCAGGCGCGGGTGGCGCAGACCGCCGAAGGCGAGGCGCAGTTCGACCCGCTGGAACTCGACCGCTTTACGCGCTTCCAGGAACTGACCCGTTTTATGGCCGAATCGGTCAATGACGTGGCCACGGTGCAGCAAAACCTGTTGAAGAACCTTGATGATGCCAATGCCGCGCTGCTTGCGCAGGCGCGCATGAACCGTTCGCTCCAGCAGGACCTGATGAGCATCCGCATGGAGCCGTTTGCCAATCAGGGTCAGCGCCTCTACCGTATCGTCCGTCAGACCGCCAAGGAACTGGGCAAGCGGGTAGACCTCGATATTCGAGGCGGGCATGTCGAAATCGACCGTTCGGTGCAAGACAAGATCATGGCGCCGATCGAGCACATGCTGCGCAATGCCATCAGTCACGGTATCGAAGTCCGCGCAGAACGGCAGGCTGCCGGCAAGCCGGAAACGGGCGAGATCGTGCTGCAAGTCTCTCAGGAAGGCAACGAAATCGTCGTTGCGCTCTCCGACGATGGTCGTGGTCTCGATGCCGAAAGGATTCGCGCCCGCGCGGTCGAGCTCGGTTTGCTGGGCCCTGACGAGGCGGCCGAACCGGCGCGTCTTTACGATTTTATCTTCCAGGCCGGCTTCTCGACCGCCAGCGAAGTCACGCAGATTTCGGGGCGCGGGGTCGGCATGGATGTCGTCAAGTCCGAAATCAGCAGTCTGGGCGGTCGCGTCGAAATCCAGACCGCGCTTGGACGGGGCACAACCTTCCGTCTGTATCTGCCGCTGACACTGGCGGTGACGCAAACCCTGCTGGTGCGCGCGGCCGGAACGCTATATGCAGTGCCGTCCACGATGATCGAGCAGGTGCTGGAACTGAAGGAAAAGGGCCTGGCCGATATTCGACAGCAAGGCGAAGCGCTGTGGCTGGAAAATCGCTACCCCTTTCACTTCCTGCCTCACTTGCTCGGCGATACTCAGGCCTTGCCGGAAACCCGGCGACGCTACTGGGTTTTGCTGCTGCGCTCGGGTATGCAAAGGGCGTCGGTGCTGGTCGATGAACTGGCCGGCAACCGTGAAGTCGTGGTCAAGAACATCGGTGCGCAGCTTTCGCGCGTGGTTGGTATTGCCGGTGCCACGGTACTGGGCGATGGGCGAGTGGTGCTGATTCTCAATCCGGTTGCACTTGCCTCGCGGCAACCCGCGACGGTGCCCGTACGGATGCCGGAGACCACCCCGACGGTGGCGGAAGTCGCCACGCCGCCGGCAGGCATTGACGCGGCAGCGGATCAACGGATGGCGACCCTGCCGACCGTCCTGGTGGTGGACGATTCGCTCACCGTGCGCAAGATCACCGGGCGTTTGCTGGCCCGCGAGGGATATCAGGTTATCACCGCCAAGGACGGGGTCGATGCGCTGGAACACCTGGTCGAGACGCTGCCGGATGTCATGCTCTCCGACATCGAGATGCCGCGCATGGATGGCTTTGACCTGGTGCGCAACGTGCGCGCCGACGACCGTCTGAAGAACTTGCCGATCATCATGATCACGTCGCGTACCGCCGACAAGCACCGTAACTATGCACTGGAGATCGGCGCCAACGAGTATCTTGGCAAGCCCTACGACGAAGATACGCTGCTCAAGCTGATTGCCGGCTTCGTCAAGCAGAAACGCGCATGACCAGTGGATGCCGCGCCCCGTGTCGGGGCGGCATCCTTCCTCACACGCCGCTTGGTTTGGGGGAGGCCGGCGTTTAAAATGGGGGCATGGACAGCGTGAACCTCACCGATCATTTCCTCATCGCCATGCCCTCGATGACCGATCCCTATTTTTCAGGGGCCTTGGTCTATGTCTGCGAACATACCGAGAACGGCGCGATGGGGCTGATCGTCAATCGTCCGATCGACATGACCCTCAGTGTTCTGTTTGAAAAGATCGACCTGCCCTTGGAAATTCCCGATCTGGCCGATTTGCCCGTGTATTTCGGCGGCCCGGTGATGATTGATCGCGGTTTTGTCCTGCATCGGCCCGCTGGCAATTGGCAAGCCACGCTGAGGGTGCGCGACCACGATCTCGGGATGACCAGTTCGCGCGACATTCTGGTCGAACTCGGCAGCAAGGGGGAGCCGCGGGATACGCTGATCAGCCTCGGCTATGCCGGCTGGGGCGCCGGCCAACTCGAAGACGAAATTGCCCAGAATACCTGGCTCTCGGTGCCCGCCACGCATGAAATCCTGTTTGAATTGCCGCCGGAAGAACGCTTGCCGGCCGTGATGCAACGGCTGGGGTTCAGCCTCTCGCAACTTTCCGAAGTGGCCGGTCATGCCTGACGGCACGGTGCTGGCTTTCGATTTCGGCGAAAAACGTATTGGCGTTGCGGTCGGTGAGTCGCTGCTTCGCCAGGCCCATCCACTTGAAGTGATTCGTGCCGACGGGCATGAAGCGCGCGACCGCGCCATTGCCGGCTTGATCGCCGAGTGGCAGCCAGTTCAACTGGTGGTTGGCCTGCCCACCCACGCGGACGGCACGCCCCACGAGATGACCGCGCGCTGCCGGAGTTTTGCCGAGCGGCTGGCTTTGCGACACAGCCTGCCCGTCGCGCTCGCCGATGAACGCCTGACCTCGCTTGACGCCGAGGCGAGGCTGCGCGAAACCGGCCGCAACGCCAAGACCATGAAGCCGCTGCTCGACGCAGTGGCCGCCCAACTGATCCTGCAAACCTGGTTCGATAGCCATGCCACCACTCCCTGTTCCCCTGCCTGACGCCGAAGCACAATGCCGGCAATTGGCCGATCTGATGCGGCCCAAACTGACCTCACGCACTGCCTTGATCGGTATCCACACCGGTGGCGTCTGGGTGGCCGAGCGCTTGCGCGAGTTGCTCGGCCTGGCGTCGATTGGCCATATTGATGTGTCTTTCTATCGGGACGATTTTTCGTCCAAAGGCCTGCACCCACGCACCCGCCCGACCACGATCAGTGTCGAGGTCGAGGGCGCCCACCTGATTCTGGTCGACGATGTGCTCTTTACCGGTCGCACCACGCGGGCGGCGGTCAATGAGCTGTTCGATTACGGCCGGCCGGCGGTGGTCGAGTTGGCGGTGCTGGCCGATCGAGGCGGGCGCGAGCTACCGATCGCGGCACAGTATTGTGTCTGGCAACCCGATTTGACGCCGGGCGAGAATCTGGCGCTGGAACGTGAGGGCGATCGCCTGGTCTGGAGTGTCGAACATGCATAATCCTCAACTCAACGCCCATGGCGAACTGACGCATCTGCTGTCGGTGGAAGGTCTGCCGCGCGACGTGCTTACCCACATTCTCGACACCGCCGCCTCCTTCATCGAAGTCTCCGACCGCGATGTGAAGAAAGTGCCGCTGCTGCGCGGCAAGAGCGTGTTCAACCTGTTCTTCGAGAACTCGACGCGCACGCGCACGACCTTCGAGATTGCCGCCAAAAGGCTGTCGGCCGATGTCATCAATCTCGATATCAGTCGCTCGTCGACGGCCAAGGGCGAGACCCTGCTCGACACCATCGACAACCTGTGCGCCATGCATGCCGACATGTTTGTCGTGCGGCACGCCTCCAGCGGGGCGCCCTATCTCATCGCCGAACACCTGCGCCGGCTCGGTCATCACGACATCCATGTGGTGAATGCGGGCGATGGACGGCACGCGCATCCGACCCAGGGGCTGCTCGACATGTATACCGTGCGGCACTACAAAAAGGACTTCACCCAACTCCGGGTCGCGGTGATCGGGGACATCCTGCATTCCCGCGTGGCGCGCTCGAACATCCACGCGCTGACCACGCTCGGCGTGCCGGAAGTGCGCGTCATCGGGCCGCAAACCTTGTTGCCGAAATACGTCGAAAAGATGGGCGTGCGCGTTTTTCACGACATGGCGAAAGGCATCCGCGACTGCGATGTGGTCATCACCCTGCGCTTGCAGAACGAGCGGATGAACGGCGCCCTGCTGCCCTCGGCAAGCGAATTTTACAAATGCTACGGTCTCAGTCCCGAAAAGCTGGCGCTGGCCAAGCCGGACGCCATCGTCATGCACCCCGGCCCGATGAACCGGGGGGTCGAGATCGATTCGGCGGTAGCCGACGGGCCGCAGGCGGTCATTCTCAACCAGGTCACCTTCGGGATCGCCGTGCGTATGGCGGTCATGAGCATCGTTGCGGGGAATTGACATGAAAATCGCCATTCAGAACGGTCGCGTGATCGACCCCAAAAGCGGCTTCGACGGCTTGGCCGATCTTTTCATCGCCGACGGCCGCATCGCCGGGGTAGGCCAGACACCAGCCGGGTTCGTCGCCGACCAAACACTGGACGCGCGCGGGCGCATCGTCTGTCCGGGCCTGGTCGACCTTGCCGTACGCCTGAAAGGTATCGATACCGAACTACGTGCTGCCGTTGCCGGCGGGATCACCACGCTGGTGTCGCCACCGGACGTCAATCCTGTGCTCGACGAGCCGGAACTGGTCGAGCGGCTGGTCCGCCGTGCCGCCGAATGCGGCCTCGCCAAGGCGCTGCCGCTGGGTGCGCTGACCCGCGAGCTGGCCGGCGAGCGCCTCTCGGAAATGGTGGGGTTGAAGAAGGCCGGGTGCATTGCCTTCTCGCAGGGCAAGAAGCCCGTCACCGATACCTATGCATTGTTGCGTGCCCTCGAATACGCCGCCACCTTTGGCTATGCGGTGTGGCTGCAACCCGAGGATTACTGGCTGGCGCGCAATGGCGTCGCACACGACGGCGAAGTGGCCAGCCGCATGGGGCTGACCGGTATTCCCGTCGCGGCCGAAACCATCGCCATCGCCACGCTGGTACAACTGGCGGCCGAAACCGGCGTGCGTCTGCACCTGCGCCACCTCTCCTCGGCCGCGGGCATTTTCATGGTCGAGCAGGCGCGCCAATCTGGATTGGCGATCACTTGCGATGTCGGCGTTCACCACCTGCATCTGACCGAAACTGACATCGGCTATTTCGACAGTCACGCCCGTTTCGATCCGCCCCTGCGGACCCAGAAAGATCGGGCTGCCCTGCGTGTCGGGGTGGCCAAGGGCGTCGCGGCGATCTGCTCGGATCACACGCCGACCGACGAAGACGACAAGTTGCTCCCGTTCGCCGAGGCCAAGGCCGGAGCCACCGGCCTGGAACTGCTCCTGCCGCTGACGTTGAAGTGGGCGGAAGAAGAGAAATTGCCGCTCGCCACAGCCCTGGCGCGGGTGACCTGCGATCCGGCGGCCATCAGCGGTTACGCGGGCGGCGAGCTGGCGGTGGGGGCGGTGGCCGACGTGTGCGTTTTTGACCCGGCCGCCGAATGGCCGGTGACGGCTGAAAATCTGATCAGCCGGGGCAAGAACTCGCCCTATCTCGGCGCGCGCATGGCCGGGCAGGTGATGGCGACGCTGGTCGACGGACGGGTGGTGTTCGAGCGGTAGTCAGGCGTTTGTCCGCGCTGTCGCCGGGTGATTCAACCGGGCGACAGCCGGCTGCGGATGATCTCGGGTGTCGCGCCGGAGACCGCCAGTACCTTGCGGCGCGAAGTGTGACCGCTTTTGAGTTCAACCTGGGCGCGACCCAGGCCGAGCGCGGTGGCGACGAATTCGATGAGCGCCGCGTTCGCCTTGCCGTCTACCGGTGGCGCCGCGAGGCGGATCTTCAGGGCGTCGCCATGCGGACCCGCGACTTCCGTTTTCCTGGCCCCGGGCTGGATGTGCAAGGTCAGCGTGGCGCCGCCCTCGCTGGCGCGCAACCAGCTCACAGCAAATACAGCAGCGCTTGGGCCAGCACGATTGCCACCAGCGGCGACAGGTCGATCCCCGAAATCGGGGGCAGAATACGGCGAATGGGTGCCAGAATGGGCCGGGTCAACTGGTTCAGCGGCCCGGCAATAGGTGAGTAAGGGGCGACCCAGGACAGGATCGCCTGTACCAGCAGCACACCGATCAGCAGTTGAATCGTCAGGCGGAGCAGCCCCAGCACCGCCGCCCAGGCGAGCAGGCCGGCAAGCGTCGCGCCATCCACGGACGGAATGCGGGCCAGCCAAAGCAGGCCGAAGGCCGCGACACCCAATTGCATGACGAAGGCCGCGATCAGACTGGCCCAATCCAGCCCGCCCAGACCCGGAATGACCTTGCGCAACGGCAGCACCGCCCAGTTTGTCAATTTGACCACGAACTGGCCGAACGGCCCGGCAAACGAGGTACGCAAACACTGCATGGCGAAACGGAGGAGGAACAGCGCGGTGAAAAAGCCGACCACTGCCTCGACGAGAAAGAAGATTGCCTGTTGCATCGTCAATCGCTCCCCAGCAGATCGCCCAATTCACGGCTGCGCGCTTCTGCCGCGCGGGCACCGGCCAGGATCGACTCGCCGAAGCCGTGTTCGCTCATGGCACGCAATGCCGCCTCGGTAGTGCCGCCCTTGGAGGTGACGCGCTCGCGCAGCGTCGCCGCGCTTTCGGGCGATTGGGCCGCCAGCCGGGCCGCGCCGAGCACGGTTTCGAGCGCCAGTTGCCGCGCGTGTTCGCCGGTGAACCCCAGTTTTTCGGCGGCTTGCTGCAAGGCCTCGATGAACAGAAAAACGTAGGCCGGGCCGCTGCCCGAGATGGCCGTGATGGCATCCATGCCGTTTTCATTTTCGATCCAGAGCGTGCTGCCGGTGGCCCGCAAGACGGTTTCGGCCGCCTGTCGTTCGGTGGGGCCGACTTCGGGCAGCGCGCACAAGCCGGTGATGCCCGCGCCAATCATCGCCGGCGTATTCGGCATGCAGCGGACGATACGGCGATAGCCGCCCAGCCAGCGCGACAGCGCTTCGAGCCGGAGACCCGCGGCGATGCTCACAACCACCTGTTTGTTCAGGCAGGGCACCAGCGGCGCGACAGCCACCTTCATCTGCTGGGGTTTGACTGCCAGCACGATGACATCGGCCGACCAGGCCAGACTTTCGGGGCCGGAATGACAAAACACGCCATAGACGGTGGCAAGCCGTTCGCGATGGCCGGCATCGATTTCGACCACTTCGATGTCGCCCGCGGCAAAGCCCTGCTTCAGCAGCCCGCCGATCAGCGCGCTGGCCATGTTGCCGCCGCCAAGAAAGGTAATTTTCATATGTGGATACTTTCACCAAAATGGGCTGTGTTGCCGAACCCGGCGGGGATACCTCGGTGACTAGGGTTTCCTGATCGCCGAGTGGGTCGCCCGACGGAATGCGCGGCGGCCTCGATTCGGCGAAGAACGGCTTGCAGGTTGCAGGGAATTGCGCTCATAATCCTTTGGAATAGCCACTTTTCCCCAGTATACACGCGCCCCGAGGACGACCCGCATGGACATTACCGAACTCCTGGCTTTCAGCGTCAAGAACAAGGCCTCCGACCTTCACCTTTCGTCGGGCTTGCCGCCGATGATCCGGGTGCATGGCGATGTGCGCCGTATCAACCTGCCGCCGATGGAGCACAAGGACGTCCACGCCATGGTGTATGACATCATGAACGACGGCCAGCGCAAGACGTACGAAGAAACGCTGGAGTGCGATTTCTCGTTCGAGGTGCCGAACCTGGCCCGGTTCCGGGTCAACGCCTTTGTTCAGCATCGTGGCGCGGGTGCGGTCTTCCGGACCATTCCTTCCAAGGTGCTGACCCTGGAAGAATTGAATTGTCCGAAGATCTTCAAGGAAATCGCCGAGTACCCGCGTGGCGTGGTGCTGGTGACCGGGCCGACCGGCTCCGGCAAATCGACGACGCTGGCGGCGATGGTCAATCACATCAACGAGAACGAGTACGGTCACATCCTGACGGTTGAGGACCCGATCGAATTCGTGCATGAACCCAAGAAGTGCCTGATCAACCAGCGCGAAGTCGGGCCGCATACGCTCTCGTTTGCCAATTCGCTGCGTTCGGCGCTGCGGGAGGATCCGGATTGCATTCTAGTGGGCGAAATGCGCGACCTGGAAACCATCCGTCTGGCGCTGACGGCCGCCGAAACCGGCCACCTCGTGTTCGGCACGCTGCATACCTCGTCGGCGGCCAAGACCATCGACCGGATCATCGACGTGTTCCCTGCCGCCGAAAAGGAAATGGTGCGGGCGATGCTCTCCGAATCGCTGCGCGCGGTCATTTCGCAGACGTTGCTGAAAACCAAGGATGGCAACGGTCGTGTCGCGGCGCACGAAATCATGATCGGCACGCCGGCCATCCGCAACCTGATCCGCGAGGCGAAGGTGGCACAGATGTACTCCGCCATCCAGACTGGCCAGGCGCTGGGCATGCAGACCCTCGATCAGTGTCTGCTCGATCTGGTGCGCCGCAATGCGGTTTCGCCGGCCGAAGCGCGCGCCAAGGCGGCCAACAAGGACAGTTTCCCCGGTTAAACGAAAACGCCGAGGTGCCACCGTTGACGAACGGTGGAGCGGCAAGTTGGAGAGAATATGGAACGTGATCAGGCAATGAAATTCATGCACGACCTGCTGCGTCTGATGGCGCAGAAGAAGGGGTCGGACCTGTTCATCACCGCCGGTTTCCCGCCGGCCATCAAGGTCGATGGCAAGGTGACGCCGGTCTCCAACCAGACCTTGACGGCGCAGCACACGGCCGAGTTGGCACGCTCGATCATGAACGACCGGCAAGCTGCCGATTTCGAGGCGTCCAAGGAATGCAACTTTGCTATTTCGCCTTCCGGCATCGGCCGTTTCCGGGTCAATGCCTTCGTGCAGCAGGGGCGCATCGGCGTGGTCTGCCGGACGATCAACATGACCATTCCCAAGCTTGATGAACTCGGGTTGCCGTCCATCCTGAAGGACGTGGCGATGACCAAGCGCGGGCTGGTCATCTTCGTTGGCGGCACCGGTACCGGCAAGACCACCTCGCTGGCCGCGCTGGTCGATTTTCGCAACGAAAACACCTACGGCCACATCATCACCATCGAAGACCCGATCGAATACGTGCACGATCACAAGAACTGCATCGTCACCCAGCGCGAGGTCGGGGTCGATACCGATGACTGGGAGCCGGCGCTGAAGAACACGTTGCGGCAGGCGCCGGATGTGATCCTGATGGGCGAAATCCGCGACCGCAACACCATGGATTACGCCGTCGCCTTTGCCGAAACCGGTCACCTCTGCCTGGCAACGCTGCATGCCAACAGCGCCAACCAGGCGATCGACCGGATTATCAATTTCTTTCCCGAAGAGCGTCGCCAGCAGTTGCTGATGGATTTGTCGCTCAACCTGCGCGCCATGGTGTCGCAGCGACTGATTCCGAAAAAGGACGGCAAGGGCCGCGCGGCTGCCATCGAGGTGATGCTGAATTCGCCGCTGATCTCCGACCTGATCTTCAAGGGCGAAGTGCACGAGATCAAGGAAATCATGAAGAAATCGCGCGAACTGGGCATGCAGACTTTCGACCAGGCGCTGTTCGATCTCTACGAGGGCGGCAAGATCAGCTACGAAGACGCGCTCAGGAATGCCGACTCACTCAACGACCTGCGCCTCCAGATCAAGCTGCACGGCAAGGAAGCCAAGGACCGCGATCTGACGACCGGGCTCGGTCACCTCGACATCGTCTGACGGCGGGGCGGAAGCCGTCTTGCCCGCCTAACCCCGGCTGCTGGCCAGCCAGGCCAGCAAGCTGGCGAACAGCAGTTCGGGATCCACCGGTTTGGCGACGAAGTCATTGGCGCCCGCCTCCAGACAGCGCTGCTTGTCCTCGGAGAAGGCGTTGGCGGTCAGGGCGACAATCGGTGTCTTGTCGCCATTAGGCAGCTCGCGGATGCGGCGGATGGCGGCCAGACCGTCCAGGCGCGGCATCTGCATATCCATCAGGATCAGCGCGTAGTCGTTTTGTGTCGCCAGTTCGACGGCACGCAACCCATCCGATGCAACATCGGCGGTCAGACCCACTTCCTCCAGTAGCATCAGGGTGATTTCCTGATTGACCGGGTCATCCTCCGCCAGCAGCAGGTGTGTGCCTGCAAAATCTCGTCGCAGCAATTCTTCGGTCGATCCAGCCACGGGAAGTGGCACTGACGCCAAACTAGTCACTTCTCCCTTCGCCAGTCGGGCCGTGAACCAGAAGGTACTGCCTTTTCCCGGCATGCTTTCCGCACCCGCCTCGCCGCCAGCCAGCTCCGCGATCCGCCGGGTAATCGCCAACCCAAGACCGGTGCCGCCATATTTGCGGGTGATAGAGTTGTCTGCCTGCTCGAAGCTGCTGAAAAGTCGCGCAAGCGCTTCGGGCGGGACGCCGATGCCGGTATCCTCGACCTCAAAGCGGATCAGCGCGTGATGAGCACTTTCGTCGATTATGCGGGCGCGCAGCGTGATACTGCCGGTGTCGGTGAATTTGATGGCGTTGGCGGTGTAGTTGAGCAGCGCTTGTTGCAGCCGAACCGGGTCGCCGCGCAGAGAAGGCGGCATCGGGTCGGTTTCGCAGTGCAGTGCCAGGTGCTTGGCTTCCGCGCGCTCGCGCAGAATGGCGCTCACGTTGCCGAGCAGGGCATCGACCCGCAGGCTGGTCTCCTCGAGCACAAACTTGCCGGCCTCGATCTTGGAAAGATCGAGGATGGCGTTGATGATGCCGAGCAAATGCTCGCTTGACGCTACCAGCGTGTCCATGCGCTTGCTTTGCTCGGCTGTCAGACCGCTGCGGCGGATCAGATAGGCCATGCCGGTAATGGCGTTCAACGGTGTTCTGATTTCGTGGCTCATGTTGGCCAGAAAGGCGCTCTTGGCGACGTTGGCCGCTTCGGCTGCACTCTTCGCCGCGGCGAGCGCCGTTTCAGCACGGCGACGCACGACGATGGCCCACAGATCGTTGCCGATCAACTGCAGTTGTTCAATATCGGAGTCGTCATATTCCGTCGGTTTGTTGCCGACACCCAGTAGCAGGCGCGCGCGCCCGTTTTCAACGACCGGCACACCTATATGGCGAACCAGATGGGCGTGGCCGGCAGGCACTCCACGGCGTTCGGCCAGCGTTTGGTAATCGTTGTGAACGACCGGTTTCAGCAGGCGGACGGAATCGGCCCATACGCCAGCGGCGGAGACCGGATAATGGCTGTCGTAGGTGGCGGTGCAATGCCGCAGCGTGCCGGTGGACCAGGTCTTCAGATTCAGCGTTTCCTGATCCTCGTTGACCAGATGCAGGTAGCCGATTTCGCTGCCGGTCAGGCGCACGGCCTCGTCGATGCCCATTTGCAGTAGCTGGTCCTCGTCAAGTTCGTGTACTCGCTGGCTCATGGCAAACATTGCGGAAAGGCGGCGATCGCTCAATGACAGCCTCCGGTTGGCCGCTTCCGCCGCCTGCATGGCGCCAACCAGGGCCGCTTCGGTTTCCTTGCGGCGGGCGATGTCGGTGACAAAAGCGATCAGTCGCGGCGGCGAGTCGTCGGAACCTTCGTGGTAGTCAATGCTCACTTGCATCGGAATCATGCGTCCATCGCGGGTCCTATTTTCGGTTTCGAACTGGAGGTGGCCGTGTGCCTTGATCTGTCCGCAAATCTGGTGGAACTGATCAAGTGGGAAGTTGGGGTCGATGTCACCGACCGTCAGCTCGAGCAGTTCGTCCATGGGGTAGCCAAGTTGGCGGGCTGCGAAATCGTTGGCGTAGGTGATGCGCGCGGTTCCGACGTCGGCCCAGATGATGCCGATGCCGACCTTGTCCATGGCAAACTGGATGTCGAGAAGTTTGCGGTGCGTCGCCTGCAGATCTTGGGTACGTTGTTGCACCTGCGCTTCGAGATCCTGACGGTAAAGCGCGACTTCGAGTTCTGCCCGCTTGCGGTCGGTGATGTCTTGGATGATGCCGACACCCGCCAAAGCCCGCCCTTCGGCGTCGCGCTGGATCTCGGTGCGCTCGAGTATCCAGCGGATCGTACCGTCGCCCGGCAGCACACGGTATTCAATCGTGTAGGGCTGACCGGCTACCGCTGCGTTCCAGCAACGCTTGGCAGCCTTGCGATCGTCAGGGTGCAGGCGATCGGCGAACTCCTTCAGACACAGTGGTGCGCCGGGCGGCAGGCCAAAGAGCCGATAGGTTTCGTCCGACCATGTGACGACGTTGGTCGCGATGTCGAGATGCCAACTGCCGACCTTGGCGACCGACTGGGCGCGATTCAACGCCTCCTGGCTATCGCGCAGGGCCGCCTCGTTCCGGCGCAACGCCGCGATGTCGTGCGCAATGCCGAGTACGCCGATCAGACTGCCATCGGCGCGATTCATCGGCGTCTTGGTTGTCATCAACAGCGCGCGATGGCCATCGCTGGCGTAGGTGATCCACTCCTCGTTGGTGGTCGGCTTGCCTGCTGAGATGGCCTTGAGGTCGTGACCACGGAAGAAATCGGCCAGTTCGCGCGGCATGAAATCAAAATCGTGTTTGCCGATGATTTCCTGTTCGGAATGTCCGAAAAAACGCTCGAATTCGTGGTTGCAGGCGAGGTAGGCGCCTTCACCGTCCTTTAGCCACACAAGGTCGGGAATGGTTTGCACCAGCGTCTTGAGAAAGGTGCGCTCGCTCTCGAGAGTGGCATAGGCTGCCTGCAAGCGCCGCTCGATTTCCTTGCGCGCGCTGATGTCGCGGACGACACTCACTACTACGCGCCGGCTGCCGATTTCGACGTGGTGGACACTGACCTCAGCGTCGTACAACGAGCCATCGTGACGGCGGTGCCGTGTCTCCAGCGTGTATACGGCCGGATACGCTGTCGGAAAGCGCTGCTCAAGCTCGGCCTGGCTGAAATCGGCATCCCAATCCCAGGGTTGTTTGCCGATCAAGGCCTCTGGCGGATAGCCCAGCATGGCGGCAAAGCGATCGTTGACTTCGATAACCTGTTTCTTTTCGTCAAGAATGCAAATGCCTTCCACCGTGCTCTGCAACAGCGCGCGGTGCCAGGCGGCCGCACTGCGCTGGGCCTCTTCCGCGCGTACACGCTCGCCGATGTCGAGAAGTTCCCACAGTACGCGCCGGTCGTCACCCACCTCGACAAAGCGGCCAGAAATCAGATGCGGCATGTCTTCGCCACGAAGGCGCAAGCGTACCTCGTAATTTCGCACAAAGCCCTTCCGGTTGAGCTCTGCGAGGCAAGCCGCGCGTTCAGCCTCGTTGACCCAGATGCCGAGATCGAAAGCAGTGCGTCCGATAGCCTCTTCGCGAGGGATGCCGGTGGTTCGCACCCAGGTTTCGTTGACATCGATGATGCGGCCCGACGAGGCCGCCGAGAACGCCATCGCGTTGCTGGTAGCATCGAAAATCAGCCGGTAGTCGATGCTCAGGCGGGATTCGCCGTCGCCGCTCATGGTGCTGTCTTTTCGGGGACGGTGTCGGCGTATTCCACCCGCCCGCGTGTTTGCAACTCGCTATCTTGCAGCGAATGTAGGGCGTCGAGAAAATGCATCTGGAAGCTGCCCGGCCCGCTTGCCCGTTCGCCAGCGATTTCTCCCGCCACCCCCATGCATTGCATAGCCAGCACGGCCGCTTCGAAGGCATCCGGGCAGATGGCCGCAAATGCGCCGGAGAGCGCGCTGGCAGTGCAACCCATGCCGGTCACCCTGGGCATCAGCGGATGGCCGTTGTGGATGCGCGCCGCCCGGTTGTTCGACACCACTAGGTCGACAGGGCCACTGACCGATACCGCGCAACGCCAGGTCTGGGCCAGCGAGAAGGCAGCCGCTCGCGCCTGCTCGGGTGTTTGGGTACTGTCCACGCCCCGGGTCTGACCCGCCGAGTGCGCCAGCGCCAGGATTTCGGAGGCATTGCCTCTAATGATCGTCGGGCGGGCGGTTTCGATCAGTCGCAACGCGGTCTCTGTACGGTAAGCTGTAGCGCCGCAGCCGACCGGGTCGAGCACGATGGGAATGCCTCGCGCCGCCGCAGTGTGCGCCGCCAGGTGCATGGCATCGACCCAATCCGGGCTGAGCGTGCCGATGTTGATGACCAGCGCGCCGGCCAGCGAGGTCATATCGGTAACTTCCTCGCGGGCGTGGGCCATGACCGTCGAGGCCCCCACCGCCAACAGGGCGTTGGCGGTGCTGTTCATGACCACGAAATTGGTGATGTTGTGGATCAGCGGGGCATTCGCCCGGAGTGACGATAGCGGCGCAGGGTTCATGTTCATCCGGCAGAGAGGGGCACAACGAACAAGGCGGCGTTACAAGGGCACTTCAACCGACAAGCGTCGCCGGCTGGGCGTCATGCCGATGACACAGATCTGACACTACTATAACAAAGCTCAGGGGAGTCCGCTGCAACGCCGGTGCGGATCGGCAGCCTGCAAATTCAGGATTCGCGCGGTTTGCGATGGCTGCCTGCCACCAACTCGATTTCGTACAGGCGGCATTCGAGTGCGCCATTGAACAGCGGCGTGCGGCGGCTGGGCTTCAACCCGACCAGTTTGGGCAGGCGCGTATCGGCAGTGAAAAAGTAACTCGTCCAGCCCGCGTAACGTTTCTTCAGCACGCTGCCGAGTTGAGGGTAGAAGGCAGCCAGTTCGTCCTGCTCGCCGATGCGCTCGCCGTAGGGTGGGTTGGCGATCAGAATACCTGGCGTAGCGGGCGGTTCGAGGTCGAGCAGGTCGCCTTCGATAATTTCGGCGACATCGCCCAGCCCCGCTTCCTTGAAGTTGCGACGGGTAGCGCGAACAGCCTGCGGGTCGATATCGGCACCGAATAGCGGAAGTTCGGTAGCGGGCTTGCGACGCGCCTCTGCGGCGGACTTGAGACGCGCCCAGGCGAGCGCGTCGAAGCTGGCCAGCTTTTCGAAGCCGAAGCTGCGACGCAGTCCTGGCGCCCAATCCAACGCCATCTGCGCCGCTTCGAGCAAAAACGTGCCGCTGCCGCACATGGGGTCGAGCAGCGTCATGCCCGGCTGCCATCCACTCAGGGACAGGATCCCCGCCGCCAGGTTTTCTTTCAGTGGCGCCTCCACCGATGCCTGACGCAGCCCCCGCTGCCAGAGCGGCGCGCCGGAGGTGTCGAGATAGAGTGTGCAACGGCTGTCGGTCAGAAAGACGTGAACGCGCACGTCCGGTTCGCGCGTATCGACATTCGGACGTTCGCCGCAGTGCGCGCGAAAACGGTCGCAAATTGCGTCCTTGACGCGCAACGTCACGAAATCGATGGATTTGAGCGGCGACTTGATCGCCGTCGTCAGCACGCGAAACCGGCGACTGAGCGCGAACAGGTCGGGCCAACGCTGTTCCAGCGCCAGTTTGTAAATGTCTTCCTCGCGGGTGTAGGGGCCTTCCGCCAGATACCAGAGCACCCGGGTGGCCAGCCGCGATTCGAGATTGGCGCGATAGCAGGTCGCCCAATCGCCCTTGAAATGTACGCCGCCGGGTACGGCGCGACCCGCCTCGCCGCCACAGGCAGCCAACTCGGTGGCGAGAGCGCTTTCGAGGCCGCGCGGGCAGGTGGCGAAAAAATCGGGCATCGGTTATCCGGAGGGGATCAGAAAGGCTTCAGTACGACGAGGAAACAGACCGCGAACAGTATCAGCACGGGCACTTCGTTGAAGAAGCGGTACCAGACGTGCGTGCGGGTGTTCTGGCCACGGCGCAGGGTTTCCAGCAGGCGACCGCAGTAGGCATGGTAGATGACCACCAGGACGACCAGCAGCAATTTCATGTTCAGCCATTGTCCCTCGAACCCAAAGCCTAGCCAGAGCCAGGCGCCAAAGACCAGTGCGAGGGCGCCGATGGGCGTCATGAAGGCGTAGAGCTTGCCGGCCATCAGCAGCAGGCGGTCGCGTTCGGCCGGGCTGTCGTTCGGCACCATGGCGAGGTTGACGAAGATGCGCGGCAGGTAAAAGACACCGGCGAACCAGGCGATGACGAAAAAGACGTGCAGGGCTTTGAGGACTAGCATGATGGCGGATCGGAGTCGTTTGAGCGGGCGAGGGCGGCGAGGCCGCTGTCGACAGTCGGGTAGCGAAGCCGCAATTTTAACTCGCTCTTGAGCCGGGAATTGCCGATTTGCCGCGATTCCGCGAGGAAAGACCACTGCATCGGCGACAGATGGTCGCGCAAGCGCTCCGCCGGCCAACGCGCCGGGCGCGGCAGACCGAAAGCGTCGGCGACGCGGTCGAAGTATTCGCCGGCCAGCAGCGTCGAATCGTCGACCACGTTGATCGACCGGTTGGCGCGGCCATGGCGCAGGGCGGCGACGCAGGCGGCGGCCAGATCGTCGGCGTGGATGTGATTGGTATGCACATCTTCGTCCGCTGCCAACGACGGGGTGCCCGCCCGCAGGCGCATCAGCGGCAGGCGGTCGGCGGCGTAAATGCCGGGAGCGCGCAACAGGGTGACCGTCACGCCGAGCCGGGCGCCAAACTCGCGCAACCGCCTTTCGGCGTCGACCCGCCGGCGGGCGCGCGCCGTGAGCGGGCGAAGGGGGCGGGTTTCGTCGATGCGGGCGCCGTCGCAATCGCCGTAAACTCCGGTGGTGCTGATATAGACCAGCCGGCGTGGTAGACTTTTTCCGCCCGCCAAGGCTGCCAGCAGATGGCGGGTATGGCGGTCGTCAGGGCCGTCGCCCGGCGGGGGGGCGGTATGCAGGATGAGGTCGGCGAGCCCGCGCAAGCGCGCAAGACTGCGGCGGTCATCGAGATCGCCGTGCACCGGCAGCACGCCGAGCTGACGCCACTGTGCGGCGCTTTCCTCGCGCCGCACCAGGGCCAGCAGACGAAAGCGGCCGCGCAGCCAGGGGAGTGTGCGGCGGGCGATATCGCCACTACCGATGATTAGAAGAGTTTGCACGGTGCGATTCTAGCGCCGGTCAGAAAATTGAGGGCAACATGTCATTCCAGGTCACGGTACTTCCGGGAGGCCACCAGATCGGGGCTGAGGCAGAGGAAACGCTGCTTGAGGCGGCCTTGCGACAAGGCGTGCTGCTGCCCTACGGTTGCCGTGACGGTGCGTGTGGGGCCTGCAAGGGCAAGGTGCTGGCCGGGCAGATCGAGCAGGGTACGGTGTCCGCGCTGAGCGCCGAAGAGTCGGTCAGCGGTCATGCCCTTTTCTGTCGGGCGCGCGCGAAGAGCGATGTGACCATTGAGTGCCGCCAGGTGAGCCTGGCCGGTGCACCTCCGGTCAAGACCCTGCCAGCGCGAATCGAGCGGCTGGAGCGGCTGGCACCCGATGTCATCGAACTGGGCTTGCGTCTGCCGGCGTCGGAGCAGTTCGATTTTCTGGCCGGGCAATACATCGACATTCTGCTCAAGGACGGCGGGCGGCGCAGCTTTTCGCTGGCGCAGGCACCCGGCGAACCCGGGCTGTTGTCGTTGCATATCCGCCATGTGCCGGGAGGCGTGTTTACCGATCAGGTGTTCGGCAGCCTGAAAGTGCGCGACATTCTCCGCATCAACGGCCCGCACGGCAGTTTCTTTTTGCGCGAGGCCTCGACAAAGCCGATCATTCTGGTCGCCGGCGGCACCGGGTTCGCGCCGATCAAATCGATTGTGGAGCATGCCATCCGGCGTAATCTCCAGCGTCCGTTGCACCTCTACTGGGGAGCGCGTTCGCGTGTCGATCTGTACCTGCCGGACCTGCCGCGCGCTTGGGCGGAGGCCGGCCATCTGAGCTACGTGCCGGTGCTTTCGCAGCCCCAGGTGGTCGACGATTGGCAAGGCCGGACCGGCTGGGTGCACGCGGCGGTGCTGGCCGATTTTCCCGATCTGGCGGCCTATCAGGTGTATGCCTGCGGCGCGCCAGCGATGGTCGACGCGGCCCGCCGCGACTTCGTCGCCGCGGGGCTGCCCGACGCCGAATTCTTTGTCGACGCTTTCTTGTTCAGCCGCTAGACGTTTCGAGCGCCGATGGCGTCACCCCCGCGTGCGCGAGAAATTCGCGCAGCGACTTGATGCCTTGCCGATCCAGTGTGTTGCTGTGGTGCGGCCGATGCAGAATCGCCTCAAAGCGCTTGATCTTGACGCGCAGCCGCGCCCCGGAGAGATTTTCCACCTCGGCGTCGAAGTGATTCAGCAGCGATTCGACTTCACGCCAGTGGATATTGTTACTGGGTGGGTCGTGAAAAATGGTGCGAACCAGTTGCTCGTGTTTGTGACTCATGCCGACCTCCACGAAACCTTCCTGACCCATTGTAGGACGAACGGCGGTGTTCCGCCGGGAGAAAACGGCGGGTGTCAGGCGCTGTCGGCCTGTCCGGCGGCAGCGTCGAGCAGGGTCAGGGTGCGGGCGTCGAGAATCGGCACGAAAGGCTGCCAGTCGATGACGAGCTCGCCCGCCGCCTGGCCTCGATGCCCCGGCAGGCCGCGACCGGCGATCACCTGACGGGCGCCGTGCAGCGAGGTTGCGGGCGAAAGGGCGATGCGGAGCGGGGTGCCATCCAGCCAGGACAGATCGACTGTGCCTCCGGCCAACCAACGCAGGATGTTGATCGGCTGCGGACGGATCAGGTCGCGTCCGGAAACCTGGTAGTCGGGATGCGCCGCCAGCGTCACCCGCAACAGCAGATGGCCCGGTTCGCCGCCCTCGGGCGCGCTGCCTCCCTGGCCGGCCAGGCGCAACTCGCTGCCGGCGGCAACCCCCGCCGGCACATGCACCTGAAGGTGGCGGCTGGCATCGTGCCGGCCACTGCCGGCGCAGTCGGGACAAATGCGCGAGGTCGAGAAACCGCGCCCGGCGCAAAGCGGGCAGCGGATCAGTGCGCCGCCCTCGCGCAGCCGCCCGCTGCCTTGGCAGTGGGCGCACAGGCTGGACCGGCTGGCGCCGTATTCGCCGCTGCCATCGCAGGTCGCGCAGGGGATGAAGCAAGCCAGCGTCAGTGTCTTGCGGCAGCCGAAGGCCGCTTCTTCCAGCGTCAGTTCGAGGTCGCGCCGCCAATCTTCCCCGCGGTGAGGTGTCGGCTCAGTCGGTGCCGGGTCCGGCGCGTCGTCCGAAAACTCGGCGGCGGCTTCGTCGTCGAGCAGTGCCGCCATCATCGCGTCGTGCGCGGCGCGTGCTGCCTTGAAGCGTTCTGCTGCCTCGGGGTCGGGATTGCGGTCGGGGTGCAACGCCATCGCGAGCTTGCGAAAGGCGCGCTTGATCGCGGCGGCATCGGCGTCGGCAGCAATGCCGAGCACGCGGTGCGGCGGGTTTTCCCGACGGCGGCTCATTCGCCGAGATAGGCCGCCCGCACGCGCGGATCGGCCAGCAGGTCTGAAGAACGGCCACCATGGGTAATCTCGCCGCTTTCCATGACGTAGGCGCGCTGACTGACTTCCAGCGCGAGCCGGGCGTTCTGCTCGACCAGCAGGATGGTCATGCCCTCGCGCCCGAGCGCAGCGATTACTTCGAAGATTTTCTGCACCATCAGCGGTGCCAATCCCATCGACGGCTCGTCGAGCAGTAGCAGGCGAGGCCGGCTCATCATCGCGCGGCCGATGGCGAGCATTTGCTGTTCGCCGCCCGAGAGGGTGCCGGCAAGCTGACCGGCGCGTTCGGCGAGGCGCGGAAAGTGCGTGTGGACTTCGTCCAGATCGGCGGCCACGGCAGGTTTGTTCGAACGCCAGTAGGCGCCCATTGCCAGGTTTTCGGCGACGGTGAGGCGCGGAAAGACGCCGCGACCCTCCGGCACCAGCGCAATGCCCGCCCGCACCAATGCATGTGGCGGCAGGCGAAGCAGCGAACGACCCTCGAACAGCGCGTCGCCGCCGGCAGCGTCGTGCAGGCGGGCGATGGCGCGCAAGGTGCTGCTTTTACCGGCGCCGTTGGCACCGACCAACGCAACCGTCTCTCGCGCCTCGACGGCGAGACTCGCGCCCCGTACCGCGCGGATGCCGCCATAGGTCACGTCGAGCGCGCGCAGTTCAAGCATCGGGGCTGCCTCCGAGGTAAGCCTCGATGACGGCTGGGTCTTTCTGGACGACAGACGGGATGTCCTCGCAGATCTTCTCGCCGTAATCGAGCACGGCCACGCGATCGCACAAGCCCATCACCAGTTTGACATCGTGTTCGATCAGCAGAACCGTGGTGCCGTCAGCGCGTATGCCCTCGATGAGGACGCGCAATTCGGCGGTTTCGGTGGCGTTCATGCCGGCGGCGGGTTCGTCCAGACACAACAGGCGTGGCTCGGTGGCCAGGGCGCGGGCGATTTCGAGACGGCGCTGGTCGCCGTAGGGTAGATGTTTGGCGAGGTGGTCGGCGCGGTCGGCGATGCCGACATAGGCCAGCAATTCATCGGCGCGCCGTGCGATGGCGGTTTCTTCTGCGCGGGTGCGGGTGTCGCGCAGCACGGCGCCGAGTACGCCGGCGCGGGTGCGCAGATGACGTCCGACCATGATGTTTTCGCGCGCGCTCATGTTGCCGAACAGCCGGATGTTCTGAAATGTGCGGGCGATGCCGCGTTGCGCCGCCTGGTGCGGGGCATTGGCGGCGAGGAGCTGGCCGTCGAAGCCGAAATCGCCTCTGTCGGGCACATAGAGTCCGGTCAGGCAGTTGAAAAAGGTGGTTTTGCCGGCGCCGTTCGGCCCGATCAGGCCGTAGATTTCGCCCGTGCGGATGGTCAGCGAGACATCGCGTAACGCGCTGACCCCGCCGAAGTGTTTGCCGATATGGTGCGCTTCAAGGAGCGTGGAGCTCATTCGCTGACCTCGGCCAGTTCGCGCTTGCGTTCGGGCGAGGGCCACAGCCCGGCGGGCCGAAAACGCATCACCAGCACCAGCGCCAGGCCGAAAACCAGCATGCGCAGGCTTTCAGGATCGATCAATACGCTGCCGAACAGCGCCTTCTGCGCCGGCACGACGGCGTAGCGCAGCACTTCCGGCAAGACCGCGAGCAGCAACGCGCCGAAAATGACGCCGGGAATATGGCCCATGCCACCGAGAACCACCATCGCGAGAATCATGACCGATTCGGTCAGCGAAAAGCTTTCAGGCGAAATGAAGCCCTGCATGGCCGCGAAAATGCCGCCGGCGATACCACCGAAACTGGCGCCCATGGCAAAGGCCAGCAGCTTGATGTTGCGGGTGTTGATGCCGATCGCCTTGGCCGCCACCTCGTCCTCCCGGATCGCCTGCCAGGCGCGACCGATGCGCGAATGTTGCAGGCGCAGATTGATGACGACGACCACGATCGCCAGCGTCACGAGCAGAAAATAGTACTTTTGCGGGCCGCTCAGGCTGAGCGCCCCCCACTCGCTCGTTCCCGCCAGACTGAGGCTGCCAAGCCGGACGGGGTCGATCAGGTTGAGACCCAGCGCGCCATTGGTAATGTTGACCGGCGCATCGAGGTTGTTGAGAAAAATACGAATGATTTCTCCGAACCCGAGCGTGACGATGGCCAGATAGTCTCCCCGCAGTTTCAGCGTCGGTGCGCCAAGCAGCATACCGAACAGGCAGGCGACGAAGGCGCCGATGGGGAGGATTGCCCAGATCGGCCAGTGCAGTCCGAAATGCGGACTGGCCAGCAAGGCATAGACATAGGCGCCCACTCCGTAAAAGGCGATATAGCCCAGATCGAGCAGGCCGGCGAAACCCACCACGATATTCAAGCCCAGCGCGAGAAAGACGTAGAGGATGGCGAAGTCGAGAATGCGCACCCAGGCCTGACCGCCGCTGGCCGCTAGGAAAGGCAGGGCGAGCAGTGCACCGGCGATCATTATCAGCCCGGCCGTCGAACGGGGGGATAGCCATGTCTTCATGCGCGTTCCCCGGTTTTTTCGCCGAACAGCCCGGCCGGGCGGAAAACCAGCACAGCGATCAGCACGATGAAAGCGAAGATATCCTGATAGTGGCTGCCAAGAAAACCGCCGGTGAGGTCGCCGATGTAGCCGGCGCCCAACGCCTCGATCAGGCCGAGAAGAATGCCGCCGGCCATGGCGCCGCCGAGATTGCCGATGCCACCCAGCACCGCTGCCGTAAAGGCCTTAAGGCCGAGCATGAAGCCCATCTGATAGTGGGCGATTTCATAATAGGCGCCGACCATCACGCCAGCGACCGCTGCCAGCGCCGAGCCGATCACAAAGGCGGCGGCGACGACGCGGTCGATATTGACGCCCATCAGCCCGGCGACCTGGGAGTTTTGAGCGGTGGCACGCATGGCCATGCCGAGGCGGGTGCGATAGACGAGGAACGCCAGCCCGATCATCATCGCCGCCGAAGTCAGTACCATGATGATCTGCACGGCCGTGAAATGGGCGCCGCCGACGCTGAAAGCGGCCTTGGGGAACAATGCGGGGAATTGCATGTAATTGCGGCCCCACAGCATCATGGCCAGGTTTTGCAGCACGATGGACATGCCGATCGCGGTGATCAGCGGCGTCAGGCGTGGCGCATGGCGCAACGGGCGATAGGCGATGCGCTCCAGGCTCCAGCCGAGCGCCATGCAGGTCAGGATTGCAACGGCGATACCCAGCGCACCGGCCAGCCACAGCGGCAGGCCGGCGGCGGTGAGCGCGCCTGTCACGCTAAGGGCGACGAGAGCGCCGATCATGACCACTTCACCATGCGCAAAGTTGATCAGGCCCATGATGCCGTAGACCAGGGTGTAGCCGAGTGCCACCAGCGCGTAGATGCTGCCTTGGACGAGACCGTTGATGAGTTGCTGGAGCAGGGTTTCCATGTGGAGAAACGGCGCCTTGCAGCGCCGTTTTCAGTCAGGTCGGGTCTATTTCTTCTCGCTGGCCGGGGCTGACGCAATTGGTGCGCCCAGGGTCTCGAGGTATACCAGCTTGCCGCCCTTGTATTCGTAGAAGGAAATGGCGCTGTCCTTCAGGTCGCCCTTGGTATCGAACTCGATGACGGCGGTGACGCCCTCGTGCCGGGTCTTGCCGATTTCGGGCAGATATTTGGCGGGCTCGACCGAGTTGGCGCGCTTCATCGCTTCGGCCATCACCATCGTAGCGTCATACACATACGGCGCGTAGAGCTGGATGTCGGCGCTGAAGCGCTGCTTGAAGCGCTCGCGGAAGGCCGGACCACCGGCCAGTTTTTCCAGCGGCTTGCCGGGCAGCGAGCAGATGTGGCCCTCCGCCGCTTCGCCGGCATTCTTGGGGAAATCGGTGGTACAGACGCCGTCGCCGCCCATGAAGCGGGCGGTGAGGCCGAGTTCCTTCATCTGCTTGACCATCGGTGCGCCTTGCGGGTCCATGCCGGCGAAGAAGACCAGATCCGGTTTCTTGGATTTGATGTTGGTCAGGATTGCCTTGAAGTCGGTGGCCTTGTCGGTGGTGTATTCAGTGGCGACGAGCTTCAGCCCGGCCGCCTCGACCGATTTCTGAAATTCCGCTGCCAGACCCTTGCCGTACGCCGAGCGGTCGTCTATCAGGGCAATGCTCTTGTAGCCCTTTTTGGCCGCGAACTCGCCTAGCGCCTTGCCCTGCTGCACGTCATTGGCCATGACGCGGAAGGCGGTTTTGAAACCCTGATCGGTGTATTGCGGATTGGTGGCCGAGCCGGAGATTTGGGGCACACCCGCATCGGCATAGACCTTGGAG
Source organism: Betaproteobacteria bacterium UBA1934 (assembly GCA_002337055.1). Lineage (GTDB taxonomy): Bacteria > Pseudomonadota > Gammaproteobacteria > Burkholderiales > Rhodocyclaceae > UBA1934. The sequence continues at coordinate 418,181 of DDFG01000005.1, read as the reverse complement.
GCTGGAATCGTGGTACTGGAATTGAGGTGGCCAATGACCCCGGCGACCTTGGCGTCAACCAGCTTCTGGGCGACGATGGGGCCTTGCTTGGCATCGGCCTGATCATCTTCGGCTAGTAGTTCGAAAGTGACCGCGGTACCTCCGATGGTCAGTTTCTTGGCGTTCAGACTTTCGATCGCGAGGCGCGCGCCGTTTTCATTGTCCTTGCCGAGATGTGCTTGCGGACCGGTCATCGGGCCGACGTGGCCGATCTTGACGGTCAGTGCGGGTGCCGCGCCCGCGGCTGGGCCGGGTTTCGGATCCTCTTTCTTTCCGCAGGCGCCGAGGGCCAGCACAGCGGTCATCGCGACCGCCAGAGGGGTGAGTTTGGTCACGATAGATCTCCTTGGGGTAGGGGGTAGCGTCCGATTCTGCGGACTCGCCGGCAGTGTGTCAACAAAACGGGCGGTGCCGGCGCGGGTTACAATCTCATGCTGAACTCATGCGCAATTTCAAGGACAGCATCTATAGTGCGATGAATACCCCTTTTCGCCAATTGGCCCTGCAAGCCGCCGCCGCTATTCTGGTGTTATCGCTCGCTTGGCCTTATTACGGACTGCGTGCCGAGGCAATGCCCTGGTTTACTGTCGCCTGCTGCATCGGCGGCGTGGCACTGGCGATGGCATGGCTGTCGCGGCAGCCTCATTGGTGGCGGGTGATTCATGCCTTTTTCATGCCGTTGGCCTGGGTTGTGGGGCAATGGTCCATTGACCCGGGCTGGTTTCTTCTGGCGTTCATACTTCTGTTGTTGGTCTACCGCGGCGCGCTGGCGGGGCAGATACCGCTGTATTTGAGTAATGCCGAGACTGTCAATGCGCTGGCCGGCATGTTGCAGCGGGATTCGCCGGGCACCTTGTTGGATTTGGGCGCTGGCCTTGGAAGCCTGTTATGCCCGCTTGCCAGGCGTTTCCCCGAAATGCGTTTCACCGGCATCGAGAATGCGCCGCTGACTTGGCTGATCGGCTGGTTGCGAACCCGCCGATACCCGAATATCCAATGGCGCTGGGGTAGTTTCTGGGAGGTTGATCTGGCTCGGTTCGACATGGTTTATGCCTTCCTGTCGCCAGCGCCGATGCTTGCATTGTGGGAAAAGGCCCGTGCCGAGATGCGGCCGGGCGCCTATCTGATCAGCAACAGTTTTATCGTTCCCGACGTCGAACCGGAATCCGCAGTGGAGACAGGCGGTGCGGCAAACCGCGTACTGTACGTATATCGAACATGATCCGCGTGGTCAAACGTCCCGATCTGCTGGCCCTGTTGGTGAGTCTTGTCGGGTCGCTAGCCGTTTTTCTGGGCTTTCTGTTCGGTCTGTTCTCGGCTCGCCAGGAGGATCTGGGCAATGCCGGGCGCTCCGTGCATCAACTGGGCACCATGCTGGCAGAACATGCCGCCCGTACCCTCGACGGCATTGACGTGCTGTTGCTGGAGGTCTCGCGAGATCTCTCGAAAAACCGTTCAGACTGGCGGGATTGGCCACCAGAAAAGGGGTGGGACTATGTCAGCGAGCGGCATACTAAATCGATGCCGCAGCTGCGCGAACTGATCGTTTTCGATCAAAATGGCGAGCAACGTTTCCAGTCGACCCGTTTCCCTCCCAATACGCTGAACGTGCACGATCGCACCTACTTCCAGGCTTTGGAAAGCGGTGCACAGGCTGCCAGCTACGGACCGTATATCGGCCGTAACAGCGGACGCTACTCTTTTGGTATCGGGCGGCGGATTGTCGGTGTCGATGGTCGCTTTTCAGGCATTGCCTTTGCTGCGCTCGAACTGGCCTACTTTCACGAGTTCTGCTGGCCCATCCGTCTGCACGATACCTTTGATGCTGTGCTCATCAACACCAGCGGACAGGTCGTGGCATCGTGCCGTCCAGTTGATCTCTCGCCGCAATCGACAGTCATTGGCCGTCGGGTCGGAGAAATTCTGCTAGGCGGTCAGATCCGCGAGATTGAACTGACACCTGGCGAATCGAGACAGCAGGAGGCACTGGTGTCGGTCGTTGCCTTGCCTTCGCACCCGGAGTTGCGGATTGTCGCCATGTTGCCTGAGTCTGCTGCGCTGCAGCTGTGGGAGCGTCGCGCAGTCGAACTGACCCTGTTTGCCGCCATTGTCGTCGTCATTCTTATTTCGGGCGGCTGGCTGGTTCGGCACCAGATCATTGAACTGGCGGCGAAGTCTGCCGAACTGAACGCCAGTCGGGATGATCTGGAAGATCGGGTGCGCGCGGCCACCGAGGAGATCGAGGGCCAGAAGGAAGAAGCTATCCGCAACAGTACCGCCAAGAGCCGCTTTCTCGCCGCCGCCAGTCACGATCTTCGTCAGCCTCTGCACGCACTCTCGCTGTTTGCGGCCGATCTCCAGCGACAGATCAATTCGGGATACACACGCGACATTGATCAATTGGCCACGCAGATCAACACTTCGGTGAATAGCCTGACCGAAATGCTCGATGCGCTGCTCGACATTTCACGCCTCGACATGGGCGGCGTGCAGCCCGATGTCAGCGATTTTGCGGTGCAGGCGGTTTTCGACCGCTTGCATGTTTCCTTCCGGCGGGCGGCGATGAACAAGCGCATCATCCTGAAAATCGCGCGTACACGCCTGTATATGCGCTCTGATCTGCATCTGGTCGAACGCCTATTGGGCAACCTGATTTCCAATGCCATCCGTTATACCCCGGAGGGGGGTAAGGTACTGGTGGCGGCGCGACGGCGTGCAGACAAGGTGCAGATTGAAGTGCGCGATAACGGATTGGGGATTGCCCCGGAGCATCAGCAGATGATCTTCAAGGAGTTCTTTCAGGTCGGCAATGTGGCGCGCGACCAGAAACAGGGTCTTGGTTTGGGGCTAGCCATCGTTCAACGCTTGTTGCGCACTCTGGACGCCCAACTCGATCTGCGCTCGCGACACGGTGCCGGCACGCTGTTCTCGATTCGTCTGCCGCGCTGTGCGCCGCCAGCTATCGAGCCGGTGACTATGACCCGCCTGGCGTTGGTGGGTGATGCACCCCACGCGGCGCATCTGCTCGAACTGGCGGGCAACTGGGGGCTGGCTTGTGAGCGATATAGCGATTTGCCCGATTTTCTGTCGAGGCGCGGCGAACAACCGGCAATTGTGGTCGCCCCGGCCGAGTGGGCGGGCGAATTGCGCAGTAGATTGCCGATTACTTGGCCGCTTGCCGCGCTCGGCAGCGAGGGCGTGCCGGAGGGGGTGTTCTCCATCCAGACCCCTATTCGCCCGGCCAAGCTGCGGGCGTTACTCCAGCAACTTCAGAATACGTTGTCGAAATCGATGTTGTAGGTTGTCGCCGTAACCATGGCCTGAGCACGGCTATTGACGCCCAGCGCCTTGAAAATGGCTGTCGCGTGGATCTTGACGGTGCCTTCCGAGAGATCGAGCTGTTTGGCGATATCTCGGTTGGCGAGTCCGCGGATCATCAGGGCCAGCACCTGCGCCTGACGGTCGGTGAGTCCGATTTCGGACGGCGTGACGCTGCGCCCGCATGGCGCGAGCGGCCTTACATCGTCAATCTTGGCCGCGAGACTGGGGCTGGGGGTGTAAATGTTGCCAGCGAGAATGGAGCGCACGGCCTCGAGCAGAGCCTCGCCGGAATAGGCCTTGGGAATGAAGCCCGAGGCGCCGTGATTGAGCACGCGGGTAATGGTCGGCTGATCGTCGTAGGCCGAGATCACTGCGACCGGCAGATCGGGGTGGCGTTCGCGCACAATATCCAGCGTCGAGAATCCATCCGTGTTGGGCATGGCCAGGTCGGTTAGCACGAGGTCGAAATCGCGTGCCGAGGTGAGCGCAATCAGTGCGGCCTCGCCATCACCAGCCTCGATGACCACGACTTCGTCGTCGATTTGCTTGAGCAACCGAACCAGACCCTCGCGCACCAGCGCGTGGTCTTCCACAACCAGAAATTTCAGCATGACAAAGTGTCCAAAATGACATGTCCATTACTTTAGCACCGCCGCTGCGGATGTGGACGAGGAGAACATGGAGTATGATTTGAGTCATATCAACAAACTACCGAGGGACGCGAAGATGCAACAACAGGGCAATGATCCGCTCTCAATGATTCGTAACATGTGGGGTAATCTGGGGTTCGGGGTGCCCGGCGTCGCCGTGCCCACCTTTGATGCGGACGAGCTGGAGAAACGCATCGCCGACCTGAAGGCGGTGGAAGGCTGGTTGAGCATGAATCTGTCGATGTTGCAGATCACCATCCGCAACCTGGAGATGCAGGTGACTACCCTGCGAGCCGTGAAGGCCATGGGCGAAATGGCGAGTCAGGCTGCCCAGACGGGGAGTGAATCGTTCAGTGCGGTGGCGGAGTCGCTCAAGGCGGCCGGGCTGGGGGCGACCGAAGCGGCTCAACCCGCCACTGCCGAAGCGCCCGATCACGCCGCGCCAGGTGCCGGCCTGTGGCCGTGGGCGTTGATGCAACAGGTTCAGGAATACGTCCAGAGACAGGCCGAAGCGGCCTCGGCGATGACCGATGCGGTCAGTGGTGCGGTGACGGGCGACGTTGCCGGAAAGCCGGCGTCAACCGGTCGCCGCAAACGCAAGGCCGACTGAAAAATTCCGTGAGCGACCGGCTGATTGGCCGGCCGCCACGCGGTACCTCACGAGCAGGCGTCGAGCAGATCGGAGTCCAGTTCGATCTCCGCACCCTTCGTCAGCATTTGATCGAGATAGTGGCCACGATAGAGCCGTCCGGCATTGGCCGCGCGCCGTTCAAAGGGCGTTTCCCAATCCTCGATGCGCAGACGCAGCACGGCAATATCGCGTTCATGGGAGTTCTCGATGCGGGCGACGCAGGGCTGCTGAGCCGCCAGCCGATTGAATTCCTCGCGCGTGTAGCGGCTGATCGGCTTGTTGCCGGCATCGGGACACAAGGTGACCTCGCGCCGCTTGATCACGTAGGAGACCGTGGTTCCCTTGAGCCAATAGACGGGCTCGGTCAGCAGCCAGCCGGCACCGCCCTCACGATACACCACGCAGCTTCCGGGTGTCGCCAGTTCCGGCCTGGCGAGCGTGAGCCGGGTATCCAGGCGCATCGTGTCATCCGCCTGGGTGGCGGACGACACGATGGCCAGACACAGGCACCGGATGGTGCGCTGCATCGGCGGCTTATTCCTCGTCTTCCTTGAGCTGGAATTTGGAGGCGAGTTGCTGCTGGACTTGCGGAGGCACTGCCGAGTAGTGGCTGAAGTCGATGGTGTAGCTGCCCTTGCCGCCCGTCAGCGATTTCAGGCGCGACTGGTAGTCGCCCAGTTCGGCCAGCGGTACCTGGCCGTTGATCGCGGACATGCCATGGCCGCGCCCGTCCGTGCCGGTAATATGGCCGCGCCGACCTGACAGATCGCCGGAAAGATCGCCGATGTTTTCTTCCGGCACGACGATCTCGATGTTGACGATGGGTTCCAGCACGATGGGTTTGGCAGCGCGAATCGCGTCGATCACCGCCTTGCGACCGGCGGTTACAAAAGCGACTTCCTTGCCGTCAACATCGTGCGATTTACCGTCATAGACCGTGACTTTGACATCCTCGACCGCATGTCCGGCCACGACCCCGCCTTCCAGCGCCTGCCGCACGCCTTTTTCCACCGCCGGCATGAACACGCCCGGAATGACGCCGCCCTTGACCGCATCGACAAACTCGAATCCGGCACCGCGTTCGAGCGGTTCGATCCGCAGGTAGACTTCGCCAAACTGACCGGCGCCGCCGCTCTGCTTCTTGTGGCGATGATGTCCTTCGGCCGCTGAGGTGATGGTTTCCCGATAGGGAATGCGCGGCGGCTTGGTGTCCACCTCGAGTTTGAACTGGGCGACCATCTTGGCCAGCTTCGACTTCAGATGAATTTCGCCCAAGCCGCGAATCACGGTTTCGTTGTGGGTCGGATGGCGCTCGACCTGGAAGGTGGGGTCTTCCAGTGCCAGCTTGTTGAGAATGTCGAACAGGCGTTGTTCGTCGCCCTTCTTCTTGGTCTCGACGGCCAGACCGGCCATCGGGCGGGGGAAGTCGAGCGGCACGAGATGGATGTGATCCTCGTCGTGCGAATCGTGCAGCACGCAGTCAAACTCGATCTCCTCGACCTTGGCGATGGCTCCGAGGTCGCCCGGCATGAGTTCATCGACTTCAACGTAATCCTTGCCTTGCACCTGATACAGATGCGCGACCTTGATCGGACGTTTGCCGTCGCCGACGAACAACTGACCGTTCTTTTTCATCGTGCCCTGATGCACGCGGAAGATGCCAACCTTGCCCATGTAGGGATCGGAAATGATTTTGAAGACGTGGGCCAACACATGCTTGGCGGGGTCAGGCTCGGCAACGACAGCTACGGTTTCGCCGCCCGGTTCGCCCCGATAGAAGGGCGGCGGATTGCCTTCGGCCGGGTTGGGCGCCAGCGATGCGAGCACGTGCAGCAATTGCGGAATGCCGGCGCCTGTCCGTGCCGAAACGAAAAGGATGGGAATCAGGTGTCCCTCGCGCAGCGCTTTTTCAAACGGCGCGTGCAGTTTGTCCGGACTCGGATCGGCACCATCTTCAAGGTATTGCGCGAGTAGATCTTCGTCTTCCTCGACAATCTGGTCGATCAAGGCGCGGTGAGCGGCGGCGACAGTTTCAAAATCGGCGTCGCCGGAATCGTGTTCCAGGACCTCGACAACATCGGCCGCGCCGTGAGCCGGCAGGTCGAGGATCATGCACTGATTGCCGAAACGCTCGCGGATGGCTGCGACCAAGGCCGGCAGATCGAGATTGTCGGCGTCGATCTTGTTGATGACGATCATTCGGCAAAGCTTGCGTTCGCCGGCCCAGCGCATCATGCGTTCGGTCATCAGTTCAATGCCGGATTGGGCGTTGACAACAATCAGCGCCGTGTCGACCCCCGCCAGTGCGGCGACGGATTGCCCTGTGAAATCAGGGAATCCCGGGGTGTCGATCAGATGGACGTGGGCGCCTTCAATGGCGAAATTGGTCAGCGCGGAATTGAGGGAATGGCCGCTTTCCTTTTCCAGCGGATCGAAGTCGCAGACGGTGTTGCCGCGCTCGACACTGCCTTTGGCGGCGATGGCACCGGAAGCGTGCAGCAGCGTTTCGGCTAGTGTGGTCTTGCCTGCAGCGCCATGCCCAACCAGCGCCACAGAACGGATTGCCTCGGTATTGTATGCAGCCATGTTTTCCCCCTAGGTTTCACGAACGATTGCACTTCATTTCATACCGGCCGCCATTCGAGCGACAAAGCTGGGGCCGGCGCCATAAAGCAGTACGACAGCGAGGATCAGGAGAATCGCCCCAAAGGCGATGCGTTTGCCGGTTTTGGAGCAATCCGGCCAATGTCTTGCGCAGAACCACAACGGCCCGGCCACCGGCAGGAGCAGTGTGGGCAATACCCAGCGCCAGCCATGCACGACCGATGCGGGAATGACCTCGATGTAGCCGACCAGTAGCAACACGAAACCGATCGACGCCGCGAGCGCGACGACGAGGACAAACAGCGTGAACCAGATATCCACTTATTTTTTCACTTTCTGAGGACGTGCCCAGTTGGGCAGCGAGACCTGCTTGGCGCGCGAAATGGCCAGCGTACCCGCTTCGACCTCCTTGGTGACGGTCGTGCCCGCGCCGATGGTGGCGCCCTTGCGGACCGTTACCGGCGCCACCAGTTGCGTGTCAGAGCCTATAAACACATCATCCTCGATGATGGTCTTGTGTTTGAAGGCCCCGTCGTAATTGCAGGTGATGGTGCCGGCCCCGACATTGACGCGCTCGCCGATCTCGGCGTCGCCGACATAGGCGAGATGATTGGCTTTCGACTGCGCCGCCAGCGTGCTGTTCTTGACCTCGACGAAGTTGCCGATGTGCACTTCCGGCCCGAGCAGGGTGCCTGGGCGCAACCGGGCGTAGGGGCCAACGACAGCATCCGGCCCTACAACGGCGTCTTCCAGGTGACAGAAAGCAGCGATGCGCGCGCCGGCGGCGACCCGCACGTTCTTCAATACGCAATAGGGACCGAGTTCAACCGCTTCGGCCAGTTCGACATCGCCCTCGAAGACACAGCCCACATCGATGCTGACATCGCGGCCACATACGAGGCTGCCGCGGATGTCGATGCGAGCAGGGTCGGCTAGGCGGACTCCCTGCACCAGCAGTGCCTCGGCCAGATTGCGCTGGTGAATGCGCTCCAGTTCGGCCAACTGCACCTTGCTGTTGACCCCCAGCACTTCCCACTCGCCTTCCGGATGCGCGGAACGGATGGGCAATCCTTCGGCCACGGCCAGGGCGACGATGTCGGTCAGATAGTATTCGCCTTGCGCGTTGCGGTTGGAAAGGCGCGCCAGCCAGTCGGCCAGTCGCGTCGTCGGGATGGACATGATGCCGGTGTTGACTTCGCAAATGGCCTTTTCATCGGCCGTCGCGTCCTTCTCTTCTACGATGCGGACCACTTCGCCCGCAGCGTTGCGCACGATGCGTCCGTAGCCGCTGGGGTCGGCGAGGTGAACGGTCAGGATGGCGAGCCCCTCATGGCCGGCTTGCAAGAGGCGTCGCAAGGTGTCGGAGCGGGTCAGCGGCACATCGCCGTAGAGGACCAGGGTTTGCGTTGCGGTAGTAAGCTCTGGCAAAGCCTGCATGACTGCATGGCCGGTTCCCAGTTGCGGCTCCTGCCTGGCCCAAGCGAGGTCATCGGCGGCCAGCGCCGAGCGGACGGCCTCGCCGCCGTGGCCGTAGATCACCACAATGCGTTCCGGCGCCAAGCTGCGTGCGGTGTCGATCACATGTTGAACAAGTGCCTTGCCGGCGATGGGATGGAGAACCTTGGGTAGGTTCGAATGCATGCGCTTGCCTTGACCGGCAGCGAGGATAACGATATTCATCAGTGTTTGTGTTATGGGTGAGTGTCCAGGCACGGCTGTCAGGCGACGCGTTTATCCTCTCCGTTGAGGACTTCATTCAGCACCTGCTTGCCGCGCGGCGAGACCAACCAATGCAGGACATTTTTTTCGTTGATTCGGGTTTCGATGACGCCCATGGCTTTCAGAACAATCAGCCGCTGACTGACCAGATCACGCGCCAGTCTGGTTTTTTCGCAGAGGGCGGCGAGACTGCCGTAAACGTAGGATTCTTCGGACAGTGTACGCATAATCTCGATGTCATTATAGGACAAGCTTTCGCGCGGGGTCTCGGTTTTGGTATCGAACGTTGACGTCTCGGTTTTTTCCTCTCGGATCACTACGGGCGGCAGTTCCTGGCGCTGCTGGATATGCTGCATGTCGCGCTTGACGAGGTCGAGTTGCGCCAGCAGGCGATGCACGACGTTCTCGACCATGCGGCGTGAGGCGACGACATAGAGCAGGCAGAAGCCGGAGAAGACATAGAGATCGAGCGGCTTGGTGCGCGCGCCTTCGAGCAGGGTGCTGGACATCATGTTGAGAAATAGCGGTACCGTCAGCGCCGCGACTACGCCGAGAATCGGGTATCTAATCCAATCGTATCGCCCGGATTCGGCCTGTCGGTCACTCAGAAAATAGTTGGCGACACCACCGAGCAAACCGCTGGCAAGCATTATCGTCAGGACGATCAGCATGTGCGAATCGAGCGCACCGGAGGGAGCGGTCACTTGCAGAGCGCTTTGCAGTTCCGTGGCCATGACGACTCCGGATGTAGGAATGGCATATTTTTACATTATTGCGACGAACTGTCTTGGAAAAAGAAAACCCCGCACGGTTTTCACCGGCGGGGTAGCGTGCCCAATGTAAAGCTTGTTAGCGCGGCAGAGTAGAGCTGCCCATAAGGTAGTGATCAACCTCGCGAGCGCATTGGCGCCCCTCCCGGATTGCCCATACAACCAGCGACTGACCGCGGCGGACGTCGCCCGCCGCAAAAACCTTGTTCGCGCTGGTGGCGTAACAACCTTCTCCTTCGGTAGTCGCCTTGGCGTTGCCGCGCTCGTCCTTGGCGACGCCGAAGGATTCGAGCAGGCTCGCGACAGGATGCGTGAAGCCCATGGCCAGGAAGACGAGATCAGCAGGAATCTCGAACTCCGAACCCGGGATTTCCTTCATTTTGCCGCTACTCCAATCGAGGCGAACGGCCTTCAATGCCTTGACGTTGCCCTTACCGTCGCCGATGAATGCCTGGGTGGCCACCGCAAAATCGCGGCTGCAACCCTCTTCCTGCGACGACGAGGTGCGCAACTTAACCGGCCAGTACGGCCAGGTGGTACTTTTGTCTTCCTGCTCGGGTGGTGTGGACATTAGTTCAATCTGCGTTACCGAGGCCGCGCCATGCCGGTTGGAGGTGCCGACACAGTCGGAACCGGTATCGCCGCCACCGATTACGACGACATGTTTTCCGTTGGCGGAAAGCGGGTTGTAACTGCCGGCGGCGACTGCCTTGTTTTGCGGGATCAGGAATTCCAGAGCAGGATGAATCCCCTTCAGTTCACGCCCCGGGATGGAAAGATCGCGTGGCACTTCCGACCCGGCGGCGAGGATGATCGCGTCGAAGGTGTCGTTCAGTTGCGCGGCACTGACGAATTCCTTTGCGTCATTAACGATGCCGTCAGGCACGTCCTCGCTGCCAATCACGGTTTTGGTCCGGAAGGTGACGCCTTCGTCCTCCAGTTGTTTGACCCGGCGGTCGATGATCGCCTTGTCGAGCTTGAAGTCCGGGATACCATACGCCAGCAACCCGCCAATGCGGGCATTCTTCTCGAACACGGTAACGGAATGGCCGACGCGGGCGAGTTGCTGCGCAGCGGCCAGGCCGGCCGGACCGGAACCGACGACAGCCACTTTCTTGCCGGTCTTGAACGGGGCCGGTTGTGGTGTCACCCAACCGTTTTCCCAGCCCTTGTCGATGATGAAATGCTCGATCGACTTGATGCCCACTGGCGCGGCGTTGATGCCCAGCGTGCAGGCGGCCTCGCAGGGTGCCGGGCAAATGCGGCCGGTAAAGTCGGGGAAGTTGTTGGTGGAGTGAAGCACGTCGAGCGCCTCCTTCCATTGCCCCTTGAAGACCAGATCGTTCCAGTCGGGGATGATGTTGTTGACCGGGCAGCCGTTGTTGCAGAACGGGATGCCGCAATCCATGCAACGCGCGCCTTGGGTCTTGGCTTCGTCGCCGGTCAGCGTGGCCACGAATTCGTTGTAGTGCTTGAGTCGCGCCTCGACCAGTTCGTAACGCTCTTCAATGCGGGCGAATTCGAGAAATCCGGTTGGCTTGCCCATTATGCGGCCTCCTTCTTGGCGGCGGCGGCCAGTTCGCCGAGCGCGCGCTTGTATTCATGCGGATACACTTTGACGAACAGGTCGCGGTAGCTTTCCCAGGCGGAGAGAATGATCTTGGCGCGGGCGCTGCCGGTGAGTTCGGCGTGTCGCGCGATCATGGCCTTGAGTTGTTCCTCGTCGGTGCGATTGCGGTGCATCGGTTCGCCAGCCGGTTGCTTGCCGGCCGGCAAAACCGGTTCCAGCGCGACCTGGGCGAGATTGCAGCGCGCCTTGAAGTCGCCCGCTTCGTCAAGAACATAGGCGATGCCACCCGACATCCCGGCGGCAAAGTTGCGCCCGGTGCCGCCGAGTACCACCACCGTGCCGCCCGTCATGTACTCGCATCCATGATCGCCAAGCCCCTCGACGACCGCCTGCGCGCCGGAATTGCGAACGCAGAATCGTTCGCCCGCCACGCCCGAAAAATAGGCTTCACCGGCGATGGCGCCGTACATGACTGTATTTCCGATAATGATGTTTTCGAGCGGGTTGCCACGGAAGTCATCGTGCGGTTTGACGACGATGCGTCCGCCGCAGAGGCCCTTGCCGACGTAGTCGTTGCCTTCGCCGAGCAACTCCAGCGTCACCCCTTTGGCCAGGAAGGCGCCGAAGCTCTGCCCGGCAGTGCCGGTCAGCCTGATGTGGATGGTGTCGTCTGGCAACCCGGCATGACCGTAACGCTTGGCGACTTCGCCGGAGAGCATGGTGCCGACGGTGCGGTTGATGTTCTTGACAGGCAGGTCGATCTTGACCTTGGTGCCCTTGCTCAAGGCCGGTTTCGCGGCGGCGATCAGCTGGTGGTCGAGGGCGCTCGACAGGCCGTGATCTTGCTGCTCACTATGGACGCGGGCCACTTCGGCAGGTACGGCAGGTTGGAAGAAGACCTTGCCGAAATCGAGGCCCTTGGCTTTCCAGTGTTCGATGCCGGCGCGCATGTCGAGCAGGTCGGAGCGGCCGATCAGATCCTTGAACTTGCGGATGCCCAATTGCGCCATCAGTTCGCGTGCTTCTTCGGCGACGAAGAAGAAGTAGTTGACGACATGTTCGGGCTGGCCAGAAAAACGGCGGCGCAGCACGGGGTCTTGCGTGGCGACACCTACCGGACAGGTGTTCAGGTGGCACTTGCGCATCATGATGCAGCCTTCGACCACTAGGGGTGCAGTGGAGAAGCCGAACTCGTCGGCACCCAGCAAGGCGCCAACGATGACGTCGCGGCCCGTGCGGATCTGGCCGTCGGTCTGCACGCGCACACGCCCGCGCAGGCGATTCAGCACGAGTGTCTGTTGGGTTTCGGCAAGACCGAGTTCCCACGGTGCGCCAGCGTGCTTGATCGAGGATTGCGGCGAAGCGCCGGTGCCGCCATCGTGACCGGAAATGACCAGATGGTCGGCCTTGGCCTTGGTGACCCCGGCTGCCACGGTGCCGACGCCGACTTCCGAGACCAGCTTGACGGAGATCGAAGCGACCGGATTGGCGTTTTTCAGATCGTGGATCAGTTGCGCTAGATCCTCAATCGAGTAGATGTCGTGATGCGGCGGGGGCGAAATCAGCCCGACACCCGGTACCGAGTGGCGCAGATAGCCGATGTATTCCGAGACCTTGTGGCCCGGCAACTGACCGCCTTCGCCCGGCTTGGCGCCCTGCGCCATCTTGATCTGGATCTGGTCGGCATTGACCAGATATTCGGTGGTGACGCCAAAGCGTCCGGAAGCCACCTGTTTGATTGAGGAACGCAGGGAGTCGCCTTCCTTCAGTTCGATGTCGCGCTCGATGCGGGTCTTTCCGACGATGTCGGAGAGCAGGGTGCCGCCCTTGACTGGCAGGAAGCGCTTCGCATCCTCGCCGCCTTCCCCGGTGTTGGAGCGGCCGCCGATGCGGTTCATGGCGATGGCCAGCGTGGTGTGGGCTTCGGTCGAGATCGAGCCGAGCGACATGGCCCCGGTGACGAAACGCTTGACGATCTCCTTGGCCGGTTCGACCTGGTCGAGCGGAATGGGTTGCGCCGCTGTTTTGATCTCGAACAGGCCGCGCAGTGTCAGATGACGCTTCGACTGATCGTTGGTGATCTTGGCGAATTCCTTATAGGACTCGTACTGGCCGGAGCGTGTCGAATGTTGCAGCTTGGCGATGGCATCCGGCGTCCACAGGTGCTCTTCGCCGCGGATGCGGAAGGCGTATTCGCCGCCAGCATCCAGCATATTGGCGAGCACCGGGTCGCTGGAGAAAGCGGATTGATGAAGGCGCAAGGCTTCTTCGGCGATTTCGAAAACGCCGATGCCCTCGATTCGCGACGGCGTACCGGTGAAGTATTTTTCGACGAAGTCACTCTGCAAGCCGATGGCTTCGAAGATCTGGGCACCGGTGTAGGACATGTAGGTCGAGATACCCATTTTGGACATAACCTTCATCAGACCCTTGCCGACCGCCTTAATGAAATTCTTGGCAAACTTGTCGGCCTTTTCGGCATCACCTTTGGCGAGCTGTGCGATGGTTTCGAGCGCAAGATAGGGGTGCACCGCCTCGGCGCCGTAGCCGCCGAGCAATGCGAAGTGGTGCACCTCGCGCGCGGAGCCGGTTTCGACCACGAGACCGGTGGAGGTGCGTAGGCCTTTCTTGACCAGATGCTGGTGGATCATCGAGGTCGCCAGCAGGGCAGGAATGGCGAAATGCTCGGCGTCGACCTTGCGGTCGGAGACGATCAGGATGTTGGCCCCGGAGCGGACCGCATCTTCGGCGTCGGCGGCTAGCGAGGCGAGGCGTGCCTCGACACCTTCCTTGCCCCAGGCGACTGGATAACAGATGTCGAGTTCAAACGAGCGAATCTTGCCGCCAGTGTATTTCTCGATGTGACGAATCTTCTGCATGTCGGCGGCCAGCAGCACTGGCTGAGACACTTCCAGGCGAATCGGCGGATTGATGTCGGTGATGTTGAGCAGGTTGGGTTTCGGACCGATGAAGGAGTTGACCGACATCACCAGCTCTTCGCGGATCGGATCGATCGGCGGATTGGTCACCTGCGCGAACAGTTGCTTGAAGTAGGCGTATAACTGCTTGGGTTTCTTAGACAGCACTGGTAGGGCCGCGTCGTTGCCCATCGAGCCCGTGGGTTCTTCTCCATTCTGGATAATCGGTTCCAGAATCACTTTGATGTCTTCCTGCGTGTAGCCGAACGCCTGCTGGCGATCAAGCAGCGACGCCGTGGGATCATCTACGGTCTCGCTGGCGGCGGGGACTTCGTCGAGACGGATGCGGATCTTGCCGATCCATTCGCGATAGGGTTTGCTGCTGGCGAGTGAGTCCTTCAATTCCTTGTCGTCGATGATGCGGCCCTGCTCCATGTCGATCAGGAACATCTTGCCGGGTTGCAGGCGCCACTTCTTGACGATCTTCTTTTCGGGAATGGGCAGCACGCCCGATTCCGAGGCCATCACCACCATATCGTCGTCTGTCACCAGATAGCGGGCGGGCCGCAGGCCATTGCGGTCGAGCGTGGCGCCAATCTGGCGACCATCGGTGAAGGCGACTGCGGCGGGGCCGTCCCAGGGTTCCATCATCGCGGCATGATATTCGTAGAAAGCGCGCCGGTGTTCGTCCATCAGCGTGTGTTTTTCCCACGCTTCGGGAATCATCAGCATGACGGCGTGCGCCAGCGGGTAGCCCCCCATGACCAGCAGCTCGAGTGCATTGTCGAAAGAGGCGGAGTCGGACTGGCCGGGGTAATGCAGCGGCCACACTTTTTTCAGGTCGTCGCCGAGGATGGGTGACGAAATGGCTTGTTCGCGCGCCTTGAACCAGTTGACATTGCCGCGCAGCGTGTTGATTTCGCCATTATGGGCAATGAGGCGGAAAGGATGCGCCAGGTCCCAGGTCGGGAACGTGTTGGTCGAGAAACGTTGATGCACCAGTGCGAGAGCTGAGATGCAGCGCGGATCTTGCAAATCCGTATAGTATTCGCCGACCTGCGTGGCTAAGAGTTGCCCCTTGTAGTTAACGGTGCGCGCCGACATCGACGGCACATAGAACTGCTTGCCATGTTTGAGCTTGAGGCTTTTGATGGCGTTGCCGGAGCGCCGGCGGACAATGTAGAGCTTGCGCTCGAGCGCATCCGTGACAAAAATGTCCGGGCTGCGCCCAATAAAGACTTGCCGGATCACCGGTTCGGTCGCTTTGACCGCCGGCGACATAGGCATTTGACGGTTGACCGGCACTTCGCGCCAGCCAAGCAGGACCAGCCCTTCAGCCTTGATCGAACGTTCGATCTCCTCGACGCAGGCATGGCGGGAGGCTGCCTCGGTGGGCAGAAAAACCATGCCGACACCGTATTCGCCGACTGGCGGGAGAGTAACGCCCAATTTTGCCATTTCGTCGCGATACAGCGGGTCAGGCATCTGAATCAAAATGCCGGCGCCATCGCCCTGCAGAGGGTCGGCGCCGACGGCGCCTCGGTGGTCGAGGTTTTTCAGAATCAACAGACCCTGCTCGACGATTTCATGGCTCTTTTGGCCCTTCAGATGAGCGACAAAGCCGACGCCACAGGCATCGTGCTCCTGGGAGGGGTCGTACAGACCTTGCTGCTGGGGGATTATCGATTCGGACACGCTGGAATCCTTCAAAAAATGAGCGGCGACAACCCGGAAAGCCAGCGGGGGGCGGGCTTCAAGTTTCCTTGGGGCGACCTTAAAGTGTAACGATTGAATCGGCTTGTTACAAGACGCCGATAATGTCAAACAGGCAATGCTGATTGAACGCTTTAGGTCCGCGCCCTTTGCGAGATCGCCGCTGCAATGTCGGCGGGGGTGGCGCTGTCGTCAACGACGCCTCGTCCGATGGCGTCGAGCAGGATCAGGCGCAATTTGCCGTCCTGCACCTTCTTGTCGTGCTGCATCAGTTCAAGATAAACGGCGCTATCCAGACTTGCCGGGCCGTGAGTCGGTAGACCGGCCCGAGCGAACAGCGATTCCACGCGCTTCACGTCGGCAATGGTGAGGCGACCTAGCAAGGCAGAGAGGGCGCAGGCCATGAGAGTGCCCGCGGCGACGGCTTCGCCGTGCAGCCATGTGCCGTATCCCATTCCTGTTTCAATTGCGTGGCCAAAGGTATGGCCGAGGTTCAGCAGGGCGCGTTCGCCTGTTTCGCGTTCGTCGGCAGCGACGATTTCCGCCTTGATGGCGCAGGAGCGTTCGATAGCCAGCGTCAGGGCAGCAGGATCGCGGGCGAGCAATGCCTCGATATGGTCTTCCAACCATGCGAAGAACTCAGGATCTCGAATCAGACCGTACTTGATGACTTCGGCAAGACCTGCGCGCAATTCGCGATCCGGCAGCGTATTGAGAGTGTCGATATCGGCAAGCACTAGGCGCGGCTGGTAGAAGGCGCCGATCATGTTCTTGCCGGCTGGATGGTTGATGGCCGTCTTGCCGCCGACCGAGGAATCGACCTGCGCAAGCAAGGTGGTGGGCACCTGGATAAAGGGCATGCCACGCTGGTAGCAGGCTGCCGCGAATCCGCCCATGTCGCCCACCACGCCACCGCCCAGGGCAATGAGGGTGGTATGGCGTTCGCAATGATGCTTTAGCAAGGCATCGAAGATCAGGTTGAGAGTTGCCCAGTTTTTGAATTGTTCGCCATCGGGTAGTGTGGCCACCTGATGGTCTATTTTGGTGGCTGTCAGGGTATTTGTCAGCGTACCAAGGTAAAGTGGTCCCACCGTAGTGTTGGTGACGACCAGCGCGCGAGGTTGCCGCAGATGAGGTGTCAGCAGTTCGGGTTGTCGCAACAAACCGGAACCGATTTGAATCGGATAGGCTCGATCCGCGAGAGCGACGTTCAATGTTCGCATCGTTTGGCGCATAACTTGGCGTATTCCTGAAGAATGAACTGCACCAGCATGTTGGCGTGCATGTGATGCCCATCGACGACCAGATGGGCGACTTCGCGATACAGCGGGTCGCGCGCGGCATGCAGTTCCTCGAGCCTCCTTTGCGGGTTCTCGACCTGAAGCAAAGGGCGCGAACGGTCGTGCCGTGTTCGTTCGAAGAGTTGGCGTGGCGGCACATTCAAATACACTACCCAGCCGGTTTCACGCATTAACTGCCGCGACTGGGCGTTGAGAACGGCGCCACCGCCAGTGGCCATGACCAGGTGCTCCTCGCGGCACAGTTGGGCAATGACTTGCGCTTCGCGCAGCCGAAAGCCGGTTTCGCCTTCGATTTCGAAAATCGTCGGAATCCGGACCCCGGTCCGTGCCTCGATGTCCTGGTCGGAATCGACGAAACGACGCCCGCTCTTGCGTGCAAGTTGCTTGCCGATGGTGGTCTTGCCGGCGCCCATCAGCCCGACGAGGTAGATGTTCGGTGCGTCACTCATGACCAGATTCTATCCGATGCCCGCATAACAACAAAAAAGCCGGCGGTTGCCGGCTTGGAGGATGCGGCGTCGCTTGTCAGCGAAGTTCTAGTTTTTCATCCAGGACACGTGGCGTAATGAAGATCAGCAACTCGCGGCGCGTGTTTTCTTGATGGCGAACCTTGAACAGATTTCCGAGCAAGGGAATGTCTCCGAGCAGCGGCACCCGTTCGTTAGTGCCTGACGAGGTCATTGTGAACACGCCGCCGATGACAACCGTGCCACCATTTTCGACTACGACATCGGTTTCGACCTTCGAGGTCTTGATCGGCGGGTTACCCTGGATTTGGCGTGTCCAATCCGGTTCGTCCTTGGTGACTTCGAGCTTCATGCGGACACGGCCTTCCGGCGTGATCTGGGGGGTGGTCTTCAGTGATAGTTTGGCATTCTTGAAACTGACAGAAGCGGGGTTGTTGCCTGAGGCCGGGGTGACATACGGAATCTCGGTGCCGTCCTCGATGGTGGCCTGAACGTTGTTGGCGGTGACGACGCGCGGACTCGAAATCACCTTGCCCTTGCCATCACTTTCGAGTGCAGCCAGTTCGACATTCAGGATCTTGGTGAGAGAACTGTTGAACAAAGAGAACGAGAAGGCGCCACCCGAATTGCTGAAGGAGGGCAGATTCACCATGGCGGTTTGCGGGCTGGATTGCACCGGCGGGACGAATGAACTGGTCACGGTGGCATTGCCGGCCGCATCGATGGAACCAGATGAGCTGCGAGTGCCAACGCCGTACTGACCGCCGCCCAGATAGACGCCGCTCTTGCCAAGTCCGCTGATCGCCTGGTTGAGGAAGGTCATGCGAACGCCGATGTCCTTGTTGAAACTGTCCGAGGCTTCGACGACACGCGCTTCGATCAGCACTTGCTTGCTGCCCACGTCAATGGCGCGGGTGAATTTGCGGATTTCGTCCAGTTTGGAGGGAATGTCGTTCACGAACAAGGTGTTGGTGACCGTGTCGGCGGTGACGCTACCCCGCTTCGACAGCATGCGCGGCGAACCCGGCGCACCCTGCCCACTGAGGAGTTTGGCCAGTTCGGCAGCTTTCTGGTAATTGAGGACAATGCCCTCCATGCGCACCGGTTCGAGTTCGCTGATCTGTTGTTGGGCCTCGAATTCCAGTTTTTCACGTTGCGACAGTTCGTCGCGCGGCGCAATCAGCAGCACGTTGCCGTTCTTGCGCATGTCCAGACCCTTTTGCTTGAAGATCAGGTCGATGACCTGATCGGCCGGGACATCCTTCAGCACCAATGTGGTTGTGCCGGTCACGGTTTCGCTGATGACGGCGTTGAGGCCCAGTTCTTCCGCCATCAGGCGGAGCAGGGCGCGAATTTCGCCATTCTGGTAGTTGATGCTGACACGCGGCCCCTGATACCCCAGACGCGTGCCTTGCACCAGTTTGTTCGGGTTTTCGATCACGGGCCGAACCTCGACCACGAACTGGTTGTCTGTCTGATAGGCGTTGTGTTCCCAAAGCCCCTTGGGAGTAATCGTCATGCGGACATTGTCGCCTTGCATCGCAGTCGTAACGCCGGTGATGGGGGTCGCGAAGTCGGTAACATCCAGTCGGCGGCGGAGATTTTCTGGCACACTGGTTTTCAGGAAGTCGACGACCAGCACGGCGCCCTGCTGACGAATATCGATGCCGGTGCCGGCATCGGAGAGGTCGACGACAACGCGGCCCTCGCCTTCTTTGCCGCGACGGAAGGCGATGTCGCGGATGTTGTGTTTCTTGCCGGTGACGCTTTCTTCAACAAAACGTGTCGCGACCGGCGCGCTTACGGCAGCGACGCTTGCGGACTTCAACGTAACCAGTAATTCCTTGCCTTCAATCCGGGTCGTGTACGCCAGCGGACGTAGCAAATTGAGCACCAGGCGCGTGCGATCACCTACCTGGACGATATTGATGCTGGAGAGATCGCCCTGGTTGATGATGTCGGTGTTCTTGCCCAACCCGTTCGCGGTGGCCGGAAAGTCGAGTGCCACGCGAGCAGGGTTCGAGACGACAAATCCGTTGGGGGCTGCGGTGAGTGTGTCTTTTAACTGGATTTTGACCAGCGTTTCGCCACCTTGCTGTGAATACTGTAAGGATTCGATGGCATTCAGTGGTGCCGTCGGTGTTTGCGACCAGGCATTCGGAAGGATGAGTACGCCCGAGGCGGCGATCAGGGCGAGGATGTATTTGACCGATTTCATTTCTTGCTTCCCTCCTTGGCCTGCATTTGCAGGGTGCTGGTCCGCTCGGACCAATCGCCCGCCGAGTCTTGGATAAGTTCGCGCAGGGTCACTTCCTGCTCGGTGATTTGCGTGACGATGCCAAAATCCTGACCGATGTAATCGCCGATTTTCACCTGCTTAACATGTTGTTCGACCTGAATGACTGCCAACGGCTGCTTACCCACATTTAGGTAGCCGATCATCTTCAGGGATTCGAGCGGATATTTCTCGAGCAGGCTGTTGCGCAGGTCGCGCGCTTCGAAATTGGGCTGGAGTGCTCCCGCCTTGCCTGTACCACTGCCTCCACGCTTCGATTCCGGCTCGATCTTGGCGGCATTAAAAGGATCCATCAGCGTGTCGGTCACATAGGGAACCGGCTGATAGGGGATCACCGGTGGCAGCTTCGGCACGTTACCCTTGAGGTCCTTGGTGTTTTCGTGCATCCAGTTGCGCAAGTCTTCGTGCTCTTCGTTTCCGCACGCGACTAGGGCAACGCACAGGGCGATAGGATAGAGATGTCTCACTGCTTCGCTCCCTGTTTGGCGGCTTGCTTCTGCTTGGCCACTTCTTCCTCGTCAAGGTAGCGGAAGGTCTTGGTCGTCGCGTCCAGCGTCAATCGGCCAGTGGCAGTGGGAGACAGTGCCAGGTTGTTGAGCGTAACGATGCGCGGTAGTTTTGCGATGTCGGAGGCGAATGCGCCGATGTCGTGGTAGCCGCCGGTCACTTTCACGGTGATCGGCAATTCGGCGTAGAACTCCTTGGCCTGTTCCTGGCCCGGCTTGAACAGTTCGAATTGCAAACCGCGTCCCAAGCCGGACTGGTTGATTTCAGTTAACAGCGCTTCCATCTCAGATTTATTGGGCAACTGCTTCAACAGGGCGCCAAAGGTCTGGTCAATCTCGTTTAGTTGCTGTTTATAAAGATCAAGATTGATGGCTTGTTTTTTCCGATCAAGGAAATCCTGCTTGAGTTTTTCTTCTTCTTTTTGCTTGGCATCGAGTGAATCGAGCTGATTGCTCCAAAGGAACCACCAGCCCGCGAAAATGATAAGAATGAGCAACAGAATCAGGGCAAGCGCTCTGGGCAGGACGGGCCAAGTGCCGACATCGTTGGGGTTGAGATGCTTGAAATCATCGATCACCGACCCGAAATCGATTTTCGGCAGCGCCTTCAGCTTGGGGGCAGATTTCATTTGGCCTCCTTCCGCGGAGCCTTGGTAGGCTCGTCGGTCTTTTGCCGCTTCAGCATCACGTCGAGCACGAACTCGTTCAGGCGCCGGTTGGCGACGGTGGTCGCGCGAATTTCGATCAGCTGTGGGCGTTCCAGCCACGGCGAATTATCGATATTACGCAACAGGGTCGACACCCGTGCATTGGACTGGGCGTAGCCGGTCAGATTGATCTTCAGGCCATCCTGTTTCACCGACTTCAGATAGATACCTTCCGGAATCTGTCGGGTCAGTTCCATCAACAGGTATACGGTATCACTGCGATCGCGCTGCAAGGATTCGATGATCTGTTTACGCGCCAGCAGGGCAGCGGTTTGTTCCTTGAGTCGCTTGATCTCTTCGATCTGCTTGTCGAGCGCGGCGATTTCTTTCTTGAGAAACTCGTTCTTGCTTTCCTGGCTGCTGATGTAGCCTTCAATCAGGGTGAAGCCGAAGAACACGATCAGCGCGCCGAGAATGGCGACCAGGCCGGCGGTTGCAAAGAACTGCTGACGCTTGGCCTTTTTGGCAGTTTCGCGGTAGGGAAGAAGATTGATACGGATCATGACGGATCAAACCTCCTCAGAGCGAGTCCGCAGGCCACCATCAGTGCCGAAGAGTCGGCAGCCAGGCTCTTGGCCCGGATGCGGTCGGAAAGCGTCATGTTGGCAAAAGGATTGGCAAAGACCGTGTTGACCTGCGTCCGCGTAGCCACGATTTCGTCGATTCCCGGCATGACAGCGCAGCCGCCCGCCAGAACGATGTGGTCGACCTGATTGTATTGAGTCGAAGTAAAGAAGAACTGAAGCGCACGGGAAATCTCGAGAGCCAGGTTCTCCATGAACGGAATCTGCAACTCGGTTTCGTAGCCTTCGGGCAGGTTGCCGGCGCGTTTGGCCGATTCTGCCTCTTCAAAGGACATGCCGTAGTGGCGCATGATGTCCTGCGTCAGCTGGCCGCCGCCGAACGCCTGTTCGCGGGTGTAGAGCTGCTGGCCATTGCGCAGCATGGTGACATTCATGACGCTTGACCCGGCATCGATCAGCGCGACGATCTGGTTGCGCCCGCCTTCCGGTAACTGCTTTTCGATCAATTCAAAAGCGGCCAGTGCCGCCAGCGATTCGACATCGACGATCACGGCATTGAGGCCCGCTGCCTCGGCGACCGCGACGCGATCCTGCACCCGTTCCTTCTTCGAGGCGGCGATCATTACCTCGATTTCGTCCGGAACTGATGGAGCGGGTCCGATGACCTGGAAATCCAGATTGACTTCGTCGATCGAGAACGGAATGTACTGATTTGCCTCCGATTCGACCTGCACCTCAAGTTCTTCCTCGCGTAACCCAGCGGGGACGATGATCTTCTTAGTGATGACCGCAGAAGCGGGCAAGGCCATGGCGACATTGCGCGTGGAGGTCGACATTTTCTTCCAGGCGCGCTTGATGCAATCGACCACGCCTTCCATGTTGACCACATTGCCGTCGGAGACTGCGTCCTTCGGGAGCACTTCGATGGCATAGCGTTCGACGCGATAACCGTCCTTGCCGGCGACGGTCATCTCGACCATCTTGACGGCGGAGGAGCTGATGTCGAGGCCGAGCAGCGGGCGCGCCTTGGCGCTGAAAATCGACAGGTCGAGTTGCATTCGGCCCCCTAAAAATCCTTACAAATTGCGAGTTTAGGCGAGAAACCAATAATTCACGTTAGATGCTAGCAACAACCCCTAGTCATGTAAAGCGGTTTTTCGGGGGATTCGCGGTTCAGCGTATAATCCGCGCAACGCTAATCGGGGACCGCAACTTGACGACTCTGCACTGGGCGAAACGCCTCGTTCTTTATCCACTTGTCGTGGTATTGGGCCTGTTGGCCGCCGGTCTGGCGGTTATTCTGATTGCCTTCATTCTGCTGTATCCCAACCTGCCATCGCTAGAGGCACTGACCGACTATCGTCCCAAGATCCCACTGCGCATCTATTCCGAAGAAGGGCGGCTGATCGGCGAGTTTGGCGAGGAGCGTCGCGAGGTTGTCAAGATCCAGGACATTCCGCCGCTGATGAAACAGGCTATTTTGGCTGCCGAGGACGAACGCTTTTACCAGCATGCGGGTATTGACGTCATGGGCGTGTTGCGGGCTGCTGTCATGAACACCGTTGGCGGCGGTAAAAAGCAGGGCGCCTCGACCATCACCCAGCAGGTGGCGCGCAACTTTTTCCTGTCCTCGGAAAAGACCTATCGGCGCAAGCTTTATGAAATCCTGCTGTCCTTCAAGATCGAGAACAACCTGAGCAAGGACCAGATTCTTGAGTTGTACATGAACCAGATTTTTCTGGGGCAGCGTGCCTATGGTTTCGCGGCGGCGGCGCAAATCTATTTCGGCAAGCCGCTGGCTCATATCTCGGTTGCCGAAGCTGCGATGCTGGCGGGGCTGCCGAAGGCGCCCTCATCCTTCAATCCGGTGGTCAATCCCAAGCGGGCGCGGTTGCGCCAGCAATACGTGCTGCGTCGCATGCTCGAACTGGGATTCATCAACGATCAGCAGCACGAAGCCGCAACGAAGGAGACGTTGACTGTCAAGCGCGATCTGGTGAGTTTTGGCGGCCACGCCGAGTACATTGCCGAAATGGCCCGGCAGATTGCAGCCGAGCGCTTTCCGGACGATGTTTACACTCGCGGCCTGAAGGTGATGACCACGATCCGCCAGGACGAGCAGATCGCCGCGTACCAGAGCCTGCGCAAAGGTGTGATGGACTACGACCGTCGCCACGGCTACCGGGGTGCCGAGGCCTACGTCGACATGACCGACATCACTTCGGATCAGGATGAAGATATCGAGGAGGCTTTGGGAGAATTCCCCGAGGCAGGTGACTTGCTGCCAGCGGTGGTGCTGTCTGCCGACACCCGGCAGGTGCGGGTTGCCAAGGCGGGCGGGGAGATTCTCACCCTGTCCGGCGATGCGCTGAAATGGGCGGCGCGGATGCTCGATGACAAGGCGCCTCCAAACAAGCGGCTCAAACGCGGCGCGATTGTGCGCGTACAGAAGGATGAAAAGGGCCAATGGCAGATCGCGCAGTTGCCGGAAGTCGAATCCGCGTTCGTGGCCATCGACCCGCAAACCGGCGCCGTGCGCGCACTGGTCGGTGGTTTCGATTTCAACCGCAACAAGTTCAACCATGCGACGCAAGCTTGGCGTCAGCCGGGATCGAGCTTCAAACCTTTTATTTATTCCGCGTCGCTGGAAAAGGGTTTTCATCCCGGCAGCGTGATCCCGGACGAACCGATTACCGTGCCCGGCAGCCTCACAGGTGGCACGGCTTGGACGCCGCACAACTACGACGGCAAGTACGAGGGGCCGATGAAGATGCGTACGGCCCTGGCGAAATCCAAGAACATGGTGTCGATCCGTATTCTCCAGGCCATCACTCCGCAGTACGCTCAGGATTACGCGACGCGCTTTGGTTTCGACGCGGACAAGCATCCGCCATACCTGACCATGGCGCTGGGAGCGGGTTCCGTGACGCCGTGGCAGATGGTGACCGCCTATTCGGTATTCGCCAACGGGGGATACCGCGTCCAGCCCTTCATCGTGCGTGACATCCGCGACGACAACAATCAAGTACTGGCGGCCGCCCAGCCGACGCCAGTCAATGATGAGGCGTTGCGGGTCATTGATCCGCGCAACGCCTTTCTGATGGATTCGATGCTGCGCGATGTGACGATCTTCGGTACCGCTGCCCGGGCTTCTGTGCAACTCAAGCGTCAAGATCTGGCGGGCAAAACCGGGACGACCAACGAATACGTCGACGCGTGGTTCTGCGGCTATCAGGCCACCGTAACCGGCTGCGCCTGGATCGGCTTCGATCAGCCGAAGAAACTGGGAGACAAGGAAACCGGCGGTGTGGCCGCTCTGCCAATCTGGGTCGGCTACATGGGCAAGGCCCTCAAGGGCGTGCCCATCATGTTGCCCAAGGCGCCCGAGGGCCTGACCCCGGTCGGCAAGGACTACATCTACACCGAAAACGTCGGCAAACTGCCGACCGAGGAAGAGGAGCAGGCCGCCGCCAGCGATACGCCGCCGCCCAAGCCCGAACTCGACAAGCCGCCCTCCGACTGAGGCGGCGCGCCTAAGCGGTGGGCAAAGAGATCGGCTGACCTGCCTGTTCGCTGAGCAGGCGGGTCAGTTTGGCGAAGAGTTCTTCGCCGTCGCGAGTGTCCTCCCAACGCCCTTCCCGAAAGCGAAAATGAAAGCCGCCCGCCCGGGCGGCCACCCAGATTTCCTGCGCGACGCGATGACTGTTGATAACGATCTGGCTGTCGTCGGCGAATTCGATCTGCAAGATGCCGCCCGGCTGGCATTCAAAGTCGAGATCGGCCCCGTGCAGTTCGATCGCCGATTCGAGTGCCGATTCAATCGCCGCGAGCGTCGCGGCGGCGTGTTCCGCGAAAAACTTGTCATCCATGCTGTGCTACCATCCCGAAACCATGAAACACCCACGTCCCATCACGATTGTGCTGTTGATCGCCACGCTTCTGGCGGCCTGTGGCACGCGAGGCACCCTCGTCCTGCCGCCAGGTCCGCCGACACCGCCCGTGCTGGGCGGCAAACCCGGCCCGGTGGAACCGGTCAGGGATGTTAGCACGCAACCGGAAATCCCCCGATGAATCCCTTCATAGAAATGGACGGCGAATTGCACGCCGAGGCGGTGCCGTTGTCCGCCGTCGCCGAGCGCTTTGGTACGCCAGCGTATGTCTATTCGCGGCAAGCGCTGACGTCGGCGCTGCTCGAGTACCAGGCTGCCCTTGCCGAGCATCCGGCGGGGCGTGACGCGCTGGTCTGCTACGCCGTCAAGGCCAACTCGA
Organism: Betaproteobacteria bacterium UBA1934; assembly: GCA_002337055.1. GTDB lineage: Bacteria > Pseudomonadota > Gammaproteobacteria > Burkholderiales > Rhodocyclaceae > UBA1934. The sequence goes on along the minus strand of DDFG01000005.1, from coordinate 392,176 downwards.
ATCTGGCTATTCTCAATCTCTTCGCACGCCTTGGAGCGGGCTTCGACATCGTTTCGGGCGGCGAACTGCGGCGCGCCCTGGCCGCGGGCGCCGACCCGCAAAAGGTTGTCTTTTCCGGCGTTGGCAAGAGCACGGATGAAATGCGGCTCGCGCTGACGACCGGCATCCATTGTTTCAACGTCGAATCGGCACCGGAAATCGAACGGCTCAACGAGGTGGCCCTCAGCCTGGGCAAGCGTGCGCCGATCAGTTTGCGCGTCAATCCCGACGTCGATGCGCGGACACATCCCTACATCTCAACCGGCTTGCGCGACAACAAATTCGGCGTCGCTTATGACGATGCGCGCAACCTGTATCGGCGCGCCGCGTCGCTGCCCGGTCTGGAAATCACCGGCATCGACTGCCACATCGGCTCGCAACTGCTCGATCCCTCGCCGTTTGCCGAGGCGCAGGATCGGCTGCTGCTGCTGATCGATCAACTTGCCGCCGACGGGATCGCCATCCATCACCTCGATCTCGGTGGCGGACTGGGCATCCGCTACCGGGCTGGCGACCCTCAGCCACATGTGGCCGATTACCTGACACCGCTGCTCGACCGCGCGGCGGGACGCGGTCTGCGCATCGTCGTCGAGCCGGGGCGGCGGCTGGTGGGCAATGCCGGCCTGCTGCTGACACGCATCGAATACCTGAAAGTGGGCGAAGAAAAGCGCTTCGCCATTATCGACGCCGCCATGAACGACCTCATCCGGCCGGCGCTTTACGAAGCCTGGCACGACATCGTGCCGGTGCGGCCGCGCCCCGGCGCGCCGGAAGCCTACGACGTGGTCGGGCCGGTCTGCGAGAGCGGCGATTTCCTGGGTTTGCAAAGACCCCTGGCGGTAGCGGCGGGAGACCTGCTGGCGGTGATGTCCGCCGGCGCCTACGGCATGACCATGGCGTCGAACTACAACACCCGGCCGCGCGCCGCCGAGGTGATGGTCGACGGCGACCGGATGCATCTGATCCGCCGCCGCGAGACGATAGACGATCTTCTGTCCGGCGAGGCGGTGTTGCCGGAATGAGACTGCTACCCTGTCTGCTGGCCGCCCTGCTGGCGGCGTGTGGCGGCGACAAGCCGGCCGAGCGCAAAGGGCCGCCGCCGACGCTGATCACCGTGACGGTTGCCGAGGCGCGATCGCTGGAGCTGGAAGAACACACGCTGGGCAGCGTCGAGGCGATCAACGATCCCAAGGTCGCCGCCGAAGTGCCCGGCAAGATTGTCGAAGTCGGCGTGCGCGCCGGACAGAAAGTGCGCAAGGGCCAGTTGCTGGCCCGTCTGGATGCGTCGGATACGGGGCAACTGGCGGCGGCCGACCGCGGCGAGGCCGCTCGTCTGGCAAGCCTGCTGGCGCAGCAGGAGCGCCTGGTGGCGCGGCAGACCGAGTTGGTGCAGAAACAGTTCATTTCGCGCAATGCGCTGGACGATGCCGTCGCCCAGCGCGATGCGCTGAAGAACCAATGGGCGGCGGCCACGGCGCGGAGCGGCCTTTCTGCCGCCAATATGGACAAGACCCGGGTGTTGGCGCCATTCGACGGCGTGATTGAGGAACAATGGGTGGCGCCCGGCGATTACGTCAAACTCGGCGATCCGATGTTCCGGCTGGTGGCCAATTCTGAATTGCGCGCCAACCTGCCGTTTCCCGAGAGCACCTTGCCGCGCTTGCAGCGCGGTCAGGCGGTTCATCTGACCAGTCCCTTGCTGCCGGGCGGCAAGCTGGACGGCGTCATTGAAGACATTCGCCCCACGGTCAGCGAGACGGCGCGTGCGGTCATCGCCATCGCACGCTTGCCGGCGAACAGCGGTTTACGGGGCGGGGCTTCGGTCAATGCCGATGTCGTGACCGGGCGACGGGAAAGCGCCGTAGTCGTGCCCGAACAATCGCTGGTGTTGCGGCCGGCCGGGCGGGTGGTCTATGTCGTGAAAGAGGGCAAGGCCGAGCAGCGCGCCGTCGAGGTCGGCGGCAAACAGCGCGGTTGGGTGGAGATCGTCAAGGGCGTCAAAGTCGGTGAAACGGTGGCGCTGGACGGCGCCGGATTTCTCACCGACGGCGCCGCAGTGGCCGTCCGGGATGCGGGCGGCAAGCCCGCCGCGCAATGACGCTGCCCGAGTTGTCGATCCGCCGGCATGTGCTGGCGTGGATGTTGAACGCGGTGCTGGTGCTGTTTGGCATCATCAGCTACGGACGCATCGGCATGGACCGCTACCCGTATATCGAGTTTCCGGTCATTTCGGTCAGCACGACGCTGAAGGGTGCGAACCCGGATATCGTCGATTCGTCCATTACCAACATCATCGAAAGTTCGGTCAATTCCACGCCGGGCATCGAGCACATCCAATCGACCTCGTCGCCGGGCGTGTCGGTGGTGGCGATCACTTTCGGGCTGGAGAAGAAGGTCGATGTCGCCTTCAACGAGGTGCAGGCCAAGGTCAATCAGGTGTTGCGGCGACTGCCGAAGGATGTCGATCCGCCCATTGTCGCCAAGGTGGAGACCAACGCACAGCCGATCATCTGGCTGGCCTTGCAGGGCGACCGCACGCAGCAGCAGTTGAACCAGTACGCCATCAACACCTTGAAAAAGCGGCTGGAAACCATCGACGGTGTTGGCGAGGTTCGCCTCGGCGGACGCCGCGACCGCACCATACGCGCCAATCTGCTGCCCGCGCGCATGACCGCACACAGCATCACCGCACAGGATGTGGCCGATGCGTTCAACCGAGAGCACATCCAGATGGCGGGCGGTTTCGTGGTCGGCCAGACGACGGAGAGCCTGGTCAAGCTGGATCTCGAATTCCACAGCGTCGCCGACCTTCGGGAAATGGTCGTGGCCTGGCGCGGCGGCGCGCCCATCCGCTTGCAGGACATCGCCGAGGTCGAGGACGGACTTACCGACAACCGCCAGTTGGCGCGTTTCAACGGGCAGACCACCGTGGGCCTGGGCGTGGTCAAGATCACCAATGCCAATACCGTGGCCATTGTCGATCGCGTCAAGGAGAAGCTGGATAAGGAACTGATCCCACAACTGCCGCCCGGCATGCAGTTGCACGTGGTCTCCAACGACGCGGTATTCATTCTAGAGATCGTCAATTCGCTGAAGGAGCATCTGGTCGAAGGCACGCTGCTGGCGGCCCTGGTGGTCTGGTTCTTCCTCCGCTCGGTGCGTTCGACGCTGATCGTTTCGGCGGCCATTCCCATTTCGTTGATGGGGGCCATCGCGGTCATCTATTTCTTTGGCTTCACACTCAACTCGCTGACGCTGCTGGCCTTGCTGCTGCTGATCGGGGTGGTGGTCGACGATGCCATTGTGGTGCTTGAAAACATTTTCCGCCACCGCGAAGAACTTGATCCCGACCCGGTGTCGGCGGCGATCAACGGGTCGCAGGAGGTTGTGTTCGCGGTGTTTGCCGCCTCGCTGTCGCTGGTCTGTATCTTTGCCCCGGTCATTTTCATGAACGGCATCATCGGTCAGTTTTTCCGCTCGTTTGCCGTCGTCGTCACCTTTGGCGTGCTGGTGTCGCTGTTCGTTTCGCTGACCCTGACGCCGATGCTCTGTTCCCGCTACTTGCGCGTTACCGAAAAAGGACAGCATCACGGTCGCCTGTATCGCGCCATCGAAGCGCTCTTCAACCGGCTGGACAACCAGTACCGGCGCTCGCTCGCGTGGGCCTTGGCACACCGCTGGCAGGTGGTGCTGCTGACGGCGCTGGTCGTCGCCTCCAGCGGTTTCTTCTTCAGCCACACCGGCAAGGCATTCGCGCCGGATCAGGACGAAGGGCGTTTTCTGGTCTATTTGCGGACACCACTGGGTTCTTCCATCGATTACACCGATTCCCGCCTGCGCATGGTCGAGGCGGTGCTGAAAAAGCACCCCGAAGTCTTTACAGAATTCGCGTTGATCGGTCTGGGCAGCGCCGGCCAGGTCAATCAGGGCACGGTCGTGGCGCGCATGCTGCCGCGCGATGCGCGCAAGGTCACGCAGCAGGAGTTGCTGCCGATCCTTCGCGGCGAACTGGCCGAAATTCCCGGCGCGCGCGTCTTTGCGGCGCCCTATCCGATGGTGCAAGGGCAACGCGGGGAGCCGCTCCAGTTTGTGCTGGCCGGCGAAAATCTGGCGGAGGTCGGACGATTGTCCAAGGCCTTGCAACAAAAGCTCTCGGCGCTGCCCGAACTGGGCCGCATCGACACCGACCTGCAACTCGACCTGCCGCAACTGGTCTTCGAACCCGACCGTTTGCGGACGGCGAGCGCCAACCTCTCGACCGCAGACGTTGCGCTGGCCGTCAACATGCTGACGGGCGGCATCGACATTGCCAAGTACAACGACGAACCCGGTGACGGCCAGCGCTACGACATTCGCGTCAAGGGGCAGGAGGGCGAGTTCACGCAAGCGAGTGATCTTGCCAAGATTTTCCTGCGGTCGCGCGACGGCAAGCTGGTGCGGCTCGATTCCGTCGCCAGTTTCAAGGAAACGCTGGGACCCGCGGTGATCGGTCGCTTCGATCTGCAATACTCGGCCACCTTTTTCGTGACCCCCACGATTCCGCTGGGCGATGCCGTCAAGCTGGTCAAAGAGGCGGGCGCCGATCTGCCGACCGGCTACCAGATCAAGCTGATCGGCCAGGCCGAAGAATTCGGCAAGACCGTGACCTACATGGCCTTCGCTTTTGTACTGGCGCTGGTGTTGCTCTACATGGTGCTGGCCAGCCAGTTCAACTCGTTTCTGCAACCGGCCATCGTCATGCTCGCCCAGCCGCTGGCCATCATTGGCGGCGTCGTGTCGTTATGGGCCACAGGGCAGACACTCAACATCTATTCGATGATCGGTCTGGTATTGCTGATCGGCCTGGTCGCCAAGAATTCCATTCTGCTTGTTGACCTTACCAACCAGCGACGAGCCGGCGGGTTGGGCGTCGATGCCGCCCTGACCGATGCTTGCCCGATCCGCATGCGACCGGTGCTGATGACCTCAGCGACGGTCATCCTTGCGCTGACGCCTTCGGCGCTTGGTTTTGGCGCTGGCTCGGAAACCAATCAGCCGCTGGCGATCGCCGTGATCGGCGGTATGGTGTCCTCCACGCTCCTGACGCTGGTGGTCGTGCCTGCGGTATATTCGCTGATCGAGAACCGGCTTCTGCGCATGCGCTGACCGCAGTACTCAGGGTTTACCCTAGTATGCAAATTCGGTGTGCAGGGCGAGAGTGGCAAACATCGATCGATTCATCGCGCGGAAATATAGCTATGCCCCTTTCGACGGCAACCAAGGCGGGATTCATGGACAACGCAGGGCGATTGAGCACAGCCGAGGAGCGCGGCCTGCTTGTCTTGCGCGAAGCCCGCGACATCAATGCCTGCCTGGATGCCTTCGAGGCCCTCCTGCGGCAATACCTCGAAATCGACGGCTATTCCATCAATCTCTACCAGCCCGCCCATCACAGCCTGGCCTGCGTGCGCGTGCATCTGCCGCCCAGCCTGGCAGCCATCGAGGAAACCTTCTCCCGGACCACTATTTCCGCGGAGGGCGACAATGCCAGCGCACAGGTGTTCGACAGTCGCGTGCCGGCGGGTGTGACGGTCAACAATCTGGGCGATTTTCCGGTGGCCACGCGCGAAGCCTTCGAGACCTGGAACATGCGCCACATGGTCATCTTGCCGATTCAGGTCAGCGGCAGCGGCGGACGGCCGATCGGCACCTTGATGTGCTTCTCGCAACGCAGCTCGCTGGCGCCTTCGGTTTTGCGACGCCTGACGCGTGTGATCGAAGAGGCTGCGGCCTTGCTGCGTTTGCACCAGAGCATTGCGTCGTGGGAGGCGCGCAGCGAATCGATCCGCTACCGGGAGGCCGAAACCGAGTCGCTGCTGCACTTCGTGGCCGATATGAGCAGCGTGATGACCGCTGAAGCGCAGCTTTACCAACGCATCGAAAACGAATTCCTGCGCCGGTTCGATCTCGATCTGGTGGGCATCCTGGTCGCGGAAGGCGGCGTGTTGCGTTGCGTGTCGACGCGACTGGCCGACGGCGTCCAGGTGCCCTGGGCCGATCAATGGTATGCCCATTGTCGGGAGGTCCGCTACCTGCTGGATACGCCAGAAGGCGCCTCGGGCAAGGCTTTCGCGCACAACCAGTCGCTTTTCTTCGGCGATATTCCGTCCATTCTCGGCATGAAAATGTCTGGCAAGGACAAGGCCAACCTCGATATTCTGCAAGGTTTGCTTTCGTTCGGGCTTTTTCCGATTAGCAAGATGGGTGAATCCATCGGTCTGATGTGGCTGGGCAGCTTGCGCCGCAAACATGCGATGAACAGCGACCAGACCAAGTTGGCGGCGAATCTGTGCGATTTCCTCGGCGCGGTCATCGATAACGCCCGCGCCTTCTCGCGGCTGATGTCTAAAGACTGATAGCCAGCGCCACGGGCAGGAAGAGGATGGCAGCAAGATTGCCGACCAGCACCAGTGGGGCGACACGCTCGGGTTCCTGTCCGTAGCGTTCGGCGAACAAAAAATTGAGCACGGCGGGTGGCAGGGCGCCAAACACCATCAGCATCGCCGCATCCCGCCCAGCCAGACCGAACAAGTGGATGCAGGCGGTGGCGACCAGCATTCCTGCGAGTGGGCGGAAGGCGGCGCCGGTGAGCGTCAGCTTCCAGTCGCCGAGCCGAACGTCCGTCATCCTTACCCCCAGCGCGAAGAGCAGCAAGGGAATCGAAATGTCGCCAACCAGGCGGATGCCGGTCAGCAAGGGCGGCCACAGCGCGATGCCGGTCAGACTGACGGCCAGTCCGGCCACAGTGGCGGCGACGACCGGCACACGCCAGAGATCACGCAGACGGGTGCCGGGGTCGAGCAGCCGGGCACCCAGCGTGAAATGCAGCAGGTTGGCCACCAGAAACATGACGATCGCGGCCGGCATGGCCGTATCGCCCCAGGTCAGCAGCGCGACCGGCAAACCCATGTTGCCCGAATTGTTGAACATCATCGGCGGCACCAGGGTCTTGGGCTGCGTGCCCAAATGTCTGGCCAGCGGCCAGGCCAGCAGGCCGGGTACGATGACCACGCAAGCGGCGGTCAGCGCCAATCCGCCGTAGGCAGTGAGCGCAAAGTCCTTGCTCGCCATGGTGGCGAAGACCAGCGCCGGCACAAAGACATCCATGTTGAGGCGATTGGCGACCGCCATTTCCGGGCGGTGGCGGCGCCCGTAGAGATACCCCGCCAGGATGATGGCGAAGACCGGGAAGAGGATCTCGACGATGCGCAGCAGCACGTCAGAGAATGAAGCGCGAAAGGTCCTCGTTAACCGCCAGCTCGCCCAGGCGCGCGTCGACGTGAGCTGCGTCGATCAACACGGTCTCGGCTCCACCCTTGCCGGCGGAGAAGGAAATCTCTTCCAGCAAACGTTCCATGACGGTGTACAGCCGGCGGGCTCCGATGTTTTCGGTGCGCTCGTTAACCTGAAAAGCGGTTTCGGCAAGGCGCTGGATGCCGCTCTCGGCGAAGCTCAGTGTTACGCCCTCGGTTGCCAGCAAGGCTTCGTACTGGCGTGTGAGGCAGGCATCGGTCTGGGTCAGGATGCGCTCGAAGTCGGCGACCGACAGCGAGTCGAGTTCGACCCGGATCGGGAAACGGCCCTGCAACTCCGGGATCAGATCCGAAGGTTTGGCCAGATGAAAGGCGCCGGAAGCGATGAATAGAACATGATCGGTACGGATCATGCCGTACTTGGTCGACACCGTCGTGCCTTCGACCAGTGGCAGCAGGTCGCGCTGCACGCCCTGACGCGAGACGTCGGCGCCATGCGCGTCCGAACGGCTGGCGATCTTGTCGATTTCGTCGAGAAAAACGATGCCGTTCTGCTCGACGTTGCGAACGGCTTCCAGCTTCACCTCCTCGTCGTTGACCAGTTTGGCGGCCTCCTCCTCGGCAAGCAGCTTCAACGCTTCAGAGATCTTCAGCTTGCGCGACTTCTTGCGGCCGCCGGACATGTTCTGGAACATCCCCTGAATCTGGTTGGTCAGTTCTTCCATGCCGGGCGGCGCGAAGATTTCCGCCTGCATCGCCGGGGTGGCTACCTCAATGTCGATTTCCTTGTCATTCAGTTCGCCTTCGCGCAATTTCTTGCGGAATTTTTGACGGGTCGCGCCATCTTCCGGCGAGCTTTCGGCGAAAAAACCCGAATTGCGGGCGGGCGGCAACAAGGCGTCCAGTACCCGCTCCTCGGCGGCATCCTCAGCTCGGGCACGCACCCGCTTCATCGCCTGTTCGCGTTGCGATTTGATGGCGATCTCGACCAGATCGCGGACGATCGTGTCAACATCGCGGCCGACATAGCCCACTTCTGTAAACTTGGTTGCTTCCACCTTGATGAAGGGGGCGTTGGCGAGCCGGGCCAGGCGGCGCGCGATTTCGGTCTTGCCGACGCCTGTGGGCCCGATCATCAGGATGTTCTTGGGCGTGATTTCCTGTCGAAGCGGTTCGCCGACCCGCGCGCGCCGCCAGCGATTGCGCAGGGCAATGGCGACGGCCTTTTTGGCGCGATGCTGCCCGACAATGTGCTTGTCGAGTTCATGGACGATTTCCTGGGGCGTCATGTCGCTCATTCGAGCACCTCCAGGGTAAAGTTGCGGTTGGTGTAAATGCAGAGATCGCCGGCAATCTCCAGTGATTTGGTGACGATATTGCCGACATCGAGTTCGGTATTCTCAAGTAATGCACGCGCCGCACTCTGCGCATAGGCGCCGCCGGAGCCGATGGCGACGATGCCGAATTCGGGTTCCAGCACATCGCCGTTGCCGGTGATGATCAGCGAATGATCGCGGTCGGCCACCGAGAGCATGGCCTCGAGCCGGCGCAGCATGCGGTCGCTGCGCCAGTCCTTGGCGAGTTCGACCGCCGAACGCAGCAGGTTGCCCTGATGCTTCTCCAGTTTGGCCTCAAAACGCTCGAAAAGCGTAAAGGCGTCGGCCGTGCCGCCGGCGAATCCCGCCAGGATGCGGTCCTGGTAAAGCCGCCGCACCTTGCGAGCGGTGCTCTTGATGACGATGCTGCCGAGCGTGACCTGGCCGTCTCCCCCCATGGCGACGGTCTTCCCGCGGCGCACCGACAGTATCGTGGTGCCGTGGTATTGCTCCATGTGCGATCCTAGATTTTGGTGACGATAATTCTGGCGACGTTGCTGACGCCGACGATATTGAGCAGTTCCGCCACCAGATGGTGCGGATGCCGGAGGACGACTTCCTTGCCCTGCTCGTGGTGTGGACTGATGACGTTGCGGAGCATGCCCGCCGACATGAAGTCGAGGCGCTTCAGCTGGCTGCAATCGATGACCGGATGATCCTGAAGGCTGAGAAACGCTTGCAAGTCGTCGAACCGGTTGTTTTTGCATTCGCCCGATAGCGCGAAGGTTTCGTCCATTGTGCCCACCGCTGCGGCGTGGGCGGCAACCGACTTGACCGTGCCCGCCTTGATGGTTTCCCACGAGGGAGGCGAAACTTCGAAAGTGACCGCGTAGTCGATCGCCTTTTCCTCGAACTGATCATGCAGACCAAGCAACTGATAGAACTCAAGCAGCAGAATCCAGCCTTTTTCGTAATCCGGCTGTCCGGTGATCAATCGCTGCTGCAACCGCGATATCAGGCCGTCTGCGCCTTCCAGCGTAATGGCGAGGCCCTGTTTGCGGGCGCGGCGCAGAATCTCGTACAGCGTGCCGGCCGCCAGGTCGTCGAGGCTGATCAACTTGGCAAGATTGATCTGCATCGGCTGCTTCTTGTCGACGGCCTCCCTCAGCTTGGCGAAACCAGGCGAATCGCTGCCGGCGATCACGCCCTGGAGCGAGATGGTGGCCGAGCTGCCGGCGGTCTTTGGCGTTGCTTCCTGACCGATTCGCCAGGCGGGCGGGGAGGTCTCGCAGGCTTGCGCAAATTCGACACCCAGTTTGTCGAAGGCGGCACGATCGCCGAGCACTTGCAGCAGATCGAACAGCATGCGCCACAAACGCTCCGCTTCCGCGCCGCTGTGTGTACGGGCAGCATTTTCCAGCACACCGCGTGCGGCACCGTCCTGACCATTGGCAAAGAGGACGGCGGCCTGCTCGATGTCGATTTGAACAGGATCCACATCATGCTCGACCTCGATGGCCATGACGTTGGAGAAGGTGAATTCTTCTCCAAACATGCTCTCGCGGAATTTCGAAGGTGTGCCTGTGTCGGGCGCGGGCGTGAGGGGAGCAGCGGGCGGGGGTGCGGGAGTCGGTTTGACAGCAGCCTCGGGCGGCGCCTTGGGCTTTGCAGCCTGGCGCTCGGGCATTTTTTCAGCCTGCTTGCTGGTGAAAAACGAGAAAACCATGTCACCACGTTTAAGGGGGTAGCCTAATCTTTTAACATCTTACGCGGACTGATGCAATCCCGACGGATAGCGAGACGAACCAGCGCAAGCAGCACCGTCGTCGCGGCGAGACATGGGCCGAAGGGCTGATCGAATTCGAGCGCGCCAAAGAAGGCGAGGCCATAGGCGACGACCGCGAATATCCCCGCCATGCGTAAGGATCGCCGCCAGTCGTCGGCAATCAGGCTGGCCAGCCAGGCTGGCACGAATACCAGGGCGAAAGTCCCCATGACGCCGAGCGTCAGGGTGGCGAGCGACAGTACGGCCGCGCTGCCCAGGTCAAACATCAGGCCATGCTTGGGCCGCCGCGTGCCGGCAGGAACCAGTTGCGGAAAAAGCTGCGCCAGCATCAACGTGCGCGAGAGCGCGCGAAGCATGCCCAGCGCGGTGATCAACGCGACGACCAGCACGATGGCTTGCTCGCCGTCAGTGAAGTAGAGTTGACCGTCGAAGAGCGCATGTCCCAGCCTTTCAGCCATCGGCAGATTGGCAGCCAGCAACACCGCGAGCGACCATCCTGCCAGCAATAGCAGCACGAAAACGGCATTCTGACTGCCGTGTTTTTCACCTTGCCGCTTGACGACCGCCGCAAGCAGCGCGGCACCGATTCCCCCCGGAACCAGCGGCGCCCCGACGGCCAACGCGGCGAGCGCACCCGCTGCGGCGACATGTGGAAATGCGATTGCCGACAACCATTCGCTCCGTAGTCGCAGATAACATCCCCACAGACCGAGGAGAATAGCCAGACACAGTCCATTGACCGCCGGCCAGATAAAGAGGGAGTCGGTCACGACGTAAACTCCGAGAAATCGATGGTGCGGTCGCAGGTCCGGTTGATGAAGTCGTCGTCGTGGCTGACGACCAGCAGCCCGGCGCCGTCATTGGCGCGGACGCGCAGGGCCTGGGTCAGATGGGTCGTGCCGGCAACATCGAGGTTGTTGGTCGGTTCGTCGAGCAGGACGAGTCTGCCCTCGTGCTGCAAGACTGCCCACAGCGCCAGATAGTGACGCTGACCGCCGGAGAGGCGATCCAGGCGCAGATCGAGTTTGTCGATCAGCCATTCAGGCAGCCCTTCCGGACGGGCACTGGTCAGCGTCAGCAGATCGCGCCCGGAGAGCGGCAGCCCGATTACGGGCGGAATCTCCTGCGTCTGCCAGACGGGGTGGCTCTCGGCGGCGAGATCGAAACGGCCCGCGAAAACGCGCGCCCTGCCCGCCAGTGCTGCCAGCAAAGTACTTTTGCCCACGCCGTTCGGGCCGGTCAAGCCGACTATCTCGCCGGCGCCCACGACGATCGAGATGGGTGGCGTCGTCGGCGCCACCCATCCGGCGACGAGCGCCTCGACTGTCAAAAGCGGTTCGCTCATCTCAAACCCTTCAGCAGGCGATTGATTGAATCGTCGAACAAGCCTGTCAGATCCTTCGCTTCGTCTGAGCCGCCGACCGTAAATGGCAACACCACCGCCGGAATATGCGCCCGGGTTGCCATCCACTGGCTGTGTGTGTCGTTCTGGTAGGCGGCGCGCAAGATCATCCGTGCCGGCTGCGTTTGCTGGCGGGTGAGGAGTTCGCTGAGATAGGCGCTGCCGGGTTCGACGCCGGGTTTCGGCTCCAGGGTGGCCACTTCGCGCATGCCCAACCAGGCCAGCAGATAGCTGAACGAGCGATGCTGCACCATGACCGGCACGCCGCGCAACGGTTCGGCCAGTTTCTCCCAACGCGCGATGGCGGCTTTCCAGCGCTCGGCAACGGCGCGCTGATTGGCGCGATAGCTGGCCTCGTTGGCCGGGTCGAGCTGGGCCATGCGTACGGCCAGCGCAGCAGCGATCTTGTCGATGCGATAGGGGTCGAGTTGAAAGTGCGGGTTGCCGCCCGGATGCACGTCGCCATGCGCACGGTCGACCACCTGCGGCACTTCGAGCCGGCTGACCACCGACGCCGCCTCGAAATATCCGGGCTGCCCGGGTTGGATGGCCGGGTTTGCCGCATCGCGTACGACCAGCGGCAGCCAGCCGATTTCCAGATCGGCGCCCGTGGCGACGACCAACTGGGCGCGCCGCGCCTGCGCCAACAGCGACGGCTTCGCTTCGATTCGGTGCGGGTCTTGCAGGGCGTGGGTGGCAACGTAAACGTTAACTTTGTCGCCGCCGATTTCACGCGCCAGCGCGCCCCATTCCGGCACGGTGGCGAAGACGTTGAGCGCGGCGAAGGCGGGCAGGCTGCCCAACAGTGCAAAGAGAAAGACAAGAATGCGCATGATCGGCTCCTAGAACTTGTGGGCGCCGTGGGCGCCGAGGCTCATGATGTATTGCAGGAAGACCTGGTTGTCGGCTTCGCCGGGGCCGCGTGATGTGTCGCGGGCGAATTGCAGGCGCAGGCGTGAGAACTCGGACGGCGACCAGTCGAGCATGACGGCGTCGCGGCGTGGCGAATAGGCCGCCAGCATCGGCAAGTCGCCCGGACTGACGAGTCCTGTGTTGACCAGCCCGATGCGGGTGTCGCCGCTGTTCAGGCGATCGTGACGCACTCCCAGTCGCCACTGCGGCATGAATTGCCACACCCCTTGCGCGTACCAGCCGGACTGGCGGCTGCGGTAGCCGTCCGCCACGCGCCCGACCGCATGGCTGCCGGCGGTGTCGTCATAGGTGAGGGTGCCGTTTTCGCGGCGCTGGAAGAGCTCGCTCTGGAACTTGAAATTCTGCTGAGCGGGATTGCCGTCGGGTGCCCATTTCCAGACAAAGTCGGCGCCCAAGGTCGAACTCCTGCCCGTGAAGGCGGTGCGGGTGGCGCCGCCGGTTGGATCGGTGTCTTCCCAGGCGCGGTCGCGGGCGTGGGTGCGGACGTACGAGACGCCGGCCTGCCAGGCGTGCGACCAGCCGACATCACCGCCGACATGGGCGAACAGCGTGCCGAGGCCGCTACCGTTCTTGTCGCGCTCGTTGCCGGGGAACCCGCCGCCGCGCGCAGCTTCGGCACCCAGTTCGAGGAAGAATGGAGTCGGCGCCAGCCATTTCAGCTGCACGCCATCGTTGGAGAGGCGCGAGCCAAAAAAGGCCTTGTAGGCGAGGGGGGCGTCGACAAAATCCCAGGTGTGCGGATGCTGTGCGTTGACGTAACCGATGCCCGAAAGAAAGCGTCCAGCCTTCAGCTTCAGGCCGGCCGGCAGGGCCAGCGTCTCGATGTATGCCTCTTCGGTGGCGATACCTTCGCCGTCGCCGGCTACCGAGAACAGCGCGGTGCCGCGAAAGAGGTGGTCGACGTTGGCGGCCAGCGCCAGTTCGGTTTCGCCCAGAGAAAAACTTCGGCGCGGCGGCGCGATCTCGCCGCCGTTGGGGATGAAGCCACGAATCCGATACGTTTCTGGCGAACGCGAAGTATTGGCGACCTTGGCGTCGAGAATGACCGAAATTTCGGGGTTGAAGGCGGTGGCGCTGGTGGCCGGGCTGGCAGAGGGCACAGCGGCCTGCGTTTCGGCGGATCGTGCGGGCTGCTGCCCTTCGCTACGGGCCAGTTTCTCTTCCAGTGCGGCGATACGTTGTTCGTAGTGGCGTTTCAATTCATCGATCTGCGCGCGGATGGCGGCGAGATCGGGGTCGCTGGCGGCGTGGGCGCCGAGCAGGCCAGCGCCGCGGCCAACGCGGCGAGCTTGGTTTTCATCAATCATCTCCTGAAAGTCGAACGGAATCGCGCCGACCCGACGGGCGGCGCGGAAACGAGGCTTTCAGGCGACGGGAGGGGCGCCCTGACGGGCGAGCGGTGGGGCGAGGTGGCGCGGGGCCGCAAAGACCGGATCACTCGGCGCGTTGGGCGTTGTGGGTGCGAGGGCGAACGTGGCGACGGTGGGAGCGGCGGCGCCGAGGTCGTGTGCGGCCAGGCAAAGGTCGCAGTGGTGCGCCATCACCCCCTGCATTTCGTCGAGTGCGTGGTTGACGCCGTGTGCGCTCGCACCGATCTGGGCGAGGCACAGGCACAGCGAGAGGACGAGATAACGGAAAGAGCGCATCGGAAAAGTGGGCGTCAATCGACCTGAACGAGCAACCCTTTGAGATATTCGCCTTCCGGAAAGTTCAGGGCGACCGGGTGATCCGGCGCGCCGGTCAGACGCTCGACGATGCGCGCATCGCGCCCGGCGTCGAGGGCGGCGCCGGCGACGATTTTCTGGAAGAGCTCCAACCCGATGCCGCCGGAGCACGAGTAGGTCATCAGCAGACCGCCCGGCTTCAGCAGCTTGCAGCCGTGCAGGTTGATGTCCTTGTAGGCGCGCGCCGCGCGGTCGGCGTGCGCGGCCGAGGGCGCGAACTTGGGCGGGTCGAGCACGATGAGGTCGAACTGGCGGCCGGCCTTCTTGAATTCGCGCAGGGCCTGGAACACGTCATCCTCCAGCCACTGGGCGCGTTCGGCCGGTAGTTGCGGGTTGAGCGCGAGATTGGCGGCCGCCTGCGCCAGCGCGGGGCCGGAGGAGTCGATGGAGACGACCTCGTCGGCGCCGCCGGCGAGGGCTTGCAGCGAAAAGCCGCCGGTGTAATAAGATCGGTTAAGCACTACAAGTCGTTATGAGTGTAATTACCGCTCCAAGATTAACACTTTTTAACCGTAATTACGAAAAATTCACTTGACGTTATCAGGGCAACGAACAACACTGAAGCCACGGCTTAGTTTAAGACGTTAAATATTTCATGACTTACCACCTGAAACTTGAAATTGACCCCCATGGCGAGCGCTGGGCTATGCTCCTTGATGACCATGGGATGCCGCTTTTCTACCCGACTCTGTTCAACACAACCAAATTGCGCGGCGCGAGAAAAAGCACTTCGACCCAAGAGCAGTTCCTTACTGCGATTAAGGTTCTTAGCGAGTATTGCGATCAAAGTCGGATTAACTTGGTGGAGCGCATTCAGCGGCAAGAATTCCTGACTACCGGGGAAATGGATGGCATCAGCGATGCCTGTCGCAAGAAAAAGTGTGGCGTAAAACTGAGCAAGGTCGTCAGCCTAAAACGGGGCTACAGCCCACCAGATGTCCAGGTGGCACCGGGCACTCACAACCTCTACCTGCAGCGCATTGCGACATACCTGAAGTGGCTGTGTGAAACGCTTCTTGGAAGCAAGGCCTATTCGGCAGACACTGCCCGTGCAGTCGCCGCACTTGACACTGGTATCCGTGCCCGAGGCACTACCGGGGCGTCAAAAGCTGGTGATGATGACGCGGCACGGGGTCTCACCAAGAATCAGTATTCGCGTCTAAGGGAAATAATCACCCCTGGATCACCTGAGAATCCGTGGGGCGACCCTAATCTCCAAATTAGAAATTTCCTGATCATCCGAATGCTAATCGTGACGGGAGATCGCCGAGGTGAACTGCTCAATGCTCGCGCAGAAGACATCGATTGGGACAATGGACGGCTTAGGATCGTTCGCCGAGCGGACTCTAGGCAAGACACCCGCAGGAGGCAGGCTAAGGTTAAAACGAGGCCACGCGAGATACCGCTGTCGGAGGAAACGCTTGAGGCAATTCGTCATTATTTAGTGCATGTGCGCAAGCACATTCCTAACGCAAGTAGGCATTCCTACGCTGAAAACAAAAGCGGGATGACTGCAGAAATCATCCGACATATCCTAGGTGAAATGATCGAAAAATTTCCACCTAAACTCGATTTGATTGAGCCGCATGTCTTAGTCGGCTTCAGGCAATTCATTCTTGACCGAGATGGGAACGATAATGGCGGCATGGTAAAGATACGCCCATATCTTTGCAAATGGCATGCACTTGGATTTCCTGGCATTAGCGATTCCGCGCTACAGGCAATAAAGGGCTGGAAGCTAAAGTCAGCAGAAAAATATGCCCGCGTCAATCGACGCGATCCAAACGGAGGGCCACTGGAACCCGAGGAGCAGAACGCGCTTAGAATCGGAGCACTGCGCGCTTACGAGCGCGGCGAGATCAGCACTGCTTGGTACGCTCAGTATGTCCTATTGGACTACACTGGTCGGCGGCCGGAGCAGCTAATAAGGCTGAAGTGGAAGGACCTCGACGACACCCACATTGAAGACCCGCTATACGGCGACATCGCGCCGAAACGATTGTATTTGCTGCACATACCGCGCGCCAAAGGAAAGCGCAAATGGCGCGAACACTTTCGCGCCGTGCCCCTGGCGTACGACGACTGGAATCTGTTGTTGGCCCTGCGCGCGGAAACTTCCATTCGCTTCGAACGCATGCTGGCTGAAGCCGGCCTGACCCTTCAGCCGCGCGACCTCAAGACGTTGCTGGAGGAACTGCCAATGTTTCCTGGCTGGATCCGCTTGCAGAAATCACTAGAGGAATGCAAATTGCTGTTCGACAGGGGGCAGCATGGTGATGCGATAACACTTCTGCGACAAGACGCCTCGTCAGATACATGGGAACAGTTTAGTTCCACACTACAGAATTCTTTCAAAAGCACCGTCGAAGCGGCCGGCGTTAGGAACCGCGACGGAGCGCCGATCAAAATGTTCACGACGCGCCTCCGCTACACTCTAGAGTCCAATATGTATCGTGTGGGAATACCGCCTCCCGTACGAGCGTTTAACCTCGACCACGATTCCATTCACCCGCTGATCAACTACAGTAAGAATTCAGCAGATCGAGCGTCCCACTGGAGCAAGGCCACCCTGCCGCAGATGCAGCGGCTGGCTAGCTATTTCAAGGTCCAAGTAGTCGACAGTGAAGCTGATGCTATCGCTGGAAACGACCCAGAGCAATCCCGCCTGCTGGTCGCCAATGCTGAGGCCGGGGCGACCTGCGCCATCAAGCGCGGCTGCGGAATGGGACAAATTCCGCGCTGTTGCTATAACGGCTGCAACCACTTCCAACCCTGGGTCGACGGCCCGCATACCGCCTTGCTGGAGGAATTGCTGGCCGAACGGGATGAGTTCATCACCGTCCTAGACCCTGTCAGGGAACGCGCCACCATCGAGGCTGCCGACATGCTCATCCTTTCCGTCGCTGCGGTGATACTCAGATGCGAGGAGCGGCGAAGGGAGCTTGCGGAGCACGTCGCGCAACGCCCGCATGGAAGAAAGCAAAAATGAAACAAATTCTTCCAAACATAACGACATCGGCCGACGTATTGGTTCTTACTGGTTCAGGACAGAGTATTGCTGAGAAGGCATTGCTCTCGTATATCGAAGAAGGAAAACTGCTATTCACTGGGTTGACCTTCGGATGCGCGTGGGAGCATTGGAGTTGGCCTAACGTTGGGGTATTCGGAACGCACAGAACGCTAAAGAAGGGGCGCCCCAAAGTTAACGGTCCCGACCAAATGCTGCATCCTCAGTTCATTGATTTCGCCAGGGCCTTCCTTAGCCATGCTCAGAGTAGTCGTCCAAGTCTAAGCAATCGCCAAAGAGAGCTGGCTGTGTTGCGGATTATCGAGATGGTTCTTGATGATGAGGGTGCCAACGGAAATCCAACCGAGATCACTCTCCATACCCTCAACCGCGTTGCAACGATAATTACCGAGGTATACACAGGCAACGATACCAAATATCAATACGGTCAATGTATTGCACGAATCGCGACAGAACTGCAATCCAAAGGTCTTACAAGAAACGCAGTCGGATCATTCTCCAATCCGATTGAGTGCCCCTCATACTTCCGGTTAACGCTTACTGACGAGGCAGAGAGGCATCGCGCCAAGCAGTTGCCCGACGAGCGTGCACTTATAGCAATGAACTCCGTGTTCGCCCAGATCACGGAACCGACGCTGCCAGATAATGTCATTGACGTTTTTGTTACTAGCTGTGGAGTTTTGATCCAGGCCGGCAGCAAACGTGGTGGTGAGCTATTTGAAGCACGCATCGGCGCTTTATTTAGCGAGAAAGACAGCGAAGGAAAATTGCAGTGGGGCTTACGCTGGCGGAGCTTTAAGAATCCAAAGGACCCGACTCGCCCAAGTTGGTTCTCCGAACCCATGGCACCCTATGCCATAGAAGCATACAACCGAATCGTTGCAATTACAGACGAACCTCGGCGATTCGCGAAGTATTGCGAGGAGCAGTTGGCTATTCGGAGAAACAATCCGAACGACGAGCGTTTGCGTTTCTATCGCTACCCAGGCTTCCCAGACTTACCGGAAAACCAACCACTATCAAAAGCGCAGACTTTAAGCGCTTTAGGTTCAAAAGCACACTCGTCCGAAACTGCTAATAAGATTAGTGCTCTGCGGAGCAGGAACCTCGACACCGCCGATGGCGCGTACTCGCTGAGCAGCCTATGGCACTCAGTACTCGACCGGCTGCCTCAAGGCTTTCCGTATGTAAAGGGTGCCAAGGACAAGAAGCTCAAGTACAGCGAAGCACTGTTCTGCATGCATCCTTACCAGCTCGCGAAACTCCAAACAAACCCACTTGGACTTTGGATGCCTAGTTTGGAAACGCTTGCCTACTATATCCGCGGGACCGAATCCACCTGCGGCTTCTTCGTGCGTCACCGAGTCACAAATGACAACGGCAAGCCGGTACACCTCAAGTCCCATCAGATTCGCCACCTGATCGATACCTTTAGCCATGAAAGCACTGGTGAGCACTTTCAATCTAGGGAAGCTATCAACGCCTTAGCCGGGCGTACGGCACAGTGGCAGGGTGACACCTATAACCATGTCCCGGCCGGGGAATATGCTGAACGTGCCCGTCGCGCAACGCAACAGGCAGATGGGCGGAATGCAGTGTTCGACCTGCCCGTAGTGGCCGGGCAAAGCACCGAGGAAATCCAGACCAAGCACTGGTCGGTACGGCTACGTCCGCTCAGTTGCGCCGGCATCGACATGCACTACCGCAGCGCGACGATTGCCACGATTTGGGGTGGCTGCGAGCATGATTGGCTGCTAAAGCCCTGTCCTTATAGCCGGGATTGCCTTAACTGCACCAGCCATGTCTGCATCAAGGGGATTGGCAATGATGACCAGGAACGCCTTGAGCGGTTGAAGAAGCTGCTCGAAAAAATCATCGTTCAGCAGGGCATGTCGCGGGAGGCACACGAACGCGGCGATCCTGGGACAAAGTTCTGGCTTGACTATCAGACCGCGTACCGCGAGCGCGTCGAGGAACTGATCGACCTGCTTGAAAGCCCTGCCACTCCCGATGGCGCGCAGATTCGGCTAAATGGTACGGCCAACACCCACCTGCACCGCGTACTCCAGCAAAAAGTTCTCGAATCGGTAGAGCGGCAGATGCTCGAAACCGACGCCGTTGAATACCTCCTCGCCGCCTATCGAGAAAACCGCGCGCTGCCATTGGATACAACTACTGCGTTGCTGGAGAACCACTATGGCACGTAACAAGGTCTTTACCGCCCGCGACATCGAGGCAATCGTCACCATCATCCGCGACTGGCCGAAAGAGACGATCAATTGGGACGGCGTGCGCAAAGCAGCCGTCAAGGTGCTCGGCTACGAGCCGTCACGCCAAGGCCTCAACCAGCGTGAAGAAATCCTGCGTGCGTTTCAGGCCAAGAAAGGGCATCTGCGTGTACAGCCGAAGGACACATCGCCCATGCCATCAAGCCTCGCCGTCGGTGCACGTCGCATCGCACGGTTGATGGCTGAGAACCGCGAACTCGAATTGCAGAACAAACGATTGATGGAACGCTTTAGAACGTGGCAGTACAACGCAAGCGCCAAGAACATGACCGAAGCTGATCTCGACAAACCGTTGCCGTTTCTCGACAAGCATGTGAGCGAGTCGGCGAAGGATGAATACGGTAGGGTCAAATGAACCAATCCGGCCGGGCGTGTAAGAATTTTTGTGTAAACGGTCATTTGGCAGGAAACTGCCGCGCCCCAAGGAGCGATGATGGCCGTAGCAAAGAAAGCAGTACCGAAGGAGTTGCTGGACAGCCTGCTGGCTGACTATCGGAAACCGGAAGACCTGATTGGCGAGAACGGCTTGCTCAAGCAGCTCACCAAGTTGCTGGTCGAGAAGGCGTTGGAAGTGGAGATGGCCGACCACCTCGGCCACGGCAAGAATGAGCCGGTAGAGAATCCTGCCGGCAATACGCGCAACGGGAAGAGCAGGAAGACGCTCAAAGGGGAGTTCGGCGAACTGCCGATAGAAATTCCCCGTGACCGCCACGGCACCTTCGAGCCGCAGTTGATTCCCAAGCACCAGACCCGCTGGACGGGCTTTGACGACAAGATTCTGTCGCTTTACGCCCGAGGCATGACGGTCCGCGAAATCCAGTCACACCTGGAAGAGATGTACGGCACGGAGGTGTCGCCGACGCTGATTTCATCGGTCACGGATGCCGTGATTGAAGAAGCCAAGGCCTGGCAATCACGGCCGCTGGACAGCATTTACCCCATCGTCTATCTGGACTGTATCCACGTCAAAGTCAGGGATGGCAGCGTGCGCGTCAAGGCCGTCTATCTGGCGATTGGACTCAACCTGGCCGGTGAGAAGGAAGTGCTCGGCCTGTGGATTGCCCAGACGGAAGGCGCAAAATTCTGGCTGCAAGTGGTGACGGAATTGAAGAATCGAGGCGTACAGGATGTCTTCATTGCCTGCGTCGATGGCTTGAAGGGATTTCCGGAGGCCATTGAAGCAGTCTATCCGCGTGCTGCCGTTCAGCTGTGCGTCGTCCATATGGTCCGGCACAGCCTGAACTATGTCTCGTGGAAGATGCGCAAGGCCGTTGCCGCTGACCTGCGGCGGATATACACCAGTGCCACCGCCGATGAAGCCGAGCAGATGCTCGGTGAATTCGAGGACAAATGGGACGATGCCTACGTGCCCATCAGCCAGTCCTGGCGCCGGAATTGGTCACGCATCACGCCGTTCTTTGACTACCCGCCCGAGATACGGAAAGTCATCTACACGACCAATGCGATTGAGTCGGTGAACATGAGCCTGAGAAAAATCACCAAAAATCGCGGTTCGTTTCCGAGCGATGAGGCACTGATGAAACTGTTCTACCTGGCGCTCCGCAACATCAGCCAGAAATGGACCTTGCCCATTCGGGATTGGAAGGCTGCACTGACCCGATTTACTATCCAGTTCGAAGACCGGATGAACAACGTTTAACTCAAACCCCGTTTACACAAAATTCCGGACACGTCCATACCTGTGGGGTAGTAAAGCACCCATGGCTGAAACCTGCTCCGATCCAGCGTGGCGATCATCGCGGCAAAATCACGCGGGCTGCCGTTGATGCCGTGAACAAACAGCACAGGGCTCTTGCCAGCGTCGTAGGGGCCGAGAAAATAGATTCCGGCGTAACTGTCCTTCATGAAACGCAGGGGCTGCCACATGCCCAGATTCGCGATGTCCGGATCGAAGCGGGCATCGGCAAGATCAGCCAGCTTGCCCAGTTCGACGTCGATGGTACCCAGGGTCATGCCGCGCAGGTCGAACAGGTTGCCAAACGCCGGAACGTTTCCCGGCGTTCGCGACAGGCTCAGTTCGATGTGTTCGACACGTGTCCCGGCTGCGAATTTTTCGGGCAAACGTACC
This sequence comes from Betaproteobacteria bacterium UBA1934, assembly GCA_002337055.1. Classification (GTDB taxonomy): domain Bacteria; phylum Pseudomonadota; class Gammaproteobacteria; order Burkholderiales; family Rhodocyclaceae; genus UBA1934. Next base: position 370,279 of record DDFG01000005.1, on the reverse strand, counting down.
CAGCCGCTGGGCTCGCCCTGCTCATACTGGAAATCGTTATTCAGGTCGTTAAAGCCGAACAGATAGCGCGATCCGCCAAAAGTCACCATCTGGAACGCTCCCGGTCGTTCATAGACCCTGTAGGTATGGACAACCCTGCCTTCAAGGTCATCCAGGGCAACGAGAATGGTCGGGCAATCGGCACAGGATGGCGAAACGACCGTCCCGGCAATGCGTCCTAGCTGGGTTTTCGATTCCTGCAGTTCCTGGCGCAACTCCATGAAATTCGTGCAGCCGGCCAGTAGTAGCGCACAGCACAATGCGAGCAGGCGATGAATCATTTGGCAGCTTCCTGCCAACGGCGCACCTGATCAGCGATCTCGGCCGCGATAACGGCCAGGGCACGGCGTTGCGCCGCAATCAAGGCACTGGGCTCGGCAGAGCGCTCGGTTTCGTGCAGGACACTGCGCCCGAGGACGACCTTGCCGTGGCGCGACTCCAGTCGCCACACAATATCGGCATCGGCACCACGTCCCTCGACCACTTCCAGGCGTTGGACCTCCAGAGACAGGCGGAAATCGGCGTCAATACGCTGGGCATCAATAGGAACAGAGACAATCCTGCCGGTATCGAGCTTGCGGCCCAGTTCCATTGCCAGCACCCGAGGAATAGCCCGCCGCAAGGGTTCGCCCCAGCGTTGCTGTTCGTTGATCCGGACCTGGTTGTTGGCCATGCGGGTCACCAGTTGCGGGCGATCGATCAATTCAGGCAGATTGGTCTGGGTGATCACGATACTGGGCGCTACCCCTTGCGGGCCGGGTTGTTCGATGCCGTTGTCCAGCGTGTAGAAAACTGGAGCCGGAGTACTCGCACAGCCCCCCAGCAGAAAAACCACACCCAGACAGGCAAGCCACTTTTTATGAGCCATGTTCATTCCCCTTTCTTGCCGGACAACAAGGCTTCTGGCTGGCGTTCGAGCAGGTCAGCCAGGTTGCGTACGGCCGTTGCGGCCTTGCCAACCTCCCGCAAGGTATCGCGCATCTCAAGCTGCAATGGCGCATCGCTGACCAGCGCCTTGTCGGCCGAGCCGAGCATCCGTTCGGCGCTATCCAGCGTCTTGCGCGCATCTTTCAGGGTGGCCGTTAGTTCGGGCGCCACCTCCTTGTCGAGGCGAACCACCAGTTGGTCGACGTGCTGCATCGTGTGGCGCAGGGATTCGACAATAGCCAACAGCTGGTCCTGCAGCGAATCGAGTGTGCCAGGCTGGACCGGCAACTCGGGCCGACGCCGAGACCAGTCGATCTTGCCGGCCTTGGCATTGGCAAAGAAATCGAGGGCTATGTAGCGTTGGCCGCTCAGCACGTTACCTGTACGCAACTGGGCCCGGAAACCTTTGCCAACCATCTTCTCGAGGATATCCCGAGATGCCTTCGCCGATACCTCGTCGCCGCTTTGGTTTCGCGTGCGCTTGGCAAAGCGGTCAGGGTAGAGGCTGATCTCGACCAGCATCGTGAAATCAGTCTTTTCTTTTTCGAAATTCAGGTCGATACGCGAGACCTCCCCCGCCACCAGGCCACGAAAATCGACGGGGGCGCCGACAGCCAGACCGCGCAGGGATTCGCGGAAGGTGAGAACATATTTTTCAACCCGTGTTTCGGGTATCCGGTTGGCTGCCGCCTGGTCGGAATGCAACACGAAGGAGGAGTCTGCCTCGGCTTTTTGCACCGGCTCTTCGTCGCTGCCATTCGGCGACGAGAAGGCAATACCTCCTAGCGCCAGGCTGACCAGGGATTGCATGTCGAGCTTAACCCCGTCGGCGTTGAGCGATACGTCGATCCCACTTGCATGCCAGAATCGTGACGCCTGGGTTACGAAGGCATCGTAAGGCGCATCGACAAAGATGCGTACTGATACCCCGGAGCCGTCTTTCTGCATGCCGTAGCCCACAACACGTCCGACCTGAATGCGCCGGAAATAGACCGGCGCACCAATATCCAGAGATCCAAGGTCATCAGCCCGCAACACAAATTGGCGCCCTGGCGTATTGGAAGTAACCAGCGGGGGCTCTTCCAGGCCGACGAACTCTTGGCGCGAAGTCTCTGACTTGCCGGGATCGAGCGCAATATAGGCACCGGACAACAAGGTCGCCAGCCCTGAAACGCCACCGGCGGCAACACGAGGCCGCACCACCCAGAAACGGGTGTCCTCGACCAGCAAGCCTTCAGCCTGCTTATCCATCTGTACGCTGACCCGCACCGATTTCCGATCCGGATTCAAGGCAATGCTCTTGACTGTACCGATCTCGACATCCTTGAATTTGACACGCGTCTTGTTGGCTTCCAGCCCCTCGGCAGCAACGAATTGCAGGGATATTTCCGGTCCGCGGGCGCGAATGGCCTGGACGGCAAGACCGATGCCTACCAGGATGGCCAGTGCCGGGACGATCCAGATCATGGTCATTCTCTGGCGTGGCCGAACGATGCGTCCGGAAGGCAGGTTGTCAGACAGGGGCTGTTCGTTCTCGCTCACGACGCTCTTTCTCGGATTTGGAATTGGTTTTGATATCCCACAGCAGGCGCGGGTCGAAAGCCATCGTCGCCAGCATGCTGAGGACGACTACAGCGCCAAAGGCCAGGACGCCAGGCCCCGGTGCCATGGTAGCCAGGGATTGGGCTTGTACCAGGGCCACCAGGATGGCCACGACATAGACATCGAGCATCGACCATCGTCCGACCAATTCCAGCAGGCGATACAGGCGGGCATGCTGGAGCGGCTCACCCTGGCTGCGCCGCTGTACAGCCAGCAATAACGCGGTCAGTGACAGCAGCTTGAGCAGGGGAACGGCAACGCTGGCGACAAAAACGATCAGGGCCAGCATCCAAGAACCGGAATTCCACAGGAAAGCAACGCCACTCATGATGGTGTCGCGCTGCACGCCGAACAGGGAGCGGGTTTCCATGATTGGTAGCAGGTTGGCCGGCAAATAAAGCACGTAGGCAGCAATCAACAAGGCCCAACTGCGTTCCAGACTATGAGGCTTGCGTCGATGCAGCGGGGCATTGCAACGCGGGCAACGCGCATGTTCGGCCATTTTGCCCAGGCGACCACATACCTCGCACAAGGCGAAGCCCTGCTCGGCTGCCGTGATCGCCCTCATGCTTCGGTTGCCTCCCAGGTTTGCCACAGTTCGCGGTAATCGACGATGGAACTCAATACCGACAAGACCAGCATCAGCGCGCCGAAACACCAGATCGCTGGCCCCGGCAGGACATCGGCCAAATGCGACAGCTTGACCAGAGAGACCAGGACACCAAGGATGAAAACCTCGACCATCGCCCATGGGTGCGCCAGTTGAAGCGCACGGAAGACGCGGGAGAAGCCGGCCGGGCGATACCCCAGATGCAGCGGTAGCAGCAGCCAGCCGAGGGCGCACAGTTCGATCAGGGGGATTAGAACCGTCGTCGCCAGCAGCAGGACGGCCACGCCCGGCATATCGTCGCGCCACAGTTGGCGTGCGGCGCCAAAGACGGTCGTTTCAATCTCATGCCCCTGGATATTCAGGCCAACGATGGGAAAGGTGGTGGCAATCACGAGCAAGACCAGGGCCGCACAAGTCAGGGCCAGCGAGCGCTCCAGGCTGTTGCGGCCCACACGGTACAACTCGGCATCGCAGCGCGGGCAGGCAACGGTCCCCTTTTCAGCTGACAGGTCGATCTCGCGGAGCAGCAGATCGCACTCGTGGCAAGCCGTCAGATGAGGGGGCCGAGTCACGACGCACCATCCATCATGATGACAGGAACCGGACGCGCCCAATCGAGATGCACGTCGCGCTGCGGGAACGGGATGGCGATTCCAGCCTCGGTGAGACGTCGATAGATCGTATGGCGCAAATCGCTATCGACGCGGCGGGCCACCGTGCCCGGGCCCAGTTCGACCCAGTAAATCAGCACCATTAACAAGGCGCTGTCGGCGAAATCCTCGAAATACACTTCCGGGGCCGGCGTCTTCAGCACCTTTTGATGATCGCAGGCTGCCTTGATCAGCAATTGGGTGGTTGCCTCGGAATCGGAGCCGTAGGCCACCCCGACCTTTAATTCACGCCGTAACTGTTGATTTGAATAGGTCCAGTTGACGACCTGGTTTTCGAGAAAGCTGGAATTGGGCACCAGTGCTTCCACGCCGTTGAAGCCCCGGACAGTGGTCGCCCGCAAATCCACCGCAGTGACATGCCCGGTCATGCCGCCGAGCTCGATGATGTCGCCGACCCGAATCTTGCGCTCGAACAGGATGATGATGCCGCTGATGAAGTTCTTGATGATCGTCTGCGTGCCAAAGCCGACGCCAATGGCCAGCGCACCACCCATGAAGGCAAAAACGGTCAGTGGAATGCGTGCCAGATTGAGAATGAAAACGATCAGCCCCAGCGCGAGAAGAATCATCATCCAGCGGCGTATCACCGAAGCCAGCTGGTTGCTGATCCCGAAACGGCTGACCAGAATCTTCGACAGCAGATGGGACAGGCGCGAAAACAGCCAGTAGCCGACAACGAACAGCAGTAGCGCGCCGACGCTTTTACCGACGGTGATGCCGTAAAACACGCTGACTTTCCGTCCATCGACATCGGACACGTCCTCAACGGCAAACAGTTCGTATTGCCAGAAAGCGCGCCAGGTTTCGTGGAGTTGGTCGCCCAATGCCCCGGCCCTGCCAGTCAGGCTGCCATCGGCGTTCTGATTGAAATCAGCCAGCCAGCGGGATAACTGGCGTTCCAGGCGGCTGGCCGCCGATTCCAGGCGTTCATGAACGCTAATCTGTTCCTGGAGTAGGGCCCACTCTTCGCGGGCCAGCTGTTGCTCGGTACTGCCCGGGGGTAAATTGGCCACCTTGGTTTCCAGATCCCGGATAGCAACCGCCGATGCCTCACGCTGTTCAAGTGAGAGGCGCTTGCGGCTGACCAGGCCTTGATGGATTTTGTTGAACGAGAGCAACATCTGGCGCTGTTGCAGCATATCGTTGGATGCCTGCCCGAGGTAACGCTTTTCCCATATGTCGGTCCTTAATTGGGCCAGCAACTGCAGGCCGTTCAAGCCCTCAAGGATGTTGCCTTCGATGATCAGTGCCTGCTTGAGGAAATTCACGCGTTGCAGGCGCTCGCCGTCGGTTGGTGGCCCGCTTGCCGACAGTTCTTTTTGCTCTTTTTCATGGGCAGACTGGCGCCGGCGGACCTTATCGGTTTCCTCGCGCAGCTTTTCCTCTGCGGCAGTAGTGCGCTCCTTCAGCGTCTTCAGGTCCTGTTCGGAAATCCGTTGTGCCGGCAAGACCTTGGCCACCAGTGCCTGCATTTCCTGAGCCTGGACGACGAAGGCACTTTTTTGCAGCTTGAGTTTATCGATATCGATGGCCAGCAGCGCCAGTTCCGCCTCGGCCGTCCGTCGCCGCAATTCAACCTGCTCATGCTCCCAGCGTGCGACAAGCCCATTGCCGTCGTTGCCGGTCAGCGCTAGTCGATCAGCTGCCAGGCGAAGTGCCTCATCGGCCCGCCGCAATTGTTCGACCAAGATCTGCTTTTCCGATTCGCGAGCCGAGAGCCCGGAATCCAGTGCCTGAACCTTGTCCTGCACGCCGGCCAGTTCATCGCGCAGGGCGTCGACGGCGAGCGCCGAATAAGGTGGCGTCGCCCCTATCGCGTGCACCACCGGCAGGCTGGCCAATGTAAATGGAGGAGCCTTCTGCAATGCACCCAGTTCGTCCAGGCGCTTGATTCGCTCACCTTGCAGAAAAGCCAGACGGTCCAGCAGTCGCTGTCTGTCGGCGGCACGCACCGAGTCGGCACTGGCTGTCTCCCTGGCACCGGGCAGTTCCGCTTCGCGCTGGCGCAAGGTCTCGCCAAGCTGGGTCTCCAGCTTGGCGCGCTCTTCAGCAACATCAACGGTCGCCGCTACTGCCGGCTTGCCCCCCAAAGCGCTGCGCAAAGCTGGCTGTTGCGCATGGGAGGTCCCCATGAGCACAATCAACAGCAGGGTAATCGCAATCCGCATGCTTATCTCAGGGCTGTCTGCAATGCTTTCGGCACACTCAGTGCAACAGCAAGCGGGCATTGATCATGTGCCCGTCGTGCCAGTAGTCGGTGACGCGTGAAGTGAGCTGGAATGCCTGCACGTCACTGATGTCCATCTCGACAATGACGAGCGGTGCGCTGGCATCGCCATCCTTGATGATGGAAACCGTATGCACCGGCCCGACTTTTTCCAGTGATTTCCTGACTGCTTCTTCAGTCACGTCGGGTAAAAGGCCGGAAAACATGATCTTCTTCATTGCCGTATCCTTATGTAGAAGGAATGTAAGCCCCCAATATTACCGGCTGGGAAATACAGGGAAATTTCACTCCGCCCAAAATGGGCGGCCTCGCTCGGAAGGTGACACCAAAGATGATTACGATGTAAGATTCATCGATTGCCAACCGCATATTAACACCAGGAGCCGGAGCCCATGTCAGGTCAGTCAAAGTTTTCCTCCCTTACCTGTCCGCTGCTGCTCGGGGCTCTTTTGGCAACCGGCGGCTGCAAGGAAACATCAAAGCCCGCCCCTCCGCCACCACCCGAGGTGATCGTTCAAACGCTCGCTGGCCAGACCACCCCGCTGATGGTTGATCTGGTGGCTGAGGTCAAAGCCTATCGCGAGGTCGACATCTATCCACGTATCTCCGGCCAGTTGATCAGGCAAAGCTTCAAGCCGGGACAGAAGGTCAAAGAAGGCGAGTTGCTGTTTAGCATCGACCCGCGCGCTTACGACGAAGCGATCATCGATGCCCAGGCCAAGCTGGCCGAGGCCGAGTCGGTACTTGCCCGGGCCCGCCAGGACGTCGCTCGCTACAAGCCACTTCTGCCCGACAACGCCATTCCACGCCAGACCTACGATCAGGCAGTCGCTTACGAACAGCAGAACACAGCAGTTGCCCAGGCGCGCCGCGCCGGTTTGGAGAAGGCCAGACTGGATCGCTCGTATGCCGATGTCCGCTCACCGATTTCCGGCCAGATCGGATTACAGAAAATTGAAGTCGGTGCCTTGGCCACCGCCGGCCAGACGGTGCTCGCCACGGTGTCGACACTGGACCCCGTCGTTGCCTATTTCAGCATTCCCGAAGTCGACTACATCAATTTCGCCAAGCGATTCCAGGCCCAGAAACGCGAAAGCAAGGCGCCGATCGATCTGGTCCTGGCTGACGGCAGCACCTATGCCCAGTCGGGCCAACTTGACTTTACCGATCGCGCCTTGAACCCGGCGACCGGTACGCTGACCTTGCGGGCGGTCTTCCCGAACCCGGATGGTCTGCTCCGGCCGGGCATGAACACCCGTGTTCGCATCGTTCACGAGGTCGCGCAGAACGCCTTGTTGGTTCCTCAAAAGGCGGTCACCGAACTACTTGGCAAGCAGTTCGCCAGCGTCGTGCTGGCCGGCGACAAGATCGAACAGCGCCCGATTCGCACCGGTGCCCGTATTGGTGAGCTATGGCTGGTCGAAGAGGGCCTCAAGGCTGGCGAGCGCATTGTCGTCGAAGGTTTGCAGAAAGCGCGCCCCGGCACCGTCGTCAAGCCGCTCGATGCGGCGACGGCCGGCAAGCCTTAAGGAGCGGACATGGCCAAGTTTTTCATCTACCGGCCGGTGTTCGCCATCGTCACCGCCATCGTCCTGACGCTGTGCGGCATCATCGCCGGCATCAGTCTGCCAATTGCCCAGTACCCGCAGATCACGCTGCCAACCATCCGGGTCAGCGCCGTCTACCCTGGTGCCAGTGCCGAGGTGGTCGAACAGGCCATCGCCCAGCCCATCGAGGAGCAGGTGAACGGCGTCGAAGGCATGCTTTACATGAGTTCGAGTTCCTCCGGCAACGGTGGCTACAACCTCGACATCACCTTCGGTCTGGAAAACAACGCCGACATCGCCGCAGTACAAGTCCAGAACCGCTCATCCCAGGCCAACGCCCGCCTGCCTTCGGAGGCGATTAGCGCCGGCATCACCACCAAGAAGCAGACACCTGACGTGCTGATGTACCTGGCGCTGGTGTCGCCGAACGGTACCTACGACGAACTGTTCCTGGCCAATTACGCAACGATCAATGTCGTCGAGGCCATCAAGCGGATCAAGGGCGTCGGCAACGTCAGCCTGTTCGGTGCCGAATTCGGCATGCGTCTGTGGCTGAGGCCGGATCGTATGGCCAGCCTGGGCGTGACGCCATCCGATATCTATCGTGCCATTCAGGAACAGAATGCACAGGCTCCGGCTGGGCAGGTCGGCCAGATGCCGGCCCCGAAAACGCAACAATTCCAGTACGGGGTCGAAGTACGCGGCCGCCTGTCGGAAGTCAGTGAATTCGAGGAAATCATCGTTCGCGCGAAGCCTGATGGTTCCTTCGTCCGCGTCCGAGACGTGGCACGCGTCGAACTGGGCGCCAAGGATTACGTTTTTCAGTCGCGTCTGAATGGCCAACCGGCCGCCGCCTTTTCCATCAACCTGACGCCCGACGCCAGTGCGCTGGAAACTGCCGGGCTGATCAATGCCGAACTGAAGTCGCTAGCCACCTCCTTCCCGGCTGACCTGAGCTACGACGTGGTGCTCGACAACACCGTATTCGTCAAGGCCTCGCTGAACGAGGTGGTGCATACCTTCTTCGAGGCGCTGCTGCTCGTACTCGTGGTTGTTTTCCTCTTCCTGCAGAACTGGCGGGCGACCGTCATTCCCATGCTCGCCGTGCCAGTCTCGCTGGTCGGCACCTTTGCCGCCTTCACGCTGCTCGGCTTCACGATCAACACCTTGACCCTGTTCGGCATGGTGCTGGCCATCGGCATCGTGGTCGATGACGCAATCGTTGTCGTCGAAGCGGTTGAACACCACATGGAGCACAGCGGCCTGAATGCCCGGGATGCAACCCTGCGCGCCATGGAAGAAGTCTCTGGGCCGGTAGTCGCCATTGCCCTGATTCTGGCCGCCGTCTTCGTACCCGTGGCTTTCCTGGGCGGGATTTCGGGGGTCATGTACAAGCAGTTCGCCATCACCGTCGCCGTCTCGACTGTCTTGTCGGCTTTCGTCGCCCTGACGCTGACCCCGGCGCTCTGTGCCTTGATGCTCAAACCAAAGGACAAAAACCAACGGCCAGGCCTTGCCGGGCGCTTCTTTGGCGGCTTCAACCGGGTTTTCGAACGCCTGACCGACAGCTATGGCCGCAAGGTACAGACCCTGATCCGTCGCAGCCTGCTATCGCTGCTAATGCTCGGCATTCTGATCTTCGCGGCATTCGGCTTGATGAATAAAGTACCGGGCGGCTTCGTCCCGTCCGAAGACCAAGGTTATTTTCTGGGCAGCGTTCAGTTGCCTGCAGCCGCTTCGCTGAACCGGACGGAAATCGTCACCACCAAGGTGGACGCCATCCTGAAGAGCCATGAAGCAGTCGATAAGCGCCTGATCATCAATGGCTACAACATCCTTAACGGGGCACCGCAATCCGATAGTGCGCTGTTCGTTGCGACCCTGAAACCTTGGGCGGAGCGCAGCACCGATTCGCTGAAGACGGTGATCATGGGCACCTACCTGCAGGCAGCCAAATTACCGGAGGCCATCATCCTTGCCTTCAACCCGCCACCCATTCCCGGCCTGGGTTCTACCGGTGGCTTCTCGTTCAAGCTGCAGGACCGCTCCGGCGGCACACCACAGGAACTCGCCAAGGTGGCCGACGATTTCATGGCTGCTGCCCGCCAGCGCCCGGAAATCGGCAGCATCTATTCCAAGTTCAATCCGCGCACGCCGGCTTATCGTCTTGCGGTCGACCGGGAAAAAGCCAAGAAACTGGGTGTGCCGATTTCCGATGTGACCAATGCCCTGCAAACCTTCCTGGGCGGCCTGAACGTCAATGACTTCAGCCGCTTCGGGCGTACCTACAAGGTCACTATGCAGGCTGAACCCGAATATCGCAGCGACATTCAGGGTATTGGGCTGTTCCACGTCCGCAACGGCGACAACCAGATGATTCCGCTGTCGACGCTGGTTACACCCATGCCGACCAGCGCACCGACGGTTCTGGAACGCTACAACCTCTACCGTACTGCAGAATTGGGCGGCAACCCCGGCGCTGGCTACAGCTCGGGCGATGCCATTGCCGCCATGGAAGATGTTGCGGCTACGACCTTGCCAGCCGGCTACGGCTTCGAATGGTCGGGGATCAGCCGTCAAGAGAAAGAATCGGCCGGCAAGGCACCCATCGTTTTCGGGCTCGCCATCGTCTTTGTCTTCCTCTTCCTTGCCGCCTTGTACGAAAGCTGGGCAGTGCCTTTCGCGGTGCTGTTCGCCGTACCGCTCGGGGTGTTCGGCGCCATGCTCGGCCTGTGGCTGACGGGCCTGACCAACAATATCTACGCGCAAATCGGCCTGATCCTGCTGATCGGCCTGGCTGCCAAGAATGCCATCCTGATTGTCGAATTCGCCAAGATGAAGCGGGAAGAAGGCGAGGATGCCGTGAGCGCAGCCATCGGTGCTGCCAAGCTGCGCCTGCGCCCGATCATCATGACCTCCTTCGCTTTCATCCTCGGTGTCGTGCCGCTGATCATCGCTTCCGGGGCCGGTGCGGCAGCGCGGGTGTCGATGGGCATTACCGTTTTTGCCGGCATGCTGGCAGCAACGCTACTCGCCATTTTCATGGTGCCGGTCCTGTTCGTTGCGGTCGACCGCGTCGTCGCCCGTTTTTCCAAAAAAACAGCCGACCAGCCGGAGGTCCAGGCATGATCCGCCGTCTTCCCCCCACAGTGATGATCGCCAGCCTATTCGTTGCCGGTTGCGCCGTTGGCCCGGATTACCAGCGTCCGGAAATCAATCTGCCGGAAAGCCATCGCGGTGCCAGCCCGGAAAACACCAAGGCCCCTTCGCTGGCTGACAGCAACTGGCGCGAGGTATTTACCGATCCTCCCCTGCAAAGCCTGATCGAAGAAGCTTTGAGTGCCGGCCCGGATGCCTTGCTCGCTGCGGCTCGCCTGCGCGAAGCCGAAGCGCTGGCCGGTGTCAGTCGAGCACCGCTCTGGCCGCAGGCTTCTATATCGCTCAATACTTCGCCCACCATCCGCCAACCCGGCGAACGCTTCACGGCCAGCTACCTCGGTGGCGCCGGCATCTCATGGGAAATCGACCTCTGGGGACGCTACCGCCGCGCCAGCGAAGCCGCCCAGGCTGAACTGCTGGCCAGCGAGGAAGCCCTGCACGGCATGCAGGCTTCGCTGGTTGCCACCGTCGCACGCTACTATTTTCAGTTGTCCACGCTGCATGACACCCTGGCCATTACCGAGCGCAGTGCGCGCAACCAGGCTGAAGTGCTACGCCTGATCAAGCGCCTCTCGGCGGCCGGCATTTCTTCCGCGGCCGAGGAGCGTCAGCAGGAAAGTGCGCTGGCGGCGACCGAAGCCAGCCTGCCGACGTTGCGCCGCCAGATTGCCGAAACGGAAAACGCCTTATCCTTGTTGCTCGGTCGCAATCCGGGAGCCTTCCGTCTGGATGTGCCACCCAAACTGGCGCTGCCCGGATTGATTCCACCGGGATTGCCATCCAGGCTGCTTGAACAGCGGCCGGATATTCGTCAGGCCGAAGCTCGCCTGATGGCTGCGAATGCTCGTGTCGGCGAAGCCAAGGCAATGTTTTTCCCCAGCCTTTCGCTCACCGCGATCTTCGGTGGCGTGAGTACCAGCCTGGCCGATGTCGTGCACGGGCGAGCGCCAGCCGTTGCCAGTATCGGCCCGAACCTGCTGCAACCACTGTTTGCCGGCGGTCAGATCTACTTCAACCGCGAAGCAGCACAAGCCCGGCTTGATCAGGCAGTCATCAACTATCGGAAAACCATTCTCAATGCCTTGGGCGAAGTTGCCAATGGCCTGGTTGCCTATGAAACCAGCGATGCGCTGATGGAAACCCAGGCTCGCCGCGTTGCTGCTTCCCGAGAAGCGATGCGCCTCGCCGATTTGCGCTTCCGGGCCGGCACGACGAATTTCCTCGAAGTGCTCGATACCCAGCGCCAGTTATTGGCGGCCGAAACGCAGGAGGCGCAGGCCTTGCTGGAGCGACGCCAAGCCTTGATCAGGATCTATCTCGCCTTGGGGGGAGGCTGGCAGGCGACCGGTAGATAGCCATGCCTGCCATCCACACGATCAATTCGATTCACTGGATGCTGCTGCGCCGCTTGCTGGCAGTCTGGCTGCTGGTCGCGCTGGCGGTAACCGGCATCGGCTACTACATCGAGGTTAATAAATTTGAAGAAGGCCTGGCGGCGATTGCCGCGTCGGAAATGCGCACACTGTCAGCCAAGGTGGCTCCGGACGGGGATAAGGAGCAGCAAGTGCTGGCAGAAGAAACCAAGGATTTCATCCGTAAGCACTATCTGTGGATCAGGGTTTATAACCACCACGGCAGACTGGTCAGGGAACTGTACAACCCAAAATACACGAATCTCACCGAAGCACTGAAAGCAACAATGTCGCCGATGCCACACGATGGCAGGCGGCATTTCGAGACACGGGACATCAACGGCCAGAAGGTCATTCATATCCTCGTTACGCTCTCTACGCCCGAGTCGCCTAGCCCATTGTATTTTGAGGGGGCATTCCTGCTTGATCAGCAAACCCAAGACCAACAGCAAGAAAAAATCTGGCGCATGCTGGCTTTTATCCTGTTTGCCAGCCTGGCTACCGTGATCGCCGTCTACCCCATCGTTCTGCTGCTCTACCGCTCCCTGCTCAAGGCTTCGAAGGATATTCTGCGCGGCAACCTGGAAATTGCTTCTGTTCTTGGAACAGCCATTGCGAAACGTGACTCGGACACCGGTGAACACAACTATCGCGTCACCCTATACGCCATCCGACTGGCCGAAGCAGTTAACCTGCCGATGGCGGAGATGCGTAGCCTAATTCTCGGCGCCTTTCTGCACGATGTCGGAAAAATTGGCATCCCGGACGCCATTCTGCTCAAACCAGGCCGCCTGAGCGAAACTGAATTCGCAGCCATGCGGAAGCATGTTGAACTAGGATTAGACATCGTGGCGCCTTCCCACTGGCTGCTCATCGCTCGCGATATCATTGGAAAACATCATGAGAAATACGATGGCAGCGGCTACCCTCTGGGGCTGTGCGGCGAGGCAATTCCACTTACGGCAAGAATTTTCGCCATCGTCGACGTCTTCGATGCGCTGACCTCGCACCGCCCCTACAAGGTGCCAATGCCAGTCGAAGACGCCGTCTCAATTCTTCTAAAACACTCCGGACAGCATTTCGACCCTGCACTAGTAGGGCAATTCACCCGAATCGTTGCAGATATCCACGCAGAAATTTGTGCCAAATCCGAAGCGGAACTCGCTGAAAAATTGGGCCAATTGTTGCCGGATTATTTCTTGCATGAAACTTAGCTAAATATTCGCGAACAATGAATTTTCAGTGATACCTGAATTGTCATACAACGTCGACTCTCAGTTCGACGAAGAAAGGTTGTGCGATGCCTGGTGGCCAGGATGAACGACTATATTTCCAAACCGTTCAATCCTGAGAGATTGTTTGAGAAACTCTTGCAGTGGCTTCAGCGGCGCAACGGCAACTGACCGCCACATTGCTGCCCGACACCGCCGACCGGGCGAACGGCCGCTTAGGCCGAGTACCGGTCTCGACGTATATGAAGCCGCCTGCTAGTTTGTAGTACACCGAAAAAAGGTGTACTACAAACTAGCAGTAACCCACAACCAATAAACCCAAACAAGTCAGCAGCATGCTATCTCCCTAGGCGTTGCTTCTAATTATTTGCATAAAGCCCATTCTTACAGCACCTGGCCAAGGTTTATGATCGGGCGTCATCGGATGAAGGGGAGATAGATAGCAAATGAGCAAACTCGTTCTTTTACCGGGCAAGGAACGTTCCTTGTTCAAGCGCCACCCTTGGGTGTTTGCCGGCTCGGTCGGTCGCCTTGATGGGCGTGCACGCCCGGGCGACACAGTCGAGGTCGTATCCGACAGTGGGGAGTTTATGGCCCGCGCCTCCTATAGTCCAGACTCGCAAATCCGAGCCCGGGTGTGGTCCTTTGATACCAATGAAACCATCGACCACGGCTTTTTTAAGCGCCGGGTCGCTTCCGCCGTTGCGCGGCGGCGCGCTATACCCGAACTCACTACGCAACAGGGCTTGCGCCTGATTCATGCCGAGTCCGACGGCTTGCCCGGCGTGATCGCCGACCTCTACGATGACACCCTGGTCATCCAGCTCACTAGCGCGGGGGCCGAAAAGTGGCGCGGTGCCTTGGTAGATGCGCTGAAGATTGCAACCAACTGCGCACGTATCTACGAACGCTCCGACTCCGACGTACGAGGGCTGGAAGGGCTGGAGCCTGTAGTTGGCTGGCTGGTTGGCGAGCCACCCACCACTCCTATAGTCATCCGCGAAAACGGGGTGGCTATGGCCATCGATGTCGAAGATGGGCACAAAACCGGCTTTTACCTTGACCAACGTGAGAACCGCCGCCGCCTTGGCGAGCTGGCCCCCGGCAAGCGGGTGCTCAACTGTTTTTGCTACACCGCCGGATTCAGCCTTCAGGCCCTCGCCGGCGGGGCCACCGAGGTGCTGTCGATAGACTCTTCCGGCCCGGCACTTGCCATGGCAAGACAGAATCTGGCCTTAAACCCCTCGATTGATCCGAAGCGGGCACTGTGGCGCGAGGCCGACGTATTTAGTGAACTGCGCGAACTGCGCAAGACGGGTGAGCTGTTCGACATCGTCGTGCTCGATCCACCCAAGTTCGCTCCTTCATCGAACCATGCTCAGCGCGCAGCCAAGGCCTACAAGGACATCAACCTCAACGGGTTAAAGCTAGTCGCACCCGGTGGGCTGCTCATGACATACTCTTGTTCCGGTGGCATCGGCCTTGAACTGTTCCAAACGATCATTGCCGGCGCTGCTCGCAATGTCGGCTGCAAGGCGCGCATCGTGCAGCGCTTGCAAGGCAGCGCTGATCATCCGGTCGATCTAGCCTTCCCAGAAGGCGAATACCTGAAGGGGCTGTTGGTCCAGGTCGATTGAGCTAACACCAGGGTCCGGAGTACTCTGAAAACGTGCAGGGTGATCTACTTCAGTACCTCGGCCAGAGCTTCCGTACAGCCATCGCCCGTTCGACGATGGGTGTCCTTAGTACTTCAGTACGCTGCAAGGCACCAGGTGATGACCGTCAATTACGCGATTCAGTCTTTCGGAGCCTTACCATAGCCAATCCATTCGATGGGGTCTAGGAATGAAACTCCCAGCTGCGTTAAGGGTGCTCTGAACCGGCGTCATCATTCGAAATTTGTAAATATGCCTGCACATTTCGGGCGCTTACTTACTAACTTATTGACAATTGACCACAATTCATCATCCGCCCCCTCTATTTACAAGGAACACGTCACTCAATGAATCAATGAATGGCCATCTCAGCCGTTCTTAACGAGTCGCAGAAGCAGTTGAGCACCGATTTGCCGGCCGACAATTGGCCGAGCAGGCGGCGATTGTCGCGCTGGTCGAGATAGAAACCGGTCTTGTGGCCGCCGGCGATGTCGATACCCAGGCGCACGCCGTATTCGACAATACTGCACGGCGTTGTTGGCGCATCCCCGTGTACCCAGCCGGTGACCGGCTCCAGCCCTTCCAGGCCGCGCACGTCGGAATCGGAACGCTCGAACACGCGGGTGCACCCGGTCGCCTTGACCAGCGCTGCGACGATGGCCTTACGCCACTTATCGGCGCCGGCCGAGGTGAGTTGGACGACGACAGTGTCGCCATACTGGTCGGCGATGACGCCGGGCAGACCGTCCGACTCGGCGTGGATCAGCCGGCGACCTTCCTGCCCCGCCAGTTGCGGCAGTGCCTCGCGGCGGGCGACGGCGAGCGCCACGCGGCGCTTGAAGAAGGCGTCGTCGATCGGCTCTTGCGGATCGAACGTCCACAACCGGGCGCGAATCTGCGAGCGCGGGCTGAAGGCGCCACGGCCGAGCGGACGCCCGTCGTCCGCCTCGATGTCGACGGTGTCGCCGGCGCGGGCACGACCGGCAAGATGGGCAATCGAGCCCTCGAACAGCCAGGGGTGGCGGCGCAGGACGGAACGTTCCTTGCCGGGGTGCAGAATCAGTTTGGCCATGCGCTTCTCTATAGCAAAAGCCCCGGTGGCCTTGCGGCGACCGGGGCTTCAACAAAACCGGAAACCGATCAGGCGCCGAGACCCTTGCGATTGCGGGCGTGGCATTCAGCGGCGTAGACCACCTTGAACATGGTCTTGCCCTTGCCCTTGAACAGGCGCTTGGCAGTCTTGGAAACGCAGCGGCGCTCCAGCGAGGAACGACGGGTACGGTTGATGGCCATCACTAACTCCTTGATCCTGAAACACTTGGAAAGGGCAGAATGATATTGCGTCGACGGCGTTCGGTCAATCGGCGTGTGCATCGATGCGAGCGACGCCGGAAGCTGGGGCCGCCACGCAGATGCGGTTGCGCCCGCCCTTCTTGGCTTCAAACAAGGCGGCGTCGGCCCGCCTGATCAGGCCCGTGTCGTTGTCGCCCGCGCAAAAACTCGCTACACCGGCACTGATCGTCAAGCGCAGGGCGCCCTGTTCGGTGGCGATTTCTTCATCGGCAACCGATAGCCGGATCTCGTCGGCAATACGTTCCGCGGCGTCCTCGTCAGTGCGGTTCAGCACAATCAGGAATTCTTCGCCGCCCCAACGGCAGACGATGTCCGAAGCGCGCCGGTGGGCACGCAGGCGCTGGGCCAGTGTGACGAGGATCTGGTCGCCGACCAGATGACCGTGGGTGTCGTTTGCCTCCTTGAAGTGGTCAATATCGATCATCAAGACCGCTAGCGGCGTTCGGTTGCGCTCGGCGTCGCGGATAGACTGCCTGAGCAGCAATTGCAGGGCATGGCGGTTGGCCAGCCCGGTCAGGTGGTCGGTGGTTGCCATCTCTTCGAGTCGCCGCTGGTAGCGACGAATGGCCAGATAGACGATACCCAGCACCAGCAGGGTGACGGCCGCGCACAGCGCCAAGTTGAGGTATAACGTGCGACGAACCTCGGAGAGTGCCTTGTCGTCGGTTTTGGCGACGAACAGATACCACTTCAGTTCGGGGATGTAGCGGACATTTACATAATGGCGCTGGCCGCCCGCATCGTAGCTGAACGAACCCTTGCCGGCCTTCAGGATGGCCTCGGCCTGCCCGGCCAGGCCGTCAATTTCCGCCAGTGTGCGTGCCGAGGCCAGTACGTCGTTCCCCTGCCCGGCCAGAACGATGCGACCCGCGTGGTCGGCAAAGAAAATGCTGCGTTCGTAGCGTTGCTGATAGGTGTTGATGAGATTGAGCACTGCGTCGACGGTTAGGCCGACACCGGTCGCGCCGATGAACCGGCCTTGATAGTCGAGCACCCGGTAGTTGATGAAGATGGTCAGCTTGTCGCGGTTGGCCAGATCGGGATCGACATTGATCTCGTGCAACTCCTGCATGCCACGGACGCGGAAATACCAGGCGTCACGCGCTTCGTTCGGTTCCACGCGCTTGAGCACGCCATCGGCGTGGTAATAAGTGCGACTGGCGTCGGAAACGAAAAAGCTGGTGAATGCGCCATAATGCGACATGATCTCCTTGAGGTAGCGTGTCATCGCCTCGACATCGCGTTCACCCTTCAGCACCCAGTCGCGGACAAAGGTGTCGCGCGCCATCATCGAGGAGATCAGAATGGGGCGCACGAGATCCTTCTGGATTTCGGAATATACATTGTCAGAGGTGAGCGGCAACTCGGTGGCGACGATGGAGTCGCGGATCGAGTCGCGCGAAACCCAGTAGCTGATCAGGCTGGTGGCGGCGAATCCCACGCCCAGCAACAAGGCGAGGATGACGAGCAGACGGGCGCGCTCGCGGGACGTTCGGGTGAATGCGGAATGGGGCATCTTGGGGGCGGAGGGGCTGTCAGGTCGAGAGCGGCGGTCACTTGCGCCGCGCCCGCGGGTGGGCGGCGTCATATACTTGGGCGAGGCGCTGAAAATCGAGGTGAGTGTATATCTGTGTCGACGCGATGCTGGCGTGTCCGAGCATTTCCTGCACCGCGCGCAGATCGCCGGATGATTGCAGCACGTGCGAGGCAAAGGAATGGCGCAGCATATGCGGGTGAACGTGCATCGGCAAGCCGAGCCGCAATGCCCGCTGCGCCAGTCGCATCTCGATGGCGCGGTGGCTAAGGCGGGTCCCGCGCAGACTGACGAACAGAGCCCCTTCGCCGGGCGCCGCCAAAGTGTCGCGCCGATCTCGCCATTCGGCGAGCGCGTGGCGGGCCGCGCTGCCTACGGGTACGATGCGAGGCTTGCTGCGTTTGCCGACGACGCGAATCTCGCCTTCGGCCACCGCCATCTCGACGGCGTCGACATTCAGTGCCGCGAGTTCGGCCAGGCGCAGGCCAGAAGAATAGAAAAGCTCGAAGATGGCCTGGTCGCGCACCGCCAGCCGCTCGTCGGCGCCTTCGTCCTGTTCCAGCAGCCGCATCGTTTCATCGACCGGCAGGGCCTTGGGCAGGGGCTTGGGTGCTTTGGGGGGGCGGATGCCTTCGCAAGGGTTGGCGGTCATCTCGCCGCGCAGCCCCAGCCAGCGGAAGTAGCCCCGCCAGGCCGAGAGCACCCGCGCCAGACTGCGCGGCGCCAGGCCGCCGGCATGTAATTGCGCCACAAAGCGGCGAACGTGGTGCACGCGCAACGCGGTCAGTGGCGTTTCGCCGGCCAACGCCGTGAGTTTGGTCAGGTCGCGCCGGTAATTGCTGATCGTGTGCGGCGACTGCCGGCGCTGGTCGGCCAGTTCCGCCAGCCAGACCTCGATCATGGCGGACTCATTGCGGGTGGCGGGCGACCCGGGCCAGCGCGGCGGAGATCATTTCGCCCAAACGCTCGAGATAGAGTGTGCCCATGTCGGCATAGAAGCGCTGCGCATCCTCGCTGCCCAGCGCGATCATGCCGATCGTGCCGCCGCCGTTGCGAAGCGCGATCAGCGCCTGCGAACGAATATGGTCGGCGTATTCGCCAAACCAGGCTGGGGTGGCGAAACCGGTCGTCGAGCCGCAATACGGGCGAGCCAGCGTTTCGGCAAAGGCCATCAGCTCGTCGCCGACGGCTGCGAACTCGGGAAGGTCTTCAATCCCGTCCGGCTTGTCCCACAGGCGTAGCGCGACATGCGGGACGGCAAAATCGTCGCGCAAATGGAAATTGAGGAGGTGGATGACCGCCTGAAAGGTTTCCGCGGCAATCAGCGCCACGCAGAGCCGGTGCACCTTTTCGCTGATGCCGTCGTTTTCTTCGCCGAACTGGATCAGCTCGCCCAGTTTGCCTTCTAGCACGCGGTTCTTTTCACGCAATGTCAGCATCTGCCGTTCGGTCAGCGAAATGGCGCGGCCGCCGAGCGGATGCGGCACGGTCATCTGGGCCAGCAGTTCGGGATTGTGCGCGAAGAAATCGGGATTGCTTTGCAGGAAGCGGGCGATTTCGACGGGATCGACAGTGTCGCTCATAGCGAGATTTCTCCTTGATAGACGGTGACGGCCGGGCCGGTCATCCGCACCGGCTGGCCTTCGCCAGCCCAGGCAATGGTCAGGGGGCCGCCCCGGGTGTCGACCCGTACTGGCGAATCGAGCAGGCCGCGCCGAATGCCGGCGACCACCGCGGCGCAGGCGCCGGTGCCGCAGGCCAGCGTCTCGCCAACGCCACGCTCGAACACGCGCAGTCGGAGGGCGTTGCGATGGAGGACCTGCATGAACCCGGCGTTGACCCGCTGTGGAAAGCGCGGGTGACGTTCAATCTGGGGACCTTGCAGCAGCACGGGGGCGGTGTCGACATCCGCCACGACCTGCACGGCATGGGGGTTGCCCATCGACACCACGCTGATGTCGACCGTGGCGCCGTCGGGCAAGGCCAGCGGCTGGACGATCGCGTTCGAGTCGCTGACGAACGGGATGTCCGCCGGCACAAAGCGCGGCACGCCCATGTCGACGGTGACTTCGCCGTTTGCTTCCAGGCGCGGGGCGATGATGCCCTTTTGCGTTTCGACGCGAATCTCGTCCCGGTCAGTGAGTCCTTGCTCGCGCACGAAGCGGGCAAAGCAGCGGGCGCCGTTGCCGCACTGTTCGACCTCGCCACCGTCGGCGTTGAAGATGCGGTAGCGGAAATCGACTTCGGGCCGGGTGGGCGGCTCGACCAGCAGGATCTGGTCGCAGCCGACGCCGAACTGCCGATTGGCCAGGAAACGAATCTGTTCCGGGGTCAGTGCGACGGACTGACGAACGCCATCGAGCACGATAAAGTCGTTGCCCAGACCATGCATTTTGGTGAACCGGAGGCGCGTCATCATCATTCCGAAAGTGTTTGAAAAAGCATAACAGAGACAGGGGTTTGTCTCAATTTTCTACAGTGGTTTCTGCATGATGTAATCGTCCATGACGAAACCGCCGCCGATCTCCACGCAGACGCTCTCGCGGATCGAGAACCCGTGCTTCCGGTATGCCGCGATCGCCTGAGCGTTGCGCTTGTTGACCGCCAGGATCATGTGCGGGAAACCCAGCGAACGAGCCCGCTCCGCCGCACGGGCAATCAGCTGTCCGCCGAGTCCGTTGCGCTGCCGATCCGGATCGACGTACAGCTTGTCGAGCTTGTATTCGCCGCAGTGGCGCTCGCAGGCGCAAAATGCGGCGAGTTGCCCAGCGGTTTCGGCGAGCTCGAACCAGCGATCCTCCGCGGCCAGATACTCGCCCAGCGCGCCGGGGTGATAGCGCGCCGCCAGCATGCTGTCGATCTGCGCCTGACTGATGATGCCGGGGTAGGTGTCCTGCCAGACGCGACGCGCCAGATCGACCACGGATTCGAGGTCGGACGGAGTCAGCGGCCGGAAAACGGGCGGCTCAGCGGTCATAGAATGAAGCCTCTCCCGGTGGCCGGGTCTTGAATCGTTTGTGCAGCCAGTAATACTGCTCGGGCATGGTGCGCGCCTGATCCTCGATAAAGCGGTTCATGCGCGCCGTGTCCGCCTCTACGCTCTCGCCGGGGAAGTCCGTCCAGGGCGGATGCAAAGTCGTCTCGTAACCATCCGCCACCTGCCGGGTAATACAGGGAACAACGCGCGCGCCGGTCAGTCTGGCGAGGCGGGAAACGGCCGGAATGGTAGCTGCCGGCACGCCAAAAAAGGGGACGAAGATGGAATCCTGGGGCCCAAAATCCATGTCCGGGAGGTAATAAAAAGGGAGTCCCTCCTTCATGGCCTTGACTGCCCGACGCATGCCATCCTGGCGCGACAGCAGCAGGGGCGAATTAAAACGCAAGCGTCCGTTGAGTAATACCCGATTGAACACGGGGTTCTTCTGATTGGAATAAACGCTGACGACGTGCTCGTCCATCGAAACCCTGGTGCCGCCGGCATCGAGTCCCACGAAATGGGGGGCCAGAATAATGATGGGGTGCCCTTCCGGGTCGTGCAGATGGGTTTGCCCTGTGATTCTGACTAGGCGTTTCAGTCGCGCCGGTGAAGCCCACCAACCCAGCGTGCGGTCGAGAAAAGCGCGGGCGAAGGCGACGAAATGGCGGTGGGCGAGGTCGTTTCGCTGACTGTCGCTCAGTTCCGGAAAACACAGGCGCAGATTGGTTAGCGTGATGTTGCGGCGACGCCGGGCGAAGCGAAAGAGCAGGTGCCCCAAGAGAGCGCCCAGCGCACGCAGTAACGGCAACGGCAACCAATGCAGTAGCCACATGAAGGCAACCAGCAAGCGCGCGCTCATGGTGAGACCTCCGGTGGTGGCTCGGCGCCGGCCGGCCGTTTGTAACGGTTATAGCCCCACAGGTACTGCCGCGGGTATTGGCGGATAAGGGCTTCGAGTATTTGATTGATCTGGGCGGCCCGAGCCAGGGTGTCGCCCTCCAGCGGGGGTTCGAGCGGCCGAAAATGCAGGCGATAGCCTGCGCCTCCCGGTAGGCGCTCGCCAAAGGCCAGCAGGGTCGTGTTTGCCACTTCGCTGAGGCGCGCCGCCAGGGTCATCGTGTAGGCGGGACGGTCAAAGAAGTCGAGCCAGGCCCCCTCGCCAGCCTGTGGTGCCTGGTCGGGCAGGATGCCGACCGCCTGACCCTTCTTCAGTGCCTTGATGAGCGCGCGGACGCCGGAGAGGTCGGCGGGAGCGAGGTGCAGGTTCGGGCGACGCCGCCCGGTTTCAATCAGCCGCTGTAAGCCGCGGTTCTTTGGTGGGCGAAACAGTACCGTGATGTCAAAATGTGTCGAAAGATACTGCGCGGTGATTTCAAAACAACCCAGATGTGGAGTCAGGAAAAGCAGCCCACGCCCACCCGACAGTGCCGCTTCGACATGTTCCCAGCCGCGCAATTCGCGCACCTGCGCAACGGCCTCATCCAGCGTGCGCAGCCATATGCGCGCCGGCTCCACCGCCTGTTTGCCGGTTTCCGCTGCTACTGCCAATGGGGGAATGCTGGTGAGGCCGGCTTGTGCCAGATTGGCGCGCAGGTTGCGGCGGTAGGTGGCAGAGAGCGCGTAGGTCAGCCAGCCCAGCAGGGTGCCAATGGCATGCACCAGAGGCAGC
This sequence comes from Betaproteobacteria bacterium UBA1934, assembly GCA_002337055.1. Taxonomy (GTDB): domain Bacteria; phylum Pseudomonadota; class Gammaproteobacteria; order Burkholderiales; family Rhodocyclaceae; genus UBA1934. Next base: position 347,665 of record DDFG01000005.1, on the reverse strand, counting down.
GGCAGGCGGGACAGCAGACGGTAGAAAAGGACCATGGTGTAAAAGCGCGAGAGTGATGGGTTGCAAACGGATTGCAAGAGATTAGAATTATGAATTCGCCGAGTTAATCAGACAACTTGCAGGGCGTGTAACAAATACTGCTAAAGCGTCACCGCTCGTGGCCCGAAGCCGGTAACGCCGACAGAGAGGGCCTTCAGGAGCAATCATGAGCGAATATCTCTTTACTTCGGAATCGGTTTCCGAAGGTCATCCCGACAAAGTCGCCGACCAGATTTCGGACGCCATTCTCGACGCCGTGCTGGCCGAGGATCCCCGTTCGCGCGTGGCCGCCGAGACGCTGTGCAATACCGGTCTGGTGGTACTGGCCGGTGAGATCACGACCAACGCGCACGTCGATTACATCCAGGTGGCGCGCGACACGATCCGCCGCATTGGCTACGACAACACCGAGTACGGTATCGACTACAAGGGTTGCGCGGTGCTGGTCGCCTACGACAAGCAGAGCAACGACATCGCGCAGGGTGTCGATCACGCTAGCGACGACTATCTGAACACCGGTGCGGGCGACCAGGGCCTGATGTTCGGCTACGCCTGCGACGAGACCCCCGAGCTGATGCCCGCCCCGCTGTACTATGCGCATCGCCTGGTTGAGCGCCAGGCGCTGTTGCGTAAGGATGGTCGCCTGCCCTTCCTGCGTCCGGACGCCAAGAGCCAGGTGACCATGCGCTATCAGGATGGTCGGCCGCACAGTATCGCTACCGTCGTCCTTTCCACCCAGCATGCGCCTGAAATGAGCCTGGGCGACAAGATGAAGCCGGAATTCTATGAGGCGGTGGTGGAAGAAATCATCAAGCCGGTGCTGCCCAAGGAGTGGTTGCAGAATACCGAGTACCTGATCAATCCGACCGGCCGTTTCGTGATCGGTGGGCCGCAGGGCGATTGCGGCCTGACCGGCCGCAAGATCATCGTGGATACGTATGGCGGCGCCTGTCCGCACGGCGGCGGCGCTTTTTCGGGCAAGGATCCGACCAAGGTCGACCGCAGTGCCGCCTATGCCGCGCGTTATGTCGCCAAGAATGTCGTTGCCGCCGGCCTGGCCCGCCAGTGCCAGATTCAGGTGGCGTACGCCATCGGCGTGGCGCATCCGATGAATATCACGGTCTATACCGAAGGGACCGGTGTCATTCCGGATACCGAAATCGCCCGTTTGGTGCAGCGCCATTTCGACCTGCGTCCTCGGGGCATCATCCAGATGCTCGACCTGTTGCGGCCGATTTACGCCAAGACGGCGGCATATGGCCATTTTGGGCGCGACGAGCCGGAATTCTCTTGGGAGCGTACCGATCGTGCGGTGCTGTTGCGCGAGGATGCCGGTTTGTAACCGCAGTCACCCCGGGCACAACAAGGGGGCGTTCCGGATGGGCGCCCCCTTTTGGCGTGAACACGGGAATTCCGCTAAGATCGCGCTTTCATCGGCCTCGCCGCGCTTCCCATGCCCATGCTGAAGAAAATCGCTGTCGAGCACCTCAAGGTCGGAATGCATCTGCACGAATTTTGCGGTTCGTGGATAGAGCATCCCTTCTGGCGCACCAAGTTTGTCATTACGAATCCCCGGGATATCGACCTGATTCTCGCCAGCAGCATCCGAGAGGTTTGGATCGATGTCTCGAAGGGCGACGATGTGGTTGAGGGCATCGCGCACGAAACGGCGGTGGCAGATGTAGATATCCGTCTGAGTCGCGCTGCCGAGCAGCCGCCCGGACCGCCCGAAAAAACCTCGCTGGCTGAGGAAACCCAACGGGCGGCCCGGATTTGTGCCAAGTCCAAGGAGGCGGTGGCCTCGATGTTTCAGGAAGCACGCATGGGCAAGGCCATCGACGCCGATGAGGCCATGCCCATGGTTGAGGAGATTTCCAATTCGGTATCGCGCAACCCGGGCGCCATCATCAGTCTGGCGCGCCTGAAAACGGCCGATGACTATACCTACATGCACTCTGTGGCGGTCTGCGCCTTAATGGTGGCCTTGGCCAGGCAGCTGAATCTCGACGAAAAAACGACCAAAGAGGCGGGGTTGGCGGGTTTGCTGCACGATTTGGGCAAGGCGATGATCCCGAACGAGATTCTCAACAAGCCTGGAAAACTGACCGACGAGGAATTTGCCGTCATCAAGACGCACCCTGCGAAGGGGCACAAATTGCTGCTTGAGGGTCGGGGCGTCGGCGAGATTCCGCTCGATGTGTGCCTGCATCATCATGAAAAGATGGATGGCAGCGGTTACCCTCATCGTCTGCCCGGCGACAAGATCAGCCTCGTTGCCAGAATGGGCGCGGTCTGCGATGTTTACGATGCAATCACCTCGAATCGCCCCTACAAGGCGGGCTGGGACCCGGCCGAATCATTACGCAAGATGGCCGAATGGGCCAAAGGGCACTTTGACGAAGCTGTCTTTCAGGCCTTTGTCAAAAGCATGGGCATCTACCCCATCGGTTCCTTTGTCCGTCTGGAATCGGGCCGCCTGGGCGTGGTGGTCGAGCAGGGTACGAAATCGCTGCTGGCGCCCAAGGTGAAAGTGTTCTTCTCCTCGAAATCGCAGGCTTACATCCCGCCTGAGGTGGTCGATCTCGGCCACGGCAAGGACAAGATCGTTGCCCGCGAGGATGCCGCCAAGTGGGGCATCAAGAACGTCGACCGCTATTGGGCTGGCGACGCGGCGCTACCGGGTTGAAACGGGGGTGACCTCGGCTCGCACCTGTTCCCGGTCGGCTGATTGAGAACAGGCTCGGTCTCGGGCTATAATTTCCCGGTCTGTCGAGGAGCGCTGCGAGAGGGTCGTCCTCCTAGGCTCGGCAGATTTCACTTGTTGCAACGGCGCTCACCCACCCATGCCGGGCATGGATGACGGTGAGTGTTTCGCCGCCTCCCCCGGCCACACCAGGAGTTCGACATGAACGCTGTGGCTGCCTCCCAAGACTTTATCGTTGCCGACCTGGGCCTCGCCGATTGGGGCCGCAAGGAAATCCGTATTGCCGAGACCGAAATGCCCGGTCTGATGGCGATCCGCGAAGAATATGCCGCCGAGAAACCGCTGAAGGGCGCGCGGATCACCGGTTCGCTGCACATGACCATCCAGACCGCAGTGCTGATCGAGACCTTGAAGGACCTCGGCGCAGAGGTACGCTGGGCTTCGTGCAACATTTTCTCGACCCAGGATCACGCGGCAGCGGCCATCGCGGCCGGAGGCACGCCGGTCTTCGCCGTCAAGGGCGAGACGCTGACGGAGTACTGGGATTACACCCATCGCATTTTCGAGTGGGCGGATGGCGGTTACTCGAACATGATCCTCGACGACGGCGGCGACGCAACGTTGCTGCTGCACCTGGGGGCGCGCGCCGAGAAGGACGTTTCCGTGCTGGCCAAGCCGGGCTCGGAAGAAGAGACTGTGCTGTTCGCGGCGATCAAGGCCAAACTGGCCCAGGTGCCTGACTGGTACTCGGTGCGCCTGGCGCAGATCAAGGGTGTTACCGAAGAGACCACGACTGGCGTGCACCGCCTCTACCAGATGCACGAACGGGGCGAACTCAAATTCCCGGCGATCAACGTGAACGACTCGGTGACCAAATCCAAGTTCGACAATCTCTACGGCTGCCGCGAATCGCTGGTCGACGGCATCAAGCGTGCCACCGACGTGATGGTCGCCGGCAAGGTCGCGCTGGTGTGCGGTTATGGCGATGTCGGCAAGGGCTCGGCGCAGGCGCTGCGCGCCCTGTCGGCCCAGGTCTGGGTCACCGAAATCGACCCGATCTGCGCTCTGCAGGCCGCCATGGAAGGCTACCGCGTGGTGACCATGGACTACGCTGCCGACAAGGCCGATATTTTCGTGACCGCCACCGGCAACTACCATGTCATCAACCACGATCACATGGCGAAGATGAAGGATCAGGCCATCGTCTGCAATATCGGCCATTTCGACAATGAAATCGATGTCGCCTCGATCGAAGGCTACCAGTGGGAGGAAATCAAGCCGCAGGTCGATCATGTGATCTTCCCCGACGGCAAGCGCATCATCCTGTTGGCCAAGGGACGTCTCGTGAACCTCGGTTGCGCGACCGGGCATCCGTCGTATGTGATGTCTTCCAGCTTCGCTAATCAGACCATCGCCCAGATCGAGCTGTTTACCCGTACCGACGATTACCCGGTCGGCGTCTACACGCTGCCCAAGCATCTCGATGAGAAGGTTGCACGGCTGCAATTGAAGAAGCTGAACGCGCAACTGACGCGCCTGAGCGAACAGCAGGCCGCCTACATCGGCGTCTCGGTGGATGGCCCCTACAAGGCCGACCACTACCGCTACTAAGGAGGTGAAGATGGCCCGCCTGCTGCTCGTCTGGCTGCTGAACGCGGGGGCGCTGCTGATCGTGGCGCAACTGCTGCCCGGCATCGAGGTCAAGTCGTTCGTCGCCGCGCTTGGCGCGGCGGTGCTGCTCGGCCTGATCAACGCGATCCTGCGGCCCTTGCTGATCCTGTTGACGTTGCCGGCGACGGTGCTGACCCTCGGGTTGTTCATTCTGGTCATCAACGGCTGCCTGTTCTGGTTCGGCGGTTCGCTGATCGACGGCTTCGTGGTCACCGGCTTTTGGCCCGGCCTCTTCGGCGCGCTGCTCTACAGCCTGATCACCTGGGTGCTGACCAGTACGCTGGTGCCGGCCAAGGGCAACGGGTGAAGTCCTTTCACCGCCGCACGGCGCGACCGGCCCCGCAACCGGCGCCGGTCGCCGTACTGTCTCGCCCGCGTGCGGGTGTGCGGCTCGATACCCTGCTCGTCGAGCAGGGGCTGGCCGAGTCGCGCACGGCGGCCCGGCGCCTGATCGAAGCGGGCCGGGTTCGCCTCGACGGTGCCGTGCTCGCCAAGCCCGCGCAAGAGCTGGCGGCCGATGCGCCCCTGACGGTCGACGCCGATGCCGATGACCGCTATGTCTCGCGCGGCGGGCTGAAACTGGCTGGCGCGTTGGCCTGTTCCGGAGTGCCGGTGGCGGGAAGCGTCTGTCTCGACGTCGGACAATCGACCGGCGGATTCACCGATTGCCTGCTGCAGGCGGGGGCGAGCCGGGTGGTCGGCCTCGATGTCGGACACGGACAACTGCATCCTCGCTTGGCCGACGATCCCCGCGTGATCTGCCGCGAAGGCGTAAACGCCCGGGCGCTGACGCCGGCCGATCTCGGCAAAGCCATGCCGGTTGGTGGCTTTGACGTGATTGTGGGCGATCTCTCCTTCATTTCGCTGGCGCTGGTCTTGCCGCAGTTGCCCCCGCTGCTGAAGGCAGGCGGCCATCTTCTGCTGTTGGTCAAGCCGCAGTTCGAGGTCGGCCCCTGCGGTCTCGGCAAGGGCGGCATCGTGCGCGATGCCTCGCTGTACGGCACGCTGGAAGCCAAATTCCGCCAGGTCTGCGCCGACCTCGGTCTGACGGTGCAAGGCTGGTTCGACAGCCCGATTGCCGGCGGCGACGGCAACCGCGAATTCTTTATCTGGATACAACAATGAAAACCGAACTTTCCCTCGAATTCTTCCCCCCGCAGACACCGGAGGGCGTGGCCAAATTGCGCGCCGCCCGTGGCGAGCTGGCAGCGCTCAAGCCCACGTTCTTTTCGGTGACCTATGGTGCGGGCGGCTCCACCCGCGAGCGCACCTTCGACATCATCAAGGAAATCCTAGCGGAAGGGCACGGCGCGGCGCCGCATCTCTCCTGTATCGGTTCGACCCGCGCGGGTATCCGCGAGATTCTCGAACAGTACAAGGCCGCCGGCATCCGGCGCATCGTGGCGCTGCGAGGCGATCTACCCTCCGGCATGGCGCAGGCGGGCGAATTGCGTTACGCCAACGAGCTGGTTGACTTCATCCGCGCCGAGACTGGCGACTGCTTCAGCATCGAAGTGGCGGCTTATCCCGAATGGCATCCGCAGGCGAGGAATCCGCAGGAAGATTTGCAGGCCTTTGCGCGCAAGATCCAGGCAGGCGCCAATTCGGCGATCACCCAGTATTTCTATAATCCTGACGCCTATTTCAATTTCGTCGACGAAGCGCGGGCGCTGGGGGTGAGTGTGCCCATCGTCCCCGGCATCATGCCCATCGTCAGTTTCGCCAAACTGGCGCGGTTTTCGGATATGTGCGGCGCCGAGATTCCCCGCTGGATGCGGCGCAAGTTCGAGTGCTACTACGACGACACAGCCTCGATCCGTGCTTTCGGACTCGACGTGGTCACCGGGTTGTGCGAGCGCCTTCTGGCCGGCGGCGCGCCGGGGATGCATTTCTATACGATGAACCAGTCGGCACTGACGCTGGAAATCTGTCGGCGCCTGCGGGTCGTGTAAACGACAAAGAGCCGTGTCGGCGCGTCGACACGGCTCTTTGAGGGTATGGCTGATCTTACTTGGCCTTGGCGCTGTTCAGCTTTTCTTCGATCTGCGGCAGCGGCGCTGCGCCCGGGATGCGCTCTCCGTCCACGAAGAACAGCGTCGGCGTGCCGGTTATGCGCTGCGTCTGCGCGAACTGCATGTTCTTGTCGAGCGCGGCGGTATCGCAATCATCCTTGGCGGGCGGCGTTTTGCCCTGGATCATCCAGTCGTTCCAGGTCTTGGCACGGTCAGCCGAACACCAGATCTGCTTGGCCTTCTTCTGCGAATCCTCACCGAGAATACCGATCATGAAGGTGTAGATGGTGACGTTGTCGAGTTTCTGCATTTCCTTGTGAAGGCGCTTGCAGTAGCCGCAGTTCGGATCCTCGAAGGTCGCCAGCTGGCGCTTGCCATCGCCGCGCACCTGCTTGATCGCGTGGTCGAAGGGCAGATCGGAGAATTTGATGGCAGTCAGCTTTTTCAGGCGCTCGTCAGTCAGGTTTTTCTTGGTCTTGACGTCAACCAGCGCGCCGAAAACCATCGTCGTGACTTTTTCGTCGACGTACAGGATCTGGCCGCTCGAATACACTTCATAAAGGCCGAGCGCGGGGGCCTTGGTGACGCTCTCGACCTTGCCGCCGAGCGCCATTTCCACTGCCTTCCTGACCTTTTCTTCGTCGCTCAGCGCAGCTTGTGCCGCGAACGCACAAAGACCCAGAAGCAGCGGAATACATTTCTTGAACATGTGGTTCTCCATGTGAGACAAATTCTGCAACGAAATTACAGCGAGCCGAGAGCGTACCTGACCAGCGCGCTCTTGACGAGAGGCAGGCGGTTGGTCAGGCCGAGACCGATGTTGCGTACGTGGGGCAAACCGGGCAGGTCGGCGGCGAACAGGCGGCGCAGCGCGTCCGTGCCGCCTTGCAGCAACAGGGTCTCTTCCTTTCTGGCGCGCTGGTAGCGTTCGAGAAAGCGCAATTCGCCAATATCGCGCCAGGCAGGCGCGGCTTTCAATTGCGCGGACAGTTCGGCCGCATCCTGAAAACCGAGGTTGATGCCATGGCCGGAGAGCGGATGGATGCCGTGCGCGGCATCGCCGATCAGCGCCAGTCTTGGCGCCACGGTTTGAGGCACGCGCATCAGCCGGAGCGGGAAAGCCGCTGCCGGTGTAAGCAATTCGAGGTGGCCGAGCCGATGTTTGCCCGCGGCAGCAACACGCTCACAGAGTGCCTCGGCGGGCAGGCCGCAGAGCGTTTCGGCATGGGCATCGGGCGTCGACCACACCATCGAGAAACGGTCGCCGGGAAGCGGCAGCCAGGCCAGCACGCCGTCGTCGCGAAACCACTGAAAGGCGGTCTGGCGGTGACTGCGTTCGCAGGCAAAGTTGGCGACGACGCCTTGCTCGCCATAAGGCGTGTTCCACGCGGCCAGACCGGCTTGCTCGCGTACCCAGGAATCGCGGCCGTCGGCGGCGATAATCAGGCGCGCCGAGAGGCTTTGGCCGTCGGCGAGCGTCAGGGCGGCTGCATCGGGGGTGAAGGCCAGGGCGGCGGGCGCTGCTGGGCAGAACAGGGCGAGGTTGCCCTGCCGTTTCAGGGCTTCCCAGAACTCGCAGGCCATCAGCGAGGATTCGAGGATCCAGCCGAGTTCGTCGACACCGCTTTCGTAGGCGCTGAAATCGAGGCGGGCACCGGTATCGCCGAAAACCTGCATGGCCGCAATGCGCGACATTCGCTCTCGGTCGAGATGCTTCCAGGCGCCGATGCGATCCAGAAACACTGCATTGGCCGGGCTGATGGCATAGATGCGGGCGTCCCAGCCGACCGATCGCTGCGGAGGGCGCTGTTCCACCAGCGCCACCGAGAGCTTCGCGTCGCGCAGGGCGACGGCCAGACTGGCTCCGGCCAGACCGCCGCCAACGATGATCAGGTCGAATTCGGACATGGAAGGCATTGTACCGGGAGCCCGTCAGCGCGCGAACAGCGCCTCGGCATTGCCATGAGCGATGCGATGCGCGACGGCGGGGGGCAATTGGGTCAGCCAGCCGCGGTATTCGCTCATGATGTCGCCGTAGCTGTCCCAGCGGGCGTCTATCCAGGTATCGGAGCCGAGCAGGAATCGGCCGGGAAAACGTTCGAACAGGTTGCGCCATTCAGGCGAAAGGCGGCCTTGTCGGTCGGTGAGGCCCGTGCGGTAGGAGAGTTCGCACCATAATCCGGGGTAACGCTCAAGGTAGGCGGCGACCTTGTCAGGGGCCGTCGAGAACCCCGTGTGTGCCCAGATGATGCGCGCGTTGGGGGCGTGCGAAAACAGGATTTCCAGAGCCTCTTCGTCGGTGTGGGCGTGCAACACCAGACGGTGGGCGACGCTAAAATCAACCGTTTTCTTTACCCAGGGGGATGCCGCTGCCTGTCCGTACAAATGAAACTCACCGATGCCTCGATAGTATCCCCGCTGGTACTCGCGCTCGATCAGGGCGTACATCTTGGGGTCACCAAACCAGCTCTGCATGTCGCCGCGCACGACATAGGGGCGAATAAAGGGAACCACCTGCAAGCCAGGCGGCTTGGCTTCGGCGAGCAAGCGCGTGCCGTCGTTGGGGCGGCTGGAAGCGAGGACGCCACTGATCCGTTGCTCGCGCAGCAACGCAAGCACTTTGTCGAGCGAAAAGTGGTAATCCGGCTCGCGATTGTAGTGCAGGTGCGCGTCGAAAATCGGTAGAGGGTCGGCGGCCGCTGCGGCCCGTGCGAACAGCGCACAAGCCAGGAGCAGAAGGTGAAGCAGGTGGGTCATCAAAATTCCTTGGGGGTGCGTTTGGAACCTCGCACCCGGTTTCGGTTTCGCGCTATGCTGCCGCGTGCCTAGACATCAGGGAGGCCGCGTTGCCGAGAATTTACGTCAAAACGCAGGAAGTGGGTGAAGAAGCGATCGATGTGCATCGGCACGTCAATAACCAGGAATACCTGCGCTGGATGCAGGAAGTCGCCATCGAGCATTCTTCCGCCCAAGGCTGGCCAATGGCGCGCTATCTCGAGTGCGGTGAATCCTGGTACGTGAAGTCGCATTTCATCGAATATCTGCGCCCGGCCTTTCTCGGCGACACTCTGACCGTGTGTACCTGGGTGGCGGATATGGAAAAGCGCAGTTCGCTGCGTCGCTATCTTTTTCTGCGTGCTGCCGATGGTCAGGCCCTGGCCCGCGCTGAAACCCGCTGGATCTTTGTCAGCCTGAAGAGCGGGCGTCCGCTGGCGATTCCCGAAACGGTGGGCGGTGCATTTGAGGTGGTGGAGAGCGAAGACGAGGTGGCGGGCTTTGTGGCCAATCTGCCTCACACCTGAGGGTCGGGCAGGTCGCCAAAGGCTTCGCGCAGCGCTTCTCCCCAGCGTTGATGCACCATGCGCAGATAGGGGTTCTCGGCATCCAGGATTTGTTGGCTGCCTACCCGCAATTCATCGCGCCGGATGATGACCAGATCAAGCGGTGGGGCGACCGAAAGGTTGGAGCGTATGGTTGAATCCATCGAGATCAGCGCGCACTTCGCGGCTTGTGCAAGCGGGGTGGAGGGCTTGATGACGCGGTCGATGATGGGCTTGCCATACTTTGATTCACCGATCTGGAAATACGGCGTTTCCGGCGTCGCTTCTATAAAGTTGCCGGCAGCGTAAATCGAGAACAGGCGGGGCTTCTCGCTGCCAATCTGGCCACCGAGTATCAGCGCGGCGGTGAAGTCGATACCGAACGCCTTGAGCGCCTCGGCGTCGCGCATATGCACGCTGCGAATGGCGTTGCCGACCGCGCGCGCCGCCTCGAACATGTTGGTGGCGTTCATCAGGCTGGGGCGGTCATCGCCGGCCTCGATATCTTCATTGAGGATGGACACCAGGCTCTGCGTGATCGCCAGGTTGCCCGACGTCATCAGCGCCAGGGCGCGTTCGCCGGGGCGCTCGAACAGATACATCTTGCGGAAAGTGTTGATCTGGTCGACTCCCGCATTGGTGCGCGAATCGGACAAAAAGACCATGCCCTCGTCCAGCAGCATGCCGACGCAGTAAGTCATCGTGTCTCCTTATGGATATGTGCCGCCAGCGTACATCACGCGCGGCGTTCGGCAAAGCAGGAGGGCGCCTACTGCTGCTGTTGCGCCTGTTGCATGGCCTCGCGCGAATCGGCGACGACGACGCGCACTTCCATCATCTCGCCCTGTCCGCCCCGCCGGATGCCGCGCACGGGGCAGGCGTCGAGATAGTCCCGTCCGACCGCCAGCCGGCAGAAATTTCCGTAGGCCAGACAGTTGTGTGTCACGTCGCAGGCCAGCCAGCCGTCTTCGTCGTTCAGCCAGACATCGGCCCAGGCGTGGCTGGCAACATGGTCGACCTCGGTGAGCAAGTAGCCGCTGACGTAGCGGGCGGGCAACCCGACGGCGCGGCAGGCCGCGACGAAGACGTGCGCCAGATCCTGGCAGACCCCCGATTTTTGCGCGAAGACCTCAGTGGCAGTGTGGTGTACCGCAGTGCTCCCCGGTTCATAGGCAATGGCGGCGGCGACGGCTTCCATCAGGCGCATTGCTTTTTCGCGGGCCGCGCCTGAGCCGGCGGCTGCGGTGGCGAAGGCGGCGATGGCCTCGTCCGGCGTGGCGAGCGGAGAATCCGCCAGGTATGCCAGCGGCGAGACATCATCGCCACGCGGCAGCAGGATAGGTGTGTCCAGCGTATCGACCTCGCCATCGACAATCAGCGCGATTTCGTCGTGCGGTGCAGTCAGCGTCATGGTGTGCATCAGGTTGCCGTGGGCGTCGCGCTGAGGACGGGGATTGCCCGGTGCGGTGACGCGCCATCCCAGCGTTTGCTGGCACGGGTCGAGCCGAGGGGTCAGGCGCAGGTGCTGAATGCTGTAGGAGGCCGGTTCCAGATACCGGTAGCGGGTGGCGTGATGGATGTGCAGGCGCATGGTGGGGGGCAGACTTTAACGCGAAACGGGAACCAGGAAATCGTCGGCGATCCGCCCGCCCAGATCGGCGATGCGGTCGAGAAAGCGGTCCAGCCAGCGCGGCAGCCCGCCCTCGACCAGATTTTCGATGCGGGCGAAGCGTAACTCCGCTTCCAGTTCGCCGGCCCGCCGTTCGGTCTCGACTGAACGGCGGTTGGCCAAGGCCTGCAAGTTGGCATACACCTCTTTCATGCAGCGGCTCAGCGAGCGTGGCATATCCGGGCGCAGGATCAACAGATCGGCCACCCGCTGCGGTGAAATCAGATCACGGTAGGCCTTGCGATAGGTTTCAAAGGCCGAAACCGAATGCAGTAGCGCACTCCACGGGTAGTAGTCGGGGGCGGGCGCAGCCAGTTCGGTGTCGGCCGGCAGGGTGCGAAATTTGGTATCGAGAATCCGCGCCGTGTTGTCGGCGCGTTCGAGGAAAGTGCCCAGACGCATGAAACGCAGGCCTTCGTCTGCCATCATGGTGCCCAACGCCGCGCCGCGAGAGAGATGCGAACGGTATTTGACCCATTCAAAGAACTCGCCTGGGCCGCGTTCGAGCAAAGTGGCCGGATTTTGTTCTCGCATGGCCAGCCAGGTGGCGTTGGTCGCTTCCCAGACCTCCGAGGTCAGCGTTCCGCGTACCGCGTGCGCGTTTTCGCGGGCGCCACGCAGGCAGTTGGCAATGCTGGAGGGGTTGTCCTGCGAGAAGATCATGAAATCGAGCAGCGATTCCGAGGTGATTTTGCCGTAGCGTGCGGCGTAGGCTTCATCCAGCCCCAGATTGGCGAGCAGCGAACGCCAGGCGCTGTCGGGCGCGGCGTCGCCGCTCTGCGGCATCAACGACACACGGTGGCTGGTGTCCAGCATGCGCGCCATATTTTCGGCCCGTTCCATCAGGCGGGCCATCCAGTAAAGATGATCGGCGGTGCGTGACAGCATGGTCAGTCCTCCAGAACCCAGGTGTCCTTGGTGCCGCCGCCCTGCGACGAATTCACCACCAGCGAACCGGCTTTCAGCGCGACGCGGGTCAGCCCTCCCGGCACGAAACGCACTTCCCGCCCCGAGAGCACAAAGGGTCGCAGATCGATATGGCGGGGTGCGACGCCCGATTCGACGAAGGTCGGGCAGGTGGATAACGCCAGGGTCGGTTGGGCGATGTAACGTTCCGGGAAGGCCAGCAGCAACTGGCGGAATTTCTCGATTTCCGACTTGGTCGCTGCCGGGCCGACCAGCATGCCGTAGCCGCCGGCGCCGTGCACTTCCTTCACGACCAGTTCCGGCAGATGCGCCAGCACATGCGCCAGATCGTCCGGACGGCGGCATTGCCAGGTCGGCACATTGTTGAGGATGGGTTCTTCGCCGAGATAGAAACGCACCATGTCAGGCACGAACGGATAGATCGACTTGTCGTCGGCCACCCCGGTGCCGATGGCATTCGACAGGGTGACCCGCCCGGCGCGGTAGGCGGAGAGCAGCCCCGGCACGCCGAGCATGGAATCGGGGCGGAAGGCGAGCGGATCCAGAAAATCGTCGTCAATCCGGCGATAGATGACGTCGACCCGTTGCGGGCCCTGCGTCGTCCGCATGAAAACCTGTTCGTCTTCAACGAAAAGATCTTGTCCCTCGACCAGTTCGACACCCATCTGCTGGGCGAGGAAGGCGTGCTCGAAATAGGCGCTGTTGAAGGCTCCCGGCGTCAGCACCACCACCGTGGGATCGGCGACGCCGAGCGGCGCCACGCCGCGCAGGGTATCGAGCAGCAGGTCCGGGTAATGCTCGACCGGCGCGACCTTGTTACGCGCGAACAGCTCCGGAAAAAGGCGCATCATCATGCGCCGATCTTCGAGCATGTAGGAAACGCCGGAGGGGACGCGCAGGTTGTCTTCCAGCACATAGAACTCGCCCGCCCCCGCCCGCACCACGTCCACGCCGGCAATGTGCGCGTAGATGCCGCCGGGAACATCCACACCCTGCATTTCAGGGCGGTACTGCACATTGCACAGCACCTGCTCCTCCGGGATCACCCCGGCTTTGAGAATCGCCTGGCCGTGATAGATGTCACCGATAAAGGCGTTAAGCGCACGGACGCGTTGGCGGAGGCCATCCGCCAGCTGTTTCCACTCCGTGGCCGGGATGATGCGCGGGATGATGTCAAACGGAATCAGCCGCTCCGTGCCTTCGCCTTCGCCATAGACGGCAAAAGTGATGCCAAAGCGATGAAACAGCGCATCCGCCTCGGCGCGTTTGGCGGCTAGACGTTCGGGCGGCATGGCGCGCAACCAGGCGGCGTAATCCTGATAATGAGTGCGAACCCGGTCGCACTCATGCATTTCATCGAAGAATGCGGGTGCCTTGCTCAAGGGAAAGCTCCTCAATAGGCTGTTTACGTTCCTCTAGCGGGAAGTGTGCCATCTGCTCTGGCCCTGTATTCAAGGGGGCTTTAGCTTAGTGCGCACTTTTTTAGTGCGTCTTGGTGCCCCTTCTTGGCCAAAGCGGTGCCTGGCAGGTTGGCGGAAATGTGTGGATCGAATCGATTTGCCAGATTCATCAAAATGGTGAACCAGGCGCATCCCCACGACTTTCTTGCGGTCAGCTACTATGATGGAAAAACTGCGGAAACGGGAGACAACAAGAATGCTGAACAAACCGTCTTGTTGAAGCGGCACGGCGCGAGTTCGCGTTCGCAATGAATGAACTTGCCACCGCGCGCAGCGAACTGGCCAGGTTACGGCACGAGAACGATGCGTTGGAGCGGGCCGGCGATGAGAGGGTGCGCGACAGCGAGGCCTTGATTGCGGGAGTGAAAAACCTGGCGGGTATTGGCGGCGAAACACTTGCCGGTTCACCCGGGGCAGTCTGGGCGGGTGTCTTCTGCGCGTCGCACGGCTGCTGTGAGCGTGCGCTTCGGAGCCGGCGGCAAGAAAAGCCGGCATGCCGGCAAGATCAGCCCCGGATATCGATTACCGTACCCAGCATTTGATCGCCGGTTTTGATTACCTGCGCCGCGATCTTGGCTTCGTTTGCCCCTTGTTGCATGGCCACCATGCGCGCCGCCAGATCATCTTCTTCGGCATTCAGGCGGCTTCCGGCGAGAGTGGCCCGGTTGATGCTGGTCTGCATGCTCTGCATGCCCGCGGCAAGAATGGAACTAACGGTCATGATGCCTCCTTGTTGATGTGCAACAATCAGCACTTTTCGTGCCTGTTCAAAGTTGTGGTGGTCGGAGCTTCAGTCTTTGGACAACGAGGTGATGGCCTGTACGCAGGGGTGCGTAATCCTGCGCTGAACGGTCAATGCGTAGTAGCGGATGCGGAGGGATTCCACGCACCCGATCGAAGCGAGGTCGCCGGTTTGCGACAGTTCTTGTGCAAGTAGGGTGGGCACCGGAAACACGCCAACCGCTTCCCGCCCGAAGGCGGCCATCAGCGCAGCATCGTCGAATTCGCCGACCACCGATACCTTGAGCCGTTGCTGATCCAGCCACTCGGAGAGAATCTTGCGCGTGGCCGAGTCTTCGCCGGGCAATAGCATCGGAAGCCGCTCCAGATTGCGGGGAAATGGCAGCGAGGATTTCTGCGCGAGATCGGGATGTGCCAGAAAACTCACGCTGGAGTCGGCCAACACGCGGCTATGCGCCTTGATGCCCAGATTGGCGGGAACGGGTGCGTCGGAAATGACGAGATCAAGGTGGTGCAGCGCCAGTTCGGCGAGCAGCCGGTCGAGACGCCATTCACGGCAGACAATGCGGACGGTCTCTTCGAGCGCCACCGCCGGCCGCAGGAAACGGTATGCCAGTGCCTTGGGTAGGGCATCCGAAACGCCAACCCGGAATTCAAGGGTACGTCCTTGAGGGAAATCCCGCAAAACCTGGTCGAGTTCGGTGCCCAGTGCAAACATCTCTTCGGCATAGCCCAGCGCCAACTTGCCGGCATCCGTGAGCTCTAGCTGGCGGCCCTGACGCCTGAACAGCCTGGTGCCGACCCTGCTTTCCAGCTGCTTGATCTGGCCGCTCAGTGTTTGCGGCGAGATATGAATAGCCTCGCTCGCTCGCATCACGCCGCCATGCTTTGCGACCTTCCAGAAATAGTAAAGGTGTTTGAAGTTCATCAGGCCATATTCACTGCGCAAAATCCGTATTGTACATACCGATAATACGAATTTATTTGAATTGGTTTGTGCCTTACATTGCCCCTACGCAGGCTTTGCTGCGGATTTGGGAAGGAGATGGAAATGCGCATTCAAGTTCAGGTGAAAGGTCTGGTTCGCGCCACCAAGCTGCGTTCCTTTGCAATTGACAGGTTGCGCGCCACACTTGGGCGCTTTGATCACGCCGTGCGAGAGGTGAATGTCCGCATGCACGACATCAACGGTCCCAACCGTGGCGGCGTCGATAAACTGTGCCGTGTGGTCTTGCGGCTCAGAGATGATTCCGTGCTCGTGATCGAGGAGCTAGGCGCGAGCACGATGGAATCGATCCATCGTGCCGCAGATCGCGTGCATCATGCCGTTGGCAAGCAAGTGGATCGCATGGCAAAGGTGGGAAAGCAGGGCATGCGCCCGAACAATCTGGCAACCGCCATGGCTTGAGGAGTCCCGGCGTTCCGGTATCGGGCACCTTGATGCAGGAACGCCGGAGAAGATCATGAATTGAACATGAAACTCAAGCAGGCGATCCTATGGCAGCCAGAGGGAATACAGCGATGGCTCGTTCTCTCTGGTGGCTCAGTGCTACTTGCTGCAATCGGGTATGTCCACGCGCTGATCGGGCTGGCGTACGAGTTTCATCCGTTCTTCATCATCCCGATACTGGTGGTAAGCTGGCTTATCGGGCCGCGCTTTGGTTACGCGCTTGCTTTGCTGGCGGGCGCGGAATGGTTCTGGGCCGACTGGATACTGGCTGGCGATGCGCTGGCGGCGAATTCGCTCCTGTTCAATACCTTTGTGCGGCTTGCCATTTTTTTCGGTGGCGTCTGGCTGGTGGATGTGGTGCGCGTTGTGTTGATGCGCGAGCATCGCCTGGCAAGGGAAGACGGTCTGACCCGGTTACCCAACCGGCGAGAGTTCCTTGAGCGCGGATATCGCGTGTTCGCCCAGGCGCAACGCCAGGGCGCGCCATTCGCGGTGGCCTTCATCGATCTTGATCACTTCAAGGAGACCAATGATCTCCATGGGCACGCGGTTGGAGATCAACTGCTAAAAAGGGTGGCTGTCATCATGCGCAACCATGTTCGTGCGACCGATATTCCGGGGCGGATGGGCGGGGATGAGTTTGCGTTGCTGCTCCCCAACATGAAAAGCGAAGTGGTGTCAGATTACCTGGGGAGATTGCGCGAAACGCTGCTTGAAGCGATGCGGGCTCAGGGTTGGCCGGTGACTTTCAGCATCGGCGTCGTCAGCTACGCTACCGCACCGCATGATTTCGACGCGATGCTCGGGCGAGCCGATCAATTGATGTATGAAGCCAAGCGTAGCGGGCGCGACTGTATCGTCCACCAATCGGATTAAGGGTGCTCATCTGGTCCGGGTTGCGTGGTGATGGAGTTTGCCTCGATCAAGTGCATGTATGTTGCGCAGGGTGGGCGACTGGAGGACTATCTGTAACTGATTTCGTATCCCAGCCAGGCAATGGCTGCTTCCAGGTTGTCGAAAACCGCAGTGGGATAGGCGCACAGTTCGGAATGCGCGTACTGGAGGGCATATTCGGTGGCAACGGGATGTGTCGCCACAATAGCCACTTTGAGGTGGGGATTGGTCAACGAGGCAGCCATGTCGATAGCGGCGATTTCTTCGATGAGTCCCTCTGCAATGCTCTCCAGAATCACCGATTGAATCGGACGCATGTCGTTGAGGACATAGCGTATCTGATCGAATCGCTCGTCGCCCTCGACTTGCTCGACGCCGCGCAGAATGTCCTGCCCGGTCAGTTGATCGAAATAGCGTTTGACGACGCCTTGGGGTTGCCAGATCAACTCGATGCTCATGTGTGTGAGGTGCGTGGAAATGGCGGCATCAAAACATGGAACACGCTTGCGTGGCTAGTGTTTGAGACTCCGCATTTGGGGAGTCGACGCGAGGTGGCCAGACAGGTAAAGGGTGAAAAACGGGTTTCAGCAGAGCGGTTCAGTTCAGTTCACTTCAGTTAGCAGGTACGTGGCGAATTGCGGCAGCCAGTGCTCGCCTTCGTAATGGCCGCTGAGAACGGCGGCGAGGCCTGCGTCACGGTGGAGCACGGCTCCCTTGAGTGCGATGGCGCGTCGCGGGTCGCCGACCGGCAGGGTATGCGCGATCCCTCGCCAGCACCAGGCGCGCGAAAGATTGAGGCCGTCGAGGTGCACCAGGTGGCCGTCGCTGCGGTCGAGAACCTTGCCCGGCCTGAACAGCGTGGCAGGCCGTCCGCGTTCGATTCCGCGCAAGAAGCGCCCCAGCCAGCGCGAGAACTCGGTGGGTGCCAGCACACGCCGCATCAGGTCGGCTTCGATCAAGGCCGGCGAGAGAAAATCGTAGCCGGAAGGTTCCAGATGCGCGGCCGCGTCGTCGTCACCGGCATACCAGTCGCGGGCACGCTTCACGATCAGGGTTTCGAGCGCTGCCGAGTGAGTGGCGCGGGCGAAATCGAGCGCGAAGGTCAGCGCCAGCGCGCTGTTGGTGTGCGTGCCGACCCGGATCGGGTAGACCAGTTTGGGCAGGAATCCCATGAACCGGGCCACGAAGGCGTCGGTCAGCGGCTGTAACTGCGCCGCCCAGCGGCGGCCCTGGGTGTCGTCCCACTCGGCCAGATCCTGCGCCAGGCGAAGATACCAGCCCCAGCCGTAGGGGCGCTCGAAGCTGCTGCTCTCGGCGCGTTGCAGGTAGGCCAGTTCGACGGCGACGTTGGCAGGTGCGAAATGCGAGTCGAGTACCGTACGAATCGAATCGGCTTGTGTCAGGCTGGGTTGCGTGCGCAGCAGGCGGATCAGCATCCAGTGGCCGTGGACTGAGGAATGCCAATCGAAACTGCCGTAAAAAATAGGGTGCTGAACGCGTGGCGACTGCACATCGGCCGGTCCGGTCATCACGTGATCGAGTTTGTTGGGGTACTCGGTCTGGATCGCCTTGAGCGCCACCGCCGCGAAACGGCTGGCCATCTCCGGCGTCAACGCGGCGTCGGCGAGGGGGGCGGATTCTGCCGGGCGGGGTAGCAGCATGGCTGCCGCCGTGCAGGCTGTCAGACCCAGCCAGCGGCGACGCGAAAATTCAGTCGGGCACATGCTTGGCCCCCCGGCAGATCGCCCGTCTCGGAAAAATCAGACAGCCCATTTTCTGGCCAGATCGGCCGGGCGCAGGCGGTCGTAGTGTTCGAAGGGCTGATGAATCCAGGGGTTGGTCGGCAGGTAGTCGACGAAGTAGTCGGGCTTGAAGATCGACACGCCCTTGACCCACAGCACTGCGGTGCGGATTTCGTGGATGGTGTCGTATTTGGCTTTGAGGCGATCGACCACGGCGTTCAGGGTATGTCCGGTGTCTGCCAGATCATCGACCAGCAGGACGCGGCCCGCGATCTGCCCCTTGGGCGTGGTGATGTAATGCGCGATGTCGAGGGTGCCTTGCACGGTGCCCGCATCGGCGCGATAGGAACTGGTCGACATGATCGCCAACGGACGGTCGAAAATGCGCGAGAGAATGTCGCCGGGGCGCATGCCGCCACGGGCGAGACACAGGATGGTGTCGAACTCCCAACCGGATTGATGCACCTTGAGGGCGAGTTTTTCGATCAGGTGCAGGTAATCGCCTTCGCTAACGTGCAGGTGTTTGCCGTCATCACTTAACATGGGCTGCCTTTGGGTAGGGTAGGCAAGGTCGCCGGCAGGGCGGCCTTGCGGGTCAACAATGTACGGGTGGTCTCTGAAGGAAAGGGCGGCTCCAGGCCTCGAGCCCGTGCCGCCCTCCAGTATTACTTCTTCGGTAGCTTGGAGGCAACGCCCTGGACGTAGTAGCTCATCTTGTTCAGCTCTTCGTCACTCAGCGTCTTGCCCTTGGCCACGACTTCCTTGCCATCCTGATCGACGATCGGGCCGGTAAAGGGGTGGAAGGTACCGGCCTTCAGTTTGCCTTCCAGGTCGCCCACCAGGGTTTGCACGTCCTTCGGAATGGCCGGGTTCAGCGGCGCCAGTTTGATCATGCCGTCCTTGATGCCGCCCCAGGGATTGGTCGGCTTCCAGGTGCCCGCCAGCACTTCCTGCATGGTCTTGGTGTAGAAATCGCCCCACTGGTGGGTCGTGGCGGTCAGGTGTGCCTTCTTGCCATACTTGGACATGTCGGAGTGGTAGCCAAAGGCATACACACCCTTTTCCTCGGCGGCCTGCACCGTGGCGGTGGAATCGGTGTGGTGAGTGACCATGTCGGCGCCCTGGGCGATCAGGGTCATTGCAGCTTCGCGTTCCTTGCCCGGGTCATACCAGCTATTCACCCAGATCACGCGCACTTCCGCCTTCGGATTGACGCTGCGCGCTCCCATGGCAAAGGCGTTGATGCCTTGCAGCACTTCGGGAATCGGGAAGGCGCCGACGTAGCCAAGAATGTTGGATTTGCTCATTTTGCCGGCGATCACGCCGGTCAGGTAGCGGCCTTCATAAAAACGGGCGTTGTAGTTGCCGAAATTCTTGCCCGACTTGTAGCCGGTGGCATGCAGGAAAGTGACGTTCGGGAACTGCTTGGAGACCTTCTCCATCGCGTTCATGTAGCCGAAGCTGGTGGCGAACACCACCTTGCTGCCGCTGGTGGCGAACTCGCGGATCACGCGCTCGGCATCCGGGCCTTCCTGCACGTTCTCGACCACGCGGCTGGTCACCTTGCCGGCCAGCGCCTTTTCCATTTGCAGGCGGCCCTGATCATGCTGATAGGTCCAGCCGGCATCGCCGATCGGGCTGACGTAGACGAAACCGGCCTTGACCGGCTCTTCTGCCTGTGCCGACGAGGCAAAAGGCAGGGTGAGCGTCAGCGCCAGGGCACTGAGCAAGGTGCGACGGGATTGTTTCATGGAAGGCTCCTTTGGACGTGTGAAATCAGCTCAGGTATCGGGCCGGAAAGGCTGGCCAAGCGATGCAGGGAAATTGAGGCGGATGCTGAGCGCGTTGCGCGAAATCAGCACCAGCACGACGACGGTGGCAAGATAGGGCAGGGCGGAGAGGAACTGCTGCGGCACATTGACCTGAATACCGGAACCCTGCAAGAAAAGCTGGCTGACCATGACGCCGCCGAAGAGGTAGGCGCCGATCATCACGCGCCAGGGGCGCCAGGTGGCGAACACCACCAGCGCGAGGGCAATCCAGCCGCGCCCGGCGATCATGCCGTCCACCCAGAGCGGCGTGTGGAACACCGACAGGAAGGCGCCACCGAGGCCAGCCAGCGCCCCGCCGAAAAGTGTGGCCAGATAGCGGATCCGGATGACCGGGTAGCCGATTGCATGCGCGGAGGCTGGCGATTCGCCGACCGCACGCAACACCAGCCCGGCGCGCGAACGGTAGAGAAAATAAGTGATGGCCGCAAACAGCAGCCAGGAAAGGTAGACGATGGGTTGCTGCTGGAACAGGCCATGTCCGACTAAGGGCAGGCTGGAGAGGCCGGGCAACGCCAGCGGCGGCACGGCGGGCAGGCTGACCGCTTCGTAGGGTTTGCCGACAAAGGCGGCGAGACCGACGCCGAAAATGGCCAATGCCAGGCCGGAGGCCACCTGATTGGCCATCAGCGTCAGGCTCAGAAAGGCGAACAGCCAGGACATCGCCATGCCCGCCATCATGCCTGCCGCGGCTCCGATCCAGGGGTTGCCGGCATGGTGGGCGACGGCGAAGGCCACGATGGCGCCGATGGCCATCATGCCCTCGGCGCCCAGGTTGAGCACCCCGGCGCGCTCCGTCACCAGTTCGCCGAGCGCGACGATGATGAGCGGTGTGCCGGCCACGACGGTGGCGAACAGGATGGCCGAAAACAGGTCTTGTTCCATCAGTGATGCGCCGAGCGGCCCAGACGCAGCCGGTAATTGACGAACAGGTCGGTCGCCAGCAGGAAGAACAGCAGCAGCCCCTGGAACACCTTGGCAATCGCCGAGGGCAGGCTCAGGTACTGCTGCGCCTGTTCGCCGCCGATGTAGAACAGCGCCATCACAACGCTGGCGAGAAAGATGCCGAACGGGTTGAGGCGGCCGACAAAGGCCACGATGATCGCCGCAAACCCGTAGCCCGCCGCGATCTTGTCGGTCAGTTGGCCGACCGGGCCTGCCACCTCGGCCATGCCGGCCAGACCCGCCGTCGCGCCGCCCGCCAGCAGGCCGATCCAGACCATGCGTCTGGACGAATAGCCGGCATAGCGCGCCGCGAATTCGGCGCCGCCGGCCACGCGCATCTTGAAACCGGCGTAGGAATGATTGAGGTACACATGGCCAATCAGCAGCAGGCCCAGTGCCAGCGGCAGCGCCAGATTGAGACGCGTGCCCTCGAGGATGGTCGGCAGCAGCGCCGCGTCGTCAAAGGAGCGCGTCTGCGGAAAATTCTGGCCGTCCGGGTCCATCCAGGGACCGAATACGAGCCACGAACAGAACAGGTTGGCGACATAGACGAGCATCAGCGAAACCAGAATCTCGCTGGCGTGGAAATGGGTGCGCAGCCACGCCGGAATCGCCGCGTACAAGGCACCGCTGATCGCGCCGGCCAGCATCATCAGGCCGAGCATCAGGGTCGGCGAGTTTGCCAGTCCCAGTTCCCCACCGTAGAGCGCGACGCCGGTGGCGCCGATGGCGCCGAAGATGAACTGTCCCTCGGCACCGATGTTCCAGACATTGGCCTGAAAACCGACCGCCAGCCCCAGCGCGCACAGCATCAGCGGAGTCGCTTTCAGGAACAGCTCGGAAAGGGCGTAGGTGTCGCGCAGCGGATTGAGAAAAAAGACTTTGAAGCCTTCGACCGGGTCCTTGCCGAGCACCGCGAAGACTAGCAGGCCGGCCAGTACGGTTAGTGTGACGGCCAGCACCGGTGAGCCGAAACGCATCAACGGATCAGGTTCCTGCCGGGCTTCGATACGAATCCACTTCATGCGGCGGCCTTTTCCGAGGCGGCCCGCGCCGCCGAGGTGTCGGCACCGGGCCACAGGCCGGCCATCCAGACGCCGATTTCTTCCATCGAAAACTCCGTCGCCGGGCGCGCGGGTGAAATCCGGCCCTCGGCCATCACCGCGATGCGGTCGCACAGCTCGAAGAGTTCATCGAGCTCTTCGGAGATCACCAAGATCGCACTGCCTCGATTGCGCAGGTCGATGATGGCTTGCCGCAGGAAAGCGGCAGCGCCGACGTCGACGCCCCAGGTTGGCTGCGCCACGACCAGCAGCTTGGGTTCCTGCAATATCTCGCGGCCGACGATGTACTTTTGCAGATTGCCGCCGGAGAGCGACTTGGCGGCGGCTTCCGGCCCACTGCATTTGACGTCGTAGCTGGCGATGCACTGATCGGCGAACTCGGTGGCGCGGCGCTTGCTCACAAAGCCCTTGCGCACCAGCCCCAGTGTGTCGGCGCCGGTCAGCACGGCGTTTTCGGATAGCGACATGGCCGGGACGGCACCGCAACCTAGGCGGTCTTCCGGCACGCAGGCCATGCCGAGCCGGCGCCGCGCCGCGGCATTGAGCCGCCCGGCCTCGACGCCGAGAATCTGCACCGGGGATTTGTCGTCTATGGGCGTTTCGCCGGAAAGCGCCTGCTGCAACTCGCGCTGTCCATTGCCCGAGACCCCGGCAATGCCGACGATCTCGCCGCCCCGGATATCCAGATGGATGTCGCGCAGGTCGGTGCCGAACGGATCGTCCGCAGCCAGCGACAGGCCGTCGAGCCGCAGCCGGACTTCGCCGATTTGCTCGACCGGCGGATGGTCGCCCACCGGCAGGTCGCGGCCGATCATCATGGCCGCCAGCGTGTGATTGCTCTCCTCGCGGGGTATGCAAACGCCCGACACGCGGCCGCCGCGCATCACCGTGGCGTGGTGGCACAGCTCGCGGATTTCATCGAGTTTGTGGCTGATATACAGAATGGAGCAGCCCTCGGCCGCAAGCTGACGCAGCGTCTCGAACAGTTTTTGCGCCGCTTGCGGGGTGAGCACCGAAGTCGGCTCGTCCATGATCAACAGGCGAGGGTTCTGAAGCAGACAGCGAATGATTTCGACCCGCTGCCGCTCGCCGACCGACAATGCATGCACATGGGCGCGAGGATCGACGGGCAGGCCGTAGCGCTGCGAGACTTCGGCGATGCGCGCCGCCAGTGCCGGCATGTCGCGCGCTTCCGGCAGCGCCAGCGCCACGTTTTCGGTCACAGTCAGCGTTTCAAACAGCGAGAAATGCTGAAACACCATGCCGATCCCCAGCGCACGCGCTTCTGCCGGGCTGTCGACCTCGATCGGGTGGCCTTCCCAGATGATTTCGCCGTCGCTGGGGGGCGTCACGCCGTAGATGATTTTCATCAGCGTGGATTTGCCAGCGCCGTTTTCGCCGATCACGGCGTGGATTTCGCCGGCGGCGACGCGCAAATCCACGTGGTCGTTGGCGACCACGCCCGGATAGATTTTGCTGATACCGCGCAACTCCAGCCGCAAAGCCGGCGCGTCGGCGTCGTTTCTCACCATGAAATTCCCGATAACCCGTGCAATTGGGGGGAGGCGGTTTTTGATTTTTCGCCATTATCCGCGATTTGCGCCGCGATTTGGGAGCGAATTGGTACGTAGACCGGCTGTGCGCCTGCCGCGCAGTCGCTGGGGGCGAAAATCGGGCTTTTCGTGTTTTGAGCGACGGGGCGAGTCCGAACACCCGTTCACTGTTTCTAAATCATGGCAAGAAGATTTCAGTCGCGTAAAATACGCCGGTTTGGCCGTCGATCGACGGTCGAGTATTGTGAAGGCAAATATCCGGGAGGAATATAAAGTGGCAACGAACGCAAGATCGAAACTGATGGGTGGCGCGCTGGCCGCGATGCTGTCGATGGGTGTCTGTACCTCGGCATCGGCGCTTGACTGGAGCGACAATTCGGTGAGCTGGCGGTGGGGCACGCAGTACGCCGAACCGTTTAACTCAAAAGACATCCACAAGAACATTTTTGCGCTGACGCACGTTAGCGGCTACCAATACGGCAGCAATTTCCTCAACATCGACGTGCTGTTCTCGGACAAAAACGATCCGAAACGCTTCGGTTCCTCTGACGGCGCGCAGGAAATTTATCTTGTATATCGGCACACCTTCGATATCGGCAAGATCAGCGGAAAGGACCTTCGTTTTGGTCCGGTGCGCGGTCTGGGCCTGACCGCCGGGTTCGACTGGAACAGCAAGCTCGACGCCGGATACAACTCGCGCAAGCAAATGCTTGTGCTCGGGCCGACGCTGAAGTTTGATGTGCCGGGCTTCCTCGACGTCAGCCTGTTGTGGCTGGACGAAAGCAATCGCCCGAGCGCTTCGCCTGGCGCTTTCAACCCTGGGTACCCGACCGGACGGTACCACTACCGCGACCATGCGATGCTGACCGCGGCTTGGGGTATTCCGATTGGCGAGAAGTGGGGCTTCGAAGGCTATGGCAACCTGATCGATGGCAAGGGGCGTGACGAAGTCGGTGCGCGTACCGCCGTCGAAACCAACATCGACATGCAGTTGATGTACGACGCAGGCCCGTCGCTGGGTCTGGCGAAGAAGACGTTCCGGGTCGGTATCGAGTATCAGTACTGGAAAAACAAGTTCGGCAACAACCATTCCGGCCCGGCCGGCAGCGGCGCGTTTGCCCGGACCCCCATGCTGCGTGCCGAGTACCACTTCTAATACTCGCCACAGACGGGCGCTGACTTCGGAACAGGGCGCACCAGGCTTGCTACTGGCTAAACTGTAGTCCGCATTGCCAGGAAATCGAAAACCCGCATGGTCTAACGACCTTGCGGGTTTTTTTCCGTAGACTCGTCACGCCAGAGGCATATTGAGCGGTTGCTGGCGAGAATGTATGAGCATTGTCGAAAAAGTTGACACTATTTCTCAACGCGATTCATTTCAGTTCGCGTTTGAAGTGGCATCGGTGTCGCGAGCTTCAATGCGCGCTTTAGCCAAGGCGGTGTTGATGAATTACGGCACGAATTAAGCGTTACTACAGTGTGCATGGCAATGAACACTGTCGAGGATGTTGACACTGTGCACTCGTTTGGAAGTTAAATCATTGATTTTTATAATGGTTTGATTCTTGCTTTGGGGGATGCAGGGGTCTCCGGAGGGTTTGGGAGTCCCTCTCCATGCTTTACGGGGTAGTCTTAACTTGGAGGTACGATTCCATGAGACGGTTGATTGCTTCAGCAGTATTGGGTATCGGATGTGCCGTGTCGGCGACTGCGATTGCGGGTGTCACCGTTGGCACCGATCCTGGCATTTTGTACAACACCGCCGCTTTGACGGGCTACTCGACGTCCGGGAACCAGATGGCGGGGATGCGCGTGACGGCGTACTTTACGGTGGGTGGCTCGGAGACTGCTGTTTGGGCGGCAGGGGTGGGCTCCTCGGGGTCGGCGACGGGCAGTGGTTGGTCGCTCTCGGAGACCGGCGATACTTACGGCGGAACATGGAGTTTGATGAATTCAAACGCGGATTCCATTTCACGCATCGTTATCAACGGAAGGTCGGGCGACACGATTTTCGACCTGGCGAGCGATGATCAAAGAACACCAGGCTCCGGTTTCGGAATCCCGTTTACGCTTCTGGGCGGGTTTACGGGCGACATTGTTGCAACTTACCGCAACGCCGTGTCGCTGGCAGGGACATTCTATGGCGATGAATACGAAACGCTTGATTTCACTATGAATGGCGGTCTGGGGGCCAATCAAACGCTTACGTTCAAAACGGATACCGATTCAAGTGCCGTTCGAGGTGGCATTATTCAGGTTCCCGAACCGGCTTCGCTGGCGCTGATTGCTTTGGCGTTGGCAGGCGTTGCAGGCATTTCGCGGCGCCGCAATTGAAGTTGTATGACGTTCTGCAAACGAAGATGTAAGTAATTTGGCAATCGCCAACACAAAAAAACGGCCAACCCGAGAGGGTCGGCCGTTTCGTTGAATCTGTTGGTGGTGATGGGCAGAATCGAACTGCCGACCTATGGGTTATGAATCCATCGCTCTAACCGTCTGAGCTACATCACCACACTTTAAGGGCGCGGATTATAGTTTGTGATCAGGGTCTTGGTCAAGGTCGCGCTGCGCTATAATGCCAACCTCGAAAATTTGTCTGTTCAGTCGAGCAATCCCCAACCCATGACCAAAAAACTGTTCATCCGCACCTTCGGGTGCCAGATGAATGAGTACGATTCGGACAAGATGGCCGACGTACTCGCCGCCGCTGAGGGCGTCGTCAAGACCGATAACCCGGAAGACGCCGACATCATCCTGTTCAATACCTGTTCGGTGCGCGAAAAGGCGCAGGAAAAGGTTTTTCATGACCTCGGCCGGATCAAGCATCTGAAGAAAACTCGCCCGGATCTGGTGATTGGCGTCGGCGGCTGCGTCGCTAGCCAAGAGGGCGAGGCTATTGTCGCGCGCGCGCCCTATGTCGATGTGGTGTTCGGCCCGCAGACGCTGCACCGCCTGCCGCAACTGATTGCCGAACGCCGCGCCAGGGGCAAGGCGGCGGTCGATGTCTCCTTTCCCGAAATCGAGAAGTTTGATGCGCTGCCGCCGGCCGAAATCAAGGGCGCGGCGGCCTTCGTTTCGATCATGGAGGGCTGCTCCAAGTTCTGCACTTATTGCATCGTGCCCTACACGCGCGGCGGCGAGGTGTCGCGCCCGTTCACCGATATCCTGACCGAGGTGGCCGATCTCGCGGCGCACGGCGTCAAGGAAGTAAATCTGCTCGGCCAGAACGTCAACGCCTATCGGGGCGAGATGGAAGGCACCGACGAGAAGGCCGATCTGGCGCTGCTGATCGAATACATCGCCGAGATTCCCGGCATCGAGCGTATTCGCTACACGACCTCGCATCCGCGCGAAATGACGCAGCGTCTGCTCGACACCTACGCCAAGGTGCCCAAGCTGGTCTCGCATCTGCACCTACCTGTGCAGGCGGGTTCAGACCGTGTGCTGGCGGCAATGAAGCGCGGTTACACGGCGCTGGAGTACAAATCGATCATCCGCAAATTGCGCGCCGTACGCCCCGATATTTCGCTGTCTTCCGACTTCATCGTGGGTTTTCCCGGCGAGACCGATGCCGATTTTGAGAAGACCATGAAGCTGATCGAGGAGGTGGGCTTCGACGCCTCGTTTTCGTTCATCTACAGCCCGCGCCCCGGCACGCCGGCGCTGGAACTGGCGGACGATACGCCGGCCGAGGTCAAGTCGGCGCGGCTCGCGCGGTTGCAGAAGCGCATCGACGAGATGGCGCAGGCCGTCAGCCAGGCCATGGTCGGCAGCGTGCAGCGGGTGCTGGTCGAGGGCGTATCGAAAAAGGATGCCAACGAGCTGGCGGGGCGCACCGACAACAACCGCGTCGTCAATTTCGCGGGCGGGTGGGCCAATAGCACGCGCCTGATCAACACGTTCGTCGACGTGAAGATCACCAGTGCCTTGCCGCACAGCCTGCGCGGGGAAATCGTCATCCGTGAAGATTAAGGCACCGTCCAAGTCCCGACCCGTCGATCTGGTGCTGTCGCCGGTCGACAATACTCTGCTCGCCAACCTGTGCGGGCCGCTGGACGAAAACCTGCGCCAGATCGAAACGGCGCTCGATGTCGCCATCGCCCGCCGGGGCGAGCGTTTCATGGTGCGCGGTGAGCAGGCGCGACGGGCGGTGGAAGCGCTCCAGCATTTCTACGTGCTTGCCCGCCAGCCGCTGTCGGTGGACGACATCCAGCTCGGCCTGATCGAGCTGACCAACGCGCCGGTGCGCCGTCTTGGTAGCGGCGAAAGCCTGACCGATGGGCCGCAACTGGTGACGCGCAAGGCGGAGTTGCACGGGCGCACGCCACGCCAGATCGAATACCTGAAAGCGATCCAGGCGCACGACATCACCTTCGGCATCGGCCCGGCCGGGACCGGCAAGACCTATCTGGCGGTGGCCTCCGCCGTCGATGCCTTCGAGCGCGAGACGGTTGAGCGCATCATCCTCACCCGACCGGCAGTGGAGGCGGGCGAGCGCCTCGGCTTTCTGCCCGGCGATCTGGCGCAGAAGGTCGATCCTTACCTGCGCCCGCTTTACGACGCGCTCTACGACCTGATGGGTTTCGACCGCGTCACCAAATTGTACGAAAAGGGCGTCATCGAAGTGGCGCCACTCGCCTTCATGCGCGGGCGCACGCTGAACCACGCGTTTATCATTCTCGACGAGGCGCAGAACACGACGCCCGAGCAGATGAAGATGTTCCTCACCCGCATCGGCATCGGCGCCAAGGCGGTGGTGACCGGCGACGTGACGCAGATCGACCTGCCCAAGGGCCAGAAGAGCGGCTTGAAGGAAGCCCGGCAGATCCTTGCCGAGGTGCGCGGCATTGCCTTTACCGAATTTCTCAAGGAGGACGTGGTGCGCCATCCGCTGGTGGCGCGCATCGTCGAAGCCTATGAACAGCACGCCAATCAGACGCCTTGATCTCTCGATGCAATACGCCTGTCACGCGGAGGGGTTACCCTTGAGGGCGGATTTCCGGCGCTGGGCACGGGCGGCATTGGCAGGCGGCGGGCAGGTGACGATCCGGTTGGTCGATGCCGAAGAGGGTCGCGAGCTGAACCGCAACTACCGTGGCAAGGATTACGCGACTAACGTGCTTTCCTTTCCTTACGACACTGAGCCACGTCTAATGGGCGATCTGGTCATTTGCCACGAGGTGGTGATCCGCGAAGCGGCCGAGCAAGGCAAGACGCCGGAGGCGCATTACGCCCATCTGGTGGTGCATGGTATGCTGCATTTGCAGGGCTACGACCACGAAACAGGCGAAGAAGACGCAGACATCATGGAAGCCGAAGAAAAACGCGTTCTGGCAGACCTTGGTTATCCCGACCCCTACGGCGAGCCGTAACTCCTCTCCCTCCTCTGCATTCCACCCACTCATGGACCCTTCCCCTAGTCACAAACCCGGTTTTCTTGAACGACTTTCCCTGATGTTGCTCCGCGAGCCGGAAGATCGTGAGCAACTGCTGCATCTCCTGCACTCGGCCTACGAGAAGAACCTGATGGACGCCGATGTGCTGACCATCATCGAAGGCGCGCTTGCATCTTCCGAAACGCGGGTCACCGATGTCATGGTGCCGCGCGCGCAAATGGACGTCATCCACGTTGACAAGCCGCTCGCCGAAATACTGCCGCAGGTGATTGAAGCCGCGCATTCGCGCTTCCCGGTGGTCGATGGCGACCGCGACAACGTGCTCGGCATCCTGCTAGCCAAAGACTTGCTGCGCGTGCAGACCGATCCCGATTTCGAGGTGCGCGGCTGGCTGCGCCCGGCAGTGTTCATCCCCGAATCCAAGCGTCTCAATGTGTTGCTCAGAGAATTCCGCGTCTCGCGCAACCATATGGCCATCGTCGTCAATGAATACGGCGGTGTTGCCGGGCTGGTCACCATTGAGGATGTGCTCGAACAGATCGTCGGCGACATCGAAGACGAATACGATTTCGACGAGGCGCATGACAACATCCGCCTCGATTCCACCGGCCGTTACCGGGTCAAGGCGCGCACCGAGATCGACGACTTCAACGCTGCTTTCGAGACGACCTTTTCCGACGACGAGTTCGATACTGTCGGCGGCCTGATCCTGCGCCATCTCGGGCGCGTCCCCAAACGCAACGAGATTGTCAACATCGACGGCGTCACCTTTCAGGTCTTGCGGGCCGACAGCCGCCGTCTTTACACGCTGTTGGTCGATCTGCCCAAACCGGCGCCGGATGCGTCTCAGCCTGCCTGAATCCTCTTGGGCACGACGCGGTCTGGCGGCGCTCTCAGGAGCGGCGGGCGTTCTTGCCTTTGCGCCCTTCGAGCAATTCTGGCTGGCGTGGCTGGTCTGGCTGAGCTTCTTCATGTTACTGCGCGCCGAAAGCTGCGCGCGCGCTGGTTTTCTGATCGGACTCTTCTTCGGATGGGGGTTCTTCCTGACCGGGACCTCATGGGTCTATGTCAGCCTCTCTGTGTTCGGAGGCATGCCCTTCTGGCTGGCCGGTATCGCGACCTTCCTCTTTTGTACCGTACTGGCCCTGCTTCCAGCCTCGGCGGGTGCGGCCTTTGTGCGCTGGCGGCCGCCGGATGCGTGGCGACAGGCATTGTGGTTCGGTGCGCTCGCTTTCGCAGCCGACGGGCTGCGGGGATGGCTATTCACGGGTTTTCCCTGGCTGGCGCTCGGCTACTCGCAGACGCCGCCCAGTCCGATTGCGGGTTATGCGCCGCTGCTGGGCGTCTATGGCCTCTCGCTGCTGGTGGCGACTTCCGCCGCACTGCTGGTTCGCTGGCGTGTGGGCGTGCCGGTGCTGCTCGCCCTGCTCGGCGTCGGTTTCGGATTTCGCCAGGTCCAATGGACAAAACCGGTGGGAGCGCCGGTCAGCGTCGCACTGGTGCAGGGGAACGTCCCGCAGGACATGAAATTCCGGCCTGAGCACTTCGTGCGCACGTTGATCAGCTACCGCGAGCTGGTCGAGGCGCACCCGGCCCAACTCACCGTGTTGCCGGAAACCGCCATTCCTGCCTTCTACGACCAGTTGCCGCCCGAATTCATCGACGAACTGCGCCAGTTGGCTCGACGTCGCGGTGGCGACCTGATCTTTGGTGTGCCGACCGGCGAGGGCGAACAATATTGGAACAGCGCCGTGACGCTCGGGACTTCACCCGAACAACAGTACCGCAAGCGACACCTGGTGCCTTTCGGCGAGATCATTCCGCCCGGTTTCGACTGGTTTCTCAAACTGGTCAATATCCCGCTCGCCAGCTTTACGCGTGGCGACGCCGGCCAGGCGCCGCTCGCCGTTGCCGGGCAGAATGTGGCGGCGAATATCTGTTATGAAGATGCCTTTGGCGAGGAAATTGCCGAAGCGCTGCCGCAAGCGACCCTGTTGGCCAATTTATCCAATACCGCGTGGTTCGGCCATTCCCTTGCCCAGCCGCAGCACCTGCAGATCGCGCGTATGCGCACGTTGGAAACCGGCCGCCCGATGTTGCGCGCCACCAATACCGGCATGACGGTCGTGCTTGGTGCTCAGGGTGATATCGTGGCAGCCCTGCCTCCCTTTAGCAGGGGGGTGCTGGAAGCGAAGGTTTGGGGTTATCAGGGAATGACACCCTATACCCGCTGGGGGCAGTGGCCGACGCTGGCGATGTTGCTGTTGTTTGCTTTCGCGGGTTGGAGACCTCGGCGAAATAGCAAACGCTAAAAAAATGAGGGCGACTTGCGCCGCCCTCGCGATCTCCGTCAGAGTTGTTTTGTTACGACTTCTTTTCGTCCAGTTTGGCCAGCAAGGGCGCCAGTTTTTCCTTGCGGCTGGGGTCGACGCGAATGGCTTCGTCGAAAGCCGCGCGGGCGAGTTCCGGCGCGCTGCGGTGCAGATAGGCGAGGCCCAGACCGATCCAGGCCTTGCTGTTCTTGGGCTCCAGGCTGATGGCTTTCTGGTAGGTGGCGATGCTTTCACTCACTTTTTGCCGACCCAACTGGAAACCCGCCAGTCGCAACAACGTCGCGGCTGAGGCTGGTTCAAGGCGGGCAGCCGCCTCGAACCCCTGTTGCGCCTGATCGAGCTTGCCTTCCGCCCACAGGCGGTCGGCTTTAGCCAGCAAGTCGGCGGCCGATTCGGCGCCGACCGCCAGCGAGCAGGCGGCGCCAAGCAGCAGGCCGGCAATGGCGCGGCGAACGCTCATTTCAGCGAACCCTTGCCGTAACGGTCTTCATAGCCCTGACGAACCTTCTCGATGGCTTCCTTGCTGATGCCATTGAAGTACCAGTCATGACCGTCGATGGGTTTGAAGTACTTCTTCAGGATTTCGTCGGCGAAGGCCTCGTTGCCGTCCTTCTTGCGCACGGCTTCCTTCATCTCAGGGATCCACTTGAAGTAGGTGTTCTGAGCGACATCGTAGATGCCGTGCCACCAGGTGTAATCCGGCCCGTTCATCGCGGCGCCGTGACGGGCGCGGCGACCTTCGTGGTGCCAGAGTTCCCACCACGTCCATTCGATCTTTTCATCGAAGGGAGCGGCTGTCAGGTAGCCCTTGGCGGTCAGTTCCTTCATCGCGGCGGCGATCGGCTTGGCGAACTTGTCGTTGTAGAGATCGACCACATCGTCAAACTGCTTGTAATGGCCGGCGACAGTCTTCGGCGTATGGCAGGCGGTGCAGACGTCCTGCATCTTCTTGCGACGCTGCTCCCAGGTCAGCACTTCGGTGACCTTGGCACCCTTGTATTCCTCGCCAACCTTGGGCAATGGCGTGCCTTCCGGCAGGTCGTATTCCTTCTTGTTGTCGGTGCGGACCATATTGAGCTTGCTCGAAATGGCCGGACGCAGCGTCCATGAGATCCGTTCGCCCACGTCGTGGGTGATGCCCTGACGTTGGGTGGCGCTCATATGGCAGGTCGAGCAGGTCGGGGCGGCGGAGTAGTCGACGCCGGCAACCCACTTCTTGGACTTGAGGTTCATTTCTTCCTTGTGCGCGGCATAGGCGATGCCGTGCTTGGATTCCTCATAGATTTCCTTCTGCGGATGATCCGGGCCAAGGTGGCACTTGCCGCAGGTTTCCGGCTGGCGCGCCTGGGCCGACGAGAAGCGGTGACGGCTGTGGCAGGCGGAGCACGAACCGAGCGAGCCGTCCGGATTCAGGCGGCCAATGCCGGTATCCGGCCAGCTTTGCGGCGTCGGGCGATTGTTCTTGTCGAGTTTGACCGTGCCGCCATGGCATTGCAGGCAGCCGGCGTTGACTGCGGCCGGGCCGCCGATCACTTCACCCATGATGTTGTCGAGCGAGGCCAGAATCTGACCGCCCTTGGCGTGGTGCGACGGTTGCTGCTGGTCGACTTCCTTCTGGTGGCAGGTCGCGCACATTTTCGGCGAGACGACGGTGCTGATGAACACCGGCTTGTCCTTGTACTTCTTGTGGCCATAGGCGCCGGGTTCGCCTTCCTTGGCCTTGTGGCAGTCGTAGCAATCGACGTTCTGCTTGGCGTGTTCGCTCTTCTTCCATTCCTTGACCAGACCGGGATTGTCGTCCAGGTGGCAGGACACACATTCTTTTCCGATGGCGGTGTCGAGCGCGGATTTTTTCACCTTGTCCGGCGCGGCCAAAGCCGACCCCGCCAACAGCGATGAAAGCACCACGGCCAAACCGAGCATCAGGGCATTTTTTGCACGCATTGTTACCCCCTATGAATTGGCTGTTTGAAATCGATTGAAACGGCCGCCCAAGCCGCAGCGACAGGAATCTACAGTATTAGAAACATAAGCGTATTGGGCAAGAAAGAATTTGATCCAGATTAAAATTAGAATATACGCATAGACATGATCGCGGCAGCCCTGACCAGCCTGAGCAAAACGAGTAAAATCGAACGCTTTCCGTCATTTCGAGTGCGAACATGGGCGCCGCAGCACAAAACAAACCCAGCTTTCAGGATCTTATCCTCCGTTTGCAAACCTATTGGGCGGAACGCGGCTGCGCGCTGCTACAGCCCTACGACATGGAAGTCGGCGCCGGCACCAGCCATACCGCCACGTTTCTGCGCGCCCTGGGGCCTGAGCCGTGGAAGGCGGCCTACGTGCAACCCTCGCGCCGCCCCAAGGACGGACGCTATGGCGAAAACCCGAACCGCATGCAGCACTACTACCAGTATCAGGTGGTGCTGAAGCCGGCGCCGGACAACATTCTCGAGCTCTATCTCGGCTCCCTGGAAGCGCTGGGCTTCGACCTCAAACAAAACGACATCCGTTTCGTCGAAGACGACTGGGAAAACCCGACCTTGGGTGCTTGGGGACTGGGCTGGGAAGTCTGGCTGAACGGCATGGAAGTGACGCAATTCACCTACTTCCAGCAGGTTGGCGGCATCGATTGCAAGCCCATCACCGGCGAAATCACCTACGGTCTGGAGCGTCTTGCGATGTACCTGCAAGGCGTCGAAAACGTTTTCGACCTGCAATGGACGCCCGGGCTGACCTACGGCGATGTCTATCACCAGAACGAGGTGGAGCAGTCGACCTACAACTTCGAGCACAGCGACGTCGAATTTCTGTTTACCGCCTTTGCCGCCTACGAAAAGCAGGCGCAGCACCTGATGCAGGCGCAGCTTGCGCTGCCGGCCTATGAACAGGTCCTGAAGGCGGCGCACACCTTTAACCTGCTCGATGCGCGTGGCGCCATTTCGGTGACCGAGCGCGCCGCCTATATCGGCCGCATCCGCAATCTGGCACGCAGTGTGGCCCAGAGCTATGTCGACAGCCGCGCCCGCCTGGGCTTCCCGATGGCG
This sequence comes from Betaproteobacteria bacterium UBA1934, assembly GCA_002337055.1. GTDB lineage: Bacteria > Pseudomonadota > Gammaproteobacteria > Burkholderiales > Rhodocyclaceae > UBA1934. The sequence continues at coordinate 312,869 of DDFG01000005.1, read as the reverse complement.
CCCAAGGAATGGGCCGCCGAAGTCCTTGCCCAGATCGAAAAGAAAGCCGCCTGATCATGACCTCGAAGAATCTGCTCGTTGAACTGTTCGTCGAAGAACTGCCGCCCAAGGCGCTGAAAAAGCTGGGCGAGGTATTTGCTCACACGCTGGCGCAAACGCTGGTCAAGGAAGGGCTGGCATCCGCCGAGGCGGCCGTCACGCCCTACGCGTCACCGCGCCGGTTGGCGGTGCATGTGACCAGCGTGGCCGCCGAGGCGGCCGACAAGCCGGTCACGCAAAAGCTGATGCCGGTGGCGGTGGGCCTTGATGCCCACGGCAATGCCACGCCCGCGCTGCTGAAAAAACTCGCCGCCCTGGGTGCGGACACCGCCGCCGTCGCGGGCCTGCGTCGCGAAAGCGACGGCAAGACCGATGTGCTGTTCTACGACAGCGTCGCCAAGGGCGCAAGCTTGGCCGAAGGCTTGCAAAAGGCGCTGGAAGTGGCCCTTGCGGCCTTGCCGATTCCGAAAGTGATGACTTACCAACTGCAAGACGGCTGGAGCAGCGTGCATTTCGTGCGCCCTGCCCACAAACTGGTCGCCTTGCACGGCACCGACATCGTGCCCATCTCGGTGCTGGGGCTGACCGCCGGCCGCGAAACGCAAGGTCATCGCTTTGAAGCCAGCGTCGATCCGTTGTTGCTGCCGGATGCCGACTGTTATGCCGAAAAGCTGGCCGGAAAGGGCGCCGTGATTGCCTCCTTCGCCGAGCGTCGCGCCGAGATCGTTCGCCAGTTGACCGCCGCCGCAATCCAGGCAGGCCCGAACCTGAAGCCGATCGAGGACGACGCCCTGCTCGACGAAGTCACCGCGCTGGTCGAGCGCCCGAATGTACTGATCGGCCAGTTCGAGGAGGCTTTCCTCGATGTGCCGCAGGAATGCCTGATCCTGACTATGAAGGCCAACCAGAAGTATTTCCCGCTGCTCGACGCGGCGGGCAAGCTGACCAATCAATTCCTGATCGTCTCCAACATCCGCCCAGCCGACCCGAGCGCGGTGATCGGCGGGAACGAGCGCGTGGTGCGTCCGCGCCTGGCCGACGCCAAGTTCTTCTTCGACCAGGATCGCAAGAAGACGCTGGAATCGCGTGTGGCGGGTCTCGATAAGGTGGTTTACCACAACAAGCTGGGCACGCAGGGCGAACGCGCCAAGCGGGTGGCGGCGATCGCGCAGATCGTCGGGCAACGCCTCGGCGACGACGCCGCAATGGGCTTGGCGGCGGCGCAGGCCGCCACCTGGGCCAAGGCCGATCTGCTGACCGACATGGTGGGCGAGTTCCCTGAATTGCAGGGCATCATGGGCCGATACTATGCCTTGCACGACGGTGCGCCGGTCGAGCTGGCCGATGCCATCGAAGACCACTACAAACCGCGCTTTGCCGGCGACACCCTGCCACGCGGGCCGGTGGGTACGGCCGTGGCACTGGCCGATAAACTGGAAACGCTGGTCGGCCTGTTCGGCATCGGCCAGATTCCCACCGGCGACAAGGACCCGTTTGCGTTGCGTCGCCATGCGCTGGGCGTCATCCGCATGCTGGCCGAGGGGCAACTCGACCTGACACTGGACGAGTTGCTGCAAACAGCTGTGAATGCTTTTTCCGTCGGTGGCGATTTCAAGGACCCGCGCTCGGCGCTGGCTGACTTCATCTACGACCGACTCGCCGGCAATCTGCGCGAACAGGGTTACACCGCGCAGGAAGTCGATGCCGTGGTGGCGCTGCGTCCGCAACGGCTGGGCGATATTCCCAAGCGCCTCGCCGCCGTGCGCGCCTTTGCCGCGCTGCCCGAGGCGGCCAGTCTGGCGGCGGCCAACAAGCGTGTCGGCAACATTCTGAAAAAAGCGGGTGATGACGTGCAGGCCCGGGTCGATGCAGACTTGCTGGTCGAAGACGCTGAAAAAGCCCTGCACGCGGCCCTGGGCGAAGTGGCGCCGCAAGCCGATGCGGCGTTTGCGGGAGGTGACTACACGGCGTCGCTGCAAGCGCTGGCGGCGCTGAAAACGCCAGTGGATACCTTCTTCGATCAGGTGATGGTCAATGCCGACCGCGTCGACCTTAAGACCAACCGGCTTGGCCTGCTCGCCACGCTGCACGCGGCGATGAACCGGATAGCCGACCTTTCCAGGCTCTCGACATGAAACTTGTCATTCTCGACCGCGACGGCGTCATCAACGTCGATTCGTCGCAATTCATCAAGAGTCCGGCTGAATGGAAGCCCATTCCCGGCAGTCTGGAAGCGATCGCACGGCTCAATCAGGCCGGGTATCGTGTGGTGGTGGCCACCAACCAGTCCGGCGTCGGGCGCGGCTTGTTCGACATGGACACCTTGAACGCCATTCACGAGAAAATGCACCGGGCCACGAATCTGGCCGGCGGGCGCATTGATGCAGTGTTTTACTGTCCGCATGCGCAGGCGGCTGGCTGCGATTGCCGCAAGCCGAAGCCCGGCCTCTTCAAGCGCATTTCGGAATGTTACAACGTCAATCTGACTGGCGTACCCGCGATTGGCGATTCGTTGCGCGACCTCACGGCCGCACACGAAACGGGCTGTCGGCCGATGCTGGTGCTCACCGGCAAGGGCGAAAAAACGCAGCGCGAATGCGAGTTGCCGCCGGGAACGACGGTCTATGCCGATCTTGCCGCCGCGGTGGATGAACTGCTAAGGGAAAAGCGCGCATGAATACCCTGCGATCGCTCATTTTCATGCTCTATATCGTGGTGGTGACAGTGTGCATGGTGCCGCTGATCGTCATTGCGTCGTTCTTCGGCCATGCGCCCTGCTATGCGATGGCCTGGGCCTGGCGGCGGGCCTTCATGTTTGGCGCTGGCAACCTGCTCGGGATGCGCCTGGTCGTGCGCGGAATGGAGAACATGCCGACCACGCCGGCGGTGATCCTTTCCAAGCATCAGTCGGCCTGGGAAACGGTGGCCTTGCAAGATCTGCTGCCGCCCGGCGCGCACGCCTCGTATGTGCTCAAACGCGAACTGATCCGCCAGCCGTTCATTGGCTGGGCGCTGGCCGCGATGCAGATGATTTCCATTGACCGCGGCGCAGGCAAGGACGCGCTGGCGCAGGTGCTGGAGCAGGGGCGCCAGCGACTGGCGCAAGGCTTTTTCGTCATCATCTTTCCCGAAGGTACGCGCGTGGCGCCCGGACACAAAAAGCGCTACAAGATCGGCGGCGCCTATCTGGCGTCGCACGCCGGCGTGGCAGCCGTGCCGGTGGCGCACAATGCCGGCGAACTGTGGCCGCGCAATGCGCTGTTCAAACGTGCCGGCACGGTGACCATCAGCATCGGCCCGCCGATCGATACCACCGGCCTCGACGAGATCGAGGTCAATCGGCGCGCCGAGGAGTGGATCGAGGGCGAAATGCGGCGGCTGTCGCCGCACCGCTACAAGGATGCCGCGCCTGTCTGAGCGTCTTCGCCAGATCGAGCTGATGGGCGAGACGGTTTCCTACCGTCTGGTGCGCACGAGTCGACGCAGCATCGGCTTGCGCGTCGATCAGGGGGGGCTGCGGGTGGGCGCGCCGCATTCCGCGTCGCTCACCGAGATCGAGCGCCTGCTTCGTCATCACGCCGACTGGGTGCTGGGCAAGCTGAGTGATTGGAAAACCCGCCAAGACATCCGGCCCATCCGCATCGCCGACGGCACCCATCTGCCCTGGCTGGACGGAGAACTCCGCCTGGTGGTCGACGCCGCCACGCGCCGCGCGGCCTGGTCGGGTGATCATCGTCAACTGACCCTTGCGGCGGGCCCCGGCCTTGCTGCGCGACTGGAAAGGGCGCTGCGCGAAGCGGTGCGGGGCGTGCTGAGCGAGCGCGTGGCTTTGTGGACGCCCGCTTTGGGGGTGGGCAACCCGCTGGTACGCCTCTCGTCGCCTCGTGCGCGCTGGGGCAGTTGCAGCGCCAAAGGGGTGATCCGGCTCAACTGGCGGTTGGGTTTTCTGCCCCTGCGTCTGATTGACTATGTGGTGATCCACGAGCTCGCCCACCTCAAGGAAATGAACCACGGCCCCCGCTTCTGGTCTCTGGTCGAGAGCCTTTGCCCGGACTGGCGGCAGCGCCGGGTCGAGATTCGTCAACGGGCACCTGGCTTGCCCTTATTCGAGGAATGAAGATGCGAGTCCTGCACACCATGATCCGGGTCGTCGACCTGGAAAAATCGATCCGCTTCTACACCGAGGTGCTCGGCATGACGCTGCTGCGCCGGCACGACTATCCGGAGGGCCGCTTCACGCTGGCGTTTGTCGGCTACGGCCCGGAAAGCGAGGGCGCGGTGATCGAGCTGACCCACAACTGGGACACTGCCGCGTACGAGCTGGGCAACGCCTTCGGCCACATCGCGCTGGCGGTGCCGGACGCCTATGCCGCCTGCGCCGAAATCAAGGCCCGAGGCGGGGTTGTCGCGCGCGAAGCGGGGCCGATGAAACACGGCAAGACCGTGATCGCCTTTGTCGAAGATCCAGACGGCTACAAGATCGAGCTGATCCAGCGGGACTGATGCTTGCCCGCCGCGATGTTATCGGCGTGTTACCCGCACTAGTTGATAGACGCCGCCGAAGATCGTCCGCTTTTCCCAGGAAAATCGGGTAGGTTCGCTGGCGAAACTGCTGATCTCGCGTTGCCACAGGCTTTCGGCGAAGGGTTCCAGCCAGCGGTTGACTACCCGCAGGAGCCAACCCACGGGTTGCCATGATGCGGGTTTGTGGTAATCGACAAAGAAGAGTTCGCCGTCCTCAGGCAATTGCCTGAGCATGTTGTCGACGATGGCGTGTTTCCACTCGTCGGGTACCTCGTGCAGCAAGAAAAAGCTGCAAATGAGGTCGAATTTGCCGCCATCGACTGCGAAATTGCGCGCATCGGCACGCGTCACCCGAGCCCAGGGCAGGTCGGCGAGTTTGCTTTCGCCGTGGGCGACCTGGATGGGCGTGATGTCGGTGAGCTGGAAATGGCCGCTGGGGCCGCATTTCAAGGCGGCGCGACGGACCAGATCGCCATAGACGTGTGCGACCTGCCAGACGCGCATGCCGGGACGGATGCGATCCAGATAGGCCCGCATCATGCGCCGATCGTTCAGAAAGAGCAGGGTGCGGACAACGAGATTGTGGTCAAGTTTGGCGACATTGCGCGGTTCGATGTAGGCCCAGTTGTAGACTTCGTGCATGTAGTCGGGAACGGGCGGCGCATCGGCGATGGGTTCGATGTCGCTGCGGGCGGCATCGAGGGTGGTGGTTTCGCTGAACATGGCAGGGAGTGGCAAAGTGGGAGATTGCCCCCATCTTGCGGGAAGGCTGGCTACTCGGTGTTGACCTGCGTCACCTGGAGATGCTGCCGATAGAGGTGCAAGTATTGCTCATCCGCCTTCTTGAGGCGTTCGGCCGCGAGGCGGAAGAAAATTTGCAGCATTTTGGTCTGCAATTCGGGCGAGGCGGCGTGCAAGGCTGAATAGGGCCATTTGCCCACCATCACGCTACCTTCGGCGACGACGGTGGCTGAGCGCGTTGTCGGCAAACGTTCGGCGAATGCGAGTTCGCCAAACAGCGTGCCCGGCCCCATGAAGCCGATCAGCTTGCCCTGCTGGAGCACACGGGCGTCGCCCTCCAGCAACATGTAACAGGATTTGGCCGGTGCGCCCTCGGCGATCAGTCGGGTATGGTGTTCGAGTTGATACCAGCGCGAAATGCGCAGTAATTCCCAGAGTTGCGCGTCGTTTAGGTCGGCAAACAGATCGAGTTGCCGCAGGCGGTCGAACAGTTCCGACTGCGCCGGCTTATGGGCCTCGGCCAGCCGAGAGTCGCCGCCCGCTTCGGCCTTGCGGAGCTGTGGCAGCAGGCCGGTCAGCGCCTTTAAAACCTCATTCCAGTTCGGGAAGCGGTCCTCCAGGCTGCGTGCCAGCATGCGGTCGACGAATTCTTCCAACTCCGGTGGCAGATCGGCGCGCATGTCGGTCAGGCGCGGGCGTTCGCCGTTGATGATGGCGAACATCAGCGCTGCCTGGTTGTCGGCTTCGAAGGGAAGGCGCGCGGTCAGCAGGCGGAACAGCACGGCGCCGAGCGCGTAGATATCGGCCTGCGGCGTCACCCACTGGCGGAACAGTTCGGGTGCCATGTAGGCGAGCGAGCCGATGTCCATGACCTGAGTGGCGTCGTCGTTGCCGCGTGTCCAGTACGCCGCACCGAAGTCACCCACCTTGGCTTCGCCGGGGCCGACGTATTGCAGGTTGGCCGGCTTGATGTCGCGATGGATGATGCCGTTGCGGCAGGCGTAATCGAGCGCGCTGGCGCATTTGTAGATGATCTCCAGCACCTCGCCGACGGGTTTCAGGCGATCCGGTCGGGAGAAGGGTTCCAGCGTGCCATGCGGCAGGTATTCCATGACCAGCCAAGCGGTGTTCGGGCCAACGCCGGCATCGAAGACTTCGACGATATAGGGGTGTTTCAGGCTGCCGGCGAGGTGCACCTCGTTCAGCCATGCCTTGCGGGTCAGCGCGTTCTGCGGGTCGTCCTGAAAGATGTGGGCGTGCGCGACCTTGATGGCGACATCGCGCGAGTGATAGGCGTCGTGCCCCAGATAGACGACACCGGTGGCGCCACGGCCGATTTCCTGCCTGATCTCGTAGCGATGTTCGAGGCCAGCGGGAAGTACGGCGTTCATGGCCCGCTATTTCGGACTGGCTTTATCGGCGGTCTGCGCGCTGGAGGCCGGTGCCGGCTGCCCGAGCAGGGCGGGATTGACCTTGAGCTTGCCGGTCTGCTCCATGTTGGGCGTGTCGAGCGACGAAGAGGCGCAGGCAGCGAGCGTCAGGGTAAGGACGGCAGGCAGGAGACGGGCAAAGGCGGTCATGGCGGACAAATCCTGTCGGAATGAATGTGGATGATAGCCGCTCGCGGGCGGCGCGACCAGCGGATCAGGCCACTTCCCGTGCTTCGAGAAAGCGCAGGTTGGGGTACTTTTCCTTGACCATGTTGAGATAGACGTTGTTCGGCGCCAGATACACCGGATCGTCTGCGCCATCAAGCGCGACGTTGGCGCTGTAGCGGTCGGAAATCTGCTTGAGTTCCTTGTCGTCGCCGTGAATCCAGCGTGCGGTGGCGCAGTTGTAATGCTCGAAAATCACTTCGACGCCGTATTCGTTTTCCAGCCGGTGCGCGACCACGTCGAACTGTAGCGTGCCGACGGCGCCCAGCACCAGGTCGGTACCCGCGAGCGGGCGGAACAACTGTGTCGCGCCTTCTTCGGCGAGCTGTTGCAGGCCCTTTTGCAGTTGTTTGATCTTGAGCGGATTCTTGATGCGGGCGAGGCGGAAATGTTCCGGTGCAAAGGAGGGAATGCCGGTGAACTTGAGGTCTTCGCCTTCGGTAAAGGTTTCGCCCAGCCGGATGGTGCCGTGGTTGGGGATGCCGATGATGTCGCCCGGATAAGCCTCGTCGGTGGTGCTGCGGTCGCGCGCCATGAAGGTGATGGCGTTGTTGACAGCCAGTTGCTTGCCTCCGGCGACCTGTTTGACCTTCATGCCGCGCTCGAAGCGGCCCGAGCAGACACGCAGGAAGGCGATGCGGTCGCGGTGCTTGGGGTCCATGTTGGCCTGGATCTTGAACACGAAACCGGAGAATTTCGCTTCGTTCGGTGTGACCAGCCGCGTGGCCGCGGGTCGGGCCAGCGGCGCCGGCGAGAGTTCGACCACGGCGTCGAGCAGCATCTGCACGCCGAAATTGTTGACCGCCGAGCCGAAGAACACTGGCGTCTGTTTGCCCGCGAGGTAGGCCTTGGCGCAGAAGGCGTGCGAGGCGCCGCGCACCAGTTCGATGTCGGTCCGGAGTTCGTCGGCCTGGCTGCCGATCAGTTCGTCGAGGCGCGGATTGTCGAGACCCTGGATGATTTCGGAGGTGCCTTTTTCGGCTTGCGGGTCGAAAAAGGCAATGGTGTCGTCGTAAAGGTGATAAACGCCGCGGAAGCGCTTGCCCATGCCGATCGGCCAGGTCATCGGCGCGCACTGGATGCCGAGCACCGATTCGATTTCGTCGAGCAGGTCGATCGGCTCCTTGCCTTCGCGGTCGAGCTTGTTGATGAAGGTCAGGATGGGCGTGTCACGCATGCGGCAGACGTTCAGGAGCTTGATGGTCTGCGCTTCGACGCCATTGACCGAGTCGATGACCATCACCGCGGAATCGACGGCGGTCAGGGTGCGGTAGGTGTCTTCCGAAAAGTCCTCGTGACCCGGTGTGTCGAGCAGATTGACCATGCATTCGCGGTAGGGGAACTGCATCACCGACGAGGTGACCGAAATGCCGCGCTGCTTTTCCAGTTCCATCCAGTCCGAGGTGGCGTGGCGGCTGGCCTTGCGCGCCCGCACTTCGCCGGCGACCTGGATGGCGCCACCGAACCACAGCAGTTTTTCGGTCAGCGTTGTCTTGCCCGCGTCCGGGTGCGAAATGATGGCGAAGGTGCGGCGGCGGGCAATTTCGGTGTCGAGCGGGGTCACGGCAAAAACTCTGCAAAATCAATGAGGCGCGATTATAGCGGGCTTGCGGTGCCTCTGCCGAATCTCCGGCAGCCATTTCGGCACACCTTGGCGCATTTCACGCCACCGTGCCGGCATTTTGTCGCATTTCGATGGGATCGTGGCTGGCTTCGTCCTACAGTGAGCTCACCTGCTGTACTGAATGTGTCGAAAGGAGACCGCCATGCAAGCCAAATATCTCGTCAAACCTCTGGTACTTCACCTCGTTGTGGTGGCGCTGACCGTGCTCGGTTCGGGTGGGTCGGTGCTGGGCACGTTGGCGATTGCGGAGAATTACGCGGCGCACACGCCATCGGCCGCTGACCTCGCCTTCGTTGCGCGGAACGCGTCGGCCTGCACCCGGGCGATCTGCTGACGGCGTCAGGATAAAACTGAAGCGGGATGGAATAAGCAAATTCAAAATCCGTCTTTGCGGCTATATCGCTGTTTGCTAAATTTCAATCAGCGATTTTTCCCTCGAGGTGCCGCATGTCCCGTTTCAATCAGTTTCTGTCCGGCCTGTTGCTAGCGACCGCTGCTACGTTGGCGCAGGCCGAAGTGTCTTTGCTGAACGTCTCCTACGACGTCGCCCGTGATGTATACAAGGATTACAACCCGCTGTTCCAGAAATTCTGGAAGGCGAAGACTGGCGAAGAGGTGACCCTCAAGCAGTCGCACGGCGGTTCGACCAAACAGGTGCGTGCGGTGGCCGACGGGCTGGAGGCCGACGTGGTGACCATGAACCAGGCCAACGACGTCGAATTCCTCGCGGAAAAAGGCTTGGTCGCCAAGGACTGGAACAGGAAATTTCCCAACAACGCCTCGCCCTATACCTCGGCGATGGTATTCATCGTCAGGAAGGGCAACCCGAAATCAATCCGCGATTGGGGTGACCTCGCCAAAGACGGCGTGCAGGTAATCCTGCCGCACCCCAAGAACACCGGTAACGGTCGCAACAGCTATCTGTCGGCCTGGGCCTGGGCGCTGAAGCAGCCGGGCGGCAGCGACCAGGGCGCGCAGGCATTCGTCGGCCGGCTGCTGAAGAATGCGCCGCTGTTTGCGGCCGGCGGGCGTGACGCGACGACGACCTTCATGCAACGCCGGATCGGCGACGTGCTGCTTACCTTCGAGTGCGAGGCCGAGCTAATTGCGCGCGAATTCGGCAAGGGCGAGTTCGAGGTGGTTTATCCCAGCCTGACCCTGCAAACCGAATTCCCGGTGGCGCTGGTCGACAAGGTGGTCGACAAGAAGGGCACGCGAAAACTGGCGCAAGCCTACCTGGATTACCTCTGGTCGCCCGAAGGGCAGGAGAACGCGGCCCGCAATTATCTGCGCCCGCGTAGCGCCGAGTTGCTGAAGAAGTATGCGGCACAGTTCCCCGCAGTCAAAACCTTCACGGTGGATGACGTTTTTGGTGGCCCGGCCAAAGCCTTCGCCACCCACTTCAAGGACGGCGGCAGCTTCGACCAGATTTACGTCAGCAAATAATGTCGGCCCCGCACAGCCCGCCCCGCGTTCTGCCCGGCTTAGGCCTCGGGCTGGGCTATGCGCTGGTTTACTTGTCGCTGATCGTGCTCATCCCGCTGGGGGCGCTGATTCTGAAAAGCAGCGAACTGGGGTTGCACGGCATTCTCGATATCGCCACCGGCGAGCGGGCGCTGGCTGCCTTGCGCGTCACCTTCGGGGCGTCGCTGGCAGCGGCGGCGATCAACGGCGTATTCGGCCTGATCGTGGCGTGGATGCTGGTGCGTTACGATTTTCCCGGCAAGCGGCTGGTCGATTCGCTGGTCGACCTGCCCTTCGCGTTGCCCACCGCGGTGGCCGGCATCACGCTGGCCACCCTTTACGCAGGCAACGGCTGGATCGGGCGCTGGCTGGAGCCGCTCGGCCTGAAGGTGGCCTATACGCCGCTCGGCATCGTTGTGGCGCTGACCTTCATCGGTCTGCCTTTTGTCGTGCGCACCCTGCAACCGGTGATCGAAGACATCGAACCGGAAGTGGAGGAGGCGGCCGCGACCCTCGGCGCCTCGCGCTGGCAGACTTTCGTTCGCATTCTGTTCCCCGCCATATTTCCGGCTCTGCTGACCGGCTTCTCGCTCGCCTTCGCGAGGGCGCTTGGCGAATACGGCTCGGTCATTTTCATCGCCGGCAACCTGCCGCTGGTCTCGGAAATCACACCGCTGCTGATCATCTCCAAGCTCGAGCAGTACGACCTGCTCGGCGCCACCGCGCTGGCCGTGGTCATGCTGGCGATTTCCTTTGTGCTGCTGCTGGCGATCAACCTGTTGCAATGGTGGGCGGCGAACCGTCATCGCGGCAGCGTGGTCGAGGGGGCGCGACCATGAGCCGGCGGCGGGCGGCGCAGGAACCGCGCTGGGTGCGCTGGAGCCTCACCGCGATCGGACTCGTCTTCCTGTTTGCCTTTCTCGGCTTGCCTTTGGCGGCGGTGTTCGTCGAGGCGCTGGCGCAAGGCTGGTCGGCCTATGTCGCGGCCCTGGCCGAGCCGGAAGCGCGGGCGGCCGTGGGTTTGTCGATCGGCATCGCGCTGGCGGCACTGCCGCTGAACATCCTGTTCGGCGTGGCGGCGGCCTGGGCGGTCGCCAAATTCGATTTTCGCGGCAAGAGCCTGCTGGTGACCCTGATCGACCTGCCCTTCGCCGTCAGCCCGGTGGTTGCCGGCCTGATCTTCATTCTGCTCTTCGGCGTCAATGGCGTGTTTGGCGCCTGGCTGACGGCGCACGAGATCAAGGTCATCTTCGCGGTGCCCGGCATGGTGCTGGCGACGCTGTTCATCACCTTCCCATTCGTCGCGCGCGAACTGATTCCGCTGATGCAGTCGCAGGGAAAGGACGAGGAGGAAGCGGCGATCTCGCTCGGCGCCTCCGGCTGGCAGATGTTCTGGCGGGTGACTCTGCCCAACATCAAATGGGGCCTGCTCTACGGCGTGATTCTGGCGAATGCGCGGGCGTTGGGCGAATTTGGCGCGGTGAGCGTCGTCTCCGGCCACATTCGCGGCGAAACCAACACGCTGCCGCTGCACGTCGAGATTCTCTACAACGAATACAACCAGGTCGGCGCTTTCGCCGCCGCCTCCGTCCTCGCCCTGTTGGCCCTGCTGACGCTGGTTGCCAAGACGGTGGTCGAGTGGCGCATGCAGAAGGAAATGGCGATGCTGAACGCCGAACTGCCTCCGGAGAAAACGGCATGAGCATAGAAATTCGCGGTATCGGCAAGCAGTTCGGCAGCTTTGTCGCGCTCGACGACATCCATCTCGACATTCCCACCGGAGAACTGGTGGCCTTGCTCGGCCCCTCCGGCTGCGGCAAGACGACGTTGCTGCGGATCATTGCCGGCATGGAAAGCCCCGATCGCGGCGAGGTATTGTTCGCCGGTGCCGAAGCGACGCATCTGCACGCCCGCGAACGGAATGTGGGTTTCGTGTTTCAACATTACGCGTTGTTTCGGCATATGAGCGTGTTCGAGAACGTTGCGTTCGGCTTGCGGGTCAAGCCGCGCAAGGAACGCCCGAGCGAGGCGGAGATTCGCAAGCGGGTGATGGAACTGCTCGGACTGGTCCAGCTCGACTGGCTGGCCGACCGTTACCCATCGCAGCTCTCCGGCGGGCAGCGCCAGCGCATCGCCCTGGCCCGGGCGCTGGCGGTGGAACCCAAGGTTCTGCTGCTCGACGAGCCCTTTGGCGCCCTCGATACCAAGGTGCGCAAGGAACTGCGCCGCTGGTTGCGCCGTCTGCACGATGAAATGCACATTTCCAGTGTGTTCGTCACCCACGATCAGGAGGAAGCACTCGAAGTCGCCGACCGCGTCGTGGTGATGAACCACGGCCGGATCGAGCAGATCGGCACGCCGGACGAGGTCTACTCCAATCCGGCCTCGCCCTTCGTGTATGAGTTTCTCGGCAACGTGAACGTCTTCCACAGCCGCGTGCAGGGCAAGTGGGCGGAAATCGGGCGGGAGGAGGCCGAAGCGGAGACCACCACGGCGTTTGTTCGTCCACACGACATCGAGATTTCGCGGCACCCGGCGGAAAGCGCGCTGGAAGCGGTGGTGCAGCATGTGCACCCGATCGGCCCGGTGGTGCGGGTGGAATTGTTGCACGGCGCCGAGATCGTCGAGGTGGAATTGTCGCGCGAGCGGCACGAGGCGCTCAATCTGCTCGCCGGTCAGCCGGTGTGGTTCAGGCCGCGCCAGGTCAAGGTCTTCGGGGACGCGGTTGCGAAAGAATCGGCCAAGCAAGCCTTCCTGTTCTGAGTCGGGCGGCCTGCGACTATAATGCGGGCAATCCCGACTGTCGCTCTCCGCTTGTGATCTTTACCCTCGGCATCAATCATCATTCGGCTCCGCTCGCTATCCGCGAACGGGTGGCCTTTCACGCCGAGAGCCTTCAGCAGGCGCTGCACAATCTCATTGGCGCCAAGCCTGTGAAGGAAGCAGCCATCCTGTCGACCTGCAACCGCACCGAACTCTACTGTGCAGCCGAGTCGCCCGCGCTGGCAGTGGATTGGCTGTCGGACTACCATCGTATCGAGCACCATCAGATCAAGCCCTACCTGTATACGCTCGATCAGCCCGAAGCGGTGCGCCACGCCTTTCGGGTCGCCAGCGGGCTCGACTCCATGGTCATCGGCGAACCCCAGATTCTCGGGCAGATGAAGGATGCGATGCGCGTCGCTGAAGAGGCGGGCACGCTGGGTACTAGTCTGCACAAGCTCTTCCAGCGCTCCTTCGCGGTGGCCAAGGAGGTGCGCACGACCACGGCTATCGGCGCCAATACGGTGTCGATGGCGGCCGCAGCGGTGCATCTGGCCGAGCGGATTTTCGAATCGGTTGGCGAGCAGCGCGTGCTGTTCATCGGCGCGGGTGAAATGATCGAACTCTGCGCGGCGCATTTCGGCGCGCAGAAACCCCGGCAGATCACGGTTGCCAACCGCACGCTGGAGCGCGGTCAGGCGCTGGCCGCCCGCTATGAGGGCAATGCCATCCGGCTCGACGAACTCGCCGACTATTTGCCGCAACACGACATTGTCGTGTCGTGTACCGCCAGCCCCTTGCCCATCATCGGTCTGGGCATGGTTGAGCGGGCGATCAAGGCGCGGCGTCACCGGCCGATTTTCATGGTCGACCTGGCGGTGCCCCGCGATATTGAGATGGAAGTCGGCGAACTCGACGATGTTTTTCTGTATACCGTCGACGATCTGGCGCAAGTGGTCGAGAGTGGCCTGGAATCGCGGCAGGCTGCGGTTGTGCAAGCCGAGGCGATCATTACGCAGCAGGTCGAGAGTTTTCTGCACTGGCTGGACGGGCGCGAAACGGTGCCGCTGATCCGTTCGCTGCGCGATACCGCGGAGCGCATGCGCCGCCACGAAATCGAGCACGCCATGAAATTGCTTGCAAAGGGCGAGACGCCCGAACTGGTTATGGAGCAGCTTTCACAGCGGCTGACCAACAAGCTCCTGCATGCGCCGACGCACGAACTCAATACGGCGGATGCCTCGGAGCGCAGCGAACTGCTGCATGCCGCGACGCGGCTCTTTCATTTGCACAAGGCGGATTAGCTGCCGGGTCAAGGCAGGGCAGCGATGATTCGGTTGCGGCCGTTTCGTTTGGCGTCGAGCAGCGCATTGTCGGCGCCTTCGATCAGGGTCGACGCGCTCAGGAATTCGGGATAGGTGGCCACGCCACCGCTGAAGGTGGCGCGCAAGGTGCCCTGCGCGTGCGCGTGCGGCAGCCGCGAGAAATCCTCACGGATGCGGTTCAGCAGATTCAGTGCCTGGTCGATGTCGGCGTTGGGCAGTGCAACAATGAACTCCTCGCCGCCGTAGCGCCCGATCAGGTCTGTACTGCGCAAGCGGCCGCGTAACAGCCAGGCGAGGCTGCGAATGACCTGATCGCCCACCGGGTGACCCCAGTTGTCGTTGACCGACTTGAAGCGGTCGATGTCGATCATGGCGACCGTCAGGGTGCCGTTCGGTTCCGCCATGCGCACCAGTTGTTCCAGCCGGTTTTTGGCAGCGGTATGGTTCAGAAGGCCGGTCAGGCTGTCGTGCCGGCCCGAGCGCATCATGTCCCGGTAGCGCTCGATCTTGGTCTTGACGACCGCGGCGAGCACGACCGGATTGACCGGCTTGGTCAGGAACTGGTCTCCGCCCAGGCGCAGCGCCTCGACCTGCTGGGCGATATCAGTTTCGCTGGAAAGGTAGATGACGGGTGTCGAGTGATGTTCCGGCAACTGCCTGAGCGCCCGGGTGACCTCGACGCCGGTGCAGAAAGGCATGTACATATCCATCAGGATGATGTCTGGACGGTAGTCGACGGCGGCTTCGACAATGAAACGCGGGTCGCCGATGGCGCGGCTGTCGATGCCGTGCTGCGACAGCGAGCGGCGGATGTGGGCGACGGCGGTGGCGGAATCTTCGACAACCAGCACGCGCGGCACAGTCTGTTCCTTGGTTTGCACCAGATCGAGAATGCGCGAGAGGACATCGCTGATCTTGTCGCCCACGGGCACGCAGGCGTCGGCGCCGACGCGTTGCAGATGGACAATGGATTCCAGGATCGACGGGACAGACAGGCAATAGAAATAACTCGCCGAGAATTCGCCGCGCAACCGCTTGATGGCTGTCAACGCTTCGCCCGGGTAGGGCACGCCTTCGCGGTCGGGAACGAAGACCACGGCAAGCGGCGTGATATGTGCCGGCGCGGCTTCATTCCAGGCGATCTGGCAGGGTCGGAATCCGAAGAACGCCAATTGTTCCGAAAGCGACACCGTCCAGGGATGTCCGGGCCGCGACACCACCAGCACATCGCGAGGGCGATTCCAGCTGTCGTCGTCAGTGTGCTCGATGTCGTCCGAATGGCGATGCGCGACCGCTGGCGTCTCGTGGCGATGCAGTTCGCGCAGAATGCCGGCGAGTTGCGCCTGTATCGAACCGGATTCTTCTTGGCCAATGGGGTGGCTGGTGACGTTGCCGAACAGGTTGAGCGCAAGGTTTTCCAGTTCCTGGCAGGCGCGCACCAGTCCGGGCAGTTGCAGGCGGTCGAGTTGTTCGGTCAGACCGTTCAACGACAGCGTGAATTCGACAAAGGCGTCAAAATCGCCGTTGTGCAAATACTGCTTCCAACGGCGTTCAAGGGTTTCGGCCAGCGCAATGACGGAATGGGGAATGGCGGACATGATGAGAAAATTGCCCAAAACGGGCAAAGACGGATTATGCGGCTTTGCATGGAGATTTCGCAATGCGGAACGCTTCCGGTGCAAATCTTTGCTCTGGGGCAACTGCCGACAACCGCGACGATCTCGGTTACCATGGCGGCCCCGGCGCCTCCGCCGCGCACGCGAACAGACCCTGGCATGAAAACGAGCATTCGTGAAAAACTGGCCCATCTGGCCGATCGGCTGGAAGAACTCGACCTTTTGCTGGCCGCGCCCGATGCTGCCAGCGATCTAGACCGGTTTCGCAAGCTGACCCGCGAGCGCGCCGAGATCGAGCCGGTGGTGCAACTCTGGCAGGAATACCGGCAGTGCGAACGAGATTTGACCGAAGCCGAGGCCTTGCTGGGCGATCCCGACATGCGCGAATTCGCGGCCGAAGAAATGGCGACCGCCAAAACGCGCCTGCCCGAACTCGATCTCGAATTGCAGAAGCAGTTGCTACCGCGCGACCCCAACGACGGACGCAATGTCATCCTGGAAATCCGCGCCGGCACCGGCGGGGATGAATCGGCCCTGTTTTCCGGCGACCTCTTTCGCATGTACTCGCGTTTTGCCGAGCGTCGCCGTTGGCAGGTGGAGGTGATGTCGGCCAACGAGTCCGATCTGGGCGGATACAAGGAAGTGATCTGCAGGATCGTCGGCGACGGCGCCTACTCGCGCCTCAAGTTCGAATCGGGCGGGCACCGCGTCCAGCGCGTGCCCGAGACCGAATCGCAAGGGCGCATCCACACCTCCGCCTGCACTGTGGCGGTGATGCCGGAAGCCGACGAGGTCGGAGATGTCGACATCAATCCGGCCGATCTGCGCATCGACACGTTCCGGGCTTCCGGCGCGGGCGGGCAGCACATCCAGAAAACCGAATCGGCGGTGCGCATCACCCACATCCCGACTGGTATCGTCGCGGAATGCCAGGATGGTCGCTCGCAACACGCCAACAAAGCGTCCGCCATGCGCGTGCTGGCGGCCCGCATCAAGGACGGCCAGTTGCGCGCCCAGCAAAGCCAGATCGCCTCGACCCGCAAGAGCCTGATCGGCTCGGGCGACCGGTCCGAACGCATCCGTACCTACAATTTTCCGCAAGGGCGGGTGACGGATCACCGCATCAACCTGACGCTCTACAAGATTGCCGCCATTCTGGATGGCGACCTCGAAGAACTGCTGGGGGCGCTTGTCTCGGAACACCAGGCGGAACAGCTCGCCGCGCTGGCCGGCGACGCGTGATGTCCGGCGAGGAGAGGACGGAGACCGTCGGTGCCTTTCTGGCGAGGGCGCGACAGCGCATCGACCGGCTCGATGCCCGCCTGCTGCTGGAGCGTGTTGCCGGTTTGACGCACGCCCGGGTCATCGTCGAAGGTGAGCGCACGCTATCGTCAGATCAGTTGAATCGGTTGGAGGAACTGCTCGAACGCCGCGCATCGGGCGAGCCACTGGCGTATCTGCTGGGTCACGCCGAATTCTTAGGCCGGCGCTATGCGGTGACGCCGGATGTGCTGATTCCACGCCCGGAAACCGAGGAACTGGTCGAACTGGCGCTGGGCAAGCTGAATGGCATCGTTTCGCCATGCGCTGCCGACCTGGGCACCGGCTCCGGTGTCATCGCCATCAGTCTGGCGCTGGGGCGTCCCGGGCTGAAAATGATCGCCACCGACCGATCGGCGGCGGCGCTGGCGGTGGCGGAAGCGAACGCGGCGTCACTCGGCGCAGAAATGACGTGTCGTCCGGGTGACTGGCTGGCGCCGCTGGCTGGCGAGCGCCTTCACCTCATTGTCTCCAATCCGCCTTATGTGGCGGCCGGCGATCCTCATTTGCAACAAAACGGGTTGCCTTACGAACCCATCATGGCGCTTACGGATGGCGGCGATGGACTGGGTTGCCTCCGCACCATCGTGGGGGCGGCGCCGGCCCATCTACTGCCTGGCGGCTGGCTACTGCTCGAGCACGGCTACGACCAAGGCGAGGGGGTCCGGAACTTATTGTGCGCGGCGGGTTTCCAAGAGGTGTTCACAAAAACTGACTTGGCCGGCATTGATCGCATCAGTGGCGGCCGCCAACCGCAATTTCAGATTCGAGAGACCGCATGAGTAACGAGATTCAACAACGCATCCACGAAACCGTCACCGGCAACCCGGTGGTGTTGTACATGAAGGGTACGCCGCAGTTTCCGCAATGCGGCTTTTCAGCTACCGCAGCTCACCTTCTCAAGCAATGCGGCGTTCGCAAGTTTGTCGGCGTCAATGTGCTGGCCGATCCGGAAGTGCGCCAAGGTATCAAGGATTACGCCAACTGGCCGACGATTCCCCAGCTCTATATCCGGGGTGAATTTGTCGGCGGGTGCGACATCATGAAGGAGATGTACCAGACCGGAGAATTGCAGAAATTGCTGGAAGGCCTGTCCGATCCCGCCTGACCGCTGGCGCGGACACGAAAAAGGCGACCCTTGGGTCGCCTTTTTCGTGGGGGTAACCTGCTTACTTGCCCACGATTTCCTTGGTGTCGCGAGCGATCACCAGTTCTTCGTTGGTCGGCACGATCATAACCTTGATGGGCGAATCGGCCGTGGAGATGACGGCTTCCTTGCCGCGCACGTTGTTGGCAGCGGCATCAAGCTTGATGCCCAGGGTGGTCAGGCGTTCGACGACGGAGGCGCGGAAGTCGATGGCGTTTTCGCCAATGCCGCCGGTGAAGATGATGGCATCAACACGGCCCAGTTCAATGGCGTATGCGCCGATGTACTTGAGGGCGCGGTGGCGCAGCACATCAATGGCCAGCTTGGCGCGGGCGTTGCCTTCTTTGGCGGCGGTTTCGATGTCGCGCATGTCGGACGACACGCCGGAAATACCGAGCAGGCCGGATTTCTTGTTCAGCGCGGTGTCGATGTCGGCGATGGACAGCTTCAGGTTATTGGACAGGAAAGTGATCAGGCCGGCATCGATGTCGCCGCAGCGGGTGCCCATGACCATGCCTTCCAGCGGGGTCAGGCCCATCGACGTATCGTAGGATTTGCCCCCCTTGACGGCGGTGTAAGAGGAGCCGTTGCCCATGTGGCAGGTGATGCAGTTGAAGTTGTCCTTGGCGATGCCGAGGATGTCGGCGGCGCGTTCCGACACGAAACGGTGCGACGTGCCGTGGAAGCCGTAGCGGCGGACGTGGTGCTGTTCGTACCACTCGTACGGCAACGCGTAGGTGTAAGACTCGGCCGGCATGGAAGAGTGGAAGGCGGTGTCGAAGACGCCGACGTTCGGCACGCCGGGCAGCGCGGCCTGCATGGCTTCGATACCGGTGATGTTGGCGGGGTTGTGCAAGGGGGCCATCGGCACGCACTCGCGCAGAGCGGCGAGCACGGCGTCGTCGATCCGCACCGAACCGGAGAATTTCTCGGCACCATGCACGACGCGGTGGCCAACGGCGGAGATGTCTGAGAGCGCCTTGATGACGCCGATCTTGCTGTCGACCAGCTTGTCGAGCACCAGCTTGATGGCGACTTCGTGGTTGGCAATGTCCAGGACTTCCTTGACCTTGTCGCCGGTGGCGGGTTCGTAGGCCAGGATGGAATCCTTCATGCCGATACGCTCGACCAGGCCGGTGGCGACACGATGCTCGTTGGACATGTCCAGGAGCTGGTACTTGAATGAAGAACTGCCGCAGTTCAGAACAAAGACGAACACGTTGAACTCCCTTTGATTTATTTGGAAAAACCGATGGCAAAAAGCGGCAATTCCACACGCCGCGCATGGGGTCAATTTTAGCAGATCGCCTTCTTCGCCTATGGCCGGAATGCTGCGTTGCAGCGAAAACATGGCGAAGGTTTGATCAGGGTCAAAAGTCCGTTGCCGGGGCGATTTGCTTGCACTACCATGGTGCAACTCATGCGGCATTTTTCCGCTGGTCGTTCTGGCGGTGATCGCTTGAGCGGCTTATCTTCTGCTTTTCCCGCAACGATCACACGCAGAAAGGAGTCCTGTGCATGGATAGCTCCCCGGGCCGCATCCTGATTGTTGACGACGAGCGGATCGCCTGCCGTTTCTTCGAGGAAGTGCTTGCCAAGGAAGGCTATGCGACTCAAAGCGTTCAGACTGGCGAGGAGGCGCTGCGTCAGGCCGGCGAATTCCCGCCCGACCTGATTTTGCTCGACGCGATGATGCCCGTGATGAGCGGATTCGACGTGGTGGCCGCCTTGAAGGCGGACGAACGAACCCGGCGCATTCCGGTGGTTATGGTGACAGCACTGGAGGATCAGGCATCGCGCCTGCGCGCGCTCGGCAGCGGCGCGGAAGAGTTTCTCAACAAACCGGTGCATCGGCTGGAACTGCTGATGCGGGTGAAGAACCTGCTCAAGCTGAAGCGATACCAGGACGCGCTGGCAGAGGAAAGTGGCCAATACCGCGAAACCGCCGCTCGACGCTCCGACCAGTTGCAGGCAGTCAATTTGCGGCTGGATGAGCTGCAAAGCCAGTTGCTGCAATCCGAAAAACTGGCCTCCATCGGGCAACTGGCGGCGGGGGTGGCCCACGAAATCAATAATCCCATCGGGTTCGTCAGTTCCAACGTCAATACGCTGCGCGGCTACGTCGACAAGTTTGTCGAAGCCTTGCATGTGTATGCCGAGGCCGAACCGGCGATGTCTGACGAATGGCGCGACCGCTTGCATACCTTGCGCGAGCGCATTGATCTCGACTATCTGATCCAGGACGTTCGACAGCTGATCAACGAATCACAGGACGGGATTGCCCGTGTTCGCAAGATCGTGCAGGACCTCAAGGATTTTTCGCGGGCGGATCAGCAGCAGCAGCGCGAATTCGCCGATCTTCACCACTGTTTGGAATCGACGCTGACCATCGCAACCAACGAAATCAAATACAAGGCCGATGTGGTGCGCGAATATGGCGATATTCCCAGCGTGGAATGCGTGCCTTCGCTGCTCAACCAGGTTTTTCTGAACATGCTGGTCAACGCCGCGCAGGCCATCAAGGGCGATGTTCGCGGGCGCATCACGATTCGCACGGGTTGCGACGCACACGACGCCTGGGTGGAGATCGCTGACACCGGTTCCGGTATTGGAGCGGAAGATCTCAAGCGGATTTTCGAGCCTTTTTATACCACCAAGCCACCCGGCATCGGGACGGGGTTGGGGTTGTCAGTGTCGTATGGAATTGTCAAGCAACATGGCGGTCATATCGACGTGAGCAGTGTCGTCGGAGAGGGAACGACGATGCGAATCGTGTTGCCGAGGGTACAACCGGCTGCGGCGAACTAAGGCGGGCTCGACCGGGCAGAAACAGGGTAGGAAGAGGAAACCATGCAGGCTGGGGGAGATAGCGGAACCGCATCCGCTCGCGGGACTTTGTTGCTGGTTGACGACGAGGAGCATATTCTCTCGTCGCTCAAACGCATGTTGCGACGGGACGGATATCAGATCCTGACCGCGCCGGGCGGTGCCGAGGGCTTGCGCATCCTGCGCGAACAGCCCGTGGACGTGATTGTCTCCGACCAGCGCATGCCACACATGACGGGCGTCGAATTCCTGCGCCAGGCCCGGGAGATTTGCCCGGATGCGATCCGAATTGTTCTCTCCGGCTATACCGAGTTGCAGTCGATCATCGACGCGGTCAACGAAGGCGCGGTTTACAAATTCCTGACCAAACCCTGGGAAGACGATCTGCTGCGTCAGCACATACAGGATGCGGTACGGCAGAAATTTCTGGCTGACGATAACGATCGCTTGTCGCGCGAACTGGAGTCGGTCAACGCCGCCCTGCGGGCCGCCAACGCGGACCTGGAGCGCTTGCTGTCGCAAAGCGTGCGGCGGCTGGCGAGCGACGAGACCGTGCTGGGCATCAACCAGGAAATTCTAGATAGCCTGCCGTTGCCGCTGGTCGGCGTCGACGACCAGGACCTGATGGTTTATGCCAATCGCCGCGCGGTCGATCTGCTCACCCGCTGCGGTTGCGGCATTGGCACCTTTGTCGCCCAGTGCCTGCCGGCTGACCTGCTTGATTTGCTGCATCATCCTGAAAGCGGCCCCAGGCCCTGGGGTTGCCTGGGGCGCCGCTTTTCGGTGTCTTGCTACCGAATGGGGGCGGCGTCAAGTTCGAGCGGTCGCGTGCTGGTCTGGTTGCCGGAGGGCCTCGATATTCCCTTGGGGTTGTGAGCCGGCTTTTCGGCGCGCCTGGAATAGAAAAAGGAGACTGATGATGAGCCGAATAATGATCGTCGACGACGAAACCGCGATTCTGCAATCCCTGCGGCGTTTGCTGCGGGCGGCCCCCTGCGCTTGCGGCGGGAAGCAGTTCGATCTGGAAGTCGAACTGTACGATTCGCCCCTGGTGGCGCTTGAGCGTGCGCGCCACCACGCTTTTGATCTGTTCCTGACCGATTACCGCATGCCGGACATGGACGGGGTTACCTTTCTCGGCCAGGTCAAGACGCTCCAGCCAGATGCGGCAAGGCTCATTCTTTCCGGCTACGCTGATCTGAACGCCTTGATGCGGGCGGTCAACGAGGTGGGGATCGAACGCTTTATCGCCAAACCGTGGAATGACTATGAACTGGTCTCGGCGCTGGCGCAATCGCTGGCGCACCGCGAACTCTTGATCGAGAACCGGCGGCTGGCGGATCTGATGCGGGTGGATTGCGGCGATCTGTCGGCGAGCGAGTTCGAAGCGCAGCGTCTGGAAGCGCTGGAGCCGGGGATCACCTATGTGAATTGGGGGCCGGACGGATCGGTGCTGATCGAACCGGAAGATCAGGTCGGCGGCTGACCCGATGGTTGTGGACGGAGGAAAAAAACATGGAAAATAACATCGTCCAGGGCGACAGAGTGTATTTCCAGTTACTGGATGCGGTCAGTACACCGGTATTTCTGCATCGCGTCGGCAAAGTCATCTACACCAATCAGGCGATGCGCGATCTGACGGCTTATTCCGCCGAAGAACTGCAGTCGCTGGATTTCTTCGAGTTGGGCCATGGCGAGTGGCGTAATGTGCTGAAAGAGCGCGGTGAGCGCCGGATGCGGGGCGAGATTCTGCCCAATGTGTACGAATTTCGCCTCGCAAACAAACTCGACAAGGTGTGCTGGGTGGAGCTGACGGCCTCACGCATCATGTTGAATGACCTGCCAACCGTCTTCTGTTCGTTGAACGACCTGACCGACCGCAAGCAGGCCGAGGCGATGCAGCGACGCATGCAACAGATGCTGGCGCAGATCGTTGATAGCGATCCGATGCCGACCTTCGTCATCAATTCGCGCCACGTCGTCACGCACTGGAATCGCGCCTGCGCGACCCTGACCGGTCTCTCGGCCGAAGAAATGGTGGGCACCAACGGGCAGTGGCGGCCGTTCTACAAGGCCCAGCAGCCGGTGCTGGCCGACCTGGTGGTAGACAATCTGGCCTTGGAGGCCATCCGCGAACATTACCCGATGCGGATCGAGGAATCGAATGTGGCCGGCAATGCTTTCGAAGGCGAACGTTTTCTACCCGATTTCCAGGGGGGTGGCCGCTGGTTCTATCTGACGGCGGTGCCGCTGCGCGACGCTTCGGGCCGGATCATCGGCGCCATTGAAAAAGTGCAGGACACTACGCCGCGTCATCGCGCCGAAGAAGCTCTGCAGCAGTATCAGGCTGGCCTGGAAGAGCTTGTGCGCAAGCGCACCGTCGAACTGGCAGAGGCCAACCAACTGCTCGCCGAGGATATCCGGCGCCGCGAGCAGGCCGAGGTAGAACTGCGCCGTCGCAATATCGAGCTGACCGATCTGAATGCCAAGCTGAGCGCGGCTCAGCAGCAACTCCAGCAGTCCGAGAAACTGGCCTCCATCGGTCAGTTGGCGGCTGGCGTGGCGCACGAAATCAACAACCCCATCGGGTATGTGCATTCCAATATTGGGTCCCTGGAACGCTACATCAACGACATGTTTACGCTGATCGCCGCGTACGAAAAGGCGACGCCGTCGATTGTCGATAGCGCGGTGGTGAACGATGTAAACACACTGCGTGTCGAACTGGACGTGGACTTCCTGAAAGACGACGTGCCGCAATTGCTGAACGAATCGAAAGAAGGCATTACCCGCGTCAAGAAGATCGTGCAGGACCTGAAGGATTTCTCGCGCGTTGACACGTCTCCAGAATTCCAGTGGGCGAACCTTCATCAGGGCATCGATTCGACCTTGAATGTCGTCGCCAACGAAATCAAGTACAAGGCCGACGTGATCAAGGAATATGGTGCCCTGCCCGAGGTCGAGTGTCTGCCGTCGCAACTCAATCAGGTGTACATGAATCTGCTGGTCAATGCCGCCCAGGCGATGGGCAACGAACGCGGACGCATCGCCATCCGCACCGGTAGCGCGGAAGGCCAGGTCTGGCTGGAATTCGCCGACAACGGTTCGGGCATGAGCGAGGACGTGCAGAGACGGATATTTGATCCCTTCTTCACCACCAAGCCGGTCGGCAAGGGCACCGGGCTGGGTTTGTCGCTATCCTATGGCATCATCCAGAAACACAAGGGACGCATCGAGGTGAAGAGCGTTCCCGGTCAGGGGTCGGTCTTTCGGATCACCCTGCCGATCCAGCAGCCGCAGTCGGGAGAACAGGCATCATGAGTACGCTTTTGCCGGAAAACCCGGGGCAGCCGTGGCGCATCCTGTGCGTCGACGACGAGCCCAATATTCTGGCGGCGCTCCGACGCCTTTTCCGGCAGACCGGCTATCAGGTGCGGGTCGCCAACAGCGGTGCCGAGGGCTTGCAGTTGCTGGAGGCCGACGAGGCCGATCTGGTGATTTCCGACATGCGGATGCCAGAGATGGACGGCGCCGCCTTCCTGAAACAGGTGCGACAACGCTGGCCGCGTACGTTGCGCATTCTGTTGACGGGTTATGCCGATATCGGATCGACGGTGGAGGCCATCAATCAAGGCGAAGTCTTTCGCTACATCTCCAAACCCTGGGACGATCAGGATCTGCTGCTGATCGTCCGGCATGCGCTGGAGCGCCTGGAACTGGAACGCGAGCGGGCGCGCCTGGAGGCGCTGACGACCCAGCAAAACGAAGAGTTGAAGGATCTCAACGCCAATCTCGAACTCAAGGTGATGGAGCGCACGGTCGAGTTGCGCAAGGCGCATGAAAAACTCAAGGCCAGCTTTCTCACTTCGATCAAGGTTTTTGCCAACCTGATCGAATTGCGTGGGGGCGTGCTTGCCGGCCACTCGCGGCGTGTCGCCGACGTGGCGCGCAAGATCGCGCTCAGGATGGGCTTGAGCGCGCCAGAGGCGCAGGACATTTTTCTTGCCGGCCTGCTGCACGATATCGGCAAAATCGGTTTTACCGACGATCTACTGGCCAAACCGGTTTCGCATCTGACCGGCGAAGAACTCGGTGCCTACCGCAAGCATGCGGCGCGCGGCGAGCAGGCGCTGATGTCGCTGACCGAAGTGCAGGGCGCTGCGGCGATTGTCCGCGCACATCACGAGCGATACGACGGAACCGGATTCCCCGACGCGCTGGCCGGTTTGGCGATCCCCTTGGGCGCGCGGATTCTGGCTGTGGCTAACGACTACGACGGCTTGCAGATGGGTATCCTGACGCCGCGCAAGTTCAGCGCCGAAGACGCGCGCAAACTGATCGCGGAAAGTCGGGGCAAGCGCTACGATCCGCTGGTGGTCGATGCCTTTCTCGAAGTGGCGGGCGGTATCGAGGGTGTGGTCAAGGAAATGGCGGTGCTCGCCCAGGATCTCAAGCCGGGTATGGTGCTGGCCCGCGATCTGCTGACTCGCGACGGCATGATGTTGCTCGCGGCCGATTACGTGCTCGATGAACGGCTGATCCAGCAGATGCAGGCGTATGCCGCCAGCGAAGGCATACGTTTGCAGGCGATGGTGCGCACCTGAGTTTCAGAACGCGGCCAGGCGCTGGTTGGCAAAGGCCAACCGGCCGGCCAGCACTTCCAGAAAACCCTGGTAAAAACGCATCCGGCAGGCTTCCGAGGCGCGCTTCAGCGCTTCGCCGTCAATTACGATCAGGCTGGCGTGGGTCAGCGAGGTGATGTCGGCCCCACGTGCATGTCCCGCGCGACTGAGCACCGCCATTTCACCGAAGCATTCGCCGACCGAGAGCAGGTTGAGCATTTTGCCGTGTTTGGTGACCTTCAGTTCCCCCCGGGTCAGGAAACAGAAGAAATCGCCGGGCTCGCCATCGCGCATGATCACGGTGCCCGGGTCGACGCTTTGCCAGCGAGCGAAACGCAGCACCTCCCAGATTTCGACATCGGTAAAGTCGGCGAAGAAAGCCAGCGCGCGCAACATGGCGAATTTTTCGGCATCGGCATAGTCGCCGCGCGGCATCTTGACGGCCGGCAAGCGCACGGCTTCGGCCAGGGCGTGGCCGAATTCCTCCCAGTTGGCGAAACGCTCGTCGAGATCCTTAGCCATTGCCCGGGCGACGATGGCATCCAGCACCGCCGGGACATCGCGGCGCAGGAACGACGGCTTTGCCGCTTCGGTATTGATGATCTGAAAGACCATGTTGTAGTTGCTGCTGGCTTGAAAAGGCAACTGCCCGGTCAGCAACTGGTACATCACCACACCGAGCGAATAAATGTCGGTTCGGTGGTCAAGCGGTTGTTCGCGCACTTGCTGCGGCGACATGTACGCCGGCGAGCCGATGCCCGAGACCTGGGTGCGGTCGACATCGCTGGCGATGGCGGCGCCGAAATCCGAAATCTTGATGTCGTGTTCGCCGGCAAGCAGGATGTTGGCCGGCTTGATGTCACGATGGGTGATCCCCAGACGGAAAGCGAAATCGAGCGCCCGCGTGCATTTAAATACGATTTCGACGACCCGTTCGAGCGGCAGCAGGCGATCGGGCTGGGCATAGTTCTCCAGCGTCCCGCCCGTTACATATTCCATGACGATGTAACAGAGATTCTCGGCCACGACGGCGTCGAAAATCTGGACGATGTGCGGGTGGTTCAGCTTGCCGACCAGCGATGCTTCGTTGAGAAACAGGCGGCTGTAGAGCTTGCCCTTTTCCGGGTCGCTCAACGCTTCCGGCGTCGCGACCTTGATCGCCACGTAGCGTTGCGCAAAGGGGTCGCGGCCGAGATAGACGGTGCTGGTGGCGCCTTGCCCCAGCACCTGCGTGATTTCGTATTTGCCGAGCTGCTTCAACATGCCGCCAGGCGTTGCCGGGCGCGGGCGATGGCCGCGCGCACTTGCTCCGGTGCGGTGCCGCCGACATGATTACGGGCGGCGAGCGAGCCTTCGACGGTCAGGACGGCGAAAACGTCGTCCGCGATCAGCGGGGAAAACGCTCGCAGTTCGGCCAGCGGCAACTGCGGCAGGTCGACCCCCAGCGTTTCGGCACGTTTGACCGCCAGGCCGACCGCTTCGTGCGCGTCGCGGAAAGGCAGGCCTTTCTTGACCAGATAGTCGGCCAGATCGGTGGCGGTGGCGAAGCCCTGGGTCAGCGCGGCGCGCATCGCTTCCGGTCGCACAGTGATGCCGGGGATCATGTCGGCGAAGATGCGCAGCGTGTCGGTGACGGTGTCGACGGCGTCGAACAGCGGCTCCTTGTCTTCCTGATTGTCCTTGTTGTAGGCCAGCGGCTGGCCTTTCATCAGGGTCAGCAAGGCCATCAGGTGGCCGTTGACCCGGCCGGTCTTGCCCCGCGCCAGTTCAGGCACGTCCGGGTTTTTTTTCTGCGGCATGATCGAGGAGCCGGTGCAGAAGCGGTCGGCGATGCGGATGAAGCCGATGCGCGGACTCATCCACATCACCAGTTCTTCGGACAGGCGCGAGATGTGCGTCATCAGCAAGGCGCAGGCGGCGCAGAATTCGATGGCGAAGTCGCGGTCGGACACCGCGTCGAGCGAGTTCTCGCAGACGCCCTCGAACCCCAGGCGTTCGGCGACATCGTGACGGTCGATCGGGTAGGTGGTGCCGGCCAGCGCGGCGGCGCCGAGGGGCAGGCGGTTGGTGCGTTTGCGGCAGTCGACGAAGCGTTCGCCGTCGCGGCCGAACATCTCGAAATAGGCCAGCATGTGGTGGCCGAAGGTGACCGGTTGCGCCACTTGCAGATGCGTGAAGCCGGGCATGGCGGTGGCGGCTTCCTGTTCGACCAGGTCGAGCAGGGCGGCGCGGAAATCGCCGAGCAGTTTGAGGATGTCGTCGATGGCGTCGCGCAGGTAGAGGCGGATGTCGGTGGCGACCTGGTCGTTGCGCGAACGACCGGTGTGCAGACGCTTGCCCGCGTCGCCGACCAGGGTGGTCAGGCGTTTTTCGATATTGAGATGGACATCTTCCAGATCGAGCGACCACTCGAAACGGCCGGATTCGATTTCTTCCCAGACCTGCTGCATGCCGCGCTCGATGTCGGCCAAGTCGGCGTCGGCGATGATGCCCTGCTTGGCCAGCATGCGCGCGTGCGCGAGCGAGCCGCGGATATCCTGCCGCCACATGCGGCGGTCGAAGTCGACGGAAGCGGTGTACCGTTTGACGAGTTCACTGACGGGCTCGGAAAAACGGCCGGCCCAGGTATATTGGGAGTGTTGGGATTGGCTCATGCCTGTGTTCTACAATGTCGGGATGGAAGGCGAAATTCGGTACGATGGGCGTACGATGGCGCGACTATGACCAGTATAAGTCAAAAACCTCCCCCCCAAGCCTGGCCGGACTGGCGTAACTTCGGCGTGCTGCTGCGCGTGCTGGTGGGAGTCAATGCACTGGCTGCGCTGGCGAGTCTGTTGCAACCTGGTGGTGTGCTGGCGTGGATCGGCGGGTTTGTGACGATGGCCGCCTGGATCGAGCCGGTTGCGTTGATCTGCCTGGGGGCGCTTGCGGCGGGCCGAGACCGGCTGGCGGCGCTGCCGCTGCGACAGGCTCGCGCCGTTGTGGTGGCTGGTGTGGCGGTCGTGGCCTGGCTCTATTTCCACTTGTGGCAATGGGCGGGTTTGAGCGAAGCGGAGCCCGGTGACGGCATGCGCGCCCTGATCCTCGGTGCGGCAGTGGCAGCGGGAATGCTAGCCTATTTTGACTTGCGCGCCCGCGCCTATTCGCCGGCATTGGCAGAAGCGCGGCTGATGGCGTTGAATGCCCGCATCCGGCCACACTTCCTGTTCAATTCGATCAATGCCGTACTGTCTTTGATCAGGGCCGAGCCGCGCCGGGCGGAAGCCGCGCTGGAAACGGTTTCCGATCTGTTCCGGGCGGCGCTGCGCGATCCGGGCGACTGGCTGCCGCTGTCGGAGGAAATTGCCCTCTGTCGCCAATATCTCGAACTGGAGAAACTGCGCTTGGGCGACCGTTTGCGGGTCGATTGGGAGATTCGCGATGTACCGCTGGATCTGCCGATTCCGCCGTTGATGCTGCAACCGCTGGTTGAAAACGCCGTTTACCACGGCATCGAGCCGGCGGCGGAGGGCGGCGTGGTCGATATTGCCTTTTCGCGCCGTGGCGATGCGGTGCTGATCGAAGTCGCCAATCCCCGGCCAGCGGCGTCGCGGCTCTCCTCGGGGCATCATCTTGCACTGGCCAACATCCGCGAGCGACTGACCCTGTATTTCGACCTCGAAGCCCGCCTTTCGATCGAAGAAACGCCCACCCGCTACGCTGTCCGGATTCTTCTGCCATGTCGACCGCACCCACACCCCTCCGCATCCTGATCGTCGACGACGAGGCGCCTGCGCGCGCGCGGTTGCGCGAACTGCTTGGCGACCTGGCGGCGGAACACGCACTTGTCGTTGCCGGCGAGGCGGCCAACGGCATTGAAGCGCTGGAATGTCTGCAAGGCATGCCGGTGGAGGTGGTGATTACCGACATCCGCATGCCGGGTCTCGACGGTATCGAACTGGCAGAGCATCTGAGCCGCCTGGCCGATCCACCGGCCGTGATCTTTACGACGGCCTACGACAATTACGCGGTGCAGGCGTTCGAGCTCAACGCCATCGATTACCTGTTGAAGCCGGTGCGCGCCCAACGTTTGCTGGCGGCCTTGCAGAAGGTCGGTGTCCGACGCCCGGCGGAATCCTGGTCGACGCTGGGGCGGCAGGTGCGCGGCGAGGGGCGCAGCCATCTGGCCTGTCAGGAGCGCGGCCGCCTGTTGCTGGTGCCGGTGGTCGATGTGCTCTATTTCAAGGCCGACCTGAAGTATGTGACGGCTCGCACGCTGGCGCGCGATTACCTGCTCGACGAGGCGCTGACTCATCTGGAAGAAGAGTTTGCCGAGCGCTTTATTCGTCTGCATCGGGCGGTACTTGTGGCGAAACAGGCTCTCGCCGGTTTCGAGCGCGCCACTGGCGACGATGCCGAGGCCTACGGCTGGGCCCTGCTGCGAGGGACGTCCGAGCGCCTGCCGGTGAGTCGTCGGCAATGGGCGCTGGCCAAGGAGTTCGCCAAGGGGTGATAAAATCCCGGCTTCCTTTCCGGGGTTGTCATTCATGAAGTCTCCTCAACGTCTCGTCATCGCCTCGCGCGAATCCCGTTTGGCCATGTGGCAGGCCGAACATGTCCAGAGCCGCTTGCGCGCGCTGTATCCCGAAGCCGAGGTGGCGATCCTGGGAATGACGACCAAGGGCGACCAGATTCTCGACCGTCCGCTGGCCGAGATCGGCGGCAAGGGGCTGTTCATCAAGGAACTCGAGGTGGCGATGTGGGAAGGTCGGGCTGACCTGGCCGTGCATTCGATGAAGGATGTACCGATGGAAATGCCGGAGGGTTTTTCGTTGTCGGCCATTTCGGCACGAGAAAACCCCCGCGACGCGTTTGTTTCAAACCGCTATGACCACCTCTCCGCGTTGCCGACCGGAGCGGTGGTTGGCACCTCCAGCCTGCGCCGCGAGGTGATCCTCCGTCGCACCTGGCCGCATCTGGAAATTCGCAGTTTGCGCGGCAATCTCGACACGCGTCTGCGAAAGCTTGACGAGGGTCAGTACGACGCGATTATTCTGGCGGCGGCGGGTTTGACGCGATTGGGGCTGTCGTCGCGCATCCGAACCTTGCTCAGCCCCGAGGAATCACTGCCGGCGCCGGGTCAGGGCGCCCTGGGTATCGAGATTCGCGCCGATCGTCCGGATATGGCGGACTGCGTGGCCGCGCTCAACGATCCCGAGACCGCTGCCTGCGTCCGTGCCGAGCGAGCTTTCTCGCGTGCGCTGGGGGGAAGTTGCCAGCTTCCGCTTGGCGGCTATGCCGTTCTCGATCAGGGAGAGCTCTGGTTGCGCGGATTCATCGCAACCGCCGACGGTCACGCCATGGTTGCCGATGCGGTGCGTGGCGACCCGACCCAGCCGGAGCGGTTGGGGGATCACCTTGCCGCGACCTTGCGCGCTCGGGGGGGTGACGCCATTCTTGCGGCGCTGGGCGCCTGCCCGCGATGACCGGGGCCCGGTTGGCGGGCAGGCGAATCGCGGTAACGCGCCCGGCGGGACAGGCAGCAAATCTGGCAGCGCTGATCGCTGGCGAGGGGGGCGTGGTCGTCCCGGCGCCGTTGCTCGAAATTGCGCCCGTGGAGGATGGCTCCGCACTGCACGGCGTGGCCGAGAGACTGGCCGATTCCGCATTGGCGGTGTTTATCTCGCCTAATGCGGTCAACTACGCTTTGCCGGTCTTGCTGGCTGGGCGCTCTTGGCCGGATGGCACGCGCCCTGCGGCGGTAGGGCAGGGCACGGTCCGGGCACTGGCTGCACACGGTGTGGTGGGCTGCCTGGCGCCGACAGAACGCTTCGATTCGGAATCCCTGCTTGCGCTTTCCGCCCTTCAGGCCGACCGCATCGCAGGTCGGCGGGTGACGATATTTCGTGGTGACGGCGGTCGCGAATTGCTGGCCGAAACCCTGACGGCACGCGGCGCAGTGGTCGATCTGGTCACCTGTTACCGTCGCCAGCCACCCGGAGAAGGTCTGACGGCACTGCGAAAGGCGCTCTGCGAGGAGGAGGTCGATGCGTTGACCTTGTCCTCAAGCGAGGCACTGCGCTATCTGATGGCGGGTTTGTCGTCGGCCGAACAGGCTATGTTGCGCACGCTGCCAGTATTCGTGCCGCACGCTAGGATCGCCGAGAGCGCCCGGTATGCCGGATTTAACGACGTGATGCTGACCGAACCGGGCGACGATGGGATGACGTCGGGTTTGTGCGCTTATAATTGGCGTCGATGATGAGCGAAAACACCTCCACCCCGGACAACCAAACGACGTCGGCGCCACTTGGCGCGTGGCGCCGGCTGATCGATGCCTGGTTCAACCCCTGGGCCATTCTCGCCCTGCTGGCGATCATCTTGGCGGGCTGGCAGTGGTTCGAGACGCGCGTCCGTCTTGCCGATACCGAACAGGCCATTACCCGCCGACTCGGCGAGGGGGCTGCCAGCAACCAGGAAAGCCGTCAGGCAGTGCTGGAGGCCCGAGAACAGATCGCCGCGCAGCAGGCGAAAATCGCCGTGCTGGAAAACAAACTGGCGGAATTCCAGGGTCAGACCGCAGCGCTGCAAACCCTGTATAGCGAACTGGCGAGGAGCCGCGACGACGCGACCCTGCTTGAAATCGAGCAGGCCGTTACCCTGGCCGCGCAGCAAATGCAACTGGCGGGAAACGTCCGTGCCGCCGTGCTGGCGCTGCAAACGGCCGACGCCAAACTCGCCCGATTGGATCGCCCGCAGTTTTTGCCGTTGCGCAAGGCGCTGGGGCGCGACCTCGACCGCCTGCGCGCCCTGCCCTTTGTCGATGTGCCGGGAATCAGTCTGAAAATCGAAAACATCGTCAACAGCATCGACGCGATGACACTGGCGACCGACGAAAGGCCGCGCCCTGTCGAACGCGCGAAGCCGCGCGCCGCGACACCGGAACCACCTTGGTGGCAACGGCTGGGTAGTGACGCCTGGCAGGAAGTGAAGGGGCTGGTGCGCATCCAGCGGTTTGACCGTGCTGACCCGGTTTTGCTGGCACCAGGGCAGAGTTTCTTTCTGCGCGAAAACCTCAAGCTGCGCCTGCTGAATGCGCGGCTCGCCCTTTTTGCGCGTGATCAGTGGACATATCGCAACGACCTGAAAGCCGCTCGCGAGTGGCTGGAGGCGCATTTCGATGCCCGCGACAAGAGCGTGCAATCGGCGCTGACTGCGCTACGGCAGGTATCGGCGACCGACATCAATATCGAATTACCCAATTTGAGCGAAAGTCTTACGGCACTGAGCAGCTTTAAGAGCGCGAAAGAGAGGAAGTAAGTGCGCTGGCTGTTTTGGTTTCTTGCGCTCTCCTGTCTTGCCGTGGCGGTCTCGCTCGGCGCCCGCCTGAACGAAGGTTACATCCTGCTGGTGTTTCCTCCTTGGCGCGCGGAAGTTTCGCTGAACCTTTTTCTGTTGGCACTGCTCCTGCTGTTTGTGCTCTTCTACGGCATTCTGCGCGGCATTTTAGTGACCTTTGAACTACCTCGGCGGGCGCGTGAGTTTCGTGGCCGGCGGCAACGCGACAAAGCAATGACCGGGCTGGAGGACGCGGTTCGCCTCTTGTTTGAAGGCCGTTACGGGCAAGCGCTCAGAAAGGCGGGCGAGGCGCATGCCGCCGGGGTCTATCCGGGCCTGGCGGCGCTGATCGCGACGCGCTCGGCCCAGCGATTACGCGATCCGCAACGTCAGCAGCATTGGGCCGAACGCGCGCGGCAGGATGACCCGCGTAGCGAAGCAGCCGTGCTGATGCTGCAAGCGCGTATGGCCAATGAAATGCGCGAGTATGAAACCGCGCTGCAAGCGCTGACTGCCTTGCAACAGCGCTACGGCCGCCATTTGGCCGCGTTGCTGCTTGAGTTGAGGGCGCGACAGGGGGTCGGTCAGTGGAACGAAGTCGTTCGCCTCGCCCGCCAGCTGGAGAAGCGAGCAGCCCTCCCCGGTGAGGCCGCGCACGAGATCAAACTCGCCGCGCACCTCGAAAATGTCAGATCGCGTGCGGGTGACGGCGTGGCGCTGCAACACTATCTTCGCAACCTGCCTGCGGGTGAGGCGGATGCGCGTCTTGCCCTCGCGGTGGCGCGCGAATTGGCGACGCTGGGCGCCGCGGACGAGGCGGCCGATATCATCGAGGCGCAGCTCGACAGCGATGGACACTGGCGCGATGATCTGGTGTTGCTTTACGGGCGCTTGGAGAGCCGCGAAACGACGGCACGGATCGCTAAAGCGGAAGTGTGGCTTCCCGAGCATCCGGAAAACGCTTCGCTTTTGCTGACCCTGGGCCGTTTGTGCAGGCGGCGGCGCCTGTGGGGCAAGGCGCAGAGCTATTTTGAAGCGTCACTGGCGGTCGGCAGAACGCCAGAAGCGCATTGGGAGCTTGCGCAAATGTTCGACCAACTCGACAAACACGAAGAGGCAAACCGCCACTATCGGCAAAGCGCGGAACAAATGCGCTGACCTACACCTTTGGGAGACGGAGATGCTCAATATCGACCTGCGCAAGATCTACAACTTCTACCCCTTGGAGCCTGCGCCGGCGACCGGCAATCTGCCGACGGGCGGCGATATCTATTACGAATGCCTGGATTGCACCGCCATCGTCAGTTCGGTTCCGCGCATAAAATCGGCATGCGTATGCGGAAATCTGCAAGGTGCCGACGGGGCGTTGAATATCGCTCGTCCCGAACGAGTTCGTGTTGTGCGAGGCAAGCTCAAATAGTCAGACCCATTGCCGGGGTTTGAGAAAGACCTCGGTGAGTTCCGCCTCGCGGCTGCCGGTTTCAGGTTGCCAGTCGTAGCGCCACTTCACGACGGGTGGCAGCGACATCAGGATGGATTCGGTCCGTCCTCCCGATTGCAGGCCGAAAAGGGTGCCGCGATCCCAGACCAGGTTGAATTCAACATAGCGACCGCGTCGAACAGCCTGAAAGTCGCGTTCGCGTTCGCCGAACGGAAGGTCGCGCCGCCGGGACAGGATCGGCAGGTATGCGCGGGTAAACGCATCACCGACGGCACGGGTCAGTGCAAAGCAACGCTCGAAGCCGCCTTCGCTAAGATCGTCGAAAAACACCCCGCCCACGCCGCGTGCCTCATTGCGGTGCTTTAGAAAGAAATATTCGTCGCACCAGGCCTTGTAGCGCGGATGAATATCGCTGCCGAAGGGCGCCAGAGCCTCTTTGCAGGTCTGGTGAAAGTGCCGGGCATCTTCCTCGAAGCCGTAGTAGGGCGTTAGATCCATGCCGCCGCCAAACCACCAGACCGGTTCCTCGCCCGCCTTCTCGGCGACGAAGGCGCGCACGTTCATGTGCGCGGTCGGGCAGTATGGGTTTTCGGGATGGAGAACCAGCGAGACACCCATCGCCTCCCAGGCGCGGCCGGCCAGTTCGGGGCGGTGCGCGGTGGCGGAAGGCGGCAGCCGCGTTCCGGTGACATGCGAAAAATTGACGCCGCCTCGCTCGAAGACGTGGCCGCTCTCGATCAGACGCGAGAGCCCGCCCCCGCCCTCGGGGCGCTGCCATCCGTCGCTGCGGAACGACTGGCCGTCGAAGGTTTCCAGTTCGTTGACAATACGGTTTTGCAGGCCGGTGAAATAGGCCTTCAGGGCGGCGAGATCCAAGGGCGTCTCCAAGGGGAAAGAGGCGAGGCGGTCATGGCCGCCTCTTGATGCTGAAATCAGCGCAGGACAGCGCGGTGCCCGATATCCTTGCGATACTGCATGCCGTCGAAGGCGATACTGGCGGTCACCTCGTAGGCGCGTTTCTGGGCGATTCTGACATTTTCGCCCAGCGCGGTGATGCAGAGTACCCGACCCCCGCTGGTGACGACCTGCCCGTCGCGCTCGCAGGTGCCCGCGTGGAAGACATGGGCATCGTCCCCGAAGGCATTGCCTTTATCGGGCAGGCCACGAATCGCGTCGCCCTTTTTGGGTGTGTCAGGGTAGTGCGCGGCGGCCAGCACGACGCCGAGCGCGACGCGGCGATCCCATTCCGCCTCGACCTGGTCGAGCGAGCCCGCGACGGCATGCTCGAGCAGTTTTACGAAGTCGGATTTCAGCCGCATCATGATCGGCTGTGTTTCCGGATCGCCCATGCGGCAGTTGAATTCGAGCGTCTTGACGCCGCCGTCTTTGCCAATCATGAGACCGGCATAGAGGAAGCCGGTGTACGGAATGCCGTCGGCCTCCATGCCGCGCACGGTCGGCAGAATGATCTCGCGCATGACCTTGGCGTGGATTTCAGGGGTGACGACTGGCGCAGGCGAATAGGCGCCCATGCCGCCGGTGTTGGGGCCGGTATCGCCATCCCCAATGCGCTTGTGATCCTGGCTGGAGGCCAGTGCCAGCACGTTTTTGCCATCCACCATGACGATGAAGCTGGCTTCTTCGCCATCGAGAAAATCTTCGATGACGACGCGGGCGCCGGCATCGCCCAGTTTGTTGCCAGCCAGCATGTCGTCGATGGCGACGTGTGCTTCATCGAGAGTCATGGCAACGACGACTCCCTTGCCGGCGGCCAGTCCATCCGCCTTGATCACAATCGGAGCGCCTTTGCGATCGACGTAGGCATGCGCTGAGGCAAGGTCGGAGAAAGTTTCAAACTCGGCGGTCGGGATGTGGTGCCGGGTCATGAAACGCTTCGAGAAATCCTTTGAGGATTCGAGTTGAGCGGCTTCCTTGGTCGGGCCAAAAATCTTGAGGCCCCGGCTGCGGAAAATATTGACCACGCCGGCGGCCAAAGGGGCCTCGGGGCCGACGACAGTGAGGTGAACACCCTCTTGCTCCGCGAAATCGGCGAGTGCGGAGGGATCGGTGATTGGCACGTTTTTCAGTTCATGTTCGCGCGCCGTGCCGGCATTGCCGGGGGCGACCAGCACGGTTTGCAGGCCAGGCGTCTGGGCGATACGCCAGGCCAGCGCATGTTCGCGGCCGCCGGACCCGATGACGAGAATTTTCATGCCCTTGCTCCGTTCAATGCCTGAAATGGCGGGCGCCAGTGAATACCATGGCGATGCCGTGCTCGTCCGCGGCGGCGATCACTTCGTCGTCGCGCACTGAGCCGCCTGGCTGAATCACCGCTGCCGCACCCGCTTCGGCAAGCACGTCAACGCCGTCGCGGAAGGGGAAGAAGGCGTCGGAGGCAACCACTGAACCGGCAAGGGACAAACCGGCATGCTGTGCCTTGATGCTGGCGATCTTGGTGGAATCGACGCGGCTCATCTGGCCGGCGCCAACACCCAGCGTCATCCCGTTTCCACAGAACACAATGGCGTTCGATTTGACGAATTTTGCGACACGTTCGGCGAAAATGAGGTCTTCGATCTGCTGTGCAGTCGGTTGTGTGCGAGTGACCACCTTGAGGTGGTCAAGCTGAGCGGTGAAGTTGTCGGGCGTCTGCACCAGCAGGCCGCCGCCAACACGTTTCAGCTCCAGTGTGTTGAGGTCGCTGCCCATCGGCACGACGAGGACGCGCAGGTTTTGCTTGCTGGCCAGCGCAGCCTTTGCTTCGTCCGTGAACAAAGGGGCAATGAGCACTTCGACAAAGTGTTTGCGGGTGTTCATCGCATCGACGATTTCGATGCCGACCTCGCCGTTAAAGGCAAGAATGCCGCCGAAAGCCGACGTGGAATCGGTCTGGAAGGCTTTCTCGTAGGCCTCCACGAGCGTTGCTCCGATGGCGACGCCGCACGGATTGGCGTGCTTGATGATCACGCAGGCAGGCGCCTGGAAGACCTTGACGCACTCCCAGGACGCGTCTGCATCGGCGATGTTGTTGTACGACAGCTCCTTGCCTTGCAGTTGGGTGTAGGCGGCGATACTGCCCGGCAGGGCGGTCGTGTCGCGGTAGAAGGCGGCGCTCTGGTGAGCGTTTTCGCCGTAGCGAAGCGTTTCGACGCGGTCGAATGCCAGTTGAAGGTTATCTGGGAAAAGCGACGGTGTCGGCGCCGCGTCTGCTGGCTTCAACTCGGCGCCGGTTTCCAGCCCGGTCAGCCAGTTGGCGATCATGCTGTCGTAGCGGGCCGTGTGCGTGAAGGCTTTCTTGGCCAGGCCAAAACGGGTTTCCAGCTTAAGGCCGCCGCCGTGATGCTCCATTTCCGCAAGAATCGGCGCGTAGTCAGCAGGATCGGTGACGATCGCGACGCCAGCGTAGTTTTTCGCGGAGGAGCGCACCATCGCCGGGCCGCCGATGTCGATATTTTCGATGGCGTCTTCCAGCGTCACACCAGCTTTGGCCACCGTGGCGGCAAAGGGGTAGAGATTGACGCAGACGAGGTCGATGGTCGGGATGTTGTGCTTGGCGATGGTTGCCAGATGCTCCGGTACATCGCGACGGGCCAGAATGCCGCCATGTACCTTGGGGTGCAAGGTTTTTACGCGCCCGTCGAGCATTTCCGGAAAACCGGTGTAGTCGCCGATTTCAGTGACGGCGAGACCAGCGTCTCTGAGTAGTTTGGCGGTGCCGCCAGTCGATAGCAGTTGAACGCCCATGGCGGCGAGACCACTGGCGAATTCGAGCACGCCCCGTTTGTCGGAGACGGAAATCAGCGCTTGTTGGATTTTCATGGGGGTCAGAGGAGTTGGTGGTCGGTCAGTTTCTTACGCAGCGTGTTGCGGTTGATGCCCAGAATTTCCGAAGCTTGGGTCTGGTTGCCACTAGCCTGCTTCAACACGATTTCGAGCATCGGTTTTTCGACACTCTTGATCACCATGTCATAGATGGCGGTGGCTTTTTGTCCTTCGAGATCGCGAAAATACTTCTCCAGCGCTGCGCGCACGCAAGCGGCGATGTCTTGATGTTCTGATTTCATGCGGCCAGTTTCCCCTGTTCTGGTTCTTCGTATTCGAGATGTTCCGATTGTTGCGCCAGCCCCCTGAAAAATAAATCGACGGCCTGGCGCTGCGCGTCTACATCCGGCAACTGGTTCATGTGGTGGCGGAATGCTGCTGAACCGGTCAGCCCCTTGGTGTACCAGCTGATGTGTTTTCTGGCCACGCGCACACCGGTTTCCAATCCATAGAAGGCGTAGAGATCCTCGAGATGGGCGAGCAAGATCGCGTGGATTTCGCTGACCTTCGGCGGCGGCAGTTTCTCGCCGGTCTTCAGGTAGTGCTCGATTTCGCGGAATAGCCATGGACGCCCTTGCGCTGCGCGACCGATCATCAACGCGTCGGCCCCTGTGTGCGCGAGCACCTGACGCGCCTTTTCGGGCGAGTTGATGTCGCCGTTGGCCACAATGGGAATACGGGCCACCGCCTTTACGGCGGCGATGGTGTCATACTCGGCTTCGCCGGTGTATTGCTGACAGCGTGTGCGACCATGGATGGCCAAGGCCCGGATGCCGGCATTTTCGGCGATTTTGAGGATGTTTAGCGCGTTTTTGTGGTCACGATCCCAGCCGGTGCGAATTTTGAGCGTGACCGGTGTCTCGGGCACGGCTTGCACCACGGCGGCGAGAATGCGCTCGACCAGGGGTTCGTCCCTGAGGAGCGCTGAACCCGCCATCACATGGCAGACTTTCTTGGCCGGGCATCCCATGTTGATATCGATGATCTGGGCGCCGCGGTCAACGTTGTGCCGCGCGGCCTGCGCCATCATCCCGGGGTCGGCGCCTGCTATCTGCACCGAAATCGGTGCGACTTCGCCTTGGTGATTAGCGCGTCGCTGTGTCTTGGCGCTGCCGTAGAGCAGCGAATTTGAGGTAACCATCTCAGAAACGGCCAGACCCGCACCCATCTGTTTGCAGAGTTGCCGGAAGGGGCGATCGGTCACCCCGGCCATCGGCGCGACAAAAAGATGGTTGCGAAGCTGAAAGCCGAGGAAATGCATGCCTGGGAAAAGAGACCAAAAACGTGGTGAGGGCGTGTCGGGAAAAACCGACAGCGAGGGCGAAATTCTACCTGAGAAATCGCCTAAAAAATAGTCAATCCGAAGTCGAGACAGCCGGGGAAATTGCACCGCATAGGTGCTTTCGGGAATACAGGCGCCGGTCAGAACAGCTCGATATCGTCGCCCTTGCTCCTGATGTCTGAGCGGTAGCGTTCAATGGCCTCGTGCACTGGAATGCCGTGTACCACCGCATCGAACATCGCATTTTCTTCGTGCGTGGTGTAGCGCGAGCGAATAAGCTGCTGCAACTCGCGCCAAGCGTCGGGATTGAACAGGCGTCGGCGGTCCCCAATTAGCTCGGACAGGCATCCCAATCCGTGTTCGACATGGTTCAGGCGCTGTGAAAGACGGTCGTAGAACTGAAAGGCGACTATGGCCTGATGCACCAGTGTCGAGACTTCTTCGGAAGCGTCGATCAGGCGCGATCTGTTTTCGGCGTGGTCGGGCGTCTCGGGTTCCGCCTGTGCGGCACGGGCGATCTCCTGAATGTGCTCGACCATGCGTGTGAAAGAAACTGTCAAGGTCTCGACAGCTTGCCCGCTGTCACGCGTGGCTGCCGCTATCTGGGCGGAGGCCAGTTCCAGCATCAGGACGGTTTCGCGGACCTGACTCCAGTCCAGGTCGGGGGTATGGGCGGTCGAGCCGCGGTCTGTTTTCTCGTTCACAGTCTGTGTCTCTGCGCGGGATTTTGCCAATATAGCTCGGATTGACGCATTGCGGGCAGTTTGAGTCAGCTCGCCAGACACCAACCGAATTTCAGGGCCAGGCGCGCGCGCCCCAGATCATCCGCCGGGCAACAAAGCGTCGGGCGGGCGGGCAGAGATCGAGCGCCGCCAGGCCAATGCCGCGCGCCAGCCGGAGCGGCGCCAAATCGTTTGAAAACACGCGGACGAGGCCATCCGTAAAGGCCGCGCTGGTCAGTCTATCCAGCCGCCGTCGGTGGACATAGCCGGCGAGATTGATTGGCGCTCCGGCATCTGGTCCGCCGCGCCAGATGGCTTCGGCCAGCACGGCTGCGTCGCGCAGGCCGAGGTTAAAGCCCTGGCCGGAAACCGGGTGCAGCGTCTGCGCCGCGTTACCGATCCAGACCTGGCGCGGCGTCGTCAACTCCCGGCGCATGCGCAAGGCGAGCGGAAAGGCGGCGCGCGGCCCGCAGGCGGTGAATTTCAGATCGCCGCCGAAATGGGTCTGCAAAATGCCAAGAAAGGCCTCGTCATCGAGAGTCAGCACGACGGTGGCGTGCGCCGTGGGCAAGGTCAATACCACGGCATAGCCAGTGCCGAGTGGCAGCAACGCCAGCGGGCCCTCGGGCGTGAATCGCTCCCAGGCGCGTCCGCTATGCGGTGAGGCCGGAGTGACTTCTGCGACGACGGCAGTTTGCCCATAGGAAAGGAACCTGAATGTATCGTCCTGCATTGGGGCGCCTTCCGCATGCACCAGCAAGCGCGTGGCGATATCGCGGTCGCCCGTCGGGGTGCGAAGGGTAACCCGCACGGCGTCGCCGCCATGGATCACGGCGGTTACTGTGGTGTTCTCGTGCAGCTCGATGCCGGGTAATTCGCCTATGCCGCCCGCGAGTACGCTGGCCAGCTCGCCGTAGTGGACGACGTGGCCGAGTGCGGCAACGCCGCATTCGGCGGCTTCGATCAGCGTACGACCGAAACCGCCGCGCTGTGAGACATGGATGGTGCGGATCGCCGTCGCCGCCGATGCGGGCCAGCCGCCAAGCGGTTCGAGTATCTGTCGTGCCCCCTCGGAGAGAGCCAGGGCGCGTGGATCGCTCCTTTGCGCGGTCAACGCGCTGCGCTCGACGAGGACGACGCGAAAGCGCCGCCCGGCAAGTGCCCGGACCAGGCTCAACCCGACCGGTCCGGCGCCGACGATGAGAACGTCGACCGGCGTGGCATCAGCCATGCCGCATGGTTTCCTCGATGGCGGCTACTGTTTTCGGCGCGCTGGTATAAACGTCGCACCCCTCGGCGGTGACCAGCACGTCGTCCTCGATGCGGATGCCGATGCCGACCAGCTCGGACGGAATGCCCTCGCCGGGGCGGATATAGAAGCCCGGTTCGATGGTCAGCACCATGCCGGGCGCCAGCGGTGTCCAGTCGGCGCCGGTCTTGTAGTCGCCGGCATCGTGTACGTCCAGTCCCAGCCAGTGACCGGTCCGGTGCATGTACCAGGGTTTGTAGGCTTCCTTCTCGATCAGGTTGTCGAGATCGCCGGAGAGCAGCTTGAGGTCGATCATGCCTTGCGTCAGTACCTTCAGCGCC
The DNA here is from genome assembly GCA_002337055.1 of Betaproteobacteria bacterium UBA1934. GTDB lineage: Bacteria > Pseudomonadota > Gammaproteobacteria > Burkholderiales > Rhodocyclaceae > UBA1934. The sequence goes on along the minus strand of DDFG01000005.1, from coordinate 271,029 downwards.
GCCTCGTGCGGAGCCATGAAGGAGGCACCCGGTCGGGTCGCGTCGATGGCGGCCAGTTGCGAGGCGAGAACGATTTCGTAGACATCCTTCTGAGCCGGGCTGAAACGGCCGCTGACCGGGAAAGTGCGGGTAATGTCGGCCGCGTAGCCTGAGAGCTCGCAGCCGGCGTCGATCAGCACCAGGCCATCGGATGGCAGCGGACGATTGTTCTCGACGTAGTGCAGCACGCAGGCGTTGGCGCCACCGGCGACAATCGGCGTATAGGCGTGCGCTTCGGCGCCGCTCTTCCTGAATTCGTAGCTCAGCTCGGCTTCGAGTTCGTATTCGCTCATGCCGGGGCGGCAGACGCGCATGGCGCGGGCGTGGCCGGTGCTGGTGATGTCGGCGGCCCGGCGCAGTATGGTCATTTCGTGCTCGTCCTTGATCAACCGCATGGCGTCGAGTTCGGCGCGCAGGTCGCACAGTGCGTGTGGTGCCCGTTTGCCCGCGCGTGCCTGGGCGCGGACGGCGTTCAGCGCGGCGCCGATGCGGCGGTCCCAGGTGTCGTCGTGGCCGAGCGTGTGCCAAAGTGCCGGGCGGTCGGCGATCAGCTTGGGCAGCATTTGATCGAGCTTGGCGATGGGGTAGGCAGCATCGAAGCCGAAGGCCTCGGCGGCGCCTTTCGGGCCGTAACGGAAGCCGTCCCAGATTTCGCGTTCTTCGTTTTTCTCGCGGCAGAACAGGATGGCCTTCGGGCGCTTGCCGCCAACCATGACCAGCACCGCCTCGGGTTCCGGAAAGGCGGTCAGGTACCAGAAGTAACTGTCGTGCCGATAGGCGTAGTGAGAGTCGCGGTTGCGCAGGGTTTCGGGCGCGGTGGGCAGAATGGCGACGCCGTCGCCGAGGGCGGCGAACAGACGCTCGCGCCGGGCGGCGCAGGCTTGCAGGTTGAGGTCAGGCATGTTGTTGGAGGCTCCGGTCGAGTTCTGAAAGACGTTCTGGGGTTCCAACGTCGACCCAGCGGCCGGTGTAGGGTTCCCCGGTGAGAGTCCCAGCGGCGATGGCGGCGTCGAAAAGAGGACGCAATTTTAAAGCTTGTCCGGGCGTCACGCCGGCAAAAAAATGTGGCGAATAGACGGCGAGACCCGCGTAGGTAAAGGTCGGGCCTTGCCCGGCAAAGACGACTCGTTCGCCGTCGAGCCCGAAATCGCCATCCGGATGCTGGGGAGGGTTGGGCACCATGACCAGGTGCGCCAGCCGGTCATGCAGGCTCAGGGCGCGGCGGACATCCCAATCGCACCAGATGTCGCCGTTGACGATCAGGAATGCGTCCTCCCCGAGCAGCGGCAAGGCCTGGGCGATGCCACCGGCGGTTTCGAGCGCGCCGGGCGGTTCGGGCGAGTAGGCAATCTGCAAACCCCAGCGGCCGCCGTTTCCCAGCGCCGCTTCGATCTGCGAGCCGAGATGGGCGTGGTTGATGACAATCTCTCGGAAACCGGCAGCGGCCAGTCGTTCAAGGTGCCAGACAATCAGCGGTTTGCCGCCGGCCGGCAGCAGGGGTTTGGGCGTATGGTCGGTGAGTGGGCGCATGCGTTCGCCGCGCCCGGCAGCGAGAATCATTGCTTTCATGGAGTGCAAGGGTAGCACATGCCCAGCGGCTAGATTGATGGGTGTAGATGCACGGCAGCGAACTCAGCGCGAGCGGATCGCGGCGATGATTTCCTCCTCCAGAGCGCGGCCGCGTTCGAGCAGCGTCAGAAAGTCGGCTAAGGGTACCGGACGGCCGGTGAGGTAGCCTTGAATCAGGTCACAGCGATGAGTGAGCAGAAAACCCGCCTGTTCAATTCGTTCGACGCCCTCGGCGACGACATTGAGCCCCAGGCTGTGGCCGAGCGCGATGATGGCCGAAACGATCGCGCAGTCGTGTTCACGATCCGGAAGGTCGTTGATGAAGGTGCGGTCGATTTTCAATTTGTCTATGGGGAGGCGACGCAGATAGGCCATCGATGAATACCCCGTTCCGAAATCGTCGATGGACAAGCGGATGCCGGCGTTTTTCAGCTTGCGCAACAGTTCGATCTGGCTGTGCACATTCTCCATGATGACCGATTCGGTCAGTTCGAGTTCGAGCGAACTGGGGGCGAGCGCCGTGTCGGCCAGAATGGTGCGGATTTTGTCGTAGAGCGAATCGTCGCGCAGTTGCTTGACTGAAAGATTGACTGCGACGTACACCGGTTTTTCCGCAGGTTGCAAGCGATTCCACGTACTGGCATCCCGACAGGCGCAAGACAACACCCATGTGCCCAGCGCCAGTATGTGTCCGCTGTCTTCGGCAATGGGGATGAATTCGGCGGGCGACACCGTGCCGAACTCGGGACTTTGCCACCGCAACAGCGCTTCGGCGCCGACGACGCGGCCCGAATCCAGATCGAACAGCGGTTGATAGTGCACCGAGAATTCATGATTTTCCAGCGCCTGGCGAAGACTGTTTGCCAACTGCAATCGCCTCTGGACCTGAGATTTCATCGACGGCAGGAATACTTTCCACATGTTTTTGCCGGCGCTTTTGGCGGCGTACATCGCGGTGTCGGCGTGGCGCAGCAACAGTTCCAGCGAATCGCCGTCGCGCGGATAGAGAGCCAGGCCGATGCTGGCGGTCACGGCAAATTCCTGATCATCGATGACGAACGGAGTGGCGAACAAGGTAACGATCTTGTCGGCGACAAGATGGGCTTCTTCCTCGGCGTCGCTGATGCGGATCAATATGGCAAATTCGTCTCCGCCCTGGCGGCTGACGATATCGTCGCGTCGTAGCGCTTCCTTGAGGCGACCGGCGACCATCCGCAGCAGTTCGTCGCCGCTCAAGTGGCCCAGGGTGTCGTTGATGCTCTTGAAGTTGTCCAGGTCGAGCATCATCAGCGCAAAACGCTCGTCGAAACGTTGCGCTTGCAACAAGGCGAAATCGATCCGTTCCTGAAATGCGTTGCGATTGGCCAAGCCGGTAACCGGGTCGACGTGAGCCAGGGTATGGAGGCGATCTTCAGCGCGTATGACCACCTTGCGAATACGGCCAACCAGAATAAAGGCGAGCAGAATGGCGCTGGCGGCAACAGCCAAAGCACCCAGTGCATAGACGGCGAGACGCGAGCGCAGGGTGTTCAGGGATTTGCTGACATAGATATGGCCAATAATCTTGCCCTGATGCCTGACAGGCTGGAAAATTTCCAGCTGACTTGTCGAAAAGAGACTGCCTTTCTGGCGCAATGAGGGCTGGATCGTTGGCGTCCGTTCCGTCGGTACGGTGCTGATTTCAGCAAGCAACTTGTCCTGAATGTCGAATATGGCTGCATTTTGCACGGACGGTGAAGAATGCAGGCCCTGCGCGATTTCGCGGCAAGCTCTGCTGTCCGCAAACAGTACGGCCGTGCTGACGTTTTCCGCCACGATGGCTGCCTCGACCTGACTGTCCTCAAGGATGGCGCGGCGCAGGTTCAGGTATTCCAGGCCGATCAGGACGAGCACAGCGGTTAACATTGCCACAGAAGCTGCCGCCAATGTCCACCACGAAAGCCGATAGGCGATGCGGGGCGATCCGGCCGAAGTGGTGTCGGGGAATTTCACTGCACTCTCCGCGCCAGTTTCAGCAAGCGCGAACTAATGGTCAATCCAGCTTGTTGTGCCATGTTCGCATCAATATCGAAGACGATACGACTGCCGACCAACTCCATGCCGATCATCACGCCTTCCCTGTTGATGTCGGCATCGGTGCCGATGATCAGGACCGGATTGTCGGCGAAGTGTTTGCGACCGGCAATCAGGCGGCTCCGGTCGGCCGCATCGGCGACGATCACGTTGCATCGGCGCCAGGGTTCGTCCGGCCAGTTGAGCACGGCGAGGGTTTTGCCGTTAACCTGGCGGTTCCGCAAGGTTGCCAGGGCGCTTGCCAGCGGGGAATTCGTGGTGACGCAGAGCGAAAGGACTGCACCGGATGGCGCGCCTTTCGACGACCAGTCAACGAACTGGATGAAATTGAAAATGAAGGCTGTTTTCAGTTCGTTTTCCGGCGCCTGTTCGGCGATGCTCGGTTGCACGGCGCCGCAGAACATGCACAGGCCAGCAAGAAGAAGTCGCGGGTACCGGCGCATCAGAATTGATAACTTGCACCGAGGCGCCATTGACGACCCGGCTGGACGATCGCATCCATACGATGTTCGGCCGAGGCGGGGTCGGCATAGGACTGGTTGAACAAGTTGAAAATGCCGGCGGACAATTCCACTCCTTTGGAGAGACCGCCATGGGTCCAGTTGAAATTGGCCAGCAGGTGTCCAGGGAGTCGCGCGGCCTGCGTGCGGCGTGCCGAGTTGCCGATCAGTTCGACGGCGAGGCGTTGGGCGTTGCCGGGCAATGGGGTCGATAGGTGCAGTTTCAGAAGGCTGGTTGGGGCATTGACCAGCCGCTCGTCGCTCGCTTTGTCCTTCGCCACCTGATAGGCGTAGCTGACGCGCAGGCGGGTGCCATCGCGCCAGGTGTGCTGCAACTCGGTTTCGGCGCCGTAGGCATGTGCGCTCGATACATTGTCGTAGAAAAGGTTGCCGTTGCGCGTCGATAGCGAAATCAGGTCGCGGACGTCGTTGCGGTAGAGCGACATCAGCCAGCGGGTGCTGCCAGAGAAATTCTGTTCGAGCACCCATTCGGCGCTGCGAATGCGCTCGGGTTTGAGATTGGGGTTGCGCAAATATCCGCCGGCGCCGCTCAGGGGCAGCGCGTAGTAGAGTTCAAAGGCATTGGGCGCGCGATAGGCGGTGCCGTACAGCCATTTCAGCGTCGTTTCCGGGCGGGCCTTCCAGATTAACCCGGTGCGGGGGTTGCAAGTGTTGCCGCTCACCGTCATGTGATCGCAGCGCAAACCGACGTTGATCAGCCAGTTGTCGCCGACCTCCATTTCATCCTGCGCATACAGCCCCCAATTGGTCGCACGGTGGTGGTCGTCGAGATATAGCCAGGCGGGCGAAAGGTCGAAATTGGCCTGATCGGCCCTGGCGTCCCGACGGATTTCGCCTCCAAAGGAGAGTTTGTGACCCTGCCAGCCTGTGCTCAGGAAATGTAGTTCGCCGGTCCACCAGTTGGTGACGGTTTGATCGCGATTGACGACCGTTGGCGGGTTGTCGATCACGTAATCCCCGTGATAACGGTATTCCGCCCAGTTGGCGCGTGCGATTACGCCGAGGGTGTCGCTCAGATCTTGCCGCCACTCGATGTTGGCATAGGTGTGCTGATCGACGGTGTGCGAGCGCGGGTCGTCGAATACCTGATCGAAAGAAGCCGTGGGGATGCCTTTGCTGCGCGACGAGTGTGCAAACGAGACGTTGAGCCCCTGTTGTTGCCATTTTCCGAACAGCGTCGTGCGCTGGTCATAATCGAGATGGTGAGCGATGCCGGGTTGGCCCTGCTGGTCGAATTCCGGAAAGTGTAGATTTCTGCCGCTTTCCGTCTGGCGCGATGCGGACAGCAGCCATTCGGCGCCTTCGGCGGTGCTGCTGCCCTGGGTGAGGCGAATCTTGCCCAATCGCTCGCTACCGCCTGTGACGGCGAACGTCATGCCGGGCAAATCCCTGCCTCGTTTGGTGATTACATTGACAACCCCAAAGAAGGCATTGGCACCATAGACTGACGATCCCGGCCCCGCGATGAATTCGACGCGTTCGATTAGTTCGACATCAAGGGAAAAATCGGTGCCGATGCTCGCCTGGTCATAAACGGCGTCATTGTACCGAACCCCGTCGACCAGCAGCAGCACGCGGGTGTTGTAGTCGCCGGCCCTCGCGAACCCGCGCACACCGATGTAGTGGTAGTTGCGGTCGTAAGTCAGGTACAGGCCGCGCATGGCATTGAGGATGTCGGCCAGGTTGCGATAGCCGTGTAATTTGATGTCGTCGTTGGTTACGACCGACACCGCGGCGGGCGCGTCGGAAATGTTCTGGGTATAGTGCGAGGCGCCGGCGACCTGAACATCGAGCAACTGCTCGATCGACATCGTCATCAGGCCGGAAGCGTTCGCGCCGGCCGCAATAACGACCTTGCTACATGCTGCCAAGCCCCATGCCACCACGCGGTGGATGTGGAATCTCCTCATTGCCATGGCCTTCTCTTCCCAATTACAAAGGCATTTTATTGGGTGATGATACTCGGAAGCCGCTGTGGTTGGTCAGAATAGCAACGATTTTCGGGTTCGGCCATCAGTAAAATCCTACAAAACGACCTAAAACGTCATTCCTTCTTCGTATTGGGTGTCGGTCAGCGTATTGAGTAATCCGAGGAAAGGTTTCAATGCGCCATATCGCCCGGCAACCCGGCGGGCGTAGCCGAGAAAACGCGGCAGATCGGCAATGTAACGATCCTTACCGTCTCTGTACTTGAGGCGGCAGAAGATGCCGAGCACCTTCAGATGGCGCTGCAGGCCCATCAGTTCGAAATCGCGCCAGAAATCGGCGAAATCGGCCGGCACCGGCAGGCCGGAGGCACGTGCTTTTTCCCAGTAGCGGATGACCCAATCGAGTTCCTGTTCTTCCTCCCACGAAATGAAAGCATCGCGGAACAGCGAGGCGACATCGTAAGAGATCGGGCCATAGATGGCGTCCTGAAAGTCGAGGATGGCCGGATTGGGGTTGCCCAGCATCAGGTTCCGGGGCATGTAATCGCGGTGCACAAACACCTGTGGTTGCGCAAGCGCGCTGTCCACGAGCAGACGGAAGGTCGTGTCGAGCACAGCCTGTTGTGATGCATCCAGGGTCAGGCCCAGATGGCGCTGGATGAACCATTCGTGGAAGAGATCGAGTTCCCGGCGCAGCAGAGCTTCGTCGTAGGCGGGCAAGATGCCGGGGCGCGATGCGGTCTGCCAGCGCACCAGCGCATCGATGGCCGCCTGAAAAAGCATCGGGGCGCGCGAAGGATCTTCTTGCAGGGCGTCGAGGAACAATTCGTCGCCGAGGTCGGTGAGCAGCAGAATGCCCTGTGCGTGGTCTTCGGCGAGCACGCGCGGTGCATTCAGGCCGGCCTCGGCCAGCAGGTCGGCGACCTCCACAAAGGGACGGCAATCCTCTTTTTCGGGCGGAGCGTCCATCAGGATCAAGGTCGCGCCATTAGCGAAAGTCAGGCGGAAGTACCGGCGAAAACTGGCATCGGCGGAGGCCGGTTCAATGGCGATGGTCTGTTCGGGAAAATGGTTGTCGACCCACTCCTGGACGAGTTGATTGCGCGGCATGTGGCGAAATTCTGTTCGATGTAGAATGCCCAGATTCTAACATCCGCCCGCCCTGCCTCCGCAGCCTCTCCCCTATGTCCTGTTTTCGCCGCCGCCCTCTGGCCATGCTCCTCTGTTGTCTGTTTTCGCAGGCCGACGGGGGATCGTTCGTCTGGGCGGCGGAAGACAAGGTCGACGTCGATCCCTACCGCCTTAAACTCGAAAAGCGCCTGCTATCGCCCAACTTGCCTGCCAAGTCCATAGATGGTGGGCGCGGGATGCCGGCTTTCGTCAGCGCTGACCGGATCGAAGGGCGTACCGACGATGTGACTATCGCCATCGGCCAGGTGGAAGTACGTAAATCCGACACGCGTCTCTATACCGACCGCTTGCAGTACCGACCGCTTGACGATGAAATGGAAGCACGCGGCAGTGTGGTGCTGATTCGCTACGACGACGAAATGCGCGGCCCTTTCCTGCGTTTCAAGCTGACTGAGCAGACTGGTTTTTTCGACGATGTCGATTACAAGGTGCGGCGCGAAACCGTGAATCGCTTTTATCGGCCGGTGGTTGGCACCAGCACGCTGGGTGCCAATACGGCAGTCAGTAATGCGCCGATGATGCTCAATGTGGCGGCGGGGTATGGCCTGGGAGAGGGCGTTCCCGCCCGGCGACCTACCGAGGTATATGGTCACTCCAGACGGATCGATTTCGAGGGCGAAAACAAGCTGACGCTGAATGATGCGAGCTATTCCAGCTGCCGTCCGGGCGATATGGATTGGGTGTTGAAGGCAGATGCTATTCATCTCGATTACGACGAGGAGGAGGGCGTTGGTGACAATTCCGTTCTTTACTTCAAAGATTTCCCGATATTTTTCACGCCTTATGCCTCGTTTGCGCTGAACCATCGCCGCAAGTCCGGTTTCCTGCCGCCCATGTTGTCGGTCTCTACGCGCAACGGTCTGGATGTGACCCTGCCGTATTACTGGAACCTCGCGCCGAATTACGATCTGACCATCTATCCGCGCGAAATCGCCCGCCGCGGCCTGCAAATGGGTGGCGAGGGGCGATATGCGGATTTCAACTTCAACGGCACGACCAAGCTGGAATATCTGCCGGATGATCAGGTTGCACACCGCGACCGCTGGGCGTACAGCCTGAACCACACGCATCGTTTCGGGGCGGGCCTGAGCGGATCGCTGCAACTGAACGGCGTCTCGGACAGCACCTACTGGGGCGACCTGTCGACGCGCTTGCTGCAAACCTCGCAGAGCCAGCTGCCCAAACAGCTGACCCTGACCTACGCGCCCGATTCTTGGTGGTCCTCCTCTCTGACCTGGCAGCGCTACCAGACCTTGCAGATCGATCCGGCATTGCCCATTTCGCGGCCGTATTTCATCGAGCCGCAGATCGCATTCAACGGGCGTCTACCCGATTTGCGCGGATTGGACGTCAACCTGGTCGGGCAATACAGCTATTTCACGCATCCGTCGCTGGTCGATGGCGGGCGCACGGTGGTCTATCCGCAAATTTCGTGGCCGCTGGTGTATCCGGCCTTCAACATCACGCCCAAGATCGGTCTGCATGCCACGCAGTACAGCCTTCAGCAGCAGCAGGCGGGCTTGCCTACGTCGGTCAGCCGTGTGATCCCGACCTTCAGCCTCGACAGCACCGTGGTGTTCGAGCGCGATATGCAATGGATGGGCCGCGATCATGTCCAGACGCTGGAACCCAGGTTGTTCTACGTCAATATTCCCTACCGCGATCAAAGTCGTATCCCGGTCTTCGATAGCGGCTTGGCCGACTTCAACTTCGCGCAGATATTCAGCGAAAACCGTTTTGTCGGATACGACCGGATTAACGACGCGAATCAACTGACCGCCGCATTGACTTCGCGGGTGTTCGACGCCACCACGGGCGCCGAGCGTTTCCGGCTGATGGTTGGACAGCGCTACTACTTCAAGGATCAGCGTGTGCTGATGCCGGGCGAGGCCCAGCCGGCTAAGAGATTCTCCAACAGTCTGCTCGCTTTCAACGGGCTGGTGCGCGACAAGACTTACCTCGATTCGGCGCTGGAATACAACAACCACGAAGGGCGCCCCGACCGGTTCTCGATCGGTGCGCGTTACCAGCCCGATAACGCCAAGGTCATCAGCGCCAGCTACCGCTATGTGCGGACCGGGGTCACCGGAGTCACCACTACGGTCGACCAGATCGACCTGGCTGCCCAGTGGCCACTTGGCAGACGCTGGCACGGTGTGGCGCGATACAATTATTCCATCCGCGACAAGCAGTTGCTCGAGGCGGTGGGCGGAGTCGAATACAATGCCGGTTGCTGGGCGGCGCGTTTTGTCGCGCAACGTCTTGAAGCCGTGGCTGGCAGCCCGAACACGACTTTCTTCTTCCAGCTTGAGCTCAACGATTTTGCGAGCTTGGGTTCTAACCCTGTCCAGTTGCTTCGCCGTAGCGTCCCCGGTTACGGCAAAATAAATGAACTGCCGACCAGCGGCAGCCTATTGACCAGCGAGTGATTCCGATGCGATGCATTCTTCCTATTGTTCTTCTTCTCTCCCTTGCCACAGCCTGGCAGCCCGCCATGGCGCAGAGTCGGCGCGATCCGGTCGAGGCTGACCGGATTGTCGCTGTGGTTGGCGACGAGGTGGTGACCTATAACGAGCTTCGCCAGCGACTGCAATCGGCCATGCATCAGTTGCAGAAGCAGGGCACCGGGTTGCCGCCGCAAGAGCAACTTGAAGTGCAGATGCTGGAGCGATTGATCACAGATCGTATCCAGTTACAGTTTGCGCGGGACAACGGCGTGAAAATTGACGATATTCAGCTCGATCAAGCCATTGGCCGGATTGCGGCTGCCAACAAGATGAGCGTGCCGGAATTCCGAAAGACGCTTGAAAAGGACGGCATTGCCTATCCCAAGTTCCGCGACGAGATCCGCGATGAAATGATCATCACCCGCTTGCGTGACCGTGAGGTGGAGAGCCGGTTGTCGATCTCGGATGGTGAGATCGACAACTTCCTGGCGGCGCAAAAGAACGCCGGCAATGTCGACGAATATCGACTTGCTCACATCCTGCTGCGTGCGCCCGAGGGCGCAAGCCCTGAGCAATTGCAGAAATTGCGTACTCGCGCTGAAGAGGCACTTCGTCGGGCCAAGCAGGGCGAAAATTTTGCCCAACTGGCCGCAGCCTATTCGGATGCGCCCGATGCCCTGCAAGGAGGCGATATCGGCTTTCGTCCGCTCGACCGCCTGCCATCGCTTTACGCCGAGGCGGCCGAAAAGCTGACGGCGGGCAGCGAAAGTGCGGTGCTTCGTTCTTCCGCCGGTTTTCACATCATCAAGCTGATGGAAAAACGCAGCGCGGTGGTGCCGCCGGTACGGCAGACGCACGCCCGTCACATCCTGATCCGCATCAACGAGGTGGTGTCCGCAACGGAGGCCAAGCACAAGCTGGAGGTCGTGCGCGAGCGACTGGTCAATGGGCAGGACTTCGCCGAACTGGCTCGCCAGTATTCGCAGGACGGCTCCGCCGCCAAAGGCGGCGATCTGGGCTGGATGAACACCGGTGACACCGTGCCGGATTTCGAGCGCGCCATGGATGCGCTGAAGATCAACGAACTTAGCCAGGTCGTGCAGTCGCCCTTTGGCGTTCATCTGATCCAGGTGCTGGAGCGCCGGGAAAAGGATGTCACTGAAGAAACCAAGCGTCAGAATGCCCGCTCGGCCCTGCGCGACCGCAAACTGGACGAAGCCTACCAGGACTGGCTGCGTCAGGTGCGCGACCAGACCTACGTCGAAAACCGGCTGGAAGAAAAGTAGGCGGCATGGCTCTCGGCATCGCGCCGATCGCGGTCACCTCGGGCGAACCGGCCGGCGTCGGGCCGGAATTGTGCCTGCGACTGGCGGAGCGCGAATGGCCGGTGGTCGTGCTGGGCGATCGCGCCTTGCTAGAAACGCGTGCGGCCGATCTGGGCCTGGCCGTTCGTTTTTGCGAATTTCAACCCGGTCAGACGCCCGAGCCCGGAATCCTGTGTGTTCTTCATCATCCGTTGAGAGTGCCCAGCCAGGCCGGCAGTCTGGCTGTCGAGAATGCGCCCTATGTCGTTGACCTGCTTGACCGGGCGTTGGCAGGTTGTCATGCCGGCGAATTCTCGGCCATGGTCACGGCGCCGGTGCACAAAGGCATCATCAACGACGCCGGCATGCCCTTCACCGGCCATACCGAATATTTGGCCAAGCGCTGTGGCGTCGATCGGGTCGTGATGATGCTGACTGGCGCCGGGCTGCGCGTCGCGCTGGCGACCACCCATCTGCCGCTCAAGGCAGTGCCGGCGGCAATCACGGTGGAAGAACTCACGCGCACTCTCCGCATTCTGCACGCCGATCTCGTACAACGTTTCGCCGTGGCCCAGCCGCGCATCCTTGTCTCCGGGCTCAATCCGCATGCCGGCGAAGGCGGGCACATGGGGCGGGAAGAGATTGAAGTCATCGCGCCCGTGCTGGACGCCTTACGCCGTGAGGGCATGGATCTGGTTGGGCCGCTGCCCGCCGACACCCTCTTTACGCGCAATGTGCTCGCCGGCAGCGATGCGCAACTGGCGATGTATCACGACCAGGGTCTGGCGGTGCTGAAATACGCCGCCTTTGACGACGGCATCAATGTCACGCTGGGCTTGCCCATCATCCGGACCTCGGTGGATCATGGCACGGCGCTCGATCTGGCCGGCACCGGTCGCGCCCACCCCGGCAGCCTATACGCCGCCGTGGCGCTGGCTGCCGAGATGGCGGAGTTCGCCTGATGGCCGGCGCGCACATTCCCCGCAAACGCTTCGGCCAGAATTTTCTGGTCGATCGCGGCCTGATCGACGCCATTATCCGCGTCATCGATCCGCAGTACGGCGATACTGTCGTCGAGATCGGTCCCGGATTGGGTGCTCTGACCGAACCGCTGTTGCTAAAGCTTGATCATTTGCACGTCGTCGAGATCGACCGTGATCTGATTGCGCGGCTGAAGAAAAAACATGCGCCTGTCCAGTTGAGTATTCACGAGGGCGATGCGCTGGCGTTTGATTTCGCGAAGTTGGGCAGCGATTTGCGCCTGGTTGGCAACCTGCCCTATAACATCTCGACGCCCCTGTTGTTTCACCTGGCAGACTACGCCAGCCAGGTGCGCGACATGCACTTCATGCTACAAAAGGAAGTCGTCGAGCGCATGGTCGCCGTGCCCGGCGATTCGGAATGCGGGCGCTTGTCCATCATGCTGCAATACCGTTTTCATCTCGACTGGCTGCTCGACGTGCCGCCCGAATCCTTCGACCCACCGCCCAAGGTGCAGTCGGCGGTTGTGCGCCTGATTCCGAAACCAGCGTTGGAATTGCTGGCCAAGGACGAGGCGCTGTTGGCCAGAATGGTGACCAGCGCCTTCGCGCAGCGCCGCAAGATGCTGCGCAACACGCTGAAGGGGCTGGTTTCAGATGCAGACTTCGAGGCGGTGGGGATTGCGCCGACCCATCGGGCTGAAGATCTCGGCGTGGCCGATTTCGTCCGCCTGACCAACCGCCTCGCCGGCTGATCAGTCCCGTTTGGCGGGGCAGGTGTTCAGACCGAGCAGAGGATAGAGCGGGCACCAGCCCATCAGGCCGGTGGCCAGCGGCACGACGCCGATGAAGGTCCAGGGCGCGCCGATGCCAGCCGCGCCGAGTCCGATCAGAACAATGCCGCCGCCGATGCGAAGGATTTTGTCGAGGCCGCCTACGTTTGCTTTCATGATGATCTCCTGTTGTGGGTGTGTACGCCTTGCAGGATAGACGGGATGGAAGCGGATGTCTGTAACCTGGGTCACCGAAGCGACAAGGATTGCAAACCGGCCCGATCGACGAGGCGAATCCGCTCGCGGGACAGCTGAACCAGCCCTTCCGCCGCAAACCCCTTGAGCAGGCGGCTGACGATCTCGCGCACGCTGCCCAGTTCTTCCGCCAGTTGCTGGTGCGTGGTTTCGATCTCGTCGCTTCCCCGCACCAGCAGAGCTTTGGCGAGGCGTCGGTCGAGGCGGGCAAAGGCCACTTCCTCGACCAATCCCATCAGCTCGGCGATGCGCTCGGCGAACAGGTGAAAGACGAAATCGCGGAAGGGGGGGTGGTCGGCAAGCAGCCGCTGGAATTGCGGTACCGGCAATATCGCCAGGGTGGTAGGCGATTCGGTCACGCCGCGCGCCGAATAGGGACTCTGACCCAGCAAGCAGCTCGAGCTGATGATGCAGGAGCCGCCCGATTCGACACGGTAAAGCACCATTTCGCGGCCGTTTGGCGCGCTCTTGACGACCTTGATGCTGCCCGCCAGCACCAGCGGAAAACCCCGGCAGGGGTCGCGTTCTGTAAAGACTTCGGTACCGCCGGGCAGTTCGATCAGCGGCCACTGGACGATGTCGAGATCGGGCGCCTTGCCAAGGGCCGGATAGAGTTCGGCGAGCCGGTTCATGTCAGGGTTGCCCAGACCGGCGCATGATCGGAGGGGCGTTCCAGCTTGCGCGGCGCGCGGTCGATGCCGGCCTCAGCGCAGCGGGCGGCGAGGGGTGCCGAGAGCAGGATGTGGTCGATGCGCAGGCCGAGATTTTTCTGGAATCCGAGCATCCGGTAGTCCCACCACGAAAAGCTCTTATCAGGTTGGTCGAACAGGCGAAAGCTGTCCGCCAGCCCGAGATCGAGCAGCCGGCGAAAGGCATCCCGTTCCTCGTCGGAGCAGAGAATCTGGCCGCGCCAGGCTTTTGGGTCGTGCACGTCGCGGTCATCGGGTGCGATGTTGTAGTCGCCGCACAGCGCCAGCGCGGGATGGGCGGCCAGTTCCTCGCCCAGCCAGCGGTGCAGTGCCGCCAGCCATTTCAGTTTGTAATGGTATTTGTCGCTGCCGACGGCTTGCCCATTGGGCATGTAGGCGCAGACCACTCGCACGCCACCGACCGTACCTGCGATCAGGCGTTTCTGTGGGTCCTCGAAATGAGGGTTGCCGCAGACCACGGTTTCAATCGGCGCGCGTGCCAGCAGCGCAACGCCGTTGTAGGTCTTCTGCCCGGAAAAGGCGACCTGATAACCTGCTGCTTCGATCTCCGCGTGCGGGAAGAACGGGTCGTCCAGCTTGGTTTCTTGCAGGCACACGACATCCGGTTGGGCAGTCGCCAGCCAGTCAAGCAGGTGCGGCAGGCGAACCTTGAGGCTGTTGACGTTCCACGACGCGATTTTCACTTCGGCAATCCGCCCGAGGGCTTGCTGCCAACGGGGGCGCTGCCCGGGTAGCCTGCCAGGTCGAGCAGGTTCTGGTAAGCGTCGGGTTGATAGCCGCGGTAATTCTGCTTGCCGACCTTCAGGCTGGGGACGAAGAAATCGCCGATGAGTGCTTTGAGCTCTTCGAGATCTTCCGGCTTCTGCACCATCTTTTCGGTGAAGGGTACGCCGCGCTTGTTGAGCAGGTCGCGTGCCGATTTGCATTCGGCCAGACATTCCGGTGCGGTGTAGAGCGTGACCGGGTATTTCTCCATCGCCTGGCGGGTGGCAAAGGATTCGGGGCCGCCCTCGCTGCCGGCGGTTTTTGACCGATCCACCTTCTTGACGCTGCCGGGTGGCGGGGTATCCGAGATGACGGTGCGGCCGGTGGCCGGATCGACCCAGCGATAGGTCTGGGCATGAGCGGCCGGGATGGCCAGCAGCAAAGCGAGGCAAAGCAATGTACGCATGACGACCCCTCCGGAATTTACGCCGAAATCATACCACTGTGCCTGAGCAGGGCATCGACGCCTGGATCGCGACCGCGAAAAGCACGGAACGATTCAAGCGCCGGCCGTTCGCCGCCGACCGAGAGAATTTCGTCTAGAAAGCGGCGACCCGTTTCGGCGTCGAAGGGGTCGCCCGCTTCCTCAAAAGCGGCATAGGCGTCGGCGGAGAGAACCTCCGCCCACTTGTAGCTGAAATAGCCGGCCGCGTAGCCGCCTGCGAAAATGTGTGAAAAACTGTTGGGGAAACGCTGCCATTCGGGCGGCAGAAAGACTGCGACCTCGCGGCGTACGTCGGCGAGCAGGTCGAGCACGTCGCGTGCACCGTCGGGGTCGAACTCGCAGTGCAGCAGCAGATCAAAGAGGGAGAATTCGAGCTGACGCAAGGTCTGCATGCCGCTTTGAAAGTTCTTTGCCGCCAGCATCTTGTCGAACAGGCTTTTCGGCAGGCACAGGCCGGTGTCGACGTGGGCGGTCATGCCTGCCAGCACCGCATATTCCCAGCAGTAGTTCTCCATGAACTGGCTGGGCAGTTCGACGGCGTCCCATTCGACGCCATTGATGCCGGAGACGCCGAGTTCATCGACGCGCGTCAGCAGATGGTGCAAGCCGTGTCCGGTTTCGTGAAAGAGTGTGATGACTTCGTCGTGCGTGAAGGTGGCCGGGCGGTTGCCTACCGGGCGGGCGAAGTTGCAGTTGAGGTAGGCCACCGGCGTTTGCGATGTACCGTCCGGGAGCCGTTTTTTGCCGCGCGCATCGTCCATCCAGGCGCCGCCGCGTTTTTCCTCGCGGGCATAGAGGTCGAGGTAGAACTGGCCGACCAGCCTGCCCTCGCGGCTTTCGAGGCGGAAAAAGCGCACGTCGGGGTGCCAGGTGGCCGCCGTGTCTTCGAGAACGCGCACGTTGAAGAGATTCTCGATGACGTTGAACAAGCCGGCGAGCACCTTGGGTTCGGTGAAATACTGTTTCACTTCCTGTTCGGAGAAGGCATAGCGCGCTTGCAGCAGCTTTTCGGAGGCAAAGGCAGCATCCCAGGCTTCCAGCGTCGCCAGGCCCAGTTCGTCGCGGGCAAAGGCGCGCAGTTCGACGATGTCGCGCTCCGCAAAGGGCCGCGCCTTGGCGGCCATCTCGCGCAGAAAGGCGAGCACCTGTGCTGGCGATTCGGCCATTTTGGGTACCAGCGACACCTCGGCGAAATGGGCGTAGCCCAGCATCTTGGCCTCTTCGGCGCGCAGTGCGAGGATTCGGCGCATCAAGGGCGCGTTGTTCCATTCCGGCACGCTGCCGGAATCGGCAAACTCGGCAGCACGGGTCGCATAGGCGCGGTAGAGGCGCGCCCGTAAGGCGCGATCGTCGGCATACTGCATGACCGGGCCGTAGGACGGCGCGTGCAGGTTGAATCGCCAGCCGGATTCTCCCGCTTTTTCGGCCGCCAGCCGCGCCGCCGCACGTACATCGTCGGGCAGGCCGGCGAGTCCCGATTCTTCCGCGACAGTGAAGGTGAAGGCGTTGGTCGCATCCAGCAGGTTTTCCGAAAATTTCGCCGCCAGTGCCGCGAGTTCTTCCTGAATGGCCTGAAAGTGCGGCTTTTGATCTTCCGGCAATTCGGCGCCGGCCAGCCGGAAATCGCGTATTTCATTGCCGATGATGCGTTTTTGTGCGGCACTGAGGCTAGAGAATTCGGGTGCCGCCGCCAGCGCCTTGTATTTCTCGAACAGCGCCAGGTTCTGACCAAGCTCGGTGTAGAAACGGGTCACCTCCGGTAACAGGTCGTTATAGGCTTCACGCCAGGCGGGCACATCGTTGACGCCGTGCAGGTGGCTGACGATGCCCCAGGCGCGGCCGAGCCGTTCCGTGCCATCCTCCAGCGGGCGCACGAAGTCGACCCAGGTAGGGGGCGTGGCGGAATCGGTCAGGCGGCCGACGAGAGCCCGGTTTTCGGCCAGCAGGCTCTCCAGCGCGGGACGGACATGGGCGGGCGTGATGGCGTCGAAACGCGGCAGGTCGGAAAAGTCGAGCAGGGGATTGTCGTTGAGCATGGTGTGGACCAGGAGAAATGCCAAAGGAAATGCAGTAGAGGGAGCCGGCATTGTAGCCGCAAGGAACAAGGTGCGTCCGCCGGCGTCCAAGCTTAGGTGAAGTCCGGATAACCCGTTTCAGGAGAGGCGACATGAAATCCATTGTTTTGCTGGCGATCCCGTTTTTGGCGGCGGCCTGCGCGAGTGCGCCCCCGGCTCAGCCCGGTGCCGAGGCGGTCTTGAAGGCGACGGTGGGCAATACCGCTAGTGGCAACCTTAAGATGTACACGGCAGGCGATAAGTTGCAGCTGGTTGCCGAGGTGAGCGGATTGACGCCGGGCCTGCACGGCTTCCACATCCACGATAAGGGCGATTGCAGTGCTCCCGATGCCACCAGCGCGGGCGGTCATTTCAATCCGCATGGCAAGGCGCACGGGCATCCGATGCAAGGCGATCACCACGCCGGCGACATGCCGCAACTGGAGGCCGACGCCAGCGGCAAGGCAAGCCTGCGCGCCGAGCTGGCGGGTGTCACGCTGGCCGAAATCATTGGACGCAGTGTTATCGTCCACGCGGCGCCGGATGATTTCAAGACCCAGCCTACTGGCAATTCCGGTGCGCGGGTGGCCTGCGGCGTGATTGTTGCGCGTTAAACCTGAAAATCAGCGTGGGGTGGCGTGTTCGGTAAGCATGGTGGCAACTTGTTGTACCGCATCCGGGAAATCGTTGATCGGCACGGGGCGCGAGAAATAATAGCCCTGCGCAGCGTCACAGCGCATTGAGCGCAGAATTTTAAGCTGCGCAGCGGTTTCAACGCCCTCGGCCACGACCTGCAACCCCAGACTGTGTGCCATGGCAATGATGGCGCCGACTAGGGCGCGGTCGTTGTTATCCTCACCCATGTCGCGGACAAAAGAGCGGTCGACCTTGACGCGATTGACTGGCAAGCGTTTCAAGTAAGACAAGGACGAGTAACCGGTGCCGAAATCGTCCAGATAGATTTGGAAACCGTGTTCGCGCACGGCTTCCAGCCAGCCCATGGCCTTGTCCATGTCGCGCAGCATGACGCCTTCGGTGATTTCGAGTACCAATTGCGACGATTCGACGCCATGTGCGGCGACAGCTGATTTCAGAGCCGTGGGGCTGAGCCAGTCGGGAATCTGGCAGGTCGAGACGTTAACCGACAGATAGAGATGATCAACGCCTTGACGTTGCCACTCCGCCAACTGTCGGCACGCCGCTTCCAGGGCCCAGAGCCCAATTTCACGGATGAAGCCGGTCTCTTCGGCGAGTGGAATGAAAGCGTCGGGGCCGACCAGGCCGCGCTCGTCGTGTTGCCAACGGATCAGGGCTTCGGCACCGGACAGACGATTGCTTTGCAGATCGACGATGGGTTGCAGGTAGAGACGGAACTGGTTTCGCTCGATCGCCAGACGCAGATCGGTTTCAAGGCGACGACGTTGATCGGCGAATTCCTCCAGCGCGGGGCTGAAACAGCGGATATTGCCTCCATCTTCTCTGCTGGCTTGTTCGACCGCCAATTCCGCCTGACGTCGCAGTTTGTAGGCATCGCACCCAGGTTGGGCGATGGCGGCAATACCGATGTCGAATGTGAGTCGCACCGGGGCGCCGGCGATCTCGAAGGTGTTGCCGATGGCTGCCAAGACGCGCTCGGCGATCCCTTCCGCTTCGCGCTGACGGGTTACGGCATCGAGCACAATGGCGAAGAGGCCGACACCGATATGGGCGACGACGTCGTGGATCTTGACTGCGCCTTGAAGGCGGAAATGCACGTTGCGGCTGAGTTGTTCGCCTCCTTCCAGGCCAAAAGCGGTCTTGACGCGGCTGTAGCCCTTGATCGCCAAGTAGAGGAGGGCGAATCCGACGTGCTGCGTCTCCTCGTTGTCGAATGAAAACTGCAAATGCCGGTCGAGCTGAACGTCCAATCCCTGGCTGTTCCATGCGCCGGTGAGTGGATCGATCAATGCCATCTGCCGGGCCTGGTTTTCACTGATCAGGCGCTGTGTGACATCGTTGGCCACGCCTTGCACGGTAACCGCATCGACTGGCGTGAGGATCATGTTAACCCAGCGGTTGAGGCCGTCAGCGCACTGCAATTCAAAGTCGCCGACTGCCGTGCGATCCAGTTTCCGACATTCCTCCATGACTTGGCGCAACTTGTCGGGTTCGCGCCAATCGAGTGCGGTCAGCCGAAAGCCGTGGCGGCTCTGGCTGTCGCTGATCCCGAACAACCGGACACAAGCGGGATTGGCCGACGACGCCCATCCGTTGAGGTCAAGCAGGAAAATGGCGGTCTCAACATTGTCAAAAATGGTATGGTATTTTCGTTCGTCAATTTCCTTTTGCTGACGGAGACTGCGTTCCTCATCAAGGGCCTCCATCAGGTCGAACGACAACTCGTTGATGTCATTAACAAGCTGTGCGAATTCGGTGCCGTCGTAACCGGTTGGGATCGGCAAGCGCTCTCCAGCCCGCGCATTCATGCGATGGAGATCGTCTGAGATGGTCTTGATCGGGCGGACAAGGTAGATCATCAGCACGCCAATGGTGGCGAGCGAGACGATAAGTAATTGCACCGCCAGCAGACCCCCTGCGTAGCGGCTTTCCTCTTCGACCGTGGCGCGGATATGCGCGACATTAGGCTCGATGATTACCTCACCAACCTGTTGCCCCGCGCTGAAGGGAGAGGTGATGGCTCGCCGATACACGCGCGGCGATGCGGAGGGAATCTCGGGCGCGGTATCACGCGTCAGTCGGGCGAGCAAGTGCATCGTCGCCGGCGATTCGCCAACACGTACCGAGACGGCCTGCACCTCGCTGTTTTTGAGCAGACCGGCGGCTACTTCGGCTGCCAGTGCCTGGTTCTGCGCGAAACAGGCGACGCTGGCGGTGCGTTCTACAGTGTCGAGCAATTCGCCCAGACGCTCGGAGACGCGAGTCTCGGTGCGGGTTTCGGTTAGATTGGCCGCGTAGCGGATGTAGATGCCGCCGGCGAGAGCGGCCACCACGATCACGACCAGCGTGGAACGCAGGGCAATGCTCTTGGGGGTTGCGCGATTTATCCAGAGTCGCATCGTTCAGTCACTCCAGTTCAAAAACGATGCGTACTCGATGGTCGACTTGCGAGCGCGGCAGGTACGCGATGCCGCCGCGCTGGTTTGCGACGGCCTCGAGTACCTCAGCCTGCGTGGCGACGACAGCAGGGGCGCGCGCATAGCCGGAAAAGACCAGGCGAGCCCAATAGGCGTTGACCTCGGCAACGGTTTTTCCAAGGAGGAGGCGATAGAAGATTTCTTTTTCAGGCGAGGCGTTCGGCAGATCGAAGGGTGTTGCCGGAACGCCATTGCCGAATTGCCGAAAGCGGCCCATGAAGATGTTGATGACATCATCCCGCGTCATGCGTTCGATCCGGTTGGCGGGATTCACGATGACCACCAGTTCCGCGTGCGCCATGCCGCAGAACCACCCCAGGGTGACGAGCAGAAGGAAGGTGGGGAATTTGCGCACGATCTTAGAACACGAAATCGAGCGACACCGAGTACACATCCATCCGGCCTTGCCAACTCGGTCGAATCATGCGGTAAGGCAAGGTAGAAGTTGGTTTGCCACGAACGCCGTCCCACTGGAACTTACAGGCCACGTGCTCGGTGACATCCCAGCGCAGACCAGCCACAAGGGTATGTTGATCGGCATGATTGCGGCTTGCGCCTTGACTGATCGCAGTGTCCAGCGGATTGGGCAGGGGTAGTCCGCTTGCTAGAGGTGGACGAGCGTGTGAGCGTACCCACGAGGCACCAAGGAAGGGGGTTGTCGTTCCGAATCGGTATCCGGCTTGGAAGTAGGCGGCATTAGAATTTTCGAAGGCGTGCGATTGATGTTGAATGTGATTGTAGAGCGCCAGCGCTTGCCACGGCCCTTGGTCGAACATCAAAGCGTATCCAATGAATTGACTGGTAGTGCCGTCCACGGAGAGTCGGCTTGCCGCCTGTTGGGCGCTGGGCAATCCGGTGGCCTTGAGGGCTTCGATCAGATCCAGCGGCAATTCGCCGCGAAAGTGTATCCTTGCCAAGCTGGCACGAGCCTGCCACGGCCCGGAGAGGTATTCCAGGTAGGCACCCCAGTGCAATGAATCGTTTAGACGCCATGTGGGACCATCAAGCGGAATGTTCTCATGTTCAAGCCCGACATACGTCTTGCCCCGCACAATGCCACCGGCTACTGGAAGGGTGGCGGCGACATCGAGACCATCGACGTGACGAAAAGGCAAGCCTACGAAGTAATCCGACGGTGGGCGGACGGTCAGGTAGGAATAGGCGACATCCCGCGAATCTGCCAGCATCAGAAATTCGGTTTCGACCCGACCGAGACGCAGACTCAGGTGGGGACTGGGGTCGTGCTTCAGGTAGGCCCAGGTGATCTCCGGCTGAAAACTTCGGTCGGGACGATACCGAGTGACCGTCTGGAGGACCGCTTCCCAACCTGTCGCCAGATGCGCACTGAATTGTATGCCCAGTAGAGAATCTGTTTTGCCGGTCCAGTTCCGGCGAGCGCCGTCGCTTTGCGACAGATCGCGCACATAATTCACATCGTCGCTTGTGGTGCGGGTTGCCGCCAGTGTGCCGAAACCGTGAATGGTCAGCGGAGATACCTCGTCGGCCCGAGCCGACCAAGAGACAAGGCACGCCAGTATGACCAAGCTGCGAATACCCATCTTCGATTGCCTAACGATTTCCATGCTTGTCGCTCGCTGCCAAGACAGCCTAACTATAGCGTAGGTTCGAGTGAAGGTAATACGCATAGCCCGGCAGGCCGGAATCGTGTATCCCCTCGGGGAAGAGTCGCACGGTGATCCACCTAGTTGGCTAATGAGCGACTGCACGCAAATGTGTTGTCGATCAGATCACATTCCAGCAGCGCCGTGCCGGATATCGAGCGCGAAACGAGCCGCCAACGCTTACCTTCCAATTCCAGCGTGGCGAATCCAAAAGTCGCTTCCGCGAAGATTTCGTCAACCTCAGCACCCGGAGCAGGTTGAGCTGTCGGGTTCAGTGGAAGTTGGAGCGCTGGGTTGAGCGCGCTGCCCGAATGACCGTTGATGACGGTAGCCGGGTGGTCGCTGCGAAAACGAATCGCCTCGAACAGATGAACGTGACCATGCAAGGCAAGGTTGATTTCGCGAGGAAAGAGCCGGTCCGGATGCAAGCGTTGCATCACGGACTGCAGCGCGGCGTTGCCGGGCCGGGGCTGGCCGGTGTGACTGGTGGCAAAGCCCAGCACCGGGTGGTGGCTGAGAAAGACTGCCAGACGGGCGCCTGAGGAGAGCGTATCCACTTCCCGGAAATCCGCCGCATAGCGCTTGGCGGCATAATCCTCGGGCGCCAGAGGCTTGCCGGCCGCCTTGCTGGAATCGAAGACGATTACGCGGGTGTCGTTGGCGAGCGGCACGGCATAGGGCGAACTGAAATCGCCCAGCGTATCCTGCTCCGGTTGGTCGCATGAACGCGACGGGTCGTAGGCGTTCGGATCGATAAAACGGAACCAGCCTTGTCCGGCTCGGGCACAAGATTCGTGATTGCCGCGTACTGCGACCCAGGGTGCGGCCGCCAGGAGCGGCGCGGCCGGCGTAAAGAAATCAGCCTTCCAAGTCGCGAAACCGTAGCCCGAAGGGCTGCCGGCGCATCCGTCCTGGTCGGCTGGGCAAGGATCTTCGCGGTAAAGAATGTCGCCGAGATGTATTACCAGATCTGGCTGCCAGGCCGCAGCCTGGCGCGCAATGGCCGCAAAGGGCCAATGGTCGGGATGGTTGCACGCCTGATAAGCGTTGTCGGCGGCCTTCAGCCGGCAACCGGTATCGCCCAACAGCACAATCCGTCGCGGCGAGGCGGTGGGTATCGGTAGCTGCTGATTGGCGACGCGTGCTTGCCGGGTGCCGGGCGGCAAGGTCGTCTCACAGACTCGGACCGGAAACGCGGTCACGCTCTCGGGCTGGCGGGCGCGCCGATCGGGAGCATTGCCGGGTGCGACCCGGATGGTCATAGGTTGAGCCGCCTGCTCGTCGAAACGGATGTCGGGGCAAGCGTGCTCGTCTGTCAGCACGCGTGCGGTCGCTTGTCCTTCGCTTCCCAAGATGACGTAGGCTTGCTGCCACGCGGCAGCCGGTCCCACGAAAGCGCACAGGAGACCGATGACGGTCAGCTGTCGGCAGGAACGTCGGATGTTGTCGGTTTTCTGCAATCGAATGGCCATGGTGTTGAAATGAAGGGGTCACCGAGCACGGTGACGATGCGCAGGTTTTGGCCAATTTGGCTGTAAGCTGCGCCCTTTAACGATCTACAACCATCATACCGAAAAAACATGGCCGCATCAGCGGCCATTCGACTTCGCAAGAGGAACGGGTCTTAAAGCGTGCGTCCGGTCAGTTTTTCGTAGGCTTCCACATACTTGGCGCTGGTCTTGGCGACGACTTCGGCCGGCAGGGCCGGGCCGGGCGCCTTCTTGTTCCAGTCCAGTGTTTCCAGGTAGTCGCGCACGTATTGTTTGTCGAAGGACGGCGGGTTCTGGCCTTCCTGGTACTGGTCGGCTGGCCAGAAGCGGGACGAGTCGGGCGTCAGCGCCTCGTCGATCAGGTGCAGCGTGCCGGTGGCGTCGACGCCGAACTCGAATTTGGTGTCGGCAATGATGATGCCGCGCGTTCGCGCGTAGGCGGCGGCCTCCTGGTACAGGCGGATGGCGGCATCGCGGGCCTGGTCGGCGAGTGCGGCGCCGTTGGGCAGCTTGCTGGTGCAGAGGGTGCGCGCCTGCTCATGCGAAATGTTCTCGTCGTGGTCGCCGACTTCCGCCTTGGTGGCCGGCGTGAAGATGGGCGTGGGCAACTGGGCGGCCAGCTTCAGACCGGCGGGCAGGGCGATGCCGCAGATGGCGCCGGTGCTCTGGTAGTCCTTCCAGCCGGAGCCGATGACGTAGCCGCGCACCACCGCTTCGATCGGCAGCGGTTGCAGACGCTTGACGACGATGGCGCGGCCGCGTACCTGCTCGCGCTCGTTTGGCGCAACAACCGTTTCAGGATCGATGCCGGTGAGCTGGTTGGGAATGATGTGGCCCAGTTTCTCGAACCAGAAATCGGCGACGGCATTCAGCACCTCGCCCTTTCTCGGGATCGGGTCGGGCAGCACCACGTCGAAGGCCGAGAGGCGGTCGCTGGTGACGATCAGCAGCGTGTCGGCATCAATGGCGTAAATGTCGCGCACCTTGCCGCGCGACAGCAGCGGCAGGCTCTGGAGGGAGGATTGGTACAGGGGAGCGGTCATGATCGGGTTCCGTGATGGTCGCGCAAAAACAGAAATTATCCTTGATCCGGCAAGCGCGCGCACGCTCGCCGATCATCTGTGGCGCAGCTTTGAGCGGAAGGTGCGGCCGAGGTTCCTCAGATCAACCGCAGCGTGACCGGATAGCGATAGACCTTACCTTCCGAAGCCTTGATGGTGGCAACGATGCACAGCACCAGATTGATCAGCGCCAGCAACCAGAAGAAGAGCAGGCCGATCAGCACAAAGGCGAGGACAAAACTGATGACATAGCCGATGACCAGCGTGAGCTGAAAATTAAGCGCTTCCCGGGCGTTGTCGAACGCCCAGCCGCCGCTTTCCTTCTTGACCAGGTAGACCACCAGCGCCGGAATGAAGCAGAAGAAAATACCGCCCAGATGGGCCAGAATTACCAGCAGCTTGTCGTTGTCGGTAAAGCCCACCGCCGTGCCCGGCGCCTCGGGTGCCACGGTCGCTGCGCCCTGTTTGGCACCGCACTGT
Organism: Betaproteobacteria bacterium UBA1934; assembly: GCA_002337055.1. GTDB lineage: Bacteria > Pseudomonadota > Gammaproteobacteria > Burkholderiales > Rhodocyclaceae > UBA1934. Next base: position 246,188 of record DDFG01000005.1, on the reverse strand, counting down.
TCGCAGAAGGTGGCGGAATCGGCGATTTTCGCGCCGCAGGATGAACAGAACATCAGTAGTCTCCTTAATGGATAGGTAGTGGCTCACACCGCCATAGATTCAAGATCAGGGGCCTCGTCAGTGGCAAATTCCTGAAAGTGGGTATTCTCAACGTAAATCGGCGACTTGCTGCCCTTGAGGTCGTGCGCCCCTGCCAGTGCGTGCACGAAAACCTCGTTGAAAGTCTCGAACATTTCCATAATGAAGGTATGCGAGGCATACACGCCCTTGAGCACATAGCGCTGTGAGCGCGGAATCTGCCGGTTGAGCACGACGCCGAAGTGGGTTTCGATCAGCTTGTCGTGCAATCCCGTGAAAATCAACGTGGGCACAGTGAGTTTCGGGAGGTCGTCAATGATGTCGAAGTCGTCGATCGAACTCAACGCGCCAAGGTAGGTGCCCACGGTGTTGCCGGCGATGTTGTTGGCGATCACGCCGTAAATGGCTGGCTTGAATTTGCGGAAGAAGGCGTCGGAAAAAATGTGATCCATCAGGAAATAGGCGCAGAACGAGAGTTTTTCAGCATCGCTTAGTTTCTCGTTGGCGAGGTAAAGCCGCTGGATTTCCTGGGTAAACGCCAGTCGGCCGTCGACCTTGGGCGTGGTGGCCAGCAAACTGAGGGCCAACAGCTTTTCCTGATGCTTGACGGCGTAGCGTTGCGCGATGACACCTCCGGCGCTGATGCCAGTGAGGTAAAAGGGTTTCGTCGCCAACGGCGTGGCGGCCACGATCGCTTCCATGACGGCGACCTGCGAGGCGACCGTATATTTCACACCGTCCGGTTTGGCAGAATGGCCCTGGCCGAGCAGATCGAACAGCACCAGGTTGTAGCCTGATTTCAGAAGGTGAGCGACCTGGTAGTCCCAGAGTCGCGTGCTGGATGCAAAGCCGTTGACCAGTAGCATCCACCTGTCGACGCCTGGCCGCTGCATCTGCTTGCAGTAGATTTCGACTTTGCCGACTCGCATCAGGCCGTCGTCGGCCAGGCCGGGCAATTCAACGTCGACGGCGATGCGCTGCTCGGACACTGCACAATCCGGCGGCGGCGTCAGGTATTCGACCATGAAAGGCGAGGTAAACCCATGGTCGATGTTCTTGTGATCAGAGCGGATCAACTGGTCGGTCATGCGAAGTCTCCTGATTGGGGGGAGAGAGCGAAACCGAGTCTAGGGAAGCGCTATGCGGGTGTCAATCAGACCGTGTATTCCGGTGGCCGGTAGTGCTTCAGGTTTCGTTAAGGTATGAAGGCGCCCCGATATGATGAAGAATGTAGAAGATCAATACGTGAGGCTACGTCGCTATTCATAGGAGTTTCCAACGTATATCTAAAGTGATAGGCTCGTCGGCGCCAAAAACTGGAAGAAAAAACCACACGGGGAGGCAGCGATGGCAACGAGCGTGACCGGTATGACCATGTTCAATCGGGCGAGGGCGTTCTGCCCGGCTGCTCACCGTTTGCCCAGAGTTGGCTGGGGTGCTGGTATCCGCAGCGTGCTCGCTATGCTCTTGCTGAGTAGCGGTGCCACCGCATGGGCCGCCTTGGGCGCTTCAGTCACCATTCCTTCAGGGCAGCCCGGCACCGTCTATCCCGGCGATCTGACCCAGCTCCAGATCACGCTTTCGAACAGCAACACCGCAGCGTCGGTCAGCAGCGTTGCATTCAGCAATGCCTTGCCGGGCACGCTGCCCAACGGCCTCAAAGTGGCCGGTGCGGTGACATACACCTGTACGGACCCGGCCACGGCAACCACAGCACCCGGCGTCGGTTCGTTGACCGCGGCCTTGGGCACGCAGGCGATCATCCTGACCAACGGCGTGATTCCGGCCCGTGCAAACAACACCGACGGCACCTGTGTCATCACCATTCCCGTGTCCGCAGGTTCGTCGAACGGCGCTTCCGCCACCTATACCTATACCATTGCCAGTGGCGCCGTTACCGGTAATGACGGTGCTGCCGTAGCCAATGTGGGCGCGGTCAACCAGAGTCTGAATGTTCGCTCGATGGCGGTGCCAACCGTCAATAAGAGCTTTTCGTCATCGGTCGCCTATCTTGGCGGTGCGCCGGTGACCCTGACGATTACCGTCGCCAACAGCAATCCGGTGGCGATTCCCAATTTCAGTGTCACCGATAATTTCCCGCAACTCGGCGGGAATGCCATCATTCAGGTTGCCGGTACTCCCGCCGCGACGAGCGCATGCACGGGCGCCGGTGTTGCGCCGACGTTTGTGCCGGCGGCGGGTGCCACGACGATCAGCGCGACAGGTGGTACGTTGGCGGCTAACGGCAGTTGCACGATAACGGTGAAAGTCGAGGCTGCGCATACCAACGGCGTTTACGACACCGGCTTGCTCAGCAATACGATTGTTGGCGCGACCGACTTCAGCAACGACATCGGGTTGGTCCCGGCCAATGCGAGCGCAAGCATTCGCGCCCGCTCGCCGCTCCGGGTTGCAAAGGCGTTTGCTCATCCGTTCGTGGCGAACGGCCAGCCCGATTCGATGGCCATCACGCTTTTCAACGACGGAACATCGGCGCTACCGATCGTCTCGATGACCGACGACCCCATCGACGGAACGGCCGCCGGTGCGGCTCACCCCGCCTATGGCCTGACTGTCACGGGTGTCAGCACGACCTGCGGTGGCGCGGTGGCGCAAACCGCCAACAATACGGGTCTCACGCTGACGGGGGGTTCCATCCCCGCGGGTGGTTCCTGTACCGTGACCGCGAATTACACGGGAACAGTGCAAGTTGCCGGTACGCCGACTTCATACACCAACACGCTGTCAGCTGGCGCGGTGAATACCGGCAATCCGGCCATCATCAGCCAGAGTGCATCGGCGGCAGTCATGATCGCCGACGACTTGCGCGTCACCAAGACTGCCACCCCTTCTTCTGCAGCGCCCGGCAACCCCGTGCGTTTCGCGGTGACCGTCGAGAATTACGGCGCAACGGCGATCGCCAGTGTGGTGATCACCGATACGCTGACCAACGGACTGACCTTTCTGACGGGCACGATCAACGGCAATACCTACACGCCGGTTCTTTCGGGCACCGGGTGTAGCGGATTGTCAGTAACCGGCGCAGTTGGCGCGACGGCCCCGGTTTTCACCATCGGGACGCTGCCGGCGCGAAGCAGTCCCAGTGCGCCCGGGAGTTGCACCGTAACTTTCTACGCAATGACGCCGACCAATGCGGTCAATGGCGCCTCGATCTCCAATACGATCGGTGCCAACTCGGTATGCTACAACGCCGGTGCGACCTGCAACGGCGCGCCATCGAACACGACCGGCGGCAGCGTGACCACATCGACGCTGGCGGTTGCCAAAGCGTTCGGTCTGAGCAGTCCCCGGGCGGAAGGCACGATCGTCCGGATGACGATCACGCTGACCAATCTTTCCGCCAGCCCGCTGACGGGTGCTTCAATTGCCGATACGTTACCGCTGGCGGCCGGAGGCGGCCAGATGCGGGTTGCCTCTCCGGCCAATGCCGCCACGACCTGCGGTGCGGCGACGATTACCGCCGTGTCCGGCTCGACTTCGGTCACCCTGAACGGGGGCACGTTGCCGGCTCGGGCAGCCAATGGCACCGGCGCGGCGGGGAGTTGCACGCTGCAGGTGGACGTCGTGGGGCCGGCCGGTGTCTACGCCAACACGGCGACGGCTGCTGCGACCGAAACCTATGCCGACGGCTCGACGCACAGCGTCGGCCCGGTGTCCGCGAACGCCAACTTTACCTACTCGTCGGCGCTGTCTTCGGCCAAGAGTTTCAACCCTGTCGCGATCAGTTCAGGGGGGAAGTCGACCGTCACCGTTCGTCTGACCAACACCAGCGCTTTGGCATTGTCGGGCGTCTCCGTTGTTGATCCCTTGCCTGCCGGCATGGTGGTGGCCTCGCCGCCAAACGCCTACACGACCTGCGCGGGCCCGAGCAGCGTATCGGCGACGGCAGGTTCGAGCAGCGCAAGCCTCGCTGGCGCTTCGATCGCCGGTGGCAGCAATTGCGATTTTCTGTTCGATGTGGTGGCGACCGGCGCGGCCAATTGGGTTAACAGCATTCCCATCGGAAACATCACTGCGGACGGCGGAATCTCCAATCAGACCGCCGTTGCCGCAACGCTGACCCGGAACGTTCCCAACAATCCTGCCATCACGAAGGCAACCAACCCCAGTACCTTGTCCTTTCCTGGGCAGGTCAGCCAGCTGACCATTACGATCTCCAATGGCTCACAGGCGGTCACCAACCTCGGGCTGACCGACTATTTCACAGCCGATGGCACGGCTGGGGCAGCGCCCAACGGCATGGTCATCGCACCGGCTCCCGCGGCGTCGACGACGTGTCCGGGTGGTGTGGTGGCTGCGCTCCCGGGGGGCACTTCGGTTTCTCTGTCTGGTGCCTCGTTGGTGGCATCAGCCAGTTGTACGGTGTCGGTCAATGTGGCGTCGACGATCGTTGGCGGCATCACCAATTTCATCCCGGCCGGCTCGCTGTTCAACAACGAAGGCCTGACCAACGCCGGGCAGGCGACGACCAGCCTGACCACGCAAAGCAACATCGGTATCGTCAAACAGTTCATTCCGGGGGTTGTGAAAGCCGGCGAGCGAGCCCGCTTGCGCCTGACGCTGTTCAACCCGACCGCGCAACCGGCCACCAGCCTTAGTGTGACCGATACGCTGCCGGCAGGTTTGACTGTGCCTTCCGGCCCTAATCCGACATCGAACTGTACAGGGGCGCTGTTGTCCTCCCCGGCGGCAAATCAGTTCCAGGTGGCGGGCGTGTCGATGCCGGCGGCTGTCGGCACGACGCCGGCATCCTGCTACGCGGAAATCGATGTCGTGGCGGCTGCGGCAGGCGACTATGTCAACACGATTCCCGGCGGCGCCGTGACGGCCACGGTGGGTGGTCTGCCCGCTACGAATGCCCAACCGGCCAGCGCGACGTTGTACGTCAAGCAGCCGGTCGTGATCCACAAGGCCATCGCCGGCATGACGCTCGATGCGGGCAATCCGGTCGGTCTGACGACCGGCAGCGCCGCGGTGACTCCGGGGACGGCGGCAACGCTGACTATCCGGCTCGACAATCCGAATTCCACGGCATTGACCGCCGCCGCGTTGGCGGATGCGCTTCCTTCCGGTTTGGTGGTGGCGACGACACCGAACGCGTCTACCACCTGCGTGGGTGGGGTGGTGACCGCGCCGGTGTCTGCTACCAGCGTTCGTCTGACCGGGGCGACGCTGCCAGCGGGAGGTTTCTGTACCGTCAGTGTGTCGGTTTTGAGCAATGTGCCCAACACCTATACCAATACCATTCCTGCAAGCGCGTTGACCACGTTCGAGGGGGTCACCAACGAAGAGGCTTCCAGTGCGCGTCTGATCGTGTCGACGCCGCCGACGGTAAGCAAGCAGTTTTCGCCGCCGGTCATCTCGCCGGGTGGAGGTTCGACGCTGACCATCGTTCTCGGTAACTCCAACGCCGGTGCCGCCACGCTGACTTCCGCGCTGGTCGACAACCTGCCCAGCGCGCCCGGCGCCATGACCGTCGCGGCTCCCAATCTTCTGTCGACAACCTGCCCTGGTGCGGTGTCTGCCCCTGCGGGTGGTAGCACGGTTACCTATCCCAGCGGCGCCTCGATTCCCGCCGGTGGCTGCACGATCAGCGTCAGCGTCACGGCCAGCGTTCCCGGCGACTATGTGAACAACATTCCCGCCGGCGGATTGGCGACCACTCTGGGCAATAATCAGCAACCCACGAACTCCACTTTGAGTGTCAGTACCTTGGGTTACATCTCGGGTCGCGTCTTTCGGGATAACAACGTCATTCCAGATGGAATATTCACGACGGGAACCGATTCGCCCATCGCAGGCGCGAGCATCGAATTGCGTTCCGGGGTGAATTGCAGTGGCGCGCTCGTCGCGGCGGCGGGGCTGACCAACCCCGCCAGTACCGACGCGCTCGGAAACTATCTGTTCGCAGGCCTGCCTGCCGGGACGTACTCGGTGTGTCAGCCGTTGCAACCGAACGGCACGCTCAATGGCAAAACCACCAACGGCAGCATCGTGTCGGTGGCGGGCAGTACTGGTGCCGCGGGCGGCGCCAGCAATCCTTCCGTCAGCTCCAGCCAGATCGTCGGCATCGTGCTGAACGGCGACGGCGCGGGTGGAGCGATCAGCGGATCGATCGACAACAACTTTGCGGAAATCGTGCCCTCCAGCATTGCCGGCACAGTTTTCAGCGACCTCAACAACAACGGTGTGCAGAACGGGACGGACCCGGGCATCGCCGGTGTCACCGTGGATCTGACAGGCTACAGCTATGGTCCGGACGGCGTCGACAACAATGGCACGGGCGATGATGTCGGCGTGACACGCACGACGACGACGGACGCGGCCGGCAACTATGCCTTCGCTAACCTCGCGCCGGGTAAGTACTCGGTGACCGAGCCGACGCAACCGGCCAATACCTCGAACGGCCAGACCTTGCCAGGCGTCGTGCCCAACGGCGGCACGCCAGGCACCGGTACGGCGGTCGGCGTGACGCCGAGCAAGATCAGCAATATTGTCCTGCCGCCGAATACTGCGTCGACAGGCAACAATTTTGCCGAAATACCCAATGGCCGCCGGTTGCTGGGCAAGGTTTTCCTCGATTTCAACAACAACGGCGTCATGAATGGGCCCGATCGCGGAATCGGCGGCCAGACCCTTAACCTGACCGGCACCGACATCAATGGCAATCCCGTGACGCGCAGTACGGTCACTGCGGCCGATGGCACCTATGCCTTTACTGGTCTGCCGGAGGGCGCCAACTACACGGTAACGCAACCGGCCCAGCCGACGGGCACCCGCAATGGCCTGACACTGGTCGGCAGCACCGGCGGCGCCGCCACGGCGGTGGGGACATTGCCGAGCGCCCTCTCGGGGATCAATCTGGCGGGCGCCAACACGGTGTCAGCCGACAACGATTTCGCGGAAGTGCCGAACGGCATCACCCTGACCGGCAAGGTGTTCGTCGACTACGACGACAGCGGCACGATGAACGGTGCCGACCGCGGTATCGCAGGCCAGACCATACAACTGACGGGCACGGACTACGCCGGCAATCTGGTGTCGCAGTCCGCGCAGACGCAGCCCGACGGCAGTTACACCTTCTCCGGCTTGCCCGAAGGCACCTACACCCTGACCCAACCGGCGCAACCGCCCGGCACGCTGAGTGGCCAGACAGCCCCGGGTTCGGCGGGCGGCGTCGCTTCCTTGCCGAATGCTGTGCCGAGCACAATCAGTGGCATTGCCCTCAAAGTGACGACGCCAGTGGCGGCGGGTTACGACTTTGCCGAGATTCCCAATAGCGGTTCCGTCTCGGGTCGCGTTTTCCTCGATCTCGACAAGAACGGCCAGTTCAATGGCAATGATCGCGGTATTGGCGGGCAGACCATCAATCTGACCGGTACCGACGTTAACGGCAATGCCGTTTCGAAGAGCACGGTGACGGCGGCGGACGGCACCTACACCTTTACCGACGTGCCGGAAGGCACCTACACGCTGACGCAACCGGCGCAACCGGCAGGCACGCTCAACGGCATTACCACGCCGGGTTCGTCCGGCGGTACGGCGAGTGCGGTGACAGTGACGCCGAGCACCATCACTGGCGTTCGCCTGAGCGGGGCCAATCCGGTCTCCACCAACAACAACTTCGCCGAAACCCAGGCTACGCCGACCCCCGACCTCGTTCTGGCCAAAACCCACTCACCGGCCAGTTTCGCAGCGGGTGGCAACGTCGGCTACTACCGGCTCGTGCCGAGCAATGCGGGCACACTGGCGACTACCGGCACCATCACCGTCAGCGACACGCTGCCGGGCGGCATGACGTTAGCCGCCGTGCCCACCGGCGCAGGATGGCGATGCACTGGGTCAGTTGGCGCGCCCAGTTTTACGTGCAGCAGCGACGTCATCATTCTGCCGGCCTCCGAAGGCGCGGCGATCATCGCACGCGTGGCGGTGGCCGCCGGGTTGCAAGGGCAGACGCTGACCAATACGGCACAGGTCGCCGGTGGCGGCGAACCGACCGACAACCAAGGCAACAACATCGCCAGCGACGCCACACCGATCGCGCAAAGCGCCTCGTTGCAAGGCCATGTCTGGCTTGACCGCTCGCACAACCGGCGCTTTGCCGATCCGCTGGCCGTGCCGCTACCGGGCTGGACGGTGGAACTGCTTCTGAATGACGTCCTGGTGGCCACCACGCAAACCGATCAGACCGGACTCTACACCTTCTCCAATCTGGCGCCGGGTTCCGGTTATCGCGTGCGCTTCCGCCATCCGGTGACCGGTCAGTTGTTCGGCTCGGCTGTGCCTAACGAAGATCCGCTGATCCGCACTTATGTCAGCGGCGCGATCGGTCCGAACAATCCGGCTGGCGCGACGACCACCGACGGCACGCTGGCCAACCTGACCTTGCCGCCGGGCAGTACGACGGTCGAGCAGAGCCTGCCCGTCGACCCGACCGGCATCGTGTATGACGCGGTCAGCCGGCAACCGGTGGCCGGTGCCACGGTCACGCTGAGCGGACCGGCCGGCTTCAATCCGGCGACTCATGTGCTGGGCGGTTCAGCCAGCCAGGTGACCGGGCCGGATGGCATGTACCAGTTCCTGCTCACGCCCAGTGCACCTTCTGGCAGCTACACGCTGGCGGTCGCGGGGTATCCGGGTGGCTATGTGCCGCAAGTGTCGACGCTGATTCCCGCCTGTGCCAATTCGCTCAGTGTGGGGATCACGCCGAATCCCGCGCTGGTGCAGAGCAATAATGCGCCGCCGTTGGCCGGTGTGCCGGTGCAAGCGCCGGGCGCCTGTCCGGCATCGTCGGGCGCCCTGGCGCCGGTCAATCAGGGCACGACCCAGTACTACTTCGTGTTCGTGATGACCATCGGCGGTGGCCTGCAGTCCGGCAACGTGGTCAATAACCACATCCCGCTCGACCCGGTGCTGGGCGGCGCCATCGTCATGAGCAAGACGACGCCCATGGTCAATGTGATGCGTAGCGATCTGGTGCCCTATACCGTGACCGCCACCAATACGCTGGCTGCCACGCTGCCGAAGATCGACGTGATCGACCGCATTCCGCCGGGCTTCCGCTATCGCACCGGCTCGGCCACGCTGAATGGCCTGCCGGTCGAGCCGACGGTGCGCGGACGCGATCTGGTGTGGCCGAACCAGAGTTTCACCGCCCGCGAGAAGAAAACCTGGAAGCTGCTGCTGGTCGTCGGCGCGGGGGTGGGCGATGGCGAATACACCAACCAGACGTGGTCGCTGAACAACGTGGTCAACGCGGTCGTCTCCAATGTCGCCTCGGCGACGGTGCGGGTGGTGCCGGATCCCAATTTCGATTGCTCCGACATCATCGGCAAGGTCTTCGACGACAAGAACGCCAACGGCTATCAGGACGAAGGCGAACCCGGTATTGCCAACGTGCGTATCGCCACCGCCCGCGGCCTGCTGGTGACCACGGATGCCGAGGGGCGCTTCCACGTGTCCTGTGCGGCGATACCACAGAGCGATCGCGGTGCCAACTTCGTCATGAAGCTCGATGAACGCACGCTGCCGACCGGTTACCGGCTGACCACCGAGAACCCGCGCGACGTGCGCGTGACGCGCGGCAAGATGGCCAAGCTGAATTTCGGGGCCACCGTGCATCGCGTCGTCCGTCTCGATCTCAACGCCCAGGCCTTTGCCGGCGAGGGCACGGCGCTGGCGCCGGAATGGGCGGCCAAGCTGGCCGCGCTGCCGAGCCTGCTCGAAACCCGGCCGTCGGTGCTGCGCATTGCCTACCGGATGACGGCGGCGGAAAGCGCCGGCCCGGCCAAGGCGCGGCTGGAGGCGGTGGCGGATCAGATCAAGACCTTGTGGCGGCAGGATCGACCTCGAGCGGAAGGCGGCGGCAAGGAAACGCCACCCCGTCATCCGCTCATCGTTGAAACCGAACTGGAGGCCGCGCAATGAGACGCCTGCAAACCACCCTCGCAGTGTCCGTGAGCCTGGCTTTCTCGACCGCTTTCGGCGAGCCGCTTGCCAACCAAAACGACCAGAGCGATCCCGGTCGCCGCATCGATAACGCCCGGGTTGACCAGCGGGCGATGCCGCCTGCGTCCGAAATGGCCACGCCATCGTATCCGCTGCCTTCCGGCCTGACGCGCCGCGATGTCGCGGCCTTGCAGGCGCAGCATCGCACCCTGCCGGTCGCCGCGCCGGATGTGAGCCAGGTGCTGGCCGAAACCGACAAGCGCGCCCTGTTCGCCTCCGGCAAAGCCGATCTCACCGACGCGGCGCGTGCCGCGTTGGCGGAACTGGCCACCCCGCTAAAGGGCAAACCGGGTCTTCGCATCGCGCTCGATGGGCACACCGACAACCAGCATTTGTCGGCGCGCTCGCGGCAAACCTTCCGCGACAATCAGGCGCTTTCCGAAGCGCGGGCGCTGGCGGTGGCCGCCTATCTGAAAGACTTGCTGGGCATTCCGGTCGCGCAGATGTCGCTGTCCGGACACGGCGACAGCCAAGCGCTCGCCAGTAACGCGAATCCCGAAGGCATGGCCCGGAACCGCCGGGTGGAAGTGCGCGCATGGTTCAATGCGCCCGCCCAGCCGGTTGTTGTGCCGGTGGCGATGGCGCCCTGTGCGGCGCGTGCCGAAACGCCGTCGACCTTGCCGTTCCGGGTCAGCGTCGATGGGGTCCCGGTCGACACCGACGGACGGGCGGGCGAAGCCGACCGCCAGCGTTGCACCGATGTGGCGCTCGAACGGGGCGATATCCAGATCCGTTTTGACGGTCTGGCGACTGCGCCGATCATGAACGTGTGGGCGACGCCATCGGAAGTGGTGCGCGGCGAAGCGACCGAATTGCGGATGTGGGCCAACTACCTGCCGTGGATCAAGAAGGCCGAACTGCGCCTCTTTCGCGACGGCCAGAAGCCGCAGGAGAATCCGCTGGCGGTGCTGCCGGCGGACTGGCAGGCGCCGGTCGGCTGGACGGTGCCGGCCGACTTCAAGGACGACAAGGTCTTTTACCTGTTGCGCGTGTATGACGAACAGGGCCGTTACGACGAAACCGCGCTCAAGCCACTGACCCTGCTGACCCGGGCGCGCGGTCTCCCCGACCGCGACAAGCTGGAACGCGAGCGGCTGGCCGGCTATGGCGAAAACAGTCTGGTCTTGCGCAATATTCCGGTCACCGGCGGCACGGTGACGGTGAATGGCAGCGGCCTGAAGAGCGGGCAGCGCATTCGCACGCTCGGCCTGGAAGTACCGGTCGATGCGGACGGCAAGTTCGCGATCAAGCAGATCCTGCCCGCCGGGCCACATTCGGTGGAGGTGCGGGTCAAAGAGAGCGACGGCAAGGAGTCGATGTTCCGGCGCAACCTGACCATTCCCAAGGACGACTGGTTCCTGCTCGCCCTCGGCGACCTGACCGTCGGTCACAATCACGTCAACGGGCCGGCCCGGCTGGTGACGGGCGATACCCAGCATTACGAGGGCAATACCTACATCGACGGCCGCGGCGCCTTCTACCTGAAGGGCAAGATCAAGGGCGAGTACCTGCTGACCGCTTCGGCGGACACGGGCGAGCAGCCGCTCAAGGATCTGTTCTCCAATTTCTCCTCCAAGGACCCGCGCTATCTGCTGCGCAACATCGACCCCAATCTCTATTACCCGGTCTATGGCGACGACAGCACGACGGTGGACGACGCGCCGACGCGCGGCAAGTTCTACGTCAAGCTCGAACGCGGCGATTCGCATGTGATGTGGGGCAACTTCCAGACCGCTTGGAGCGGCAGCGAACTGACCCAATACTCGCGCGGCCTCTACGGTGCCAACGTGCGTTATCGCTCCGAAGCGACGACCGCCTGGGGCGAGAAGCAGACCCAGCTCGATGCCTTTGCGGCCGAACCGGGCACGCTCGGCGCCCGCGACGAATTCCGCGGTACCGGCGGCTCGCTGTACTACCTGCGGCACCAGGACATCACGGTCGGTTCCGAACGGATCTGGATCGAATTGCGCGACCGCGATTCCGGGCTGGTGATCGAGCGCAAGCAACTGGTCGTGGCCCAGGACTACGATCTCAACGCTCTGCAAGGCCGTATCCTGCTGCGCGAGCCGCTCTCGTCGACCGGCGCCGCCAGCAGTCTGATCGCCACCTCGGCGGTCAGCGGCAATCCGGTCTATCTGGTGGCGACCTATGAATATGCTCCGGGTCTCACGGCCACCAGCGGCATGGTGGTGGGCGGTCACGCCAGTCACTGGCTCAACGATCATGTGCAGATCGGCGCCACCACCTATCGGCAGGGCGACACGGGGGCCGACCAGACCTTGCGCGGCGTCGATGCCACGGTGCGCTACAAGCCGGGCACCTGGGTCAAGGTCGAGGCGGCACGCTCGACCGGTACCGGCAGCGGCTCGCTGCTCTCGCAGGACGGCGGGTACATTTTCAACTCGCAGAGCATCGTGGCACGCGACGCCAACGCCCAGCGCATCGAGGCGGCGGTCGACCTGGCCGAAGTGACGGACGGCGGGCAGGGCAAGTTGGCCGCCTACGCGATGAACCGCGAGCGTGGCTACACCGGCCCGGGGCAGATCGGTTTCAATGGCGAAGCGGTGAAGCAGAGCGGCCTGAAGGCAAACGTGGCGCTGGGCACCAATACGACCCTGGAAGCCAAGGCCGATCAGCGCGATGGCGACATTCAGGACAGCAGCAACGTCGAGGTTGCCGTCCGGCAGAAGCTGGGCGACGAATGGGTGGGCGCCGTCGGAATACGTCATGACGACCGCGAAAATCATCAGCCCAATGCCAGTGCGCTGTTGTCACAAAACGGCGCGCGTACCGATGCGCAAGTGCGGATCGAATATCATCCGCTGAAAGAGGGCGGCAAGCCGGGCGAACGCGAGGACTGGGAAGCCTTCGCCTTCGCGCAGGGCACGCTGGAACGCACCGGCACCCGCCTCGACAACAACCGCGGCGGCGTCGGTGGCGCCTGGCGGATCAATGACCGATTCAAGGTGCTGGCCGAAGGGTCGAGCGGCAACCAGGGTCTCGGCGGCAAGATCGGCAGCGAGTATCGCCTTTCCGACCGCAGCAACGTCTACCTCAATTACCAGATGGAGACCGAGACGCCCGATGTCGCTTGGCGCGGCCGGCAGGGCACCTGGGTGTCCGGGGTCAGCAGCACGCTGTCGGAAGGCCTGCGTGTCTTCGGGGAGACGCGCGCCCAAAACGGCGCCGGCCCGCAAAGTCTGTCCAACGCCTTTGGTCTCGACTGGGCGCCGAACGACCGCTGGACCTACGGCGTCAAGGGTGAGGTCGGCACGCTGTCCGATCCGCTCGCCGGCGACTTGCAACGGCACGCGCTGGGCCTGTCGCTCGGGTATCGCGAAGGCGGCGTGCGCTACGCCGGCAATCTGGAGTGGCGCGACGACGACAGCAATGTCTCGGGTAACCGCACCACCTGGTTGATACGCAACTCGCTGGGGGTGCAGGCGACCAAGGCGTGGCGGCTGTTCGGCAAGCTGAACTACGCCCACTCGACGAACAGCCAGGGCGCCTTCATGGACGGCAACTACCACGAATTGGTGGCGGGCGCGGCTTACCGGCCGACCCAGGACGACCGCTGGAACATGCTGTTCAAATATACCAACCTGTACAACGTGCCTTCGCCGGGCCAGCTCACGCCGACCGGCGCCATTGCCGATTACGCGCAGCGCAGCCAGGTGATTGCGGTGGATGCGATCTACGATGTGGTGCCCTGGTTGTCGGTGGGCAGCAAGGTGGCCTACCGTTATGGCGAACTGCGCCCGAACAAGACGTCCGGCGAATGGTTCGACAGTCGGGCCAGCCTGGTCGTTCTGCGAGCGGACTGGCACTGGGTCCGGGAGTGGGACGCGTTGATCGAGTTGCGCCGCCTGCGCGCGACCGAAGCGGCGGATGCCCGCGCCGGCGTGCTGCTTGGCATCTATCGGCATGTCGCCGACGGCGTCAAGGTGGGCGTGGGGTACAACTTCACCCGCTACTCCGACGACCTGACCGATCTCGCGTACCGCAGCCGCGGCTGGTTCATCAACGTCCTCGGCACGTACTGAGCGTCATCAATGAAAAAAGGCCGCCGGGCATTGCCCGGCGGCCTTTTTCTTCTTTGGAACGCCTTATTTGACGATCTGGTTCAGTTCGCCCTTGGCATAGCGGTCGGCCATTTTTTCCAGTGGCACGACCTTGATCTGGCTGGCGCGGCCGGCACAGCCGAAGGCCTCGTAACGGGCCAGGCAGATCTTCTTGGCGGCTTCACGGGCCGGTTTCAGGTAATCGCGCGGGTCGAACTTGGAGGGGTTCTCCGCGAAATAGCGGCGGATGGCGCCGGTCATCGCCAGGCGAATGTCAGTGTCGATATTGACCTTGCGCACGCCGTGCTTGATGCCGTTGACGATTTCCTCGACCGGCACGCCGTAGGTTTCCTTCATGTCACCGCCGAATTCGCGGATTTCGGCCAGCAGTTCTTGCGGCACGCTGGAGGAACCGTGCATCACCAGATGGGTGTTGGGGATGCGGGCGTGGATTTCCTTGATGCGGTCGATGGCGAGGATGTCGCCGGTCGGTTTTTTGGTGAATTTGTAGGCACCGTGACTGGTGCCGATGGCGATGGCCAGTGCGTCGCAGTTGGTCTGCTTGACGAAGTCGGCGGCCTGATCCGGGTCGGTTAGCAATTGTTCGCGCGTCATCGTGCCTTCGGCGCCGTGGCCGTCTTCCTTGTCGCCCTTCATGGTTTCGAGCGACCCGAGGACGCCCAGCTCGGCCTCGACCGAAACGCCGATGGAATGGGCGAACTTGACCACTTCCTTGGAGACGGCAACGTTATAGTCGTAGGAGGCCGTGGTCTTGCCGTCGGCTTCGAGCGAACCGTCCATCATCACCGAGGTGAAGCCGGACTTGATCGCGCCCATGCACACCGCCGGCGACTGACCGTGATCCTGGTGCATGACGATGGGCAGGTGCGGATAGGCTTCCAGCGCGGCCAGAATCTGGTGACGCAGGAAGGGTTCGCCGGCGTATTTGCGGGCGCCGGCCGAGGCCTGCATGATGACTGGCGCGTCGATCTGGGCGGCGGCTTCGCAGATGGCCCAGACCTGTTCCATGTTGTTGACGTTGAAGGCGGGCAGACCGTAGCCGTTTTCGGCGGCGTGATCGAGCAGTTGGCGCATGGATACGAGGGGCATGTTTCTCTCCTATGGGTTATTTGGGTTTCGGGCCTTGCCCGACTTCGACGATTTTCAGGGTATTGGTGCCGCCACTGGCGCCGATGGGCTCGCCGATGGTCAGCACGATCAGGTCGCCCGGCTCGACGATGCCTTGCTCGATCAGCAGGTTTTCGGCGTCCCAGAGCAGGCGGTCGCGGTCGACGTGCTTCTGTTTCATCAGGAGCGGAAACACGTCGCGGTACATCGCCATCTTGTAGCGCGTGCGAATCTCCGGCGTCAGCGCGTAGATCGGTACGCCGGAATTCAGCCGGCTCATCCACAGCGCGGTCGAGCCGGATTGCGTCAGCGCGGCGATGGCCTTGACCTTCAGGTGATGCGCCGTCCAGATCGCCGCCATGGCGATGGATTGGTCAATGCGGGTGAAAATGCGGTCGAGGAATTCGCGGTCGAGCGTCACCTCGGCCGATTTTTCGGCTTCGAGGCAGACGCGCGCCATCGATTCAACCGTTTCCACCGGGTATTTGCCGGAGGCAGTCTCGGCCGAAAGCATCACCGCGTCGGTTCCGTCGAGCACCGCGTTGGCCACGTCGGAGACTTCCGCCCGCGTTGGTACCGGACTGGAGATCATCGATTCCATCATCTGCGTGGCGGTGATGGTCAGGCGGTTCTTCTCGCGGGCCACCCGGATCATTTTCTTTTGCAGCGCCGGGACAGCCGCGTCGCCGACTTCGACGGCGAGGTCGCCGCGCGCCACCATGATGCCGTCGGATGCTTCGATGATTTCCTCGAGCGCGACGATGGCTTCGGCGCGCTCAATCTTGGCGATCAGTAGCGCGTCCGAACCGGCGCGCGACAGCAGCTTTCTCGCCTGACGCATGTCGTCGCCGGATTTCGGGAAGGAGACGGCGACGAAATCGACTTTCAGATCGGCGGCGGTGCGGATGTCCTGCCGGTCCTTGGCGGTCAGCGCCGGCGCGGTCAGACCGCCGCCCTGGCGGTTGATGCCTTTTTTGTCCGAGAGCGTGCCGCCGCAGCGCACTTTGGTGACGACCTGTTCGGCATGCACTTCCAGCACGTCGAGGATGATGCGTCCATCGTCGAGCAGCAGCACCGTGCCCGCTTCGACGTCGTCGATCAGTTCCGGATAATCGAGGCCGACGCGCTCGCGGTTGCCGAGCTTGCAGGCGGCGTCGAGGATGAAGGTGTCGCCGGCGGCGAGTTCGGCCTTGCCGCCGTCAAAGCGGCCGACGCGAATCTTGGGCCCTTGCAGATCGGCCATGATGCCGACGGTGCGGCCGCTCTCGCTGGCCACCTTGCGCAGCAGATCGACGCGCGCGGCGTGATCGGCGGCGCTGCCATGCGAGAAATTGAGACGGACGATATCGATGCCGGCCTGCACCAGACGGCGCAGGACGGTTTCATCACTCGAAGCCGGGCCGAGGGTGGCGACGATTTTGGTCGAGCGTTGCATGCGATGCCTCCTCTGGACGGCCAGCCGCGCGGTCGTTCGTGTTCGACCCGCGGGCCAGCCGCATTGGCGTGACGGAAACGGCCTCAACCGGCCGCGCGCGCTTCGAGAATCTCCACCGCCGGCAGCCGCTTGCCCTCGAGAAATTCGAGGAAGGCGCCGCCCGCTGTTGAAATATAGCCGACCTTGTCCTCAATGCCGAAAACATTGATGGCCGAGACGGTGTCGCCGCCGCCGGCCAGCGAAAAGGCTTTCGACGTGGCAATGGCGTCGGCCAGCGCCCTGGTGCCGTGGGCGAAGGCGTCCATTTCGAAGACACCGACCGGGCCGTTCCAGACCACGGTGCCGGCATTGGCGACGATGGCGGCGAGCGCCTTGGCCGATTCGGGGCCGACATCGAGAATCATGTCGTCGTCGGCGACCTCGTCGATGGATTTGATCGTGGCGGCCGCGGTGGCGGAGAACTCCTTGGCGACGACCACGTCGGTCGGCAGCGGCACTTTGACCTTGGCCATCACCGATTTGGCCTGGTCGACCAGATCGCGTTCTGCCAGCGATTTGCCGATCTTTTTGCCGGCGGCGAGCAGGAAGGTGTTGGCAATGCCGCCGCCAACGACCAGTTGATCGACCTTGGAGGCCAGACTTTCCAGCACGGTCAGTTTGGTCGACACCTTGGAGCCGCCGACGATGGCGACCAGTGGTCGAGCCGGTTGGGCGAGTGCCTTGGTCAGCGCTTCCAGTTCCGAGGCGACGCAGGGGCCGGCACAGGCGACCTTGGCGAACTTGCCGGCACCGTAGGTGGTGGCTTCGGCACGGTGCGCGGTGCCGAAGGCGTCGTGCACCCAGATGTCGCACAAGGCCGCGATCTTCTGCGACAGTTCGTCGGTCGATTTCTTTTCGCCCTTGTTGCAGCGGGCGTTCTCCAGCAGCACCACTTCGCCGGGCTTGACCTCGAAACCGCCATCGACCCAGTTGGCGACCAGTCGCACTTCCTGGCCGAGCAGTTCGGACATGCGCTTGGCGATCGGCGCCAGCGAATCTTCCGGTTTGAATTCGCCTTCGGTCGGGCGGCCGAGGTGGGAAGTGACCATGACCGCGGCACCGTTCTTCAGCGCGTACTGGATGCCGGGCAAAGCCGCGCGGATGCGGGTGTCGTCGGTGATGGCGAGCTTGTCGTCCTGCGGCACGTTCAGGTCGGCGCGGATGAAAACACGCTTGCCGGCGACGTCGAGGTCGGTGAGGCGCTTGAAATTCATGAATTTCTCCGGAGAAACGGGGGCATGGGGCGAGGCTGGAAACAAAAAGGGGAAGGTCTCTGCCTTCCCCCGTCTGGCGTCACTTGGCGACGACGCGCACCATTTCCAGGCACTTGCAGGAATAACCCCACTCGTTGTCGTACCAGGCGACGATCTTGACAAAGGTCGGGTCGAGCGCAATGCCGGCATCGGCGTCGAAGACCGAGGTACAGGATTCGCCGCGGAAATCGGTGGCGACCACCTTGTCGGTCGTGTAGCCGAGCACGCCCTTCATCGGGCCTTCCGAAGCGGCCTTCATCGCCGCGCAGATTTCTTCGTAGCTGGCCGGCTTGTCGAGTTCGACGGTGAGGTCAACCACCGACACGTCGGAGGTCGGCACGCGGAACGACATGCCGGTCAACTTCTTGTTCAGCGCCGGGATCACCTTGCCGACGGCCTTGGCGGCACCGGTCGAGGACGGAATGATGTTTTCCAGAATGCCGCGGCCGCCGCGCCAGTCCTTCTTGGAGGGGCCGTCGACGGTCTTCTGCGTCGCCGTGGCGGCATGCACGGTGGTCATCAGGCCGCGCTTGATGCCCCAGGTGTCGTTCAGCACCTTGGCCACCGGCGCCAGACAGTTGGTCGTGCAGGAGGCGTTGGAAATGATTGCCTCGCCGGCATAGCTGGTGTGGTTCACGCCAAAGACGAACATCGGCGTGTCGTCCTTGGAGGGGGCGGACATGATCACCTTCTTGGCGCCGGCCTTCAGGTGCGCTTCGGCACCGGCCTTGTCGAGGAAGAGACCGGTCGACTCGATGACGATGTCAGCGCCGACTTCATTCCACTTCAGGTTGGCCGGGTCTTTTTCGGCGGTCAGGCGGATCTTCTTTCCATTGACGATCAGGAAGTTGCCCTCGACGGCGACGGTGCCCTTGAAACGGCCATGCACCGAATCGTACTGCAGCATATAGGCGAGGTAATCGGGTTCGAGCAGGTCGTTGATGCCGACAATCTCGATGTCCGAGAAGTCGCGCACGGCCGCGCGGAAAACCATCCGGCCGATGCGGCCGAAACCGTTGATGCCAACTTTGATCGTCATTTGTGTGCTCCTGTGGGTAAAACTTGTTGTTAGAGAATGGACTTGACCGTCTTGACGACGTTGTCCACCGTGAAACCGAAAATCTCGAACAGCTTGCCGGCGGGGGCCGATTCGCCGAAGGTATCGATGCCGACCACTGCGCCGTGCAGGCCGACGTACTTGTACCAGAGGCCGGAATGGGCGGCTTCGATGGCGACGCGCTTGGTGCATTTGCCCAGCACGGAAGCCTTGTACTCGGCGCTCTGGCGTTCGAAAGCCTCGACGCAGGGCATCGAGACGACGCGGGCGGCGATGCCTTCCTTGGCCAACGCGTCACGCGCATCGAGCGCCAGCTTGATTTCCGAACCGGTGGCGATGAGCACGACCTTGGCGTCGTCGGCATCGGCCAGTACGTAGCCGCCCTTGGAAATCGTTTCGGTCGCCGTGGAGCTGCTGACTAGCGGCAGATTCTGACGCGATAGCGCCAGCAGCGAGGGGCCGTCGGCGCGCTCGACCGAAGCCGTCCAGGCGACGGCGGTTTCCAGCGCGTCGGCCGGACGCCAGACGTCGAGATTTGGAATCAGGCGCAGGCTGGGCACATGCTCGACCGGTTGATGCGTCGGGCCGTCTTCGCCGAGACCGATGGAATCGTGCGTGTAGACCATGATCTGACGCTGCTTCATCAGCGCCGCCATGCGGATGGCGTTGCGGGCGTAGTCGGAGAAGACGAGGAAGGTGGCGGTGTAGGGAATCAGGCCGCCGTGCAGCGCGACGCCGTTGGCAATCGCCGTCATGCCGAATTCGCGCACGCCGTAATAGACGTAGTTGCCGCCTTCGGTCTTGGTCAGGCCCTTGGAGCTCTTGACCAGGGTCAGGTTGGAGCCGGCGAGGTCGGCCGAGCCGCCGAGCAGTTCCGGCAGCGCCGGGACAAAGGCAGCCAGCGCGTTCTGGCTGGCCTTGCGGGTGGCGATGTTCTCGGCCTTGGCGCGGGTTTCCTCGATGTACTTGGCGGAATCGGCCTTCCAGCTCGCCGGTAATTGCCCGGCCATGCGGCGTTCGTATTCGGCGGCCAGTTCCGGGAAGGCGGCGCGGTAAGCGGCGAACTTGCCGTTCCAGTCGGCTTCGGCGGCGGCGCCCTTGGCCTTTGCATCCCATGCGGCGTAGACGTCGGCCGGGATTTCGAAGGGGGCGTGGTTCCAGCCGATCATGGCGCGGGCGGCAGCGATTTCGTCATTGCCCAGCGGCGCGCCGTGGCAATCGTGGCTGCCTTGCTTGTTGGGTGCGCCAGCGCCGATCACGGTCTTGCAGCAGATCAGGCTGGGCTTGTCGGTCACTTTTTGTGCCGCGATCAGGGCGGCTTCGATGGCGGCGGCGTCGTGGCCGTTCACGTTCGGCACCACATGCCAGCCATAGGCTTCGAAACGCTTGGCGGTATCGTCAGTAAACCAGCCTTCGACGTGGCCGTCGATGGAAATGCCATTATCGTCCCAGAAGGCGGTCAGCTTGCCGAGGCCGAGCGTGCCGGCCAGCGAGCAGGCTTCGTGCGAAACGCCTTCCATCAGGCAACCGTCGCCGAGGAAAACGTAGGTGTGGTGATCGACCACGGTGTGGCCGGGGCGGTTGAATTCGGCGGCCAGCGCCTTTTCAGCCAGCGCCATGCCGACCGCGTTGGTGATGCCCTGGCCGAGCGGGCCGGTAGTCGTTTCGACGCCGGGGGTGATGCCGTATTCCGGGTGGCCGGCGGTCTTGGAGTGCAGCTGGCGGAAATTCTTCAGGTCGTCGATGGAAAGATCGTAGCCGGTCAGGTGCAGCAGGGCGTAAATCAGCATCGAGCCGTGGCCGTTGGAAAGCACGAAACGGTCGCGATCAGCCCACTTCGGGTTGGCCGGGTTGTGCTTCAGATGGCGGCGCCAGACGACTTCGGCGATTTCCGCCATGCCCATCGGGGCGCCGGGGTGGCCGGAGTTGGCCTTCTGGACGGCGTCCATGGCGAGGGCGCGGATGGCGCCGGTGATCGGATTGAAAACGGGAAGGTTCTGGGCGCTCATGCTGATGGTGGATTCACGACGTGGGAAAACCATCATTATCCGCCAAACAGAGGGGGTTCGTTAAGGCACTTGTTGCGAAGCAATGATGTTTGAATGCCTCCTTTACGCCAATCAATGTCGGCTCGGCCTTGGGTCGACATTGATGGCGAATGAACCCCGTGGTTTTCCTTTGAGGCCGTCGCCAAGTTCTGACGCGACTCCGTACTCTCCCGTCTAGACGGGGGGTTTTCAGAAAACCCTGAATGAATTGTCGTCGGTGTCTCGTTACTTGGCGGGGCGACCGGTCTTGATCGGCGTCAATTTGGCGATCTGCGCCGCCAATGCGGCATCCGACTGTTCGCTCAGTACGGTCAGGCCGGCACGCAGCAATTCACTCTTCTTGGCGGCAACGCCTTTGGCGAGCAGGCGCTTCTTGAGGCTTGCCAGCAGTGCGTATTCGTTTTCCGGCATCGTGTAGCTGTCGCGCACCAGTTTGGGTTTCTTCGGTTTTTCAACCTTGACAGGCTTGGCAGCCTTGACCGGTTTGGCGTCCACCTTCTTGGCGGGGAGGGCCGCCTTCTTGACCGGAGCAGACTTTACGGCGGTTGCCGGCTTGACAGGCAAGGACTTGGCGGGCTTTTTGACGGCATCCTTGCCGACGATGGGCTTCGCCGCAGCGGGCGGCGTGACTGGCGCGGGTGCCGGATCGGGGTTCGGGGTGGCAATGACCTCAGTGGTGGGTGCAACGATTGCGGTGGGTGTGGCGGTGGTTTTCTTGGCGGGCATGCAGGTCTCCTCTAACGGTATAAAAAGTATAAACAGTATAAATTGTTTAGTGGCTTTGTCCAGAGTGAGCCGCTAAAATGTTTTCTTTTTTTGGGGCCAAGGTGATGACGCAGGATGAACTCAAACTGGCAGTGGCGCGGGCTGCCGTGGAACATGCCTTGGCCTTGGCGCCACAAGGATCGGTGATCGGTGTCGGCACCGGCTCTACCGCCAACTTTTTCATCGATGCGCTGGCCCCGCACCGGACGCGCTTCGCCGGGGCCGTTGCGAGTTCCGAGGCGACCCGGCTGCGTTTGGCGAAACACGGGTTTGAAGTGCGGGATCTCAACGAGGTCAGCTCGATGCCCGTCTACGTCGATGGCGCAGACGAAATCGATGCGAGTCTGGCGATGATCAAAGGCGGTGGCGGTGCCTTGACTCGCGAGAAGATTGTCGCCGCCGTGGCCGACCGTTTTGTCTGCATAGCCGACGCTTCCAAGAAGGTTGACGTCATGGGGCGCTTTCCGCTGCCGGTCGAAGTTATTCCGATGGCACGCGAGCATGTCTCCCGGCAGTTGAGGCGTCTCGGTGGCGAACCGGTGCTTCGGGCGGGGTTTGTCACCGACAACGGCAACGTCATTCTGGATGTGCGCGGCTTGAGGATCACCGATCCGGTCGGTCTGGAAACCCACATCAACCAGATTGTCGGAGTTGTCGCCAACGGACTCTTCGCGGCGCGTGGCGCCGATGTACTGTTATTGGGGACGGAGTCTGGTGTCGGTGTGTCGCGCCGGATCTGAACCACGTGGGTCCGCAACCCGCGTAGCGATTGCCTGGCTGTCATCAGACTGTCACATGCCGCCTTCACACTGGCGCGGCAACTCGGTAAGTCTCTCCCATGCGCCCGGCGTCCCCCGCCGGGCTTTTTTTGTAAAACCCCGCCGCGTGGCCGGGTTTCAGGAAGTGCTTGTCTGCGTCGGCCAACAAATAGTCGGCGCGGCGGTACTTATTGGCGCGGCGGGACGTAACCCTGCACCTGATCGGCGCCGTCGCCGAAAAAGTGCTTTTCAAGCTGTTCGGCCAAATACTTGCGGTGGCGCGGGTCAGCCAGATTCAGGCGGTTTTCGTTGATGATCATGGTCTGCAGGCGAATCCACTGCTGCCATGCTTCTTTCGACACGCTTTCGAAGACGCGTTTGCCCAACTCGCCCGGATAGGGCGGTTGATCGAGACCTTCGGCTTCGCGGCCGAGTTTGACGCAATTGACGGTACGGGCCATGTGAGTTCTCCTGTCGGCTGAACGCGGGATTATAGCCGTTTGAACAGTATATTTTAATTCCCTTGAAACCTAATATCTACGCGGGTCTTGGCAATCTCCGTTTTGCGCAGCTACGCACGTAGCCACACACGAATGGTTCGCTGGGCAAAGTATAACCCCCTATGGCTCTGGCCATGAGTAGCCGGCGTTCGAGGTGCGAATTACCCGTAATGAGCATTACCCAGAAGGACCCGCAAACCCAGAGGAGTGAGTACCCCCCCTCCCGAAACCTGCGCACGAAAAAATGTGATTAACCGGTCGGTCCCTGGTTGCAGCAGACTAGAGATTTGACCGCCCCCTGTGAGCTGGCGTTCACTATGTTGATAGACGACCCACGTCGGAAAAATCGAGGTGCGAATTACCCTCAATGGTATTCCCCTGGAAGGACCCGCAATCGTATCGGAGAGCGCTCGTCTCTCCTGTTGTGTTCACCTGTGAACACAACAGCAGTGGCGGGACCCAATCCAAGCGCAACAGGTTCCTCTCCCACCCCACTATCGCGGGTCTGGCTTTGCCAACCCTCTTTCCACCCCTGCCATTTTTCACTGGGACAACCGGGACAACTGGGACAAATCGCCAAGACCCTCGCCGATATTGAATGTTACGTTTTCAATATGCATATTTTAAGTGGGACACGACTGGGACATGGTGGGACACTTCGGTTTCAAAACGTGTCACGTTTAGAGTTCGCGTTCACTCAGCATTCGAGCAAGGTATGTTTCAAATGAGCTGTCGAACTGTTCTCTCGCAGCTTTTCCCGCGACGCCGTAAAAGTCGAACCGACTGCGATAGTTTGGTGCCCGGACAAAAACCATGACCGGCTTTACAGCACTGCCCATCTTGCCAAAGCTGAATCGCTGATAAATTCCCGGCAACAACCTTCCCTGCCGCTCTTGCAGTGCGAAATATTGAAACCCTTTTTGCCCGGTTCGCTTGTTGTCCCCGCCTTGCTTTCTTCTTCGCTGGTCGCTCATGTTGGCTCGGTAACCCTGTTCGCCAAAGGATCGAAACCAGGCAAGGATTTGAACAATCTGACTGCCTCGCATGTTTCCGTTGGCGTCAATGTCGGCGGCCGTGCCAGGAACGATAAACATGCCAGCAGGCAGTATCCCGGCACGAAGCAACGCGACCTCATGGCGCTTGTGACGACGTTGCCCGCCTGCAATTTCAGAACGCAATACTTGCGCCACAGTGACGCCAGCCTTGTTTCCCCATTGCTCAAAATCAATCTTCGATTCCAGGCTATTTGAAGTGGCTTTCGTGTAACGTACGCCCCCTAATACCCAGGAAGTCGGCTTGTCAAATACCCTGGACATCTCTTTTTTGGTGGCTTCATAGCCGGCCCTTGCAGCGTCATTCAACGCTGCGGCTGCCGCCGCCTGTATCTTCTTGTCGGCCAACCCGCGAATTTTCGCCACTTGGGCATCGATGCCTTGCGTATCTACTGTAACCTTCATTGCAGTCCCCCTGAGTTCTCGTGATACTGGCTTGTCTCCAACATCTGCATGGTTGTCACGATCAGCCGAAAGCACTCGCCCACTCGCTGAATACCAGGCTCTGCCATCACAAAAAACATCTCTATCCTTGAAGCGCATTCATCGAACAGAAGCGAAAGCTCGCAGTCAGTCAGGATGTCGCCCGCCGCTTCTCTCATCTGCTCGGAGAGCAATTGCAGTTCTTGGAAACTTGTAGATTCGCTGCTACTCAGGGCGAGGATCTGTTGTTTGAGTTGCTCGATAGACATAATGTTTTCCCCTCTTAATAGCTGACATCGTCGCCAAACAGTGCCGGTAGCACATGCACCACCCGCGCCCGACCTTCCGTGGGCAGCGCCTCTTTCACAAGCCATTCGCGCCCCGCTTCGCTTCCGCGCCGGCAATAGCCACGCGCCACCATCAGCCGGCCCACAGCGCCAGGATCGAACCCGCTGCACACCACGCTGCGCCACGTTTCGTTGAACACAAAATACTCCTGGCTGCTGTGGCCCTCGGCATCCAGACACGACCGCCGATAGCCAGCGCGATCCGGCTTGCCCGGCGCGTGTTTGTCTGTGTCGTTCGCAGGCCTGTCCCAGTCTGTAAAGGCGCTCTCGCCCTTGCGGCGAATGAACTCTCTGACTTGTTGCAGCATGGCGGTTTCTTCCTGATTGCCTTGCCCTCCCCGGCGTGCCAGCCAGGCACGAAAACACGCGACTGCCGCCTGCATGGCCTCGCCGCCCTCCCAGTCGGTAATACCCCAGCGGGTTGCCAGTTCGCCGGCCGCGCCAACCAGAGCAAAGCGGGCGGCGACCCGATATGCTTGGCCGTGTGCGCCTGCATTGAGACACATCGCCTCGAACTTTCGCTGTGCGTCTCTGATCAGGCCCGGCACCTCGTCTTGATGAACAACCAACTCGGAAACGAAAGCATGGAAAGCCGTGCCGTAGTAGCGCCGTGCGACCTTATCCAGCGCCTTGGCGAAGTCGGCGCCATTCGCGTACCCATGCAGGTCCTCAAACACACCCAGGCCGGCGCCCGCATCGGCCGGGATTTCGGCCAGCCGTAGCTCTTGCCCGGCGCGCGGTGTCTTGCCAACCTCGCCCATGTGTTCAGCCAAACCGATTTCGCCGGCTGAGAGAAAAAGCAGGCGCCACGATGAACGTTCCCTTGCGCCCCCTGTTCTGGCAGCTCGTGTCTTGCCGCTGCCGTTCGCCAGCATGTACGCCACCTCACCAGCTGCCCTCGGGTCCATCTGGGCAAGCTCGTCCAACAATAGCGGCGCGTCGCAATGCTGCATCGCCAGGGCTTCAAGCCCGTTGTCGGTTGCTCGCCACCGCTGCATGTAGTCCGGCCCGCCGCAAACCGATGCGGCCACGCGAAGCGCCGTGGTCTTGCCGTCGCTGGAATTGGAACGGAAGTGAAAGCCCCCGCTCTCGCTGCCGGTCGGGTAGAGCAGAGGGGCGGCAAAAGCGACCGAGACTGCGAACAATAGGCGGGTATTTCCGCTGCACAGCCCGGATACCTCAGTTCGCCAATATTTCAAACTGTCGCGCATGGCAAAGGTCGAAGCGCCGCCCTCGCCGTCGAAAATCCATTGCCCGGCATTGGTGCCGATAGCGCCATCAGGCAACACAAAGACCGCGCCATCCGGGCCGGCGTCGTGCCACCCGGTTCGGTTCGTCACGCGGCCGCGCTCACCGGGGGTCGCCGTCTGTAGGTATTCGATCAAGAAAGGTTTGCCGCGCGGCGCGATCCGCAAACCGGCATCCAGCAGCAAGCCCGCTACCTCCGCGCCATCGCCGCGAAAGAGAGCGGCCGGCACGATCACCCGGTGAAGAATCTTGTCGGGGTCAAAAAATTCGCACAACAGGCCCCAGCCGGCGTTCTTCGGGTCGCGGATCATGGCGGCCACGTCGAGTTTGCTGCAAACCCATCTTGGTGCCCGTTCCTGTTCGTGCAACCACACGCCCCGTGCATCCACCTCGAACCGGCGCGGCGACGGCGGCGGCGCGCTCGCCTCAGCGTCGTGTTGTTCGCCCAAGGGCGCGCCGGCATCGCTCAGGGCGGTTTCATCGCCCAGCACCAACGCCATATGCGCCGCCGTCCATCCGCGTGCGATCAGGTCGGCTGCGTCGTCACCCTCTCCAAGCGGCTCCGCGTCGCCCAGGCACGCCGCGTCATCGCCCCCGGCCGCTTGCCGTGCGAATGCGGCCAGGTTGAAGCGCCTGACCCGCGCCGCGCCAGCTTTGAGCAATGCGCCCGCTACATCGCCGGCAGCCTTGATCCCGGCGCCGTCGTTGTCAGGCCATACCCAGCACTCGCGGCCGGCCAGCGGCGACCAATCCGCTTTGCTCACGGCCTGCGCGCCCCCTTGCCAGCAGATGACCGCTTGCTCGCCAAAGAGCCGTAGTGCCGCGTCGCGCGCCTTTTCACCCTCCACAATCACCACGGCGCCCGCTTTGGTGCCAAGATCAGGCAGGCCCAAAAGCGGCCGGGGGGCGGGTGGCGCCTTGAACTGCCATTGCAGGGCGCCATTCGGTAGTCGCCACAGAGAGAGCGGGGCGAACTGTTTGCGTTCGCCTGCCGGTTCGTAGCGGTCATGGTAGAAACACAGGCGCCCTTCCGCATCGGTATAGGCCCAGCGCCCAGCCGGTTTGCCGTGCCGCGAGTGGGCGGTCGGGGGCGGCGGTGCGTCTGCGGGGACGGGCATGATGCAGTCGCCGCCACCCCCGGCTGCCGCCGGCCCGGCGTTCACTTTTCTTGAGGCGGGCGATACCTTCCCCTTTCCTGCCTCGCGTTCGTCGCTTGTGGCGCGATTGCGAGGGTCGGTTCTGACGAGGCCGTAATGCGCCCCCAAGCGGTTGGCCGCTTCGCCTTGCCGGCAGTCCCAGACATAGGCAGCCAGGGCGACCAAATCGCCGCCCTTGTCGTCGGTCGCAAAATCAGACCAGGCGCCGCTATCGCGGTTGATCGTGAATGAACCGGGCTTGTGGTCGCTGCGCTTGGGGTTCAATGGCAGGTACTCCCGGCCCTGATTCTTGCCGCCCGACAGTCCTAGCAACGCCATGGCGCCATCGAAATCGCTCAGTGCGGCGGCGGCCATGCGTTGGATATGGTCACTCGCCATATTCGCCACCTTCCCAAATTGACCGCGTGCGCCGCAGGTCGGCATCGCTGAACGCATATCGGCCACGCCACACGATTTCGCCATCGCGGTCGCGCGCAGGTTCGCGTATCGAGGGGATTTCCAGGCCCTTGCGGCGCATGGCCGCAATGGCATCGGGCACGTTCGAGGCGCCGGCAATCCGGTCGAGTTCTTCGCGGGTTCTGGGGGCGCTGGCCAGCGCCTTGATGATCCTGATCTCGCGCGGGTTGTCCGTCTCGAAAGGCGGATCTGGGGGCGGCTCAAGGCCCGGCAGGAAGGCATCCCGAAGGCCGTGCATCAAGGATGAAATCGCGGTCATCATGGCCGCTGCTCCTTGGTTGCCTTGCAGTTCGGGCAGAGCGTGGCGTTTCGCTCATCCAGGCGCTCGGCTATGTCCGCCAGGCCGGAAAGGGTTGATTCGCCCAGGTCGCGCCAGACGCCTGCAAGCTCGCCCAGTCGCTCAAAGATCACCCAACTTTGGTACTCCCTCGCCTGAGCCTCAATCAGAGCCGCCAGCAAAGGCGCAAAACGATCAACGAAGCCGCAGGGATTATTGGACAGAGTTTTTTCCAGCCCCGTTGCCTCTGCCAGGGTGCAGACAGCGCGTGCCAGATAATTCGCTGCCGAATCGCCCGCCTGCCGCTCGGCATCGTCGGCAGAAAAGCCAGGTCGGGCGTTCATTTCAGACCCCCGGCCGCGTCGATTTTCGATTGAATCCAGTTATCGACGGCGGCGCGGGGCAGGGCGCTTGCCCGCTCGCCGAGCTTGACCAGCGGCCCAAGACGGCCGGCTTTTATTTCCCGGTAGCACTGGCAGGTGGAAATGCCCATACGCTTTGCCGCGTGCGGGATTTTTTCGAGGGCCGCAACCGTTGCGGGTGCGAGATTTGTGGGGTGTTGCATGACGCGTGCTCCTTTCGTTGAAGGGTTCCGGGCTACTGCCCGATACATCCCGCGTTTGCGGGATAGCACGAAGTAAACAACTTAAAAAAACGGCGCTCTAAGCACCGCGTTTTTTGTTTCTTGGCCCGTATTCGAGAGCTTTTATATGCGCTCTCGCCTGTGTGGCCCCCAACCCCGTTCGACTAGAAACAAGGGCCGTCACACCTCTTGCGTAACGAGCATCCTCCGGGAGGGAAAGTAAGATTTTCTTAACTTTCCGGCGGCTATCTTCTCCCCGTTGCGCATTTTGTCCGGTTTTTTGCCCACGAACACGCGCCGCCTCTTTGGTGGCAAGAATTCTTAACCAAGACTGACACAGGCCATCCGCTGCTATTTCTGCATTGGCCCAGTGAGTCCTGGCTTCATCAATGTTGCCGCGTTCAGCCGCAATTTTCCCTGCACGAACATAGCGGGCGCACTTTCGAGCGTAGAAGTGTGTAGCCGTCTGGCCGTCTCGAAGATTGAATTTCCGGCCATACTCAACGACCAAGACTCTCGGGCCGGGTTTTGCTTTGTTCAAAAGCCATCGATTCTTGAAGCAAAAGTAGACAATCTTGTCAGCTTGAAATATTTCGTTAACAAGCTTTGCCGCGTGCCGATTGGATATCTTTGATGCCCAGCCGTCGACAAATTCGCCGCACCCGTCTGGGTTGGTCATTCCGCCTTCGGGATGGACTACGGTGACTGGCCCAGTAAGAGTGATCGTAAAACTAACTGTCTTTGGCGAGGCAGCGTTTTCAAGCGGAGCATTGACCTCTGTGGGCTTGCTCATGCCGCCAGCCTCCACCCCTCTGGCGTCTCCTCGAAAGTGAGGCGACATTCTTCCTGCCGGTCGGCATCTGCAAGCCGCTCGATAATCTCAGTAATCGAGGGATTGCCTGCTGTCTTTTCCAGATAGATGGCGCGAATGAAGCGGTCGGCTATTCTCGGCACGCGCCCCCGCTTTTCCCACAGGGCAACGCTTTGGGAATCGTAGCCCCACCAATGAGCAAGGCGGGATTGAGAAAGCCCAAGTTCCTTCCGCAGAAAACGGAATTCGGCGCCGGTCAGGCTCGGTTTCTCCATCGCCAACCTCCGGCCAATCAGGCGATGCAATCCCTCTGCGTCCTCAATCGAGACGCCGGACCCATAAGGCGTTTCGTGTTCCCGATAGCCATTGGCTAGCCACACGTTACGCAAACCGCATTCCTGATAGTGATACATTTTCAATCGCTCCCAAATAGCGTGATAACCAGCACCCGCTTTCCGGGTTCTTCCTTCATCTCAATCGCGCCCGCCACCGTTAAAGATTGCCCGCAACTCATTCCCTTTACCGTTACTTTCCAGTTGCCGTACATATCCAGTGTTGCCGGTTCTACCAGGCAGCCTTTCCGCAATACATCCAGAACTTGCGGCAAGGTCACATGCCGTTGTTTCATGCGCTGCCGGGCATGCGGTAGCAATACCACGCGGCCCGAATCGGCGGCGACCTCATGCAATAGCTTGAGGGCATTGGCGTCGTTCAACCGAAACGGGCTTGGTGTGTTCATTACCTATAATTTTTATAGGTTAGCGTGGAAAATGCAAGCGCAATCGAAGGTCAATCAAGGGTTGTCCTTCGCCTGAGGTGGCAGTCACTCAATCCGGCTGTATTCGCCGGCATTGGCGTGCGTAAGTTGCCAGGGTTCAGGCGCCGCCTGCATCCGCAACCAGCTTTCGGGTGTAGTACAGGTGAGGTGGCACAGATGGATCGCCATCTCGGGCGACAGGGTATGCTTCTCATGCAGCAATTCCGAGACCGTGAGGCGCGAAACAGCCAAGCGCCGCGCCCGTTCGGTTTGGGTCATCTCCTGAGCGGGCAATACATCCTCACGAAGAATCGCGCCTGGGTCGGTCTGTTTTCGGTTGGGGTTTCGCAGGCTTATCAGCTGCAACCATACAGAGAGATGGCGGAAGCAGATCAGGGTTTCATGCCATCAGCTTCGCAATCTCGCCTCAATTTCTTCCGTAGGTTCCGCGCCGTCGCCCAAAGCTGCCATTACGACAGTGGAGAGTTCTTCGACGCGCATAGCCAGCCCGCGAAGGGCAAGGTCGCTTTCCGAACAATCTTCAAGAAACAATTTCTTCAACAGCCTGGCGTGTTGCTCAATCTCGTGTGCAGCCTCGTTGGCCGCCGCGAGGCGCGCTGCACCAATCCGCCACGATCCGTCATTTTCGTGGTGAAGGTCGGGTAAGGTTTCTGTGAGAGTTCCGGGCATGGTGACACTCCTTTGTGTTGCGTTGAAATCGGGGGCGAAAACGCTTTCTAGTACCCCCTAGCCTGCCCGAAACCGTCAGGCAACGGTAATGCAATTACTTGACCGCCGCCGCACAATGAGGCGGTGCCGGCAGTACCTTTGCGCGGCTTTTCGCACGCCCTGAGACGTTCTGAAACCGAAGTGTCCCACCTCGTCCCAGTCGTGTCCCACTCAAAATATGCATATTGAAAGCGCAGCATTCAATATTGGCGCGGGTTTCGGCGATTTGTCCCAGTTGTCCCAGTTGTCCCAGTGAAAAATGGCAGGGGTGGGAATGCAGACACGCGTGCATCATGATTTTTTTCCGGCTCGTTGTCGGATGGGCACGACCTTCTTGCCGTCGTTTTTCTCGCAGTCTGCCAACAGGTCGGAGAGGGCAACGAGGGCAGCGCGCCGCTCTGCAAAGTAGTCGTGCACGTTGTATACGGCCTCTATCCCCTTCAACTTGTGGTTCAGGCACATTTCAGCAATATGGGGGGCAACACCCAGGGCGGCCAAATGGGTGCGGGCCGTGCGGCGAAGGTCATGGACAGTGAACGGGGCAAGGTCGGTCTGCATCATGTAGAGGGCGTGATTCAGGGTGGTTTCCCCCATGTACCGGGTTGTCTTGCCGGGGGCCATCCGTTGCACTGGGAAAACGTAGGGGTTGTGCCTGACTTGCCGATTGCGTTGATCTTCGAGAATCTGCACTACCCAGGGCGAGAGGGGGATGCGGATGGGTGCATCAGTTTTGGTTTGGTCTGCCGGCAGGTGCCATTCCCCCGACTCTAAGTCGAACTGATCCCACGTTGCTTTCAGCAGCTCCATTTTTCGTACCCCTAGCGCCAGCAACAACTTGAGCGCGGCAGCCGAATGGAGAGGATAGTTGGGAGTGTCCCGCATGGCCTTGAAGAACTGGACCAGCTCACCCTTGGAAAGTACCCGACTACGCGGCCCAAGCTCGCCGCCAACATCGGTCGAATTGAATGGGGCGGCCGGGTTGGCCGCAATCAAGTGGCGTTTCATGGCATAGGCAAAGAGCGCCTTGGTCATTTGCAGGGCTGCCATTGCCGTTCTGTGTACCCGGCGATCCAGCAGGGGTCGCAGCATGGCATCGATATCAGCAGGCTTTACAGACTCAACCTGTTTGCTGCCCAGCTTGGGCAGGATGTGCAGGGTGAACAGAGCGGCCACCCGCTCTGGCTTCTTGCGGCGGTCGGCAATCTGCCGGGCAAAGAAGTCGTCGTAAAGCGCGGCCACTGTGCCCAGTCTGGATCTGGCGACTGCCGCCTTGGCGGCCTGCTTTTCCTCGGCAACGTCGATCCCCTGGCGAATCTGCACACGCTTTTCGGCGGCAACCTCTCGGGCTTTTGCCAGGCTCATGTCGGGATAGCGTCCCAGCGTCAGTTCTCTGGGGCGCCCGGCATGCCGATACCGCAATATCCAGGCGGACGTGCCTTTTGCGGACAGTGTGAATGTCAGGCCACCGCCGTCTGCCTTGGCGACTGGCTGGCCCGCCTTGATCCAGTTTCGCAGCTCAACATCGGTCAGATTGCCCATCTCCACTCCTGGCTACGCACAATTTCAGAAGCTACACCCGAATTTTGTAGCCAAGTCGAATAGCTACACGCTGGGCTACACAAATATTATGCGCTGCCCAGAAATGATCTGCAACGAGTTGAAACAAAAAACCCCGAAAAATCCGGGGTTTGATGGGGGTGTTGCGATGTTGTGAAACATCCTGAAACGCCGTCAAAGGCGTTTGAACAAGACCTTCGAACGCCGTTTGTAGTTATACATTTCGCGTTTTTGTTCGGGCAGTTCATCGACCTCGGCCAGCCGGAAGCCCCGCTCGACAAACCAGTGTTCGGTTCGTGTGGTCAGTACAAAGAGGCGCTTGAGGCCGGCCTTGCGGGCGCGTTTTTCGATGCGGATCAGCAACTGTTCGCCGTATCCCCATTCCCTCTGCTCGGGACTGACGGCCAGACAGGCCAATTCGGCCACTTCGTCCGAATAGCGGTATAGCGCGGCACACCCAACCAGGATGCCGTCGTGCTCGACCACCGAGAACCGGTCGATTTCCCGTTCGAGCAGTTCGCGCGGTCGATGCACCAGAATGCCTTCTTGCTCCAGCGGCTCGATCAGCGCGATCAACGCGGCGATATCGTCGGGCTTGGCTTCGCGGATGTTTTCCAGCGATTCCTTGGTAATCACGGTGCCGACGCCGTCGTGCGTGAAGACTTCTTGCAACAGGGCTCCGTCGACGTTGTAGTCGATCAGATGCACGCGGCCGACGCCGGTACGCGCGGCACGAATGGCGCTGGGCAGATAGCGTTTCAGGTCGTTCGAGAGCCAGTCGCCCATCCAGGCGATTTCGGCGGCTTCGTCGGCGGTCAGGGCGTCCTGCAATTCGCCCTTGCTGTTGGTGACGCCCTGGCTGTCGGTGAGGTAAACCAGCTTGTCGGCCTTGATGGCGATGGCGACGGCTTCGGCCACTTCTTCCATTTGCAGGTTGAAGATTTCGCCGGTCGGCGACGGCCCTTCGCAGTTCAGCAGCACGATATTGCCGAGGCCGAGTTGGGCGTTGATGCCTTCGACATCGACCTTTCTGACTTTACCGGCGTACATCATGTCGATGCCATCCAGCACGCCGATCGGCTGGCCGGTGATGAAATTGGCGCTGATCACGCGAATTTTGGCGTTGGCCATGGGCGTGTTGGGCAGGCCCTGCGAGAGCATCGCCTCGATCTCGAGGTAGACGCTGCCGACCGCATCCAGCACGCAATCGAGCGTTTCCGCGTCGGTGACGCGATAGCCCTTGTGATACACGGACGGCAAGCCCTTCTCGCGCAACTCTTCCTCGATTTGGGGACGGGCGCCGTGCACCATGATTAAACGGATGCCGAGGCTGGCCAGAAGGTTGACGTCGAAAGCCAGCGTCTTGGCAAAGGCGCTTTCGATGGCGCTGCCGCCGAAGGCGACGACAAAGGTTTTGTTGCGAAAGGCGTTGATATACGGCGTCACCGCCCGGAACCAGGCGACGAAATCCTCGTTGTTCTTGGTTTGCTCAGTCATTCTTGAGGCGATCTTCCGACTTCAGGGCACATTCCAGGCGGTCGCAGAGTGTTTTCAGCACCTTGACCCGCGCAAAGTTCTTGTCATTGGCTTCGACCAACGTCCAGGGCGCCAGGCCGGTTGACGTGCGATCGACCATGTCGCAGACCGCGGTGGCGTAGGCGTCCCACTTGTCGCGGTTGCGCCAGTCCTCTTCCGTGATCTTGAAGCGCTTGAATTCGGTGTCCTGGCGTTCCTTGAAGCGTTTGAGTTGCTCGTCGGCGCTGATCTGCAGCCAGAATTTGACCACAATTGCGCCGGCAGCAACCATCTGATGTTCGAAATCGTTGATTTCCGCATAGGCACGAAGCCAATCTGCCTCGCTGCAAAAGCCCTCGACCCGCTCGACCAGCACGCGGCCGTACCATGAACGGTCGAAAATCGCCGTTCGGCCTTTCCGCGGAAGATGCCGCCAGAAGCGCCAAAGATAGGGTTGGGCGCGTTCTTCCTCGGTTGGCGCGGCGATCGGCACGATCTGAAATTGCCGGGCATCGAGCGCGGCGGCAACGCGGCGGATGCTGCCGCCCTTGCCGGCGGCGTCCGATCCTTCGAACACGAGTACCAGCGAGCGATTGGCGAAACGCGGGTCGCGGGCGAGCTCGGAGAGGCGCCCCTGCTGCTTCGCCAGTTCACGCTCGAAATCCTTCTTGGCCAGCGACTGTGTCAGATCGAGGCTGTTCAGAACGTTGAGCCGGTCGATGGCGGGCGTGATCGGCGGCGCCACGGGCACCTGCGGACGCTTGCTCTCGGCAAGGCGGGCGCGAAGCGATTCGAGGATGATGCGCCCGACAGTCAGCGAACGGTAGGCGTCGTCGGTGCCTTCGACGATGATCCAAGGCGCATGGGCCGTATTGGTGACGCGCAAGACATGTCCCGCCACCTGTTGCAGCGCGTCGTAGGTCTTCAGGCGCTCGTAGCTTGTCTTGGTCACACGCCAGGCGGTGCGCGGGTCTTTCTCCAACGCCTTCAGCCGTCTCTTCTGAGCGTCTTTCGATAGGTGGAACCAAAATTTCAGTACCAGAGCGCCCTCATTGACCAGCATGGCCTCAAAGCGGTTGATGTCGTCCAGCCGTTCATCCATCTCAGAGCGGCGCATCGCGCCCTGGATGCGGTCGGTGATCGGTTGCGAATACCACGAGCCTGCAAAGATGCCGATCTTCCCCTTGGGCGGCAGAGCACGCCAGAAACGCCACATGGCCGGGCGTTCGCCCTCTTCATCGGTTGGAGTCGAAAAAGCCAGGGTCGAGAGGTGGCGCGGATCCATCCACGAATACAACAAATTGATGGTCTCGCCCTTGCCGCTGCCATCCACCCCGCTGATCAGGATGACTACCGGAAACGCTTTCCCTTCCACCAGATCGAACTGCACATCGAGCAAGTCGGCACGCAGCTTAGGGACTTCGTTGCGAAAGGTCTTCTTGTCGATGGTGTGACCGAGTTCCGCCGATTCAAACATCATTCACCTCCCACTCGAGTTCAGGCGAGAAAGTCGCCCCATAAGGTCTGGATCGCCGCCAGCGCCGCTAATCCGGCCGTTTCGGTTCTTAGAATGCGGGGCCCGAGACGGACGCCTTGAAAACCCGCGGTGCGGGCGGCCAGTTCCTCGCGGGGATCGAGGCCACCTTCGGCACCCACCAGCAGTTGCAGGCAGGGCGCGCGGACCATGTCCGCCAGCGCGCTACCGGCCTCAGGCGTCAGCATTAGCCGCAGCCCATCGCCCGCAGGGCGCGCGAGCCACTGCTCCAGCGATTCCAGCGGGGCAACAACGGGTACCCGGTTGCGTCCGCATTGTTCGCAGGCCGCCGCCGCCACACCCTGCCAATGCGCCACGCGCTTGCCGGCCCGGTCGCCCGAGAGCCGCACGACGCTGCGCCGACTTTCGACGGGCACGATATGGCTGACCCCGAGTTCGATCGCCTTCTGGATGGTGAAATCCATTTTGTCGCCAGCCTGCACCGCTTGTACCAGAGTGATGTCGAGCGGCGATTCGCTATCGCGCTCGTGCCAGGCGCCGAGGCTGACCGAAACCCGTTCGCGGTCGATATGTTCTATGCGTGCCGGATACTCGCCACCGCGCCCATCAAACAGCACGATTTCCGCACCAGGCGGCAAACGCAGCACGCGCACGGCATGGCGTGCCACCGCATCCGGCAGGTCGAGTCGGGCGCCGGGCGCCAGCGGCGCACGACAGTAGAAGCGGGGCAGGGTCATCTGGTCATTATGCGTGATCCCCGGATTTTGCGCAGAAAATTCCCGCTTTAATGCCTCTGTGTGAGGCAGGGCTTGTGTTTGCGACCGTTTGCAATCACCAGTTTCAGGTATGATCTGGAAAAATACTCAATTTAGGGATTGAACAGCATGGCAGCATTGCAACCGCCCGTGTGCGAATTCGGCTGGCGCGCGCCGGACTTCGCATTGCCCGCGACCGATGGTCGTCTTGTCGACCTCGCGTTGGCGCGTGGTCCCAAAGGGCTGTTGCTGATGTTCATCTGCAACCATTGTCCTTTTGTTCGGGCCGTGCTTGACCGCATTATCCGCGATGCCCGCGAACTGGCGTCGCTGGGCGTGGGCTGCGTGGCGATCAGCAGCAACGACCCGGTTGCGTATCCCGAGGATGCCTTCGAGTCCATGCAGCAGTTGGCGCAGGAGCATGCCCTGCCGTTTCCCTATTTGTTCGACGAAACACAAGCCGTTGCGCGCGCCTATGGCGCCGTGTGCACGCCCGATTTCTTCGGGTTTAATGCTAGCGGCGAACTACAGTATCGCGGCCGCCTGGATGCGTCCGGCCGTGTCGCGGTTGCCGATGCACGGCGGGATCTTTTCGAAGCCATGCGCGAGATTGCCGCCACCGGGCAAGGCCCGCGCGAGCAGATCGCCTCGATCGGCTGTTCGATCAAGTGGCGGGACGCATGATGGAGGAAGCGCTTTCACCCCTCCCGGGCGAATCGGGAATGCCGTTGGCGAGTTCAGGCGCAATAGGGGTTTTCCATACTTGCGCCGAGTGGACGCGACGGAAATGATGGCGGCTTCCCGGATATCAACCGCATTGCAGACAGAACCGCCTCCCTCTCTTTCAAACTTTTCAGCTGCACTCGGCAGCTGGGTGGGAGATTTGCGGGCTTTGCGATTCTGGCGGGCCGATGCCGCGGGCAATTCCCCGGAACGAGGCGAGACGCTGCGAGAATTCCTTCGCCAGTTGCGCCGAGGTGATGCCGGTTCGGTCCGCACGGCAATTCGGGCAGCTCTGTGCGAACCGGGGCTCTATTCTCACCTGCACTCCACCTATCCCGGCCTGCGTGGCGAGGCGAGTTGCGTCACCCTGACCCGCGTCTTTCGAAATGCATCCGGCGTGCCGATCTGTATCGGCGCCGTGACCGTATGCTCTGACGACGCAGCGGAGAGCGCCATTCGCGACAACCTTCACTTGAGCCAGGATGGCCTTGACGCCGTTTTGCGGTTTGCCAATGTCGGTGCCGCCATATTTGACGGCGAGGGTGGGCTGTTGCGCTGGAACAGCCGATTTGCCGAAGCCATGGGCTGGCCTTCCGTGTGTTTGCGGGTGGGTTTACGGAATGCCTTGCTGTTTTTGCCCCTGGTGGTTTGCGCCGACCTTGCGGGCGATCATGCGATGGCCGATGTCGCCCGATTGCTGGCGAGATTGCGGCAAGGTGAGCGGGTGCGCCTCAACCGCTGTGGCGCGGTCGCGCCCATCGAATTGTGGGCTGAGAGTCTGGCAGAGGGGCATCTGGCCGTTTTTGCGGCCGATGCCGGGTTGTCCGGCGACGAGCGCGCACGGCTGACGCTTGCGGAGGCGGTCCTGGCGCACAGCCATTCCGGCATTGTGTTTGCCGATGCCGACGGGCGTGTGCTGCACGGCAATCCTGCGTTGATGCTGACCACCGGCTATGCTGCTGAGGAAATTCGCGGCAAGCCGCTTGCGCATTTTGTCGCGGCGGACAGTAGCGACGGGTTCGCCCGCCTGATGACCAGTCTCGATCAACGCGGTGTTTGGCACGGCGAAATGCCGCTGCTGCGCAAGA
Organism: Betaproteobacteria bacterium UBA1934; assembly: GCA_002337055.1. GTDB lineage: Bacteria > Pseudomonadota > Gammaproteobacteria > Burkholderiales > Rhodocyclaceae > UBA1934. The sequence continues at coordinate 208,064 of DDFG01000005.1, read as the reverse complement.
ACCAGGAAAGCTACGACGCGCTCATCAACGCTCTGCGCGTCGATCACGAGGAACCCTGCGGCGATACGCGCTATATCTGGATTCTCTCCGATGTCAGCGCCGGCAAGCGTGCAGCCGAGCAGATGTACCATCTCGCGCATCACGACGTGCTGACCGGGCTGGCCAACCGTACCGCCCTGCAATTGCGGCTTGCCCAGGCCGTCTCGGAAGCGAAGCGTCGCAATGGCGGCATCGCCTTGCTGTTCATCGATCTGGACCGGTTCAAGATCATCAACGACACGCTCGGTCATGCTATCGGAGACAGGCTGCTGGGCGAAGTGGCGGCACGCTTGCAACGCATCGTGCGCGAAAGCGATCTGATTGCGCGCTTGGGTGGCGACGAGTTCGTCATTCTGCTGTCGGATATCGACAACGCCAATGCGGCGGCGGCGGTGGCCGCCAAGGTGCTCGCCGCCTTTGCCTCGCCGGTAGTGATTGACGCCAACGAACTGCATACCAGCCCTTCCATCGGCATCAGTCTGTTCCCCTCCGACGGCACCGACAGCGAGACCTTGCTGCGTAACGCCGACACGGCGATGTACCACGCCAAGGCCAATGGCCGGAACAACTATCAGTTCTTTGCCGCCGAAATGAATCGCGCTGCCAACCAGCGCCTCGATCTCGAACGCAAGCTCCGGCAGGCGCTGGCGCACGGTGAGTTGAGCGTGGCCTTTCAGCCGCAGCTGCGCGCCGGAGACCACATGCCGGTCGGCGTTGAAGCTCTGGCCCGCTGGCGGCATCCGGTCGATGGCGTCATTCCGCCGGCCCTGTTCATTCCGGTGGCGGAAGAAACCGGCCTGATCGTCGAGCTGGGAGAATGGGTGTTGCGACACGCCTGCCGTACCATGCGAGAGTGGATCGATGCGGGGCTGCCGCCGCTCAAGGTGGCGGTCAACGTCTCGGCTCGGCAACTGCGGCGTCGCGATTTTCTGGAGACGGTTGCGGGCATTCTGGCCGAAACCGAGCTCCCGCCAGAGTTGCTGGAGCTTGAGGTCACCGAGAGCGTGGCGATGGAAAACCCGGAGCAGTCCATCGGTTTGCTGCGGGCGATCCGGCAGATGGGCGTATCGATCGCCATTGACGACTTCGGCACAGGCTATTCGTCGCTCGCCTACCTCAAACTGCTGCCTATCGACTTTCTCAAGATCGACCGATCCTTCGTCGCCGATATCGAAATCGATCTGAACGACCGCGCCATCGCCTTCGGCACCATTGCGCTGGCCCATTCGCTGGGTCTGGGCGTCATTGCCGAGGGTGTCGAGACGGCGGACCAGCTTGATCTGCTGCGTAGCAACGGCTGTGACCAGATCCAGGGGTACTTTTTCAGCCCGCCGTTGACGGCTGACGAAGCTGCCGGCTTCCTGCGCCGGCAACTGGCGACCGGACGTCTGCCCGAACGCTGAGCGGATTTCGGAGCACTACCTCGATTCGCCGGTCAGTCGCGCCAGGCAGGCATCGGCTTCGGCCCAGTCGCTTTCGCCGAAGACCCGAATACCGTGGCGGGCCAGCAATATTGCGGTTACGCCTAGACCATCAACCAGATTGCCGCTGAACTGTCCGTCATAAATCCTTGTGGTGCCGCACGACGGACTACCGTTCTTGAGCACGGCGACCTGCGCACCGTGCTGTCGAGCCAATTCCAGCGTCTGGTAGGCACCCGCCAGAAAGGCGGCGGTGACATCGGTGTCCAGCCTGTCCTGCACGCAGGCGCGGCCTTCCAGCACGGCCTTGCCACCACCTTCACCGACAATTTCCGCCGGTGGGCGCGGAACGGGCAAGCCTGCCGCAACTTCGGAGCACACGGCAATCACCTGACCGGCTTGCAGCCAACGTTGCAAAATTGCATGCATGTTCGCGCAATGGCCGCCGTCGTAGCGGACCGTGTGACCGAGCAGACAGGCGCTGACCAGCACGCGTGGAGGCGTGGAGGCGTTGGGAGCAGTGGGTGGCATAGGTCCTCGGGTGTGGCGCAAACCGGCATTCTACCGGCAGCCCGGCGAGGGCTCGCGTGTCAGCGCTTCGCGCAATTGATCGCGGTTGGTCAACATCTGTTCGATTTCCACCGGACCGAGGCGCTCGCCATGCGCCCGTAACTCGCTCACCCCAGCGTCGCCCATTTGCGTCAGCACGTACGCGGCGGCGAGGCGGTGCCGGTTGTTCGAAGACGCCGCCATGCGGCCAAGAACCGGAATATCCCGCTCGTCGACCGCGTGCCTCAGGGCAAAAACGGTGCACACATTGACTCCTCGGGTCATGTGCGCAAAGCCGGCATGACGATCCACCACCCGGCCCAGCTGGCGCATCCGGGCATCGCCCCCGGCTGCCCAGGCGGTTGAGGCGAGCGCCAGCGCCAGCGTCGCGAACATCTTTCTCCGGTGGATCACGTCGTGGGTTTCCCGCAAGGAGATGGCCGCCTTCGGCTCGCCGTTGCATGCCACAGGCGCCGCCCACACTGCCACGCGAACATGGCGGCGAACAGGCAGACCAGCCCCCACTTGATCGACGAGCACAGCGCGGCGAGTGGTACCAGCCCGTCGGCGAAACCCGGCGGATGGGCCAATAGCCGGAGATGCAGGGCGTTTTCAGCGAGATCGAAAGTGGCGGCGACGGGCAAGGCCGTGTCGAGTACGCGGCGAAACGCCGAGCCCAGGTGGGCGAACAGGGTGGTTTCTCTCGCCACGGCGATGCCAAAGGCGCCATAGATGAACGGATGCAGGGTGTCGAACACGAAATGGGCGCGATACGCCGCCTGACCGGGTTCACCCCAGGCCGCCAGAATGCGCCAGAATGTGTCGACGTCGAAGCTGAGTTGCAGCGCGATCACGCTGGGCGTCAGCGTGTGCAGCATCCACGCCAAGTGCGCTTGAGAGACCACCAGGGCGGCACCAGGCAGGAGAACACGCCACTGTCGTTTCATGGAGCACACGTTCTGGCGTCGTCGGCAGGCAGTGCCTCGAGGGTGCGCAATACCGCCCGCGCGATGGCCTCGCGTTTGAACAGATCGTCGCCCCGGCGAGGCGTGTCGATATTGAGTGCGAAAAACACCGGGCCGGTCGGCCATTCCACCCAGCCCACCCACCAGCCGAAACGTCCCTCCCAGCCGGTTTTGGCGCGCAGTATCCAGTTGCGCCCGGCTTCGACGATCATCAGGTCCTTGACCAGGCGCTGGTGTGCCAATTGAAACGGTAATTCGTTGCGGTACAGCTTTTTGAGAAAGGCGATCTGTTCCAGCGCGGAAATTTCGAGGCGGCCTTCGAGCCAGTAAATCCCCGTGCCTGCCTGCGCGTTGCCATAATCTGCCCGCTTCAGATAGCGCCGGGCGGCGGCTTCGCCAATGCGGCCCGCGAAAATCTCGTAGACCCAGACCGCCGAGACGCGCATCGCCGAACGCAGGTTCTGATCCTGGTTATGGCCGGGAAACCCGCGCGGCACGCCATCCCACTTGAAGACCTCGAATTCGTCGCGGACGGCGCCGGCTTCGAGGGCAAACAGCGTGTGTGGAATCTTGTAGGTGGAGGCGGGCGAATAGCGCTTGAGCGCCCGCGCCCGGTCGGAGACCATCGGCACGGGATCGGCGCGGCGTTCGTCCAGTACGGCAATGGTGCCGGAGACTTGGCACTCGTCGAAATGGGTGCCCCAGTCGGCGCGCTCGATCATGACGCTCCGGGCATGTGTGCCGCTGGTGACCAGCAAGGCTAGCCAGAGTGCGGTCAGATGGCCAATACGGAAGATCACCGATTGCCTCTTTGCCCGACTGTTTTGCCAAACCTTGCCCAGGCATCGACATCGATGCCACGGACAAGCAGCCACAGGCTCAGGGCGCCTTCACCGACCAGTGCCGGGAACAGCACCCACGGAAAAAGCACGGCGGCCAGCGGTGGGGCGAGCAGAAGCGCCAGGCTGTTCACGAGATAACTGACGCCTGCGGCGCCCAACAGCCAGCCGAGCGTGCTCGGCAAATAGGGCGCGCGGACGATGAGCGCGCCGCGGATCAGGCAGGTGACACCGAAGAAAATCAATCCGACACCAAAGCCCAGGCCATGCAGATTGAGCGCGGTCAGGGTCAGTGGCGCGAGCACGTCCGGCGGCAGGGCGCTCGGGCCGGTGGCGGTGGCCAGTAGCAGAGGTGCGAGCAAGGTCTGCTTGTTGGCTACCAGCACGGCGGTCTGGACCAGATTGAAAGCGGTGGCGGCCAGCGCCAGCGGGCGGCTGACCGGGCGAAGCAACAAGTAAAACATTACGATGAGCGGAACGTCGAGAACATGCATGAGCAGATCGCCGGCTAGACCGGCGCGCCATAGCCCCGGCGCTCCGGCAATGGCGGCGGCGGTCGCCAATCCATCGCCCGGCACGATCAGCGTGCCGCGCACCAGTGTTTCGCCAAACAGGCCGAGCAGGATGATGACCAGATAGGCCAACCCGCCAGCGCGGAGATAGGGGCGAGGGTGATCGTCAAATCGGCGCATGTCGTGCGAGCCTCCGGGAGGGGACGGAATGTAATCGTCTCACGTTTGGGCAGACAGCTAAACGAAGGCGTGCGCCGCCCACCGGATGGCGAGGGCGCAGCCGATCAGCATCTGCACGACGAGGCAGGCACGGACGGCGCCGGCGAGCGGCGTGAGCGATGACGGACACGCGCGCGACCAGAGACCGGCCGCCAGCGTCGGCAGATACAGACAGGCCGCCCACGCCATCCAGGCAATGCCCAGTCCTGTACACCCGAATCCTTCGCAGTAGGTGCGCCACAACGCGAAGACGGTGCCGAGCACCCCCGCCAGGGCGAGCAGATATGTTGCGGCGAGCGCCTGCGCAAGAATCGGTGGGCGGCGTCGGGGTGCAACGTTTTCGGCGGTACTCAATTCAGTCCTTGCTCATGAAGACACTGTTGGGGTCGTCCGGATAGTCACCGAACGGCCCGCACCGGCGATAGCCGAAGCGTTCGTAGAGCGCGATGGCTTCGGGTTGGCGATAACCGGTCTCCAGAGTGAAGCGCCGGCAGCCCCGCTGTTTTGCCTCGGTTTCCAGAAAGCCGAGTATTCCTGCGGCGATACCCTGCCCGCGAAATTCCGGCTGCGTGTAGATGCGCTTCAACTCGCCATAGTGAGGCCCGATTGCCAGGCCGCCACAGGCCACGGCGCGTCCGTCGGCGGCACGTGCGACCGCGAACAGCACGTTCACAGCGCTGAGTGCGGCGATGTCTATGCCATAGTGACTCTCGGCGGGGTAGAGCGGTTTTGTGTAGGCATCCAGCGCTTCGATCAGGGCGATGATTTCCGGCTGGGAGGGGGATTCCAGGGCAATGTGGAACGGTGCTGTCATGGTATCTCGATCAGTTGGGGCTGGGCAGGCAGGTTGTCGATAGTCGCGGCGCGGTGGAGAGCAACGCGACTCACCGGGCTGCCTCCGGCAACAGACCTTGGGCGCGCAGCGGCGGTTCCTCATAGATCGCGTCTTCGGCCGGGTAGCGCAGAGCCGGTTCGCCGGCCTCCTTCGCCAGCGCCCAGACAACGCTTTCGCCGGCAGGGAGCGTGTTGGGCGTCGCGCGGTAGAGCGGGTCGGCAAACGCTTTTGCGGGCGAGACGAACATCCAGCCGCGAGCCCGGAAAGCGTCGGCGATTTGCGCGATGGTGGCGGCATTGATCGCGTTGACGTGCAACAGCATCACATGCAGCGGACTCCTGTTCAGCGTGCGCCGCGCCAATTGATCGTAATAGTCGGCGCGCGTCAGCAGATGGGCGACATATGCTCGCTGCAAGGCCGTCCGCCGGTCTGTGTCGCCTGGTTGATCCAGCGCCAGCCAGAGGTCGTTGAAATACCAGTCGCTGGTGTCGATGGATACCGGGGCCGGACGATAGCCATGCTCACGCAACCAGGCGCGCATGCCGTCGCGTTTTTCGGCCGTGTCGCCTTCCTTCAGATAGGGAAAGCGCAGCATGGGACGCCAGGTCGGGAGAGCGTTGAAAGCTTGATCCGCCTCGACCACGTCGGCAATGAATTCGGCCAGCGTCAGTTTTTTGGAAGCAAGGTTGCGGTGGCGCGAAGTGTGGTTGCCGACGTCGTGGCCGGCACGCGACCAGTCCGCCACCAGTGCTCGACCGGCTACGCTGCCTGTCTTGGTCAGCGTCGGAAAGATCATCGCGGTGAGGCGGGCAGCCGCGAGGCCATCCAGCAGTTGTTGGTTCCAGATTGCGGCTTGCGGTTGGCGGTCCGGGTCGAGTCCGTCGTCGAATGTCAAGGCAAGCGTTTGAGCGTGCACGAGCGAGGTACACAGGCAGAATGCCAAAACCGCGAGGGCGCGCAAGGCGTTAGCATGCCGGGCGACGCCATTCATTCGTTTTCCCAACGCCAGCGAGGCGGCTCACCCTTCAGCCAGCACACTCCCAGAAGAATGGCCGTTAGCAGGGCAATGTAGGCTAGGAAATCAGCCTTGCCGTGGGTCGGCAAAAAGGCGAACGCGCCCGAGATCGCCAGAGTGAAGTAGACCGCGAGCACCGCTTTGCCTTGCCACGCCGTGGGCAGGCCACAGCCCCAACCCCGCCGCTTGGCAGGGAACCAGTATCGCCGTTCGCGTGTTTCCATGTGGCCTCCGTTTAACCGCGATTTGATGCTGCCACGTTCGCGGATGATTCGGGTTTCCGGCAGTGCCGTCAAGCATGCGGGAGCGGGCGCCTGTTCCAAGGACCAGGTTCGCAATCCGCTCGTGTGTATCAACTGGCGTGGTGAGAAATCATGCTCATTCGGCAGGTTGTTCGCGATTGAGCAGCAAGGCGCCGAAATCTGCCATCGCCAGAATGACTTTTTCAAACGCCCTGCCCGTTGCGGTTAACGTGTATTCGGTCATGGGAGGAACAGTCGGGTACACAGTACGATGAACCAGTCCCAACGATTCCAGTGCCCTGAGACGTTCGCTGAGGATTTTGGGGCTGATCGAATCCAGGGAGCGTTCCAGTTCGGAAAAGCGCTTTTTCCCGGACAGCAAATCGCGAATGATCAGGGTCGCCCATTTGTGTTCGACAATTTTTGCGGTCTCCCGCACCGGACATTCGGTGGAGCAGGCTTCGGGCAAAGGGCGGTCGTTGCGCATGGCTATCCATTCGGTAAGTCGCTACCCATTTGGTGCGTTCTTGTGACGCCGATTGCGGCATGTCAACATCCGCCGCTCCATTCACTATCGCAAAGGGTTCGACATGAAGCTCAAGGTGTTCCTGATGATCGTCGGCGTCGTTCAGATTGTACTCGGCGTCCTGTATCTCGTCGCGCCACATGAGTTCCTCCACGCCATGGGACACAGCGTTCCGATGGAAGACATCAATTATCCATTCGGGATGCTCGCTGCACGTTTTCTCGCCTACGGCGTCGGAATGTTCGTCATCGCACGGGCACCGGAAAAGCATCGTTTCTGGATTGCAAACATGATCATGATTCAGATCATCGACCTCGCGGTGGGCATTTTTTACACGCTGGCCGGGACGGTCTCGATCACGCTGTCCGGATTCCCGATGTTCAATGCTCTCTTGATCGCTGTGCTGCTCTGGCTCTGGCGTCCGCGCAGGGATCTGGTGGCGGGAGTCGCCTAAGAGAGGATTGGCCGTCAGCGCAGAACTGAAGGGACGTTGTTACCCCGTCAAGGTGAGCGATTTCGGGGTTTAGCGTTCACAGAGCGGGCCAACAGATCTCCGAACCGGGGGCCATTTCCCGGTTCCGGCGATGGGCTTCAGCGCCGGTTCCAACCCGCCAAACGACGATCAGCTGCGGCCTGCCAGGCCGCTTCCTCCGCCTCGCTCATGGGCGGCAGGCGGGCGCCGGTCAGTACATCCCGGTAGTCGATCTTGGCGCATTTCACGAAGTAAGGCAGGCGAGTGGATTTGCCTTCGCTGACTTGCAGAATGGCGAGGTGCACGCGGTTGATCTCGGGTTCGTGCGCTTCCTGGCCGTATTCGCTCAACAGGGCGAGCACCTGGGGCGCCCCGGTCTCGCCGAACAATGCGATCGCAAGGAAGACGACATCGTCGCGGGTGACCATCACAAACCTTTGTTGGCGCTCAGCGTGTGAACGCGCCGTGCCGCCGCCTTCAGCAACAGGCGGGAATACAGTTGATGAAAGCCCAGTAGGGCGTGAAACGCCACTCCAAAGCCACCGTCCGGCCGCATGGGGATCACCGCTGAACCAAAAAACAGCGTAGTGGCGGGCGAAGCGCCATCGCGCGGCCTGACGCAGAGCCAGGATCGGGTTTGACCCGCATCGAGCAGAATTTCGGTCGCCGAGCGTTGTTCCACCTTCCACGCCGAAAACCGGTCGGTGCGCGATCCGGCCAATGCCGCGGCCTGCTCGTCGGTCGATTTGAGACGGAGAGCCTGGGCGAGCAGCCAGCGTTCAAGTTTGAACAGCCGAGTAGTGTAGAAAGCCTCAATCAGCGCGGGCAGCGACACGTCGCATGGCAACGTGGTTTCGTAGCAGTCCGTAAATGCGCCCTGTCTGCCGTAAGCGCCGAGGAAGGAGGTTTCCGGCACCGCTGCGCTGACAACGGGTGTCGGAGAGGGGAAATCAGGGCTTGATGGCATGCGGATCGAAGGAGAGGTTACAGATGGGCAGTCGAAAACGGAAACGGCTCTTGGCTCAGGCCGGTGGCTTGGTCTTCCATTCATGTTCGCGCCGGCCTTCCGCACTCGCCTGAATGAGTGCAAGAAAGCGTTTCTCGCGCGTGACAGGGCGTTTGGCGCTCACGACATACCAATTCGCCTTGTGCCGATAGCCCGCCGGGAGTCTTTCGTAGAACGCCCACGCGACCGGGTTCTGTCGGAATTCGGCAATCTCTTCTGCTGACAATTCAGCCGGCGCCGACTGTTCGTACGATGCGGTTTGCGAGCGCGCCGCAATACGTTGCGCGAAAACGGCGCGTCCAGCGTCTGTCATTTTGCCTGCCGCTTCCAATTCGGGAATGCGGTTGATATTGAGCGTACTCCAGCGCGACCGGGGCTGGCGGGGTGAAAAGCGGATCTTGTAGCGGTTTTCGTCAATACGCGTCCGTACGCCGTCAATCCAGCCGAAACACAGGGCCTCGTCGACGGCCTGTGGCCAGGTCAGTGCAGCCTGACCGGTGTGCGTCTTGAAGAATCCGACCATCAGTTCCGTCGCAACAGCAGCGTGTTCGGCGAACCATCCGCGCAGTGCGGTGGCATCGGTAAAAAAGAGAGGTGGGGTGGCGGAAGACATGATGATTCGACCTTGCCCGACTCCCCGAAGTTCTTGCCAATACCCAATACGTTAAGTGGCATCTTGGCTAAGGGTAAGCTCGAGCACAACTTCGTTGCCGTCCATACGCCCAGTGTGACGGAAACCGAGTGCGAGATAAAACGGCTCTGGACAACCGGGACCAGGTACGTAGGAAAGCTCGAGCGAATTGAAGATCCGCTTGCTTCGTGCGTGCTGGATAACCTGTTGCATGGCGGAGCGACCAATGCCGCGGCCCTGGAACCTGGCGTCAATCATGAAGCGCCAGACACCGATGCTGGGCGTGTCCGGCCTGGGGTTTTTCAACGAGTGATCTGCGAGCATGACAAATCCCGCGAGTTCGTCATCAGCGTAGATCGCCCGGTACCACGCCTCTGGGGAAAACAGCGCCTGCGCAAGCGAGATCGCATTGGGGGAGACGAAATCCTGCTGCTGGTCGCCAACGCTCAGCAGGACCACCGGAATCACGGTGTCAGCAGTAATCTCGCGAAGCGTGACGACAGGTGTATTGGTCTTCATATTGGTCTTAGTGTGTTGCCTGACGAATATCTATGGATTTCCCCGGAATTGCAAGGTGATGTGTTGCTGGAATGTTGGAAGCAGCCTACAGGAATCTATTCGGCGCGCCGGTCGTGCAGATCAGTGGAATGGGGGCATCCCTTTTCGCGATCATGCGAGCGCTCATTGGCGGCGCTTCGCGACACGCCTAACCCCACGATGCGTTTTGAATAACCACACGATACCCGTCTGGGTCTGCAAAAGTGCGACCTCGCACTTGCCAATAGGGATTGAAGGCCGGGGTTTCCACAAACCCGGCTTCCAACAGCGCAGTGCAAATGCGGAACCACTCATCCTCAACCGGTACATAGAACACTAAGAGATCCTCAGGTGTCGGTGTGGGCAAGACGGGGTGGGAACGGCAGTAAGTGAACTCGACATGCCAGTTTTCGTCTGGCCGGCCAAGGATGATGCCGTCGAAACCCGCATGGTCTTCAAAGCGTCCTATTTCCATGAAGCCAAGTGCCTCGATGTACATCGAGGCGGAGTGCTGCAAGGCGCTGACCGGGCGAGCGATGCGTACTGTAAGACTCAAGTGTTAAGGCCCTGGTTTAAGATCCGCCTAGACATTGCTGCGTTCACATTGAACGGCCGTCGAAGTTTTGGACCGGGATAGAAGCGAAGTCGAAGCCGTCAAGACAACGAATGTTGATGGCGGCCATGCGGTTACCCTTAGGATCAACGCCCTCGCCATAAGGATGGATGCCGCACTTTGGGCAGAAACGATGTTTGACAATGTGCTTGTTGAAGGTGTAAGTGCTTGCGGACTCTTCGGGTGTGAGCAGATGAAGCTTGTCGCGAGGTACAAACCAAAGGAGCGAACCTTTGCGGGCACAAATTGAGCAATTACATGCCGTTGCCTCCGTGATCTCGCCTTCAACCTCGAACGCAATCATGCCGCAGTGACAACTACCTTTGTAGATCATTTCAGTCTCCTGGCTTGCAACGTGCTATGACGAATGGAAAGATTCGAAGACGCAAGGTGGCGTCCAGCGAACGAAGAGGGCGAGATTGAGCGACGGCTAAACATTTTGGTCGAGAACTCGCTCGATGCGGCGATCCGGGATCAGCCAGAGCAACGCCACAAATGCAAACACAAGCTGCGCCGCCCACGCAGCGACTAAGGTCAATAAAATAGCGAACAGGTAAAGGACGGGCGATAGCTTGCCCTTCCAGTCGTTTCCCACAGCGCGACGAAGCACCGACGAGTTACCTTGTGTTGCAATAATTGCCTGTTGTAAGAGCCAGTAGGCAATGGCCGCGGCCAGCAGCACAACACCGTAGAAGGCCGTAGGAAGTGGGGCAAAGTGATTTTCACCCATCCATCCCGTGGCAAAAGGGAGGAGAGATAGCCAGAACAGCAAATGCAGGTTTGCCCATAAGACTGCGCCTGTTACATGGTTCGCGGTATGTAGCATATGGTGGTGGTTGTTCCAGTAGATACCGACATATACGAAACTCAACACATAACTCAAAAATACCGGGATCAGTGGCACAAGCGCTTCAAATGTGTCGCCATGAGGCACTTTCAGTTCGAGAACCATGATCGTGATAATGATCGCCAGCACACCGTCGCTGAATGCCTCAAGTCGTGTTTTCCCCATTGGTTACATTCCCCACGTACAGGTTTTACTTGATAGCAACTTTTACGCAAACTTCCAGCGGAAGACCAGCGCGACGGCAACTGGGACGGCAAAGAGCAACAGCATGATTGGCAACTCTTCACGCAGCGAGTACCCAGCGTAATGGACGCCAACCCACATGTTAAAGGCGGTAGCTGCGAACCATATTGCCACGAAGCTATACGTTGCCATGGCAACCGCGCCTGGAAAGTGTTGAATGAACAGCCGGCTGTAGAAAAAGAGTCCGCCAAATATCAGCAACCCGGACACTAAGATAAAAACGGTTCTCATGTGCAGTCTCCAGCAAGTCCTAAAAAAGGCGCATGACAAACAAGATCCGGTGACGACGGGTTGACAGTGCGGCCTGACGAAGGTTCTAAGGACGGCCAATGCGGTTGAGTGGGTTCGCGAGCCTGAAAATCGTCAAGAACTGCGGCTCATTTCCGAGCGATGAGGCGCTTGCATGTTGCGCAATATAGGAGGGAGTACGGATATTTACTTTGGATGTGGCCTACGCGTAGGCTGTCGCAAAAACTACAGCAACGGTAACGAGGCCGAGTGCCGAACCAAAAATTGTCGCTTGGTGAGAAGTCTTGCAAAAAAGCAATAGCGGCAAACATCCAAGCAAAATCAGGACCGATCCGAACCCTACTGCTTTCTCTCCATAGAGGGCTTCGGAGAACCCAAAACGCGTAAATCTTCCCGGCGCATGACCATCAATGACAACCCAAGCGCCTAAGGAAGCAAGTACGACTGAAATTAGTACAGCAAGCAAGCGGGCAGTAAGGGTGGTTTCAGATTTTTGCTGAATCATATCTTCTGTGTCGTTACCAACCATGCAGTGTATAGCACCGTTTTAACGAACGATCGGTTATCGATGACCTGCCCGCAATCACTGACTGTTCATTTCTCAGCATTCGCCGCTTCATAACTTATATCCAAATTTCAGGATGTATCAACATGAATCAGCTACCGTGACAGCCCCTATAGCTCACTTCCGGTGTGTGTGTGGTCTTGCCGAGGCCAGTTCCATGCATACCAAACTGTGAGCAGTCCAACGCCTATTTCTATGACGCCGAGCAACTGGTAGAAGCTCCACGCGCCGGGCATGGTAAGCGCCATGACGGCAATGTAGAGTGCTCCGAGCAAGATGTTGCCCCAGCGGCAAAAGGCTGCCGGCAAAACGAGCGAGAGAAACACCATGAGGCCGGGGACAGCGAGCAGAATGGATGTGACGACGAGTGTACTTTGGCTCACGGGTCCGATTGGACCGTCGCCGTTGATCATTCCGCTAAGTTTGCCCGGGACATACAGGCCGAAGTAGTCGCCGTAGACGTAGCAGAACATCAACGCCGCCCATAACGCCGATAGCTTTGCTCGAACCGGAACTTTGAAATCAATTAGTGGGGTCGAAACCATACAATGTATATCCTTTCGAATAGTGAGTATTTCCGGGGACCTGCCTGATGGGATGGATTCCCCCGTCTGTTGAGCGCCCGATAGGCGCAACCGGTGCTCACGTGGGGACGGGGTATCGGTCTTCCACGAAAGGAGTCCGAAGCGCATGCTACTACCGTTGCAGTTGATTTGGCCAAGCGTGTATTCAAAATGGCCGTAGCTGATGACAATTGGAGAGCGGTCGAGCAACGCGGCATGATCTGCGGACTGACATGCCCCCTGTAGCCATACCAGTTATTCGGCAGGAAGTCCGGGAACAAGGTTAATCGAAATGTTGCGGGGCTGCACAGCATCGGCAGCATGCTGCCGATGCTGTGCAGCGAACTTGGCGGGTGGTACCCGGCCACAACTGCTATGCGGACGCACTTCGTTGTAGTCCTGGCGCCAGGCGGCGATGGTCGTTCGGGCTTCGGCGAGAGTCTCGAACCAGTGCTCGTTCAGCAGGCATTCGTCGCGGAATTTGCCATTGAAGCTCTCGATGTAGCCGTTCTGCATCGGCCGTCCAGGCTGGATCAGGAGGTGGCGAATGCCATGTTTCTGTGCCCACGCCATGAATGCCCGACTGGTGAATTCCGGACCGTTGTCAGTACGCACCGCTAGCGGATAGCCCCGGAAGGTGGCGGCCTGATCCAGCAGGCGCGTGACGTACTGGTTAGAAATGCCGTAGTCGGCGGCGATATCGACACATTCGTGACTGAAATCGTCGGCCACGGTCAGGCATTTGATGCGCTGGAGTAGAATCGGGCGTCATCACCACAACGATTCATTCCCCCCCAAGGAGTCCGTCATGCGCCGCATCACCCTTGCTCGTTACCTTATCGAAAAACAGCGCGACAAAGGCATCATCAACGCCGATCTCAAGTTGCTGATCGAGATTGTTTCCCGCGCCTGCAAGGCCATTTCCATCGCCATCGGCAAGGGCGGTCTGGGCGGCGTGCTGGGCGATGCCGGCAGCGACAACGTGCAGGGCGAGGCGCAGAAGAAGCTGGATGTGCTCTCGAACGAGATTCTGCTTGAAGCCAACGAATGGGGAGGGCATCTTGCGGCCATGGCGTCGGAAGAGATGGAGCTGCCGCATCTGATCCCCAATCGCTACCCGCAGGGCGAATACCTGCTGCTGTTCGATCCGCTCGATGGCTCCTCCAACATCGATGTCAATGTTTCGGTCGGCACCATTTTTTCGGTGCTGAAGTGCCCGGAAGGCGCCGACATGTCCACGCCGGAGGCGGTCGAGCGCGCTTTTCTCCAGCCGGGCACGCGGCAGGTGGTGGCGGGCTACGCGATCTACGGCCCCTCGACGTTGCTGGTGCTGACTGTGGGCGATGGCGTGGTGATGTTTACGCTGGATCGGGAATACGGCACCTTCATCCTGACGCGCGACGAGGTTACGGTGCCGGAAGAGACGGCGGAGTTTGCCATCAACATGTCCAACCAGCGCCATTGGGAGCCGCCGGTGCAGCGTTATGTGGCGGAGTTGCTGGCGGGCAAGACCGGCGCGCGCAGCAAGGATTTCAACATGCGCTGGGTGGCTTCGATGGTGGCCGATGTGCACCGCATTCTGACGCGCGGCGGCGTCTTCATGTACCCGTTGGACGCCAAGACGGCAGAAAAGGGCGGCAAGCTGCGCCTGATGTACGAGGCCAACCCGATGGCCATGCTGGTCGAGCAGGCTGGGGGCGCGGCGACCACCGGGCGCGAGCGTATTCTGGAGATCGTGCCGCAGAAACTGCACCAGCGTGTGCCAGTCATTCTGGGATCGAAGTGCGAGGTGGAGCGGGTGACTGGCTATCATTCCACCTCATAGCACGCGCGCGGCAGCTCCCTGGGCGGCGGCGAAAACTGTCACGTTTCTGTAACAATCGGGTCTTAGACTACAGGCTCCACTACATGGAGAACGTGAAATGAACGCTTCCAGAATTTTCCGCGCCGTGCTGCTGGCTGCCGCCACCAGCGCTGCTTTCGCCACTGTCCAGGCTGCCGAGATTACCGGCGCCGGCGCCACCTTCCCCGCTCCGATCTACTCCAAGTGGGCGGACGCATACCAGAAGGCCACGGGCAACAAGATCAACTATCAATCCATCGGTTCCGGTGGCGGCATCAAGCAGATCACCGCCAAGACTGTCGATTTCGGCGCCTCCGATATGCCGTTGAAGCAGGAAGAGCTGGATAAGAACGGCCTCGTGCAGTTCCCAACCGTGATCGGCGGCGTGGTGCCCGTGGTCAACCTGCAAGGCATCAAGCCGGGTCAGCTGAAGTTTACCGGCGCCCTGCTGGCCGACATCTACCTCGGCAAGATCGTCAAGTGGAACGAAAAGGCCATCGCCGACCTGAACCCGGGCGTGGTACTGCCCGATCTGCCGATCGCCGTCGTGCGCCGTGCCGATGGCTCCGGCACCAGCTTCCTTTTCACCAACTATCTCTCCAAGGTCAGCCCGGAGTGGAAACAGAAGGTGGGCGAAGGCACGGCCGTGCAATGGCCGACCGGCATGGGCGGTAAGGGCAATGAAGGCGTGGCTTCGTTCGTGCAGCGTATCAACGGTGCCATCGGCTATGTCGAATATGCTTACGTCAAGCAAAACAAGATGACCTATGCGCAGCTCAAGAACGCCGCTGGTCATTATGCCGAGCCGGACGACAAGACCTTCAAGGCCGCCGCTGCGGGTGCCGACTGGAGCAAGTCCGCTTTCTACGAAATACTGACCGAGCAGGCTGGCAAGGAAGCCTGGCCGATCACCGGCGCGACCTTCATCCTGGTGCACAAATTGCAGGACAAGCCAGCGCAGGGCGCCGAGGTGCTGAAGTTCTTTGAGTGGGCGTACATGAACGGTGGCAAGATGGCCGACGATCTCGACTATGTCGCCCTGCCGGAAAGCCTGATCAAGTTGATCCACAACTCCTGGACAAACGTCAAGGACGCTGCTGGCAAGCCGGTATTCACGGCTGGCAAGTAAGCCCCGATCGCTACGCACACCCCTCGGCGCAAGCTTGAGGGGTGTTTTTTGGACGGAAGCCGGACTGTCACAAAATGGTCACAAATTCTGAAAAGAACGCACGCGCCGCCAAAACCGCGAAAAACCGGTTTGCGGACATGCTGTTCCGTAACTTGACCCGGGCGATGGCGACGCTGACCCTGTTGCTGCTGGTTGGCATCATCGTCTCGCTGACCATAGGCGCCTGGCCCTCGATCAAGGCCTTCGGCTGGGGGTTTTTCGCGAGCAGCGAATGGA
Source organism: Betaproteobacteria bacterium UBA1934 (assembly GCA_002337055.1). Lineage (GTDB taxonomy): Bacteria > Pseudomonadota > Gammaproteobacteria > Burkholderiales > Rhodocyclaceae > UBA1934. Next base: position 191,928 of record DDFG01000005.1, on the reverse strand, counting down.
ACCCGCCCGCGGACCGCTTTGGCGGTCTCGGGCCGATGTATGGCACGCTGATCACTGCCTTCATCGCGGTGGCCATCGCACTGCCGATCAGTTTCGGCATCGCGCTCTTCCTCACCGAACTCTCGCCAGCCTGGTTGCGTCGCCCGCTCGGCATCGCCATCGAATTGCTCGCCGGCATTCCCAGTATCGTCTATGGCATGTGGGGTCTGCTGGTCTTTTCGCCGGTGTTTGCCAGCACCGTGCAGCCCTGGCTGGCCAAGACGCTGGGCCAGGTTCCGCTGATCGGCAAGCTCTTCGCCGGCCCGCCCATCGGTATCGGCATTCTCGCCGCCGGCATCATTCTGGCGATCATGATCATCCCCTTCATCACCTCGGTGATGCGCGATGTGTTCGAGCTGACCCCGGCGATGCTTAAGGAGTCGTGCTACGGCCTGGGCGGCACGACCTGGGAAGTGGTCTGGAACGTCGTCCTGCCCTATACCCGCGTCGGCGTCATCGGTGGCACCATGCTCGGCCTCGGCCGCGCGCTGGGCGAGACGATGGCAGTGACCTTCATTATTGGCAATACCAGCGTGCTCGACAGTTTCTCGCTGTTCATGCCGGGCAACTCGATTGCCTCGGCGCTGGCCAACGAGTTCGCCGAAGCGACCTCCCCCCTCTACACCTCGGCCCTGATCGAACTGGGGCTGGTGCTGTTTTTCATCACTTTCGTCGTCCTGTCTTTCTCCAAGCTGCTGCTCTTCTCTCTGGAGAAGAAAGCCGGAACGACGAGCTGAGGCCGCGTCATGAATCTCGTACAACGCAGAAAACTGATCAACGTCATCGCGCTGGGTTACTCGCTGGCGGCCATTGCATTCGGTCTCGTCTGGCTCATCTGGATTTTGGTGATGGTCTTCGAAAAGGGGGTCGGCGCCATGACGCTGAACCTCTTCACGGAAATGACGCCACCGCCGGGCGATGTCGGTGGCGGCCTGAAAAACGCCATTGCCGGCAGCGCGCTGATGGTCTCGCTGGCGATGCTGATCGGCACGCCCGTTGCGGTGCTGGCGGGCATCTATCTGGCCGAATATGGTCGCCGTACCACGCTGGGCAAGGTCACCCGCTTTCTGAACGACATTTTGCTGTCCGCCCCTTCTATCGTCATCGGTCTCTTCGTCTATGCCATCTATGTGGCGCGGGTCGGAGAGTTCTCCGGTATGGCCGGGGCGGTGGCGCTTGCGCTGCTGGTGCTGCCGGTGGTGATCCGTACCACGGAAGACATGCTGGTGCTGGTGCCCAATACCCTGCGCGAAGCGGCCTACGCGCTGGGCGCACCTCAGTGGAAGGTGATCGTGATGATCACGCTGCGCGCTGCCAAGACCGGCATTGTCACCGGTGCCCTGCTGGCGCTTGCCCGCATCTCCGGCGAAACCGCGCCGCTGCTCTTTACCGCGCTGAACAACCAGTTCTGGAGCCTCGACCTCGGCAAACCGATGTCGAACCTGCCGATGGTCATTTTCCAGTTCGCCATGAGCCCCTACGAAAACTGGCAGGAGCTGGCCTGGGCGGGTGTCTTCCTGATCACGCTCGGCGTGCTTCTCCTCAACATCGTGGCTCGCGTGCTGTTCCGCAAATCCGCTACGCAATAAACCGGAGTCTCCATCATGCCTTCGCTGAATCCCGCCGAACTGAGCCCGCAAATCACGATGCGTGCGCTCAACTTCTACTACGGCCAAACGCACGCGCTGAAGAACATCAATCTCGATGTGTATCGCAACACCGTCACGGCCTTCATCGGTCCGTCTGGTTGCGGCAAGTCGACCCTGCTCCGCACCATCAACCGCATGTACGACCTCTACCCCGGACAGCGTGCCGACGGCGACCTACTGATCGACGGGGTCAATGTGCTGGCCGACGATGTCGATACGATCGAACTGCGCGCCAAGGTCGGCATGGTCTTCCAGAAGCCGACGCCTTTTCCGATGACCATTTACGAAAATATTGCATTCGGTGTGCGCATGCATGAAAAGCTCTCGCGCATCGAGATGGATGACCGTGTCGAATGGGCGCTGACCAAGGCGGCGCTGTGGGACGAGGTCAAGGATAAGCTCAACCGGCAGGGCACCAGCCTTTCCGGTGGTCAGCAGCAGCGTCTGTGCATCGCCCGCGGCGTCGCGGTGAAGCCGCGTGTGCTGCTGCTCGACGAACCGACCTCGGCGCTGGACCCGATCTCAACCATGCGTATCGAGGAACTGGTGAACGAGTTGAAGAAGGAATTCACCATCGTCATCGTCACACACAACATGCAACAGGCGGCCCGCGTGTCCGACTTCACCGCTTACATGTATCTTGGCGAACTGGTCGAATTCGGCAAGACTGACGACATATTCATCAAGCCGCAGGACAAGCGCACCGAAGACTACATCACCGGCCGGATGGGCTGATTGGAGAACAGAATGAACGACAACGCACACGTTTCACGCCAGTTCGACGAAGACCTCGAAGGCCTGCGCACCCGCGTGCTGCAAATGGGCGGCCTGGTCGAAGCGCAGGTGCTGCAAGCGGCCAATGCCTATCTGGAAGCCGACATGGCCCTGGTCACGGCGGTGATCGAGACCGACGGCAAGGTGAATGAGTACGAGATCGAAATCGACGATGCCTGTATCCACGTCATCGCCAAGCGCCAGCCGGCCGCTTCCGACCTGCGCCTGATCATGTCGGTCAGCAAGATCGTCACCAATCTCGAACGGGCTGGCGACGAGGCCAAGAAAATCGCCAAGGGCGTGCGCCGCATCAACGATCGCGGCCAGATGGCGATGGTCTCGAATGCCGCCAACGTCGGTCACCTGGCCAAGGAGGCCATGGTCATGTTGCGCCGCGCGCTGGATTCTTTCGCCCGCGTTGACGCCGAAGAGGCGCTGGCGGTGATCCGCGACGACGCCGAGATCGACCGCGAGTTCAAGGCCATCATGCGGCAACTGGTCACTTACATGATGGAAGATCCGCGCACCATCACCTGCTCGCTGGATGTCATCACGATCGCCCGCGCCATCGAGCGCATCGGCGATCATGCCAAAAACATCGCGGAGCAGGTCGTCTATCTCGTCGAAGGCCGTGACATTCGTCATCCGGGTAAGGAGAGAGGCGAGTGAATCCCACCATACTGGTCGTCGAAGATGAGCCGGCGATTCAGGAACTGCTGGCGGTCAACCTGAAACACGCCGGTTTTCTGGTGGCTCGTGCTGCCAGTGCCGAAGAAGGCGACGCGGTGATCCGCGCCGCACTGCCCGATCTGGTCATGCTCGACTGGATGCTGCCCGGCCAGTCGGGCATTGCCCTGGCCCGCAAGCTGCGCGCCGACGAGCGTACCAAGGAACTGCCGATCATCATGCTGACGGCACGGGTGCATGAAGAAGATAAGATCCAGGGGCTGGAGGCGGGGGCTGACGACTACATCACCAAGCCCTTCTCGCCCAAGGAAATGGTTGCCCGCGTCCGCGCCGTGCTGCGCCGCCGCTCACCTCACCTGGCTGGCGAGGCGATCAACATCGGCGGTCTCAAGCTCAACCCGGCGACGCACCGCGTCACCAGTGGCGACCAGAATATCGAACTGGGTCCGACCGAGTTTCGTTTGCTCTTTTTCTTCATGACGCATCCGGAGCGTGTGTATACCCGCGCGCAACTGCTCGACGATGTCTGGGGCGACCATGTTTTCATCGAGGAACGCACCGTCGACGTGCATATCCGCCGTCTTCGTGCCGCACTCGAACCCTACGGGCATCACGAGCGCATCGAAACCGTACGCGGCACCGGCTATCGCTTCCGGGGTAACTGAGCGGATGCCGTTTGTCCTCGTCGGGCCGTTGGTCATTACCCTGATTTGCGCCGTGCTGGCGCTTGCCCTGGGTCTCCTGACCGACGCGGCAATCGGCTGGGCGGTTTTTGCCGGCACGGTGCTGCTGCAACTGGCCTATCATCTGTATTTCTTTGCCCGCCTCGATCGCTGGTCGCGTCAGCCGTCGCTCGACCAGGATCAGGCCGGAAAGGGTGCCTGGGGCGACGTGCTGGTGCGGCTCTATAAGCACGAACGAGCCCGCCTGGCGCAAATCGACCTCGCTAACCGGCGTGCCGATGATTATGACGCTGCCGGGCAGGCGCTGCTCGACGGCCTGGTGACCGTGGATGCAAGTGGGCGCATCGAATGGTGCAATCGTGCCGCAGAAACCATGCTCGGCCTCGACCGCGAGGCGGATCTTGGTCAGCCTATCGCCAATCTGGTGCGGCATCCGGAGTTCGTCAGCTATCTCCAGGTGGCCCAGTTTGGCAAGCCCTTTGCCATGCGCGCGCCGGTCGATGAGGCCCGCACCCTGCTGCTCAACGTGGTGCAATATGGCGAACGTCGCATGTTGCAGATGCGCGACATCACGGAGCGCGAGCGCGTCGACGCCATGCGGCGCGATTTTGTCGCCAATGTCTCGCACGAATTGCGAACCCCGCTCACGGTGCTCGCCGGCTTTGTCGAAACCTTGCAGGATCTAGATCTCGACGCTGAGGAACGTCGCCAGTATCTCGACATGATGGCCGATCAGGCTGGCCGCATGCAGCGGCTGCTGGCAGAGTTGCTGATGCTTTCCAATCTCGAATCGGCGCCGCCTCCGCCAGCAACCGAGCGGGTGGACATGCTGGCGCTGTGCCAGAAACTGTTGCGCGACGGCGAGGCCCTTTCGGCCGGGCGCCATACATTGGCGCTCGACATCGAAGGGCAGGCCGACCTGCTGGGTTCGGAATTCGAGATCACCAGCGCCTTGGGAAATCTTGTGTCGAACGCGGTTCGCTATACGCCGGCAGGCGGGCGGATTCGCATCGTCTGGCGAACAGAAGGCAAGACCGCCGAATTCGCCGTCGAAGACAACGGTATTGGCATTGACCCGAAATACATTCCACGCCTGACCGAGCGGTTTTACCGTGTGGACCGTGGCCGTTCCCGCGAGACCGGCGGCACCGGCCTGGGGCTGGCCATTGTCAAGCACACCTTGTCGCGGCATCAGGCGACCCTCGACATTCAGAGCGCACCGGGCAAGGGTAGCCGTTTTGCTGCCCGCTTTCCGGCTGCGCGCGTCGTCTTGTAACAAAACCGTAACCCGTGCTTCACGGAGGCGCCACATCGGCCCGATATCGTGGCGGTCATGCCTCGGGTACGCAGCATCTTTCTTTCGGACATCCACCTCGGCACGCGGGCGTGTCAGGCGGGTCGCCTCCTCGAATTTCTGCGCGAATATCCCGCCGAACATGTTTATCTGGTCGGTGATATTGTCGACTTTTGGGCCATGGCGCGCGGCATTTTCTGGACGTCTGAACACAATACTGTCCTGCAAAAGGTCTTGCGCCGCGCCCGTCATGGCGAACGGGTGATCTTCATCCCGGGTAATCACGACGAAGCTCTGCGCGAATATGCTGGCACCGTATTCGGCGACATTGAAGTCCATGCCGAATATGTGCATCAGATGGCTGACGGACGACGATTTCTTCTCGTGCACGGCGACGAGTTCGATCAGGTCACGCGCTATCACCGCTGGGTCGCGGTGCTGGGCGACATGGCATACAACTGGCTGGTGCGAGTCAATACGATCCTGTCGTGGTGCCGGCGACGCCTGGGACGCGCTGGTTACTGGTCGCTGGCCGGTTACGCCAAGCGCAAGGTCAAAACCGCCATGCAGTTCATCAACGATTTCGAGAATTCGGTCATCCATGCGGTTCGACAGCGCGGCCTCGACGGTGTCATCTGCGGTCATATCCACGCTGCGGCGCTGCGCGAGGTGGGCGGGTTGACGTACGCCAATTGCGGCGATTGGGTCGATAGCTGCACCGCGCTGGTCGAGCACGACGATGGCCGGTTGGAGATTGTCGAATGGGGTGCCGCGACCTTGCTGTCGCTCCCGGCACCGGTGACGGAGGAGGTTGGCGAATGCGCGTCGTGATGGCCTCGGATGTCTATTTTCCCCGCATCAACGGGGTGTCGACTTCGATCGAGACCTTTCGCCGCCGTCTTGCCGAACACGATGTCGAAGTCCGACTGATTGCGCCCGAGTATGGCAGCGAGTCTCAGGATGACTGGATCGTGCGCGTACCGGGAAGACGAATCCCGCGCGATCCGGAAGACCGGCTGGTGAAATGGCGTGCTATGCACGCCGCGGTGGACGCGGCGGCGCGCGAATGCGACGTGCTGCACGTGCAGACTCCCTTCGTGGCACACTACGCCGGCCTGGCGGCGGCGCGCCGCTGGCGACGCCCGGTGCTGGCCACCTATCACACCTTGTTCGAGGAATACCTCGGCCATTACGCCCCTTTTCTGCCTGCGCGGTTGTTGCGGGCGCAGGCGCGCGCCTGGTCACGGCGCCAGTGCAACGCCCTGGATGCCCTGGTGGTGCCCTCGACGGCAATGCGTGAGCGACTCTGCGAATACGGTGTGCGCGCACCCATGCATGTGTTGCCGACCGGCATTCCGCTTGCCCAGTTCGGCCAGGGCGACCGCGCCGGCTTTCGTGCCCGGCACGGTATCGAGCCGGAACGCCCGGTGGCGCTCTTTGTCGGCAGGGTGGCACACGAAAAGAACATTGGTTTTCTGGTCGAAGCGATGAGAACCGTCGTCCGGCGCGTGCCCGACGCCTGCCTGCTGATTACCGGGGAAGGCCCGGCGATGGAGGATTTGCGCCGTCAGACGCGGGCGTTGGGACTCACGGCCAAGGTGTGTTTCCTGGGCTATCTCGACCGCCATACGGAATTGCCTGATTGTTACGCTGCTGCCGACGCTTTCGTGTTTGCCTCGCGTACCGAGACTCAAGGACTGGTACTGCTGGAAGCGATGGCGGCGGGTTTGCCGGCGATTGCGCTGGCTGAAATGGGGACGCGCGACATTCTGGCACCCTTGCGCGGCGCCATCGTACCGCCGGACGATCCGGCCGCCTTCGGGCGTGCGATGGCGGAATACTTTGAACACCGCGAACGGTGGCCGGCGCTTTCGGCGGCGGCGCGGGATTACGCGGCGGAATGGTCGGATACGGCGCTGGCCGGCCGTATGGCGGATCTTTACCGGCAACTGATTCAGGCTCATCGTTAGGAACCTCATGGAAAGTCCGTATAAGGGCAAGACCGGTCTCGTGCGCATCCGTAATGCCTTCGTCTATTCGCTGGCCGGACTGAAAGCGGCATACGACTGCGAAGATGCGTTTCGACAGGAGGTCTGGCTGGCAGCCGTGCTGATCCCGGCGGCCATCCTGTTGCCGGTGCCTGCGATCGGGCGCGCGCTGATGATCGGTTCGGTACTGATGGTGTTGATTGTCGAACTGCTCAATTCCGCCATCGAGGCGGCGGTCGATCGCATCGGCTTGGAAAGCCACACGCTCTCCAAGCGCGCCAAGGATATCGGCAGTGCCGCCGTGCTGATCGCCCTGCTCAACGTACTGGTGATCTGGTTGTCGGTCATTCTCGGAGCGGCGCTGTGACGCTGAACATCGCCTTCGTCACCGAAACCTTCCCGCCCGAAGTCAACGGTGTGGCGATGACTGTCGGCCGCATGGTCGACGGCCTGCGTCGACTTGGTCACCGCGTCAGCGTCGTGCGCCCGCGTCAGCGTGACGAAGGCGAGATCGCTGCCGACGACGTGATCGCGGTGCGCGGCCTGCCGCTGCCGGGCTATCCGGAAGTCCGCTTCGGTCTGCCCGCTGGGAGGCATCTTCACCGCCGGTGGCGGCATCAACGGCCGGATCTTGTCCATGTGGTGACGGAAGGCCCGCTCGGCTGGTCGGCCGTGAATGTCGCCCGCCGCCTCGGCATTCCGGTGACCTCTGGTTTTCACACCAATTTCGATCGCTACAGCGTGCATTACGGTTTCGGCTGGCTACGGCCGGCCATTGCTGCCTATTTGCGCATGCTGCACCGTCGGGCGCGCGCAACCCTGGTGCCGACCGCCGCGCTGGCCGCCGATCTCGCCGGCGAGGGCATCCCTGGGGTGCGCGTGGTGGGGCGCGGCGTCGATACCGGGCTCTTCATGCCGGCGCGTCGCTCTACTACGCTGAGGGCCAGTTGGGGCTGCGATGGCGAGGAGCCGGTCTGTCTCTGTGTCGGTCGGTTGGCGCCGGAAAAGAATCTGAGCCTGGCATGCCGAGCCTTTGCCGCGTTCAAGGCGGCGCGGCCCGAAGCGCGCATGGTCTGGGTGGGCGACGGGCCGTCGCGGCGGGATCTGGCTACCCGGAATCCGGATCACGTCTTTGCTGGCATGCGGGTCGGCGAAGATCTGGCGGCGCACTACGCCAGCGCTGATATCTTCATTTTTCCCAGCTTGACAGAGACCTATGGCAATGTGGTTCCCGAAGCAATGGCCAGCGGTCTGGCTGTGGTGGCCTATCGCAGCGCGGCAGCGGCCGAATTGATCGTCGACTGCGGCAATGGCCGGGTGGCGACGCCTGGTGACGAAACCGCTTTTGTCGCCGCATTGGGCGATCTGGCAATGGACGACGGGGGCTGGCGTCGCATGGGGCACGCCGCCCGGGCGGCGATGCTGCCGTTGGGTTGGGATGGCGTCATCGGGCGCCTCGATGCCGTGATGCGCGAAGCTGTCGCCGGCTGAAGCTCACATGCCGCCTGCGCGGCGCCGTTGCCGATCAATACAGCCTTCGACTAAGATAGATTATTGAGTTATTGATCAGGGGTGGCTGGTGCCTCCGGACGTTGCCACTTATCGCACGACAGGTCTGGGTACCCGACAAGGCACCTATTGGGCGATTACGGTAGGCGTATTCGTTATCGTGCTGGCGATTGGTAGCGCGCTGGTTGGTCTCGTTGAGCGTTCGCGCCGCACCGACGAGCTACACAAAACGGCGGAGATTGCCCAACTGCATGCCCGCGAAATCAGCGATCGCCTCGATCAGGCGCTATCGGCCACTTTCGCGCTGGCGGCCGTGGTCAAGCAGGGCGGGGGAAAGATCGACGCCTTTGAATCGCTGGCAGCGGAAATGATCCGCACGTACGGCGGTTTTGGCGTGCTTTCCTACGCGCCGGACGGCATCATTACCAAGGTTCAGCCTCTTGCCGGTAACGAGCGCATCCTCGGATTCAATCCGTTGCTCGACCCCGAGCAGGGCTTCGAGGCCAGAAAGGCGCTGGAACAGCGTCAACTGGTGTTGACGGGGCCTTTCCGTCTGCGGCAAGGGGGGTTCGGTGTGGTCGGCCGGCATCCGGTGTTCATCGATGCGGGCACACCCAAGGAGCGTTTCTGGGGTTTCATGCAGGTTACCTTGCGCATCGAGGATTTGCTGAATGCCTCTAGTCTCGGGCAATTGTCGGCGCGAGGTTATCGCTATGAACTGGCTCGCAGCGATCCGCTGTCCGGCGCGAGGCAAGTCTTTGCACACTCGCCTGGCGACCTACCTATTCGTCCGGTGCTAGCGACCTTCCCGGTGCCGGGTGGACAATGGACTTTGGGCGTCGAAAGAACCGACGGCGACGGCTGGTCGCTCTCGTTGCTCGCCGAAATCGTCGCCGTGCTCGCGGTTTCGAGCCTGTCGGCGCTGGCGATCGCCTTCCTGCTGCGAGAGCCGCAGCGTCTTCAGCACGAGGTCGAGATTCGCCGTGCGGCGGAAAGCGATCTGCGACAATCTTCTGCTCGCTTGCAGGAGATCATCGACACGCTCGATTCAGGTCTTATCCTGTGGGATTCGGAGCAGCGCCTGCTGGCCTGGAATCGTGCCTTCATGCGTATTTTTCCCGAAACGGCGCCGCATCTGGCAATGGGTCTGCGCCGAGTGCATTTTTCTGCCTTGATGGGGCAGTTAGGCAAATTCATGCCGGGTGAAGAAGTAGTCGCCGGTGACTGGGATCGTTTCGGGACTTGGGACCGCAAACTCAACGACGGCCGTCTGATCGAAACCCGTCGCCTGGCGACCAGCGACGGTGGCCGGCTGATGTTGCACACGGATGTGACCGAAAGCCGGCGCTCGGCTGAATTGCTGGCGCGCAACGAGCGCATGGCATCGCTGGGCAAACTAGTGGCTGGCATTGCGCATGAGGTCAACACGCCGATCGGCAATGCGCTGATGGTGGCGTCCACGCTCAGCCAACGCGTGACCGACACCGAAAACGCACTGGCCGACAATCGTCTGCGGCGATCCGAGTTGCGGTCGTTCTTCGAGATGCTGAAAGAATCTGAACAACTGGTGGTTCGCAATCTCTCTCGGGCGGCCGAGTTGATCCAGCATTTCAAACAGGTGGCTGTCGATCAGGTCAGCGACCGGCGTCGGCGATTCGATCTCGCCCGCGTGCTGGAGGAACTGGTTGCAACGCAAAATGTGCGCTTGCGTCGTTCAGCCTTTCAACTCAAGGTGGCACTACAGCCGGACATTGCCATGGACAGTTATCCAGGCGCCATTGGCCAGATTGTCTCCAACCTGATTGAAAACGCCCTCTTTCACGCCTACGAAGGCGCCGAGCAGGGCACGATGGAACTGGCGTGCAGCCTGCGCGAAGACGACAAGGCGGAATTGCGTTTTGCCGACGACGGTCACGGGATCGAACCGGATGCTCTCTCTCGAGTCTTCGACCCGTTTTTCACGACCCGCTTGGGACGCGGCGGGTCGGGACTGGGATTGAGCATCGTGCTCAACCTGACACGCGACCTGCTCGGGGGCGACCTCGAAATCGACAGTCAGCCGGGTGCCGGCACGCGTTTCCGGTTGATCTTGCCGCGCGTGGCGCCCCGCCGCCCAAATGGCGAGGAAAACACGGAAGATCTCGACGTGGGGCGCGCCTAGCTGACGATATACGCTGCCGAACCCGAGGCGACCAGTACGCCAGCCTCGTTTTCGAAGGTCACATAGACCGAGGCGATGCGTCCGCCCAAGCGCAAGACATTGCCGGTGGCGACGAATCGCTGCCCCTGCGCCTGATGGAGGTAGTCGATCCGCATATCGATTGTACCGAGGCGGGCAAAGCGATGGGTCAGTTGCTCCATGTTTTCGTCACAGAACTTTTCGGCCATGGCGGCACAAATGGCGTAACCTCCCGCAGCGTCAATTACCGTGGCGATGGCTCCGCCGTGCAGTCGGTAATGCAGCACATTGCCGATCAGGTCGGGGCGGCTGCGAATCTCCACCTGGGAGCGGGTTGGCGATTGATGAACGATGCAGAGGCCGAGCGCTTCGTGAAACGGCACCTTGGCGAAGGAATCGGCCATGATGGCTTCCAGTTCGGCTTGCGCTTCGGAAGAACGGTGAACAGGGGGTGGATGGACGGTCATGGCAAGCGGATCGTAAGGGGAATCCCAATTATCGGGGTCGTTGCCCAAGACGGTCAATCGAGGTGGCGGTGCCAACGTTCAGCGCCGCGCCGAGTTGAGCTTGGGCAGCTTGCCGGCGGACAGCCGCAGGGCGTTTCCGGTCAGACGGGTTTGCGGTTCGCGCCCGGCGAGTGGATGTTGTTCGGCAGTACAGGTCAGTGTCTGTGCCTCGGCGTCAGCCTGAAGTTCATAACGGCCCCGTTCACCCTCGTCGAATTGCAGAAAGAGGCGGCGGCCACTGCGCTTTCCGCCGGTGACTTTCCAGCATCCGGTGATACTGAATGACTCCAGGCCCGTTGCTCGCGAGCGGGGTTTAAAGGTGAAGGCGAGCTGGCAGGCGCCGCTGGCAAATAGTTGCAGCGTGACTTCGCGCGCGCTTTCGATGAGGCGGAATTCGGCCAGACGCTCGCGTGGCAGAAAACGGCGTTGGCGCCGGATCAGTGCCGGCAGTTCTGGAATGAAACGCAGGGTGCCCAGATCGAGCAGTGGCGGCAGCCAGGCGTAGGCCTGCCAGTCCGGATGCAGCAGACATCCCGCGACGCCGCAGCCGGCGCCAATCAGCGGGATGCCCTGGCGGCGCAAAATCGTGGCCGCCAGATTGAGCAGGATGAAAATGGTGGCCAGCGCCAGAAACGGCGCCGCCTGCTGGTAGCTGGACAGCCACTCGCCCACGGGTCGGGTTGCTTGTGGTCAGGGTTTGGCTGCCGTGTCCGGCTTTTTCTCGCCGGCCATGTCCAGGCGCCGGGTTTCGCTTTCGGTCACCACTTCCATCAGGTTAACAACTTTCAGTACGCCGGAGGTGGTTCGCGCCACCTGAACCGCCGCCTTGGCCTCGCGGTCGTTCACAATGCCGAGTAGGTGAACGATGCCGGCTTCGGTAACCACCTTGACATGGTTGGGGGCGAACTGGCTCGCGTCGATGAAACGCGTCTTGACCTTGGAGGTGATGTACGCGTCGTTGCTGCGGGCGGAGAGCGAACTGACCGCGCCGACCACGAGCTCGTTGTAGATGCCATTCACGTTTTCCACCCGGCTGGCGATTTCGCCAATCTGGATCTTGGCTTCTTCGCTGGGCACCTCGCCGGTCAGCAGAATTTTGCGGTTGTAGCTGGTGGCATTGAGATGCAGCTTGTCACCAAAGCGGTTACCGACGCGGTTACTGACTTTCCATTCGACGGTTTCGTCTTCGGCCTGGGTGCCGACGGTGCGGCGATCGGTGACGGCCAGCACACCGACGGCGACGCCGGTGGCGACCACCGGGAAGCAGCCTTGCAGTGCGGGCAGGGCAGTAACAACAAGAGCGGCGACAAGCAGGAATCTGGTAGGTTTCATTCTTCAACTCCGAGCAAGAGGCTGTCGATGCCGTCGCACAGACAGTGGATGATAAGCAGATGGGTCTCCTGTATGCGGGCAGTACGGTTCGCCGGCACACAAAGATGCAGATCGGCATCGCGCAGCATGTCACCGATGCGGCCGCCCTCGCGCCCTGTCAGGGCAATGACACGCATGTCGGCCTCATGCGCTGCCTGAATCGCTTCGATGACGTTGGGCGAGTTACCCGAGGTCGAAATCGCGATGAGGATGTCGCCTCCGTGCCCGAGCGCGCGCACCTGACGGGCAAAAATCTGGTTGAAGGCATAGTCGTTCGCCACAGCAGTCAGGATCGAGGTGTCCGTGGTCAGCGCGATCGCGGCGAGTTCCTGTCGTTCCGCCTCGAATCGGCCTACCAGTTCGGCGGCAAAATGCTGGGCATCGGCAGCCGATCCGCCGTTGCCACAGATCAGGATCTTGCCGCCATTCACGAGGGATTGCGTGCAGGTCTCGATGGCGGCGGCAATCGGGGCAGCCAGCATTTCCACCGCATTCAGCTTGGTTTGGGCGCTTTCTTCAAAGTGGCGGGAAACGCGGGCGATCAGGTCCATAAAATTTCTGATAATCGGGATACGAAACGACCACTCGTTTTCGACGCGATACGGTGAAGCCCGAACTGTGGCACGCCGAGCGGGGAGTGGTCCCTGTTTGGACTGCCATTCTACACCAGGGCGTGTTCCCAATCCGGCGACGGTTTCGCGGGAGTCTGACATGCCGTGGGGGCAGGGCACTCGCCAGTGCGCCAGGATCGCGCCTCTCCCGCACACGGCCCGGGCGACTCGCTCAGAAGAGCAGGAAGATCTCGATTTCCAGCCGTTGCCAGGGATCGCCGCTTTCTCGCAGGCGGGCAACGCGCGCCATCAGTCGCCCGCCGCCATCAAGCACGGCCGCCACTGGGCGGTTTTCGGCACGCGGCACATAGCCCAGCTTGCGACCTCGCCATTCGACGCGGATGGCTTTCGGATCGTGCCTGTTTTCGGGCTCACGGACCAATTGCAGGATGTCGCCGACTCGCATTTCGGGCCAGACTTCAGCCAGGGCGTAATATTGGCTGCCTGCTAGTGGCGACGCTTGCACGAGCAAGCGCGTACCTTCCTCCGCCAGCGCATCCGGCGGGACGCCAGTGCTGGCGAGAAGCGCCAGCAGCAGGCTAGTCGTCCGCAGAAAACGCATCGCGTATCCATTCGATGGCATCCGGTGCCAGGCGGTCCAGCAGGACACAATCGAAACGGCAGTCGGTGGGCATTTGCGTGCTCAGGTAATGGCGGGCAGCCAGAATGATGCGTCGCTGTTTGGTCGCACCAATGCTGGCGGCGGCGCCACCAAAATCGCTGCGGGCGCGCAACCGGACCTCGACAAATACCAGCGCCCGTCCGTCGCGGCAGATCAGGTCGATTTCGCCACCGCGCACCCGAAAATTGCGCTCGATCACCTTGAGGCCCTGCGCTGCCAAATAGAGCGCGGCCAGTGCTTCGGCCGCCTGACCGCGGGTCTGCGCCATCGTGTTATTGTGTTCCGTTACCACTTTCAACCGCTTGCATGAAATAGGCCATGACAAAAGAATTGTCCCTGTTGCCCGCATTGTATGTCGTTCCTACGCCGCTCGGAAATCTCGGCGATCTCAGTGCCCGCAGCCTGGAAGTGCTTCGCAAGGCATCCTGGATCGCGGCCGAGGACACGCGCCACAGTGGCCTGTTGCTTAAGCACTTCGGGTGCGGCGGACGGTTTCTCGCGGCGCATCGCCATAACGAACAGGCGGCGGCCGAGCGGATCATCGAAAAACTCGCTGTGGGCGAAGCGGTGGCGCTGATATCCGATGCGGGTACGCCCGGAATATCCGATCCCGGTGCGCGTGTCGTTGCCGCCGTTCGTGCGGCCGGCTATGCCGTCGTCCCGTTGCCCGGGCCATGCGCCGCGATTACGGCCTTGTCGGCAGCCGGCTTGTCGGACGAACGCTTTCTGTTCGTCGGCTTCTTGCCCAGCAAGGCAGCTCAGCGGCGTCAGGCGATCAGTGATTTGGCCGATGTGCGAGCTGCCCTGATTTTCTATGAAGCGCCACATCGGGTGGCTGAAACAATTGCGGATCTGGCGCAGGCGCTGGGGGAGCGTACCCTGGTTATCGCCCGCGAGCTGACGAAGTTGTTCGAGCAGATCCAGGTTGGTCCGCTTGATCAAGGATGCAATTGGCTTGCGGCCGATCGCGATCACGGCAGGGGAGAGTTTGTGCTGATTGTTTCCGGTGCGCCGGAGCGCGATCACGAAGGAGAGGCCGAGCGGGTGCTGTCGCAACTGCTCGCCGAGGGCCTGCCGGTAAAGCAGGCAGTCCGATTGGCGGCTGCGATTGCTGGCGGCAGCAAGAATGCACTCTACGCGCGAGCCTTGACGTTGCGGCAGGGCGATTGATCGACTGGCAGGCGAATGTTTGCACGTAGTGTTGTTTTATGGCCAAGCGGCGCTACCCATTCCGGGGAAATGGTCTTTTATGGAACCTGCATGCCGAGGGCCGTACCTAGAATCTCGGACATATTCGTGCGTGATCAAATACTCATGCTGTCCCGATTATTCTCACCTTGGGTTTGCACACATACGAGCAATGAGCATGGCCATCATAAACACCGCAACCAAACTGACGTTTGCCACGCTGGCGCTGGGTTTGTTCGCGTTAGGGCTCACGGTTAGCCCCGCCAGCGCGCAAGATGCGGATGCAGATTCGACAGTGGGCAGCCGGTTCACTCTGGGTGGCTTCGGTTCACTGGGTGTCTCACGCTCCAGCAACGACAAGGCCGAATATCTTCGCGACGTAGGACAGCCCAAAGGCATGGGGCATTCATGGAGAACCCAGAATGATTCGCTGCTCGGCGTGCAGGCCGACTGGCAGGTGACTGACCAGCTTAAAGCGGTAGTGCAGGGCGTTTCGCATTATCGTGTTGACGGCTCGTTCTCACCCGAACTGACCTGGGCATTTGCGGCCTATGAGTTCAGTCCGCGTTTTACTTTGCGTGCCGGGCGTTTGGGTACCGAATTTCTCATCGATGCCGATTCGCGCATGGTGGGATACTCCTATTTGCCGGTACGCCCGCCTATGGACATTTATGGCGTATTGCCAATCAAGTACGGCGACGGTATCGACGGCAAATTGACCATGCCTATTGATGACGGCGTATTGCGGGCAGATCTGTTTTCGGGCGTTGCACGCGAGCGTTTGATCAACTACGACGTTGATAAGGCACGTGTGCTGAAGGGCTCGTTGTCCTACAGTCAAGGTGACTGGAAGGCACACTATCTCTACGCCCAGATCAAGTTGAATCACAACATTGGGGTTCTGGCGCCCTTGCACGACTTGCTGATGCAGTTTGGTGCGGTGTCGGCCGCCCAGGCCCTCGAATTGAACGGCACCGTCAGCCGCTATCAGTCCCTAGGCGTCAGTTACGACGATGGAACCTGGCAGGTACAGGGTATGCTGACTCAAATCGAAATGGAGTCGAAGCTGCTCCAGGATCAGCGCGCCGGATATGTTCAAGTGGCTCGCCGCATCGGTGCAGTCAACCCGTTTGTTGCCTACTCGCGTGTGAAGAGCACGCCCGAGCCGATCGTCACTAACCTGCCCAACCTGATGTTCTACCCGATCAACGCGGGTGTGGCGATGGCCATGAATTCCATGCACCTTGATCGAAAGACTTTATCGCTCGGCGCCCGATGGGACTTCTATCGCAACATGGACCTGAAGTTGCAGGTCGATTCGGTGCGCGATGCCCAGGATTCGCTGATGATGTTGAACGCGGTCAAACCAGGTTGGAAGGGGCATACCGAGATTGTCAGTCTGTTGTTCGATTTTGTTTTCTGACGCCATGATGCTTGCCGCCTGCTTCCGCAGATTCCTCGCCGTGCTGGCCGGGGTGGTGTTGCTCGTGGCGCCGTGCCCTGCTTCGGCGCAATTGGCGGTGATCGTCAATCAGCAGAGTGGCATCGAACATCTGAACAAGTCGGATGTGATCAATATCTTCATGGGCAATCACCGCGAACTGCCGGGCGGCATTCAGGCCAAACCCGTGGATATGCCAGTCGGCACGCTGGAAAAAGCGATGTTCTACCGTCTTCTTGTGAATCGCGATCTCGATCAGATGGCGGCTTACTGGTCGCGTCTGATCTTCGCCGGCAGCACGGCACCTCCGCAGCAGACCAGTCGGACGGCGGATGTCGTGCAATTCGTGGCCAATAATCGTGGTGCCATTGGCTACGTCGACCGCAATGCGGTGGATAGCAGCCGGGTCAAGGTCGTCTTCGTCCTGCAATAGGCAGAGGCGGAGCGCGCAGCCTTCGACCGGTTGAACGCCATGCGCTCCCCATCGCCGCTCCACCATATTCCCCTGAGAGATAGTCTGCTGGCCAAAACCCTGTTGATTGTCGGGGTTGCGGCGGCGGCGGTGGCCACCGTGATCGTGCTAGTGGCCTCTTCGTACATTGGACAGCGAGCGCGCGAGCAGGCGATGGGGCGCTTGAACGAATTGGTTGACTCGATGAGCGTCATGGCCAATATCGCCTGTTACACCAAGGATGTCACCTTGGCGCGGGAAACCGCGCAGGCCTTCGTCAAGAACAGCGATGTGGCGCAGGTTACCATTATGGCCTATGGCAAGGAGTTGGCCAGGGCGGGTCATCCTGCGGTGGGCGGGGGATCCGGCATGGCGGCTCAAACCGCATTGCGTCGCCCGCTGTTTTCGCCATTTGTTCCTGACGAGCATATCGGAGAGGTGATCGTCGATCCGAACGGGGTCGAAATACAAAACAAGGCGGCGGAAAGCGTGCGTTCGATGACCTTGTCCCTTGTGCTGTTGGTGAGCGGCATATTTGTGGTGCTGACTCTGGTGGTGACGTACTTTGTCATTCGTCCCGTCAAACTCATCTCTGATCATCTTCACGCGCTGGATCCAACCGGAGGAGATGCCGTGGCCATGCCGGCCGGGCACGATACGAACGAATTGGGGCGTTTGGTCGCCGACATCAACGAATGGGTGGCACGTCAGAAGGAATCGCTGCAGCATCAGCATGAATTGCGTCTGCAAAGAGTCATCAACGAGAAATTGCGTCTTTCCTCTGCGGTGTTCGAGCACAGTCAGGAAGGCATCACCATTACCGACCGCCATAACCATATTGTGGCGATCAACCGGGCTTTCAGTCTGATCACGGGATATCTCGAAGACGAGGTGATCGGGCGTGACCCGAAGTTTCTGGCCTCTGGCCGGCACGACAGTGCTTTTTACACTCAGATGTGGCGGGCGATTCACAGCGCGGGGCACTGGAATGGCGAAATCTGGAACCGTCGCAAGGACGGCAGAATTTCCCCGAACTGGTTCAGTATCAACACTGTGCGGGATGAGCGCGGCGAAATTGCCAATTACATTGCCATTTTTTCGGATATTTCGGAGCGCAAACGGGCCGAGGAGCATATTGAATTTCTTGCTCACCACGATGCGCTGACCGGCTTGCCGAACCGCGTCTTGACGCGCGACCGTTTTGCGCAGGCGGCGGCAGTGGCGGTGCGGGACGATTCCAAGGTCGGCGTGTTTTATCTGGATCTCGACAATTTCAAATCGATCAACGACAGTCTCGGTCACCAGGCTGGCGACGAACTGCTGGTGACGACCGTGGCCAGGTTGCGCAACTACATCCGCGATTCGGACACCATCTCGCGCCAGGGCGGAGACGAGTTCATCATTCTGTTACCGGCGCTGACCGAACGCGACGCGGTGGCCCGTATCGCCGAGAAAATGCTGTTGGCGCTCGCCGAACCCTTCCTGATCGAGGGGCATGCGCTGAATGTTTCGGCCAGTATTGGCATCGCCTTCTTTCCGGATGACAGTACCGATTTCGACACGCTGCTGCGCTACGCCGACGCCGCCATGTACGCCGCCAAGTCGGCCGGCAAGAATGCCTACCGGCGCTTCACCGAAGAAATGAATGTCGAGAGTCTCGACAATCTGCATCTGAAGCTCCAGCTGCGTTCGGCGTTGGAGGAGCGGCAATTCGAACTATATTTCCAGCCGCAGGTCGACCTTTCCAATCACCGCCTGGTTGGCGCCGAGGCGCTGTTGCGGTGGCGGCATCCCGAACTGGGGCTGGTGCCGCCGAGCCGCTTCATCCCGCTGGCCGAGGAATCCGGGCAGATTCATCCGATCGGCGAGTGGGTGCTGCAAGAGGCGTGTCGCCAAGGCAAGTTGTGGTTGGATACAGGGCTGCCGCCCTTCTCGATCTCGGTCAATATTTCGGCGCAGCAATTCAATCGCGGCAATATCTGCGAATTGGTCAAGTCGGTGCTCGCTCAAACCGGATTTCCGGCCGCCATGCTGGAACTGGAGTTGACCGAGTCGGGACTGCTGACCAACGTCGAGCAGTCGCTGACGACGATCGAGCGCCTGAAGGGGCTGGGCGTGCGCCTGTCGATCGACGATTTCGGCACGGGGTATTCCAGCCTCTCGTATCTGCGTCAGTTCAAGGTCGAAACCCTAAAGGTGGACCAGTCTTTCGTTCGCAACATCGGCAGCGACACCGAGGATCTTGAAATCGTGCGTGCCGTCGTGCAACTGGGCAAGACGCTACGACTCAACGTCATTGCAGAGGGCGTCGAAACCGCCCAGCAGTCGGACATGCTGCGCGACCTTGGCTGCGACCAGGTGCAAGGCTACCATTTCGGGCGGCCTCTGCCGGCTACCGATTTCGAACACTGGATTGAGCGCTGGCGTCGCAAGACCGACGGCTAAGCGGGGCCCGGGGGCACGCTTAGCGCAGCAATCGACCTTCCGCGCCGATGACCGTCACCTCGACGAAGCGCGAACCTGCCCGGTTGTTCGGCGAGTATTCGAGCACAAAACCACCGAGATCGACGCGGCCGAGCGTGGATAGCGTCCTGGCGACCTTGGCCGAGTCCGGATTCTTGCCGGCTTTTTGAAGCGCCTCGGTCAGCAACCGGGCGCCTATGTATTCCTCAAACACCGCATAGGTCATGGCGGAACCCGCTGGCGCGAATTTTTTGAAATCGGCGTGAAAATCCTTGACCAGTCGCGACACGCCGGAAAACGGATAGGGCACGATTTGCGTAATGCCCATGCCGCGCACCGCATCCAGACCGGCGAGGCTGACCAGTTCGGCGGGATCGATGGTCGACACATTGAACATGATGGCATTGCCGCCCGCCTGCTTGTATCCCTTGGCAAAAGTCGCCGCCGGGCGGGTGTTGGCGATCATGATGATTGCCTGCGGGTTGGCTGCCACGATGGTCTGGATGGCCTGAGTCAACTCGGGTTTTACCAGCTGATAGGTGCCGCGTGCCACAATTTCGGTGCCGTATTTTTTCGCCGCTGTCTCGAAGCCCGCCAGGCCGGATTGTCCGAACGCGTCGTCCTGGTACAGCACGGCCACCTTCTTGATACCCAAGGTTGCGAGGTGGTCGGCCATGTAGGCCGTTTCTTCGGCGTAACTGGCGCGAATGTGGAAATACAAGGGATAGAGCGGTGTGCGTAGCGAAGGCGCGCCGGAATAGGGCGCCACCAGTGGCATGCTGGCGCGTTCAAGCATGCCGGTCTTGGCCAGCTCGGCCAGCGTGATGCTGCCCAGATAGCCGATCAGCGCTACCGGCTTTTCTTTCTCGATCAACTGCTCGGTCTGTTTCAGCGTTTCGGGAATGTTGAAAGTGTCGTTCAGGAGCACATGTTTGATTTTTTGCCCGTTAACGCCCCCTTGGGCATTGACATGTTCGAACCAGATCTTGGTGCCGAGCGCCAATTGCTGGCCTAGGTTACCGAGCACACCAGTCAACGGCGTGATCTGACCGACGACAAGATCGCCGGCGGTGACCGCCGGTGCCAAAAGGACGAGATTGCCGGCGAGCAACAAGCTGCCGAGCAGGCGCCGCCAGCCGCCCTGGAATGGTGTGGATGTCATGGTGGTGACTTGTCAATGTAAAGGCGTGCATTCTGCACCAAGTCAGGGCGGATGGCACTGACCTTGGTCAAGTTCCGCTTACGGAGGGCAGGCCGGGAGTACAATGTCACGCGTTTCGTGCGATCCCGTTTCTGGCCATGCAAATCACCTTGACCCGCCCCGACGATTGGCACCTCCACCTGCGCGACGACGAGGCTCTCGCGGCCGTGCTGCCGCATACCGCCCGCCAGTTTGCGCGCGCTATCGTGATGCCCAACCTGAAACCGCCCGTCACCAGTGTCGAATTGGCCGCTGCGTACCGGAGTCGCATTCAGACGGCGTTGCCCGGGGAACTCTCCTTCGAGCCCCTGATGACCATATATTTGACGGATAGAACCCGTCCCGCCGAAATTGCGTGCGCGGTCGAGTCCGGTTTCGTCAAGGCGGTGAAGCTTTACCCGGCTGGTGCCACCACCAATTCCGACGCCGGTGTGACCGCCATTGAAAACTGCGCCGCGACGTTGGCCGAAATGGAGAAACTCGGTCTGCCGCTGCTGGTGCATGGCGAGGAGACCGATCCAGCGGTGGATGTGTTCGACCGCGAAAAGATCTTCATCGAACGCACACTCGTGCCGCTGTTGCGCCGCTTTCCGCGCCTCAAAGTGGTGATGGAGCACATTACGACCGCCGAGGCTGCCCGGTTCGTCGCCACGGCCGATGCCGATCTTGCGGCCACCATCACGGCGCATCACCTTCTCTACAACCGAAATGCCCTCTTTACCGGGGGCGTCAAACCCCACTGGTACTGTCTGCCTATCCTCAAACGCGAACGCCACCGCGAGGCTCTGGTCGCGGCGGTCATTTCGGGCAATCCACGTTTCTTTCTCGGTACCGATTCGGCACCGCACGCCCAAGGCGCCAAGGAAGCCGCTTGCGGTTGCGCTGGCTGCTACACAGCACACGCCGCACTCGAACTTTACGCCGAGGCCTTCGAGCGGGCCGGTGCCCTCGACCGACTGGAGGCCTTTGCCAGCTTCCACGGTCCCGATTTTTACAGTCTGCCGCGCAATGCCGGCACCGTGACGCTACGCCGCGAAAGCTGGACGCCACCCGCCGCTTACCCTTTTGCGAATGGCGACGTGCTGATACCGCTGGCTGCCGGCGAACCCCTGAACTGGAAAATGCTGTGAGACTCCTCGCCATGCCTACGCTTCGCTGGTTGCCTTTGTTGTGTCTGCCGCTGCTCGCGGCATGTGTCGATGATCGCGTTGCCTACGAGGGCGAGGGCAATCAGGTGATTACTGTGATCCGCGAACAGAAGTGGTTCTGGGACAAATCCGTGGAACTTTCGCTGGTCGTCGCGCGGATGCCGGAATGCATGCGCCGCCACACGCTCGGCGCGGTTTCGGCAGCAGACAAGATCGAGCTCTGGCAATACCAGTCCGATACCTTCACGTTGAAGGTCGGTAGCCGCCTGTTCGCCACCGAGACGCGTACCTGCGAAGGTCTCGAGCGCTTGAAGGAGGAGCCGCCGGGTGGCATGGGTGAACCGGTGGGTGCTTTTGTGGACCGGGACGGCAAACTGTTCTTCGTGGCGGCGGGTGCCAGCAAGTAGGCAACGTATCGAGGCGGAGAGAAGGGCGACTGGCTGTCATCGGGGTGTCATCCGGGCTGCCGAAAATTCGGCGGTTTCCCAACTTGTGCAGCCCATGCAAATTCGTCACCGGATATTCGTGCTGATCGTGTTGACCGCTGTAGCGTTGTCCTGTGTCGGCGGTGCGGCGATCTGGCAGTTTCATCGCAATGCGCAATCCATGCGCCACTCCGCTGAGAGCGTGATTCCCGGGTTCATCGCCGCCTCGGAATTGGTCGGGCGGTTGAAAACCTTGCAGCTTTCGGTGATGAACCTGGTGCATGCGCCCGATATCAATGCCGCCGGGGGTTTCAAGGAACGCATCGATGTCGATAAGGCCCAGTTGAAAGATCATTTGACCAAACAGGAAAGCCTTGCCGAAGGCGATTCTCAGCGGGCATTGGTCAATCAGGCGCGAGAAAGCCTGGGTGGATACTACGATGCCCTTGATCAAGTGATTGCGGCTCGCCTGGCCGGGCAGAACATCATGGCCGATGCCCTGCTTTCGGGTAGTGCCGCGCCGTATTTGCAGGAAGTCGAACAGATCCTCGAAACGCTTCGCGTGGAGAAGGAGCGCGCCAAGGAGGCGACGCTCTCCGATATTCAGGCAAGCATGCGTGCTGCTATCGCCGCCATTGTGGCGTGCCTGGGCGCCAGCATCCTGCTTGTTGCGCTGCTTGGGTATCGGTTGCACCGCCGGATTTCCGTCCCGATCACCGAGATGCGGAACACCATGGAAGAGATTGTCGCCTCGCTTGATTTCACGCAACGTGTCCGGGTGGCGCGGGAGGACGAAATCGGTTGTTCGATCCGTGCCTTCAATTCCCTGATCGAAACGGTGCAGGGCAGCCTGCTGGACATCAAGTACGTCATCCGCGAAAACGAAGTTGCGGCTTCCGAGATGCATCGGTCGGCGGTGGTGCTGGCGGATATCGCGGCGAAAGTGCATGCCTCCTCCAAGGATATCCAGGGGGCGGTTGCCGACATCCAGGAGAAGATTCAGCTGATCAATTCCGAAACCGTGCAGGCGGACAATCTGTCTGTTGAATCGGGTCGGCAGGCGACTGAAAATTCAACGTTGATCCGCGAGGCAGTGGCGCATATTCATCAGCTTGCGACAAGCATCGATTCAGCGACCGACCGTGTCATGGCACTGGCTTTTTCCGGCCGGCAAATCGCCTCGCAGGTCAAGGAGGTGCGCGAGATCGCAGACCAGACCAACCTGCTGGCGCTCAATGCCGCCATCGAAGCCGCGCGTGCCGGTGAATCGGGTCGGGGGTTCGCGGTGGTTGCCGATGAAGTGCGCAAGCTGGCGGAACGCGTCACGTTGGCCACGCAGACAATTTCCGAGCAGGTGAGCGGTATCGCCGAGACTTCCACGACCTCGACCGATCTGATGCGACAACTGGTAGCGGATATGCAATCGACCATCGAATTGACCAGCACAGCTGGACAGGCGATGTCCGAGATCGAAATTTCGGCGCGCAAAGTGGGTTTGGCGGTCGAGGAGATTGGTGTTCAGGTCTCCAGCGGCCATGTGTCGAGCCGGGAAATCGCGATCAAGGTGGGGACAATTGACGATCTGATGCAACAGGCCAATGTTGTCGCGGCCAGAACCATGGAATTCTCTGATGGAGTGCGTTCGATTTCCAGCCGCATGTCCGACGTTGTCAGCCGGTTTCGTATCCAGTCGGCTGCGAATCACGGTGCCGGGCTCCGGCACTGAGCGCGACGCCCCGCCATTGCGGCGCGTATAATCGTGCTTGGGAAGTCGGCCGGGCGGCCGCTGCTCGCCTTTGGCGGGGGGAGGAAAGTCCGGGCTTCACAGGGCAGGATGCCGGCTAACGGCCGGGCGCTATAAGCCGCAAGGCCCAAGGCGACGGAAAGTGGAACAGAGAGCAGACCGCCTGCGCGGGGTAACCCGCGCAGGTAAGGGTGAAACGGTGGAGTAAGAGCCCACCGCGTCGGCGGCAACGTTCGACGGCACGCTAAACCCCATCCGAAGCAAGACCAAATAGGGAAGCATTGGCGTGGCCCGCGCTGCTTCCGGGTAGGTTGCTTGAGCCGTCCAGCAATGGCCGGCCTAGAGGAATGGTCGCCGGCGCCGCGAGGCGCGCACAGAACCCGGCTTACAGGCCGGCTTCCCCCCCTATTTCGAGGTACGTGATGCCCAAATGTCATGATGGCGCATTTGGCGGCCGTGCGCCCGATATTCGTTACATTCCACTTTAACTACCGTTTTTCCAGCATTGATTTTAAAGGCTATTTTGCACCCAAAAATCTCTAGAGGATCGCTTCTAAGTCATTGTTGCATATGAAAAAAATCTTGTTTTCCCTCTTGACGCTACTGACTTCGTGTCATAAAGTGGGTGAATGTGTTGAAAAGTGGGTAAACGGGGTTTTGGTCATATGTTCGAGGGGTCGACTCAGCTCAGCCTGGATGCCAAGGGGCGGATCGCCATTCCAGCGCGCCACCGCGAGGCATTGCTTGCCGCCGCCGCTGGCGGGCTGGTGCTGACCGCCAATCCGCAAGGTTGTCTGTTGCTCTATCCAGAGCCGGCCTGGCAGCCGATCCGCGACCAGATTCTCAAAGCACCCAGTTTCGAGCCGCGTGCCTCCGCGCTGAAGCGCATGCTGGTCGGCAATGCCCGTACCGAGGCGCTGGATAACGCCGGTCGCCTGTTGGTGGCGCCCGAGTTGCGCACTTTTGCCAAGCTTGAGAAAAGCGTCTGGTTGGTCGGCATGGGCAGTCATTTTGAAATCTGGAGCGATGCCGGCTGGCTGCGTCAGCAGGAAGTCGCTTCGGAGGCCCTGGCCAGCGACCAGCCGCCGCCCGGTTTTGAAGGGTTCTCGCTGTGACCGGACACGTCACGGTGCTGCTTGAAGAAGCGGTGGAGGCGCTGGCGATCAAACCCGACGGTGTGTACATAGACGCCACCTTCGGACGCGGGGGCCACAGCCGGGCGATTCTGTCCCGGCTTTCTTCTATGGGGCGTCTGTTGGCGCTCGACCGCGATCCGCAGGCGGTGGCGGCGGCTGAGGCAATCAATGATCCGCGCTTTTCGCTGGCGCATCGTCCCTTCTCCGAAATCGGCGAAGCATGGCGTGCGGCCGGCCTCGGAATGGTGGATGGTGTTTTGTTCGATCTGGGGGTGTCGTCGCCCCAACTTGACGACGGTGAACGGGGCTTCAGCTTCCGTTATGACGCGCCGCTGGACATGCGGATGGATACCACGCGCGGCGAAACGGCAGCGGAATGGCTGGCCAGGGCAGAAGTTAGGGAAATTACGGAGGTCTTGAGGGATTATGGCGAAGAACGGTTTGCTTTCCAGATTGCAAAGAAGGTTGTGGCTGCTCGGGGCGAACAACCTGTTGTCACAACCGGTCAGTTCGCGGCCCTCGTACGCGCGGCCGTGCGCACCCGTGAGCCAGGGCAGGACCCGGCGACGCGCAGCTTTCAAGCTGTACGGATTCATATCAATCAAGAACTCGGCGAGCTTGCGCTAAGCCTGCCGCAGACGCTTGGTCTGCTGAGACCGGGCGGGCGGCTCGTGGTGATTGCCTTTCATTCGTTGGAAGATCGTATCGTCAAGCGGTTTTTGCGCGATGCCGCGACACCCGATAGCTTGCCCAAGGCTGTGCCGCTGCGCGCTAGCGATCTGCCGCCCGCAAGCCTCTGTCTGGTGGGCAAACCGCGCAAGGCTCCGCCCGCCGAGGTCGCAGCCAACCCCCGCGCCCGCAGCGCCGTCATGCGGGTGGCGGAAAAACTATGATGATTCGGCTGAACATGGTGCTGATGCTGCTTGCCGCGATCTTTGCCCTGGGGGTGGTGACGGCCCAGCACAAGGCGCGCAAGCTGTATCAGGAACTGGAGGCGGGGCAGGAAGCGGCGAAACGCCTTGATGTCGAGTACGACCAATTGCAGCTTGAAATGACGACCTGGGCCACGCCGACACGCATCGAGCAAATTGCCCGCGACAAGCTCAGGATGCATCTGCCGGACGCATCCGGCAAAGCCGTCGTGGCTGTGGCAGCGAAGTCGGCGCCGGTAAAGGGGAGGGCGCGATGATCGTACGGCGTCGCGGCCAGAAGGCCCACCGCTTCACCGAGAGCCCGGTGCTGCAACTCGCGTTGCAGGGATGGCGCTCGCGCATGGTCGGCATCGTGCTGATGGCGGCGTTTGCCGCGCTGATCCTGCGCGCTTTCTATCTGCAAATAATCAACAACGGTTTTTTGCAGGAAAAGGGCGAATCGCGTTATTTGCGCGATATCGAGGTCTCGGCTTCGCGGGGCAAGATTACCGACCGCAACGGCGATTTGCTGGCGGTGTCGACCCCGATGAAATCGATCTGGCTGATTCCTGCCGATGCACGGCAGATCAAGCCGCTGGAAAAACAGCAACTGGCGGCCCTGTTGCAGACCGACGTGCGTGACATCGACGGCAAGCTGGCTTCCGACAAAGGATTCATCTACCTCAAGCGGCAGGTGCCGCCCGACGTGGCCGAGAAGGTTGCTGCGATGAAGCTGCCGGGCGTGCATCAGGAGCAGGAATATCGGCGCTTCTACCCGACCGGCGAAATGACCGCGCATCTTGTTGGCTTTACCGGTGTCGACGACAAGGGACTGGAAGGCGTCGAACTCGCCTTTCAGCCGGCGCTGGTCGGCGAGCCGGGCAGTCGCAGCGTCATCAAGGATAGGCGCGGGCAGATTGTCGAAGACGTGGTGGCGATGAAGCCGCCGCGCGATGGCAAGGAAATTCATCTGGCGCTGGATGCGAAGATTCAGTATCTCGCGTACAGCCAGCTGAAGGCAGCGATTGCCGACTACAAGGCCAAGGCCGGTGGCGCAGTCGTGCTCGATACGCGCAGCGGCGAGATTTTGGCGCTGGTGAACTTTCCCACCTACAACCCGAACAACCGCGAAAATCTCTCGGGGGCGCAACTGCGCAACCGCGCGGTAACCGATACCTACGAACCAGGCTCGACGCTCAAGCCCTTCACGGCGGCCCTGGCGCTGGAAAAGGGCGCTTTCCGTTTCGACAGTGTGGTCAACTGCGCGCCGGGCCGGTTGACCATCGGCAGCGCCACGATTTCCGACGCGCATCCGCATGGCGCCTTGACGGTCGCACAGGTCATCCAGAAGTCGTCGAATGTCGGCGTCAGCAAAATGGCGCTGACCTTTCCTTCCAAGGACATGTGGGAAATGCTCGATTCCGTCGGGTTCGGGCAGCCGCCCCGGTTGGGGTTTCCGGGCGAAGTAGGTGGTCGCTTGCGGCCCTGGAAGAACTGGCGGCCGATCGAGCAGGCGACCATGTCTTACGGACACGGCATCTCGGTCAGTCTGATGCAGCTCGCCCGGGCCTATACCGTTTTTGCGCGCGACGGCGAGTTGATCCCGTTGTCGCTGACTAAGGTCGACGAGGCCTCGGCGAAAGGCCGGCAAGTGTTCTCAGCGCAGACGGCGCGCGAGGTTCGCGCCATGCTTGAAATGGCAGTGCAGCCCGAAGGCACGGCACCGAAGGCGCGCGTCGCCGGTTACCGGGTGGCGGGCAAGACCGGCACCGCCTACAAGATCGAGGGGCACGTCTATGTCAAAAAATACGTCGCCTCATTCGTCGGGCTGGCGCCGGTGTCCGATCCGCGCCTGATTGTTGCGGTAATGATCGACGAACCGTCGGAAGGTGGCCATTACGGCGGCGATGTCGCCGGCCCGGCCTTCTCACAGATCATGGGCGGCGCCCTGCGCATGCTCGGCGTTCCGCAGGATGCGCCGGTGCAGGTGGCACAGGCGCAGAACGGCAAGGAAAAACTATGAACACGCCGACCGGAATTCTGGCCGCGCTCGAAGAGCAAGGCGTCCGACTCGCCGGATTGACGGACGACAGCCGGCAGGTAAGGCCCGGCGACATCTTTCTGGCCTATCCAAGCGAGCGTGTCGATCTGCGCCGTTATATTCCCGATGCGCTCGCGCGCGGCGCCGCGGCGGTAATCTGGGAGCCGGGTGGCGAATTCGCCTGGAAGCCGGAATGGAAGGTTCCCCAGGTATCCGCCGCCGGACTGCGAGCTCTGGCGGGGCCGCTGGCACATCGCGTCTGCGGCTTTCCGACGGACGCGCTGTCGCTGGTCGCGGTGACCGGCACCAACGGAAAAACGACGGTGACGCAATGGATCGCTCGCGCCCATGCCAAGTTCTGTGGCGTGATTGGCACGCTGGGGGCGGGCCTCCCGGGTGCGCTGGTGGAGACCGGCTTTACGACGCCGGAAGCCACCACGCTGATGCGGGCCTTGCAGCAGATGCGCCAGCAGGGCGCCCTGGCGTGCGCGTTGGAGGCCAGTTCCATCGGCATCGAGGAAGGACGGATGAATGGCGCTCATGTCGATGTCGCCGTCTTCACCAATTTCACCCGCGATCATCTTGACTACCACGGCAGCATGGAAGCGTATGCCGAAGTCAAGGCCAAGCTATTTCGCTGGCCACGTCTTCGCCTGGCCGTCGTCAACCTCGATGACGAACTGGGTGTGCGCCTCGCGCGCGAGACGGAGGCAGCGAAAGTGCTGGGATACACCATTGGTGACGAGCATCACGATGTGCCGGCGGTCATCCGTGCAGTCGACCTCGAGGTGACACCCGAAGGGCAGCAGTTCACGCTGGTCACGCCGGTGGGCCGTGTGGCGATCGAAACCGGTTTGATCGGCCGCTTCAATATTTCCAACCTGCTGGCGGTGGCGGCGGTGCTGGTGGATGCGGGCATGACAGTGCAGGACATCGCTCGTCGCTTGTCGCAACTCGAGCCGCCCCCCGGTCGGCTGGAGCGACTGGGAGGCAGTGGAGAGCCACTGATTGCCATCGACTACGCACACACACCCGACGCGCTGGAAAAGGCGCTGGTCGCGACACGCGAGGTCGCGGCAGCGCGGCGGGGGCGTCTGTGGGCGGTGTTTGGTTGCGGCGGCGACCGTGATCGCGGCAAACGCCCGCTGATGGGTGAACTGGCCGCCCAGCTGGCGGATGTCACGATTTTGACCAGCGACAATCCGCGTAGCGAAGACCCGGAAACCATACTTGCCGACATCAGGGTCGGCGCCCCCGTCGCCGAAGTCGTTGTCGATCGCGCCGCGGCGATTCGCCGTGCGGTATTGGGTGCGGATGCAAAGGACGTTGTCCTGCTGGCTGGCAAGGGGCATGAAACCTATCAGGAGATGGCCGGTCGCCGGGCGCATTTCTCCGATATCGAACAGGCGCGCGCTGCTTTGTTGAGCAGGCGTCGGCGGGAAAGCGGTACGTCGCACATGCGCTGGCATTGCGCCGACATCGCTGCGTCGGTTGGTGGTCAGTTGTATGGCCCCAATGTCGAGATTGACAGCATTTCGACCGACACCCGCCAGATTGCCCTTGGCAGCCTGTTCGTCGCCCTGGCCGGCGAGCATTTCGATGCCCATCGCTTTTTACTGGACGCCGTCAAGGGTGGGGCTTCGGCGCTCATGGTGTCCAACACCGGCATGCTGCCGGCCGACGTTCCGGCCATTGTGGTCGATGACACGCGCTTGGCACTGGGGCGGCTGGCGGCGGCCTGGCGGCGTAGTTTCGATCTGCCGGTACTGGCGGTGACTGGATCCAACGGGAAAACCACAACCAAAGAAATGATCGCGGCCATCCTACGCGCGGCCTTTGGCGAGCATGTGCTGGCGACCACGGGCAATCTCAACAACGACGTGGGTTTGCCGCTGACCCTGCTGAGGTTGCGCGAGCATCACCGTGCCGCGGTGATCGAAATGGGGATGAATCATCCTGGCGAAATTGCGTTGCTGGCCGCCGTCGGCGCGCCCACGGCGGCGGTGGTGACCAATGCGCAGCGCGCGCATTTGCAGGGAATGGGCGGTGTCGACGCAGTGGCGCTGGAAAAGGGCAGTCTGTTCGGCGGTCTGATCGCGGGCGGCGTGGCCGTCATCAACGCCGACGACCCTTTTGCCGACATCTGGCGAGATCAGACGGCTGGTTTGCGTCGCCTGGAATTCGGGCTCGACCGACCGGCGGAGGTGCGGGGCCTGATTCGTCAGCGCGGTCTGGATCAAAATCTGCGCATCGAATACGACTGCAAGAGCGTCGACATCGAACTGCGCGTACCGGGCCGGCATAACGCCCGCAATGCGCTGGCTGCTGCAGCAATCTGCCTGGCTGCGGGACTTTCGCTGGCAGATGTGTGTGTTGGCTTGAGTGCCTTTTCCGGCGTCAGTGGCCGATTGCAACGCAGGCTGGGTTTCGAGGGCGCACAGCTACTTGACGATACCTACAACGCCAATCCCGATTCCGTACGCGCCGGCATCGACGTGCTGGCGGCAACGGTAGGCAAGAAAATCCTGGTGCTGGGTGACATGGGCGAAATTGGCGAAGCCAGCGCTCAGTATCACGATGAAATCGGCGGATACGCCAAGAGCCAGGGCATCGACCACCTGTTTGCGCTGGGAGAGGCAGCTCAGCAGGCCGTCCGCAATTTCGGCGATGGCGGCAGCCATTTCGCCGACGTCAATGCATTGATCGCGGCACTGCTTCCCTTTCTGGATGCGGACACCACGGTGCTCGTCAAAGGATCGCGATTCATGAAAATGGAGCGGGTGGCCGATGCTATTGCCGCCGACAAAAACGAATCCGGGGGGATGCACTGATGTTGTTGGCACTGACGCAATGGCTAGCGCAGGATGTGCGCCTGTTCAATGTCTTCAACTACATCACGTTGCGCACCGTGCTGGCGGCGATGACCGCCTTGCTGATTTCCTTTGCGGCGGGGCCGGGCGTGATCCGCTGGCTGGCGGCCAAGAAAATCGGCCAGGCCGTGCGCACCGATGGGCCGCAGACCCATCTGGTCAAATCTGGAACGCCAACCATGGGCGGCGTGCTGATCCTGATCGCTATCGGCATCACCACGCTGTTGTGGGGCGACCTGACCAACAAATACGTGTGGACCGTGCTGGTAGTGACGCTGGGTTACGGCCTGGTCGGCTGGTACGACGATTGGAAGAAGGTCGTCTATCGCGATCCCAAGGGGCTCTCCGCCCGCTGGAAATATTTCTGGCAATCGCTGCTGGGCCTGGGCGCAGCGCTCTTTCTGGCGTTCTCGGCCAAATCGGGTGCGCAGACCGAGTTGATCGTGCCCTTCTTCAAGAATGTGGCCTACCCGCTTGGCGTGATCGGTTTCATCACGCTGACCTACTTCGTCATCGTCGGCACCAGCAACGCGGTGAATCTGACCGATGGGCTGGACGGTTTGGCGATCATGCCTACCGTGATGATCGCCGCCGCCTTCGCCGTGTTTGCCTACGTGACTGGGCACGCGCTTTACGCCAAGTACCTGCTGATTCCTTACGTACCGGGTGCCGGCGAACTGTGCATCCTGCTGGGCGCTATTGCCGGGGCAGGCTTGGGCTTTCTTTGGTTCAACGCCTATCCTGCCGAGGTGTTCATGGGCGACGTCGGGGCGCTGTCGCTCGGCGCGGCGCTGGGCACCGTGGCGGTGATTGTTCGTCAGGAAATCGTGTTGCTGATCATGGGCGGCGTCTTTGTGGTCGAAACGCTGTCGGTGATGTTGCAGGTGAGCTGGTTCAAATACACCAAGAAGAAGTATGGCGAAGGCCGCCGCATCCTGCGCATGGCGCCGTTGCACCATCATTTTGAGCAATCCGGCTGGAAAGAGACGCAGGTGGTCGTGCGCTTCTGGATCGTGACCATCATGCTGGTGCTGGTCGGGCTGTCGACCTTGAAATTGCGCTGAAAGGGTAACGCGCTGACATGGAACTGAACGGCAAACGCGCACTCGTCGTCGGTCTCGGGGAATCGGGGCTGGCGATGGCCAAATGGTTGACCCGCGAGGGCGCCTCGGTGCGTGTGGTCGACTCGCGTGACAACCCGGCCAACCGCGAGGCGCTGCGGCAGGTGGCGCCGGGCGCCAGCCTGATCTGCGGCGAGTTCGAAGAGGCAGATTTCGAGGATGTCGACTTCATCGCGTTGTCGCCCGGTGTGCCCGCCTCGACGCCGGCCGTGGCCAACGCCGAGGCGCCGGTTGTTTCCGAAATCGAACTGTTCGCGCTGGGTCTTGCCGAATACGCGCCACAGAGCAAGGTTCTCGCAATTACCGGCAGCAACGGCAAAACGACCACGACGGCGCTGACCGCGCATCTGCTGAACGCGGCCGGCGTGCCAGCGGTGGCGTGCGGCAACATTTCGCCCTCGGCGCTCGATGCGTTGATGGCCGCCCTCGACAGCGGCGTGCTGCCGGCCGTCTGGGTGCTGGAATTGTCGAGTTTCCAGTTGGAGACGACCTACAGTCTCGCCAGCGCCGCAGCAACCCTGTTGAATGTCTCGGAGGATCATCTCGATCGCTACGACGGCAGTCTGGCCCGCTATGCCCAGGCCAAAGCCCGTGTGTTCAAAGGTGCCCGGCTGCGCGTGCTCAACCGCGATGACGATTGGTCGTTGGGCAACGGCGGCTGTGGGCGCGGGATGGTGACGTTCGGGCTGGATGCGCCCTCGCGCGCTGGCGACTACGGCATCAAGCGGGGTGCACTTTATCGTGGCGAAGAAAAACTGATCGGTCTCAAGGCGCTACCGATATCCGGCCTGCACAACGCCACCAACACGATGGCGGCGCTGGCTTTGTGCGAAGCAGTTGGCGTTGCGGTGACCAATTTGCTGGCGGGGCTCAAGACCTTCCGCGGCCTGCCGCATCGGGTCGAAAAAGTGACCGAAAAGCGGGGCGTCACGTACATCGACGACTCCAAGGGCACCAACGTCGGAGCCACGCTGGCGGCGATTGCCGGGCTGGGGCGGCCGGTGGCGATCATCCTGGGCGGTGACGGCAAGGGCCAGGATTTCACGCCGCTCAAAGCGGTGCTGAAAAAGCATGGCCGCGCGGTGGCGCTGATCGGCCGCGATGCCGAAGCGATTGCCGACGCCATCGCCGGCTGTGGCCTGCCGACCGAACGTTTCGCCGACATGGAAGGCGCCGTGCGCTGGTTGGCGACTCAGGCCCAGACGGGCGACTGTGTGCTGCTCTCGCCGGCCTGCGCCAGTCTCGACATGTATCGAAACTACGCGCACCGGGCGGAGGCGTTTGTTGCCGCGGTGAAGGGATTGCCGGCATGAGCATGATGATCGGGGCCCTCGACGCGCCGCGCCGCACTGTGGCGGAAATCGACCATGCTTTGCTGTGGAGCGCCCTGCTGCTGCTGGTGGTTGGACTGGTGATGGTCTATTCGGCCTCGATTGCCACGGCCGAGGCGGGCAAATTCACCAGCCACCAACCGGCCTACTATCTGGTGAGGCACGGTGTCTTTCTGTGCATCGGTTTTGTGGCGGCGGCCATTGCCTTCCAGGTGCCGCTGGCAGTCTGGCAGAAATACTCGCCCTGGCTCTTTCTAGTCGCGGCTCTGCTACTGGCGCTTGTGTTGATCCCCGGGCTAGGCCGCGACGTCAACGGGGCACGGCGTTGGCTACCCCTGGGGATTGCCAATCTGCAACCCTCAGAATTGATGAAGCTTTTCGCAGTTCTCTATGCGGCGGATTACACAGTGCGCAAGATGCCGGTGATGCACGATCTGAAGCAGGCTTTTCTGCCAATGGCGGCTGCGATGGTCGTGATTGGCGGGTTGCTGTTGAAAGAGCCGGATTTCGGCGCCTTCGTCGTCATCATTTCGATTTCGGTTGGTATCCTTTTCCTCGGCGGCATGCGTGCACGGCTGTTTGCCATCCTCTTCTTCGTGCTGCTCGCCGCCTTTGCCTTCCTGATCGTCGTGTCGCCCTACCGACGCGATCGCATTTTCGGTTTCATGGATCCATGGGCCGATGCTTTCGGCAAGGGTTATCAGCTCTCACATTCGCTGATCGCCTTTGGGCGCGGCGAAATATTCGGCGTCGGTCTCGGCGCCAGCGTCGAAAAACTGTTTTACCTTCCGGAAGCGCATACCGACTTCCTGCTCGCGGTGATTGCCGAAGAGCTGGGTTTCATCGGAGTGCTGACGGTGGTGATCCTGTTCGCTCTGGTAGTCCAACGCGCCTTCGCCATCGGCCGTCAGGCCGTTACCCTCGGCCGGCTCTACCCGGCGCTGGTGGCGATGGGTATGGGTATCTGGTTCGGTGTCCAGTCCTTCATCAACATGGGCGTCAATATGGGGTTGCTCCCGACCAAGGGCCTGACTCTGCCGTTCATGAGCTTCGGCGGGTCGGGCATTCTGGCTAACTGTGTCGCGCTGGCGATTTTGCTGCGGGTGGATTGGGAAAATAGGCAATTGATGCGTGGAGGCAAGCTGTGAGCGCCAAAACCATCCTTGTCATGGCTGGGGGCACCGGCGGCCACATCTTCCCAGCGCTGGCCGTCGCCAACGAATTGCGTGCCAAGGGCTGGCGCGTGGTTTGGCTGGGGCATCCGGACGGCATGGAAGCGCGTCTGGTACCGCAGCATGGTTACGAAGTACGCTGGCTGAAATTCGGGGCCCTGCGCGGCAAGGGATTGCTGCGCAAACTGATGCTGCCCTTTAACCTACTGTCGGGTTTCTGGCAGGCCCGCAAGGTACTGAAGGCGTTGCAACCCGATGTCGTGCTCGGCATGGGCGGCTACATCACTTTCCCCGGCGGCATGATGGCCGTGGTGCAAGGCATTCCGCTGGTGCTGCATGAGCAGAATTCGGTTGCCGGACTGGCGAACCGGGTGCTGGCCGGGGTCGCCGACCGCATCCTGACGGGTTTTCCCGAGGTGCTGAAAAAGGGCGAGTGGATCGGCAACCCGGTGCGCGCAGATATTGCCGCGCTGGCGGCTCCGGCCGAGCGGCTGGCGGGGCACGAGGGAGCGCTGAACGTGCTGGTCATCGGCGGCAGCCTGGGCGCCGCGGCACTGAATGAAATGGTGCCCAAGGGCCTGGCCTTGATCGACGCTGGCGAGCGGCCGAATGTTGTCCATCAGGCCGGCGAAAAGCACCTTGAGGCACTCAAGAATCACTACGCCGAGGCGGGCGTCCATGCGCACTGTGTGGCGTTCATCGAGGACATGGCCGGCGCTTACGGCTGGGCCGATCTGGTCATCTGCCGCGCCGGTGCGCTGACCATCGCGGAACTGGCAGCGGCGGGCGTCGCCAGCGTGCTGGTGCCGTTCCCACATGCGGTGGACGACCACCAGACCGGCAACGCCCGTTTCCTGGTCAATGTCGGCGCCGCCTTTCTGCTCGATCAGAAGGATTTGACGCCCGAATCCGTGGCGCTGTTGAAGAATTACAGTCGCCATCAGTTGCTGCAAATGGCCGAACACGCGCGCGGCCTGGCCCGGCCGGATGCCGCGGCGGCGGCGGCGAAAGTTTGTGAAGAGATGGCGAAATGAAACACAAGGTCAAACAACTCCACTTCGTCGGCATCGGCGGCGCCGGCATGAGCGGTATCGCCGAAGTGCTGGCCAACCTTGGCTACACCGTGACCGGTTCCGACCTCGCCGCCAGCGCGACGACGCGTCGTCTCGAGGCGCAGGGCGTGCAGGTGCTGATCGGACACGCCGGCGAGAACATCGGACGGGCGGATGCTGTGGTCGTGTCGACGGCGGTCAAGGCGGACAACCCCGAAGTGATCGCTGCCCGCGAACGCCACATCCCGGTGGTACCGCGCGCCCAGATGCTTGCCGAACTGATGCGCCTGAAACGGGGCATCGCCATCGCCGGCACGCATGGCAAAACGACCACGACCAGTCTGGTCACCAGCATTTTGGCTGAGGGAGGGTTAGACCCGACCTTCGTCATCGGCGGTCGTCTGAACGCGGCGGGTGCCAATGCCCGTCTCGGCCAAGGTGATTTCCTAGTGGCCGAAGCCGACGAGTCGGATGCTTCGTTCCTGTTCCTGTCGCCGGTGATCTCGGTGGTGACCAACATCGACGCCGATCACATGGAAACCTATGGACACGATTTCGAGCGTCTGAAAGGGGCCTTTGTCGACTTCCTCAACCGCCTGCCCTTCTATGGGGTGGCGGTGCTGTGCGGCGACGATGCCAACGTCCGCGCCATCCAGCCGCAGGTGGCCAAGCAGATCGTTACCTATGGTCTTGATCCGGCGACCAACATCCATGCCGAGAATATCCGCGCCGAGGGCGGCCGCATGCTGTTCGACGTGGTGCGTGTGAATGGCAGCGTCTCGCGCCTGTCCATCGCGCTCAATCTGCCCGGATTGCACAACGTGCTGAACGCGCTGGCGGCGATTGCGGTGGCGACCGAGTTGCAGGTCGACGACGCTGCCATCGTCAAGGCGCTGGCCGAGTTCAAGGGCGTCGGCCGTCGCTTCCAGCGTTATGGCGAAGTGGCCTCGCCAAATGGCGGCCACTTTACGTTGATCGACGATTATGGACATCACCCGGTGGAAATGGCGGCAACGCTGGCCGCGGCGCGCGGCGCCTTCCCGGAACGGCGTCTCGTGCTGGCCTTTCAGCCGCACAGATTCACTCGCACGCGCGATTGTTTTGAGGATTTCGTGCGCGTCTTGTCTGGCGTCGATGCGTTGCTACTGGCCGAGGTGTACGCCGCCGGCGAAGCGCCTATCGTTGCGGCCGATGGCCGGGCGCTGGCGCGGGCCTTGCGTGTGGCCGGCAAGGTCGAGCCGGTTTTTGTCGAGGACATCGCCGCGATGCCGGCGGCGATTCTCGATGTGGCGCGGGATGGCGATGTGGTGTTAACGATGGGTGCCGGTTCGATCGGCGGCATTCCGGCAAAACTGGTGGAACAGAAATGATGGCAAGCGAATTTGGCAAAGTGGCGGTGATGTTCGGCGGAACTTCGGCTGAACGCGAGGTGTCGTTGATGAGCGGGCGCGGCGTGCTGGCGGCCTTGCAGGGTCAGGGCATCGCGGCCGAGGCCTTTGATCCGGCCGAACGGCCTCTGGCGGAGATCAGGGAGTACGACCGCGTTTTCGTCATCCTGCACGGCGGCCATGGCGAAAACGGCGACTTGCAGGGTGCGCTGGAACTGATGGGCGTGCCCTACACCGGACCGGGCGTGCTGACCTCGGCGGTGGCGCTGGATAAACTCCGCACCAAACTGATGTGGCAGGCAGTCGGTCTGCCGGTGCCCGACTACGAGTTGCTCAATGCGCAAACCGATTTCGCCGCCGTCGAGCGCCGGCTGGGGTTGCCGATGTTCGTCAAGCCAGCTCGGGAAGGTTCGTCCATCGGCGTGACCAAGGTCAAGCAGCCCGGCGAACTGGCCGCCGCCTACGCCGCCGCGGCCAAATACGATTCGCTGGTGATCGCCGAGCGCGCGATGCTGGGTGGCGAGTACACCGTGACCATTCTGGGCGACGTGGCGCTGCCCATCGTCAAGATCGAGCCGGCGACCGAGTTCTACGACTACGACGCCAAGTATTTCCGCGACGACACAATCTATCGCTGCCCCAGCGGATTGCCGCCGGAACTCGAAAAGAAGATTCAGCAACAGGCGCTGGAGGCCTTCTCCGTGTTGAACGGCCGCGGCTGGAGTCGCGTCGATTTTCTGATGGACGCCGCCGGTCAACACTATTTTCTCGAAGTGAATACCGCGCCCGGCATGACCAGCCACTCGCTGGCGCCGATCGCGGCGCGCGCCGCCGGCATGGAATACCCGGCTTTCGTCCGCCGCATTCTCGAACTGGCGGCGCTGGATTGATGAATGTGGAACAAACCGCACGCCCTCAACGCCATGGCCGATGTGCTGTTCGTCGCAACCGCGGCGGCGGTGCTTGCCGTGGGTACGGTGTGGCTGGTGCGGATGCCGCAGTTGCCGATCCGGCAAGTGGTCGTCGAGTCGCCGCTCAACCAGTTGCGGCGGGCGGAAATCGAGCAGGCGCTGGCGGGCAACCTGAGAGGCAATTTCTTCAGCGTCAATGTCGAGGCGGTGCGGGTGGCGCTCGAACAACTGCCCTGGGTGCGGCGGGTGCAGGTCCGGCGTCTGTGGCCGGCGCGCTTGCAGCTGAAGATCGAAGAGCACCGGCCGGTGGCGCGTTGGGAAGAGAGCCGTGCGGCCGGGCGCAACGAACTGGTGAATTCGTACGGCGAGGTGTTTATCGCTTTTCTGACCGAGAAAGAGGCCTTGGCGTTGCCGCAGATGTACGGGCCGACGGGCACCGCGCCCGATTTGCTCAGACGCTTTGCCGAGTTTTCGGAAATGCTGGGGCCGGTCGGGTTGCGGCCGGTGCAGTTGAGCCTGTCGCCCCGTCTGGCGTGGCAGTTGCAGGCGAACGACGGCATGTTGATCGAATTGGGGCGCGAACAGGCCAAGTCGCCGGTGGCGATGCGCTTGCAGCGGTTTGTCGAGATTTATCCGGGCAGCGTCGGCAACCGGCCGCAGCGCCCGGCGGCGGTGGATTTGCGCTACCCGAACGGGTTCGCGTTGCGCAGCAGGGGATGAGGGACTAAATGAGCAGGGACAACAACGATCTGATCGTCGGACTCGATATCGGCACCTCGAAAATCGTGGCGCTGGTCGGCGAGATCACGCCGGAAGGGCGGCTCAACGTCATCGGCATGGGTTCGCAGGATTCGCGCGGGCTCAAGAAGGGCGTCGTGGTCAACATCGAAGAGACGGTGCAGACCATCTCGCGCGTGGTGCAGGAAGTCGAGTTGATGGCCGACTGCAAGGTCAAGGACGTCTACACGGGCATTGCCGGTAGCCATATCAAGAGCTTCAATTCGGAAGGCATGGTGGCGATCAAGGACAAGGAAGTCACCGAGACCGATGTCGAACGCGTGATCGAGACGGCACGGGCGATGCCGATTCCCGCCGAACAGGAGATCCTGCATATCCTCACCCAGGAATTCGTCATCGACGGGCAGGATGGCATCCGCGAGCCGATCGGCATGAGCGGCATGCGCCTGGAGGTGAAGACACATATCGTCACCGGCGCCATTTCCGCCGCGCAGAACATCGTCAAATGCGTTCGTCGCTGCGGGCTGGAAGTGAACGATCTGGTCCTGCAACCGCTGGCGTCCAGTTTTGCGGTGTTATCGCAGGACGAAAAGGACCTCGGCGTCTGTCTGGTGGATATTGGTGGTGGCACGACTGACCTGGCGGTGTGGACCCAGGGCGCCATCCGCTACACCTCGGTCATTCCTATTGCCGGCGACCAGATTACCAACGACATCGCCATGGCGCTCAGAACGCCGACGCGCGAAGCCGAAGACATCAAGTGCAAATACGGCTGCGCGCTGTCGCAACTGGCCGACCCCGAGGAGGCGCTGGAGGTGATCGGCGTTGATGACCGCCCCAGTCGGAAGATGGCACGCCGGGCGCTGGCCGACGTCATCCAGCCGCGCGTCGAGGAGTTGTATGAGCTGATCCAGAACGAGTTGCGCCGCGCCGGTTTCGAGGAGGTGCTCTCCTCGGGCATCGTGCTGACCGGTGGCGCGGCGGTCATGCCCGGCATGATCGAACTGGGCGAAGAAATCTTTCACATGCCGGTGCGGCTGGGGATGCCCAAATATCAGGGCAGCCTCGCCGATGTCGTGCAGAGCCCACGCTTTTCAACGGCCTACGGGCTGCTGCTCGAAGCACAGACGCAGCGGAAGCGTGGCCAGAAGGTGTCGGAATCGCGCAGCATGAAGGACGTGATGTCCCGCATGAAGGCGTGGTTTGCCAAGAATTTTTGACGGTTGTTTTTCAGGTTTATTGAAGGAGGCGATCCATGTTTGAAATCATCGACAGGCAAGAAGAAGTCGGTACGGTCATCAAGGTGATCGGTGTCGGCGGTGCGGGCGGCAATGCCGTCGAGCACATGATCCGCGAAGGCGTTCAGGGGGTGGAATTCATTGCCGCCAACACGGATGCCCAGGCATTGCAGCGCAATACGGCGCACGTCAAGCTGTCGCTCGGCAAGAGCGGGCTGGGCGCCGGGGCGAAGCCGGAAGCGGGCAAGGCGGCGGCAGAGGCGCACAAGGAAGAGATTCGGGCGGTGCTGGAAGGTTCGCACATGGCTTTCATCACCGCCGGCATGGGCGGCGGCACGGGTACCGGCGCGGCGCCGGTGGTGGCCGAAGTCGCCCGGGAAATGGGGATTCTGACCGTTGGCGTGGTCACCAAGCCCTTCTCCTTTGAGGGCGGTAGGCGCATGAAAGCGGCGGAAAGCGGCATCGCCGAGTTCTCCAAGCATGTCGATTCGCTGATCGTGATCCTGAACGACAAGCTGATGGATGTCATGGGTGAGGATGCCGATGTCGACCACTGCTTCAAGGCGGCCGATGACGTGCTGAAGAGCGCGGTCGGCGGCATTGCCGAAATCATCACCTACCCGGGGCTGGTCAACGTCGACTTTGAAGACGTCAAGACCGTGATGGGCGAAATGGGTCGCGCGATGATGGGTTCCTCCACTGCCGAAGGCATGGACCGTGCCCGCATCGCCGCCGAACAGGCCGTTGCGTCGCCCCTGCTGGAAGGGGTTAACCTTTCCGGTGCGCGCGGCGTGCTGGTGAATATCACTGCCTCGCGCGGCAATCTGAAGATGAAGGAAGTGACCGAAGTGATGAACACCGTCAAGGCGTTCGCCGCTGAGGACGCGCACATCATCTTTGGCGCAGTCTATGACGAGCTGATGGGCGATGCGCTGCGCGTCACCGTCGTCGCTACTGGCCTGGGGCTCGCCGCCGCCCGTCGCCAGACCTTCGAGGTGATCAACACGCCGGTCGTGCAGGCGACCGGCACCTACGACGCTAACGCAATGGTGACGCCGGCCATTGACTACAACCAGATCGCCGATGTGCCGGCGGTGGTCCGGAAACGCAACGTGACGGTCGAGGCGCTGGCCAACAGCGGTGTCGATCGCTACGACATTCCGGCGTTTTTGCGCAAACAGGCCGACTGAGGCCTGTAACAAGCTGTAAAAACCGTCGCCTCCGGATGAGGGGATGTCGCAGGGTGGTAGAATGCGACATTCTCTCATTCACGCATTGGTCATGATCAAGCAGCGCACCCTGAAGTCGGTTGTCCGCGCCTCCGGCGTCGGCCTGCACGGCGGCGTGAAGGTCAGTCTGACATTGCGTCCGGCCGCGCCCGATACCGGCATCGTCTTTCGCCGCGTCGATCTCCCCGTTGCCGTCGACATCCCCGCCTCCGCCCTGCTGATCGGCGACACCCGCATGTGCTCCTGCCTGGAGAAGGACGGGGTCAAGATCGGCACCATCGAGCATCTGATGTCCGCCTTCGCCGGCCTGGGCATCGACAACGCCTGGGTCGATCTCGATGCCCCGGAAGTGCCCATTCTCGACGGTTCAGCCGCGCCCTTCGTCTTCCTGATCCAGTCGGCGGGCATTGAGGAACAGAACGCCGCCAAGCAATTCATCCGCGTCATACGCACCATCGAAGTCAAGGATGGCGACAAGTGGGCACGTTTCGAGCCGTACGACGGGTATTGCCTCGATTTTTCCATCGTCTTTCACCACCCCGCCATCGACCGCTCCGCGCAGCGCGCCGAGATCGACTTTGCCGAGCATTCCTACATCCGCGAAGTGTCGCGGGCGCGTACTTTCGGCTTCATGCAGGAAGTGGAGTGGCTGCGCGAGAATAATCTGGCGCTGGGCGGCGGGCTGGAAAACGCTATCGTGCTCGACG
This sequence comes from Betaproteobacteria bacterium UBA1934, assembly GCA_002337055.1. GTDB lineage: Bacteria > Pseudomonadota > Gammaproteobacteria > Burkholderiales > Rhodocyclaceae > UBA1934. Next base: position 150,110 of record DDFG01000005.1, on the reverse strand, counting down.
AATACCGGGTGCTGAACCCGGAAGGCTTGCGTTACGGCGACGAGTTCGTCAAACACAAGATTCTCGACGCCATCGGCGATCTTTATCTGCTGGGCCACCCGCTACTGGCGCGGTTTAGCGCCCATAAGTCCGGGCATGCCCTGAACAACCTGCTGGCGCGCGCGCTGCTTCAGCAGCAGGCGTCCTGGGAAACGGTCAGTTTCCTCGAGGCCGCCGCGGCCCCACCCGCCGTCTCGCGCTGGCTGGCGCAACCGGCCTGAGCCATGTGGCTGCTGCGACTGCTGGCCGTGCTGGTGGTCATCGCCATCGGGGTCGGCGTGGTAGGTTATGTCGCCACGGGTCAAAAGCGTTTTCTCGACTTTGCCTGGCGATTGTTCCGCTACGGCATCGTTTTCGCACTCTTGCTGTTTGCCCTGATGTTCCTTGAGCGGGTCATTGTCCTGCCGATTTGAATGACCTTCGGTCTCGTGCGGTCGTTCGAGGCGCGACTTAATCGCTTTCCCGGATATCCGCTTGCGCCAGCAACTGTTGCAGCGCGGCGCGCAAGGGCGAGTGTTCGGGCATGCTGTTTGCTGCGGCGAGCAGGCTGGCGGAGCTCCGCTGGCTGAGCGGTTTTGAATGTGAAACGATTGATTGGTAAGGGTTTTCACGGGGTTGCACTTTGATTTCCAGGCCGCTACACTCCCTTCCCTCTATCGAGAAGCGCTGGCAGAGACCGGCGCTCATTTGCCGAAGTTTTGCCGCAACCGCGCCGTTGTCGGCGTGAATGACGATTTTTCCCGCCTTGAAATTGGCGACCCGGGAGGTCTGAGCAAGTCCGGGCGGGACAAGGCTTTCGTACTGTCTGGCCAGTTTCAGCAATACCCGCGCATGCGCCATCAATTGAGCGGCGGCGCCGGAATTTTCAAGAAACTGGGTCAGGGGTGCGGACATGGGAGTCGGGGATGCAGATAATTCTGGTTTCGCAACATTTCAAAACCGCCAAGACAGTCACCATTATGCCGCGCCATGTGCTGGTTGCGGCAATCGTGTCGTTGGTGCTGATCCTGGCGACCTCCGCAACCATGTCGTGGTTGTCGGTCGAATTCCGTTTGCCGCTGGTGCAGGATCTGCTCAGCCGACTGCAACATCAGGAGAGCGCCCGCTCGGAGGCTGTGCTTAGCAATAACCTGAAGTTGATGGCTGCGCGGGTCGGCGAGTTGCAAGCACAGGTTTTGCAGCTGGACAGCCTTGGCGAGCGTCTGGCGGGCATGGTCGGTGTGCGCCGCGAGCAGGTGGTCGACAAGCCCGCGCCCGGCACCGTCAAGCCGGGACAAGGCGGACCACTGATTCCGGCACCGCTGACCATGCAGCAGTTGCAGCAGGAAATCGACAAGCTGAGCCGTCAGGTCGATCTCAAGACCGACGATCTGGCCATGCTGGAGGCGCGTCTGCTTGAAAAGAAGGTGCGCGAACGTCTGTTGCCGACCACGCTGCCGGTGAAGGGGGCGACGATGGGTTCGGGCTATGGTTATCGCGCCGACCCCCTTGTTGGCGAACGTGCGCTGCACGAAGGCATCGACTTCAATATCGAGACGGGAACACCGGTATCGGCGGCAGCGGCCGGTGTGGTGCTGACGGCCGAGTACCGGCCGGACTACGGCAATCTGGTCGAGATCGACCACGGCGAAGGGCTGGTGTCACGCTACGCGCACCTCTCCCGGATCGACATCAAGACAGGACGTCTGGTCAAGCGCGGCGAGCGCATCGGCCTGGTCGGCAGCACCGGGCGTTCGACCGGGCCGCATCTGCACTTCGAGGTGCGGATGATGGGTGTGGCGCAGAACCCTGCGGTCTTCCTGCGGCAGGACGCGGAGTTCGCTCAAGTGCGAAGCCGCTGATTTCAATAGCGAATTCGGCCGGCGGTTAGGGGGCGTTCGACGTGTTAGAATCGAACTTTTGCCGCCAACCGCAAAGCGATGATTACCGGCCTTCTCAAAAAGATTTTTGGCAGCCGCAATGACCGGCTGATCCGTCAGTATTCCCAGACCGTCCGCCGCATCAATGCGTTCGAAGAGAGCCTGTCGGCGCTCTCCGACGAAGCGCTGCGCGCCAAGACGGACGAGTTCCGCCAGCGTCACGGGCAGGGCGAGACGCTCGATGCCCTGCTGCCGGAGGCGTTTGCGGTCGTCCGCGAGGCGGGCAAGCGCGTTCTGGGTATGCGCCATTTCGATGTGCAAATGATCGGCGGCATGGTGCTGCATTACAACAAGATCGCCGAAATGCGCACCGGCGAAGGCAAGACGCTGATGGCGACCCTGCCTTCCTACCTGAATGCCATTTCCGGCAAAGGTGTGCACATCATCACGGTGAACGACTATCTGGCTCAGCGCGATGCGGAGTGGATGGGGCGTCTGCACAATTTCCTGGGGCTCAGCGTCGGCGTCAATCTCAGCCAGATGGATCATGCCGCCAAGCAGGAAGCCTATGCGGCCGACATTACTTACGGCACCAACAACGAATTCGGCTTCGACTATCTGCGCGACAACATGGTCTATTCGGCTGAAGATCGCGTCCAGCGCGGGCTCAATTTCGCCATCGTGGACGAGGTTGACTCCATCCTGATCGACGAAGCCCGCACGCCACTGATCATCTCCGGTCAGGCCGACGATCACACCGAGATGTACCAGCGCATGAAAAATGTCGTGCCGCTGCTTTCCCGTGCCGAGAAAGAAGACGGCGAGGGCGACTACTGGGTGGACGAAAAAGGTCACCAGGTGCACCTCTCCGAGGCCGGTTACGAGCATGCCGAGAACATTCTTGCCGAACAGGGCATCCTGACCGATGGACAGAGCCTGTACGCCGCCGCCAATATCACGCTGATGCATCACCTGAACGCCGCGCTGCGGGCGTTGACCCTTTTCCACCGCGACCAGCATTACGTCGTGCAGAACGGCGAAATCATCATCGTCGACGAGTTCACCGGCCGTCTGATGCCCGGTCGCCGCTGGTCGGACGGTCTGCATCAGGCGGTTGAAGCGAAGGAGGGTGTCTCCATCCAGGCCGAGAACCAGACGCTGGCCTCGATCACCTTCCAGAACTACTTCCGCATGTATGGCAAATTGTCGGGGATGACCGGCACGGCGGATACCGAAGCTTACGAATTTCACCAGATCTACGGGCTGGAGACGGTCGTCATCCCGACCCACAAGCCGATGGTCCGCAACGACATGAACGACCTGGTGTACAAGACGGCCGATGAAAAGCACACCGCCATCATCGCCGACATCCGCGCCTGTCACGAGCGGGGGCAGCCGGTGCTGGTCGGGACGACCTCGATCGAAAATTCCGAACTGCTCTCCGGATTGCTCGACAAGGTCAAATTGCCGCATCAGGTGCTGAACGCCAAGCAGCACGCCCGCGAAGCTGAAATCGTGGTGCAGGCAGGGCGCCCCGGCATGGTCACTATCGCCACCAACATGGCCGGTCGCGGTACCGACATTGTGCTGGGCGGCAATGTCGACAAACAGATTCAGGCGATTCTCGCCGATGGCGAAATGTCCGCCGAAGACAAGAAGGCCAAGGCCGAGTCGCTGAAAACCGAATGGAAGCAGCTCCACGAGCAGGTGGTGGCCGCGGGCGGTCTGCACATTATCGGCTCCGAACGTCACGAATCGCGTCGTATCGACAACCAGTTGCGCGGCCGTTCGGGCCGTCAGGGCGACCCCGGCTCGTCGCGCTTCTATCTGTCGCTGGACGATCCGCTTTTGCGCATTTTTGCCGGTGACCGTTTGCGCGGCATCATGGACCGCCTCAAGATGCCTGAGGGCGAAGCCATCGAGCACCCTCTCGTTACTCGTTCGCTCGAATCGGCGCAACGCAAGGTCGAAGCCCGCAATTTCGACATCCGCAAGCAGTTGCTCGAATACGACGATGTCGCCAACGACCAGCGCAAGGTCATCTACTCCCAGCGCAACGAGTTGCTGGAGAGCGACGACATCAGCGAAACCATCGCCGCGATGCGCGATGGCGTCATCGCCGACATCTTCCGGATTCATGTTCCGGCCGAATCGGTTGAAGAACAATGGGATATCGCCGGACTCGAGAAAGCGCTCCAGGCCGAATTGCAGATCGAAGCCCCAGTCGCCGCCTGGCTTCAGGCCGAGCCGACGCTCTCCGACGAAGACATGCTGAGGCGTCTGGCCGAGATGGCAACCGCCAGCTATCAGGGCAAGCTCGATCTGGTCGGTGGCGGCGCTTTCCACCAGTTCGAACGCAACGTCATGCTGCAATCGCTCGACAACCACTGGCGCGAGCATCTGGCGGCACTCGATCATCTGCGCCAGGGCATCCATCTGCGCGGTTACGCGCAGAAGAATCCGAAACAGGAATACAAGCGCGAGGCCTTCGAGCTGTTCGAGGGGCTGCTCGAAACCATACGCAAGGAAGTCACTCGCATCGTCTTTACCGTGCAGATTCGCTCCGCCGAGGATGTGGAGGAGACGGCGCCGCGTTCCGATGTGCAGAACGTTCGCTACCAGCATTCGGAGTATCCGGAAGCGCTTGAAAGCGAAGATGAGGCAGACACGCCACGGCAACCTGTGCAGGCCGGTCCGAAGGTGGGTCGCAATGACCCCTGCCCCTGCGGCAGCGGCAAAAAGTACAAGCAGTGTCACGGCAAGTTGAGCTGATTCGTCAATGACCCGCGGGCGCCGATCAGGCGCCCGTTTTCCATGAGGTGACTCCCCATGCCCGTCAATTACACTACGCCGGCACCTGAAGCCCTGTTCCCCGTGGCGGGCGTTCGCCTTGGAGTGGCCGAAGCCGGCATTCGCAAGGTTGATCGCCGTGATTTGACGCTGATCGCGCTGGATCGCGGGTGCACGGTCGCCGGCGTGTTCACGCTGAACCGTTTCTGTGCCGCGCCGGTGCAGGTGTGTCGTCGCCATCTCGAACTGGGCGGCGAGATTCGCGCGCTGGTCATCAATACCGGCATCGCCAACGCGGGCACTGGCGAACCGGGTCTGGCGGCGGCCGAGCAGACGTGTGCCGCGCTGGCGCAACAACTGGGTGTTGCCGATGCGGCGATTCTGCCGTTTTCCACGGGGGTGATACTGGAACCCTTGCCGGTTGACCGCGTGATCGCGGGGTTGCCGCGCTGCCTCGCCGACCTCCGGGCGGATGGCTGGCATGCCGCCGCGCACGCCATCATGACCACCGATACCGCGGCCAAGGCTGCTTCGCGGCGAGTGACGGCCAACGGTCGGACGGTGACGGTCAGCGGCATGTCCAAGGGCGCCGGGATGATCAAGCCCAACATGGCGACCATGCTGGGTTTTGTCGCTACCGACGCCGGCATCGCACAGACGCTGCTCGACGCCCTGGTCAAGGAAGCCGCCGACAATTCGTTCAATTGCATCAGCGTCGATGGCGATACCTCGACCAACGACTCCTTCATCGTCATCGCCAGCGGCCAATCCGGCGCGGCCTTTACGACGGGGCAGGAACCCGGCTGGGCGGAGGTCAAAGCCGCCATCGTCGACGTGGCGGTGGAACTGGCGCAAGCCATCGTCCGCGACGGCGAAGGCGCAACCAAGCTCATGACCCTTTCCATCGAAGGTGGCGTCGACCGCGAAGAATGCCGTAAGGTTGGCTATGCCATCGCGCACTCGCCGCTGGTCAAAACCGCCTTTTTTGCCTCCGATCCCAATCTGGGGCGGATATTGGCCGCCATTGGCTATGCCGGCATCGGCGATCTGGAAGTCGATGCCGTGCGCGTCTGGCTGAGCAGCGCGGGCGAAGAAGTGCTGGTCGCCGAGAAGGGCGGACGTGCCGCCAGCTACCGCGAGGAGGACGGCGCGCGGGTGATGGCACAAGCCGAAATCGGCGTGCGGGTCGATCTGGGGCGCGGCGGCGCACGCGCGATCGTCTACACCTGCGATTTCTCCTACGATTACGTCCGCATCAACGCCGACTATCGCAGTTAAGCATTTCGCCTTCCGCGCCGATCACGGATTCGCGTGGAAGGCAGCGCACCCATTCCTGCAAGCTGATTTCGGCCACGCCGATCTGTCGGCGTTCGACTTGATGTCGACGGTCTTTCCAGCCTTCGGGCGGGCCGAGTTCCTGTTGCCGTCGATCATCCATGACCTTGCGCCGGTGCATGAGCAGTCTTTCCGTAGGGGATGCTATTACTTTACACCCCCGTGCCGGTATCAGCCGTGATCGATTTCACATCGCTGAAAATATTCCTAATTCACGGAATTTAAAACGATAATCAGTGCAGGATGCGAGGCGCTGCGAGGGTGAAGGCCGGAATGTCGGCGAGAAACGGCTCGCCGGTTTCGGTGACCAGCCGATAACTGCCGCGCATCGAGCCAATCGGCGTGGTCAGTACGCAACCGCTGGTGTATTGAAAGCGCTCGCCCGGTTGCAGCAGGGGCTGATGCCCGACGACACCCAGGCCGCGCACTTCTTCTACCTTGCCGTCGGCGTCGGTGATGATCCAGTGACGCGCAATCAATTGCGCGGGCGTGCCGCCCGTATTGGTGACGGTGATCGTATAAGCAAACACATGGCGGTGCTGATCAGGGTCGGACTGATCGGCAAGATATTGCGGGACGGCGACGACTTCGATATGCGGAAATTTTTCGGCCATGTTGTGCGCGGCAGGTGATTGACGTTGGATGAGACACCGGCAAAGGCGAACGGTTTCAAGGATAATGCAAGCTTTGTCGCCTGCCGTTGGAGTTCCGCATGTCTGCCCGAGATTTCGTCATCGCCCCGAGCCTGCTTTCCGCCAATTTCGCCAAGCTGGGCGAAGAGGTTCAGAACGTTGTTGCGGCAGGCGCGGACTGGATTCATTTCGACGTGATGGATAACCATTACGTCCCCAACCTGACCATCGGCCCGCTGGTGTGCGAGGCCATTCGCCCGTGCACGAACGCGCCGATCGACGTGCATCTGATGGTCAAACCGGTCGACCGCATTGTGCCCGATTTCGCCAAGGCGGGTGCCAACATCATCACCTTTCACCCCGAAGCGTCCGAGCACATCGACCGCACCCTCGGCCTGATCCGCGATAGCGGCTGCCAGGCCGGTCTGGTGTTCAACCCGGCGACACCGCTCGATTGCATGGACTACGTCATGGACAAGCTCGACGTGGTTTTGTTGATGAGCGTGAACCCCGGCTTCGGCGGCCAGAAATTCATCCCCGCGGCGCTGACCAAGGCCCGGGTGGCGCGGGCGAAGCTCGACGCCTACGAGCGCGACAGCGGCCGCCGCATCCGCCTTGAAATCGACGGCGGCGTCAATCCGGCCAACATCGCCGATATCGCGCGCGCGGGCATCGACAGCTTCGTGGCCGGTTCGGCCGTGTTCGGTGCCGGCACGGACAGCGACCCGCACCGCTACGATTCGATCATCGCAGCATTGCGAAGCGAACTGGCGGAGGCATGACCATTCGTTCGGTCAGCTTCGACCTCGACGGCACGCTGCTCGACACCATTGCCGATCTGGCCGAGGCCTGCCAGCGCATGCTGGCCGAACTGAACGAACCGGCGCGCAGTCCGGCCGAGATTCACGCCTTCGTCGGCAAAGGTATGGCCGTGCTGGTCGAGCGCTGCCTGACGCATGGCCGCCCGCCGAGTGCCGACCGCCTGCATGAAGGCATTGTCGTGTTCCGCCGCCACTACGCCGCGGTCAATGGCGTTGCGACGCAGATCTACCCTGGCGTGGTCGAGGGCTTGCACGCTTTTCGCGCCGCAGGCTACAAAATGGCGGTGGTGACCAACAAGCCCGGCGAATTCACCGAAATCCTGCTCGAGCGGGTGGGGTTGGCCGACTATTTCGACGTCGTCGTCTCGGGCGACACCACCGCCCACAAGAAACCGCATCCGGAACCGCTTCTGCACGCCTGCCGCATCATGGGCACGCGGCCGACCGAGAATCTGCATATCGGCGATTCCATGAACGACATCCAGGCTGCCCGCGCCGCCGGTTGCCCGGTGTTTTGCGTGCCCTACGGGTACAACGAGGGCGAGCCGGTGGACGTCGCCGACTGCGATGCGCTAGTATCGGACCTTGTCGCCGCCCATGCGCGGCTTGTTTCGACCCTGCCCGCAAAAACATGACGACCCTGCGCAACTGGAAAGAATGGCACGGCTGGCGCCCCTGGCGTCGCTGATCCCTTTTCACGTTGGCAGTATCCGGCGCGTTCGCCGCGCGCACCGTCAAATCCCGTTTTTGTGAGGCTCCCATGACCGAAACCGAATTCAACGCCCTCGCCGCGCAGGGCTATAACCGCATTCCGGTGACGCTCGAGACCTTTGCCGATCTCGACACGCCGCTTTCCATCTATCTCAAGCTCGCCAACGGCCCCTACACCTACCTGCTCGAATCGGTGCAGGGCGGCGAGCGCTTCGGCCGCTATTCCTTCATCGGGCTGGCCAGCCCGACCCGCATCGCGGTATACGGCCACCAGGTGCTGGTGCTGACCGGGCATCGCATTGCCGAGCGCGAGGACGACACCAATCCGCTCGATTTCATCGGCAAGTTCATGCGACGCTTCCGCGCCGCCCCGCATGCCGGGCTGCCGCGTTTCTGCGGCGGGCTGGTCGGGGCCTTCGGCTACGACACCGTGCGTTATGTCGAAACCCGACTGACCAAGCGCGAAAAGCCGGATGCGCTGCAAACGCCGGATATCCTGCTGCTGCTTTCGGAAGAAATCGCGGTGGTCGACAATCTCTCCGGCAAGCTGACCCTGGTCGTCTATGCCGAACCGGGCGTGCCGGGCGCTTACCAGAAGGCGCGGGCGCGGCTGAAGGAACTGCTCGCCAAACTGCGCGCGCCGGTCGCCATTCCGCAGGAAAGCCCGGCGGTGTCGGCGCCGGCCGTCTCCATCTTCGGCGAGGCGCAATTCAAGGCGGCGGTGGTCAAGGCTAAGCAGTACATCAGGGATGGCGACATCATGCAGGTAGTGTTGTCGCAGCGCATGGTCAAACCCTATGCCGCCAGCCCGATGGCGCTCTACCGGAGCCTCCGGAGCCTGAATCCCTCACCCTACATGTTCTATTTCGACTGCGAGGATTTTCACATCGTCGGCGCCTCGCCGGAGATTCTGGTGCGCCTTGAGGGCGACACCGTGACGGTGCGGCCGATTGCCGGCACGCGCAAACGCGGCGCCTCGCCGGACGAGGACGCGGCGCTGGCGGAAGATCTCCTGGCCGACCAGAAGGAGCGCGCCGAACATGTGCAATTGCTCGATCTTGGTCGCAACGACTGCGGGCGTGTCGCCCAGACCGGCAGCGTGCGGGTGACCGAGAACATGATGATCGAGCGTTACTCGCATGTGATGCACATCGTTTCCAACGTCGAAGGCAAGCTGCAACCGGGGCTGAACGCGCTCGACGTGCTCAAGGCGACCTTTCCGGCCGGCACCGTGTCCGGTGCGCCGAAGGTGCGGGCGATGGAGATCATCGACGAACTGGAACCGGTCAAACGCGGCATTTACGCGGGTGCCGTCGGTTATGTCGGCTTCCATGGCGACATGGATCTGGCCATCGCCATCCGCACCGCAGTACTGAAGGACGGACAACTGAATGTGCAGGCGGGCGCCGGCATCGTCGCCGATTCCGACCCGCTCTCGGAGTGGCAGGAAACGCAGAACAAGGCCCGGGCGGTGCTGCGCGCGGCGGAACTGGCCGAATCGGGGCTGGATACGCGCATCGAGTGATGGCGGCACAAGTGGGGCTTGACCCGACTATCGGTGCACGCCCCATCCTGCGCTGGCCAATTTCGGCAGACACAGGAGAAACCGATGACTTTGCCACTCGACAAGGCTGTTTTCGTGAGCGCGCTGCGCGCCGCCCAGGTCAGCGACGCACAGATGGAGGCCTTCCACCGCGCCTATGAACAGGCGCACCCCGAACAGCACCAGGCGCTGCTCGAACTGCTGGGAATGGATGCCCCGGCCATCGCCAGCGTGAGACAACGCTCCCGCCAGTAAGCCAGCCCAATGCCCGCAGGCCGCCCCGCCTGCGGGCGACTCCGGGGGAGAAACCCATGCATACCGTCACCGCCCTGGCCAGACAGTTTGGCCTGTCGCGCAGCACCTTGCTCTACTACCATCGGGTCGGACTGCTCGTTCCGTCCGTCCGCAGCGAGGCAGGTTATCGACTCTACGGCGAGGCCGAGCGCCAGCGTCTCGAGCACATCTGCACCTTGCGCCGCGCCGGTGTGCCGGTCGACCGGATTCCAGCGGTGCTGGCCAGCGCCGAGGCATCCAACGCCAAGGGTGCGCTGGCCCGCCACCTCGCCGAACTCGGCGAGCGCATACAAGCGCTGCGGGCGCAGCAGGCGAGAGTGGCCAAACTGTTACTGGCACCGGCCCTGTTGCCGGGAGAGCCGGCGCTTTCCCGTCGGGAATTTGTCGACCAACTGCGCGAAGCCGGTCTGGACGAACCGGAGATGGAACGATTTCATGCGCTGTTCGAGCAGACGCATCCCGCCGCTCATCAAGCGTTTTTATCCGGTCTCGGGTTTTCTACCGAGGATGTGGCCCGGATTCGTGCCGCCAGCCGCGCCGCTCAGGTCGTGCCGGAAGCGGACGGTTCGGCGGACGGCGAGGAAGCGGGTAGCCAGCCCAGCTTGCGGAAGGCCCATTCCACTGCCCACAGCGTGAAATAGACGATAAACCACGCGAATAGCGCGTCGGACAGGAAATGGCCGCCCGGCAGCATGCGCACGACGGTCATGAAGCCGGCGCAGGCGGCGCCGCCGATCAGCCAGCGGCGGCGGGTACGGGGCGCGGCGAGCCAGCCGAAGGCCATGAAGAACGAGGCCGAGGCGACGTGGCCGCTGACGAATGCGCAGTTCTTGCGGCACTGGTCGGCGGGGATGAAGGCCGGTGTGAACACCTTGTCGCCGCCGAAGAGCTGGACGTTGATCGGGCGGGCGCGGCCGGAGTGTTCCTTGAGCACCGCATCGACCAGCCCGATCGGCCCGATCAGCGCGGCGCAGAGCAGAAAGGCCAGTGTGCCGCGGTGCGGGCGCAGGCGGGTCAGTCGCGGCAAGAAGCTGAGTGGGGTCAGCACCAGCAAGGTCAGCACGATGGCCTGACCGACACGCGGCATGCCGTAATAAGGCAAAGCCAGCCAGGCCGAGTAGGGTGAGAGCAGCCATTCGCCGTTGCGGAAAAACAGGCCGCTGGCGGCGAGATCGATTTCCGGAAAGGCGACGAACGCCACCGCCGCCAGCGCGAAAGCGGCGAGTGCGATGCGGAGTTCAATAGCCCTTAAATTCACGGACAAGATAAACCTGGACGTCGAAGGAACGTCCCCCGGGTAGCGGGGCCTTCAAGGCTGCAATGTGGGCGCTGGATTCGCCGTAGCGCGAAAAATCGGGCGGCGATTCGCGGGTCACGAAGATCAGGTCGCGACCCCGATAGGCGTTGAGGTCGGTACTCATCTTGTAGTGATCGGCCTTGCTGTGCGTCGGGTCCCAACTGGCCGCCGGCGGTTCGACGGCGCGCAATTCGTAGAGCAGGTGCGCCATCACCGTACGATTGTCGGCGACCAGCACGGCGCCGGGATGGGCGGCGAACAGCGGTTGCAACTGGCGGCCGATGTCGTCCCAGCCGCGGGCGCGGGCGTAGGGGTCGAGCTTGGCGCTCTCGGCGCCTGCCAGCGCCAGCAATTGGGGCCAGTGATAGATTACACTGACCAGCAGGAGATTGAGCGCCAGGCCGGCTGCGAGCACCTGCCGCCACCGGCGTTGCAGCAGCCAGGCGACTACCGCAATGGCGGCGGGCGCGAAGGCGGGTGCCGCCCAGTTGGCATTGGCGCCGCTCTTCCAGGCCTGGACCGAGACCACACCCCACAGAGGCAGGGCAAACCACAGCAGCAAGCGATATCGCGTGTTGTGCCACAGGCTGCGGCCGCCGAACAGCAGTACGAGGCCGGCGCTGCCGAGGATGGGGCCAAAGGCGATCCATTGCGCGCCGAGAAATTCGCCCAGCGCCGATGGGCCGCCCACCGCCCGTTTACCGACCGTGATCTCGGCTGTATGGCGCAGGGTCGGAAAATCGTTGACGACGTTCCAGATCAGATTGGGGCTCAGGATGAGCAGCGCCACCAGCGCCGCGATCCAGGGTTTGGGCGAACGCAGACGCTCATGCTCGAAACAGATCAGCCAGGTCAGCGCGGCTACGCCCCAGGCGATCATCATGTACTTCGAGAGCAGGCCGAGCCCGCACACCACGCCGATCAACAGCCAGTCGAGCCAGGTATCGCTGTCAAGCGCCCGCAGCAACAACCACAGCGCCGCCAGCCAGCCCACCGTCAGCAGCGCGTCGGTGGAGACGAACAGGCCTAGCCAGGCGAACATCGGCAGGGTCAGAATGGCGATGGCCGACCAGAAGCCGGTTTCTTCGTCGAACAGGCGCAACGCGATGCCGCGCGCGAGCCAGGCGCTGGCGATGTAGCAGAGCATGGCCAGGGCCTTGACGCCGAGAGTGCCGTCGCCGAAGAGCGCGGTCGAGGCCGCGATCAGCAGCGCCACGCCGGGCGGCTTCGAAAAATAGCCCCACTCCAGATCCTGCGCCCATGTCCAGTATTGGGCCTCGTCGACATAGAGCGTGATGCCCAGGGCATGAATCACGGCCAGGCGCCAGACGAGGATGGCAATGGAGATGGCGGCCAGCAGTCGGAGAGGATGTCTGGAAACGGAGAGCAAGGGCGGGTGGATGCGGCGATCCGGTCTGGAAAGCGCGGATTTTAAACGAAAATTCCAGTATGGGTCGGTTTGTCTTCGTGCCCGATTTGCCGTATCGGCGCGTCTTGCCAGCCGCAGGCCGGGTGGGGCGGCCGTTCCGCATCGGCGCTTGCCCCTTGCGTGAGCGCATGGAATAATCGAGCCATGTCGATTGCCTTTCACTCCGCCTCTTTCGTGACCTGCTGGCGCTGGCGTAAGCCTGCGCGCTGAGTCCTTCCCTGCCCGCCATGGGCAAGCGGCCTGATACTAGGCCATCATCGAACCGGGCGCCCGCGGCGCCCACCGTTCCAGGGTGAGAAAAAATGCTTTTGATGATCGACAATTACGACAGTTTCACCTACAACCTCGTCCAGTATTTTGGTGAACTCGGGCAGACCGTGCGCGTCGAGCGCAATGACACCATCGGCCTCGCCGACATTGCCCGCCTCAATCCCGACTATCTGGTCATTTCACCCGGTCCCTGCGCGCCGGCGCAGGCGGGCATTTCGCTGGCGGCGATTCGAGAATTCGCCGGCAGGATTCCGCTGCTCGGGGTCTGCCTCGGCCATCAGGCGATTGGCGAGGCGTTTGGCGGGCGCATCGTTCACGCCCAGCAGTTGATGCACGGCAAGGTCTCGCCGGTGCATCATCGCGATGCCGGCGTGTTTCGCGGCCTGCCCAATCCGCTGACCTGCACCCGCTACCACTCGCTCGCCATCGAGCGCGCCTCCTGTCCCGAGTGTCTCGACATCACCGCGTGGACCGACGATGGCGAGATCATGGGCGTGCGTCACAAGTCGCTGCCGGTTGAGGGGGTGCAGTTTCATCCCGAGTCGATCCTGACCGAGCGCGGTCACGATCTGCTCGCCAATTTTCTCCGTCAGGACCGCCCACAGGAGGCCGCATGATTACGCCGCAGGAAGCCTTGCAACGCACCATCGAGCACCGCGAAATCTTTCACGACGAGATGCTGCATCTGATGCGCCAGATCATGGCCGGCGAGGTGTCGCCGGTGATGACGGCGGCGATCCTGACCGGCCTTCGGGTGAAGAAAGAGACCATTGGCGAAATCACGGCCGCTGCCAAGGTGATGCGCGAGTTGGCGACGCCGGTCAAACTGCCGTTTGACCGCAACTTCGTCGACATCGTCGGCACTGGCGGCGACGCCGCGCATAGTTTCAATATCTCGACGGCTTCGGCGTTTGTCGCCGCCGCCTGCGGCGCCAAGGTGGCCAAACACGGCAATCGCGGCGTGTCGTCGAGTTCCGGTGCCGCCGATGTGCTGGAGGCCCTGGGCGCCAATATCATGCTGAAGCCGGAACAGGTGGCCGAGTGCATTCAGGAAACCGGCTTCGGGTTCATGTTTGCGCCCAATCACCACAGCGCGATGAAAAACGTGGCGCCGGTGCGCCGCGAAATGGGTGTGCGGACCATCTTCAACATTCTCGGCCCGCTGACCAATCCGGCCGGTGCGCCGAACACGCTGATGGGCGTTTTCCACCCCGATCTGGTCGGCATTCAGGTGCGTGTGATGCGTGAACTGGGCGCCGAGCATGTGCTGGTCGTGCACGGCAAGGATGGTCTCGACGAAATCTCCCTCGGCGCCGCGACGCTGGTCGGCGAGTTGAAGGACGGCGTCGTACGCGAGTACGAAATCCATCCCGAGGATTTCGGTCTGCAAATGCTGTCGGTACGCAATATCAAGGTCGCCAGCGCCGACGAATCTCGCGAAATGTTGCTCGGCGCGCTGAGCAACCAGCCCGGCGGCGCCCGTGAAATCGTCTGCCTGAATGCGGGTGCGGCGCTCTATACCGCCAATCTGGCGGAAAGTATCGAAGCCGGTATCGCGACGGCGCGCGAGGCCATCGTATCCGGCGCGGCGCGCGCCAAGGTCGACCAGTTCGTCGCCTGTACGCGAAAGCTGGCGGCATGAGCGAACCACGCGCGGGGGAGGCTCACGAATGAGCGATATTCTGAAGCAAATTCTGGCCACCAAGGTCGAGGAAGTCGCGGTGGCGCGCGCGATCGAACCGCTGGCGGAAGTTCGCGCCCGTGCCCGCGATCAGGCGCCAGTGCGCGATTTTGTCGGCGCGATGCGGGCGAAGCTGGCGGCAGGACAGTCGGCGGTGATTGCCGAGATCAAGAAAGCCAGCCCTTCCAAGGGCGTCATCCGGCCCGATTTTCAGCCCGGTGAAATCGCCATCGGCTACGCCCGGCATGGCGCGGCTTGTCTGTCGGTACTGACCGACCGGCAGTATTTTCAGGGTGCGCCGCAATACTTGCAGCAGGCGCGGGCCTATTGCGACCTGCCGGTGCTGCGCAAGGATTTTCTGGTCGACGTCTATCAGGTGTATGAGGCAAGGGCGATGGGCGCCGACGCCATTCTGCTTATTGTCGGCGCGCTGTCGCTCGCCGAAATGCAGGAGATGGAAGGCATCGCCGCCGAGCTGGGCATGGCGGTGCTGGTCGAGAGCCACGACGGCGCCGAGCTGGAACAGGCGCTGCGCCTGCAAACGCCGCTGATCGGCATCAACAACCGCGATCTGCGCACCTTCGCGGTGAGCCTCGAGACGACCCTGGGCCTGTTGCCACGTATCGGTCCGGAGCGCATCGTGGTCACCGAAAGCGGCATTCTCGCGGCGCCGGACGTGCAGCTCATGCGCGCCGCCGGCGTTCATGCTTTCCTGGTCGGTGAAGCCTTCATGCGTGCGCCCGAACCGGGCGAGGCGCTCTCGCAACTCTTCAATCTGTAGACCCATGGCCCGCATCCACATCGAATTGCCCGAACGTTACCATTTTTCCACCGAACTGCCGCTCTACAGTCTGCACATCAACTATGGCGGGCATCTCGACAACGCCCTGCTGCTGACCCTGGTGTCGGAGGCGCGCGTGCGCTTCTTCCGCTCGCTCGGCTATACCGAACTGGACGTCGAAGGTGTTGGGATCGTCGTTGCTGACGCTGCGGTGCAGTACAAATCGGAAGCGTTCCCGGGCGAGGTCATGGTTGTCGAGAAAGCGGCAGTCGATTTCGGCAAATACGGCTGCGACCTGCTCTGGCGCATGACCGACCAGACCAGCGGCCGCGAGGTGGCGCGCGGCAAGACCGGCATTGTTTTTCTCGACTACGGCACGCGCAAGATCGCGCCGGTGCCGATGGCCTTCAAAGAGCGTCTGTCCCTCTGAAGCGCGGTCGTTGCCCGCGGTGCGGGACACGGCGGCTTGCCTCGCGCAAACGATTGAAATTACATAGTTCACCCGTGAAACGGTTGCGTGCATAATAGGTCGGCGGTGCCCAGATTGGGTGCCGGGCTGGTCTGTCGGGCACTTGCACGAACCCAGATGTATTTTGAGGTTCCGATGGCAACGTGCCTTGGGGTAATCCTCCTCAGGAGGACCATATGCGCACGAATTGGGTTGTCGTCGTTGGCGTGCTCGGGGCCATTGCCTGGCATGGATGCGGCGGTGCCGAGCTGACATCGGGCAGCGCGGATACCGGGGCGTGCGTGGTGGGCAGCGTGCCCGAACGCAGTCTGGAACATTGGACGCATTTGCGGCAATCCTCCCCGGATGAATCGGTGCGGGCGCTTGCCAGTGGCGAGCTCGGTCTGGCGCTCGCGCGGTTGAGGCGGTACGAGCAGGCCGAGCCCCCTTTGCAAGCGGCGGCAAATTACTTTGCCGACCGGCCGGAAGCAGCCAGATACACGGTCGAGATGGGAAATCTGGCGCTGATTCGTCACCGGCCGGACGATGCCTTGCGTCATTTTCAGCGCGCGCGGGACCTCGCCGCAAGCGATGGTGCTGTTTCGTTCGCCGCTGAGCTGGGCCTCGCCCGCCTCGTGCCGGAACGAGAGCGGCTTGCGCGCTTGCAGCGGTTGTCCGAACGTTTGAGTAGCGAACAAACCACGGCTATCCGGCAGCATCTGGCGCTAGGCATCCAGGCGCAACGGCTGGGGAGCGCCGGCGTGGCGTTGGCTTGGCGGCATCTGGATTCCGCCAGTCGCCTCGCCGCGAGACTCGCGCAACCGCGTTTGCAGGCGGAAGCACTCGATGCCCTGGCGCAGTTGTACGAGACGCAATTCCGACCGGAGGACGCTCTGCGCCTGACCCTTTCTGGCCTGACGCTGGCGCGGGCCATGCCCCCTGGTGACGCGACCGATTTGTTGATCGCGCTGGAGTGGAGACAGGCCCGGTTGTATCGGCTGGCAGGCAAGCGCATGGCGGCGCGCGCCGCGTTTCAGCGGGCGGTCGAACAGGTCGAGGCCGCACGTCTGGACCTTCCGATCTTCGACGAAGAAGGCCGCTCGGTTCATGAAATGCTGCTGGCGCCCCTTTATCTTGGCTATGTCGACCTGTTGTTGACGGTTACCCCCTATCCTTCACAGGCGGATTTGCAGCGCGTGGTCGAGACGGTGGAATCGGTTCGTCAGACCGAACTCCAGGATTTTCTCGGCGATCGCTGCGCCGTCGAAGCCGTTCGGGGAAGCGGCGGAACGACGTTGCGGGAAGGCAATGCGGTGCTCTATCCGCTGATACTGCCCGACCGGCTGGAGTTGTTGCTGGTGAGCCATGCCGGTATCGTACGCCGCTCGGTGGCGATTCCTGCCGAGTCGGTGCATGGCGCCGCGCAGGCCCTGGCGGACGCGTTGCGCAGCGGAACCGATACATTTCTGGAACCCTCGAAGAAACTGCATGCCTGGCTGCTTGGTCCGTTTGCCGACGACCTGAAACGCCAGTCGATCCGAAACCTGATCGTCGTTCCGGAGGGACCGTTACGCCTCGTTCCCATGGCGGCTCTGCATGACGGCCGCCATTTCGCAATTGAAGATCGGGCGCTGACCATGGTCACGGGGCTGAGCATGACCAACCTAGCGACCGGTGCGTCCGGCCAATCCAGAACGTTGGTCGCCGGCGTCTCTGTTCCTGGACAGGTTGTCGAGAAAATGGAAGCGGCGTCGTACAACAAGATTGTTCAGGCTGGCAATGCGCCCCAGCGCGGCGTCGCTAGGGGAGTGCAGACGCGGGCATGGCGCGGAGTGAACGCCGCAGAGGCGGACGGAGATCGGCATCGCGCGGTCGAAGCGATGCGTGCCAGCTTGAGCCTGCCCGGCGTGCGCGATGAAGTCGAAAGCCTCAGACGCATTCTGCCCGGGACCGTACTGCTCGACGATCAATTCACTGTCGGGCGCTTTCAGGACGAAAGCGGGCGCGGAGACTACCGAATCGTCCACATCGCGTCGCACGGGGTATTCGGCGGCAGTGCCGACACAAGTTTCATCATGGCTTACGACGATCTGCTCAGCATCAATGGTCTGGAAGCGTTGTTGATGAGCGACCGGTTACGCGCGCGGCCGATCGAGCTGCTCGGCCTTTCCGCCTGCGAGACGGCCGAAGGTAACGACCGCGCGCCGCTCGGTTTTGCCGGCGTGGCGATCAAGGCGCGTGCGCGGGCGGTGTTGGGCACACTGTGGCCGGTTGAAGACAATGCGGCCAAAACCGCCATGCAACGCTTTTATGGAGCGGTCGCCGAAGGCCGTGGCAAGGGCGCCGCGCTCCGCGAAGCCCAACTGGCCTTGCTGGCCAATCCGGAGACCGCCCATCCGTTCTTCTGGGCGCCTTTCGTCCTGATCGGAAACTGGCAATGAACAAGCTCGCGCATTTCGCGTCACGAGTTCGGCGAGTGGCCTTGTGTCTGGCGCTGACAACGAGTTTGGCGGCGCACGCCCAGATTCGGACGGATGGTAGTCTGGGAGGCGGCGCACGCCTCCTTGCCGGGCCCAATTATGTGATTCCGCAATCCCTGGGGCGTCTGGTCGGCGCCAATCTTTTCCACAGTTTCGCCGCATTCAATATCAACAGTGGCGAGTCGGCCCAGTTCACCACGTCGACTTCCGGTATCGGCAATGTCATCAGCCGCGTCACAGGCGGCAACCCTTCGCAGATATTCGGCGCGCTTTCGCTGGTGGCGGCGGGAGGGGCGCCGAATTTCTACCTGATCAATCCGGCGGGCGTGACTTTCGGCGCTGGCGCTTCGATCAACGTTCCGGCCGCTTTTCACGTCAGCACTGCGGCCTATCTGAAGTTCCCGGATGGCAATTTTTATGCGGACCCGGCGCGCACCAGCACATTTTCCAGCGTCGATCCCGTCGCATTCGGATTTCTTGGCGCCAGCCGTGCTCCTGTACTGATCAAGGACGCGATTCTTGCGAACGCCAAGGGGGGGGTGTCGATTACGGCTGGCGATGTCGTTGTCGACCACGCCGGCCTGCTGGGTGGGAACGGCAACATCCAGGTGGCCGCGGTGGGTGCCGAGGCAGTTGAAGTGGGGTTGGGCGCTGCGCCGCCGATGGCGACGGGAACGCTGCAAGTGATCAACGGCGGCGCGATCTATACCGAAGCCAGCGGTACGGCCAAGGGCGGCGATATCGCGCTGGCGGCCGGCGATGTGCGGGTAAGCGACGGGAGTATCGTTGAAACTGCGACGGCGACAGGCCAATCTGCCGGATCCATTCGTGGCGATTTCGGTGCGCTGGTCATCGACGGCCGCAATGCCACCAACGGAACCGGGTTCATTAGTCTGGCCAGTCTCGACGATGTCGGCACGGGCGGACATCTTGCGCTGACCGTTCGCGGCGGGCTCGACATTTTCGGTGGCGGCATGATCGTTGCGGATGCCTACGGTCTGGGCAAGGCGGGGAATCTGACGGTCAACACCGGGCAACTGACCCTGGATGGCAGCGGCAATGCGCTCGGAGCGCGCATCACGAATCGCACCTATGACGGCGGGGCGGGGGTACTGCAAATCACGACGAGCGGGTCCGTCTCGTTGACCAACAACAGCCAGGTTTCCAGTGACAGCTTTGGCTTGGGTCGGGCAGGCGATATCGGCATGAATGTCGGCGGCAATCTCGACGTTCTTTCCGGCAGCATCGTGGCCTCGAACGCGTATGCGAAAGGCAACGCCGGCAGTATCGGCATCGTGGCCGAGAACGTGCGGGTGGATTCCACCGGCAGTCTGCCGGGTCGTCAGACGCAGATTTCCAGTCAGGCGTTCGAGGACAGCGAAGGGAATGCAGGCACGGTTGACATCACGGCCAGAGGGGCGGTGAATCTGCTCTATGGCGGCAAGATACTGACCAGCACGAATGCCGCCGGTCAGGCCGGCAACGTTCGCCTGGGTGCGGCGAAACTGTTGATCGACGGTCGGGGTTATGATGGCTCGACGGGCATTTTCAGCACTTCGGATTTTCTGGGAACGGGCAACGCCGGTCTTCTGGATATTTCCGTAGCCGGCGACGCGGCGCTTCTGCGATCCGGCCAGATATCGACGAGTACCTGGGGCGAAGGCAATGCTGGCAGGATCGCGTTCAAATCCGGTGCGCTGACCATCGACGGCCAGGGCAGCCAGGCCGGGCTCACCCAGATCAGTTCGGAGGCAACTTTCAGCAGCCTCGGCCATGGCGGCGATATTGGAATCGAGGTGGCGGGTGCGTTGCGCATCGCCGACATCGGCTTGATCACATCGTCGACGTCATCGGTGGGCAACGCGGGCTCAGTAACGGTCAAAGCGGGGCAACTGAGCATCGACGGCGGTTCGATCGGCCTGGCCGGGATTGAAAGCTCCAGCGCCTTCGGGGCGACCGGCAATGCCGGCAGGGTCGTCGTTGCGGTCGCGGGCGATGCGACGCTCAATCAGCACGGCTACATTCGGTCGGACACCTCGGCATCGGGCAAAGGTGGCGAAGTCAGCGTCACGACAGGAGGACGATTGAGCCTCGATCAGGGCGGGACGATCTCCTCTTCGGCTGCGGGAACTGGTGACGCGGGCGACATCGGCATTCAGGTCGGCGGTGAACTGAACGTCGGGGCGGGAGGGCGAATCCGCTCCAATACGACTGATCGTGGGAACGCCGGTAGCATTTCAATAGGTGCCGACCGAGTGACGCTCAGCAAGGGGGCGTCGGAAAGCCTTGCATGGATCGAGAGCGATTCGTTGGGCGAGGGACAAGCCGGCGCGATCCAGATCAGCGCGCGAACGAGTGTTGAACTCCGCGACGGCGGATTCGTCTCCTCCGATACATACGCCGGCGGTCAGGCCGGCTCGGTGTTCGTCACGGCGCCCAGTATCCGCGTCGGCAGCGAAAATCCCTCGCTCGGGGCGGCCATTTCGAGCGATACCTACGGCCTTGGCAATGCCGGCAAGGTGGTTGTCGCCGGCGATAACATCGTACTGAGCGGCGGCGAGACGGCCTTCCCCAGCGGTATTCTCAGCGCCAGTCGCTGGAACGATACGAGCCTGTTGGGCAATGGCGGCACTGTGGACGTATCCGCCACCGGCAGTCTGTTGGTGACCAACCAGGCGACGATCAGTTCATCCGCGTATTCGGATGGCCGCGCCGGCACGGTCAGCGTGAAGGTCGGCGGAGATCTCACGGTGCGTAATGGCGGCACCATCGCGTCGGCCACTTTGGGCGATGGCGATGCCGGCGCGGTATCGATTCGGGCCGGTTCGCTGGTCGTCGACGGCTCAACTGATCGATCCGTGATCTCGAGCCGCGCAACCACAGGTAGCAGCGGCAACGCTGGTAACGTCGAGGTGACGGTCGCGGGCGACTTGAAGTTGTTGGGCGGGGGGCGAATCGATTCCTCAACCTATGGCGGCGGCGTGGCCGGCACAGTCAGGGTAGATGCCGCCGATGTGTGGGTCGATGGTTTTGCCAACGGTGCCGCCAGCGGGATCAATGCGATCGCCGCAACGGGATCGTCGGGCCAGATCGGCCAGGTGACGGTGAATGCGTCACGCGGTCTGGTCGTGTCGAACGGAGGCGAATTGTCGCTGCGGAACGATGCGACCGTCGCCGATCCCTCCCGTTTGACTTCAACGACGCTGTTCGTGAGCGCGCCGGATATCCGGCTGGAAGGTGGTCGGATCACCACCGCCGCCAGTGGAAACGTCGCGGCGGGTGACGTGCGGATCGATTTTGCCAATCGCCTGGTGTTGAATGGCGGCAGCGTCACAACCAGCGCGAACGACGGCAATGGCGGGGCGATCAGCATTCAGGGCGGTCGCCTGCTGGAACTGAACGACGCCCAGATCACGACTTCTGTGCTGGGGTTGCGTGGAAACGGTGGCGACATCCGCGTGGCGACGCAGGCGCTGGCGATGAATACCGGGTTCATTCAAGCCAATACCGCCGCCGCGAATGCGAGCGGTGGCAATGTCGGGATCGACGTGGCGACCTTGCTGCCCAGTGCCTCGACGCTTTACGTGGGCGGTCGGGTGCCGTATCGGTTTTCGCCCGGAGTGTACGGATTCAACGTGATTCAGGCGGCCGCGCCGACCGGGGTCAGCGGGCGGGTGACGGTCAGTGCGCCGACCCTCGACCTCTCGGGCAGCCTTGCCAGTCTGACGACCCGGACGCTCGACCCCGGCGGCCTGGGCCGGAATCCCTGCCGGACGCCGGACGGAAGTTCGCTGGCCTGGAGCGGACGCGGCTACTACCCGGTTCCGGGCGGCAGCGTGCTGGATGACGAGTTGCTGGGGCGCGTCGAGCGTGTGCGCCAACTGCTGCTTGAAAACGGCGGCGCGAACCGTCCTCATACATGGACATGCGGGAAGCTATGAAGAATCGCACATTCTCGTTTCGGTACGCCAGGATGCTGGGCGTTTTGACCGCCATGGCGTGCTCTGGCTGGAGCGGGGCGGCCGAGCCAAACGCTCCGGCGAGCATATTGATGCAAGGGCGGGCCTTTGAACTGCCGGCAGTCGATCCCGCCGATCTGCCGCGAGCGCCTCGCACGATGCCCGATACCATCGTGCTCGAAAAATTGGTACTACGCGGCAATACGGTGATTTCGACCGACGAGCTGATCTCGTTGGTGGCGAACCGCTTGGGCAAACCGCAAAACGCTGCCGATCTCGAGGATGTCAGGCTGGCCTTGACGCGGCACTACATCGAACGGGGATACGTCAATTCCGGGGCGGTCTTTGCCGACGATGCCGTGGCAGGAAACACGCTGACCCTGCACATCGTCGAAGGCCGGCTCGGCGAGATTCGCCTGCACGGGATGGAAGGCTTGCATGAGGATTATCTGCGCGGCCGCCTGGCGCCAGCGACCGGCGCCGTGCTGAATCTCGAGACCCTGCGCGAGCGCTTTCAGTTGTTGCTTGACGATCCGCTGTTCAAGCGGCTAAACGCCCGCCTGCTGCCGGGGGCAAGCGCTGGCGAGGCCATTCTGGACGTCGAGGTCGAGCGGGCGCGCCCCTATCAGTTGTCGGCCTTTGCAAACAACTATCGACCACCCTCGATAGGCGCCTCCGTAATCGGGCTAAGTGGTGCGCTGCGTAATCTGACCGGTCTGGGCGACGTGCTCGAACTGACGTTGCAAGAAGCGCAGAAGACCTGGAGCGAGCCGCGCACGACGATTGCCTGGCGGGCTCCCCTGGGCACGGCGGGAACCTGGGTCGCCGCGCAGTACGATCACGGGCGCTCGTCGGTTCTTGAGGAGCCGATGCAGGCCCTGAACCTGAAGAGCGTCCTCGACAGCCGCGAAATCGGTCTCGGCCAGACTCTCTTCGAGAATCTGAGTCACAAATTCAATGTCGGGCTTCAATACGTCCAGCGCGAAAACAGGACCACGCTGGCGGGCCTTCCCTTTTCGTTTACGCCCGGCGAGCCCGAAGGCGTGACGCGCGCGCATGCCCGTCGATTCTGGCAAGAGTACAGTTATCGGACGGAGCAGCAGGTGTTGGCAGTGCGTTCAACCCTGACGTGGACAAACAACAACCTTCAAGAAATGAGTGGATTGCCCGGCCCATCTGCACCCGAGGCGGCGAAGCGCTATGGGTTATGGCTGCTGCAAACGCAACTGACGCGGCAGTTGTCGGAGGGCGGTACACAACTTCATCTGCGGGGGGCGGCGCAGTTCAGTGACCGACGCCTGCTGCCGCTCGATCGATTGGCGATTGGGGGCATTCAGACGGTTCGCGGCTACCGCGAGAACCAGATGGTGCGGGACACCGGGCAGATATTCAACGTCGAGGTCGAATTTCCCTTGCTGACGACCGGGCCCAAAGGCGGCATTCTTTCTATTTTGCCGTTCTACGACTTCGGCCGTGGTCGCAATCATGGTGAAGCCTCCGAGTTGCTCACGTCCGCGGGCGTGGCGACGCGGATGCGTTGGCTGGGGTGGCGATTCGATGTTGCAGTCGCTAAACGACTGGCGCACCCGGTGGCGACGAACGGGGGGCATCATTGGCAGGACAAGGGCCTGCACATGCAGCTAGCTTACGATTTCTTCTGAACCGGCTGTCCGTAGTGTCTGAATTTTTCCAGTACGACCGCCATTTCGGCGGCGTCGAGCAGGACAGGCTCGCCGAGTTGGCAAGCGCGCCAATACTGCTCGCACAGACTTTCGAGTTCGACGCCGTGGGCGAGCGCCTGCGACAGGTCGCGGGCGAAAAGCAGCAGGCCGTGATTGGCCAGCAGGCAGGCTGAACGCGCCTGTAGCGCCGCCAGCGCGGCATCCGACAAGGCTTGCGTCCCGAAGGTGGCGTAACCGGCGCAGCGAATCGTTTCGCCGCCAAAGCGCGCAATCATGTAGTGAAACGGAGGAATATCGCGCCGCAGGCAGGCCAGGCTGACCGCGAAAGGCGAATGGGCATGCAGTATCGCCCCCGCCTCCGGGCGCGCGGCATACAGGTCGCGGTGGAATCGCCACTCGGAAGACGGTTGGCGTCCGCCCAGCGGCGTATCGCCCGCCAGCGGCATCCAGGGAATGTCGTCCGGGTCGAGGTCGGCGTACGCCAGACCGGTTGGCGTAATGAAGTATCCCTCGTCGTGCCTGACTGAGAGATTGCCGGCAGTACCCTTGTTCAGGCCATGAGCGGTCATGGCTCGGGCGGTGGCAATCAGTTCGGCGCGCGGGTCAGGCATGGCGGGATTCAGGGAACAAGGTGGCAATGCCAGCGGCGGAGGCTGCGCAGGCGCCGCGCTCGCAGATGAGCGCGCTGACCAGTGCCGCCGGCGTGACGTCGAAAGCCGGATTGGTCACCGGCGTGCCGGCGGGCAACTGTCGCAGTTGGGCCATGGCGCCACCGGAATCGAGCCCGGCCACCTGACGGAGTTCTTCGCCATCGCGCGATTCGATCGGGATGTCGGTGCCGGTCGGGCAGGTGAAGTCGATGGTCGAGCTGGGCGCGGCGACAAAAAAAGGCAGGGCGGCCGTTTGTGCGGCAAGCGCTTTCAACAGCGTGCCGACCTTGTTGGCGACGTCGCCATTGGCCGCGACGCGGTCCGCCCCGACGATGACGGCGTCGACCTCGCCACGCAGCATCAGCCAGCCGGCGGCATTGTCGGCAATGACAGTGTGCGGCACGCCATGCTGCCGAAGCTCCCAGGCGGTGAGCAGCCCCTGGTTGCGTGGCCGTGTCTCGGAGACCCAGACATGCACGTCGAGGCCGGCCTCACAGGCGGCATAAACGGGAGCCAACGCCGTGCCGCGATCGACGGTGGCCAGCCAGCCGGCGTTGCAATGCGTCATCACGTTCAGGCGTGGCTTGCCATGCGCCAGCGGTTTTAGCAAGGCCAGTCCGTGCTCGCCGATGGCCCGATTGCAGGCGACATCTTCTTCCGCGATGCAGCCGGCTTCCGCCCACGCCGACGAAACGCGCTCGGCGTTGGGCAAGGCCGCGAGGTGGGCGCGCATGCGCTGCAAAGCCCAATGCAGGTTGACGGCAGTGGGGCGGGTAGCCGCGAGGGTAGACACAGCCTGGTGCAGTGAGGTGTCGCCAGGGTTGGCCGACATCGCCAGCGCAACGCCATAAGCGGCGGCGACGCCGATCAGCGGAGCGCCTCGCACCTGCATGTCGCGGATGGCACGCGCCACGTCGGCGACATTGCGCAGGGTCAGCGTGCGGTAAAGGTGGGGGAGGGCGGTTTGGTCGATGATGGCGACCGCGCTGCGATTGTCGACCGGCCAGATCGTCCGTGTTGGCTTGCCATTGATGTTCATGCGTCGATTGTAGCAGTGTCGGTCAGGGGGCAACGGGTAGCAGTGTGCCGCGCACGCTGTTCCGGCCGGCGGCCTTGGCTTGGTAAAGCTGGCGGTCGGCCGCTTCGAATAGGGTGTCGAGCTGTGTGCCAATGCCTCCATGTGCCACCGCATAGCCAACGCTGACGGTAACCCAGGGTGAAATGGTCGAGTGGCCGTGCGGAATTTCGCGTGCCTCAATCGCTTTGCGAAAACGTTCGGCAAGTAGCGCTGCGCTCTCTGCGCCAGCGTCCGGCAACAGGGCGACAAACTCCTCTCCACCGTAGCGCGCGATCAGGTCGCCCGGTCGGAACACGCCCTCACCCGCCAGGGTGCCGGCGACCTCGCGCAAACATTGATCGCCGGCGCCGTGACCATGTGCGTCGTTGTAGAGTTTGAAGAAATCGATGTCGGCTACGATGAGCGTGAGCGGCCGGTTGCTACGCAGCGCGCGTCTGATTTCGGCCTCGGCGGCATCATTGAAGTGTCGCCGGTTGGGAATGTTGGTCAGCCCGTCGAGCAGCGCGAGCGATTCGAGTAGGTCAGTCTTGATTTTGAGGTGAATGTGATTACGTACTCGGGCGCGGACAATCGGCTGGCTGACCGGCTTGACGAGGTAATCGATGGCGCCCAGTCGCAGGCCGCGTTCCTCGTCGTGCTCCGACCCGAGAGCGGTGACAAAAATGATCGGAATTCCCGCTGTTTCGGGGCGACTTTTGAGCATCTGGCAAACCTGGTAGCCATCCATGCCCGGCATCATTGCGTCGAGCAGGATCAGGTCGGGGCTGTCGGTTTGCGCGATCTCGACGCACTTGTCGCCGCTTAGGGCGATTTTGATCCGATAATCATCGCCCAATGCAGCAGCAAGGACATCGATGTTTTCGGGGCCGTCGTCGGCGATCAGCACCGTGGGTTTGGGGGTAAACGGTGACATCAGCCGGCGTCCTCGCGTCCTCGCGTTGCGCGAACTTTTTCGATCAGGACATAGAGCAACTTACCCGCCCGTTCGAATTGATAGCGTTCGATCAATTCGTTGATATGACGGAACTCGGTCTCCCAGGCCGAACCGTTCACACTGTCGGCAATCGGAGGCAACAGCGTGAGGGCTTGCAGATCGTTTCCGGCGAGAAGGCGGCTCAACTCGGCCAACCGCTCGGCCAGTCGGGTTTCGTCCAGAGGCGTATCAGGCAGTTGCACTGTTCGTTCCGTTGCGTCGGGCGCATAACGGGCGATTTCGGCCAGAATGCCGGCCAGCAAATCGTCGGCTTCCGTCATCAGGGTCGCGAGGTTGTCGTTGTCGTGCTTTTGCAGTGCGGTTTCCAGCCGGGAACAGAGAACATGCAAGGTTTCCGCGCCAATACTCGTAGAGACACCCTTAAGGGCATGAACTATGCGTTCGGCGGTAGTGTGGTCGGCGCGGGCGAGCGCGGCGCGCAGGCGGATGAGTGCATCGCCATGTTCATCGCGGAAACGGCGCAGGATGCGCTGGTAAAGCGCGATGCTGCCGCCAATGCGGCCGAGCGCGACCTTGTGATCAAGTTTCGGCGATGGTGGCGGCGGCGACTCGACCGGTGGGCGCGGTCGCACGACCACCGGCCCGGCGTGTTCCAGCCAGCGCGCGACGGCGCGCAAGAGGCGCGGGCTTTCGAGCGGCTTCTGTACCATGTCGTTCATGCCGCTGGCGATGCAGCGTTCGCGCACATCGCTGTCGGCATACGCGGTGAGCGCGACGACCGGAACGCCCGCGTAGGCGGGCATGGCGCGCAGGCGGCGCGTGGTTTCAAAGCCGTCGATATCGGGCAGTTCGCAATCCATCAGAATGAGGTCGAACCACCCTGCTTGAGCCGCCACCAGCGCGTGTTCGCCATCGGCGGCGGTCTCGAGGTTGACGCCAAAAGGCTTCAGGATCTCTTCGACGATTTCCCGGTTCACCGGGTTGTCTTCCACCAGCAGTACGTGGGCATCCCGGAGCAGGCGGGCGGAAGGCGGCGCGAGCGGAGAATCCGGCGCGTTTTCACCACACAACACCTCCCTCGCGGTCGGCAAGTAGTCGGTCGCCGCGGCGTCAGGCGGTACGCCGAAACGGGCGCTGAAGTGGAAGGTGCTGCCCCGGCCCACCACGCTGTCGACCGCGATTTCGCCATCCATCATATGTACCAGGCGCTGGCAGATTGCCAGTCCCAGTCCTGTGCCGCCGTACTTGCGACTGGTGGATTCGTCAGCTTGTGTGAATGCGGAGAAAATCTGTGCGCGCTCGTCTTCTCCGATGCCGATACCGGTGTCGCGCACGGCGAACTCCAGGCGGATA
The DNA here is from genome assembly GCA_002337055.1 of Betaproteobacteria bacterium UBA1934. Taxonomy (GTDB): domain Bacteria; phylum Pseudomonadota; class Gammaproteobacteria; order Burkholderiales; family Rhodocyclaceae; genus UBA1934. Next base: position 122,044 of record DDFG01000005.1, on the reverse strand, counting down.
TCCTGGCCGTCTTCCTCGCGAGGTGGCTGTCGCCGCAGGAGCAGATGAATGCCACCGCTTTCGGTGAACTTGATGGCGTTGCCGGCAAGATTGATCAGCACCTGTTCGAGCCGCAGCGGATCACCCACCAGTCTCGCCGGAATGTCCGGCCCGCGGTCAATCGTCATCTCCAGACCCTTTTCCTGCACCTTGAGCAGCACGATGTCGGCGACCTTGCCCAACACGTCGGTCAGCTTGAATTCGATATATTCGAAACGCAGTTTGCCGGCCTCGATTTTGGAGAAATCGAGAATGTCATTGACGATTTCCAGCAATCCCTGCGCCGCCAGGTTTGCCTTGGTGACGTAGTGTCGCTGTTTGACGTTCAGGCGGGACTGCAACGCAAGATGCGTCATGCCGATGATGGCATTCAGGGGGGTTCGCAACTCGTGACTCATATTGGCCAGAAAGTGGCTCTTGGCGCGGCTGGCGGACAGGGCGACATCGCGGATGCGCACCAGCTTGTCGGTACGCTCGCGGATCTTGCTTTCAAGATGGGCCGAATGCTGAACCAGCTTGCGGTCGCGGTCCTGAATCAACGTCAGCATGTGATTGAAATCGTCGACCAGGCGGCCGATCTCGTCATCATTGTATTTACTGGCTCGCGCGCTGTAATCGCCGTTGGCGGCCACGGCGCCGGTGGTCTGCTCCAGGCTGCGGATGGGGTCGGTAATCCGTCTCGTAAGGCGTTTTCCGACCAGATAAGCGATGCCGAACGCGAGTGCGGAGAGCCCGAGCATGATGGCCGCCCCAAGCATCAGACCCAGACGGACGTCGCGGGTATCCGACGAAAGCTCGATCGCGCCGATCATCCTACCTTCTGCCTGGATCGGCACGCGGACATGCCCATCCAGGTGAAAACCGCTGCTTTCGGTCATGTCGGCGGATTGCGGGGTGTCAGCCGGATAAGCTGCCAGCGTGGCTCCCGTCGCATCGGTCACGCGAGCGGCCACAACCGACTCGCTGCTGACGATGTGCGCCAGGGTTTCGCGGAGGCGGGGAACATCGCGGCGCGTGACTTCGTCGGTCATGTGGGTGGCGAGGACACGGGCCACCAGCGTGAGCGCACGTTCGTTGGCGGCGCGCTGCATGTAAATTTCGTACCCGACGAAGAACATGAAAGCGAGCGCCATCCCCAAGCCGGTTGTGGCGACAATGGCGCCTCGCAGCTTGCTGCCGATGGAGAGTCTACCGAAGCTGCGCATCGGATGGCCCGTCCTGCGGGGTGTTGCCGAAACCGGGCGAAATACCCAGGAAATGGTCAGACTGTGGCAAATAATCCCCCATGCTGTATTGCAAATCTTTTTTTTCGCCTATTATGCACATGGTTTCGATAAAAAGTGAAACCAAAATGGGGTGTACACGCCACCCTGGCGGCTTTCCCGGCAATATCGATCCAGTTATATCCAGTTCGGAGGAATTATGAGCTTTGTAAAAGAATTCAAAGAATTCGCCATGCGCGGGAATGTTATCGACTTGGCGGTTGGGGTGATCATCGGTGGCGCCTTCCAGAAGATCGTCGATTCGCTGGTCAAGGATATCGTCATGCCAATTGTTGGGCGCATGGTGGGTGGGGTTGATTTCAGACACCTGTACCTAAATCTGGGTGACAAGGTATTCGATTCGCTCGACGCGGCCGAAAAGGCTGGTGCTCCACTTGTCAAATACGGCGTCTTCATCAACACTGTCATCGATTTTACAATCATTGCGTTGGCGATCTTCATGGCGATTAAGCTCATCAATAAGATGAAGCGCGCCGAGCCTGCACCGGCCCCTGCCGAACCGCCGCCGACGCCCGAAGATGTGTTGTTGCTTCGTGAAATTCGCGACTCGCTGAAGAAATAGCTTCCCAATCTGCGCCGCCGTTGCCGGCGGTGCAGACACAGGTTTTCGTCCCCGCCCGGCGCTACCGTCCGGCGGGGTTATTATTGTCCGAAAACAGCGCGCCAGAGCGTGGTTACGGCAGTGATATGCGGGTGTAGAACCGCGCTGGCCAGTCGTGCCGAGGGCTGGGCATTGAGCCGGTTGAGGTGTTGCAGGCGCCGATATTCGCGGTACGCCGTGCGGACGGCATCAGCCTGATTCCGGTCGATCAGGCCGCAATCGGCGGCGATGGCGAGCAGTGCGATGTTGCCGAGATTCCCGGTCAGTTGCGGAAAGCGGTGGGCGTACCCGAGCACCAGATACTGGACGATGAATTCGACGTCGATGATTCCGCCTGCATCCTGTTTAAGATCGAATTCACCTTCGACGGTCGAGGCGTGCTCGCCCAACATGCGCTGGCGCATGGTCAGCACTTCTTCGCGCAGGTGATCGAGGTCGCGCGGCTGGCAGAGAATCTCTCGGCGGATTGCCTCGAAGCGCTGCCCGATGGCGGCATCTCCCGCGCAAAAACGCGCCCGCGTCAGGGCTTGATGCTCCCACACCCAGGCGTGCTGCAGCTGGTAATCGCGAAAGGCGTCGATAGAGACCGCCAACAAGCCCGATTCGCCGTTCGGACGCAGGCGCAGGTCGGCCTCGAACAGGACGCCGGCGGCGGTCTGGCTGGAGAGCCAGGTGTTGAGCCGCTGACCCAGCCGCATGTAGTTCTCGCTGGCGTCGGGGTGGTCGTCTTCGTACAGATACACCATGTCGAGATCGGAGGCATAACCCAGTTCCTTGCCGCCCAGCTTGCCGTAACCGATGATCGCGAACCGGGGGGTGTCACGGTGACGGCGCGCGATCTTTTGCCACACCAACGACAGCGTTTCGCCGATCATGATGTCGGCCAGTTCAGTCAAATGATCGGAAATGCGCTCGATGGTATGCAGGCCGGCAATGTCTTGCACCAGCAGCCGGAATACCTGCGCATGGTGAATTTCGCGCAGAACATCCATTTCCCGTTCGGCGTCGCCGCGTTCGTTTTCCAGTGCGGTCCGCAGGTCTGTGCGAAACGCGGTCCAGTCGGTGGCCGTCTCCATCAGGCGCGGGTCCAGCAGTTCGTCGAGCAGCAACGGATGCCGGGTCAGATATTCGGCCGCCCACGACGAGGCGCCAACTACGTCCGCCACTTTCTTCAGTGCCAGCGGGTATTGTTGCAGCAGCGACAAATAGGCGCCGCGCCGGCTGATGGTCTCCAGAAAATTCAAACCCCGGGTCAGCGTGGCGTCCGGGTTCGCGGTGCCGGACGCCGCTTCGATCAGGCGCGGGCCGAGCGCATCAAGGCGTTCGCGGTTGCTGGCCGGGAGTTGCTGATACCGACCGGATTGGCGTAGCGTGGCCAGTCTGGCCACCGCTTCCAGCGGTTGACGAATGCCGTAGGCGAAGAGAGTGGCAATTTCGTTTTCGGCATCGAGTTGTCCCAGCCACAGCCCGGTCAGGGCGTGTTCGCCGTCGATCGGGTCTGAAAACACCTGCTCGAACTGCCTTGCCACACCCTGGCGGTGACGGTCGAGTTCGGCCAACATGCCAGTCCAGTCGTCGTAACCCATGGCACGGGCGATAGTTGCCTGATCTCCCGGCGTCGTCGGCAACATGTGTGTTTGCTGGTCTTCCACCCATTGCAGCCGGTGTTCGAGCCGGCGCAGGAAGAGATAGGCTGCACGCAGTGCCTGTTCGGTGTCGCGGGAGATCAACTGGCGCTCGGCCAGTTGCGCGAGCACCGACAGCGTAGGCCTGACACGCAGGAGCGGATCGCAGCCACCCCGGATCAACTGAAAGACCTGCGCAATGAATTCGATTTCGCGGATGCCGCCGGGGCCGAGCTTGATGTGGTCCGCTCTGTCCTTGCGCGCCACTTCGCGTCGGATCTGCGCGTGCAGATCGCGCATCGCGTTGATAGCGCCGAAATCGAGGTATTTGCGATAAACGAAGGGGTGCGCAATACGGCGCAGCGCCTCCATCCAGGCGGGTTGCGCATTGGCGCCGGTATTCATGATGCGGCCCTTGATCCAGGCGTAACGCTCCCATTCGCGACCCTGCGCGATGAAATAATTTTCCAGCGCATCGAGCGACCCGACCAGCGGGCCGGAATCCCCGTTCGGGCGTAGCCGCATGTCCACGCGGAAGACCTGGCCTTCGTCGGTAAGGTCGTTCAAGGCGGCGATCAGTCTGCGTCCGAGGCGGGTAAAGAAATCGTAGTTGTCAATGACGCGTGGCCCGGCGGTGTGTCCCTCTTCCGGGTAGACAAAAATGTAATCGACGTCAGAAGAGACGTTCAGCTCTCGCCCGCCGAGTTTGCCCATGCCGATGACGATCAGGCGTTGCGGTTGTCCTTGACTGTCGAGCGGCTCCCCGGTCTGGGCAGCGAGCTGGCGATGGTGCCAGTCGAGTGCGAAATTGGTCGTCACGTCGGCAAGCATGCTCATGCTTTCCACTACCTCAGCCAGTGGGGCGCGTCCCGTCAGGTCGCGCAGTCCCACCACGGCCATGGCAAGTTGGCGCACGCGCCGGAGCGTGCCTTTCAACGCAACTTCATCCGGCGGTTCCGGCGACAGGCCGGCCCGCAGCACGTCCTCGCTTAGCGGCACCTCCCACAGGGCGGCCACTCTCGCGGCCAGCTCCGGCCGGGCGGTCAGCAGGCGACGCAGAAAGGGACTGAGGTCGAGAGCGGGTTGCCAAGCGGCGCAAAAGGTGGGAGTCATGTCGTGCCTGGACGGGTCAGGATAGAATGGGGAAATTGTATTTCAACCGATTGTAGTGAGCCGGGAGCCACCTTGGCAAAAAATGGCCGATCAAGACCGGCAGAAACGGATAGAGGGTGACACAAGCTTTACAGCGTGACGAATTGCGCGCTTTCGTTGCCCACCGCTTTCGGTGGCTGTGGCGCCTGCTTGCCAAACCGGGCGTCCGATGTGCGCTGAAGTGGCTGGGTGTGGCGGCACTGACGGCGTATTTTGCCTTTGTCGCGTTGATCCTGGTGTTGCGCTACGCTGTGTTGCCGCAGGTTGTCGGGCATCAGGCCGAAATCGAGCAGGCGGCAAGCCGCGCCATCGGCATGTCGGTGCGGATCGACCGGCTGGCGGCCACTTGGGAGGGCATCAATCCCCGGCTGGAACTGAACGGTGTCCGTCTCGAGGATCGCAATGGCCAGCCCGCGCTGACTTTCATGCGAGTCGGCAGCGTGCTGTCGTGGCACACGCTGTGGCGATGGCGACCGATTCTGGCCTTGCTCGAAATCGAAGGCCCGGTCTTGCACATGCGGCGCGATGATGCCGGCCGAATCACCATCGCCGGCTTGGCGGCCGAAGGCGAGGCTGATCCGGCACTGGCCGACTGGTTGCTTGAGCAAAGGCGGATTCGCGTGCGCGACGCCACCATCGTGTGGGAAGACCAGAAGCGAAGGGCGCCGCCTTTGATCCTGGAAGACTTGCAGTTTGCCCTCGATAATCGCGGCAGCCATCATCTATTCGGTCTTTCAGCCGTGCCGCCGCCGCATCTGGCCGCGCGCATTGATCTGCGTGGCGATGTCATTGGCGATTCGCTGGGCGAATGGGAGAAGCTCTCAGGCAAACTGTACGCCGAACTCGATTATGCCGATCTGGCCGGTTGGGCTCACTGGCTGGATTACCCCGTGCAGCTGCAGCAAGGAAGGGGTGCCCTGCGGGTTTGGGGCGACTGGCGAGAGGGCGAGGGCAGCGCGACCGCCGATCTCGCGCTGGAAGACGTGCGCATCCGCTTGGGCAAGGATCTGCCGCAGCTCGATTTGACCGATATGCGCGGCCGTGTCGAAGGGCGTTTGCGCAAGGGCGGCTGGCATGTGAGCGGCCAGAAGGTCGAGTTGTCCACGCGCGACGGCATCCGCATCCCGCCCACCGACTTTTCAGCAGAATGGCGCGCGGTCGGGGGCCTGACAAACGGCAGCGCACAAGCCAACTATATCGATCTTGATCTGCTTCAGCGACTGGCCGCTTATCTGCCACTCGATGCGCGCAGCCGCGAGTTGCTGTCGACGCACCAGCCGCGCGGCCGCGTCTCCGAACTCAAGACCATGTGGGGACTGGAGGGCGAGCAGCTGCGCCAGTATGCGATCCACGCCCGTTTTCGCGACCTGGGCATGCTCGCCTCGGGCTATTTTCCCGGTGCGGATGGCCTGACCGGGGAGGTCGAGGCCAATGAGCGCGGCGGGCGTCTGGTAGTGGAAAGCAAGGTGTCTAGCCTCGATCTGCCTTCCGTCTTTCCGGAACCTCGACTGGCTTTTGATGAATTGCGCGGCAAAGCGACTTGGAAAATTGACGGAAAGCACATCGAGGCCAAGCTCGACAAACTCGAATTCGCCAGCCAGGATGCGGCGGGTTCGGCGCAAGGCAGCTATCGCAACGACGGCGAGGGACCGGGCGTCATCGATCTAACGGCCGGGCTTTCGCGCGCTAGCGGGCCGGCGGTCTGGCGTTACATGCCGCACGTCGTCAATGCCGATACCCGCCAGTGGCTGAAACAAGGCATCGTTGCCGGCACCGCGAGTGACGCCCGTCTTACCTTGAAGGGCGATTTGCGCCATTTTCCATTCAAGGACAAGAAACAGGGCGTCTTTCAGATCACCGCCAAGGCGCGCAACGTCATCATCGACTACGCACGTGGCTGGCCCCAGATCGAGGGTGTCGACGCCGATCTCAGCTTCGGCGAGGGAATGCGTGTGGAGGCCAGCCAGGGGCGCATTCTTGGCACCCGCATCATGCGGGCAGTGGCCGAGATTCCCAGTTTTGAAGCGGCCGAGGAAATGCTGCTGGTCAATGGCCAGGTGGAAGGCCAAACCGCCGACTTTCTCAGCTTTATCATGCGCAGTCCGGTGGCCGATGCCATCAATCACATGACCGACGACATGCGCGCCACTGGCGCCGGCAAACTGGCGCTCCGCCTCGATGTGCCTTTGCGCCGCGCGCGCGATACCCACGTCCAGGGCGAGTACCAGTTCGCTAACAATCAGGTGCAAGCCGTACCTGGCTTGCCGCCGGTGACGCAGGTGAACGGCAAGTTGGCATTTACCGGCAATTCGGTGGTGGCGCCCGACATCAATGGGGTTGTCTTTGGCGCGCCCATGCACCTGGCGGTCAAAAACGAGGGCGAAAAAGTCACGGTGTCGATGAGCGGCGGCCTGGTCGCCAAGGAATTGCGCAAACTGATTGATACACCCTTGTTCGACGATCTCTCCGGGCAGACCGCCTGGCGCGGCGAGATTCGCGTGCGCAAAAAGACGGCCGAATTCGCCTTCGAATCGAACCTGATGGGCATTTCTTCCAGTCTGCCTGAGCCTTTCAACAAGTCCGCGCACGACACTTGGCCGTTGCGTGTCGAGAAGACCGCCGTGGCGGGTCTGCCGGCCCGGGATGGGCGGGAACGCGACCAGATTCGCGTGGTGGTGCGAGGTCTTGGCGAGGGCGTGCTGCTGCGGCGGCGCGAAGGTGACGGCATGCAAATCGAGCGAGGGGCGCTGGCAGTGGGTGGTGTCCTGCCGGCCTTGCCGGCCAGAGGCGTGCTGGCGGCGGTGACCTTGCCACGCATTGATGCCGACTTGTGGCGGCGGGCGTTGGGTAGATCGGGTGCAGCCAGCGGCGTGCCCGTGTCAGGATCGGTCACGTTGCAAGTGGCCGTGAAAACGCCCCAGCTGCATTTTTTCGAGCGGGAATTCAATCAGGTCGACCTGTTGGCGCAGGTGCGCGACAACGGATGGCAGATCGCACTCAAGGCACAGGAAGCGGAAGGGGAACTGAACTGGCTAAATACCGGCAAAGGTTTGTTGAAAGCCAATCTGAAACGCTTGTACCTGCCTGCCGAAACATCGACCGGGTCGGCTGCGGGGCAAACGGCGAGGCCTGTCGCCAGCGCGACGGCAGGTCCTGCGACCGTCGGCGCAGAAAAGGTGGTCGAGACGGGTGAGGGATACCCCGGTCTGGATATCCAGATTGCTGATCTGACGCTGGGGGGAAAGAAAATCGGCAAGCTCGAGTCGCGCGCTCACAACGAGCGCGGCATCTGGCTGCTGGATGCTTTCGCGGTGCAAAATCCGGACGGAAGTCTGAAGGGCAAGGGGCAATGGCAGCCTCAGGGTGCCCAGCGCTCGCAGATGGATTTCGAGCTGCATGCCAATGACGTTGGCAAACTTCTCGAGCGCTTTGGCTATGTTAATGCTGTCCGTCGCGGCACGGCCAGCTTGCAGGGCAGCCTGGGCTGGAATGGCGGGCTGACCACCATCCACTATCCTTCGCTGAGTGGCGATATGAAACTACGGGCGGAAAAGGGCCAATTCGCCAAGCTCGAACCCGGGATCGGCAAGCTACTTGGCTTGCTTTCGCTGCAATCCCTGCCGCGCCGCCTGACCCTCGATTTTCGGGATATTTTCAGCGAGGGATTGGCTTTTGACACTATCGACGCGAAACTGGCGATCAAGAACGGCGTCGTCCGAACGGCCGAGGATCTGCGTATAGACGGCCCTTCCACCCGCATTCTGATGAGGGGCGAGGCCGACATCAAACAGGAAACGCAGGATATCGTGGTAACCGTGCAGCCGGAAATGGGCGCCGTGGCTGCGGTGGGTGCCGCTGCGCTGGCGCACCCGGTCATCGGGGCGGTGGCGTTGCTGGCCAACAAGGTGCTGCAAAATCCGCTCAACAAGATTTTCGCGTTCCAGTACCACGTCACTGGCAGTTGGGTTGATCCCAAGGTCGAAAAGCTGGGGCAGGCGACGCCGACCGAAGAACACGGCAGTTCGCCTGCTGGCGCATCTGCTCCGAATGCGGCCCCGTCGAGGAACGAAGGCAGATGACCGAAACAGTGCGGATTGCCGCCATCCAGATGGTTTCCGGCCCGCGTGTGGCAGAAAACCTGGCGATCGCCGGCGAACTCGTGGCTGAGGCGGTGGAGGCGGGGGCGCGCCTGGTGTTGCTGCCCGAGTACTTTCCGATCATCGGGGCAGCCGACCGCGAACGGTTGCAGGCGCGCGAGGATTTTGGCACTGGACCGATTCAGTCGTGGCTGGCGGAAACGGCTGTTCGCCATGGTCTCTGGCTGGTGGCGGGCTCCATTCCGCTGCGCGCCGAAGCACGGCGCAAGATGCGCAACAGCCTGCTGATGTTCGATCCGACAGGCGTGTGCGTGGCGCGCTACGACAAACTGCATCTGTTCAGTTTCGATAACGGTCAGGAGCGCTACGAAGAGGCGCTGTTCATCGAACCCGGTGAGATGCCGAAGGTAGCGGACACGTCGTTTGGGCGCATCGCCTTGTCGATCTGTTACGATCTGCGCTTTCCCGAACTCTACCGGCAAGCTGGCGAGGTCGATCTGATCCTGATGCCGGCGGCCTTTACCGAAACCACCGGACGGGCGCACTGGGAAGTACTGCTGCGCGCCCGTGCCATCGAGAATCAGTGCTATGTGCTGGCCGCCGGTCAGGGCGGGACGCATGAAAACGGGCGCGTGACCCATGGCAACAGCATGATCGTGGACCCCTGGGGCGATATTGTCGCCCGGCTCGATAAGGGGCCGGGCGTGATCGTCGCCGAATTTGATCCGGCGCGCATCCGGCATGTGCGGAACAACCTGCCGGCGCTCCGGCATCGCAAGCTGTAAGGAAACAGAATGAACCCGAATGCATCCCTCCGCGAGGCTGAATCTCTGCTGCTCGCGCCCTTTGATCTCTCCCGCCAGGATATCGTCCGCACGCTGGGACAGGTCTGTTCGCATCATGTCGATTACGCCGACCTTTATTTCCAGTACAGCCGTTCGGAGGCGTGGAGTCTGGACGAAGGCATCGTCAAGTCGGGCAGTTTTTCCATCGACCAGGGGGTTGGCGTGCGGGCGATTGCCGGTGAGAAGACCGCTTTCGCCTATTCAGACGATATCAGCGCCCGCGCTTTGAGCGACGCCGCGCGTTCCGTGCGGGCCATCGCCGCCGCCGGGCAGAGCGGCACCCTGCCGGTGCTCGGTCCGACGGCGTTGCCAGCGCCTCTTTACCTGGGTTGCGATCCGCTGCCTTCGCTGGCGGCGGAAGAAAAAGTCAGGTTGCTGGAGCGGCTTGAAGGGTTTGCGCGCGCCGTCGACCCGCGCGTCGTGCAGGTCATGGCCTCGCTCGCCGGCGAAGTCGAAATCGTGCTGGTGGCTGGCTCCGACGGCCGGTTGGCGGCCGATATCCGGCCGCTGGTGCGCGTTTCGGTCTCGGTCATTGTCGAAGAAAATGGGCGGCGCGAGCAGGGCGGTGCCGGTGGGGGTGGCCGCTTCGATTACCGTCGGTTCGACGACGAAGCCTTGCGCCGCTACGCCGGTCAGGCGGTTCATCAGGCGGTGACCAACCTGAACGCCTCGCCCGCGCCGGCCGGCCAGATGACGGTGGTGCTCGGGTCGGGCTGGCCGGGTATCCTGCTGCACGAAGCGGTCGGTCACGGGCTGGAAGGCGATTTCAACCGCAAGGGCAGTTCCGCTTTTGCCGGACGGGTGGGCGAGCGCGTCGCCGCACCGGGTGTGACGGTGGTCGACGACGGTACTCTGCCGGAACGGCGCGGGTCGCTGACCATCGACGACGAAGGCAACCCGACGCAACGCACAGTGCTCATCGACGATGGCATCCTGAAAGGCTACATGCAGGACAGCCTGAATGCTCGCCTGATGGGAGTGGCGCCCACCGGAAACGGCCGTCGCGAATCGTTTGCCCACCTGCCTTTGCCTCGGATGACCAATACGACCATGGTCGCAGGCCCGCACGATCCCGAGGAAATCATTCGATCGGTCAAGAAGGGGCTTTATGCTGCCAATTTCGGCGGCGGTCAGGTCGATATCACCAACGGCAAGTTTGTTTTTTCGATGAGCGAGGCCTATCTGATTGAAGACGGCGTCATCACGCGGCCCATCAAGGGGGCGACGCTGATCGGCAACGGCCCCGACGCTTTGACGCGTGTTTCGATGATTGGAAGCGATCTGCAACTTGATCCCGGTGTCGGCACCTGCGGCAAGGAAGGCCAGAGTGTGCCTGTCGGTGTCGGCCAGCCTACGTTGCGCATCGATGGCCTGACTGTCGGCGGGACGGCTTGATGCAATCATCGAGGTGTTGGAAAAACGCAATGAATTTAAAAAAATCAACATGTTTCCGACTTGTGTTAATCAATTGCGCTAAGTACAATCGTGGAGCATGTCCGGGTTCTTGCCCCCGTTCGGAGTGATTCCGTTCCGGGTTGACCCGCCCGAAAAACTTTCTTGGAAGACGAACATGGCAATGATTGATTTGCGAAAAGCAGCCACGCTTCTGTTCTCCTGCGCGATGCTGGCTCTGGCCGGATGCGGCGGTGGAGGCGGCGGCACGAGCGCAGGTAGTGGAACGGGCGGCTCGACGGGCGGGAAAACGACGCTGACGGTCACCATGGCCAAGGTGTCGGATGGCACGACAACGAACAGCGTTGCCTACGGTTCGCCGGTCAAGGTCTCGGGCAAGTTGGTCAATGCGCAAAACCTGGCGGTTGCCAATGCGCTGGTGACTTTCACCATTTCTTCGTCCGATCTGTTGACGATGACACCGACGGGAGGCACGGCGCTGACCGACGCCAACGGCGTGGCGTCCATTATCGTGAATTCGGCCTCGCTGACCGCTTCCGGTGCCGGCACTATCACCGCTACGGCCACGGTCAATACTGTGTCGGTTACGGGGACAGCCAACTTCCAGGTTGGCGCTCCCGACGTCACCTTGTCGCAGATGGTGATCGGGCAATCCCCGCTATCACCCTACGGGACAACCAGTGTGCAGGTCACCGTGAATATTGCCGGCTCACCCGCGACGACGCCGATGACGGTTGGCTTTTCGTCGCTGTGTTCGGTTCAGGGCAAGGCAACCCTGCCCGCGACGGTGCAGACGGTGAATGGGTTGGCCACGGCCACTTATCAGGATAACGGCTGCGGATCGGCCGATACCGTTACCGCCACGGTGACGGTGGGTACGACGGTGACGCGCACAGGGCAGATCGTCGTTCAGCCGCCAGGCGTGGCGAGCGTCCAGTTTGTTTCGGCGACCCCGGCGACCATCGTACTCAAGGGTACGGGCGCAGCCGGCATGCAGGAAAACTCCATCGTCACCTTCAAGGTGGTCGATCAGAACAATCAGCCGATGCCGAACACCAATGTGTTGCTGGATCTGACCACGCGCTCCGGTGGCATTCTGCTAGACAATTCCGCAGTCGCCATCACCAAGCAGACCAACGCTTCCGGTGTGGTGCAAGTGTCGGTGCAAGCGGGTACCAACCCGACGCCGGTGTGGGTGAAGGCCACCGTCACGGCCAGCGGCAATACCTATACCTCGCAGTCTACGCAATTGACCATCTCGACCGGCCGGCCCGCTCAGGATCGCTTCTCTCTGAGCGCCGCAACGCACGCCATCGAAGGCTTGAATTACGACGGCGTGACCACTTCGGTGACGGCCATTGCTTCGGATCGCATGGGCAACCGCGTGCCGGATGGTACGGGCATCAATTTCATCTCAAGCGGGGGGCAGATTCAGTCGTCCTGTACGACCACTGCCGGACAATGCTCTGTGACATTCACCAGCGCCAACCCGCGCCCGCGCGGCGTTGCCGAGCCCTCTGCGGTTGCGGTTTCGGCGGGTCGGGTACTCGTGACTGCCTATACGTTGGGTGAAGAGAGCTTTGTCGATTTGAATGGCGACAACGTCTATCAGTCGGGAGAGGCTTTTAACGATCTTGGCAACGTGTATGTGGATGCCAACGAAAACGGCGCCTACGATGTCGGTGAACAAGTGGTGCAGTACAACGCTGGCAATGCCTTGGCATGTGCTGCCGGCATCGCCACTTCGCCCTCCGCACCCACTCAAGCGGGTACCTGCGATGGCATCTGGGGGCAGGCACATGTGCGGCAGAGCCAGGTGATCGTAATGTCGGGTTCGCATGCCAATGCGAACAATGCCCGTCCTGTTTCGGGTTACACACCGAGCACCACTTATAGCATGGGTGGGGCATGCCAAGGTACGGCCACTTTCTGGCTCTTTGACGATAACAAGAACCCGATGCCGGCCGGTACCACGATTGCAGTCGCTTCGGTGCCTGATGGAGTGTCCGCAAGCATCGTGAACGTCACGGTGCCGGATTCCACTTATCCGGGGGGGACCACGCATGCCGTCAAGGTGACATATGCGGTGTCGGGCACGACCTGCGCGGCTTCGCCACCGGTGGGGCCGGCGGCCAGCGCTTTCGCAGTCACTCTTAGTGCCACGACACCCAAGGGTAACGGCACGCTCTTCTCGCTGTCTTTCACGCCCTAGCGCGAGTCAGTCGAATCGACCCCAGACCGGCTTCGGCCGGTCTTTTCTTTTGTAGGAAACAAATCTTCAAACTCAGTGCCTGAGGCTCCGGCTAGAATAGCGCTCGTGCCCGATACGGGTGAAAGAGCGGAACACCATGATGCTGAAGCAATGGATACGGATGGGAACGGCGGCGGCAGTGCTTGCCTTGTCTTGGCCGGCGGTCGGTGAAGAGAAGGTGACCCTGAATTTCGCCAACGCCGACATCGAGGGCGTGGTCAAGGCGGTGGGGCAAATCACTGGCCGGAATTTTCTGATCGACCCGCGCGTCAAGGGGACGATCAATCTGGTGTCCGCCAGTCCGGTGCCCAGTTCGGTGGCTTACGACGTGCTGCTTTCGGCGCTGCGGCTGCAAGGCTTCACGGCTGTTGAAGCGGACGGGGTCACCAAGATCGTGCCGGAAGCGGAGGCGAAGCTACAGGGCGGTGCTCTGATCGGCAAGGGCCGGGCGCGCGGCGACCGTGTGCTGACGCAAGTCTTCGTGCTCAAGTATGAAACCGCCAATCTGGTGCTGCCGATGATCCGTCCGCTGGTCACCGCCAACAACAGCGTCGTGGCCAGTACGACCAGCAATGCGCTGGTCGTCACGGATTATGGCGACAACCTGCGCCGCCTCGAAAAGATCATTGCCGAGATCGACCAGCCCGGCGCGTCGGTGCCCTATCTGATTGCCGTTCGTTACGCTTCGGTCATCGACATCGCGCAGACCCTGAACAAGCTTTTCGCCGACGCGGCCGGCGGAGGCGCCGGTGGTGACCGCATGCAGCGCGTCACCATCGTGCCCGATCTGCGCACCAACAGTTTGATCGTCCGCTCCGACAACGCCGGCTATGTAGAGCGCGTGCGCAGCCTGGTGCAAAGCCTGGATCGCGAGACCTCGGTGGCCGGCAACATCCACGTCGTCTACCTGAAAAATGCTGAGGCGACGCGCGTGGCGCAGACTTTGCGCAATGTGCTGGGGGGCGACAGCGGCGCCGCGACCGCGCCCGCCTCGACCACGGCCGCCTTTTCGTCGAATGCGGCCGGTGGAGGCAATGCCAATACCACTACGCCCGCCGCGTCGACCGCGCAGTCGGTGGTGACTACCACATCCGGCGGCGGCATGATCCAGGCGGATTCCGCCTCCAACGCGCTGATCATCACGGCGCCGGAGGCGGTCTACAACAACCTGCGCGCCATCATCGAGAAGCTCGATGTGCGGCGTGCCCAGGTGCACGTTGAGGCGCTGATCGTCGAAGTGACCGCCGACAAGGCGGCGGAGTTCGGCATTCAATGGCAGGGGCTGAGCGGCATCAACTCGGCGGGCAACAACGCCATTGGTGGCACCAATTTCGGCGACCGCGGCACGGGCGCGAATATCATCGATGTCGCCAGCAACATCGGTACGGTGGGGACCGGGCTTAATGTTGGCGTCGTGCGGGGCAAGATCACGCTGCCGGGTGTGGGAACCGTACTCAATCTCGGCATGCTGGCGCGTGTGTTGGAGGCGGACTCCAATGCCAACATCTTGTCGACGCCGAACCTGCTAACCCTCGATAACGAGGAGGCCAAGATCGTCATCGGCCAGAACGTGCCCTTTATCACCGGCCAATACGCGCAAACCGGGTCGACCGTTACGGCAACGCCGTTTCAGACCATCGAGCGCAAAGATGTCGGGCTGACCCTCAAGATCAAGCCGCAGATTTCGGAAGGTGGCTCCGTTCGCCTGCAAATTTTTCAGGAAGTGTCGAGCATTCAGGATAAAACCAATTCGGCCGGCGTCATCACCAACAAGCGTTCCATCGAATCGACCGTGTTGGTCGATGATGGCCAGATCATCGCGCTGGGGGGGCTGGTGCAGGACTCGGTGACGGAAGGTATCGACAAGGTGCCGTTGGTCGGCGACATTCCCGTGATTGGCTCGTTGTTCAAGTCGGAGACCCGCAAGCGCTCGAAGACCAACCTCATGGTCTTCCTCCGGCCTGCCATCTTCCGTGACGCCAAAGCCTATGCCGAGATGACCGATCAGCGTTACCGCTATGTGATTGGCGAACAGCAGAAAGTGGTGCCGGGCAGGCATCTGATTCTGCCGGAGATGGAAGGCCCTCAACTGCAGATGTCGCCAACACCGGCCAAGCCGGCTGCCGACGCAAAGGCGAACTGACACGAGATGACTCATTCCGAGAGTGTGGCGCCCGTCCAACAGCGCTCCCTGCGCGCCTTGCCCTACGGGTTTGCCAAGGCGCAGGGTGTGCTTGTGGCGCATATCGACGATCTGTCGGCCGAAGTGATTGCCAGCCGCGATGCGACGGCCCAGGCCATCTCGGAAGTGAGGCGGGTGCTTGCGGTGCCGATTGGTGTCAGTCTGGTCGAACCCGCCGAGTTCGAGCGCCGGCTGGCCGAGGCCTATGCCCAGCAGACCCAGTCGGCGGCCCATCTGGCTGGTGGGATCGAACAGGAAATGGATCTTTCCCGCCTGCTCGAAGATTTTCGCCAGGTCGAGGATTTGCTGGAAAGTGAAGACGATGCGCCGGTGATCCGCATGATCAATGCGGTGCTGACCGAGGCCCTGCGCGAGAACGCTTCCGACATACACTTTGAACCGTTCGAGAGCCGCTCCGTCGTGCGCTTTCGTCTCGATGGCATCCTGCGCGACGTGGTCGAGCCGCATCGCGCGCTGCATGGCGCGATCGTCTCCCGCATCAAGATCATGGCCAGCCTCGATATCGCCGAGAAACGCCTGCCGCAGGACGGCCGCATTTCGCTGCGCCTGGCCGGGCGGCAAGTCGATGTACGGGTCTCCACCCTGCCCACCGGATTTGGCGAGCGCGTGGTGCTGCGTCTGCTTGACAAGCAGGCAGGCCGTCTCGATCTCGCCCGCTTGGGCATGTCGGGCACCGTGCTGGGCGAAGTCGGCGACACCATCAAGAGCCCGCACGGCATTTTTCTGGTCACTGGCCCGACCGGCTCGGGCAAGACGACGACGCTCTACGCTGCCTTGTCGCAGCTGAAAAACGGCAAGAACAACATCATTACCGTCGAGGACCCGATCGAATACGAACTCGACGGCATCGGCCAGATCCAGGTCAATTCAAAAATCGACTTGAGCTTCGCCCGCGCCTTGCGTTCGATCCTGCGGCAAGACCCGGATATCGTCATGATCGGCGAGATCCGCGATCTCGAAACCGCTCAGATCGCCGTGCAGGCCAGTCTGACCGGGCATCTGGTGCTCGCCACGCTGCACACCAACGATGCGCCGAGCGCGGTGACCCGCCTGATCGACATGGGCGTCGAACCCTACTTGCTTTCTTCGAGCCTGATCGGCGTGCTGGCGCAACGCCTGGTGCGCTGCCTGTGTCCGCGCTGCCGCGAGGCACGCCTCGCCAGCGCCGCCGAATGTGCCGAAATCGGCGATGTTCCGGCCGGCACGACGCTGTATCACGCCGTCGGCTGCGAACACTGCCGGCAGACCGGTTATCGCGGACGTTCCGGTATCTACGAACTGATGACGATGGACGGCGACCTGCGCGCCATGATCCATCAGTCGGCGTCCGAGCACGATATTCGCGCTCTCGCGCAGCGGCGCGGCTTGCTGCCGCTGCGTCAGGATGGCTGGCGCCGCGTGCTCGAGGGCGACACCTCGCTCGAAGAAGTACTGCGCGCCACGCGCGAAGGCTAGCCGCCATGCCGGCCTACCGCTATCGTGCTTTCGACGCCGAAGGAAGGCGCCAGAATGGCGTGATCGAGGCGGATTCTGCCAAGCAGGCGCGGGCGCAATTGCGCGACAACGGCCTGTTGCCCGATCAGCTTGACGAAGTGGCGGGCGACAAACCGGCCACCGGCACGACTGAGCGCCGCGTGCGAAAGGTTCGCGTGTCGCGGGCCGATCTCGGCATCGTCACCCAGCAACTGGCGACCCTGCTGGCGGCCGGCCTGACCGTCGAGCAGGCCCTGAGTGCCCTGATCGAGCAGGTCGGAAAAGACTCGGTGCGCGAGGTGCTGGCCGGCATCCGCACGGGCGTCAAGGAGGGCGAATCGCTGGCCAAGGCCATGGAGCGTTACGGCGAGGTCTTCGATCCGTTGTATCGCGCGCTGGTCGACGCGGGCGAGATTTCCGGCGAGTTGCCGCTGGTCATCGAGCGGCTGGCCGCCTATGCCGAAAATGTCGAGACCTTCCGGCAAAAGACGCTGCTGGCCTTCTTGTATCCGGCTATCGTCACCGTAGTCGCCGTGCTGGTCATCGGCGGGCTGGTCGCCTATGTCGTGCCGCAGGTGGTGCAGGTCTTCGAGCAGAGCAAGCAGACCCTCCCCTTGCTGACCCGCATGCTGGTCGCAGTCAGCGACATCGTGCGGCATGGCTGGTGGATCATGGCCGGAGTGCTGGCGGCTTTGATCTTCGCCGGCAAAGCGGCGCTCAGGGACGAGCGCAGGCGGCTGCGTCTGCACACCTGGCTGCTGGGATTGCCCGGCTTCGGCTATCTGCTTTCCGGCGTCGACTCCATCCGACTGTCCAATACGCTGGCTATACTGATCGGCAGTGGCATTCCCATGCTCACTGCGCTGCGCGCGGGCAGCGCAGTGCTCGGCAATCTGGCCCTGCGGCAGGCCCTCGACGAGACAGCCCAGCGCGTACGCGAAGGCATGAATTTGTCGCGGGCGCTGGCCCGTAGCAAGCGCTTTCCGCCCATCCTGGTGCATCTGATCGCCAGCGGCGAGGCGAGCGGACGCCTCGGGTACATGCTCGAACGTGCCGCCCGGCAACAGGAAAAGGAATTGCAGAACCGCATCGCGGTGCTGACCGGATTGCTGGAACCGGCGCTGATTGTCGTCATGGGTGGCGTGGTGATGGTCGTCGTGTTGGCCATCCTGTTGCCCATCATCGACATCAACCAGCTATTGACCAAACACTAGCGAGGTACGGGCACGATCAGGTTGGCGCTGGACTTGGCCGGCAGTTCGAGTTTTTCGCTGACGCCATCGCGGCCAAGCAGGACGTGATCGGCTGCAATTTCCTGCAAAACTACCCCAGGCGCGATTTCGGCCCCTTTCGGGAAGGATGCGGGGCGGCCGTCGCTACCGACGATGATGGCGACGCCGGGGCGACCCCGAGCGCCGGCAAAGGTGCCCACCAGTCGGAAATCGCCGCGCGCCTTGGCGGCCTCGCCGGTTGCCGGCGAAAAGAAGTGGGCGGCGACGGCGGGAGCGACCGAGACGGTGGCGACGACTGGCGTCGGCAGCCCGACGGAAGGTGTTCCCGCCGCCTGCGCGGAAGCCCAGGCCTGCCAGGCCCAATACGCCAGGCACAGTCCCGCTGCCAATGCCAACAGGCTATTCAGTGCGGGCAGCGCCAGAGGGGCAAGAGACAGACGGCGTGGCAGGCGTATGATCGGCATGACATTTCCGGAAACAAAGTCGAGGCATTATAGGCTGGCGCGCTGCGCTAGAATAGCCGCCAACTCAGCCAACCCATGCGGTGCGTCCGCCCCTTTCGCCATGCTCAAATCTTCCACTGTCTCCTCGTCCCGCCAGGCCGGTTTTACCCTGATCGAAATCATGGTGGTCGTGGTCATCATCGGTGTGCTGGCGGCCCTGCTGGTGCCCAAGATCATGTCGCGCCCGGACGAGGCCCGCGTGGTCGCGGCGCGGCAGGATATCGCCACGCTGATGCAGGCGCTCAAACTCTACCGACTTGATAACACCCGTTATCCCAGCGCCGACCAGGGTTTGCAGGCGCTGGTCAGCAAGCCCACCAGCGAGCCTCTGCCGTCCAACTGGAAGGCTGGTGGCTACGTCGAACGCTTGCCGAAAGACCCCTGGGGCAATCTCTACCAGTACCTGAATCCGGGCGTTCACGGCGAAATCGACGTATTCAGCTACGGGGCGGATGGCAAGCCGGGTGGCGAGGGTATCGACGCCGATATCGGTTCATGGGCGCTGTAAGGAGATCGCGGGGTTTCACGCTGGTCGAACTGCTGGTGGTCATGCTGATCATCGGTTTGCTGGCCGGCGTGCTCAGCACGACGCTCTCGATGGCGCGAGCCGATGTGCTGCAACAGGAGGCGGAACGCCTCGCCTGGCTGCTCCAGGAAACCGGCGTCAAGGCGCGCGCCACGGCAACAGATTACGACTGGCGACCCACCGCCGATGGCTATGTGCTCCAGCGGGTACCTGACGATGGTCTGGCAACCGCGCGTGTCTTGCCGGCAGGCGTGCGGGTGGCGCGGATTGTCAGCGAGGGCGCCGAGACACCTCGCGGCCTGCGTCTGGCCGGGCGCGGCGTTGGCGGGCCGATGGCGATCACACTGGTCGGTGATGGGCGGGAGATCGAGGTCGTCAGCGAGGGCCTGAACCGCTTTCAACTTGGCGTCCCGCGGGGAGGCGGCGGCGATGCGCGGCGCTGAGCGGGGTTTTACGCTGCTCGAAATCCTGGTGGCGCTGGCGGTGCTGGCCGTCGCCCTGATGGCGGCGACCCGCGCGATCGGTTTGTCGGTGCAGAGCGCCGGTCAGGTCAAACTCAGCCTGCTGGCGGGCTGGGTGGCGGAAAACCGGTTGGCGCAGCATCGCATCAACCGGGTGTGGCCGCCGGTCGGCACGGCCTCCGGCAGCGAGCAGCAGGGCGGAATCGAACTGGCGTGGGAAGAAGAGGTCAGTGGCACGCCCAACCCGTTGTTCCGGCGAGTCGAAATCCGCGTCAAGGACCCGGCCGATCCCGGTCACGATCTGCGTCGTCTGGTCAGCTATGTCGCGCTGCAAAAGTAGCCGCGCCGGCGGTTTTACGCTGGTCGAATTGCTCGTGGCGCTGGTCATTCTGGCGCTGATGGCGGCCTTTTCGTATCGCGCGCTGGCCTCCGCCGTTGAAGCGGAACGGCAGGTGCGCGAGAGCAGCCGGGTCTGGCTCGACCTTGCCATTTTCTTCGACCAGTTCGAGCGCGATGCGATGCAGGCGGTGTCCCGGCCCGTGCGCGACCGTCTGGGCGTGCAGCAGGCGTCGTGGGTGTTGCGCAGCCCCGAACAACTGCGCGGCGACGCGCCGGTGGAATGGACGCGACTCGCCGACGATCCGGCCGAAGACAGCCGCCGGGTCGGCTATCGCGTGGTCGACGGCAAACTGCAATACCTGCAATGGCCGGTGCTCGACCGCGCGCCGACGACCGAACCGCGCGCGATCACCTTGGCGGACAAAGTCACGGCGCTGCGTCTGCGTTGCCTGAGTGCCGATGGCCGCTGGCTGGAAATCTGGCCCATCGCCGGTTTGAGCGGCGATTTGCCGCGCGCGGTCGAATTGACGCTGGAATTCGAGGACGGCAATCGCCTGTCGCGCCTGATCATGGTCGGGGGCGGCTGATGCGGAGGTCGCGCGGTGGAGCCTTGATCATCGCCATGCTGGTCGTCGCACTGGTCACCGCCAGCGCGGCAATGCTGTTGCGGGGCCAGTCGCTGGCCGCCGCCCAGACCGAGACCCTGCTCACCCTGGGACAAGGACGCCGGTTGCTGGCGGGCGGACTGGATTGGGCGATGGCGATTCTGGCCGATGACGCGCGCAGCAACGCCGTCGACCATTTGCAGGAGACCTGGGCACGGCCGATGCCGGTAACGGTCAGCGATGGCTGGGAGTTCCAGGGGCGCATCGAGGACGCGCAGAGCCGCTTCAATCTCAACAACCTGTTGCGCGACGGCCAGCCGAGCGCGCCGGATATTGAAATATTCGAACGCATCCTGCAACAGATCGGTGCGCCCTCCGAACTGAGCAACGCCCTGCTCGACTGGATGGATGCCGACAACGAGGTGCGCCGTCCCGGTGGCGCGGAGGATGGCGACTATCTCAACGGCCAGCCGCCGTATCGCTCGGCCAACCGGGCATTGGCCGAGATGGGCAATCTGACGCGCGTGCGCGGCTTTACGCCGGCGATCATCGACAAACTGCGGTCATTTGCTACAGTGCTGCCTGAGCGGACGACCATCAATGTCAACACGGTGTCGCCGGAGTTGCTCATGCTGCTGGTGCCCGGCCTCAGTGCAGGTGAGGCGCGAACGCTGGTGAGCGGGCGGGTGAGCAAACCCTTTACGACGCTGGTGGAACTGCGCGCGCTGTTGCCCCGCGCCGAGCTGCGACTGGCCGAGAGCGGGTTGAGTACAGGGACGCGTTATTTTCTGGTAACCGGCCAGGCGCGCCACGATGAGATCAAAATGAGCATGACGGCGCTGGTGCTGCGGCCCGGGCCGTTTATCCGGCCCAGCGTCGTGTGGAGACGGGAGTGATGAATACCTTGCGAATAACCGCTCCGGCGGCCGAGGGCGCGATGCTCCGCTGGTGGCGGCTGGACGACGGCCGCGTGCAGGCCCAGGGCGACGAACCCGTGTTGGCGAGACAGGCGGAGGATGCACGGATCGAACTGATCCTGCCGGCCGAGCGGGTGGCGTTGGTGCCGGTGCCGCTTAGCGCGGAACAGCAGGCGCGGCTTTCCGAAGACAATCTGCCGTGGTTGATCGAGCCATATGTGGCCCAGGATGTGGAGCGCTTGCATCTGGCGCGCGGCGATACCGGAGCCCGTGGCGAGGTGGTACTCGCGGCGGTCGACCGCGGCTGGCTGGAAGGTGTGTTGGCCCGCTTGGCGGCGCGGGATCTGCGGCCTGACCGCATCATTCCCGAAATTTTTCTCGGCGACTGGCAGGAGGGCGACTGGATCGCGGTGCTCCGCGCCGCGGGCGGTTACCTGCGGACCGGGCGGCAAGGCGCGGTTTCGCTTGATGTGGCAACTGCGGCGCACCCTCCGGCGACGCTGCAAAGAGCGCTGGCCGTGGCCGCGCCGCCACAACGCCTCCGACTGGTGGTCGACGACGGCGGCCCGCAACCGGACCTCGCCGCCTGGTCGGTCACGCTGGGGATGCCGTTGCAAGCCGCCGGCGCTCGCGACTGGAGTGTCCCCGTGGGCGATGGCGCCATCGAACTGGCGCGCGGCCCCTTCGCCCCGCCGGGGCGCGGCGCGCGAGGCTGGCGTCGGGCAAAACTGCCGTTGGCGCTAGCCGCCCTGCTGCTCGCGGTGAACCTGATCGGCTGGTCGATTCACGGCATTCAGGGCGCGTTGGAGCGGGCCCGCCTGCGGCAGGCAATTGAAAGCGAACTCGTGACGACTTTCCCCGAGACCAAGGTGGTGCTCGATCCGCTGTTGCAGATGCGGCAGGGCGTCGAACGGCGAGCACGCGAGAGCGGCGCCGCCACGCCGGGCGACCTGCTGCCCCTGCTCGGACGGGTGGGGCAAGCCGCCGGCCCACGCCTGGCGGGCAAGACGGAAAGCCTGCAATTTGAACCTGGTCGCCTCAGCCTGGAAATCAGCCTGCCCGATTCCGGCAGCGTCGACTCCGTGCGGACGGCCTGGCAATCCGCCGGGATGAATGTGAAGGTCGAGACCCTGGGTGGTGGCGCGGGTACACCGGTGAAGATTCGTGCGAGTGTGACGCCATGACAACCCTGCAAGAACAGATCGGCCGTTGCAAGACGGCCTGGAACGGACTGTTGCCCCGCCAGCGCAAGGTGCTGACCGGTGGCGCGATCAGTCTGGCACTCATCCTCGTCGTTTTCGGTGTCCTGCTGCCCGCACTCGCCTGGCAGAGCGCGCTGAACCGCGATCTGGCGCGACTGCGCGGCGACCTGGCGAGCATGCGCGGCCTTGCGGCTCAGGCCAAATCTCTGCCCGCCAAGAGTGTGGCCGCACCCGATGTCGCGGCGCTGGTGCCAGAGTTGCAAACCGATCTGGCCCGCCTGCGCCTGGCGCAAGCGGCGCAGGCGGTCCGTGCCGAAGGGCCGGGGCGACTTGCGGTAACGTTGAAATCAGCCGATTTCGATGCGCTGCTGGGTTGGCTCGAACAGGTGCAGAGCCGTCATGGCCTGCGCGTGGCCTCTGCCCGCATCGCCAGGGCAGAAGGCGTGGCGGGCGCAGTCCGGGCCGATCTGGTGCTGGAAGGCGGTGGGCGGCCTTGAGCAGCCGGCGCAATCTGTTCGCACTCTTTCTGGCGGGCGTATTGCTCGGCGGACTCGTCTTTTTGCCGGCCGGGCTGGCGGGCGTGCTGCTGGAAAGCCTGGCGCCCGGGCGCGTCCGCCTGGAAGGCGCAGAAGGCACGTTGTGGCGCGGTCAGGCGCGTGTCGGCCTGACCGGCGCGGGCGGACAGGCCGTCTCCCTCGGCGACATCCGGTGGTGCTGGCGGGTTTCGCGCCTGTTGCTGGGCGAAGTTGCCCTCGACTTGCAGCAGACCTGGGAGGGAAAGCCAGGACACGCGACGCTGCGGCTGTCGTCGGGCGGTCGCCATGTGCGCGAGGTGGATTGGCATGGACCGGCCTCCATGTTGCGGGACTTCTCGCCGGCGTGGTCCGCGCTCTCGCCCGAAGGCGTATTGACGGTGAATACGGCGGAGTGGGCGCTCGGTCAAGGCCGAGAGGGTCAGGAGGCGACCCTGATCTGGCAGCCGGCGCGCCTGCTCGGCGTCGAGGCCGGTGCCTACCGGCTGGCGGTGCGCAGCGAGCCGGGCGGCCAGGTCGTGGGTGTGCTGACCACCCTGAGCGGCGACTTGCGGGCCGAAGGACCGGTGCGCTGGTCGGCGGAGAAAGGGTTGAGCTTTCAGAGCCGCCTGAGTCTGCGTCCCGGCGGCGAAAACGGGCCGGCACTGCCACTCTTTCGCACCCTCTGCGCGGGCGTGCGGCAAGAGTGCGAGTTCAATCTGCCCTAGGGCGCCCGTGATCTTCACTCAGAACAGGGAAAGCTGACCCTTTGCAGGCGAGGTTTTCTCGATATCTGGCGGGCTAAAATGCGTTGTGTCGAGCGCGGGTGGCGCGGTGGCCAACCCGAGCTTGCGGCAGGCAAGTTCGAAGCGCTGACCGAGCAGGTCTGCAAAGTGCCCGAGACCGGTCATGCGCGTGCCAAAGCGCGCATCGTACAGGCGGCCGCCGCGAAGATCGTAGAGGACTGCCATGATGCGCGCGGCCTTGAGCGGCGCGTGGTGGGCCAGCCACTGCTGAAAGAGGCCAGCTACTTCGTGCGGCAGGCGCAGCAGCGTCCATTGGGCAAAACTGGCGCCATGGTCGCGGGCGGTCGCGAGCAGTTTTTCCAGTTCGTGATCGTTGAGTCCGGGAATGAGCGGCGCAATGAACAGGCCAACCGGCACGCCGGCCCGTGCCAGCTTCTCCATCGCCCGCAGGCGGGCAGCCGGGCTGCTGGCGCGGGGTTCGAGGCGACGGCAGAGTGTACTGTTGAGGCTGGTCAGCGAGAACGCGACCTGGCCGAGCCGTTCCTCCGCCAGTTGTGCCCACAAGTCGAGATCGCGCTCGACAAGCGCGGATTTGGTGACTGCGCTGACCGGGTGGCGGCAGGCGAGCAGGCATTCGAGCACGGCCCGGCTAAGGCCGAAACTGCGTTCTCCCGGCTGGTAGGCGTCCGTGGCGCTGCCGAGCACCAGCGGCAGGCAGCGATACCCCGGGGCCGCCAGTTCTTCGGTCAGACGACCGACCACATCCGGCGTATAGAACAGGCGGGTCTCAAAATCGAGCCCCGGCGAGCAACCCAGCCAGGCATGGGTAGGGCGGGCATAGCAATACACGCAGCCGTGCTCGCAGCCGCGGTAAGGGTTGAGCGACTGGTCGAAGGGCAGATCGGGCGATTCGTTGCGACTGATGACGGTGCGGGCATGGTCGGGCAGCCATTCCTTGCGCGGCGCTGGCGTCTCGTCGCGCCACCAGCCATCGTCTTCCTCCGGGCGAGTGAGGTCGGAAAAGTGATGCGCGACGTTGCCCGCGGTGCCGCGACCCTTGATCGGCGGCTCCGGCCATTCGAGTTGCGGATGACGGTCGGTGTCCTGCATGCGCTTTTCGGTACAATGACCCATTTTCCCGCGATTTTGAAGAGTCCGCCATGACGTTGCAGAACAAGCCCAATACCGATGACGTTCGTATCCGCGAGATCAAGGAACTGGTGCCGCCCGCCCACGTGTTCCGTGAATATCCGGTCAGCAGCCGGGCCGCGCAGACGACCTGGCGGGCGCGGCAGGATATCCATCGCATTCTGCATGGCGCCGACGATCGACTGCTGGTGGTGATCGGCCCGTGCTCGATCCACGACTACGCCGCCGCAATGGATTATGCAAAACGGCTGGCGAAGGAGGCCGAACGACTGGCCGACGATCTCGTCGTGTTGATGCGAGTGTATTTTGAAAAGCCGCGCACCACGGTAGGCTGGAAGGGGCTGATCAACGATCCCCGTCTGGACAACAGTTTCCGAATCAACGAAGGGGTTCGACTGGCGCGGCGCATACTGCTCGAAGTAAATGAGCTCGAACTGCCCTGCGCGACCGAATTCCTCGATACCATCACGCCGCAATACACGGCCGACCTGATCGCCTGGGGCGCGATCGGCGCGCGGACCACGGAATCGCAGGTGCATCGGGAGCTGGCCTCCGGTCTTTCCTGCCCGGTCGGTTTCAAGAACGGTACCGACGGCAACCTGCGCATCGCGGTGGATGCCATTCGCGCCGCCAGTGCTCCGCATCACTTCCTGTCGGTGACCAAATCCGGGCACACCGCCATCGTCTCGACCATGGGCAATGAAGATTGCCATGTCATCCTGCGTGGCGGCAAGACGCCGAATTACGAATCTTCGTACGTCGATACGGCGTGCAAGGAAATTGCCGCCGCCGGCCTGGCGGCGCGCCTGATGATCGATTTCTCGCACGGCAACAGCAGCAAGCAGTTCAAGCGCCAGATCGATGTCGGCGCCGATGTCTGCGCGCAGCTTGCCGCCGGCGAGGAGCGCATCATGGGCGTGATGATCGAGTCGCATTTGGTCGAAGGACGCCAGGATCTGGCCCCCGAGCAGGCGCTCGATTACGGCAAGAGCATTACCGACGCCTGCATCAACTGGGACGACAGCCTGGCCCTGCTCGACCATCTCGCCGGCGCGGTGCGGGCGAGACGCGTGGCCGAGGCGACCGAATAGTTCGCCAGCCGCTGTCGGCGATCAGCCGCCAAAGTGCATCTGGTAGCGCGCGCCGTTTGAGAACAGGCAAGCGCCGGTACCTTGTGCGGCGGCAGTGAGCACATACTCGCAGTTGACGTAGGTGCCGCGTGTGCCGCCCGCGCTGGCGACGCCGCGCCGCCCGCCGGCCGGTAGCCGGTTGTCGCCATACACCTGCTGATGCACGGCGCCAAAGCCGGGGTGGTCGTTCGGCACGCGCGAGGCTTCGCCCTGGAGCAATTCTCCGCCGACGCTCAGGCTGAACGTGCCGTGGCCGTTCAGCGAGTCGGTCACCTGCGCGGTCAGCGTGCCGATTTTGCCGGCGGTGTCGTTGAGCGGATAGAGCCGGGCCGCGATATTCAACGGGTGCAGCGGACCGGCGGTGTCGGGGCTGACCGCGACCGGCGAGGGGTAGTGTCTTCCGTCGATGGGCACGACGTAGCAACCGGCAAGCAGTAGCGTAGTCAGGGAGGCGGTGACGAGAGCGCGTTTCATGGTGATCTCCTGTGGGTTCGGTGTAGACGCCCTCACAATGAGACTTGCGCGCAACAGGTTCAACCATTCGATGCGATGTTGAATAATGTGCGTGAAAAGGTATTATTAAAAGATACCAAATGACCGGAATTCCCATGGCCTTTCCCGCACTCTTTGACGCCCTCAAGATGCATTTCCGTGCCCGCGGGCTGACCTATGCGGCGGCGGCGCGGGCGCTCGATCTCTCCGAAGCGACCATCAAGCGCATCTTTTCCAGCCGCGATTGCACGCTGGAGCGATTCGCCGCGCTGTGCGCGCTGGTGGAGGTGGATATTGCCGAACTGGCCCGGTCGGCGCCACGACAGGCGCGTCTGCTGACGGCGCTGACCTGGGCGCAGGAAGAAGAACTGATCGCCGACGAAAAGCTGTTTCTCGTGGCGATCTGCGCGCTGAACCAGATGCGCTGCGAAGACATCGTGGCCGCTTACGTCTTTCCGGAATCGGAAGTGGTGACGCTGCTGCTTCGCCTGGAGCGCCTCGGCATCCTCGAACTGCATGCCGCCAACCGCATACGTCTCTGTGTGGCGCGGACCTTCGCGTGGATTCCGGATGGCCCGATCATGCGCCACGTCCGCGCCCAGATGGGCGATTACTTCGATTACCCATTTACCGCGGCCGACGAGGGCATGCGTATCATCAATGTGCGTCTTTCCGCTGCCGCCCGCACGGCGCTACTCGGTCGCCTGGAACAACTGGCGCGGGAATGCTCCGAACAGCATGCCGCCGACGCCGTATTGCCGCTGGTCGAGCGGCCGGTCGCCAGCATCTGTCTGGCCGTTCGTCATTGGGAGCCGCGTCGCTTCGAGCGCTGGCTGCGTCAGCCCGCCCACTTGACGTAAAGCGTCAGTCCACCGAGCAGGATCGGCTGGTGCAGCATGTACCAGAGCAGGCTGTGGCGACCGATGACAGCGAGCGGCTTCGCTGCCGCCGGCAAGCGCAGGGAAAGCAGTCTGGGGGCGCGGGCATTCAGAAGGCGCCCCAGCGCCACGCCCAGGCACATCGCGCCCAGCCAGGGCAGCAGGGGTAGGTAATCTTCGGTGATCGGCTTGGCGGTGACCAGCCCTACCCAATTGAGCCAGCGTGTATCGAACACCGGGTGGGAGACCGCAAGCGGCAGTACGGAAGCCGCAGCGGCGATGGCCATCCATGCGGCAGGCGGCCATCCGCGCGCCAATAGCGGGCGCAACAGCAAGGTCATCAGGGCTATGCCGTGCAGCACGCCGAAACTGATGAAGCTGTGCGGAAATGCCCACCACGAGGCGATCGACACGAGCAGCGCGCAGCCCGCGATCTGCCCCCAGCGCCGCCAGAACGCGGCACCACCGCGCGTGGCGCCCACTGCCTGGGCCAGGCCCGAGACGAGCAGGAAGAGACCGACGATCAGGCTGCGTTGCACGGTCCAGCGTGGATCGGTGTAGAAATTCCAGTCGGCCAGACGAAACCAGGCCAGGTCGAAGCAGAAATGGAAGGCCGTCATCCAGAGCAGCGCCAGGCCGCGCATTGCGTCCAGACTTTCCAGACGCGATGGCGCGCGACTTTGGGCAGGCGTGATCGCTGGACGGCGACGGGCCATCTCAGCCGGCGTTCCGGCCTTTTTGCCAGAGCACATCGTCGCGCCCGGCGGTGCGATTCAGGCAGCGCGCCAGGATGAACAGCAGATCGGAGAGCCGGTTGACGTAGCGACGCGCGGCGTCCGATACCGACTCGCCGGCATTGCCCAGGTGAACGAGCGTGCGCTCGGCGCGCCGGCAAATCGTCCGGCAAAGATGGGCAAGCGCGGCGGCGCGGCTGCCGCCCGGCAGAATGAATTCCTTGAGCATCGGCAGCGGAGCGTTGAGCTCTTCGGCCAGGGTTTCGAGGCGGGTGACCTGTTCATCCTTCAGTACGTTCATGCCAGGCAGGCAGAGTTCGCCGCCAAGATCGAAAAGGTCGTGCTGCACGCCTTCCAGCGCGGCGCGCAGATTGTCCGGCATGGTTTCGCAGAGCAGCACGCCCAGCGCCGAATTGAGTTCGTCGATTTCGCCGATGGCGGCAATGCGCAGGCTGTCCTTGCCGGTGCGGCTGCCGTCGCCGAGTCCGGTGGTTCCGGCGTCGCCGGTACGGGTTACGATCTTGCTGAGGCGGTTGCCCATGATGAATTTTCCTGAGTGAGCGGCGATTATACTGTCCGCCGATTCGACACTGACCGACTTTGCCATGCCCCGGTTCGCTGCCAACCTCAGTTTTCTGTTTACCGAATACCCCTTTCCCGAGCGTTTTGCACGGGCCGCGGCCGCCGGCTTTCGCGCCGTCGAGTGCCTGTTTCCCTACGAGTACAGGCCGGAAGATCTGGCCATCTGGCTGGCGGCGGCCAGCCTGGAATGCGCGCTTTTCAACCTACCGCCTGGCGATTGGGCGGCGGGTGAGCGTGGGTTGGCCTGTTTGCCTGGGCGCGACGACGAATTCGAGCAGGGGATCGAACAGGCCGCACGCTACGTCGCCGCGCTGAACTGTCGGCAGGTGCATTGCCTGGCAGGTTTGCGGCCGGCGGGCGAGGATGAAGCGGCCCTCCGGGTCCGCTACATCGCGCGACTTCGCCGTGCCGCCGACCGCTTTGCGCCGCATGGCGTAATCGTCCTGATCGAGCCGATCAACAGCCGCATCGACATGCCTGGCTACTGGCTTGATTCGCCCGCCAAAGCGCTGGCACTGCTGGATGACATCGACCGCCCGAACGTGCGCCTGCAACTCGATCTCTACCATGCCCACGTTGCGACGGGCGATGCCGGTATCTGGCTCGATCAGGCGGCAGGGCGGCTCGGTCACGTTCAGATTGCGGACTATCCCGGGCGCCATGAGCCAGGTACCGGTGAGATCGATTTCGCGCGGCTGCTGGCGCGGCTCGATGCGCTGGGCTATTCCGGCTGGGTGGGGTGTGAATACCGTCCGGCGGGTTCGACCGAGGATGGTTTGTGTTGGCTGGGCGCGCAGAACGGTTTCGCGGCATAATATCCCCCAATTTGAACCATCGCGAGATACGCGGGCGTCGCGCAAGATGTCATCAAGGCACGGGCGACGAGTGCAGGGGGACAGGAATGGCCAAGGTGTCGGTTGGCGAGGCAGTGCGTACATTGGCGGCACCGGACGCGGCCATGGTCAAGCGTTTGCTTGAGCAGGGCATGATGATTCCCGCACAGCCGCGGGTACTGGAGGAACTTCGACAGCACCTGCAAAAGAAGGCCTTCGACGTGCGGGTGTTGTCGCGCATCATCCACAGCGACCCCGGGATGGTAGCGATGTTGTTCAAAGCCTGTAACAGCGTGGCGTACCGGCAGCACCATCCCTTCGATTCAGTGGAGGCGATTCTGCATACCGTTGGCGTGCGGCAGACCTTTAATCTGGTGCAAGCCATTTCGCTCGCGAGCCTGCACGACGCCAAGACCAACCGCGAGGCTTACGAGGCATTCTGGGCGCGCTCGGAGGCGGTTGCGCAACTGGCCATGCTGGTGGCGGACGACCGCATTACTGTGTGCAACATCTTCCCCGACCAGGCTTTTCTCGCCGGCATGTTCCACGATTGCGGCGTGCCTTTGCTGATGCGCCGCTTTCCGACCTACTGCGCGGAAATGAAGCTGACTGAACCGGGGCGCTGGGCCTGCCTGGCCGACGAGGACAAGAAATTTTTCGCCGATCATTGCGTGGTCGGCTATCTGGTTGCCAAACACTGGAACATGCCCGATTTCATCTGCGACGCCATCCGCAACCACCATGACATCACCCGTCTCGGCATGCACGCCTCGCGCAGCATGGTTGCGATTGTGCAAATGGCGATTCACCTCTACTACCAGGATTTGTCGGTGGATAACCCGGAATGGTCGTCGATCCAGGATGACGTTCTAGGCGAGCTCGGAGTACATGCGGATGCGTTGCCCGAATTCATCGACGTCATGCTGGAGCATTTTCATGCCCAGTCCTGATTGCCTTGCGCCGTTTGGCGCTCGCGATGCCCGGAGGCGCTGACCGTGCCGTTCAAGATGGATGCCTGTTTCGCCCAGCACCAGGGTGATCGGCAGGAACAGCAGGACAGGGTGGCGATCTTCGCCCATCCCAAGGTGAAAGGCGTGGCGCTGGCAGTGCTCGCGGACGGTATGGGCGGGCACACTGGCGGCTCGCTGGCGGCGGAGCAGGTGATCCACACTGCCCGCCAAAACCTCGGACATTTTTCGCCCTCCGACGATCCCTCCCGCCAGATGCTGGAACACAGCATGCTCGAAGCCCACACCATGATCAAGGCTTCGCGCTTTATCAACGAAAAGGAGCCGCACAGCACGGCAGTCCTGTTGCTGCTTCAGCCCGGCCAGATCGCCTGGGGGCACTGCGGCGACAGCCGTCTCTATCGTTTCAGGACGGGTCGCATGCTGTTCCGCACGACCGATCACTCCTACGTCGAACATCTGCTCGCCAACGGCAAGATCACGCCGGAGCAGGCGGAAAATCATCAGTACCGCAACGTATTGCTGACCTCACTGGGCGGGGGTGAAGCGCCCAAGTTCAGTTTTGGTGAGACCGACGAGATTCAGGATGGCGACGCTTATGTGTTGTGTTCGGACGGTTTGTGGGCCTATTTCGATCCAGTCGAGCTGGGCGGTGTCGTGGCGGCCTTTGCGGCGCGCGAGGCCTGCGAGGTGCTGATCAAAAGGGCACGAGAGCGTGGACGTGGCGAAGGCGACAACTGCTCTCTGGCGGTTATCAAGTTCAATGAAGTCGTGGTCGAAAAACCCAAGCTGCCTTCCGGTTTTAAACCTCGCCCCGGATTCCCGCCGCTTCCGGAGCGCGGCAGGCACTGAACACGAGCGGCCCTTTGCAGCGGGGCGTTCCGCCCCTATTTTCGTCCGAAACCGCCGAGTAGCGCGGCCACCACCTTTTTCGGCTTGTGTGCTGCATCGGGCTTGGGGGGCGGCGTCGGTGAATCGGGAATCTCGCCACGCGGCTCGTACGGCTTGCTGAAATCGAAACCATCCGGTGCCACCATGTGTTTTTTTTGTGGTCGGGTCGCCAGTGGCGCTTTGGGCGCTGCGCTGCGCTTGCGGCGCTGCCCAGGCGGGTACTCGTAGTCGTCGTCCGGCTCGAAACCGTTGACTTCGATCTGCTCGATCGGGCGCTTGATCAGCTTTTCGATATCGACCAGATAACCCACCTCGGCCGCCGTCACCAGCGAGATGGCGTTGCCCGTCTTGCCCGCGCGGCCGGTGCGGCCGATACGATGCACGTAATCTTCGGGAACGTGTGGTAACTCGTAATTGATGACGTAGGGCAGATCGTCGATATCGAGGCCGCGTGCCGCAACATCGGTGGCGACCAGCACGTGCAGCCCGCCGCTCTTGAAGGCGTCGAGCGCTTTGATGCGTTCCTGCTGATTCTTGTCGCCGTGGATCGCGTCGGCGTGAATGCCGGCCCGCTGCAACTCGCGCGCCAAGCGCGAGCAGCCCTGCTTGGTGCGAACGAAAACGATGCTCTGCGTGATGTCGCCGGATTTGAGCAGCTTGATCAACAGGCCGCGCTTGCCGAATTCCGAAACCGGATGCACGCGGTGGCTGATGGTTTCAGACACCGTATTGCGGCGCGCCACTTCGACCAGCACTGGCGCTTTGAGCATGCTGTCGGCCAGGCGCTTGATTTCGTCCGAGAAGGTCGCCGAAAAGAGCAGGCTCTGCCGTTCGCCTGGCAACAGGTTGAGAATGCGCTTGACGTCGGGGATGAAGCCCATGTCCAGCATGCGGTCGGCTTCGTCCAGCACCAGCGCCTGTACGGCGTTGAAACTGACGCTTTTCTGTTCGACATGGTCGAGCAGGCGGCCCGGTGTTGCAACGAGAATTTCCACACCCTTGCGGAGTTCTTCGATCTGCGGCTTGATGTCGACACCGCCAAAGGCGCACATCGCGCGCAGCGGCACATGCTTGCTATAGGTCTTGACCGATTCATAGACCTGGAGCGCCAGTTCGCGCGTCGGCGCCAGGATCAGGGCGCGGACGGGATGCTTGGCGGGTGAAGGGCTGTTACTGGCAAAAGGCAGCAGGGTTTGCAGGATGGGCAGCGTGAACGCGGCGGTTTTGCCGGTGCCGGTCTGGGCACCGCCCATCAGGTCCTGGCCAGCCAGGACCAGCGGAATCGCTTTTTGCTGAATGGGGGTGGGCCGGGTATAGCCCTCGTCGGAGACCGCGCGTAGGAGCTCGGGCGCCAAGCCAAGATCGGCGAAAGTGATTTCGAGGAGGGCTTCGCTGGCGTTGCCGCCGGGGGTTGTGGATGCAGACATGGCCGGCATTATACGCGCCTGACCGCTAATCCGTGGGCGGGATTGCTGTGCGTCTGGCAAGGGCTTCAGTGCTTGGCGGCGGGGCGCGCGGCAGGCTTTTCGGAGGCCTTGTCAGCCTTCTCGGGCGCTTTTTCGGGCACTTCAGGCTTGTCGGACTTCTCGGTCTTCTCGCCTTTTTCCGGCGCTTTTTCGTCCTTGCCGCTTTCCGCTTTTTTGGCGGGTTCGTCGGCATCGGCGTCGGCCGCCTTCTTGCGTTTCTTGCCGGGAGGTTCCGGCGGCGGCAGTTGCGGCGCGACCGTGTCGATCTTGTTTTCCCGCATGTAGGTGTCCATGTCGCGCCAGCCGCCGAACACCGCCGCCTTTGGCAGCCAGGAGTAGATCGCGTAGCAATCCTCGATGGCGCGCCCGGAATGCCGACAAGCGCCGCCGACGGCGCGGCCCTCGGCTTCTTGTCGGGCTTCCTTCTTGGCCGGATCTTCGACGCCGAGCGCCTGGTTCACCTGATCGCAACCGCTCAGGACGAACAGCAGGCAGGGAAGGAAATATCGGATTTGCATGGCCGTCGATTTTCTCACAAATGTTGCCGTCGCGTTCAAGTCGCAGAAGGGCGTTCGGGCGCGACACGAGGCAGCTTGATCTCGAAGAGCGTGCCGTCGTCACGGCTGCTGGTGAAGGCGATACGGCCACCCAGCACGGAGGTGACGGCGCTATGGACGATATGCAAGCCCAGTCCCGAACCGCCTCTGCCCAGTTTGGTGGTGAAGAAGGGCGTGAAGACGTGCTTTTGCAACTCGCCCGGAATGCCGGTGCCATCGTCTGCGACGCGGATCAGCACGGCGTCGTCGCCCACAGCGTCAGCAGTCAGCTCGATGCGGCCCCGCTCACGGTTTTCAAAAGCGTGCAGAACAGCGTTGTTGATGAGGTTGGCCAGTACCTGTTCGAGCGAGCCGGGAAAGCTGTCGAGTTCGATATCGGCCGGAATGTCCGTGGCGATGTCGACCGGCGCTTGCCGCAGTGTGGGCTGGAGCACCGCCAGCACTTCATCGACCATATCCTTGAGCAAAAAGCGACGGCGCGGGTCAGTCGTCTGATCGACGGCAGTGCGTTTGAAGCTGGCGATCAACTGGGCGCTGCGCTCCAGGTTACGCGTGACGATGCCGATCGCGGTGTCGGCATCGGCGAGCAAGGCGGCGTATTCGGCCGGAATCTTGTTGTGGCCGAGATTTTGCCTGAGCGCGACCAGCTGGTCGCGGAAGGTGGTGGCGGCCATCAGTCCGTTGCCGATAGGCGTGTTCAGTTCATGCGCGATACCTGCCACGAGTCGACCCAAGGCGGCCAGTTTTTCGGCATTGACCAGTTCCTGCTGCATGGTTTGCAGATCGGACAGGGTGTCGCTCAGTTCCCGGTTAGCATGCTCGAGATCCTGCGTGCGTTCCAGCACGCGGGTTTCGAGTTCCGCATTCAGCTCCTGAATACGTTCTTCATTGCGGCGCCGCTCGGTGACGTCTTCCTGCACCATGATGACCAGATGACGTTCCCCGGACTGCACCATGCGGCCGGAAACTTTGCACAACAGCCGGCTGCCGTCGCTGCGCAGGCACCAGACCTCGCAGCCGTCGACGGCGCCGTCCGCCTCGAGGCGTTCGCGGAAGGCGATGCGGTCTTCCGGGTGCGCCCACAGGCCGATCTGTGCGCCGTTCAGTCCGCGTACGGTCTTGCGGCTGCGCCCAAACTGCTTTTCCCAGGCTGCATTGACATTGACGATGCCGTAGTTCTGGCGGGCATCAGTGATGCTCATCGCCACCGGGGAGGCGTTGAAGATGGAAAGCAGGTCCTGGCCGCTCTCCTCAAGACGCCGGGTGGTATGCGAAATTTCGTCCTGACGCTCGCGGATGGCGTGCGCCATGTGTTCCATGTCCTGAAGCAACTGGTTCAACTCGTGGATGCGGCCCGGCGATGTTTCGCCCGGCGAATAGTCGCCACGCGCCAGTCTGTTTGTACGGTCGAAGAGGCTGCGCAAGGGACGATCATATTGCGCGATTAACACCGGTACGGTTACCAGGCCGATCAGCACGGCGGCCAGGAAACTGCCGATCACCAGATAAACGGTGTTGCGAATCTCCGGGTTGTCCATGCCGGTGGGTACGCCGACTACGATGGCCCAGCCAAGGTGGGGCGAGACATCGTGGCCGGTGCGGACCTCGCGGCCGTCGAGCAGTGCGCTGTCTGGGGGCGTTTCTGCTTCCAGCGCGGCCTTGACGGCGGGATGCCCCGCCCAGTTGTGCAGGCGCGCTTCGCTCTGACGAGTGTTGTCGGCGATCCACTCGCCTCGCGAATCAACCACCATGACCGGATGATCGGTTCGTCGGGCGATGGCGCGCACGGTTTCGAACATAGTCTGCGGCGCGACTTCGGCGACGATGACCTTGTCGTCCGCTGACATCGCGATACCGATGGTGAAGCTGCCGGTCATTGCGGAGAGATACTTGTCGCTCCAGGCGGTGTCGCTGTTCGCAATGACGTGCTGGAACAGGCGGTTGGCTGAAAAATCGCCGATGCTGAGATCCTTGCGTCGATGCTGCCGAACGGGCGGTAGGCCCACGGTTTCGATCGAGCCGTTCAGATTCACCACATAGATCGCTTCGATGACCACCCCGTCGCCAACAATGGCGTCGAGATGCGCCTCGATTTCCTGCTGGCTGTGCGGCTTGCGCAGAAAGGCAGCGGTCGGTTGTAGCTGGGAACGGATGCCGTCAAGCTGGTATTCGAGCAGATAGGCAATGTCGCTGGCTTCGCGCTGAGCGACATCGTGGCTGGCCTGCGAGATTTGCGGCAGACGATAGAGCAAAATGCCGGTGGCGAGAATGAAGAAGGTGCTGACAATGATGCCGAGCATCAGGGCTGTCAGTGCCGAGCGGAGCGTCCAGGCTTTCATGGCCAAGGTTGAGCGACGAGGCGCCCGCCCCGTACGACAGCCACCTGCGATGGCCGCAATGCGTCTCCAGTGGCATTGAAACGGATGGGCTGTTGCAGGCCGGTGTAGGGGCCATCCTTGAGCAATGCATCTTTTAGCGTTTGCTGACCGGTTTGTTTGCGCAAAGCCGTGGCAATTACGTGGACAGCATCGAAGGCGGCTGCGCTCCCGAAGCCGGGCAGTTCGCGGAAGCGCTTCTCAAAGCTCTCCTTAAAGGCGAGATAGGCAGGCGATTGATCGTCCCGGTTGAAATATTGGCCGACCCACATACCTTCAACAGCCTTGCCGCCCAGTTCGGCAAACTCCTCGGTACCGGCCCAGGCGACGCCGATCAGCGGCATGGTGGGGAGCTGCCTGCGTGCGTGCTGGGCGAGCCTCGCCGAATCGAGGGCGTTGGCGATAAACAGAAAGCCGTCCGGACGGCCGGCCGCCAGGTCGCGCACGATGGCGGCGAGATCGGTATCTTGGGCCGAATCGAAGGCGATCTGCCGCACCAGCTCGCCACCCTGGGCGGTGAAGGCAGCCGTGAATTCCTTCAGGTAACCTTTGGTGTAGATCGGATTGCCGACTTCATATGCCACCGCCAGCCGTCGCCGCCCTTGCACCTGAAACTGAAAGGAGGCATCGAGTTTGGCATGGTCGCTAGTCGGGGAAGAGAGCCTGAACAGCATGTCGTCGCGGTCCAGCAATTCGTTGGCAGTGGCGGTCGGGCTGACCAGTGGCACTTCCAGGCGAGTGACCACCGGGGCTAGCGCAAAAGCCATGCTGCTGGTCATCGGGCCTACGATGGCGACCACCTTCTCTGCGGCCAATGCCTCCACTGCGCGTGTGCCGGTTTCGTCGTTCTGCTCGTCGTCGCGCACAAGCAGTTCGAGCGGACGGCCGTTGACGCCGCCCGCCGCGTTGATTTCCTCGACCGCCAGCAGGGTACCGTTGCGCCCCGCCATGCCGAGATCGGCGCTGCGTCCCGACAGGGTAGCGACGTAGCCGATGCGGATCGGTTCCGGTGGCGTACAGGCGCACAGGCACGCCACCACGGCACAGATCGAGACAGCCGGCTTCACCACTGTGCGGCCTTGCCTTGCCGCAGCCATGCCAGCAGATCGGCGAGCGGCATCGGTTGGGCGTACAGAAAACCCTGCGCTTCGTCGCAGCCCAGTTCCAGCAATTTGGCCGCCTGTTCGGCGGTCTCGACACCTTCCGCGATCACCTTCATCTGGAGCTGGCGGCCCAACGGAATGACCATTTCGGGGATGTTGACCGAGGATTTGCCAGACGTCATTGACCAGATGAACGACTGATCGATTTTCAGACGGTTGGCCGGCAGATGGCCGAGGTAGGAGAGCGAAGAATAGCCCGTACCGAAATCGTCAATAGCGATGGAAAGCCCGATCTGGCGTAGCGTGCGCAAGGCGTCCTCGACGAAGGCGAGGCCCATCACCGCCACCGATTCGGTGATTTCCAACTCCAGATCGGTGGGCGCCACGCCACTGTCAGCCAGCGCGTCATGCACCATGGCGATGAAATCCGGCTGCCGGAACTGGTGGGTTGAGACGTTGACCGCCATCCGCAATCCGTCAAAACCCGCTTCCTTGAGACTACGTGCTGCGTGCAGCGCGGTGCGCAGTACCCAAGTGCCGAGGGGAATAATGAGGCCGGATTGCTCGGCAATCGGGATGATGCGCTCGGGCGACACATTGACACCTTCCGCCGTACGCCAGCGCAGCAAGGCCTCCACGCCGATCACGCGGCCCGAGGCGAGCTCAAACTGGGGCTGATAGGCGACGTAAAGCATATCCTGACGAAAGGCCTGGCGCAGGTCGTTGAGCAGACGCGTGCGCTCGCGCGTGGCGATGGCAATGGCGGGCGAGAAATAAGCGGTTTGCCCCTGCCCATTCTGCTTGGCAAGCTTGACGGCAATGGAAGCATCTTTCAGCAGCAGTGCCGCATCGTGCGGGGTGCCTGGTGACACCCGCACGAACCCGGCGGCCAGGCTGACCGGTCGCTCGACGCCCTCGATCTCGACCGTGGTAGACAAGAAGGGCTGTAGCGTCTCGGGCGAGACTTGCGACTCTTCGCCGAACAACCCGAACACGTCGTTACCGATGCGCGCCACGACGCAGGGCGGATGAAAGGCCGCCTCCAGCCGGCGGGCAATGGCAAACAGCAATTGATCGCCGTAGCGATGCCCGAGCATGTCGTTGATTTCGGAGAACTGGTCG
Organism: Betaproteobacteria bacterium UBA1934; assembly: GCA_002337055.1. Taxonomy (GTDB): domain Bacteria; phylum Pseudomonadota; class Gammaproteobacteria; order Burkholderiales; family Rhodocyclaceae; genus UBA1934. The sequence continues at coordinate 83,739 of DDFG01000005.1, read as the reverse complement.
ATATCGAGCAGCGCCAGCGAAAAGGTTTCCCCGGCTGTCTCCGCCAACCGGAGCTCGACTGTTTCGACGAAGTGGCTGCGATTGGGCAGGCGGCATTGTGTGTCGTGATAAGCAAGCCGGCGCAGTTGTTCGACTAGATGGACGTTGTCGCCGCAGATCGAGATATTGGTGCAGAAAACTTCCAGCAGATGGTTGTCGACCTCGTCAAGCTTGCGTGAGGTTCTGACAAAAACCGCGAAATCGTGGGCCTCGCGGCCCTCAAAAAAGAGCGCGAGATAATCGCTACCCACTGCGCCGTGCTTTTCCCTGACGCAGCGTGACAAGCCTTCAACCACCGCCGGATCGTCGATCTCGGCGATATGCCGCCCGTGAAAATGTGCAAACTGGCCGGTTGCCGCGATCACCCGGCATTCGCCCGAGCGGTCGCCCGACTCGGCGCGGGCGCAGACCATGCCCTCGGGTGCAACCCCGACGAAGGCGGAAAGCTGTGTGATGACCCCCTCGGCAAAGGCGGGAACGCCGACTTGGCCGATGAAATGCTGGCTGGCCGAGATGATCATTTCCAGGCCGCGCCGACTGGCATCGAGCCGGCAAAGCTGATCGTAGGAGCGAATCGCGGCGGTCAGCGTCGTGTAGAGCTTCGATCGGGTCAGTTCATTCTTGGTCTTGTAATCGTTGATGTCGTACAGGCGGATGGTTTCGATTTCCGGCGCGTAGCCTGGTTGTCCGGTACGTAGCACGATGCGCGGATTGACCAGTTTCAACTCGTTGCGAATCACCCCAACTGCCGTCAGCCCGGCATGTTCCGACTCCATCACCACATCGAGCAGGATCACTGCGATGTCACCCTCCTGGCGCAAGCAGGCGATGGCCTCGGCGGCGGTAGAGGCATGCAGGAACTGGAGCGGGCGGCCGAGAATTTCAATGTCGCGCAGCGCGAATTCGGTAGCGCGGTGTACATCATGGTCATCATCCACGACCAGAATCCGCCACGCGGCCTGGGCGTGCGACGGCCGGGCGGCCACTTCGCCACCGTTCTCGTCGAAGCTGAGATACTCGTCCCCGCTCTCGGCCATGTTGTGTTCGCGGCTCCCTGGCTGCGTGTTGCTGATTGTGCTGTCAAGGCCGTGCGCCGGAGAGGCCCGGCTGGCGGCGAGCAGTCATTCTATGTCAGCCCGCAACGGAGCGGCAATGCGGGCGATTGAATATAATCCCCCCTTCGATTTTTTGGAGTACACCATGCGCCTGCTGCCCGCCTCTCTTTTTCTCGCCGCGCTGATCACCGCCGCGACGCCCGCCCTCGCCGCCGGCAAGCGTGCCAAGCCGCCGGTCAAGCCCACGCAGCCGGTTGCTGCTTTGCCAATCGAACTGGCCCATCCGCTTGGTCAGGTTGAAGAGGTGGAGTTGCAGAAGCTGGTCGATCGGTATAACGGCGAGCATCCGTCGGCGCCGATCAAGCTGGTGCGCTGGCACGAAGGCGGCAAGCCGGCGATCATGAACATCCTGCGTCGCACGCAGGTTGCCGATTTCTCCGCCCGCAAGAATGTCTTTGTGCCGCTGTATGTGGCTTTCAAGTCGGCAGGTGAAAATTTCGAGGCCAGCACGCTCTCGCGCGACCTGCGCGGTGGCGTGGCAGATGACAAGGGCCGTGTCGTCGCCCTGCCGATTTCGTATTCCACCGCTGTGCTTTATTACGACCGCAATGCTTTCCGCAAGGCCGGGTTGGACCCAGAGCACGCGCCGACGACCTGGAACGAGATGCAGGATGCCGCCGGCAAGCTGCTCGCCGCCGGGCATGCGTGCCCGCTGACCACCTCATGGCCGGCTTGGGTGCACGTTGACAATGTCAGCGCGCTAGCCGGCGCGCCGGTGGTCAATGCCAAGGGCGATCTGGCATTCAATGGCTTTGTCGAAGTCCGCCATCTCGCAAAGCTGTCGGCCTGGAAGAAGGCTGGATTGCTGCAAGTCTTTGGTCGTCGGGACGAAGGCGACGACAAGTTCCGCGATGGCGAATGCGCGATGCTGACCTCCAACTCCTCGTCCTACGTCGATTTTCTCGACGCCAAAGGCGTGGAAGTCGGTGTTGCCGCGCTGCCCCATTACGACGATAGCTTTGGCGGGCGCCAAAACACGCTCGCCGACGGTGCCTCGCTGTGGTTCGGGGCCGGTTATAAACCCGCCGAATACCGTCAGGCCACCGCGTTTGTCAAATATCTGCTGAAGACCGACACGCAGATGCAGTTGGTTTCCGCGCATGGCCGTCTGCCGATGACCGACGCCGCCCGTGCTACGCTGCGCGAACGTGGTCCGCGTGGTTTGCGCAACGTGCTGGAGGTTTCCTACGAATCGATGAAGGGCGAGGGCGGGCGCAACCCGGTGCGCGTGTCCGCCATCGATCCGGTACGCATCATTCTGGAAGAAGAGCTGGAACGGCTGTGGGCAGACAAGACTACGCCCAAGCAAGCGCTCGACGAAGCGGTTGCGCGCGGCAACGCTCTCCTGAAGGCGCGGCCGACGCTGAAGCGGGCGAACGTGTTTTGAAACACGCTTTTACAATGCGGAGCAACTTGTAACCTGCTCTCGTGCGTTAATACCTCCATGGAATGTTCCATGGCCCGACAACACGGAGAACCTCATGCAAGTCAAAACGCTCATTCTGACCCTGTGCTTGATCGCCCCGTTGACCGCGATGGCCCAGACCTCGACGCCGCGCGAGACCACTCGCCTGGAGCGTGGTCAGGCCCATGTCCAGCGCATGGAAGACCGCGCCAAAGCCGACGGCGTGGTCACCAAGGGCGAGCGCGCCCGCCTCACGCAGGCTGAGAACGTTGAAAGCCGCCGTATCCGCCGGCAAAAACACGACCGCCAGACCGACTTCAACCACAATGGCGTACGCGATGGCGTCGAGGCGCGCGCGGCCCGTTCCCGCTGAAATCGGACCGATCGGGCAAACCCGCCGCATTCCGGCGGGTTTTTCTTTTAAAATGCTTGATTCGATTGTGTTTGCCAACAGGGCCGTTTCCATGAAAAGCGCAGAAATCCGCGAGAAATTCCTCAAGTTCTTTGAATCCAAAGGCCACCAGATCGTGGCCTCGTCGTCGCTGGTACCGCACGAAGACCCGACACTGCTCTTCACCAACGCCGGCATGAACCAGTTCAAGGACGTCTTTCTCGGCTTCGACAAGCGCCCCTACACCCGCGCCACCACTTCGCAGAAATGCGTGCGTGCCGGCGGCAAGCACAACGACCTCGAAAACGTCGGCTACACCGCGCGCCACCACACCTTTTTTGAAATGCTCGGCAATTTCAGCTTCGGCGACTACTTCAAGCGTGACGCGATCCAATACGCCTGGGAGTTGCTGACCGACGTTTTCAAACTGCCCAAGGATCGCCTCTGGGTCACCGTTTACGCCGAGGACGACGAAGCCTACGACATCTGGACAAAGGAAATCGGCGTGCCGGTCGGGCGTGTGATCCGCATCGGCGACAACAAGGGCGCCCGCTACGCCTCCGACAATTTCTGGATGATGGGCGATACCGGCCCCTGCGGCCCCTGCACCGAAATCTTCTACGACCACGGTGAAGGCATCCCCGGCGGCCCGCCGGGATCGCCCGATGAAGACGGCGACCGCTACATCGAAATCTGGAACAACGTGTTCATGCAGTTCAACCGCGACGAAGCCGGTGTCATGCATCCGCTGCCCAAGCCCTCGGTCGACACCGGCATGGGTCTGGAGCGCATCTCGGCGGTGTTGCAGCATGTGCACGCCAACTACGAAATCGACCTCTTCCAGACGCTGATTGCCGCCGCCCGCCGCGAAACGAAATGCCCGGAGGCCGATACGCCCAGCCTGCGCGTGCTGGCCGACCACATCCGCGCCTGCTCCTTCCTGATCGCCGACGGCGTCATTCCAGGCAACGAAGGGCGCGGTTTCGTGCTGCGCCGGATCATTCGCCGCGCTATCCGCCACGGCTGGAAGCTGGGCGTGCGCGCCCCCTTCTTCCACAAGATCGTTCCAGATCTGGTCACCGAAATGGGCGAGGCCTACCCGGAACTGAAGGCCGGCCAGAGCAAGATCATGGACATGCTGAAGTTGGAGGAAGAGCGCTTCTTCGCCACCATCGAGCACGGCATGGCCATTCTCGACGCCGAACTGGCGGCGATGGCGGCGGCCGGCAACACCGTGTTCAACGGCGAAACCGCCTTCAAGCTTCACGACACCTACGGCTTCCCGCTCGATCTGACTGCCGACATCTGTCGCGAAAAGGGCGTGACCGTCGATGGCGCCGCCTTCGACGCCGCCATGGCGCGCCAGAAGGAGCTGGCGCGTGCCGCCGGCAAGTTCAAGATGGCCGTCCAGCTTGAATACGATGGCCCGGCAACCACCTTCCACGGCTACGAATCGCTCGAAGCCAAGGGCAACGTGCTGGCGCTGTACAAGGACGGTGTCGCCGTCAACGAACTGAAAGAAGGCGAGCTGGGTGTGGTCGTGCTCGACCACACGCCTTTCTACGCCGAATCCGGTGGCCAGGTCGGCGACCGCGGCGCCCTGCACAGCGTGCACGGCATTTTTGCGGTGGAAGATACGCAAAAGGTGCTGGCGGCAGTGTTCGGCCACCACGGTGTGGTCAAAACCGGCACGCTCACGGTCGGCAACGGCGTCACCGCCAAGGTGGACATCGCGGCGCGCGCCCGCACCACCCGCCACCATTCGGCGACGCACCTGATGCACAAGGCGCTGCGTGAGGTATTGGGCGGCCATGTGCAGCAAAAGGGCTCGCTGGTCGATCCCGACAAGACGCGATTCGACTTTGCCCACAATGCGCCGATGACGACCGCCGAAATCCGTAAGGTCGAAGCCATCGTGAACGCCGAAATCCTCGCCAATGCCGCCACCGAAGCGCGTGTGATGCCGCTGGAAGACGCGCAGAAATCCGGCGCCATGATGCTCTTCGGCGAAAAATACGGCGACGAAGTGCGCGTGTGCAGCATCGGCTCCTCCAAGGAATTGTGCGGCGGCACGCATGTGTCGCGCAGCGGCGATATCGGCCTGCTCAAGATCGTGTCGGAAGGCGGCGTGGCCGCCGGCGTGCGCCGCGTCGAGGCGGTGTGCGGCGACGTGGCACTGGCCTGGCTCGACGCCCAGCAGGACGCGCTGGCCGAGGTGACCGCCACCGTCAAGGCGCAACCGCAGGAAGTGGCCGCGCGCGTGGCGCAGGTGGTCGATCAAGTCAAGGCGCTGGAAAAGGAACTGGCGCGCCTGAAATCCAAACTGGCAGCCAGCCAGGGCGACGACCTCGCGGCGCAGGCGATTGACATCAAGGGCGCCAAGGTGCTCGCCGCGGTGATGGAAGGTGCCGACGCCACGGCGCTGCGCGAAACGCTGGACAAGCTGAAAGACAAGCTCAAGTCAGCCGCCATCGTGCTGGCGGCCGTGGCGGACGGCAAAGTCTCACTGGTGGCGGGCGTCACCGCCGACCTCACCGGCAAGGTCAAGGCCGGCGAACTGGTCAACATGGTCGCCCAGCAGGTCGGCGGCAAGGGCGGCGGCCGTCCCGACATGGCGCAGGCCGGCGGCACCGACGTCGCAGCGTTGCCGCAGGCGCTGGCATTGGTCAAGGGGTGGGTGGAAGGGAAGCTGTAAGTTGGGTTTTGATCGGTGTGTTCAGGGATTATGAGGTTGGGGAGGAACCCAAAACTTTGTTGCCGAGGCCCAACTACTTGAACGGACGCAGAGCCATTGCCGGTGGATAAGGACGAAAAGCCAGAGTCCGATTTCAATCCCTCTCTATGGCAATCTCCCCAATGTTTGGGGGGATTAGCCTATTTCCACTCCATTGTTACGGTTCAATTGCATCGAACGCAGTCTACGTAACTCTTTTTTGGCCGCATGGCCGAGCTTTTCGATCTCGCAAATCAGTTTTCTTGTTACGTGGTCTATTTCCACGTCTGTCGCGAGTTGTGAACTGAGTAAAATGCGACCGCTAGGTGCTGTTTGCGCTTCAAGCGATAGATATACAAAGGGGCTCACAGGATATTGAGTGCTTTCCAGCTTCGAAAGTGGGCTGTCGACGATTAGCGTTATCATTTTCTTTTCCTTATCTATTCGCTATTGCATGAGCTTTATTTCGGTAGTTGTCAATAAGCAAGGCGTATTCGGGTGGTGGATCAATAGCGATTAAACCAAACTGCGCAGCATGAAATATCGAAAGTAGCACTGGAAAGTGCAGTCCAGACCAACATGGTGACCCAAAGACATCATATCTGATGCCATGTCTAAACCACCTACCATATTTTTCCGATGTCTTCGTCGCAAGTTCAGCGCTAGCAACGTGTGTTGCGGAGAGGAGCGGGTCGGTCTCATCTGGGCGTGAAGTGATTGGAACGCAAAAACCTTTCTTTAACTTGAAAGCCAGGATTGGGAAAAATGAAATCGTCACTTTGCGAGCATTCACATTTGTGTCGACAATGATGAACCAATCGTTTGTGGACGCGGGAAGGATAAGAGTTTTCTTTCTTGTATTCCAAAAATAGGCAACTACTGCTATCAGTACTGCAAGCATCAGTTCTGCGATAGTTATTGTCACCGTTAAATCTCCAAAGGATTGCGCGGTCTTATCGGAAGAAGATCTATTGTTGGATAACTTGGGGTGTTATATCGATTCACTAGAAATCACATCGTAATTTTTGATGACATTGGATAGTGAAGACATGATTGTAAATGGCAATGTTGGAAGGAATAACGCTTCAATCCGATTCGCCGTCGTACGGCAGGTGGTTGGTGTAGCGCAGTTTGGAGAGCGCGCCGATGCGGCCCATGTCGTATTCCAGCTTGACGATGTCGCGGCCCATGGCGTCGCGGGCGGTGACCATGCCGAGCGGCTTGCCGTTGTCGTCGACCACGCAGACGTGGCTGAAATCGCCTTCGACCATCTGGATCAGCGCAAAGCCGAGGGTCAGGCCGCCGCGTACGGTAACCGGGTCGGTGATCATCACGTCGCCCATTTTGGTTTTGTCGAAATCGACCTTGTTGGCGAGCATCTTCATGGCGTCGCGCTCGGTAAAGATGCCGACAAACTTGTCTTTTTCGATGATGGGCAGGCCGCTCAGGCGCTTTTCCCACATCAATTGGCAGGCGGCGCGGACGGTCATGTCGCGGGTGCCGCTGATCAGTGGATCGTTGGCGATGATTTCGCTGATGGTTCTGGACATGCTATGGACTCCCTGAAGTTGTTCGCTGATTCCGTGGCATCGCCGGGGGCAGGCTCGGCGGATATTCGATCATAGCGCATTCGCCGGGCGCGTCGCAGCCCTGGCGAGGCGGCCATGCAGTGGCGGTCATTCGCTTTTTTCCCTCCCCAGGCTGTGCGCCCAGGCCAGGGCCTGCATTGTGCACTGGTTGAGCGCGGCGAGGTCGAGGCCGGCGAAACTGGGCAGAGTCTCGGCAATGGTGCCGGGGTCTCCGGATTCGGCCGCGGCGGTGAGCTCGAGCAGTTTGCCCAGCTCGCCTTTCGACTCGACCAGTGCGTCGCGCACCGGGTCGGGCAGGGCCAGCGGCGCGACGATGTCGGCCATGGGTATGCCGACCAGCGCAGGCATCAGCGACATGATGCCGACCATGAAGCTTTCGTCGGCCAGCGCCTTGTCGCCCTTTTTGACGAAATCGGCGAGCAGTTCCATCAGACGCCCGCGCGTGGCGGCCATCTGGAGCAGTGGGTTTTCCATGCCCTGGTCGGTGCCCGAGGCGAACAGCAGCAGTTGCAGCCAGCGCTGAAGCTGGCGCCGGCCGAGCACGGTGATGGCATGGCGCAGCGAATTGATGCGGACGGTGCAGCCAGCGCCGACGGAATTGGTCAGGCGCAGCAGGTTGACGGTCAGCCCCGGCTCCGGTTTGAAGGCGGCTTCGAGATCGGCGGTGTCGGCGTCGGAGAGCAGCAAGCCCATCAGTTTCATCAGCGCCATTTGCGAGTGGCTGAGTTTCTTGCCCGCCAGCACGGTCGGCTTGGCGAAGTAGTAGCCCTGAAAAAGGTCGTAGCCGAGGCGCAGACATTCGTCCTTCTGTTCCCGCGAATCGACCTTTTCGGCGAGGAGCCGCTTGTTCAGTGGCTTGAGCCGCTGCGTCAAGGTAACCAGTTCGGCAGGGGAAAGCGGTTGCAAGTCGACCTTGATGATGTCGACGAGGTCGAGCAGCGCCTGGTATTCGGGGCTGACCTGGATCACGTCATCCAGCGCCAGCGTGAAGCCCTCGGCTTTCAGGCTGCGGCAGCGTTCGATCACTTCCGGCGTCGGCGGCACGGTTTCGAGAATCTCCAGCACGACGTTCTGGCAGGGCAGCAGTTCCAGCATGTCGCTGAAAAGAAAATCGACGTCGACATTGATGAAACCCAGGCAGTGCCCGAGCGCGTCGGCCACGCCCAGTTCGGTAAACGCGTTGGCAATGACGGTGGCGGTGGCGGTGACGCCGTCGGTCACCTGAGCGGCGTTTTGTGTGCCGCCGCGAAACAGCAGTTCATAGGCCACCAGCCGTTGGGAGCGGTCGAGAATGGGCTGGCGGCCGAGAAAAAACGCGCTGGCGGGGCTGTCGGGCATGTCAGAACGGCAACGCCACGCCCGGCCACACCGCCGAAATGGCGCGGTGGAAATCGGCCTGGATGCGCGCCAGCGCCGCCGGGTTATCTGCCTCGAAACGCAGCACCACCACCGGCGTGGTGTTCGAGGGGCGGGCGAGACCAAAGCCGTCGGCGTATTCGACGCGCACGCCGTCGATGGTGATGATCTGCTCGGCGCCGCTGAAGGTGGCGGACTGCTTCAGTTTGTCGATCAGCGCGAAAGGCTCGCCTTCGGCCATCTTGATGTTGAGTTCGGGGGTGCTGGTGGCGTTGGGCAGGGCTTTGAGCGTCGCCGACGGGTCGGTGCTCCGGCTGAGGATTTCGAGCAGGCGGGCACCGGCGTAGAGGCCGTCGTCAAAGCCGAACCAGCGCTCCTTGAAGAAGACGTGGCCGCTCATTTCGCCCGCCAGTGGCGCGTCGGTTTCCTTGAGTTTTTTCTTGATTAGCGCGTGGCCGGTGTTCCACATGGTCGGGCGGCCGCCATGCTGCTTGATCCACGGCGCCAGCAGGCGCGTGCATTTGACGTCGAAGATGATCTCGCCACCTGGTACGCGGGAAAGCACGTCGGCGGCAAACAGCATCAACTGACGGTCGGGGAAGATGATCTCGCCATCCTTGGTGACGACGCCCAGGCGGTCGCCGTCGCCGTCGAAGGCGATGCCCAGTTCGGCGTCGGTGGTCTTGAGGGCGTGGATCACGTCTTCGAGGTTTTCCGGCTTGGAGGGGTCGGGGTGATGGTTGGGGAAGTTGCCATCCACTTCGCAGAAAAGCGGCACGATCTGGCAGCCGAGCCGGGTGAACAGTTCGGGCGCCACCGCGCCGGCGACGCCGTTGCCGCAATCCATCACGATCTTGAGGGGGCGGGCCAGCTTGATGTCGGACACAATGCGCTCGACATAGGCGGCGCGCACGTCGGCGCTGCGGCGCTGCCCGGTGCCGCTGTGCAGGTCGCCGGCTTCGATGCGCGCTTTCAGCGCCTGGATCGCGTCGCCGGCCAGGGTTTCGCCGCCGATGACCATTTTCAGACCGTTGTAATCCGGCGGATTGTGGCTGCCGGTGACTGACACGCAGCTATGGCAACCGAGCTGGTGCGCGGCGAAATAGCTGAGCGGGGTCGGCACGCAGCCAATGTCGATGGCGTCCATGCCGGCGGCGTTGATGCCGTCCATCAACGCGCCCGCGAGGTCGGGGCCGGAAAGGCGGCCGTCGCGCCCGACCGCGATGGCGGTCTGTTGCCGGTCGCGGGCCAGGCTGCCGAGGGCGCGACCGATACGGCGAACGATGTCGGGTGTCAGCGATTTGCCGACGATACCGCGAATGTCATAGGCCTTGAAAATCTCCGCAGGAAGTGGGGTGTTCATGGTTCTGCTCCGGCAAGTGGGCGATAAAGAAGTGTAAGAGCCTTTGTGGCAGCCAGTCCAGTCGCCCCGGAAAAGGGCCGCTGACAAAGCCGACGTGACCGCCCTGCGGCGGTTGTTCCAACACGACGCCTGGGCCGATTTCGGCCGGTGTGGGCAGATGGCGGGCGGGCAGGAAAGGGTCGTTGCGCGCGTTCAGCACCAGCGCGGGCAGGTGGATGCCGCGTAGCCAGGGTTTGCTGGAGGCGCGGGTCCAGTAATCGTCGGCGCCGGCAAAACCATGCAGCGGCGCGGTGACGGCGTCATCGAACTGGTAGAGGTTGCGGGCGCGGCGCATGGCGCGGGCGTCGAAGCAGCCGGGGTGGCGCAAAAGACGTTCTTCGCAGCGCGATTTCAGGGTGTCGAGAAAATGTCGTGTGTAGATGCGATTGAAACCGCGCGCCAGCGTGTGCCCGCAGGCGGCGAGATCGACAGGCGCGGAGATGGCGGCGATGGCGGCCACCTGTTCCTGCGCTGTTTCGCCTTGTTCGCCCGCCCATTTGAGCAGGGCGTTGCCGCCGAGCGAGACCCCGGCGGCGAATAACGGCGCCGAGCCCGCCAGCGCGCGGGCGCGCGCGAGCAGCCAGGCGATCTCGGCGGAATCGCCGGAATGGTAGCCGCGCGGCAGGCGGTTCAGTTCGCCCGAGCAGCCGCGAAAATGCGGCAACGCGAAGCGCCAGCCGCGCTGTCGGGCAGCGTGGGCGAGGGCGAGCGCATAGTGCGAGCGCGAACTGCCCTCCAGGCCGTGAAAGAGCATCAGCAGCGGGGCGGTGGCGGGGCCGTCGATCAGATCAACGTCGATGAAATCGTCATCGGGTGTTTCCCAGCGTTCGCGTCGGAACGGCGGCCGCTTCGGCTTGATCATCAGCGGCCACAGGGTTTGGGCGTTGCCGCCCGGAAGCCAGGCGGGGGCGCGGTAGGGGCGCATCAGTGCAGCACGCGGGGCGGCGTGTCGTCGCCGCCGTGATTTTCCGGCGCGTGGGCTTCGTTGGCGGCCGAAGCGTGCCGGCTGACCAGGCGCCAGCCGTGCGCGCCGCGCGAATAGACATGGGTCACGAACAGCGGGCCGTGCGCGCTGTTGTCTTCGCCGATATAGACGGTCTCGACGAGGTGGTGAATGGCCAGCAGCATGCCTTGCCATTGCGCCAGCCGTTGCGATTCGACACGTATCCGCGAGTTGTTGAAGATGCTGCGCCAGCTGTCGCGGATCAGCCCGATACCGAGCAGCTGGACGCCGGTGGGGTGAATGCAGACGGCTTCGTCGTCCTCGGACCAGACGGCCATGACCGCTTCGGCGTCGCCCTGTTCGAGCGCTTCGTAAAAGGCGGTTTCGGCATCTTCGGGGGTGGCGAAAAGAATCGGGCGCAGTGAGGTGGGCATTACAGGCATTCCAGGCAGGTTTCTAGCACGCGCGCAGGGGCCAGTCCGTTGAGGCAGTCGAGATGGCCGAGCGGGCAGGTGCGCTTGAAGCAGGGGCTGCACGACAGGCCGAGCGAGAGAACGCGGGCGCGGCGGGAGAGCGGTGGCGTGAATCCGGGCGAAGACGAGCCGAACAGAGCGACCAGCGGGCGGTTCAGCGCGGCGGCGACATGCATCAACCCCGAATCGTTGCAGACGGTGAGTTCGGCGCGGGCGATCAGGTCGATGGCCTGGTCGAGTCCGGTACGGCCGCACAGGTTGGTGCAGAGGCCCGGCGCCAGGCGATCGATCTCGTCGGCGACCGGCGCATCCTTGGGCGAGCCGAGCAGCCAGATACGATGCCCGCGTTCGGCCAGTGCCATGGCGAGGGCGGCGAAATGGGCGGCGGGCCAGCGCTTGGCGGGGCCGTATTCGGCGCCCGGGCAGAACACCACCGGGCGGGCTTCCGCCGTGAGGCCGAGCACCGCGAGCGTGGCGGTCTGCTGCTCGGTGGTCGATACCAGGCGAGGTTCGGCAACCGGGCGGCTGAGCGGCGAGCCGACGGGCTGCGCGAGTTGGGCGAAGCGTTCGACCATCAGCGGCAGGGCGGCTTTGTCGAGCGTGTGGCGAACATTGACGAGGCCATAGCGATGCTCGCCGGTAAAGCCGACGCGCTCGGGAATGGTGGCGAGGAAGGGCACCAGAGCCGATTTCAGCGAATTGGGCAGCACATAGGCGCGCGCATAACCGCTGGTGGCCAGTTGGCGGGCAAGGCGGTGGCGCGCGGCGAGCGAGAGTTGGCCGTGTCCGAAGGGGCTGTCGATGACGGCTGCGATCTCCGGCATCCGGCGCAGTACCGGTGCGACCCAGCGCGGTGCCAGCACGTCGAGCGTCAGCGCCGGCTCGGCAGCGTGCAGACGGGCGAACAGCGGCTGGGCGAGGATGGTGTCACCGATCCACGAGGGGGCGACGACAAGCGCTTTCATCAGTGTGGCTCGGGTGCGAGCCGTTCGGGCGCCGGCGGCGCCGGACGAACGGCCTGCAATCAGTGTGCTTTCGGCAATTCACCCTTGAAGGCGTACTGCGCGCCGCAGTAGGGGCAGACGGCCTGGCCGGTGTGGGCGACATCCAGATAGACGCGCGGATGCTGCGACCAGAGCGGTGCGTCGGGACGCGGGCAGTGTAGCGGCAAATCCTTTTCGGTGAGTTCGATGACCTTGTTTTCGCTCATGGCATGTCCTCTCAAACCATCGCCAGCCATTCGGCGTGCTGGCCGTTACGGCCGTAGACCGCGTCGAAATAGCGTTCCTGCAATTGCAGCGTGATCTGGCCGCGATGACCGATGCCGATCTGGCGACCATCGAGTTCGCGGATTGGCGTGACTTCGGCGGCGGTGCCGGTGAAGAAGGCTTCATCGGCGGCGTAGACCTCATCGCGCGTGATGCGCTTTTCCAGTACCGGAATACCCAACTCTTCGGCGAGCTGAATGACCGTGGCGCGGGTGATGCCCTCGAGGCAGGAGGTCAGGTCGGGGGTGTAGAGCCTGCCCTTCTTGACGATGAAGAGGTTTTCGCCGGCGCCTTCGGCAACGTAACCTTCCGGATCGAGCAGCATCGCTTCGTCATAGCCGTCGTTGGTGGCCTCGTTGTTGGCGAGAATGGAGTTGATGTAATGGCCGCAAGCCTTGGCGCGCACCATCGAAATATTGACGTGGTGGCGGGTGAAACTGGAAGTCTTGACGCGGATGCCGCGTTGCAGGCCTTCTTCACCGAGGTAGGCGCCCCACGGCCAGGCAGCGATGGCGACATGCACTTGCGCGCCCTTGGGCGACACGCCGAGCTTTTCCGACCCGTAGAAGGCGAGTGGCCTCAGATAGCCGGATTCCAGTCCGTTGGCGCGGATCACTTCTTTCTGTGCCTCGTTGATGGTGGCCTTGTCGAAAGGCATGGCCATCTGAAAGATGTGCGCGGAGTTGAACAGGCGGTCGGTGTGGTCTTCCAGCCGGAAAATGGCGGTGCCTTGTACGGTCTTGTAGGCGCGGACGCCTTCAAAGACGCCCATGCCATAGTGCAGGGAGTGGGTCAGGACGTGGGTGGTGGCGTCGCGCCACGGCACCAGCTTGCCGTCGTACCAGATAAAGCCGTCGCGATCCGACATGGACATGGTTTCGTCTCCGAATGTGCTCTCGAAAGTCTTGGATTCTAGCCGATTTCGGCGGGTAAAATGGCGCTTTTGCGCGGGATAAGGCGATGATCTGGAAGCCGAACGTGACGGTGGCGGCCGTGGTTTTCCGCGACGGACGCTATCTGCTGGTGGAAGAGGAAACCGATGCGGGATTGCGTTTCAATCAGCCGGCGGGGCATCTCGAATTCGGCGAGAGCCTGATCGACGCGGTTGCGCGCGAAACGCTGGAAGAGTCGGCCTATCATTTCGTGCCCACCGCGCTGGTGGGGATTTATCACTGGCACAACCCGGTTCGCGATCTCACCTATCTGCGCTTCGCCTTTACTGGCGAGCTGTACGGGTGGGAGGCCGGACGGCGGCTGGATGACGGCATTGTGGCGGCGCACTGGCTGACGTCCGCCGAGATCGCCGCCGCCGAGGCGCGGCACCGCAGCCCGATGGTCGCCGCGTGCATCGCCGACCACGCGGCCGGGCGGCGCTATCCGCTCGAATCGCTGACGTATTATGGCTAAGCAGGTTCGCCCCCTTTTGCTTGAGGTTCTGGAATGACTGGAAAAACCGTGGTCGTCGGGTTGTCCGGCGGCGTTGATTCCGCCGTGGCGGCATTGTTGCTGAAACGCCAGGGCTGGCGGGTCGTCGGCCTGTTCATGAAGAACTGGGAAGACGACGATGACGACGAATACTGCTCCTCGCGTCAGGATCTGGTCGACGTGATGAGCGTGGCCGATGTTATCGGCATCGACGTCGAGGTGGTGAATTTCGCCCGGGAATACAAGGATCGCGTTTTTGCCGAATTCCTGCGCGAATATCAGGCCGGGCGCACCCCCAATCCCGATGTGCTGTGCAATTCCGAGATCAAGTTCAAGGCCTTTCTCGACCATGCCATGCGGATGGGTGCCGATCGCATCGCCACCGGGCATTATGCCGGCGTGCGCGAGTTCGATGGCCGCTTTCAGTTGCTGAAAGCTGAAGACGGCACCAAGGATCAAAGCTATTTCCTCTACCGCCTGAACCAGGCGCAACTCGCCCGCGCCGTGTTTCCGCTCGCCGACGTCTACAAGCGCGACGTGCGCCGGATCGCCGAGGCGGAGGGCTTGCACGTCGCCGCCAAGAAGGATTCGACAGGCATCTGCTTCATCGGCGAACGGCCGTTCAAGGAATTCCTGATGCGCTACCTGCCGCCCCAGAAAGGCGAGATTCGCCGGCTGGACGACGGCAAACCGCTCGGCGAGCACGACGGGTTGATGTACCACACCCTCGGCCAGCGCAAAGGATTGCACATCGGTGGCCTCAGGGAGAAAGGGCGGCCCGGCGGCGGCGAGCACGATGCGTGGTTTGTCGCCGGCAAGGACATGGAAAAGAATGTGTTGTATGTGGTGCAGGGGCACGACCATCCGGCGCTGTTCCGCAACGCTCTCAAGGCCGAGCAGTTATCCTGGGTGGCAGGCGAAGACCCGCATACACACTGGGTTTACACCGCCAAGCCGCGCTATCGCACGGCCGATCAGCCCTGCGAAATCGAAAGATTGGATGCCGCCAGCTGCGAACTCCGCTTCGCCGAGCCGCAGTGGGCGCTGACGCCGGGGCAGTCGGTCGTGGTATACGAATCGCGCGTGTGCCTGGGCGGCGGCGTGATTGTCTGAGTCCCCGTTTGTTTCGCAAAGTCGATCAGGCGCGAAGGCCCGCGTTTTGCGTTGGACGACCCGACCAATGAGTTGCATGCCGTGCTGAAAGCCATTCTTTGGGACAATGACGGCGTTTTGGTCGATACCGAACGTCTTTTCTTCGAGGCGAGCCGGGCGTTTTTTGGCGCCGTTGGTATCAATTTGACCGCCGACGACTTTCTGACGTTCTTCCTTTGTCAAGATATCGGGATCTGGCATCGGTTTCGTGAATTGGGATATTCTGAATCGGAGATCATCGAAGCAAGAAGTCGGCGCAATGCGATGTATTCCGATCAATTGGTTCAGGCGAGTTCGCTGGCGCGGCCGGGGATTCCGGAACTCCTTCGTGCACTGAATGGCAGGCCCAGGATGGGTGTGGTGACCAGTGCGAGTCAGGCGCATTTTGATGTAATTCATCGAAATTTGCCGATGCGTCCAAGCTTTGAGTTTGTGTTGACCGCGGAACAATACGCCGCGCCGAAGCCCCATCCCGAGCCCTATCTGTTAGCGCTGGATCGGCTAGGGCTGCCACCGGAGGAATGTATTGCGGTCGAAGACTCACCGCGTGGTTTGCAAGCGGCCAACGCTGCTGGATTGCGTTGCATCGTGTTGAAAACCGAGCTTACGCGGGGGTACGATTTTCGAGATGCTTTTGCCTTGGTTGACAGCGTGCCGCAACTTGCGGGGTTGCTTGACGATATGCAGTGCGATAGATGATGGTTCTGGAACGCTGAGTCACAAAAAGAATGGCGCCGCAGCGCCTTCCGTTTTAATGCCTTCGCCGTTTTAATCGTGCGGTACCGTTTCGGCGAAAGAAGGGCGTTGCATCAGCTTTTCATACAGCTTGGCGAGGTTGGGGTGGGTTTCTTGCCAGTTGATCTCGGCAAAGCGGAAATTGAGGTAACCCAGCGCGGTACCGACTGTGACATCGGCCAGCGAAAAATGCGTGCCCATGCAGAAGGCGCCGTCGCCAAGCTGATCGGCCATGAACTCCAGCGCGCGGATGATCTTGCCTTGCTGCCGTTCGATCCAGGCTGGGCTTTGTTCCTTTTTCGGCCGGCGGGTTTCGTAAACAATCGCCACGGCGGCATCGAGCAGGCCGTCAGCGGTTGCTTCCCAGCGCTTGACCTCGGTACGCGCACGATTAGGTGCCGGCAGCAGTTTGTTGTTTGGTGTGACGTTGTCGATATACTCGACGATGACCCGCGAATCGAACAGGGACGTGTCGTCATCCAGCACCAGGACCGGAATCTTGCCGAGTGGGTTGTAACCCGGCACTTGGCTGCCCGGAGCGGTGGGGTTGTCCAGCACGAACTCGTAGTCGATTTTTTTCTCGGCCAGGACGATACGCACCTTGCGAACAAACGGACTGGAGGGCAAGCCGATCAACTTCATTGTTTGTCATAATGGCATAAGTAACGGGACCATTATAACCCAGCGAAGCCTTCCTGCACCCATGACAACAAGGTTCGCCATGTCACGGAAATACAAGGGTTTTCTGCTGACACTGACTAAGGTAATATCTCCTTTTCGCCAAAAATGAACGCCATGAATCTCGATTCCCTGACCGCTCTTTCCCCGCTTGACGGCCGCTATGCCGCCAAGGTTGATGCACTGCGCGCGCATTTTTCAGAATTCGGCCTGATCCACCGTCGCCTACAGGTTGAGATCGAGTGGCTGAAAGCGCTGGCGGCGGAAAAGCATTTCAAGGAGATTCCAGCCTTTTCGAAAGACACCATTGCCGAGCTCGATGCGCTGGTGGCTGACTTTTCGCCGAAAGATGCCGAGGCGGTCAAGAAGATCGAGGCGGAGACCAATCATGATGTCAAGGCGCTCGAATACTGGATCAAGAAGAAGCTCAAGAAAAACGACGAGGTGACGCGGGTGGGCGAGTTCATCCATTTCGCCTGCACCTCCGAAGATATCAACAATCTGTCGCATGCACTGATGTGTCAGCACGCCCGCAACAAAGTGCTGCTGCCGGCGCTGGACAAGATTGTTTCCCGCCTGCGCGAGTTGGCGCACACTTACGCCGAAGTGCCGATGATGAGCCGCACGCACGGCCAGCCGGCGACGCCGACAACGATGGGCAAGGAAATGGCCAACGTCGTCTTTCGCCTCGAACGCGCTCGCGTGCGCATCGCGGCGGTCAGCCTGCTCGGCAAGATCAACGGCGCGGTCGGCAACTACAACGCCCACTTGGCGGCCTACCCGGATTTTGACTGGGAGGGGTTCGCCCGGCGCTTCGTCGAATCGCTCGGCCTCGAATTCAATCCCTACACCATCCAGATCGAGCCGCACGATGCGCTGGCCGAACTGTTCGACGCCTTTGCGCGCGCCAACAGCATCCTGGTCGACCTCGACCGCGATGTGTGGGGCTATATCTCGCTCGGGTTCTTCAAGCAGAAGCTGAAGGCCGGCGAAGTCGGCTCGTCGACCATGCCGCACAAGGTGAACCCGATCGATTTCGAGAATTCGGAAGGCAATCTCGGCCTCGCCAACGCGGTCTTGCGCCACCTGGCGGAGAAATTACCGGTCTCGCGCTGGCAGCGCGATCTGACCGATTCGACCGTGCTGCGCAACATGGGCGTCGGTCTGGGCTATGCGCTGCTCGGGTACGACTCGCTGCAGAAAGGCCTGAACAAGCTGGAAATCAACGCCGAGCGCATGCTGGACGATCTCGACGCCAACTGGGAGTTGCTCGCCGAGCCGATCCAGACCGTGATGCGCCGCTATGGCATCGCCAAACCCTATGAAAAGCTGAAGGCGCTGACCCGCGGCCAGCGCGTTTCCAAGAAACGCATGCAGGCTTTCGTGCAGAAGCTTGCCATTCCCGACGCCGCCAAAGCCGAACTGCTCGCGCTGACGCCGTGGGACTACACCGGCAAGGCCGCTGAACTGGCGAAAAGAATTTGAACACTTGAGAAATTGAATGGCTGTATTTGCTGAAAATCTGAAAAAACTGCCCGGCGTGTCGCATCTCGCCGGGCTCTGCCTGCTTGATCGCCATGGCGGTTTTGTGGCCACGATCGAAAACCGGCCCGGTAGCCAGGGCTCGCTGGCGGTGTATCACCATCTCGCCCAGAAATTCGGGGCCATTACGCCCGAGGCGGCCAAAAACGGACTGGAACTTTACGCCGAGCATACGGCCGATGCGCGGGCGAATCCGGGCAAGCATCCGAACATTGATCGGTTGATCGCTGTCAACGACGACGACGCCACGCTGAACGTCAAGCACGTCTTCGCCTGCTGCGCGTGAGCGGCAGGTGCGAAGACCACTGTTTGCGGGTTGTCGGGAACATTAGCGCGGCAGAACTCTCCAATGAGCTCCCAACCTCGTTACGGAGAACCGTCATGCTGAAGAAAGCCCTCGCGATCGTTGCCCTGTTCGCATTTGCCGCCGGTGCGCAGGCCCAGATGAAGCCGGAGGATCAGATCAAGTTCCGCCAGTCCGGCTACAGCTTTATGGGCTGGAACATGGGCAAGATCAAGGCGCAGGTCATCGATGCGCCGGCCAATTACAACAAGGAACAAGTACTGGCCGCCGCACGCGTCATCGCCGCCATTGCTAATTCCGGCATGGGCGCGCTTTACGGGCCGGGTACCGACAAGGGCAAGGGTTGGCACGAAACCCACCTGAAGCCGGAATTCTTCCAGCAGCAGGACGAAGTGCGCAATGTGGCGATGACCTTCATCAAGGAATCCAACGAACTGGCCAAGGTTGCGGAAAGCGGTGACGTCAATTCGATCAAGGCGCAGTTCGGCAAGGTGGCCGATTCCTGCGGCGCTTGCCACAAGAAGTTCCGCCGCGAAGACTGAAACGGAGGCGCCGGACCGGGCGCCAAGCCCAATGCCGCGAGCGGCTCGATTCCCCCGCTCGTGGCAGTACGCATAGTAGTAGGCGGCGTGTTGGAAAGCCGCATCGATTCTCAGCCTGATCCTGCCCAGCAAGTCTAGACAATGGATTTCATCGGGTGGCGGTACCGCGCAATCTCGATCTCTGTCCCTGGCTCGAGCCGCAAAATCTCGACAAATCCGAGGTTCCGCATCAGAAGCTGAAGCGACAGCAAGTATTACCCCGATTCAGGGCTGCGAGTGTGACTTGGCGATGGCTTCGGCGAGGTTGGTGGCGAAAACGGACATAGGTCGGACGGAAGCACCCAGCACTCAGCACTCATGGTGAAGTCGGGGTCACGCTTGGCTAGCGTTCTTTTTTGAAGCCTCGGGCCGACAGGAGCGCGATGGTTAAGGTACGCTACCAAGCACTTGTGTACTCGGTGAGAACGGCTGTCGGCGGTTCCCTTGCCGTTATCGATCCGCGAGCAGTTGCTGGTGCGTTACCAGCTTGAAGCGGGAGGTGGCGGGGGCGGGGGAAGCCAGGCGCCGCTGGCGGCCCACATGGCCCCGAAAGCGATGAGCAGCGCCAGCACGAGCGCCGGCCAGCGCCCGCCGCGCGCATCTTCGCCTCGTTCGACCTGTTTTTTTCCGGTTAGCATGGGTTTCAGCAGATTGTCTTTCTTGAAGTGGGTGTAAAACACGATTGCTGCGAAATGCAGGCCGATCAGCACCAGTAAAATATCGAAGCCTAGGTGATGCAATCCGGTCAGGCGTTCGCTGAGTCCGCTACCAACGAGGCTTTGTAGAAAGCCGTTGAAGCCGCTGTCGTCGCTGGTGGCGAAAAGACCGGTGCCGAGTTGGAGCGAAATGAGCCCCAGCAGACCCAGCACCGACAACGCACCGAGCGGATTGTGTCCATGGCCATGCCAGCGCCCGCGGAGGTAATCGGCGATCACGGCTGGGCCACGTACAAAGTTCGCAAAGCGGGCATAGGTCGAGCCGACAACACCCCAGGCGAGCCGAAAGCTGATCAGGCCGATGATCAGAATGCCGATGCGCCCGTGCCAGACCATCCACGAACCGGCCTGTTCGCCGGTGAACCAGGCGGCCCCAATTGCGGCAACGAGGAGCCAGTGGAAAGCACGGGTAGGTAGATCCCAGAGGTGGATAGTCTTCATCTTGAAATCCCGGTGGGGCGCACATGCAGTTAGAGCATAACGTGCGGTATCGGTTCGCAGGCCAGGCTAGAAACAGCAAGGCCGCCTCGTGGGCGGCCTTGGGAGAAGCACTATAAGGATCAGACGACGGCGCCGTCCTCGTTGGCACCTTCGACAGCTTCCTTCTTCGGCTTGATGAACTGCTCCCGCGAGACGCCCAGCCACATGACCAATGGCGAAGCCACCAGCACCGACGAGTATATGCCGAAACAGATGCCGATGGTCAGTGCCAGCGCGAAGTAGTACAGCGTCTCGCCGCCGAAAATCAGCATCGACAGCACCATCAGCTGCGTGCAGCCGTGCGTGATGATGGTCCGGCTGATGGTGCTGGTGATGGCGTGATCGAGCACCTGTGGCGTGGAAAGCCCGCGCACCTTCTTGAAGGTTTCGCGGACCCGGTCGAAGACCACGACCGACTCGTTCACCGAATAGCCAAGCACGGCTAGAACCGCCGCCAGTACAGACAGCGAGAATTCCCACTGAAAGAAGGCGAAGAAGCCGAGGATGATGACCACGTCGTGCAGGTTGGCGATGATGGCCGAGACCGAGAAGCGCCATTCAAAGCGGAACGCAAGATAAATCACGATGCCGACCACCACCAGGAACAGCGCCATGGCGCCATTCTCGGCCAGTTCCTTGCCGACCTGCGGGCCGACGAACTCGACTCGCTGCAAGGCGGCGCCCGGCGCATCGGCGGCCAGCGCAGACATGACCTTGTCGCCAACCTGGGCGCTGTTCTGGTCGCCCTTCAGCGGCAGGCGAATCAGCACGTCTTGCGACGAACCGAAGTTCTGTACGGCGAAGTCTGTGTAGTTGGCCTTGCCGAGGGCGTCGCGGATCTTGTCGAGTTCCGCCGCCTGCTGGTATTTCACCTCGATCAGCGTGCCGCCGGTGAATTCGACCGAGAGGTGCAGGCCCTTGAAGAACAGGAAGAACACCGCGAGCAGAAAGGTGACCAGCGAAATGATGTTGAACTTCAGCGCATGGCGCATGAAGGGAATGTCGTTGTGGATGCGGAAAAATTCCATGGCTTATTCCCCCTTCGCCGCGGCAATGCCCGGCTTCCAGACCTGGCCGATAGGCAGCGAGGTCAGTTTCTTGCGGTTGCCGTAGATCAGGTTGACCAGCCCGCGCGACACGAACACGGCCGAGAAGATCGAGGTCATGATGCCCAGACAGTGAACCACTGCAAAGCCGCGCACCGGGCCGGAACCGAAGATCAGCAGCGCCAGACCGGCGATCAGCGTGGTGATGTTGGAGTCGAGAATGGTGCCGAAGGCGCGTTCGTAACCTTCCGAAATGGCGGCTTGCGGCGAGACGCCGGCCCGCAGTTCTTCGCGGATACGCTCGTTGATCAGCACGTTGGAGTCGATGGCCATGCCTAGCGTCAGCGCGATGGCGGCAATGCCGGGCAAGGTCAGCGTGGCTTGCAGCATCGAGAGCAGCGCGATCAGGAAGAGCAGGTTGGCCGACAGTGCGACGACCGACACCGCGCCGAAGATCTGGTAATAGACGATCATGAACAGCGCGATCGCGGCGAAGCCCCACATCGTTGAATGGAAGCCCTTCTTGATGTTCTCAGCGCCCAGCGACGGGCCGATGGTGCGTTCCTCGACGATGTCCATCGGTGCGGCCAGCGAACCGGCGCGCAACAGCAGCGCGACGTCGTTGGCTTCGGTGGTGGTCATCTTGCCGGAGATCTGGACACGTCCGCCGCCAATTTCGCTGCGGATCACCGGTGCCGTCACGACTTCACCCTTGCCCTTTTCAATCAGCAGGATGGCCATGCGCTTGTTGACGTTCTCGCGCGTGACGTCCTTGAAGATGCGGGCGCCGGCGGAGTCGAGCGTGAGGTGAACGGCCGGTTCGTGCGTCTGGTTGTCGAAGCCGGGTTGCGCATCGGTCAGGCGGTCGCCGGTCAGCACGACCTGCTTCTTGACCAGAATCTTCTGGGCGCCGCGCTCGGTGTAAAGCTCGGTGCCAAAGGGCGGGTTGCCGGCCAGCGCCGCTTCGATGCCGCCGCTGGAATCGTCCACCATGCGGATTTCCAGAGTGGCCGTGCGGCCGAGAATATCCTTGGCCTTGGCGGTGTCCTGCACGCCGGGCAACTGCACGACGATGCGGTCGGCGCCTTGCTGCTGGATCACCGGTTCGGCGACGCCGAGTTCGTTGATCCGGTTATGCAGGGTCTGGATATTCTGCTTCAGCGCGAATTCCTGAAGGCGCTTGATCGCTTCCGGCTTCAGGGTGGCGGTCAGCTTCAGATCGTCGCCCTCGCCGCTTTCAAGCAGCGCCAGATCGCCCTGGTGGTCGGAAAGCACGTTCTTGGCCTTCTCGCGCGTGTCGGCTTCGCGGAACTTGATGACCAGGCGCTCCCCCTCGCGGTTGATGCCGGCATGGCGGATGTTCTTGTCGCGCATCAGCGTGCGCAGGTCGGCGCCGACGTTGTCGAGCCGCTTGGTCAGCGCGCCCTTCATGTCGACTTGCAGCAAGAAGTGCACACCGCCGCGCAGATCGAGGCCGAGGTACATCGGTAGAGCGTGCAGGCTGGTCAGCCACGTGGGCGAAGCGGAAAGCAGGTTCAGGGCAACGACATACTGCGGGTCGCTGGCATCCGGATTGAAGGCTTTTTCGAGCACATCCTTGGCCTTCAATTGTGTATCGGTGTCCTTGAAGCGGGCCTTGACACCGTTCGGGTCAAGCTGGATGCCGTCGTGCTGGAGACTGGCGTTCTTCAGCGTCGATTCGGCACGGTCGAGCGCCGCCTTGTCGATCTTGATGGTCGCCTTGGCGCTGGAAAGTTGCACGGCAGGCGATTCGCCGAAAAAGTTGGGGAGCGTATAGATCAAACCCAGCACCAGCGCGATGGCGATGGTGAGGTTCTTCCAAAGAGGATAGCGATTCATGGCGGCCGAAATGATTCGGGCGGAAGAGAATCCGCCCGTGGGGTGAATTAGAGCGACTTCAGCGTGCCCTTGGGCAGCACCATCGAAATAGCACTGCGCTGGACCGTGATGTCGACGCCGCCATCCTTGCCTTCGGCGATCTCGACGCGAACGTAATTATCGCCGACCTTGGTGATGCGACCGGTGATGCCGCCCTGGGTAACCACCTCGTCACCCTTCTGGAGGGCGTCGACCATGGCTTTGTGTTCCTTCATTTTCTTTTGCTGCGGGCGGATCATCAGAAACCAGAGGACACCGAACATCACCACCATCAGCACGAGGCCGGTGTAGTCCTGGGCGCCGCCGGTGGCGGCCTGTTGCGCATAGGCGAGACTGATCATGGGCTTGTTCTCCTGAAATTCATTTTTTGCAAAACGGACAATTCTATCATTGAGTTAGGGGGTTTCCGTTGCACGGGTATTGCGGATGCGCGCGGCGGTGTCCGCCAGCGTACCGGTTTCGATCGCATCGCGCAGTTCGGCCATCAGGGTCTGGTAGTAGTGCAGGTTGTGAATGGTGTTGAGCATGCTGCCGAGAATTTCGCCCGCACGGAACAGATGATGCAGATAGGCCCGGCTAAAATGGGTGCAGGTGTAGCAATTGCAAGAGGCGTCGAGCGGACCGGTGTCATTTTTGTGGCGGGCGTTCTTGATCTTGACGTCGCCGAAACGGGTGAACAGATGCCCGTTCCGGGCATTGCGGGTCGGCATCACGCAGTCGAACATGTCGATGCCGGCCTGCACGCCGTGGACCAGATCCTCCGGCGTGCCGACGCCCATCAGATAGCGCGGCTTGTTTTCCGGCAGGCGCGGCGCCGTGTGGGCCAGAATGCGCGCCATGTCTTCCTTGGGTTCGCCGACCGAGAGGCCACCAATGGCCATGCCGTCGAACCCGATGTCGTTCAGGCCGGTCAGCGATTCGTCGCGCAGATCCTCATACATGCCGCCCTGGACGATGCCGAACAGCGCGTTGCGGTTTGCGAGGGCGTCGAACTCGCGCCGTGAGCGGTCGGCCCAGCGCAGGCTGAGCCGCATCGATTTGGCAGCCTGATCGCGGGTGGCCGGGTAGGGTGTGCACTCGTCGAAAATCATCACGATGTCGGAATTCAGCGCGTGCTGAATCTGCATCGAGATTTCCGGCGTCAGGAAGAGTTTGGCGCCGTCGACCGGCGAAGAGAACTTGACGCCTTCTTCGGTGATCTTGCGCATCGCGCCGAGCGAAAAGACCTGAAAGCCGCCGGAGTCCGTGAGGATCGGTTTTTCCCATCCCATGAAGCCGTGCAGGCCACCGTGCGCGCACACCACATCGAGGCCCGGGCGTAGCCACAGGTGAAAGGTATTACCCAGACAAATCTGGGCACCGGTGTCGGTCAGCGCCTGTGGCGTCATGGCCTTGACGGTGCCATAGGTGCCGACCGGCATGAAGACCGGCGTTTGCACCACCCCGTGATTCAGGGTGAGCGAACCACGGCGGGCTGTGCCGTCGCGGGCGAGGAGAGAGAATTCGAGCATGGAAGCACAGGGGGTGGAGTGAGGCGGCAGTGTACCAAATCGCGCTTCGGACCCGTAACGCGTTGGCTGGCCTGCGGAGGTCTCTGGACATGCCTTGTGTAGAATGGCGGCGCACACGAGGGAGAAGAGAGTGAGCCTGTTACAGGAAATTTCGCTGGGCGCGCGGCGGCGCATTTCGCTGGTGCGGGGAGTGGGGGTGCTGACCGTCGGGGTGGTATTTGCCATTCTGGGCGGAACCACAGCCTTGCTCCTGGACCTGCGTGCACGCGAGCTCACCCATGCACAGGGCGAGGTGGTCAGTTTGAGCCACATTCTTGCCGAACAGACTTCACGCTCTTTCGACGGCGTCAATCTGGTGTTGCACAGCGTGCAGGATCGTCTGGCGGATGGCATTGGCCAGAAGCTCGAGCTAACCAGTCCGATGGTGCATTTTCTGCTGCGCGCCCGTGCCAGCGGCTTGCCGCAGCTGGCTTCCGTTTTCATTGCCGATGCCAACGGCGTAGTGCTGAATTCATCGCGTAGCAGCAAAATACGCGGGCACTCTGTGGCGGATCAGGACTATTTTGCAGCGTGGATCAAGGGCTATGACCATGATCTCTTTGTCGGTACACCGCGACGCAGCCCGATCGACGGCCGCTGGTCGCTCTACGTCAGCCGCCGGTTGCAGAAGCCTGATGGCAGCCTGCGTGGCGTGGCGGTCGCCAATGTCGACCTCGGCTACTTCGAGGCGCTCTACGGCTCGATTTCCCTCGATTTCGTCAGCCCTATCTTCCTGATGCTTGACGATGGCACGCTGCTAGTGTCGCAACCACCAGACCATGGCGATGTCGGACGGGTGCTCGGCCACCCCGGCGCGCGCGTCAAAGTGCTGAAGCAGGACGGCAATCTCAAACTGATCGAGGAAGAAGGCGTGCGAACCGTGGCATACCGCCACGTCAGCAATTTTCCGCTGCTGATGGGAGTTGCCATCGGTCAACGCGAGGCGCTGACACCCTGGCGCGAGATCGCTTGGCCGATCGGGATCGGGGCGCTGTTGGTGTCGTTGGCCATCGGGTTGGCGGGCCATCGCCTGGCGCTCGAGACGCGACGTGAAGAAGAATTGACGCGCGCTCTGCGTGAGAGCAACCAGCAATTGCGCGAACTGTCTACCGCGATGGAGACTGTGCGGGAGAACGAGCGCAGCCGCATTGCGCGGGAGTTGCACGATGAACTGGGGCAAAAACTGACCGGCCTCAAGCTTGAAGTCGGCTGGCTCATCGGCCGGTTGAAAAAGACCCAACCTGATCTGGTTGCCAAGGTGGAGGACATGAAAGGGCTGCTCGGCGAGACCATCGAGGAAACCCGCCGCATTTCTACCGAACTGCGGCCGCTGCTGCTCGACGACCTCGGGCTTGCGGCGGCGGCGGAATGGCTGGTCGGCAATTTCAGCAAGCGCACGGGTGTGCCGGTCCTGGCCGATCTGGATCTGGGGCAGCGACCGGTTCCCTCGCGCGTCGCCACGGCGCTTTTCCGCGTGCTTCAGGAGTCGCTCACCAACATCATGCGCCATGCGGCCGCGACGGAGGTGCAGGTCAGCCTGCGCGTAGAACATGGCCGTCTCCATTTGCGCATCCGCGACAACGGGCGGGGCTTGGTGCCGGGGCAGTCGGTGCCGACCGGCGGGCACGGACTGGTGGGTATGCGCGAGCGGATCGGTGGGCTGGGCGGCACAATTTCGGCAGGCCCGGTCGAAGGCGGTGGTTTTCTCGTCGAGGTGACGCTGCCTGTGCAGGAGGAGAGAAGCGATGAAGAAGCATGACGTGCTGCTCGCCGACGATCACGCCATCATCCGCGACGGCTTGCGCCAGATTCTAGCCGAGACCGAAGATTTGCAAGCGGCCGGTGAAGCCGCCAACGGCCTGCAGGTACTTGAGCGCCTCGCCGAGCGCGAGTGGGATGCACTGGTGCTCGATATCTCGATGCCCGGTCGTAGCGGCATCGATCTGATCCGGCAGTTGCGCGCCGAGGGCAACGACGTGCCCATTCTCGTGCTCAGCATGCACGACGAGGAGCAATACGCGTTGCGCGCCCTCAAGGCGGGCGCTTCCGGCTATCTCAACAAGGAAGCCGATACCGATATCCTGCTCGACGCCATTCGCAAGGTGATCCGCGGCGGCATCTTTGTCAGCCCGGCGGTGGCCGAACTGATGGCGCGAGACCTGATGCGGGGGGGCGCTCGGTTGAGTCATCACGATCTCTCCGACCGCGAATTTCAGGTCTTTCGAAAGATCGCCGAAGGGCGTGGGCTGACCGAAATCGCCGAAGAGCTCTCGCTCAGTGTCAAGACGGTCAGTACGCACAAGACGCGGATCATGCAGAAAATGGCGCTGGCCAATACGACCGAACTCGTCCGCTACGCCATTCAGCATAAGCTGATCGGCGATGGGGGGTAGGAATTTTCCTACAAGTATTTTAATCCGGCGCCGATACAACCCCGTTGCCAACAAGGGCACACTTTCGGCTGCATCGCCCTGTCCCGTTTTGGGGGTAGGCGGATATCGAGGTTTCAACGGGAGAGGACAATGAAACTGCTGAAAGAAATGCTGGCGCTGACGATGTGTGCCGGGTTGGTCTGGGGGAATTCGGCTTTCGCCGCCGATACGCCCAAGGCAGACGCCGGTAAGGCCATCGCCAATGCGGCGGCGAAGAGCCTGGTGATGAACGACGACGCGCGTTGCACCAAGTGTCACGACGAAGCGGATGCGCCGGCACTGCTGGCTATCGGCAAGACCAAGCACGGCACCCGCAGCGACAAGCGGACCCCGACCTGCGTCACCTGCCACGGCGAGAGCAACGAGCACGTGCTCAATTCCAAGAACACCAAGGAACGCCCTCCCCCGGATCGTACCTTCTCCGGCAACCTGCGCCCGAGCAGCCTGCCGCACGAAGACCGCGTTGATCGTTACTTCGGCGTGCGCGGCAAAGGTACGGAAAATCTGACCGAAGAGCGTAATGGCGTGTGTATTTCCTGCCACCAGGGCGGTAAGCACATGAACTGGAATACAAGCGCGCACGGCACCCGCGATGTCGCCTGTTCATCCTGCCATACGGTTCATGCCAAGGACAAGATGCGCGACAAGCGCCAGCAGGCTGAAGTCTGCTACAGCTGCCACAAGCAACAGCGCGCCGACGCCAACAAGCCCTCGCATCACCCGATTCCCGAAGGCAAGATGACCTGTTCCGATTGCCACAATGCCCACGGTTCGGCCGGTGAAAAGATGCTGGTCAAGGATACGACCAACGCGCTGTGCTTTACTTGTCATGCCGAGAAGCGCGGTCCGTTTATCCACAATCATCAGCCTGTGGTTGAAGATTGCTCCAATTGCCATAACCCGCACGGCACGACCGCCGACGCCATGCTCAAGATGCGGCAGCCCTTCCTCTGTCAGTCCTGTCATGGCGAGAGCTCGCATCCGGGTAACGTCGCCGGCATCCGTAGCCTGATGCCCAATGCGGTGAGCACGAACATTGGCCCGGGGTATGCGCAAGCACGTAGCTGCAACAACTGCCATACCAATATTCACGGCAGCAACAATCCGAGCAAGGCCTCCTCCAGCGGCCCGGTTCGCTTCTTCCGCTGAGCGCAAGGAGAAAGATGATGAGCAAATTCCCGAAATTCAGCCGGACGGCGCTGGTCGTTGCCCTGTCGGCAGCCTTCCCGGCAGTGTCGCAAGCGGACGATGTGGATGCCTACATCAACCCCAATGCGACCGAGGTCACGGTCAAACTACCGTACTACGACAAGATCAATCCGCTTTATCGCCAATACACCGGCATCAACCACCGTGGTGTCAACGGCACGCTTGACGTCGATGTGGTGCGCCGCAGCGACGATGGTGCCTGGTTGAAGTTCAATGCACGCGATGTCGGACTGAGCACCGTCGAAGCGGGTGTGTCCTATACTCAGCAGGGTGACTGGTCGGTTGGTCTGGAATACAACCAGTTACCGCGTTACGCTCCCTACACCGTGCAGACTGCGGTTACGGGCGTGGGTACCGCGCGAATCCAGCAACCCAGCTATGCGAACACCGCGTTCGCCGGCGGCAGCCTGATCAGTCCGGCGCTCTATGACGTAACGCTGAAAACAGAGCGTGACACGACTTCGCTGACCGCCAGCAAATATTTGCTGGAAGGTCTGAAACTGAGCTTCTCGTTCAAGAACGAGGACAAGACCGGCACGCGCATGGATGGCGTGCGGGGCGTTGCCGGCAGCAATGGCACGCCGGTCACCGGCACGGCCAACCGCTACAGCGGCTTCCTGTTTGCGCCGGAACCGATCAACCAGAAGCATCAACAGTTCGAAGCCACGGTTGATTACACGACGACGCAGTACCAGATTTCAGCGGGCTACTACGGCAGCTTCCTGAATACCAAGTACAACTCGCTGACGATTGTGCCGGGCACCAACACGGCAACCGTGGTGGCAGATCTGTCGCCCATCGCGCTGGCCCCGGACAATTCGGCACAACAGTTTTATGTGAGCGGTGCCTACAACTTCTCGGCCGACACGCGCGGCAACCTAAAGCTGGCCTATACCGACGGCAAGCAGACCGATACCTTCCTGTCCGGGCAGGCGACGGCAACGGGCCTTCCGGTGAATCTGGGCGGCAAAGTGCATACCACCGAAGCGTTTGCCAGCTTGACGTCGCGTATCTCCAAGTCCCTGAAGCTGCTGGGCAGCTGGCGCTACGAAGACAAGCAGGACAAAACGCCGGTCTTTGCCTACGGCGGCGCTTCACCCACCAACAATCCGGAATCGCATGTGCTGAACAAGGGCAAGCTCGAAGCCGACTACAACATCGGCTGGGGCTACTCACTGCTCGGCGGTCTGGATTACATGAACAAGCGTAGCGACGAATGGGAACGTCACAAGATCACTGAAACAACCGGCCGTCTGGCACTGCGCAAGTCGCTGAGCGAAACGGTAAACGGGCAGTTGATCTACGCCCGCTCCGACCGTTCGGGTTCCGACTGGGAAAGCGCCGTTCCGCTCTACCCGGCCTATCTTGCCGACCGTACCCGCGACAAGATCCGTGCCCTGTTCGACTGGGCAGTGACCGGCGAACTGTCGCTGCAATTCGGCTATGAAGGCTACTTCGACGACTACAAGCAAAGCACCTACGGTCTGGACAAGGGCAACGGGCAAGTCTTCTCGCTCGACGCCAACTACCTGATCAACGACAACTGGAAGCTCAATGCCTGGGTGTCGAGGCAGCAAGGCGAGACCAAGCAGTTCGCGCAGGGTGCCGTGTGTTCGAGCAACAACAACGCCAACTGTACCTCCAACACGCCGCGTACAGGTGGTCCGCTGGTGCAGTGGAACGCGAAGCTGACGCAGGATTCCGACCAGTTCGGTCTGGGCGTGACCGGCAAGATCGCAGGTGTGGATGTCGGCTCGCAATACCTGTACTCGCGTGATCGCAACAAGCAGGCCTACAACGGTCTGCCGAGCATGGTCTGCACGGCTTTCAACTCGGCCGGCGTGTGCACGACGCAGTATCCGATTGCGCCGGGCATGGGGGTACTGCCGAACACGATGTACGATTTGCAGACCCTCAAGCTGTTCGGCACGGTCAATGTCAGCAAGATGACCAAAGTGCGGCTCGACTACATCTACGATCACCGCAAGATGGACGACTACACCTGGGCCAACTGGGTGTTTGCCGACGGAACTCGTGTGAATGTCAAGCCGAATCAGACCACCCAGGTGGTGGGCCTGAGCCTGATCCAGTCGTTCTGAGAGCGATGATTGGACGACCGGGAGCCGCGTGCTCCCGGTCGTTTTTTGTCTGGATCAATTTTCTTCGGTTCTCTGGCTGATACACTTCATTGCCGCAATAGCTCCGCGGCGGGGAGGAAAAAGATGTACGCTAGAAAGAAATCCTGGTACCACGCGCTTCTGCTGGCCGTGTGCTGGGTGCTGCCAGCAGTAGCGGCGGCGGCTGACAGCGCCGGCCCGACGCCGGAAATGCTGGAAAAAATCAGGAAGGCCAACGAGGAATGCTTCTCCTGCCACAGTCAGGCCGGGGTACAGCATCCACCCAAGGAGGGGATGGACCTCAAGAAGCTCGCGGGGCTGACCAAG
This sequence comes from Betaproteobacteria bacterium UBA1934, assembly GCA_002337055.1. Classification (GTDB taxonomy): domain Bacteria; phylum Pseudomonadota; class Gammaproteobacteria; order Burkholderiales; family Rhodocyclaceae; genus UBA1934. The sequence goes on along the minus strand of DDFG01000005.1, from coordinate 52,852 downwards.
GATCCGGAGGCTTTCAAGGGTTCCGACCACCAGCGGCTGGCCTGCACCAAGTGCCATAACGAAGGTTACGACGAGCATCCGCATGCCGCAGGCGCCAAGGATGCGACCAGCACTTGTAGCGACTGCCACTCCAAGAAGGCGGATCGCGTCGAGAAGCAGTTCGAGAAATCGGTGCACGCCAAGAATCTGGCAGACAAGTTTACCTGCACGACCTGCCACAATCCCCACGTCATGCGAATTGCCGAGAAACTGGGCGATCCCTCCAAGATCGTGCAGCAGGACAATCGTGTCTGTTTGAGCTGTCACGATTCCGACGAGAAGTTCGCCAAGTTTGCGCCGGAAAAGAAATCACGCCCGCTCATTGACGACATTCATGAATGGCTGCCGAACACCCGCCTGCACTGGAAGGCCGTGCGTTGTGTTGAGTGTCATACACCCGCTGTCGGCGCCGGTGAGCCGCTTTCGCACGAGATTGTGAACAAGGACAAGGCTGAGAAGAAATGCGTGGCTTGCCATACTGGCAACAGCGCCTTGAAGACGCGCCTATACCGCCACCTTGTCAAGGATGAACAACAGAAATACGGTTTCGTGAACAGCGTGGTGCTGGCCAACAGCTACGTGATTGGCGCCACCCGCAATCCGACCGTGGATACGCTGATGATCGGGCTGGCCGCGCTGACCCTGCTGGGCGTGCTGGCACATGCCGCGTTGCGAATTCTCATGGCCTACCTGCGCAGGAGAACAAAATGACTGACGAACGCCGTCAAAATGCCGATCGTCGCCATGGTGAGCGGCGTGAAGAAGAGCCCACGCGAATCTACATTCTGCCGTTGTGGGTTCGGATGTGGCACTGGACCAACGCGTTGTTGATCATTACGTTGTGCTTGACCGGAATCAGCCTGCACTTCGCGGAAAGCACCTTGCCGTTGGTCGAGTTCTCGCTGGCCGTGCGGATACATAACGTAGCGGGTGTCTGTCTCGTGTTCCTGTATGCCTTCTTCGTCGTCGCCAACGCGCTGACGGGCAATTGGTGGCAGTTTGTCCCCAAGCCGCCGGGCATTCTGCGTCGCTGCTGGGTGCAGACGCGCTTTTACATGTGGGGGGTGTTCAAGGGCGAGCATGAGCCTTTCCCCGTCACGAAGGAAGAAAATTTCAACGCCCTGCAAGCGCTGACCTACTGGTTCATGATCTATCTGGTCATGCCGGTGATCGTGCTGACAGGCCTGATCTTCCTCTACCCCCAGGTTGCCCCCGGCGAATTGTTCGGAATGGATGGGTTGCTGCCGATCGCGGTGTTGCACTACATTTCAGCCACCATCGTCTTCACCTTCCTGATCGCCCACGTCTATTTGTGCACCTTTGGCAAGAAAGTGTCGACGACTTTCCGGACCATGATTACCGGCTGGCACGAACACTAGTCAGCTAAAAACCGCCCTTCGCGTTATATCCCTGTCACCACTTACGGAGAGACTCCCATGCAAATCAAGACCCTTGCCAGCCTGATCGGTTTCGCCGGCGCGCTGACCCTTTCGCCGTTCGCCAACGCCCTTGACGCCGACGCTGCCCAGGCGCTGGCCAAAAAAGAAGGTTGTTTCAAGTGCCACGCCATCGACAAGAAGAAGGAAGCCAAGTCGATCAAGGAAATCGCCAAGAAGTACGCCGGAAAGGCGGATGCCGAAGCGAAAATCCTGCACCACATCACCGCAGGTGAGAAGGTGAAGATGGAAGACGGCACCGAAGAAGATCACAAGATCATTAAGACCAAGGACAAGGCCGAGCAAAAGAACCTGATCGACTGGATTCTGTCGGTCAAATAAGTTTCGCGCTCTGGAAAAAGCCCGCTTCGGCGGGCTTTTTTTGTTATAACAGCGAGCGGAACTATCAACAAGTTCTGCCTGACATCGACCGGATGATGCGTCAAATGACGGAGACGCTGCCGGATGGCAGCAAACCCAGTTCGGAGCAGCAGCGCGCTCTGGAAGCGTCTTTGCCGAAGCTCATGAAAGTGCTTGCCGACGAGATCAGTTGGGAGCGGATGCGGGCCATGGTTGCGCAAATCTACCGTGAAAGCTTTACGCAGGAAGAGATCGACGGGCTGATCGCCTTCTATTAAAGTCCGGCGGAACAGGTTTTTTTAGCTAAGATGCCGGCAGTGATGCAGAAGTCGCTGCAATATTCTCAGTCGAGGATGAAGCCTCTGATAGAAAAAGTGCGGGCGCCTGTTGAAGAGATTGCAGCCGAAAACCGCTCGCCCAAATAGCGTCCGCAGCCAGAGGGGCGCCTAGACGGATCGCACCGGCTCCAGCCACATGGCGTCACCGTAGCTGAAAAACCGGTAGCGGCCGGCAATGGCGTGTGCGTACGCCGCCCGAATGTGGTCGATACCCGCAAATGCAGAGACCAGCATGAGCAAGGTCGAGCGCGGCAGGTGAAAATTGGTGATCAGCCGGTCTACTACGCGAAAACGATAGCCCGGCGTGATGAAGATGTCGGTATCGCCCACTGGTGCAACGATGTCGCCATGTTCATCCGAAGCTGACTCCAGTGCGCGCAAACTGGTCGTACCAACCGCCACGATGCGCCTTCCGGCGCGGCGCGCCTCGGCGATGGCCAGCGAGGTGGCGCTCGGCACTTCGTAACGTTCGCGGTGCATGTGATGATCGGCGATCCTGTCGACCCGCACGGGCTGAAAAGTGCCAGCGCCTACGTGCAGCGTCACAAACGCCGTTTCGACGCCCTGCGCCCGCAGGGCGTCCAGCATGGCTGCGTCAAAGTGCAGTCCCGCTGTCGGCGCCGCAACGGCGCCAGGGTGCCGTGCGTAGACCGTCTGGTAACGTGTCTGATCATCGGCTTCGGCGGGGTGAGCGATATAGGGGGGCAGTGGAAGGCGGCCATGCCGTTCGCAGAGTGCCCAGAAATCGCCCTCGGGCAATTCAAGTAAGAAAAATTCGCCCTCGCGCCCGGTACAGACGACCTCGAAAGCTTCTTCCAGCACCATCCGGCCGCCTGACCGGGGAGACTTGCTGGCGCGCACCTGCGCAAGCGCGTGACGTGCGTCCACAATGCGCTCGATCAACACTTCTACCTGCCCGCCGCTGGTTTTGCGGCCAAAGAAACGGGCCTTGATGACGCGGGTATCGTTGAAGACGAGCAGATCGCCCGGAGCCAGCAGCGAGGGCAGATCACGGAAATGGAGGTCTGTCACGCGCGTGCCTGACACCCGCAGCAGGCGGCTGCCTGTCCGGTCGCCTGCCGGATGCTGGGCAATCAGCTCAGGTGGTAGCGGAAAATCGAAATCGTCGACGGTCAGCGACATGGAAGCGGGTCGGAAAATCGGCGTGGCGAAATGCGGGCATTATAGTGGTCAGCCATGCCGAGCTTACAAACATTTGCATTCGTGAGGCCGTTGTGCGGCGCGGCACGGAGTAAACTGCTCGCTTGGTTCGACTTCTGTGCGGCGGGCAAGGCAATGCAAAAAAAGAAGATGATCTGGACGTTGATTGGCATCGTGGTGCTGGCGGCGTTGGGAGGTGGCCTTTACGCGTGGCGTGCCAACGCGCCGGCGAGCGAGGGGCAGGCGAGCAAATCCGGCGGACCGGGTGGTCCCGGCGGGCCGGGTGGGCGACGTGGCGGAGGCGCCATGCCGGTGGCCACCGCCACCGTGCGTGCGGGGGACATGGATATCGTTGTCGCCGCCATTGGCACGGTCTCGGCGCGCAACACGGCGACCGTCCGGGCGCGTGTCGACGGCTTGCTCCAGCGTGTGACCTTCCGGGAGGGGCAAAAAATCAAGGCGGGCGATGTGCTGGCCGAGATCGATCCACGGGCCTTCAAGGCCGCGCTCGATCAGGCCGAGGGGCAGCTGGCGCGCGACCAGGCGCAACTGACCAACGCCGTGATCGACCAGCAACGCTACCAGGCGCTGCTCGCCAAGGATTCCATTTCGCGCCAGCAACTCGATACACAGGATGCACTGGTGCGCCAGCTGCAAGGTACGGTGCAGAATAGCCGGGCGGCAGCAGACAGCGCCCGCCTGCAACTTTCCTTTACGCATGTGACCGCGCCAATCGGCGGTCGCCTCGGTCTGCGGCAGGTTGATGTCGGCAACATGGTGCGGGCTGCCGACACAAACGGCATCGTTGTCATCACAGAAACGCAACCGATCAACGTTGTGTTTGCCATTGCGGCGGATCAACTGACGCCTGTACTTCAACGTGTGCAAAGCGGTGCCACGCTGCCGGTCGAAGCGTTTGATCGGGAAGGTCGCAAGAAACTGGCCGTGGGCCGCCTTGCTTCCGTGGATAACCAGGTCGACACCACCACCGGCACAGTCAAACTGAAGGCCGAATTCGAAAACCGCGACGACGCGCTCTTTCCCAACCAGTTCGTCAATGTGCGGATGAAGGTCGATACCCGCAAGAACGCCGTGCTGATTCCGCCAGCCGCTGTGCAGCGCGGCACGCAGGGCAGCTACGTCTATGTGCTGAATGCCGAAGACAAGACCGTCAGCCTGCGGCCGGTGACGCCGGGGCCGACGACCGCCGACACGCTGGCGATCGACAAGGGCCTGACGCCGGGAGAGATCGTCGTCACCGACGGACTCGACAAATTGCGCCCGGGCGCCAAGGTCGAACCAATCCAGCCGGGCGGGATGCCCGGCGGTGCGCCGGCGGAAGGGCGCGGGCGTGGCGAGGCCAAGGAGGGCGGCAAGCCCCCGGCCGCGCCGGAAGCCGCACGCAGCGAACCGCCCAAGGGCGAGGGTGCTGCGCCGAAGAGCGAGGGCGTGCGTCCCGAACCCGCGCGAGCGGCGGCTCCTGCCGAAGTGGTCAAACCGGTCGCGCCGCCTGCCGCGGCGAGCGCCCCTCAATCCGCGCCTGCCGCCGCATCCGCTGTGTCACCGTCGCAGGCCGCCGGGGGTGAGGGTGAACGTCCGCGCTGGATGGATCGGGTGCCGCCCGAAGTGGCGGAAAAACTCAAGGCCATGACCCCGGAAGAGCGCCGCGCCTGGTTCCAGAAGCGGCGCGAGGAGCGCGAACGGCAAGCTGCCGCGGATTGAGGGCGGCGGTATGAATCCCTCGCGTCTTTTCATTCTGCGGCCGGTGGCGACTTCGCTGCTGATGCTCGCCATTTTGCTGGCTGGTCTGCTCGCTTACCGCTTCCTGCCGGTGTCGGCGCTGCCGCAGGTCGATTACCCGACCATCCAGGTGACAACGCTCTATCCGGGCGCCAGCCCCGAAGTGACGACCGCCTCGATCACCGCGCCGCTTGAACGCCAGTTCGGGCAAATGCCAGGGCTGAAGCAGATGCTGTCGACGAGTTCGGCCGGCGCTTCGGTCATCACTCTGCAATTCGAGCTCGATCTGGCGCTCGACATCGCCGAACAGCAGGTGCAGGCAAGTATCAACGCCGCGAACAGCTTTTTGCCGACCGATCTGCCGATGCCGCCGATCTACAGCAAGGTCAATCCCGCCGATGCGCCCATCGTGACGCTGGCGATCACGTCGAAATCGCTGCCGCTGCCCAAGGTGCAGGATTTCGTCGACACGCGTTTGGCGCAGAAATTGTCGCAACTGCCGGGCGTCGGGTTGGTCAGCATTGCGGGCGGTCAACGGCCTGCCGTCCGCATTCAGGCCAATCCGCGCGCGCTGGCGGCGAACGGGCTGAATCTGGAGGACTTGCGCACCACCATCGCCGCTGCCAATGTCAACATGGCCAAGGGCAGCTTCGACGGCCCGGCGCGTGCCTCGACCATCGATGCTAACGATCAGCTGCGCTCGCCGGACGAATACAAGTCGCTGATCATCGCCTGGAAGAATGGCGCGCCCATCCGCATCGGCGACATCGCCGATGTGATCGACGGCGCCGAGAACGACCGTCTCGCCGCGTGGGCCGATCTGCAGCCGGCGGTGATCCTGAACATTCAGCGTCAGCCGGGCGCCAACGTTATCGAGACGGTCGATCGCATCAAGAGGCTCTTGCCGCAGTTGCAGGCCACGCTGCCCGGCTCGATAGATGTGCAGTTGCTCACCGACCGCACGGTGACCATCCGCGCCGCCATCGACGATGTTCGCACCGAGCTGGTCTCGGCCATCGTGCTGGTTGTGCTGGTCATTTTCCTGTTTCTCCGTAACCTGCCTGCGACGGTTATTCCCAGCGTCGCGGTACCGCTGTCGCTGGTCGGCACCTTCGGGATCATGTTCCTGACCGGCTTCTCGATCAACAACCTGACCCTGATGGCACTGGTGATTGCCACCGGCTTTGTAGTCGATGACGCCATCGTGATGATCGAGAACATTGCCCGCTACGTCGAAGAGGGCGAGCCGCCCTTGCAGGCTGCGCTGAAAGGCGCCGGGCAGATCGGTTTCACCATCATCTCGCTGACCTTCTCGCTGATCGCGGTGCTGATCCCGCTGCTCTTCATGGGCGATGTGGTCGGCCGTCTGTTCCACGAGTTCGCCATCACGCTGGCCGTCTCCATTCTGATTTCGGCGGTGGTCTCGCTGACCCTGACGCCGATGATGTGCGCGCGCCTGCTCAGGCATCAGCCGGCCGAGCAGGAAAGCCGCTTCGCCCGCGCCAGCCATGACTTCTTCGAGCGTCTGATCGCCCGCTACGGCGAGGCGCTGAACTGGGTGCTCGATCGCCAGCGCGCAACGCTGTGGGTGGCCATCGGCACGCTGGTGCTGACGGTGCTGCTCTACATCTTTGTACCCAAGGGTTTCTTCCCAGTGCAGGATACCGGCGCCATCCAGGCAGTGACCGAAGCGCCGCAGTCGGTCTCGTTCGCCGCCATGAACGAACGGCAGCGGGCCCTGGCCGAGGTGGTGCTGCAAGACGCAGCAGTCGAGAGTGTCTCTTCCTTTATCGGGGTCGACGGCGCCAATGCGACCCTCAATGCTGGTCGCATGCTGATCAACCTGAAGTCCAAGGCCAAGCGCGACCGCGACGCCAGCGGCGTTATCCGCCGCTTGCAGGACAAGGTGGCGCAGGTGCCGGGTATCGCCATGTACATGCAGCCGGTGCAGGATCTGACCATCGACAGCCGGGTGAGCCGGACGCAATACCAGTTCACGCTGGAGCACGCCAATCCGGACGAACTCTCGCAAACCGCACCGCGCCTGCTGGAGCGCCTGCACAAACTGCCGCAACTGGCCGACCTCGCCAGCGACCAGCAGACCGACGGCCTGCAAGCCTATGTCGATATCGACCGCGACGCGGCGGGCCGGCTCGGGGTGACCGTCAGCACCATCGACAACGCCTTGTACAACGCCTTCGGCCAGCGTCTCGTCTCGACCATCTTCACGCAATCCAATCTCTACCGGGTAGTGCTGGAAGTGAAGCCGGAATTCCAGATCGGCCCGCAGGCGCTGGAGGGTATCTATCTCGTTTCCGCTTCCGGCGGGCGGGTGCCGCTGGCCGCCGTGGCGCGGATCAGCGAGCGGCGCGCCAGCCTGGCGGTCAATCACAGCGGTCAGTTCCCGGCGGTCACCATCTCCTTTAACCTGGCGCCGGGCGTAGCGCTGGGCGACGCGGTGGAGGCGATCCGTGCCGAAGCCGACGCGCTCGATCTGCCGGCAGGCATGAAGACCAGCTTCCAGGGCACGGCGCAGGCCTTCCAGGGCTCGTTGTCGAACATGGTCTGGCTGATCATCGCCGCCATCGTCACCATGTACATCGTGCTTGGCGTGCTCTACGAGAGCTATATCCATCCGGTCACCATCCTCTCGACGCTGCCCTCGGCCGGCGTCGGCGCCTTGCTCGCCCTGCTGGTCTCCGGGCGCGAATTGGGCGTCATTGCGGTGATCGGCATCATCCTGCTGATCGGTATCGTCAAGAAGAACGCCATCATGATGGTCGACTTCGCGCTGGCGGCCGAGCGCGAGCAGGGCAGACCGCCGCGCGAAGCGATTTACGAAGCCTGTCTGCTGCGTCTGCGGCCCATTCTGATGACCACCTTCGCGGCGCTATTTGCAGCCCTGCCGTTGATGCTCGGCCAGGGGGTCGGTTCCGAGCTGCGCCAGCCGCTCGGCATCACCATGGTCGGCGGCCTGCTGGTCAGTCAGGTGTTAACGCTCTTCACCACCCCGGTCATCTATCTGGCATTCGACCGGCTGGCGCGCCGTCTCAAGGGCGAGGAGCCGCCCGAGACATGAGTTTGGGCGCCTTCATCCACCGGCCGGTGGCGACCACGCTGCTGACCATCGGCATAGCGCTGGTTGGTGTGCTCGCCTTTCGCCTGTTGCCGGTGTCGCCGTTGCCGCAGGTGGATTTTCCGACCATTTCGGTCACCGCGTCGCTACCCGGCGCCAGCCCGGAAACCATGGCGGCGACGGTGGCGACGCCGCTCGAACGTTCGCTCGGCACCATCGCCGGGGTGACTGAAATCACCTCGTCGAGCTCGCTCGGCAATACCCGCATCACGCTGCAATTCGACCTCTCGCGCAATATCGACGGCGCCGCGCGCGATGTGCAGGCGGCGCTGAATGCGGCACGGACGCTGCTGCCGACCGGGATGCCGAGCAATCCGCTGTATCGCAAGGTCAACCCGGCCGACGCGCCGATCATGATCCTGGCGATGACCTCGGAGGCGATGACGCGCGGCCAGATGTACGACGTGGCCTCGACCGTGCTGGCGCAAAAAATATCGCAGGTGCCGGGTATTGGGCAGGTGACGGTCGGTGGCGGCTCGCTGCCGGCGGTGCGGGTCGAACTCGATCCGCAGGCGCTGACCAGGAACGGTATCGGCGTCGAAGAGGTTCGCACGGCGATTGCGGCCACCAACGTCAACCGGCCCAAGGGCGCGGTGGAGGAGGCTGAAAAACGCTGGCAACTGCATGCCAACGACCAGGCGACGCGCGCCGCAGACTACGCGCCGCTGATTGTCTCGTGGAAGAATGGCGCGGCGGTGCGACTGGCCGATGTCGCCAAGGTCGAAGATTCGGTGCAGGACGTCAGAAATGCGGGCCTCGCCAACGGCAAGCCGGCGGTGATGCTGATCCTCAACCGCCAACCGGGTGCCAACATTATTGAAACGGTAGACCGCGTCTATCAGTTGCTGCCGATGCTGCGCGCCGCCATTCCCGCCGCCATCGATCTCGATGTCTCGATGGACCGCACGCCGACCATCCGTGCCTCGTTGCGCGAGGTGGAGCGAACCCTGGTCATCGCCGTGGCGCTAGTGGTCATGGTGGTCTTCCTGTTCCTGCGCAATGGCCGTGCTGCGCTGATTCCCAGCGTGGCGGTGCCGGTGTCGCTGCTCGGCACCTTCGCCATCATGTATCTGGCCGGGTTCTCGCTGAACAACCTGTCGCTGATGGCGCTGACCATCGCCACCGGGTTCGTCGTCGACGACGCAGTGGTGGTGCTGGAAAACATCTCGCGCCGTATCGAAGCGGGCGAGGCGCCGTTCCCGGCGGCGCTGGCCGGGGTGCGCGAGGTGGGGTTTACAGTGGTCTCGATGAGCCTGTCGCTGATCGCCGTCTTCCTGCCTATTCTGCTGATGGGCGGTATCATCGGCCGCCTTTTCCGTGAATTTGCCTTTACCCTGTCGGCGGCCATTCTGGTGTCGCTGGTGGTGTCGCTGACCACCACGCCGATGATGTGCGCGCGCCTGCTCAAGCCGCGTCCCGAGCGCGATCCCGGCCGGCTCGAACGCTTCGGCGCCTGGTTTGTGCGCGGTTATGCGCGCTCGCTCGATTGGGCGCTGGCGCACGGCAAGACGACGATGCTGGCCCTTGCGCTGACCATTGCCGCCAACATCTGGCTCTACGGCGCCGTGCCCAAGGGCTTTTTCCCGCAGCAGGATACCGGCCGCATCATGGGCATGATTCAGGCGGATCAGGCAATCTCGTTCCAGGCCATGCGCTCCAAACTGGCTGCCTTTGTCGACATCGTCGGGCAGGACCCGGCCGTGGCGACCGTGGTCGGATTCACCGGCGGCGGCCAACGCAACAGCGGCAACATGTTCATTGCGCTGAAGCCACTGGCCGAGCGCGATTACCTTTCCGCCGACAAGATCATCGGTCGCCTGCGCGGCAAGCTGGCGCGAGAACCGGGCGCGACCCTGTATCTGCAATCGGCGCAGGATATCCGCATCGGTGGCCGTATGGGCAACGCCCAGTACCAATACACCCTGCTCGCCGACGATATCGAGGAACTGCGCAAGTGGGAACCCGCGGTGAGAAAGGCGATGAGCCAGTTGCCCGAACTGGTGGACGTCAATACCGACGCGCAGGACAAAGGTTTGCAAACCTCGCTGGTCATCGACCGCGAGGCGGTGGCGCGGCTGGGACTGAACACGCGCCTGATCGATGCCACGTTGAATGACCTGTTCGGGCAGCGGCAGGTGTCGACCATCTATCACCCGCTCAATCAGTATCGCGTTGTGCTGGAAGCGGCGCCGCCTTTCTGGCAAAGCCCGACCATTCTCGATCAGCTCTTCGTGGTTGGCCCTGCCGGGCAGACAGTGCCGCTGTCGGCGTTTTCGCGATGGGAAATCACCTCAACCCCGTTGGCGGTCAATCACCAGGGGCAGTTCGCCGCCTCGACCATTTCCTTCAATCTGCCGGTCGGTGTGTCGCTTTCCGATGCGACGGCCGCGATCAAACAAGCGATGGATGGCATTGGTGTGCCGTCGACCGTACAGGGCAACTTCCAGGGCGCCGCCAAAGCCTTCCAGGATTCCCTGTCGACCCAGCCCCTGCTGATTCTGGCGGCGCTGATCGCCATCTATCTGGTGCTCGGCATATTGTACGAGAGCCTGATTCATCCGCTGACCATCCTGTCGACACTGCCCTCGGCGGGTGTCGGCGCGCTGCTCGGGCTGATGGCCTTTGGCAGCGAGCTGTCGATCATTGCCTTTATCGGGATCATTCTGCTGATCGGCATCGTCAAGAAAAACGCCATCATGATGATCGACGTTGCCCTCGAAATCGAACGGCGCGACGGCATCGAGCCGCGCGAGGCGATCCGCCGCGCCTGCCTGCTGCGTCTGAGGCCGATCATGATGACCACGCTGGCGGCGCTGTTTGGCGCCCTGCCACTGGTAATCAGCGCCGGAGATGGCGCCGAGCTGCGTCAGCCGCTGGGCATCGCGGTGGTCGGCGGTCTGATATTCAGCCAGCTTCTGACGCTCTACACCACCCCGGTGGTCTATCTCTACCTCGACCGTTTCCGCCTCTGGAGTTTGCGTAAACGGCGGAAATCCGTGGAATGCCCGACATGAAAACCTTGCGACTTCTTCCTCTGGCGCTGGCCGCGACCACACTCTTTGCCGGTTGCGCGGTCGGCCCCGACTATGAACGTCCGGCCATGACCGTTCCTGAAAATTTCAAGGAAGACGGCGACTGGAAGCCCGCCGCGCCGCAAGACGCTCAGGCGCCCGGCGATTGGTGGCGAGCTTACGGCGACGATGCGCTCAGTACCCTGATGCCCCGGTTGGCGCTCGATAACCAGAACGTCAAACAGGCCGAGGCAGCCTATCGTCAGGCAAGCGCCGCGCTCGACGCCGCACGGGCCGGCTTCTTCCCCAGTCTGTCGGGCAATGCCGGCAGCAGCCGGGGGCGGAGCGCGACGGCGGGCGCGAGCGGGAGCGCGGCCACTGCGGCCACCGTCATCCGCGAAACCGACAAGGCCGGCTTGTCGACAAGCTGGGAGGTTGATGTCTGGGGACGTCTGCGCCGCGCGGCCGAAGCCGGTGATGCCTCGGCGGCGGCCAGTGCGGCCGATTTGCAGGCAGCGCTGCTGTCGGCACAGGCCACCCTGGCACAGAGCTGGTTTCAGCGCCAGACCAACGCCCGCCAGCGGCAGTTGCTGGAAAACACCGTCGCGGCCTATCGGCGCAGTCTGGAAATCACCCGCAATCGCTTCGAAGTCGGTACCGTCGGCCGGGCCGATGTTCTGCAAGCGGAGACGCAGTTGAAATCGGCCGAAGCGCAACTGGCAGAGACCCGCCTGAGCGGCGCTCAGATCGAGCACGCCCTGGCCGTGTTGCTGGGGCAGCCGTCGGCCAACCTCCAGTTGCCTGAAGCGGCGCCGCGTCTACCCGCCTTGCCTGCCATTCCGGCGTTGTTGCCGGCGGCGCTGCTTGAGCGACGGCCCGACATCGCTGCGGCGGAACGACGGGTGGAAGCCGCCAACGCCCAGATCGGCGTGGCGCAGGCCGCGTTTTTCCCGACCCTCAGTTTCGCCGGGAGCGGTGGGTATCAGAACGGCTCTTTCACTGGCTTGATTGCGGCCCCGAACCGTTTCTGGTCCTTCGGCCCGAGTCTGGCGCTAACGCTGTTCGACGCCGGCGCGCGGTCGGCGCAGAAAGCGCAGGCGACGGCCGGCTGGGAAAAGACGGTCGCTGCCTACCGGCAAACCGTCTTGACCGCCTTTCAGGAAGTCGAAGACAATCTTGCTGCGCTGCGCTGGCTGGGCGAGGAGGAGGCGCATCAGCAAGCCGCAACCGCAGCGGCGAAGGAGGCCCAGCGGATTGTCGAGAATCAGTATGACGCGGGTGTTGTGCCCTACCTCAACGTATTGACCGCGCAAACGGCGGCCTACACGGCCGAACGCACGCTGCTCGATGTGCAGAACCGGCGCCTGCAAGCCAGCGTGGCGTTGCAGAAGGCGTTGGGTGGAGGATGGTCGCGCTAGGAGATGCCCTGTACGGTCGCTGCCGGGGTGTTCGCTTTCAGCGCGCGCAGCAGGCGTTGCCTGAGCGCCAGGCCGGGCTTTTCCACACCGTAGTGGAGCAGGGCGCCACCCGCGACCGCCGTCGCGCCATAGACGGCAAACGCCAGCCAGCCGCTTCCAGCCAGATCGTCGCCCCACCGGGCCTGAACCAGATGGTAGATCGCCTTGTGCACCAGATAGAGGCTGTACGAAATGGCCGCCAGCCAGCCGACCAGCGGGATCTGCCAGCGCCCGATCAGGCTGTTGCGGCCGGCGCCGGCAAAGACGAGTAGCGCGAGTCCGGTGGAGAGTACCGGCCAACCGAGCGTGTTGGCGACGAAGCCGACGCGATCGCAGAACAGCCAGAAGGCCAGGGCCATGGTCAGCAACCCGGCCGCCAGAGCGAGGTTGGCATGACGACGGGCGCGTGCCCACGATTGCGGGCGCCGTGTCTTCCATACTGCGAGCGCGATACCGGCGAGCAGGCCGTCGAGGCGCGTCCAGGTCGGGTAGTAAAGATTCTCGACGAACCAGTTGCGCAGAAATTCCGGGTCCGTGTCCATGCCGTGGCGCCAGATTGCGGCGCGCAGCAGCACACCCGCCACCACCAGGCTGCCGCAGACCAGCGCGAACTTCCACAGCGCCGGGCGACGCAGCAGCGCCACGGCAACCATTGGAAAGAGCCAGTAGAAATGCTCTTCGACGCACAGCGACCAGGCATGGGAAAACGCCGTGTTCTTCAGGTAGTCGATGTCGAGATTGACGAGAAAGAGCGCGAACTTCCAACCGGCTTCCATGCCCGTTGCCTCGCGGAAGGCCGGCCAGAGCAGATACAGTGCCAGCACCACCCAGTAGGCAGGCAGGATGCGAAAGGCGCGTCGCAGGTAGAAATCGGCCCAGGAAAAACCTTGGCCTTCCGCCAGCGGCGTCAGCACCTGCGCGCCGATTAGGAAACCGCTGAGCACGAAGAAGAGATCGACGCCCATCCAGCCAAAGCGCGACAGCCACGCCCAGTCCGCTCCCAGACCGCCGACCAGGAAGGAGTGGAAGAGCATCACCCAGAGAATGGCGAGGCTCCTCAGCAGATCGAGGCCGGGCAAGCGGTCGTTGTCAGGCACAGGGCGGACAGCGTGTAGTGGAAAGATCATGGGCAAACGCCCTGCATCCGACCCGCGAGGCGCGGAAAGGTTGCAAGGCGTTTGAGGTGGCGTCTGGAGAGGCGCTTAGGCTGGCAGCGCGATTTTGCCGCCGGTGCTGAACTGGTAATCCTTGAAGACGTGCTCGGCGCTCAGCAGACGGTAGAGGCCATCGGTCAGCTTCTTGGTCGTGTCTTTCAGACGATAGGTCAGGTGACCGCAGGTCCAGCATTTGAAATTGCGCATCTGGGTGCACAAACAGGTCTTGTCGAACACCTGCACCCGCTTGGCGTCGGGGTGGGCGGCCACTTCGCGGTTGTATGACGTGATGTAGCTGCAATTACCATTGGCATCGAGCAGGTAGCCGTAGGATTCGCAGTTCGGGCGAATGCCGTCGCCGATGGCCGGGCTGTTCTTCAACATGCGCATCGGATAGCCGGTGGGCGAAATCTGGTTGACCTCGATGTCGTCTTCGCTGGCCTTGAAGTACTCCTGCTTGACCGCATCGGGCAGGCCGCATTCCTCGGTGACCGTGAAGCGGGTGGCGACCTGAACGGCGCCAGCGCCTTCTTCCAGAAAAGCGGCGGCATCGCTGCCGGTGAAAATGCCGCCGGCCGGCACGAGCGGAATATCGATGTGCTCACCTTTCATCCACTGTCGGATTTCGCGCACGATGGTGGCGAGGTCGTACTTTGCCCAGTCCATGCCGAAACCGAGGTGCCCGCCGGCCAACGGGCCTTCGACCACGACGTAATCGGGCAGGCGGTTGCTGCGCATCGATTTCTTCAGGAAGAGCTGCAAGGCTCGCAGGGAGGAGACGATGATGCCCAGCTTGGCGTCGCGGAAGCGCGCATGGTTTTCGATCAGCGAAAAGCTGCCCAGATGCAGGCCGGCGGCCAGCGTGATGCCGTCGATGCCGGCATCGAGCGCGGCGCGCAGGCGTACCGCCAGCGTTTCCTTGGGTGCGTTCATGGTCAGCTTTTCCATGCAGTTCACGAACACCAGACCGTCGCCGCGCTTGGCTTCCATGGTCTTGCTGACGTGCAGCCGGGTCGCTTCCTCGACGTGGCCGAGGTTGAACTGGACTTCCGCCTTGTTCGGGGAATCCGCCGTGTGCTTGTAGAGCTGGGCCTTCTGCTTGACGAAGCTGGTGTCATAGCGGCGGTCGCTGACCGTCTTGATCATCGCATCCGAGATATGGCCGATGCCGCCCAGTCGCGCCGCTTCCAGCGCCAGGGAGGAAGTCGAGATGTCGACGCCCATGCCGCCAATCATGATCGGCACGTATTCCTTGTGGCCGAATTTCAGTCTGAAATCATCTACTTTTTTCATGGTGACGACCTTTTGGGGCGGGGGTAACCGATCAAATAACAAAGCCGGCATCCGGCCGGCTTTGTCGTGTTCTTGGTGCCGAGAGAGGGACTCGAACCCTCACGCCTTTCGGCGGCGGATTTTGAATCCTAATTGAGCCCTGATGGATACAGAGAGCCCAACACGAACACCAATAAAATCAACGTGCTTTATTACCAAGCGTTTTGGCATTTTACCAGTAGTTGCCGCAATAAGTGCTGCACGGAGGTACTTCTGGTGAGTTTGAGCACATAGGTTGTTGGCAGTCATGCGACTGCTCACGCTGAAACATGCTTTATGGAACACTTGTTCATCCGTCGGAACGCAGGAACCCATGCTGCTTCCATGCGACATCACAACGCTAAGTTATACAGTGGGCCAGTGTCGGGAAAACTTACAAGGCCATCTTTAGAACAATAGAGAATGCCAAAAAATCATGGGTCTGGAATTTGGGCATTTTTTATGCTTGCCGATTCGCCGCCTAAAGAATACAACCTGCGCAATGGTCATAATAGATTTGCGCAATCCATCCGGATTATTTTATCCAGCAAGGATTTCAAAATGAACCTCCGTAAGAAACATATCGCAAGTTTGTTTGGCGCTGTAGTTATGAGTTCAGCACAGGCGGCTATTGTTGATCACGGTATCTATCTCACTGACACAGTAACCGGACTCGATTGGTTGGATGTCACTACCACTGCAGGTAAGTCATACAATCAGGTATTCGCACAACTTGGCTCAGGAGGTGCGTATGACGGATGGCGATATGCCTCAGGCGACGAATTCAATGCCTTGATTGGTTCATGGACAGGTGCTACGCCAGCAGTTTATGGAGTCGTAGATCAGGAACTCGATAAGATAGATGGATTGGTGGCACTTCTCGGCGACACGTTGGATTACAGTTTTCTAATAGAGTACGGCAAGCACTCTTCCAACGAATATGGCAATGACATCCGTTATACATTTGGAATGTTGTCTGATAGTCCTTCCCTCCCCGGTTACTGTTTCCATTGGATAGCTGGCATCTCGGATGCTGATATATCACCATATCAATTTTTGCAGGACAATAGCGTCGCTCATGCAGCAATGTATGGCTGTGACAATGTGCGTCTTGATACTGGTTCTTATTTGGTCCGCAACTCAATTCAGTCTGTACCAGAGACCAGTACTATCGCGCTTCTTGGCTTGGGACTATTCGGTACTGCTTTTGCCCGTCGCCAGAAAAAGGCAAAATAAACTAATCTCCACGCAACGCCAGCACTGCCTGCGTTTTACGTTGGCTCCCAGCATCGGTAGCATGCTGCCGATGCTGGGCAACCCCGCAACATTTCGAGTAGCCTTGTACCGGGTCTTCCTTCTGAATCGTTGGTATGCCTACAAGGGGCAGGTCGAAGCATCAATCGAAAGCATGTTTTCCGGCCGTTAAGCGGGTGTCCTGCCTTCGCGCAACCACTTTAAAATCGTCCTATACGCTGAATCAGGATCAATCGGTTTGGCAATGAAATCGTCCATGCCCGCATCCAGACAGCGGACCTTGTCTTCGGCAAAGGCATTTGCCGTCATCGCTAAAATCGGTGTGTGCTTTCCTTCCAACAGTTGACGGATTCGCCTTGTGGCCTCCAAGCCATTTATGTTGGGCATCTGCACATCCATGAGGATCAGGGCGTAATCATTTTTTTGTGCCAACTTAAGTGCCGCTTCACCTTCTTCTACTGCATCCACCACCAGCCCCACGTCATTCAGCAAGGAAATAGCAATTTCCCGATTGATCGGCTCATCCTCGGCCAGAAGGATCGTGGTACCCGAAAATTCATGACAAAGCACTCCTTCGGCATCGAATCGGTTCGAGGTTTTTGCAAAAGAGTGTTCATTCGACCTTTTTTGTAGTCGGCAGGTGAACCAAAAAGTGCTTCCCGCACCTTCTTGACTATTTACCCCGGCATCACCTCCCATGACCTGAGCTAACTTGCGTGTGACGGCCAGCCCCAATCCTGTCCCGCCGTATCTGCGGGTCATGGAGTTGTCAGCTTGTTCAAATGTTCCGAAAAGGCGTGACATTGCCTCAGGCGCGATGCCGATACCGGTATCTGTGACGGCAAAGCGCACCATGACATTTTGCTGGGTTTCGTTCTCGATCGTCACACGAATCGTTATTGATCCGTGCTCAGTGAATTTGACCGCATTGCCGACGTAGTTGAGAAGAGCCTGCTGTAGTCGCCCCTGGTCACCGATTAGTCCATCGGGGATCGTTGATACATCAGCGGCTAGCTTAAGCCCTTTGGCCTCAACTTTGAGCTCGACCATGCTCATTACAGTATGCAGGATGTCGGAGATGGAAATGAGCTGTTCTTCCAGTTGAAGCTTGCCGGATTCGATCTTGGACAGATCAAGAACGGCATTGACGATGTCGAGCAGGTGATTACCGGCGGCGGTGATTTTGTCGAGTTTTTCGGTTTGTTGCGCTGTCAGACCAGAGCGCCGCAAGATGTGAGACATGCCGGTAATGGCATTGAGCGGTGTCCGGATCTCGTGGCTCATATTGGCTAAGAAAGCACCTTTTGCGATGTTTGAGGCTTCCGCCGCTTCCTTGGCGACGAGCAGATCTGCCGTCCGTTCGTCTACCATTTCTTGAAGATGCCTCCGGTGGCGCTCGAGTTCGCGCTCGGCCTGCTTCTTCGCCGTGATGTCATGGCCAATTCCCAACACACCGATCAAGTTGCCAGCGGTATCACGCATAGGGACCTTGGTCGTTTCCAGCAATTCGCGATGGCCATCGGAAACAAATTGGATTTCCTCCTCATTTACCGATGGCTTGCCCGCTGCTATGGCATTGCGGTCATTTTCACTAAAGAGATCTGCCAGTGATTTTTCCACGAAATCGTAGTCGGTCTTGCCAACGATTTCTCGCTCTTTCGCACCAAAGAGATCCTCAAACCGCCGATTGCAGCCAAGATAAACGCCCTTGGGATCCTTCAGCCAAATCAGATCCGGTAGCGAGTCGATGAGTGTCCGCAAGATTCCCCGCTCGTTTGCCAAAGCTTTCGCCGCTGCCTTCTGTTTGGTAATGTCACGGGCGATTTTGGAGGCACCTACCACCTCGCCTTTTCCATTTCTTATGGGTGAAATGGTGACAGATATATCGATGATGGCCCCATCGCGACGTACTCTGCACGTTTCGAAGTGTTTGACCTTTTCACCATTGGCAATACGTGTAAGGATACTTGACTCTTCATGTTCCAATCCGGGCGGAAGCAGCATGGTTATCGGCTTTCCGATGGCTTCACTGGCGGCGTAACCAAAGATGGCCTCGGCCCCCGGATTCCAACTGGTGATCGTTCCCGCCAATGTTTTGCTGATGATGGCGTCGTCGGATGACTGTACGATTTCTTCGTATTGTTTGAGCGCCGCTTCTGCTTGTTTGCGGTAATCGACAAAACCATTAATGGTGTCGATCAGGATGTCGATTTCATCGCGATGATCGCCGGGTTTCCTGCGAGTCAACGCTGATTGTGTTACGCCGTTAGATTGGCCGAGTTTCTGTACATCTGTCGCTAGTTTGCTGATATCTCGTGCGACCATTTCATAAACAATTGCAAACAGAACTATCGCCACAAGCATGATTTTGATCAGGTCGGTTACGATCAATGTTTTCAGAGAATGAAGAGATTGAGCATTTATTTCTGCATATGCCTCCGTAACGCGCAGAGAACCTATGGCCGTCTTTTGATCCTCCGCCAAGACAGGTACAGTCCAAACTAAATCACCATTTCCTTCGAATCCCTGTTTGCTGGCGCTTGTGATCGGCTGGTCAAGGTTAAAGACTTCGACATGAGCAACTATCGGCGAAGCAACCATGCCTTTCAGAAGTACGTTTAAGCTGTTTATGTCGTACTGCCATAGGGAATTGGAAATAGCCGCAAGGCTCTGGTTTACAGTGTGCTGGGCATCAGCGTGCGCGGCCTGCAAGGCTTTGTTGCGTTCGTACAAGTAACCCAACGATGTGGCAAGCGCGAAGATGGTCATGCTGGCAATCAGCACTCTCAGAAGTACTCTAGTCGCGAGCGTAGAACGCATGATATGTGATGTTACTGCTTGCCCCAGATGGTTGTATAAGCTGCCTCGAAACCGATATTTGCCTCGAGGCCTTTGTTACCGGTGGCCTTAAGTACTTCGGTAGTAACCAGGATAGGCATAGTTTGAAAGCCACTGGGAGAGGCTTCAGCAAACGCGCGGTTAAGCTCATCGGCTAACTGATATCCCTGCATCCCTAATGGCTCGGCAACAGTTGCGACTTGCTGTGAAACTGCAGCACCAATGCGGCTAAGCGCCTTGGCCGACCCATCGCCCGCGGCAACGTTCAGAATATCGGTTCGTTTTGCTTCCCGCAGCGGATGGTTCATTTCATCAAAATAAATGTCATTGATGGCCAAGCTGTAGGTCCATGCCGGACCGTATTTGGAAACAAGCTCTGGCACGATCAATCTCATCTTCTGTGAGACGTCGGATATCGGTAGGTTTTCAATGGATAAAATTTTGCACCCGTCATATCCAGCGCACTTCTGAACAATCCGAGCCATCGCGTTTGCCTTGGCATTCGCTACCGCAAACTGGTTGTCGTTGAAGATCACAACTCCAACAGCTCGCTTCTTGGCTTTTGCATCATTGATCACATAGTCGGCTGCAAGCTTTGCCACGTCGTCAGATTTCGTGGAGACATTGACGAACAGGCTGTTCGTCGGACCAGAGGTTTCGGCTGCATGCCAACCTACAAGAACGATCCCGTTACGTTTGGCCTGAACTACCAAATCCGAAAAGGCGTCAGGATCGAAGCCTCCGAAAACAATGCCATTTGGACGAGCAGCAAGCGCTTGCGCCAGTGCCTTCCTTTGAGTCGCTTGTTGTCCCATTCCATCTTCGAGTTGAATTTTCCAACCTAGCTTTTTTGTGGCCCCCTCAAAGCTTCGGTAGGCGCCCATTACTCCGCCGTTGCGAAAGTCTGAAGCGACGAATACCACCGACTTGCCCTTCTGTGCCACTGGCCCTGGCGGAACTTGGCCATTTTTTTCTTGGGCGAATCCCGATGTGGCTAGCAATAGCAGCGGCCAAAATATGATGCTTCGCATCCAGGACATAGCATTTCCATATCTTTTAAAAAATTAGCCTGCGCTTCTGGTAGTGTGCGAAACCCATCAGTGCTGACCAACTCGTATGACAATACGACGAAAATGGACTGCAATGGGTTGATTGTGGTCGTAGAGACGGGATAAGGCAAAGGCTTTTCGGCGACCACCGCGTCCATCGCGATGTGTTTTACCGAAACTTGGCCCCTTGTCGTCGTCTGCCGTGTTGTCCCCGGTGAGTATCGGTCGCCGAGAATGGCCTTGGGCATCATCGCGCGCGTGAATCAGGTGGTCAATTCGGCGCGACTACCCAATCTTCTGATCGCCACCGTTCTTGGGTACGTCCGCCGAAGACTGGTGGAGGAGAGCCGTGATGGAATAGATGAACAGTTGTTCTAGACCGGCTAACCTGCTTTCAGTCAATGCTTGCCAGACGACCTGCGCGCAATCCCGTCTCGATGGCTAGCAGCGTGGAGGCTTGGAGTTGCCGGGGATGGGCTTGGGCATTTGCCGTTGCCGCGAGCAGCAGTTCTTCTCGTTGACCTGCCCACTGGCGCCGTTCGCTGCTGGGTGGAACCCCTTAAGCCAAACGATCACGAACGCTGTTTTGAATCGCCCCGGCATTTCTAGACACTCTGTAGCCGGTTGAAATACTGGTTTTCGAACTCTACCGGAGAAACGTCGTTTGCATAGCCATGACGACGTTTCGGGTTGTAGAACATCTCGATGTAATTGAAGACATCCCGGCGAGCTTCCTCGCGGTCGAGATAGGTTTTACGGCGAATCCGCTCCCGCTTGAGTAACTGGAAGAAGCTCTCGGCGACGGCGTTGTCATAGCAATTCCCCCGTCGGCTCATGCTGGCGACCAAGTCATGGGCTTTCAGGAAGGCTTGCCAGTCATGGCTGCTGTACTGGCATCCCTGATCTGAATGGACAATCACAGGCGCCGTCGGATTTCGCCGCCAGATCGCCATCAGCAAAGCATTGATCGCCAGTTCGCTGTCGATCCGCGAGCGCATCGACCATCCAATCACCTGACGCGAGAACAGGTCCAGCACCACTGCCAGATACAGCCAGCCTTCGTGGGTGCGGATGTAGGTGATGTCTGTCACCCATACCTGATTCGGTGCTTCGACATCAAAGTTCTGTTCCAGCTGATTCTCGGCTACGACCGCCGGCTTGCCGTAATGGCCAGCCCGACGCCGATAGCCCACTTGCGCCCGTAATCCTTCCAGCTTCATCAGACGATAAACCCGATGTTTGCCGCAGCACTCGCCCAGATCGCGCAGGTCGTGCGCAATCATGCGATAGCCATAGACGCCTCCGCTTTCCAGCCAGGATTGTTTGATCAGCCCCAGCAACCGTTGATCGTCCTTCTTGCGAGGTGACGATGGTTCAGCTTTCCAGGCGTAGTAGCCACTGGGATGAACGGACATCACATGACAGAGCCGGCGAACCGGGTACAGCGTTTCGTAGGCTTGAATGAAGGCGTACCTTACCGGGACTCTTTGGCAAAGTACGCTGCGGCCTTTTTTAGAATGTCACGCTCCTCGGTGACGCGTTTCAACTCCGCTTTCAGCCGCCGATTCTCGGCCGCATGGCTTTGCAGTTCCTGGCGCTCGACCGCTGGAAGGCTGTAGCGTTTCAGCCACTCGTACAGGCTGTGTTGCGAAACGCCAATCCGGCTAGCTACCTCGGCGACAGGATGACCTCTTTCCGTGATCTGCTTGACCGCCTCGATCTTGAATTCTTCCGGGTAACGCTTGCTATTCATGACCTCTCCTTTTGCCTCAGTTTAAGGCTTCAGAGTGTCTACTGGGGCCGGGGCGATTCATTTTCATGTCAGCAATGACGACTCTGAGCCAGACGCCACCCTGCACTCCCAGGATGGTGATTTTCCCGCTTCCGAGCGCGTTTTCCCCGGGCGCCGACTACAATAGGACTTTATTTCTCAGGCGCCTTCCATGGACCTCACTCAACCGCTCAACGACGCTGAACTCGACGAACTCGACAATTTTCTGATGTCCGATGCCGTCGGCGAAAACGCGATGGACATTTCGATGCTCGACGGCTTTCTCACCGCCATCGTCATCGGCCCCAAGACGCATCTGCCCAGCGACTGGCTGCCCCAGGTCTGGGACAAAGAGGAAATGACCTGGGAATCCCCGGCGCAGGCCGAACGCATGTTCGGTCTGGTCATGCGCCACATGAACGGCATTGCCGGGTTGTTCATGGAGGAACCCGAGTCGTTTCAGCCGCTCACCTACATGCGCGACAACGAACAAGGCGAGGAAGTCGAAATCATCGACGAATGGTGCACCGGCTTTGTCGAAGGCATCGCCCTCGACGCAGAGGCCTGGCAGGATTTGCTGGAGGCCGACGAGCACAAGGATCTGATGTTCCCGATCTTCCTGCACGGCACCGACGCCGGCTGGGAGGAGTTGCAAAAAAGCGAGGAACTGCTCTCACGCGAAACCGAATTCGTCGACGCATTGCCCGATTGCGTGATCGGAATCCACGAATTCTGGCTGCCCTTCCGTCAGGCCGCCGCCGGCAAGCAGACCTTCCGCCACGAAGCGCCGCCCGCCGGACGCAACGATCCCTGCCCGTGCGGTAGCGGGAAGAAATTCAAGAAGTGTTGCGGCGACCCCGCGAAACTGCACTGAACGGAACTCCGCAGCCCCATTTACGCTCTATGCCGGTATAGCCTGCCGGAGAGTGCCATGCGTGTCATGCGTTGGTTGATTGCCAGTTTGATGCTGCTGGGCGCGGCGCTCGCCCGTGCTGAACCCATGCCGGCACCCGGTTCGCCAGCCCCAGCGTTCACGTTGCCCGACGAAAGCGGCACACCGCGCCGCCTTGAAGAATGGCGCGGCAAGTGGCTGATCCTCTATTTCTACCCCAAAGACGACACGCCCGGCTGCACGGCGGAAGCCCGCGCCTTCCGCGATCAGGCGACGGCGCTGACGACACTCGGTGCCCAGGCGGTCGGCGTCAGCCTCGACACCAGCGCCTCGCACCGGGCGTTTGCCGACAAGCACCAGCTCAACTTTCCGCTGCTCGCCGACGCTGAAGGCACCGTGGCCCGCCAGTACGGCGCGCTCAACAACTTCGGCGTCGTCAAATTTGCACGCCGCATCAGCTTCATCATCGATCCCGAAGGGCGCATCGCGCGGACCTACCCGGATGTCGACGCGGCCGGACACGCGGCGCAGATTGTGGGCGACCTGAAGGCATTGCGCTCAAGTGCGCGCTGAAAAAGACATTTTTTGTCACTTGCTTGTCGCATTGTCCCCTTTCAAGGATAATTCGGCCTCCACCCGGCCGAGGTGGCGGAATCGGTAGACGCAGCGGATTCAAAATCCGCCGCCGAAAGGCGTGAGGGTTCGAGTCCCTCTCTCGGCACCAGCCATAAAATCAATGGGTTGTGACAATATCCGGACAGCGCAATCTGGGTGAATCAGGGTTTTTGCAGCACTTTTGCAGCACTGACCCAGCCCCTCGCGCATTTTCGTGCACCGTAGACGCTATACCAAGCTCCATAAACAACTGGAGAAAGAGGTATGGCGAGCATCGTAAAGCGCGGCGACTATCAGTACCAGGTCACCATCCGTCGCAAAGGCTTCCCGAAGCAGTGTAAAACCTTCGAGTCCGAGAAGTCACCTCGTCGGCAGAGCTGTTTGATTGGTATCCCCGCTTCGGCTTCGTTCAGATAGCCGATGATCTGTTCTTCACTGTATCTGCTCTTCTTCATGTCCGTCACTCTCCTTCATTTGACGGACTTCTCTACTAAGTCGTGGCACGAACTATGGGGAGCAGGTCACGAAGACCGGAGGCTTCTAAGCGAAAGTACAATGAAAAGAGGGGGCTAAATGCTCCCTCTTTTCACAAACTCGCTTTACTGATTTTTTATTCGATTTACGAGCTTTATCCCGAAATACGGATACCCGGGATCAGCCGAAGTTCTTATCCGCGAATGACCAGTTCACGAGATGCGCCAGGAAGGTTTCAACAAATTTCGGGCGCAGATTGCGGTAGTCGATGTAATAAGCGTGCTCCCACACATCAACGCAGAGTAGGGCCTTGTCGCCGGTGGTCAGCGGGGTGCCTGCAGCACCGGTGTTGACGATGTCCACACTACCGTCGGCCTTCTTGACCAGCCAGGTCCAGCCAGAGCCGAAATTGCCGACGGCAGAAGCCTGGAAAGCCTTCTTGAATTCATCCAGCGATCCCCATTTAGCGTCGATCGCCGCAGCCAAGGCGCCGGTCGGTGCGCCGCCACCGGCCGGAGAGAGGCAGTTCCAGAAGAAGGTGTGGTTCCAGACCTGCGCGGCGTTGTTGTACACGCCGCCAGCCGGGGCTTTCTTGACGATGGCTTCGAGATCGAGCGCTTCGTATTCCGTGCCCTTGATCAGGTTGTTGAGGTTGGTGACATAGGCCTGATGGTGCTTGGCATAGTGATAGTCAAAGGTTTCGGCCGACATGTGCGGGGCCAGGGCGTCCTTGGCGAAAGGCAGCGGGGGCAGTTGATGTTCCATGATTTCTCCGTTTTTGAGTGATTAGAGCAGACTGTGTTGTTCCGGCAAGGCGGGGATGATCTCATCCACCGTGGCGCGGGCTTCGCCGCGCCCGAACGCGAGTTGGAGCGCAGCGCCGGCAGAAAGTTGCGCAGCATCGCGCACGATGCCGCCGGTTTCGTCCCGGACCAGGGCGTAACCGCGCGCCAGCACTTGAGCCGGGTCGAGCTGGCGCAGGCTGGTGCTCAGGGTGTCGAGGCGGTGACCGGCGGCATCCAGGCGTCGTCGGGCGGCGTGTTGCAAACGAAGCGCGAGGGTGTCTAGTCGATCATTCTGCGGCTTGGTGTGAGGGCGTTGGGAGAGCAGGGCATGCCGCTGCAATTGCCAGCGCTGGTGCGCATTGGCCAGCGTGCCTGCCTGCGCCCGGGCAAGGCGCGAGTGCAGGGCAGCGAGTTCGCCTCGCTGGCGGGCAAGGCGTTCGGACGGGTGCTTAAGTCGGGCAGCCAGCCAGTCGACCTGTTGTGCGCTGTCGTCAATGTGGCGGCGGAACTGGGCCTTCAGGGAGTCGGAAAGCACATCGAGGCGGTGGCTCAGCGCGACGGCGTCGGGAGCGGCCATTTCCGCGGCGGCGGTGGGTGTGGGCGCGCGGAAGTCGGCGGCGAAGTCGGCGATGGTGAAATCGGTCTCGTGGCCCACGCCGCAAATTACAGGCAGAGGTGACGCGACAATGGCGCGGGCCACGACTTCTTCGTTGAATGCCCACAAATCCTCGATACTGCCACCGCCCCGGCAGAGCATGACGAGATCGTGGTCGCCCTGGCAGGCTGTTGCCAGCGCGGCGGCGATCCGCGTCCCGGCACCTTCGCCCTGCACGGGTGTGGGGTAGAGCGTCAGGCGAACGTGCGGGGCCCGTCGCCGCAAGGTCGTGAGCACGTCGCGCAGCGCAGCAGCCTGTGGACTGGTGACCAACGCAATGTTGCGCGGAAAGCTCGGCAATGGTCGCTTGCGAGCGGACTCAAAAAGCCCCTCCGCTTCCAGTTTCGCTTTCAATTGAAGGAATTGCCGAAATAGGTCGCCCTGACCGGCTCGACGCAGACCCTCGACATTCAGTTGGAATTCGCCGCGTGCCTCGAACAGCGTGACCAGCGCCCGTGCCTCGACGCGCTGCCCGTTTTCAGGGCGCCATCCCAACAGTTGCGCGCGGTTGCGCCACATGGCGCAGCGCACCTGGGCACCTGCATCCTTGAGGGTGAAGTAGACGTGACCGGAGGCGGCCTGGCTGACATTGGAGAGTTCCCCGGATACCCAAAGCAGCGGGAAGCCTTGCTCCAGTTGCGCTCGGACCCGGCGGTTGAGTTCGGAGACGCTGAGCGGCGCCGGGGTGCCGACTGCAGGTGTGGCGGGCGATTCGAAGGACGAAGTCATGCCTGGATTCTACTCCCGCACGAGGCCACGCCCAAGCTGATCGCAGGACAGGTCGGCGAGTTCCCAGCGTCCGATTGCCCGTTTTTTTGGCAAAGTCACAAAAACCCTTTCGCCGGGCACAGTTACCGCGCTTGGTGACACCAGGCCCACAGACTTATCCACAGATTTTGTGGATAGTGCCCTTGCCCTTGCCGGTCAGCCCGTGCAGAATGTTTGGCTATTGATTTTGACGGGGATTTCACGTGTTCGCCATCGTTCAGGCCGCCGGCTGGCCTATTTGGTTTTTGCTGCTGGCATCCATCATTGCCGTTGCCCTCATCATCGAACGTCTTGTCGCCCTGCGCCGCTCGCGCATCGTCCCGGCGGGCCTGTTGCAGCGCGTGTTGGGCGAGTTCAAACAGAACGGCGACAACGCCAAGCTGATCGGCGAACTTGAAGTGCAATCGCCGCTTGGTCGCGTGCTCGCTGCCGGGCTCAGAAACGTCAAGGCCTCGCGTGAGGTGATGAAAGAGGCTATCGAGGAAACCGGTCGCGCGGTGACCCACGATCTGGAACGTTACCTGACCACGCTCGGTACCATCGCCTCGATCAGCCCGTTGATGGGCCTGTTCGGCACGGTGGTCGGCATGATCGAGATTTTCGGCTCGCAGGCACCGACCGGCGCCAATCCGCTGCAACTGGCGCACGGCATTTCTGTGGCGCTTTACAACACCGGTTTTGGTTTGATCATCGCCATTCCGAGCATGATTTTCTGGCGCCATTTCCGTGCTCAAGTCGATTCGCTGGTGATCGAAATGGAGCAGCAGGCGGTGCGCCTGGTCGAGGTTGTGCACGGCGAGCGGAAGTAGGCAATGAATTTCCGCCGCGGCAAAGGGCGCGAAGAGCCCGAAATCAACCTGATCCCCATGATCGACGTACTGCTGGTCATCATCATCTTTCTGATGCTGACGACGACGTATGCCAAGTTTTCGGGCATCGAGATCAATCTGCCGACCGCACAAGCCTCGAAGCCGCCCGAGCAGCCCAACGAAATCGACGTGGCGGTTACCGCCACCGGCCAGGTGCTGATCAACAAGGCGCCGCTGGCGGGCGCGGACGTGCGCCTTATCGCCGAAGCCCTGCGCCGGGCGGCGGGTGAACGTCCGGACCCGGTCATCGTCATCAACGCCGACGCCAAGGCCACCCATCAGAGCGTCGTCGATGTGATGCAGGCGGCGCAGTCGGCGGGCTACCCACACATCTCGTTCGCCACGCAGGCGCCTCGCTAATTGAACGGGTGGCTGCAGCGAGTATGGTATGAACAACGCCGGCCGTCGCCGGCGTTGTGGCTTTTGCTGCCGCTGCACGTCCTCTTTGTGATCGTGGCGGGTCTGCGCCGGGCTTGGTGGCAGGGCGGTCGACGGGGTGCCCGCAGTGTGCCGGTGCCGGTTGTGGTGGTAGGGAATCTGGTGGCCGGTGGCGCGGGCAAGACTCCGACTGTGTTGTGGCTGGCAAAAGCCTTGCAGACGGCCGGTCGCCAACCGGGTATCGTCAGCCGCGGATACGGTGGTCAGACGGCTTTGCCGCAGGCAGTCGATGCCGAGGCCAGCCCAATTGCGGTCGGCGACGAACCCGTGCTGCTGGCGCGGCGATCCGGGGTTCCGGTCTGGGTAGGGCGCGATCGGGTTGCAGTGGCGCAGGGTTTGCTGGCCGCGCATCCCGAAGTGGATGTGCTGATTGCCGACGATGGCTTGCAGCACTACCGCCTGTACCGGGATGTTGAACTGGCATTGTTCGACCGCCGTGGCGCCGGCAACGGCTGGCGCTTGCCGCTGGGGCCGCTGCGCGAGCCGCTGGCGCGGCTGGCGAGCGTCGACGCGGTGATCTGCAACGGTGAACCCCCTGTAACGTGGCCGCCGCGAACGGCGCCGCGTTTTGCGATGCATCTGGCGCCCGGCGATTTTCTAGCGTTGGGTGAGCCCGCCCGGCGCTGCGCGGCGGCGGATCTGGCTGGCCGCAATCTGCACGCTGTCGCGGGGATTGGCGACCCTTCGCGCTTCTTTGCCACGCTGAAGGCGTTGGGCTTGCGGGTGGTGCCGCATCCCTTTCCGGATCATCACGCCTATACCGCCGCCGAGCTCGACTTCGGACCGGATGCGGTGGTGCTGATGACCGAGAAGGATGCAGTAAAATGCGCGGGTCTTTGTGCCGGTGAAGCGTGGGTGTTGCCGGTCGAGGCGATGCTTCCGCCCGCACTGCTGGCGCTCATTCTGGAGAAAATCAATGGACGATAGGCTGCTCGACATCCTGGTTTGCCCGCTCTGCAAGGGGAACCTCGAATACAAAAAGAGCGAACAGGAACTGCTTTGCCACCCCTGCAAACTGGCCTACCCGATCCGCGACGACATACCCATCATGCTGGTCGACGAGGCGCGTACGCTGGAAGTCGAGGCGTGAATCCGGCCTTCAAGGTCGTCATTCCGGCGCGCTACGCCTCGACGCGTCTGCCGGCTAAACCCCTGCTCGATCTTGGCGGCAAGCCGATGGTGGTGCGTGTGGCCGAGCGGGCGGCGGCTTGTGGTGCCGATGAGGTATGGATCGCCACCGACCATGCCGAAGTCAAGGCGGCCGTCGAGGCACATGGATTTTCGGCCTTGATGACGCGTCCCGATCATCCCACCGGTACCGACCGCCTTGCGGAAGTCGTCGCGCTTCGCGCCTGGCCGGAAGAGACGCTGGTCGTCAATGTGCAGGGCGATGAACCCCTGATTGAACCGGCAGTGATTCTGCAAACCGCGATGCAATTGGCGGAAAGCGGCGCTGATATTGCCACCGTTGCACATTCGATTGCCGATGCGGCGGATTTTTTTAATCCCAATGTCGTAAAAGTGGTGTGTCGTGCCGATGGCGACGCGGCTTACTTTTCCCGCGCCCCGATTCCCTATGCACGCGATCATTTCGCCCGGGAAGGCGGAGGAGAGACATTGCCGATGGGCCTGCCGGCGTTGCGCCACGTGGGTTTGTACGCCTATCGTGCCGGTTTTCTCAAGGCATTCTGCGGGCTTGCCGTGGCACCGACCGAGCGCTTCGAATCGCTCGAGCAATTACGCGCGCTGTGGCACGGCTATCGTATTTCGGTCACCTGTGTGGAAACTGCGCCGGCACCGGGTGTGGATACCCCGGAAGATGCGGCCCGCATGCGCGAACTATTTGACCGGAAAGCGATTGTCGGGTAGCTTTCCATGGTTTAGCCGGCCTGATTTTGGCCGATGTTGTCGACCCCATCCGAGGAATCCGAAAATGAAACTGATCTTGTTGGGCGCCCCCGGCGCAGGCAAAGGAACGCAGGCCAAATTCATTTGCGAAAAGTACGGCATTCCGCAAATCTCCACCGGCGACATGTTGCGCGCCCAGGTCAAGGCGGGCACGCCGCTCGGCCTGGAAGCCAAGAAGCACATGGACAGCGGCGGTCTGGTGCCGGATGCGGTGATTATCGGCATGGTCAAGGAACGCCTGACTCAGGACGACTGCAAGAACGGCTACCTGTTCGACGGATTCCCGCGCACCATTCCGCAAGCCGAGGCGATGAAGGAAGCCGGCGTGGCTATCGAGTTCGTCATCGAGGTCGATGTGCCTGATGCCGACATCATCGATCGCATGGCCGGTCGCCGCGTGCACCTGCCCTCTGGTCGCACCTATCACGTCAAGTACAACCCGCCCAAGGTTGCCGGCAAGGACGACTTGACTGGCGAGGATCTGATCCAGCGAGACGACGACAAGGAAGAAACGGTCAAGAAACGCCTCGACGTCTACCACGCACAAACCAAGCCGCTGGTGGCTTTTTATGCCAATTGGGCGGAGACGGGCGATGCCAAGGCGCCGAAGTCCCGCAAGGTGGCGGGTGTGGGCAGTGTCGAGGATATCACCACCCGCGTTTTCGCGGCCCTTCAGTAGGCCCGCATCATGGCAGGCAAAAACGCGCTGTACGCGCAGTCCGGTGGCGTCACCTCGGTGATCAATGCCACGGCCTGCGGGCTGATCCAGGCAGCGCGCCGCCACCCGGACCGCATCGGCAAAGTGTTCGCCGGGCGTGACGGCATCATCGGCGCGCTGACCGAAGACCTGATCGACACCAGTCTCGAATCCGACGCCGACATCGCGCGGTTGCGCTATACGCCTTCCGGCGCCTTCGGTTCCTGCCGTTACAAACTCAAGGGCATTGACCAGCACAAGGCGCAGTACGAACGCCTGATTGAGGTGTTCAAGGCGCACGACATCGGCTATTTCTTCTACAACGGCGGCAACGATTCGATGGATACCGCCTGGAAGGTGTCGCAGATCGCCGAGAAGTTGGGGTATCCGCTGGTCTGCGTCGGCATCCCCAAGACGGTCGATAACGACCTACCGGTCACTGACTGCTGTCCAGGTTTCGGTTCGGTCGCCAAGTATGTGGCCACCTCGATGCGCGAGGCCGGCTTCGACGTTGCCTCGATGGCACGCACCTCGACCAAGATTTTCGTGCTCGAAGTGATGGGTCGCCACGCCGGCTGGATTACCGCCGCCTGCGGGCTGGCCTCCGAGGGCGAAGGGCAGCCGCCGCACATTCTGCTGTTCCCGGAAATACCCTTCGATCCCGAGCGTTTCATCGCCCGTGTGCAGGAGTGTGTCGAGCGCTTTGGCTACTGCACCGTCGGCGTGTCGGAAGGCCTCTGCGATGCGGCCGGCAATCTGATTGCGGAAGCCGGCGGCAAGGATGCTTTCGGGCATTCGCAACTGGGCGGTGTCGGTCAGGTGGTCGCGCAACTGATCAAGGACAAGCTGGGCCACAAATATCACTGGGCGCTGGCGGATTACCTGCAGCGCGCGGCGCGGCATATCGCCTCGAAAACCGACGTCGATCAGGCTCACGCCCTCGGCGAACGGGCGCTGGAACTGGCGCTGGCCGGCCGGAATGCGGTGATGCCGACCATCGTGCGGCTGGCGGACACGCCGTATCGCTGGGAGATTGGCGTGGCCGACCTGAAGAATGTCGCCAACGTCGAGCGCAAGATGCCGCCCGAGTTCATTACTGCGGATGGTTTTCATATTACCGATGCCTGTCGCGCCTATCTGTGCGGCCTGATCGAGGGCGAAGACCCACCGCCGTTCAGGAACGGGCTACCTGACTATGTGCGGCTCAAGAACGCGGCGGTGACGAAGAAGCTGGGAGAATTCAAGGTTTGAGCGGCTTCATGCTCAAAACAGGCAACAAGACAGCAGCACCCGGCGAAACAGATTTTAAGCAACGTTAATAAAAGGGAGTTTGTAGATGTCAGACGCATTGATTTTGGCGCTGGTGTGCGCCATCGCCGCCGTGATCTACGGCGCGGTGTCCACCCGGCAGATACTGTCGCTGGCGGCCGGTAACGACCGCATGCAACAGATCGCCAAGGCGATCCAGGAAGGCGCCTCCGCTTATCTGGCCCGTCAGTACAAGACCATCGCCATCGTTGGCGTGGTGTTGTTCCTGGTGATCGGTTTCGTTCCCAAGCTGGGCTGGGCAACCGCCATCGGTTTCCTGATCGGCGCGGTCCTGTCCGGCGCCGCCGGTTTCATCGGCATGAACGTTTCGGTACGCTCCAACGTCCGTACCGCCGAAGCCGCGCGTAACGGCATTGCCCCGGCCTTGGCCGTCGCCTTCAAAGGCGGCGCCATCACCGGCATGCTGGTCGTCGGTCTGGGTCTGCTTGGCGTCGCCGGCTACTACGCCTTCCTGAAGAGCCATGGCGGCGAGCTGACGCATGTCGTCGAACCGCTGGTCGGTCTGGCCTTCGGCTCCTCGCTGATTTCCATCTTCGCCCGTCTTGGCGGCGGCATCTTCACCAAGGGCGCCGACGTTGGCGCCGACCTGGTTGGCAAGGTCGAAGCCGGCATTCCGGAAGACGACCCGCGCAACCCCGCCGTGATCGCCGATAACGTTGGTGACAACGTCGGTGACTGTGCCGGCATGGCGGCCGACCTGTTCGAGACCTATGTCGTGACCGTGGTCGCGACCATGGTGCTGGCCGCGCTGACGCTGAAGGGCGTGGAAGGTGCGACCGACAATCTGGTGGTCTACCCGCTGGCGCTGGGCGCCGTCTCCATCATCGCTTCCATCATCGGCTGCTTCTTCGTGAAGACCAGCGAAGGTGGCAAGATCATGGCCGCGCTCTACCGTGGTCTCGCGGTCGCCGGTGTTCTGGCCCTGGCCGCGTACTACCCGATCACCACTTGGCTGCTGCCCAACGGCGTCACCCTGGCGGACGGCAAGATCATCGGCGTCAATGCGCTGTTCGGATGCTCGGTCGTCGGTCTGGTCCTGACAGCCGCGCTGGTGTATATCACCGAGTACTACACCGGCACGGAATACGCTCCCGTCAAGCATGTGGCCGACTCCTCGCAATTCGGTCACGCTACAAACATCATCGCCGGTATCGGCGTTTCGATGAAGGCTTGCGCCTGGCCGGTGATTGCCGTCTGCGCCTCGATCTACGTCGCATTCCATCTGGCCGGTCTGCTCGGCATTGCCGTCGCCGCGACCTCCATGCTGTCGATGGCCGGTATCGTGGTAGCGCTCGACGCCTACGGCCCGATTACCGATAACGCCGGCGGCATCGCCGAAATGGCGGAACTGCCGAAGGAAGTCCGTAACGTCACCGACCCGCTGGACGCCGTCGGCAACACCACCAAGGCCGTGACCAAGGGCTACGCCATCGGCTCCGCCGGTCTGGCTGCGCTGGTGCTCTTCGCCGACTACACCCACGGTCTCGAAGCGGCCGGTCTGGTTGCCAAGTTCGACCTCTCCGATCACCGCGTCATCATCGGTCTCTTCATCGGCGGCCTGATTCCCTACCTGTTCGGTGCGATGGCCATGGAAGCCGTTGGCCGTTCCGCCGCCGCAGTCGTCGGTGAAGTGCGTCGCCAGTTCAAGGAAATCGCCGGCATCATGGAAGGTACGGGCAAGCCGGATTACTCCCGCGCCGTCGACATGCTGACCGTCGCCGCAATCAAGGAAATGATCGTTCCGTCCATCCTACCGGTGGCCGTGCCCATCGTCGTCGGTCTGGTCCTCGGCCCGGTCGCCCTCGGCGGCCTGCTGGTCGGTACCATCGTGACCGGTCTCTTCGTGGCCATCTCCATGACCACCGGTGGCGGTGCCTGGGATAACGCCAAGAAGTACATCGAAGACGGTCACTACGGCGGCAAGGGTTCCGATGCCCACAAGGCGGCCGTGACCGGCGACACCGTTGGCGATCCGTACAAGGATACGGCCGGCCCGGCGGTGAACCCGCTGATCAAGATCATCAACCTGGTGGCGCTGCTGATCGTGCCGTTGATTGTCTGATCGCGAATCCTGCACAATAAAAAAGCGGCTTCGGCCGCTTTTTTATTGTTTGGACAGGTTGAAGAAATCGGGTTCAGGTCAATGCCGGATTCAGCGTGTATCGTCCGAGCAGGCACGCTTCCGCGAGCACACGTCCAATCAGCGCGGCTCGGACGCCGGCGCCGGTCAGTAGCAGATCGTCCGGAAGGCGATCGACATTCAGCGCGTAGAGCGTAAATACGTAGCGATGTTCGATTTCATCATTCCACGGTGGGCAAGGGCCGTCGTAACCGTAATAGTCTCCCCGCATGTCCTGATCGCTGGCGAACCAGCCGCTGTAGTCGTTGATGCCCTGGCGCGTGCCGTCTAGCGCGTAGGGCCCGGTTTTGCCGCGCGGAACGACTTCGCTGGAAAATTCTCCGGCCGCGATCTCGCGTCTTTCTGCTGGCAGATCGACCAGGACCCAGTGGAAAAAATCGGTGCGCGGCAAACTGGCCGGGACGGTTCGATCAGGTTGATTGACATCGTCGCCGCGGCTCGGAACATCCGGGTCGCAACAGATCAGCACGAAGGAACGCGTACCCTCGGGAACATCGCGCCAGGCCAACTGCGGGTTGCGATTGCCGGCAAGGCGCACGCGATGCGCGGGGTCGGGTTGGCAGAAGGCAAATTCGGGGGGAATGCGGGCGCCTTCCGAAAAACTGGCACTGAACAGTTTCATCGATTGCTCCTCAAGTGACGGCCCGCCTCCGGAAGTCGCGGAGGCGGAAACCCAGCAGCCACAGTGTAGCGAAATAGGCGCCGGCTCCAAACACCACCAGAAATGTCAGTCGCACCAGGCGCTCCGGCGAGGCATACGTCAGCCACGCCGCTTCGCTTCCGACGCCAAACCACAGCGCGACACCCATAATGGCCAGGGCCGCGCCCAGTTTCAGGGAAAAAAACAACCAGCCGTCTTGCGGCTGATAAATCTGGCGCTGACGCAGGCCGCGATAGAGCAGCGCCGCGTTCAGGCAGGCTGCCAGGCCGATGGCCAGCGCCAGCCCCGCGTGTTGGAGCCAGTGGATAAAGGCAAAGTTCATCGCCTGAGTGGCGATCAGCGAGATCACCGCGATCCGCACTGGCGTGCGGACATTCTGGCGTGCGTAGAAGCCCGGTGCCAGCACCTTGACCAGAATCAGGCCGGTCAGGCCCACGCTATAAGCGACCAGGGCGGAGCGGGTGGCGAGCACATCGGTTGCCGTAAACGCGCCGTGAAAGAACAGCGTCGAGATCAGCGGCACCGCGAGCAAAGCGAGTGCCAGCGCCGCCGGCGCAGCCAGCAGAAAGGTCAGGCGCAATCCCCAGTCGAGCAGGCGCGAATACTCCTCGTGATTTTCGCTGGCGTGACATTTGGCCAGCGAGGGCAGCAGTATGGTGCCGAGCGCGGCGCCGAGCATGCCTGAGGGGAATTCCATCAGGCGATCGGCGTAGTACAGCCAGGAGACGCTGCCATTGGCGAGAAAGGTGGCGAAGATGGTGTTGATCAGCAGGCTGATCTGGGCAACCGAAACGCCGAGCACGGCGGGGGCCATCAGCTTAAGCATGCGGCGCACGCCCTCGTGTTGCCACGCGGCACGCCAGTTCAGCGACAGCCGGGGCAGCATGCCGATCTTTGCCAATGCCGGCAATTGCAAGGCCAGTTGCAGCAAGCCGCCGATGAATACCGCCCAGGCCAGCGCGATGACCGGGGGATCGAACCAGGGCGTGGCGAAGAGCGCCATGACGATGAAGGCAACATTGAGCAGGACCGGCGTGAACGCGGGCAGCGCGAAGCGGCTCCAGGTGTTCAGAATGCCGGCGGCGAGCGCCACCAGCGACATGAACAAAATGTAGGGAAACGTGATGCGGGTAAGCAACACGGTCAGTTCGAACTTGGTGGGATCGCTGGCGTAGCCCGGCGCCGAAATCCAGACGACGACGGGAGCGGCGGCGATGCCCAGCGCCGTGACGGCGAATACCACCAGCGACAGCAGGGTGGCAACGTGATCGACCAGCGTCTTGGTCTCTTCGGCGGAGCGACGATTCCTGTACTCGCCCAGCATGGGGACAAAGGCTTGCGAAAAGGCGCCTTCAGCAAACAGTCGGCGTAGCAGATTGGGGAGCTTGAAAGCGACAAAAAATGCGTCGGTCAGCATGCCGGCGCCGAAGGCGCGGGCGACGACAAAATCGCGCACGAAGCCGAGAATGCGGGAAAGTAACGTCATGCTGCTGACGGTCGCCAGAGTGCGCAGCAGGTTCATCAGTTTTGTCGAATCAGTGGTTTGCGCCCGCGAGGGCTTCGGTTATAATCCGCGCCTTCCGCTGCAGTAGCTCAGTTGGTAGAGCAACTGATTCGTAATCAGTAGGTCGGAGGTTCGATTCCTCTCTGCAGCACCAGACACCTGCCCGCGATTATACGGGGGCACCTGGCAAAAAAGGCCGGCCCGACTCTTGCGGCCGGCTTTTTTCTTGGGGATGCCGCATGTCTCATTCCTGCTATCACTGCGGCTTGCCGGTTCCGGACGGCGTCGACCTGCCTGTGAACATAGGCGGAGAACGCCGCGAGATGTGCTGTCCTGGCTGTCAGGCGGTGGCGCAGGCCATTGTCGACAACGGCCTCACGGACTATTACCGCAGTCGCGACAATTTGCCCGAGTCGCCCCGCGAGGCGTTGCCTGCGATTCTCGACCAGTTGTCGCTCTACGATCACGCCGAATTCCAGAAAAGCTTTGTGCGCGCGCCAGCTGAAGGCGAGTGCGAGGTGTCGCTGCTGCTCGAAGGCATTACCTGCGCCGCTTGCATTTGGTTGAACGAAAAGCACCTCGCCCAGCAGCCGGGCGTGTTGGCGGTCTCGATCAACTACGCCACTCGCCGCGCCCGTGTGCGCTGGGATAGCCGCCGGATCAAACTCTCCGGGATACTCGCCGCCGTCGCCGCGATCGGCTACCGCGCTTACCCCTACGACGCCGCGAAGAACGAACAGATCGCCGGCAAGGAACGGCGCGACGCTATCTGGCGGCTGTGGGTCGCCGGGTTCGGCATGATGCAGGTGATGATGTATGCCATTCCGGTCTATCTGGCCGGCGAAGGTGACATGTCGCCGGAGATCGAGAGCCTGATGCGATGGGCGAGCCTGTTGCTGACACTGCCGGTGGTGTTTTACTCAGCAGCGCCATTTTTCCGTCACGCCTGGCGCGACGTCAAGTTGCGCCGGCTGGGGATGGATGTTCCGGTGGCACTGGGTATTGGCACCGCTTTCGCGGCGAGTGTCTGGGCGACACTTGCGCAGGCGGGTGAAGTGTATTTTGACTCGGTGGCGATGTTTGTCTTTTTCCTGCTTGGCGGGCGCTATCTGGAAATGACGGCGCGGCAAAAGGCGGTCAGCGTTACCGAGGCGCTCGCCAAATTGCAGCCGGCTTTTGCCTGGCGGCTTCCGGCGGAAGGCGCAGAAGCGGAGAAGGTCATGGTGGCCGATCTGGTGGTCGGCGATTACGTGCAGGTTCGGCCAGGCGAGACCGTTCCCGCCGATGGTCTCGTGATCAACGGTGAGAGTCGTGTTGATGAAGCGCTGCTGACCGGCGAAAGCCGGCCGGTCAAAAAGATACCTGGCAGCCGCGTGATCGGCGGCTCGGTCAATCACGAAAGTCCGTTACAGGTACAGGTCGAGGCGATTGGTCAGGCCACCCGGCTTTCTGCCATTGTTGCGTTGATGGAACGCGCTGCCGCCGAAAAACCCGGCCTTGTCGAAGTCGCGGATCGTGTGGCCGGCGTGTTTGTCTGGGGTGTCCTGCTGGTGGCTGCCGCGACGGTGTTGGGTTGGGCGCAGGTAGACCCGCAGCGGGCACTATGGACCACGGTGTCGGTGCTGGTCGTGACCTGCCCTTGCGCCCTTTCGCTGGCAACACCCATCGCCTTGACGGTGGCGGCCGGCGCGCTGGCCCGAGATGGCCTGCTGGTCACTCGCGGCTACGCCATAGAACGTCTGGCGCGCGCAACACATTTTGTCTTCGACAAAACTGGCACGCTGACAGAAGGGCGGATGCAGTTCGAAGAAGTGCTGCCAATCGGTGAAGCCGACAAGGCGGCTTGCCTGGCGATTGCGGCTGCGCTGGAGAGTGCATCCGAGCATCCGATTGCCGCCGCGTTGCGGGGGGCGCATACAGCAGTGGGTACTCTGCCCGCAGCCGAGGGGTTGCGCAGCGTCACCGGCGCTGGGATGGAAGGGGGCTGGGGAGGAAAGCGTTATCGTATCGGCCGGCCCGATTTTGTTGCTGACCTGGCGGGGTCGGCAATGCCGGAAGCCCTTCGCCAGTGGGGCGAGGCGGGCGGTACCGTAGTGGCTTTGGCGAGCGAGGGCGCCTGGCATGCGTTGTTCAGGCTTTCCGACCGCGTTCGACCGGAAGCGGCTGCGCTGATGGACAGCCTTCGACGGACAGGGCGGCATCTCGTGCTGTTGACTGGCGATGCTCCGGCCGAAGCCGCCAGAGTGGCCAGGCAGGTAGGCATTGCCGAAGTATGCGCCGGCGCGAGTCCCGAGCAAAAGCACGCGGTGGTCGCTAAACTTCAGGCCGAGGGCGCGGTGGTGGCGATGCTGGGTGATGGCGTGAACGACGCGCCGGTATTGGCCCAGGCGCAAGTTTCGGTGGCCATGGGCGGCGGTTCGCAATTGGCCCGGACGCAGGCGGATTTTGTTCTGCTTTCTGAAAATCTTGATCACCTGCATGTGGGGGTCGAGCGGGCGCGTTTCGCCTTGCGCGTGATTCGCCAGAATTTGTGGTGGTCTTTCGCCTACAATGTGATCGCCCTGCCGTTGGCCATAGGCGGCTATGTAACGCCTTGGCTTGCGGGTGTCGGCATGTCCGCCAGTTCGCTGTTGGTCGTGCTCAACTCCTTGCGTATTCAACGGACCCGTTTCGACTGATGGAAAGCCTCTATCTTCTGATCCCACTCTCGGTAGCGCTGGTATTTGTGATTGCGCTGATCTTCTGGTGGTCGGTGCGCAGCGGTCAGTTCGACGACCTCGAAGGCCCGGGATTTCAGGTGCTGATGGACGATGACAGCCGTCCGCTGGACGATCCGACCGACAAAAACAAGCGCGCTTGATCCAGATCAACTGCTTTCTTGTGCGGCGCGACATAATTCGGCCATCCGGAGCCGGGGGGCTCCGGGAAGTTTCTCTGTTGGGGTTGGGGGTGCGTTCGTCGCACCCCTTTTTTTTTATTTTCAAGTCTTTAGCAAAAACCCCACCATTTTTGTGCCTACTTGACGTTTAGTTGACCTATGTCAAAAAGGGTTTTTCCAGATACAATGCTCGCGCTGTAGTTCCCCGTCCAACAGAGGGGATGTCGGGCACCTGGTTAAACTAACACGGAGGTGGGTCCATGTCGGAGTCGCAAACCACGTATAACTACAAGGTCGTACGGCAATTTGCCGTGATGACTGTCATCTGGGGTATTGTCGGCATGCTGGTCGGCGTCATCATTGCCGCCCAGTTGGTGTGGCCGGAGTTGAATTTCGGTCCGTACCTGCATTTCGGGAGGCTACGCCCCCTGCATACCAATGCGGTCATTTTCGCATTCGGCGGTTGCGCACTGTTCGCAACCTCGTACTATGTCGTTCAACGCACCTGCCATACCCGCCTGTTCTCGGATGGCCTAGCGGCCTTTACCTTCTGGGGCTGGCAACTGATCATCGTCGCCGCCGCCGTCACCTTGCCGCTGGGGATGACCCAAGGCAAGGAATACGCGGAGCTGGAATGGCCGATCGACCTCTTGATCGCGGTGGTCTGGGTGTCTTACGCGGTGGTCTTCTTTGGGACGATCGCCAAGCGAAAAATCTCGCACATTTACGTTGCGAACTGGTTTTTCGGTGCCTTTATTCTTGCCGTTGCCCTGCTGCACATCGTCAATAGCTGCTCGATTCCGGCGGGCCTGTGGAAGTCTTACTCCTGCTACGCGGGCGCGCAAGACGCGATGATTCAGTGGTGGTACGGCCACAATGCGGTCGGTTTCTTCCTGACCGCCGGCTTCCTCGGCATGATGTACTACTTCGTGCCCAAGCAGGCTGGTCGTCCGGTGTATTCCTACCGTCTGTCGGTGGTGCACTTCTGGGCGCTGATCTTTACCTACATGTGGGCCGGTCCGCACCATCTGCACTACACCGCGCTGCCGGACTGGACGCAATCCGTTGGCATGATCTTCTCGCTGATTTTGCTGGCACCGTCCTGGGGCGGCATGATCAACGGCATCATGACCCTGTCGGGCGCCTGGNNGTCAATGCGCTGTCGCACTACACCGACTGGACAGTGGGTCACGTCCATTCGGGCGCGCTCGGCTGGGTGGCGATGGTTTCCATCGGCTCGGTTTACTATCTGCTGCCGCGCCTCTTCGGCAAGGCCGAAATGCATAGTACCAAACTTATCACGGTGCATTTTTGGGTGGCGACGGTCGGCGTCGTTCTCTACATCGCCTCGATGTGGATCGCCGGTGTGATGCAAGGCCTGATGTGGCGCGCGGTCAACGCCGACGGCACCCTGACCTACAGCTTCGTTGAAGCGGTTAAGGGATCCTATCCGTTCTGGGCGATACGAGTGCTGGGCGGCCTGATGTTCCTGGTCGGCATGTTCATCATGGCGTACAACATGTTCAAGACCATGGCGGGCGGCAAGACCGACGATGTGCCGGTGCTGGCGCCGGCTGGACACCACGCCTGATTGGGAGACGATAATGATCAAACACGAACAAATTGAACAAAACGTCGGGTTGTTGATCGTCCTGACCCTGCTGGTGGTCAGTGTCGGCGGCTTGCTCGAAATCGTTCCGCTCTTTTTCCAGAAGTCCACCACGACGCCGGTCGCCGGTCTGGCACCGTATGACGCCGTGCGTTTGGCGGGACGCGACGTCTATCTGCGCGAAGGTTGCTACAACTGTCATTCGCAAATGATTCGTCCGTTCCGCGCTGAAACCGAACGTTATGGTCACTACTCGGTCGCGGGTGAATATGTTTACGATCATCCATTCCAGTGGGGTTCCAAGCGTACCGGCCCGGATCTACATCGCGTCGGTGGTCGCTATTCCGACGAGTGGCAGCGTGCTCACCTGCGCGATCCGCGCTCGGTGGTGCCGGAATCCAACATGCCTGCTTTCGCCTGGCTGGAAAAAACGCCGGCAAGCGAGGGTGCCGGGGCGAATATCGAGGGCAAGATGCGTGCGCTCTCGAAGGTTGGCGTGCCCTACACCGAAGCCGATTTCGCCGGTGCGAAGAAGGCGCTCGAAGGCAAGTCCGAGGAAGACGTGTTGGTCGCCTACCTGCAAGGTTTGGGTACGGCGCTGAAGACGACCCGGTAACCTCAATGGATATCCTCAACGATCTGCGATCCATCATGACGGTCGTTTCCCTGGTGACCTTCTTGGGAATCGTCTGGTGGGCATTCAGCCGGAGAAATGGCCAGCGCTTTGAAGAGGCGGCCAACCTCCCCTTCGCGGAAGATGATGAAGCCGGTGCCGCCCCTGGCGGCGCGCGCCAGCGCTGAGAAAAGGAATACAAATGAGCGATTTCGTAAACGAGTTTTGGAACTTCTATGTGGTAGTCATCGTTCTGGGCAGCATCATTGCCTGTGCGCTGCTGCTGTACGTTCAAAGCAAAGGCGCCGCGACCCCCGGCAAGACCATGGGTCATGTCTGGGACGAGACGCTGGAGGAGTACAACAATCCCCTGCCGTTGTGGTGGAGTTGGCTGTTCTACATCACCGTTGTGTTCGCACTGGTCTACCTGGCACTCTATCCGGGGCTGGGTACGTACAAAGGCATGCTGGGCTGGTGTTCGCACGCTGATCCCGGTTGTGTGAACAGCGAATACCAACGCGAGGTCGATAAGGCCAATGCCGCTGTGCAGCCTCTGTTCGACAAGTACCAGAAAATGGATCTGAAAGCTGTAGCGGCCGACAAGCAGGCGATGGAAATGGGCAAGCGCATGTTCCTGACCTATTGCATGCAATGCCATGGCGCCGACGCCAAGGGCTCCAAGGGCTTCCCCAATCTGACCGACAAGGATTGGCTGTATGGTGGCGAACCCGAGAAAATCATCGAGTCCATCGCCATGGGGCGCAATGGCAACATGCCGCCTTATGGTGGAAATCCCGATGCTATCGGTGGCGAGACAGGCGCGCACGAAGTGGCGAACTACGTCCGCTCGCTGTCGGGTCTGTCGCACGACGCCGTGCTGGCAGCCAAAGGCAAGGAAAAGTACATGGCGGTCTGTATTGCCTGTCATGGCCCAGAAGGCAAGGGTATGGAAGCGCTCGGCGCTCCCAACCTGACTGATCGTGTCTGGCTGTATGGTTCTTCCGAGGCCACAATCGTCGAAACGGTCACCAAGGGTCGTCAAAACAAGATGCCGGCCTGGAAGGAATTCCTCGGCGATGGTAAGGTGCATGTGCTGGCGGCATATGTTTACAGCCTGAGTCAGGACGCCAAGCAATAAGATTGGCCAGGGGACGGACTTGTTCCGTCCCTTCTTCTATATTAGAAATTTCTGATTTGTGTCAAAATGCCGTTGACGCCACAGTGCGGGCAATGACATTTCGACACCAAGACAGGATTGCCATGACAACCTCAGAGCAAGAGAAACCGGGCAACGCGCCCGAGCCGCAACCGATTTCCCTGTACGAGAAACACAAGAAGGTCTATATCCGGGAAGTCAAGGGCTGGTGGGCAAGCTGGCGCTGGGTGCTGGTGTTGTTTACCCAGTTGGTCTTCTACGGTACCCCATGGTTACAATGGAACGATCGGCAGGCCATCCTGTTTCATCTGGTTGAACGCAAGTTCTATCTCTTCGGTCTTGTGCTCTGGCCGCAGGACGTTCTCTACCTCTCGCTCCTGCTCATCATTTCAGCCTATGCGCTGTTTCTGTTTACGGCGCTGGCCGGCCGGCTTTTCTGCGGGTATGCCTGCCCGCAAACGGTATATACCGAAATCTTCATGTGGATCGAGAACCGCATCGAAGGCGATCGACCAGCGCGCATCAAGCTTGACCAAGGACCCTGGACTGGCCGCAAGGTGGGTCTGAAGCTGGCAAAACATCTGGTCTGGCTCCTGTTGGCATTGTGGACCGGCTTCACGCTGGTCGGATATTTCACACCAATGAGCGAATTGCTACATGAGGTGCGGACCTTCAGCATGGGTGGATGGGAAGTCTTCTGGACATTCTTCTACGCCGGATTCTGCTACATGCAGGCAGGTTTCCTGCGCGAGCAGGTTTGCAAATACATGTGCCCCTACGCCCGTTTTCAGGGCGTCATGTTTGACCCCGATACCCTGATTATCGGTTACGACCCCGAGCGGGGCGAACCACGCGGTGCCCGAAAGAAAGGCGTCGATCCCAAGGCGGCGGGGTTGGGTGATTGCATCGACTGCGGTATCTGCGTGCAGGTGTGTCCCACCGGCATCGATATTCGGAAGGGCTTGCAGTACGAATGCATCGGTTGCGGAGCCTGTGTTGATGGGTGCAATCAGGTCATGGACAAGATCGGTCTGCCGCGCGGACTGGTGCGCTATTCCACCGAAAACGCCTTGGATCGACACTATTCGCACCATGACATTGTCAGCCACGTCTTCCGGCCGCGGGTCATTCTTTACGCTGTCGGCCTGATTGTCATCATCATTGCAACCGCGTGGTCCCTGGCTGTGCGCGTGCCGCTCAAGGTCGACATCATCCGAGACCGCGGCACCTTGGCGCGAGAAGCGGACGATGGCCGGATCGAAAACATCTACATGATGAAGATCATGAACACTGATGAGACCCCTCGGCGCTTCGCCATCTCGGTTTCCGGCATACCGGGAATCGATCTGGTCGGCGAGCGCGAAGTCGAAGTCGGCGGCGCTCGCAACCGCGAATTGACCGTGGCGGTCAGGGTGCCCGAAGAAGCGGGCAAGAAGGGCTCGAACCGTATCTATTTCGACGTGCAGGCATTGGACCAGGCCAGCGTGGCCGTGCATGAAAAGGCAACTTTCCTGTTGCCATAAAGGAGAAACGCAATTGATCCGCACCAACATTGATGGACATCCCTGGTATCGCGAACCGTGGCCGTGGATCCTGATGTCGGGGCCTGCCCTGGTCGTTGTGGCGGCAGTGG
This sequence comes from Betaproteobacteria bacterium UBA1934, assembly GCA_002337055.1. Classification (GTDB taxonomy): domain Bacteria; phylum Pseudomonadota; class Gammaproteobacteria; order Burkholderiales; family Rhodocyclaceae; genus UBA1934. The sequence continues at coordinate 9,173 of DDFG01000005.1, read as the reverse complement.
TCACGGCCTGGATCGCCATCAAGGGCGCAGACGGACTCGTCTCTGACGATTATTACAAGCAGGGATTGGCCGTCAACCAAGTGTTGGGGCGCGACAAGCGCGCGGGCGAATTGGGGCTGAAAGCCGAATTGATGCGTTCAGAACAACAGATCCGCGTATTGCTGACAGGGGGTGCGCGGTTTTTGCCGCCGGATCGAATTGTCATGAAACTGAGCCATCCCACGCGCAGTGGTGAGGATCAGACGCTGACACTGACCGCCGAAGGCGCTGGGTTCTATACCGGAAAACTGTCGGCAAAGGTTGGCGGGCGCTGGAGCGTCTCGCTGGAAGACGCAGGCGGACAATGGCGCCTGTTTGGTCAATGGTTGGCGGACGCGGAGAAATCACAGCAATTTTCGGCCGGGGCGGCACACGAACCGGCGGACGGCTCTTGATAGGAGGAGATGGAGATGGCGTGGGAACTCTTGTTTGGTAGCGACATTGGCTTGCTGAGCCTATTCACGATTCTGTTTGTGCTGGTCATGGGTGTGTATTTTGCGCGTTATTTCAAGCGCAAGATGGACGAGGAGTCCCAGCAGGCGCCGCGCTAGCGCGCGCTGATCCCGGCGGGACGACGCAACCTGCCATGCGCACATTGCTTTGGGCTGTGCTTGCGTCGCTGGCCTTGCATTTACTGCTGCTCACGGCGCCACCAGAGCGCGTGGGTCGCATTTCGGCCTCGCAGATCCCGGCACGGCTGGATATCCCGCGTAACACGGCGATATCCGGTCAGGCACCGTTTGAACAGGGGGTGTTGCCCCGTGTGCGAGTGACGCGGTCTGTTTCGGCAGATCGCGAGGCATCCCTGCCGAAACAACGGATCGTATCGCTGCCCGCTGCGGAACAACGGGCTGGCGGGAGTGCGCAAATTGTCGTGGCGCCGCCATCTGACGAAGCGCTCAATAACGCGCTTTCGCCGGAAGGCGCTGAGGTGGTTAGCGAACGCGGCTTGAGGGAGTACCGCATCGCACTGGGTTTGCAGGCGACAAAAGTGCTCGGTACCTTGTCGTCGGGTCATCCGGGAACGCTTCGTCGCGTGGAAATCGAGTTGCGGCGCGCTCACATCAGTCTACCGGCACAACTCAGGATTACGCGGACGAGCGGCGATTCCGAATTCGACCGGCGTGCTTTGGATACGCTTGCGCAGGCCTCCAGAACGGCGGAGTTGCCCGCAAGCCTTCGAGAGCGCGTCTTTGTCCTACCGCTGGTTGTGGAAAGTGGCGAAGTCGCGCCATGACTGCCAGCCAACGCGTTGCCCGTCAAGCATTGATTGTAACCACCCCGTTGTGAATCACCCCGAAAATTGGGGCGTCAGTTCTGTTTCATGAAACGCGAAATGACCGCATTCCCGGTCCACAAGATAGCGCTCTAGAGCATATCGGACGCTGCGAAAAGCCAGTACTTGCGAGGGGATTTCACATGGCGAAAACAGTCTGGTCGCTTGGCTTTCTTCTCCCGGTGCATGACGTCCTTCGGAGAGGTGTCCGTGAAAGAAAAGATGAACCTGGCTGATATGCGGAACGCTGACCAGCGCGAAAGGCCGGAGCTGATCAACCACCGCACATGCTTCTTCGAAAGTTTCGCGGGCTGCGGCAGCGGCAGTGCTCTCGCCGTTTTCCATGAAGCCGGCGGGCAAGGTCCAAAAACCCTTGCGCGGTTCGATGGCACGACGGCATAACAAAATATGCTCCTCGTATTCAGCGATGCAGCCGACCACCAGGCGTGGATTTTCGTATTGAATGTGGCCGCAGTTCGGGCAAAGGGCCCGCAGGCGATTGTCACCGGGCGGGATCTCGTGCCGCACGGGCCCGGCGCACTGGCAGCAAAACCGAATCACGACGCTTGTCCGGAAGACGAGGTAGGCCCTTAGTTTAGCATCGCGCTCCGCAGCGAAACGGGGCTAAGCGAAAAAAGTCGTTGTCGGGCTTTGCGCCCGCTGTCATGATCTGGCTACAATAGCGCAAACGGCGGCGCAAACGGCGCCGATACTGGCGCCGAACGATGGCGGGATGCCACGGAGCGGCTGTGAGGGGAGTGCCTGATGTTCTTGATTATCGGCTACGTCATTATCCTGGCATCATCGCTCGGGACTTACGCCATTCACGGCAGTCTGCTGGCGCTGTGGGTGCCGACGGAATATGCGGCGATTGTCGGTTTGACCATTGGTGGATTCGTCGCCGGCAATGACATCAAAGTCATCAAGAAAACAGTGGCCGCGCTGCCCAGTGTGCTCAAGGGGTCGCACTTCACCAAGGCGCTGTACATCGACCTGCTGGCGATGTTGTTCGAAATTCTGGCCAAGGTGCGCAAGGAAGGCCTGATGTCTATCGAAAACGACGTCGAGAATCCCGAAGGCAGCCCGATTTTTTCCAAGTATCCGGAGATACTGCACGATCATCACGTGATTGAGTTCACGACCGACTATCTGCGGATGATGGTGGGCGGCAATCTGAATACCGTCGAAATCGAAAGTCTGATGGACGTGGAACTGGAAGTGCACCACCACGAAGCCGAAGTGCCCGGGCATGTGATCAGCAAAGTGGCCGATGCTACGCCGGCGTTCGGTATCGTGGTGGCGGTGATGGGCGTGGTGAACGTCATGGGTTCCGTCGGGCAGCCGCCGGCAGTGCTCGGCAAGATGATTGGTGGCGCACTGGTCGGTACTTTTCTCGGTATTCTCATTTCATACGGCTTCGTGGCGCCGATCGCCACGCAGTTGGAGCAAAAAGCACACGAAGGCTCGAAGATTTATACCTGCATCAAGATGGTGTTGCTGGCGTCGATGTCGGGTTACGCGCCGCAGGTCGCTATCGAGTTCGGTCGCAAGGCGCTTTCCAGCGACGTGCGACCGTCGTTCAAGGAACTGGAAGAAGAAATCAAGGCTCGCAAGAGCAAATAACCGGATCTAGCGAGCCGACACCGACATGAGCGACGACTCCACCCGCCCGATAGTCATCAAGCGCATCAAGAAGGTTGCGGGCGGCCATCACGGGGGCGCCTGGAAGATCGCTTATGCCGATTTCGTGACGGCTATGATGGCGTTCTTTCTGCTCATGTGGCTGCTGGGGTCGACGGCCAAGGGCGATCTGAAAGGCATCGCCGACTACTTCCAGAGTCCTTTGCTGGTGGCCAACAAGGGGGGCTCGGGAACGGGCGATGCTTCCAGTGTGATCCAGGGCGGCGGCAAGGATTTAACGAGGCAGTCGGGACAGGTCAAGCAAGGCGATATCGAAGCCAAGCACAAGCAGATCAACCTTAAGGAAACCACTGCCGAATTCAAGCGCATTGAGCGAGAAGCACTCGAAAACCTGAAATCAAAAATCGAGAAAATGGTGCAGGATTCGCCGCAACTGGCGCAATTCAAAAACCAGATTCTGCTCGACATCACGGCCGAGGGATTGCGCATTCAACTCGTGGATGAACAAAATCGCCCCATGTTCGACTCCAGTAGCGCCGAACTCAAACCCTACTCGCGCGAGTTGTTGCGCCAGATCGGGCGCGTGCTCAATGGCGTGCCCAATCGTGTCAGTCTGGCCGGTCATACCGACGCGGCGCAGTTTGGCGGCGGCGAACGCGGGTTCTCGAACTGGGAATTGTCAGCAAACCGGGCCAATGCGTCGAGGCGGGAACTGATTCTCGGCGGCATGGACGAAAACAAGGTGTTACGTGTGGTCGGGCAGTCGTCGACGGTGCTCTTCGACAAGAATGATCCGCTTAACCCGGTCAATCGGCGGATCAGCGTGGTCGTGCTGAATCGACAGACTGAAATGGCCATCTTGCAGGACGAAGGGCCGGAAGCCCCGGCGAGCGATCTGGCTCTGCCAGCGCCGACGGTGCCGGGTAAAGGTATATCGCCGAAACCTTGACGCGACAGACAGAAAGACTATCCGGGCGCCCCTGGGCGCCCCTTGATTGAGAAGAGGGAGGGGGAGGCATGGCAAAGACCATTTTGGCGGTCGATGATTCCATTTCAATTCGGCAGATGGTGTCGTTCACGCTCAAAAGCGCGGGCTACGAAGTTGTCGAGGCGACGGACGGGCAGGACGGCCTCGACAAGGCCAAAACGCGCAGTTTCAATCTGGTGTTGACCGATCAGAACATGCCGCGTTTGGACGGAATCTCGCTGGTCAAGAGCCTGCGCGCCCTGCCGCAGTACGCCGCAACACCGATCCTGATGCTGACCACCGAGTCGTCGGACGCGATGAAGTCGCAAGGCCGCGCCGCCGGGGCCACGGGATGGCTGGTCAAGCCTTTCGACCCGCAAAAACTGATCGAGGTTGTGCGCAAAGTGATCGGCTGAAGCCCTCGTTGCATCTACCCTGTGGAGCAGGCGCATGGCCATCGACATGAGTCAGTTTTACCAGGTGTTCTTCGAGGAGTCAGCGGAGCATCTGGCGGCAATGGAGAATCTCCTTCTCAATCTGGATATTGAGCATCCGGATGACGAGGAGCTGAACGCCATTTTCCGGGCGGCGCATTCCATCAAAGGCAGTTCCGGCACTTTCGGATTCAACGATCTGGCCGAAACCACCCATTTGCTGGAAAATTTGCTGGATCGTATCCGCAAGCGCGAACTCGACCTCTCCACCGACAAAGTGGACGCCTTTTTGTCCAGTTGCGATGTGCTGAAGGCGATGCTGGAGGCGCATCAGGGCCAGGGTGAGGCTGATCCGGCCGAGGTGGAGGCGCTAAGCCGTCGCCTGCGTGCGATGTCGGAGGGCGATGCATCCGGCGGGGCGACGCAGGCCGGGCAGGTTCCCTCCACGCCCGGTACGCATCGTTATCGCATCGAATTCGTGCCAACTCGCGCATCGGTTGACGACGGCGGGCTTGACAATTTTATGGCTGCGCTGGGCGAGATCGGCGCACTCAAGGTAGACATCCAGCCCGGCGAGCCGAACAGGATGGGGTTCTGGCAGCTTTCGCTGACCTCCGATCAGCCGCAGGAATCGTTCGCCGACCAGCTCGACTTCATCGCTGACAGCGGTGCTTGGCGAATTGTCGAAACATCCTCGGAAGACGCGCATGGCGATGAGGCTTTCGGTCTTTTCGACGATGCGCCGGGAGCGCCTGTCGAAGAGGCAGCTTACGGTTTCTTCGATCCCTTGCCGACCTCGGCGGAACCTCAGGACGACAGCTATGGCTTCTTTGAACCGCTCCCGACAGCGGCGGTTGCGGCATCGCCGACAGTTGGCGACGCCAATGAAGAGGGCGATGGCTATGGATTTTTCGCGCCGTTACCTGTCCTAGCGGCCGCTCCGCCGGTCAATTCGACAGGCATGACCGACGAGGGCGATGGTTACGGCTTCTTTGCGCCCTTGCCGACCATTGCAAATGCAGCCGACTCCGTGTCGATCCCCCCAGGCATCGAGGCCTATGCCAAGTCACCCGCCACTTCTCCGGTCAGATCGACTCGCGTGAGCGCGGAAAAACCCGCCAAAGCGACGGCAAGTGGCGATTCGTCTATTCGTGTCAATGTCGAAAAAGTTGATCAGCTGATCAATCTGGTCGGCGAGTTGGTGATCACTCAGGCAATGCTCCAGCAGGCGGCGCAATCCATGCAGGATGCCACCCCGGAGCGCCTGGTCAACGGGCTTGCGCAGCTCGAACGGAATACCCGCGATTTGCAAGAATCGGTGATGTCGATTCGCATGCTGCCGATTTCCTTCGTGTTTTCGCGTTTCCCGCGTGTTGTGCGCGATCTCTCCGGCAAACTCGGCAAACAGGTCGAACTGAAAACCAGCGGCGAGACCACCGAGCTCGACAAAAGCCTGATTGAACGTATCGCGGATCCCCTGACGCACCTGATCCGCAACAGCCTCGACCACGGCATCGAGTCACCGGAGCGACGCGCTGTCGCGGGAAAGCCGCCTGTGGGCACTATCACCCTCAAGGCTTATCACCAGGGCGGCAACATCGTGATCGAGGTCGGCGACGACGGTGCCGGCATCAGCCGGCAGAAAATTCTGGCCAAGGCGCGTGAGCGTGGCATGCAGGTCAGCGATCAGATGAGCGATCCGGAAGTGTTCGGGCTGATCTTCGAAGCTGGATTTTCCACTGCCGAGACCGTGACGGACGTTTCCGGACGCGGTGTCGGTATGGATGTCGTACGTCGCAATATCCAGGCGATGGGTGGGCGGGTGGATATCGAATCCATGCTTGGCATCGGCACCCGTATGACGGTTCGGTTGCCCCTCACGCTGGCCATACTCGACGGCATGTCGATCGGCGTTGGCGACCAGATCTATATTCTGCCGCTCGCATCGGTGATCGAGTCGTTGCAGCCGACGGCCGACGATATCAAGACCATGGCCAATCAGGGGCGCGTCATTGCCTTCCGGGGCGAATACCTGCCCGTGGTGGCCTTGCACGAACTTTTCGGGCTGACGCCGGCCAGTGGCAGTTTCTGCCAGGGCATACTCGTTGTCATCGACGCCAATGGCAGCCGGGTGGCGTTGTTCGTGGATGCGTTGCTCGGTCAGCACCAAGTGGTCATCAAGAGTCTGGAAGCCAATTATCGGCGCGTGCCGGGGATCTCGGGCGCGACCATCATGGGCGATGGCCATGTTGCCATGATCCTCGATCCGGGCGCCATCGCCGCGATGGGACGCGGCGCCATGGCTGCATAGGCCGAACAATCGACAGCGGGAGACAGACGATGGAAGCAGGACACAAGCTGGGCACGCAGGCGGACGAAAACCTGGTCATGCAGGAATACCTGACCTTCACGCTCGGCAATGAGGAATATGCCATAGACATTCTAAAGGTGCAGGAGATTCGAGGCTACGAAAAGCCAACCCTGATTGCCAAGGCCCCGCCTTTCATCAAGGGTGTCATCAACCTGCGCGGTACCATCGTGCCCATTGTCGATCTGCGCATCAAGTTCGAACTCGGGCAGGTCGATTACACGCCGCTGACGGTGGTCATCATTCTCAATCTCGGCGCGCGGGTGGTTGGTGTGGTGGTCGATAGCGTATCCGACGTCATTATGCTGAGCGCGGCGCAAATTCGCCCTGCGCCGGATTTCTCGGCAACTTTCGACACGCAGTACATCGTCGGCCTGGCCTCGATGGAATCGCGCATGGTGATCGTGACCGATATTGAACGACTGATGACCAGCGCTGACATGGCGCTAGTCGACGAAGCAATGGAATAAACACGTCCGGCCCCTGCGGCGGCAAAGCCGGCGGGCTACCGTGCCAATCAACCGATCACCGAGGAAAGCCATGCGCAACAACCAGCCAGTGACCGACCGCGAACGCCTTTTGGCGGACACTCACCTGATTGTCTCCAAGACCGACACCAAGGGGCGTCTCACCTACGTTAATCGCGACTTCCTCGAAATCTCCGGTTTCAGCGAGCAGGAACTGATCGGTGAGCCGCACAACATCGTGCGTCATCCGGACATGCCGCCCGAAGCTTTCAAGGATTTGTGGGATACCCTGAAGCAAGGCCGTCCCTGGACAGGTTATGTGAAAAATCGCTGCAAGAACGGCGACTACTATTGGGTGCTCGCCAATGCTGCTCCGATTGTCGAAAACGGACAGGTGACCGGCTACATATCGGTGCGGCGCAAGGCGGATCCTCGGGCGATTGCCGAGGTGGAAAAGATCTACCGGCTGTTCCGGGAGAATCGTCAAGGCAAATTAGCAATCCGGTATGGGCAGGCCGTCAAGGGACGTAACCTGCTCGATGTCGGGCACATCGGCATCGCCGCCAAACTGTGGGCCGCGGTGGCTGCCGTGGTGCTGATTTCCATGTTGGCGATGTCGTTTGCGATGAATGGCATGTTTGACGTGCGCAACCATTTTGCCGCGCTGGTCGACAATGAGCAGAAGCTGCAACGCCATTACGACGAGATGTACGCCCAGGGGTTGCAGATGGGGCAGGCGCTCCGCAACGCGGTGCTCGATCCGGCTAACCGCAAGGCGTTCGAGAATCTCGACCAGGCCCGCAGCGAGTTCCAGACTCAACTCGAAGCCGCGCGAGGGCTTGCTGCCGGCGACGATAGCCTGCGCGCGGGGCTTGAGCAAATCGCCACCGTGCGCGCCCGGCAAGCCAGGGTTCAGGACAAGGTACTGGCTGCGGTGAAAGCAGGGGAATCAGGCGAAGCCAAGTCGCTGCTCAACAGCGAAGAAACACCGTTGTGGCGGGAAAACAAGCAGCTCTTGCTTGAGGGGCGTTCGGTACTGGAAAAACGCAGCGTCAGCGCACAAGAAGATGTTCGCCTCTCGATCAGCCGCGCCACCCGGTTAACGCTCGTCTTTGCGCTATTGGCCCTGGTTGTGGGTGGGCTGGTAGCCTGGTTGCTGGCGCGGCACATCCGGCGCCCAATGACCGAGATGGTAGATACATTTGCCAACGTTCTGCAAGGGCGCTACACCAACGCGGTGGATATCACGCGCAACGACGAAATCGGTAAAGCCATGCAGGGCTTGCAGATACTGCAAACTCGAATGGGTTTCGAGGTTGCGGAAACCAAGCGGCAGGCGGACGAGATGAGCCGTGTCAAGATTGCGCTCGACAATGTCTCCACCGGCGTGATGATCGCCGATACCTCGCGTACCATCATCTATGCCAACAAGGCGGTGGTGCAGACCCTCAAGGCAGCCGAAACCGATATCCGCAAACAGTTGCCCAGTTTCAGTGCCGATCATTTGGTCGGGCAGAACATTGACGGGTTCCACAAGCGTCCCGAGCATCAGGCTCGCCTGCTGGCCGAATTCAAATCCACCTACCAGGCCGATCTCGAGTTGGGTGGACACTATATGACCGTACAGGCCAATCCGGTCATCAACGACAGGGGCGAACGCCTGGGGGCAGTGGCGGAATGGCGTGATCGTACGGCGGAAGTGATGGTGGAGAAGGAAGCGGCCGCGATTGTCGAGGCCGCCGCAAATGGCGACTTCACGCGGCGTTTCGATACCGCGGGCAAGGATGGTTTCTTCCTTCTGCTAGGTCAGCAGATGAACCGGCTGCTCGAAAATTCCGAGCGCGGACTGAACGAGGTTGCGGAAGTGATGACGGCACTTGCCAAGGGCGACCTAACACGGCGTATGGTCGGCGATTTCATGGGTACCTTTGGACAGTTGCAGCAGGACGTCTCGGCGACCATTGACAATTTGCAAGAGATT